>NZ_CM170654.1:0-3070806 GCF_057368585.1 Aliivibrio thorii | reverse complement strand
GGACAACCCCACTCATAATTATTTTAAAAGGTTGTCGATTTTATACTGTGGATAACTATTGTGCCAGTATTAGATCGATGATCCAGAGAATAAGATCGAAGTTATTCACACCGATCACGCTTTTTTACCTAGATCAACACACTTTTTACCTGAGTTATACCCACATTAATCAACAATGACTAAAAAACAGACTTTAATTGAGCATTTAGTTATTACACATAACCATCGGGTATTTAGAGGTGAATCGCAAAAAAAGTATGATGATCTCTCTGAGAATAATGGGAGTATCAATCATGAAATGGACAAAGAATATCCTTACTGGATTAGCGTTAACTTTAGCAGCAACACAGTTAGCTCAAGCAGCCACAGAAGTAAAAGTAGGGATGTCTGGTCGTTATTTCCCATTTACCTTTGTTAAACAAGATAAATTACAAGGTTTTGAAGTTGACTTATGGGATGAAATTGGTCGCCGTAATGATTACAACGTAGAGTATGTTACAGCGAGTTTTTCTGGTTTATTTGGTTTATTGGAAACTGGTCGTATTGATACCATTTCAAACCAAATTACCAAAACAGAAGCGCGTGAAGCAAAATACCTTTTTGCAGACCCTTATGTTGTCGATGGCGCGCAAATTACCGTACGTAAAGGCAACGACAGTATAAAAGGTATTAACGATTTAGCAGGAAAAACCGTTGCCGTTAACTTAGGTTCTAATTTTGAAAAATTATTACGAGATAATGATAAATCAGGCCAAATTAACATCAAAACTTACGATACAGGTATCGAACACGATGTTGCTTTAGGTCGCTCTGATGCATTTGTGATGGATCGCTTATCTGCTGCACAATTAATTAAAAAGTCAGGTTTGCCACTGCAATTAGCTGGTGAACCGTTTGAAACAATAGAAAACGCATGGCCTTTTGTTAAAAATGAGAAGGGACAGAAACTTCAAAAGGAAGTGAATAAGGCCCTATCAGAGATGCGTGCAGATGGCACATTAGCAAAAATATCTCAAAAATGGTTTGATGCCGATGTAACAAAATAATCTGTACCTATACTTACGTATAGGGTTCACTTAAGTAGAACGATCAAAACCCACTATCGATCTAGTGGGTTTTGTGTTTATTGCTTATCTCATTTATTTCATTGACACTAACAACTGTTACTTTTCTTAATACGAATGCATAGAGATACATCATGGGATTTGATTTTACGTATATGATTGAGCTCTTACCTATACTGTTTAAGTATTTAGGTACGACACTAGAAATGGCAATATGGGGACTATTCTTCGCATTGGCTCTTGCGTTAGTGTTAGCTAATTTAAGAGTCTTTAAAATCCCAGTATTCGATCAACTCAGTCAGCTTTACATTAGCTTCTTTCGTGGGACCCCACTGCTTGTTCAGTTATTCCTCCTTTATTATGGTTTACCACAAGTATTCCCAATTTTTGTTGGTTTGGATGCATTCAGCGCAGCCGTTATTGGGTTAACACTCCATTTTGCAGCTTACATGGCCGAAAGTATTCGTGCTGCTATTATTGGTGTCGATCGCAGCCAAATGGAAGCAAGCTTATCTATCGGTATGACAACTTCCCAAGCAATGCGCCGTATTATTCTTCCTCAAGCAACTCGCGTGGCTTTACCTTCATTGATGAATTACTTCATCGACATGATTAAATCAACATCTTTGGCCTTTACGCTTGGGGTGTCTGAAATAATGGCAAAAGCCCAAATGGAAGCCTCTTCCAGTTTTAAATTCTTTGAAGCCTTTTTAGCCGTAGCTCTAATCTATTGGGGTGTCGTCGTTATCCTTACGCGAGTGCAAACTTGGGCAGAAACTAAACTAAATAAGGCCTATGTACGATGATAAAAATTACCAATCTACATAAAAGCTTTGGTGAAACTGAAGTTCTCTCAGGTATTGATCTAACCATTAATAAAGGCGAGATAATTGCCATCATAGGCTCTAGTGGTACAGGTAAGTCTACCTTACTCAGATGCGTTAATTTTCTTGAAACAGCCGACAAGGGAACCATCAGTATCGGTAATGTTAGTGTAGATACTGAAAATAATACCAAGGCAGAAGTATTAGCGTTACGACGAAAAACAGGGTTTATCTTCCAAAACTATGCCTTGTTTTCTCACTTAACGGCACGACAAAATATTGCTGAAGGCTTAGTAACTGTCCACAAGTGGAATAAGGCAGAAGCACTCAAACGAGCCCAACAAATATTAGATGATATTGGTCTTGGTGATAAAGGAGATAATTACCCTGCCGCCCTCTCTGGTGGCCAACAACAACGTGTAGGAATTGGTAGAGCAATGGCATTAGAAGCAGAGCTGTTATTGTTTGATGAACCCACGTCAGCGCTAGATCCTGAATGGGTAAATGAGGTATTGAGTTTAATGAAAAAACTCGCAACTCAACATCAAACCATGTTAGTGGTTACTCATGAGATGCAGTTTGCCAAAGAAGTTGCCGACAGAGTTATCTATATGGCTGATGGAAAGATCGTTGAACAAGGAACCCCAAAACAAATTTTTGGTTATCCACAGGATCCAAAATTACAGAAATTTTTAAATCAAGTAGGGATCGCATAAAGATCCTTGCGCTCTCGCTCACAAAACGTATAATTCATCGTCCGGAAAATACGTGGAACCTCTTATTGACTATTTTTCTGTCAATGATTACAATTCCGCCTCTTTGTTGAGAGGCGTCGGAATGTACGTCCCACGCCGGGTTTAATTAAACCTAATAACTACTGATCAGTAATAAGGTAATACCATGAAACGCACTTTCCAACCTTCAGTTCTTAAGCGTAAACGTTCTCACGGCTTCCGTGCTCGTATGGCAACTAAGAACGGTCGTAACACAATCAACGCTCGTCGTGCTAAAGGCCGTAAGCGTCTATCTAAGTAATCAATAGATTATTTTGATGAATTACGACTTCTCTCGGGAGTTACGCTTGTTAACTCCCGAAGATTACAAATCAGTTTTCAAGCAAGCTCATCGAGCCGGCTCACCTCACTTCACCATTCTTGCCAGAGAAAATTCACTATCACACCCTCGTTTAGGTCTTGCTGTTCCTAAGAAGCAAATTAAAACTGCTGTTGGTCGCAATAAGTTTAAACGTATAACTCGTGAAAGTTTCCGCAATAAGCAACATTCATTACCTGCGAAAGACTTTGTGGTTATCGCTAAAAAGAGTGCTCAAGAATTGAGTAACGAAGACTTTAACAAGCTACTAGATAAATTATGGCATCGCCTGTCTCGCCCTTCTCGTGGATAGCTATCGGTCTAATCCGTTTTTATCAACTCGTCATCAGTCCAATGATTGGACCTCGCTGTCGATTTACTCCAACGTGTTCACATTATGCAATTGACGCACTAAAGTCACACGGTTTAGTAAAAGGGTGTTGGCTAACTGGCAAACGTCTATTAAAATGTCATCCTTTGAATGATGGGGGCTATGACCCCGTCCCACCCAAGCAGCATAAAGACAGAGAACAATAACGATGGATACCCAACGTAATATTCTGTTGCTAGCACTGGCTTTAGTTTCTTTTTTACTTTTCCAACAATGGCAAGTAGAAACTAATCCGCAGCAACCAGCTACAGTTAGTACCGTTCAACAAACTCACACGAATGGTGATGTTCCAACTTCTTCAACAGCAAACAGTGATACTCCAGCGGATTCAGCACAATCTGACAAGCTGATTACAATCACAACTGATGTGCTTACTTTAAAAGTAGATACGTTGGGTGGTGACATCATTGAATCTGTTCTTAATAAATACGATGCAGAATTAGACTCTAAAGCAAAATTTATTCTTCTTAAAAACAATGCTGATCATAGCTATATTGCTCAGAGTGGTTTAATCGGTCCTCAAGGCATCGACTCGAACACTGGTCGTGCACAATTTACAACGCAAAAAACAGATTATGTTTTAGCGGATGGTCAAAACGAATTACGCGTTCCGTTAACATTAGTGAAAGATGGTATTACTTATACTAAAACACTAGTGCTTAAACGTGACAGCTACGCTATTGATGTTGATTACACGGTTGATAACCAATCTTCAGCACCAGCAACAGTAGAAATGTACGCAAACTTAAAGCAAAACTTACTGGATGACGGTGGCAGCTTAACAATGCCAACGTACCGTGGTGGCGCTTACTCTACTGAAGATACACGCTATAAAAAATACAGCTTTGACGACATGGAAGATAAGAATTTATCTATCGACATGACAAATGGTCAAGGTTGGGCTGGTATGTTGCAACATTATTTCGCATCTGCTTGGATCCCACGTAACGTAAATGACGCAACACTGACTTCACGTGTTGCTGGCGATTACGGTTACATTGGCGTTCGTATGCCTTCAGTGACAATCCCTGCAGGCCAAGAAGCTACGCTTACAGCAACGCTTTGGACAGGCCCAAAACTTCAACCAGAAATGGCTGCAACTGCTAAATACTTAGATTTAAGTGTTGATTACGGTTGGTTATGGTTCATCGCTTCTCCACTTCACAAATTACTGTCTTTCATTCACGGTATTGTTGGGAACTGGGGTCTAGCGATCATGTTCTTAACGTTCATCGTTCGTGGTGCTATGTACCCGCTAACGAAAGCACAGTACACATCAATGGCTAAAATGCGCATGCTTCAACCTAAGTTGGCAGCAATGCGTGAGCGCATCGGCGATGACCGTCAGCGTATGAGCCAAGAAATGATGGAGCTTTATAAGAAAGAGAAAGTAAACCCACTAGGTGGCTGTTTACCAATCGTTCTTCAAATGCCTATCTTCATTTCTCTGTACTGGGCACTAATGGAATCAGTTGAACTTCGTCATTCACCATTCTTTGGTTGGATCACGGATTTATCAGCACAAGACCCATACTACATCCTGCCATTACTAATGGGTGCAAGTATGTTCTTAATCCAGAAGATGAGCCCAACGACAGTAACGGATCCAATGCAACAGAAGATCATGACGTTCATGCCTGTTATGTTCACAGTCTTCTTCTTATGGTTCCCAGCAGGACTAGTTCTTTACTGGTTAGTATCAAACATCGTAACGTTAATTCAGCAAACTCTGATTTACCGTGCACTTGAGAAAAAAGGCTTACACTCTAAGTAACTTGAATTTCTAAAGAAATAAACAAAAGGCGGCCATTGGTCGCCTTTTTTGTGTTATCGGCTTACAATATGCTCAAGCAATAGACATTAAGAATTATCATGACATTACATACAGAAACCATCGTTGCACAAGCAACAGCCCCTGGCCGAGGCGGCGTAGGCATCATTCGAGTATCAGGTCCTAAAGCTCAACAAGTTGCTTTAGAAGTAGTAGGAAAAACACTTAAACCTCGTTACGCAGAATATACCCCGTTTAAAGATGAAAGCGGTGTAGAGCTTGATCAAGGCATCGCCCTCTACTTCCCTAACCCACATTCATTTACTGGTGAAGATGTTCTAGAACTTCAAGGTCATGGCGGCCCTGTTGTCATGGATATGCTCATTAAACGTATTTTGAAAATAGATGGCATTCGAACTGCAAGGCCTGGTGAGTTTTCAGAAAGAGCTTTTTTGAATGATAAAATGGATTTAGCTCAAGCCGAAGCCATTGCCGATTTAATCGATGCAAGTTCTGAAGAAGCAGCAAAATCTGCATTAAATTCACTGCAAGGTGTCTTTTCAAATAAAATTAACACCTTAGTAGAATCCCTTATTTACCTTCGAATTTATGTTGAAGCCGCCATAGATTTCCCAGAAGAAGAAATCGATTTTCTTGCTGACGGTAAAGTCAGTGGTGATTTACAAGGGATCATTGATAACCTAAACGCAGTTCGTAAAGAAGCGAATCAAGGTGCGATCATGCGTGAAGGTATGAAAGTAGTGATAGCTGGACGCCCTAATGCGGGCAAATCCAGCCTGCTCAATGCCTTATCTGGTAAAGACAGCGCTATTGTTACAGATATTGCAGGAACCACCCGTGACGTACTCAGAGAGCATATTCACATTGATGGTATGCCTTTACATATCATTGATACTGCTGGCCTTCGTGAAGCCTCTGATGAAGTAGAGCGTATTGGTATTGAACGAGCATGGGATGAAATAGCTCAAGCCGATCGCGTTTTATTTATGGTTGATGGCACAACAACTGATGCTACAGATCCTAAAGTAATCTGGCCTGAGTTTCTTGATCGTTTACCTAAAAATATGGGAATGACCGTGATCCGCAATAAAGCAGATCAAACAGGTGAAGAACTTGGTATTTGCCACGTAAATGATCCTACTCTTATCCGATTATCAGCCAAAACAGGCGAAGGTGTTGATGCTCTGCGTACTCACTTAAAAGAGTGCATGGGCTTTTCGGGTAACCAAGAAGGCGGCTTTATGGCTCGTAGACGCCATTTAGAAGCACTAAAAAAGGCCTCTCAACACCTAGATATAGGTCAGCAACAACTTGAAGGTTATATGGCTGGTGAAATTCTTGCTGAAGAACTGAGAATAGCACAACAACACCTGAGTGAAATCACCGGTGAATTTACTTCTGATGACTTGCTAGGACGTATATTTACTTCTTTTTGTATTGGTAAATAACACTAAATAATACAAACAATAATGGGCTATTACGGCCCATTTTTTATAGGAAAAATTCATGAAAAATGCATCAATCATTACAGGTAGCACTCTAGGTGGTGCTGAGTATGTTGGCGATCATATCGCTGATTTATTAGAGGAAATGGACTTTACAACCGATATCCATAATCAACCTAATTTAGACGAAATAGACAACAGTAGCCTTTGGATTGTAGTCGTATCTACTCATGGTGCGGGAGACTATCCAGATAACATCAAGCCTTTCATTCAGCAGCTCATCAACAACAACACAAGCATCTCAAAAGTAAAGTTTGCCATAGTTGCCATTGGTGATTCAAGTTACGACACTTTCTGTGCAGCTGGTAAATCACTGCAAAACACGCTTCTAAAATTAGGGGCAACTGAAGAATTTCCACTTTTAGAGATAGATGTAACCCAACATAGTATCCCAGAAGAACCGGCAGAATTGTGGCTAAAAGAATATATTTGTTAATAATTCATTTAGGATCATGATGAAAAGTTATTAAATAGAAAACATCTACTATGTGGATAACTATAGAAAGATCCAGTGATCAAGTTATAGTTATCCATTGAATAAGATCTACTGCCCTACCCCCTTGTGGATAACAAGCTCTTTTATCCTCAAGCCATCCGATCGAAGATCAAAGAAAAGTAACAACTTTAGATCGATCCAAAGTATATGATCCAATTGATCATTTAATACTTATCCACAGAGATCGATGATCTATATAATAGATCTAATAAGAGATCTCTTTAAAAGATCTTAAATATATTAAGCGATCTTTCTTTTTTGAACTTCGTCACTTTTTCGTTTCTTTCCAAGCTAGAAAAAGGGTAAAATAGATCTCTTAAGTTAAATTCTTCTAACTCTTTTCATTACACCTAAGGTCGAATCATGTTTTACCAAGAAAACTTTGATGTCATTGTTATTGGCGGTGGTCATGCTGGTACTGAAGCAGCACTTGCTGTGGCAAGAACAGGTCAAAAAACACTTCTCCTCACTCATAACATTGACACATTAGGTCAAATGTCGTGCAACCCTGCTATTGGTGGGATCGGCAAAGGCCATCTGGTAAAAGAAGTGGATGCCTTAGGTGGATTAATGGCACAAGCCATTGATCACGGTGGTATTCAATTTAGAACCCTAAATGCTTCAAAAGGCCCAGCAGTAAGAGCGACTCGTGCTCAAGCTGATAGAGCATTGTATAAAGCATTTGTTCGTTCAGTATTAGAAAATCAACCAAACTTAACGTTATTTCAACAAGCCGTAGATGACTTAATTATTGAAAACGACAAAGTTGTTGGTGCTGTAACTCAAATGGGCCTTAAATTCCGTGCTAAATCGGTTGTATTAACCGCTGGAACCTTTTTAGGGGGTCAGATACATATTGGCATGGAAAACTTCTCTGGAGGCCGCGCAGGAGATCCTTCTTCGATCACTTTAGCCCAACGATTAAGAGATCGTCCATTTAGGATCGGGCGCTTAAAAACAGGTACCCCACCTCGTATCGATGCTCGCACTGTTAATTTTTCAGTATTAGAGGCACAACCAGGTGATAACCCAACGCCTGTATTTTCATTTTTAGGTAATCGAGAACAACATCCTAAACAAGTGAATTGTTTTATTACTCATACCAATGAAAAAACCCATGATGTAATTCGCAAAAACCTTGATCGCAGCCCTATGTATGCTGGTGTTATCGAAGGTATTGGTCCTCGTTACTGTCCTTCAATTGAAGATAAAGTAATGCGCTTTGCTGACAAAGATAGCCATCAAATATTCATTGAACCAGAAGGACTAACTACACACGAATTATACCCAAATGGTATCTCAACAAGTTTACCATTCGATGTTCAATTACAAATTGTTCAATCAATGAAAGGCTTCGAAAATGCACACATCGTGCGTCCTGGGTACGCAATTGAGTACGATTTCTTTGATCCTCGTGATTTAAAATCAACATATGAAACTAAGTTTATTGAAGGTCTATTCTTTGCAGGCCAAATCAACGGTACAACTGGATATGAAGAAGCTGCTGCTCAAGGTCTAATGGCAGGTTTAAATGCTAGTTTATTTGCTCAAGGCAAAGAAGGCTGGAGTCCACGACGTGATGAAGCGTACATGGGAGTTCTGATTGATGATTTATCAACGCTTGGAACAAAAGAACCATATCGTATGTTTACTTCTCGCGCTGAATATCGCTTATCTTTACGTGAAGATAATGCAGATTTGCGTTTAACTGAACAAGGTCGTGCCCTTGGTTTAGTTGACGATACTCGTTGGGCTCGCTTTAGCGAAAAAGTAGAAAATATTGAAAAAGAAAATCAACGTTTAAAAGATATTTGGATTAACCCAAAATCTGAAAATATTGATCAAGTAAATTCGATCTTAAAAACACCGATCGTTCGTGAAGCAAATGGAGAGGATCTTCTTCGTCGTCCAGAAGTGACTTACAACTCTTTAGTGTCACTTGAAAATTTTGGTCCAGGGATTGAAGATCAGCAAGCTGCAGAACAAGTTGAGATTCAAGTTAAATATGCCGGCTATATTCAGCGTCAACGAGATGAGATTGAAAAATCATTACGCCACGAAAATACAAAACTGCCATTAGATTTGGATTACAGCAAAGTAAAAGGTCTCTCAAATGAAGTGGTTGCTAAATTAAGTGATGCAAAACCTGAAACTCTTGGTATTGCTTCTCGTATCTCAGGTATCACTCCTGCTGCGATTTCAATTTTATTGGTTCATTTAAAGAAACACGGTTTATTAAAAAAAGGTGAGTAACGTGACCGATTTATCTCAACAATTCGATCGTTTGATTGCTCAAACTGATTTAACTGTCTCTGAATTGCAAAAAGAGCAGTTACTTGGTTATGTAGCTCTACTTCATAAGTGGAATAAAGCGTATAACTTAACTTCTGTAAGAAATCCAAGTGAAATGGTTATTAAACATATCTTGGATAGTATCGTTGTTAGTCCAAAACTATCAGGTCAGCGTTTTATTGATGTTGGTACAGGACCTGGCTTACCAGGTATCCCGTTAGCTATCATGAATCCAGAGAAATCATTTACACTGCTAGATAGCTTAGGGAAACGAATTCGTTTTATTAAACAAGTGATTCATGAACTAAAAATTAGCAATGTCAGTCCAATTCAAAGTCGTGTTGAAGAGTTTCAACCTGAAGAAAAGTTTGATGCAGTCCTAAGTCGTGCATTTGCATCAATGACAGACATGGTGAATTGGTGTCATCATCTACCTAAAGAAGAAGATGGTGTATTTTTGGCATTAAAAGGTATCTACTCAGAAAATGAAGCAAATGATCTTCCTGAGTGGTGTTCGGTCAGAGATGTGGCGACATTAATCGTTCCGGAGTTAGAAGGTGAAAGACATTTAGTCACCTTAACCGGAAAAAAATAATGGAATAAGAGGTTAGTGTGGGAAAAGTTATCTCTATTGCGAACCAGAAAGGTGGCGTAGGAAAAACAACAACAGCGGTGAATCTTGCCGCTTCTATGGCAGCAACACATCGAAAAGTTCTACTTATTGACTTAGACGCGCAAGGTAATGCGACCATGGCCAGTGGAGTTGATAAATATGATGTTGATGCTACCGCTTACGAGTTGTTGGTCGACGAAGTACCTTTTGAAAAGGTTGTAATAGAGAAAACATCTGGTGGCTATGATTTAATCGCTGCAAATGGTGATATTACTGCAGCTGAAATTAAGTTAATGGAAGTGTTTGCGCGAGAAGTTCGTCTGCGTAACATGATCTACCCAATTCGTGGTAACTATGATTTCATCTTTATTGATTGCCCTCCCGCTCTAAATCTCCTTACAATTAACGCCATGGCAGCATCTGATTCTGTATTAGTCCCTATGCAGTGTGAATATTATGCACTAGAGGGACTAACCGCTTTAATTGATACTATTGGTAAATTAGCCGCTGTAGTGAATGCTGATTTAAAGATCGAAGGATTATTAAGAACTATGTTCGATCCTCGCAATCGCTTAGCTAATGATGTATCGGATCAACTAAAAAAACATTTTGGAGATAAAGTGTATCGCACCGTCATTCCTCGAAATGTGCGTTTAGCAGAAGCGCCAAGTCATGGTAAACCTGCAATGTATTATGATAAATACTCAAATGGTGCAAAAGCATATTTAGCTCTTGCCGGAGAGATAATTCGCCGTGACGAAATGGAAAAAGAAAGGGAAACAGAAATTCATGGGAAATAAACGTGGTTTAGGTAAAGGATTAGATGCCCTATTAGCAACAAGTTCATTGGCTCGCGAAAAGCAAGTTGCTGCTGAACAAAGTGAATCTATTTCAAAAGATACTCAATTAGTTGAGTTGGGTATCCATCAACTGAATGCGGGTCATTATCAACCAAGAAAAACAATGGAAGAAGAAGCATTAGAAGAATTATCTGCTTCCATTCGTTCTCAAGGCATTATCCAGCCTATCGTTGTTCGTCAAACTTCCCATCAACAATATGAAATAATAGCTGGTGAAAGACGTTTCCGAGCAGCAAAAAAAGCGGGATTAAAACACGTTCCATGTGTTGTTAAATCAGTTGAAGATAAAGCAGCTATTGCAATGGCGTTGATTGAAAACATTCAGCGTGAAGATTTGAATGCAATAGAAGAAGCACAAGCGTTAGAGCGCTTACAACAAGAGTTTGAATTAACACATCAACAGATCTCTGAAGTGATTGGTAAGTCTCGTACAACTGTGACGAATTTATTACGCTTAAATGCTCTTTCTGATGAAGTTAAAGTACTTGTTGAGAGTAAATTGTTAGAAATGGGCCATGCGAGAGCACTACTAGCATTAGACTCTGAATCTCAAATAGAACTTGCTCATTTAGTCATAAAGAAAAAGCTGACTGTTCGTCAAATAGAACAGAAAGTGAAAGCTTTGTTGTCACCTAAACAAGAAATAAAACCAGTAAGAGAAGATCTTGAAATGACAGAAGTGTCGAGTAAATTATCGACTATTTTGGGGTCTACTGTTGTGATTAATAGAAACTCATCGGGTAAAGGTAAGGTAACGATTACCTTTGACGAGGCTCACAAATTAGAACAACTTATCGCAAAGCTAGAAAGCTAAGTGTGATATAAAACGGTGTTTAAAAGCAAAATTGTATTTTACGTCGTAAAAGTTACTGCTTTGTTCTCATAAATGTAACTTTTTAATGCTATTTGATTGCATTCATATCGGTGCAACGTATAATTTTTGCAAAATCTTTGCTTTATGTTGATATATATCAAAGCAAAGGTGCTTTAAAAGGAAGAATACATGGTAGTTACGCTAGCTAAACCTGGGCGTTTGCTTGCTAAGCGATTGTTATTGATTCAGCTTAGTGTCACTACAGTTATGACAATAGGGATGAGTATAGCCGTTAGTGCTAGTTGGGGAATGTCTGCATTGATAGGCGGTAGTATTTTTATTATTGCGAATTCAGTGTTTTCAAAATGCGCATTTATGTTCAGTGGAGCAAGAGCGGCTAAAATGGTTGCTGCTTTTTTCTATTTGGGTGAAGTGCTTAAAATTCTTATAACAATTGTCTTATTTTCTATTGTTTACGTGTATACGGAGGTGGAACTTGTTCCCCTCAAACTAACCTATTTGCTGGTACTGGGTAGTAATATCTTTGCACCAGTTTTCTTTATTAACAACAGGAAATAGGAAAAGTTATGTCTGCGTCAACGCCTACTGAATATATTAATCATCACCTGCAGAATCTCTCTTTAGGGAAGTTAGGCATTGTTGATGAATTAAGTTTTTGGAATGTGCATATAGACAGTTTGTTTTTTTCTGTGCTAACAGGTGTGTTATTCCTTTGGGTATTTCGTTCTGTAGCTAAGAAATCAACGACTGGAGTACCAGGTAAATTACAGTGTTTCGTCGAAATGGTAGTTGAATTCGTTGATAGTAACGTAAAAGAGACTTTCCACGGCAGAAACCCTTTGGTTGCTCCATTAGCTTTAACCATATTTTGTTGGGTAATTATAATGAATGTCATGGATTTAGTTCCTATTGATTTCATTCCTTACTCTGCTGAACATTTGCTAGGTATCCCTTATCTTAAAGTGGTTCCAACAGCTGATGTAAACATTACTATGGCGATGGCTCTTGGTGTGTTTGCTTTGATGATTTATTACAGCATTAAAGTAAAAGGCCTAGGTGGTTTTGCAAAAGAATTAGCATTACATCCATTTAACCATTGGCTCATGATCCCGTTCAACTTACTTATTGAAGTAGTTTCGCTATTAGCTAAACCTCTTTCGTTAGGTATGCGTTTGTTTGGTAACATGTTTGCTGGTGAAGTGGTATTTATCCTAATTGCTGCAATGTTACCGTGGTATTTACAATGGGTCGGTGCGTTACCTTGGGCTATTTTCCATATTTTGGTTATCTTAATCCAAGCATTTGTTTTCATGATGTTGACTATAGTTTATATGTCAATGGCTCATGAAGATGGCGATCATTAATTTAAATTTTTAATACAACTCTATCTATTCAATTGGAGAATATAAATGGAAACCGTTCTTAGTTTTTCAGCTATCGCAGTAGCTATTATTGTTGGTCTTTGTGCTGTAGGTACAGCAATTGGTTTTGCTATTCTTGGTGGTAAGTTTCTGGAAGGCGCAGCTCGTCAACCTGAAATGGCTCCAATGTTACAAGTTAAGATGTTCATCATCGCTGGTCTATTGGATGCGGTTCCAATGATCGGTATCGTTATCGCGCTACTATTCACATTTGCTAACCCATTTGTTGGTCAACTAGCAGGCTAATCTAGCCTTTTGCTAATTGAATTTTTGTAGCTGATTCTTAACGAGGGGTAGCTGTTGTGAATATGAACGCAACTCTGCTTGGTCAAGCAATCGCTTTCGCACTGTTTGTTTGGTTCTGCATGAAATATGTATGGCCACCAATCATGGAAGCGATCGAGGAACGTCAGAAGAAAATTGCTGACGGTTTATCTGCCGCTGAACGCGCAGCTAAAGACCTTGATTTGGCACAAGCCAATGCTTCTGATCAACTGAAAGAAGCAAAACGCGCTGCAACTGAGATCATCGAACAAGCGAACAAACGTAAAGGCCAAATTTTGGATGAAGCTCGTGAAGAAGCTTTGACTGAACGTCAAAAAATTCTTACACAAGGTGAAGCTGAACTTGAGTCTGAACGTAAACGTGCTCGTGATGAACTGCGTAAACAAGTTGCAACTCTGGCTGTGATTGGTGCCGAGAAGATCTTAGAGCGTTCTATTGATATAGAATCTCAAAGAGATATTCTTGATAACATCACTGCGAAATTGTAAGTAAAAGGGGGCAAGATATGTCAACAATGACAACCATCGCACGCCCCTACGCGAAAGCAGCTTTTGACTTTGCGGTCGAAAAAGGCGAATTGGACCTATGGGTTCAAATGCTAACTTTTTGTTCAGAAGTATCAAAAAATGAAGATGTTGCTCAGTTACTTGATGGTACTATTGCATCAGATAAACTGTCAGAAATCTTTATTTCAATTTGTGGTGAACAACTGAACGAGTTTGGACAAAATCTAATCCATGTTATGGCTGAAAACGGCCGTTTGAAGATTTTACCTAGTGTGTTAGAGCAATTTATCTTTTTAAAGCATGAGCTTGAAAAAGAAATTGATGCTGAAGTTACTTCAGCAATTGAACTGACTGAGCAGCAAAAAGCTGACATTAGTGCCAAACTTGAAGCTCGTCTAGAGCGTAAAGTGAAGCTGAATTGTAGCGTAGATGAGGCCCTGTTAGCTGGGGTCATAATTCGAGCCGGAGACCTAGTCATTGATAACTCAGCACGTGGCCGTTTGAGCCGCCTGAGTGAAACATTGCAGTCTTGATGGGGAATGGAGCATGCAACTTAATTCCACGGAAATTAGCGACCTAATCAAACAACGTATTGAAAAATTTAACGTTGTAAGTGAAGCTCGTAATGAAGGTACAATCGTTTCGGTAAGCGACGGTATCATTCGTATCCACGGCCTTGCAGATGTTATGCAAGGCGAAATGATTGAATTACCGGGTGGCCGTTATGCGCTAGCACTTAACCTTGAGCGTGACTCAGTTGGTGCTGTTGTAATGGGCCCATATGCTGACCTACAGGAAGGCATGAAAGTAACAGGTACTGGTCGTATCCTTGAAGTGCCAGTAGGTCCTGAAATGCTAGGTCGTGTTGTAAACACACTTGGTGAGCCAATTGATGGTAAAGGCCCTATTGATGCGAAACTGACTTCTCCAGTAGAAGTGATTGCACCTGGTGTAATCGATCGTAAATCAGTAGACCAACCTGTACAAACTGGCTATAAGTCAGTTGACTCAATGATCCCAATCGGCCGTGGTCAGCGTGAGCTAATCATCGGCGACCGTCAGACTGGTAAAACAGCAATGGCGATCGATGCGATCATTAACCAGAAGAATTCTGGTATTTTCTCAATCTATGTTGCGATTGGCCAAAAGGCATCAACAATTGCTAACGTAGTTCGCAAATTAGAAGAGCACGGTGCGTTAGCTAATACTATCGTTGTTGTTGCATCAGCTTCTGAATCTGCTGCGTTGCAATACCTTGCACCGTACTCAGGTTGTGCGATGGGTGAATACTTCCGTGACCGCGGTGAAGACGCTCTGATTGTTTATGATGACTTATCTAAACAAGCGGTAGCTTATCGTCAGATTTCTCTACTACTGAAACGTCCACCAGGTCGTGAAGCATTCCCTGGCGACGTATTCTATTTACACTCTCGCCTACTAGAGCGTGCTGCTCGTGTAAGTGAAGCGTATGTTGAGAAATTCACTAATGGTGAAGTGAAAGGTAAAACTGGTTCTTTAACTGCTCTACCTATCATCGAAACTCAAGCTGGTGACGTATCTGCATTCGTACCAACCAACGTAATCTCGATTACTGATGGTCAGATCTTCCTACAAACAGAACTGTTCACTGCTGGTGTTCGTCCTGCGGTAGATCCTGGTATCTCTGTATCTCGTGTAGGTGGTGCTGCGCAAACTAAGATCATTAAGAAACTGTCTGGTGGTATTCGTACTGCGCTTGCACAGTATCGTGAACTTGCAGCATTTGCTCAGTTCTCATCTGATCTTGATGACGCGACTAAAAAGCAACTGGATCACGGTGAAAAAGTAACTGAACTTATGAAACAGAAACAGTACGCTCCAATGTCTGTTTTTGATCAAGCGTTAGTTATCTTTACAGCTGAGAAAGGCTATTTGAATGATGTTGAGCTTTCTAAGCTTGCTGATTTTGAAGAAGCTCTGCTGTCGTATGCTCGTGGTCAATTTGCCGATCTAGCAACAGAGATCGACTCATCGGGTGCTTGGAATAATGAAATTGAAGCTCAGTTCGTGAAACTGGTTGAAGATTTCAAAGCAACCCAGACCTGGTAATTCGTTGGTGACCTGTTATGGGTCACCCGAAAACGGAGAGTAACGATGGCCGGTGCGAAAGAGATTCGTAACAAGATCGGGAGTGTAAAAAGCACTCAAAAGATCACGAAAGCAATGGAAATGGTAGCCGCTTCTAAAATGCGTCGCTCGCAAGAGTCGATGGCTGCGTCTCGTCCATATGCTGACACAATACGTAAAGTAATCGGTCATTTAGCGCTTGGTAGCCTTGAGTATCGTCATCCGTATCTTGAGGAACGCGAAGCTAAGCGTGTTGGTTACATTGTTATTTCTAGTGACCGTGGTTTGTGTGGTGGCTTAAACATTAACTTGTTTAAAAAAGTCATGGCAGAAATGAATACATGGTCAAAAGATGGTGTTGAAATTGATTTAGCCGTTATCGGTTCTAAAGCGACAGCATTTTTTAATAGCTATGGCGGTAACGTTATTGCTCAAAACTCTGGCTTAGGTGATAACCCAAGTCTTGAAGAATTGATCGGTAGTGTTGGCGTTATGCTAAAGAAATACGATGAAGGCCAGCTGGATCGCCTGTATGTAGTGAACAATAAGTTCATTAATACTATGGTACAAGAGCCAGCAATTGACCAATTACTTCCTTTGCCTAAATCTGAAGATGAAGCAATGAAACGTACTCATTCTTGGGATTACATTTATGAACCTGAGCCTAAGCTACTACTAGATACATTATTGGTTCGATACGTTGAATCACAAGTATATCAGGGTGTAGTTGAAAACTTAGCGTGCGAACATGTAGCGCGAATGATTGCGATGAAAGCAGCGACTGATAACGCTGGTGACATCATTGATGAACTGCAACTTGTGTATAACAAAGCCCGTCAATCGGCGATTACACAAGAGCTTTCTGAAATTGTTTCAGGCGCATCAGCGGTTTAAGCATAGGTATTTAAACAGTTTAGAGGATTAACGATGACTACAGGTAAGATCGTACAGATCATCGGTGCGGTAGTCGATGTAGAGTTCCCACAAGGCAATGTACCTCGTGTATACGATGCTTTGAATGTTGTTGATGCAAAAGAGCGTCTTGTTCTTGAAGTGCAACAGCAAATCGGTGGCGGCGTAGTGCGCTGTATCGTAATGGGTAGCTCAGATGGTTTACGTCGTGGCTTAACAGTAGAAAATACTGGCGCGCCAATTACTGTTCCAGTGGGTACTAAAACTTTAGGCCGTATCATGAACGTTCTTGGTGACGCGATTGATGAGTGTGGCGAGATTGGTGCTGAAGAGCATTATTCAATTCACCGCGAAGCGCCTAGCTATGAAGAGCAGTCTAACTCGACTGAACTTTTAGAAACGGGTGTTAAAGTAATCGACTTAATTTGTCCATTCGCTAAGGGTGGTAAAATCGGTCTATTCGGTGGTGCTGGTGTAGGTAAGACTGTCAACATGATGGAACTTATCAACAACATCGCACTACAACACTCTGGCCTATCTGTATTTGCAGGTGTAGGTGAGCGTACTCGTGAAGGTAATGATTTCTACTTTGAGATGCAGGAAGCTGGTGTTGTAAACATCGAAAAACCTGAAGAATCAAAAGTAGCGATGGTTTACGGTCAAATGAATGAGCCACCAGGTAACCGTTTACGCGTTGCTTTGACTGGTCTAACAATGGCAGAACGTTTCCGTGACGAAGGTCGTGACGTTTTACTATTCATTGATAACATCTATCGTTATACGCTAGCGGGAACTGAAGTATCAGCTCTACTAGGTCGTATGCCATCAGCGGTAGGTTACCAACCTACACTAGCTGAAGAGATGGGTGTTCTTCAGGAGCGTATTACTTCAACTCGTAGTGGCTCTATCACTTCAGTTCAAGCGGTATATGTACCTGCGGATGACTTAACGGATCCATCTCCAGCAACAACGTTTGCTCACTTAGATGCGACAGTTGTACTTAACCGTAATATCGCATCTATGGGTTTATACCCTGCGATTGACCCGTTAGATTCTACATCTCGTCAACTTGATCCACTTGTTGTTGGTCAAGAGCACTATGATATCGCTCGTAATGTTCAATCAACATTACAGCGTTATAAAGAGCTAAAAGATATCATCGCTATCCTAGGTATGGACGAGCTATCTGAAGAAGATAAGCAAGTTGTATCTCGTGCTCGTAAGATTGAGAAGTTCTTAACTCAACCTTACCACGTAGCTGAAGTATTCACGGGTGACCCTGGTATTTACGTACCGCTTAAAGACACATTAGCTGGCTTTAAAGGTTTATTAGCTGGTGATTACGATGACGTTCCTGAGCAAGCCTTCATGTACTGCGGTAAAATTGAAGACGCGCTTGAGAATGCGAAGAAGCTATAAGGCTGATTAGGAGGCGATATGGCAGCAATGACCTTTCACCTGGACGTTGTAAGTGCTGAGAAAAAACTATTCTCAGGACTGGTTGAAACGATTCAGGTGACCGGTAGCGAAGGTGAACTTGGTATTTTCCATGGTCACGCACCGCTGCTGACCGCTATCACGCCTGGTATGGTGCGTATTGTTAAACAACATGGCCACGAAGAAATTATTTATATTTCTGGTGGTATTGTTGAGGTTCAACCTGGTTCGGCAACTGTTCTTGCAGATGCAGCTATCCGTGGTGAAGACCTAGACGCAGCTAAGGCAGAAGAAGCTAAACGCAAGGCTGAGGAGAATATCCGTAATCAGCATAGCGACATTAACTTCGCTCAAGCGGCCAGTGATTTGGCTAAAGCGATCGCACAGCTTCGAGTTATCGAACTGACAAAACGTTCGCGTTAATCAAGCACCATTAGAAAGAAGGCGACCTATATGGTCGCCTTTTCTTTATTGTTCGTTGTAATTCTTACTAATCTCTCACCCTATCGTCTATTTTTTAGCATATAATTTAACCCTCATATTAATCCCATTAGTTATTCACTCATAAAATGATGCAGTAAATAATGGATTTAGTATTTTTGGTATTAACGAGCTAGGCAAATTAAGTCAGCATAAAAATAAAATGGGCTTCCTATGAACTTCAGTGCAGTAATTTTGGCAGCGGGTAAAGGCACTCGCATGTATTCAAATAAACCTAAAGTACTTCATACTTTAGCAGGTAAGCCAATGGCTAAGCATGTTATTGATACATGTGAAGGTCTTGGGGCTAAAAACATCCATCTTGTGTATGGTCACGGCGGTGATCAAATGCAAGCTGAGCTAGGTCAAGAGCGAGTAACATGGGTTCTTCAAGCTGAGCAACTTGGTACTGGTCATGCAGTTAATCAAGCGTCGCCAGAATTTGCTGATGATGAAAAAGTATTAATTCTTTATGGTGATGTTCCACTTATCAGCGCTGAAACAGTCGAAAACTTATTAGATGCTCAACCAACTGGTGGTATCGCTTTACTTACTGTTGTTTTAGATAATCCTATGGGGTATGGGCGTATTATTCGTCGTAATGGTCCTGTTATAGCGATTGTAGAGCAGAAAGATGCGACAGAAGAACAGAAGCTTATTAAAGAGATCAACACTGGTGTAATGGTTGCTACTGGCGGTGATTTAAAACGTTGGTTAGCGGCTCTTAAAAATGAAAACGCGCAAGGTGAATATTATCTAACAGATATTATTGCTGCTGCTCATGATGAAGGTCGTGCTGTTGAAGCGGTGCATCCTGTTAGCCCTATTGAAGTTGAAGGCGTGAATGATCGTGCTCAATTAGCGCGTTTAGAAAGAGCATTTCAATCAGCACAAGCACAAAAGTTATTAGAGCAAGGAGTTATGCTTCGTGATCCTAGTCGCTTTGATCTAAGAGGATCATTACAGTGCGGTATGGATATCGAGATCGACGTAAACGTAATCATCGAAGGTAATGTAACATTGGGTGATAATGTTGTTATTGGTGCCGGCTGTGTACTGAAAGACTGTGAGATTGATGACAATACCATTGTTCGTCCATACAGTGTTATTGAAGGCGCTACGGTTGGTGAAGATTGTACTGTTGGTCCATTTACTCGTTTGCGTCCAGGCGCAGAGCTTTGTAATGATGCCCATGTAGGTAACTTCGTTGAAGTGAAAAATGTACGTTTAGGTGAAGGCTCTAAAGCAAATCATTTAACATACCTTGGTGATGCTGAAATTGGTCAACGTGTAAATGTTGGTGCTGGTGTCATTACATGTAATTACGATGGTGCCAATAAATTTAAAACAATCATTGGTGATGATGTATTTGTTGGTTCTGATAGTCAACTGATCGCTCCGGTTACTATTGCTAATGGCGCGACAGTCGGTGCTGGTTCAACAGTAACTAAAGACGTTAGTGAAAATGAATTATACATTAGTCGTGCGAAAGAGCGTCGAATTGCTAACTGGCAGCGTCCTGCTAAAAAATAATTAATCTGTAGTGTATGGATAGTAAAAAAGAAGTCACTTAGGCTTCTTTTTTATGTCTATAATTTGTGCTTAATTGTTTTACTCAAATTGCAGATAAAAAAAATGCCGACCGAAGTCAGCATTTTTTAGAATTCAATTCGAAAATTCGAATTACTCACCAACAACGTTAGCTGCTTGTGGGCCTTTTTGACCTTGTTCAACTTCGAAAGAAACCTTTTGGCCTTCTTTCAGAGTTTTGAAGCCTTCAGATGCGATAGCACGGAAGTGAACGAATACGTCAGCGCCGCCGTTATCTTGAGTAATGAAGCCGAAACCTTTCTCTTCGTTAAACCACTTAACGATACCAGTTGTTTTAGACATAATATATATCCTAATTTTTTTAATTAAATAATTCGCATAATGCGAAGTTGTAGCCATAAAGAATTATTTATTTGAGGTAAAACATATGTATAAAAAGCTTCAAGCATAACTGGTAAAGCAGTATAACGAAGGTTTCAAAAGCATAATATTACAGATAAATAGGTCTGTTTACAGGCCGAGAAAAATAATAGCATTTTTTAACCGATTGTATAGCATAATTTCAAAAATGAATGAAAATAAGGCTAAAATTTACTTAGCCTTATTACGCCGTACGGTCTTAGGATAAAAAGAATTGATAAGCTAGATTATCGGTTTCATCTTTCCATTGATATCCAAGTTCTTTAAGGTGTTTTGAAAAACTAACAAGATCAGAATCCGTTAGTTCAAAACCACATAAAACACGGCCATAGTCAGCACCATGGTTACGATAATTAAAGAGGCTTATATTCCAATGAGTACCTAAGGTACTTAAGAATTTAACTAACGCGCCAGGATATTCTGGAAACTCAAAGCTATATAATTTTTCGTTTAATGACTTAGAGGGCTTTCCTCCAATCATGTAACGAATATGAAGCTTTGCCATTTCATTATCAGACAGATCAACAACAGGGTAATCTCCTTGCTGTAAATCAGTAATGATATTATCTAGCTCTTGCTGCCCTTCTTGTAATCGAACACCGACAAAAATATTCGCTGATTTATCATCGCTATAACGGTAGTTAAACTCAGTAACTGCTCGACCGCCAATAAGGTTACAAAATTCGAAAAATGCCCCTTGGCGCTCGGGAATCGTAACTGCTAGTAATCCTTCTCTTTTTTCACCAAGCTCACATCGTTCAGAAACATAACGTAAACCATGAAAATTAGTGTTTGCGCCAGAAAGAACCGTCGCTAACTGCTTACCTTTCAGTTGATGTTTATCGGCGAATTTTTTGAGACCTGCGAGTGCTAATGCGCCTGATGGTTCAGCAATTGCACGAGTATCTTCAAAAATGTCTTTGACGGCAGCGCAGATTTCATCGCTAGAAACGGTAATATGTCCATCAATATATTTTTGGCATAAACGGAATGTTTCATCCCCAATGCGTTTTACGGCGACACCATCAGCAAACATACTTACTTGATCTAGAACGACGGGTTCTCCTGCATCTAAGGCTGCTTTTAAACAAGCTGAGTCTTCCGGTTCTACAGCAATGACTTTAATTTCAGGCATTAATTGTTTAATAAGAACAGCAACACCAGCGGCTAAACCACCACCACCAACAGGAACAAAAATATAATCTAAATGCCCATTTTGTTGTAGCATTTCCATTCCTATTGTTCCTTGACCAGCTATCACAAGTGGATGATCAAATGGAGGAACAAATGTATAACCATGGAGTTCTGATAAGCGTTCTGCTTCTGCTTTGGCTTCATCAAAATTACTGCCATGAAGAACCACATTGCCGCCAAAGCCTTTTACCGCTTCTACTTTTATATCTGGAGTGGTGCGTGGCATAACTATTGTGGTTTGAATTCCAAGTTTAGTACCAGATAACGCCATTCCTTGAGCATGGTTTCCTGCAGATGCCGCGATAACGCCAGCTTTCTTTTGCTCTTCAGTTAGACTAGAAACCATATTGTAAGCGCCACGAAGCTTGAATGAGTGAACCGGTTGACGGTCTTCTCGCTTCAATTGAACTCGGTTTTGAATACGTTCTGACAAACGAGGCATATCTTGAAGTGGTGTCACTGTGGCCACTTCATAGATTGGTGCTCGTAAGATCTGACGCAGATATTCTGCGCCAGTTTGATTAGAAGGTGTAGGCATAAACTTATCCCTCTAACTTAGATTTATCACGTACTGCACCTTTGTCTGCACTAGTTGCCATCATTGCATAGGCTTTTAATGCAAAAGAGACTTCACGTTGACGATTGACGGGTTTCCAGCCTAATTGGTCTTGTTTCACTCGACGTTCAGCCAATTCCACGTCAGATACATCAAGAGTAATTGAGCGACTTGGAATATCAATCGTAATGATGTCGCCTGTATTTACTAAACCAATAGTACCACCACTTGCAGCTTCTGGAGATACATGGCCAATAGAAAGACCTGAAGTGCCACCAGAGAAGCGACCATCAGTAAGAAGCGCGCACGCTTTACCTAGTCCCATCGATTTAAGATAAGTGGTTGGGTACAGCATTTCTTGCATTCCAGGGCCACCTTTAGGTCCTTCGTAGCGAATAACCACAACTTCCCCAGCTTTTACTTTTCCGCCTAGAATACCTTCTACAGCACTGTCTTGGCTTTCAAATACAATCGCAGGGCCTTGGAATTTTAGATTATCTTCATCGACACCTGCCGTTTTGACAATACAGCCATCGATTGCAATATTGCCAGAAAGGACCGCTAGGCCACCTTCTTGGCTAAAAGCGTTCTCTTTTGTTCGAATACAGCCATTTTCGCGATCGTCATCTAGGCGATCCCAACGGCAATCTTGTGAGAAAGCTTTGGTGGTTCGAATGCCAGCAGGACCTGCGCGGAAGAACTTAAGTACCGCTTCATCTTCAGTTTGCATAATGTCGTATTGGGCTAGCTGTTCTTTCATTGTTAAGCCAAGTACGGTATTGGTATCACCATTAAGTAGGCCTGCACGATCTAATTCACCAAGAATAGCCATAACACCACCAGCACGGTGAACGTCTTCCATATGATATTTAGGCGTTGATGGAGCGACTTTACATAGGTGAGGTACACGACGAGACATTTCATCAATGTCACCCATATCAAAATCAATATCGCCCTCTTGAGCTGACGCAAGAAGGTGAAGAACGGTATTACTTGATCCCCCCATTGCAATATCAAGTGCCATCGCATTTTCAAACGCAGCACGGTTCGCAATATTGCGTGGTAATGCGGAATCATCCCCTTGCTCATAATAGCGTTTCGTTAATTCAACGACACGTTTACCGGCATTGATAAACAGTTGTTCACGATCAGCGTGAGTAGCTAGCATTGAGCCATTACCCGGTTGAGATAAACCAAGTGCTTCAGTTAGGCAGTTCATCGAGTTAGCCGTAAACATACCAGAACAAGAACCACAAGTTGGGCATGCAGAGCGCTCTACTTGCTCACTTTGTTCATCTGAAATTGTTGGATCGGCGCCTTGGATCATTGCGTCGACAAGATCCAGCTTGATGATTTGATCTGAAAGCTTAGTCTTACCTGCTTCCATTGGGCCACCAGACACAAAGATCACCGGAATGTTAAGACGCATTGCTGCCATCATCATTCCTGGAGTTATTTTGTCACAGTTAGAAATACAAACCATAGCATCGGCACAGTGAGCATTGACCATGTATTCAACAGAGTCGGCAATCAGCTCACGTGACGGTAGTGAATAAAGCATGCCACCGTGACCCATTGCAATACCATCATCAACAGCAATGGTATTAAATTCTTTAGCAATACCACCTGCTTTTTCTATTTCCCCTGCAACCAGTTGGCCCATGTCTTTTAGATGAACGTGACCCGGAACAAATTGAGTAAATGAGTTTACCACTGCAATAATTGGCTTACCAAAATCTTCTTCTTTTACGCCTGTAGCGCGCCACAGTGCACGAGCACCAGCCATGTTACGGCCATGAGTTGTGGTGGCTGAACGGTATTTGTTTTTAGGAGTCGTAGACATTATTTTAATCCTTTAAATTTTTATGCGCGATGTAAGGTAGATACGTTTACAGCGGTAATATCCCAAAGCTTCTCTATTTGATTGGTTAGAAGGCTAATTGGACGATCACTTTCTACAATAATTTCGATAGCGGCAACCCCGTCAGATTGATTCTGGGTTGCCAATACTTGTTTAATAGAAAAGCCACGGTGACGAATAACACGTAATACGCGTTCTAATAGTACTGGTTTATCTGTCGCTTTAATTTCTAAAATATAACGTTGCATTATTCACCCTCCACCATATCTTGGTTTGCGGCACCTGGCGGAACAAGTGGCCATACATTTTCTTCTTCAGAGATAAGCACATGCAGCATATACGCTGTTTTACTTTCTAGTAGTTCTTTTAGTGCTGGCTCTACTTCTTCTTTACGAGTGATCGTTTTTCCAGGGATATTAAAGGCAGCAGCTAATGCGACAAAGTCAGGGTTATCATCAAGGATAGTTTCACTATGACGGCCATCAAAGAAAAGTGATTGCCATTGACGAACCATACCTAGGCGCTGATTGTTTAATAGCACCATTTTTACAGGAATTTGCTTACGCTTTAATGTGCCTAGTTCTTGAACGTTCATCATAAATGAACCATCACCAGTGATAAGAATGGACTCATCATTAGGGCGAGCGACTTTAGCTCCCATTGCTGCAGGTAAGCCAAACCCCATAGTGCCAAGACCTGCAGAGGTTAAGTAGTTTTCAGGAGCTCGGGGTTGAATGTGCTGGGCAGCCCACATTTGATGCTGACCAACATCGGTAGCAACAATAGAGCTGTCTGGCATCATGTCTGATAGCTGCTTTAGTAATAATGGTGCGTAGATTAGATCGCCGGGATGATCGTAACGCCATTTAAATTCAGTACGCAGAGTAGAAACATGTTCTAACCATGGAGTTATATCTTGAGAGGCAGTTAATTGAGGTAAAACAACATTAATGTCGCCACGTAATGTGGAGTGAGCGTGACGAAGTTTATTGAATTCTGCAGCATCTATATCTATATGAATAACTTTAGCGTGAGGGGCGAAACCCTCAAGCTTGCCTGTGACTCGGTCATCAAAGCGAGCACCAACAACGATTAATAAATCAGATTCTTGTACGATAAGGTTTGCAGCCTTAGTACCATGCATGCCTACCATACCTAAGTAATGAGGATCATGACGAGCAATCGATCCTAATCCTTTTAGTGTGCTGACTGAAGGCATAGGATTGTTGTTTAAAAATTCACGTACGGCATCAGTAGCATGAGCCAATTGAACGCCACCACCAACATATAAAACAGGCTTTTTACTTGATTTTAAAATGACTTGTGCGGCTTCAATACTTTCAGGAGATACGACAGGAATACTTGGTGCTTCAAAATGAGGAAGAGAAGTAACTGGCGCTTCGGCAACTTGCACATCTTTGGCTATATCGATTAATACGGGTCCTGGTCGGCCAGATTTAGCAACTTCAAAGGCCTCAGCAATGACTGGTGCCAGTTCATTGATGTCAGTAACAAGATAACTGTGTTTGGTACAAGAGAGAGACATACCAATGACATCCATCTCTTGGAAGGCATCAGTACCAATGAGGTGACTAGCAACTTGTCCAGTGATAGCAACAAGGGGAATAGAGTCAAGCATTGCATCAGCAAGACCTGTAATTAGGTTGGTTGCACCTGGGCCTGAAGTCGCAAGACAAACCGCAACGTCTTTATTGGCTCGTGCCATACCAATTGCAGCCATTGCTGCACCTTGTTCATGCCGACATAAAATGTGTTCTACACCGCCGTCATACAAGGCGTCATAGATAGGCATAATTGCCCCACCTGGATAACCAAAAACGGTTGTGATCCCTTCATCTCTTAAAGCTTTAACTACTAATTGTGAGCCATTCATACACTGTCGCTCCCTGCGTGAGTGATTCTTTCTCTATTCTTGCACATCATGCGCTCCCATTTCTTCCTGAATTCATAAAAAAACCCCCTTGCTTATGAGCTTGGGGGTTTTAAGTGTGCGTTACTGTTGCTACTTTTTGCTCACACATCCCCGCGCGGTGACCAGAATCACCACGAGAATGTTAATAATTAGAATATTCAGTTGAGCAAACAAGGTCATTTAATCTATCCGTAAACGTGTTTTTTTTGATAATTCGTTACATTAACTTAGTGGTAACACAGACATGGCTCTCATGACAAGAAAAAACTCTCATTTTATTCACAATTCTCGTTCATTTAGCGCTTATATATAACAAATCAATAAAAAGCGTAGAAATAGTCGCTTTATAAATCATTGGGTAGGGAAATGGGATTAGCAATAATACACAGCCGAGCGTGCGTAGGGGTTGAGGCACCAGAAGTAACCGTTGAGGTTCATATCAGCAATGGAATGCCTGGATTTAGTCTTGTTGGGTTGCCAGAAACCACAGTTAAAGAAGCAAAAGACAGGGTAAGAAGTGCGATCATTAATGCGAACTTTGAATTCCCATCAAAACGAATTACAGTAAATTTAGCACCTGCAGATTTACCTAAAGAAGGAGGTCGATTTGATCTCCCTATTGCGCTTGGTATTCTTGCTGCTTCAGATCAGATCCCAGAGACAAAATTGGAGGGGCATGAATTTGTTGGTGAGTTAGCATTATCGGGAGAGCTTAGAAAGGTAAAGGGTGTTTTACCTGCAGCACTTGCTTCATTAAAGTCAAATCGTTGCTTGGTTGTTCCTGATGATAATGGTGATCAGGCTGCATTGGTGGGTAAAGATATTCATAAATCAGCGCCTCATTTATTGTTTGTATGTGGTTTTTTATGTGGTCAACAACAGCTTGGGTTATTAACGTCCTCTCCTGTTGATGAGCCGATGCAATCGCTTGAGCGTGATCTGCAAGATATTATCGGACAGCAACAAGGCAAAAGAGCATTAGAGATAGCTGCAGCAGGTGGGCATAATCTTTTATACCTTGGCCCTCCGGGGACAGGGAAAACAATGTTGGCCTCTCGTATGAGTGATTTACTTCCGGAGATGACTAATGATGAAGCGCTAGAAACCGCGGCTGTGGCTTCATTAACTCATCAAAATATTACGGAATCTAATTGGCGTGCTCGTCCGTTTCGTTCTCCACATCATTCTAGCTCTATGGCCGCTTTGGTTGGTGGCGGATCAATTCCTAGACCGGGAGAAATTTCACTAGCTCATAATGGTATTTTATTTTTGGACGAAATGCCTGAGTTTGAAAGAAAGGTACTTGATTCACTGCGTGAGCCATTAGAGTCTGGAGAGATTGTCATTTCCCGTGCAGCAAGTAAGACTCGATTCCCTGCTCGTTTTCAATTGGTTGGGGCATTAAATCCTAGTCCTACAGGGTATTATGAAGGGAATCAAACTCGTACTAATCCTCAATTAATACTCCGTTACCTTAATCGAATTTCAGGCCCTTTGCTTGACCGTTTTGATATGTCATTAGAGATACCTCTATTACCTAAAGGAACACTAACAGAAGGAGGAGATAGAGGAGAGTCGACACAAAAAGTAAAGGAGAGAGTCCTTGTTGCTCGCGCCCGAATGCTTGAACGCAGTAATAAGGTGAATGCTTTATTAGGCAGCAGAGAGGTCGAGAAATATTGCCCATTAATAAAGGAAGATGCGGCATTTTTAGAAAATACACTTCATCAACTTGGCCTTTCTATTCGTGCTTATCATCGAATAATTAAAGTGTCGAGAACCATTGCAGATCTAGCAGGAGAAGAACAAATTCAACGGATTCACCTTGCTGAAGCTGTTGGATATAGAGCAATGGACCGCTTGTTAAAGCAACTTACTGCTCAGGCTGTGTAGTACTTTTTTATCTAGATGGGCGTAAAGATGATTACAAAAACAAAGTGAGGCTTGTTATGATATGAGCAATTTTCACCCTGTTAATAAATGAAGAACCTTATGTTTGCTAATATTCGACTGGTTATCAGTGTTTTGCTTGTTATGCTTAATACAGCGTTAACCTCTTTGATTATCAGTTTTTTTGCTGTTATCAAACTCATACTTCCTTTTTATTTTATAAAAAAAACCACAGTATCAATGGCAAATAAAACCTTATGGGGTTGGGCTACATTGAATCTTTGGATGTTGAATGTGAATAACACCATTGAATGGGTTATTGATGGTGGTGATGAACTTTCTCAAGATAAATGGTATTTGCTTCTTTCTAACCATGTTAGCTGGGCTGATATTGTTATATTGTCATCGGTGATGAAAGATAAAATACCAATGACCAAATTCTTTTTAAAGCATGAATTACTTTATGTCCCGTTTGTAGGTCTAGCGTGCTGGGGGGCTGATATGCCTTTTATGCGTCGTGATCCTGAACGCCGTGAAGATGATTTTAAAGCGATTCAAAAATCATGTGAAAACTTTCGTTCAGTACCAACAACCGTGGTTAACTTTGTTGAAGGAACACGAGCAACGCCAGAAAAATTAAAAGAAGCACGTACGCCTTATCAGTATTTATTTAAGCCAAAGATAGGTGGAATAGCCTTTACTCTTTCTGCTATGGGGGAGTTATTTGATGGTATTGTGGATGTTACTTTAGCTTACCCTGAGAATCAGGATTCTCCTTTTATTGATATGTTGCAAGGCAAGTTGACTAAAGTGGTTGTTCGTATTAATTTGCACGAAAATGATGAGAAAGTGAATGGTGATTATTTTGGTGATAAAGCGTTTAAACGCAGCTTCCATAAGTGGATAAATGATTTATGGAAAGAGAAGGATGAGTACTTGCAAGGTATTTTAAATAAATGAATTTAGATATATAAAAAGGGAGAGATAATTCGCTCCCTTTTTAGTATCTGTTTTTTCAGGGTAATACAGTTTAACTACTTTTTAAGTAACCAGTTAACTAATTCATAGTATTCTTCTGAACTTTGAATTTTGCCAGTTTCAACAAGATATTTATTGTTAACGATAAGAGCAGGAACACCCGTTAGGCCGCTGTCTTGGAAAGCTTTATCGAAGCGGTTAACCATAGAATTAATTGCAAAGCTATTGTAAGTACCATCAAATTCATCAGCGTTCACGCCTTCATCTAAGAAGATTTGACGAATTTCTTTTTCATTACGTGGTGGCTTGTTCATGGCATGAATACGGTTGAAAAAAACA
Source organism: Aliivibrio thorii (assembly GCF_057368585.1). NCBI lineage: Bacteria > Pseudomonadati > Pseudomonadota > Gammaproteobacteria > Vibrionales > Vibrionaceae > Aliivibrio > Aliivibrio thorii. Next base: position 3,041,173 of record NZ_CM170654.1, on the reverse strand, counting down.
GGAATCATTTTATCTTCAACACCAAGAGATACCATTGTTGCATAAGCTTTACTCATCGATAGGCCCATTTTTCCACCCATGAATGAAACGTGTGTTTTCTTAAAAGTCGCATTATCTGGCAGTGTTTTTTTCAATCCCTGAATCAGTGGTTCAAAGCTATTACAATGCGGGCAGTAGAAAGAAAAGAACTCGTTTACTGTTGGTGTTTTTGATTCAGGAAGGTCTAAAACTTTATAGTAATCCCCTTCTGTAAAGTTTGCTGCGTTAACTGAAAAACTTAGCGCTAAAGCACCAAACAGTGCCATCATTTTCTTCATCATGTGTAACTTTCTCCAATCCATTTGTGTTTGTTTTATTATGTTAGCTTGTTATGTCATTTACAGACATAGCAGCTTATTTAAACGATATCACCATTGTGGCATTAGCTCTAAAGGTGCGTCATTTAAGGCTGCAATTTGTTCTTTAAAGCCTAGAACTTGGCTTTCCCAGTATTTTGCGTCGGCAAACCATGGAAATGCAATAGGAAAAGCAGGATCTTGCCAGCGTTTTGCTAGCCATGCCATGTAGTGTACCATTCGTAGACCACGTAAAGGCTCAATTAGTTTCAGTTGGTTGTGGTCAAAATCGCAATATTCAGAATAAGCTTCAACGAGAATATCTAACTGAACTAATTTATCGTGTCGTTCTCCATTTAAAAGCATCCAAATATCTTGGGCTGCAGGACCGTTTCTTGCGTCATCTAAATCAACAAATAGTGGACCATCTCGCCATAAAATATTACTAGGATGACAGTCGCCATGTAAACGGATTGCTTTACTTGGTTGCCAATGTTCTTCTATTCGGCCAATTAACATATCAAGATCAGAAAAGAAGCTATTTTCTAAATGTGATGGGATGAAAGAGCTATTCTCTAATAATTTACGAGGTTGATATAGATATTCGTCTAGTCCGAATGTTGGGCGGTGAGTAAATAGCTCGGATTCTCCAACTTTATGAATTCGGCCTAAAAATCTACCCACCCATTCAAGCTGATCAAAGTTATCCACTTCAAATGTGCGACCACCTAAACTATTAAATAGAGCAAACCAATAACCGTTAGCAAAGTGAAGCGTTTTACCATTTATTTCTACGGGGGCAGCAATGGGAATATCTTGTTGAACAAGTTGCTGAGCAAAAAGATGCTCTTCTAATATTTGAGCTTCAGACCAACGCTGAGGTCGATAGAATTTAACGACATAACGACGTCTTTCTTCATCTGTGAATTGATAAACACGATTCTCGTAGCTGTTTAAAGCTAAAAAACCTGATTCAGCTCGAATACCGATATCAGCAAGGGCGTTCCATAATATATCAGGGGTGAGGGTACTGAAATTAAAGGCATGTTCAGACATAGTTATTCTCAAATAAAAAGGGCTCATTATGAGCCTTTTGAGTCAATAATAGAGTAATTATAGCGGTTTAAAGAAACGGCTTTCTGCTTTTATTACTTGTTGTTCATTATTTTTAATTTCAAAAACAATGGTAGTAATTGGTGTTGTTAAGTTATCAGCACTGATACCTAAGCTGATCGGTAAACTAAACACTTCACCGGGATCGACATTTACACTATTAGAACCATACCAAGTCACTCCTTCCAAACCAACAACAGACAGGTGGTAATCTTGTTTTTGTTGCGTTTTGTTGATGATTTTTAGTGTGTAGGTATTTTCAACTAATCCAGCATTGTTAATCCGAGATAGTTGGTTTCTATCTCGTAATACATCAAGTCCCATAGGATCTACTGTTGCAATTTGAGCAAAGAATAAACCCATCATTAAAGTCATCACCAGCCCGTAACCAATCAGTTTTGGACGCATAATATGAGTTTTATGTCCTGCAAGTTTGTGTTCGGTTGTATAGCTAATAAGATCTTTTTCGTAACCCATTTTACGCATAGTTTCATTACATGCATCAATACAAGCTCCGCAATTAATGCATTCATATTGTAGGCCGTCTCGAATATCAATGCCAGTAGGGCAAACTTGAACGCATAAATTACAATCAATACAGTCGCCTAGCCCTAGTTCTTTATTATCTTTCTTGCGGGATCTTGGTCCTCGAGCTTCGCCTCGCTTGGGATCATAGCCAACAATATAAGTATCTTTATCAAACATTGCAGATTGAAAGCGAGCATAGGGACACATATGTAAACAAACAATAGAGCGCATCCATCCTGCGTTACCGTAAGTACAGGCGGCAAAAAAGAGTATCCAAAATGCTGGTAAAAAATCACTATTGAAGGTGAAGAAATCGATCACAAGCTCTTTGACTGGAACGAAATATCCAACGAAGGTTAAGCCTGTTGCGATAGCTATCGCTACCCATGCTATGTGTTTGATGGTTTTTCTTACCAGTAAATTTGAGGTCATTGGTATTTGGTCTTGCTTACGTCGCTTGTTGGCAGGGCCTTCTAGCTTTTCCTCAAACCAGATATACATAAAAGTCCAAACGGTTTGAGGACAAAGATAACCACACCATACTCGGCCTAAAAAGGTGGTAATAAAAAAGAGGCCGAAAGCGGCTATAACAAACAATAAAGCAAGTAATGTGAGATCTTGAGGGAATAACGTAGTGCCAAAAAAATTAAATTGTTGGCTACCTATATCTAATAAAATGGCTTGGCGCTCACCAAATGAAATCCAAGGTGTTAAAACAAAGAGAGCAAGTAAAAACCAGCCACCATAACGGCGTAGTTTTTGAAATGCCCCTTTACTTTGACGCACATAAATACCGGAATTAGGGTTAAAGCGATCACTGCTAGACTTATGTGTTTTGGGATTAAATTGTTTTGGAGTCACATCTTTGATGTCGATCTTATCCTGACTCATTATTCTTCCTATTATTTTTATGGGTATCCCATGGTAGTTTATTGAGCATAACTACTTATTTGTTTGAGATATTAAGACATTGCGGCTGAATTATAGCCTGATGAATAAGTGGAGTTCGTAAGAAGGTTCAAATTTAGTTAAAAAAGTGTGTTTTATTTGAGGAGAAAACGATCATTTTTATTGATATACCCAAGTAAGAGTTATTGAAACGTTTCAGAAATTACTTGGGTATAGAGTAGAAGTTAGTACTGTTGGTTACTTATAGTAGTCCACGAGCTCTTAAAATAGCGGTTTTAAAATCATCTTCTTGGTCTTTTGCAAGACCAGGGATCATTTCTGTTTTTTCGCTGTTACGCATTTTTAGATGATAAATAAGAACGTCATCGGTTAGGTCTTCTAACTTGCCTTCGTACTTCGTTTCCTCTACTAGTTTCATAATAAACTGCATAAGATTTAGTTCTGGTTCTTTTTTCCACTCAGGGTGGATTAATTCGATTAATTCATTAACGCGGTGGCATTTCATTGAGCATTCTCCCTATAATTATTAGGGTTAGTATATCTAAGTTATAAAAGATGTTAAGCGGGATGTAATGGTTGTTCTTAGAAAAAAAAGCGTAACCAATAGGCTACGCTTTTTAATTATGCTGCAAATGAAACTTCTTTTAGAGTTTCTGGTTTTTCTGAAACTACTAAAGTCATTTCAGGGACGTTCTTTTTCGTTACCGCAACTTTTACAAAGTGGCTGCGACGACGATCCACGCTGTGCGTTGAAGCAGAGCGTGAGAACCTGACAGTCATAGGACGCATTGTCGATCTCTATAGCCAGGCACTTCCTTGGCCAAATTAATGACCTAACTATTTATGAGTTACACCAAGGTGGAACTCTTTTCTAGCTTTCGCAATCCATATAAATAGTTAGGATTATGTGTTTAAAAAACACCCATTAAGGGTATCATAAACTGTTAATTAGTCGAGGTGCATCTCAACGTATTTTTACGATCTAGGTAATAATAACTGTATAAAAATATGGATGAGTTAGGAGATAAGAATGTCTTTTTTTAAGAAAACGTTGGCGTCATTAGGCATTGGTTCTGCGAATGTTGACACGATCATTCATCATGAAGTATTGATCCCTGGACAAAAGGTGTCGGTGACAATAGAAGTGACTGGTGGGGCAACGGCTCAGCAAATTGATAATATTGATTTGAAGTTATGCTGCCAATATAAAAAAGAAGTTAAACGTAATCGTGATAACAGCTCACATACACAAATTATCAAACAAACTCATGTGTTGGCCGATTGGAGCTTACCTTATGTGTTTATGATAGAGCCCAAACAAGAACGAAAGTTTGAAATAGAATTAGATTTACCACTCAATACTCCGGTGACTATTGGTGAATCTAAAGTGTGGGTACAAACAGGACTAGATATTTCTTTAGGCTTAGATCCAACAGATAAAGATCCGATTACCGTTCGGCCAGAAGCATTACTTGATGGGGTGCTAACAGCGTTAGAAACCGAAGGGCTGCGCATTCGTCAGGTTGAGTGCGAGCATGTTGAAGGGTTTGATTTACCTTTTGTACAAGAGTTTGAATTTGTTCCTTTTGATGGCCCATATCATGGTCGCTGGCGTGAACTTGAGTTAATCGCTTATAGAAATAATGACGAATTAGAGCTGTGGTTTGAGGTTGATAGAAGACACCAAGGAGGAGTATTGAACCTATTATCTTCAGTGTTAAGTAGTGGGGATTTAAAGCGTAAATTAGTGCTCTCAACAACATTATCCCCAGAAGATGCTGGCCAACAAGTTATTGATTTCTTAAATCAAACAACATAATTCATTATTTTGGTGAAAAATCGCCACATTTAAGCTTACAACTGTACGCTTAAATGTGGCATACTTATCTTATCGAGTAATCACTCTATGGGATAATTAATGTCTACTCTTACCCCTTATTCAAAAAAAGAAGAATTAGCCAATAGCCTAACTCATGGTTTAGGACTTATTTTTGGTGTTGTTGCATTAATATTATTGCTTGTTAAGGCATATGCTGTTGATGCAGATTGGCTTACAATGGTAAGTATGTCTGTTTATGGTATTAGTATTATTTTACTGTTTTTGGCTTCAACGCTATACCATTCTATTGCAGCACCTAAAGCAAAGCGTTTATTAAAAACCCTTGATCACTGTGCCATATTTTTGCTTATCGCGGGTAGTTACACTCCCTATCTATTAGTGAGTTTGCGTACCCCTCTAGCCTATTGGTTGATGGCTGTTATTTGGGCTATTGCTTTGATTGGAATTATAGGCAAGATTGTTTTTGTGTATCGGTTTAAAAAATTGTCACTAATAACTTATCTTGTTATGGGTTGGTTATCCGTTATTGCGGTTTATCAGTTAGTCATTCATATTGATATTAATGGCGTTATTTTATTAGGCCTTGGTGGTGTGATTTATTCTTTAGGGGTTATTTTTTATGTCGCGAAGAAGATCCCATATAACCATGCAATTTGGCATTTGTTTGTATTAGGTGGTTGTATTACCCAATTTCTATCAATCTATTACTACGTAAAACCAGTTTAAATACAACTTTCTGATTATAAAAAATGGCCTAGTGCGTAAACACTAGGTCATTTTTTATATTACGGTAATAGGTATTAACCCTTCCAAAACGCGGGGAAGAAAAGAACTAATACCGTCAGTATTTCTAAGCGTCCCATTAACATACCAATACTTAATATCCACTTTGCCGTATCAGGCAATGTGGCAAAGTTTCCTGTTGGGCCCACAATGTGCCCCATTCCCGGTCCTACGTTAGCCACTGCTGTGACTGCACTGGTTATACTTGTAACAGGATCAAGACCTAAACTACCTAATAGGGCTGAGATAACGATGATGGTAAGAATAAAAGTAAATACTAAGGCAACCACTGAGCGGGCAATATCATCAGTTACAGGACGTCCATTATAGCGTTGAACAAATATTCCTGACGGGTGTATTAATTTCATCATTTGTTTATTGAGCATGGTGGAGGCGATTTGAAAGCGGAATATTTTAATACCACCAGCAGTGGAGCCTGAACATGCACCAGTTAACATTACAAAGGCAAAAATAATTGCAGGAAAGGCACCCCAAGCAGTGAAATCATCCAAACCAAATCCTGTGGTTGTAACAACAGATATGATATTGAATACAGAAACACGTAAGGCATCCATGATTTTATAATCATTATGAACAACGAGCCAAGCTGCAATTAATAAGCTGGTGATTAAGACCAACTTAAGGTAACCAACGACTTGAGCATCTTTAAATAGAACCTTAGGATCCCGCTTTTTAAGCACCTGAATAAACAGTAAGAAAGGCAAACCGCCAGCAAACATAAAGAAAGAAGCAACCCAATGAGTACTATTGGAAAATCGATTCATAGAGCTGTCTGATGTAGAGTAACCACCCGTGGATAACGTGGTAAAAGCGTGGTTTATTGCCTCAAACGGTGTCATCCCTGTAACCAAGTAACTTAAAAAACATAAGAGCGTTAAGCTTAAATAGACACTGACTATGTATTTGGCTACATATTTGGTTCTTGGTGCGCTTTTTTCTGACCAATCAGAGGATTCTGTTTGGAACAATCGCATGCCACCTACATTTAACATCGGCAAGATAGCTACTGCCATTACGATAAAGCCGACACCACCAAGCCATTGCAGAGTCGAGCGCCACAGTAGAATACTTGGTGCCATATCATCTAAGCCACTGAGAACCGTTGAACCTGTCGTTGTTATCCCTGACATGGTTTCAAAGTAAGCGTCAGTAAAGCTAATGTGGTTGATAAATACAAAAGGCAGAGCTGCAAAGGCGCTAGCTATTGTCCATACGAGTGTAGTGATAAGAAACATATCCCGCACGTTCATTTTAAACTGCTTACTGCGACCCAAAGTTAAACAAGCAAATGCCACTATGTGTGTAATAGCAACCGCTTGTGCAAATTCGATAAAACCACCTGTACCAGTAAATAAGGCAACAAGGGTTGGGATATACATGAATAGGGCTAGCTTAGACAGCACAAGCCCTATAACAAATAAGATCGGTTTGTAGTTAACCATAATTACAAGAAGAACGGACTCGGTTGGAATAAACGCTCAACATCCTGAACGTATTTTTTATCCACTAGGAACATAACAACGTGATCATCCTGTTCGATCACAGTCTTATCGTGTGCGATGAGGACTTCTTCGCCACGAACAATCGCACCAATGGTTGTACCTGGTGGAAGTTTGATGTGTTGTACTTCTTTACCAACCACTTTAGAGGTCGTTTCATCACCATGAGCAATTGCCTCAATCGCTTCAGCTGCGCCACGACGAAGAGAAGAGACATTTACAATATCAGCACGGCGAACATGAGTTAATAGTGCTGAGATCGTTGCTTGTTGCGGAGAAATAGCAACATCAATCACGCCTCCTTGAACTAAATCGACATAAGCACCACGTTGGATCAGTACCATTACCTTTTTGGCCCCCATGCGTTTCGCAAGCATGGCTGACATGATGTTGGCTTCATCTTCGTTGGTTACCGCAATGAAGACATCAACTTGGTCGATATGCTCTTCACTAAGTAACTCTTGATCGGCTGCATCGCCACAGAAGACAATACTTTCTTCAAGCAACTCTGATAATTGCTCTGCGCGTTTCATGTTACGTTCAATGAGCTTAACGCTGTAGTTTTGCTCTAAACGTCTCGCAAGACCTGCACCGATATTACCGCCACCAACAATCATAATTCGTTTGTATGGACGCTCTAAACGTTGCAGTTCACTCATTACTGAACGAATGTGATTACTTGCTGCAACAAAGAAAACCTCATCATCGGCTTCAATAACAGTTGTTCCTTGAGGTCGAATAGGACGACCTTGACGGAAAATTGCCGCAACACGAGTATCAATATGAGGCATATGATCACGAAGTGCAGATAGTGCGTTTCCGACAAGTGGGCCGCCATAGTAGGCTTTTACTGCTACCAAGCTAACTTTTTTCTCAGCAAAACTCGCCACTTGGAGTGCGCCAGGGTATTCAATTAGACGCTCGATATAGCCCGTAACTAACTCTTCTGGTGCGATGAGATGATCAACAGGAATAGCATCTGATTGAAATAAACGCTCTTTTTCTTTTAGGTATTCAGGTGAGCGAATACGAGCAATACGGTTAGGAGTATTGAAAATAGTAAAGGCTATCTGACAAGCAATCATATTGGTTTCGTCAGAGTTGGTTACGGCAACCAACATATCAGCATCTTGTGCACCAGCCTCTCTTAAGGTATCTGGGTGACTGGCAAATCCTTGAACTACGCGTAAGTCGTATTTATCTTGTAACTCACGCAGTCGCTCTGAACTCTTATCAACAACCGTAATGTCGTTGTTTTCGCCAACCAAGTTTTCAGCTAGTGTGCCGCCAACCTGCCCTGCACCTAAGATTATGATTTTCATACCGCTTGCTCGCTCGTATATAGATTATGCTTTTTGTAGAACAGCGTAATAGAAGCCGTCCATATTTTCTTCACCAGGAAGAATTTGACGCCCAGGTTTTGCTGGATCAGTATTATCAACCAAAGAGGCATTTTCTGTGCGCTCTAAAAAGGCTTTTACTTGATCGCAGTTTTCTTGCGGTGTGATTGAACACGTCGCATACACCATGGTGCCGCCAGATTTTAACTGTAGCCACATTGCATCAAAGATTTCACTTTGCAGTTCAGCAAGCGCTTTAATATCTTCTGAACGACGCAACCATTTGATGTCTGGATGACGACGAATAACACCAGTAGCAGAACAAGGTGCATCTAATAAAATGCGGTCAAACTGTTCGCCTTTCCACCATTGTTCAGGATAACGAGCATCACCACAAATAACTTTTGCTGTTAAGTTAAGGCGTTCTAAGTTTTCGTACACGCGAGTTAAGCGTGTTTCATCACAATCGATAGCAACAACGTTTGTGTCTTTTGTTCGCTCTAAAATATGTGCAGTTTTGCCACCAGGAGCAGCACAGCAATCAAGAATGAGTTCACCACCTTGTGGTTGTAAATACTCAGCTGAAAGTTGAGCTGCTGCATCTTGTACCGATACCCAACCTTGCTCAAAACCAGGCAAGGTAAATACATCACGCGCTTTATCTAATAATAATGCGTCGGTTGCTTGGCTGTGTGGGGTTACTTCGATCTCTTCTTTTTCAAGTAGAGCGATGTATTCATCGCGAGTATGGTGCTGACTGTTTACGCGTAACCACATTGGTGCCTTGTTGTTGTTGGCTTCAACAATCGATTTCCATTGGTCTGGATACGCTTCTTTTAGCATTTTTAGTAACCAACCAGGGTGACCATATTTACCAGAGTCGTGACTGATAGATTTGGCATCCAATTCTTCTTGGTTACGTTGATAGCTACGAAGAACGCCATTAATTAAGCCACGCAGTTTTGGGCCCTTTAGGTTTTTCGTGCCTTCAACGGTTTCGCCAACCGCGGCATGAGCAGGGATACGCATGAAGCTTAATTGGTAAATACCGACTAATATCAGGTGGTGAAAAACACGTTGCTTCCCTTTTAGCGGTTTATCCATAAGAGATTGAGCAACCGATTCCAAACGAGGAAGAAAGCGCAATACGCCATAACAAATCTCTTGCAGTAAAGCCTGATCACGAGGTTTTATCTCGGCTTGAGCTTTTGGAAGTGCAGAAGAGAGAGAATGACCCTGATCGACAACTTGATAAATAACTTTTGCTGCCGCAGCACGAACGTTCATGTCATCACCTAAAATATGATTGGCAAAAATAAAATGGCAAATATGATATTTGCCATTTAAAAAATAACGGTAGCAATTATGCCACCTTTTTATGTTTTGAAGAATTAGTTAAGTGTATTACCCACTTCGAACCATTCTTTACGAGAATTCAAGATATCTTTAACGCCCATCGCTTTTTTTCCAGGAACTTGCAGTTGTTCAAATACAATCGCGTTTGAACCAGTTGCCACATAGATCCCTGTTTTATCTGCTTGAATAATAGTGCCTGGCGTTGCGTTCCCTGTGTAGGTTTCTACACGAGATTGCCATACTTTAATCGCTTTATCTTCAACAGAGAAATGGCTCATCGGCCAAGGATTAAAAGCTCGAACACAACGTTCAATAGCATCTGCATCCATAGTCCAATCAATTTTAGCTTCTTCTTTGCTCAGTTTCTTCGCGTAATTAGCCAGTTCATCGTTTTGCTTTTGTGCAACCGCAGTGCCATTCGCAATCGTAGATAAACAATCAACTAAAGCAACTGGGCCAAGTTCAGCTAATTTGTTGTACATTGATGCGCTGGTATCTGTTGCTTCAATTGGCAGCGTTGCAATACTTAGCATGTCACCAGTATCTAAACCGATATCCATTTGCATAATGGTTACGCCAGTTTCGGCATCGCCAGCCCAGATTGAGCGTTGAATTGGAGCAGCGCCACGCCAGCGAGGTAAAATTGAACCATGAACGTTAATACAACCTAATTTAGGTGTATCAAGTACCGCTTGTGGTAATAGCAGCCCATAGGCAACCACAACCATTAAATCTGCATTTTGATCGGCAAGTTCTTGCTTTGCTTCGTCAGTTTTAAAGTTTTCTGGTTGGAACACGGGAATGTTGTGTTCAAGAGCCAGCTCTTTTACTGGGCTTGCCGTCAGCTTTTTACCACGGCCCGCAGGACGATCCGGTTGAGTATATACGCCTATCACTTCATGGTGAGAGTCGATAAGTGCTGATAAATGGCGAGCGGCAAAATCGGGCGTGCCCGCAAAAATAATGCGTAATGGTTTATTCAAGTTGACCTCGGTATCTCTAATATCAATCCAAATAAGTAGCGTAGTAATTATTTGGATTGTTATGGCTAGTTTTTAGCGTTGAATTTTTTGATCTTCTCTAACTTTTCTTTGATACGTTTACGCTTTAACGGCGATAAGTAATCAACAAAAAGTTTGCCATCAAGGTGATCTAATTCGTGCTGAACGCAGATAGCTAATAAGTCATCAGCATCAAAGCTAAATTCTTTACCATCGCGATCAAGAGCCGTTACTGATACTTCAGCAGAACGAGGAACCATTCCTTTTGCGCCAGGAACAGATAAACAACCTTCTTCAATGCCATCATCGCCACTTTTTTGTGTGATAACAGGGTTGATTAATACCATTGGTTCGTCACGAGTGTCAGAAACATCGATCACAACAATACGCTGGTGGAAATCAACTTGCGTAGCAGCAAGGCCAATGCCTTCTTCGTCGTACATGGTTTCAATCATGTCATCGATGAATTTTTGGATTTCAGGTGTCACTGCTTCAACCGGTTTTGCTACGGTACGTAGACGATCGTCCGGAAACGTTAATACTTCTAATAAAGCCATAATTACTCTAAATATTGAACTGCGCCGTAAACGGCATAAACCTAATAGCTCCAATTCTAGACATTTTATTAAGCAAATGACAGCATCGGTTCAAATGTCTGATAAGGAAAGCGGACCATGTTTAAAAAATTACTCATTTTTACTTCATTTTTTAGTGCCATTATCTTCTCATTACCTTCATTTTCAAGTGAAGAAAAATTGGTGTTAAAACAAGATTATCCTAGTAATTACACCGTTAAAAAGGGTGATACGCTTTGGGATATATCCGCTTTATTTTTGGATAACCCCTGGTTTTGGCCAAAATTATGGAAAATTAACCCAGAGATAGATAACCCTCATTTAATTTATCCAGGAGATGAATTGAGTTTGAGTTGGCAGAATGGCAACCCTGTGCTGAGCGTTAAACCATTAAAAAAACTCTCACCTAAGATGAGAACAGTAATTAAAGAGCCTGTACCGACCTTGCCAACTAGTTTGGTTGTTCCTTATTTACAATCGGATCGATTGATTGATGCTACTAATTATAGAGAAGCATATCGAGTTCTTGGGACCAGTGATGGACGAAAATTCTTGAGTGGGAATGAGCGAGTATATGTCGATGCTGAATTAGAACATAAGGAATGGGGAATTTACCGTGCAGTAAATAAATTCTCTAGAAAAGAGACGAAAGAAACCTCTTATGCACTTCGACTCGTCGGTTTGGCCGAATTAGCTGAAACAACAAAGGAGATGAGTGGATTAAAAGTCATTAAGCAGCAACAAGAAATTGCGATTAATGATGTAGTTCTTCCAATTACATCTGGTGATATTAATAAAGAACTAACCACTACTTTTTACCCACAACCTGCACCAAAAGGAATGGGCGTGTCTATTCTCGGTTCAATAGATGGGGCTGACTACTTAGCGGTAAATCAGGTTGCGGTTATTGATCGAGGAAGCAAGGACGGCTTATTGCAAGGCAGTATGTTTTCCTTAAGAGAAGAAGGAAATATCGTTAAAGGAAATAAAGGAGAATATTATTATGATCTTGATAAAGGAAAAAATAAAAATAGCCTCCAATTACCACAAACACAAATTGGAGAGCTAATAGTTATTAGACCTTATGAGAGGTTCAGTTTAGCTCTTATAACTCGAAGTGAAATGCCTATACACAAAGGGGTGATAGCGGTCTCTCCAAATAAGGAGTGATGCATAGTGACAACGTCAGAAGCACACTTATCAGCTTGGCTTACCTTATGTTTTTGCCCTCGAATTGGAGGAAAAGTGATGACTCGCTTACGGGCGGTTGATTCACCAGAAAATATATTGAAATACAGTACAGAACAATTGCTTGCTTTGGGGTTGTCGTCAGCACAAATAACATACCTTCAATGCTCAGAGCATAAAGAGGTTAATAAGTGTTTAGAGTGGCAGGAGAAAAATGATACTCATATTATCTTGCCATTAAGTAGTCCTATATACCCAAAGTTGCTTTCAGAGATCAGTGCGCCTCCTCCAATTTTATTTATTAAAGGAGACCCTCTTACGCTATCAGAACCGCAAGTAGCAATCGTTGGTAGTCGTAATGCCAGTTTAGAAGGATTAGATTGTGCTGAGCAATTTGCGCGTTCCATTGTTCAACATAATTATGTTGTTACTAGTGGCTTGGCTCTGGGGGTTGATGGTTATGCTCATCATGGAGCGATTGAAGCTAAGGGAAAAACGATAGCCGTGCTGGGTTCTGGATTAGATAAAATATATCCGGCAAAACATCGCCTATTGGCTGACCGAGTGATTGATAACGGTGCACTTGTTTCTGAGTTTCGTCCGGATGCACCACCAAGGGCTGATAATTTCCCAAGACGCAATCGTATTATTAGTGGGTTATCAACTGGTGTTCTTGTAATTGAAGCTGCGGAACGTTCAGGATCGTTAATTACAGCAAGATATGCGAATGAACAAGGTCGTGAAGTGTTTGCTCTTCCGGGCTCAATACAAAATCCAACAGCAAAAGGGTCTAATGGATTAATAAAAGCTGGAGCAAAGTTAGTTTCTTCTCCTGAAGATATTTTTGATGAAATAGGAGCATTAACTGAGTGTGCAATATCTCATCAACCGTCATTATTCGAGCAAGAAGTTATCACAGAACAATTGCCATTTCCTAAAGTGTTCGCTACCGTAGGCAATGAGGCGACGCCTGTTGATATTATCGCAGAGCGGTGTCAGATGCCTGTACATGAAATCATGATGCAATTACTTGAATTAGAGTTGCAAGGTTTCATCGCTGCAGTCCCAGGTGGTTACATTAAAAAGCGGAGGGGCTAGCCATGATGGATGTTCTTATGTATCTATTTGAAACATATATCCATAGTGATGTTGAACTCAGTGTGGATCAAGAAAAACTAGAAGATGAGTTACTTAAAGCGGGGTTTCACCAAGACGCAGTCTATAAAGCACTGGATTGGTTGGAAGATTTAGCACGTTTACAAGAAGATGATTCTTATACACATATAGAAAAAAGTACATCAACCTCAATGCGTATTTATACTCAACAAGAAATTGAGGGTATTGATACTGCTTGTCGTGGTTTTTTACTTTTCTTAGAGCAAATTAAAGTATTGACCAGTGAAACCAGAGAAATGGTTATCGAGCAAGTAATGGCTTTAGAAACGGATGAGCTATCTTTAGATGACTTGAAGTGGGTTGTGTTAATGGTGTTATTTAACGTTCCTGGTCAAGAGAGTGCTTATACACAGATGGAAGAGCTACTTTATACTGCTGATGTAGGCATGACACATTAAGGCTTTGTTGAATGTCTGGAAAAATAGATAAGCAATTATTTAAAGCTCATGAACAAGCTTTAGAGCATGAATCTTGCCCTGAATGCAGTGGTGAATTAACTATTCGTTACGGTAAAAGAGGCCCGTTTTTGGGGTGTCAAAATTACCCTGAATGTAATTATATCCACCCATTAAAAAGTAACGATGGGCATGTAGTTAAAGAGCTTGGTATACCTTGTCCTGAGTGTGAAAGTGAATTAGTACTAAGGCAAGGGCGTTATGGGATGTTTATTGGTTGCTCTTCTTTCCCTGAATGCACACACATTGAGTCGCTAGAACAGAAAAAAGAAGAACCCAAAGATCATATTGCTTGCCCAAGCTGTTATAAAGGGCTTTTACATGAAAAAAAATCACGCTTTGGTAAAACATTTTATGCGTGTGATGGGTATCCAAATTGTCGTTTTATCGTTAATTTAGAGCCTCAGAGTGGTAATTGCCAAGAGTGTGGCTTTTCTTTGTTGTTGAAGAAAGAGATGGTAACAGGGGTAAAGCTTGTTTGTGCAGATAAAAAATGTAGCACGATACAAAAATAAGAGTAACTCGTATCTATTCTTAAAAATAGACAGAGTTACTCTATATCAATAATGTTATGCAAGAGCAGAGAAAGCGTTACTGTCTAATATTGTTGATAGTTTAGTCAATTCTTTTTGTAGGTTTTCTGAAGATGAGGCACATACGTTGATGTGTCCCATTTTTCTTCCTGCCCTTTTCTCTTTCCCATACCAATGTACATGACAGTTAGACATCATGAGTATATTTTCAGGTAAAGTGTCTTCGCCTAGAATATTGATCATTGCTGTTGATCTAAGCAGTTTTGTGCCATTTAAAGGTAAATTGCATACGGCTCGTATGTGCATTTCAAATTGGCAAATATCAGTACCCTGCTGCGTCCAATGACCAGAGTTATGAACTCGTGGTGCAATTTCATTTACCAATAACTGACCATCTACATCAAAGAACTCAATTGCAAGTACACCAATATAGTTGAGTTCATCAGCAATAGCTGAAAACATCTCATCAGCTTGTTGTTGTAATTCACAGTTCCCTTCTAGGGCTGTTGATAGTGCAAGTACACCATCAACGTGAACATTCTCAGTCAGAGGATATGTCACCATTTCGCCGTTTTTATTACGAGCACCAATCAATGAAACTTCACGGTTAAATGGAATGAATTGTTCAGCAACCATTGCTTGGTTTGGTGAACTCTTTATAAGTTCTTCCATTTCATTCCAAACTTGGTTTACTTGGTCGTGTTCTTTTAAGCGCCATTGGCCTTTGCCATCATAGCCATCAAGTGCGCTTTTTAATACCATTGGAAGTCCAACAATATCAATTGCGTTTAAGAAATCTTCTTTTGTATTGATGATGTGGTATTTGGCATTAGATACTTTAGCATTGCCCAAAAGAGCTTTTTCTAAGCGACGATCTCCTCCTGCTTTTATTGCATCAGGATTTGGCTGAAATTTTCCACTTTGGCTACATATATCTAAAATATCATGTGGAATATGTTCGAACTCAGCAGTAATTACCGTAACGTCATCAATAGCTTGTTCTAATGATAAATTAATAAGCTGCTGAGTTAATGGATGTACAACATTTTGGTTATTTACGTCATAAGCAATAATTTCAATATTCAATGGTGCACTTGCGAGCGCCATCATACGAGCGAGTTGACCTGAACCGAGTACAAGCACTTTCATGATTAGTCCTCTGATGGATCTGGGTTTGCTAATACAGTCTCTGTTTGCTCTTTACGGAATGCTTCAACAGAGGCCATTACTTCTTCGTTTGATGTTCCAATGATTTGAGCTGCAAGAATACCTGCATTGGCAGCTCCTGCTTCACCAATTGCAAGAGTACCTACTGCGATGCCTTTTGGCATTTGGACGATAGAAAGAAGAGAATCCATTCCTTTTAATGCTTTAGATTGAACAGGAACACCAAGAACGGGAATGCTAGTAAATGCAGCGGCCATTCCAGGGAGGTGAGCAGCCCCACCTGCTCCAGCAATAATAACTTTGATACCACGATCTTTTGCTTGGGTTGCATAGTCAGCAAGTAGCTGTGGAGTTCTATGAGCTGAAACTACTTTTTTTTCATAAGGAACATTAAAACGATCAAGCATTTCAGCAGCTAGTTTCATTGTTGGCCAGTCTGATTTTGAACCCATGATAATACCGACTTTCATTGTGAACTCCTTGGATAAAGATATTGGCAATATATAAAAAGTTGGCAGCATTATATGGGTATTTGATGCCAAGGGAAACGTTTGCGTAAGGAAAAAAATAAGTTATTAACGATTATTGACAATTGAAAAATGGAAAGCAGTTGTTTGATTTCATCTTATCAATAGAATAGAGAGACTAATTTAGTCTAATTAATGGTGTAAGAGTGAAGAATCTAGATCTAGTCGTAGAAGCCTTAAATAATGGTGGTGTTATCGCCTACCCGACTGAAGGTGTTTTTGGTGTTGGCTGTGATCCTGATAATGAGCTTGCAATCCATAGGCTATTAACTGTTAAGCAACGCCCTCAAGAGAAGGGGTTAATATTAATTGCCGCTTCTATTGAACAATTACTTCCTTATGTTGATTTCTCTCAACTAGAAAATAAACAGATAGAGCAAATAAAGTCGACATGGCCAGGGCCTGTGACGTGGATTGTACCTGTAAATCAAAATGCTCCACCTTTAGTTACTGGTCAGTTTGACAGTATCGCAGTTAGAGTTACTGCTCATGAACAAGTTAAAGCTATTTGTTCTGCGTTTGGCAAGCCAATTACATCAACAAGCGCAAACCTTTCTGGTTATGAACCTTGTCGTACTATATCTGAAGTTCAGAAGCAACTAGGTGATACTGGAGTTGTTATCTTTGAAGGGAAAGTCGGTAACCGAACTCAGCCAACGGAAATTCGTGATGCAAAAACAGGAAACACATTACGCCAAGGCTAATGCATCTATTATTTCTTTAAGGTAAGGTGGCTCAATTAACGTTATTTATTGAAAGGAATCACTTATGGATAAGTATGCAGTTTTTGGTAATCCTATTACACAAAGTAAATCTCCCTTTATACATACCTTATTCGCGCGTCAGACAATTCAATCTTTAGAGTATGTTGCTATTGAGGCTCCTGTGGATGGTTTTCTAGATGCAGTAACTGATTTTTTCGTTAACGGTGGAAAAGGCTGTAATGTTACCGTTCCTTTTAAAGAAGAAGCATTTCAATTTGCAAACCAATTAACAGAGAGAGCAAAATTAGCGGGTGCGGTTAATACATTAAAGAAATTAGATGATGGCATTGTTTTGGGTGACAATACAGATGGCGAAGGACTCGTTCAAGATTTGCTGCAATACCAAATCCCACTTCAAGGTAAGCGCATCTTATTAATAGGTGCTGGCGGTGCGGCTCGTGGTGTGCTTCTTCCTTTATTAAAGCAAAAGCCTTCTTTTATTACTGTCGTAAATCGTACTTATGAAAAAGCAGAAACACTGGCTACTATCTTTTCAAATTACGGAACCATTAATGCAGTACCGATGAATGAGGTTGATGAATCATTTGATGTAATTATTAACTCGACGTCAGCAAGTTTATCTGGACAGCTACCAGATATCAGTTCAACGATTTTTTCTAAAAATACGATTAGTTATGACATGATGTATGGCCAAGGAAAAACGGTATTTAACCAATGGGCGTTAGAACACCACGCACACCAAGCTTATGATGGATTAGGAATGCTCGTTGGGCAAGCGGCAGAAAGTTTTACTGTGTGGCGAGGTCTTCGTCCTAGTGGGAAGCAGATATTACGTGAATTACGAAAAAATTTAGAAGGTAGTTAAATGAATCAGTCGATCCTTTTTAGTGATGAAACACAATGGAGTGAAGAGGCACAAATCATCTTGTTTTCTGCTCAACAGATGGGAAACTTAATTCAATGTGGCGTCACAACTTCATGGTTAGAATCTGAAAGTGGAGAACAGATAATAAATGACTCTGATGCGTTACGTATTTTTGAAGAGTATCGCTTTGATGTTGAGGAGCAAGCAGAAGCATTGATTGAAGATGAAGAGTTCAATGCTTCTGGTGAAATTATCATTAACTAGCTTCTTCCTTTATATAGTCATTTTTGAATGAAACGTAATTCATCGCTGATGTTTTTAAAAAGGCAATTTCTTCTACAGATAATTCACGAATTTGCTTTACAGGGCTACCTATATAAAGGTAGCCACTTTTGAGTGTTTTGTTTGGTGGGACTAAACTACCAGCGCCAATCATTATATCAGATTCAATAATGGCATGATCTAAAATAATACTTCCCATACCTACAAGTACACGATTTTGTATTTCACAACCATGAAGCATTACTTTATGTCCTATTGTCACATCATCTCCAATAAGTAATGGTGCACCTCTAGGGTTATCTTGATTTTTATGGGTTACGTGTAAGACGGCTCCATCTTGAATGTTAGTACGAAGTCCAATAATAATAGAATTAACATCTCCCCTTGCTGTAACTAAAGGCCAAACACTAGAATCATCACCAATATTAATATCACCTATTAAAACACTGGATGGATCGATATAAGCTCGTAAACCAATAGTAGGAAAGATAGATTTATAACTGCGTAATGACGATTTCATACGATATCCCTTAAATATGATAACTTACTGTTAATGAAATGAGCTAATTAAGATAATTTAACACTGATTTGTTCGTACTTTAACCATAAAAACATAAATATGAAATTATCTTAAAAAAGCTCTTGCTAATGTGATCGAACTCTCTATAATGCGACCTCACTGACACGGAGAGCCCATCCCATAAGGGGTTAGCAATCGGAGTTGGTAAGATGGTTTAGAATTAAGTTTCAAATAAGTGCTTGACACTGAGGCTTAAATCGATAAAATGACCGTCCTCTTCACAGAAAAGCGAAAACGCTTTGAAAGTAGAAGAAAAGCTCTTTAACAATTTAACCAAATCAATCTGTGTGGGCACTTGTGAGTTGATAATCACTAGTTTGCTCTTACTTCTCGAAGTAAGACGAACAAAATAATCAATGAACTGAGTGACTACACAAAATTACTTTTATGTAACAATCAGTATTAATCATTGAGTCGGTTTTGTTTCTGCTTCTCTTTATAGAAAAGACAGAGCAACCAAAAAACTTTAATTGAAGAGTTTGATCATGGCTCAGATTGAACGCTGGCGGCAGGCCTAACACATGCAAGTCGAGCGGTAACAGAAATTAGCTTGCTAATTTGCTGACGAGCGGCGGACGGGTGAGTAATGCCTGGGAATATGCCTTAGTGTGGGGGATAACTATTGGAAACGATAGCTAATACCGCATAATGTCTTCGGACCAAAGAGGGGGATCTTCGGACCTCTCGCGCTAAGATTAGCCCAGGTGAGATTAGCTTGTTGGTGAGGTAAGAGCTCACCAAGGCAACGATCTCTAGCTGGTCTGAGAGGATGATCAGCCACACTGGAACTGAGACACGGTCCAGACTCCTACGGGAGGCAGCAGTGGGGAATATTGCACAATGGGCGAAAGCCTGATGCAGCCATGCCGCGTGTATGAAGAAGGCCTTCGGGTTGTAAAGTACTTTCAGTCGTGAGGAAGGGTGTGTAGTTAATAGCTGCACATCTTGACGTTAGCGACAGAAGAAGCACCGGCTAACTCCGTGCCAGCAGCCGCGGTAATACGGAGGGTGCGAGCGTTAATCGGAATTACTGGGCGTAAAGCGCATGCAGGTGGTTCATTAAGTCAGATGTGAAAGCCCGGGGCTCAACCTCGGAACCGCATTTGAAACTGGTGAACTAGAGTGCTGTAGAGGGGGGTAGAATTTCAGGTGTAGCGGTGAAATGCGTAGAGATCTGAAGGAATACCAGTGGCGAAGGCGGCCCCCTGGACAGACACTGACACTCAGATGCGAAAGCGTGGGGAGCAAACAGGATTAGATACCCTGGTAGTCCACGCCGTAAACGATGTCTACTTGGAGGTTGTGGCCTTGAGCCGTGGCTTTCGGAGCTAACGCGTTAAGTAGACCGCCTGGGGAGTACGGTCGCAAGATTAAAACTCAAATGAATTGACGGGGGCCCGCACAAGCGGTGGAGCATGTGGTTTAATTCGATGCAACGCGAAGAACCTTACCTACTCTTGACATCCAGAGAATTCGCTAGAGATAGCTTAGTGCCTTCGGGAGCTCTGAGACAGGTGCTGCATGGCTGTCGTCAGCTCGTGTTGTGAAATGTTGGGTTAAGTCCCGCAACGAGCGCAACCCTTATCCTTGTTTGCCAGCACGTAATGGTGGGAACTCCAGGGAGACTGCCGGTGATAAACCGGAGGAAGGTGGGGACGACGTCAAGTCATCATGGCCCTTACGAGTAGGGCTACACACGTGCTACAATGGCGCATACAGAGGGCTGCAAACTAGCGATAGTAAGCGAATCCCAAAAAGTGCGTCGTAGTCCGGATCGGAGTCTGCAACTCGACTCCGTGAAGTCGGAATCGCTAGTAATCGTAGATCAGAATGCTACGGTGAATACGTTCCCGGGCCTTGTACACACCGCCCGTCACACCATGGGAGTGGGCTGCAAAAGAAGTGGGTAGTTTAACCTTCGGGAGGACGCTCACCACTTTGTGGTTCATGACTGGGGTGAAGTCGTAACAAGGTAGCCCTAGGGGAACCTGGGGCTGGATCACCTCCTTAAACGATAGATTGCAATTTATGAGTGTTCACACAGATTGATTAGGTTTTAATAAGTTGAAGTGACAGAGCTTTAATTAATGATTTCGATTATTGATTAAAGCTTTTTGCTTTAAGCTCTTTAACAATTTGGAAAGCTGACTGATTTAACTGACTTACGAGTTAGATAGATCAAAATTTAAAAGTTCTTAATATCTTTTGTTTATTTTTAGATAAACAAACTAAAAACACATTCAAGTGTTCTTGTATTTTGAATCCGGCGAAAAACCAGAACTCGCAATGACGAGTTCAACCTTGGTTGTTTATGGCATACGAAACCTCTTGGGGTTGTATGGTTAAGTGACTAAGCGTACACGGTGGATGCCTTGGCAGTCAGAGGCGATGAAAGACGTATTAACTTGCGATAAGCGTAGATTAGGTAGTAAAAACCATTTGAGTCTACGATTTCTGAATGGGGAAACCCACTAGCATAAGCTAGTATCGCTGCGTGAATACATAGCGCAGCGAGGCAAACCGGGAGAACTGAAACATCTAAGTACCCCGAGGAAGAGAAATCAACCGAGATCCCGAAAGTAGCGGCGAGCGAAATTGGGTTAGCCCTTAAGCTTTTAATGAGACAGGTGAAGGCTCTGGAAAGTGCCGCGATACAAGGTGATAGCCCTGTAACCGACATCTCATCATCAGTGAAAACGAGTAAGGCGGGACACGTGATATCCTGTCTGAATATGGGGGGACCATCCTCCAAGGCTAAATACTACTGACTGACCGATAGTGAACCAGTACCGTGAGGGAAAGGCGAAAAGAACCCCTGTGAGGGGAGTGAAATAGAACCTGAAACCGTGTACGTACAAGCAGTAGGAGCATACTTGTTATGTGACTGCGTACCTTTTGTATAATGGGTCAGCGACTTATATTCAGTGGCAAGGTTAACCGTTTAGGGGAGCCGTAGGGAAACCGAGTCTTAACTGGGCGTTCAGTCTCTGGATATAGACCCGAAACCAAGTGATCTAGCCATGGGCAGGTTGAAGGTTGAGTAACATCAACTGGAGGACCGAACCGACTAATGTTGAAAAATTAGCGGATGACTTGTGGCTAGGGGTGAAAGGCCAATCAAACTTGGAGATAGCTGGTTCTCCCCGAAATCTATTTAGGTAGAGCCTCGGACGAATACTACTGGGGGTAGAGCACTGTTAAGGCTAGGGGGTCATCCCGACTTACCAACCCTTTGCAAACTCCGAATACCAGTAAGTACTATCCGGGAGACACACGGCGGGTGCTAACGTCCGTCGTGGAGAGGGAAACAACCCAGACCGCCAGCTAAGGTCCCAAAGTTATAGCTAAGTGGGAAACGATGTGGGAAGGCTCAGACAGCCAGGATGTTGGCTTAGAAGCAGCCATCATTTAAAGAAAGCGTAATAGCTCACTGGTCGAGTCGGCCTGCGCGGAAGATGTAACGGGGCTAAGCTATACACCGAAGCTGCGGCAATGCAATTTATTGTGTTGGGTAGGGGAGCGTTCTGTAAGCCGTCGAAGGTGTGCTGTAAGGCATGCTGGAGGTATCAGAAGTGCGAATGCTGACATGAGTAACGATAAAGGGGGTGAAAAACCCCCTCGCCGGAAGACCAAGGGTTCCTGTCCAACGTTAATCGGGGCAGGGTAAGTCGACCCCTAAGGCGAGGCTGAAAAGCGTAGTCGATGGGAAACGGGTTAATATTCCCGTACTTCTTATAATTGCGATGGGGGGACGGAGAAGGCTAGGTGGGCTTGGCGACGGTCGTCCAAGTTCAAGTGCGTAGGCTAAGAGTTTAGGTAAATCCGGACTCTTGTTAGGCTGAGACACGATGTCGAGCTACTACGGTAGTGAAGCCATTGATGCCATGCTTCCAGGAAAAGCCTCTAAGCTTCAGATTATAAGAAATCGTACCCCAAACCGACACAGGTGGTCGAGTAGAGAATACTAAGGCGCTTGAGAGAACTCGGGTGAAGGAACTAGGCAAAATGGTACCGTAACTTCGGGAGAAGGTACGCTCCTAGCGGTGATGAGACTTGCTCTCTAAGCTGCCGGGAGTCGCAGATACCAGGTGGCTGCAACTGTTTATTAAAAACATAGCACTGTGCTAAATCGTAAGATGACGTATACGGTGTGACGCCTGCCCGGTGCTTGAAGGTTAATTGATGGGGTTAGACTTCGGTCGAAGCTCTTGATCGAAGCCCAAGTAAACGGCGGCCGTAACTATAACGGTCCTAAGGTAGCGAAATTCCTTGTCGGGTAAGTTCCGACCTGCACGAATGGCGTAATGATGGCCACGCTGTCTCCACCCGAGACTCAGTGAAATTGAAATCGCTGTGAAGATGCAGTGTACCCGCGGCTAGACGGAAAGACCCCGTGAACCTTTACTACAGCTTGGCACTGAACATTGACCCTACATGTGTAGGATAGGTGGGAGCCTTTGAAACCAGTACGCTAGTATTGGTGGAGGCAATCTTGAAATACCACCCTTGTATGCTTGATGTTCTAACGTTGGCCCCTTATCGGGGTTGCGGACAGTGCCTGGTGGGTAGTTTGACTGGGGCGGTCTCCTCCCAAAGAGTAACGGAGGAGCACGAAGGTGGGCTAAACACGGTTGGACATCGTGTGGTTAGTGCAATGGCATAAGCCCGCTTGACTGCGAGAATGACAATTCGAGCAGGTGCGAAAGCAGGTCATAGTGATCCGGTGGTTCTGAATGGAAGGGCCATCGCTCAACGGATAAAAGGTACTCCGGGGATAACAGGCTGATACCGCCCAAGAGTTCATATCGACGGCGGTGTTTGGCACCTCGATGTCGGCTCATCACATCCTGGGGCTGAAGTCGGTCCCAAGGGTATGGCTGTTCGCCATTTAAAGTGGTACGCGAGCTGGGTTTAGAACGTCGTGAGACAGTTCGGTCCCTATCTGCCGTGGGCGTTGGATGATTGAAAGGGGCTGCTCCTAGTACGAGAGGACCGGAGTGGACGAACCTCTGGTGTTCGGGTTGTTACGCCAGTAGCATTGCCCGGTAGCTAAGTTCGGGATCGATAAACGCTGAAAGCATCTAAGCGTGAAGCGAGCCTTGAGATGAGTCATCCCTGATACTTTACGTATCCTAAAGGGTTGTTGGAGACTACGACGTAGATAGGCAGGGTGTGTAAGTGCTGCGAGGCATTGAGCTAACCTGTACTAATTGCCCGTGAGGCTTAACCATACAACACCCAAGGGGTTTTGAACGGATTTGAAGTAACAAGAAACAGATTGAATGTGATTAAGAACAGCTCTTTATATAGAGAAACAGCTTTCCAGATTATTATTTATCTCTTATTGAGGTAGATAGAAAGAATTTGCTTGGCGACCATAGCGTTATGGACCCACCTGATCCCATGCCGAACTCAGAAGTGAAACGTAATAGCGCCGATGGTAGTGTGGGGTTTCCCCATGTGAGAGTAGGACATCGCCAGGCTTGAATTTGAATAAGTGCCCGTTCAATAGAGCGGGCTTTTATTTCGCTCTCAGATTGTCACTGTGAGCCAAGTCAACATAACGTTTTTAAGTCTTTCATAAATAAATGAAAAAGTTGAAAATATTATCTTGACTTTCAAATCAGAAAGCGTAATATACGCAGCCTGAAACGACGAAGCTGAAACGCTAAGTGGTTGAAAGACAACGCTCTTTAACAATTTAACCAAATCAATCTGTGTGGGCACTTGTGAGTTGATAATCACTAGTTTGCTCTTACTTCTCGAAGTAAGACGAACAAAATAATCAATGAACTGAGTGACTACACAAAATTACTTTTATGTAACAATCAGTATTAATCATTGAGCCGGTTTTGTTTCTGCTGAAACAAACCAAAAAACTTTAATTGAAGAGTTTGATCATGGCTCAGATTGAACGCTGGCGGCAGGCCTAACACATGCAAGTCGAGCGGTAACAGAAATTAGCTTGCTAATTTGCTGACGAGCGGCGGACGGGTGAGTAATGCCTGGGAATATGCCTTAGTGTGGGGGATAACTATTGGAAACGATAGCTAATACCGCATAATGTCTTCGGACCAAAGAGGGGGATCTTCGGACCTCTCGCGCTAAGATTAGCCCAGGTGAGATTAGCTTGTTGGTGAGGTAAGAGCTCACCAAGGCGACGATCTCTAGCTGGTCTGAGAGGATGATCAGCCACACTGGAACTGAGACACGGTCCAGACTCCTACGGGAGGCAGCAGTGGGGAATATTGCACAATGGGCGAAAGCCTGATGCAGCCATGCCGCGTGTATGAAGAAGGCCTTCGGGTTGTAAAGTACTTTCAGTCGTGAGGAAGGGTGTGTAGTTAATAGCTGCACATCTTGACGTTAGCGACAGAAGAAGCACCGGCTAACTCCGTGCCAGCAGCCGCGGTAATACGGAGGGTGCGAGCGTTAATCGGAATTACTGGGCGTAAAGCGCATGCAGGTGGTTCATTAAGTCAGATGTGAAAGCCCGGGGCTCAACCTCGGAACCGCATTTGAAACTGGTGAACTAGAGTGCTGTAGAGGGGGGTAGAATTTCAGGTGTAGCGGTGAAATGCGTAGAGATCTGAAGGAATACCAGTGGCGAAGGCGGCCCCCTGGACAGACACTGACACTCAGATGCGAAAGCGTGGGGAGCAAACAGGATTAGATACCCTGGTAGTCCACGCCGTAAACGATGTCTACTTGGAGGTTGTGGCCTTGAGCCGTGGCTTTCGGAGCTAACGCGTTAAGTAGACCGCCTGGGGAGTACGGTCGCAAGATTAAAACTCAAATGAATTGACGGGGGCCCGCACAAGCGGTGGAGCATGTGGTTTAATTCGATGCAACGCGAAGAACCTTACCTACTCTTGACATCCAGAGAATTCGCTAGAGATAGCTTAGTGCCTTCGGGAGCTCTGAGACAGGTGCTGCATGGCTGTCGTCAGCTCGTGTTGTGAAATGTTGGGTTAAGTCCCGCAACGAGCGCAACCCTTATCCTTGTTTGCCAGCACGTAATGGTGGGAACTCCAGGGAGACTGCCGGTGATAAACCGGAGGAAGGTGGGGACGACGTCAAGTCATCATGGCCCTTACGAGTAGGGCTACACACGTGCTACAATGGCGCATACAGAGGGCAGCAAGCTAGCGATAGTGAGCGAATCCCAAAAAGTGCGTCGTAGTCCGGATCGGAGTCTGCAACTCGACTCCGTGAAGTCGGAATCGCTAGTAATCGTGAATCAGAATGTCACGGTGAATACGTTCCCGGGCCTTGTACACACCGCCCGTCACACCATGGGAGTGGGCTGCAAAAGAAGTGGGTAGTTTAACCTTCGGGAGGACGCTCACCACTTTGTGGTTCATGACTGGGGTGAAGTCGTAACAAGGTAGCCCTAGGGGAACCTGGGGCTGGATCACCTCCTTAAACGATAGATTGAAATTTATGAGTGTTCACACAGATTGATTAGGTTAAAACGTAAAGAAGCAATAGAAGGTGCCCAACACCTTCAAATACAAATATCCAGTGTCCCGTTCGTCTAGAGGCCTAGGACACCGCCCTTTCACGGCGGTAACAGGGGTTCGACTCCCCTACGGGATACCATTGGGTCGTTAGCTCAGTTGGTAGAGCAGTTGACTTTTAATCAATTGGTCGCAGGTTCGAATCCTGCACGACCCACCATTTCCTCCCAAGGAAATAAAATATTTGGGGCTATAGCTCAGCTGGGAGAGCGCCTGCCTTGCACGCAGGAGGTCTGCGGTTCGATCCCGCATAGCTCCACCATTCTTTCTCACGAAGGAATTAAAACTTTCGTGGGCGATTAGCTCAGTTGGGAGAGCACCTCCCTTACAAGGAGGGGGTCACTGGTTCGAGCCCGGTATCGCCCACCATCTTTAAGTATTCTCTTTGAGAGTCTTTAAAAATGGTTTCGAAAGAAATATTGCTCTTTAACAATTTGGAAAGCTGACTGATTTAAATAACTTACGAGTTATCTAAATCAAAATTTAAAAGTTCTTAATATCTTTTGTTTATCTTAGATAAACAAACTAAAAACACATTCAAGTGTTCTTGTATTTTGAATCCGGCGAAAAACCAGAACTCGCAATGACGAGTTCAACCTTGGTTGTTTATGCCATACGAAACCTCTTGGGGTTGTATGGTTAAGTGACTAAGCGTACACGGTGGATGCCTTGGCAGTCAGAGGCGATGAAAGACGTATTAACTTGCGATAAGCGTAGATTAGGTAGTAAAAACCATTTGAGTCTACGATTTCTGAATGGGGAAACCCACTAGCATAAGCTAGTATCACTACATGAATACATAGTGTAGTGAGGCAAACCGGGAGAACTGAAACATCTAAGTACCCCGAGGAAGAGAAATCAACCGAGATCCCGAAAGTAGCGGCGAGCGAAATTGGGTTAGCCCTTAAGCTTTTAATGAGACAGGTGAAGGCTCTGGAAAGTGCCGCGATACAGGGTGATAGCCCCGTAACCGACATCTCATCATCAGTGAAAACGAGTAAGGCGGGACACGTGATATCCTGTCTGAATATGGGGGGACCATCCTCCAAGGCTAAATACTACTGACTGACCGATAGTGAACCAGTACCGTGAGGGAAAGGCGAAAAGAACCCCTGTGAGGGGAGTGAAATAGAACCTGAAACCGTGTACGTACAAGCAGTAGGAGCACCTTCGTGGTGTGACTGCGTACCTTTTGTATAATGGGTCAGCGACTTATATTCAGTGGCAAGGTTAACCGTTTAGGGGAGCCGTAGGGAAACCGAGTCTTAACTGGGCGTTCAGTCTCTGGATATAGACCCGAAACCAGGTGATCTAGCCATGGGCAGGTTGAAGATTGAGTAACATCAATTGGAGGACCGAACCGACTAATGTTGAAAAATTAGCGGATGACTTGTGGCTAGGGGTGAAAGGCCAATCAAACCTGGAGATAGCTGGTTCTCCCCGAAATCTATTTAGGTAGAGCCTCGGACGAATACTACTGGGGGTAGAGCACTGTTAAGGCTAGGGGGTCATCCCGACTTACCAACCCTTTGCAAACTCCGAATACCAGTAAGTACTATCCGGGAGACACACGGCGGGTGCTAACGTCCGTCGTGGAGAGGGAAACAACCCAGACCGCCAGCTAAGGTCCCAAAGTTATAGTTAAGTGGGAAACGATGTGGGAAGGCTCAGACAGCCAGGATGTTGGCTTAGAAGCAGCCATCATTTAAAGAAAGCGTAATAGCTCACTGGTCGAGTCGGCCTGCGCGGAAGATGTAACGGGGCTAAACTATACACCGAAGCTGCGGCAGTGCAATTTATTGTGCTGGGTAGGGGAGCGTTCTGTAAGCCGTTGAAGGTGGTCTGTAAGGGCTGCTGGAGGTATCAGAAGTGCGAATGCTGACATGAGTAACGATAAAGGGGGTGAAAAACCCCCTCGCCGGAAGACCAAGGGTTCCTGTCCAACGTTAATCGGGGCAGGGTAAGTCGACCCCTAAGGCGAGGCTGAAAAGCGTAGTCGATGGGAAACGGGTTAATATTCCCGTACTTCTTATAATTGCGATGGGGGGACGGAGAAGGCTAGGTAGGCTTGGCGACGGTCGTCCAAGTTCAAGTGCGTAGGCTAAGAGTTTAGGTAAATCCGGACTCTTGTTAGGCTGAGACACGATGTCGAGCATCTACGGATGTGAAGCTATTGATGCCATACTTCCAGGAAAAGCCTCTAAGCTTCAGATTATAAGGAATCGTACCCCAAACCGACACAGGTGGTCGAGTAGAGAATACTAAGGCGCTTGAGAGAACTCGGGTGAAGGAACTAGGCAAAATGGTACCGTAACTTCGGGAGAAGGTACGCTCCTAGCGGTGATGAGACTTGCTCTCTAAGCTGCCGGGAGTCGCAGATACCAGGTGGCTGCAACTGTTTATTAAAAACATAGCACTGTGCTAAATCGTAAGATGACGTATACGGTGTGACGCCTGCCCGGTGCTTGAAGGTTAATTGATGGGGTTAGACTTCGGTCGAAGCTCTTGATCGAAGCCCAAGTAAACGGCGGCCGTAACTATAACGGTCCTAAGGTAGCGAAATTCCTTGTCGGGTAAGTTCCGACCTGCACGAATGGCGTAATGATGGCCACGCTGTCTCCACCCGAGACTCAGTGAAATTGAAATCGCTGTGAAGATGCAGTGTACCCGCGGCTAGACGGAAAGACCCCGTGAACCTTTACTACAGCTTGGCACTGAACATTGACCCTACATGTGTAGGATAGGTGGGAGCCTTTGAAACCAGTACGCTAGTATTGGTGGAGGCAATCTTGAAATACCACCCTTGTATGCTTGATGTTCTAACGTTGGCCCCTTATCGGGGTTGCGGACAGTGCCTGGTGGGTAGTTTGACTGGGGCGGTCTCCTCCCAAAGAGTAACGGAGGAGCACGAAGGTGGGCTAAACACGGTTGGACATCGTGTGGTTAGTGCAATGGCATAAGCCCGCTTGACTGCGAGAATGACAATTCGAGCAGGTGCGAAAGCAGGTCATAGTGATCCGGTGGTTCTGAATGGAAGGGCCATCGCTCAACGGATAAAAGGTACTCCGGGGATAACAGGCTGATACCGCCCAAGAGTTCATATCGACGGCGGTGTTTGGCACCTCGATGTCGGCTCATCACATCCTGGGGCTGAAGTCGGTCCCAAGGGTATGGCTGTTCGCCATTTAAAGTGGTACGCGAGCTGGGTTTAGAACGTCGTGAGACAGTTCGGTCCCTATCTGCCGTGGGCGTTGGATGATTGAAAGGGGCTGCTCCTAGTACGAGAGGACCGGAGTGGACGAACCTCTGGTGTTCGGGTTGTTACGCCAGTAGCATTGCCCGGTAGCTAAGTTCGGGATCGATAAACGCTGAAAGCATCTAAGCGTGAAGCGAGCCTTGAGATGAGTCATCCCTGATACTTTAAGTATCCTAAAGGGTTGTTGAAGACTACGACGTTGATAGGCAGGGTGTGTAAGTGCTGCGAGGCATTGAGCTAACCTGTACTAATTGCCCGTGAGGCTTAACCATACAACACCCAAGGGGTTTTGAACGGATTTGAAGTTGCAAGAAACGTATTGAATGTGATTAAGAACGCATACACAGCTTTCCAGATTATTATTTATCTCTTATTGAGGTAGATAGAAAGAATTTGCTTGGCGACCATAGCGTTATGGACCCACCTGATCCCATGCCGAACTCAGAAGTGAAACGTAATAGCGCCGATGGTAGTGTGGGGTTTCCCCATGTGAGAGTAGGACATCGCCAGGCTTGAATTTGAATAAGTGCCCGTTCAATAGAACGGGCTTTTATTTCGCTCCCAGTTTGTCACTGTGAGCCAAGTCAACATAACGTTTTTAAGTCTTTCATAAATAAATGAAAAAGTTGAAAATATTATCTTGACTTTCAAATCAGAAAGCGTATTATACGCAGCCTGAAGCGACGAAGCGGTAACGCTAAGTGGTTGAAAGACAAGCTCTTTAACAATTTAACCAAATCAATCTGTGTGGGCACTTGTGAGTTGATAATCACTAGTTTGCTTTTACTTTTCGAAGTGAATTCAAACAAAATAATCAATGAACTGAGTGACTACACAAAATTACTTTTATGTAACAATCAGTATTAATCATTGAGTCGGTTTTGTTTCTGCTTCTCTTTATAGAAAAGACAGAGCAACCAAAAAACTTTAATTGAAGAGTTTGATCATGGCTCAGATTGAACGCTGGCGGCAGGCCTAACACATGCAAGTCGAGCGGTAACAGAAATTAGCTTGCTAATTTGCTGACGAGCGGCGGACGGGTGAGTAATGCCTGGGAATATGCCTTGATGTGGGGGATAACTATTGGAAACGATAGCTAATACCGCATAATGTCTTCGGACCAAAGAGGGGGATCTTCGGACCTCTCGCGTCAAGATTAGCCCAGGTGAGATTAGCTAGTTGGTGGGGTAAGAGCTCACCAAGGCGACGATCTCTAGCTGGTCTGAGAGGATGATCAGCCACACTGGAACTGAGACACGGTCCAGACTCCTACGGGAGGCAGCAGTGGGGAATATTGCACAATGGGCGAAAGCCTGATGCAGCCATGCCGCGTGTATGAAGAAGGCCTTCGGGTTGTAAAGTACTTTCAGTCGTGAGGAAGGGTGTGTAGTTAATAGCTGCACATCTTGACGTTAGCGACAGAAGAAGCACCGGCTAACTCCGTGCCAGCAGCCGCGGTAATACGGAGGGTGCGAGCGTTAATCGGAATTACTGGGCGTAAAGCGCATGCAGGTGGTTCATTAAGTCAGATGTGAAAGCCCGGGGCTCAACCTCGGAACCGCATTTGAAACTGGTGAACTAGAGTGCTGTAGAGGGGGGTAGAATTTCAGGTGTAGCGGTGAAATGCGTAGAGATCTGAAGGAATACCAGTGGCGAAGGCGGCCCCCTGGACAGACACTGACACTCAGATGCGAAAGCGTGGGGAGCAAACAGGATTAGATACCCTGGTAGTCCACGCCGTAAACGATGTCTACTTGGAGGTTGTGGCCTTGAGCCGTGGCTTTCGGAGCTAACGCGTTAAGTAGACCGCCTGGGGAGTACGGTCGCAAGATTAAAACTCAAATGAATTGACGGGGGCCCGCACAAGCGGTGGAGCATGTGGTTTAATTCGATGCAACGCGAAGAACCTTACCTACTCTTGACATCCAGAGAATTCGCTAGAGATAGCTTAGTGCCTTCGGGAGCTCTGAGACAGGTGCTGCATGGCTGTCGTCAGCTCGTGTTGTGAAATGTTGGGTTAAGTCCCGCAACGAGCGCAACCCTTATCCTTGTTTGCCAGCACGTAATGGTGGGAACTCCAGGGAGACTGCCGGTGATAAACCGGAGGAAGGTGGGGACGACGTCAAGTCATCATGGCCCTTACGAGTAGGGCTACACACGTGCTACAATGGCGCATACAGAGGGCTGCAAGCTAGCGATAGTGAGCGAATCCCAAAAAGTGCGTCGTAGTCCGGATCGGAGTCTGCAACTCGACTCCGTGAAGTCGGAATCGCTAGTAATCGTGAATCAGAATGTCACGGTGAATACGTTCCCGGGCCTTGTACACACCGCCCGTCACACCATGGGAGTGGGCTGCAAAAGAAGTGGGTAGTTTAACCTTCGGGAGGACGCTCACCACTTTGTGGTTCATGACTGGGGTGAAGTCGTAACAAGGTAGCCCTAGGGGAACCTGGGGCTGGATCACCTCCTTAAACGATAGATTGCAATTTATGAGTGTTCACACAGATTGATTAGGTTAAAAAATAAAAGAGACATAATGTTGGGTCTGTAGCTCAGTTGGTTAGAGCGCACCCCTGATAAGGGTGAGGTCGGTGGTTCAAATCCACTCAGACCCACCAATACTTTTCCAGTAAGTATTGGTGATAACATTATATTTTGGGGCTATAGCTCAGCTGGGAGAGCGCCTGCCTTGCACGCAGGAGGTCTGCGGTTCGATCCCGCATAGCTCCACCATCTTTAAGTATTCTCTTTGAGAGTCTTTAAAAATGGTTTCGAAAGAAACATTGCTCTTTAACAATTTGGAAAGCTGACTGATTTAACTGACTTACGAGTTAGATAAATCAAAATTTAAAATTTCTTAATATCTTTTGTTTATCTTTAGATAAACAAACTAAAAACACATTCAAGTGTTCTTGTATTTTGAATCCGGCGAAAAACCAGAACTCGCAATGACGAGTTCAACCTTGGTTGCTGTTTTGTCTTCACTTTTTAAAAGTGAAAGCAAATGGTCCATACGAAACCTCTTGGGGTTGTATGGTTAAGTGACTAAGCGTACACGGTGGATGCCTTGGCAGTCAGAGGCGATGAAAGACGTATTAACTTGCGATAAGCGTAGATTAGGTAGTAAAAACCATTTGAGTCTACGATTTCTGAATGGGGAAACCCACTAGCATAAGCTAGTATCGCTGCGTGAATACATAGCGCAGCGAGGCAAACCGGGAGAACTGAAACATCTAAGTACCCCGAGGAAGAGAAATCAACCGAGATCCCGAAAGTAGCGGCGAGCGAAATTGGGTTAGCCCTTAAGCTTTTAATGAGACAGGTGAAGGCTCTGGAAAGTGCCGCGATACAAGGTGATAGCCCTGTAACCGACATCTCATCATCAGTGAAAACGAGTAAGGCGGGACACGTGATATCCTGTCTGAATATGGGGGGACCATCCTCCAAGGCTAAATACTACTGACTGACCGATAGTGAACCAGTACCGTGAGGGAAAGGCGAAAAGAACCCCTGTGAGGGGAGTGAAATAGAACCTGAAACCGTGTACGTACAAGCAGTAGGAGCATACTTGTTATGTGACTGCGTACCTTTTGTATAATGGGTCAGCGACTTATATTCAGTGGCAAGGTTAACCGTTTAGGGGAGCCGTAGGGAAACCGAGTCTTAACTGGGCGTTCAGTCTCTGGATATAGACCCGAAACCAAGTGATCTAGCCATGGGCAGGTTGAAGGTTGAGTAACATCAACTGGAGGACCGAACCGACTAATGTTGAAAAATTAGCGGATGACTTGTGGCTAGGGGTGAAAGGCCAATCAAACTTGGAGATAGCTGGTTCTCCCCGAAATCTATTTAGGTAGAGCCTCGGACGAATACTACTGGGGGTAGAGCACTGTTAAGGCTAGGGGGTCATCCCGACTTACCAACCCTTTGCAAACTCCGAATACCAGTAAGTACTATCCGGGAGACACACGGCGGGTGCTAACGTCCGTCGTGGAGAGGGAAACAACCCAGACCGCCAGCTAAGGTCCCAAAGTTATAGCTAAGTGGGAAACGATGTGGGAAGGCTCAGACAGCCAGGATGTTGGCTTAGAAGCAGCCATCATTTAAAGAAAGCGTAATAGCTCACTGGTCGAGTCGGCCTGCGCGGAAGATGTAACGGGGCTAAGCTATACACCGAAGCTGCGGCAATGCAATTTATTGTGTTGGGTAGGGGAGCGTTCTGTAAGCCGTCGAAGGTGTGCTGTAAGGCATGCTGGAGGTATCAGAAGTGCGAATGCTGACATGAGTAACGATAAAGGGGGTGAAAAACCCCCTCGCCGGAAGACCAAGGGTTCCTGTCCAACGTTAATCGGGGCAGGGTAAGTCGACCCCTAAGGCGAGGCTGAAAAGCGTAGTCGATGGGAAACGGGTTAATATTCCCGTACTTCTTATAATTGCGATGGGGGGACGGAGAAGGCTAGGTGGGCTTGGCGACGGTCGTCCAAGTTCAAGTGCGTAGGCTAAGAGTTTAGGTAAATCCGGACTCTTGTTAGGCTGAGACACGATGTCGAGCTACTACGGTAGTGAAGCCATTGATGCCATGCTTCCAGGAAAAGCCTCTAAGCTTCAGATTATAAGAAATCGTACCCCAAACCGACACAGGTGGTCGAGTAGAGAATACTAAGGCGCTTGAGAGAACTCGGGTGAAGGAACTAGGCAAAATGGTACCGTAACTTCGGGAGAAGGTACGCTCCTAGCGGTGATGAGACTTGCTCTCTAAGCTGCCGGGAGTCGCAGATACCAGGTGGCTGCAACTGTTTATTAAAAACATAGCACTGTGCTAAATCGTAAGATGACGTATACGGTGTGACGCCTGCCCGGTGCTTGAAGGTTAATTGATGGGGTTAGACTTCGGTCGAAGCTCTTGATCGAAGCCCAAGTAAACGGCGGCCGTAACTATAACGGTCCTAAGGTAGCGAAATTCCTTGTCGGGTAAGTTCCGACCTGCACGAATGGCGTAATGATGGCCACGCTGTCTCCACCCGAGACTCAGTGAAATTGAAATCGCTGTGAAGATGCAGTGTACCCGCGGCTAGACGGAAAGACCCCGTGAACCTTTACTACAGCTTGGCACTGAACATTGACCCTACATGTGTAGGATAGGTGGGAGCCTTTGAAACCAGTACGCTAGTATTGGTGGAGGCAATCTTGAAATACCACCCTTGTATGCTTGATGTTCTAACGTTAGCCCCTTATCGGGGTTGCGGACAGTGCCTGGTGGGTAGTTTGACTGGGGCGGTCTCCTCCCAAAGAGTAACGGAGGAGCACGAAGGTGGGCTAAACACGGTTGGACATCGTGTGGTTAGTGCAATGGCATAAGCCCGCTTGACTGCGAGAATGACAATTCGAGCAGGTGCGAAAGCAGGTCATAGTGATCCGGTGGTTCTGAATGGAAGGGCCATCGCTCAACGGATAAAAGGTACTCCGGGGATAACAGGCTGATACCGCCCAAGAGTTCATATCGACGGCGGTGTTTGGCACCTCGATGTCGGCTCATCACATCCTGGGGCTGAAGTCGGTCCCAAGGGTATGGCTGTTCGCCATTTAAAGTGGTACGCGAGCTGGGTTTAGAACGTCGTGAGACAGTTCGGTCCCTATCTGCCGTGGGCGTTGGATGATTGAAAGGGGCTGCTCCTAGTACGAGAGGACCGGAGTGGACGAACCTCTGGTGTTCGGGTTGTTACGCCAGTAGCATTGCCCGGTAGCTAAGTTCGGGATCGATAAACGCTGAAAGCATCTAAGCGTGAAGCGAGCCTTGAGATGAGTCATCCCTGATACTTTACGTATCCTAAAGGGTTGTTGGAGACTACGACGTAGATAGGCAGGGTGTGTAAGTGCTGCGAGGCATTGAGCTAACCTGTACTAATTGCCCGTGAGGCTTAACCATACAACACCCAAGGGGTTTTGAACGGATTTGAAGTAACAAGAAACAGATTGAATGTGATTAAGAACAGCTCTTTATATAGAGAAACAGCTTTCCAGATTATTATTTATCTCTTATTGAGGTAGATAGAAAGAATTTGCTTGGCGACCATAGCGTTATGGACCCACCTGATCCCATGCCGAACTCAGAAGTGAAACGTAATAGCGCCGATGGTAGTGTGGGGTTTCCCCATGTGAGAGTAGGACATCGCCAGGCTTGAATTTGAATAAGTGCCCGTTCAATAGAACGGGCTTTTATTTCGCTCTCAGATTGTCACTGTGAGCCAAGTCAACATAACGTTTTTAAGTCTTTCATAAATAAATGAAAAAGTTGAAAATATTATCTTGACTTTCAAATCAGAAAGCGTAATATACGCAGCCTGAAACGACGAAGCTGAAGCGCTAAGTGGTTGAAAGACAACGCTCTTTAACAATTTAACCAAATCAATCTGTGTGGGCACTTGTGAGTTGATAATCACTAGTTTGCTCTTACTTCTCGAAGTAAGACGAACAAAATAATCAATGAACTGAGTGACTACACAAAATTACTTTTATGTAACAATCAGTATTAATCATTGAGCCGGTTTTGTTTCTGCTGAAACAAACCAAAAAACTTTAATTGAAGAGTTTGATCATGGCTCAGATTGAACGCTGGCGGCAGGCCTAACACATGCAAGTCGAGCGGTAACAGGAATTAGCTTGCTAATTCGCTGACGAGCGGCGGACGGGTGAGTAATGCCTGGGAATATGCCTTAGTGTGGGGGATAACTATTGGAAACGATAGCTAATACCGCATAATGTCTTCGGACCAAAGAGGGGGATCTTCGGACCTCTCGCGCTAAGATTAGCCCAGGTGAGATTAGCTTGTTGGTGAGGTAAGAGCTCACCAAGGCGACGATCTCTAGCTGGTCTGAGAGGATGATCAGCCACACTGGAACTGAGACACGGTCCAGACTCCTACGGGAGGCAGCAGTGGGGAATATTGCACAATGGGCGAAAGCCTGATGCAGCCATGCCGCGTGTATGAAGAAGGCCTTCGGGTTGTAAAGTACTTTCAGTCGTGAGGAAGGGTGTGTAGTTAATAGCTGCACATCTTGACGTTAGCGACAGAAGAAGCACCGGCTAACTCCGTGCCAGCAGCCGCGGTAATACGGAGGGTGCGAGCGTTAATCGGAATTACTGGGCGTAAAGCGCATGCAGGTGGTTCATTAAGTCAGATGTGAAAGCCCGGGGCTCAACCTCGGAACCGCATTTGAAACTGGTGAACTAGAGTGCTGTAGAGGGGGGTAGAATTTCAGGTGTAGCGGTGAAATGCGTAGAGATCTGAAGGAATACCAGTGGCGAAGGCGGCCCCCTGGACAGACACTGACACTCAGATGCGAAAGCGTGGGGAGCAAACAGGATTAGATACCCTGGTAGTCCACGCCGTAAACGATGTC
This sequence comes from Aliivibrio thorii, assembly GCF_057368585.1. NCBI lineage: Bacteria > Pseudomonadati > Pseudomonadota > Gammaproteobacteria > Vibrionales > Vibrionaceae > Aliivibrio > Aliivibrio thorii. The sequence goes on along the minus strand of NZ_CM170654.1, from coordinate 3,004,199 downwards.
TACTTGGAGGTTGTGGCCTTGAGCCGTGGCTTTCGGAGCTAACGCGTTAAGTAGACCGCCTGGGGAGTACGGTCGCAAGATTAAAACTCAAATGAATTGACGGGGGCCCGCACAAGCGGTGGAGCATGTGGTTTAATTCGATGCAACGCGAAGAACCTTACCTACTCTTGACATCCAGAGAATTCGCTAGAGATAGCTTAGTGCCTTCGGGAGCTCTGAGACAGGTGCTGCATGGCTGTCGTCAGCTCGTGTTGTGAAATGTTGGGTTAAGTCCCGCAACGAGCGCAACCCTTATCCTTGTTTGCCAGCACGTAATGGTGGGAACTCCAGGGAGACTGCCGGTGATAAACCGGAGGAAGGTGGGGACGACGTCAAGTCATCATGGCCCTTACGAGTAGGGCTACACACGTGCTACAATGGCGCATACAGAGGGCTGCAAGCTAGCGATAGTGAGCGAATCCCAAAAAGTGCGTCGTAGTCCGGATCGGAGTCTGCAACTCGACTCCGTGAAGTCGGAATCGCTAGTAATCGTGAATCAGAATGTCACGGTGAATACGTTCCCGGGCCTTGTACACACCGCCCGTCACACCATGGGAGTGGGCTGCAAAAGAAGTGGGTAGTTTAACCTTCGGGAGGACGCTCACCACTTTGTGGTTCATGACTGGGGTGAAGTCGTAACAAGGTAGCCCTAGGGGAACCTGGGGCTGGATCACCTCCTTAAACGATAGATTGCAATTTATGAGTGTTCACACAGATTGATTAGGTTAAAAACGTAAAGAAGCAATAGAAGGTGCCCAACACCTTCAAATATCCAGTGTCCCGTTCGTCTAGAGGCCTAGGACACCGCCCTTTCACGGCGGTAACAGGGGTTCGACTCCCCTACGGGATACCATTGGGTCGTTAGCTCAGTTGGTAGAGCAGTTGACTTTTAATCAATTGGTCGCAGGTTCGAATCCTGCACGACCCACCATTCTTTCTCACGAAGGAATTAAAACTTTCGTGGGCGATTAGCTCAGTTGGGAGAGCACCTCCCTTACAAGGAGGGGGTCACTGGTTCGAGCCCGGTATCGCCCACCATCTTTAAGTATTCTCTTTGAGAGTCTTTAAAAATGGTTTCGAAAGAAACATTGCTCTTTAACAATTTGGAAAGCTGACTGATTTAACTGACTTACGAGTTAGATAAATCAAAATTTAAAAGTTCTTAATATCTTTTGTTTATCTTTAGATAAACAAACTAAAAACACATTCAAGTGTTCTTGTATTTTGAATCCGGCGAAAAACCAGAACTCGCAATGACGAGTTCAACCTTGGTTGTTTATGCCATACGAAACCTCTTGGGGTTGTATGGTTAAGTGACTAAGCGTACACGGTGGATGCCTTGGCAGTCAGAGGCGATGAAAGACGTATTAACTTGCGATAAGCGTAGATTAGGTAGTAAAAACCATTTGAGTCTACGATTTCTGAATGGGGAAACCCACTAGCATAAGCTAGTATCACTACATGAATACATAGTGTAGTGAGGCAAACCGGGAGAACTGAAACATCTAAGTACCCCGAGGAAGAGAAATCAACCGAGATCCCGAAAGTAGCGGCGAGCGAAATTGGGTTAGCCCTTAAGCTTTTAATGAGACAGGTGAAGGCTCTGGAAAGTGCCGCGATACAGGGTGATAGCCCCGTAACCGACATCTCATCATCAGTGAAAACGAGTAAGGCGGGACACGTGATATCCTGTCTGAATATGGGGGGACCATCCTCCAAGGCTAAATACTACTGACTGACCGATAGTGAACCAGTACCGTGAGGGAAAGGCGAAAAGAACCCCTGTGAGGGGAGTGAAATAGAACCTGAAACCGTGTACGTACAAGCAGTAGGAGCACCTTCGTGGTGTGACTGCGTACCTTTTGTATAATGGGTCAGCGACTTATATTCAGTGGCAAGGTTAACCGTTTAGGGGAGCCGTAGGGAAACCGAGTCTTAACTGGGCGTTCAGTCTCTGGATATAGACCCGAAACCAGGTGATCTAGCCATGGGCAGGTTGAAGATTGAGTAACATCAATTGGAGGACCGAACCGACTAATGTTGAAAAATTAGCGGATGACTTGTGGCTAGGGGTGAAAGGCCAATCAAACCTGGAGATAGCTGGTTCTCCCCGAAATCTATTTAGGTAGAGCCTCGGACGAATACTACTGGGGGTAGAGCACTGTTAAGGCTAGGGGGTCATCCCGACTTACCAACCCTTTGCAAACTCCGAATACCAGTAAGTACTATCCGGGAGACACACGGCGGGTGCTAACGTCCGTCGTGGAGAGGGAAACAACCCAGACCGCCAGCTAAGGTCCCAAAGTTATAGTTAAGTGGGAAACGATGTGGGAAGGCTCAGACAGCCAGGATGTTGGCTTAGAAGCAGCCATCATTTAAAGAAAGCGTAATAGCTCACTGGTCGAGTCGGCCTGCGCGGAAGATGTAACGGGGCTAAACTATACACCGAAGCTGCGGCAGTGCAATTTATTGTGCTGGGTAGGGGAGCGTTCTGTAAGCCGTTGAAGGTGGTCTGTAAGGGCTGCTGGAGGTATCAGAAGTGCGAATGCTGACATGAGTAACGATAAAGGGGGTGAAAAACCCCCTCGCCGGAAGACCAAGGGTTCCTGTCCAACGTTAATCGGGGCAGGGTAAGTCGACCCCTAAGGCGAGGCTGAAAAGCGTAGTCGATGGGAAACGGGTTAATATTCCCGTACTTCTTATAATTGCGATGGGGGGACGGAGAAGGCTAGGTGGGCTTGGCGACGGTCGTCCAAGTTCAAGTGTGTAGGCTGTATTCTTAGGCAAATCCGGGAATACACTAGGCTGAGACACGATGTCGAGCTACTACGGTAGTGAAGCCATTGATGCCATGCTTCCAGGAAAAGCCTCTAAGCTTCAGATTGTAAGGAATCGTACCCCAAACCGACACAGGTGGTCGAGTAGAGAATACTAAGGCGCTTGAGAGAACTCGGGTGAAGGAACTAGGCAAAATGGTACCGTAACTTCGGGAGAAGGTACGCTCCTAGCGGTGATGAGACTTGCTCTCTAAGCTGCCGGGAGTCGCAGATACCAGGTGGCTGCAACTGTTTATTAAAAACATAGCACTGTGCTAAATCGTAAGATGACGTATACGGTGTGACGCCTGCCCGGTGCTTGAAGGTTAATTGATGGGGTTAGACTTCGGTCGAAGCTCTTGATCGAAGCCCAAGTAAACGGCGGCCGTAACTATAACGGTCCTAAGGTAGCGAAATTCCTTGTCGGGTAAGTTCCGACCTGCACGAATGGCGTAATGATGGCCACGCTGTCTCCACCCGAGACTCAGTGAAATTGAAATCGCTGTGAAGATGCAGTGTACCCGCGGCTAGACGGAAAGACCCCGTGAACCTTTACTACAGCTTGGCACTGAACATTGACCCTACATGTGTAGGATAGGTGGGAGCCTTTGAAACCAGTACGCTAGTATTGGTGGAGGCAATCTTGAAATACCACCCTTGTATGCTTGATGTTCTAACGTTGGCCCCTTATCGGGGTTGCGGACAGTGCCTGGTGGGTAGTTTGACTGGGGCGGTCTCCTCCCAAAGAGTAACGGAGGAGCACGAAGGTGGGCTAAACACGGTTGGACATCGTGTGGTTAGTGCAATGGCATAAGCCCGCTTGACTGCGAGAATGACAATTCGAGCAGGTGCGAAAGCAGGTCATAGTGATCCGGTGGTTCTGAATGGAAGGGCCATCGCTCAACGGATAAAAGGTACTCCGGGGATAACAGGCTGATACCGCCCAAGAGTTCATATCGACGGCGGTGTTTGGCACCTCGATGTCGGCTCATCACATCCTGGGGCTGAAGTCGGTCCCAAGGGTATGGCTGTTCGCCATTTAAAGTGGTACGCGAGCTGGGTTTAGAACGTCGTGAGACAGTTCGGTCCCTATCTGCCGTGGGCGTTGGATGATTGAAAGGGGCTGCTCCTAGTACGAGAGGACCGGAGTGGACGAACCTCTGGTGTTCGGGTTGTTACGCCAGTAGCATTGCCCGGTAGCTAAGTTCGGGATCGATAAACGCTGAAAGCATCTAAGCGTGAAGCGAGCCTTGAGATGAGTCATCCCTGATACTTTACGTATCCTAAAGGGTTGTTGGAGACTACGACGTAGATAGGCAGGGTGTGTAAGTGCTGCGAGGCATTGAGCTAACCTGTACTAATTGCCCGTGAGGCTTAACCATACAACACCCAAGGGGTTTTGAACGGATTTGAAGTAACAAGAAACAGATTGAATGTGATTAAGAACAGCTCTTTATATAGAGAAACAGCTTTCCAGATTATTATTTATCTCTTATTGAGGTAGATAGAAAGAATTTGCTTGGCGACCATAGCGTTATGGACCCACCTGATCCCATGCTGAACTCAGAAGTGAAACGTAATAGCGCCGATGGTAGTGTGGGGTTTCCCCATGTGAGAGTAGGACATCGCCAGGCTTGAATTTTAAAAAGCCATCTTAACGGATGGCTTTTTTCGATTACATAAGTAAATAGATATTGCTGATATAGCTCAGCCCGGTAGAGCGCACCCTTGGTAAGGGTGAGGTCCCCAGTTCGAGTCTGGGTATCAGCACCATTTACTGACAGATTTTGCTTAGCGACCATAGCGTTATGGACCCACCTGAACCCATGCCGAACTCAGAAGTGAAACGTAATAGCGCCGATGGTAGTGTGGGGTTTCCCCATGTGAGAGTAGGACATCGCTAGGCTCAAATTTTAAAAGGCTTCCCATTGGGAAGCCTTTTTCTGTTTCTAAACCTAAATAAATGTATTTTCTGCTATTTGCCATAAAGCTTGAACTACAGGGTCATTAAGCTTTGATTTTTTACAACATAGCCCTAATTTAAATGGTGCTATAGGTGTAGTATTCAAGCGTTGAATTTTGTCTTTTACAGGGCTGTTATTAATAACCACATCTGGCGCAATTCCAATCCCACAACCTAAAGCCACCATGCTGACAATAGCTTCATGTCCTGAAACTTGAGCGTAAATTGTTGGTTTGATTTTTTGTTCTTTAAACCATTGATTTGCTCTGTTTCTAGCGGTTCCAGATTCAGGAAGAATGAAAGGCAGTGAATTCCAATTTGTATTTTCTTTATTTATATCGCCAATAAATTGATTATTTCCTGTAGGGGCAATTACAGATAGTGGTATTTCACTGATGATTTCAAAAGCTAATTTATTTGAAATCTTCTCAGGAATCGCAGATATAGCAATGTCAGCATCTGAGCTTTCAATTTTTTCTATTGCTTGTGCTGGATCTCCAGTAGATAACTTAATGTCTATATGAGGATAATTAACTTTAAAATCATTTAGTAATTGAGGGAGGTGACTATAGCTAGCAGTTACGGAGCAAAATAGTTTTAACTGCCCTTTCAAAGCATTATTTACAATATTTGAATGTGTTTTATAACCATTCCATTCTGAGCATATATTCATTGCGACTGGTATTAATTGTTTGGCTGCGCTAGTTAATTCTACACTGCGATTGTCTCTGATAAATAAGGGATGTCCTATGTCCTCTTCAAGTTTCTGAATTTGCCTACTTAATGCTGAAGGACTTAAATGCATAGCTTTAGATGTATAAGTAAAACTATGGCTCTCACAAAGGTGTAAAAATGTTTGTAGTAATTTTATATTCATATTGTTGTTATTTTTGCAATCATGTATTGCTAATATATCACTTTTTACAATGTTAATCTTTCGTTATTATCTTTGTATACACAGAATCATCCTAATGGATTAAATGATATTTACGGAGTTTTATCATGGCTAACTACTTTAATACACTGAATTTACGTGAGCAATTGGATCAACTTGGTCGTTGTCGTTTCATGGACCGAGAAGAATTTGCAACCGAAGCTGATTATCTAAAAGGCAAGAAGGTTGTAATTGTTGGTTGTGGTGCTCAAGGGCTTAATCAGGGCCTTAATATGCGAGATTCAGGTTTAGATGTTGCATATGCACTACGTCAGGCTGCTATTGATGAACAACGTCAATCATTTAAAAATGCAAAAGAAAATGGGTTTGTAGTTGCTAGCTATGAAGAATTAATTCCTCAAGCAGACCTTGTTGTTAACCTAACCCCAGATAAACAACATACGAATGTTGTTGAAACAGTAATGCCATTAATGAAAGAGGGTGCGGCATTAGGTTATTCTCATGGCTTTAATGTTGTTGAAGAAGGCATGCAGATTCGTAAAGACATCACTGTTGTTATGGTTGCTCCTAAGTGTCCAGGTACAGAAGTTCGCGAAGAATATAAGCGTGGCTTTGGTGTTCCGACTTTGATAGCTGTTCATCCTGAAAATGATCCAAAAGATGAAGGTTGGGATATTGCAAAAGCATGGGCTGCTGGTACTGGCGGACATCGTGCTGGTTGCCTTGAGTCTTCTTTTGTGGCTGAAGTTAAATCTGACTTAATGGGTGAACAAACAATTTTATGCGGCATGTTACAAGCTGGTTCAATTGTTTCTTATGAAAAAATGATTGCTGATGGCATTAAACCTGGTTATGCCGGTAAGCTATTACAATTTGGTTGGGAAACTATCACTGAAGCACTTAAATTTGGTGGTGTTACTCACATGATGGATCGTTTGTCTAATCCAGCTAAAGTTAAAGCTTTTGAACTTTCAGAAGAGCTTAAAGATTTAATGCGCCCTCTATACAATAAACATATGGATGACATCATCCAAGGTGAGTTTTCTCGTACAATGATGGCGGATTGGGCAAATGATGATGTTAACCTTCTAGGTTGGCGTGAAGAAACAGGGCAAACAGCTTTTGAAAACTACCCTGAGTCTGATGTTGAAATCTCAGAACAAGAATATTTTGATAATGGTATTTTGTTAGTGGCAATGGTTCGTGCTGGTGTAGAGCTGGCGTTTGAAGCAATGACGTCATCGGGTATCGTTGATGAGTCTGCATACTATGAATCACTGCATGAGCTTCCATTAATTGCAAATACAGTAGCTCGTAAGCGCTTATATGAAATGAATGTCGTAATTTCAGATACTGCTGAGTATGGCAACTACCTATTTGCTAATGTAGCAACACCGTTGCTTCGTGAGAAGTTTATGCCATCTGTTGAGACTAATGTAATTGGTCGAGGTTTAGGTGAAACATCAAATCAAGTTGATAATGCAACGCTAATCGCTGTTAACGAAGCCATTCGTAATCACCCAGTAGAGTATATTGGTGAGGAGTTGCGTAGCTATATGAGTGATATGAAGCGAATTGCCGTAGGCGGTTAATTCTAATTGAATTAATATCTGAATTAAAAAGGCTTGGTTTAATGACCAAGCCTTTTTTGTTTGCCCAGCAAAGCTGGCAAACCCGTCTGCTTGCAAGATAGCAGAGTCACCCCGACTAAGGGGAAGACAATCTGAATGGCAAGGGCGTCACTGGCTAACGGTGAGGTCTGAAGGAAGCCATAGGAAGTTAGATGTACACAACTAACCGTAACCTGTTTCGGCGGGATTGGTGGGTAAGCGTCCAAAATAGCGCGAAGCCCAATACTTAGTCAGACCAATTCTGTGCTTGAGGGTGGCATATCTAACAGGGAGTCAGTGCAATAACTGGGGAAGCCTGGCATCTAAACTTAATTGTCAGTAAGTGGCTTAGATTCAAGAAGAAACTCAAGATCTAATGCCGATGTGAGGTGGCAGATGAACCCGTAGTAGTGAGTAAGGCTAGGCCTGTGAAAGCCAGTGATGGTGTGGAGGACAAAACCAAGCCGACTATCAGTAATATATCTGATAGAGTCAATTTGAGCCAAAAGCACTTATTGATTGCGAAGGGGGGAAGTGATTTATAAATTACCTTAAAGTGACGTAATTTATGATGGGTTCACGAATTACCAAATAAGGTAAAGTCTCTATTTTAATGGCTAAGGGTGATACTAAAGCTGTGAATAGAACTGGGCACGGGGAGTAAGTGTTTCTCTTTACTAGAGGCATAGAGGCGGTTAAGCATATTGCGAATAAAAGGGCGTAGCCTTGCTAGAAAACTTAACGCGACAACGAAATAAACCTAACCAACATAAATAAAGTCAGCAGCAGGTGATGTGAGATAATAATTTGAGAGTACACTATAGCCTTTACGGGCGCATGCTATCACTGCAAGCGCTTTACGTGGCATACAAACAAGTGAGAAAGAATGGAGGCGCAGCTGGTATTGACGGGCAGCGTATCGATGATTTCACACAAAATTTGGAAGTAGAGCTCAGAAAACTATTACTTGAACTACAAGAAAAGCGCTATCAAGCGCGGCCCGTAAAACGAGTTGAGATCGCCAAAGACGATGGCGGTATCAGGTTATTGGGGATCCCCACAGTTCGAGACCGAATTGTTCAACAATGTTTAACGAATATAATGACTCCCATATTTGACCCAAACTTTCATCCATCCAGTTATGGATATCGGGTTGGGCGAAGCTGTCATCAAGCCATCAGCAAAGCTACACTCTTTATACGTAAATATAATAAGCGGCATGTTGTTGATATGGATCTGTCTAAATGCTTTGACATGCTTGACCACGATCTGATAATCAAGTTCGTGCGAAAGCGCATCGTGGATGGCAGTATCTTAGGCTTGCTCCGTCAATTTCTAAAAAGTGGAGTCATGGTTGGTGAAAACTGGCAGAATAGTGTAATAGGCAGTCCACAAGGTGGGGTGATTAGTCCACTACTTGCTAATATCTACTTAGATGAATTCGATCAAGAAATGATGAGGCGTAAGCATCGAATAGTGCGATACGCGGATGACATTTTGATATTCTGCACCTCGAAAAAGGGTGCAGAGAATGCATTAAAAGTAGCTAGCCATATTTTAGAAGTAACGCTAAAACTTAAAGTGAATGAGCGGAAAACCCATATAGCACATAGCGATACAGGTATTAAATTCTTGGGAGTGGAAATTTTTACAAATTACACGGCAATTCAAGAAAAGAAGCTCAAAACATTAAAAGCGAAAGTAAGACAACTCACCAAGCGTAATGGAGGATTGAATTTAGCGAGAGTGCTAAAGTAACTGAATCCAGTTTGTAAACTACTTCAAAATAGCCAATATTACGAGCACACTGAAAAGCCTTGCGGCTTGGATAAGGCGGAGATTGCGAGCGGTACAAATGAGTTTGTGGAAGAAGCCGTGCAGATTGCATCGTCGTCTTAAGCAACTAAAGTACAAACCGCCATTTAAGTCCATAAAAATGGACTCATGGCGAAACAGTGCGAGTCCGTTAGCAAGCTATGCGATGCCTAATCAGTGGTTCAAAAATCTAGGCTTGTATTCAATAGACGAAGTTAAAACAGGTGTACTCGCTTCTTTTTATTAAGAAATAGTAAATTGCAGGAGCCGTATACGAGGTCCGTACGTACGGTTCTGTGAGAGGGATGAGGCAAAAGCCTCACCCTACTCGATGTATCTTTTGGATAACGTAATGATTTATCCTAGTCGTATATAAATACGATTTTATTTTTCTGACAATTTTTCTTCTATTTCAGTAAGTTTTTGTTCCATCGCTGTTAGTTTCTGACGGGTACGTAGGAGAACTTGTGTTTGAACATCAAATTCCTCTCTACTCACCACATCAAGTTTATTCAATTGCCCCTGAATTACTTGACGTACTTTTTGCTCTACATCACTACCTAACTCTTTGACTGGTTGTGGCATTGAATCATGAATCTGTTTTGCTACCTGCTCTAACTTTTTTGGATCAAACATCATTTATTCCTTGGTCGATACTTTTCTTTATTTTAAATAAAGCACAGCTCATTGTCGCTATTCAAATATAAAAAAGGCTACCGAAGTAGCCTTTAAAATTTTACTTACCTTATTCTTGAATTTCTTTGCCTTCTTCAAAAACAGGTAGTGGTTTATGTTCACTTGCTAAGTAGCTGTAAATTACAGGCAGTACAAATAGAGTAAACAGGGTACCAATTGCTAGTCCCGCAACGATAACAATACCAATACTAAAGCGTTGTGCTGCACCTGCACCAGTTGCGTACATTAACGGAATTAAACCGGCAATCATTGCAGCTGTTGTCATTAGGATCGGGCGAAGACGAACTTTTGCAGCTTCGGTTACCGCTTCCATACGAGTTTTTAGATTGTGTAATTGTTCTTCTTTGGCCACTTCACAAATAAGAATACCGTGTTTTGTAATTAGACCAACCAAGGTGATTAGGCCTACTTGTGAGTAGATATTCATTGTTGCGGCACCCCAAGCAAGTGCAATTAATGCTCCACAGATTGCTAATGGAACAGAAACCATAATTACTAATGGGTCTCTAATTGATTCAAATTGAATCGCAAGAACTAAGAAGATGATCGCTAACGCTAAACCAAAGGTTGCATATAATGCGCTACCTTCTGTTACATACTGGCGAGCTTCGCCCATGTAATCATGATTGTAACCACTTGGTAGTGTCGTGTTTGCTATATCTTCAAACCAAGAAATCGCATCACCCATAGCAACTCCTGGAGATGGTACAGCTCCAACGGTAGCAGAGTTTAACTGATTGAAGTGAGGTAAAGAACGAGGTTCAGCAATTACATCAATAGAGACTAAGCTACCTAATGGAACGGCTTCACCACTGAGAGAGCGAACATAATAACTGTTCATTGATTCAGGGTTTAAGCGGTATTTACGCTCTACCTGAGGGATTACCTCATAAGATCGTCCATTTAGATCGATACGGTTAACGTAGCCATCAGCCATCATTGTACTTAACGTAATACCAATATCTTGCATGGTTACGCCATAAGCTCCTGCTTTGTCTTTATCGATATTGATTTTCATTGTTGCTGAATCAAAGTTTAAATCGATATCAGAATAAACAAATAAAGGACTACCTTTAACATCAGTTAATACTTCGGTTGCTATTTGGAATAGGCTCTCAAAGCTATTTGGTGTTGTAATTACAAATTGAATTGGTAAACCAGAACCAGCTCCTGGCAGTTCAGGCATTTGGAAGGCAGTTACAGCCATACCAGGAACATCTTGTACTAATTTGCCTACACGACCAGTTACATCAGCTTGACTTGCTTCTCGTTGGCTCCAAGGAACCATTGATGCAATACCAAATGCTTGATTTGAGTTAGGTACCCCAGTAAATACTTGAGCAAAGGCAATTTCAGGTTGGTCTGAAAGAATTGCGTTAACATCATTCATTGTATTTTGTAGATAATCTAAGTTAGCGTTAGATGTACCAGTACCCATAAGCATTACAACTCCTTTATCTTCAGAAGGAGCGAGCTCACTTGGAATGAACTTGAATAGCAATGGTAGACTGGCAAAAACGATAACAGCGAATGCTATGATTACTGGACGGTGTTGCATTACCGAACCGAGGATGCGCTCATATTTGCTTGTCATGCCATCAAGGAAGTGATGAACTGTGCTTTCAAACTTACTTGGTATTTCATTTGCTTTAAGCATCTTAGAACACATCATTGGAGATAGTGTTAGTGCGACGATCCCTGAAACAAATACTGAGCCAGCAAGGGTTAAGGCAAACTCTTTAAATAGAGAACCAGTAATACCGCCCATCATAGCGATAGGAGCATATACGGCACCCAGTGTTAAAGTCATTGCAATTACAGGTATCGCAATTTCACGCGTACCAATAATCGCAGCCCTAAATGGAGTCTCTCCAAGTTTGACGTGCCTATCTACGTTTTCAAGTACAACGATAGCATCATCTACTACCAAACCAATGGCGAGAACCATGGCAAGAAGTGTCATCAAGTTCCATGAGAACCCCATAGCTTGCATTACCATTGCAACACCAACAAGAGATAATGGGATCGTTACAATAGGGATGATTACTGCTCGGAATGAACCTAAGAACAATGTGATAACGATAAGTACGATAACAGCCGCTTCAACAATGGTCTTAATTACTTCATGGATTGATTCGTTAATCGCAATCGTAGAGTCGTACATGATGTTCATTTTGATGTTTTTAGGAAGGTTTTTCTCTAGTTGAGGTAACAGTTCCAAAACATCTGCAGCAATGTTAATCGGGTTAGCGCTTGGTGCAGCATTGATTGCAGCAACAACAGCTTCTTTACCGTTAGCACTTGCTCGGTATACATCATGACTTTTTTCTAGGGATACTTTCGCAATATCACTTAGACGAACAACTTCACCATCTTCACTTTTAATAACTAAACGTTCAAGTTCTTCTACATTAGAGACTTGTGTGTTTGCGCTACCATTATAAAGAACGAACTCACCGGTTGCTTGACCTGCTGCTGATTGGAAGTTATTGGCATTTAATACACCCATAACATCAGTTGCTGTCATATTTATTGCAGCCATACGAGCAGGGTCTAACCAAATACGTAACGCATATTTCATACCACCATAAAGGTCTATTTTTGAAACACCATTCACAGTAAATAGTTGAGGATTAACCACTCGCTCTAGGTAATCGGTAATTTGACTTGATACAAGCTCATCACTTGTAAAGCCAATATAAAGTACCGCTGTTGTAGAACCTGTTGACATGGTAACTGTTGGATCTTCTGCTTCCTTTGGAAGTTGTGAGCGAACAGAGTTAGTCTTAGCTAGTACGTCAGACAATGCGGCGTTGGGGTCTGTATTTAATTTCATCGTTACCGTAATAGTCGATTGACCCATTACAGATTGTGACGTCATGAAATCTATATTATCAGCTTGAGCTACCGCTTGTTCTAAGGGTTGAGTGATGAAACCTTGGATAAGGTCAGCACTTGCACCGTAGTAGCTTGTTGTTACCGTTACAACGGTATTCGTCATTTCAGGGTATTCACGAACCTGCATTTTGAAAATAGCTTGGATGCCAAGCAAAGCAATCAAAAAGCTGATTGATACCGCTAAAACTGGACGTTTAATAAAAACATCAGTAAAGCGCATAGTTCCTCCGGTTACAGCATTGGTGTTTCAGCAGGTGGTGTTGTTGCATCGCTTTCAACGATACGTACTTTCGCGTCATTACTTAAACGAACTTGGCCAGATGTAACAACAACATCGCCAGGTTTAACACCGTCAAGAATGTGTGCGATAGCTTCTGAACGCTCACCAACTTTTACTACATGCTGTTGAACACGTTTATCACCGTCTTTTTCAGTAACGATGTAAACATTGTCACCATAAAGAGTATAGGTAATCGCTGTTTGTGGAATAACAACTTGGCTTTCTAATGTAGGCAGAATTATATCTGCTTGAGCAAACATACCACTACGTAGTTTCCCACCGTTATTAGGGATGTCAGCTTGAACTTGAATTAGGCCACTTTGGATATTTACCGCAGGTTCAATTGCACTAATCGATCCTTTAAAGACATCGTTAGGGTACGAATCAACAGTGATATCAATGTCTTGACCAATGTTGATACGAGAGATATCAGTTTGAGGAACAGTGAAACGTAAACGCATGATGCTAGTGTCTTCTAGGCGTACAATATCAGTGCTTGGTTGTAAGTATTCACCAAGATACACATTACGAATACCAACGACACCAGAGAAAGGTGCTTTAATCTCACGACGTTCAATTGATGCTTTCATACTTTCAATATCAGCAGCAAGAGAGAAGTAGTTCGCCTCAGCTTCATCGTATGATTCTTTAGAAATCGACCCTTTCTTGTATAAGCCTTTATAGCGCTTATATTTTGCTTCTGCAGCAGGTAAGCGAGCTTGAGTACTTTTTAAATTGGCTTTTTCTACTTTAGAGTCAAGAGAAAGAAGTAATTGCCCTTCTTTTACTTGACTACCAGAATCAAACGAGATTTTATCGATTACACCATTAACTTCAGTTGTCAGTGTTACACCTTGGTTTGGCTCAATGAAACCAATCGCTTCGATAGTTGGAGTCCAAAGGGACGACGTAACTGTTTCAACCGTAACAGGAAATTCAGGTTCAGGTCTATTTGCCATGTACTCAGCAATTTTTTGTTGTTTAAACATGTTAAAACCAATAACACTACCGAAAAGAAGTAGCGCAAGAAGCAACATAAAGAAAGTCCACTTTTTCATTCTGATTAGAACTCCAAATTAGTGTTTAATAATGGCATCCCAACTGGCTTCAATTGCCGCGTCAAGATCATCGTTTGTTAAAGTAAAAAAACCTTGAGCATGTTTTCGAGCTAAACAAACACTCGCTTCTAAGCTAAGGCCAGTTAATATTTCTACGCTAAGAGGCTTAAAAATGCCTTGCTCAAGTCCATCAATAAAGAGCTGATTAACTTGGGCAAACATTTTCTCCTCTAGTTCCTTTAGTTTGACTAAATCAAAGCAAGGAAGTGAATCGTATTGATTGCGGTTCAAAAACGTATTTCTTTCTGAAATAGCAAAATGCCAAATATTCAACCACATAGTACGAAAACGGACTTTAATTGGATCTGAATCCTGTACGTTTTCTTGAATAGCAAGGGCTACTCGCTGCATGATATTTAGCTTTATTTCTTGGATTAATGCTTCTTTATCATCAAAGTAGCGATAGATCGTACCTGCGGCAACGCCCGCTTGGTTTGCTACCTTTTGCATGGATAAACCGCTAAACCCATCGGTGGCTAACAACTGTTCAGCTGACTCAATGATGAGTTGGCGTTTTTCCTTCATAAATAGATCCTTATGAAATGAATGAACGTTCATTCATTATTCTAGGACACGACGAATAAAATGTAATCTATTTTTGTGTCAAGAAACGTAAAGGTCACATTTTTTGATTGATTGTTTACATGGTATTCCAAAGTAGTCCGCTTTATTATAGACCCAAATAATTCATTATCGATTTAATAGGTGATTCATGAGACTTAATCCACAGCAAGATGAGGCAGTTAAATTTGTCTCAGGGCCATGTTTAGTATTGGCTGGTGCAGGGTCAGGTAAAACCCGTGTAATCACAAATAAAATAGCTTACCTCGTTCAGACATGTGGTTATAAAGCGAGAAATATTGCAGCCGTAACGTTTACCAATAAAGCAGCGAGAGAAATGAGAGAACGTGTAGGGCAGACACTAAATAAGCAGGAGTCCCGAGGGTTAATGGTTTCTACTTTTCACTCGTTAGGTTTAGATATTATTCGACGAGAATATAAAGTGCTTGGCTTGAAAGCGGGTTTTTCTTTATTTGATGATCAAGACCAATTGGCTCTGCTTAAAGAGTTAACAGAAAAGCAGATTGATGGTGACAAAGATTTATTGCGTCAGTTACTCAGTAGTATTTCTAATTGGAAAAATGACATGTTAACACCTGCGCAAGTAAAAGGGTTTGCTCGTTCGGAACAAGACCAGTTATTTGCTTTTTGTTATGAAATGTACCTAGCACAGATGAAGGCCTATAACGCGCTTGATTTTGATGATCTTATTTCATTACCCGTTTTACTGCTTCGAACTAATCAAGAGGTGCGTGAACGCTGGCAAATGAAGATCCGTTATTTACTTGTGGATGAATATCAAGATACCAACACCAGTCAATATGAATTGGTGAAGTTATTAGTTGGAGAGAGAGGGCGTTTAACCGTTGTAGGAGATGATGATCAATCAATTTACTCATGGCGTGGTGCAAAGCCTCAAAATTTGGTGCTATTAAACGAAGATTACCCAAACTTACGAGTGATTAAACTAGAGCAAAATTACCGTTCGACCAGCCGAATTCTACGGGTGGCTAATATACTTATTGCTAATAACCCTCATGTATTTGAAAAACGTCTTTTTTCAGAAATTCCTGATGGGGAGCAGATAAAAGTACTTACAGCAAAAGATGATGAGCACGAAGCAGAGCGAGTTGTCGGTGAAATTATTGCACATCGATTTTTAAATCGAACGGACTATAAAGATTACGCAGTGTTATACCGAGGTAATCATCAGTCTCGTTTGATTGAAAAGTCACTAATGCAAAACCGAGTGCCTTATAAAATATCAGGTGGAACCTCTTTTTTCTCTCGAGCTGAAATTAAAGATATCATGGCGTATTTACGCTTGTTAACAAACCCTGACGATGACAATGCATTTTTACGAGTAGTGAATACGCCTCGTCGTGAAATTGGCCCTGTGACTTTAGAGAAATTGGGTACTTATGCCAACATGCGTGGAAAAAGCTTATTTGAAGCCAGTTTTGAAATGGGGTTAGAACAAACGCTTACAGGAAGAGGGTTAGAGTCATTACGTCGTTTCAGTCATTGGGTTGTTTCTATTTCTGAAAACGCAGAGCGTGGTAATACAGTAGAAGCGGTCCGCTCTCTTGTGAAAGATATTCATTATGAAGATTGGTTGTACGAAACATCTACCAGCGCAAAAGCTGCAGAGATGAGAATGAAAAACGTCTCTGATCTTTATTCGTGGATTGTCGCCGATTTAGAAGGGGATAATTATGATAATGAAGAGAAAACATTAAAAGAAGTTGTCCAACGTTTAACCCTACGAGATATGATGGAGCGCGGTGAGGATGAAGACGGCGCCGATCAGGTTCAGTTAATGACCTTACATGCATCAAAAGGTTTAGAGTTTCCGTATGTCTTTTTAATTGGTGCTGAAGAGGGTATTTTACCTCACCAAGTTAGTATGGATGAAGACAACGTAGACGAGGAGCGTCGTTTAGCTTATGTAGGAATAACACGAGCTCAAAAAGAACTGACTTTTACATTATGCAAAGAGCGTCGACAATATGGTGAATTAATTCGTCCGGAACCAAGTCGTTTTCTAGAAGAGTTACCACATGACGATTTAGATTGGGAGATGAAAAAACCAAAGCCAACTCAAGAAGAGAGAATGGAAAGAGGGAAGAGTAATATTGCTAATCTTAGAGCCATGCTTAAAAAGTAATAGAAAGAAAAATGGCCACAGCTATTTAGCTGTGGCCATTTTTGATTAACTTATTTTTTTGGATTAAGTCAGTCTTAATTTACTAACCCTTTAACTAGGTAATTAATTGCATCGACAACTTCGTCATCAGTACAATTCATACAAGTACCACGAGCAGGCATCGCATTAAAGCCATTAAGAGCGTGCTCTTTTAATACGTCCATACCTTTTGCTATACGTGGGGTCCAATCTGCTGCATTTTGAGTTTTTGGTGCACCAGCAGCTCCAGTTGAGTGGCAAGCAGTACAAAATGTTTTGTATACTTGCTCCCCTGAGCGAGGTCCTGTCAGCTCTTCAACCACAGGAACGTCACTTGCTAGGTAAACTTGACCTACAGGCTTAATTCGCTCAGCTATTACATCATCAGAGTTACCCGCTGCAAAAGAGGTAGTTGAAAAAGTTAATGCAGCAACCGTTGCAATAATGATGTTACGAATAGATTTTTCCATAAAGCTCACTTTCCACTCCCAGTTATTATTATTGGCTTTAGCCCATTTTATTGTATTTACCCAGTTGAAAAGCGAACTTAATAAAATAGCTGCGTTAACTTTGTGTAAATATTGAGTGAGTATATCTGCTTAAATTGTTGCAATAAACCACTAGAGCTAAAGAAAATGAGGATAAATAGGTAGAAATTGTTGAAAAAGAGACCAAACGACAAAAAAAGTAAAAAAAACACTAGACGCAGGTCACGCAGATCCGTATTATTCCTCTCCGCCGATAGGGTATACGCCCGTAGCTCAGTTGGATAGAGCGTTGGCCTCCGGAGCCAAAGGTCGAAGGTTCGAATCCTTTCGGGCGTGCCATCCGGAATATAAATTAAAGGCGAAAAAAAGTAGTGGTGGCTATAGCTCAGTTGGTAGAGCCCTGGATTGTGATTCCGGTGGTCGCGAGTTCGAATCTCGTTAGCCACCCCATTATTTTGGTAACCAAGTTTATGTAGTAAAATAAGGTTTCCAGTTTTTATTCAAGAAACACCCCAAGAATCGAAACGAAATTTGTCGGTGAATAGCGCAGCTTGGTAGCGCATCTGGTTTGGGACCAGAGGGTCGGGGGTTCGAATCCCTCTTCACCGACCACTATTTCAATAATCGCAATAGCGGTTATATAAAAAATTAGTGGTGGCTATAGCTCAGTTGGTAGAGCCCTGGATTGTGATTCCGGTGGTCGCGAGTTCGAATCTCGTTAGCCACCCCATTAATTTTGGTAACTGTAAAAGCAGTTTCCCTTTTGATTCATTTATACCCCAAGAATCAAATAAAAGCTCGGTGAATAGCGCAGCTTGGTAGCGCATCTGGTTTGGGACCAGAGGGTCGGGGGTTCGAATCCCTCTTCACCGACCACATTTGAAAGCCTCGTCAGAAATGACGAGGCTTTTTTCATTTCTGCTTTATATTATTCTTATCTTCATCACAAAATCGCTATTTTACATTACGCTCTATGCCTCATTTCTTTCTTTTTTCTTTGAGTTCCAACTGCTTCTATTTATCTTTATTTTGATAGCTTACACTGATTATTTATAGTTAAATCAATATAAAACACTGACTTTAACTTCTAATTCCAATTAAAAAGTTGTTTTAAATGTTAAATTTATTTTTGTCTATTTATCTAAAGTGAGATGGGTTTTAGATAAATCACTATCTTAGTAGTTTGTTTTTAACTGTATGTTTTATTTGGTTGCTATGACTATTTAAAATAGTTCTTCATATTAGGTCAGGTTGAGGAAAGTGACTTTTTATTCAATATATTGGCATATATTAGTTTTATACTCTTTGATTGTTGCTTTTTTGTGAACAATTGACTACATTGGTGTCCTAATCAAGTTACAGTACTTATTGCTGTTTCGAATGGAATCAATGTGCAGACAGGGCAGGATGCTGCCGAGTAGTCGGAGTCTGATAATGTCACTTTTAGAAGTTAAAAATTTACGTATCGAATATCCATCTCGTCACGGGGTTCATGCCGCGGTTAAGTCGCTGTCGTTTTCAATAGAACGCGGTGAGATTGTTGGTGTTGTTGGAGAGTCTGGTGCAGGTAAGTCAACTGTCGGTAATGCTGTAATTGATTTATTAAGCCCTCCAGGTGTTATTGCTGGAGGTGAGGTATTTCTTGATGGCGAAAAAATATCAGGTCTAACAACAGAGGATATGCGTAAAGTTAGAGGCTCTAAAATTGGTTTTATTTTCCAAGACCCAATGACCTCGTTAAACCCTTTATTTACGGTTGAGCAACAGTTAACCGAAACCATTCATGCCAATTTAAAAATGTCATCTGTAGAAGCTTATGCGAGAGCATTATCTTTGATGGAGCAAGTTGGTATTCCGCAACCTGAAAATCGCTTAAAACAATATCCACACCAATTTTCAGGTGGCATGCGTCAACGTGTTGTTATTGCAATAGCATTAGCCGGTGAACCGGACCTTATTATTGCCGATGAACCGACTACAGCCCTAGATGTTTCGATTCAAGATCAAATCTTAAGTCTTATCCGAGATCTTTGTGTTAAGAAAAACGTAGGTTGTATGCTTGTTACTCATGATATGGGGGTTGTATCAAATGTAACGGATAAAGTTGCGGTAATGTACCGTGGTGATTTGGTTGAGTTTGGTAAGACAGAGAAAGTATTAGGTAATCCTGATCACTCATACACTCGTAGTTTGATTTCTGCGGTTCCTCGCTCTGATGTTAAGTTAGAGCGTTTCCCGTTAGTGAGCTATATCGAAGAAGCTGTTCAACACGATCCTATTGATGTAAAGAATCATTGGTTAGGTCAAAGCCAAGACCAGCGTGAATACGTAGGGCCGTTATTAAAAGTAGAAAATGTAAATTTACGATTTATAACGAAAGACTCATTTTTCGAAAGTCGCCGTGAATACGTTCAAGCCTCTAATAATGTTAGCTTTGAAATTCATGAAGGGGAAACATTCGGCCTTGTTGGTGAGTCTGGTTCAGGCAAATCTACCATTGCCCGTATTATCTCTGGTTTATATCCGCCTAATTCCGGTTCTGTTATTTTTGAAGGCATTGACCTTACAGCGCTGAAATCAGAAAAAGAGCGCCGTCCTATGCGCCGTCAAATGCAGATGGTATTCCAAAACCCTTATACGTCCATGAATCCTCGTATGAAAATTTTCGATATCATTGCAGAACCGATCCGTTTTCATAAGCTAACGCGTTCAGAATCAGAAACGCAACAGATCGTTAATGATCTTTTGGGTCATGTTGGTTTGGGAAGAATGGCTGCATTGAAGTATCCACATGAATTTTCTGGTGGTCAACGCCAACGTATTTCTATTGCTAGAGCATTAGCAACGCGCCCACGTCTACTTATTTGTGATGAACCTACATCTGCTTTGGATGTATCAGTTCAAGCTCAAATCCTCAACCTATTAAAAGATTTACAAGATGAGTTAAACCTAACCATGTTGTTTATCAGTCATGATTTACCTGTTATTCGCCAAATGTGTGATCGTGTCGGTGTAATGCAAATGGGAACACTTTTAGAAGTGGCTCCAACGGAAAATCTTTATACCAACCCACAGCACGAATACAGCAAGCAATTGATTTCGCTTATGCCTGACTTTAAAGGGTTAAGAGATGATCTAGCAGCGGTTTAAACCGTCTAATAATAAGTATAAATACAACAAATTAGGGATAAATTCCCGCATAAGGAGTTATGCAATGAAAACCATGAAGACAAAATTAGCTATCGCACTTATGGCTGCTGGCCTAAGTTTTAGTGCGGCAGCTGCTGACATTACTGTTGCTTACGATGCCGATCCAGTATCACTTGATCCACATGAGCAATTGTCTGGCGGTACACTACAACTTTCTCATATGGTGTTTGATCCCCTAGTGCGTTATACGCAGTCATTTGATTTTGAACCGCGTCTTGCTGAAAAGTGGGAACGTATTGATGAAAAAACATTCCTTTTTAATTTACGTAAAGGCGTTAAGTTTCATTCAGGTAATGAGATGACGGCTGACGATGTTGTTTGGACGTTTGATCGTCTAAAAGACTCTCCTGATTTTAAAGCGATTTTCGAACCTTATGAAAAGCTAGTTAAAATTGATGATTATACGGTTGAACTTGTTTCTAAAGGCGCTTATCCGTTAGTTCTGCAGACAGCAACATACCTTTTCCCAATGGACAGCAAGTTCTATTCTGGTAAAACAGAAAATGGTAAAGATAAGTCTGAAATTGTAAAACACGGTAATTCATTCGCTTCAACACACATTTCTGGTACGGGTCCATTTGTTGTTAAATCTCGTGAGCAAGGCGTAAAAGTTGTTTTTGATCGTTTTGATGGTTACTGGGATAAAAATTCTCCAGGTAATGTAGACGAATTAACTCTTGTTCCAATTAAAGAAAATGCAACGCGTGTTGCAGCTCTTCTTTCTGGTGATGTTGATGTCATAGCTCCTGTGGCCCCAAATGATCACAAGCGAGTAAAAAATACCAAAGGTATTGATTTAGTTACGCTACCAGGTACTCGTTTGATTTCCTTTCAAATGAACCAAACAAGTAATGAAGCACTAAAAGATGTACGTGTTCGTCAGGCAATCGTTCATGCAATTAATAACGAGGGCATCGTTAAGAAAATCATGAAAGGTTTTGCTACTGCAGCTGGTCAACAAGGACCTTCAGGTTATTCTGGTTATGATGCTGACTTAGTTCCACGTTATGATCTTAAGAAAGCAAAAGAGCTAATGAAAGAAGCGGGTTACGAGAATGGCTTTAAACTTAGCATGATGGCGCCAAATAACCGTTACGTAAATGATGCAAAAATTGCTCAAGCTGCTGCAGCAATGCTGTCTAAAATTGGCATTAAAGTTGATTTAAAAACTTTACCAAAAGCGCAATATTGGCCTGAGTTTGATTTATGTTCAGCAGACATGATGATGATTGGTTGGCATTCGGATACCGAAGATTCAGCGAATTTCTCTGAGTTCCTAACAATGACGCGTAATGAAGAAACTGGTAAAGGTCAGTACAACTGTGGTCATTATTCAAACCCTGAAGTTGACCGTTTAGTCGAAGCGGCAAATGTAGAAACTGATCCAGCTAAGCGTAGCCAAATGCTAAAAATAGTAGAAGATACACTATATAACGATGCTGCGTTTGTTCCACTACATTGGCAAAACCTTGCATGGGGTGCGAAATCTAACATTGATATCAAACCAATCGTAAATGCAATGGAATACCCATACTTTGGCGACCTAGTTGTTAAATAGCCATTAAACAAAAATAAGTAGGTTGCTTTGAATGAATCAAGGCAGCCTTTATTTATACCCACAGCAATAACAACAATGTGTTAGGCATGAAAATAATCATGTCATTCTTAGGATAGATTAAGGGGACAAGGAATGTTTACGTTTCTGGTCAAGCGCCTGTTTCAGGCACTGATAGTGATGTTTGTGATCAGTCTGGTTGCGTTTTCCATTCAAGATAACTTGGGTGACCCGTTACGTGAATTGGTTGGACAATCAGTTTCAGAAGCAGAGCGTCAAGCTCTGAGAGATGATCTAGGGTTAAATGACCCGTTCATCACAAAGTATACTCGTTTTATTACTAATGCGGTTCAAGGTGACTTGGGCACGTCTTATTTCTTCAAAAAGCCGGCCGTTGAGGTCATCCTAGATAAGCTTGTTGCAACCCTTGAATTAGTATTGGGTTCTGCGATTATCATTATATGTCTCTCGATCCCTCTTGGTGTCTATTCGGCTATTCATCCTAAAAGCTTTTTTACTAAAGCAATTATGGCGTTCAGTAGCGTTGGTATATCGATCCCTGTCTTCTTAACCGCAATAATGTTGATGTATGTTTTTTCAATTGAATTAAATTGGCTACCGTCCTATGGGCGTGGAGAAACGTACAATTTACTTGGTTGGGAATCAGGGTTTTTTACTATTGATGGCTTAGCTCATTTAGTATTGCCTTGTATTTCACTGGCTTCCATTATGCTGCCTTTGTTTATTCGTTTGGTGCGTTCAGAAATGCTTGAAGTATTGAGTTCTGAGTACATTAAGTTTTCAAAAGCTAAAGGTGTCGCAACGAATAAAATTTATTATCAGCACGCATTAAAAAATACTATGTTGCCTGTCTTGACGGTTGGTGGTGTTCAAATTGGTACTATGGTGGCATATACAATTTTAACTGAAACTGTTTTTCAGTGGCCGGGAACAGGCTCTTTATTCTTAGAGGCGATTAACCGTGTAGATACTCCTTTGATTACCGCTTACGTTATTTTTGTCGGGTTGATCTTCGTCGTAACGAATACGATTGTTGATTTATTATATGGACTAATTAACCCAACCGTAGATATTACAGGTAAAGGAGCGTAATCATGAACACTACAACTAACCACGTTCCAACTCGTTGGGAACGATTTAAATCTTCAGATTTTTTGTATTATTTTTTACGCGACAAAGTGGCAATGTTTAGTTTTGCTGTCTTTTTGGTCTTTGTTCTGGGGGCATTACTTTCACCAGTTATTGCTCCAAATAATCCATATGATCTTAGTTCAATTGATATTATGGATTCAGAGTTACCTCCTTCTTGGATGGAAGAGGGAGATGAACGCTTTCTTTTAGGCACTGATGACCAAGGTCGTGATGTATTGTCGACCATTCTTTATGGCTCGCGTTTATCATTAACGATTGGCTTCTTAGCTGTAGCAGTACAACTGACATTAGGTATTATTATTGGCCTATCTGCAGGTTATTTCGGTGGTCGAATAGATAGCTTTTTAATGCGATTTGCTGATGTGCAGTTGTCTTTTTCAACCATGATGGTTGCAATCATTGTTTCTGCTATCTTTAAAGCCAGTTTTGGAACAGAGTTTTTTAGTCAATATGCCGTCGTAATGTTGGTGGTTATTATCGGTATTGCTGAATGGCCACAATACGCACGTACAATCCGTGCGTCAGTATTGGCTGAGAAGAAGAAGGAATACGTAGAAGCAGCGAAAGTGATGGGCTTTCGTTCTCCGAGAATCATGTTCCGTCATATTCTGCCTAACTGCTTATCTCCAATTTTAGTTATATCTACAGTACAAATTGCCAATGCGATTATGTCTGAAGCTGCGTTGTCTTTCTTAGGTTTAGGTTTACCGGTAGACCAACCCTCATTAGGTTCATTAATCAGTATTGGATTTAATTATATTTTCTCTGGTTCATGGTGGATTACCGCTTTCCCTGGATTAGTTTTGGTTACTTTAGTCTTGGTAATTAATTTACTTGGTGATTGGTTAAGAGATGTATTTAATCCTAAAATCTATAAAGGTTAATCATAGCTAACTAATAAAAAGCGATGATTTAGTCATCGCTTTTTTTTCATTTGTAAAACATAAACAATGTCTTACAGATAAGGAAATTTCGCTTGTTTTATTGTTTTTCTGGCTTATTTACCGCTTTTACTGGTAATAATTTGCTCAGTTGTTAGGATCATAAGGTGTGTTTAAATATTTTAAAGCGAGTATTTGAATTAAACCAAAACAGAGAGCTAAGGCTCGAAGTGAGGAATAATGAGTAGAAATAAGGACAAGTACAGTATAGATAATACAGATTATACTGTTGGACAGGATAACGTTCAAAAATGGGGATTGGATATTCATAACTCCGTCTTCGGTATTAGTGCTGGCTTGATTGCACTCTTCTTAATAGCAGTTGCAGTGACGGATCCTGAAACTGCAAAAACAGTGCTAAATGGTTTGAAATTACAGATTATCAATGCATTTGATGGTTTGTTTATGTGGTCAGCGAATATCTTTGTTATTTTCTGTTTAGCATTGATTGTCTCACCATTTGGTAAAATTCGCCTTGGTGGTGATAAAGCAAAACCTGATTACTCGATGGTCTCTTGGATCGCGATGTTATTTGCTGCTGGCATGGGTATTGGTCTTATGTTTTGGGGTGTATCAGAACCAGTTGCTTACTTTACTGGTTGGTTTGAAACACCACTAGGCGTTGAAGCGTATACACCGGAAGCAAAACAATTAGCACTTGGTGCAACCATGTTCCATTGGGGTATTCATCCATGGGCTATTTATGGTGTTGTTGCCTTGTCATTAGCTTTCTTTTCTTACAATAAAGGCTTACCACTTTCTATGCGCTCAATCTTCTATCCAATTTTAGGAGATCGCACATGGGGATGGCCCGGTCATATTGTTGATATTCTTGCTGTTCTAGCAACGTTATTTGGTCTTGCTACCTCTTTAGGTCTTGGTGCTCAACAAGCAGCAAGTGGCTTCCAGCATGTGTTTGGAATTGAAGGTGGATTAGGTTTACAAGTCGCGATTATTTTCATTGTTACCTTGCTTGCTGTTGTTTCAGTAATGCGTGGTATTGATGGTGGTGTAAAAGTCATCAGTAACATTAATATGATTATTGCGGTTGTATTAGTTGTTTTTGTTGCTTTGGTTTCATTTTCTGTCTCGATGGGGACGATTCCAACGACAGTTATGGGCTACATTGAAAATATTATTCCATTAAGTAATCCACACGGTCGTGGTGATCAAGCGTGGATGCACGGTTGGACTGTTACTTATTGGGCGTGGTGGATTTCATGGTCTCCATTTGTAGGTATGTTTATTGCTCGAGTATCTCGTGGTCGTACTGTTCGTGAGTTCTTGATTGCAGTATTAGTTGTACCAACTGTATTTACCGTGCTTTGGATGTCTACGTTTGGTGGTGTTGCGATTGATCAGGTGATCAATCATGTAGGTACCTTAGGCTCTGAAGGGTTAACGGACGTCTCTCTAGCTATGTTCCAAATGTTTGATGCTCTACCTATGGGGAATATTCTTTCTCTGATCGCGGTTGTGCTAGTGTTGGTATTCTTTATCACCTCATCAGATTCGGGTTCATTAGTTATCGATAGCATTACTGCTGGTGGTAAAGTTGATGCGCCTGTACCACAACGAGTGTTCTGGGCATTTATGGAAGGGGCAATTGCAGTTGCTCTGCTATGGGTTGGTGGTACTCAAGCAATTGAGGCTCTTCAAGCTGGGGCTATTTCAACAGCCTTACCATTCACCATTATATTGCTTGTCATGTGTGTGAGTTTACTTATGGGTATGAGAACTGAGAAACATAACCGTTCTTAATTCTTTAGTGAACAAACACTAAAAAGCCGATGAGAGATAATCTTCATCGGTTTTTTTGTTTTTAGGTTAAACGGTTTTTATTATTGCCATAACTTACGAATAGGGTCATTCTCCGAGAAGTGATGACGCACTTGAGCCTGAAATAATTCAGCTGTCGCAATCGCATCAGTTAATGCGTGATGAGGAGGGTAAGCCGGTAAGCCATAACGTAATCGGCTATTTGCCAAACGGATTGATTCAGGACGCTTTCCTTTAAGCCAATTAATTAGGCCTTTAGATTGGCCTTGTTGATAATCCCCTTCGATTTGCATTGTATCGACCACTGGAAAAACAATACCCTCACCAATCAAGCTTCGTAAATTAGCATCAAAAAAATCACGTTCTATTTTTCGGTAATGAACCACTACGACTTTTCCTGCTAACGCATCGAGCACCTTCTCTAAGATACGACGTAAATCAGGAGCCCCTTGTAAGTCAGAGTGAGTAATTCCGTGAATGACAACAGAGTTTTCTTCTAAGCTGTCTTGAGCTTTAACAAACCAATGTTGAGATTCTCGACAACGAATACGTTGTAAAGTAAATGGCACTAAACCAATACTAATAATGCTGTTTTGATTTGCATCTAATCCTGTTGTTTCAAAATCTAAAGCAACAAATTCAATATCTTTGAGTGGTGTTTCTTCTTCATACGTTCCGGTTTGGTAAAAATTTTTAAGCCGTTTATCTTTACTCATTTCAAACTTATGCGTAAAGAAAGCAGGCCAGTTGAGAATTTCTTGTTGAGTGTTCGATATCATCATTCACTCCTAAAATTTGTTAGCGCTATAACGGAACTTAAGGAAGTTTTGCGCATTACTCAGTACTTGGAACGCATCTTTTAGATTTCGACGTTCAAAGTCAGACATGTTCTCTGGCTCTATATTGTTATCAGGTTCTATCCCCGCTTCGACATCTAATGCCTGATGGCGTAGACGAACCAATGAAATTAATTCCATTGCATGGTGAAGATCACTGCCTTTTGATTTAGGTAAAATACCAGCTTCAATAATATCGTCTAAACGTTCAAATGAGTTTTGCGCTTGAGAGCCAATCGCTAATGCATGAACTCGGATTAAATCAGCAAGAGGTGCTGTACCACGGCGTTTTAAATTTATTGAATTATTATGGCGGCCATCTTTCTCCATCACAAAATCCTTAAAGAAACCCAGTGGTGGTGTTCGGCGTAAACCATTTCGAGCAAGGCAAGCAAGGAAACGGTTATTTTTCTTTGCTCGACGGACAATAAATCCATTGAGTTGTTCTGCCCATTTGGTTCGGCCATAAACGCCATTTAAGTCAAAGAAAATAGAACTATTTAATAGTGCTTGTGGATCTGGGTTATCAATCCAATCGGCAAAACATTCTTCCCATTCTGATTGCGTTTTACGCCATTCAGGATTCGTTGCCATTATGTCGCCAGTGCAGTAGGTATATCCACACGCAGCTAAACCATCACAAACAAAAGTAGATAACGCTTTAAAGTATTCACCATGCTCTTGTTCGTTATAATCATTATCTAAAATAATCGCGTTGTCTTGGTCTGTAACAATTAACTGCTCATCACGAGCCATAGAACCAAGCGCTAAGAAGCAATAAGGGACTGGAGGTGCGCCTAGTTCTTCCTCGGCCAACTCTAATAAACGTTGTTTAAAGCTTCGACCAATCTCAGACATCGCGCTACCAACCATGTGAGAATTAGCGTCTTCATTTACCATTCGAATAAAGCAATCTTTCAATTGGCTAGATAAAATAACCAAGTCTTCGATAGTTTGTTGTTGGAAAATACTGCTTACGAACAACAGGCTATTTTGAGATTCGTAACGTACGATGTCAGACACCTCTAGAACACCGATTGGTTGCTTATTTCTCAATACTGGTAAGTGATGTACGTTGTATCGAAGCATCATCAGCATGGCTTCAAATACATAGGCATTATGGTCGAGTGAAATCAGCTCTGTAGACATGACTTCAGATACGGGGGTTTCAAAATCTAACCCACAGGCAAGCACTTTAGTACATAAATCACGGTCAGTAATAATACCGACAAAATCATTGTCTTCTTCTTCTGTATCGATTTCAGGATCGGTGATTAATACCGCAGATACGTTTTCTTCTGCCATGGTTTTAGCGGCAGATTGAATGGTTTCGTATTTGGTAATCATGACCGCTTCACGAGTCAGTAATGTTTTTACTTTGGACGTGGTTAGATCGTTAGCGTCATCATGATTGTTTTCAACCGCTTGCTTTAAGCGGGTGGCATCTTCTACTTCAACAAAATCTGAGAACTCATCATAGCGTTCACAGAAATCATCAAATACCGATTCAGGGATGCAATATAATAAAGAATCGTTCAGAGCCTTGGCTGGGAAACGAACCTTATTATTCATTAATAGGCCCATTTGCCCGAAAATACTGCCTTCATCAAGTCGGTTATAAAGCTCGCCATTACGACGATAGACTTCAATTATTCCGCTGCGAACCATATAAAGGTCTTTGATCTCATCACCAAACCCAATCACCATACTTTCTGCGCGGTAATAAGATATTTCTACGCTTTGAGCCGCTTCTTTTATTGCCTCTTCAGGTAATAAGTTAAAGGGAGGGTATTGTGATAAAAAGTGTTGGATCTCTAACAGTTCAACTTCCATGCGTCACTCAACATAAATTAAAGGAGAATAGACTATAATTTTAGTTTATCGCTTTATGGATAGCTATGTTAATTCAATTAAATTGAGTGAGACGAAGGCATTGGAAATAGGATCTCGGATCTGAAACAGAACTTTTGCTATGCTGATAATATTGTAAGTTTGTTTGGAGAAGTCTAGTGGCTAAATTAATAAAAAGAACAGCAATATCATTAGGTGTTCTCGGTAGTTTCGTAGCAGTCGCAAGTGTATCTGCGAACGAAAAGGCGACAGAGCCAGAAACTCTAAATAAAGGTGTTTTATCTGCGGTTTGCTTTTCTAAAGGAGACAATAAAAAAGAAGAGCATATTTTGTCTGAACTTTGCCCGATAGGGGAAGGGCTATGGGGAAGTCTACCTACAAAAGAGAAAGTTGATAATAGTGAGTACTGGATCCAATGTGGCCTGTTTAAAAAAGAGTTAACTAAAGACGCTATTGAACAAATTAATCGCGCGGTAGATATGCCAATTAATATGAAAAAAGAAGGAGAGCTTAACCGTTGTTTAGTTGGTCCGTATATTGATTATTTTATAGCGAATAAAGAATTGAAAGCTTTACAAAATCAGCGGTTATTTAAACATGCAGGACTGCGTGAAGTCGATTTATCAGATGTTAATAAAGAAGCACTGATGCCTGAAAAGGTAATAGAACCAGATCCGATAACTATTCGTAAAGAAGTGATTATTAACCAAGTTCATTTTGCAGTGCCGTTTATTGATAATGGAAATGAAGGCTTCTATATGGAAAATAAAATGCCTTGGTTAAGAGCAACAGCACAAAATGCTCACACCGTTTGCCAAAAAATAGAGATGGATTTATTGACTAAAGAGCAATGGCAAATACTAGTTGATTCAACGATAATGACGAAAGATAAATGGCCAATGCAATTACCTTATTGGGGCGCGGATAATATCGGTCTCTTTAAAGGGGGTACAGCCAGAAAATTAAAAAACACATCGATGCTGAATGTGGTGTGTACTAAGAAGGTAGAGGATAAAGTCGTTGGAAATTCAATTTAAAGGTCGTTGGGACAGTAAATCTCTGGCTGAGAACTTACAAGAAGCATTAGAAACATTAGAAGAAGAGTTTGGCGTTAAGGCGTTATCAGATATTTCATTAAATATCTGTCTGGAAGATGAGCACAAAGAAGAGCTCGCACTGCTAAGTCCAACAGGTCGAGCATTAGATTTAATCGTGATTAATAACCCTAAAGATGTGAATGACGGTGAAAAAGCGCCAGTATTGGAGTTTAAGCCGCGACCGTAATCTCTTTTCTATAAAAAATCCCAGTTATGCTGGGATTTTTTATACTACCAATCTTTTTTTCTATTAAACCAACACTCTTTCGCTACGTATTGAAATTCTTCATACGATAAACAATCAAGAATGGTATCCACTGCTTTTCCATTCATGAAGGTCACGAATAAATCATAAAGGCTCATCGCTTCTTCATAATCATCTTTATTTATCGCAAAAAGAAAAATGACATGGGCTATTTTTCCATTTCCCCAATCAACGCCATGAGGTGAAATAATGGTGTAGACCTTGGTTTCATTTGCTAATAGACCTAAGGAGTGGGGAATAGCAATGCCTTCACCTAGAATAGTCGAGGTAATATTTTCACGTTCGAGCACCGATTCATAGAACTCATCTGGGGTGATATTTTCTTCTGTAAAATGAGAAGCGAACTTTTTAAGTACTTCAGCTTGAGTCATTGGCTCTGTAAGCACAGAGAAGTAACGATGATCAAAAAACTTATCCAACATATAAGGATGAGAGCGGTTCATCAATATTAACTTATTTACTTGTTCTAGTTGGAAGCTCGTTGGTAGTGGTGAAATCGTAATGGTTGGTTTATTTTTTTGAGATACCTTTTCTGTTGAGATAACAAAGTCAGTCTCAACTTTAATTAAAGATTCATATTCTCTGACAGAATTAATTTTCTGAATTTCTAGCTGTGGTAAAGAGCGAAGTAATTGAGATTCCAATAAGCGCATAATTGAAGTGCCAGAATCACACACCAATAGTGCTTTTGGTTGTTGTTGCTCTTCTAATGCGAAGTTACGCTCTAAACCAACACCAATATGCATAACTAAATAACCTACTTCTCCATCTGGAATTAAATGTTTTCCCCAGTGCGAAATCGCTGCGACGGTCATGTCATAAGCAAGTGGGTAATAGCGCTTAATATGGTCAACAAGCGGATTGGGAATGGTGATTTGATATTTAACACGTAATATCATTGTTGTGATATGACATAGTAAATCACGTTTTAGTAACTCATCATTACGCAAATTGTAGTTGTAATGCTCATTAACGTAATCTAATAAAAAATGAGTTAATTCAAGTTGTTCAGTGTATTTTTCTGTATCGATAATAGTGACGCCTGTCACTCGTCGAGCTGCAATTTGAATGCTTAAATAATCAATTTCAGATTTAGGAATAGGGAACCCAAGTAAGGTTTCAATCGTTTTACTCAGGTCTAATGCGGCTCTCTGTGCTTCATCACTTAACTTTGGTTGGTGAATATGATGAATTACCGCTCCTAATTTAAGTCGGTGTAAGGTTACACCGCAATAAACCAATAAATGATGAAGCCCCTCATCGGTTAATTTTATATGATTCTGATTAATTAAATGAAGTAAATCTTCTTGTAAAGATGGAAGGTTTATTTCAGGGAAAAAATGTTCGCATACATTAATAAACGTACGATCACTTGGTTTGAATTGAAATAAAACATGAGCGATACATGCTCGTATGGCTTGTTCTTCACCAAACAACTTCAGCCCATGGTGGGCTTTGCTGACAATCTCTAAATTATACTGCTCTAATATTTCACGAATCTCGCTCATGTCTGCTTGTAAAGAGGTGCGACTAACAAACCATTGATTGGCTAAGTCATCTAATTTACATTCTTCCTCTTGAGAGAGTAGGCGCATAATTAAATACACTACGCGATCTTTTGCATTTCGTGGTGAGGTTTTCATCTTTTTTGTTTGTTTTTCAATATCAGAGAATCGTGTTTCATCATAAATATCGAAGTGGTAGCCTTTTCCGCGTTGATGCTGAATTTGGGCGCCATAAGAAGCTAAAATATCATTTAATGCAGAGATATCAGTACGAATGGTTCGAGTTGAAATATCACAACGCTGTGCAAGCTCTTGTTGAGGGAGAGCTTCGTATCTAAGAGCTTCAAAGATGGTATTAAGGCGCGGATAAGGCAATTGAATCATATGAAAACCGATAAAGTAAGTTGATTTTTATTAATAATAATATCAACTAGTTTTAAGCAACTAGATATCAATATTTATTGAATGTGTGATTACTATCTTGAGTTATTTTTTTTGATTAAAAATAAGTCTATTTTTCAAGAAAATAAAAAAGCCAGAAACCTGGGGTCAGGGTTCCGGCTTTGGAGGGGCAAACTTAGTTAATCAATTTTTTTGTCATTTCAAGTAGAGTCGTTACGTCTGCTGGACGGGTATTTCCTGTTGCTTTATCAATGATTGAGCTATAGATGTGTGGAATGATTTTACTCACGCCTGCATCTAATGCGATTTGCATGATTTCTTCGTAGTTTTCAAGATCAATGCCGCCAGTTGGCTCTAACCAAAAATCTAGCTCGGCACAAGCTTTGGCTACATAGGCAAACTCTTCACGTGTTTCTAATCCACCCATTGGGAAATATTTAACAGAGCTTCCACCCATGTCTTTTAGCATTGCAATCGCTGTTTCAACAGG
This sequence comes from Aliivibrio thorii, assembly GCF_057368585.1. NCBI lineage: Bacteria > Pseudomonadati > Pseudomonadota > Gammaproteobacteria > Vibrionales > Vibrionaceae > Aliivibrio > Aliivibrio thorii. Next base: position 2,971,731 of record NZ_CM170654.1, on the reverse strand, counting down.
AACAACCGCATCTTCCGAGCGAGAACTTAATGGGCCAGTTGAGATCTTAACCATTCCCACCGTACCTGTTGGTGAAATTAAGCCATTAACAATGCTTTTATCTTGCCCTGCTAGTGCTCGACTCGTTGCGACACCAGTAAACACTTGGTTGATGTGTTGTGGCTGTACGTGCTGAGAAATAAGAGACACCATCATTGATTGGTTTGGATCGCCAGCCCCCAAGCCAACTGATACAGCATTGTTGGTGACTTCACTGTATTTTTTCATGTCGCTAACAGCGGTATCAACGTCTGGGTAGTTTTTAGATAAAACACCAACCAAAACATGACCTTCTGCGGCGTCATAAATTTCACCTGCATTATCAACAGAGCCTGCTAATACGTTCAGGCATACACGATTTTTGTAGAAATTAGCTTTTAAACTCATGGGATGTCTCTCTTAAAATAATGCGTTAATTTTTAGGAAAATAGTATTAAGTTGAGTTGCATTAACACTGCGAACGTCAATCTCAATAATGCCTTCGTTGGCTTTGTAACCACGGCAGTAGATCGCCGGATTACCATTGTTTAAGCGTTTTACAATATCAGTGGTGGTCGTGCCTAGGGCGTCGTGATCAAATGCAATTTCCGCTCTTGCAATATCTCGACCCGCACTGTCCCATACCACTCGGGATTTAATGCCGTTAATGGTATTGATATCAAAGATGAATTTTTCCATCTTAGCGACCATTTCTTGGCCTGTTTCTTTTTCAATTGTCAGATAATCAGTAATGGCATGAGTTAGACCGAGAATGCCTTCTTTACCCACCTTCATTGCTCGACCAATACCTTGAGATTGTTTTCGTACCCAATCTACATATTGTGTTTTACCGACAACCAAGCCACTTGTAGGGCCTTCAATTGCTTTAGCGCCACTGTAAATAACTAAATCAGCACCCATAGCAAAGTAAACGTGTAAATCTTCTTCAGCAGCAGCATCAACAATTAATGGTAAGTTATGTTTTTGTGCGACAGCAACGGCTTGTTCAACGGTTAAAATACTTTTTTGAACACAATGGTGAGACTTTATATATAAGATAGCTGCGGTATTTTTTGTGATTGCAGCTTCTAATTGTTCAGATGAACATTCATTGGCATAACCAGCTTCTTTGATTGTGCCGCCACCTAATGTCACCATGGTGCCAACTGGCGCACCAAAGTTCACGTTATGACCTTTTGGAAGAACAATCTCAGAAGGAACATCATGAGCGTGAGCATGTAAGTTTTCTAATCGATATTGGCTGTCTTGCACAATCACAGCAGCAACAGATTGAGCGATACCCGCAGAGGCACAAGAAACCACAACGGCTGCATCAACATTTAAAAGGTTTGCGATATATTCACCAGTTTTTATCACCAGATCTTTCATATCAAAATATTGACCAAGGCCTTCTTTCACCGCATTTACAATGTCTTCGTTTGGCGTTGAAACCCCTAATGCTGTCATTCGACCTGATGCATTAATTACTTCAGTAAGACCGTATTTTTCATGCATTGAAGACATCATGTTGTTCCCCATGTTGTGTAGTAATTAGTTTGCCTGAAACAATACAGGCTAGCGGTAAAAAGGATTCAGAGCCTTTGCGTGAACCTTGCTCTGAGTCTTCAAAGGTACAAGGTTCATTGAGAATATTAAAAATAGTGATATCAGCGTCTTTGCCTACTTCTAATCTCCCTTTTGTTGTTATTTTTAACGCATTAGCAGCGTTGGTGGTGACACATTCGATCACTTGTTCCATTGGTAAGCCAATAGTTAAAAATTTCGACATAATATGAGATAAGCTACGTACAGGGCCTGAAATTCGGTTTTTACAATAAATATCAGAGCTAATGGTGTCAGGATAAATCCCTTTTTTAATCGCTTGTTCGGCCACATCAAAACTGAAGCTTGCCCCGCCGTGACCGACATCTAAAATAACACCGCGCTTAATGGTTTTTTTCATCGATTCTTTTAACTCACCATCAGGAGTTAAGATTCGGTTTGGTTTACCGTTATAACAGTGTGTAATGATGTCGCCTTTTGTGAGTAGCTCGGCAATATCATCTAAATTGGGAGGGTTATTTCCAACATGCACCATTAAAGGGAGGTTGTTATTTTGAGCTTGCATCTCTTTGGCTTTAACCAGTGGCGCTAACCCATTGTTTTTTACAACGCTACCGCTCATTCTTGCTTTAATTCCAACGACAAAATCGGAATGTGTAGTGATGGCGGTTTTCGCGGCATCTAAATCGATGTCACTCATGTCAGCCAGTTCATCTTGTCGTAATAAGCCAATACGAGAGATATTTAAAATACTGTATACGTTAGTTGCACTTTGTTGAGTTAAACGATAAAAATCATCTACGTCATCAGCACCAACACTGCCAGCATCAACCACGGTAGTAACGCCATGATTAACACCAATTAAATCTGGTTCGTCGTTGTAGATTGGAGATGACGGATAGCAATGAGTGTGTAAATCAATCCAACCAGCACTAAGGTAGTGTAAGCCCTGTAAATCTATTGCTTTTGTCGCTACTTCGTTGATATTAGAGCCAAGTTCAGCGATTTTCCCATTTCGAATAGCGACATCAACAATGTCACCATTTGTCAGTTTTCCGTTTTTTATCAGTAAGTCATACATAATTCTTACCTGCATTACGTAATGCTCCCTCTTATTGAAAGAGCATTAATGTGGAGAGAGTTAGCCAATAGCGACTGGGAATAGAGAACCAAATACCATTGCACCGATAATTGCACCGCCAGTAATTGGTTTTTGCCATTGATAGAATGCAAGCGCACCAATTAATGAACCGATACCAATTGGAATTGACGCGGCAATTGCAGACAGAACAATCAGTGGACCTAAGAATCGACCTGATGAATTACCAGCACCCATCATGACGTCAGCGCCATAAGTTGAGTTACTTTGGCCGATGGTATATTTACGAGCCAAGATAATGATGTAGCCAATCGCTAAGCCTAGTAAGAAACCGACAATCAATGAAGCGACGAAGTTTTCTAATGGGTAAACAATACCAGCACCAAGTAGCAGGGCAGGAACCCCTAAACCAACCCCCGTTTGAACCGCACCACCTATATCTAAAATACCAACCAGTGACCCTTCAATGATTCGAGCAAACAGGAAGCTTGCACCAAAGGCTGCTACTGCACCATATACGCCACTGTCCATTCCAGCACGTAACATCGATACGAATGCCACTTCATTAAATGCGCCAATGCCGTATAAATAGTACATGTGTGTACCAGCAAACACGCCTGAAGACAGCAGACCTACGAAGAAAGGAAAAGACCAATCTGCGTACCAAAAGTTATTCTTTAATTTGTCATCCATTTTCAACTCCAGACTTACTGATTGCCGCTAAGGGTGGTATGAACATTCTCTAACCAAGTAGGAACGGTGAGCCTGAAAGACTCGATAAGCTCAATGTCGAACCCACGGAAGAAGGCACTCATAACAAACAGAGTGATAACCGCTGCCAGCATAATTTTGGTTACTTTATTCCATCCACCATCTTCAACGCCTTTACCGATTAAGATGCCAAGAACAAGGCCAGGTACAGCGTTACCCATGATCATTTGAGCCAAACCACCAAAAATAGTTGCCCAAAAACCAGAGCGACGACCTGCTTCGATAGCGGCTAACCAGAAGATAACTGGCATCGCAATGTTTACGAGTAGGTTGGCTGCTGGAACCAGTACTTTCACTGCGGTAATTTGTAGACTTTCAGGAACAGCAGATGCTGTTGAGTTTAAAAATGCCACGACAATCATGCCGATGATGCCACACGCAATACCCATTTTTTTCGGGTCATGCATTGTCTCTGCAACATTTTTATTTTTAAACATTAGAGCCGCAGCACCCCAGTGAGGGATGATTCGATGGTCAACATCTTGAGTGAAGGCACCCGCTGCAACAGAAGACGCCCATGCGTTAAAGAAGAAGCCAAGGCCAAAAGAAAAGTGAGATGCAGGATCGCCTTCACAAGAGTTAAGTTCGCCAAGAGTACGGAATGCCCCCATACCTTGAACCGTTGGAGCGTGGAACATACGAGCGGCACCTACACCGACGCCTACGCCCACTAAAGCCCCTATTATTAGAGACTTCATTAATATAATTAAGAACATCTATATATACCTTCCATTTATATACTTAAATAAGTTTTACTATTTAAAGCGAATAGGTGTTTATATTGATTTAAAATCTAGTTGGTCAATATTAATAATGATGACATTAACAGTGACATCTAACGTTACTGAATACGTGGCTTTATTTCGTGGTAAAAAGAAAAACATAAACTTTTCTATTCTTTCTTTTTTGTCCGCAGTGATTAATTTCACATCAACAGGTTCTATACGTAAAATAACTTGCTCATTATCTTTAAGAATTGTTTTTTGAATATTATTTAATGCGGCACTGAAAGCTGATTGTTTTGTATTTCCATCACCACTAACCGTTACAGTTGTTGTAATAGATTCTTTCATATTAGCTTCTGTATTTTTTAATGAATGCTTCAACCAATTTTTGGCCAAGTTCTTCTTTATCCATGAATCCAAAACCTAAAACGTTGTAGCCTTCATTAATAGCTGTTACGCCTTCTTCAACAGAACGCATTCCATATTTTGCTTTGTAGCCATATTTGTTTTGAGCTGTGATTGCACCAGCGCCGCCGCTGCCACAGAAAGAGATACCAAAGTCTGCTTGCTCTTGGTTCATGATGTCACCAAGCTTCATGTCTGCAGCCATTCCCGGAATAACGGTAACACCACCACCTGCTGCTTCAACACCTAAACCTACTTTTTGTCCCTTACCTAGACGGTCACCAATTACTACTTTTACATTTGTCATGTTATGCTCCAAATTCTTCGGTTAATTCGTTTTCTTTTGCCACTTCAAAGTGAACAGATAATAAATAAGATTCTTCGTACGCTAATGTTGGAAATAAATTAACAACATTTTCTGCTAATTTGTGTGATGATTTTGATATTTCATCAAACATGTCAATTTCAACTTCTGGTAATGGTTCATGAGTATGAGATCTAATTACCATTGCTTTTAAATGAGAATAAAGCATTTGTTTTTGAACACTGTCTGGAAATATTTTCTCAGCTCTTAAAATAGAAATTACTTTATTGAACGTTGAATCTACTTCTTCAGTGAATAACTCTTCATTAATTTCTAGAGTAGGACTATCCACGTTTGTTGTTCCCTCTACATAATAAGTTTTAATGTTTAACTTGATGGTTGAATAATATAAGTGGAAAGAAAAAGTGAACAGGGAGAGTTTTTCCACTTTGAAGTGGAAATAGGAAGGAGTTGGTGGGATGAGTTCAAAGTTTTAAATTTATTAACTTATTTATTATAGGGTTATGAACTGGAAATCGTAGTAATGGAAAGTGGAAGTTAAATTAAGAGTAATGAGTTTTGTGATTCTGGTTGGATTTTTAGATTGAGATTTATTATTACACTCACGTAATAGTCATTTGCTTTTTACTGGGATAGTCATTTTTCAAATAAAGCTTACACTTAGTTTCATCAAATCGAGTTAATGCATAGAAGGTAATCATTATGGCTGAACACAACACTCCGCAATTTCAAGTTGGACAAACGTTTACAGATCACCCGTTCCAAGAAGGTGACGGTGCAATGCTTGAGTTGTTCCGTAATGATTTACCAAATATGCTTTATGTTGGTCTTGGTAATATCACCGCTGATGAACAGGCGATTTTAGGTCAAACTGGCGCGCAACTTGGTGTCATTACCTCTGATAATGGCGGTTGTTTGGTTGTGGCAAGCTTTGGTGATTTAGCGTTTGAGATGCAATTAAACTCAGCGGCAATTCCTGGCGATTACTTCACATTGACTGAAGATAAAACATTGTCTGTTTCGATGATAGCAGTAGATACAGCAACCAATTTATTATGTGCAATTCGTGAATTTACGTTACCTGAAGCATTAAGCCGTCAGTTTATTGAGGTAACAAAAGCACAGCGTGAATTAGGCGATGTTAATGTGGTAAATATTGAGAATATGCACCTATTGAATTCATTAACACCTGAAGCTTTGCAAGAAAAAATGGAATTCCATCCATTACAAAGCGTAGTTGCAGCACCAACATGTGGCTGTGGTCATCACCATCATCACGATCACTCGCATTAAATTTAAATAGGTAAACTAGGAAACTATTTTAAAGAGCGTATGTCCTAATTGCACTCGTTCTTTATTATTTGTAGTTAACCAGTTGATGAAATTTGCGTTTTACAGACATGATTTTTTTAGATGGCCCCTCATTCTTGTGTGTTGGGTTATCTTTGTCTGTGCGGCAAATAATATTGGTTTATTGAGTTCGTGTTCTTTACCGTTAGGAGAGTCAGTATCTAATTCTGCACAGCAAGTACAGGCAGAACAACAAGATAAAAATGGGCTAACCGACAAATGCGATCTTTCAGAGCACTTAGTCCATTTCGAGCAACATCAAGTTGGCGATCATGCGCTAATTATGCAAATATTTACAGTCCTTCTAGTGATAGGGCTGCAGTTATCTTTTAGTTATACCTCCCTATTTACAGAGCCAATCCTTCATAAAGGAAGGCGGCTTCACCTCAAGTTATGTGTTTTTAGAGAATAAATAATCGAATGTTTTATCGACATTCGACGTATATTTATTTTTAAAGGAAACACACATGCAAAAATCAGTAATGACAGCGCGTATAGTCTTATTTGGACTATTCGCGGTATTGTGCAGCGTATTTATATCCGTTGCTCAAGCAGAAACACCGAATACTGGATGGCTTAAAAACCTAAATCATACCCCGATTGAAACGCGTTTTGTTCTTACAGGGCAAATCAATAAAGTAGACCAAACCGTTGCCGGATTCTTAGAAGTTCGTCTTGCCGGTGATTGGAAAACCTATTGGAGAAGTCCTGGAGAAGGGGGAATAGCCCCGAGCATGACGTGGGAAGATTCTCAAAACATTCGCAGTATCGATTGGTATTGGCCATATCCGAAACGCTTCGATTTACTTGGGATTGAAACCCTAGGCTATAAGGGAAGTGTGATTTTCCCTATGACACTTCATATTGATGATCTCAATAAGCCTGTTACCTTTAAGGCTGATCTCACCTTGTCATCTTGTACCACTATCTGTGTACTGACTGACTATCCATTTGAACTTACGTTCACTCCTACCGATCTAACGCTTTCCAAAGAAGCGATGCACGTTTATGCCCAAGGGCTAAGTCAGGTTCCAAAAGAATCGGCATTGATCAGTGATGTAAAAGCGGTGTGGGATGCCACAAAAATGCAGCTTCAGGTGACAGCAACCAAAAAAATGGGGTGGATAGCGCCCGATGTATTGGTTGATGGTCCTTCCGATGAGATGCAGGACGATAACTTTTCTCGTCCAAAGATTGATGTGGATGGTGATGATATCACCGCAACATTCGATGTCAGCAGTTGGATGGGAACTCCTAATCTCACCGGTGAAAATATCAGTGTTACCTTAAAAGATAAGGCGTTTATTGCTGAGCAACCCGCAAGTATTCGCGATGGAATGATCGCAAGCAGCATGCAGTCTATTGTACAAATGGTCCTGTTTGCTTTATTTGGTGGTTTTATTTTAAATATCATGCCATGTGTTTTCCCTGTACTGGGTATGAAATTAAGTAGTGTTATCTCAGCCCAAGGCCTTGAGAAAAAGCAGATTAAATTGCAGTTTTTAGCCTCTGCAAGTGGGATTGTTTTTTCGTTTTGGCTTCTTGCTTCTTTCTTAGTGGTGCTCAAGTTATCGGGTAATGCAATTGGATGGGGGATTCAATTTCAAAGTGCATGGTTTATTGGGGCAATGACACTCATTACCGTGTTGTTTGGTGCCAATATGCTGAGCTTATTTGAAATCCGATTATCATCAAACACCAACACTTGGATCGCATCAAAAGGGAACAACTCTTACTTTGGTCACTTCATTCAAGGTATGTTTGCCACCTTACTTGCCACACCTTGCTCCGCTCCTTTCTTAGGAACTGCGGTTGCTTTTGCTTTAGCGACAAATATCCCAACCATGTACGGCATTTTTACTGCGTTAGCGCTTGGTATGGCCTTACCGTGGATATTGGTTGCGATCTTCCCATCGATTGCTCTTTCATTACCTAAACCCGGCCCATGGATGAGTAAGGTGAAGTATCTCTTTGGTGCAATGATGCTCATTACTAGCATTTGGTTGCTGAACTTGCTTTCTAATCATCTCTCTGAATTTTGGGTTTATGCCATTGCTGTGATAGCAGGTGGTGCAATTTTGCTGCGAACGGTTCAAGTGCATAGTAAGAAAGCGGCGGGATGGTTGAGTATTTTGTTTGCTATCGCATTTGGTTTTGGCTCCGTGATAGACAGCATGACGTCAACGGACCTTTTACCTGCAGAGCCCAACTGGGTTCCTTTATCGAGTGAATCTATTCAGCAACATGTCGATGAAGGAAAAGTGGTCTTTGTTGATGTTACCGCCGATTGGTGTGTGACCTGTAAGGCAAACAAAATTGGTGTGTTGCTTCAAGAGCCGGTTTATAGCGAGTTAAACAGCGCCAATGTTGTTCCTATGGAGGGAGATTGGACGGTTCCGAATGAAGAGATTACTTCTTACCTACAAGATCATGGCCGATTTGGGGTGCCATTTAATGTGGTTTATGGTCCAGGAGCGCCAAACGGCATCGAACTTCCTGTGATTTTAAATGAAAAAGCCGTTATGGATGCGATTAAAAAAGCAGGGGGATAGTGATGGGTAAGAGTAAAAAAATGAAACGTTGGGGTAAAGAAGCGCTTATTTACTTGGTTATGATCATTACTCTTAGCTTTGCTGTTGATAGGTGGAGAACCAAAGATATGCCTGTTAATGCAACTCCTGCAGTAGCAGGAATTAGCACAACAGGAGAGTCGATAGATGTTATTGCGATGAGCCAAGAAAAACCTGTGGTGGTCTATTTTTGGGCGACGTGGTGTGCAGCGTGTCGATTCGTAACACCAACAATTAATTGGTTCAGTGATTCTTATCAGGTTGTTGGGGTGAGTACGAGTTCTGGAGAGGATAGAAGAGTTTCCGGCTATATGAAATCCCACGAATATACCTTTAAAAATATTAATGATACGCGCGGCAATATTTCAAGAGAGTGGGGTATTAGAGTGACCCCAACGATCGTCATTATTGATAAAGGTGAGATAAAAAATATTACTACGGGGATAACAACTCCGATGGGATTACTTGCTCGCTTATGGCTTATCTAAACGAATAAATTTGGACAATAAAAATGAAATTTAAAACGAAACTAATCACAACACTGGTAATGGCATGCTTATTTTCTCCCCTTGCTTCTGCAATGACTCAGTCGGAGAAAATTCAAGATATCAATGAGATGCTTAAAGGTAACCCTGCAATCATTGATAGTCTTCATGAAAGTTTAGCTATGTATATTGTTCAACAAGGTAACTATCAAAAAACATTGGCGGATTATCATGATTATATGTACAACAACCCAAATCTTCCGTCGTTTGGTGCCAAAGATCCTAAGTTAACTATTGTGGTGTTAACGGATTTAAGCTGCCCTTGGTGTAAAAAACTAGATCCAGTATTAATGAAGTTGGTCGAAGAGAATCCTGATGATCTTAAAGTGATAAATATTTATGTACCACTTAAAGAGCACTTAAACCCGATTAACTCTGCCACCTTTGCAATGAGAGTATGGAAAGAAAGTCCTGAAAAATTTAATAAAATTAACGAAACCTTATGGAGTAAACCCGGCATTCACAATGTGCGCTCTGTTATGAAAGTAGCAAAAGCGAATGATGCTGAAAAGTACGTATCAACGGATAAAGAAGTTGAAGATATGGTGGCGAAAAACCGCCAATTATTTACGGATTTAGGCGCAAGGGGAACACCTGCTATGTTGATCGATGGTCAACTTCTTCCGGGCTATTTACCTTATGAAAAATTAGCACCAATGGTTGAAGCTAAAATCGCAGAAAAGTCGGGTAAGTAATGCCACTAATTGTTTAATTGAATTAAACGTGACTCAATAAAACAAAAACGCCGCCAATATTAACTATTGGCGGCGTTTTTTATTGTTCAAATACTTTTTAGTTAAAGGATGTTAATTTACTTTTTGGATCTGAATTTAAAAGTATTTCTAGGCTTTTCATGTAAAACTTTTGTTTGTTGCTCTTGAATACTTTTGTATATAAGCTGTGCTAGAGCGGAGAAAAGATCTGCTTTGATTGGTTCTTTATCGAGTTTATCGGCAGGTTTTTCCTCATCCTTAACAACAAATATTTCGTCTGAATATGCATGAGGTAAAATATAATCATCAATCTCTGATATTGATTGACGAAGTTCCATGAACATATTATTTAAATACGGTAGAGATGAATTAGCAGGGACATTTTGTAGTAATTCGATCTTTTTTTTAGGCCACTCATCCATAAAGTTTTTTTTTGCAGAGTCTTCTTCGCTTTCGATGGCCTTGACCCACTTATCGTAGATATTATCTATATAGGATAGTTCTTTAAGGAGTGGTTCTATATGTTTTGGATAAATAATTTCCTTTAACCAAAAGTTAAAAAGCTCGCTTTCTTTATCTTTTTTTCGGTTTCTTGCTTGAGTGAAATAAATCCAAGAGTTTAAACAAAAGCCGAGAAAACCTATTGCAGCAAGGATTGTGCTAATTATATCTCTAAAACTTATTGAAGTTTTTGGTTGAATATTTAATACAGGTTCTATTTTTACTATTGGAGTAACATTTTGTGGCTGCTTTATATTAGAATCTAAAGTGATTTTTATATGCTGCTTCTTATTTTCGACTTCACATGTTGGTACATCCTCTTTCAAATGACATACAACATCTTCAAGTGTGTCTGCTGAAACATTATTAACTTGAACTATAAGTAAAACTGAAATAATACGCTTAATCAATTTAGTTTCCTGCAGTTAAAGCTTCGATAATACCAACTTCAATTTCTCTTAATATTTGCTTATTTGCATTGAATTTATATCTGCTTAGAAACTTATCTCTTGAGCCCGCAGATCTGACACTTTCTCCAAACATACCTAAGAAAAATGAACTTGCTAATGTCTTTGCGTTATTTGGAAAAGTAATAATAATCGGGTAATTACCTTCGATTTCTCGTTCATGTAGCTGAAAATATACTCTAGCAGCAACTCCATTTGGTCTGCCTACGTATACTCGTCCTGCCATAATGGTTAAATCAATTTCATTTGGTTTCATTTTCTTGTTCCAAATCTTTTACTTCTTTAAGTGAATAACGAATGTAAATAACAGCTCCTGGGAAGCGGGCGTCTCCTAGACCGTGAATATATTTAATGTCGGGAGCTATTGAAAGGTCGTTAGCATTATTCATAGCATAGACTAATTTATCATTATTCATTATTGGGCTATATGTACCGTCCATCTTTAATATAGCGCCTCCGGATAATATTAACATTTTTGGAGCTAAATTATTTTTTTTGTTTTTGTCAGCAAAATGATGAAAGAGTTCCATAAAGTACTTAGTACCTTGTCCTCTATCTATTTGTTCATCTAATTTACTAGAGGCATTCTGCTGCATTGCGTAGACAAGAGTCAAAAGCTCTTCTTTCATACAGTTTCTGTGTTGGTTGATATAATTTAATCGTTTATCATTCACAACAGCAGTATTTATTTTTTCCTCAAATGTCTCATAAAATGTTTTCCCCACGTTGAAGATTACAATTTCACAACACAGATTTTGAGGATCAGTCGAATCTAGGTAACCAACGATTTGCCAAAGCTTTTCACCTGAATGATCTTCAGCATTACCGAGAACTTCCGCTAAATATTTTGATAACTTGCTTTCTTCGTCATCGTCTAAAGAGCTTGAAATTAAACCTAAACAGTCATTTAGATAGTTTACAAACCCAGTAGTAGCTGCTGATTTACGATCTTGCTCAAAAATATTTTTTTCAGAGGCTTCATTTAGGTCGCTTCGCATTTTATAGCGTTTTACATGCTCTTTGTCATTTTCGTGAAATTTAGGAGCGGCTGTATCTTTTACTACACCCACTGATTTTAGTAGACGTTTCATTTTATCATCAGCAGGCAGGGTTCCACGGATTCTGAACCCTTTTGGTTTTGATGCTTTTAGGCTGTTAACCGCGCTTGCAAATAACATTTCTGCTGCTAAATCATGTTGAATACACTTTGTATGATCAATATATAATGAGCTAATGTGCTTAAAATTTGCTAATGATACGACTTCTTTAATGCTTTGTAGAACACCTTCCGGATTTTCGTAAAGGCAAAACATTTTAGGGAGTTTTAATATGTGTTGATTTATTTTCCGATAAATCCGCGGTGTATGGTTGCTAATTTTGGAGTATGCGAATAAATGTTCTTTGTAATATTGAGCTGCTTCTTTCCTATAAGTAGCATTTTCTGGGTTTTTACGTTGTTTTTGAATTAAATGGCGTTTTTTTTTAGCTTCACTACGTAACTTCTGATTTCTTCTAATTTGGAGAAGTATCGTCATTTTTTTTGTGAGTTTTTTCATTCTTTGTGTTTTAGCGCCAAGGTGGTAGGTTTTAGTATACTACCATTAAGATATTAATAGTCATTAACTTTAATTGTTCAATGTATTATTGATTTGCTTGAATTGTGATAAAAAACGCCGCCAAGGTTAATTGGCGGCGTTTTTATCGTCAAAACAGTCTAAAAATAGACTATCTCATCGTTACAAATTCTTCAGAACCTGTTGGGTGGATAGCGACAACGGCATCGAAATCAGCCTTAGTTGCGCCCATCTTCATTGCTACTGCAAAACCTTGGATCATTTCATCAACCGTGAAACCGATACCGTGTAGGCCAACAACTTTCTCGTCTTCGCCCGCACATACTAGTTTCATCTTACAAGGCTGACGGTGCTTAGTTACCGCTGTGTACATCGCAGTGAAGCCTGATGTATACACTTTCACGTTGTCTTTGCCGTATTGCTCGTCAGCTTCTTGTTCGGTTAGACCAATAGTGCCAATTGGTGGGTGGCTAAACACAACAGTAGGAACTAATGTGTAGTCCATTTTTGCGTTTGTTTGACCGTTGAATAGACGCTCAGACAATAAACGACCGGCTTTAACCGCGATAGGTGTTAGCTCAATGCCGCCTTCCATAATGTCACCTACACAGTAGATGCCTTTCACGTTAGTCTCTTGGTATTCATCAACCTTAATGTAACCGCGATCGTTAGTAGCTACGCCTGTTTTTTCTAGGTTGATAGCGTCAGTCGCAGGGTGGCGACCAATTGCCCAAATTAGGGTATCAACGTTTTGTGTTTCACCGTTTTCTAGGTGAAGCGTTAGGCTACCATCGGCTTCTTTAACCACTTCTTTTGGTACCGAGTGAGTATGAAGTGTTGGACCTTCAGTATTCATTACTTCAACCAACGTATCGATGATCATTGGATCAAAGCTACGAAGAGGAGATTCTTTACGGCAGAACAGGTGAGTTTCAGTGCCTAGAGAGTGAAGAACGCCCGCGATTTCAACTGCGATGTAACCTGCGCCAATAACAGCAACTCGTTTTGGTTGCTCCATCAGTTCAAAGAAACCGTTTGAATCGATACCGTGCTCAGCACCTGGAATATTTGGGATTGATGGACGGCCGCCAACAGCAATAAGGATATGATCTGCTGTGTAGTGTTCGCCATTAACTTCAACTGTGTTTGCGTCAACAAACTTAGCAAAGCCTTTAATTACATTGATTTTATTGTTACCAAGAACGCGATCGTAAGATTCATGAATACGACCAATGTACGCTTGGCGGCTTTCAATCATTTTGCCCCAGTTGAATTTTTTCAGTTCAACATCAAAGCCGTAATCTTCAGCGTATAAATTAATTGCTTCAGCAACTTGAGCGCCGTGCCACATTACTTTTTTAGGAACACAACCTACGTTTACACACGTGCCGCCAAGATCTTGTGCCTCGATAAGAGCAACTTTTGCGCCGTGCATAGCCGCACGGTTTGCTGATGCGATACCGCCAGAACCACCGCCGATACAGATATAATCAAAATGCGTAGCCATTACTTTCTCTCCAATAATTGTTATACCAATTCCAATAATTATCTAATTAATTACATTGATATTAATTCTTTTTACATACTATGTATGAAATGCGACCAAATTTTTCTTTTTCAAGGTCTGCGAGGTTTCAGGTCGCTTCGCTTACAGGTTTCAGGAAGGAGATAAAACTGAGCAATGCTATCTTTTTCCCTGAATCCTTTGAGGGAGCTTGCGACCGATCTGAACCCTTAGATCTTTTAGGGCTTATTCCGGAACAATCCACTCGACTTTAAAGTGACCTGTTGCTGGTGCAATTGCTTCTTTCAAGAAAGGCAAAATTTCTTTCATTTGGCTTTCTAATTTCCACGGCGGGTTAATGACGATCATGCCAGATGCGGTCATACCACGCTCGTTAGTATCAGCAGAAACACCCAATTCAATTTGTAGAATGTTACGGATATCTAATTTTTTAAGGCCCTTAATCATATCGTCGATGTCATGACGATTAACGACTGGGTACCAAATCGCATAAATACCAGTAGCCCAACGCTTGTGGCTTTGGCCAATTGCGTTAACTACGTCGTAGTATTCTTTTGCAAGCTCATAAGGTGGGTCGATTAGGACTAATCCTCGGCGCTCTTTTGGTGGAAGACTTGCTTTTAGTCGTGCAAAGCCGTCTTCTTTATAAATAGACACTTGGCGATCACGGTGAAACTCTTGCTCAAGCAGAGGGTGATCGGCAGGGTGAAGCTCGGTTAATACCATGCGGTCTTGACGACGAAGGTGAGCACGACCAACACGAGGTGAGCCTGGGTAATAACGCAGTTCTTCACCGTCGTTTAATTCAGTGATGGCATTTAGGTAGCTTGTGATCTCTTCAGGAAGATCTGTTTGCTCCCAGATGCGAGCGATACCTTGCTTGTATTCGCCTGTTTTTTCAGACCATTCATGCGTTAAATCGTAACGACCAACCCCTGAGTGGGTGTCGTGATAAACAAATGGCTTATCTTTTTGTGTTAATGAATTAAGGATAAGACTTTGAACAATGTGCTTAACCACATCGGCATGGTTGCCTGCATGAAAACTGTGACGATAACTTAGCATGGATGAACTCTCACTATTGGAATCACATGATTATACCCAAGTTTATCGCTCAATGTGTGTACTCTTGCATCAGCCATTGAAATTTTATCCATTAAGCACCATCTTTAAGGGATAAGCCGATCCTAAAAACGAAAAATAGAAAAGGAATGAATATGTCTAACCCGTTACTTACCTTTACTGATTTACCGCTGTTTTCTCAAATTAAGCCTGAGCATATTCAGCCTGCGGTAGAACAAGCCATTGCCGATTGTCGCGCAAAAATTGAAGAAGTATTAGCCTCTGATGATGCTCCAACATGGGACAGCATTATTGTTCCTCTGGCAGAAACCGATGACCGTCTTAGTCGCATTTGGTCGCCTGTGAGCCATTTGAACTCAGTGCAAAACAGTGAAGCACTGCGTGAAGCGTATGAAGCGTGTTTACCTGCATTATCTGAATACGGAACGTGGGTTGGTCAACATAAAGGATTGTACGAAGCGTATAAATCAATTAAAGAAAGTGAGACGTTTGCAACCCTGTCTCAAGCTCAACAAAAAACAATCGTTGATGAGCTGCGTGATTTCGAATTATCAGGCATTGGCTTACCGGCAGATCAACAAAAACGTTACGGTGATATCAGCAAGCGTACCTCAGAATTAAGCTCAAACTTCAGCAACAACGTGCTTGATGCAACCATGGGTTGGTCAAAACACATTACTGATGAAGCTGAATTATCAGGTTTACCAGAATCAGCAATGGCAGCAGCAAAAGCAGCAGCCGAAGCAAAAGAGTTAGACGGTTGGTTACTGACACTAGAAATGCCATCCTACATTCCAGTCATGACTTATGCTGACAATAAACCACTGCGTCGTGAAATTTACGAAGCGTTCGTGACTCGCGCATCGGATCGCGGTCCAAACGCCGGTAAGTGGGATAACACAGATTTAATCTCTGAAGAGCTGCAACTTCGTCATGAAGTCTCGCGTCTATTAGGTTTTGCTTCTTACAGTGAAAAGTCACTAGCAACCAAAATGGCGGAAAGCCCAACGCAAGTACTGGGCTTTTTAAATGATTTAGCAGCAAAAGCGAAACCACAAGGTGAGCGCGAAGTTGAAGAGTTAAAAGCCTTTGTAAAAGAAGAATTTGATATTGATGAGTTAGATCTGTGGGATGTGACTTATTACTCTGAAAAACTAAAACAAAAGCTATACCAAATCTCTGATGAAGAATTGCGCCCTTACTTCCCTGAATCAAAAGCCGTGTCAGGTCTATTTGAAGTATTGAACCGTGTATTTGGTATGACGGTAGTTGAGCGTGAGGGTGTTGATGTATGGCATGAGTCAGTGCGTTTCTTTGATATCTTTGATTCTACCAATACCTTACGTGGTAGTTTTTACTTAGATTTATACGCGCGTGAGCACAAACGTGGTGGCGCATGGATGGACGAGTGTCGTGTCCGTCGTATTACTGAAAATGGTGAACTGCAAACGCCGGTGGCATACTTAACGTGTAACTTCAGTAAGCCTGTTGGTGGTAAACCAGCGCTGTTTACTCATGATGAAGTGGTTACTTTATTCCACGAATTTGGTCACGGTATTCACCACATGCTAACGCAAATTGATGTGGCGTCAGTGTCTGGTATCAATGGCGTGCCTTGGGATGCGGTTGAATTGCCAAGTCAGTTCTTAGAAAACTGGTGTTATGAAGAAGAAGCGTTGGCGTTTATTTCTGGTCACTATGAAACGGGTGAGCCGCTACCAAAAGAGATGCTAGATAAAATGCTGGCTGCGAAAAACTTCCAATCAGCGATGTTTATTTTACGTCAGCTAGAGTTCGGTATGTTCGATTTCACACTGCACACAAACTACGATCCTGATCTAGGTGCCAAAGTATTAGAAACGCTGGCTGAAGTAAAAGCGAAAGTCGCGGTATTACCAAGTGTTGAGTGGAACCGTTTTTCTCACAGCTTTAGCCATATTTTTGCAGGTGGTTACGGTGCAGGTTATTACAGCTATCTATGGGCAGAAGTATTATCAGCGGATGCGTTCTCTCGTTTTGAAGAAGAAGGCATTTTCAATACAGAAACTGGCCAAAGTTTCTTGCATAATATTCTTGAAATGGGCGGCAGTGAAGAGCCAATGGAATTGTTTAAACGCTTCCGTGGCCGTGAGCCACAAGTAGATGCAATGCTGCGTCATGCAGGTATTGGAGCTTAAGGGATAAGACGCAGCAAGCTGCTTGAGGACGGCTTCGCCTTGAGACGAGCAAAGCTCTGGAGAAGGGCTTTACTCTCAAGGGCGAAGCCCGTCTTTAGAAAATTTATTTTCTTCTTAAGCCGCAGGCGTCTTGATTAAGCCCATTCAATCTCTTCGTCTGCGTGCTTCTGACACTCTTCTTTTACCATCTCGATAAACTCCATGCCCGTCTTAGAACATATCCATTTCTCATCGGTATAAGCAAAATGGAAGCCGCCAGATTTTGACGCTAACCAGATCTCGTGCATTGGTTCTTGTTTGTTAATTACGATTTGGCTGCGGTTTTCAAACTCTAGTGTTAATACGTTTCCAGTGATAACCGGTTCAATATCAGCACCTGAATCATCGATCATATCTTCGATTAATTGCAGTTTTTCATCGACTAGTTCGTGAAATTCAGTGTTATTCATCTTGTTTATCCTATTGCTTTTCTTGGCTGTGGTGCGATTATAGAGAGCATAACCAGATATTAACACTAATGGTAAAATCTTATGCAAAAAAGAGTGATGGCATTAATGCTATTGAGTGCCTTAGCACTTGCCGGTTGCGGTCAAACTGGGGCGTTATATATGCCTGCGGATGATGCACCAAAAACAGAAGCAGCAGAATAATTTATTTGTAGCCAGTGTATTTTGTAATGACTGGCTAATGAACACTGAACTAGACAAGGAAGATAACATTGGATTATTTCAATTATAAGGATGATGGACAACTTTGGGCTGAAGAGTTACCTGTTGCACAGTTAGCAGAACAGTATGGCACGCCATTGTATGTGTATTCTCGCGCGACATTAGAGCGTCATTGGAATGCATTTGATAGCTCTGTCGGTGAGCAACCACATCTTGTGTGTTATGCCGTTAAAGCAAACTCAAATATTGGTGTGTTGAATGCACTTGCCCGTCTAGGCTCAGGTTTTGATATTGTATCTCAAGGTGAGCTTGAGCGCGTTGTGGCAGCGGGTGGCGACCCAGCAAAAGTCGTTTTCTCTGGTGTAGGTAAAACGGCTGACGAAATGCGTCGTGCGTTAGAACTTAATATTAAATGTTTTAATGTGGAATCAGAGCCAGAGCTTGAGCGTCTAAATGCAGTGGCTGCTGAAATGGGTGTGATTGCGCCAATTTCATTACGAATCAATCCCGATGTTGATGCTAAAACGCACCCTTATATCTCGACAGGACTGCGTGATAATAAGTTCGGTATTGCGTTTGATCGTGCACCTGAAGTATACAAATTTGCACAAACCTTATCGAATTTAGATATTCAAGGCATTGATTGTCATATTGGCTCCCAGTTAACGGATATTACCCCGTTCATCGATGCCACTGATCGTCTTCTTGCCTTGATTGATGATTTAAAAGCACAGGGTGTCAATATTAGACACCTTGATGTTGGTGGTGGCTTAGGCGTTGTTTACCGTGATGAATTACCACCACAACCATCAGAGTATGCGACAGCGCTATTAAGTCGTTTAGCTGGTCGTGAAGATCTTGAACTGATTTTCGAACCAGGCCGTGCGATTGCAGCAAATGCAGGTATTTTAGTAACTAAAGTTGAATTCTTAAAGCACACAGAGCACAAAAACTTTGCCATTATTGATGCGGCAATGAACGATTTAATGCGTCCGGCATTATATCAAGCATGGCAAGATATCGTGCCTGTTGCACCTCGTGAGGGTAACGCTCAAAGCTATGATTTAGTTGGCCCTATTTGTGAAACGGGTGACTTTTTAGGTAAAGATCGTGACTTAGTTCTCGAAGCTGATGACTTGCTTGCAGTTCGTTCATCTGGAGCCTATGGCTTTGTGATGTCATCAAACTATAATACACGTACTCGCGCCGCAGAAATTATGGTCGATGGGGACCAAGTTCATCTCGTTCGTAAGCGAGAAGAGTTAAGCTCTTTATGGGAGCTAGAATCCATCTTACCAAATTAACTTAGATTAAAGAGCAAGGAGCTGAAGGTTACTTGCTCTTTTGGTATTCAACCTAAAAATATAAAAAGAAGAACAACTATGCACTTTCATTTTTCTAAAATGCACGGGCTTGGCAATGACTTTATGGTGGTTGACTGCTTAACTCAAAATATTTTCTTTTCACCCGATTTAATTCGTCGTTTAGCAGATCGTAATCGTGGTATTGGTTTTGACCAGCTATTGGTGGTTGAAGCTCCCTATGATCCTGAAACTGATTTCCACTACCGTATTTTTAATGCCGATGGTACAGAAGTAGAGCAATGCGGTAATGGCGCTCGCTGTTTTGCACGTTTCGTGCGAATGAAAGGCTTAACCAATAAGATCAGCATTTCAGTGAGCACTAAAAAAGGCAAAATGACCTTAAAAGTGGAAGATGATGATCAAATAACGGTAAACATGGGTGAGCCAGTATTTGAACCAAATAAAATTCCATTTAAAGCAACTCAAGCTGAGAAAACCTATTTATTACGAGCAGACGATAAAACACTTTTCTGTGGAGCAGTAAGTATGGGTAACCCACACTGTGTCACGGTTGTGGATGATGTTGATAACTATGACGTTGATAAATACGGTCCCTTAGTTGAAGGTCATGATCGTTTTCCTGAGCGTGTGAATGCAGGCTTTATGGAAATCGTGTCACCTAATGAAGTGAAATTACGAGTTTATGAGCGCGGTGCTGGTGAAACTCAAGCGTGTGGCAGCGGTGCGTGTGGTGCTGTTGCTATTGGTATTATGCAAGAGTTATTAGGTGAAGACGTTAAAGTTTCTTTACCTGGTGGTGATTTACAGATTTCATGGAAAGGTCCGGGTTATCCGTTGTTTATGACAGGACCTGCAGCTCATGTTTATGATGGTCAATTATCAATATGAATGATGTCGCACCAATAGAGCCGCAACCAACTCAGATTACTGAAGACGTTGTTGCTCAATTTTTAATGGACCATCCGGATTTTTTTCAACAGCATCCAGAGCTGCTTGGGCGAATTAAAGTAGACACGCCTGAGCGAGGCGTGGTTTCTTTAGTTGAAGTACAAGTCAGTAAATTGCGTGATCGTATCGGTGACTTAGAAGAAGAAATAACTCAACTTATGTCACTTGCTGCGAAGAATGATCGGTTATTTCACGATTTTGCGAATGTACAAAAACAATTACTCGCGTGTGAGGATTTTTCTCAAGCAGCGAAAGTGATTGAGCAGAAAGCACTTTCTCTAGATTTAACTGCACATATTAAAATTATTGATCATTCTCATCCTAAGTATCATGTTGATAAAACTGCACTCGATAATTTCAGTAAAAAGTTTTTGAATGGACACTCTGCGTATTTGGGGCGTTTGCGTCAAGCAGAGCGTGATAACTTATTGGCCTATGGTGGGCTAAACCAATTAAGTGCTGAATTGGGTTCATTTGCGGTTCTTCCATTAGGTCAATCTCAACCGATTGGGGTTATGGTTTTTGCTAGTCATGATGGTGGGCATTTCGAACCTAATATGGATACCTTATTTTTAGAACAGCTGGTTAGTGTTTTCCATTATTTATTAATGCAATGGTCGAAATCTTTTCATGAGTGATGTACTCCCTCTTCAATATTCAAAACATCTTGATGCCTTTTATGAGTTTTTACGTAATGAGAAAGGCTTAAGTATTTATACTCAGCGTAGTTATAAACGCCAACTCACCACGATTGCTGAGCAGTTGGTTGAGTTAGGTGTTGAGTCGTGGCAAGACGTTGATGCGGGTTGGGTGCGTCAAATTACCAGTAAAGGCATGCGAGAAGGATTAAAGGCGAGTAGCTTATCCACTCGATTATCTTCACTACGCAGTTTTTTTGATTTTCTTGTATTACGTAACGTATTAGCGGCAAACCCAGCTAAAGGCGTTTCAGCGCCTCGTAAATCACGTCCATTACCAAAAAATATCGATGTTGATGAAATGGGGCAGTTACTCGAAGTAAATGAAGATGACCCATTATCTATTCGTGATCGCGCCATGATGGAACTAATGTATGGTGCAGGCTTACGTTTGGCTGAATTGGTGGGCATTGATGTTCGCGATATTCAATTACGCCAAGGTGAATTACGTGTTATTGGTAAGGGCGATAAAGAACGTAAAGTTCCTTTTTCAGGTCAGGCGAAAGAGTGGTTAGGGCATTGGTTGCAAGTTCGAAATCAGCTTGCTAAACCGGAAGAAACTGGATTGTTTGTATCTAAATTAGGGGTTCGTATTTCGCATCGAAATGTACAAAAACGAATGGCTGAATGGGGAATGAAACAAGGGGTTAATAGTCATATTAGTCCGCATAAATTACGTCACTCATTTGCAACTCACATGCTTGAATCGAGTGGTAATTTACGTGCCGTTCAAGAGTTACTTGGGCATGAAAATATTTCTACTACGCAAATTTATACCCATTTAGATTTTCAGCACCTTGCTCAAGCGTATGACCAAGCGCACCCAAGAGCGAAGAAAAAATAATCTGGGTAGTTACTTATTTAGATTGAGAGCAACATAAAAAAGCCAGGTGCGAATTATGACGTATCTGGCTTTTTTAGGTTTGATAGTTTTCACTTTAAATTTTATAACTACTTGTTTTAAAAGAGTAGTTAACTATTTGGTCTGTGATGGGCCAAGTGAGCTATAAGCTTACTTTAATAGTAGGTTTTCTAAGTAATGAGCAACCGCTTCGTCGGCAGACGAGCCAATAACTTCATTATTTGGCAGGGCTTTTTTTACTTTCTCATGCGATGTACCCATCACGATCCCTTTGCCTGCCATGCTCAACATTTCATAGTCATTCATGCCATCACCAAACGCGATGCAGTTATCTAACGTTTTACCAAGTAACTTAGCAACCGCTTCTAATGCTGCGCCCTTTGAGACTTCAGAGGCCATTACCTCTAAACACCAAGGGGTAGAGAAAGCTACCATTAATTCATCACCAAATTGTGCTTTTAGCTTAGTCTCATATTCTACTAAGTAGTCATGCTCTGGCATAGTTACAAAGATTTTTGCGATATTTTCAACTGGTGGTTTATTTGCATCAAATAAGGTGTAAGTGAATCCATTATCATGAAAATCTTTTAGGCTTTCGTCTTCTTTATGCATAAACCATTTATCGTCTGAGTACATATGAATAGATAAAGATTCATCGTCTTTTAATAGATTTAGTACTTGTGGAATAAAAGCTTCAGGAAGGTTTTTACTGTAAATAAGATTGTCGTTGACATCATGAACACGAGCGCCGTTAGAAGTGATCATGTAAGCCGGGATGCCGACATCTTTACGAATATTACCAACATCAATGTGGTGGCGACCAGTAGCAAAAATAAACGTTAGGTCTTGTTGATGAAGTTTATTTAGCGTTTTTTTAGTGAAATCAGCAATTTTGTGTTCAGGAGTAAGCAGTGTGCCGTCAAGATCAGATGCAACAATAGTAATCATAAAGCCTCAGGGGAAAATAAAATAATAGACTCGAAGTCAGCTGAATTTAGTTTACGTGACTTTATAAAGAAAAAAGAGGGTAAAGATAACTATATTAGCCTTCCTCTTTTTTCTTTGGTGGGGTGTCACGCTTTAATTATTTTGTGTGCTGAGAAAAAAAGCTGAGGATCTCGCTCAACGCTTGATTTCGGCATGTATCTGATTCAAACAGAAGTTCGTGTTTTGCGTCTTTAATTGTAATGAGCTGACAATTGGCCGCTTTTTTTTGGAAGGAGATGTGCGCATTATTATCGACGATACGATCATTCTCCCCTTGTAATAATAAAGTTGGAATAACACAAGATGACGCGTGTTTAATACAACGTTTTGCCCCTTTTAACCCTTGATTTACCCAGTGATTACTTGGGCCACCGATTTGCAGCTCTGGTTTTAAGGCGTATAGCTCTCTAAACCATTGGTAGCGGATCTCACTTGTTGTCAGTGTATTATTTAAAAAAGGCTTCGCATGATAAGGTTCTTGCCCTAATGCGTAAGTAGGGTGTGAAGCCCAACGACTTAAATAATGACTGACTGTACCTGCTATTGGTTTTAACCAAGGTTCAATATGAATACCATGCATTGGAGCGCTTAACGCTAATGCTGAATATGGGTGAGAATGAGTTTCTACGTATTGAGTGGCAATAGCGCCTCCCATGGAATGACCCAACAAATAGCAATCTTGATAATGTTCAGGCGTGATCAAATGGTGAGTCATATTGTTGAGATCTAATACATAATCATTAAAATCTTCGATATGACCAATATCACTGTTTTCTGTTAATCGATCAGATAAGCCTTGCCCACGATGATCAAATGAATAAATGTCATAACCTTGGCAAAAGAGGTCATAAAATAGCTCTTGGTATTTATAAACACTTTCAATGCGGCCATTAACGATCATAATGGCTTTCTGATTTGTGGGGCTAGTAAAGCTAACCCAATGAAGTTGTGTCTCTTTTTCACCTTGGTAAAAACCATGCTGACGCTTCTCCCAAAAAGGAGTGATGTGGTTTTTTATTGTTTCTAGGTAGTTTGTTTCTTGGGTGAAATCGTTTTTTTTCATTGGGCTCACTGCATGATTATGAATGCGGGTTCAATCTTATTATAATAACAATAGTGAAATGTGTATCATATTTTGGTAAGTTCTTGCACAGTTCTTAAGCAAGCGCATTTTTTTACTCATTTGATTAGACTACTATGTTTTTTTAGTAGGTCGGCATTAATTTAAATTACTCAAGATTCGAAGTAATTAGCCGATATGATTATTTATCATACCTATATATTTTCACAGGATACCGTTTTCAAGTTATGTATGCATACGTTGCCCGACAACCGATACTTAATCGAAAAAAACAGACGATAGGGTATGAGTTACTTTTTCGTGATGGTGAGACTAATGCGTTTCCAGATATGGAAGCGAATCAGGCTACGTGCCGATTATTAGTTGAAAACTTTATGTCGGCGGGCAGTAACCCTGCATTAGAATCTCCTCGTAGCTTTATAAACTTCCCTCAAGAGTCTTTGATTTCTCTTGTCCCTACAGCTTTCCCTAAACGTAAAATTGTCGTTGAAGTATTAGAAACTTGTATCCCTAATGATGAGCTTTTTAGTGCGATTAAACACCTTCATCGAATGGGGTATATTATTGCGTTAGATGACTTTAGTTTGGATGCGGAGTGGGATAGATTCTTACCTTATTCACACATCGTTAAATTAGACATTATGCAATTAGGTATTGATGTTGCTTGTGATTATGTGAAAAAGAAAAAACAGCAAGGCTGTAAGCGTCATTATCTTGCTGAACGCGTAGAGACTTATGAAGAGTTTGAACAAGCGTTTCAAGTAGGCTTTCATTTTTATCAAGGCTACTTCTTTAGTAAACCACAAATTATTAAAAATCGAGTTGTGAAGCCAGAGGAAGTATTAACGATGCAACTGTTTCAAGAAGTGTGTCGTGAAGAAGTAAACTTTGCTCGGATTGAACAGTTAATTGCTCAAGACGTGTCATTGTCGTATCAGCTTCTGAAATTTGTAAATACCGCTTCTGTACGACTTGAAAAACCAATCTCGTCATTTAAACAGGCATTAGTCTATTTAGGTGAAGAACAAATAAAAATGTTTGTGACCTTAGTAGCAACCGCGCACGCTGCAATTAATAAACCGAAAGAATTGTATAAACAATCGTTAGTGAAAGGTCGTTTTTGTGAATTAATGATTTGTCGCTGCCAAAATGGAACACCAGGGCAACAAGCATTTATTGTTGGTCTGTTTTCACTGCTTGATGCTTTGCTTGATCGGAAATTAGATGATGTGTTAGAACAGCTTTCGTTAACGGATGAAATTGAACAAGCAATATTACTTCGCGCGGGTTTATTAGGAACAATGCTAAAGCTATACGAAAGCATTAAGTCTGGTGATTGGACTCAGCTTGATAAGACAAGTCGTTTGCTTGGTTTTTCTCCAAAGACGGTAGAAAAGACATACCAAGAGGCAGAAAATTGGTATCAAGCGATTCTTGTTAAATAAAGTCACTCTAATTTAATACAACGAAGCCCCATCAACCGTAATGTTTGATGGGGCTTTTTGTTTTCTAATTTTTTAAAGATTACTGACAATAATTGATGATTTGAACTTCTTTAGAAAATAATTTCTGTACTAACTGATGACACTCTTGAGTGATAGAAGTAACGGTTTGAGCGTTTTCTGGATTGACTAAATCGTAATCACCTTCAATGTTGTAATTAAAACCGTCACCAATAATGGTTATGGGTGTGATTGAAATTCGCCCTCTGTTAGCCACTATCTTAATTGGCTCCACTTGTATTGGATAATGTATAGAAGAGACTTCCTTATTAATGTCATTGCCATTAGATGAAATATTAGGATGATCTTCGTCAGGGGTTAATCCTAGTTTAAATTGCCACAGTTCTTTCGCTGTTTTGGTGGTTGTCATCTCTCTTGGAATGATATTTAACTCACCATTAAAGCTGTAATTAAAACTGTCTCTATTAGCAGCAAGACCATTCGCATTTAAGTTAAATTCAGCAACGCCTTCTAGAGGTATAGTATTTGGGAAAAAAGTGGTTAGGTAACTGATTGGTAAGCCATCTCCGTAAGCCTCTAATTGCCAGGGTTGGCTATCTTGAGTTAAATAAATACTGCCATTTAATCCAACAAGTCCTTCAGCTAAAGGGAAAAGTGCTCGCTCTATTGTCCATAATCCATTTTCAGCGTTCATTTCTATCAATAATTGCTGACTTAATAGGTAATTAAAGCTGGCATTAGAAGCGCTAAGAGATAATTTTCCATCCCATAACCCCCATTGATAATAACGTAATAAATCAAGATCGTGACCCTCCAGGTTTACACCTGAAACTTGGTAAGGGTGCTGATTATCAAGCTGAATGAGTTGGATGTTATTAACGTCTAAATTTGCTATTTTAACTTGCTCAAGTTGCTTGATGTATTTTTGAATAGCGGAGACTTCTGTTTCGCTTAGTAGCCATTTTATTTGGCTTAATGTCAGTGATTTTAGGTTAACTTTAGTCGGAGAAATTTTACCTTCAAGTTGAACATTGCCATTAAAAATATCAAAAGAAAGCGTTGAGATATTTGCTTCTTTACCATTCAGCATGAGATTAAAAATAGGCTTCTCAATAACTTGTTCATTCCATACTAAGCTATCTGCATTAAAAGAAATATTCGCATTACTTTGTTGCCATAAATGGTAAGGCAGCAACACATTCTCCGCAGATAAACTTAAATTATTTACCGAGAATTGAGGGAGTTCAATATTAATATCTAACAGATCAATTCGTTCAAATTGATAGGTGAAGTTTTGCTTAGTAAGCCATTCCAATGGTTTACCGATAATGTCTGCATTGTCAGATTCTAAATTAAATTTTCGCAGAGTGAATTGAGGGATAACCCATAGTTTGTTGTCTTTCAGCTCGGCTTGAGCTGTGATAGTACTGTCACGCCAAGTGAGTGATATTCCATGTAATGCAGTGTAATTTTCACTGTAATAACCATCAATTAACACATCGTCAAGGGCTTCACCCTGCCAATATAGTTGTTGAGTTGAAAATTGGAAATTACCTTCAAATGGCACTGTTTTTTCTTGTTCAACAGACCAATTGGTGAGTTGGACTTGTGCGTCACGAATAACTAAGTCGTCATTGGCAAAATCTAAATTAGAGATGCTTAACTGGGCAATAGAAACCCAATCGAGATGCTCTGTTTTTGGTAATCCATTTTGTAAACTTAAGCCATCAATTTTAATGCTATTAAATGCTAACTTACCTTGCTGGATAGGGTGCTGAGAAAGCCAAAAATCAACATGCTGTACGAACAATTCATTCTCAGTGCGGATAGTGACTTCTGATAGAGTAAGGTGAAGAGGATCTTGAATTGAGTAATTAAGCTCACCAAAAGAGATTTTTTGATCTGATAATTTTTCAACTAATGGGTTTAATAATGGTTGCGCATAAGGAGTATGCAAAAGGGATAAGAATGCGACCACAAGTAGTAGGAAGAAAGTAATAAACCAACCAAGGCTTTTCAGCGTGGTATACATTGTTAACTCCAGAAAGAAATAAGAATAGAAAGAGTGGATTAAAAGTGAGATTCAATCAAGTTATTGTAATGTTTTACTTAAAGGTAATCACTGTTTTGAAAGCAAGATAGGGATCAAATAGAATAAAAAAAGCCCTTCGTTATCGAAGGGCTTGAATTTATCGAGGTATTAACTTGGGTTAGTCAAGTTGAGGGCCTGCTTTCACAAGCGCCTTACCTTCATCGTTATCTGTGTATTGAGCAAAGTTTTTGATGAATCGTTGTGCAAGATCTTCAGCTTTACTGTCCCACTGTAGAGGGTCAGTGTAAGTATCACGAGGGTCTAGAATCGAAGTATCAACACCTGGTAATGAGGTTGGGACTTCAAAGTTAAACACTGGGATATTTTTCGTCTTAGCGTGGTCAATTGATCCATCTAAGATTGCATCAATGATGGCACGAGTATCTTGGATAGAAATACGTTTACCAGTACCGTTCCAACCTGTATTGACGATATACGCTTCTGCGCCAACCGCTTCCATACGTTTAACTAATACTTCTGCATATTGTGTTGGGTGTAGCGTTAAGAACGCTGCGCCAAATGCTGCAGAGAATGTTGGTGTTGGTTCAGTAATACCACGCTCTGTACCCGCTAATTTAGCAGTAAAGCCCGACAAGAAGTGGTATTTAGTTTGTTCTGGCGTCAATTTCGCAACAGGCGGTAAAACACCAAATGCATCAGCCGTTAAGAAAATAACTTTATTTGCATGGCCTGCTTTTGACACTGGCTTAACAATATTATCAATGTGATAAATTGGGTAAGAAACACGCGTGTTTTCTGTTTTTGAACCATCATCAAAATCAATCGTGCCATCGCTACGAACGGTTACATTTTCTAGTAGTGCATCGCGGCGGATTGCATTGTAGATATCTGGTTCAGCTTCTTTAGATAGGCGAATTGTTTTTGCGTAACAGCCACCTTCAAAGTTGAAGATACCGTCATCATCCCAACCGTGCTCATCATCACCAATCAGTTGGCGTTTAGGGTCGGTTGAAAGTGTTGTTTTACCTGTGCCTGATAAACCGAAGAATACCGCGACATCGCCTTCTTCACCCACATTGGCAGAACAATGCATAGAGGCAATGCCTTTCAGTGGAAGAAGGTAGTTCATCATTGCGAACATGCCTTTTTTCATTTCACCGCCGTACCAAGTACCGCCGATAATTTGAACACGTTCTGTTAGGTTGAAGGCAACAAAGTTTTCAGAGTTTAGGCCTTGTGCTTCGTAATTAGGGTTTGTGACTTTCGCGCCGTTCATTACCACAAAATCAGGTTCAAACGTTGCTAGCTCTTCTTCTGTTGGACGAATGAACATGTTTTTTACGAAGTGTGCTTGCCATGCAACTTCAGTAATAACTCGGACACTTAAGCGAGTATCAGGGTTTGCACCACAGTAACCGTCAATAACAAATAGACGCTTACCAGAGAGTTGCTCTGTTACTAGGGCTTTTAGATCATCCCAGACTGCAGGTGTGATAGCTTTATTGTCGTTTTTACCTTGATCAGACCACCATAATGTATCTTTAGTTGTCTCATCTTTTACGATGTATTTATCTTTTGGTGAACGGCCAGTAAAAATACCAGTATCTACCGCAACCGAGCCAAGCTCAGTCATTACACCGCGCTCATAACCTTCTAGGTCTGGACGGGTCTCTTCTTCAAACAATTGGTCATAGCTTGGGTTACGAAGAACGTCAGTAACGCCAGTTAGGCCATGTTGAGTAAGATCAAGTTGTGCAGCCTTTTTGTGTTCCATAACAGTCATAGGTGCTCCTTAAAGGAATTTTGTAGGGATTTTAATATTTTGTAATTATTTATTGTCTGCTAAACATGCTATCAATGCGGTAAATTGAAAACAGGGAGATAAATCATAAATTAACCACAAAGTAGTAGTGGTTATTTAATCAGCATCACAAAATAGCAATTGCCCTATTCTACTCTTAAAGAAATCGATTGCGCTAGATGTAATTGATTATTATTTAAGCAAAATTAAGTGTGGATAAGTGGAATTAAAAACGTGGTTTATATCAAATTTAGTTATAAAAAAAGCCAACCTAATGGCTGGCTTTTGTAACATTTCTACAACTTATTCTATGCAGTAAATTAATGAACGGTGTCATTACCTTTTGTTGCTTCTTCGAATATGTTGGCAACATCAATGCTATCAAAATCGTAGCTTGTGCCACAGTAGTCACAATGAAGAGATACTTTGCCTTCTGTTTTTACAATATCATCAACTTCAGCACGTTCAATTGTTACGATTGCACCTGCACTGCGCTCACGAGAACAGCCACAGAAAAACTCAACAGTTTGAGGTTCAAAAAGTTGTACTTTATCTTGATTATATAAACGGTATAGAACATCTTCAGCTTCTAGGCCAAATAGCTCTTCGTTTTTAATGGTATCTGTCAATTGCTCTAAATGTTCAAAGTCATCAGCAGAACCTGTGCCGTCAGGCATGACTTGAAGAAGCATACCTGCTGCCTGAGGTTTACCTTCAAATTCACCAAGGCGTAACCATAGACGAGTTTTTAATTGTTCTGAACGCTCAAAATAGCCTTCAAAACAAGCTGCTAAATCTTTGCCATCAAGAGCAACAACACCTTGGTAACGCTCACCATCTTTTGGAGAGATCGTGATAACCAAGTAACCTTTACCCATTAATTGGTGCAAGGTAGCATCGTCAGCAATATCACCCTCAAAGCGAGCTACGCCACGAACTTTTTGATCGTTATCGCCATTGATAACAGCCAGTGATACAGGACCATCACCTTGAAGTTGAAGAGTAATAGATCCTTCAAATTTTAATGTCGCAGTTAATAGCGTCGTTGCAACTAATAGCTCACCCAATAAATTCTGAACTGCTTTTGGGTATTCCTTGCTAGAAATAATTTGTTGGTAAGCATCATCTAGTTGAACCAATTCACCACGAACTGATAAATCTTCAAATAGGTAGCGATGCAGTGTGTTATTTGCCATGAAATACTCCAGCAATTGTATTAGAGGGGTTGTCGTTACTTATAGTATAGCGAAGACAACCGGTATAAATAAGGGATGAAACAGAAAGACAAGTCTATTGCTGTTTAAACTTCATAATATCACGTCGCTGCTTCTTATCAGGACGTTTATCTGGGTGCGGGCTACCAAGTGAATTGAGCTTGCGTAATTTCGCGTTTTCTTCACGGTGCTCAATACTATTTTGTGTTTCTTTGTAAAGAGTTTGTGCAACAGGAGCGCCACGGCGTTGATCGGATAGGATCTCAATGATCACGACGATTTCTTCGTTATTGCCTTGGCGAAGTTTTACCTCAGCGCCTACTTCAACTAATTTACTTGGTTTTGCACGTTGTCCATTATAATGAACTTTCCCGCCATCAACCATATTACGAGCAATAGAACGAGTCTTGTAAAAACGAGCCGCCCAGAGCCATTTGTCGAGCCTGATACCATCGCTAGTATTGGATTTTGAACTCATTATGGGTACCTAATGTCTTATCTCTGCTTATTAAGATGGTGTTAGTAAAATTTTTTTCAATCTTTTGAGGTGAATTAATCAAAATTGATAAGCAACTAGAGTCATTAATGAGAAATAATGCTCTAATACAAGGTCATCTGCTTAAATTACGTGATATGGCTGCGAGGAATTTAAGAAATCGGCATCATTTGCGGAAATTATGCCGGGTTATTTTATAATTCATAAATACATCAGATATTTAATTGCTCTGTGAGACAGAAAAGGAAGATCAGTACCTACATGATAGCTAATATGAAAATCGAAAAAGTTTCTCAATATTGGTCAACATATCAATCTGCAATTTCAAAAGGCTTAACGGTTATGTTAGTGGCTTGCTTTGCGTGGATCTGTGGTTCTCTTTTTTGGTCAATATTAGCCCCACAGACATCGGTTTCTCAATGGACACCGAAAGCGGTCGCTATTAACGGGTCACCAAAGAAAAGCAATGATGATTCTTTGTCTGGTTTATTAAACGGCCAAGTTTTTGGGCAGTTTAATCCTGAAAAAACAGTAGAGCAGCTAAAGGTTGTTGAAGTAAAAGACGCACCTAAAACCAAACTGAGCTTGACTTTATCTGGTGTGGTAGCGAGCTCTAATTCAAAATTGAGTTTAGCTGTTATCGCGAATCGAGGTAAACAAAATACGTACGGTATTGATGAAACGATTGATGGAACAAGAGCAACAGTAAAAGCGATTAGTGCCGATCGTATTATTATTTCAAATAATGGACGTGATGAAACATTGATGCTTGAGGGTGTTGAGTACACCAAAATTTCGGTAGAACAAAATCGTACTGGTAGTTCTGGTACGGTATTAGGGAATAATCGTCAGAATTCAGATCAAGATGAATTAGATACAATTCGTCAAGAGATGGCGAAAAATCCTCAATCAATCTTGAAATATATTCGCCTTTCTCAAGTGAGTAATAATGGGAAAATTGAAGGCTACCGAGTTAATCCAGGTAAAGATAGAAAATTATTTGATTCGGTGGGTCTGAAGCCGGGTGATATCGCAAGAAGTTTAAACGGGATTGATTTAACCGATCCTGCTGCAATGAGTGCATTGTGGAAAAATATGTCAGAAATGACAGAGCTTAATTTAACCGTTCAACGTGACGGACAACTACATGACATCTTTATCGGTTTATAACTGGTAGATGAAAAAATGAATAAGGGTGTATTGTGAAAAAGTGGATGGGCAAGGGAGCCTTATTACTTGCGGGTAGCATGATGTGGACATCGGCTATCGCAAATGACTTTAGTGCCAGCTTTAAGGGAACTGATATTCAAGAGTTCATCAACATTGTTGGTCGAAATCTAGAAAAGACCATTATTGTTGATCCGTCGGTACGGGGAAAAGTGGATGTTCGTAGTTACGATCTTTTAAACGAAGAGCAATATTATCAGTTCTTCCTTAGCGTGTTAGAAGTGTACGGCTATGCTGTTGTTGAAATGGACAATGGCATTTTAAAGGTAATTAAAGATAAAGACGCAAAAACATCGGCGGTTCCTGTTCTTGGTGCAAAAGACAAAATAACCGGAGACGCGGTAATTACGCGTGTTATTGCGGTTCGTAATGTGTCGGTTCGTGAACTTTCTCCTTTATTACGTCAACTTAATGATAATGCAGGCGCGGGGAACGTTGTTCACTATGATCCTGCAAATATCATTATGATTACTGGTCGTGCTGCTGTTGTTAATCGTCTGGCTGAAATTATTGAGCGTGTTGACCAAGCGGGTGATAAAGAAGTTGAAGTGGTTGATTTACAAAATGCTTCAGCCGCTGAAATGGTGCGAATTGTTGATGCGCTAAATAAGACCACTGACGCTAAAAATACCCCAGCGTTTCTACAACCTAAATTGGTTGCTGATGAGCGTACCAACTCGATCCTTATTTCGGGTGACCCAAAGGTACGTAATCGCCTTAAAAAACTCATTAAGCAACTTGATGTTGAAATGGCGACGAAGGGCAACAACCAAGTTGTCTATTTACGTTACGCCAAAGCAGAAGATTTGGTTGATGTATTAAAAGGGGTTTCTGATAATTTAACCGCAGATAAAAGTGGTTCTCAAAAAGGAAGTTCAAGTAACCGCAGTGATGTGATGATCTCTGCTCATGCTGACACCAATGCCTTAGTTATTACCGCGCCGCCAGATGTAATGCGTGCAGTAAAAGATGTTATTGCTCAGTTAGATATTCGTCGTGCTCAAGTATTGATTGAAGCGCTAATCGTTGAACTTGCTGAAGGTGATGGCATTAATCTTGGTGTGCAATGGGGCAACTTAGAAACCGGTGCGATGATCCAATACAGCAATACAGGCGCATCTATTGGTGCCACCATGATTGGTTTGGAAGAAGCGAAAGATACCGTTGAAAAAAAACCGATTAGGGATAGCGATACCGGAGCGATAAAATACTATGAAGAGACAACGCAAAAAGGTGATTATTCAGCATTAACTTCGGCACTTGGCGGCGTTCAAGGTGCGGCGGTTAGTGTAATGATGGGTGATTGGGCTGCGTTGATTACTGCTGTGTCTACTGATTCAAACTCCAACATTCTGTCTTCTCCAAGTATTACCGTTATGGATAATGGTGAGGCTTCATTCATTGTGGGCGAGGAGGTTCCGGTATTAACTGGCTCTACATCGGGTTCAAATAATGAAAACCCATTCCAAACGGTTGATCGTAAAGAAGTGGGTATCAAACTTAAAGTTGTTCCACAAATCAATGAAGGTGATTCTGTTCGTTTAGATATCGAGCAAGAAGTATCGAACGTATTGGGCGCTAATGGTGCGGTGGATGTACGTTTTGCTAAACGTCAGCTAAACACCTCAGTAATGGTACAAGATGGCCAAATGTTGGTGCTAGGTGGCTTGATTGATGAACGTGCAATGGAAAGCGAATCAAAAGTGCCTTTCTTAGGCGATATTCCAGTATTAGGTTACTTATTTAAATCAACCAGTACTCAGGTTGAGAAGAAAAACCTAATGGTATTTATCAAGCCAACTATTATTCGAGATGGCATGACTGCTGATGGCATTACCCAGCGTAAATATAACTATATTCGCGCAGAGCAGTTGTATAACGCAGAGAAAGGCTTGAAGTTAATGGATGATGCCAACATTCCAATCTTGCCTAAGTTTGGTTCTGATGTGCAGCACCCTGCAGAGATCCAAGCTTTCTTTGATCAGCTTGATGATGAGAATAAGGATAAATAATGGCGGATATGCTATTTCCTGATCCTGTTGCCGTTTTACGTTTGCCTTTTTCATTTGCAAAAAGGCATTCCGTTGTTATTGAAGCAAGTTCTGAAGGGTGGGTTTTGTATTATGCAGTAACCCCCTCGCCAATTGTATTGTGTGAGATCCGCCGAGTATGCAAAGCGAGTTTTTCATTAATTCAATTAACCAAGGATGAGTTCGATACCAAAGTTACTCAAGTCTATCAACGTAACTCATCAGAAGCGCAGCAATTGATGGAAGACATTGGGGCTGATAATGATGATTTCTTCTCATTAGCCGAAGAGTTACCAGACAATGACGATTTACTAGAATCAGAAGATGATGCGCCAATCATTAAATTGATCAACGCCATGTTAGGTGAAGCGATCAAAGAGGGGGCATCAGATATTCATATTGAGACATTTGAGAAAGTTCTATCGATTCGTTTCCGAGTTGATGGTGTATTACGTGATGTTCTTAGCCCAAGCCGTAAATTAGCGCCATTATTAGTGTCGCGTGTAAAAGTAATGGCGAAGTTAGACATTGCAGAAAAACGTGTTCCTCAAGATGGTCGTATTTCATTACGAATTGGTGGTCGAGCGGTAGACGTTCGTGTATCAACCATGCCGTCTTCTCATGGTGAGCGAGTTGTAATGCGTTTATTAGATAAGAACGCAACACGTCTAGACTTAAACAGCTTAGGAATGGAAGAAAAAAACCATCAAAACTTCCAGCATATTATTAAGCGACCTCACGGTATTATTTTGGTTACTGGTCCTACGGGGTCGGGTAAATCAACGACTTTGTATGCCGGGTTAGGAGAATTAGACAGTACTCAATCAAACATCTTAACGGTTGAGGACCCAATCGAATTTGATATTGATGGGATTGGACAAACACAAGTTAACCCAAAAGTAGACATGACATTTGCTCGTGGGCTACGTGCCATTCTTCGTCAAGATCCAGATGTGGTGATGATTGGTGAAATCCGAGATTTAGAAACCGCAGAAATTGCTGTTCAAGCCTCTCTAACTGGTCACTTAGTTATGTCGACACTTCACACTAATACTGCTGTTGGTGCGATTACTCGTCTTCGTGATATGGGAATCGAACCTTTCTTAATTTCGTCATCTTTATTGGGTGTTCTTGCTCAGCGTCTAGTTCGTACTTTATGTAAGGAATGTAAAACGCCTTATCAAGCTGATGACGAGCAGAAGAAACTTTTTTCTTTATTACCCTCTGATGATTTAGTGCTTTATAAACCAGCGGGTTGTGAGCATTGTAATGGTAAAGGTTATCGCGGCCGTACTGGTATTCATGAATTGTTAGTGGTGAATGAAAAAGTACAAGAATTGATACATAAAGAAGTGGGCGAACAAGAGATTGAAAAAGAAGTTCGTAAGAGCACTCGTGGTATTCAGCAAGATGGGCTATTAAAAGTTCAACAAGGTATCACTACGCTAGAAGAGGTGATGCGAGTCACTCGGGAAGGGTAAATGGCAGCATTTGAATACAAAGCCCTCGAAAAAAATGGCAAACAGAAAAAAGGCGTAATGGAAGGTGACAATGGTCGCCAAGTTCGTCAACGCCTCAAAGAGCAAGGGCTTATTCCTGTTGAGGTTATTGAAACTAAATCAAAGCAGCAGAAAAACGCCTCTCAAGGTTTAAGCTTTAAGCGTGGCATTAGCGTTAATGATTTATCGTTAATTACGCGCCAGCTAGCCACCTTGGTTCAGGCGGGTATGCCATTAGAAGAGTGCTTGAAAGCTGTCGCAGAACAAGGTGAAAAAGCACACATTCGCAGCATGATGATGGGTGTTCGTTCAAAAGTGATTGAAGGGTATCCATTAGCCGAAAGTTTTGGTGAATATCCTCATGTGTTTGATGATTTGTTTTGCTCAATGGTCGCAGCGGGTGAAAAGTCAGGTCATTTAGATACGGTATTAAATCGGTTAGCGGATTACGCTGAGAATCGCCAGAAGATGCGCAGTAAATTACAGCAAGCGATGATTTATCCAATCATGCTGACGTTGATTGCGATAGCGGTTATCTCCTTTTTGCTTGCTACTGTGGTACCGAAAATTGTCGATCAGTTTGTGCAAATGGGGCAAGGTCTTCCAACCGTGACTGAAATATTATTGGCTGCCAGTAATTTTGTTGTTCACTGGGGGTTGTTGGTTGTTATCGCTGTTGTGGTGTTAATTGTTGGAGTGAAGTGGTTACTTACTAAGCCTCACTTACGTTTAGCGTGGGATAAAAAAATATTACGGTTACCTGTTATTGGTAAAGTGGTTCGTGGCTTAAATACCTCTCGTTTTGCGCGAACATTATCGATCTGTACTTCAAGTGCTATTCCATTACTGGATGGTATGAAAGTCGCCGCAGACGTAATGAGTAATAAGTATTTTAAACAACAAGTATTAGAAGCGGCGGATAATGTTCGTGAAGGGGCAAGTTTGCGAATTTCGCTTGAGCAAACCAAATTGTTCCCACCAATGATGCTGCATATGATTGCCAGTGGTGAGCAAAGTGGTGAGTTAGAGCAAATGCTAACACGTTCGGCTGATAACCAAGACCGAGATTTTGAATCATTAGTGAACATGGCATTAGGCATTTTTGAACCCTTGCTTATTGTCTTCATGGCAGGGATCGTACTCTTCATTGTTGTTGCGACCTTGATGCCAATTATCGAATTAAACAATTTGGTTGGGTAGCATTCACTGCTATCTATTTTTCTTTTATTTTATATATGAATTTTTAACGTTAGGAGTTATTCCATGCAAGTCAATTCAGCTCAACGTAAACAAGGCGGCTTTACTCTTTTAGAAGTTATGGTTGTTATCGTTATTCTTGGTGTGTTAGCGAGCTTAGTTGTTCCAAACTTACTGGGTAACAAAGAGAAGGCCGATCAACAAAAAGCGATTACTGATATCGTGGCACTAGAAAACTCATTAGATATGTACAAGCTAGATAACAGTGTGTACCCATCTACAGATCAAGGGTTAGAAGCCTTAGTATCTAAGCCATCAGCAACGCCTGAGCCTCGTAATTACCGTGCTGACGGTTACATTCGTCGTTTACCAAATGATCCATGGGGCAATGAATACCAGTACTTAAGCCCTGGTGATAACGGCACGATTGATATCTTCTCTTTAGGTGCAGATGGTCAAGAAGGTGGTGAAGGTGCGAATGCAGATATTGGTAACTGGAACATGCAAGACTTTCAATAAGTCATGAGCTTATAGCTAGATAAGAGCAATGATGAAAATAAAACGTGAGGTTGGGTTTACCCTAATCGAAATTATGTTGGTATTGGTGCTGCTGTCGGTGAGTTCGATGGCGGTTATCATGAGTTTGCCTGAAAGTAGCGATGACCAACTTGAAGAGCAAGCCTCACGTTTTTATCAATTAGTACAACTTCTTAATGAAGACGCTTTACTCAACGGGATGGATTACGGCATCTATTTTAATCAAGAGCGACAAGAATATCGCTTTATGACATTGAAATCAGATGGCTGGCAGCCTCTTGAGAAAAGTCGCTTTTTTACCGAAGTGAAGATGGAAGACGACACTCGATTTGAAATGGAACTTGGCGGTTCTGCATGGGCTGATGATGATCGTTTATTTGAACCCGGCTCTTTGTTTGATGAAGAAATGTTCGCGGATGTTGAAGAAAAGAAAAAACCGAAACCTCCTCAAGTGATGGTGTTATCAAGTGGAGAAATGACCCCGTTTATTGTTCGTTTTTTACCGAGTAATGAGCGCGGCAATTTAGATGATAAAACATGGACAATTAACGTAGATGAATCGGGATTGATCACTTTAATTAAGCCTGGAGAAGAAATTGATGAGTAACTCTTCATCAAGTAATCGATCATTAAATAAAGGCATGACTCTGCTTGAGGTTTTGGTTGCTCTGGCTATCTTTGCTACCGCAGCGCTGAGTGTGCTTCGCTCAGTGACGCAGCACATTAATACGTTAAGTTATTTAGAAGAAAAAACATTTGCCTCTATGGTAGTTGATAACCAAATGGTATTAATGATGTTAGATAAACCGCCAACCTCGATAAAAAAAGGGGAGACAGAATTGGCAGGTCAAACATGGTATTGGACTATTGCCCCAGTAAAAACGACGTCTGATATTTTAAAGTCGGTCGATGTGTCTGTCGCAACAACCAAAGATCAAAAATCATCCTTATTAACGGTAAGAACCTATGTTGCGCCGTAATTCTACTCATAAAAAGTCGCGCGGCTTTACCCTTATTGAAGTGATGGTCGCAATTTCTGTGTTTGCCACTTTAAGCTTTTCTGCTTATCAAGTGGTAAATCAAGTTCAGCGTAGCAATGAACAGTCATTAGAAAAGAGTAATCGCATTAAAGCGTTACAACGCAGCTTAGTTTTTTTAGATAATGATTTTCGACAAATAGTTGCTCGCCAATTCAGAATTAACGGAGAAAAGGCCGATGGAAAACTTCTTTTAGCTGGCGAATATTTATTGGATTCAGAATCTCAAGGCATTCTATTTGTTCGTTTGGGATGGAAAAATCCGCAGCAGGCCTTTCCTCGTGGTGAAATTACTAAAGTCGGATATCGAGTTGTTGAGAATAAACTTGAACGATTATGGTGGCGCTACCCAGATACTCCAGTGGGTCAGAAACCAGTAGTAACGCCATTAATTGATGGCATTGATGAACTGAAATTTGAATTTTATGATGGCAAGAAATGGCAGAAGAAATGGGAAATAAAAGATCAATTACCAAAAGCCATTAAAGTGATTGTGACATTTAAAGATTATGGAGACGTCGAACGAATTTATCTTACCTCTGGCTATAAACTGGATCAAAGTGGTCAGAATGATGATGACACTAAGAGTGGCGGGTAATGACAATACACACTAAAACGCAGAGGAAACAGAAAGGCGTCGCATTAATCGTTGTCTTATTGTTGCTGGCTATTATGGCGACAATTGCTGCTCAAATGACAGAGCGGTTATTTATTCAATTTCACCGAGCTGAAAACCAAATAAATC
Source organism: Aliivibrio thorii (assembly GCF_057368585.1). Lineage (NCBI taxonomy): Bacteria > Pseudomonadati > Pseudomonadota > Gammaproteobacteria > Vibrionales > Vibrionaceae > Aliivibrio > Aliivibrio thorii. Next base: position 2,932,452 of record NZ_CM170654.1, on the reverse strand, counting down.
ATCAGCAAGCCTATTGGTACTCTATTGGTGTTGAAGCGTTAGCAAAAGCAGGAATAGAAGAAGCATACAAAGATGGCGACACCATTAATCTAAGCCAAATGTGGGCAACAGAAGAAACGACTTATCCACTTGATTATGGTGAAGCACTAGGCAGCGTTAAAGATAAGCAAGCTTGTTTCAATTTAAATGCATTAAGCAATATAGAACCACAGACTGATCCTTCTCAACGTCCATTTTTGGTCAAAGTTTGGATTAATTTATTGGAGTCTGTAGAGGTAGATAATTATTTAGCAGAAGTGATTGCAGACTCCAGTTGGGAGTTTATGGATGAAGACGATATTGTCCGTTCAATGACTGGAGTTGAAGACAGTACTTACCAATCGTTTAAGCCTGCGTATTTAGCACCGAACGGCTGGATTGCTGATGTTAGTGAATTGAGAGCGATTAATGGCGTGACTGCAGAAGTGTTTAATGCCGTCTCTCCTTTTGTATGTGCAATACCAAGTGCGAATTGGTATTTGAATGTGAATACAATGCAACCAGAGCAGGCAAAAATATTAGTGGCGTTATTTTCCCCGAATTTAAGTGATAATGACGCTCAAGAAGTATTAGAGAATCGTCCTTTTGATGGCTGGGCAAGTGTTGATGATTTTTTAGCAGAATCTGCGATTAGCCAAGTTGATGAAAAAACAAAGAAAGAAGCAAAAGCCTATTTATCCGTAGATAGTCAGTTTTTTGAGTTAGATGCTCAAGTATTAGTAGAAGATTCGCGCGTACGTGTGCGTTCTTTATTGCATAGCAGTGATAAAAAAGTGGTGAACGTTATCCGTCGCCAATATGGAGGAATGAATGAGCGAACATCTGATAATAAGGCTGAATAGTCAGTCGTCAGATCCCATTCAATGGATAGTCTGGTCACCAGAAAATAAAGAAGTGATTGCATCAGGAGAGTTAAGCTCTTCTGAAACCTTAGAGTCATTAACTCAATACAGTGCTCAACGCAGTGTATCGGTGCTGTTACCAAGTAGCGATATTTTATTGCGTGAAGTCTCTATCCCTGAAGGGGCTGCTCGACAGTTTCCTTCTATGCTACCTTTTATTATTGAAGATGATTTAGCGCAAGATGTAGATGACTTACATATTGTGATTTTGAAAAAAGACAGCAAGACAGCTCAAGTTGCGGTTGTTGAACATCAAAAAATGGAAAGATGGATATCTCTACTAGCGGATGCTGGAATTCAGACTAAACGACTTATTCCAGATGTATTGTCATTACCTTCTCATCAAGATGGTGTCGCTATGGTTGAGTTAAATCAACAATGGTTATTACGTTATGGTGAATATCAAGGTGCTATCGCTGAACCTGAATGGCTGTCAATGCTGCTGAATGGCTTAGTGAAACATGCCGTTCAAACCGCCGATGGCATTGTTGTTCAAGAAGATAAGGAAGAAGAACAAGAGGAAAGTGATGAGGTGGATGATGTGCCGTGTTATGCGCTTCATAGTTACTCACCTTGCTTGGTTGAAATTGAAAACACAAAGTATGTTCAAGAAACACCAGAGTTGGTGATGCAACTGCTTGCAGAAGGTGTTTTAACATCGAGAGTAAATCTACTTAGTGGTAAATACCGTCCTCAATCGTCATGGCGAAAGCATTGGCGAATTTGGCAAAAAGTGATTTTAGCGTTTGGTTTGGTTATGGTGGCCTTTGTTGCTCAACACGTTTCAGAAGTACAAAAATTGGAACAACATAGTCTTGCATTGCGTGCTGAAAGCGAACGCATTTTTAGGGATGTGTTCCCAGGAAAACGTAAGATCCCAACCATGAGCTATTTGAAATCCCAAATGAAAAATGAAGAATCACGTTTACAAGGTGGTTCGGATGGAGATGACTTATTAGCGTGGATGTCAGAGTTGACGCCATATTTAATAAAAGTACCTCAAGTGAAGTTGCAGAGTTTAAAATTTGATGGAAAACGCGATGAATTACGCCTACAAGCAAGTGCATCCGATTTCCCATATTTTGAGCAATTAACGTCAGAGTTAAATACCAAGTTTGACGTTGAGCAAGGTCAATTAAATAAAAATCAAGGCCAAGTGTTTGGTGCGATTATTATTAGGAGAAAATAATGAAAGCCTTAATGACCTGGTGGCAAAGTATCTCACCACGTGAACGTGTTTTGGTTGGTGGTGGCAGTATAGCGTTAGTGATTGCTGCATTGTATTGGGGTGGAATTAAGCCGTTAAATGATCGCGCTGAAATTGCTCAAAACCGAATCAATAGTGAGAGAAGTTTATTAACGTGGGTACAAAAGAAAGCCGATGTGATTGTGACATTAAGAGGGGGGGCGTCATCAACCTCTCAAACGGCAATTCGACCAATGAATCAGGTAATACCAAGCAGTACTCGTCAATTTAAGATTGAATTGATCCGTATGCAACCTCGTGGCGAGCAAATGCAAGTATGGGTTAAACCACTTCCATTTAATAAGTTGGTAAATTGGTTAGCGTACTTACGAGACTCTCAAGGCATCAATGTTCAGTTTTTAGATTTAAATAAAACCGATACGGAAGGTGTGGTGGAAGTGAACCGTCTGCAATTAAGTCGAGAGGCATTATGAAATTTAAATTATTGATCGCGACGGTATTTTCTACGTTTTTTACTTTTAGTGCCTTATTACACATTCCGATTCAGTGGGTAGTAGAGCAAGCACCAAAAGTAAGAGGTTTATCGTTAACAGGATTATCAGGAACACCTTGGAAGGGACAAGTGGATTCTCTTTCTTGGCAAAGAGTGAACTATGGCCAAGTTCAATGGCAGATTGACCCATTTGCTATTTTAAAGGGGCATGCGGTATTTTCTGTGCGCTTTGGGCGTGGTAGTGAATTGGAATTACGTGGTAAAGGTATTGTTGGTTATAGTGTTTCAATGGGAGCTTACGCTGAGAACATGGTGGTTTCTTTTCCTGTCTCTAATGTGATGAGTCGATTACCAATGGCATTGCCTGTTTCTTTGCAGGGTCAGGCAGAGATCAGTGTTAAGTCTTTTCAACAGGGTCAGCCTTGGTGTAAGCAGGCAAGTGGAGAAGTGGTTTGGTCTGGCGGGAAAATTATTTCGCCGTTGGGTAATATTGACCCTAAAACGGCAATAGCAGAAGTGACTTGTGTTGATAACAAAGTTACATTGATTAGCAAACAATCATCAGAAGATGTCGCTAGCCAGTTTAATGTGGTATTGAGCTCTAACCGTTCTTATCAAGTGAATGGATGGTTCAAACCTGAGGCAAACTTCCCTTCCAGCTTAAGAAGTCAGCTGAAATGGCTAGGCAAGCCGGATTCAAAAGGGCAATATAAAGTAACTTATTCAGGACGTTTGTAAGGAAATACAATGGCTAAAAAACAATTGCCGACAATTTTAGATAAACGCGTTGAAGCACAATCAAAGTTGTTTTGTATTGAATCGGTAGATTTACGTTTTTCTAATGGGGTTGAACGAACCTACGAAAGAATGAAACCGAGTGGACGTCATGCTGTGATGATGGTTCCTGTGACCGAGCAGGGGGATCTATTATTAGTTCGGGAGTATGCCGTGGGTACAGAAAGCTATGAGTTAGGCTTTCCTAAAGGACTCATTGACCCAGGCGAAACACCATCAGAAGCCGCAAACCGAGAGTTAAAAGAAGAAATTGGATTTGGTGCTGAAACATTAGCACCATTAAAAGAGTTGGTGTTAGCGCCGTCTTATTTCTCAAGTAAGATGACGTTATTTGTCGCTCAAGGTTTATATCCTGAACAACTTGAGGGTGATGAGCCTGAGCCGTTAGATATTGTTCGTTGGCCTTTGGCGCAAGCGTCAGAGCTATTGCATCATCTTGATTTTTCAGAAGCGAGAAGCATTAGTGCGTTATTGCTTGCTCAACAATTTTTAGCAAAGGAGTGATATTGATGGATTCTACACTTTCTCATCTGCTTCCTGAGGTGATCAATATTGCACGAGCGTCTGGCCAGCTTATTTTCGATATTTATGAGAAAGGTGATTTTGAAGAATTTACTAAATCGGATGATACTCCGGTGACTAGTGCAGATTTAGCCGCTCATAAATTAATAATGGAAAAGCTATCTCAACTGACGCCAGATATTCCAATCTTGTCAGAAGAAGATGCGGATATCGCATTAGAGCAGCGTGCTCAGTGGGATCGTTATTGGTTAGTCGACCCATTAGATGGTACGCAAGAATTTATCGCTCGTAGTGGTGATTTTGCGACGATCATTGCGTTAGTGGAAAATAACCGCCCAGTAATGGGTGTTGTTTATGGTCCCGTTTCAGGTGTGACTTATTATGCTTATGAAGGCAAGGGTGCGTGGAAAATTCCAGATATGGATGAAAGTATCCGTATTAGCACTTTAAAGCATGAAGAAGAAAAGCAGCCAATCGCAATTGCTATCAGTCGTCGTCAAAACATTAACAATATTACGCGTTGTATGAGTCCAGAATGGAATTACGATTTAGTTCCTTTAGGTTCTGCGGCATTAAAAGCGTGTCTTGTGGCAGAAGGTGCAGTAGATTGCTATTTACGTTTAGGCCCTACGGGTGAGTGGGATACAGCAGCAACACAATGCATTGTTCAAGAAGCGGGGGGACGTATATTATCAACTGAGCTTGAGCCTCTTTCTTATAACGAAAGAGAGTCTTTAGAGAATCCAAATTTTATCGTATTAGGTGATGAAAATTTACCATGGAATAAAATTCTTACGTGTAAATAATCGATCTAATCTTGATAAATTGATCATTAAGATTGCTATAATTTGAGAACGCTACTCGAAAATATTCCTTTTTCAGAGTACAATCCTTAATCATACTAATTTAGTCGGGTATTACTTGTGTCTTCAATCAATATTACTGAAAGTGCCCAAGAGCATTTTGCAAAACTTCTAGCGCAACAGCCAGAAGGGACAAACATTCGTGTATTCGTGGTTAATCCAGGTACGCAAAACGCAGAGTGTGGCGTATCTTACTGTCCACCAGAAGCAATCGAAGCAAATGACACTGAGCTGAAATTTGAAAAATTATCAGCGTATGTTGATGAGTTAAGCTTACCTTTCCTTGAAGATGCTGACATCGATTATGTTACTGATAAAATGGGTTCTCAATTAACATTGAAAGCGCCAAACGCAAAAATGCGTAAAGTAAATGATGATGCACCTTTGTTTGAGCGTGTTGAATACGCAATTCAAACTCAAGTTAACCCACAGCTTGCTGGCCATGGTGGTCATGTTAGCCTGATGGAAATCACTGAAGCAGGCATTGCGATTGTTCAGTTTGGTGGTGGTTGTAATGGTTGTTCAATGGTAGATGTGACTTTAAAAGAAGGCATCGAAAAAGAACTACTAGTTCAATTTGAAGGTGAGCTGACAGCCGTTAAAGATTTAACCGAGCATGATCGTGGTGAGCACTCTTACTACTAAGAGTCTAATTAAATCAATGCATTAAAAAGGTGAGTGTGTACTCACCTTTTTTGTTTGCCCAGCAAAGCTGGCAAACCCGTCTGCTTGCAAGATAGCAGAGTCACCCCGACTAAGGGGAAGACAATCTGAATGGCAAGGGCGTCACTGGCTAACGGTGAGGTCTGAAGGAAGCCATAGGAAGTTAGATGTACACAACTAACCGTAACCTGTTTCGGCGGGATTGGTGGGTAAGCGTCCAAAATAGCGCGAAGCCCAATACTTAGTCAGACCAATTCTGTGCTTGAGGGTGGCATATCTAACAGGGAGTCAGTGCAATAACTGGGGAAGCCTGGCATCTAAACTTAATTGTCAGTAAGTGGCTTAGATTCAAGAAGAAACTCAAGATCTAATGCCGATGTGAGGTGGCAGATGAACCCGTAGTAGTGAGTAAGGCTAGGCCTGTGAAAGCCAGTGATGGTGTGGAGGACAAAACCAAGCCGACTATCAGTAATATATCTGATAGAGTCAATTTGAGCCAAAAGCACTTATTGATTGCGAAGGGGGGAAGTGATTTATAAATTACCTTAAAGTGACGTAATTTATGATGGGTTCACGAATTACCAAATAAGGTAAAGTCTCTATTTTAATGGCTAAGGGTGATACTAAAGCTGTGAATAGAACTGGGCACGGGGAGTAAGTGTTTCTCTTTACTAGAGGCATAGAGGCGGTTAAGCATATTGCGAATAAAAGGGCGTAGCCTTGCTAGAAAACTTAACGCGACAACGAAATAAACCTAACCAACATAAATAAAGTCAGCAGCAGGTGATGTGAGATAATAATTTGAGAGTACACTATAGCCTTTACGGGCGCATGCTATCACTGCAAGCGCTTTACGTGGCATACAAACAAGTGAGAAAGAATGGAGGCGCAGCTGGTATTGACGGGCAGCGTATCGATGATTTCACACAAAATTTGGAAGTAGAGCTCAGAAAACTATTACTTGAACTACAAGAAAAGCGCTATCAAGCGCGGCCCGTAAAACGAGTTGAGATCGCCAAAGACGATGGCGGTATCAGGTTATTGGGGATCCCCACAGTTCGAGACCGAATTGTTCAACAATGTTTAACGAATATAATGACTCCCATATTTGACCCAAACTTTCATCCATCCAGTTATGGATATCGGGTTGGGCGAAGCTGTCATCAAGCCATCAGCAAAGCTACACTCTTTATACGTAAATATAATAAGCGGCATGTTGTTGATATGGATCTGTCTAAATGCTTTGACATGCTTGACCACGATCTGATAATCAAGTTCGTGCGAAAGCGCATCGTGGATGGCAGTATCTTAGGCTTGCTCCGTCAATTTCTAAAAAGTGGAGTCATGGTTGGTGAAAACTGGCAGAATAGTGTAATAGGCAGTCCACAAGGTGGGGTGATTAGTCCACTACTTGCTAATATCTACTTAGATGAATTCGATCAAGAAATGATGAGGCGTAAGCATCGAATAGTGCGATACGCGGATGACATTTTGATATTCTGCACCTCGAAAAAGGGTGCAGAGAATGCATTAAAAGTAGCTAGCCATATTTTAGAAGTAACGCTAAAACTTAAAGTGAATGAGCGGAAAACCCATATAGCACATAGCGATACAGGTATTAAATTCTTGGGAGTGGAAATTTTTACAAATTACACGGCAATTCAAGAAAAGAAGCTCAAAACATTAAAAGCGAAAGTAAGACAACTCACCAAGCGTAATGGAGGATTGAATTTAGCGAGAGTGCTAAAGTAACTGAATCCAGTTTGTAAACTACTTCAAAATAGCCAATATTACGAGCACACTGAAAAGCCTTGCGGCTTGGATAAGGCGGAGATTGCGAGCGGTACAAATGAGTTTGTGGAAGAAGCCGTGCAGATTGCATCGTCGTCTTAAGCAACTAAAGTACAAACCGCCATTTAAGTCCATAAAAATGGACTCATGGCGAAACAGTGCGAGTCCGTTAGCAAGCTATGCGATGCCTAATCAGTGGTTCAAAAATCTAGGCTTGTATTCAATAGACGAAGTTAAAACAGGTGTACTCGCTTCTTTTTATTAAGAAATAGTAAATTGCAGGAGCCGTATACGAGGTCCGTACGTACGGTTCTGTGAGAGGGATGAGGCAAAAGCCTCACCCTACTCGATGTCTCTGCTATTTAGATAATACTCTTTTACTTACGCATTGGAGTAAATATCTCGTTCTCCTAACCAACGTAAAATTATGGCTTTGGCATTACTAGGGTAATTATCGTGTAAGTGACGAGCGATACGTTGCACTTCAGGAATTAAATGTTGGTCGCGCACTAAATCTGCAATTTTAAAATCAGCCAGTCCTGTCTGTTTTGTTCCCAGTAATTCTCCCGGTCCTCGGATTTCTAAATCTCTTTGAGCAATTACAAAACCATCGTTACTTTCGCGCAGAACGCTTAAGCGCTTTTGAGCTGTTTTCGATAATGGGGAGTGATATAACAAAACACAATGGCTTGCAACTGAGCCTCGGCCCACTCGGCCACGTAATTGGTGTAATTGTGCTAAACCTAAACGTTCAGGATTCTCTATGATCATTAAGCTAGAATTTGGTACGTCAACGCCCACTTCAATAACCGTAGTAGCCACTAACAAGTGAAGCTTTCCTTCTTTAAATTCTTGCATGATTTGCTGTTTTTCTTTTGATTTCATTCGACCATGAACTAAACCAATATTCAACTCAGGCAGCTGTAAGCGTAATGCGTCAGCAGTATCTGAAGCCGCTTGTGCTTCAAGAACTTCAGAATCATCGATTAGAGTACAAACCCAGTACGCTTGTCGCCCATCGTTCATACAGGCATTTCTGACTTTATTGACGATTTCATCGCGTCTTGTGTCTGGTAAAGCGATGGTTTTAATTGGCGTTCGTCCTGGTGGAAGTTCATCAATAACGGAAGTTTCTAGGTCAGCATAGGCTGTCATTGCTAAGGTTCTTGGAATAGGGGTTGCAGTCATGATTAATTGATGTGGGTAAGCGCCATCTTTCTCGCCTTTCTCTCGTAGCTCTAAGCGTTGATCTACCCCAAAGCGATGTTGTTCATCAATAATGACTAAAGCAAGATGATGAAACTCAACGTGCTGTTGAAAGAGTGCGTGAGTGCCCACTATCATTTTCGCTTCACCATTGGCAATGCGAGCCAATTCTTTTTCTTTTGCTTTACCTGTCAGTTTGCCAGCTAACCAGCCAACGGGAATGCCCATGCTTTCAAACCAATTACCAAAGTTTACTGCGTGCTGCTCTGCTAATAATTCTGTGGGTGCCATTAAGACGACTTGATAGCCATGTTCAATCGCTTGTACGGCTGCTAGTGCGGCAACTAAGGTTTTACCTGAACCAACATCTCCCTGAACCAATCGCATCATTGGGTGTGGTTTTGCTAAGTCTTGCTCTATTTCCGCTACAACACGTTGTTGAGCTCCTGTTGGAGTAAAAGGTAATTGAGCTAATAGTTTGTGTTTTAAATCTGCCACTGTTGCTAATGGTAAGGCATTTTCTTGTTGGCCTTTACTACGAACTGAAAGCATCGAAAGGTTTTGAGCCAATAACTCTTCCATAATTAAACGTTGTTGTGCAGGGTGTTTTCCTTCATCAAATGCATCAAGGTTAATTGAAGGATCTGGGCGATGAATAATATGCAAAGCTTGGTTGAGTGTAATTTGGTTGTTGTACAAACCTTGAGGTAATAACTCAGTAACGGCAGCTTTATCTAGTAATTCCAATGCTTGGTCGGTCAAACTACGTAGCGTGTTTTGACGTAAACCATCTGTGGTTGGATAGACTGGTGTTAACGTGGCTTCTATATCTAAAGATTTAGAAGGGGTGTGGAATTGATATTCGGGATGAACGATCTCTAAGCCATTTCCGCCACGTTTAATTTCACCATAGGCATGAACCACTTTTCCTTCGCTGAAACTATTTTTCATTCCAGCATTAAAATTAAAAAAGCGTAAGGTAATGGTTCCGTTGCCGTCGCTTATTTTGACTAACAGCATTTTCCGTTTACCAAATTGCATATCGCAGGACATCACTTTACCTTGAACGGCAGCAAATAAACCAGAATGAACTCGTGCCATTGGATAAACACGAGTTCTGTCTTCATAACGAAGAGGAAGGTGGAAAAGGAGATCTTGAATAGTGACCAACCCAATTTTTTCGAGCTTCTCTGCTACTTTGGCTCCAACACCAGAAAGGGAGGTTAATGGAATAGCAGAAAGCATTGCGTTGGTCATAGTGAATTTCCTAGAGTTAATCTCGCTTTAAAGCAAAGTGATGAAATTTTCGCCCTTGATAGGTCATTATACCTTTATCTCCAGGATTTAAAGCATGAAAATAATGAACGCCGATTTCAAATTCTCTTTTTGGTCCGAATTTACCTTTTTGTACGAATATCCAAAACTCTTGGTTTTCTTCTCCGGGTTGTGTATCTGGGATTTCGACTATTTGCTTATCTAGAATCGTTACCTCTGCTTTCATCTCGGGAGCGTTATCACCCAAAATAAATTTAGTTTGAAAGCGCTGGAATAATATCGCAGCAACCAAAATAAATACGAGCAAAAGAATAATATAAGTAACTGGCATGATTTTCCTTAAACTTGCGAGTATGTACGTAGTGGGTTGAGAGTGAGGGATAACGCTAAAAAGTCCTCGTCTTTTATTGCTCATCATTCTAACTTTTCTTTATCGATAGATAAGGAGTATTTGTTCAGTTTGTGCGGGTTTTCAGATTATTTTATCGATATTGTTTTGAGATCAAAAAAATCAAGTGTGAACTGGGATCTGGCTCGAATACTATTGACTCATTATCTCCTATCCTTTTATCTAGAAACTTAAAGCAATCTTAAGGATCAGTAAGAGAAATCGATGCGAGAGTGGTATAAAGTAGAAAAGAGACATTCAGAAAAAGATTAGGAGAGTGATATGTCTGATATTGATCTTGTTGTAAAACAAAGTCGAAAAATTGAATCTTTATTAAAGACACATTATCACGCAGAAGGAAAAGGACTTCATCAACTTATCACCAGTTGTGAGGAGCGTTTACCGCATGGAGTGATCGGGACATTACGCTTTATTGCAACTATGAGGAATAAGGTAGTGCATGAAGAAGGGTATAGGTTGGAAGATAAATCGAGTTTCAAAGCAACATGCAATGAAATGAACGATATTTTAACACCAAGAGCAAGCCGTTTTTTATGGAAACTGGTTGGAGGGATTGTTTTGATTTCAACTTTGATATCTGTTGCTATCTATTTGATTCATTGGGATAACATTGTAAATTTATTTTAGACTTAAATTTTAAATATAAAAAAACGGACGCAAATGCGTCCGTTTTTTTATAGAAACTTATTTGAATGTATATTAGTACATCATTGGCAGAGTCATTAGTCCAACAACTACTGCGATCATCATAAGTCCTTGTTTTTGCGATGAAGTAATCATTACTATGCTCCTTTAATGTCTTCAATCATTGCTTGATAAATAGAATAACATCGTTTTTGGTTGTTGATCAAGTGTGTAATGCTCAAAAGCTTAAAAAAATAACTTTTCTATGACAAAAGTAGCAGTCTGCTTGTTGGTTAAGGTGTGTTTTTGTCTGTTGGTATTGTGGTTTATTCTGTGTTTTTTGTGTTAAATAAATATAAGCTATTGATTTTAATGTGCTTATATGGCTTTTTTATGGTTTAATAATTAAGCATATAGTTTGTTTGTGATTTTGCGCTTTAACCTTGCTATAGACTTCGACTTCTACTTTTCTGTTTTTCATAAACTATATATTTATCTCTTTGTTACTAGTAATTGTATTATTAACTCATATAAGGTCATTTTTTTTATCTAAGTAGTATATTTAGAAGTGAACTTTAATGACATTATTTTTATAAAATTAATATTTAAGGTTTTTATCTTATTGTTTTTTAATGTATTTATTTTTATTATCTTTCTTTGTGTTGCTGTTTGATAAAGCAGCAATTGTTTAACTACTTGTACTTTTGCTAAGTTGGTACTATTAGAGTGATTAATTAGCTCTTATTCTGAGGCTTATATGAAGTGTTTAAATGAATGAGATTGATCATAAAGGGAGGGTAATTCTTTTGTTATGCTATCAACTTCGTTTTTTAAAGAAGAATAAAGTATGAAACAAGATATCCATGGTCATGTCGTTCTAAATCTCTTATTGGACGTTCCTGAGCCTCTTTCTCGTTTAGCCCTAGAAGAGAAGATAGAAACAGAGTTTGGTAGTGATGTGTGTTTTCATACTTGCAGTCAGCAAGATTTAAGCTTAAACGAATTACTTGAGTTTCTTTTATCTAAAAGAAAGATCGTAGAAGTTGGTGCGGGTTTAACAGCAAACCCTGACCGTATGTGCAATCATTAATTTGCATACAAAAAAGGCCGCACTGATGCGGCCTTTTTTGTTTGCCCAGCAAAGCTGGCAAACCCGTCTGCTTGCAAGATAGCAGAGTCACCCCGACTAAGGGGAAGACAATCTGAATGGCAAGGGCGTCACTGGCCAACGGTGGGGTCTGAAGGAAGCCATAGGAAGTTAGATGTACACAACTAACCGTAACCTGTTTCGGCGGGATTGGTGGGTAAGCGTCCAAAATAGCGCGAAGCCCAATACTTAGTCAGACCAATTCTGTGCTTGAGGGTGGCATATCTAACAGGGAGTCAGTGCAATAACTGGGGAAGCCTGGCATCTAAACTTAATTGTCAGTAAGTGGCTTAGATTCAAGAAGAAACTCAAGATCTAATGCCGATGTGAGGTGGCAGATGAACCCGTAGTAGTGAGTAAGGCTAGGCCTGTGAAAGCCAGTGATGGTGTGGAGGACAAAACCAAGCCGACTATCAGTAATATATCTGATAGAGTCAATTTGAGCCAAAAGCACTTATTGATTGCGAAGGGGGGAAGTGATTTATAAATTACCTTAAAGTGACGTAATTTATGATGGGTTCACGAATTACCAAATAAGGTAAAGTCTCTATTTTAATGGCTAAGGGTGATACTAAAGCTGTGAATAGAACTGGGCACGGGGAGTAAGTGTTTCTCTTTACTAGAGGCATAGAGGCGGTTAAGCATATTGCGAATAAAAGGGCGTAGCCTTGCTAGAAAACTTAACGCGACAACGAAATAAACCTAACCAACATAAATAAAGTCAGCAGCAGGTGATGTGAGATAATAATTTGAGAGTACACTATAGCCTTTACGGGCGCATGCTATCACTGCAAGCGCTTTACGTGGCATACAAACAAGTGAGAAAGAATGGAGGCGCAGCTGGTATTGACGGGCAGCGTATCGATGATTTCACACAAAATTTGGAAGTAGAGCTCAGAAAACTATTACTTGAACTACAAGAAAAGCGCTATCAAGCGCGGCCCGTAAAACGAGTTGAGATCGCCAAAGACGATGGCGGTATCAGGTTATTGGGGATCCCCACAGTTCGAGACCGAATTGTTCAACAATGTTTAACGAATATAATGACTCCCATATTTGACCCAAACTTTCATCCATCCAGTTATGGATATCGGGTTGGGCGAAGCTGTCATCAAGCCATCAGCAAAGCTACACTCTTTATACGTAAATATAATAAGCGGCATGTTGTTGATATGGATCTGTCTAAATGCTTTGACATGCTTGACCACGATCTGATAATCAAGTTCGTGCGAAAGCGCATCGTGGATGGCAGTATCTTAGGCTTGATCCGTCAATTTCTAAAAAGTGGAGTCATGGTTGGTGAAAACTGGCAGAATAGTGTAATAGGCAGTCCACAAGGTGGGGTGATTAGTCCACTACTTGCTAATATCTACTTAGATGAATTCGATCAAGAAATGATGAGGCGTAAGCATCGAATAGTGCGATACGCGGATGACATTTTGATATTCTGCACCTCGAAAAAGGGTGCAGAGAATGCATTAAAAGTAGCTAGCCATATTTTAGAAGTAACGCTAAAACTTAAAGTGAATGAGCGGAAAACCCATATAGCACATAGCGATACAGGTATTAAATTCTTGGGAGTGGAAATTTTTACAAATTACACGGCAATTCAAGAAAAGAAGCTCAAAACATTAAAAGCGAAAGTAAGACAACTCACCAAGCGTAATGGAGGATTGAATTTAGCGAGAGTGCTAAAGCAACTGAATCCAGTGCTCAGAGGGTTTGTAAACTACTTCAAAATAGCCAATATTACGAGCACACTGAAAAGCCTTGCGGCTTGGATAAGGCGGAGATTGCGAGCGGTACAAATGAGTTTGTGGAAGAAGCGGTGCAGATTGCATCGTCGTCTTAAGCAACTAAAGTACAAACCGCCATTTAAGTCCATAAAAATGGACTCATGGCGAAACAGTGCGAGTCCGTTAGCAAGCTATGCGATGCCTAATCAGTGGTTCAAAAATCTAGGCTTGTATTCAATAGACGAAGTTAAAACAGGTGTACTCGCTTCTTTTTATTAAGAAATAGTAAATTGCAGGAGCCGTATACGAGGTCCGTACGTACGGTTCTGTGAGAGGGATGAGGCAAAAGCCTCACCCTACTCGATGTAAGCGATGATCAGAACTGATTATTCTATATTCTGAATTTGCTCGCGCATTTGTTCGATAAGTACTTTTAACTCAACACCCGATGCTGTGATGTCTGTGCTAATAGATTTAGACGCTAGCGTATTCGCTTCACGGTTAAATTCTTGCATCATGAAATCAAGTTTACGGCCACAAGCGCCGCCTTTTTTCATTACATTAGTGGTTTCTTTTACGTGTGAATCTAAACGGTCTAATTCTTCAGCTACGTCAGATTTTTGAGCAAGAAGAATAAGCTCTTGTTCAACACGAGAAGAATCTAATTCAATTTTCGCATCTTCAAATTTAGTTAGCAGACGGTTACGTTGCCATTCTAGAATCTCAGGCATACGAGCGCGAACTTTTGCTGCTTCTTCTGTGATCGCATCTAAACGCTGAACGATCAGTGCTTTCATGTTTTCGCCTTCGCTCGCACGTGCTTCAACAAAATCATTCACAGCCAGTTCAAATTCCGCCAATAATTCTTTATTGATAGAGTCGAAATCTTGTTCAGGCGCTTCCATCACACCTTGCCATTGAAGAACTTGGAAAGGGTTAATACCGCCTTCGCCAGATTCAGTTTTTACCCACTGTGCCGCTTTAATTACTTGGCGAGCAAGGTCTTCATTGATTCTTAATTCGCTATTTGCTGCGTTGTTTGCTTCAAAACGTAAGTGACATTCCACTTTACCGCGAGCAAGACGCTTACGAAAACGCTCACGTAATACAGGTTCTAAACCACGGAATTGTTCTGGCATGCGGAAATACGTTTCTAAATAGCGTTGGTTTACTGAGCGGATTTCCCACACAGCCGTTCCCCAATCGCCTTTTACTTCACGGCGTGCGTAAGCTGTCATACTGTAGATCATGTAAGCGTCCTCAAATCATCAATAGGAAGGATGATGAATAAAATATTGGGCATACTATAGCAGATAAGCGCTTTAGGAAGTAAGTAGAGTCGATGAAAGAAACGGCGCTATGCTTTATTATGGGAGTTCGGTATAATCGCCGACAATTTGTCATAATTAAGGTATCTGCCATGCGTCCTAGCGGAAGAACAGCTCAGCAAGTCCGTCCAATTACTCTTACTCGTAACTTTACTGCACACGCAGAAGGTTCTGTATTAGTTGAATTTGGTAATACAAAAGTAATTTGTACTGCAAGTGTTGAAGAAAATGTTCCTCGCTGGTTAAAAGGCAAAGGTAAAGGTTGGGTAACGGCTGAATACGGCATGTTACCTCGCGCGACGCACACTCGTAACCGTCGTGAAGCGGCAAGTGGCAAGCAAGGTGGTCGTACGATGGAAATCCAACGTCTGATCGCTCGTAGCCTTCGTGCTGCTGTTGACCTAGAAGCATTAGGTGAGCAAATGATCACGGTCGATTGTGATGTTATCCAAGCGGATGGCGGTACACGTACTGCTTCTATCACTGGCGCAAGTGTTGCATTAGCAGACGCTATCAATCACATGATTGCATCGGGCAAGTTAAAGACGAACCCTATGAAAGGCCATGTTGCTGCAGTTTCTGTTGGTATCTACAACGGCGAAGCGATTTGTGACCTTGAGTATTTAGAAGACTCAGCCGCTGATACCGATATGAACGTCGTAATGATGGAAGACGGTAAGATGATTGAAGTGCAGGGCACGGCAGAAGAAGCGCCGTTCTCTCATCAAGAGTTGTTAGACATGCTGGCTCTGGCGCAACAGGGCATCAATGATATCATTGAGAAGCAGAAAGCGGCGTTGGCCGAATAATTGATTTTTATAGCTCCTGATTCAGGGGCTATTTTTTTATGTGTTTTAAGAGCTGAGTTCAGATCGGTCGCAAGCTCCCTTGCAGAGTTCAGGGGCGATCGTTGTTATTGCTGTGTTCACAATACTGTTCCTCCCCTTGTTCGCAAATGTGACTTGGTTTTCAATGCCAATATAAGGGGAGGCTAGGAGGGGTTGTAAATGATGAAGTTCGGTTTATCTGAATAACGTAAAAACAGCATAACCAACCCCCTCTAACTCCCCCTTGTATTAACTATGTTGATCTCATAGTAATAGTAATAAAAGGGGGAGAACTATTCTTTGTCGCTATGATAACAACATTCACCTCTGAACCCTGTAAGCGTAGCGACCTGAAACCTGCTCTTACCAATTTGAAAGTTATAAATTATTAACCAAAAAGAGAGAATGAAAATGAAAGCATACCAGCGTGAGTTTATTGAATTTGCCCTTGAGAAAGAAGTACTAAAATTTGGTGAGTTTACTTTAAAGTCAGGTCGCACAAGCCCATATTTTTTCAACGCTGGCTTATTTAATACCGGTCGTGATCTAGCGCGTCTAGGTCGTTTTTACGCGGCAGCATTGGCAGATTCAGGTATTGATTACGATGTATTATTCGGCCCAGCGTATAAAGGTATCCCAATCGCGACAACCACAGCGGTAGCGTTAGCGGATCACCATGATACAGACAAGCCATACTGCTTTAACCGTAAAGAAGCAAAAGATCACGGTGAAGGTGGCAACCTAGTGGGTAGCGCACTTGAAGGTCGTATCATGTTAGTGGATGACGTGATTACAGCAGGTACTGCAATCCGTGAATCAATGGAAATTATCCAAGCAAACGGTGCTGATCTTGCTGGTGTTCTTGTGGCAATCGATCGCCAAGAAAAAGGCAAGGGTGAGTTATCTGCGATTCAAGAAGTTGAACGTGATTTTGGCTGTTCAATTATCTCAATCGTAAGCTTAACTGACCTGATTTCTTTCTTAGAAGAAAAAGGCGGTAACGCAGAGCAACTTGAAGCGGTAAAAGCGTACCGTGCTGAGTTTGGTATCTAACTGTAGATTCAAACAAATGTGTTAATAGCGTTTTTTAAGTAAAGAACGATAAGTGGTTGGCTTTGGCTCAGCCACTTTTTTTGTTTCTAGGGCTGGCGTTTGTGGTGGCGTCATATCGACATTAAGCCATTGTTTCATCTTCTGCCAAAGTTCTTTATCTAATTCAGGATGGTTAATCAAAAAACTGTTCTTTTCAGAAAACATATTTTGATACGCCTGACTCTCAGACATAGTACCTAATAGCGGGTACTTCATGTGTTGCAATACTTTATGAACAAACTCAGTGCCTTGTTTATCTTCTTTGCAGCGAGTAATAACAAATGCCAACTCAACTTTATTGTTTCTAAAAGCAGGCGATTTAATTAAGTCTTTAATAAACCCTAGCATAGAGTGGACATCAATCGGTGAGGGTTGAACTGGAAAGACGATTTTATCCACCATCGAGATATATTTTTCCATTTCAAATTGGCTGAAGTTAGAGGGAGAATCAATGACCGTAATTCTGGTGTCAGCCTCTAATCGTAAAGCCAGAGAGAAAGGAACATTAGAAGAGGGTAAGAACTTAGTTGTTCTCACTCCCTCTGTTTTACTGCCCCAGAAATGACTGGTTCCTTGAGGGTCAAGGTCAATAATTTCGGTTTTAATATTTTGATGGGCATAAAAAGACGCCATTGCAATTGCAAAGGTTGATTTTCCGGCACCACCTTTACGGTTGATGACAAGAACCTTTTTACATTGTGAACGTTTATAGCCGACTAACATATTTTACTCACTAATCTATCGTGCTCATAATTTTTATTAACTAAGTAGCCAATATGACATGTAAATCTATCCTAATACTTTATTTTATACGTAAAATTTGAATCTGTTACATAAAAAGTAACAATTTCACCTCTCACTTTTCATGAAATAGTTCTTCTTTTGCGCTCACTTATGAGTAAACTGAAATAAGACATATATTGAGGTTAAGCCCATGCAAGAAAACCATAAGATTTTAGTTGTTGATGATGATGCTCGTCTTCGTTCTTTATTGGAGCGTTATTTATCAGAGCAAGGCTTCCAAGTTCGTAGTGTGGCAAATAGCGAACAAATGGATCGCCTGTTGGCACGAGAAACGTTCCACCTAATGGTATTGGACTTAATGTTACCGGGCGAAGATGGATTATCTATTTGTCGTCGTTTGCGTAGTAATAATAATATGCTGCCAATTCTAATGCTGACAGCAAAAGGCGATGAGATTGATCGTATTGTTGGTTTAGAAGTAGGTGCAGATGATTACTTACCAAAACCATTTAACCCACGTGAACTGTTAGCGCGTATTCGTGCAGTTTTACGTCGTCAAGTTATTGAAGCGCCGGGAGCGCCAAGTGCTGAAGATAAAATGGTTGAGTTTGGCGAGTTCCGTTTAAACTTAGGTACGCGTGAAATGTTCCGCAACGAAGAGCCGATGCCACTAACATCTGGTGAGTTTGCAGTACTTAAATCATTGGTAACGAACATGCGAGAACCAATGTCGCGCGATAAGTTAATGAACATGGCTCGTGGTCGTGAATATTCAGCAATGGAACGCTCTATCGATGTTCAAATTTCTCGTCTTCGCCGTATGATTGAAGAAGATCCAAGCCGTCCTCGTTATATTCAAACGGTATGGGGATTAGGTTATGTGTTTGTTCCTGATGGGGCAGAAGCATAGGAATAAAGCAGAGTTTAGAACGGTCGCAAGCTCCCTTGCAGATTTCAGAGGCGATCGTTGTAATTGCAGCGTGTAAAATACAGTTCCTCCCCTTGTTCACTAATGCTACTTGGTAGTCATTGTTGATATAAGGGGAGGCTAGGAGGGGTTGTAAATAGTATAACCAACCCCCTCTAACTCCCCCTTGTATTGACTATATCGATCTCATGATTATAGTGAAAAAGGGGGAGAACCGTTCTTTGTCGTTGTGAGTATTGAGTTTGAAACTAGAGACTATACGCTGAGCTAACTAGACCGCTTAGCTCCTATAAGAGCAAAAAGCGAGGTCTCAGGGTTCAGGTTTCAGGAAGAGCAAAAAGAAACCGAACTCAGCTCTTGCTCTCTTCAAATTAACAACCACGAGAACTCCCATGAAAAGTACCTTCGCCAGAACACTATTACTCCTCGCATCACTTCTCATTGCTAGTCAAATATTTTCTTATCTTGCTGTGTTTAACTATGCACTATTACCAAGTTTACAGCAGTTTAATCGGATCTTAGCTTATGAGGTGCGCTTGATGCTGTCAGAAGACGTTACTTTGGATGATGGAGAAAATATTCATTTAGATCAGCCTTTACGTCGCCAATTATTAGAGCAATTAGGGGTGAGTATTCATTCTGAGAATGATCCTGAGTTAAGAGAATATTACCAAGCTAGCCCAATCGCTTTTCTGAGTGAAGAAATGACACAAGAGTTAGATTCACCCACTGAAGTTCGTTTAATTTTAGGTGCTGATAGCTATGTTTTATGGATGAAGAGTGACGCTATGCCTGAATATTATATGCGAATTCCTCTTTCTGAATTACAAGAAGAAGACTTTGCCCCCTTATTTAGAAACAGCTTAATCATAGCCTTACTTGTTATTCTTGGTGGCTGGGCATTTATACGAATTCAAAATAGACCGCTCATGGCGCTTCAAACTGCGGCTCGTAAAGTGGGTAAAGGTGAAATTCCTGACCCATTACCAGAAAGAGGGGCATCAGAGATTCAAGCAGTAACTCGAGCTTTTAACCAAATGTCCAAAGGTATTCAACAGCTAGAGCAAGACCGTGCTTTGTTAATGGCAGGGGTCAGTCATGATATTCGAACGCCATTAACTCGGATTCGTTTAGCGACAGAAATGATGTCACCTCAAGATGATTACCTAGCGGAAAGTATGATCAAAGACACAGAAGAGTGTAATGAGATCATCGGTCAATTTATGGATTATTTAAAGCCTGTTGCGAAACAAGACTTTATTGATGTTGATATTAATACCATTGTTAATGAAGTGATTTTATCTGAGGGTGGTTATGAACGAGAGATTAAAACCAACTTGGTGGATATACCAAAACCTATCCATGGTAATGGGATCGCGATAAAACGAGTTATTACTAATTTAGTCGTTAATGCGATTCGTTATGGTGGTGATTTAATCTCAGTAACGACAAGAGTATCTGCTGATCGTAAAACGGTATGGGTAATTATTGAAGACAATGGTCCCGGTATCGATGAAGCACAGCTAGAATCTGTCTTCGAACCTTTTACTCGTGGAGATACCGCCCGAGGAAGTGAAGGTACAGGATTAGGTTTAGCGATAGTTAAGCGTATTGTAACTCAGCATCAAGGTGAAGTGAACTTGTCGAACCGTCGAGAAGGTGGTTTGAAGGTTCAGGTTGAGTTGCCGTTGGGGAGATAGAGATTAAGAGTAGGGACGAGATTCGAGGACGCTTCGCTCGAGGGGCGAGGGGCGAGGGAGAGCAAAAGCAGGATCCAGGTTTCAGGAAAAGAACTCGAATTTAGAACGCTTTGCTTGCAGTGTGCGCAATACAGTTCCCTCCCTTTGATAAGGGGAGGGCTAGGGAGGGGTTATTGCGGTGAAGCTGGAGTTGAGTTCATAGCTAACTTAATTTATACGCTGTTAGTTCTTGACCCCCTCCCAGCCTCCCCCTTAGTAAGGGGGAGGAGCTAAAATCAAAAGCGAGTACACCTGAAGCCTAAAAACTCACCACATCAACCATGTCCGCTCTTATAGTCTCTAGTCAGCGCAGCGTATAGTTCCTAGTAAAAAATAAAAAGACCGTAGATAATAATCATCTGCGGTCTTTTTCGTTTTTACTCGTCCCTAGAGCGAAGCGAACTTGCTCCTAGTCCCTTTATTTAAACAACCACATCTTGTTTTGCTTCTTCTTTCACTTCTGCATACGGCAATACGATATTTAAGATAATCGCTGTCACACCACCTGCAGTTACCCCTGATGAGAAGATATTTTTAATCATCTCAGGCATGAACTGAAGGATTTCAGGTTTTTGTGCCAAGCCAAGTCCCATAGAGAAAGACATTGCCATGATTAGGATTGCACGACGATCTAGCTCAACACGAGAGATAATACGCACGCCTGCCGCCGCAATTGTACCGAACATCACAATCGTTGCCCCGCCAAGAACAGGTTCTGGAATAATTTGCACCATGCTTGCCACTCCAGGGAATAAACCAAGAATAACCAACATACCCGCAATGAAGTAACCAACATAACGGCTAGCAACACCAGTTAGCAAAATTACGCCGTTGTTTTGGCTAAACGTTGAATTAGGGAAGCTGTTAAATGCGGCTGCAATGGCTGAGTTTATGCCATCGGCTAATACGCCACCCTTAATACGCTTGATGTATACTGGTCCTTTTACTGGTTGGCCTGACACTTCAGACGTTGCAGTGATATCACCAATCGCTTCTAAAGCGGTGATTAAGAAAATTAGAACCAGAGGAATAAATAAAGACCAATCAAAACCTAAACCATATTGCATGGGAATTGGTAAAGCGATTAATGCAGCGTCGTGAGCCATATTGGTATTAAGCATCCCCATTGCCCATGCAGCGATTGTACCTACTGTCATCGCAATCACGATAGAAGCCATACGCAAGTAAGGGTTAGTAGAACGGTTAAGAACCACTATGATAAGTAATACCGTACCAGCCAACGCCAGTTTGTCTAAGCTACCAAATGTGCCTTCACCCATAGCGGAATAACCTCCCCCCATAGAAACTAAGCCTACTTGAATAAGCGTTAAACCTATTAAGGTAACGACAATGCCAGATACTAATGGAGTAATGATTTTTTGTGCGTATTCAAGGACGCGAGATAAGAAGATTTCAGCAGTCGAAGCAATCAAGATAGTACCGAAAATGGCAGCCATCATGGTTGGAATATCAGCACCGCCAGCTTTAAGCGCCAGACCTGCAGCAATGATAGGGCCTAAGAAATTAAAGCTTGTGCCTTGAACAGAAAGAAGGCCTGAGCCGATTGGGCCAAAGGTTTTGATTTGAATAAAAGAAGAAATACCAGAAGCGAACAGAGACATACTAATGATGGTATTAGTTTCTGCTGCTGGAACACCAAGTGTCTGACAAATGATCAGAGAGGGAGTAATAATCGCGACAAACATCGCCAATAAATGCTGAAGTGCAGCAAATAAAGTTTGCGGTAGCGGTGGACGTTCATCTAATTGATAAATCAGTTCAGATGGTTTTGTGGTGTTATTTTTAACGGTCATGGCCGATATTCCTAATTGTATAACGTTGTCTTCATGGTTCGCTGAATGGGAGCATGAAGTGAGAAGGCATCAATCTGTGATTGCTGTTAATCAGAACCTGTCTCTATTGGGGTTGATTGATTAAGATGAGTCTTTAATCAATTGGGACGGTATTCTATAGATAAAAAACAAGAAAGCAATCGTTTGCTAAGGTTTTTAAGAGCAGGGTGAAAGAAGAGGCGAGAATCGAGGAGGCTTCGCTCTAGGGGTGAGGAAGAGCAAAAAACGAGGATTCAGGTCTCAGGTTTCAGGAAGGGCAAGAGTAGGGTTCAGTTCGGTCGAGGGCTCCCTTGCAGGGTTCAGGGGTGATTGTTGTGATTGCAACTACAAAGAAGGTTCTCCCCCTTGAGTGATAAATTATTGAGATTGAAATAGTTAATAGAAGGGGGAGTTAGAGGGGGTTGTGATCCTATGTATTACCAACCCCTCCCAGCCTCCCCTTATATTAATCTTGGCTGCCAAGTAGCAATTTCGATAAAGGGGAGGAGCTAAAAGCCAGTACCTCTGAATTCTGCCAGCGAAGCGATCTGAACTCTGCTTTTGCTCTCCTCAAGCGAAGCGTCTCAAGGACGGAGTCCATCTTCAGCAACTTGTTGCGTCCTGCTCTTTACTTTTCCCTGTCCTACAAATCGCATAAATATCAATTCGCTCAACCCCTGCCTTCCTCAGCTCAATGCACAGCAGATTAATCGTTGCGCCGGTAGTCACCACATCATCCACAATGGCTACGTGTTTATCTGTAATTGGTTTCATGACTTTAAATGCACCAACAAGGTTAGATTGGCGGAAAGAACGAGATAGTCCTTGTTGAGGGCGAGTCGCTTTAATGCGTTTTAAGATTTTAGTCTCACATCGAACAGCGTGTTTTCTATGATTAAATTCTCTTTCTAATGTCCATCCTAAGTGATCGCTTTGGTTGTAAGAACGCCACCAAAAGCGTTTCCAATGTAAAGGAACTGGAAGAATGAGAGGGGCGGGATCTGGAATGTAATTACTGAGTAATACTCCTAAATCTTGAGCCAACCAAAATTGTTGAGCGTATTTAAGTTTGCCGACGTACTCCCTTAATGGTTCAGAATAATCACTGATACAAAATAAGCGGTCCCATTGTGGTGGGTGAATTAAGCAATCACCGCATACATCAGTTTCATGTTCGGTTTGTAAGCCACACTTTTTGCAGCGAGGAACCTTTAGGATTAAATCCAAACACGGCTGACACCAAATGGTATCGGATGGAGGCATAACTAAACTGCAGTAATCACAATGGCTCATACCTAAACTTTGTATTGACCTTCGAAGTAACCTGATGAACACTTAACCTCCCATGATTAATTAAATACGAATAGGCAGTGTAGATGACAGCTCCTCTTTATTGGCAAACAGAAGGTAAAGGTTCCGATCTGGTTCTCATTCACGGGTGGGGAATGAACGGAGCTGTGTGGCAGCCAATTGTCGAGCAATTACGTTCTCAATACCGAGTGCATACCGTTGATCTCTCCGGCCATGGGCACAGTGCAGAACTCGGCAGTGCTGATTTTAATAAAATGGTGCAGCAAGTATTAGCTCAAGCACCAGAGAAAGCGGCGTGGTTAGGTTGGTCTTTGGGCGGATTAATTGCGACTCAAGCAGCGTTACTTTCACCTGAGCGAGTGAGCCAGTTAATCACTGTGGCAAGTTCCCCCCGCTTTTCTGCTGAGAAAGGGTGGCGAGGAATTAAGCCTGTTGTTCTCTCTTTGTTTACTGAGCAATTAAAAGATGATTTTAAATTAACGGTTGAGCGCTTTATGGCCCTACAAGCAATGGGTAGTTCAAATGCGAAGCAGGATATCAAGCAAGTAAAGCAGGCTGTTTTTTCAAGACCTGCACCAAATCAAGACGCTTTAGCTACAGGTTTAACGATTCTGGCCGATATAGATTTACGAGAGCATTTATCTCAATTACCCATGCCGGTGTGCCGAATGTATGGTCGTTTAGATGGATTAGTGCCAATTAAAGTTGCTCATGATATGGATGAATTGATTCCACATTCAGTTAAAGTTATTTTTGATCAAGCCTCTCACGCTCCATTTATTTCACATAGCGATGAATTTATTACGGAATTACATCGTTTTTTAGCTCGATAAGATTAACTTTTAATTTAACTCGTTTAGTTTTTCGATAAGGAAACGTTTTATGATCTTTTCACCTAACAGTGTCAGCGTGCCGCTTATTGCACCCTCTGTTAATTTGCCAACAGAACAAGTAGCACGTGAAAATCGTGTTAAAAAGCCTGTTGTGCCAACGACAAAGATGAGCGAAACCACGTCTGAAAAAGCAATTAAAGGCGATGATAAACAGCATAAACGTGATTCGTGGGAACCATCAGATCATCCCGGTTATGATGTGATGGAAGAGAAAGAAGAATCCAAACCTCGTTTTGGAACCTTGTATGATATTGATGATGACTTGGCAAAGTTAGCCAGATTGTTGTCGTTAGATACTTACGCTCAGGGTGAGGGGACGGGCTACACCATGCGTTTTAATTTGCCAAAAGAGTTATTAGAAAAATTGGCAGAGATGGGAAGAATGGTTCGTCGTAGAAGTGTGATCAGTTTTCATTATGATAAAGCGGTAGTGCCGAATAATCCGTCAGATATATTGGCTGTGCTTTAAGGGCTTAAGAGCAGGGATGAGAGGCGAGGACGCTTTGCTCGAGAAACGAGAAGAAGCGGAGGGTTCAGGTTTCAGGAAGAGCAAAAGCAGAGTTCAGAGATGATCGCTGTAATTACAGCGATCATCATACTGTTCCCTTCCCTTAATAAGGGGAGGGTTAGGGATAATGCCACTCGCTTAAGAGCGAGTGGCATGTTTATTAGGATATTTGACTGACTTTTTTAAAACTGCTCGGGGATATGGTTTCCTATTCCGTTTCTTGGGGAGAATAAGCCGTTTCCCACTTTCTCTGAGAGCCTTTAAGTTTTTTGGTATCGCTCCAGGGCTTCGTGTATCACTCGCCCAAATCATCTCGTCCATAATTAAAAATAGTGCATTGATAAAGCTGATCCGCAGGGGCTCAACTTCGTGCTGTTTAGCCATTTCAGCCATTTCCAGCCTTACTATGTTGTAGCTGGTTAATATTCCCCATAACTCCTGATATACGCCAACTTTTTTCTTGCTTCGTAATACTGGCTTGTTCTGCAACTGATACTGCTTGAGCTCTCCGTAACTGCGCTCGATTTCCCAACGCTCCCAATACACTTTAACCAATGTATCAAATGGGTAGCGTTCCGGACATAGGCAAGAAGTAATAAAGCCTTTGATTTCACCTGTAGGCGTTGGGATAAGAATAAGTCGAGCCTGCCACTTTTTATCAAGATAAGGAGCAAGCTTTTGAGCTTGTGGTGAAACGGGCATATCAATGAGATGATCATGTTCAGTATAACTCTCAACGATGTCATAACGCATCTTAGCCTTGATTGGTGTTAACCAATGAGTGTTACTGCTTGCGCCACGCCAGGTGGTAAATAGCTCTGCAGAAGTGAACCCTCTATCAAAGAGTGTTAATGAATCATCAGGTGCTGAGCCCACTAGTTGTTGAGCATAGGATATTTCACTATTTGTCACTGGCCCAAAAGCAGCATCAGAGACAAGATGGCTGCGTGTTGACATCAATGTTACCGCCAGTACACTCGGAAGCGATGCCCCTTTTTGAGCAAAGCCGAAATGTTGATTTTCTTCTGTATTATGAGTTTTGAAATGTGTGCCATCGACACTAAGAAGCTTCAAACCGCAAACTTCATCAAAGTCTGACTGTTGCTCCCACTGTTGTGCTGTAGTTTTAAATAAGTAGCGCATAGGTTTATCACCGAGACGTTCTTTTCCCTTGATAATACTGCTTGTTGCCATAGGCGTGAATTTGCCATCCACATCAGGGAATGCCAACTCCAACTTATCACAGACATCTTGAATGGAGCGATTACGCTGTAGCCCAATCCCTAGAACTAGCCAAACAGCTTGTTCAGCGGGTAGTCGGCGTTTTCGGAGCGATGTTCGTCCCGTTTGTTGAATCGCTTCTTCAACCGACTCTAAAGGAATATGTTTACTGAACACATCGATTGGACGTTCGTGGCAAAACTCTGCGGTAACTTGTAACTCTTTTGAAAATTCATACATAAAAAATCGGCCGTAACTTAGGTTACGACCGATTATGAGGTCTCTGGAGGATCGCTCAAGTAGCTAAACGAACGGCATTAAGGGTTAGGGAGGGGTTGTTGCGATACAGGTAGAATTGAATATGCACGCTGTTAGTTCTTGACCCCCTCCCAGCCTCCCCCTTACTAAGGGGGAGGAGCTAAAAGCAAAAGAAAGCGCCTCTGAACTCTGCCAGCGCAGCGATCTGAATTCTTGCTCTTACTAGCCCCTCGGAGCGTAGCGTTCTCGTCCCTCGAACCTACTTCTTCGCCTTCGCAAACGCCGCTGCAAACGCACCACCCATCGCCGCATTACCAACATCATTATTTGAACGCTGTTGTCTTGCTGAAGAGGAAGGTCTTGGCGCTTGAGAACGTTCATTACGCTGCTGTGGTTTGTTTGATTGACGTTGAGGGCGGTTATCTTCCCCAGGCTGATCATTCAAACGCATAGAAAGCGCGATACGCTTACGTTGTGCATCCACTTCCATCACCTTCACTTTTACGATATCACCAGCTTTAACTACTTCACGAGGATCAGAAACAAAAGCATCGCTCAGTGCAGAGATATGAACCAAACCATCTTGATGAACACCAATATCAACAAAGGCACCAAAGTTAGCTACATTAGATACCACGCCTTCTAGAACCATACCTAGTTCCAGATCCGACACCGTGTTTACGCCATCCGCAAAGGTTGCCGTTTTAAACTCAGGACGAGGATCTCGGCCCGGCTTATCAAGCTCAGAGATGATGTCCGTTACCGTTGGTAAACCAAAATCAGCACTGATGTAATCGTTAGCAGCAACCGAGCGTAAGAACTCAGTGTTACCAATAATTGCATCAATGGCTTTATTATTTTTCTCTGCCATTGCTTTAACCACAGGGTAGGCTTCAGGGTGAACCGCCGATGCATCCAGAGGGTTTTTACCATTCATTACACGTAAGAAACCAGCACATTGTTCAAACGCTTTAGGCCCTAAACGAGAGACTTTTTTCAAGGTAGTACGGTTTTCAAAACGACCATTTTCATCGCGATAATCAACAATATTTTGTGCGATCGTCGTTGATAAGCCAGCAACTCGCGTTAATAATGCAGAAGAAGCGGTATTTACATCGACACCTACGGCGTTTACACAGTCTTCAATAACCGCATCTAGCTTCTTAGCTAATTGGCTTTGGCTAACATCGTGTTGATATTGACCAACACCAATCGCTTTAGGGTCAATTTTTACTAGCTCTGCCAGTGGATCTTGCAAGCGACGAGCGATAGAGACAGCACCACGGATTGATACATCTAAATCTGGGAACTCTTTTGCGGCCAATTCAGATGCTGAATAAACAGAAGCTCCGGCTTCACTCACGATAATTTTCGTTGCCGATAAGCCTGATTGCTTTAGTAAATCACCAACAAACGCATCGGTTTCACGTGAAGCCGTACCATTACCAATCGCAATCAAATCAACATTATGTTTTTTGATTAAATTTTCAATCGTATGTGCAGATTTAGCAATTTGGTTGTGAGGTTGGTTAGGGTAGATAGTATCTGTTGCTAGTACCTTACCTGTTGCATCTACAACGGCAACTTTAGTACCAGTACGTAACCCTGGATCTAAACCTAATGTCGTTTTAAGGCCTGCAGGTGCGGCCATTAATAAGTCTTTAAGGTTAGTAGCAAAAACATCAATGGCTTCGTTTTCAGAACGCTCTTTTAATGCACCCATTAACTCGGTTTCCATGTGCATTAAAATCTTAATGCGCCATGCCCAGCTGATCACTTGCTTACGCCATAAATCCGCAGGTTGAGACCCTAGAGTGATACCGTAATGATTAGCGATGATGATTTCACAGTAAGAGCCACGAACGCCTTCTTCTTGATTCGGATCTGCGTTAATTGATAGCTGTAAGAAGCCTTCGTTACGGCCACGAAGCATTGCAAGCGCACGGTGAGAAGGGACACGTGTTAGCTTCTCATTATGCTCAAAGTAATCTTTAAACTTCTCACCAGCGTGCTCTTGGCCATCGATCATTTTAGAGCTTAATTCTGCATTTGTGGTTAAGTAGTTACGTACTTTTTCAAGTAAGTTAGCGTCTTCAGCCATACGCTCCATCAAGATGGCACGAGCACCATCAAGTACGGCTTTGGTATCAGCAAAACCATTATCGGCATCAATATACGATTGAGCTGCGTCTTCAGGGTTATTTTCAGGCTGTGTCCACAATAAATCAGCCAGCGGCTCAATACCTGCTTCAATTGCAATTTGACCTTTAGTGCGGCGCTTACGTTTGAAAGGCAAGTACAAGTCTTCAAGACGAGTTTTGCTGTCGGCATCTAAAATCTCACGCTCTAATTCAGGCGTCAGTTTTTCTTGTTCTTTGATCGATTTTAAAATTGACTGACGACGATCATCTAATTCACGTAGGTAAGTTAAACGCGTATCAAGGGTACGAAGTTGAGTATCGTCCAAACCTTCTGTTACTTCTTTACGGTAACGAGCAATAAATGGAATAGTGCTGCCTTCGTCAATCAATTGAACAGCAGCGGCAACTTGTTGAGGGCGAACGTTAAGTTCTTTAGCAATTATGTTTATTATCATTTTTGATTCTTTTTATTTGTTAGAAATTTTAAAAGAAGACGACTTTGCCTTGAGAGCGCTTCGCTTAAGACGGCCTACGTCCTAAAGACGCTTCGCTGGAGGAGAGCAAAGATGTCAGGCAGTTCGCTGTCACTACAAGGTATCACGATACAGTTCCTCCCCTTGTTCATAAATGCTGATTGGTAGCAAATTTCTATCTAAGGGGAGGCTAGGAGGGGTTGCTAGCGATAATGTTTAGTTTATCTTAATCACTAGAGTGTGGTGTCACCAACCCCCTCTAACTCCCCCTTATATTAACAATGCCACTTTCATAACCTTAGAGATAAAGGGGGAGAACCTTCTTTGGTGCTGTAATTTCAACGATCACTATTTTGCTCCTCCTGAATCCTTAAGGACGAAGTCCGCCCTTAAGCGAAGCGCCCTTCAGCAACTTGTTGCGTCCTGCTCCTAGTACCTAATCGAATTCACAAACCACTCTTTATCTCCTTCCGGCGTTCTCACAATAGCTTCTTCATCCACCTCTTTTTTGATGAGTGCGCGAGCCATTGGAGAGTCTATGGAAATGTAATCATGACGGCCAAAAATTTCATCTGGGCCGACAATGCGAAAAGAGAGGGTATCGCCTTGTTCGTTTTCAATTTCAACGAACGCACCGAAAAAGATTTTGCCATCTTGTTGAGGGGAATAATCGACGACTTTTACTTGGTCTAAACGCTTACGAAGGTAGCGCACACGACGATCGATTTCACGAAGACGCTTTTTGTTGTATTGATAATCTGCATTTTCACTGCGATCACCTAAGCTTGCCGCCCAAGTCACTTTTTTAGTGACTTCGGGGCGTTCTTCTTTCCATAGAAACGCGAGTTCATCTTGCAACTTATTGAAGCCTTCACGTGTGATTAAATTAGTTTTCATTATGTTCCTTGGTATCGCTAATCGTAGCGAATGCCTTTTTTAATATTTGGGTCTTCCATGGTTTTAAAGCGTTTATGTAGCCACATCCATTGAGGAATACATCGAAGGATGACCATCTCAACAGCTTTGTTCATTCGGGTTGCGGTTCCAATTGGATCTTTTTTAGAAAATTCAGAGCTAATGTCATTATCTATTTTTAAATGATAATTATTGTAGGTTCTAAAGCCAGATACAGTGACAACAGCACAATTACTTGCACTAATTAAAATATCAGAACCTACGGTAGTACAAGCATCAGGAACTGCAAAAAATGGAACAAAAACAGATTTATTACGATTATAATCATGATCAGGTAAGTAACAGACACGTTCCCCCGCACGTAATAAGCGGATCATTCCTTTTACGTCTTTACGATCAACGACTTGATTTCCGTAATGAGTTCGTCCCCAATATTGAATAAAATCATAAGCAGGATTGTTATGAGGGCGGTAGACCCCGTGTCCTGGAGCGATTTGAGTGAAAACTCGAGCGGTTAATTCAAGATTCAAAGCATGAACAATAACAATAAGAGCTCCTTTACCTTGCTCTGCTAGATCATGTACATGTTGTGTATTCTCAAAACTAAAGTGTTTATTGATGCGCCACTCTGGCCATACCCATGCCATTGCAGTTTCAAAGATAGCTAAACCAGAGTTTTTGAAATTCTCAATAATGATTTCTTCGCGCTCTTTTGCTTCCATTTTAGGAAAAGCCAATTCCAAGTTACGACGAGCAACATGAGAGCGAGATTTCCCCATTTTTAAACCGAGTAGACCAAGTCCTCTTCCAAGCTTATATGTCATTTTGTAAGGCAATACGGTGACAGTAGCGAACAAAAGACCAAAGCCAAACCATACCCCCCAATATTTAGGATGTAGAAGAGCGATAGAGAACTGAGGGGCTTGGTATTTTGACATCGTAAACCTATTTAATTAAATGGATTTATTGGATCTGAGCACTAAGGAGCGCCCAATGTTCGTTGAAATTTGCTGTTGGTTGATATTTAAAATCAGAACGCACAAAGCGACAGAAACAACCTTCTACTTGGCTAATAAGCTGTGCAGATAGAATCGCTTCATCAACGGGAAACGATTTTCCTTCGCGCAACATACGTTCGCGTAGGATCTGCTTAAACTGAAGTTCAATACGTTCAAAAATTTGATTAATACGGTTACGTAGGCGCTCGTTTTCAAACATTAGGGCATGACCCGTCATAATACGAGTAAGGCCTGGATTACGTTCAGCAAATGCTAAAAGCAATTTTAATAATAGCTCAATACGTTTTAAGGTATCTTTTTCTTCCTCGATAATGCGATTTATGCGCGAGAAAAGAGATTCTTCAATAAACTCAATCAAGCCTTCAAACATTTTCGCTTTACTTGGAAAATGGCGATATAACGCCGCTTCAGAAACTCCCACTTGTTTCGCAAGCTTGGCAGTGGTAATACGAGAAGCGCCTTCATTTGACTCTAGCATTTCGGCTAAAGCTTGTAATATTTCATCACGACGATTTGTTTTTTTTGTTGTCGTCATTGTTGTTCCTTTGTTCCTAAGAGCGGTCGCAAGCTCCCTTAAGGCGCTTCGCTAGAGGGCGCTACGCTTAAGAGTTTCTTGTTATTGGCTGTTTAATATTTATATTTATTATTTCGACTCTTAAGCCGAAGGCGTTTCAAGAGCTTTGCTCGTCTTAAGGCCGGAGGCCGTCTCTACTCTTTCTATAATCTCAAGCATAATCGCCTTACCCAACTCAGATTTCGTCGTTAACGGTAATGCTTTATCTCCATTTTTCCAATATAGGTGGAGGGCATTATTATCGCTATTAAAACCTTGTCCCTTAATTGAGACATCATTAGCGCAGATCATATCGAGATTTTTACGTTCTAATTTACTGCGTGAATACTTTTCAACATCTTGAGTTTCAGCAGCAAAACCCACGGTAAATGGACGTTTTTCTGTCATAGCAGCAACAGAAGCGACAATGTCAGGGTTTTTCACCATATGAATCGTCATGCCATCTTCATCAGCATTTTTCTTTAGTTTTTGTTCTGAAATTAAGCTTGCTTTGAAATCAGCGACAGCAGCGCATGCAATAAATATAGAATGTGTTCCCGCATTATCCATTACTGCGTTATGCATTTGTTCAGCACTTTCTACATCAATGCGTTCAACATTATCAGGTGTTACTAAATTCACAGGACCGCTAACAAGAGTGACCTTTGCACCTAACTTTGCGGCGGCATCGGCAATCGAAAACCCCATTTTTCCAGAGCTGTGGTTTGAGATGTAGCGAACGGGATCAAGTGCTTCACGAGTTGGACCTGCCGTGATTAATAAAGATTGGCCATAAAGTGGTTTATCTTTATCTTTTTGAAAAAAGTTTTCACACAAATGCACCAGCTCCATAGGTTCAAGCATTCTGCCCATACCCACATCGCCACACGCTTGTTGGCCAGCTGCAGGTCCCCAGATATTCATACCACGACGAGAAAGAGTCGCAATGTTCTCTTGTGTTGCAATATTCGAATACATTTGTTGATTCATCGCAGGAGAAACCGCAATCGGAGAATCAGTCGCAAGCACTAGTGTTGATAACAAATCATTGCCCATTCCTGCAGCCATACGAGCAATTAAATCAGCAGTGGCAGGTGCGATTAGTACAATATCAGCCCACTTCGCTGATTCAATATGCCCCATTGAAGCTTCTGCTGCAGGGTCTAATAAACTGTCAGCAACAGGGTGGCCAGAAACGGCTTGCATCGTTAAAGGGGTGATGAACTCTTTTGCTGCGGTAGTCATCACAACGCGAACTTCTGCCCCGCGTTCAATAAGTCGACGAGTTAGCTCTGCACATTTATATGCAGCAATGCCGCCACTAATACCAAGAAGGATTCGTTTCCCTGAGAGAGATGCCATGACACTAATAACCTTTAAGTGATTCATCGTAATGCGCTAACCATAGCATAATTTTTTTTCAGAGTGATGCACTTCAATCTCTTCAAGTAAGTAAATGAGCAAAAACATAATTGCAATCAAGCTTTGAACCAAGTCGAAGGGCACCAAATCAAAAAGGCAGTCGTTATTTATTGTGCGTAGGCTGTATAAATAGTATTCACCGAACGAGTTATTTATGTCTTTAATGAATCTACCAGAGGAATCTCGCCCAAGAGAAAAATTACTCGCTCTAGGGCCAAAGTCATTAACCGATGCCGAGTTACTGGCTATTTTTCTTCGCACCGGCATTCGGGGGATGAATGCAATCGAGTTGGCAGATAAGTTATTAAAAGAGTTTGGATCCTTAAGAAAGTTATTAGGATCGAATGAAAGTGAATTTTGCAGCCATAAAGGATTAGGTTCTGCAAAATTTGCACAGCTACAAGCGGTAGTAGAAATGACGGAGCGCTATTTATTTGAAAAAATTGAAAAAGAAGATGCTTTGACAAGTCCAGAGCATACTAAGCGTTATTTAACTCGAGTATTGAGAGATCGACACAGAGAGGCCTTTTATGTTCTTTTTCTTGATAATCAGCATCGAGTGCTTAAAGGAGAGGTATTATTTGAAGGAACAATTGATGCTGCAGCAGTTTATCCGAGAGAAGTTGTAAAAAGATCGATAGATTATAATGCAGCCGCCATCATTTTAGCGCATAATCACCCATCTGGTGTCGCAGAGCCAAGTCAAGCTGACAGAAGGATAACAAAACGTATCTCAGATGCAGTAGAATTGGTGGATATCCGAGTCCTCGATCATTTTGTGATTGGTGATGGAGAAATAGTCTCTTTTGCCGAAAGAGGATGGATTTGAGTGTTTTTTTAAGCAATTGAATAAAAAAAACACAAAAAAAAGTAAAAATGACCCCTTAGGGTCTTGAGCAATGCGCATTCAGTTAGTATAATGCGCGACCTTTGATAGCCTTGAATTAGAACTTTCACATGAAATGCTCTAGTGGTTTTTTGCCACCAAGGTGATATCGAGCTGAAACGATTTGGAGAAGACAGCAATGTCCCGAGTATGCCAAGTAACTGGTAAGCGTCCTGCAGTTGGTAACAACCGCTCACACGCAAAAAATGCCACCAAGCGTCGTTTTCTGCCGAACCTACAAACTCATCGTTTCTGGGTAGAAAGCGAAAAACGCTTCGTTAAACTTCGTCTTACCGCTAAAGGTATGCGTATCATTGATAAGAAAGGTATTGATACCGTTCTTGCAGATATGCGTGCTCGTGGCGAGAACGTTTAAGAGGAATCTGAAAAATGGCTAAAGGCGCACGTGAGAAAATCAAGTTAGTATCAACTGCTAACACTGGTCACTTCTACACAACAGATAAGAACAAACGTAACATGCCTGGCAAAATGGAGATCAAAAAATTTGATCCTGTTGTACGTCAGCACGTTCTTTACAAAGAAGCTAAAATCAAGTAATTCGATTACTGATTGCAACTTTGATAATATTGAAAACCCAGCCTTGTTGCTGGGTTTTTTTTTGGATTAAAGAAAGCGAAAGACGCAACAAGTTGCTTGAGGTCGCTTCGCGAGAGACGGACTTCGTCCTTGAGATGCTACGCTTAAGAAGCTCTAGGCTTCAGGGCGCTGCGCTTGCAGGATTCAGGTGTGCTTGCTTCTAGCTCCTCCCCTTTATCTACATAGCCACTTGGCTGATAAAGTAAATATAAGGGGAGGCTGGGAGGGGTTGCTAGTAAAGAATTAGAAACTTGCGCTGTAGTACACTGGTTTTGAAGGTGATCATTGATACCTCAGCGATAAATATACCGTTCCCTCCCCTTATAAAGGGGGAGGAGCCGTATGGTGAAAGTAGTTAACAATAAGGGTTAATTCTGAACCCTGCTTTTTAAAAAGGATTTAAAATGAAAAGACCATCACGTCGTAAATACAACAATATCCTCATGATTGCCGTTTTAGTTTTTATTGGTGTCCTACAAGCCCCTCAGTTAATTAAAACGTATCTATTAGAACCAGAACAAGCAGTTACAGTTAACACTGGCGTACAGCCTTTATTTGAGCGCATGAACCCGATTAAGAAAATGCACTTTGCGGACTATGATGTTGCTTCAAATACATCAGATCAAGATACTCAGTTTATTGAGCGTTGGTTTACTCTTGAGGGCACATTACTTACTGATGAATCAGTCAAAGTACTTAAAACTAAATTGCCCGCGCCAAGCTCTGTAGAGGTATGGTTTGAAAACCAAGAAGAGCCACAGCGAGTGACAATCTACCAAGCTCCGAATTTTTGGATGATGCAGAATTGGCAAGGTGAATGGATAGCCGTGAGTGCAGAAGAAGGGTATTTGTTTAGATAGAAGAGCAGGGGTGAGAGTCGAGGACGCTGCGCTTGAGGGACGAGTAAGAGCGAAAGAAGAAGAGCAGAATTCAGAGGAAGTTGCTTCTAGCTCCTCCCCTTTATCGGCATAGCTACTTGGCTGATAAAGTAAATATAAGGGGAGGCTGGGAGGGGTTGCTAGTAAATAACTAGAAACTATAAGAGCATGTGTGACTGGCGTGGTAATGTTTTAGGTTTCAGGACGCTGCGCTTGCAGGATTCAGGGGGACTCGCTTTTGATCTTCCTGAAACCTTATTTTAAAAAGGATCAAAAATGCCAGAACTACCAGAAGTAGAAACCAGCCGCTTAGGAATAACACCGCATCTACAAGGCCAAACCATTAAAGCGATCATAGTCAGAACAGAAAAACTGCGCTGGCCGATCCCACAAGAGCTACAAAAACTCGTAGGGCAAAGAATTCAATCCATTCGCCGTCGCGCTAAATACTTAATGATAGACACTCCAGAAGGCACAGCCATCATTCATCTTGGTATGTCGGGTAGTCTACGGATACTTGATGAGACGATCCCACCAGCGAAACACGATCATGTGGACCTTGTTTTAGATAGCGGTAAGCTTCTTCGTTATAACGATCCTCGTAAGTTTGGTGCTTGGTTATATTCTGAAGTAGGCGTATCACATGACGTGCTTGCTAAGCTTGGTCCTGAGCCACTTACTGATATATTTGATACTAAATATCTAGCAGAAAAAGCAAAGAATAAAAAAGCTGTCGTAAAGCAGTTTATTATGAATAACGCCGTTGTGGTGGGAGTAGGTAACATCTACGCCAGTGAATCTCTTTTTATGGCAAAAATACACCCTAAAACACCAGTAGGTACATTGACGTTAGCCCAAATTGAACGAGTAGTATTTGAAATTAAAAAAGTACTAGAAACGGCAATTAAGCAAGGCGGCACTACCTTAAAGGATTTTAATCAAGTTGATGGAAAACCTGGATACTTTGCACAAGAATTGCATGTGTATGGACGTGCTGGAAAAGAGTGCTTAATTTGTCACTCACTCATTCAAGAAGAAAAAATTGGACAGAGAAATACATTTTGGTGTGAAAACTGCCAACCGTTTGACCTGTAAATTATTATCAAAATACAAATAACATAGAGAGTTAGATGAATTTTCAAGAAAATTATAAACAACTGAGTCGAGTCATTTGGTTATCTGTTTTTATTGCTGTGACGATACTTTGTGTTGGGCGGTTGATCTTCTTATTTAATATTGCAGATAGTGCGGAGCTCGCTCAGCGAAGTACAGATCTGTGGCGTGCTTTGTTTATAGGCCTTCGTTTTGATTTGAAAGTTGTAGTTATCGGTTTTGCACCGTTATTACTTATTGGTTTAATTGTTGCCGCTTTTCCAAGACTCTATCGAATATTGGCAAAAATTTTCCCTTGGTATGCAGGGCTTATTTTCTTTTTAGTCACCGGTTTTTCAATTGGTAATTATTACTATTATCTTACTTATGGTAATCATATTGATGTCTTTATCTTTGGTTTAGCTGATGATGACACCAAAGCTGTATTAGCGAATGCATGGGCTGATTATCCTATTTTCTTATCTTTTATGAGTAGTGTCATTGTGGCTTTTCTTTCCGCGATTCTTGTTCGTTTCGCGATAAAGAAAATGGCGTTATGGTCGTGGAAGCCACAGCGTAAAGGACTTACTGGCATCTCTGTTATTGCGATGATTGTAATTGTATTCTTTTTTGCTAGAGGTACATTAGGTTCTCATCCATTAAAACGTTACCACGCTCAAGTATCTGATTCTAAAATTTTAAATAGCATTACACCTAACGGCTTAGTTGCTCTTGAGTGGGCGAAAAGTGATTATAAAGAGCAAAATAAATTTCAGTCAGTCAGTAAAGATCTGCTTGAAGAGCAATTTAAAAAGGTGGTTGGTAATACTACAGGTCAATTTAGCACTCCTTATAATGCCTATTTAGCAGAGAATAAGCCTCATGTTGTCATGACTTTAATGGAAGGCATGGGAATGAACGTATTGGTTGAAGATAATTATCCAGAAAATGATCTTTTAGGTGCATTACGACCTGCTTTTGAATCTGATTTTGTGTTTACTCGATTTTTAGCTGAAACAACCGCAACCATTAACTCGTTAGTGAATATGTTAGGTCAAAGTAACGTTCCTACTATCAGTCATTCTTCTGCACAAAAAGTGCAAGTTGCAGCAGCAGCAGCTCGACCTTATAAAGAAGCGGGTTATAAAACTATTTTTATTACAGCAACTAATGGAATGTGGCGGAATGTGGCGAATTATTTACCATCTCAAGGGTTTGATGAGGTTCTTGATGAAAATGCGATATTAAAAGTATTTCCAGAAGCTGAAGAGTTTCGTGGAGAGTGGGGATTATCTGATGAATATACTTTTAAGTTAGCTGAGAAAGTATTAAAAGAAGCAAAACAACCATTAATGATTTATATCCTCACAATTACGAATCATACCCCTTACCAAGTACCTGCAAATTATGACGTAAAACCATTAAAAGTCAGTGATCGTTTGCTTAATCGAATGAAAAAGGGTGAGGAAGAAGCTACTCGATTATATGAGACTTATCAATATGCAAATAATGCATTAGGTCAGTTTGTGGCAGATATAAAAGCATCTCCATTAGGTAACTCAACATTAATAGCAGCTGCAGGGGATCATAAGTTGAGAGGGTTTACGATGAAGTACCCTGAGGATCTTGCAGTGACTAACTCTGTACCATTCTATCTTTATGTGCCTAAAGAGATTAAAGAAAAAGTAGAGTACCAATACAACAAAGAACGCGTTGGCTCTCATAAAGATATCTTTCCAACTTTATATGCTTTTAGTTTATCTGATGCTAATTATTACAGTTTAGGCGGTGCTAATTTACTAGGAATGGATTCAACACCACGTTTTGGCTACCACCCAGAAATGACATATACCGATAAAGGTGTGTATTTAAATGCATATCCTGAAAAATTATATTCTTGGACATCTGAGCTTGAGGTGGATAAGACTTTTACATCTAATGAGAAAATACATATTGGACCGGAGTACCATCAATTACAGACGTTGTATATTAATGGGCAGATAAAAGGTACAAAGTAAAATAATGAAAATAGACCGCACTCTTTATATGGTTAAACAGGGGTGGTCTTAATTTATTTAAATAGATTTTTGGTTAAGTATGCTATTTAGGGTGTATCTTACTCTGTAGTGCATTATGGGCAGTTGTTGGGACAAAACTTTCAACACTTCCTCCATGAAGAGCAACTTCTCTGACTATCGTTGATGATAAGAATGCATACTCTTCAGAGGGTGTTAAAAATACACTTTCTAATTCAGGCATGAGTTTTCGGTACATATTAGTTAAACCGAATTCATATTCGAAATCCATCGTTGTCCGTAATCCACGAACTAGTAAATTAGCCTGTTTTGCTTTTGCAAAATCTACCATTAACCCAGTAAATCCTTCAACAGAGACGTTAGGTAGAGATTGAATAGAGTCTCGAACTAACGTCACTCTTTCTTCAAGAGTAAATAAGGTTTTTTTACTTGGGCTTGCAGCCACAGCGACAATTATCTCATCAAACATAGCTGCTGAACGTTTAATTATGTCAAAGTGCCCATTTGTGATTGGATCAAAAGTTCCTGGATAGATTACTCGTGTTGTCATGAAGCTTTCCTTGCATCAATAATCGTTTGGTAAACATCACGATAAAGTGAGCAGGTATATTTGATATCAAACATCGCAAGCTTTTCTTGACCGCCTACAATTAACTTATTGCGTAAAGGCTTGTCCGTCGCTACTTGGTAAATTGCATCAGCAAGTGCTTGTGCATCTTTTGCTTCAACCAATAGGCCTGATTCTTGATCGTCAATAATATCAGGTATACCACCGGCATTACTGCCAATAACAGGAAGCTTAGCTCCCATCGCTTCTAAAATAACCGAACCTAAACCCTCGCTATAAGAAGGGTGAATTAATAGATCCGCAGCTGCAAACCAATCACCCATGCGATTTTGTTTGCCTAAAAAGCTGACATTATGTAAATCGTAGTCTTTTACTAAGCTTTCTAGTTTCTCACGCTCAGAGCCATCACCAAGTAGAGCAATATGGATATTAGAATCCATTTCTTGCAATAATTTAGCAGCTTCAATAGTGGTTTCATGACCTTTATGATGCAGTAAATTAGCAGCTTGAATAACTAAAAATTGGTTTGAAAAACGTCGCCAAATAGTGTCTACATTATCTTGTTCTACCGAGTAACTTACGGGAGAGCTTGGAATTTTATAAACTAGCTGCTCAGGATGAAGTTCTTTAATTTTAGAGATAATTTCATTGCTTAAACCGACTAAGGCTGTTGCGCTTGAATATGCAAGGTTTGATAACCATTTGCTTTTCATTGGATTATCAATTCGGCGAGTCACAATGTAAGGTACGCCAAAGCGCTTAGATTGAATTAGAGCCCAATAAATTGCACGGCCTTCATGTACATGAATAACATCACAATCTGCAGTAATTGATTTCTTATGCTGTTTTGAAAAGTGGCTAGCAAGTATTAACTTACAATGCAGCTTTTTGATTTCATCAACAAAAGGACTTTTAGGGTTTGCGACAACAGTAAGTTGATAACCTTCTTTTAGCTGACGAGTGATCAGTTGTAAGGTCTGGCGTTCACCGCCACTAAAACCAGAAGCTAAATTTACATGACAAATATGCATAGTATTTACCAAACCTTATTAAAGTCTTCGTTTTCAAGAACTTTAGGATCGCGTTGATATTCAAGTAATTTAGCATATTTTAAGTAGCTATTAATTGCAGAACTTAACGCTACCGTCATGCCATCAACGCCCCCTAAAAAACCTCGTTGAAAAATGTACTTACGAATAAATGCATTCAAGCCATGAGTGAAAGGAGAAAAGCTATTTGCACGTTTTCCTTTTTTATACATAATTTTTGCCGCTCGGCCACTGAAGTTACGTCCAGGTTTTGCAAATAACTGACCTAAATTTTCAAAAGAATAATGAATAATATCAGCACTGATACGATCTGGATTTTTAGCTTGAACTGATGCATGCTGTTTTACATCAGCAAAGCGTGTTTTTGTACGGTCATAAAGACGAATACAGAAATCAGGATACCAACCGCATTGTTTAATCCAGCGACTACCAATGTAGTTACGACGGCGGAAAGCAAAAGCGTCATGAGGGGTAGACGTTAAATCTAACGCTTCAATAGCTTTCACCATTTCGTCGGTTAAGCGCTCATCAGCATCTAGGCTTAATACCCAGTTATTAGTGGCGTAATCGAGTCCAATATTTTTTTGAATACCGTCGCCAAGGTAACTCTGAGTGACAACTTTCGCACCAAGTTGCTCTGCAAGTTCAACAGTATTATCCGTGCTGTTGGAATCAACAATAATCACTTCAGAACACACTTTCTGTAGCGATTGAATGCATTCAACAATATTTTTCGATTCGTTTAGAGTAATAACAATGCCAGTGATCATAAGTGCGCCTTGTTTATTTTAATGTGATGTAATTATTATAAGTTGAGTAAGGTTTTTAAGGGAGTTTTTACCATATCGAGACTAATATCTTGCATGATATGGTCGCTTTTAACGCGAGTACTCCATTTTAACTCATCAATCGATTTATTGTGTTGTGTCGTTACGTGTTGTTCATACACACTAACGACATAAGGTAAGCTGTTATAAGGGCCTGTTCGTTTGGGATTACTGTGGCCATATAGCCCAACAACAGGGGTGTCTTGTGTGGTAGCAATATGAGCGGGTCCTGAATCAGGAGCAATTACAACCTGTGCTTTATTTAATACCGCAGTTAATTGCTTTAACGAGGTTTGACCTATTAAATTAATAATAGGTAGCAGTGTTAAAGATTCAATATTTTTACCAAGTTGTTTCTCCCTCTCACTTGGTGAACCACATAATACCACTTGGTAGCCATGTTCAGTTAACCAATCTGCCAGCTGAGCATAGCGCTCGGTTATCCAATTACGTTCATCTTTACTTGCAGCAGGAGAAATCACCACAAACGGTTTTTCTGCGGGAATATTTGAGCTCACAAACGCGAAATTATCGTCAGATAAAGGAATATTCCATATTGGTTTGCTTTTAGGTACGCCAAGATACTCCACAAAAGAATAGAAACTATCTAACACATGTGCTGAGGCGGTATCTTCAATTTTTCGATTAGTAAAAAGCCATTGGGCTTCTTTAGCACGTTTACGATTAAACCCCACTTTATATTTAGCTTTAATGCCTGCGGTTAATACGCTCGCTCGTAGTGCCAATTGCATATGGACTAAAGCATCAAAATGTTGATTTTTTAATTGTGCCCAAATAGCTTTCATGCCTTTAAATCCCAATTTTTTATCAAAAGGGATGACAGTAATATTGGGTAAATCATGAATTAATTGTGCTTCTACTTTACCAACAATCCACGTTATTTTAGTCCTTGGCCATTCTTTTTGAATTGCTTGAACTGCCGCTATAGCATGGCAAACATCCCCAATTGCAGATAAGCGTAGGATGCAGAGAGAGTTAGGGGCAGAAGTGAATAAAGCCATAGAGATGTTAACCCAAGAAGAATGAGTTAGAATTATGCTATTAACGGTCATAAATGTAAAATGACTGAGTGAGAAAGAGACTAGAAACTATATGCTACGCTAACTAGAGGCTATAAGAGCAGGATTCAGGAGTACTTGCTTTTAGCTCCTCCCCTTTATCGATATAGCTACTTGGCTATAAATGTTGATATAAGGGGAGGTTGGGAGGGGGTGCTAGTGAATGACTAGAAGTTATAAAAATACCTAGCTTTTGATCTTATAGTTTCTAGAAGCGAAGCGGTCTAGTTAGCGCAGCGTATAGTCTCTAATTATTTAATATTGGAGTGTCTGTAACATGCAAAAAATCCAAACAAAAAAACAAACCATTTGGTATGACGACTCAATCTTAGCAGCTCCACCAGAACAGTGCTGTGAGCCTGAATATTGGCAACAACAAAATAAAGTGATTGGCTCTGCTCAAGGGCGAGGAACGACATGGTTTGTAGTATTAGATAACATGGATGCTGCGTTGCGCCACTATCGCCGTGGAGGGTTGTTTGGAAAGCTAATTAAAGACCACTACATTTTCACTGGTTGGGAGCAAACGCGCAGCTACCAAGAGTTTCAGCTTCTTAACACCTTAATCGAAGCGGGTGTAAATGTACCAAAGCCAATTGCAGCGAGAAGTGTAAAAAGAACCTTTTGTTATCAGGCGGATTTATTAAGTCAAAAGATCCCAAACGCTCGTGATTTGGTGGCAATTTTGCAAGAAAAGCCATTACCAAAAGATATCTACCAGAAGATAGGTAATGAAATTCGTAAAATGCACGCAGCTCAAGTGAACCATACAGATTTAAATATTCACAACATTCTAATTGATAATAATGATAAAGTTTGGATTATCGATTTTGATAAATGTTATCAACAGAAAGGCGATAACTGGAAGCAAAATAACTGGGATAGATTAAAACGCTCGTTTGTAAAAGAAGTGAATAAAAAAAATATTTATTGGACGAGCAAAGAGTGGAACCATTTACTTGGTAATTAAAAAATTAAGGTATAAACATGAAAATATTAGTCACTGGCGGTGCAGGTTTTATTGGTTCAGCAGTTGTTCGTCACATTATCAATAACACTCAAGATAGCATCATTAATCTAGATAAATTGACTTACGCGGGTAATTTAGAATCATT
Organism: Aliivibrio thorii; assembly: GCF_057368585.1. NCBI lineage: Bacteria > Pseudomonadati > Pseudomonadota > Gammaproteobacteria > Vibrionales > Vibrionaceae > Aliivibrio > Aliivibrio thorii. The sequence goes on along the minus strand of NZ_CM170654.1, from coordinate 2,889,449 downwards.
ATCTGATGTTGATTCTCATGAGCGCTATGCATTTGAGCAAGTTGATATTTGTGACAGAGCTGAATTAGACCGAGTATTTTCAGAGCATAAACCAGATGCAGTAATGCACTTAGCAGCTGAGTCTCATGTTGATCGTTCTATTGATGGTCCTGCAGCCTTTATTGAAACCAACATTGTGGGTACTTATACCTTACTTGAGGCAACGCGCTCTTATTGGAACACTTTGCCTGACGATAAAAAACAGGCATTTCGTTTCCACCATATCTCAACCGATGAGGTGTATGGTGATTTAGAAGGAACTGATGATTTATTCACAGAAACAACATCGTATGAACCTTCTAGCCCATATTCTGCGTCAAAAGCGTCTTCTGACCATCTGGTTCGAGCGTGGTTACGCACCTATGGTTTACCGACAGTAGTAACCAACTGCTCAAATAATTACGGTCCATATCACTTTCCTGAAAAACTCATACCATTAATGATTTTGAATGCTCTCGATGGTAAGCCATTACCGGTTTACGGTAATGGTATGCAAATTCGTGATTGGCTGTTTGTTGAAGATCATGCACGTGCTTTATATAAAGTCGTTACTGAAGGTGAGGTAGGGGAAACCTACAACATTGGTGGGCATAACGAAAAAGCGAATATTGAAGTCGTTAAGACTATTTGCTCATTACTTGAAGAGTTAGTTCCTAATAAGCCTGAAGGTGTTAACCAATACCTTGATTTAATTACTTATGTTACAGACCGTCCAGGTCACGATGTTCGTTACGCCATTGATGCATCGAAAATTGAGCGTGAATTAGGTTGGAAACCAGAAGAAACATTTGAATCAGGTATTCGTAAAACGGTTGAATGGTATTTAGATAACAAACAATGGTGGGCACGCGTGTTAGATGGCTCTTATGCAGGTGAGCGTTTAGGTGTCTCTTCAGAGTCAACTTTAATTGAAAAGGCGGCTAAATAATGAAAGGTATTGTACTTGCTGGTGGTTCAGGAACTCGCCTATATCCATTAACCCGTGGGGTATCAAAGCAGCTTTTGCCTATTTACGATAAGCCAATGGTGTTTTATCCAATTTCGACGTTAATGCTTGCAGGTATTAAAGACATTCTAATTATCACCACTCCTGAAGATAATGCAGGCTTTAAGCGTTTGTTGGGAGACGGTTCAGATTTTGGTATTAACCTAGAATATGCCATTCAATCAAGTCCTGATGGTTTAGCGCAAGCGTTCATCATTGGTGAAGAGTTTATTGGTGATGGCAGCGTGTGTTTAGTGCTTGGTGATAATATTTTCTATGGGCAGTCTTTTAGCCAACAACTGATTCGAGCTAGAGAGTTAACAGACCAAAGTTTAGCAACGGTATTTGGTTATCAAGTAAAAGACCCAGAGCGTTTTGGTGTGGTTGAATTTGATGGCGATATGAAAGCAGTTTCGATTGAAGAAAAGCCTCTGCAGCCTAAATCCAATTATGCGGTAACTGGACTATACTTCTACGATAACCGTGTTGTTGAAATGGCAAAGCAAGTTAAGCCATCTGAACGTGGTGAGCTTGAAATAACCACGTTAAATGAGATGTACCTTAACGATGGCTCACTGAACGTTGAATTACTCGGTCGTGGGTTTGCTTGGTTAGATACAGGCACTCATGAAAGTTTGCATGAAGCATCGTCATTTGTTCAAACGATTGAAAATGTCCAAGGGCTAAAAGTTGCGTGTTTAGAAGAGATTGCTTGGCGAAATGATTGGTTAAGTGATGAGCAGGTATTAGCTCTTGCAAAGCCAATGATGAAAAATGAATATGGGCAATATTTAACTCGCTTAGTTAATGAAAAGCAGAAGAAGGTGGCGAGCTAATGCGAGTATTGATTACTGGTTGTCACGGACAGGTGGGCTATTGTTTAACTCAACAGCTTTCAGTTGATGAAAATACAGCCGTACTAGCGTTTGATAGAGAAAACCTTGATATTACAAATCAAGAGGCGGTAAATAATACAGTTGCTGAGTTTCAACCAAACATCATCATTAATGCCGCTGCACATACTGCAGTAGATAAAGCTGAAGAGGAAGTTGAACTTTCTTATGCGATTAATCGTGATGGTCCTAACTATTTAGCACAAGCTGCACAAAGTGTTGGTGCTGCAATAATGCATATCTCAACGGATTATGTCTTTGAAGGCAACAAGGTGGGTGAGTATCAAGAAACGGATATTACAAACCCACAGGGCGTTTACGGTGAGAGTAAATTAGCAGGTGAAATAGCAGTTGCTAATGCGTGTGATAAGCATATTATTCTTCGTACCGCTTGGGTGTTTGGTGAAAATGGCAATAATTTTGTGAAAACCATGCTGCGCCTAGGTGCTACACGAAATGAACTCAGTATTGTAGGCGACCAATTTGGTGGTCCGACATACGCGGGTGATATCGCTCATGCGCTAATTCAAATAGCGAATCGAATCACAGAAGGTGATGATGTTGAATATGGTGTTTATCATTATTCAGGCTTACCTCATGTGAGTTGGTTTGAGTTTGCTGATATGATTTTTGATACAGCGGTTAAACAAAACATTATCTCAAGCAAACCAAGTTTAACTAGTATCACGACTGAGCAGTATCCAACACAAGCAAAGCGCCCAAGTAATTCTCGATTAAGTACCGATAAAATCACAAAGAACTTTGCGATTAAAGTGAGCGATTGGACAGCAGCATTAAACAATATCCAAGCATATAAAGGCTAAGATAATGAAAGTAATTGATACCCGAATTCCTGATGTGAAAATTATAGAGCCAAGTATGTTTGGTGATGAACGAGGTTTCTTTATGGAAACTTGGAACCAAAAACAATTTGAAGAGCTTGTAACTGGTAAGCCGACACAATTTGTGCAAGACAATCATTCAAAATCGAAGAAAGGGATTCTACGAGGGTTGCATTACCAAACAGAAAATACGCAAGGCAAATTAGTACGTGTAGTGTCTGGCGAGGTGTTTGATGTTGCCGTTGATATACGAAAAGGTTCCCCGACGTTTGGTCAATGGGTAGGAGAGTATTTGTCGACTGAGAACAAGCGTCAACTTTGGGTACCTGAAGGCTTTGCTCATGGTTTTTATGTGACAAGCGATGAAGCTGAGTTTGTTTATAAATGTACAGATTATTATAACCGGAAAGCGGAAGTATCTTTATTATGGAGTGATCCTGATTTAGCTATTGAATGGCCTTTAGTTGAAAGTCCGCTTCTTTCTTCTAAAGATAAAATCGGATTATTAGTATCAGAGATCCCGCAATTAGAGGGATGTTATGAATAGCCCTAAAGCGTCATTAATTATTGCATTTTATAATAATACAACATGCTTAGAATTGATTTTTAAAGCACTTTTAGTTCAAAGTGAAATGGATTTTGAAGTTATTATTGCTGATGATGGCTCAAAACAAGAGGCAATTAATTATATATATCAACGTAGAAAGAGTCTTCCTTTTGTGGTTAAACATGTGTGGCATGAAGATAAAGGATTTAGGAAGAATCGTATTCTTAACCATGCAGTGATTAAATCAAGCAGTGATTATCTGATCATTATTGATGGGGATTGTATCCCTCAAAAATTCTTTATTGAAGATCATATAAATAATGCAGAAAAGGGACGAAGCTTAACTGGTCGACGAGTTGAATTACCTGAAAAATATAATGAATTGGTGCTGAACAGCCACTCGCCAGGCACTGTTTTTCAAGATAATAAATGGAAAATAATGACGCATTACTTATTAACAAAAGGTGATGATAGGATTAAAGGGCGGCATGTAGAAAATGGTTTGAGGTTTGCTAAGGGGTGGCAACAAAGGCTGTTTGCAAATAAAAAACAAAAAGCAATCTTAGGATGTAATTTCTCACTTTATAAAGACGATTTATTAAAAGTGAACGGTTTTGATATGAGGTATGAAGCTCCTGCAATTGGCGAAGATACTGATGTTGATTATCGATTAAACTTAATTGGTGTGAAAAATAAATCGCTTCGGTATTTAGCAAATCAAGTGCACATGTATCATTCGCTATTAAGTCGTGATACTCCCAATAGAAAAATATTCCAAGAGGTAGTAAAGGAACGAGCTTTCTGGGCTAATGAAGGTATCGATAAGGTTTTATAAATTACACTAATTAATCGGAAATATAGATTTTGAATACATTGACATTTAAACAAAAAATTCATAGTCATAGTTGGTTTATTTTAATAAATAGCCTTATCGCTATGGTTATCGCCACCCGTTATTTTGCTTTCTTACCAGAAATTCCAACCGATATTTTAGGGTTGAGCTTCCTTTTATCTGGCACATTTAGTCAGATGGTGTTACTGGCTAGTATTATTGGGTTAGTAACATTACCTGTTCTTTTTATTAAAAATGCAAGAGCACGTAATGGCACTCAAGCGTTTGTAGCTTCGTTAGGTATTGCAGTACTGTTTATTGATACATTAGTGTTTGCTCAATACCGATTCCATATTAACGCAGTGGTACTTGAATTAGTGTTATCTGGACAAGTCGTCAGTTTCCCATTAATCACTTGGATAACGGTTATTGGTGGTGTTATTGCATTGATTGTTGGTCAATATCTATTGATCTCATGGTTAGAAAAACCAGCTGCAGTAACACAACATAAATTGGGTCGTAAATTTGCCATCATTACCTTTTTTGCGTTATTAGCAACTCATGGTATCCATATTTGGGCTGCAGCTAATGCGTATCAACCAGTCACAACTGTAAAACGTTACTTACCAGTATTTTATCCCGCAACCTCAACCAGCATGATGAAGAAATATGGTTGGGTAGATGAAGAGGCTATTGCTCGTCAAGATGCGATGAAAATGAATCGTAAGAGCGATTTAAATTACCCACTAACCCCATTACAAAAAGAAGTGGTTGAGAAGCCACTTAATATTATGATCTTGGCAATTGATTCATGGCGTGCAGATACTTTTAATGCTGAAAACACCCCAAATATGTGGCAATACGCACAGGATGGGATGATTTTTAATAACCATATAGCAACGGGTAACGCGACACGTACTGGTATCTTTGGTTTATTTTATGGTATTCCAGGAACGTATTGGCATGGTTTCTTAGCGAATCAAAAGTCACCAGTGTTGATTGACCGCCTTCAAGAATTAAATTATGAAATGGGGATATTCACAGCAGCTCAACTTGAGAAGCCTGAGTTTAATCAAACAGTATTTAAAAATATCCCTAACTTACGCATTAAATCAGAAGGGAACTCACCATCAGAGTTAGATAAAGATTTAACTAAAGATTGGTTAGAGTGGTACAGCAAACGTGATACTTCCAAGCCTGCATTTTCATTTTTATTTTACGATGCGCCACATGGATATGATTTTCCAAAAGACTACGCACATCGTTATGAACCAATGTTAGATAACATCAATTATTTAGAATTAAATAATGATACAGATCCAACTCTTTTCTTTAATCGCTATAAAACCAGTGTTCACTTTGTTGATAGCGTAGCAAAACAAGTATTAGATAAATTAAAAGAAACGGGTGATTTAGAGAATACAATCGTGATTATTACAGGAGATCACGGACAAGAGATGAATGATAATCGCATGAATTTTTGGGGGCATAATAGCAACTTTACCGATGCTCAAGTGAATGTGCCTTTCATTATTATTGCCCCTAAAGTAAATAGTAAAACAATAGATTGGAAATCTGATGAGCTAACTAGCCATCAAGATGTAGTCCCAACGTTGATGAAAAACTACTTAGGCGTAACCAATGATATTAAAGATTATTCTGTTGGTGAAGACCTATTAGGAAAGCATGTAGACCGAAATTGGATCATGTCGTCTAACTACAGTGGTTATGCAATTATAGAAAAAGAGTCCATTTTAGAAGTGGGTTCAACGGGGCAATATCAATTATTAGATAAGAGAAATCGTCCCAAAAAAGATGCTGATTTGAATTATAATCACCTTCAAGAAGCGTTAGATCAGATTAGCCGTTTTAGTAAATAGGCAACATGGGGTATATATGGATAATTACAAATTAACCAAGTTACAAATAAAGCTTATTGATTGGATTGGATCCTATTTGATTCGAAAAAAACAAAAGAAAGTGCAATTTAATTTAATTAAAGAATTAATTTATTTTTATCTGAAAAAAACAGCGTATACATTGCCTTATGGTCGATTTACTGAGGGCGAACGTTATATTAGTCAACGTTTCTTTGGCTTCAACGTTGGGATGTATAGCTATAGGTATCAACAATTTTGGAAAGAAGACACCTTAATTGAATCAATAGGTGCTTATTGCTCATTTGCGATAAATATAACAGTTGTTGGCGGTAATCACCCTATAAACTTGGTGTCATCGCATCCATTTTTATTTGACAAAGAATACGGTTGTATTCATCAAAGTAAAAGTATTCTAAACCCAAAAATTACGATTGGTAATGATGTATGGATTGGCGCGAATGTAACATTACTCCCTGGGATATCTATAGGTGATGGCGCTATTATTGGAGCCGGTGCAGTCGTAAGTAAAAGTGTTCCTCCTTATGCTGTTGTTGCAGGTGTTCCTGCTAAAGTCATTCGCTACCGATTTGAGAGTGACATCGTTGATGGAATGATGGAATCTAAATGGTGGACTTGGGATGAGGAAAGGATAAAGAGAGCTACTCCACTAATGAATGACCCGAAACATTTTCTTCAGTCGATTAAGTCAGGTGCGATTTAAATGGAAACGTTTAGGTGTAAAGTTAATATTAAAAAACTGTGCTTTCCATTCCCTAATGTTATTAGTAGCTAACTTAATTTATTGTGTTGGTTAAATTTAATAAAACTTTTTATCTTTAAAGATATTTCCATTTATTGAGATAAATACTTCATCGGCTTTGATGTGTGTTTGAAAATAACTATGGTTACCATAATACTGGTAGCCATTTTTTTTGATTTTTTGATTAATCCAACGTTTCAGTTTTTTCTCAAGCCTATCTTTAGAACGTAAATCATGCATCGTATCAAAGGCGAGGACTTTTTCCTGTTGCTTTGTGTAAGATAATGAGTGGCTATAACAAGAGCTATCGCCTAATAATGAGCTATTTTCAAACCAGGGTGGGAGTGCTGCTCTAGAATGCTCTGGACCATAAGGGAATAGTTTAATTCCTCGCAAATGGTTAACATAAAATAGGATATTCTCAGGAATAAATGTACTTTTTTGTAGAGCCAAATGTAATGCGATCGCAGAGGCAATATGTTCATCATGCGGATCTATTTCTGGATGAGTCACTAAAACTGTTGTTGGCTTAATATGCTCAATCAGTTCAATAAAATCTTGAATTAAAGCGGCACCACTATTCATATTATAAGTATCGTTAGATAATTTCACATTATTCCATTGACGGAAATCATGAGGTGAAATATCAGAAACTGAAGGGTGGAGTACATTGTCTTTTGGGGTATTTAGTATAGATGAACTTGAAATGTTAAAGTAACCCAAACACAATAATTGCTGCATAGGAACCTTCGCAAGTAAAGGTGTTGTTATGCTGTTCCAACTACGAATATAACCCTTTCGCTTTTCCGCTCTTGATATTTCTGTGTCTAAATTATGAACATATTGACGTTCTAAATTTTGTAAGTTTGAGCCAATATTAACAGTAACAATCCAAGTATTAGGTGCATAGTCACTATATAAACCATATGCTGAGAGTTCTGCATCATCAGCATGAGGGGCAATAATTAATATTGGCCCTGATGCTAAATCAGGTTTTTTGAAACCAAGTAACTGATTATTAGAAGATATTTCGCAGTTTTTACATGTAATTGATATATCGTTTAAATTTTTAATCCCAGTAATATTTAAATATCTAATGCCTTTCTGATTAGCTTCAAAATATTGTTTATTAGAGATTTCACAACCATTTACGGATATGATCCCCGGTTTCTTTTTACTTAAAGATGTGTAATCGAAACGTAGTAAAATAGAGTGATTTTCGGTTATGAATGAGTTTTGATCATCACACTTTAAAAAACCGTTTTCTGAAATATTAGCACTACATTCCCAAGTTGCTTTTAATGGATATTCGTAATCAACTTTTTTCATACCGTGACCTATATTTTATTTATTTGCTGTAATGTTTTTTCTACAGCACCTTTATTTTTTTCTATAAAACTTAACGTATTTTTTTGTAGTTTCTTTCTGTGTTGCTCGTCTTGAAAAATCACAATAAGATTATCTGTTAACTCTGTAGCATTGTGAGAAACTATCGCTGCGTTATTGTTTATAAGTTGTTGTGTTATTTCTTGAAAATTAAAATAACTTGGACCAATTAAAGACGGTTTACCTAGTGCGGCAGGCTCTAATATATTATGTCCACCCACTTTATCACCAAGTAAGCTTCCTCCCATAAAACAGATGTCAGAGGCACCAATGAGTGTCAACATCTCTCCCATAGTATCAGCTAGATAAACTTGAGTATCCGCTGTTATTGTTTGATTTAGGGTACGTCTGATACAGTTAAAATTGGATTGAATGCAAAGTTCAAATACGGAATTGAATCGCTCTGGATGGCGAGGAACTAAAATTAACAGCGCATTAGGGATTGTTGATAGCAAGGTTCTATGAGCCGTTAATATTTTTTCGTCTTCTCCCTTATGTGTACTAGCTGCAATCCAAGTAGGGCGAGAGACTCCAAATTTCTTACGCAGGTCCACTCCTAATTCTTGTATTTGTGGAGTAATCACGATATCAAATTTTACAGATCCAGTAACGTGTACTTTTTCACGGTTGATACCAAGTGCAACGAATCGATCTGCATCATCTTGATATTGACAACAAACATGAGTTAAGTGTTTACCAAGTAGATTAAATATCGGTTGTATTTTTTTATAGCCTAAAAACGACTTTTCAGAAAGACGAGCATTTAATACTGAAATAGGAATACCAAATTTTGACACAGTATAGAGAGTATTTGGCCATAACTCCGTTTCCATGATCAGCATTTTTTCAGGCTTTGTTGCTTTTAAAAAACCATGAACCGCAAAGCAAAAATCAATCGGCATATATCTGTGTTCAACCAAATCACCTAGTTTTTCTATTTGTTCTGCGCCTGTGCTGGTTGTCGTAGTAACCAGAATTGGTTGCTCGGGATTTTGTTTCTTTAAGGCTTTAATTATTGGTATAGCAGCAATCGCTTCACCAACAGAAACAGCATGAATCCAAATAGGATTGATATTAGATTTTAAGTTAGGAGTAAAACCAAAATGTTCTTTCCAACGCTGGCCAAACGAAGGTTTTCCATCCTTCTTTTTATACAGAGAATAAAGTAAAAAAGGAGACAATAAAAAAAGAAAAATGGTATAGAAATAGCGAAGTATCATCACGTAAACTCATTTATATATTTATTGATAATCGTTTTGGCATCAAATTTATGCAGTGTTTTTTGGACTGAGATATCAAATGATTCATCCCACTCTGTATTTAAAGCCAAGTGTATTTTTTCGCTAAGAGATGTAGGTGTTTCTTGTGCTAAAAAATGTGCTAAATCACCATTCATGATTTGTCTAACTCCTCCCTTACAGTCTGTAGAGACGACTTTTGTGTGACAAGCTAGAGCTTCAATTAACACCATTCCTAAACCTTCTGATTTAGAGCTTAGAATAAATAGATCTGCTTGCTTGTACCAAGGGAAAGGATTGGATTGTTGCCCCTTTAAATAAACACGTTCAGTAAGGTTAAGATCTATGATTTTTTTCTTTATCGTATTTAAATCTTTGCCTGCACCTACGATTAAGAGGTCTTGTTTAATATCATAATTTCTAATCGCATGATTATAGGCATCAATAAGCAATGAAAAGTTTTTATTCGGAACTAACCGGCCTAAACCTAAAATGTATGAGTTATGGTGAAGTTGCTCATCGGTATAGGACTCTAGCTTAATTTGTTCAAAATCATTAGGATTTGAGATCATTAAGTGCTTTTCAGGAGTGATTGAATGCGTTTTGATTAAATCAGAGAAGCTATCGTAGGCACCATCAGAAACACAAACTACTTTTCTGTTATCAAACAATTTGGAAAAAATATATTTAGAGAATTTTCCATATCTATGCTTAGTTTGTACGCTCTCACAAACATAAACATAACGAGGATCGTGTAGAGGCCATAGGTGCTCAAATGTTCCCTGACCTCTAAATATAATTAAATCAAATGGATGACCATTTTTTTCCTCTAAAGCCTTCAGTTTCTTTTTAAAGAAATAAGATTCAGCGTAAGCAAACCAAAGAGGAAATGTTTTTTTGAATACTATATTTAGAACTTTGCAAATTAAAAACCATATAAATCCAACTCCCGTCGATAACACTGATTTTTTTAAATTAAATAGATGAACGGGTAGATCTTTATTTCTTGGATTTACTTCTTTTTTTCGATCTTTTAAATAAATCAATTCAGAAGAATTACCACCACTATAAAAAGCATCTGCTAAATTTACAGCAACGCGTTCCATTCCTCCAATCTTTAAGCAATTAACAACAACTGCAATTCGCATGGCTTTTTCCTAAATATTTAAATTAATTACAACGAGGGTGTTTACCCGTTAATAAAGTATTCAAAAGAGCGCTAGTGAGCTCTTTGTTTTTACTTGAGAAGCTTTCCATTAACACTTTTCTGAAGCGCCTTAATGATGAAAAACTAGGGTAATACCGTAATGTAAGGGCGGTATGATAGCCCATTTCAATTTTTCTAAATTGCTGTTTGCTTTTTGATTCATTTTCATCACGAGAAAGTGAATGATCAAATCCTGGAATAATACTTAGTTGATTTATTGCTTTTATTTTTCTTATTCTTAATAAAAACGAAGTATCTACACCATAGAGTGCATAATGTTCATCAAATAAATTACCGTATTTTTGAATTATAAGCTCAGAGAAAGAGTGAGAAATGATTAATCCACTGCCTATCGCTACAATCTTATCTCTTCGGCCAAAACTAGTTGATGTTTTTTTTGGAAATTTATTTGGGCTACATACTTTATTAGCAGATTTAACTATAGGAAGCCCAACTCCTTTGATATTGTTGTTAATAATGGTATCAATATACTCATTACTCAACTTAGAATCATGATCCAGTATAATGTAATGATCATTTGGATTATCTTTTACAAACTGGTTATAGATGTAGCTTAAAGGTTTATTGTTAGTATCTTGAATTATGGAGCATTTGTACCCTTTATTACTTAATTCACTAACTAAGTTGTCATCTACTTTTATTGGGCCATTATTATATAAAACTAATGTCGTTCCAAAAATATTAACTTTTGTTAGTTTTAGTGCTTTTATTGTTTCAGATTGTTCTAATGAACAATTATATAAGACAACAAGAATAGAGGATGCCATAATAAATTACTCCGTACTCTTATCTTTTAAGTCTAGTTTTATCATCAGATAAAAAATATAAAGACCAGAAAAGAAAATATTATATGAATAAACTCCATAATTTCTAGAGTTAAATGATTCAAATACGTTTATAGTTAACCAATAGGTTATATAAAAAATAGATAATAATATCCATAAGTTAGCATTTGGTAGTTGCTCTCTTATAGATAATAATGAACAAGGTAAATTTATATAAAGGGCATAAATTAATAGCAAGCCTATAATTCCGTATGATACTTGAATTTCAATATTAAAATCATGAAGATTATTTAATCCTTTTTTTATATGAAAATTTTCATTAATTCAGAAGAATGACCACCACTATAAAAAGCATCTGCTAAATTTACAGCAACACGTTCCATGCCACCGATTTTTAAACAATTAACAACTACAGCAATGTTCATGTATATTCCTTATTGTTTAAGGTAGAATATTTTAGTATTAAGCTTATAGTAATAATGACTAGTAGATAGTCCCCACCGAGTAACACGGTATCAACTAAAGATATAAGAAGGTTAAAAGAAGAAAGAGATAAACCTAAAACCCAATGTTCACCACCTTTCAATATAAATAGAGGTAGGATAGTTAAAAAGATCGTTGCGATAAATCCTAATATGCCAAGTTTAGCCCAAGTATCGATATATACATTATGTAAAGTGCCAAAATTGTTAATTACTTGGTTCTTCTTATCTTCTTTTATAATTTTCGTTTTTTCCTGTTTATAGTTACTGCCGTGCCCAATAAGAGGCTTTTCGCTAATCATAGTCAGTCCAACATCGAGCATTTGAATTCGAAGCCCAATTGATGAGTTTAAATCACCTTTAACGATGCGTTGGTATTCATAAGCACTTTTATTATACAAGTGTTCAATTCTATCTTTATTCATAAAGCCAGAAAATATGACAATAGAAATTAGCGATAAAGTGATGATCATTTTGTGTTCATATTTTTTTAATTTATATATGAGAAATATACAAAGAGAAAATAGAGAAGCGGCGAGAACACCACGAGATTGCATTAATATGATACACAAAAGTAAAAATAAAAATAAGAAACAACTAACGATGGTCGTGTAATTATTTTTATTAGGCTTGATGAAATGGAATGCTAAAATTGCGAAGCAACCAAATAAAGGTGCGTATATATTAGGGTTCATCATAGCAGTTGGGCGGGGTTGCCCTTCAATATATACGATGTAAAGAACGTATAATATATTTAAGATTGCACCCAATATTATTGGTAGCCTAATGCTTAACTTATTGGTTTTAGATGAATAGATGCAGAGGAATAAAATTGAAAAAATAATACAACTTCTCATAAAGCTGCCATAAATTCCACCATAATATTCTTTTGTTATTATTACAATTGCAGTAAATAATAAACTGTAAATTATTAGTTTATTATCTCTAATTCGTAATAATAACTCTTTTGATGGTGTAGTTACTAAGGTGAATACGAGGAATACAATACCTACGCCTGTAAGTGTTTTTAATCCATCTTCTAATAACCATAATCCCGCAGTGATCCATAAAATAGATATGCTTACTAGCAGATTATGAATATGCTTAATCATAGTTCAAACTCACTTTTTTCAGATAACACTCCATTTGAGAATAAAGGTAGATTCTCTAGTGAAGTGTTTGTTTCGTTAATGCAAAATACCAATGGCGATAGGTGCTCAAAATTTGATGAAAAATACTCTATGTTATTATTATTAATATATATGAATGTTGAAAAAAAATCAAAGAGTAAAGGTTTTTTAAGGTGTTTTTGATAAGTTATTGCTGATCTGTTTTTTGCAATTTCATAGAACGTATATAGATAAAGTAGTGAGAATGGTGTTAACCTAAACTTCTCGCTAAAATTAGAGTGTAATGTTTTCTTAAATAAACAAGCTGATTCAGAAAAGTTAGACTTATTTATTGGTCTAATCCCATGCCTTAATCCATAATTCAAATTTGCGTTTATAATTTCTTTTACTTTATCTCTGCTATTTTTTATAGAAAGCATATTGTAAGTGGGTTTATCTTTTACTTTTTTTCTTGATGGAAATATTGATGATGTAAATACTCTCGGCTTTCCATTTTTAAAAAAATCTGAAATTGTTGTTATTCTACCAATCATCATATCATCATTAAAGTAGATAAAATTCTCAGCTAAATTTGGAATTTTATGTAAGAAAGATTCGATAACACTAGAGTTAAATGTAGGAAGAAACTCTTTTGGAATAATATCTTTATGATCAATGATCGTTATTTTATCTGTCTTCTTTAACCAATGTGGTGTTTGGTTATCTGTCACAATATAAATATGGTTTACCCAGGATGCAAATTTACAAATAGAGCGCAATGAATATTTTAATTCACAATGTTCTATGTATCTTTCATCACTTATTTGACTATTTTGACATTGCAAATATTCTTGTTCAGAATTTAAGTGAAATTCTTTTTTTTCTTGCCAAATAGGGTCAGTTCCATCGACCCAAGTATAAACAATATCTACTTTTTTAATTGTCATAAAATATACTTCTATAATCCAATTTTAGAGATGACATCTGCTGCAGGAAGTTCTTTTAGGCACTTCAAATGTCCTAATGGGCATTCTCGTTTGAAACATGGACGACATTCAATATCAGTGCTTACAATATCAACCTTTTTAGCCAATGGTGGCGTGTATTTCGGAGAGGTAGAGCCATATACACCGACAACATGACAACCAACAGCAGCTGCAACGTGCATTAATCCTGAATCATTACTAACTACGGTTTTACAAGCGGCAAGTAAATCAACCGCTTCAATTAGACTTGTTTCACCGGCAAGATTAAAAACAGAACATTGATTGTCTGAATCAACAAGAGATTTAATTGTTTCTGTGGTTTCTTTATCTTTGGCAGAGCCAAATAACCACACTTGATAGCCTTGGTTAATCATTTCATTAGCAACGGACGCATAATGCTCAACAGGCCATTGCTTTGCAGGGCCAAATTCAGCCCCTGGGCATAAGCCAAGTACAGGTTTGTCAGTGGATAAAGAAAACTTAGTCAGCGTTGCTTGTTGAATATCACTATCAATAGCAAGTTTTGGGCGTGGTAATGCATCTAGTCCTCCTAATGAGCTTGAATCAATCATTTCAGATTTAGGATGTGCCAAAGCAACATAGCGCTCAACCATATACTGGAAGGCTTTTTTATTTGGACGTAAATCATTAAGTAAGCCGTAACGCATTTCGCCTTTCCAACCAATACGTCTTGGAATATCAGCAAACCAAGGAATTAAGGCAGACTTAGCTGAATTGGGGCAGATATAAGCATGAGTATAATTATTGGCTTTAAGTTGTTTACCTAAACGACGACGGCCAAATAAATCAAAGTCACCATGACCAAGCGGCATTTCAATCGCTCGGTTAACTTCAGGCATACGCTCTAAAATAGGCTTGCACCACGCAGGGGCCATTACATCAATAATCGCTTCTGGATGCAGTTGTTTTAGTGTGATGTAGAGTGATTGAGACATCACCATATCGCCAACCCATGAAGGGCCAATAATTAAGATTTTCATGTAATACCAATAATATCCATCAGCGAAGGTCTTGTTAGAAAATAGAAACATAGAGAGCAGTGTGTTGACGTGACAAAAAGAATAACCACACCAACATTCTGCTCTCCTCAAGCGTAGCATCTCAAGGACGAAGTCCGTCTTAAGCGCTGCGCCCTTAATTCTGCTTTACTTATTCACAATCGCCATATACTCAGCAACACCATCAGCTACTGACTTAAACTCAACATCACAACCAGCAGCACGAAGCTTAGTTAAATCAGCTTGGGTAAACTCTTGATATGCGCCTTTTAAATGCTCAGGGAAAGGAATGCTTTGAACTTCGCCTTTACCGTGGTGCTTGATAACCGCATCAGCAACAGCTCGGAATGGTTCAGCTCGGCCAGTACCACAGTTATAAATACCAGAAACACCGTTTTCTAAGAACCAAAGGTTAACCGCAGCAACATCGCCAACATAAACGAAATCACGCTTAAATTGGTCACTGCCTTCAAACAATTTAGGATCTTCACCGGCATTCATTTGGTTGTTTAAATGAAAAGCAACAGAAGCCATAGAACCTTTATGTTGTTCACGAGGACCATACACATTGAAGTAACGGAAACCAGTAATTTGAGAAACGGTTTCACCGTGTGCTTCAGCATCAGCCCATAGGCGGCGAACGTAGTTATCAAACTGCTGTTTAGAATAACCATAAACATTTAATGCGCCTTCATACTCACGCTCTTCAACGAAAGTATTAGTATCGCCATAAGTCGCGGCAGATGATGCGTAAAGGAATGGGATTTCACGTTCGATACAAAAATGAAGTACTTCTTTAGAGTATTCATAGTTGTTCATCATGATGTATTTGCCATCCCATTCAGTCGTTGCAGAGCAAGCACCTTCGTGGAAAATAGCATCAATTGTACCGAAATCATCACCCGCCATAATTTGAGTAATGAAGTCTTCTTTATCCATGTAATCAGTGATATCAAGATCAACTAGGTTCTTGAATTTCTTGCCATCTTTAAGGTTATCAACCACTAAGATATCGTTAAAGCCCTTGTCATTTAAAGACTTAACAATGTTGCTGCCAATCATGCCAGCGCCGCCAGTTACAATGATCATTTTGATACCACGATTTATTAAGATAATTGGTTCGATTGTAGCAGAGAACAAAAGCAGACGCTACGCTAGAGAGCGCTACGCTTAAGACGGACTTCGTCCTTGAGGGGGAAGAAGATCAGCGGTTAGTTGAATAGATAAAATAGAGCAGAGTTTTACGCTATAACCATCTTTTTCTTCTTTAGTAACTTGCTGCGTCTTAAGTGGAGCGCCCTCAAGGCGAAGTCATCATTACCCTACATTTTAGATGTCTCTCGAATATTTAGTGAGTGATGTTGATAAAACAAAGTAAAACCATACGCTATAGGGATTTAGACGCTTAGACGCAACAAGTTGCTAGAGAGCGCTTCGCTTAAGACGGACTTCGTCCTTGAGGGGGTAGAAGAGCTGCGTTAAATTATATTGAAAAAATAAGTCAATCTCACGATATAGCTATCTTTTGATTTCCTCTAGCAGCTTGCCTGCGCCTAAAGCGAAGCGCTCTCAAGGCGAAGCCGTCTTTCTTCTCTCTAAACCCCAAAAGGACCACCAATGCCAACACAATCACAAAACTCAAATTTTGAAATCACCCTAAAACACCACGGCGGCAAACTCGGCGTCACTGGCTCTTGTCACGAACTTACCATTAATAACAACGGTAACAATCATGGAATACTTATAGATTGCGGATTATTCCAAGGCAAAGATGCGAAAGATAAACACGGTAATGATAAAAAACTCGATATCGAATTTCCTATTTCACACCTAAAAGCACTCATTCTCACCCATACTCACATAGACCATATTGGTCGTTTACCTTGGTTATTAGCAAAAGGCTTTAAGCAACCTATATACTGCACACCCGCCACCGCAGAGTTAGTACCATTAATGCTAGATGATGGATTAAAATTGCAACTCGGGTTAAATAAAGGCCAAAGAGCAAGAGTATTAGAACTAATAAGAAAACAAATAAAACCCATCCCATATAACCGATGGCACCGAATCCCACTCTCTTCTAGCTCTCGTTCTTTACGCTCTTCCTCGCCCCTAAAAACTAGTTCCTCATACTTGCTTCTCCGCTTCCAACCCGCAGGTCATATCCTCGGCTCCGCCTATGTCGAAATAAAACTCCCCAACAATGACATCGTCGTGTTTTCAGGAGACTTAGGTCCCTCAAATACCCCATTATTATCCGATCCAATCCCCCCCAAACGTGCTGACTTATTGATAATAGAAAGCACGTACGGGAATAAAATTCACGATAGTGTAGAAACCAGAGCGAAGCGTCTACAAGACATTATTGAGCGTTCTTTAGAAGATGGTGGCGCAATTATTATCCCCGCATTTTCAGTTGGTCGAACTCAAGAACTTCTGTTTGATATAGAACATTTAATCCATCACCAAAAAATTGACTCAAAAATACCCATCATTCTCGACTCTCCATTAGCTAACAAAGTCACCAAACAATATCGACGCTTTAAAAAATTATGGAGTAAAGAAGCCAAGATCAAGCTAAGTAACCAACGTCATCCACTAAACTTTGAACAATGTATCACCATAGAAAGTCATAAAGAACATATGCAAATCGTCAATCGCCTAAAAAGTACCGCCGAGCCTTGCATCATCGTTGCCGCCAGCGGCATGTGCGCAGGTGGCCGGGTTATGAATTATCTAGAAGCGTTATTACCAGATAAACGTACAGATATCATCCTTGCAGGATACCAAGCCCACGGAACACTAGGGCGAGATCTTCAAAATAAAAAAGAAACCGTCTGGATAGATAATCAACCAATAAAAGTGAATGCACAAATTCATACTATGTCAGGCTATTCAGCTCACGCCGATCAAGCAGATTTGATGAAATTTGTTGATGGGATTAAAGAGGGGAGAAAGGAGGTTGTAGTGGTGCATGGCGAGCGCGAAGCGCGAGAGACTCTTGAAAAGATATTAGACGCAACAAGTTGCTGAGAGCGCTGCGCTTAAGACGGACTTCGTCCTTGAGAGGGTAGAAGAGCTGCGGAGAGTTAATTGGAAAAATAAATCAATCTCTCACCGATATAACTATCTTTTGATTTCCTCTAGCAGCTTGCTGCGTCTTAAGCGAAGCCGTCTTTGTTCTAGATTTTAGGTATACCTAGAAAAAAATATGAGCAGAATTAGTAAAATAGTTATCCAAAATATACAAGGAATTAAAAATGATTTTAAGGTTTGAGAGATTAGATGTTTGGAAGCGTTCTTGCCGTTTATCGTGTGATATATACAAACTAATGGTTAATGTAAAAGATTACGGATTTAGAGATCAAATTACTCGATCGGGTCTATCTATTCCCTCAAATATTGCGGAGGGGCAAGAGCGAGATAGTTTGAAGGAGCAGGCTAGATTTTTCAGTTATGCAAAGGGTTCTGCAGCTGAACTCATTACTCAGATATTTATTGGTATTGAAATCGGTTATATACCAAAAGCGAGAGGGTTAGAGTTAATTGCTGAAACGAAAGAAATAATAGCGATTATTAAACAATTAATTAAAAACAAGCGCGGATAATGCTTTTGACTTCCTCAAGCGGAGCGCTCTCAAGGACGAAGTCCGTCTTAAGGGAGCTTGCGACTGCTCTTCACCCTAATTAACATTTCCGCTATACTTCAACCTCGACATTACTTAAGTCAAACTATTAGCATAAGGCGCACGCTTCCATGAAAACAAAAGATCGAATTATTTATGGTGCCTTAGAACTCTTCAATCAAGATGGTGAACGTAATGTGACGACAAATCATATTGCTGCACATCTAGAGATAAGCCCTGGTAATCTCTATTATCACTTTCGTAACAAAGAAGAAATTATCCATTCTATTTTTAATAATTATGCTCAAGAGCTAAAGATTCGTTTTCAGCCAATTCACTTAGATGAGCAAGCAAAAACACCAAATTTGCAGGTGATGCTTAACTATTTAGATTCTATTTTTGTATTAATGTGGAGCTATCGATTCTTTTACGCTAATTTACCTGATATTTTAGGCAGAGATCAAACCTTGCAGC
The DNA here is from genome assembly GCF_057368585.1 of Aliivibrio thorii. NCBI lineage: Bacteria > Pseudomonadati > Pseudomonadota > Gammaproteobacteria > Vibrionales > Vibrionaceae > Aliivibrio > Aliivibrio thorii. Next base: position 2,870,338 of record NZ_CM170654.1, on the reverse strand, counting down.
TAAAATACCTTCAAGCTCAACAAGATCTAAACGATAACCTTATAAGTATAATGAATAATTTTCGTCATGCTAAATTAATAGAGTTAGATGATGATGAGCTTGCTGCATTAACGAAAACGTTGCATTTAGTGTCATCGTGTTGGATTAATTATCAGACAGTAATGTCATCTGACGTAAAAATCACAGAGACAGTTATTTACCAAGGTATGATTCAAATGTTAAATGTTGTGCGTCCGATAGCGACAGATTTAGGACGCCAGCAGATTTTAGAGTTAGAAAAACATTATAAAGAGCGGATGAAGTAAAGCATCAGTTCTGAATTGATCAATTTAGAATAAAAATAAGCATTATAAAAAGCCATTTTTTACAGGAACACAAATGAAGCAATCATCACCGCAATTACCTGATTACCCACAACCATCATTTCAAAACGATGAGATTGATCTTAAAGAGCTTTTTATCGCGCTTTGGAAAGGAAAAATCACGATTATTTTATGCACTTTAGTGTTCGCTATTGGTGCTGTGCTTTATGCTTTAACCGCTCAAGAGTGGTGGTCATCTAAAGCCAAAGTAATGATCCCACAAATCCATGATTTTTCTGAGTATCGAGTTCAAGTAAAGCAATATCAACCAATTTTTGATATTTATCAAGATGATGGGACAGTATTAGTAAGTGAAGAATTAGATTCATTAGTGGATAGTGAAATATTATTTCAGAATTTTATCAGTGCGTATAACTCATCGAATAACAAAAAGAAGTTTTTAGATGGAAGTGTCGAATTTCAATCCTTTAAAGCGCTGCTTAATACAGATATAGAAGCAACTCGCCAATTATACTTAGAATGGTTTCAAAAGATAAACGCCACTGCTATTGATAAAAAATCAGGTATTTCTCCATATACAATTAGCTTACAAGCAACGACAAAAGAAAGCAGTTATCGATTACTTTATGAGTATATTTATTTGGTGAGCTCTGTTGTATTTAACGATGCTTTGAGTAATCTTCAAGCAATGGTTGATGGAAAGCGTAATGAATTACGCCAGCAAAAAGTTGTTTTAGAATCGCAAGCAAAAAACCGCTTAATCGTTGAGATTGAGCGTTCACAATACGGGGCAGAAATTGCAAAAGCTGCTCAAGTGAACAAGCCGATTCAAAATATGGATAATAATGAATTATTTGCGATTGGTTTAGGTGCTCAAGCATTAGATGCGAAGATTAAAGCCCTTAAATCAGTGAAAAATTTAAGAGTCATTGAACCACGCTTACAACAAATTGACGCGAAACTTGAAATGCTTAAATCGATGAAAATTGATCGAAATATTAAGTTTCAAACTTTTCGTTATTTAGAAAACGTAGAACAGCCGATCACTCGAGATAAGCCAAAACGTGCGCTAATCGCTGTATTAGGAACCTTATTAGGCGGAATGTTAGGTGTTGCGATAGTTTTAGTTAGGTTTGCATTTAGAAAAGAAGATTAGGAGCTTAGGATTCAGATTGGCCACAAGCTCCCTTGCTGAGTTCAGAGGTATTAGTTGTAACTTACATACTTAAGTCAACACCTCTGAATTCTGCTAGCGAAGCGATCTGAACTCTGTTTTTCAGGACCATAGGACCGCCCTTCCCATCTCTTCCGCCCTTAAAGCCCTTTCCTCGTAAACCAAGGTGATCTTTCATCTGTCAATTCATACAACTCATGTTGTTTATTTAGCATTTGCCCACCGTCACGAGTAAGAGGTTGCCAGTTAAAACCTGCGCGATTCTTACTTGGTTTGACTGTCATGATATCGAAAGGTATTGAGATATAAAACCCTTTAGTATAGCTACCTTCTCCAAACTCTTCGGCTGATAAATCGGTAAAGCTTGCGTATGCGCCTGCTATCACGCCAGAATCAAATTGTTTTGAGAAATCGATACGTGTGCCTTTATCGCCAGCTAAGAATTGCCCAATACCAACTTTAAATAAGGTGTTTTTTAAGAAAGTCCATTGTGGAGTGTAATAGCCAGTAATAAAGCCTGTCATACCGCTAGATATTACCATGAAGTCACTACCTTCAGTCCCGCCCGATTGGAAATCTTGTTCGTAAAAACCAAACCAACTGTCTGGCGAGCGTTGCTTAATATAGGTAGCATCAACACCAATGGCCCAATTTGAATTTAATGGGCGATACATCACTTCTGAACCAATTCCGCCAAACATACTTTCTAAATAACCAGCATAAGCTTGGCTATATAAGCCTGAACCATACTCTTCAAACCAAGTCAATTGAAGGGTATTTAAGCGTACTGGATTATCATGAACATAGGCTCTAAACATGGTACGAACACGAGCAACAGAATCTCCAGAACCATCTGGTGGTGTAATGTAATTGAACTTATCGTAATTATCGAACAAATTAAAATACAAACCACCAGAGAATTGAACATTATCGGTAAGCCAAATTGAGGCATCTGTATTAATCCCAATCGCATAAAGATAAAAATCTTCTGCATTACCAATAGATTGCGCTAATGTCGGCGAGATAGAGTAATCCCAACGCTCAAGATTATCGCTTTTAAGATCACTCTCTAATGGTGAATAAGTGACTTCACCGGTTTGGCTTGCATCGGTAATATCGGCATCGAAATAGTCGTTATTCGCCACTTTTTTATACTGTTTAGCATCAATCACCGTTTCAGAAACGGGCATCGATTGATTCGTTTCCACAATACGATAGGTGGAAATAGTTGCGGGAACGTTGTTAGCTAAAATGCGAGAGGCACGGTCATGCGCTTCATCACTATCACGATATTTAGTTTGTTTGGCAATAATCGTTACTGAATCATCAGTTGCATAAATTTGGCTCTCTTCATAGCCTGCGTTACCATTTAACTCTTGGTTAACGCGTTTCCAATTAACGTCATTGATAGAGTCATGCGTTGATTCATTATAATCAGTAATCGGCTCATCACGCCAAATCGCCTTCATGCTATTAAAATTAGTGCTTAAGTTAACCCCAAGGGTAAGGGTATCACCTCGCTCATAGCTAAGTTTCAAATCGCCCCAATCACCTAACCCATACAGAACACCAAAATTCCAAGGGGTGTGCTGAGTCATATCAGCAACGCCACCTTTAACTGGGAAATCTTGGCTGTAGTCATTACTATCATATTCCACTTTTAAACGTAGCGGCTGATAAGGTGTTTGATATTCTACCCCCCCATAAATAGCAGCCGGACCTTTAAACCAACGTTCAAAATCCACACTGCCGCCACTTCCTTTATAATCTCCTTCACGAGAACAAAATTTATCCGATGCTTTGCAGAAAGGGTTAGTGATATTGCCACTTTGACCTAAGTAGCCCCAACTCATACCTACTGTCACATCAAGGTTGCCAAAGCGTTTGGTTGCGGCAATAAATTCACCATCAAATAGCCCTGTACCACCAAAATCACGAACACCAATAGAGGTTTCAGGTAACCAGTTACTTTCTTCAAGTAAGCGGATTTTAAAATCGATGCCTTTATCGGTATGAGCAGTATCACCACTGAATTCAGGATCACTGCTGTATTTCATATCCTGCGTAATGGTGTATCGAATGGTAGTCTCAAGCCACGGCATCACTTGTAATGAAATATTATAAAAGTGGTATTCATTATTAATACTCGCACCAAGATTAAACTCTCCTTCAGGCGCCATTCGACCTGAAGGCATTTGTATTAACCCAACGCCACCAAAATCGGTTTGAGAGGTAGATAACGTTACAGGATTGAACACTGTGTTGCTAATGTCACTTGCAAAGACAGAGCAAGGCAAAGCAGAAGCAATAACACTCGCAACAAGAGATAAAGAAAATCTAGGAGCAGCCATAAATTAAAATGCCTTATTACGAAGCAGTTGAACAATAGAATCATTTAAAGAAGAGAAATCACTTGGTAATCCACCAAGAGGAATATAGACAGCTGCTCCCGGAGTTAAATAGACCGGTTTACTTTGCCATAGCGAAGATTCAGTCATTTGAACCTCCCCATTAGGGTGAATGACATAAATAATAGAGGTCTCAGCAGTAGGAGATAATGTGAGTAACTTTACATACTCATCAATTGTCGAGTGCTCTATTAATGGCAGTTTAATGCTTTTTTCTGACTCAATAGCACCAAAAAAAGAAACAGAAGTAGGGCGAGAACCAACAAAAAGTTGATAGTTGCCATTCAGTATTGGATTCAATTTTTCATTGATACGGATTAAATCAATATCTAGCGGAGAGAAGATTCGTCCTACAAAAGTCAGGTTTTCTAACTGTGAAATGATATGAGTCGCAGAATGTTTAAATTTTTTATGAGACGAAAAAAGTGATGTCTCTCGCGAAAGTAAACGTAGCTGTTCAGTTGATTCTTTTTGAAGACGCTCAATATTTTTTTTTAATTGGTTGTTGCTTAATACTGCACCAAACTCATCAAAATTCACATGTTTGCTAGTATCTGAAAGTACCTGTTCAAGTCTCACTGGTTGTGGATAATTAAGTTGTAGATCCTGCTTTGGTAAGGCCACAGATAAGGCTTCTACAGGGATGGCATAACTGACCGTTGATATTGATAATAGTAAAATAATATATAGAGAATAAATAAAACGCATGATCACTCCGTATCAATTTTAACTTTGATTTAATTAAGGTTATAAAGAAAAAGGTTTTAGGAATGTCATTTCGATTTCACCCATATTTGGCCCCAAATATTGATGAGATTTCACTACATTTGAATGCTTATCTACCCAATATTGATTGCTGTATGAGTAATTTAAAGAAGGGATTGATACAACCTCTATGATTTCTGTTACTTCCTTCTCCCATATTGTGTTTTTTAGTCGTGATTTTTTTCTTAAAATCGGTGTTATTTCAGCATGATAGCCAAATAAATACTGTTTACCAGAAATCCAATCATATTGCGCAGACCACGTTGTTTGCTGCTTTATTATGGAAGAAAAGGAAGGCAGGGAAGAAAAGTCAGTAGCAGTAGAGCTTGGTATAGGATGTATCGCCGCTAAGTTTGATTGAGGTAAACCAAGGGTTTTTATAATACGTCCATTCTCAGTGACTATCATTGCCTTATCTGAAGAAAGCCATTTTAACTGCATAATTCCTGTAACGGGGTTTGGCTCAGCAAAGGCTAACACCATAAAGAGTTTAGCTCCGCCATTAATACGTACAAAGCTACTTGCATAAGGAATCTCTAGAACTTCTTGCTGAGTAAGAGCCGCATCATTTACGCCAAATAAAGCCTCATCAAGAGTTGCATTAACGTCATTAAATTTTTGAGTGCAAGCAGAAAGAAAAACGACACTAGTCATAATGGTGAGAAATTTAAACACAGGAAACTCTTTAGTCAATAACAAGCTGAAAATAAGAAAAAGGGACGAGAATAAGGAGGTAAACACCTTACATCTCGGCCCTTAAATCTACATAAACTATTTAGAAACAGTAGTTGTTGTAGAGTTTGAGCCTGAATCTGCAACAGCAACGACAGCAACAGTAGCGGCTACACCTACAGCGATAGCTGTTGTTGTAGCGGCACCTGCAGCAGCAGCAGAAGCGCCAGCTGCGCCAGCTGCACTACCTGAAGTTGAAGCCGCTGTTGTAGCTACTTCACCAGCTGCAAATGCAGAACCAGCAGTCATCGCCAGCATAAGAGCGATAGCAGTCTTTTTCATAAGATAACCTTATCTATTTTTAATGTATTGATGAATATTTACTCAATGCATGAGCAAACGTCGTGAAGGTATCATAAATAGTTCTGTATGGTAAACATAAAATCATTCACAAAAATCAATATTACATCCATTTAATCTCAGAATTGTTACATTGAATGCGCTTATTGATGAATTTGTATATTGCATAATTCGTTTTTTTATGGTTTCCAATTATTGGGTTGGTATGTATAATGCCGCGCTTATGAATGCAGTTATTAAATTATTTAAAATAGAAATTTAGCTATTAATGAGACGGACTTTTAATGACGTTTTTGTTAATATAGATAGGTTGATAACAGATTTATTCATAACTATTACATAGCATCAAGAGGGGAAACCTTGTTGATTATACTATTGCGCTGAGAGGGAACGTGCTAATACCTCTGGGCGGTAGCGTATCTAAATTTTGTTATCGATAAGTTGAATCATACTCATGAAAAAAATAAAAATATCAGTATTGATAGGGCTAGCTTTAGTGATATTAAACGGTTGTACTGTTTTTCCTGGAACACATTTATCGACTTCGGATAAAAACAATGTTGATGATGAAAAGTCAGAGACGGATTACTCGGCTGCGGTTAATGTGTATGCACTAACACCTCAAAAAGTCGCTGCATATCAAGCTAAAAAAGCAGTTGCACAATCTAACCCTGAACTTGAAGCGCAAATTGCTAATTATGAATACCGTGTAGGGCCTGGAGATATATTAAATATCACCATTTGGGATCACCCTGAACTAACGATTCCTGCTGGCTCTTATCGTAGCTCAAGTGAATCGGGTAATTGGGTGCATGCCGACGGCACTATTTTTTATCCATATATAGGCACTGTGGAAGTCGCCGGTAAAACGGTTCGAGAAATAAGAACAGATGTGTCTAAAAGACTGAGGCGTTTTATTGAGAGCCCGCAAGTTGATGTGAATGTCGCTGCATTTAGAGCGAAAAAAACATACGTGACAGGCGAAGTCGATAAACCGGGTCAACAAGCCATCACAAATATTCCATTAACATTGTTAGATGCTGTTAATCGCTCTGGTGGGTTATCTGAAAATGCCGATTGGCGCAATGTTACGTTAACTCGTAAAGGTAAAGAAGAAACGCTTTCGTTATATGCCTTAATGCAACGTGGTGATCTTACCCAAAACCGCTTATTAGAACCGGGAGATATTATTCATGTTCCTCGTAATGATGCTCAAAAAGTATTTGTTATGGGGGAAGTGAAAAATCCGCAGTTACTTAAAATAGATCGCTCAGGAATGAGTTTGACAGAAGCACTAAGTAGTGTGGGCGGTATTAATGAATTGGCCGCTGACGCAACGGGTGTTTTTGTTATCCGCTCTTCAAATAAAGAAGAGAAAAAAGAACGAATGGCGGATATCTATCAATTAGATATTCAAGATGCCTCTGCCCTTATTATTGGGACTGAATTTTATTTAAAACCATATGACGTCGTTTATGTCACCGTTGCTCCTATCGCTCGATGGAACCGTTTAATTCTGCAATTAATGCCAACAATTACAGGCTTTAATGAATTAACGGAAGGTGTATTACGAATTAAGAATTGGCCGTAAGGTAGAGCGGAAAATAAGGTAAGAGCGGTCCTGTGATCCTAAGGAGAGCTTAGAGCTTAGAGCTTAATCTTAAATACATAGGACGGCTTTTATATGATGAGAACATTGGATTTTGAAAAATTAGAAGTGTGGAAAAAAAGTTCACGCTTGGCCGTCGATGTTGTTCGTGAGCTTGATGGTTGTCGTAATTATGGTCTTGTTGATCAGTTAATGCGAAGTTCATTATCTATTCCTTCAAATATAGCCGAAGGTGAAGAAAGAGAAACAATTAAAGAATCTGCCCGTTTTTTGTATTATGCAAAAGGTTCATGCGGTGAAATGATTACACAAATATACATAGCGACAGAGCTAGGCTACATATCAAAACAAAAGAGTGTAGTTTTCATCAGTGAAGCAAAACACATATCAGTGATGCTCGCAAAACTAATTAAAATAAGAAAAGGAATAGTAAGGTAGTAACCCATAGGATCGCTCTTCCCGCTCTAATCCATAGGATCGCTTTTACCTCATGTTCAATAAAATTTTAGTCGTGTGTGTGGGAAATATTTGTCGTTCACCAACAGGTGAATATCTTTTAAAAACCTTATTACCAAATAAAACCATTGATTCTGCAGGAGTAGCAACAAAAAAGAGCCGTTTAGCAGGTAAACCTGCCGATGTAATGGCAAGAGAAGTCGCAGCAGATAATGGCATTAGTTTAGAAACACATCAAGCACGCCAATTAACCAGTGAAATTTGTCGTGGGTATGATCTGATTCTGGTTATGGAAGCGGGACATAAAGAGGCTGTAACTAAATTAGCGCCAGAAGCTCGAAGTAAAACCATGTTGTTTGGTCAATGGGTAGGACAACAAGATATTCCTGATCCATACCGCCAAAGTCGAGAAGCATTTGAACATGCTTACGGACTAATAGACAAAGCCGCTCGAGAGTGGGCTAAAAAATTATAAATGAATGCGTAAAGAGTCTAGAGTGAGTGAAACTTAATATATGTTACTCACTCTTCAGACGAACGCTCATCTCTGCCAATATTCGGAATTCTAATGTCATCCTCATCTTTAGCACAAAAACATGAATCATCAGACGAAATCGATCTATCTAGGCTGTTTGGATATTTAATTGATGGTCGTTGGTTGATCATATCGATTACGACTTTATTTGCTATCTTTGGTATTGCTTTTGCACTTTTATCTACCCCAATTTATAAAGCAGATGCTTTGGTTCAAGTTGAACAAAAAAGTGGTAACGGTATCTCGTCATTAATGGGTGATGTAGGAGAAATGTTTGCCTCTGAATCATCAGCAACCACCGAAATTGAGATCATTAAATCTCGTATGATTTTAGGCAATACTGTAGATAAGCTAAACTTAACAACAATAGCGTCGCCTGTTTATATGCCTATCGTCGGTAAAGGGTTATCTCGCTTAATGGGGGAAGATAAATCAATTAAAGTGAGTCGTTTTGATATTCCTTCTTATATAGAAATTCCTAACTTTTCTGTAGTGCTAGATGATGCCGATAAGGGAGAGTACAGCTTATTTGATTTAGATAAACGAAAAATCCTTTCAGGAAAAGTCGGTGAATTAGCAGGAAATCAAGATTACCACTTATTCGTGATGCAATTAGAGGGAGAAACTGGTGATACATTTACTCTATCTAAAATATCTCGCATTGATGCCATTACCCATTTACAGGAAGGGTTATCGATAGCGGAAAAAGGCAAGCAATCAGGTGTACTTGAGTTTTCACTGCAAGGTGAAAGCAAAGCCAAAATCGAAGCAATAATTAACGATGTTAGCCAAAATTATTTTTTACAAAATATTGCTCGTGATAGTGCTGAAGCAGAGAAAAGTCTTACATTTTTAAGTACTCAACTTCCTTCTATTAAAGATAAACTAACACTCTCTGAAAACACATTAAATGACTTTAGGTTAGAGCGTCAATCAGTCGATCTTAGCTTAGAGGCAAGATCCGCTTTGGATGTTATTGTAAAACTTGAAGCGCAATTAAATGAGTTAACCTTTAAAGAGAGTGAAATAAGCCAACGTTTCACAAAAGATCACCCTGCTTATAAATCATTATTAGATAAGCGAGCGACTTTGCTTAGTGAACGTAAGCGTTTAAATCAACAAGTTCAAAAGTTACCAAAAACTCAGCGTGAAGTTCTACGCATGCAGCGTGATGTTGAATTAAATCAACAAATATATATTCAACTGCTTAATAAAACTCAAGAGTTGAGTATTATTAAAGCAGGAACTGTGGGTAATGTTCGTATTCTAGATAGTGCACAAGCTTATTCTGCAGCGGTAAAGCCTAAAAAATCATTAATTGTAGTACTAGCAACATTATTAGGTGGCATGCTAAGCGTCGCTTTGGTGTTAGTGAAAGCGGCATTACACCGTGGTGTTGAAAACCCAGATGAGATTGAAGCTTTGGGTATCCCTGTCTACGCCAGTATTCCAAAATCAAATTGGCAAGAAAAACTCGATATTCGTTATAACAAAAAGAAGGTTAAGCATTTAGAAACCTTACTTGCGGAATCAAACCCTGCTGATTTATCTATAGAAGCACTACGTGGTCTACGTACCAGTATGCACTTTGCAATGATGGAAGCAAAAAACAATGTAGTGATGATTACTGGCCCTGCACCAAACATTGGTAAATCATTTGTAGCAGTTAATTTTGCGGCAGTAATTGCGAAAACTGGCCAAAAGGTATTGGTAGTTGATGCCGATATGCGAAAAGGATACATGCAGCGCTATTTTGGCATGCAATGGGATAATGGATTATCTGACTATCTTTCTGGTAAACTGACCTTAGAGCAATCAATTCAAACATCAGAAGTGCCAAATTTAGATGTGATGACTCGTGGGCAAGTACCCCCAAATCCATCTGAATTATTAATGACAAAACGCTTTAACGATTTTATTGAGTGGGCATCAACTAATTATGATTTAGTCTTGATTGATACGCCACCAGTACTTGCGGTGACAGATCCAAGCATTGTTGGGGCATTAGCTGGTACTACGTTAATGGTTGGCCGTTTTGACCAAACCTCAATTAAAGAGATTGAAGTGGCAAGACATAGGTTTGAACAAGCAGGAATAGAAGTGAAAGGCTTTATCTTGAATGCAGTAGAGAAGAAGGCAAGTAGCTCATATGGTTATGGGTACTATAACTATAGTTATGAGAGTGATAAGTAGTAATTCTGAAAGTAAGAGAACGGTTGTATTAATATGCTCCCTTTAGAACAATTTAAAACTATTATCAAATCAACTCCCCTCATTTCTATCGATTTTATTGTTCACAATGGCAGGGTCCGCGCATGTTATTTACGCAGTAATTCCTAATATTTCGGGATATAATTTTTTAAAATAGCTTGAATTCGAAGTTTAGAAATGATCTTATACTGTTAACAAAACAGAAGAAGACAAAATAATGAATTACGACGATTTTAAAGACCATTTTAACATATTAAGCGATACACGTCAGTCGAGAAAATCGACGTATAATTTCTTTGAAGTCATGTTCCAAGTGGTTACCGCAATGTTGTATGGAATGAAGACCTGGGACGAGATAGATACCTTTGGTGAAGAGAATTTAACGTGGTTTAGAAAATTTAGCGATTACTCTCATGGAGTACCAGGGTTCCCGCATGTTATTTACGCGGATTTTCTTAATTTTTCGGGATAAAAATTTAAAAATAAGTTGAATTTGGCGATCTGACGTGATCTTATACTGTTTAGATAACTAAATGAGATTCAAAAGATGAATTACGACGAATTCAAAGACCATTTTAACATATTAAGTGATAGCCGTCAGAAACGAAAAATCACTTACGATTTCTTCGAAGTTTTGTTCCAAGTGGTGACAGCCATGTTGTGTGGAATGAAAACCTGGGATGAGATAGAAGCCTTTGGAGAAGAGAACTTAGAATGGCTTAAAAAGTTCAGTCCATATTTATCAGGCATTCCAAGTCAAGATACAACGGCTCGCATTGTTGGATTGGTTGACCCAGATGAATTTTCTCTTTGTTTTACTCGATGGTGTAACGACATTCAAAATGAAAAGTCGTTAGAAACCAATCATATAGCTATTGATGGGAAGTCTTTAAAAGGCACGTATGATTATAGTAAGAAGAAATGCCTAACACATATGGTTAATGCTTATTCTGTTGATACTGGTCTGGTTTTAAGTCAACTAAAAACGAGCTCGAAATCGAATGAAATAAAGACTATCCCTGAATTGCTTAAATTAATCAGAGTTAAAGGTCGAGTAATTAGTGTTGATGCAATGGGTTGCCAGAGAGCAATTGCAGAGCTAATAGTCAGGGTCCGCGCATGTTATTTACGCAGTGATTCCTAATATTTCGGGATATAATTTTTTAAAATAGCTTGAATTCGAAGTTTAGAAATGATCTTATACTGTTAACAAAACAGAAGAAGACAAAATAATGAATTACGACGATTTTAAAGACCATTTTAACATATTAAGCGATACACGTCAGTCGAGAAAATCGACGTATAATTTCTTTGAAGTCATGTTCCAAGTGGTTACCGCAATGTTGTGTGGAATGAAGACCTGGGACGAGATAGATACCTTTGGTGAAGAGAATTTAACGTGGTTTAGAAAATTTAGCGATTACTCTCATGGAGTACCGAGTCACGATACCATTGCTCGAATAGTTAGTTTGGTTGACCCCGATGAATTTTCAATTTGTTTTACACGGTGGTGCAATGATATTCAGCATGAAAAATCATTAGATACGACTCATGTAGCGATTGATGGGAAATCATTAAGAGGAACATATGACTATAGTAAAAACAAATGCTTAACTCATATGGTAAATGCTTATTCTGTTGATACAGGCTTGGTTTTAGGCCAATTAAAAACAGATTCCAAAAGCAATGAAATAACGACAATTCCTGAAATACTAAAGCTAATTAAAGTTAAAAACAGAATTATTAGTCTTGATGCAATGGGCTGTCAGAGAACAATTGCAGCCAGGGTCCGCGCATGTTATTTACGCAGTGATTCCTAATATTTCGGGATATAATTTTTTAAAATAGCTTGAATTCGAAGTTTAGAAATGATCTTATACTGTTAACAAAACAGAAGAAGACAAAATAATGAATTACGACGATTTTAAAGACCATTTTAACATATTAAGCGATACACGTCAGGGTCCGCGCATGTTATTTACGCAGTGATTTCTAATATTTCGGGATATAATTTTTTAAAATAGCTTGAATTCGAAGTTTAGAAATGATCTTATACTGTTAACAAAACAGAAGAAGACAAAATAATGAATTACGACGAGTTTAAAGACCATTTTAACATATTAAGCGATACCAGGGTTCCCGCATGTTATTTACGCGGATTTTCTTAATTTTTCGGGATAAAAATTTAAAAATAAGTTGAATTTGGCGATCTGACGTGATCTTATACTGTTTAGATAACTAAATGAGATTCAAAAGATGAATTACGACGAATTCAAAGACCATTTTAACATATTAAGTGATAGCCGTCAGAAACGAAAAATCACTTACGATTTCTTCGAAGTTTTGTTCCAAGTGGTGACAGCCATGTTGTGTGGAATGAAAACCTGGGATGAGATAGAAGCCTTTGGAGAAGAGAACTTAGAATGGCTTAAAAAGTTCAGTCCATATTTATCAGGCATTCCAAGTCAAGATACAACGGCTCGCATTGTTGGATTGGTTGACCCAGATGAATTTTCTCTTTGTTTTACTCGATGGTGTAACGACATTCAAAATGAAAAGTCGTTAGAAACCAATCATATAGCTATTGATGGGAAGTCTTTAAAAGGCACGTATGATTATAGTAAGAAGAAATGCCTAACACATATGGTTAATGCTTATTCTGTTGATACTGGTCTGGTTTTAAGTCAACTAAAAACGAGCTCGAAATCGAATGAAATAAAGACTATCCCTGAGTTGCTTAAATTAATCAGAGTTAAAGGTCGAGTAATTAGTGTTGATGCAATGGGTTGCCAGAGAGCAATTGCAGAGCTAATAGTTGAACGTAAAGGGGACTATTTAATGTCAGTAAAAGACAATCAACCAAGTCTCCATAAGGTTTTTACTGAACACTTTTCGTTAGGGCAATTATGCGATTATGCGAGTGATTCTTTTGAGGAAGAAGAAATTTGTCTACGGGGTCGTAAGACCTTAAGAAGTTATATTGTTGTTCCATTTACGGATAAATATGGAGATTTTGCCTCTAAATGGAAAGGCTTAAAAAGTTTATGTATAGCAACGACTTATCAACAGAAAAACGGAGAGCCTTCGGGAAGTTTAGGCGTTAGATACTTCATTTCTTCTAAGGAAATGAAAGCAGAAGAATTTGGCCAATTATGCCGAGGCCATTGGGGCGTAGAAAGTATGCACTGGTGGTTGGACACTGTAATGAATGAAGATAACAGCCGGATCATCTACAAGCATGCATCAGAAAACCTATCTCGAATTCGTCAAATGTGTATGAATTTTATTAAGCTTGTAGAGATGAAAGGGACATTGAAACGAAGACAATTGAAATGCGCGTTAAATACTGAGTTTCGAGAGAGAGTTTTGTTTGGTACTTAAGGGTTTTTAACAATTTTGTAACTCACGAGGGAACCCTGTAAGCAGGGTCCGCGCATGTTATTTACGCAGTGATTCCTAATATTTCGGGATATAATTTTTTAAAATAGCTTGAATTCGAAGTTTAGAAATGATCTTATACTGTTAACAAAACAGAAGAAGACAAAATAATGAATTACGACGATTTTAAAGACCATTTTAACATATTAAGCGATACACGTCAGTCGAGAAAATCGACGTATAATTTCTTTGAAGTCATGTTCCAAGTGGTTACCGCAATGTTGTGTGGAATGAAGACCTGGGACGAGATAGATACCTTTGGTGAAGAGAATTTAACGTGGTTTAGAAAATTTAGCGATTACTCTCATGGAGTACCGAGTCACGATACCATTGCTCGAATAGTTAGTTTGGTTGACCCCGATGAATTTTCAATTTGTTTTACACGGTGGTGCAATGATATTCAGCATGAAAAATCATTAGATACGACTCATGTAGCGATTGATGGGAAATCATTAAGAGGAACATATGACTATAGTAAAAACAAATGCTTAACTCATATGGTAAATGCTTATTCTGTTGATACAGGCTTGGTTTTAGGCCAATTAAAAACAGATTCCAAAAGCAATGAAATAACGACAATTCCTGAAATACTAAAGCTAATTAAAGTTAAAAACAGAATTATTAGTCTTGATGCAATGGGCTGTCAGAGAACAATTGCAGCAGATATTGTTAATAGAGAAGGTGATTACTTATTAGCAGTGAAAGGTAACCAAGAACGCTTACGTAATATGTTTTTAAATAAATTTTCTTTTGCTCAACTTGCTCATTTAGAGTGTGATAAATTTGAAACGGAAGAAGTCGGTAAGCGCGGAAGAAAAATGGTTAGGTCTTATTATGTTGTGCCATTTACAGAAGCATTTGGAGACTTCTCTGTTGATTGGGACGGTCTAGAAAGTTTATGTATAGCAGTGACTTATAATAAACATAACAAAAGTAACTCAGGGTCTTTAGGTATTAGATATTTCATATCATCTAAGAAATTATCAGCAGAAGAGTTTGGTAAATTATGCCGAGGCCATTGGGGTGTAGAAAGTATGCATTGGTGGTTGGATAGCGTAATGAAAGAAGACGACAGTAAGATAATGTATCAGCATGCTGCAGAGAATTTATCTAGGATCCGCCAGATGTGTATGAACTTCATAAAATTGGTGGATTTAAAAGGAACGTTAAAGAAACGGCAGTTGAAATGTGCACTTAATACAGACTTTAGAGAGATGGTATTATTTGGCACTTAGCTGTAATTTAACATTTTAGCAACTCATGCGTGGACCCTGCGATACACGTCAGTCGAGAAAATCGACGTATAATTTCTTTGAAGTCATGTTCCAAGTGGTTACCGCAATGTTGTGTGGAATGAAGACCTGGGACGAGATAGATACCTTTGGTGAAGAGAATTTAACGTGGTTTAGAAAATTTAGCGATTACTCTCATGGAGTACCGAGTCACGATACCATTGCTCGAATAGTTAGTTTGGTTGACCCCGATGAATTTTCAATTTGTTTTACACGGTGGTGCAATGATATTCAGCATGAAAAATCATTAGATACGACTCATGTAGCGATTGATGGGAAATCATTAAGAGGAACATATGACTATAGTAAAAACAAATGCTTAACTCATATGGTAAATGCTTATTCTGTTGATACAGGCTTGGTTTTAGGCCAATTAAAAACAGATTCCAAAAGCAATGAAATAACGACAATTCCTGAAATACTAAAGCTAATTAAAGTTAAAAACAGAATTATTAGTCTTGATGCAATGGGCTGTCAGAGAACAATTGCAGCAGATATTGTTAATAGAGAAGGTGATTACTTATTAGCAGTGAAAGGTAACCAAGAACGCTTACGTAATATGTTTTTAAATAAATTTTCTTTTGCTCAACTTGCTCATTTAGAGTGTGATAAATTTGAAACGGAAGAAGTCGGTAAGCGCGGAAGAAAAATGGTTAGGTCTTATTATGTTGTGCCATTTACAGAAGCATTTGGAGACTTCTCTGTTGATTGGGACGGTCTAGAAAGTTTATGTATAGCAGTGACTTATAATAAACATAACAAAAGTAACTCAGGGTCTTTAGGTATTAGATATTTCATATCATCTAAGAAATTATCAGCAGAAGAGTTTGGTAAATTATGCCGAGGCCATTGGGGTGTAGAAAGTATGCATTGGTGGTTGGATAGCGTAATGAAAGAAGACGACAGTAAGATAATGTATCAGCATGCTGCAGAGAATTTATCTAGGATCCGCCAGATGTGTATGAACTTCATAAAATTGGTGGATTTAAAAGGAACGTTAAAGAAACGGCAGTTGAAATGTGCACTTAATACAGACTTTAGAGAGATGGTATTATTTGGCACTTAGCTGTAATTTAACATTTTAGCAACTCATGCGTGGACCCTGCAATTGCAGCAGATATTGTTAATAGAGAAGGTGATTACTTATTAGCAGTGAAAGGTAACCAAGAACGCTTACGTAATATGTTTTTAAATAAATTTTCTTTTGCTCAACTTGCTCATTTAGAGTGTGATAAATTTGAAACGGAAGAAGTCGGTAAGCGCGGAAGAAAAATGGTTAGGTCTTATTATGTTGTGCCATTTACAGAAGCATTTGGAGACTTCTCTGTTGATTGGGACGGTCTAGAAAGTTTATGTATAGCAGTGACTTATAATAAACATAACAAAAGTAACTCAGGGTCTTTAGGTATTAGATATTTCATATCATCTAAGAAATTATCAGCAGAAGAGTTTGGTAAATTATGCCGAGGCCATTGGGGTGTAGAAAGTATGCATTGGTGGTTGGATAGCGTAATGAAAGAAGACGACAGTAAGATAATGTATCAGCATGCTGCAGAGAATTTATCTAGGATCCGCCAGATGTGTATGAACTTCATAAAATTGGTGGATTTAAAAGGAACGTTAAAGAAACGGCAGTTGAAATGTGCACTTAATACAGACTTTAGAGAGATGGTATTATTTGGCACTTAGCTGTAATTTAACATTTTAGCAACTCATGCGTGGACCCTGATGAGTCCTTTACCTCAGCGTTTAATCGTCTCATTAAAGATGAATTAGGTTTGGATTGCGCTGAATCAAAGTTCAAAGGCATATACCAGCATTTTTATGATGATAACTTTTCTGAAGGTGACTTTACGACGCATTATGTGGTCTTGGCCTATGAAATTAATATAGGTGAAGACCTATCAAGCTTGCCATTAGAGCAGCACTCATCTTATCAATGGTTTTCAAAAGATGATCTAGTAAATAACCTGCAAACACATATTCATACTAAATGGTATTTTCAAGACAGTAAGCAAGCTGATTTTGACATCAACTCAATAAATACCACATTAAAATAAGAATTAGGAATTAAAAATGATAACTCCTGTAATTATGGCTGGTGGAACAGGCTCTCGTTTATGGCCTCTATCCCGTGAACTGTACCCAAAACAATTTTTAAGTGTCACTGGTGATGCGACGATGTTACAGCAAACAGCATTACGCCTTTTTGGTCTTGAACATCAAGCACCGATTCTTATTTGTAACGAAGAGCATCGCTTTATTGCTGCAGAGCAGATGCGTTTAGGTGGTTTTGAGCACGGTGGTATAATTCTTGAACCTGTAGGCCGAAATACTGCGCCAGCTATTGCGCTTGCAGCACTACAAGCAATAAACAATGCTAAAAATGATGAAGAGCCACTTCTGTTAGTTTTAGCTGCCGATCATGTGATTGAAAATGAAATCGCATTTATTGAATCAGTGAAGAAAGCACAGCAACCAGCAGTGGAAGATAAGCTAGTCACCTTTGGTATCGTGGCTAACGCACCAGAAACCGGTTATGGCTATATCAAAGCGGGTGAGAAGCAAGGAAATGCGTTTGCTGTAAGTGAGTTTGTTGAAAAGCCTGATTTAGAAACCGCTGAACAATACTTAGCAACAAATGAGTATTACTGGAACAGCGGCATGTTCTTATTTAAAGCGACTCGCTATCTTGAAGAGTTGGCTAAGTATGAACCTGAAATTCTGAAAGTATGCCAACAAGCGATTGCTAAACCTTCACAAGATGCAGAGTTTATCCGTGTAGATGCTGATGTGTTCGAGACTTGTCCTGATAAGTCGGTTGACTATGCAGTTATGGAAAAAACTGATTCAGCAGTAGTCGTTCCAATGGATGCAGGGTGGAGTGATGTAGGTTCATTTTCTGCGTTGTGGGAAATATCAAAAAAAGACGAAAATAAAAATGTAGTCAAAGGTGATGTAATTACCGTTGATTCGACAAATAACTACATCTATGCAGAAAATAAATTAGTTTCAACTGTTGGTGTCGATAATCTAGTTGTGATTGAAACTAAAGATGCCATTTTGGTTGCAAATAAAGATAAAGTGCAAGAAGTTAAAAGTATTGTAAATAAATTGAAAGAAACAGAGCGCACTGAACAAAAATTGCATAGAGAAGTCTATCGCCCTTGGGGTAAATATGACTCTATCGATTTTGGTGCAAGAGATCAGGTAAAGCGTATAACTGTCAAACCAGGGGAGAAGCTTTCAATTCAGAAGCACTTCCACCGTTCAGAGCACTGGATCGTTGTGTCAGGTACAGCAAGTGTGTTAAATGGCGATGAGACTATTATAGTGACAGAGAATGAATCGACGTATATTCCTCTTGGAACCATTCATGCATTAGAAAATCCAGGTAAAATCCCATTAGAGATAATTGAAGTTCAGACAGGTAGTTATCTTGGTGAAGATGATATTGTTCGCTTTGAAGATCGTTACGGCAGAAGCTAAGGGAAAATATGTCAACTAAGTTAGTTAGCTCAACAGTAATTAAAGAAAGTGGTGTTGCTTTTGGTACAAGTGGTGCCCGTGGTCTAGTGACTCAGTTTACAGCAAATGTATGCGGTGCATTTAGTGCGGCTTTTGTTGCAGCAATAAAACCAAATTTCGAATTTAAGCAAATAGCGATTGCGATTGATAACCGCCCAAGCAGTTATGCAATGGCGCAAGCTTGTGTATCAGTTTTAACACAGCTAGATATTGAAGTTATCTATTATGGTGTTGTGCCTACACCCGCATTGGCTTATGTTGCTCAAGAAGATGCAATTCCTGCCATTATGGTTACTGGAAGTCACATTCCATTTGATAGAAATGGTCTTAAATTTTATCGCCCTGATGGTGAAATTAGTAAGCTTGATGAAGAAGCTATTTTAAATGCAGTAGTTGCGTTTACGGATGTTTCAGAATTACCTGAGTTGACAGTAAATAATAAAGCAGCTGACGATTATATTGAGCGTTATATATATTTGTTTGATAACCCCTGGTTAGCTGGCAAGCGTATTGGTATTTATGAGCATTCAAGTGCAGGGCGTGATCTTTACTACAAAATCTTTGAGGCATTTGGTGCTGAAGTTATTAGCTTAGAGCGAAGTGATCAATTTGTGCCGATCGATACCGAGGCCGTTTCAGAAGAAGACACATTAAAAGCAATTAATTGGTCTAAAGAACACAACCTCGATTTAGTGTTCTCCACCGATGGCGATGGCGATCGCCCATTAGTGTCCGATGAAAATGGCAATTGGTTACGAGGTGACATTTTAGGCTTATTAACTTCTGATGCGCTTAATATTGAAGCATTAGCAGTGCCAGTTAGTTGTAATACTGCAATAGAATTGTGTAAGCGTTTCTCTCATGTAGAAAGAACCAAAATTGGTTCACCTTATGTAATTGCTGAATTTTCAAAATTGACTGAAAAATACAGTTCAGTAGCAGGCTTTGAGGCTAATGGTGGCTACTTGCTTGGAAGTAATATTGAACTGAATGGTCAACAATTAAAAGCACTACCAACAAGAGATGCGGTACTACCTGTGATTATGCTTTTGATGGCTGCACATCAAGCACCGATTTCAATGCTAGTAAAAAACCTTCCGCAACGCTTTACCCATAGCGACCGTATTCAAAACTTTGCAACAGAAAAAAGCCAATCATTGATTTCGAAAGGCAAAGAAGCACCGTTGGAATTGCTTAAGCTAATTGGTATAGATAATGTAGAAATTGATAATGTTGATACGACGGATGGACTTAGGTTAACTCTATCGAATAATCATATTATTCATTTACGCGCTTCAGGAAACGCACCTGAGCTGCGCTGTTATGTAGAGGCTGGGAAGCATGAAAATGCAATAAATTGCGTAAAGTGGACTTTAAAAGCTATGCAGTCTATGTAGTTTATATACTTTTTAAATTAAGGAATTACGAATGTCGATCGTTGCGTTCATACCAGCCCGTGGCGGGTCTAAAGGTGTACCTAAGAAAAATATAAGGCTTTTAGCAAATAAACCACTTATTGCTTGGAGTATAGAGCAGGCTCGCTCTTCAAAATTTATTGACCGAGTTATTGTCTCAACGGATTGCCCTGAAATAGCAAAAGTAGCAAAAGAATATGGAGCTGAGGTTCCTTTTTTGAGACCTAGTTCTATTTCTGGTGATACAGCGACAACAGAATCTGCAATGCTACATTGTTGTGATTACCTAGAGGATAATAATGTGTTGCCAGAGTTGTTTATTCTCGTTCAAGCGACATCTCCACTTCGTTCAAAAAATCAATTTGATGATGCTATCTTGGCTTTTAGAGAGAATCATTATGATAGTATGCTGACAGTTTCTGCATCTCATCGTTTTACATGGAAAGATAAGTTACATCCTTCTGCATCATATGATTATAAAAATCGACCTCGCCGACAAGATATAAAAGAAGAAGATCAAGAGTATTTAGAAACGGGGTCATTTTATATAACAAAAACAGCTTTGCTAAGAGAGCATGAAAATCGTCTTGTAGGGAAAATTGGAATGTTTGAAGTACCGGAAGATGAAAGTTATGAAATCGATAGTTTATTTGACTTTAAAGTATGCGAAGAAATTTTTAAATTAAAAAATAATATAGAGTAAGTATTATGTTGCTAACTAAAAATATTCAACAATATATCTGTTTTTCAGAATCGAAATTAGTCGATGTATTAAATAAAATTAATGAAAATAAAGCTCGTATTATTTTTGTTGTTTCAGAACACGGAAAGCTACTTGGTAGTATTTCAGACGGAGATATTCGTCGTTGGTTAACAGAAACTAACACATTGAATTTGAATGTCTTAGCAATGACGGTCATGAATCAAAATGTAAAAAAGCTTTCTGTTAGTGCCAATCAAGCTATAGTTGAGAAGTTTTTTAATACAGGCATAGATTGTGTGCCACTAGTTGATGAAAGTGGACACTTAATTCAATTAGCGTTTCAAAAACAGAGTGGTTTTTTTGTCGGAAATATAGAGGTTTCTGAAAAATCTCCTAGTTTTATTATTGCTGAAATTGGTAATAATCACCAAGGTGACATAAATTTAGCCAAAGAGTTGGTTGATCATGCTATTGCTGCGAAAGTTGATTGTGTTAAATTTCAAATGCGTAATATGAAAACACTTTACAAAGACTCTGGTAAAAATGATGTCTCTGCTGATTTGGGGGCTCAATATACATTAGATTTGCTTTCTAAATTTCAGCTTTCTAACGATGAGTTAATTGAAGTATTTGATTATGCAAGGTCGAAAAATATTTTACCTTTATGTACACCATGGGATATTGAATCTTTAAAGGTATTAGAAGCATATGGTATGGAAGCATATAAAGTAGCTTCTGCAGATTTTACCAATTTTGAACTTTTAGAAGCAATCGTTAATACAAGTAAGCCATTTTTCTGTTCAACAGGAATGTCGAGTGAAGGCGAAATAAAAGAGACAGTTGATTTTCTTAATAAATTAGGAGCAAATTATGTACTCCTACACTGTAATTCAACTTATCCAACGCCATTCAAAGATGTGAATTTAAGATATTTAACACGATTAAAAGAAATCACTGGAGCTTTAGTCGGTTATTCTGGTCATGAGCGAGGAATTTGTGTGCCTATTGCATCTATAGCTTTAGGTGCAAGCGTTATTGAAAAGCATTTAACTATTGATACAAGTTTAGAAGGGACGGATCATAAAGTTAGTTTGCTTCCAAATGAATTAAAGGAAATGGTTAAGCAAATCCGACAAGTTGAAGAAGGACTTGGAAGTGACGAGCAGCCTCGCGAGATCACGCAAGGTGAATTAATGAACCGTGAGAATTTAGCTAAGAGTTTAGTAGCAATAAGGGATATTAAACCAGGTGAAGTTGTAACTCGTGATATGGTTGAGATTAAAAGCCCTGGGCAAGGATTACAACCTAATCGGTTAGATGATTTAATAGGGAAAAAAGTTGAGCGAGAAATAAGTTCAGGTGGTTTCTTCTATATGAGTGATATCTTAGGGCAAATTAAAAAGAGACATTACGATTTTAAACGTCCATTTGGTGTTCCAGTTAGATACCATGACTTTAGACAAATTCTAGCAGATACAAACTTAGATTTTGTCGAGTTTCATCTTTCATATAATGATATGGAGGTTGATTTAGAAGATTATTTCTCTGAAGAAGAAAGTATTGGATTTGCAGTTCATAGTCCTGAGCTCTTTGCTAATGATCATATTCTAGATTTATGTTCCGATGACCCTCTGTACCTTGAGCAATCAAAAAAACTATTGCAGGAAGTTGTTAATATTACACGAGTGTTAAATCAATATTTCCCTAAAACGAAAGATCCGGTGATTGTTGTGAATGCTGGTGGTTGGAATAGTAATGGTTTTATTGATGAGAACCTTAAAAAGGGGAAATATCAACTAATCTCAGATGCTTTAAATGAACTTGACTTAGGTGGTGTAACTATAGCAATTCAAACCATGCCTCCTTTTCCATGGCATTTTGGTGGTCAAAGCTACCATAATCTTTTTGTATGTGCAGATGAGATCGTTGAGTTTTGCAAAAATAACCCGAAAATTAAGATTTGTTTAGATATATCACATTCCATGATGTCGTGTAATTACTATGGTTGGGATTTGCTTGAATTTGTAGAAAAAGTTGCACCATATAATGTTCATTTACACATAGTTGATGCAAAAGGCGCTGATGGTGAAGGTATCGAGATTGGAAAAGGAGATGTTAATTTTCATGCCTTAATGTCACTTTTAGATAAAGAAAATTCACAAGTTCAGTTTATTCCTGAAGTTTGGCAAGGACATAAGAATGGCGGTGAAGGTTTTTGGTCTGCTTTTGAATTTCTTGAATCGATAAAGTAGTAGGGAAACTACATGGGTACGCTGTGGAGCACAGAAGTTAACTGTAAGTTAGTCATTTGAGTACAGGCTTAAGAAGCTTGAAAGTCGACCCTGCAAAGTCTGCTGTCGGAAGCCAGGGCCGACGCATGTATAAAACACAGTATTTTTCAGAAAGCTAGGTAAAAATTTTAAAAATAACTGCTAATCATCATGAATGTGTTACTTTATACCTTACTCTATTCTTTTCGGAAGCAAAGGATGGAAAGAAATAGAAGCCTTCGTGAGTTTAACTTGGAATGGTTGCGTAACTTCAGAGAGTTTGAAAACGGTATACTAAGTCATTCTTCCAATACAAGCACAGATAACAAAACTAAAGCTGAGTCAGTTATTTGATTCTTAATCTTAAATTGATTTTATTTCTTTGATCTACGGTGTTTTTAATGTATAAAAATATTTTGGTATATATTTGTGGCGAAGTTTTAGCTAAAATCTCTCCATTTCTTATATTACCATATTTAACAGCTAAGCTAGGTGTAGAAGAATATGGTGTATTATCCTTATATATGGCTTACGCTCAATTGATTACCATTGTTGTTGGTTTTAGTGTGCATAGTTCTATATCTAGATACTATTATAAGTATGGCGGTAAGCGCATAAATAATTTGGTTTTTACATATCTAATTTGGTCGAGTTTAGTTTTCTTTGTGATTTCTTTGGTTATGGAGTTTTTAAATTATTCAAACATTGTATTTGTAGCTGCTTACTCGTGGATAGGCTACATTTTTACAATAAAAGTTACAATATACCAATGTCAAAAGAAAGCTATTAATTACACAATATATCAAGTTTCTTATGCGATATTGAGTGTTATTTTGACTGTGTTGATTTTTGAATTATATTCAGGCTCTGTTGAAAATAGATTTATAGCTCAAATTTCAACATATTTATTATTGATGTGTCCTACAGTTTTTTATTTTGTTAAAGTTTGTGGGGATTGGGAAAGGTTAAATATTTCAAAAAAGAAATTTATTATTTATTTAAAGTATCAATTTTTTTTCGGTTTACCTTTGTTATTACATTCGCTTTCGAACTTTATGAGAACTGAATCCGATAAAATATTTATTAACAATGTTTATAATAACTATGAATTGGGGGTTTATTCGATAGGTGCTAAAGTAGGTCTTGCAGTTCTAACGCTAATTTTAGCGGTCAACAAAGCTGTACAACCATATGTTTTCGAAATGATAAAAAATAAGAGTAAAATTGAAAAAGTATTTTCAATGGACAAAGTTTGTTTATTTTCTATCTCCTTACTTTTCGCTATTGCTATTGTACCTGAAACAATATATGAGCTAGTGTTTGGCGTTGACATTAAGTATTATGTTCTAATGTTTTCCCTATCTAGCATATGTCTGATTCCATACTTTATATATGTTAATTATTTGTTTTATTATAAAATGACTAAGATAGTTGGATATCTTTCCGTTGTGTCTGCTTTTATTTACATTTTTGTCATTTTTATTATTACAAGTTTTCTGCCAGTTACTTACGTTCCAATATCTGCAGTTATTGCTAATGTATTCTTAAGTATCTTTGTTTATTCCTATATTAAAAGAGGTTATTTGAAAGTTGATTAAATTAGTTGTGTGGGATTTAGATGAGACATTTTGGTCAGGTACATTGTCTGAAGAGGGAATCAAACCCATTTCGGAAAATATTAAGCTGGTTAAAGAATTATCACTGAAAGGGGTGATCAACACAATTTCTTCTAAAAATGACTTTGAAAAAGCGAAAGAAGAGTTGGAAAAGTTAGGGGTTTGGGAGTACTTTGTTTTCCCAAAAATAGGTTGGTACTCCAAAGGAAATGCAATCAAAGATACATTAAAAGCAATGAGTTTGAGAGCTGAAAATACAGTATTCATTGATGATAATCATTTAAATATGAAAGAAGTCAGCACGCTTATTCCTAATATTAGTGTTATACATCCAAATGAAATAGTTACATACTTTAATAATTCGAAAGTACTCGATAAAGATCTTGATACAGAGTTTACAAGATTAAAGCAATATAAAATATTAGAAAGTAAAGAAATTCAGAAGCAGAGTTTTGAAACAGATATTGATTTTTTAAAGTCTTGTAATATTTTAGTTAAAGTAGAGAAAGCCACTGATATTCATGTAAAAAGAGTCGCTGATCTTTTGCAGCGTGCAAATCAACTTAATTTTACTAAGGTAAGACTGAGTGAAATTGAAGTCCAGTCCATTATTCAGAATATAGATTACGATTGTTGTATAGTTGAAGTTAAAGACGACTACGGAAATTATGGAATCGTAGGCTTTTATGCCATAAATAAAATTAGAAGTGAAATTGAACATTTTTGTTTTTCTTGCCGTACAATTAACCTTGGTGTTGAACAATGGGTCTATAAAAGAATTTGTTCCAATGAAATTCTTTTGAGTGGCAGTACCGTTGTAACTTTGAACTCAACGGACGAACTTTGTTGGATAAAAGAAGATAAAACAGATAAAGAGTTAGTTGAAATTGAAGAAGTAGATTTTAAAAGTACTGATGTCAAGGTTTTATTTAAAGGAGGTTGTGATTTACTTCAAATGACAGCTTACCTTAATTCTTCAAGTCACTTATTTGAAGAGACAAACTCGGTTAACTCATATGGACTTCCAGAGCATACTGAACATACATTATTGATATTAAATAAAGCTGAACTGAATGACGATTTACCTTATTTAACCAGCGGAAGTACAAAAACAGATTTTTTCAATAAAAAATTTAAATATATAATTTTTAGTCCTCTAATGGATTATACACAAGATATATATAGCGATGGCGTTAGGAGCTTTCCATTTGGGGGGTACGGGCAACGCAAAGACTTGAATGAAACATCTCCTGATATTAAATGTTTAATGGATGATTTTTATGATAGATATGAAAATATAGGGCAAATAAAAACAGAGCAGTTTATTGAAAATCTCAACTTGATATTAAGAAGGTTATCCAAAAATACCGAACTTATTATATTAAATGGTTCTGAAATAAGTCCGATAATAACTGACGATGTTTCAATAAATAGACATAAAGCTATGAATCTCGCACTAGATGAGTTTTGTAAGACTCAGGATAGAGTTAAAGTTTTAGATGTAAGGAAACATATAAAATCCGAAAATGATCTTACGGACAATATTCGCCATTATAAAAGACATGTTTATAAAGCTATAGCGGATGAAGTTATATTAATGTTGGAAGTTAAGCAAATTAAAAGGAGAAGTTTTTTATCAGAAAAAATGGTCCGTTGTTATAGATATTTAAAGTATCTGTGGAGGTAGTTTGGATGAGCTCAATATTTTATGTTCGTTCCCCTTTTCAGATAATATGTGCAAATGAGGCTAAATCTACACTTCTGTTGAATAAATGTACATTAATTGTTGAAATTAACACTAAAAGAGTTGGTAATCATACAAAACAAATGATGTCGGTTTTAAAATCTAATCAATGGGATAGAGTTATCTACCTCGATGCTGCATCTAAAGTTACTTTTCATTTTAAACTTATCAAATTACTTTGTTTGCTTAAATTACAAACAAATGAATATTTTTTCATGGGAGACTTCAGAAGCTCTATAAGCCACCTACTTAGTAATTATATTCACGCTGATCAAACTGTTGTTTTGGATGATGGTGCATCAACAATTGATGTGGTGTATAATTATTTCTTTTGTAACAATTATCGATATCTAAGCCCAAATAGTTACTTAGATAAGTTTAGATATAAGTTTTTAATGTTTTTTGCTAGAGAAAAGTCTGAGCCTTATGTTTTATACTCTATTTTTGATTTTGATAGGTTGGCTAATTTAAGGGTTATTGATAGAGTTAGTACTAAAAAGAAGTTAGATACAGGTACTATTTTTTACTTTGGTTCTAAATTTGTTGAAAGTGGCGGAGTTGCGTTAACTGATGAGTTGAACTTTTTGAAAAAAGTATATAACCAATTGCGTAAAACTTATGATTTGGTTTTTTATATTCCACATCGAGATGAAAAAGAAGATAAGTTAAATCGAATTGAGGCGTTAGGTTATAGTGTTAAACATTTAGGTATGCCTGCTGAACAATATTTTGAACATGCTAGGACATTACCTATTTCAATAGCTTCTTGCTGGTCAACAGTTTTATGGACATTGTCTCAACAATATCAGTTTAAAGAGCTAATTAGTATTAGTAATCTACACATGTTGAAACAAACGGAAGAAAAGAATAGAGCTAGTTTGATCTATAAGTACTACCAAGAACATGGTATAGAGGTTATCACACTTTGACTAAACGTTACATTGAACTATATATGCTGACTACTTTTTTTGGCTCAGCTTATATATTTTTTGGAGTTGGGTTTCTTACTCCAATGAATATTCTTTTACCCGGAGCGTTGATTTTTAGTGGGTTGTTACTTTTCACTAAAAAAAATAAATATAATAAAGAAGGGTTAATGTTGTTATTTAGCCCAATTTCCATGTTTGTTTTGTTACTAATCCCAGCTTTACTTTCTAATGCAAAGCTAGTTGAAAGTTTATATTTTGTTCATGTTATAGCGATTTCTTGGATATTTTTGAGTTGGAAATTTAAACTAATAGAAATTAATTTTCCTAGTTTAATTAAGTCTGTGACGATTATTTCTTTTTTTATTTGTTTGTGTCAATTTTTATTTATTTATGGCTTCACCAATTCAGCGTTTGGCGTACTGTTAAAAAAGGAGGTATGGGGGAGTTTCGTAGTTACGGGAGGTTTTGGAAATCCTAACAACCAGTCAATTATTTTTGCATTACTGTTACCTTTAAATATCATGTTTTTCCAATCTAGAAAGTACTCTAATAAGGTTGCAACTGTATTGGTTCTTTTAAGTTTGTTCGGAATTTTGATGACACTCTCAAGATTGAGCTTGGTTATTAGTACTTTATGGTTTGCATATTATTTGTCTTTAAATAAAAGATTGATGGTGTTTGGTGCTCCTATTGTACTCTTAGCTATTTCGTTTTTATTTCGCGACATAAATGTTCATGAAGAGTTTTCCCTTTTGTCACGGCGTATTGAATCTATTCTAACCATTTTTTTAGGAGGCGATGATTCATCATCAAGTAGTCGAATTAGTAATTATTTGTATATTTTGAATAATATAAACGACTTAGCTTTCGGTTGTGGTTTAGGTTATTATAACGATTTTTACGAAAACTATTATTTAAACTTTACTGGGCATAGACTATTCGCAGACAAACCTCACTCTTTTTATTTTGAATTGATTATGTCAATGGGGTATTTGTTCCTCCCTGTATATTGGTTTTTGTTTTATTTTTCTATAAAGTCGTTGTTTAAAACTCCATTTCTAATGACAACTTTTATACTGCTATCATTTGTGCCCGGAACGGTTTTTTTAATGCCTTGTTTTTTCTTACTTTGGTATGTTTATACCCAAGTAGATTTCTTTAAGGATGATTCTATGTAATAGAGTGTAATAAATGTATTTGGGCTTTATAAATTGTCTTCGTTTTAAAGTGTCTTTAAATTTGCATGTAGAGAGTTAGATATGAAAGTTGAAACTAAAATAGCAATTATTGGTCAGGGTTATGTGGGATTACCATTAGCTGTTGAATTTGGGAAAAAATTTAAAACTATAGGATTCGATATTAATACTTCACGTATTGAGGAGTTGAAAAATCATGTTGACTCTACATTAGAATGTACGAAGGATGAGTTGTTAGAACCACGTTTTCTAACTTTTTCTTCAAATATTAAGGATGTAACTGACTGTAATATTTATATTGTTACAGTCCCAACTCCTATAGATAAACATAAGCAACCTGATCTAACTCCTTTGATCGTAGCATCAAGAATGCTAGGTGGGATTATAAAGAATGATGATATCATAATTTTTGAATCAACGGTTTATCCCGGAGCAACGGAAGAGTGTTGTATACCGGAAATTGAGAAAGTATCAGGACTTACTTATAATGTTGATTTCTTTGCTGGTTACAGTCCAGAACGAATTAACCCCGGTGATAAAAATAATCGACTCAAAAACATTAAAAAGGTAACTTCAGGTTCAAACCCAAATGTTGCAGATTTAGTTGACAAGTTGTATTTGAATATTATCGAAGCTGGCACATTTAAAGCTTCTTCTATACGTGTTGCTGAAGCTTCAAAAATTATAGAAAATACGCAAAGAGATGTGAATATAGCATTAATGAATGAATTTTCGATGATATTTGATAGATTGGGTATTGATACAAAAGAGGTTATAGCAGCAGCATCTACAAAGTGGAATTTTATTAATTTGAAACCAGGATTAGTCGGTGGTCATTGTATAAGTGTTGATCCCTACTATTTGGTTCATAAGGCACAAGAGGTTGGTTATATTCCAGACATAATTAAATCTGCAAGAGAAATAAATGATAACATGCCAACATACTTGGCGAGCAAGTTTGTTAAGCTATTAATAAATCAGGGAGCTAGAGTTAAAGGTGCAAATGTTTGTATATTAGGTGTTACTTTTAAAGGAGATTGTCCTGATATAAGAAATACTAAAGTTGTAGATTTGTCAAAAGAGTTATGTTCATATGGATTAGTTGTCACTATACACGATCCTGAAGCTTGTTCTGAAGAAGTATTTAATAACTGCGGCATCAAGTTGGTTGATGAAGTTGATCCTTGTTCATATGACGCTTTTATACATGCAGTATCCCATAGTATCTTCGAGTCTGATAAATATAGTGAAATTTTATCTAGCCGAAAACTTTTAATGACAGTTTAATCTTTCCCTAGAGATTTAGTTACTTTACTCAGTTTTAAGAACCACTTTAGTGGTCTATTTGTAGGTGGTTACTTCACGTTTTTGCTAAAAATCTCTATTTGCACATATTGTTTTATTTTAAGCAAAAGGAATTTGTCTAGTGAAGCGTAGTATGTGTTTTTCGAGACGCTGTATAGTCAACAATCAGCTAATTAAAATTTGGTCAATTATTAGCTGGAAACGTTACCAACTGTTTACCTCAAGTACTGTAACTCCATCGCTTAGTCTCGAATTTCATGTATTCACGTGTTTAACTGGATTCAAAGTTTCTTAGTGAATATGAATTGAAAGTATTGAGCTGGTCTCTTTATACTGGTCTGTAACGAAGATAAGCTATAATTATTGAGCTTATTTTTAGGAAGGCTAAATCTATTATTCGTCGATAATGTGCACGATGCAGGGTCCGCGCATGTTATTTACGCAGTGATTTCTAATATTTCGGGATATAATTTTTTAAAATAGCTTGAATTCGAAGTTTAGAAATGATCTTATACTGTTAACAAAACAGAAGAAGACAAAATAATGAATTACGACGAGTTTAAAGACCATTTTAACATCAGGGTCCGCGCATGTTATTTACGCAGTGATTCCTAATATTTCGGGATATAATTTTTTAAAATAGCTTGAATTCGAAGTTTAGAAATGATCTTATACTGTTAACAAAACAGAAGAAGACAAAATAATGAATTACGACGATTTTAAAGACCATTTTAACATATTAAGCGATACACGTCAGTCGAGAAAATCGACGTATAATTTCTTTGAAGTCATGTTCCAAGTGGTTACCGCAATGTTGTGTGGAATGAAGACCTGGGACGAGATAGATACCTTTGGTGAAGAGAATTTAACGTGGTTTAGAAAATTTAGCGATTACTCTCATGGAGTACCGAGTCACGATACCATTGCTCGAATAGTTAGTTTGGTTGACCCCGATGAATTTTCAATTTGTTTTACACGGTGGTGCAATGATATTCAGCATGAAAAATCATTAGATACGACTCATGTAGCGATTGATGGGAAATCATTAAGAGGAACATATGACTATAGTAAAAACAAATGCTTAACTCATATGGTAAATGCTTATTCTGTTGATACAGGCTTGGTTTTAGGCCAATTAAAAACAGATTCCAAAAGCAATGAAATAACGACAATTCCTGAAATACTAAAGCTAATTAAAGTTAAAAACAGAATTATTAGTCTTGATGCAATGGGCTGTCAGAGAACAATTGCAGCAGATATTGTTAATAGAGAAGGTGATTACTTATTAGCAGTGAAAGGTAACCAAGAACGCTTACGTAATATGTTTTTAAATAAATTTTCTTTTGCTCAACTTGCTCATTTAGAGTGTGATAAATTTGAAACGGAAGAAGTCGGTAAGCGCGGAAGAAAAATGGTTAGGTCTTATTATGTTGTGCCATTTACAGAAGCATTTGGAGACTTCTCTGTTGATTGGGACGGTCTAGAAAGTTTATGTATAGCAGTGACTTATAATAAACATAACAAAAGTAACTCAGGGTCTTTAGGTATTAGATATTTCATATCATCTAAGAAATTATCAGCAGAAGAGTTTGGTAAATTATGCCGAGGCCATTGGGGTGTAGAAAGTATGCATTGGTGGTTGGATAGCGTAATGAAAGAAGACGACAGTAAGATAATGTATCAGCATGCTGCAGAGAATTTATCTAGGATCCGCCAGATGTGTATGAACTTCATAAAATTGGTGGATTTAAAAGGAACGTTAAAGAAACGGCAGTTGAAATGTGCACTTAATACAGACTTTAGAGAGATGGTATTATTTGGCACTTAGCTGTAATTTAACATTTTAGCAACTCATGCGTGGACCCTGATGCATTGGTGGTTGGATAGCGTAATGAAAGAAGACGACAGTAAGATAATGTATCAGCATGCTGCAGAGAATTTATCTAGGATCCGCCAGATGTGTATGAACTTCATAAAATTGGTGGATTTAAAAGGAACGTTAAAGAAACGGCAGTTGAAATGTGCACTTAATACAGACTTTAGAGAGATGGTATTATTTGGCACTTAGCTGTAATTTAACATTTTAGCAACTCATGCGTGGACCCTGCTTCTCTAGTCGTGATTATTTTAATATGTGGTTTAAATGTATTAAATTCCGAATAGACCAGCGTTTCAATGATTTATCGTTATGTTAAGGTTTTGTGGTTAAATAAGTTCGCTATATTATGAGATTTTAATTTGTTTTTTCATGGTCTTACCAGTGGGTTGGCTCTTAATGAATGAAAGAGTTAAACTCAATTTGTAGTTTTTAAAATGGTAATATTGTTATCATTATAATGTAGTTAGAGGTTTATTTGAAAATATTGCATTTTTGTTCCTACTATATAGGCTCCAAAGTTTATCGAGAGTTTTTCTCTGCATTAAATAGTTCATCTAAGGTTAAACAAACTGTTTTTATACCTATTAAAAATAGAAATGATATAAGAAATAATATACTTAATGAAAAGAGTATATCTTATAATCATGTTAACTGTTTGTCCATTTTCACTCGTCTTCTTTATTCTTATAAATTATTTAAAATTTTTATGTCGGCTTATAAAGAGTATCGGAACGCTCATTTTGATGTTGTTCATGCACATACGCTTTTTGCTGATGGCATTCCTGCTTACTTGTATTCTAAGTTGACTGGTAAGAAACTGATAATTACATTAAGGAACACCGATGTAGGGTTAGGGTTTAGGTTTTATCCACAATATTATTGGTTGGTCAAAAAAGCGTTGAGTTATAGTGATAAAATAATATTTATATCCCATGGGCATAGGCATAGTTTTGAAAAAAAGTTTGGTCTAGATTTTGCCAGAAAGACCGTTGTTATTCCTAATGGTATAGATGATTTTTTTATTGAACATTCTTTGTTGCAGAAGAATAGTATTAAAATTGAACCACATGCAATATATGTTGGCGCGATTGACAAGAACAAAAATATCTATAACGCTATAGTTGGTTTTTCAAAAGCTGTAGAAGGCTTGGACTGGAAATTTACTGTAATAGGAGGAACTTATCACGATTATAAAAAAGTATATGGTACTTTGGATGATAACTTGTTTGATAAAGTTCGTTTTATTGAAAGAACCTCGTCAAAGCCAGAGTTGTTAAGTTACTTTGACAGTTCAACTGTTTTTATTATGCCTTCGCGCACAGAAACTTTTGGGTTAGTTTATTTAGAAGCCATTAGTCGATGTATACCTATAGTTTACTCTATGAATCAAGGCATAGATGGTACTTTTGAAGAGGGGGAGGTAGGGCTCCATTGTAAACCTAATGAAATCGAAAGTATTAAGAATGCGATTTCTAAAGTCATAAGCTTATATCCTGCTGGATTAGGTCCGTATAATAAGCATAATCCTGTAAGTGAATATAAATGGGAGAAAATTGCTGTTAATTATTTGAAAATAATTTATCAAGTTTGAATTAATTAGGCGTCACGTTAATGAAAATATTATATTTACACCAATATTTCGCAACTCCAAATTCTAAGGCTGGAACTAGAAGTTATGAAATGGCTAAACGTTTTGTTGCTGCTGGCCACGAAGTTACATTCGTAACAACTTCGGCGGCTCTTATAGATAATTACTCTTTTAAGTCTGGTTGGAATGAACTGGTAATTGATGGGATAAAGCTACATGTTTTAGACTTACCATATTCAAATAAAGACTCATTTATAAAGCGTATTTATAAATTTATTCAATTTTCTTTGTTTTCAACAATTAAATCGTTAAAGCTTTCCTGCGATGTCGTTTTTGCTACTAGCACTCCTTTGACCATTGCTATACCGGGGCTTATTTACTCTAAATTAAAGAAAAGACCTTTAGTTTTTGAAGTAAGGGATTTATGGCCTGAATTACCAATTGCAGTCGGGGCAATTAAGAACCCAATTGTTATTAAGTTTGCAGAATGGCTTGAAAAATATACTTATAAAAACTCAAAGAGGCTAATCGGTCTTTCACCTGGAATGTGTGAGGGTATTGAACGTCATGGTATTAATCCTCGCCATATAACCTTAGCGACAAATAGCTGTGATACGGAACTATTTGATGTTTCAAAAGATATTGGCGAACGCTATATTGATAAAAAGTTGCCTTATTTGAAGGGGAGGAAATTAGTTGTCTATACGGGAACCTTTGGTTTAATTAATAAAGTTGGTTATCTACCTAAACTAGCAAGTGCGGTAAAAGAAATAGATAGCAATATCTGCTTTATTGCAATTGGCGATGGGATGGAAAAAGAAGCTGTTATTAGTGAGGCTGAAAAGCTAGGTGTTTTGAATGATAACCTATATATTCTACCACCAGTACCTAAAACTGAAATTGTAGAATTGCTGTCTGCAGCAGAGCTGTCTTTATCCCTATTTGGACCT
Source organism: Aliivibrio thorii (assembly GCF_057368585.1). Taxonomy (NCBI): domain Bacteria; kingdom Pseudomonadati; phylum Pseudomonadota; class Gammaproteobacteria; order Vibrionales; family Vibrionaceae; genus Aliivibrio; species Aliivibrio thorii. Next base: position 2,835,972 of record NZ_CM170654.1, on the reverse strand, counting down.
GTTCCTGAAATGTGGCATAACTCTGCGAATAAACTTTTTGATGGTTTGGCTTCTTCTACACCTATAGCGGTAAATTATGGTGGGTGGCAATATGAATTCATTCATGAGCACAAATGTGGGATAACACTAGATAGTAATGATATTGAACTTTCAGCTAAAAAAATCTCGCAATTTTTAGGTGATACTAGTGCATATGTTAGTGCAGTGGAGCGTTGTAAATACTTAGCATACAATAATTTTTCAAGGGATGTTATGGCGAAAAGGATAGAAAACACTCTGATGGATGCAATCAATGATTAAGCGTCTTGTTGATATTATAATTTCTATAATAGCATTATTCCTATTATTTCCTATTTTGTTTATTGTTAGTAGAAAGGTGGCTAAAAACCTAGGTTCTCCTGTATTATTTCGCCAAAAACGCCCAGGCTTAAACGGCAAAATCTTCGAAATGCAAAAATTTCGTTCCATGAGAGATGCCGTTGATTCACAAGGCAATACTTTACCTGATTCTGAACGTTTAACGCCATTTGGTGAAAAACTACGTTCGTCAAGTTTGGATGAGCTTCCTGGGCTATGGAATGTTTTGAAAGGCGATATGAGCTTAGTAGGACCTCGCCCATTACTGATTGAGTATCTTCCACTATATAATCAAGTTCAAGCTAAACGACATAATGTTCGTCCTGGTATTACAGGGTGGGCACAAGTTAATGGACGTAATGCTATCTCTTGGGAAGAAAAGTTTAAATTAGATGTATGGTATGTCGAAAATCAATCATTGTGGCTAGATATTAAAATCCTTTGTTTAACAGTAAAGAAAGTCTTTGTTAAAGAAGGTATCACTGCTGAGGGGCATGTGACAACTGAAGCATTTAAAGGCACGAATAATGATTAAAGGTACGATATATAACTTGGCTAAAATTGTTAGTTCAAACAATTTAACTCTAGGTGAAAAAAGCCAGATTGACGATTTTTGCTTTATTAATGCAGGAAGAAAGACTGAAATTGGTCGAAATGTTCATATTGCGTCTTTTACTACCATTGTCGGTGGAGGTGAATGTGTTATAGGTGATTTTGCTGGATTGAGTGCAGGGTGTCGAATAATCACTGCTAGTGATGATTTTTCTGGTCCTTATTTAACGAACCCCACTGTCCATGAAAACTTCACAAATGTGAAATCAAGTAAAGTTGAAATTGGCCGCCACGCGATTATTGGTACAAACAGTATTATCTTTCCTGGGGTTACTATTGGTGAAGGTTGCGCAGTAGGTGCTGGTGCAGTTATTCGTAAAAGCTTGAAACCTTGGACTGTTTACGCAGTTGTTGATGGTAGATTGAAAGAACTAAAGAAAAGAGATATGGAAGCAGTGTTAAATGTAGAGCGTAAATATCTGGAGAGTGAGCATGCTTAATACTCCGTTTTCCCCTTGGCCTTCTTTTACTCAAGAAGAAGCTGAAAAAGTTAGTCAGATTCTATTATCTAATAAAGTTAATTATTGGACTGGTCAAGAAGGCCGAGAATTTGAAATAGAATTTGCAGCTTGGGCTAGCTGTGAATACGCTATTGCTCTTGGCAATGGAACTTTGGCTCTTGATATTGCATTAAAAGCTTTTGCTATCGGTGAGGGTGATGAGGTAATTACTACTTCAAGAACCTTCTTAGCTTCAGCTTCGTCGATTGTTACTGCTGGTGCAAATCCTATTTTTGCTGATGTAGATCTTAACAGTCAAAATATCACAGCTCAATCTATTGAAGCGGTACTAACCGAGCGAACTAAAGCGGTCATTGTTGTTCACCTTGCCGGTATGCCCGCCGAGATGGATGCAATTATGGCGCTTTCTGAAAAGCATGGCTTCAAAGTAATTGAAGACTGTGCTCAAGCGCATGGTGCTAAATATAAAGGTCGCAGTGTCGGTACGATTGGTCATATTGGTGCATGGTCTTTTTGTCAAGACAAAATCATGACTACAGGCGGTGAAGGCGGTATGGTGACTACGAAAGATAAAGAGTTATGGTCGTTTATGTGGTCTTATAAAGATCATGGCAAAAGCTATGATGCTATTTATAACCGCGAACATCCACCGGGTTTCCGTTGGTTACATGAAAGCTTTGGTACTAATTGGCGAATGATCGAAATACAAGCAGCTATTGGTCGTATTCAATTATCTCGAATGAAAGAGTGGACAAATAAGCGCCAATTAAATGGTAAAGCGATTGATAATGCAGTAAATGATTTAAGCGTAGTTCGTACTGTTCAAGTCCCTGACTATATTGAGCATGCAGAATATAAGCATTATCTTTTTGTTCAACCTGAAAATCTTAAAGAGGGTTGGACACGAGATAAAATTATCGATGCTATTGTTGAGCAAGGTGTGCCTGCGTATCAAGGAAGCTGCTCTGAAGTGTATTTAGAAAAGGCATTTGATAATACGCCATGGCGACCAAAAGAACGCTTAAAGAATGCAGTAGAGCTTGGTGAGACAAGCCTAATGTTTTTGGTTCATCCTACGCTACTTGATTCAGAAGTAGCGAAAACTTGTGAAGTAATTCGAACTGTTTTATTACAGGCTCAAAAGTAGTATTGCTTTTTATGTATTAAATCCCAGAATTGTGAGTTCTTCACTATAATTTCTGGGATTTTTTATACCCTCATTTTAACATAGCTCTTGTATATCCATACTATAAAAATAATACGGTTTTCTATGCATAACTTTAATGTCATTTGGTCACTTCCTCGCTATAAAAAACGCTTAATCAGCTTAGTTATTGATTTCTTTTTTATTGCACTCTCTTTTCTTGGTGCTTATTGGGTTCGTATTGGACAATTTAAGGTTTTACCTTCAATAGAAAGCCAGTATGTTTTAGTTAGCACTGTAATCTTAACCTTACTTATATTCACAAAGTTAGGCCTATATCGAGCTGTATTAAGATATTTAGGTTTACATGTACTTGCTTTAGTTGGGTTAGGTACTGCCTTATCTGCTATTGCGATGGCAGGCTTAGCATTTTGGTTTGATGCTGCAATTCCGCGTTCTGTTCCTATTATCTATGGTGCATTTTTAGCTATTTCTGTTGGAGGTAGCCGTCTTATTATTCGTAGCTTGGTTGCACAATCATCAAATAAAGCAGGTAATCCCGTATTAATTTATGGTGCGGGCAGTGCGGGTCGTCAGCTAGCGTTAGCACTCCGTCAATCAGAGACTCATAAAGTCGTGGGTTTTGTTGATGAAGATGTCACATTGCAAAATACTATGATGATGGGGTTGTATGTCTATACAACAGAAGATGCAGAAAAAATCATTGTAAAATATAATGTAAAGCAGATATTACTAGCGATACCAAGTGCGTCTCGTCGCCGTCGTAAAGAGGTGATTGATACTATCTCTTTATTACCTGTTGAGATACTGACGGTTCCTGATATGTCCGATATTGTTGCGGGTAATGCAAGTATTGATGAGTTAAAAGATGTCTCTATTGATGATCTGTTAGGTCGTGATCCCGTTGCACCACAGCAAGCCTTAATGGAAGCAAACATTAAAGATAAAGTGGTTATGGTAACAGGGGCGGGGGGCTCTATTGGCTCTGAGTTATGTCGTCAGATTGTTCGTAACAAACCTAAAGCGTTAGTCTTATTTGAGTTATCTGAGTTTGGTTTATATCAGATTGATAGAGAGCTATCTTTGCTTGTTGAAGTAGAGGGTTTAGATATTCAAATTATTCCTCTGCTTGGTTCGGTTCAACGTATTAATCGTTTATCAAAAGTAATGGGAAGCTTTAAAGTTCAAACCATTTATCATGCCGCTGCCTATAAACACGTACCCTTGGTTGAATATAACGTCGTTGAAGGGGTGCGTAATAACGTATTTGGTACTAACTACACAGCGCGTGCTGCCATTGAAGCAAAAGTAGAGTCGTTTGTTTTAATCTCAACGGATAAAGCGGTACGCCCAACGAATGTGATGGGCACGACTAAGCGTATGGCAGAATTAGGACTGCAAGCGTTGGCAGAGCAGCAAAATAAGATCCGTGCAAAAGACGCAAGTGCAGGTACGAGTTTTTGTATGGTGCGTTTTGGTAATGTATTAGGCTCATCTGGCTCTGTTGTACCGGTATTTAAGCGTCAAATTGAAAACCGAGAACCAATCACAGTTACGCATGAAGAGATCACGCGTTTCTTTATGACGATTCCTGAAGCGGCACAGCTTGTTATCCAAGCGGGTGCTATGGGCAAAGGCGGTGATGTGTTTGTTCTTGATATGGGGGAATCGGTTAAGATTGTGGATTTAGCTAAGAACTTAATTCTCCTTTCTGGTTTGGAAGTAAAAGATGAATCTAACCCATACGGTGATATTGAGATTAAATACACAGGCCTACGTCCAGGTGAAAAGCTGTATGAAGAGTTATTGATCGGTGACAATGTCGATTCAACCGCGCATGAGCGAATCATGACGGCTCATGAAGATTTCTTACCACTTGATGAATATAATTTGTTGTTGGATAAGCTAGATACGGCATGTCATGATTTTGACCATGAAGGGATACGTCAGTTGCTTCTGGATGCACCGACTGGTTTCGCGCCAGTTGATGGGATTGGTGATTTGGTGTGGAAGGCACAAGATCAGACGCCTTCGGCTTGAGACGAGCTTCGCTCTTGAGAACGCTGCGCTGAAGACGCAATAAATTGCTTGAGGAAGTTAAAAGAAATAGCTTTTGCTCTCCTTAAGTATTGCGTCTCTAGGACGAAGTCCGTCTTAAGCGAAGCGTCCTCAAGCAACTTGTTGCGTCTACTCCATTCCCTTATAATCCCCTAAGATAAATTCTCCTACAGGATAAATAATAATGAAAATTGCCATTGCAGGTACAGGTTACGTTGGCTTATCAAATGCAGTGTTGTTAGCACAACATGATGAAGTGATTGCGGTTGATATTATGGCTGAAAAAGTTGAGCTGATTAACAACAAGCAATCTCCAATTTCTGATGTAGAGATTGAAGATTTCTTAGCTAATAAGAAGCTGAACCTGATTGCTACTTTAGATAAAGAGTTGGCTTATAAAAATGCTGAGTATGTGGTGATTGCTACACCAACAGATTATGATCCAGCGACTAATTACTTTAATACGGGCTCTGTAGAGGCAGTAATTAAAGAGGTAATGGCAATTAACCCAAATGCGGTAATGGTGGTTAAGTCGACGGTTCCTGTTGGGTATACTGAGCGTATTAAGCAAGAATTAGGTTGTGAAAATATTATTTTCTCTCCTGAATTTTTACGTGAAGGTCGTGCGTTGTTTGATAACCTTCATCCGTCTCGCATTATTGTTGGTGAACAATCGGAGCGTGCTGAAGTTTTTGCTAATTTGCTTGTTCAGGGGGCAATTAAAGAAAATATCGAGGTCTTACTCACTCATTCTACAGAGGCTGAAGCGGTTAAGTTGTTCTCTAACACTTACCTTGCTTTGCGTGTGGCGTACTTTAATGAATTAGATTCTTACGCTGAAGCTCATGGTTTAGACGCTCGTCAGATCATTGAAGGGGTTGGTTTAGATCCTCGTATTGGTAATCACTACAATAATCCATCGTTTGGTTACGGCGGTTATTGCTTACCTAAAGACACTAAGCAGTTGTTAGCTAATTACCAAGAAGTGCCAAATAACATTATTGGTGCGATTGTGGATGCTAACCGCACACGTAAGGATTTTATTGCTGACTCTATTATGAAGCGTAATCCAAAAGTTGTGGGTATCTATCGTTTAATTATGAAAGCGGGTTCTGATAACTTCCGTGCCTCTTCGATTCAAGGCATCATGAAACGCTTGAAAGCCAAAGGCATTGAAGTTGTGGTGTATGAGCCAGTACTGAAAGAAGCTGATTTCTTTAATTCTCGTGTTATTGAAGATTTAAATGAATTTAAGCAAGTGTCTGATGTGATTGTCTCAAATCGTATGATGGAAGAGCTGGCAGATGTTGAGGGTAAGGTTTATACCCGCGATTTGTTTGGTAGTGATTAAGGGATAGAGCAGGGCTCAGGGCTCAGGTCTCAGGTTTCAGGAAGATCAAAAGCGAATACACCTGAAACCTCTGCGCGTAGCGTCCTGAAACCTAGTTTTTTATAACCAACCCCTCCCAGCCTCCCCTTATATTGATATTTTTAGCCAAGTGACTAATAGCGATAAAGGGGAGGAGCCCAAAAGCGGCTGTGGCACTTGCTTTTGCTTCCATCACCAAACTTGCTATACTTTCATCCATATTTAGTCATGTTAGATTATTAATTAGTCAGTTAACGTCGTGGAGGTGGGATGAAAGAGCAAGTTAAAAAACTCATTGAAGAGATAAATAGAATTCACAAAGAGTTTTCAGAGTCTTGCTTTGATCAGGGGATATTTGAGCAAGTGAAGTTATCTAGGACAATCTCGAACGTTCCTGTTTCTCATATCTATAAATACCGCTTAGTGCTTCATGAAAGTATCAATGATTATCTTATGACTTCCCATATTGAGTTGAAATACTTTTATCGAGTAAAAACAAGAGAAAGTATCGACGATAAAATTGCACGTTATAGTGAGCGTGATAATCAATACCCGGTGAACAATTGGCTCAATGATATTTTTGGGGCAAGGATTATATTAACCAAGCCTGAGATCGCAGAGGTGATGGAAGAGTTGGATAACTGGCAAGATGAACTTGGGTTGAAAAACTGGTATTTGCGCGATAAGGAAGGTTATAAAGGCCTTCACATCTATTTTAAAAATAGAAGTAACTTTTACTTTCCGTGGGAGCTTCAAATTTGGGATAAAGAAGATTTGAGGTCGAATGTCGAAAACCATGAGAAGTTTAAGCGAAGCTTTATGTAAGGTTTATCACGACTACACTGCGAGACTAGAAACGATACGCTGCGCTGACTAGAGACGATAAAAGCAAAAGCGGGTACAGCGTTTGCTTTTGATCTTATAGGAGCGAAGCGGTCTCGTTTCTAGTTAGCGCAGCGTATAGTCTTAAATCATTTATAACCAACCCCCTCTAACTCCCCCTTGTATTGACTCTATCTATCTCATTATTTTAGTGTTTAAGGGGGAGAACTTTCTTTGGTGCTGTTCGTTCAGCGAGTACCCCTGAAGCCTCTGCGCGTAGCGTCCTGAATCCTATTTTTTGCTCTTTAATTAACCACAGTATATACTCATATTTACCTGTTTATTCTTACAGTAGGCTTAGCATGACGTATCTCACCGACAAATACCTCAATCCGTTTACAGACTTTGGCTTCAAAAAGCTGTTTGGCTCTGAGGCGAATAAAACCATCCTTATTGATTTTTTAAATACCTTATTAGAAGGCGAAGAGTCCACCATTGTTGATCTTACTTTTATCTCTAATGAGCAGTTAGGTAAGCAAATGGTCGATCGTCGAGCGGTGTTTGATATTTACTGTGAAAACGAGAAAGGCGAGAAGTTTATTGTTGAGTTACAGAAATCCAAGCAAAATTTCTTTAAAGATCGCAGTGTGTTTTATTCGTCATTTCCTATTCAAGAGCAGGGACAAAAGGGTAATTGGAACTTTGAATTAAAGGCCATTTATACCATCGCTATTTTGGATTTTGTCTTTGATGAAGATAAGGAAGACAAAGAAAAGTACTTTTACAAAGTGAAGTTATCAGATGTAGATACCAATAAGGTGTTCTACGATAAGCTCACCTTTATTTACCTTGAGATGCCCAAATTTACCAAGCCGTTAGCGGAGTTGAATACGCATTTTGAGCGTTGGATGTATGTGTTTAAGAATTTGGATTCATTGCAAGCGTACCCTGAGTCACTCACCAGTGGTATTTTCAAATCTTTCTTTGCGGAAGCCGAATTAGCACAATTGCCGTTAGATAAACAAAGAGAATATGAGAACAGTTTGAAGTATTACCGTGATTTAAATAATGTAATAGATACCGCGTTTGATGATGGTAAGGAGCTAGGTAAGGCCGAGGGTATAGAGCAAGGTAAGGCTGAAGGGGAATATAATAAATCAGTCGAGATAGCTAAGAATCTGTTGAGTTTGTTAGACAATGAGACAATAGCTGCAAACACGGGTTTGAGTGTTGATATTATTCAGAGTTTGAGAAAGTAAACTCAGTAAGAATAGATCGGAAGCGGGATTCTGAGCTCAGGGAGAGCAAAAGCGAGTAAACCTGAAGCCTCTGCGGGTAGCGTCCTGAACCCTAGTTTTTTATAACCAACCCCTCCCAGCCTCCCCTTATATTGATATTTACTGCCAAGTGATTAGTTCGATAAAGGGGAGGAGCTAAGATCAAAAGCGATCACTTCTGAATTCTGCCAGTGAAGCGATCGGAGCACTGCTTTTGCTCTCCTTAAGCGAAGCGTCTCAAGGACGAAGTCCGCCTTAAGCGTAGCGCTCTAAACTCTGTTATAGTACCCAAATAAACAGCAATAATGGATTGAGTATGATTGATTCTATCGTTAGTTTGGCCAAAATGGATGAGAGTATTGAACTTGTATGGCTATACGGCTCACGCGCTCAAGGCACGCATCATCAAGAGAGTGATTTTGATTTAGCGGTGGCATTTAATGATCATTCGTTATCTACTTTTGCTTTGCGAACTCGCCCTGAGTGTTTGGCCATAGAATGGGCTGAGCATTTGAACCTACCCTTGAATAAAGTCAGTATCGTAGATATTAATCACATACCGATAGCCCTTGCATTTAACGTCATTGAGTACGGGAAACTGATTTATAACAATAATCCTCTTCTGTTTTATAAAGAGCTGAATCGCATTAGCTCAATGTTTGAACATCAATTAATTGAAAGCAAAAGAAGTGCATCGTATGAATAAAGGTCTTGAACTATATCTCGCGGAAGTTGAGTCTCATAAAGAAAAATACCTAAAATAGTTAAATGAACTTCGTTTTGATCTTAATCAGTCGACCTTAAAAAGTCGTGATTATTTAGCTGCTGAGCGCTTATTGCAGGTTTTTACTGAAATGTGTATTGGATTATCTAAGCACATGGTAAAGAAAATCCAAAATAAAAGCCCAACTGAAGCCTATCAATCATTTTCTTTGCTAAAAGAGCATGGCCTAATTTCTAGTAATGAGTTACGTACGTGGAAACAGATTATTGGTATGCGTAATGGTCTGGTGCATGATTATTTAAATATTGATTTATTGATTGTTGAAGATATTTTACGTGAAGGCCATTATCAAGCTCTTGCCGATTTTACGGAGAAGGCGGTCACTTTTTTATTGTCTGAGTAGAAGTGATAAGAGCAGAATTCAGATCGGTCGCGGGCTCCCTTGCTGAGCTCAGAGGTGATCGTTGTGAAACTAGATATTATGCGCTGTGTTTATTTGATACTGTGAGATTAAAAGCGAGTTCCCCTGAAACCTCTGCGCGTAGCGTCCTGAAGCCTAGTTTTTAGTTTTTTATAACCAACCCCTCCCAACCTCCCCTTATATTGATATTTTTTAGCCAAGTGGCTATGGCGATAAAGGGGAGGAGCAATATTGTGAGCGCGGTAATTTTAACGATCACTTCTGAATTCTGCCAGCGAAGCGATCTGAGCACTGCTTTTGCTTTCCTCAAGCGTAGCGTCTCTAGAACGAAGTCCGTCTTAAGCGAAGCGCTCTTAAGCAACTTGTTGCGTCTATCTCTTATGCTATAGTATCCAAATAAACAACAATAATGGATTGAGTATGATTGATTCTATCGTTAGTTTGGCCAAAATGGATGAGGGTATTGAAGCTATGTGGCTTTATGGCTCACGTGCAAAAGGGAATGCGAGTAAAGAAAGTGATTATGATTTGGCTGTATTGTTTCGACAATTTGAGCAAGATCCACTACAGAGGCGAACTCGGCCTGAATGCTTAGCTCTTGATTGGGTTCAGTCACTTGGGTTGCCTGAAGGAAAAATTTCAGTATTAGATATTGAGATTGCCCCTATTCCGTTAGCGATGGCTGTTTTAACCACTGGTCGTCAGTTGCTATCACGAAATCAGTCTAAAGAGTTGTTTGTAACACAGCGAATCTTGTCTAAATGGGAACTTGATTACCAATATCATTATAAAGTCTATGGATAATACTTATACACAATCGATGAAAGAGCATGTGGCACTTGTTATTTCTGAGCTTGAAGGGCTACACGAGATCCTTGCTGAACGTCCTTTTAATCGTTATGAATATCGTGCAGCGGAGCGAACTATTCAAATTTTAATAGAAGCATGCATTGGTATAGCTAAGCATTGGAGTAAAGCAGTTATTGGTGTTTCCCCTGCTGATGCTTACAGTGCTTTTCAGCGCTTGCAAGATCATAATATCCAAGAAGTGATAGCAACGGATTGGAAGCCGATTATTGGTATGCGTAATGCTCTAGTGCATGATTACCTCAATATTGATCAATCAACGGTTGAATTTATTATTAGTGCGCGAAAGTTTGATGATTTAGAAAAATTTGCTATGTCTGGACTGGATTATTTAGCGCTGAACTAGTTTTCAAGGAGGGCGTTTTTGATCTTCCTAAAACCTGAAACAGTAGAGATGTAAGAGCTGAATTCAGAGCTTGCTTTTGATTTTATAGCAGCGAAGCGGTCTAGCCTCTAGTTAGCGCAGCGTATCGTTTATTGTTATAGTATATTTATTAATCAATTCTTTGAGGTGTACTTATGAATGAAACAGTAAATAAAACAGGATTATTTGATTCTCATTCTTTTGTTAAAGGACTAATGGAAAGAGGAATGGATGAGAAGCAAGCCGAGTTTCTTGCTGAGCAGCAAAGGGCCATTCTTGATACACAGATAGCAACAAGAGCGGATATTTATCAAGTTGAAAAGAATTTAGAAAAAAGAATTGAATCAAATTCAAATAAGATTTTAGCGGTTATAGCTATTGCCGTTGCTTTTTTAGCTTTATTTTTAAGCTAATTTGAAGAGAATAATTCAGATCGTTCCCAGCCTCCCTTTCAGATTCGTGGCCTTTATTCAAATTTTTCATATTTAATTTTCTTAGAGGTCGATTAAAGGTAGAGTATTGTCATCATTCTCAACCGTATCACAGCTATGACTACTGTAATTCTTTCTTCTTTAACGACCACACAATCTACGAAAACAAAAAAGAGTAAGCTTAATCAACTATGGAGCGATGTTGAGAAAAAGCGGCAACGTAATCAACGTTATCAAGCTAAATTAGATGATTTTTATCACTACTTCAAAACGTCCACAGAAGAGCAAGAGCAAGAAGTTTGTTTTGCGGCTGAGAAGTGGATTCATCATTTGTTTTCTTTTATCCCGCGTAAAACAATTAAAGGGGCGCAACGTGAAGCGCTGTACGATTGGATACAAGAAGAGTTGACCGTTTTAGAGGCGAACCCATTCAATACGGTTAATACGACAGAGTTACGTGATACTTTTACTGAAGCGCTTATGGCTGATTCATCAAATCAATCTGAAACAGATTCGATCACAGATGAGGAACTAGGTTATTTTCGTGAAGAGATGTCTATGATGCTCGGTTATGATATTGATATCAGTGATGAAGAGTTATTGGAGATGGTTAAGGAACCCCAGAAGTTTCATGATTATCTGCAAGAGTTAATAGCAGAAAAAATGGAAGGTGAGCACTCAGAAGGAGAGGACGAGATTGATTGGGGAGCAGATGGCTTTTTCTCTGAAGAGAATGGTCAAGCAAATGTTGACTCGTCACATAATGAGACCAGTAAAGCGTTTTTTAGCGATAAACAGATAACGAAGCTCTATCGCCAGTTAGCAAAGCAGCTGCATCCCGATAGGGAGATGGATGAAGTCAAGAAGTCAGAAAAAAGTGCTTTAATGCAGCAATTATCACAAACCAAGAAAGATAAAGATGTGATTGCTTTACTATTGATGGCTCAGCAGTATCTTCCTAATCATGAGATGGTGATGGATAAAGATATGATTGAGCGTTTGCAAGCGACGCTTAAAGAAAAAATTAGACAATTAAATATCGAGCATCAAGATCTTCAATATGGTAATGATTTAAAGAGTGTTATTTGGCAAAAATTTGGTGGTGGTAGCAAAGCGGCTCGTGAAAAAGAGTTAAGACAGTACCGAGATACGTTACTGAGAGAAACGAAAGCGTTATTTGAAAAGTGCCAAGAGATAAAAACAGTTAAACAATTACAGTTGCATTTAAAAGATCGAGTTAATGCTTCTCGCTTTGGGGCTCAATTTTTGAGAATGGACCCTTCAGAGTTGTTTGGTTTCGATGACGATTGGTTTTAATTTCTCAGTATTAACTATGCCGATTTTATGACTATAATGTTTAAGGGAGAGAGCAGAGTTTAGGTCTCAGGTTTCTGGAAGATCAAAAGCGAGTACACCTGAAACCTCTGCGCGTAGCACCCTGAATCCTAGTTTTTTATAACCAACCTCTCCCAGCCTCCGCTTATATTGATATTTTTAGCCAAGTGACTAATGGTGATAAAGGGGAGGAGCTGTATTGTGAACGCGGTAATTTTAACGAGCACCTCTGAATTCTGCTAGCGAAGCGATCTGAACTCTGCTTTTGCTTTCCTCAAGCGTAGCGTCTCAAGGGCGAAGTCCATCTTAAGCGTAGCGCCCTTAAGCAACTTGTTGCGTCTACTTCAATCTTATGACCTTGACTCCCAGTCAGGACCATAGGACCGCTCTTCCGTTCTTAAAAAAAGGATTTTCATGAACTACGATATCTTCAACGGTGACGCTGATGGCATCATCGCACTTCTTCAACTTCGTTTAGCGCATCCTCAAGAGTCTCAACTTATTACTGGCGTTAAACGTGACATCAATTTAGTAGCTAAAGTTGATGCTAAAGCCGGTGATAAGCTGACCGTTCTTGATATCTCAATGGAAAAGAACATGGTAGCTCTAGAGCTCGCTTTGGTCTCAGGCGCTGAAGTGTTTTATGCAGATCACCATCGTGCGGGTGATGTTCCTGAGCACGAGAATCTATCTGCTCATATCGATTTAGATGCCAATACCTGTACTGCCTTAATTATTGATAACCTATTAGATGGCCAGTTTCACGCATGGGCGATTACGGCTGCTTATGGTGATAATTTAATTGCTAAAGCTGATGAGTTGGCGGATATAGCTGGTTTATCTGTTGAGCAAAAAATACAATTAAAAGAGCTTGGGACATTAATAAACTATAATGGGTATGGGGCGAGAGTTGAGGATTTACATTTTTCTCCGGCGGTTTTATATCAAATGTTGTTAAAATACGCCTCGCCTTTTGATGTGATTGCGGATAAAGCGTCGCCTTTCTATCAGCTACAAGCGGCGTATCAATCCGATATGGATAACGTCCTTGCGATTAAAGCGCAGCACAAAAGTGAGAAACTGGGTTTATTTGAGTTACCAAATGAGGCATGGGCACGTCGTATTAGCGGTGTTTATGGTAACTTGTTAGCTAACCAATCTCCTGATTCAGCTCATGCGGTTTTAACGAAAAATGCAGATGGAACATATATGGTTTCGCTACGCGCACCGCTGAATAATAAACAAGGTGCGGGTGAGATCTGTAGCTTGTTTGATACGGGTGGCGGGCGTGAAGCGGCGGCGGGAATTGATGCGTTGCCGAAAGAGAGAATTGTTGAGTTTATTACTGCGGTTGAAGGGAAGTATTAAGGGCATATTCAGGTCGGTCGCAAGCTCCCTTGCAGAGTTCAGAGGTGAGCGTGGTTGTAGCAACGATCACAATACGGTTCCTCCCCTTGATGGATGTATTATTGAGATTAGTAATGTAGATATAAGGGGAGGCTAGGAGGGGTTGTTAGTGATGAAGTTTAGTTTATCTGTATCATTAAATATGGTGAACCAACCCCCTCTAACTCCCCCTTGTATTAACGCTATTGATCTCATAGCTATAGCGTTTAAGGGGGAGAACCTTCTTTGGTGCTGTTAGTTCAATAAGTCCCTGAAGCCTGCAAGCGAAGTGTCCTGAAACCTAGTCTTTAGTTAGCGCAGCGTATAGACTCTTATTCAATAAATTTAAAACAGAGAAAAACAATGAACATATTAGTCACTGGCGGAATGGGTTACATCGGTAGCCACACATGTGTACAAATGATTGAAGCGGGCTTAACACCAATCATTCTAGATAACTTATACAACAGTAAAGAAGTGGTGCTTGATCGCATTGAAGCTTTGGTTGGTGTAAAACCTAAATTCTATGAGGGTGATATTCGTGATCCTCAAATCTTAGCGACCATCTTTGCTGAAAACCAAATTGATAGCGTGATCCACTTTGCTGGTTTGAAAGCAGTAGGTGAGTCGGTTGAAAAGCCAATCATGTATTACGATAACAATGTATCGGGTACGTTGGTGTTGGTTGAAGCGATGCGTAAAGCGGGTGTGAACAGTATTGTATTTAGTTCATCTGCAACGGTTTATGGTGATCCTGCATCTGTGCCGATCAATGAAAACTTCCCAACATCAGCAACGAATCCATATGGGCGTAGTAAGCTGATTGTCGAAGAGTGCCTAACTGATATTCAAAAAGCGCATCCTGAAATGAGCGTAACTCTACTTCGTTACTTTAACCCTGTAGGCTCTCATAAATCAGGAACTATGGGTGAAGATCCACAAGGTATTCCAAATAACCTAATGCCATTTATTTCACAAGTTGCGGTTGGCCGTCGTGAATTTTTATCAGTTTTTGGTGATGATTACCCAACAGTAGATGGTACTGGAGTTCGTGATTATATCCATGTAGTGGATTTGGCTGATGGTCACTTAGCTGCACTAAAATACAAAGGTAAAGAAGCGGGTCTTCATATTTATAATTTAGGTACGGGTAAAGGCTACAGTGTGTTACAGATGGCAGAAGCTTTCTCTAAAACGGCTGGTGTTCCTGTTCCTCATAAAATAGCACCACGTCGCCCAGGTGACATTGCTGAATGTTGGGCTGACCCAGCTAAAGCGCGTGAAGAGTTGAAGTGGGAGGCTAAATTGTCTCTTGATGATATGACAGAAGATACGTGGCGCTGGCAGTCGAATAATCCGGAAGGGTATTAAGAGCGGAAGAGCAAAGGCGGGGTAAGAGCGGTCCTTTGGTCCTATGATAAAGGCTTAAAGAAAGAGTAGGGTTCAGATCGGTCGCAAGCTCCCTTAAAGGGTTCAGAGGTGATTGTGGTGATTACAGCGATCACAATACGGTTCCTCCCCTTGATAGATGAACCAACCCCCTCTAACCCCCCTTGTATTAACGTTATCGATCTTATAGCTATAGCGTTTAAGGGGGAGAATTTTCTTTGGTGCTGTTCATTCAGCGATCACCCCTGAAACCTAAGAACTGCACTTACTTTTGATCTTCTTTACGTCTATTTGTTCAAAGTTTATACTGATGATAATTCCATATTCTTAAAGGTTAATCTATGCCATTACTGATCCCTGAAACTGATTTTTCAGATCAGCTGAGAAGGCCCAGCACGAATAAAGCGGCTGCAAAAAAGTTTTTAACTAAATATCCAAAACCTTATCAGTTAGAAGGTTTTATCATACCTGAAGGCTATCGCTTTGTGACTAATAAGAAAGGGAAACAGATACGATTAATAGATAAAACAGATAGCAGTAATCCTCGTATAATCTATGCAGTTAATATTGAATTATCAGATAAAAAAATAGGCCAACGCTCTTGTACGCAAGTTATGGTTTGGTCTGATCCTGTAGAAGAAGAGCTTACCATCGGGTTACCTAAGAAAGTATTTTCGGCACTGCTTGAAGAATATGTAATCATGATTAGTGATGAAGAGCAAACCAATGATGGTAAGCGATTTTGGGAACGAAGATTAATCCAGTCTTTAAAAAATGGTCATTTTGTTTATTTTTATGATTCTTTTCAGTTGGGTTCGCAGCTTATCCAGATAAATACAGTGGATGAGTTTCTTGAAGAGTATGAGCCCTTAGGTTGGGGGCAAGATAATGAGCATAAAGGTAAGATGTTTATTATTAGCAAAATGAAGATTTAAGACTAGACTCTGCGCGAAGTGCCCTGAAATCTAAACAAAAATGCCCACAGGCTATAAACCTGTGGGCATTTTATTTTGATTTTCTCAAGCGTAGCGTCTCAAGGACGAAGTCCGTCTAAAGCGAAGCGCTCTGCTCTTTTCTTATTTTACTAAGATCTCACCAGACATCTCAGCAGGAATCGCTGTATCAGTCAGTGCTAGCATTGTTGGTGCTAGATCAGAAAGCTTACCGCCTTCTTTAAACTCAACCGCTTTGCTACCTACGTAGATAAGAGGGACAGGAAGGTTAGTGTGAGCTGTGTGAACGCCGCCTGTTTCAGGGTCGATCATCATTTCCGCATTACCGTGGTCAGCTGTGATAAGCATTTGGCCATCCACTTCTTTGATCGCTTCAACGACTTTGCCGATACACTCATCAAGCGCTTCCATTGCTTTAACTGCAGCTTCGTATACGCCAGTGTGGCCAACCATGTCACAGTTAGGGAAGTTACAAACGATAGCGTCGTATTTACCAGATTTGATAGCTGCTACTAATTTCTCAGTTAGCTCAGGTGCGCTCATTTCAGGTTGTAGATCGTAAGTCGCTACTTTTGGAGAAGCAACCAGTTGACGCTCTTCACCTTCAAACTCGTCTTCGATGCCGCCATTGAAGAAGAAAGTCACGTGTGCATATTTTTCAGTTTCAGAAATACGTAGTTGTGTTTTTCCTTCTTTAGATAACCACTCACCGTAAGTATTTGCTAGAGACGCAGGAGCGAATGCACAAAGAAGAGGGATGTTTGCAGCGTATTGAGTCAGCATAACAAAATCGATTGCTGGGAATACGTTACGAGTAAAACCATCGAAATCAGGAACGAATGCACGTGTGATTTCACGAGCACGGTCAGCACGGTAGTTCATGAAGATAACCGCATCACCATCAACGATAGCTGCTGATTCTTCGCCGTCTGCTTTGATTTCAGTTGCTTGTACAAACTCATCGTTCTCTTCACGAGCGTAAGCTGCTTCAAGACCTTCAACAGCGGTTGCAAATGTGAATTCTGCTTTTGCTTCTGTCATTAACTCGTAAGATTTTTGTACGCGATCCCAGTTGTTGTCACGGTCCATTGCGTAGTAACGACCAATTAGAGAGGCAACACGACCTTTGCCTAATTTAGCGAATAGCTCTTGGAAGTTTTTCAGAGAGTTTTCAGCTGAACGAGGTGGAGTATCACGTCCGTCTAGGAAGCAGTGTAGGTAGATTTTTTCTGCGCCACGTGCTGCTGCCATTTCTACAGCTGCGTAGATGTGATCTTCATGAGAGTGAACGCCACCTGGAGACATAAGACCCATGATGTGTACTGCTTTGTCTGCTTTAACTGCTTTGTCGATAGCGTTAACTAGTGTTTCGTTTTGTTGGAACTCACCATCAGAGATTGCTTTAGTGATGCGAGTAAGATCTTGATATACAACACGACCTGCGCCGATGTTTGTGTGACCTACTTCTGAGTTACCCATTTGACCATCAGGTAGACCAACGTCCATACCTGAAGCTGAAATTAGTGTGTTTGGCTGATTCGCCATTAGGCCATCAAGAACTGGCGTGTTTGCGTTTGTGATTGCGTTATCTGCTTGAGCTTCACGGTGACCGTAACCATCAAGAATAACTAGAGCCATAGGCTTTTTAGCTGACATAAAGGTGTTCCTCGTCAATAACTTAATAAATTCGAATAAATAACTTTGTGTAATTTTACTACAAAGTTTGAAAATGGGCCAGAGACTATACGCAGCGCTAACGAGAGACTAGACCGCTTCGCTCCTATAAAAGCAAAAGCTAAGAGCATAGAGTTCAGTTCGCTACGCTTGCAGAATTCAGAGGTGATCGTGGTGGCTACAGTGATCGCAATACTGTATCTCCCCTTGATAGGTGTATTGTTGAGATTGGAAATGTTGCTATAAGGGGAGGTTAGGAGTTTTTTTTTGCTCTTATTAGAAGCGAAGCGGTCTCGTTTCTAGTTAGCGAAGCGTATAGTCTCTAGCCTTAACTTAATGTATAATTTTAAATCAATAACACTCATATTCTTCACTATATCTAAAATAGAGGTTTATATGCAAAAAGTAGAATTATTTAATACTCATACTTTTATTAAAGAGCTCGTTAAATCTGGTATGGAAGAAAAGACAGCGGAAGTGCTAGCTGAAAACCAACTTGCAATGCTAGAAACTCAAATATCTACAAAGGCAGATATGTATGATGTAAAAGCACATATGACGGATGAGTTATCTACGATTAAAAAAGATTTGGATTGGATAAAAAAGCTGATGTTGGGTATTGGTGTGACGGTGTTAATTGCTTCGCTAAAATATATTTTTTCGTAATTAAAGAGCAGAGCTCGCTACGCTTGCAGATTTCAGAGGTGATCGTAGTGGTTACAGTGATCGCAATACAGTACCTCCTCTTGATGGGTTTATTGTTGAGATTGGAAATAATGTAAATATTGCATAACCAACCCCCTCTAACTCCCCCTTGTATTGACTGTACCGATTTCATAACTCTAAGCGATTAAGGGGGAGAACCATCTTTGTTGCTGCAATTACAACGATCTGCTCTGAGTCTTATTCTTTTGAACTTGAACTTGAACTTCTCAAGCGAAGCGTCTCAAGGACGTAGTCCGTCTTAAGCGCAGCGCTCTGCTCTTCCTAACTCTCCGCCTTTCCTCGCCCCTCGAGCGCAGCGTCTTCGAACCTCATCCCTGTTCTTAAATACCAAAGCGCTGAACATCCACCCATCACATTCCCTATCGCAATCCCTATAAATAACCCTTCCATTCCATAAAAGTGACTGCCAATCCACGCCGTTGGCAAAGTAAACACAAACAATCTCATGAAACTCCAACAGAAAGAATGTAACGTTTTTTGCATCGCATTCAAGCTGCTAACAAGTACCATCACAATACCTTGGAACCCATAACTGAATGGTACACAAATTAAGTACATCCACAGGCCATGTTGTACGGCGTCATCTTGGCTAAATAGATGGGAGAGCGGAATGCTGAGTGGGACAATTAAAATATACAGAAATAGTTGGAATAACACAGAGAACTTCATCGCTAAGAAAATCGCTTCTTTGACTCGCTCTGGCTGTTTGGCTCCAAGGTTTTGCGCTACAAATGGGCTTAGTGACGAAGTAAGAGCCATCATCACTAGTAGCATTAATGATTCGACTCGTTGGGCTGCACCATATGAAGCAACCGCCACCGTCCCTTGGCTAGCAAGCATCATCATTAAAATCGCCCCCGATATTGGGTTTAATGCATTGGAGAGTGCTGCTGGTGAGCCAATTTTTAAGATTTGATGCCAATCCTGTTTCATCTCTGATGGTTTTGGTGGGGCTAACAGTTTTACTTTTCGAGTTAATACATAGAAAGAAGCACATAAAGCCCCAAACCAACTGATGCCACTGGCAATTGCAGCACCTTGAATACCTAATTCTGGAAAAGGACCATAACCAAAGATAAGTAGAGGATCGAGTACGCCATTGATCAATCCTGCCAACATCATGATTTTCGCGGGGGGGGTGGTATCACCGGTGGCGCGAATAGCACTGTTGCTCGATATCGGAATAACCAGTAGTGGTATGGTGAGATACCAAATTGACATGTATTGGTTGACCAAAGGTAATAGTGTGTCTTCTGCGCCTAATAATCGAAACAGCGGGTCGATGGTAAAGAAGCCAATGACGCAAGCAATAAGGATAAGGATGACGGCCAATATTAAGCCGTGTGTTGTTAATTGACTTGCGTGTTTACTGTTGCCTTGTCCGAGTAAGCGTCCAATTGAAGCTGACAAACCCACGCCAATTCCCATCGTAATGCAGTTCACTGCAAAGGTAACCGGGAAAGTAAAGCTCACCGCAGCAAGAGCATCAGTACCAAGCAGTGAGATAAAGAAGGTGTCCACCAAGTTGAATAGCAGGATCGCAACCATGCCAAACACCATTGGAGTGGTGAGTTTTTGTAATACTCCGGCGATAGGTTGGGTTAGTAAACCGTGTTTATCTAGCATGGTTTTCTCAGGTGGTGGTGGAGTGGGTAGTGTAGCAGTAAGAGCTGAGGCGCAACAAGTTGCTTAAGGTTAAAGGGCGCTTCGCTTAAGGAGAACTTTGTCCCATAGGAGAGCATAGAGCAGAGTTCAGAGGTGATCGTGGTGGCTACAGCGTTCGCAATACTGTTCCTCCCCTTGATAGGTACATTGTTGAGATTGAAAATGTTGATATAAGGGGAGGCTAGGAGGGGTTGCTAGTAATGAACTAGGTTTCAGGGCGTTACGCTCGCAGGCTTCAGGGGCACTCGCTTTTGACCTTCCTGAAACCTGAGACCTGAATCCTGCTCTAGTTCTTTAAATATTTAGCCTTAACCCTTGCAATCCCCCCCTAAAAACCCCATTAATAAACGAAAGCCAAATCATGGCACTTTATTCTTAAATGGAAAATTATCAGGAGACGCCCAATGAATATCCGTCCTTTACATGACCGTGTGATCGTTGAACGCCAAGAAGTTGAATCAAAATCAGCAGGTGGTATCGTGCTAACTGGCTCAGCGGCTGAAAAATCAACGCGCGGTACGGTTCTAGCTGTTGGCAAGGGCCGCATTCTAGAGAATGGTTCTGTACAACCATTAGACGTAAAAGTTGGCGATTCAGTAATCTTTGCAGAAGGTAATATCAAAGCAGAGAAGATCGAAGGTAAAGAAGTGTTGATCATGTCTGAATTTAACATTCTAGCGATTGTTGAATAATAGCATTCGTTGAGTAATTCGTTTTTCGAACTCAACTATTCTCGATATTAATAAGCGATATAAAGACAGATTTAAAAAGGAAAATAAAGATGGCTGCTAAAGACGTTAAATTTGGTAATGACGCACGAATCAAAATGCTAGAAGGTGTAAACGTTCTGGCTGACGCGGTAAAAGTAACTTTAGGGCCTAAAGGCCGTAACGTTGTTTTAGATAAATCATTTGGCGCACCAACTATCACTAAAGATGGTGTTTCTGTTGCTCGTGAAATCGAACTTGAAGACAAGTTCCAGAACATGGGCGCACAAATGGTTAAAGAAGTGGCTTCGCAAGCGAATGACGCGGCGGGCGACGGAACAACTACTGCAACCGTTCTTGCTCAAGCTATCATTGCTGAAGGCCTAAAAGCCGTTGCTGCTGGCATGAACCCAATGGATCTAAAACGTGGTATCGACAAAGCCGTTGTTGCTGCAGTTGAAGCACTTAAAGAGCTATCTGTTCCATGTGCGGATACAAAAGCTATCGCACAAGTTGGTACTATCTCTGCAAACTCTGATTCTACTGTTGGTAATCTTATTGCTGAAGCAATGGAAAAAGTAGGTCGTGACGGTGTTATCACTGTTGAAGAAGGCCAAGCACTTCAAGACGAATTAGACGTTGTTGAAGGTATGCAGTTTGACCGTGGTTACCTATCACCATATTTCGTAAACAACCAAGAAGCAGGTTCTGTTGATCTAGACAGCCCATTTATCTTGCTTGTTGATAAAAAAGTATCAAACATCCGTGAATTGCTTCCAACGCTAGAAGCAGTAGCGAAAGCATCTCGTCCTCTTCTTATCATCGCAGAAGATGTTGAAGGCGAAGCGCTTGCGACTCTAGTTGTGAACAACATGCGCGGTATCGTTAAAGTTGCAGCGGTTAAGGCTCCTGGCTTTGGTGATCGTCGTAAAGCAATGCTACAAGACATCGCGGTTCTAACTGCGGGTTCTGTAATTTCAGAAGAGATTGGTCTAGAGCTTGAAAAAGTGGTTCTTGAAGATCTTGGTCAAGCGAAGCGTGTAACTATCACAAAAGAAACAACAACTATCATCGATGGTTCTGGTGAAGAGACTATTATCTCTGGCCGTGTTACTCAAATTCGTCAACAAATCGAAGACGCAACATCTGACTACGATAAAGAAAAACTTCAAGAACGTGTGGCTAAACTAGCTGGCGGTGTTGCAGTAATCAAAGTGGGTGCTGCGACTGAAGTTGAGATGAAAGAGAAGAAAGATCGTGTTGAAGATGCTCTTCACGCAACTCGCGCTGCGGTTGAAGAGGGTGTTGTTGCTGGTGGTGGTGTTGCACTTATCCGCGCAGCATCTAAAGTTGCTGGCCTTGAAGGCGACAACGAAGAGCAAAACGTAGGTATCCGTGTAGCACTTCGTGCAATGGAAGCGCCTATCCGTCAAATCACTAAAAATGCGGGTGAAGAAGATTCAGTCGTTGCTAACAACGTTCGCGCTGGTGAAGGTAACTACGGTTACAACGCTGCAACTGGCGTTTACGGCGACATGATCGAGATGGGTATTCTTGACCCAACGAAAGTAACGCGTTCTGCACTTCAGTTCGCAGCATCTGTTGCGGGTCTTATGATCACAACTGAAGCGATGATTACTGACAAGCCACAAGATTCTGGTCCTGCTATGCCTGATATGGGCGGCATGGGTGGAATGGGCGGCATGATGTAAACATCCCCTGAGCTTGTTGTCTAAATAGACAAGCGTTCAAATTGAGAACCGAGGTTAACTTATTCGTAAGTGCCTCGGTTTTTTATGCTTTGAAATTAGAGGTAATACGCTGCGCTTGCAGATTTCAGAGGTGATCGTGGAAATTACAGCGACCACAATAAAGTTCCTCCCCTTGAGTGATGATTTATTGGGATTGATGATGTTGATATAAGGGGAGGTTAGGAGGGGTTGTTAGTAATGGGTTTAATTTCTCTTCAGAATTAAGAAAACATGAGCAACCCCCTCTAACTCCCCCTTGTATTGACTATGCCGATCTCATAACCCTAGTAATTAAGGGGGAGAACCGTTCTTTGTCGCTATAATTTTAGCGATCACAATACAGTTCCTCCCCTTGAGTGATGATTTATTGGGATTGATGATGTTGATATAAGGGGAGGTTAGGAGGGGTTGTTAGTAATGGGTTTAATTTCTCTTCAGAATTAAGAAAACATGAGCAACCCCCTCTAACTCCCCCTTGTATTGACTATGCCGATCTCATAACCCTAGTAATTAAGGGGGAGAACCGTTCTTTGTCGCTATAATTTTAGCGATCACAATACAGTTCCTCCCCTTGAGTGATTATTTATTGAGATTGATGATGTTGATATAAGGGGAGGTTAGGAGGGGTTGTTAGTGATGGGTTTGAATTTATCTGCATAATTAAGAGAACATGTTCAACCCCCTATAACTCCCCCTTGTGTTGACCATGTAGATCTCATAACCCTAGCTATGAAGGGGGAGAACTGTTCTTTGTCGTTGTAATAACAGCTATCACAAAACAGTTCCTCCCCTTGAGTGATGATTTATTGGGATCGGTAATGTTGATATAAGGGGAGGTTAGGAGGGGTTGTAAATAAATAATGTTGAATGTGATCGCAATTATTCTGATTTTTTCATCATATCTACTCCTTGTTCTCTATTGTTTATTGAGATTAATTTTTCGATAAGTAATCAATATGCCAAATATTTTTAACCAGAATAAACAAAGAACACTAAGACAAAATCTACGAAATGATATGCCACATGCAGAAAAAGAGTTGTGGTACTACTTAAGAAAAAATCAGTTAGGGGTTAAGTTTAGAAGACAGCATGGAATTGGAAGTTATGTTGTTGATTTCTTTTGTAGTGAAAGAAAGTTAGTTATTGAAATTGATGGAGATAGCCATTTTTCTATTGAAGCTCAGCAGTATGATGAAATTAGAAATTTGTTTATGGAAAGTTTAGGAATAAGAGTCGTTAGATTTACGAATCAAGATGTTTTAGATGATTGTGATAATGTGCTTCTTTGTATAAAAAAGTATATTTAGTTACAACCCCCTCTAACTCCCCCTTATATTAACTATGCCGATCTCATAACCCTAGAAATTAAGGGGGAGAACCGTTCTTTGTCGCTGTAATTTTAGCGATTATAATTCTGCCTGAAATCTGAAATCTGAAATCTGAAATCTGAAATCTGAAATCTGAAATCTGAAATCTGAAATCTGAAATCTCACTTTTTGTTCTTATAACCTCTACAGCGCAGCGTATATTTAACAACAAAAAAAGACCACAGGTTAATTAAACCCTGTGGTCTTTTTATTCTCAAGGACGAAGTCCGTCTAAAGCGAAGTGCTCTTAAGCAACTTGCTTGCGTCTTCGTTCTTTAATTAAGCTTTTGCTTCAGCTGCTGCTTTCGCGATAGCTGCAAAGCTTTTCGCGTCAAGAGCTGCGCCGCCAACTAGAGCACCATCGATGTCTGGTTGTGCGAAGTAAGCTGCAGCGTTTTCAGGCTTAACAGAACCGCCGTATTGGATAACAACGTTCTTAGCAACTTCTTCAGATTTCTCAGCAATGTGAGCACGGATTTGAGCATGGATGCGTTGTGCATCGTCAGCTGTAGCCGCTTTACCTGTACCGATAGCCCAGATTGGTTCGTAAGCGATGATAGCGCCTTCAAGAGCCTCAACACCTTGAGTGTTGATAACTGCGTCAAGTTGACGTGCACAAACCGCTACAGTTTCGCCTGCTTCGTTTTGAGCTTCAGATTCACCGATACAAAGAACAGGAGTTAAGCCGTTCTCTTTTAGGAATGCAAATTTCTTAGCAACAAACTCGTCTGATTCGTTGTGGTATTCACGACGCTCAGAGTGACCGATGATGATGTGAGTAGCGCCGAATTCTTTAAGCATAGCTGGAGACATGTCGCCAGTGAATGCACCGCTGTTGTTTAGGTCAGAGTTTTGAGCACCTAGGATGATTGCGCTGCCTGCTTCAGTAAGCGTACGCTCAGCAAGGTCAACGAAAAGTGCTGGTGGAGCAACTGCAACGTCTACGCCTGTAACGCCTTCAAGTTCAGCGTTAAGACCGTTTAGTAGATCAACAACCATTTCTTTGCTGCCGTTTAGTTTCCAGTTACCCATAACTACAGGATGACGCATAGGATTCTCTCCAATTCAAATTAATGTAAAAAACTTGCGTAAAAATATAACAGATTTTACGACAGATTTAGTGTCTAAAATCATTTTTATGCATAATTTTAATGCTTTTATTTCGAAGTGCGAAAGATTATTAACTGAATGGGAGATATTTATGACTGTTCTTAAGTGTGATTCGTTAGGCACTTTTCTATTGAGAGGATTGTAACTCATTCTCTTTGCACTAATGATGGAAAAGTAATCACTTAATCAGCCGTATAAAAGGAAGTCACGATGCCGCATTTAGTTATGGAATATTCAAATTCAGCCGAAGAACGCTTAAATATGCAAGGTTTGTTAGAAGATTTACATCAAGTAGCGATTGATTCGGGGTTATTCTCAACTAAGGATGTGAAATCAAGAGCGGTTCGAGTGCACTCTTGGTTGGTGGGAGATAAAGGGAATAGTGTTGATTTTATTCATCTCACTTTGGAATTATTATCAGGTCGTACTGCAGAGCAAAAAAGAGAGTTAAGTCGTGCTTTGATGGATGTATTGGCAGATCAAGCCAGTAACATTGATAGTTTAACTATCAATGTGAGAGATATGGAGCAAGAGAGCTTTCAAAAGGTAGGGTAGAAAATAAGATTAACTCTCTTAATGCTTAGGATTATTTGATGGGCGGTTGTTGGAATTTGAAAATTGAATAACATCTGCTGCTTGATGCTCATTAATGGGTTTGTTTAATGAATTGGCAAAGCGAACAAATTGTTTTCCTAACTCATGCCCTAGTAATATGTTGATGTGATTAGGGTTGTTACCTCGTTCAATGATTCTATCAATGTGATTTTGTTGGGCTAGCAATGGTCCTTGATGATCTTTTGGTACGCTCTCGATGAATTCCATACTCAGTTTATGGCGTAACTCTTCAAGTTGTTTGGGATCTCTTTCTGCTAATGCTTTGAGTTCGTCAAATGAAGGTAAGACTGTTTGATGATATGAATGCGGCATTGGCTGACTCCTTGTCTTTTGAACAATATATTCAGCTTAGTTGGCGTTTTTAGATTTTGAGAAAGTGGAATAAGGGATATTGAAGGGGCGTCTCTATTTTGAGAAGGAAGGGCAGGGTTTAGATCGCTTCGTTTAAAGGATTCAGAGGTGATCGTTGTAACCACAGCGAACGAAACACAGTTCCTCCCCTTGATAGATATATTCTTGAGATTAGTAATGTTGATATAAGGGGAGGTTAGGAGGGGTTGCTAGTAATAAATCTTGGTTTATCTGAATAACATAAATATTGTATAACCAACCCCCTCTAACTCCCCCTTGTATTGACTATGTCGATCTCATAACTAAAGCGATTAAGGGGGAGAACCGTGCTTTGTCGCTGTAATTACAGCGTTCACAATACAGTTCCTCCCCTTGATAGATATATTTTTGAGGTTAGTGATGTCGATATAAGGGGAGGCTAGGAGGGGTTGTTAATGATGAATCTTGGTTTATCTGAATAACATAAATATTATATAAGCAACCCCTTATAACTCCCCCTTGTATTGACTATGTCGATCTCATAACTAAAGCGATTAAGGGGGAGAACCGTGCTTTGTCGCTGTAATTACAGCGTTCACAATACAGTTCCTCCCCTTGATAGATATATTTTTGAGGTTAGTGATGTCGATATAAGGGGAGGCTAGGAGGGGTTGTTAATGATGAATCTTGGTTTATCTGAATAACATAAATATTATATAAGCAACCCCTTATAACTCCCCCTTGTATTGAGTGTGTCTATCTCATAAATAAAGTGTTCAAGGGGGAGAACCGTTCTTTGGTTACTGTAACTACAACGAATATATCTGAATCTTTTACTCGCTTTTGCTCTTATAGAAGCAGCGCTAGTTAGCGCTGTGTATAGTATTTAGTCTAACTACGAGCACTTCTGAACCCTGCAAGGGAGCCTGCGACCGATCTGAAACCTGAACTCTCTAAAACAAAAAAAACGCAGATGCTTTCACATCCACGGCTTCAAATTCACTTCACAGGAACTAGGCCCATAGAAGCGCCTTCCCGCTTTAATTAAAGAATAAAATCTCTAACTTCTTTATCTTTGCGCTCTAGGTAGTGAATCGACTTAATACGACGAATTGTACGGCAACGACCACGGATAAGTAGAGTTTCAGTTGTCGCGATATTACCTTGGCGAGTAATGCCTTCTAGCAAATCACCTTTCGTGATACCAGTTGCTGCGAAAACAACATCATCGCTGCGTGCCATGTCAGTCATTTTTAAGATAACGTTCGCTTTCACGCCCATTTCTTCACAACGCTTTAATTCTTCTTCACCATGAATACGGTTTTCTTCTGTATCACCTTTTACTTCATGACGAGGAAGAAGACGAGCTTGCATGTCACCATCTAAAGCTCGAATAACCGCAGCAGAAACCACCCCTTCAGGTGCGCCACCGATACAGTACATTACGTCAACTTCGCTATCTGGCATACAAGTTAGAATTGAAGCTGCAACATCACCATCTGGCACAGCAAAAACACGAACGCCCATCTTTTGCATTTTAGCTATCGTCTCGTCGTGACGAGGTTTAGCAAGCGTTGTCACTACTAGTGTATCTAGTGTTTTACCTAGTGCTTTTGCGATATGTTCTAGATTTTGTTCTAGAGAAAGCGCTAAGTCGATAGCGCCTTTAGCACCAGGACCAACAACCAATTTCTCCATATACATATCAGGTGCTTTTAAGAAGCTTCCTTTCTCACCTGCTGCTAATACAGCAAGTGCATTTGATTGGCCCATTGCAGTCATGCGAGTACCTTCAATTGGGTCAACTGCGATATCAACCGCGTCGCCACCAGTACCTACATTCTCACCAATGTATAGCATAGGTGCATCATCGATCTCACCTTCACCAATAACAATCTCACCACTGATATCAGTTTTGTTAAGAAGTGTACGCATTACTTCAACAGCAGCACCATCAGCAGCGTTTTTATCGCCACGGCCAAGCCATTTGTAACCTGCCAGTGCGGCACCTTCAGTAACTCGAGAAAAAGCCATTGCTAAATCGCGTTTCATATTTGCTCCGAATAAATCGATGAATTTAAAAATCGCGAGGATTTTATCACAACAAAAAGGGAAACGTTTGCTTTTTGGTTGGCTAATCTTATATTTTAAAAATTATTAGGCTGGTTTATAGAGGGGACCTTATGCTTTAATTCAAATAATGCATTGAAACATCTAGTTTTAGTATGCGGTTCGTTTTAATCTTAAGAAAGTAAGTCAGATGTTGGTAAAAATTGCTGTTTTTTTGTTCATATGATGCATTTTAATGAATAACACTATGGCAGAATTACAATTGCTGAGTAGAATAGAAAATAAGTCGGCAGAGAAAGATAAACTCTCTGCATCTCAATGAAGATTACAGTTAAGGTGGCAGGAATGTCTTTAGAAATATTAGAACAACTAGAAGCTAAAGTTCAGATGGCAGTAGATACAATCGCACTGCTACAAATGGAAGTTGAAGAATTAAAAGAAGCGAACGCTGAGCTAGCTCAAAATCTTGAGCAAGCAAACAACGGTCGTTCTGAAGTTGAGCAAGAAGCTCAAAAAGCACGTGATGATCAAGCTCAATTTGAAGCTCGCATCCGTGGTTTACTAGGTAAGATGGAAGAAGTAGAGTAATTCTATTTTTTGAGTCGTAACTCTTCCATCTTCTGTGTTGTCGGTGCTCACTTATTATCATAAGCTCCGCGCCTCCGCCTTGAAGATGAAAGATTTACTTATCAAAAATTGAGAATAATTTAGTTTATAGCTGAGCTCACTTACTACCGTAAGCTCTGCGTCTCCGCCTTGAACTAATGGAATCTATTTAGCCAAAAGTTAAAATTGGTTAACGAGTAAATTTGAAACCGTAGGTGTGAAAGCACCTGCGGTTTTTTTTGAACCTAGAATCTATACGCTGCGCTGACTAGATCGATTTGCTTCTATAAGAGCAAAAAGCGAGGGTTCAGGTATCAGGAGGAGATGCAGTGGTGCTTTTAGCTCCTCCCCTTTATCGCAGCTGTTACTTGGTTGTGAGTATCAATATAAGGGGAGGTTGGGAGGGGTTGCAAATAATGAAGTTGAGTTTATCCGCATAACATGAACATGGCATAACCAACCCCCTCTAACTCCCCCTTGGATTGACTATGCAGATCTTATTGCAATGGCGATAAAAGGGGGAGAACTATTCTTTATCGCTGTAATCTCAACGATCACCTCTGAATTCTGCCAGCGAAGCGATCTGAACTCTAGCTCTACTCTTCTTCACCCATCTCTTCTAATGGTTCTTGAGAAATAATGATCCCAGTTGAATCTGCATACAGGTGATCTTCAGGTAAGAAGGTTACGCTACCAAAGTTAACGGCTACATCAATTTCACCAATGTTTTTCTTTGCAGCACCAACAGGAATAGAGGCGAGTGCTTGGATACCGATATTAATTTCTTCTAGATAATCGACTTCACGAATACAGCCATAAATCACCAAACCTTCCCAACCATTATGAGCGGCTTTAGAGGCTAAATCGGCGTCAACAAGAGCGCGACGTAATGACCCGCCACCATCCACTAATAATACTCGGCCTTCGCCTTTTTCATCCAGTAATCGGCTGATTAACCCATTGTCTTCAAAACACTTAATCGTTGTGATTTGTCCAGAAAAAGAGCTTTTAGCACCATAATGGCTGAACATTGGTTCAACAACATCAACGAGATCTAAATAAATGTCACAAAGTGCAGAAGTATTGTATTCCATAATGATGCCTACCTTTTTTGGTGTTAGTTCTCTCTAGAGCTTCTTAATATACGGGCTTAATAAGTCATTACTATGATAAATAACAAGCTTATATGGATAAATAAAGACCGATTGAAAACAAAATATTAGTGAACAACGCACATTGGACTACTGTTCCCATCATTGGGCGAATGGCTTCGCCGCTCGATGCGCGAATAACAGATATCACATGATTAACAACGAATGGGGTAATCACTAAAAATAACCATCCCGTTAATGAGTGGATCTGAGTTGCACTGAAAATGGCAAGGCAGATAAAACTGAGTGCCATAATGATTGCGTGATATTTACGACCCCAAGCCGCACCCATACGGACAACGAGTGTCATTTTTCCACACGCTTCATCATTTTCAATGTCTCGTAAATTATTAATGTTTAAGACAGCAACAGCTAATAAACCACAAGCAATCGCGGGTAAAAATAACGCTGAAGATAAATGACCTGTATGTAGGTAATAAGTACCAGCAACACCAAGTAAGCCAAAGAAGATAAATACTGAAATGTCACCTAACCCACGGTAGCCATAAGGTTTGTCTCCCATGGTATACGCAATGGCTGCTGCAATTGCCAATAAGCCAAGAGCAATAAAACCAATAATATCCATGGTTTGGTGAAGAGAAATGAATACTAATGTTAAGCCACTAATAATTGTGAGCACAATATTAATACCAATGGCTTTCTTCATTGTCGCTTGCGTGACTAAGCCTGATTGCATTGCTCGTTGTGGACCAAGACGGTCATCATTATCGGTGCCTTTTACTGCGTCACCATAATCATTAGCAAGGTTAGATAAAATTTGTAATAAGGTTGCAGTAACAAATGCCATGAGGGTGATGGTTGCAGAAGCATGGTTATTCCAATATGCCAATGCCGAGCCTGTCATAATTGATGCAAGCGCAAGAGGAAGTGTTTTAGGTCGAGCAGCACTGAGCCAAATAGCAAAAGGAGAAGTTTTCATAGCATCGCAAAAATAGTGAATAGACTCTCTATTATTCACTATTTTTGGAAGAACCCCAAATTTGAAAGCAAAAGAGGAAAAGGATTACCCTATTTTTCCCGTTTCAATCAGTTGCTGAAGTAGTGGACGAATGATTAATTCCATCGCAAAACTCATCTTTCCTCCGGGAACCACAAGTGTATTATGGCGAGACATAAATGATCCATCAATCATGGCAAGCAGGTAAGGGAAATCAACATTACGTATGCCGCGGAAGCGGATCACCACAAAGCTTTCATCTAAGCTTGGAATACCTTTGGCGTTGAGTGGATTTGAAGTATCAACCGTAGGTACGCGCTGAAAGTTAATGTGAGTACGAGAAAATTGCGGTGTGATGTAGTTGAGATAATCATCCATTGAGCGAACAATGGAGTCCATTACCGCTTCTCGAGAATGACCGCGATCTCGAGTATCTCGAACGAATTTTTGGATCCATTCAAGGTTTACAATTGGTACCATGCCAATCAATAAATCAACGTGCTGAGAAACATCAATCTCACAGTCCATGACTCCACCATGTAATCCTTCATAAAAAAGAACATCAGTATTCTCTGGAAGGTCTTGCCATGGAGTAAATGTGCCAGGCATTTGATTGAATGGAACGGCTTCATCAAAGGTATGTAAATAGCGACGATATTGTCCAGTTCCATCAATACCATATTGGTGGAAGAATTGTTCAAGTGCAGGGAAATCATTGGCTTGAGGGCCAAAATAGCTGATATGCTTGCCTTGCTCTTTTGCTTTACGAATTTCGACATCCATTTCAGGGCGAGTGAATCGATGGAAGCTATCGCCTTCAAGCCATGATGCTTTGATGTCCATCATATTGAACATCTTACGGAAGGCTTCAGAAGTGGTGGTGGTGCCTGCACCGGAGGAACCAGTAACAGCTATAATTGGATGCTTTGCGGACATGACAAACCCTGTCTATATTTCCTTGATGGTGAAGATGTTATAACAGGGTTGATTTAAATGATACGTTATCGTTTAAAATTTGTGATTGATTGAAAATGATTATTCAAACTTATGATTGCTGAGGTTAGGGTTAAAGCGGGCTTTGGTTTGAATATCTACGGTTTCGTGTAGTTCAGAGAAAACGACCATCGCTTCACCATTTTTTAATAACAGGGTTATTTGCTCTATCTTATCTTGATGGTTGCATTCCATTTCACCGTAATCGGTGCCTTCACGAAGAACAAATTCTGAAATCAAATTTTCTAAAGTTTCTGGTGCGATATCTTGCCAAGGAATGATCATACTTCTTACTCATCCATTTTATTAATTACTAAGGCTAGAGAATTTTTTGAAACCAGTGGTTTACGCTATTTTCTAACCAAAATGTTGGTTTGCTGAACGAGCCATTAATAAAGCCAACATGGCCGCCATGTTCTGTTAGTTGATAGTGTACACAGTTAGGCAGAGCTTGAGTAGGTATCACTGCTTTTGTCATGAAAGGATCGTCTTTTGCGTGAATGATCCGTGTTGGTATATCGATATGCTCTAAAAACTGTAAACCACTGCATTGCTGATAATAGTCTTGTGCATTTTCGTAACCGTGCATAGGAGCTGTGAGTAAATTATCGAATTGTAGTAGGTCTGGAATTGCAGCTATCATGGCTTTATCTAAGCCTACAATTGCTTGTCTATTTCCGTTTATTTTTCTAATACTACTGGCTTTTAATGAGCGTAATAAATAGGTTTGATAAACACGAGAAAAACCGTGTTGAATGCGTTCTGAGCAGGCGGCTAAGTCTAGTGGTGCAGAAATCACGGTGGCTGCATTCAATAATGTTTTGGCGCTGTATTTAGCAAGATAATTTACCAACATATTGCCGCCAAGAGATATCCCTGTGGCGACTTTTATTCGGTTTGGAAAACGTTTATCTAGCATTTGAATAAAGAAGCGAGCGTCTTCGGTTTCACCTGAGTGATAAGCTCTAGCTAAACGGTTAGGTACGTCACTACATCCTCTAAAATGCATCATTACGCCAAGCCAACCTTGTTCTTTAGCGGCGGCTAATAATCCATTCGCGTATGGACTCTCAAAGCTGCCTTCTAACCCATGAAATAAAATGAAGATGGGTTTATCTCCGGCTTTATTTGGGTTTTCACTCCACGCTAAATCGACAAAATCACCATCAGGTAACTCTAAACGTTGCCAATATGCATTAAACAAAGGATTTCTACGCAGTAAACGTGGCAATAAAGTTTGGATGTGTGCGTTGGATAATCCTGAGGCAGGAGTAAATGAGTCCATCATGAATTAGGCTCCTTTTTTGGCTTGTAGAGAAAGGTATAATGATTCGGCATTAAGTGAGCAACAATAAATGTGTAGTAAGCTGTTCTGCTGGTTTGCTCGCTTCAACTCAATACGTAGAACTGTTTCAATAAGATCAGTTTGTTGCTGTTTTTCTAGCTGTAATTCAAATTGTAGAGCTTGCTGATAAAGTTCAATAACACCCGTTTGTTTAATTTTTTTTCTTAATGCTCGATAAGAGGTAAGTAAGGCATCTGTTATATTGAGTGAGCTTTCAAGAAGTGTAATGTGTAATGATGGAAATTGAATATTGAGAGAATCAAGCCAGATCAAAAGTAGGGCAAGATTTACATTGCCTTTATGCTTATCTTGTAAGGCGAGAGCGGCGGATTGTACGCCTTGTTTTTTATAATGAGATAACGAGAAGGTCCAAAAGGCTTCGCCGGTAAGCAAAGCCTTTTGTTGTTTATTGATAGGGAGGTTACTGTTGAGAGGCATTCTCTTTTTCTTCAATTTGTTCTTGAAGATCCATCCATTCCATCTCTACTTCTTCAAGCTCTGACTTTGCTGATGCTTGAATGGCCAACACTTCGGTTAAACGTTTTTTGTTTTCAGCTTCATATAAAGACACATCGCCAAGTTCTTCTTCAGATTGGCTTAATGCTTCGTTGAGTTTGTCCATTTTCTTTTCAAGTTTAGTTACTTCTTTACGAAGTGGCGCTATCTGTTTTCTGAACTCTGCTTCTTTACGTTTCTGCTCTTTTTTGTCTGCGGCACTTAAGCTTGTTGAAGTGCTTGGGCTGTCTTGCTTATCTTGTTGAAGCTGCTCTTTACGTTCTGATTTATTTTGTTCGGTAAGCCATTTGTAGTAATCCGTTAAATCACCATCAAAAGGAACCACTTGGCGATCATGAACTAAGTACAGATCATCAGTAGTCGCTCGCAGTAGGTATCTATCGTGACTGACGATAACCATTGCACCTTCGAAAGTTTGCAAAGCCATGGTTAAGGCTTGGCGCATATCCAAGTCAAGGTGGTTGGTTGGTTCATCGAGTAGCAACATGTTGGGTTTTTGCCATACAACAAGTGCTAATACTAAACGTGCTTTTTCGCCACCAGAGAAAGGCCCAATTTTATCGAGCGCTTTTTCACCTTGAAAACCAAAGCTGCCTAAGTAATCACGCAGTTGTTGCTCTGTATGATTTGGGGCAATCTGCATTAGGTGCTGTAGTGGTGTCTCTTCTACGTGTAGAGTTTCTAATTGATGCTGTGCAAAGTAGCCAATTTTTACACCTTGAGAATAGCTAAATACGCCACTTTGTGGAGCTAACTCTCCAGAGAGTAATTTAATTAGTGTTGATTTACCGGCACCATTTCGACCCAGTAGACCAATACGGCTACCCGGAACAAGGTTTAAACGAATTTGTTCTAGAATGGTGTTGTTTTCATAGCCGGCACTCACTTCGTCCATCATTAGAATTGGGTTTGGTAGTGCATCTGGCTCTCTAAAGTTAAAGCTGAATGGGTTATCTAACTGTGCTGGTAGCACTTTTTCCATCTTCTCTAACGCTTTAATACGGCTTTGCGCTTGGCGCGCTTTTGATGCTTTATAACGGAAGCGGTCTATGTATGACTGCATGTGTGACATGTTCTTTTGTTGCTTCTGATATTTCGCTTGTTGCAGTATCAGTTTCTCAGCACGTTGCACTTCAAATGACGAGTAGTTACCTGTGTATTCGTTTAATTGTTGGTTCTCAACATGAATAATACGGTTAATAACAGGATCAAGAAAATCACGGTCATGAGAAATTAGCATTAAGGTGCCAGGGTAGTTTTGTAGCCAACGCTCTAGCCACATTACCGCATCTAAATCTAAGTGGTTGGTTGGTTCATCGAGTAGCAACAAATCGGAGCGACAAATCAGGGCTTGAGCTAAGTTTAAACGCATACGCCAACCACCAGAGAACTGAGTTAAGTTCCAGTCCATTTGTTGTTGGGAGAAACCTAAACCGTTCAGTAATTCAGCTGCACGTGAGTTAATCGTATAACCACCAGCAATGTCTATTTTACTGTGAAGCTCAGCAACTAATGTGCCGTTATCTGCTTCTTCAGCTTTGAGTAACTGTTCCTCTAAACCACGAAATTCCCGATCACCATCGATAACATAATCAATCGCTTTGCGTTCTAACGCGGGAGTTTCTTGCGCTACCCATGCCATTTCCCAGTTTTGAGGAACACGATTTGAACCTGCATCAACGCTTAGTTCGCCTTTAATTAGGGCAAAAAGAGTGGATTTACCACAGCCATTTTTTCCGACTAAACCGACTTTGTCACCGGGATGAATGGTGGCAGAGGCTTGTTCTAATAATGGCTTACCGCCACGAAGTAATTGAATGTCTGAAAACGTAATCATGCTGTGGTGTGCTTCTCTTGTTGGCAAAATGGTGAATACGGTAAGCATAGTAGGCGTAAGAGCGAAGATTGTCGATATAGAAATAGTCTGTATGATGGAGTAGAAGTCCCATTTAAAATAATAAGAAGTGAAGTCTAGAAAGGAATTTATGACTCAGTTGCCTAGAATATTAGTGATCCTCGCTCATCCTGATCCTGAACACTCGGTTGCCAATAAGGCGATCTTATCTGCGTATCAAGATTTATCACATGTCACTGTGCATGATCTTTATGCTCATTATCCTGAATTTTTCATTGATGTTATTTATGAGCATGAATTACTTGCTCAGCATGACATTATTATATTTCAACATCCACTTTATCTTTACTCGTGTCCTTCTTTGTTAAAAGAGTGGATGGATTGCGTGCTTGGGAAGGGATTTGCCTATGGTGAGGGTAATGCTCTAAAAGGTAAGCAATGGCGCAGTGTAATCACTGCGGGTGGTATTGAAGAGGCTTTCTCTGAAACAGGTTATAACCAACATTCAATGGATGATATTTTAATACCTTTTAAGATCACCGCGGCGTTATGCCAGATGGAGTGGTTAACGCCATCCGTTCAATATTGGGCTCGTAAAATTAGTATAGAAAAGCGCCAGAAGTTTATTGATGAGTACAAACAATGGTTATCAAATCCTAAAGGAGAAAGCTAATGGCGGGAGATTGGTTACATACTAGTTCAATATTTTTAGCTGCTGCGGTTGTCACTGTTCCTTTGGCGCAACGATTTGGTTTAGGCGCAGTGCTTGGTTACTTATTGGCAGGGATTGCGATTGGTCCATGGGGATTGAAATTAATCTCTGATGTGGATGCGATTTTGCATTTTTCCGAGTTTGGGGTGGTGTTGTTACTCTTTTTAATTGGCTTAGAGTTAAACCCAAATAAATTATGGAAGATGAGAAAACCGATTGTTGGCTTGGGTGGTAGTCAAGTGGTGGTGACCTCCTGCATCATCACTGCTGCAATGATGCTTTATGGTTTAGAATGGCAAGCAAGTGTCGTGATTGGAATGGGGCTTGCCTTGTCATCAACCGCGATTGCTTTGCGAGTGATTGAAGAGCGTAAACTATCGGCTTATGAAAGTGGTCAGTCTGGTTTTGCGGTGTTGTTATTTCAAGATATCGCAGTGATCCCAATGCTTGCGATATTACCAGTGCTTGCTGGTGGTGCGAGTGGTAATTGGCTAGACGGTTTATGGATTTTGGTTGGTGTGATAGGTATTTTCACTCTTGGTCATTTTTTATTACGACCGTTATTTAGTTATGTTGTGAAGAGTGGGGCCCGTGAGTTGTTTACGGTAGCGGCTCTGCTTTTGGTTATTGGTGTTTCTGCTGCGATGAAACAGTTGGGATTATCAATGGCGCTTGGGGCATTTCTTGCGGGTGTTTTACTTGCTGAGAGTGAATTTCGTCATGAGTTAGAAGTGGCGATTGAACCCTTTAAAGGTTTATTGCTTGGATTATTTTTTATTGCCGTAGGGATGTCGGTTAATTTAGGGTTATTGTTGCAATATCCATTAGAGATATTAGTGGCAGTTGCTTTATTGGTGACATCAAAAGGTTTTCTACTTTATGGCTTGGCGCGTTTGTTTGGAACCAGAGCAAAAGCACGTAGCCAGATGGCAATGATATTGAGCCAAGGTGGTGAGTTTGCATTTGTGTTATTTACTGCTGCGCAAATGGAAGGGTTATTAAGTCGAGAGCTTACGGCTTTCTTATTAGTTGTAGTGAGCTTATCGATGATGACTACGCCTTTACTTCTTATTGCTCAAGATTGGTGGTTTGGTCGAACCTTAAACGGTGAAGAAGAGATGCCGCAATCTGATTTTACTCATGCAACTCAGCCACAAGTTATCATTGCGGGCTTTGGTCGTTTTGGACAAATTGTCGGGCGTTTACTGTTTGCTAATAAAATTAAGCTAACGATTCTAGAGGGCGATCCAAGTCAAATTCGTTTGTTGAGAAAGTTCGGGTATAAAGTGTATTACGGTGATGCAACCCAAGTTGAGTTATTACGAGCTGCAGGAGCTGAGAAAGCAGAGGCGATCGTGGTTTGTAAGACTGACCCTCAAAAAGTGATGGATGTTGTTGCCTTATGTAAACAGCACTTTCCGCATCTAAAAATTCTAGCAAGGGCAAGAAGCAGAGTTGAAGCGTATGAGTTACTAAATGAAGGGGTAGATCACTTTTCACGAGAAACTTTTTATGGTGCCCTTGATTTAGGCCGACAAACCCTCACATCTTTGGGTATGCATCCTTATCAGGCCAAACGCGCAGAATCGCATTTTAAAAAGTTAGATGTTGCTATGCTAAAAGAATTGTTACCATTGCATTCAGATGACAAGGTTCTGGCTTCTAAGGCGAAAGCGGCTCGAATAGAGTTAGAAGAGATTTTTGGTTTAGAGATGGAAAGCGAACGATCAAATCAGAACGATTGGGACTGATATTATAAAGAGTGAATTAGCACAAGGATAATAACCGTGAAAAAACGATTTATTGCAGGTGCGGTTTGCCCATCATGTAGCACTACGGATACGCTACGTTGGTGGGAGGAAAGTAATATTGAACATGTCGAATGTGTGGAGTGTGGTCATACTGACCGAAAAACACCAAAATCGATAGAAAAAACCAAACATGCGCAAGATGATGTTATTGGCGTTTTTAAGCCTGAATAGTATTATGTCGCAACACTGAATACCATCCACTAATGCCAAGTGCATCCGGAGTTAAAATGAAAATTGAAAAGAACGTTGTTGTAAGTCTTGCTTACCAAGTAAAAACTGAAGAAGGCGTAGTTGTTGATCAATCAACAGTTGAGGCTCCTCTTGATTATCTACATGGTCACAACAACCTAATTGTTGGTCTTGAGAAAGCACTTGAAGGTAAAGTTGCAGGCGATAAATTCAGCATCACTGTTACTCCTGAAGAAGCATACGGCGAGCACATGGATGAGATGGTTCAACGTGTTCCTGCTGACGTATTCCAAGGCGTTGAGCAAATCGAAGTTGGCATGCGTTTCCTTGCTGATACAGACCAAGGTCCAATCCCTGTAGAAGTGACTGAAGTTGACGGCGACGAAGTTGTTGTTGATGGTAACCACATGCTTGCTGGTCAAACGCTAGGTTTTGAAGTTGAAGTTGTAGCGCTACGTGAAGCAACTGAAGAAGAAGCTGCACACGGTCATATTCACCAAGAAGGTGGTTGTGGTCACGATCACGGACACGACCATGATCACGAAGGTGGTTGTTGTGGTGGCGAAGGTCATTCTCACGATCACAAAGAAGATCACGAATGTTGTGGTAGCGGCAACTGTTCTAAGTAATCTCTTAAGAGCAGGAACGAAGACGCTTCGCTAAAGGGCGGACTTCGTCCTTAAGAATTGAGAAGACCACAGGTGTTGAACCTGTGGTCTTTTTTGTTTGCCCAGCAAAGCTGGCAAACCCGTCTGCTTGCAAGATAGCAGAGTCACCCCGACTAAGGGGAAGACAATCTGAATGGCAAGGGCGTCACTGGCCAACGGTGGGGTCTGAAGGAAGCCATAGGAAGTTAGATGTACACAACTAACCGTAACCTGTTTCGGCGGGATTGGTGGGTAAGCGTCCAAAATAGCGCGAAGCCCAATACTTAGTCAGACCAATTCTGTGCTTGAGGGTGGCATATCTAACAGGGAGTCAGTGCAATAACTGGGGAAGCCTGGCATCTAAACTTAATTGTCAGTAAGTGGCTTAGATTCAAGAAGAAACTCAAGATCTAATGCCGATGTGAGGTGGCAGATGAACCCGTAGTAGTGAGTAAGGCTAGGCCTGTGAAAGCCAGTGATGGTGTGGAGGACAAAACCAAGCCGACTATCAGCAGCATGTCTGATAGAGTCTATTGCTACCAAAAGTGCAATTGATTGCGAAGGGGGGAAGCTTACTTAAAGACTATTACGGAATATTAGCGATGTTATATGGGTACACAAGCTATTTGACGAAATAGGACACCTGGATTTGGTTACTTAGGAATAAGTGGACTGATACCAAGAGCCGTACAGAGGAGTAATCACAGACCTTGAGGTAGATTGCCAACTGGCTAGAACGTCTCAAATCTGTGATGAAACACACTCACCATACAGACAAGAAAATACGAAATAATAGCGCACTTAATTGATAGAGAAACGATGAGAAAATTCTACAGCGTATATGGCCGTTTGCTCAATTTAAGAGGGTTGTATAATGCTTTTAAACAAGTGAAAAGAGCAAAAGGTGCGGCCGGAATAGATGGGCAGAGCCTGAGTGACTTTGAGCAAAATTTAGTAGAAAATTTAACCGCTCTTTATCAAGAGTTAACACTCAAGACGTATCAACCCAAAGCGGTCAAACGGGTAGAAATACCTAAAGATGATGGTGGAGTGCGTTTGTTGGGTGTTCCAACGGTTCGAGATCGCATTGTTCAACAAGCTGTCGTCGACGTGCTTGACCCAATTTTTGATCCCAACTTTCATCCGTCAAGTTACGGATACAGAAAAGGGCGAAGTTGCCACCATGCAATCAATAAAGCATCAATGTTTATCTGACAATATCAACGACAATATGTCGTTGATATGGATTTATCGAAATGCTTCGACATGCTCGATTATGACTTGATAATTGACAGCATAAAGAGACGAGTAACAGATGGAAGTCTCCTAAAACTCATCAGGCAGTTTCTCGAAAGTGGGGTAATGATAAATGGGACATATGAGCCGACGACGATAGGCAGTCCGCAAGGTGGCGTAATTAGTCCCCTTATTGCTAATATCTATCTCGATAGATTCGATCAGCAAATGATGGCGAGAAATCATCGCATAGTGCGCTATGCGGATGATATTTTAATCCTATGCTGCACGAAAAAGGCAGCGGAAAATGCTTATGCCACGGCGGAAAAGATCCTAGAGGGTGAACTCAAGTTGGAGCTCAACAAAGAGAAAAGCCACATAGCACACAGTGATGAGGGTATTAAGTTCTTAGGAGTAGAAATAAAGAGTAGATATACTCAAATTCAACCTAAGAAATTAACCGCCTTCAAAAATAAAGTTCGAGATTTAACCCGAAGAAATGGCGGTAAGCCACTATTGCAGGTAATCAAAGAGCTAAATCCCCTGTTGCGTGGTTTTAGCCAATACTTTCGGATAGCCAATGCCAGTAAGCAGTTTAAAGCATTAGCAGGTTGGATAAGAAGGCGACTTCGTAGTATCCAGTTAAGGCTATGGAAGAAGCCAGAAAGGCTTCATCGATGGTTAAAGCAGCATAACTACAAACCGCCTTTTAAGCACATCAACATGCGAGTATGGAACTCGTCAAAGAGTCCACTAGCGAGCTATGCTATGCCAAATCAGTGGTTTACCGAGTTAGGACTATTTAATCTTGAAACGGTAAGTGTCGGAAAAGTGCTCACATACGAATATAAGTAAGCAGGAGCCGTGTACGAGGTCCGTACGCACGGTTCTGTGAGAGGGATGAGGCGGTAACGCCTCACCCTACTCGATGTTTAAGAGGGTTCAGGGGTGATCGGGTTATTACAGAGAATTCTTATGAGTTCCTCCCCTTGAGCGATAAATCATTGGGATTGATTATGTTGATATAAGGGGAGGTTAGGAGGGGTTGTTAGTGATTGAGTTTAATTTTTGTATATCTCAAACGTTTTTATTACCAACCCCCTCTAGCTCCCCCTTGTATTAACTATTCCGATTTCATAATCATAGAGTTAAAGGGGGAGAACTATCTTTGTCGCTGTTATTTGAACAATTACTTTTAGCTCTATGCTCTTCTCAAGCGAAGCCGTCTTAAGCGTAGCGTCCTTTAGCTACTTGTTGCGTCCTGCTCTTTCTGAAGTCTGTTCTTAGTAATGCGGTGGTGGTGTCTCTTCTGACGCATCCGCCATATTCGATGAATCCATGGTCTTCATTTTACCAACCATAAATTTCATTTGAACTTGCATATTAGTGATCAATAATTGTTGTTGAGATAACGCATCGTTTAACTCTTCGATTGTTTGCTCTTGGAACGCTATTTTGTACTCTAAATCACTGATTCTATCTTCTAGTTTTTTTATATCTGTCGTCATTATTCTATCAACCAAGCTTGAGCTATTCCGGCTGAGGTAGCGGAAACGACTCGTTGTTTTTTATCAATGGCGACATCATACACTACCGCTGTTGGTGGACGTGCATCTTTTAATGGTTCGGCACGCCATTGTTCTTTTTTCTTACCTGAAAGAGTATTCCATAGCATGACCGTGCCAGCGGGAGAGCCTGTAACAAGGTATTGACCATCATCACTAAAGCGAGCACTTGAGAACACTTGTTGGCGAGCAAAGGTACTTAACTCTGTAATTTTATCGCCCGTTTTTAAATTCCAAATAAAGGCTTCATTACCACCATCTGCAGTGAGTGCATATTTGCCATCTCGTTGTAGTGCAATACGACTTACGCGTTTTTCATGCTCAAAGGTTTGTAATATTTGTCCTGTCTGTGTATCCCAAAAATAAGCAAAATGGTCATTACCACCAGATAAGGCAAATTTCCCATTGGCTGATAAAGCCACTGAATTTACTTTTTCTCGATGGGCAAGAAATTCAAGCCTACGTCCTGTGGCTAAATCAATATAAATGGCTTTGCCGTTAGATAAACCAAGCAAAACTTGTTGACCATTACTTGCAATATCAACATCGCGAATGATGCCATCAGAGATAGACCATAAACCTTCGGAGATCCCCATCCCTAAATCCCAAACTGCAAAATTAGTTTGAGTTGCTGTAATGGCAAAGCGAGAGTTGTCAGAGATAGTAATATGGGAAACGGTAGAATCGTGTTGATCTTGAGCTCCGAAATAGGTCAATTCTTTATTATCGACAAGATCCCAAAAATGCAATCCACTTTTTATTTCACTGTTCGTATTAGCAGCATTTGATCCTTCTTTAACAAAGAAAAGCCCAAAGCGAGCATCACGACTTAACGCGAAACTGGTAGTGCCTTGTGTTGCCATTTCCCATCGTTGAACGTCAGAGTTATTAAAGAAACAGCCCACTAATGTCAACGTAATGAAA
Source organism: Aliivibrio thorii (assembly GCF_057368585.1). NCBI lineage: Bacteria > Pseudomonadati > Pseudomonadota > Gammaproteobacteria > Vibrionales > Vibrionaceae > Aliivibrio > Aliivibrio thorii. The sequence goes on along the minus strand of NZ_CM170654.1, from coordinate 2,793,458 downwards.
AAAATTGCAGTGTATTGAGAGATAACGCGCATCAAATTGAACTACTCGTTTGTAATGTGTCTATAAGTACTAGTATATTGTGATGAACAGTATTTCACATCTTTATCTAAAAATTGAATAAGAAATTGAGGCAGGACCTCAAATAACCGGAGTTTTGAAATGAAATCTATCTTTAAAGTGTCGTTACTTGCTGCAACTGTTGCATTCGTTGTTGGTTGTCAAAAAGAAGAAGCACCAAAAACAGAAGCAACAACATTACCTGCAAAAATTGAAGCATCAGCAGAAGGTACAACGGCATCAACGTTCGCATCTGAAGATGAAAAAGCAGGTTATGCAATTGGTGCATCATTAGCTAAATACTTAAACTCTAACCTAGAGAAGCAAACAGAACTTGGCTTAGACCTTAAGAAAGCTGATGTACTTGCAGGTGTTACTGATGTATTCAACGGCAAAGAACGTCTAACTGATGAAGAAATTCAAGGTGCTCTACAAGCGCTAGATCAACGCGTTGCTGAAATTGCACAAAAGAAAGCAGCGGCTGAATCTGAAGCAAACATCAAAGCTGGTGCAGATTACCGTGCAGAGTTTGAAAAACAAGACGGCGTAATGAAGACTGAATCAGGTCTTTTATACCAAGTAATTACTCCTGCTGAAGGCCCTAAACCAAAAGCAACAGATACTGTAGTTGTACATTACTCAGGTACACTAATCGACGGTACTAAGTTTGATAGCTCTTACGATCGTAACCAACCAGCAACTTTCCCTCTAAATGCAGTAATTCCAGGTTGGACTGAAGGTGTTCAACTAATGAATGTTGGCTCTAAATACAAGTTTGTTATCCCAGCAGAACTAGGTTACGGCGCTCAAGGTAATCAATCTATCCCTGCAAATTCTACATTGGTATTTGATGTTGAGTTGCTAGAGATTAAAGACGCAGCAAAACCAACAAAATAATCTTTACGGAGATTAAATAATCTAAACTTTGTTTTAGATCACTGAATTAACCCCGGCACTGGCTGGGGTTTTTTATTTTCATGCAAATATTCTGATAAACTTGATGGAATTATTTTAAGCAACAGGCTTTTTCTGCTCGTTGGATAAATGGATATTAAGTTGGTGTATATGAATATTGAGAATATCGCAGAAGAAAGTTTATCTGAGGTAGTACCATTTACTGAGTTTGATCATCATATTCTACGCTCGTATGAAGCTGTTGTTGATGGTATTGCTAGTTTAATTGGTAGCTATTGTGAAATTGTTCTGCACTCATTAGAAGATATCAATAAATCAGCGATTAGAATTGCTAATGGTGAGAATACTGGCCGTAAAGTTGGCTCTCCTATTACCGATTTAGCTTTGCAAATGTTGAAAGATATTCAGCGTTCAAAGCGTAATTTTTCACGTTCATATTTCACTCGCGCTAAAGGCGGGGTGTTAATGAAATCGATCACCGTAGCTATTCGCAATGGTGATGAAAGAATTATTGGTTTGTTATGTATTAATATCAATTTAGATGCACCGTTTTCCCAAGTTTTACATTCTTTTATGCCAAGTGAAGAAGCAAATGAAGCGGCTTCAAGTGTAAACTTTGCCAGTGATGTTGATGAATTAGTTGATCAAACTGTTAAACGCACCATTGATGAAATTAATGCAGATAAAGAAGTCGGTAATAATGCTAAGAATAAACAGATTGTAATGGATTTATACGATAAAGGTATTTTTGACATTAAAGATGCAATTAACCGTGTCGCTGATCAGTTGAATATCTCTAAACATACGGTGTATCTCTATATTCGCCAGAGAAAAACAGAGGATGGTGAAAAGTGAGTTTATGCTATGGGGTGGTTGTTAATGGTCCTGCTTATGGAACTCAAGCATCTAGGCAAGCTTTTCAGTTTGCACAATCGCTTATTAAGCAAGGTCACCAGTTGGAAAAAGTCTTTTTTTATCAGGATGGAGTATTGAATGCTTCATCATTGATTTTACCTGCTAATGATGAATTTGATATAACGAAAGCATGGCAAGCATTGGCACAAGAACACAATGTAGAATTAGAGACTTGTGTTGCGGCTGCATTACGTCGTGGCGTCATCGGTCAAGAAGAAGCTGAACAACATAAGATAGAGCAGCATAACCTATCGCAAGGCTTTCAACAGGCTGGTTTAGGTGGTCTAGCTACGGCATTGCTGAAGTTTGATCGTGTGATTCAATTTTAATTTTTGAGTATTAGTATAGTAGGCAAGTCATGAATCGTATTGGATTTGTGTTTCAAAGTTCACCGCACTCAACGACGAAGGGCAGGGAAGGGCTAGATGCTATTCTTGCGGCTTCTGCATACAGTGAAGATATTCAAATTTTCTTTATTGGGGATGGGGTATTCCAATTATTAGAAAATCAGCAACCAGAACTTGTATTGTCACGTGATTATGTTGCGGGATTTAAAATGTTGTCGTTATGCGATCTTGAAGAGCTATATGTATGCCAAACCGCATTACATAATCGTGGCTTGAAAGAAAAAAATTTATTGATTGATGTTGATGTTATAACAAATCAAGAGATTAATGAGAAATTATCACAATGTGCTCAAGTAATGGTGTTTTAGGTTATGCTGCATATTTTAACGAAAAAAGAGAACATTCAAGCGCTTTGTTGTAATGAGTTGCCAATAAATACCACACATGACGTGCTTTTATTAACGCAGGAGAGTATTTATGCGGGAATGTTGGATCATAAAGATCATTCATTGATCCTTTCGTTTAAGCAATGCTATTTATTGCAAGAAGATGTAGAAGCTAGGGGCGTTAAATCATTAATTGATGATAAAATTCAACTGGTTAGTTATGACTTCTTTGTATCGTTAACCCAAGACCACTCACCTGTAGTGACTTGGTAATCATGTGTTATGTTCGAGAAACATAAATTATTTTTAAATTGTTTATTAATAGTGCTGTATATTTCTTGACACATATCACGTTCAGCCTTAGAATTTCGCGTCCCTATTTTCATAGGGATATAGATTTTTCAAAAGTTTTCGAACCTCTAATCAGGAGCTATTTTAATGGCAACTATTAACCAGTTGGTACGCAAGCCACGTGCAAAGCAAGTTGTTAAAAGCAACGTGCCTGCGCTAGAAGCGTGTCCACAAAAACGTGGTGTATGTACTCGCGTATATACTACTACTCCAAAAAAACCGAACTCAGCTTTACGTAAAGTATGTCGTGTTCGTTTAACTAACGGCTTTGAAGTTACTTCATACATCGGCGGCGAAGGTCACAACCTTCAGGAGCACTCAGTTGTTCTTATCCGTGGTGGTCGTGTTAAAGATTTACCAGGTGTGCGTTACCACACTGTTCGTGGTGCACTTGACTGTGCAGGCGTAAACGATCGTAAGAAAGGTCGTTCTAAGTACGGTGTGAAACGTCCTAAGTCTTAATGGAATCCGTTAAGTAAGGCCAAACACTAAATATTTGTAATTTGAAGAAACTGAAAAGTTTTGGATAACCTGAAGACAACAACGGAGATATTCCATGCCACGTCGTCGCGTAATAGGCCAACGTAAGATCCTTCCAGATCCTAAGTTCAAATCTGAGCTGTTGGCAAAATTTGTAAACATCGTAATGGTTGACGGTAAGAAATCAACTGCTGAAAAAATCGTTTACGGTGCACTAGAATTAATGGCTGAGAAATCTGGTAAAGATCACTTAGCTGTATTCGAAGAAGCTCTTGAAAATGTTCGTCCATCGGTGGAAGTTAAATCTCGCCGTGTGGGTGGTTCAACTTACCAAGTTCCTGTAGAAGTACGTCCGGTTCGCCGTAACGCACTTGCTATGCGTTGGATGGTTGAAGCTGCGCGTAAGCGTGGTGAAAAATCTATGGCTCAACGTCTTGCTAACGAAATGTTAGACGCGTCTGAGAACAAAGGTACTGCGGTTAAGAAACGTGAAGACGTTCACCGTATGGCTGATGCTAACAAAGCATTCGCTCATTACCGCTGGTAATACCGAAGGTGCAGCAGTCCTTGCTGCACCTTACTTCTTTCTTTCCCATTTAGTAAAACACTTAGCCATTATCGCTATTTCAATGCATTTGCGTTGGGAAATAGCAATAATCCCTAAGATAAGAGGATACAACCGTGGCTCGAAATACACCTATTGAGCGCTACCGTAATATCGGTATCTGTGCTCACGTAGATGCAGGTAAAACTACTACTACTGAGCGTATTCTATTCTATACTGGCCTTTCTCATAAAATCGGCGAAGTTCACGATGGTGCAGCTACCATGGATTGGATGGAGCAAGAGCAAGAGCGTGGAATCACTATTACCTCTGCGGCAACTACGACTTTCTGGCGTGGTATGGATGCCCAATTTGACGATCACCGTATTAATATCATCGATACTCCTGGACACGTTGACTTCACTATCGAAGTAGAGCGTTCTTTGCGTGTACTTGATGGTGCGGTTGTTGTGTTCTGTGGCTCATCGGGTGTAGAACCTCAATCTGAAACAGTATGGCGTCAAGCGAATAAATACGGAGTTCCTCGTATTGTATTCGTAAATAAGATGGACCGTGCTGGAGCAGATTTCTTACGTGTTGTAGGGCAAATTAAAAATCGTCTTGGTGCTAACCCTGTTCCAATCCAATTAAACATTGGTGCAGAAGAAGATTTTAGAGGTGTTGTTGACCTTATCAAGATGAAAACAATCAACTGGAATGAAGCCGATCAAGGCATGACCTTCACTTATGAAGATATTCCAGCTGATATGCAAGAGCTTGCTGATGAATGGCGTCAAAACCTAGTTGAAGAAGCAGCTGAAGCCTCTGAAGAACTGATGGACAAATACCTTGAAGGTGAAGAACTGTCAGAAGAAGAGATTAAAGGTGCATTACGTACTCGTACATTGAATAACGAGATCGTATTAGCAACTTGTGGTTCGGCATTCAAAAACAAGGGCGTTCAAGCAGTTCTTGATGCTGTTATTGAATTCTTACCTGCGCCAGTTGATGTTCCTGCAATTAAGGGCATTGATGAAAATGAAAATGAAGTTGAGCGTCATGCTGACGACAACGAACCATTTGCAGCGTTAGCATTCAAAATTGCAACCGACCCATTTGTAGGTACGTTGACTTTCATGCGTGTTTACTCTGGTGTTGTTAATACTGGTGACGGTGTTTATAACTCAGTAAAACAAAAGCGCGAACGTTTTGGCCGTATTGTTCAGCTTCATGCAAACAAGCGTGAAGAAGTGAAAGAGATACGTGCTGGTGATATCGCAGCGGCGATTGGTCTAAAAGACGTAACTACGGGTGATACACTGTGTGATCAAAACGCAAAAGTAATTCTTGAGCGTATGGAATTTCCTGAACCGGTTATTCAGATTGCAGTTGAACCAAGAACACTCGCTGACCAAGAAAAAATGGGTATTGCACTAGGTAAACTAGCGGCAGAAGATCCATCTTTCCGTGTAGAAACGGATAAAGAATCAGGACAAACACTGATTTCTGGCATGGGTGAGCTACACTTAGATATTATCGTTGACCGTATGAAGCGTGAATTCAGCGTTGAATGTAACGTTGGTAAGCCTCAAGTAGCGTACCGTGAAACTATTCGCGGAAGTGCGGAAGTGGAAGGTAAGTTCGTACGTCAATCTGGTGGTCGCGGTCAATACGGTCACGTATGGCTAAAAATCGAACCATCACAACCAGATGAAGGTTTCGTTTTTGTTGACGAAATCGTAGGTGGTGCTGTTCCTCGTGAATACATCAGCTCTGTAGCAAAAGGTATCGAAGAGCAAATGAATAACGGCGTGTTAGCAGGTTATCCTGTACTCGACGTTAAAGCGACGCTGTTTGATGGCTCATACCACGATGTTGACTCCAATGAAATGGCGTTCAGGATCGCTGGTTCAATGGCATTCAAGAAAGGTGCGCTTGAAGCACAACCTGTTATTCTTGAGCCAATGATGAAAGTTGAAGTAACCACTCCAGAAGACTGGATGGGTGATGTTGTTGGTGATTTAAACCGTCGCCGCGGCATGATTGAAGGTATGGACGATGGCATCGCTGGATTAAAAACAATCCGTGCTCAAGTTCCACTTTCTGAAATGTTTGGTTATGCAACATCTCTACGTTCTGCGACTCAAGGTCGAGCATCTTATTCTATGGAATTCTCCGAATATGGCGAAGTTTCGAAGAATGTTGCCGACAGAATCATCGCTGAACGCGGATAAAATACTCAATACCCTTGCGTCAAGAGCAATTGACGCATAAAATAGCAAATTCTGGCGCGCCTTATCACTGTTCGGTAAGGCGAATCATAACTAGGAAGGAACACGATCGTGTCTAAAGAAAAATTTGAACGTACGAAACCGCACGTAAACGTTGGTACTATCGGCCACGTTGACCACGGTAAAACAACTCTAACTGCTGCTATCTGTACTACACTTGCAAAAGTGTACGGTGGTGTTGCTAAAGATTTCGCATCAATCGATAACGCTCCTGAAGAGCGCGAGCGTGGTATCACAATCTCAACTTCTCACGTTGAGTACGATACTCCTGCACGTCACTACGCACACGTTGACTGTCCTGGACACGCCGATTATGTTAAAAACATGATCACAGGTGCTGCTCAAATGGATGGTGGTATCCTAGTTGTTGCTGCAACAGATGGTCCAATGCCACAAACACGTGAGCACATCCTACTTGGTCGTCAAGTTGGTATTCCTTACATCATCGTATTCATGAACAAATGTGACATGGTTGATGATGAAGAGCTTCTAGAGCTAGTTGAAATGGAAGTTCGTGAACTTCTTTCTGAGTACGACTTCCCAGGTGATGATCTACCAGTAATTCAAGGTTCAGCTCTTGGCGCACTAAACGGCGAAAAAGAGTGGGAAGACAAGATTGTTGAGCTTGCAGCTGCACTTGACTCTTACATCCCAGAACCAGAGCGTGCTGTAGACCAACCGTTCCTACTACCAATTGAAGATGTATTCTCAATCCAAGGTCGTGGTACAGTTGTAACTGGTCGTATCGAACGTGGTATCCTACGTGTAGGTGACGAAGTAGAAATCATTGGTATCAGAGACACAACAGTTTCTACATGTACTGGTGTTGAAATGTTCCGTAAGCTGCTTGACGAAGGTCGTGCAGGTGAGAACGTTGGTGCACTTCTACGTGGTACTAAGCGTGATGACGTTGAACGTGGCCAAGTACTTGCTGCTAAAGGTTCAATCAACCCACACACTAAATTTGAGTCAGAAGTATACGTTCTTTCTAAAGATGAAGGCGGCCGTCATACTCCTTTCTTCAAAGGCTACCGTCCACAGTTCTACTTCCGTACAACGGATGTAACTGGCGATATCACACTTCCAGAAGGTGTTGAAATGGTAATGCCTGGTGACAACGTTCAAATGACGGTTGAGCTAATCGCTCCAATCGCAATGGACGAAGGTCTACGCTTCGCAATCCGTGAAGGTGGCCGTACAGTTGGTGCTGGTGTTGTTGCTAAAATCTTCGCTTAATAGCTAAAGATTTTGCGATAAATCGCATGACTAAAAAAGGGAAGCTTAGGCTTCCCTTTTTGTTGCTTGTAAGAAAATATAATTTTTTCGTTTGTTTTTCAAACAATGCTTGCAACTAAAAGTGTGATCTGTATAATGCATCGCACTGGCTTAAGTCAGTTGTGAACCAATGAGCAGCGAGGAAAGTGCTGATTCCTACAGAGTAGGGTTAGTACTTAGAATGAATACTCAGCTTATGTTCGCGGTTAACATTATTTGAAATTAGACTGTTGAGCAATCATTAGACTAAATTCTAATATAAGTTAACTGACAATGTGTCCTAATTTTGGACCTATGGTTTCACATAAATCAATCGGCATTCTCTCGTTTTAACGGGATTGAGTGGCGATATTGTTTGTGTATTTATTATTGGAGCTCTGTCTCATGCAGAACCAACGTATACGTATCCGCCTAAAAGCATTCGATTACAAGCTAATCGATCAGTCTACAGCGGAAATCGTTGAAACAGCTAAGCGCACTGGCGCTCAGGTTCGTGGTCCTATTCCACTACCTACTCGTAAAGAGCGTTTTACTGTTCTTACTTCTCCTCACGTTAACAAAGACGCACGTGACCAGTACGAAATTCGTACTCACAAGCGTTTAATCGACATTGTTGAGCCAACAGATAAAACTGTTGACGCACTAATGCGTTTAGACCTTGCTGCTGGCGTTGATGTTCAAATTAGCCTAGGTTAAGGGGAGATTATTATGATTGGTCTAGTCGGTCGTAAAGTGGGCATGACCCGCATCTTTACCGAAGAAGGCGTTTCTATCCCAGTAACAGTAGTTGAAGTTGAAGTTAACCGTGTTTCTCAAGTGAAAACTGTAGAAACAGATGGCTACAACGCAATTCAAGTTACTTGTGGTTCTAAGAAAGCTAACCGCGTATCTAAGCCTGAAGCTGGTCACTTTGCGAAAGCAGGTGTTGAAGCAGGTCGCGGTCTTTGGGAATTCCGTTTAGAAAGCGGTGAAGAATTCGCAGTTGGCGCTGAGCTAAGTGTTGAAATCTTTAACGAAATCAAAAAAGTAGACGTTACTGGTACATCTAAAGGTAAGGGCTTCCAAGGCGCTGTTAAGCGTTGGAACTTCCGTACTCAAGATATGACTCACGGTAACTCTTTGTCTCACCGTGCTCCGGGTTCAATTGGCCAATGTCAAACTCCAGGTCGCGTATTTAAAGGCAAAAAAATGGCAGGTCACATGGGTGCTGAGCGTTGTACGACTCAAAACCTAGAGATCGTACGTGTTGACGCTGAGCGCAATCTGCTTCTTATTAAAGGTGCAGTACCAGGCTCAACAGGTGGCAACGTGATCGTTAAACCAGCTGTTAAAGCATAACGTCTTAGGAGTATGTAATGGAACTAATGGTTAAAGGTGCTGCGGCACTAACTGTTTCCGAAACTACTTTCGGACGTGAGTTTAACGAAGCTCTTGTACACCAAGTAGTTGTTGCTTATGCAGCAGGTGCTCGTCAAGGTACTCGCGCTCAAAAAACACGTTCAGAAGTATCTGGCGGTGGCGCTAAGCCATGGCGTCAAAAAGGTACAGGCCGAGCTCGTGCGGGTACTATTCGTAGCCCAATCTGGCGTTCAGGTGGTGTTACTTTTGCTGCGAAACCACAAGATCACAGCTTAAAAGTAAACAAAAAAATGTACCGCGGTGCTCTAAAGAGCATTCTTTCTGAGTTAGTTCGTCAAGATCGTTTGATCGTTGTTGACAACTTCTCTGTAGAAGCACCAAAGACTAAAGAGCTAGTTGCTAAGCTTAAAGAGCTTGAGCTTAACGATGTTCTTATCGTAACTGGCGAAGTAGACGAGAATCTATTCTTAGCTGCTCGTAACCTATATAAAGTTGACGCACGTGACGTTGCTGGTATTGATCCAGTAAGCCTAGTTGCATTCAACAAGGTTCTAATGACTGCAGCTGCAGTTAAGCAAGTTGAGGAGATGCTGGCATGATCAGTGAAGAGCGTCTACTAAAAGTCCTACGTGGCCCACATATCTCTGAAAAAGCAACGATGGCTGCTGAAGGCAATAACACTATTGTTTTCAAAGTAGCAATCAATGCAACTAAGAAAGAGATTAAAGCAGCAGTAGAAAAGTTGTTTGAAGTTGAAGTTAAGTCTGTAAATACCCTTATCACTAAGGGCAAGACCAAACGTCAAGGTGCACGCCAAGGCCGTCGTTCAGACGTGAAAAAAGCGTACGTAATCTTGAAAGAAGGTCAAGACCTAGACTTCGTTGGCGGCGCGGAATAACAGGAGTAGTTAAAAATGGCTATTGTTAAATGTAAGCCGACTTCCCCTGGTCGTCGTCACGTTGTAAAAATCGTTAACGCTGACCTACATAAGGGTAAGCCATACGCACCTCTTTTAGAGAAAAACTCTAAATCTGGTGGTCGTAACAATAACGGTCGTATTACAGTACGTCACGTTGGTGGTGGTCATAAGCAACACTACCGTCTAATTGACTTTAAACGTACAAAAGATGGCATCCCAGCTATCGTTGAACGTTTAGAATATGATCCAAACCGTAGTGCAAACATTGCACTAGTTCTGTTCGCAGACGGTGAGCGTCGTTACATTATCGCACCAAAAGGTCTTAAAGCCGGCGATACAGTACAATCAGGTGTTGATGCGCCAATCAAAGCAGGTAACTGCTTACCATTGCGCAACATTCCAGTAGGTTCTACTGTTCACTGTGTTGAATTAAAACCTGGTAAGGGCGCACAAGTTGCACGTTCTGCTGGTGCATACGCACAAATCATTGCTCGTGATGGCGCTTACGTGACATTACGTCTACGCTCTGGTGAGATGCGTAAAGTTCTTTCTGAAGGTCGTGCGACTATCGGTGAAGTTGGTAACTCTGAACACATGCTACGTGAGCTAGGCAAAGCCGGTGCTACACGCTGGCGCGGTGTTCGTCCAACGGTACGTGGTGTTGCAATGAACCCAGTGGATCACCCACACGGTGGTGGTGAAGGTCGTACATCAGGCGGTCGTCACCCAGTATCACCTTGGGGTATGCCAACTAAGGGCTTCAAGACTCGTAAGAATAAATCTACTGACAAGTACATCGTACGTCGTCGTAACAAATAATCTATAAAGAGGAATCGCCATGCCACGTTCTCTCAAGAAAGGTCCTTTTATTGACCTACACTTGCTGAAGAAGGTAGAGAAAGCGGTGGAAAGCGGAGACAAAAAGCCTATTAAGACTTGGTCCCGTCGTTCAATGATCATTCCAACTATGATCAACTTGACCATCGCTGTCCATAATGGTCGCCAGCATGTACCAGTTTTCGTTACAGAAGACATGATTGGTCACAAGCTGGGCGAATTTGCACCTACTCGTACTTATCGCGGCCATGCTGCAGATAAGAAAGCTAAAAAGCGTTAGGAGGTAGAATATGGAAGCTATTGCTAAACATCGTTTTGCCAGCATTTCTCCACAAAAGGCTCGCTTAGTTGCGGACCAAATTCGTGGGAAATCAGTAGACCAAGCTCTTGAAATTCTTACTTTCAGCAACAAAAAAGCTGCAGTATTAATTAAGAAAGTTGTTGAGTCTGCTATCGCAAACGCTGAACACAACGAAGGTGCAGATATCGACGATCTAAATGTCGCTAAAATCTTCGTAGACGAAGGCCCTATCATGAAGCGTATTATGCCTCGTGCTAAAGGTCGTGCAGATCGCATCTTGAAGCGTTCAAGCCACATCACTATCGTTGTAGCTGATCGTTAAAGACTAGGAGATTAAGCAAATGGGTCAAAAAGTACATCCTAATGGTATTCGTCTTGGCATCGTTAAGCCTTGGAATGCTACATGGTTTGCTAGTAGCCAAGAGTTCGCTGACAACCTAGACGGCGACTTCAAGGTACGTCAGTATCTTACTAAAGAACTGAAAAAAGCATCTCTATCTCGCATCGTTATCGAGCGTCCTGCGAAGAGCATCCGTGTGACTATTCACACTGCTCGTCCAGGCGTAGTAATCGGTAAGAAAGGCGAAGATGTAGAAAAACTACGCGCAGGCGTAGCTAAAATCGCAGGTGTTCCAGCGCAAATCAACATTGCAGAAGTTCGCAAGCCAGAGCTAGACGCTCAACTTGTAGCTGATAGCATTGCTTCTCAACTAGAACGTCGTGTTATGTTCCGTCGCGCTATGAAGCGTGCGGTACAAAATGCAATGCGTCTAGGCGCGAAAGGCATCAAAGTACAAGTAGGCGGCCGTCTTGGCGGTGCTGAAATCGCACGTTCTGAATGGTATCGTGAAGGTCGTGTGCCTCTACATACTTTACGTGCTGACATTGATTACGCAACTTCTTCGGCTCACACTCAATACGGTGTGATCGGCGTTAAAGTTTGGATCTTCAAAGGTGAAGTTCTAGGCGGTATGCCAGCTGCTAATGCAGTAGAGCCTAAGGCTGACAAGCCTAAGAAGCAGCGTAGAAGCCGTAAGTAAGGAGCTGACTGATGCTACAACCAAAACGTACTAAGTTCCGTAAGGTTATGACTGGTCGTAACCGTGGTCTTGCTAAAGGTACTGAAGTGAGCTTCGGCGAATTCGGTCTTAAAGCTGTAGGCCGTGGTCGTCTAACTGCTCGTCAAATTGAAGCGGCACGTCGTGCTATGACGCGTCACATTAAGCGTCAAGGTCAAATCTGGATCCGTGTGTTCCCAGACAAACCTATCACAGAAAAACCGCTTGAAGTTCGTCAAGGTAAGGGTAAAGGTAACGTTGAGTACTGGGTAGCCCAAATCCAACCTGGAAAGGTTATGTACGAAATGAACGGCGTACCTGAAGAGTTGGCACGTGAAGCGTTCCGCCTAGCGGCACGTAAACTGCCTATCAAAACTACTTTTGTAACTAAGCAGGTGATGTGATGAAAGCACAAGATCTACGCGAGAAAAACGTTGAAGAGCTAAATGAAGAGCTTTTGAATTTGCTACGTGAACAGTTTAACTTGCGCATGCAAGCTGCGACTGGTCAACTACAGCAAACTCATACTCTGAAAGCTGTACGTCGTGATATCGCACGTGTTAAAACTTTACTGAATGAGAAGGCTGGCGCATAATGAGCGAGAAAATTCGTACTATGCAAGGTCGTGTAATTAGCGACAAAATGGACAAGTCTATTGTTGTTGCTATTGAACGCATGGTGAAACACCCGATCTACGGTAAATACATCAAGCGTACGACTAAGCTTCACGCACATGATGAAAACAACGAGTGTGGCCAAGGCGACCTAGTTGCGATTTGTGAATGTCGTCCACTGTCTAAGACTAAGTCTTGGACTCTGGTAAACATTATTGAAAAAGCAAAAGCTTAATTTTTGCTGATTCGATAGCGATACATGTAAACAGCTCCAATTAATTTTTTTTGGAGCTGTTTATTTTTTGACTACCTTTATGAAAAGAATGGTGATACACTCCCCATCCTCTTTTAGAGAGGCAGTCCGACCCGTGATGGGTCTATTTAAATATTTAGCGGAGCACTAACAATGATCCAAATGCAAAGTACACTTGACGCTGCAGATAACTCTGGCGCGCGCAAGGTAATGTGTATTAAGGTCCTGGGTGGCTCTCACCGCCGTTATGCACATATCGGAGACGTCATTAAAGTTACTGTTAAGGAAGCAATTCCTCGCGGTAAAGTTAAAAAAGGTGATGTTCTGAAGGCGGTAGTAGTGCGCACCCGTAAAGGCGTTCGTCGCCCAGACGGTTCTATCATTCGCTTTGACCGTAACGCTTGCGTATTGTTGAATGACACTACTGAGCAACCAGTCGGTACACGTATCTTTGGTCCAGTGACTCGTGAACTTCGTAATGCGAAATTCATGAAAATTGTTTCACTAGCACCAGAAGTTCTGTAAGGAGCGGTCAGATGGCAGCTAAAATCCGTCGTAATGACGAAGTAATCGTTCTTGTCGGTAAAGATAAAGGCAAGAAAGGTAAAGTAACTAAGGTTCTTGAGACCGGTAAAGTTATCGTTGAAGGCATCAACCTTGTTAAAAAGCACCAGAAGCCAGTTCCGGCTCTTGGTCAACAAGGTGGAATCGTTGAGAAAGAAGCAGCAATTGATGCTTCTAACATCGCGGTCTACAATGAAGCAACTGGTAAAGCGGACCGTATCGGTTTCCGTTTTGAAGATGGTAAGAAAGTTCGTTTCTTTAAATCTAACGGCGAAACTGTTTCTAACTAATAGAAGTAATTTGGAGTTCTACTATGGCGAAACTGCATGATTACTACAAGTCGTCTGTAGTCGCTGAGCTTACCAAAGAGTTCAGCTACACAAGCGTCATGCAAGTCCCTAGGGTTGAAAAAATTACCCTAAACATGGGTGTTGGTGAAGCAATCAACGATAAGAAACTACTAGAAAACGCTGCTGCCGATATGGCAATTATCTCTGGTCAAAAACCATTGATTACAAAAGCACGTAAATCTGTTGCTGGTTTCAAAATCCGTGAAGGCTACCCAATCGGTTGTAAAGTAACCCTGCGTGGCGAACGTATGTGGGAATTCTTAGAGCGTTTAATCTCTATTGCACTTCCACGAGTACGTGATTTCCGTGGTGTTAGCGCGAAGTCTTTTGACGGTCGCGGTAACTACAGCATGGGCGTTCGCGAGCAAATCATCTTCCCTGAGATCGACTATGATAAAGTTGATCGTGTACGCGGTCTTGATATTACTATCACGACGTCAGCGAATACAGATGCGGAAGGCCGAGCTCTGCTGACTGCCTTTAACTTCCCATTCCGTAAGTAAGGTGAAGGGTTACTGTTATGGCTAAACAATCTATGAAAGCACGTGAAGCTAAACGTGCAAAACTTGTAGCTCAGTTCGCTCAAAAGCGTGCTGCGTTAAAAGTTCTAATTAGCGATGTAAATGCTTCTGAAGAAGAGCGTTGGGATGCAGTTCTTAAATTGCAAGCTCTACCTCGTGATTCAAGTGCATCTCGTCAGCGTAATCGTTGCAACCAAACTGGTCGTCCACACGGTTACCTACGTAAATTCGGTTTAAGCCGTATTAAGGTTCGCGAAGCTTGCATGAAAGGCGAGATTCCGGGTCTTCGTAAGGCTAGCTGGTAATTGCCACTTAATCATTTGGAGTAAATCTTATGAGCATGCAAGATCCGATTTCGGATATGCTGACCCGCGTTCGCAACGGTCAATCAGCAAATAAAGTTGCTGTTAAAATGCCTTCTTCAAAGCTTAAAGTTGCAATTGCTGCACTTCTTAAAGCTGAAGGCTACATCGCTGAATTCGCTGTTGAAGGCGAAATCAAACCTGAGCTAGAAATCACTCTTAAGTATTTCCAAGCTAAACCAGTTATCGAGCAAATCCAACGAGTTTCTCGTCCAGGTCTTCGTGTTTACAAGAAGAACGACGCGTTACCATCTGTTATGGGTGGTCTTGGTATTGCTGTTGTTTCTACATCAAAAGGCCTTATGTCTGACCGCGCTGCGCGTAAAGCTGGTCTTGGTGGCGAAATTATCTGCTACGTAGCTTAATAGGAGTAGGATATGTCTCGTGTTGCTAAAGCACCTGTGGTTCTTCCTGCTGGCGTAGAAGTTAAACTGAACGGCCAGGAAATCACTATTAAAGGTGGTAAAGGTGAACTAACTCGCGTACTTAACGACGCTGTAGTTGTTTCACAAGAAGATAACTCTATTGTATTTGGTCCACGCGAAGGCGTTGCTAATGCTTGGGCACAAGCTGGTACAGCTCGTGCACTAGTAAACAATATGGTTATCGGTGTAAATGAAGGCTTTACTAAGAAGCTAATTCTTAAAGGCGTAGGTTACCGTGCTGCTATGAAAGGCAACGCTGTAGGCCTTACTCTTGGCTTCTCTCATCCTGTAGAGCACGCTCTACCGGAAGGTATTAAAGCTGAGTGTCCAACTCAAACTGAGATCGTTTTAACTGGTTGTGATAAGCAATTAGTTGGTCAAGTTGCTGCGGACCTTCGTTCATACCGTCAACCTGAGCCTTACAAAGGCAAGGGTGTTCGTTACGCCGATGAAATCGTGCGTACTAAAGAAGCTAAGAAGAAGTAGGGTATCACTATGGATAAGAAAGCATCTCGCATCCGTCGTGCTACACGTGCACGTCGTAAGATTGCTGAACTGTGTGCAACTCGCCTTGTAGTGCACCGTACTCCGCGTCATACGTACGCTCAGGTAATCGCACCAAACGGCTCAGAGGTTATCGCTGCCGCTTCTACTGTAGAAAAGGCAATCCGTGAGCAAGTTGGAAACACTAGCAACAAAGCGGCTGCTGAAGCAATTGGTAAACTGATTGCTGAGCGCGCTATCGAAAAAGGCATTACTAATGTTGCTTTCGATCGTTCTGGTTTCCAATACCACGGCCGAGTAGCGGCGCTAGCAGATTCTGCTCGCGAAGCTGGTCTGAAATTCTAAGGTAGGGTTGGAAGATGGCTAAAGAACAACAACAAGCTACAGATTTGAACGAAAAGCTAATTGCTGTTAACCGTGTTTCTAAAACGGTTAAAGGTGGTCGAATCTTTAGTTTTACTGCACTAACAGTTGTTGGTGACGGTAATGGTCGCGTAGGTTTCGGTTACGGCAAAGCCCGTGAAGTACCTGCAGCGATTCAAAAATCAATGGAAAAAGCACGTCGTAACATGTTTACGATTGCACTTAACGAAGGTACTCTTCACCACTCTGTTAAAGGTCGCCACACTGGTTCAAAAGTGTACATGCAACCTGCTTCAGAAGGTACAGGTATCATTGCTGGTGGTGCTATGCGTGCAGTGCTAGAAGTTGTGGGTGTCCGCAACGTACTAGCTAAAGCTTACGGCTCTACTAACCCAATTAACGTTGTTCGTGCAACGATTTCTGGCCTAAGTAGTGTTAAGTCACCTGAAATGGTAGCTGCTAAGCGTGGTCTAACTGTTGAATCTATTTCGGAGTAAGTACCATGTCTAAAACTATCAAAGTAACTCAGACTAAAAGCTCTATCGGTCGCCTACCTAAGCACGTTTTGTGTCTTAAAGGTCTAGGTCTTCGTCGCATCAACCATACAGTAGAAATTGCTGATACTCCGTGTAACCGCGGTATGATCAACAAAGTTCGCTATATGGTTAATATTGAGGAGTAATCAGTAATGTTTTTGAATACTCTATCACCGGCTGCTGGTTCTAACGCTTCTAAGAAGCGCGTAGGTCGCGGTATCGGTTCAGGCCTAGGTAAAACTGGTGGCCGTGGTCACAAAGGCCAAAAATCACGTTCTGGCGGTAAAGTTCGCGTTGGTTTTGAAGGTGGTCAAATGCCTCTGAAACAACGTCTACCTAAATTTGGCTTTACTTCACGTAAGAGCCTAGTAACTGCAGAGGTTCGTTTAGGCGAACTTGCTAAAGTTGAAGGTAACGTTATCGATCTAAACAGTCTTAAAGCTGCTAACGTAATCACTAAGAACATTGTGTTCGCGAAAGTTGTACTTTCTGGTGAAATCGCTACTGCTGTAACTGTTAAAGGTCTACGCGTAACGAAAGGCGCTAAAGCTGCGATTGAAGCTGCAGGCGGTAAGATCGAGGAATAATCCTCGAAGGATGAGGTACAATGGCAAAGAAACCAGGAAAAGAAGTAAATAGTGCTCAGAACGGCCTAGCTGAACTGAAATCGCGTCTGTTATTTGTTATAGGTGCGCTTTTAGTGTTCCGAGCAGGCTCATTTGTGCCAATTCCTGGGATTGACGCTGCTGTCCTTGCTGATCTTTTCGAACAGCAGCAGGGTACCATCATTGAACTGTTTAACATGTTCTCTGGTGGTGCACTGTCGCGTGCCTCAATTCTTGCTCTAGGTATTATGCCGTATATTTCGGCATCTATCGTTGTTCAGCTGTTAACAGTTGTTCATCCACCTCTAGCAGAATTGAAAAAAGAAGGTGAGTCTGGTCGTCGTAAGATTAACCAGTACACACGTTATGGCACCTTGGTGCTGGCGACATTCCAAGCAATTGGGATTGCAACCGGTTTACCAAGCATGATTCCAGGGTTAGTTGCTAATCCTGACATGATGTTCTATCTGACAGCTACAGTAAGTTTAGTAACTGGTACCATGTTCTTAATGTGGTTAGGTGAACAAATTACTGAGCGTGGTATCGGTAACGGTATATCTTTGATTATTTTCACAGGTATCGTTGCAGGTTTACCACCAGCTATCGGTGAAACGATCCAGCAGGCGCGTCAAGGTGAACTGCACGTGCTTCTTCTATTACTAATTGCAGTGTTATCGTTTGCAGTAATTTACTTTGTAGTGTTCATGGAACGTGGTCAACGTCGTATCGTCGTTAACTACGCGAAGCGTCAGCAAGGCCGTAAGGTATTTGCAGCTCAAAGTACTCACTTGCCTCTTAAAATTAATATGGCTGGTGTAATTCCTGCAATATTTGCATCTAGTATTATACTATTCCCTGGGACATTGGCTCAGTGGTTTGGTGGTAATGGTGAAGGAACATTCGGTTGGTTAACTGATGTTTCCATGGCGTTAAGCCCTGGTCAGCCGTTATACGTAATGCTTTATGCAGCAGCAATTATCTTCTTCTGTTTCTTCTATACAGCGTTGGTGTTTAACCCGCGTGAAACAGCTGATAACTTGAAGAAGTCTGGTGCATTCGTACCCGGAATCCGCCCAGGTGAACAGACTACGAAATATATTGATAAAGTTATGACCCGTTTAACCTTAGCTGGTGCGATGTATATTACCTTTATCTGTCTGATCCCTGAGTTTATGATGATAGCTTGGAACGTTCGCTTTTATTTCGGCGGTACTTCCCTACTAATCGTAGTTGTTGTTATCATGGACTTTATGGCACAGGTTCAGACTCATCTGATGTCTCAGCAGTATGAGTCCGTTTTGAAGAAAGCTAATCTGAAAGGCTACGGCCGTTAATTTCAGGTCCATTTACGGAGTTTAGCAATGAAAGTTCGTGCTTCCGTTAAGAAAATCTGCCGCAACTGTAAAGTTATTAAGCGCAACGGTGTTGTGCGTATAATTTGTGTTGAACCAAAGCATAAGCAACGCCAAGGTTAATTAGCAGAAATTTTTACTTGATATATTAAGTTAGGCCGAGTATTATTCTCGGCCTACCTTTTGTGTGCAAAAGAAGTAGTTATAGTCGCAACGTATCCTCATCGGGCTTTGTTGTGACTCTTCTTAAGAAAAAGTACTAGGAGTGAATAGTGGCCCGTATAGCAGGCATTAACATTCCTGATCATAAACACGCAGTAATCGCTTTAACAGCGATTTACGGCATCGGTAAGACTCGCTCGCAAGCTATTTTAGCTGCAGTTGGTATTGCTGAAGATGTTAAGATCAGTGAACTGAATGATGAGCAGATTGATATTCTGCGTGATGGTGTTGCCAAATACACTGTCGAAGGCGACTTACGTCGTGAAGTATCGATGAACATTAAGCGTCTTATGGACCTTGGTTGTTATCGTGGTCTTCGTCACCGTCGCAGTCTACCATTACGTGGACAGCGTACTAAAACCAACGCACGTACCCGTAAAGGTCCGCGCAAGCCGATCAAAAAATAATCGGATAAGGTAGAGAGTACAATGGCAAAACAACCTACTCGCGCTCGTAAGCGCGTTCGCAAGCAAGTAGCGGATGGCGTAGCGCATATCCATGCTTCTTTCAACAACACAATCGTAACCATTACTGACCGTCAAGGTAATGCACTAGCTTGGGCTACTGCAGGTGGTTCTGGTTTCCGTGGTTCTCGTAAATCTACTCCGTTTGCTGCACAAGTTGCTGCTGAACGTTGTGGTGAAATGGCCAAAGAATATGGCGTTAAGAACCTTGAAGTTATGGTTAAGGGCCCAGGTCCTGGTCGTGAGTCAACTATCCGTGCACTAAACGCTGCTGGATACCGCATCACAAACATCGTTGATGCTACTCCGATCCCTCATAACGGTTGTCGTCCACCTAAGAAACGTCGCGTTTAAGTTTCGTTTCTAGGAATATTGGAGAAAGAACATGGCAAGATATTTGGGTCCTAAGCTGAAGCTTAGCCGTCGCGAAGGCACTGATTTATTCCTTAAATCAGGCGTACGTGCGATCGATACCAAGTGTAAGATCGATAACGCTCCAGGTGTACACGGCGCTCGTCGCGGTCGTCTATCTGAATATGGCGTTCAGCTTCGTGAGAAGCAAAAAGTTCGTCGTATGTACGGCGTTCTAGAAAAACAATTCCGTAACTACTACAAAGATGCTGCTCGTATTAAAGGCAACACAGGTGAAAACCTACTTCAACTTCTTGAAGGTCGTCTAGATAACGTAGTTTACCGTATGGGCTTTGGTGCTACGCGTGCTGAATCTCGTCAACTAGTTAGCCATAAGTCTATTCTAGTTAATGGTAAAGTAGTTAACGTTCCTTCTTTCAAAGTTGCGGCTAACGACGTTGTTTCGATTCGTGAAAAAGCTAAACAGCAATCACGTATTAAAGCTGCTCTAGAAGTTGCTGAACAACGCGAAAAACCAACTTGGATTGAAGTAGATGCTGGCAAAATGGAAGGTACGTTTAAGCGTCTTCCTGAACGTTCTGATTTGTCTGCCGACATCAACGAACACTTGATCGTCGAGCTTTACTCTAAGTAAGGCTTAAATAAAGAGAGGACACAATGCAGGGTTCTGTAACAGAATTTCTAAAGCCGCGTCTAGTTGACATCGAACAAGTTAGCCAGACTCACGCAAAAGTAACTCTTGAGCCGTTAGAGCGTGGTTTTGGCCATACTCTAGGTAACGCTCTACGTCGTATTTTACTATCTTCAATGCCGGGTTGTGCCGTAACTGAAGTAGAAATCGAAGGCGTATTACATGAGTACAGCACCAAAGAAGGTGTTCAGGAAGATATCCTTGAAATCCTTCTAAACCTTAAAGGCCTTGCCGTTAAGGTTGAGGGTAAAGATGAAGTTATCATTACTCTTAACAAGTCTGGTGCAGGCCCTGTTGTTGCAGGTGACATCACCCATGATGGTGATGTTGAGATTGCGAACCCAGAGCATGTAATCTGCCACTTAACTGATGGTAATGCTGAAATCAGCATGAGAATCAAGGTAGAGCGTGGTCGCGGCTATGTACCGTCAACAGCGCGTATCCATACTGAAGAAGATGAGCGTCCAATTGGTCGTTTGCTTATCGATGCAACTTACAGCCCAGTAGATAAAATTTCTTACTCGGTTGAAGCGGCACGTGTTGAGCAACGTACTGACTTAGACAAACTTGTTATCGATATGGAAACAAATGGTACACTTGATCCTGAGGAAGCTATCCGTCGTGCAGCTACAATTTTAGCTGAGCAACTGGATGCATTTGTAGATCTTCGTGATGTACGAGTTCCTGAAGAGAAAGAAGAAAAGCCAGAGTTCGATCCGATCCTACTGCGTCCTGTAGACGATCTTGAACTAACGGTTCGCTCTGCTAACTGTTTGAAAGCAGAAGCGATTCACTACATTGGTGATCTGGTGCAGCGCACTGAGGTTGAGCTACTTAAAACGCCAAACCTTGGTAAGAAATCTTTAACTGAAATTAAAGATGTTCTAGCTTCACGTGGACTTTCTTTGGGCATGCGCCTAGAGAATTGGCCACCAGCGTCTATCGCTGAAGATTAATCAGTTCACTAATTATCTAGTTAGAAGGATTAGGTCATGCGCCATCGTAAGAGTGGTCGTCAACTCAACCGCAACAGCAGCCACCGTAAAGCTATGTTTAGCAATATGGCTTGCTCTTTGGTTCGTCACGAGATTATCAAGACGACTGTACCAAAAGCAAAAGAGCTTCGCCGTGTAGTTGAGCCTTTGATTACATTAGCTAAGACAGACAGTGTTGCTAACCGTCGTCTAGCATTTGCTCGCACTCGTGATAACGAAGTTGTAGCAAAACTATTTACCGAGTTAGGTCCACGCTTTGCACAACGTGCTGGTGGTTACACTCGTATTCTGAAGTGCGGTTTCCGTACAGGCGATAAAGCACCAATGGCATACATTGAGCTTGTAGATCGTCCAGAAGTAGAAGCTGCAGCTGAGTAATCAGTAGTAGTTTCAAGAAAAAACCGAGTCTTAGGACTCGGTTTTTTTGTATCTGAATTGTGGCAAATTAATGATTAATCTTGCCATTCATCAAGAAAATCCTGAACTTTATCTACCATATTGCTAGAGCCAACAAAGAAAGGGACTCGTTGATGTAATTCTGTTGGTTTGATATTAAGAATACGTTGTTCACCATCTGTCGCTTTTCCCCCTGCCTCTTCAATTAACATTGCCATTGGGTTGCACTCATAAAGTAACCGTAATTTACCGTTTGGATAGGCTTGAGTACTTGGATAAAGGTATATTCCACCCTTCAGTAAATTTCTATGAAAATCAGCGACAAGGGAACCAATGTAACGTGAAGTATATGGACGGTTATCTTCAGGCTTCATTTCTTGACAATACTTTAAATACTGTTTAATTCCTTCAGGGAATCGGATGTAATTTCCTTCATTAATGGAATAGATGTTCCCATCTTGCGGAACTTTCATATCTTCATGAGATAGACAAAATACACCAAGGGATGGGTCATAAGTAAAACCATGAACCCCATTACCTGTCGTATAAACTAGCATGGTAGAAGAACCATAAATAATATAGCCAGCAGCGACTTGCTTATTACCTGGCTGTAGGAAATCTTCCTCTATTGCTGGTGTCCCGATTGGAGATATACGACGATATATTGAAAAAATGGTTCCAACAGAGACGTTTACATCAATGTTTGAGGAACCATCTAATGGATCCATTAAAACAACGTATTTAGCGTTTTGATTGAGTTCTTTATTAAAAGCAACCGCTTCATCTTCTTCTTCGCTGGCTACACCACAAACTTGGTCACGGTTTTCTAATGCAGCTTTAAATTTGTCATTAGCGTAAAGATCTAGCTTTTGTTGTTGCTCACCTTGAATATTCTCTTCACCAGAAGCCCCCGTAATATCAACAAGTCCCGCTTTGTTAATTTCACGGTTTACAATTTTAGCTGCCAACTTAATTGACCCAATTAACGATGACAACTCTCCACTTGCATGAGGAAAGTCATGCTGCTTAGCAACAATAAACTCACCTAGGGTTCTTATTTCAGACATAGTTATTCCTTTATTCTCTGTTATTAGATATCAACGATAAGTAGGGTTAGGTACTGATTTATTTTTATAATAGTTGTGTTACTGTTTGCTGTAATTCATTCTATAGCATAGAACTTTTTAAGAGTATTGAAGTAACTTTGAATTGAGGTTGCTCACTAATTTAATAATAAGACGGTTGTAATTATGCATATTCATATCCTTGGTATCTGTGGCACCTTCATGGGAGGCGCTGCTACATTAGCTCGTCAGCTTGGACATAAAGTCACAGGATGCGATGCTAACGTTTATCCACCAATGAGTACGTTATTAGAGTCTCAAGGTATTGAGATCATCCAAGGCTTTGACCCAAGCCAGTTAGACCCTGCACCAGACCTAGTGGTAATTGGTAATGCAATGAGTCGCGGTAACCCGTGCGTTGAATATGTATTGGATAAAAATCTGAAATACACCTCAGGGCCACAGTGGCTTCAAGAGTTCTTATTACAAGATCGCTGGGTAATGGCGGTTGCCGGAACCCATGGTAAAACGACCACCGCGAGCATGCTTACATGGGTACTTGAAGAGTGTGGCTATAAACCTGGTTTCTTAGTGGGCGGTGTACTTGGTAACTTTGGCGAATCGGCTCGTTTAGGCGAAAGTATGTTTTTTGTTGTTGAAGCTGATGAATATGATAGTGCTTTTTTTGATAAGCGTTCAAAGTTTGTTCATTACCGTCCTCGTACGTTAGTTCTAAATAATCTAGAGTTTGATCATGCTGATATTTTTGATGATCTTGCTGCTATTCAACGTCAATTTCATCATTTAATTAGGACGGTTCCTAGTACAGGGCGTATTTTTGCACCTGAGCAAGATAAACCACTTGAGCAGGTTTTAAAGCAGGGCTGTTGGAGTGAACTTGAATTTACCGGTGAAGATGGTCATTGGAAGGCAATAAAGCTAAAAAAGGATGGCAGTCTATTTGAAGTTTATTTTGAAGGCGAGAAAGTAGGACAAGTTCATTGGGACTTAGTAGGTGATCATAACGTCAGTAATGCGCTTATGGTTGTCGCTTCTGCTCGTCACGTTGGGGTTACTCCTGATCTAGCGTGTGAAGCTTTAGGTAAGTTTATTAATACTAAGCGTCGTCTTGAGTTTAAAGGTGAGGTGAACGGGGTTACGGTTTATGATGATTTTGCTCACCACCCAACAGCGATTGATCTAACCTTAGGTGGCTTACGTAATAAAGTGGGTAATAAGAAAATTATTGCTGTACTAGAGCCTCGTTCAAGTACCATGAAGTTAGGAGTGCACAAGGATACGTTGGCAGCTTCTTTGCATGCTGCTGATAGTATTTACCTTTTCCAGCCTGATAATATTTCGTGGTCAGTTAAGGATGTAGTACAGCAGTGTTCTCAGCCTGCATATACTCATAATGATATTGACTGCTTTGTTGATATGATTGTGGCCGAAGCGCAACCAGGTGATCAAATATTAGTTATGAGCAATGGTGGTTTTGAAGGGATTCACGGTAAATTACTTGATAAGTTGAGCCAATAAATGAAATCTCAAAAAAAAGCAATTACGTTAGCTATGACGGGAGCTTCAGGCGCTCCTTATGGTTTACGGTTATTAGAATGTTTGCTTGCTGCTGACTATCATGTTTATTTTCTAATATCATCAGCTGCTCGTGTAGTGATGGCGACTGAACACGATTTAAAGTTACCAAGTGGCCCTGATGCAATGAAAACAGCATTGGTTGAACATCTTAAGTGTAATGCTGATAATTTAACTGTTTGTGGTAAAGAAGATTGGTTCTCACCGGTTGCTTCTGGATCTGCAGCACCAAAGAAAATGGTCGTGTGCCCATGTTCTGCTGGTAGTGTTGCTTCTATTGCCCATGGCATTTCAGACAACCTTATTGAACGGGCTGCCGATGTCGTATTAAAAGAACGTGGCCAACTGATTATGGTCGTAAGAGAAACGCCATTTTCGACGTTGCATTTAGAAAATATGCTTAAGTTATCTCAAATGGGAGCAACGATCATGCCTGCAGCTCCTGGTTTTTATCATCAACCTAACTCTATTGAAGATTTAATTGATTTTATGGTTGCTCGGATATTAGATCATTTAGGCGTTGAGCAAGGGCTTGTTCCTCGTTGGGGGTATGATCAGCGTCAGAGGGATTAATAAACCTCTGGCTCAATAAAGCATTCACACATACAATATGGCCTCTCATCGGGGAGCAACCTATATCAACTAGTTATCTAGATTGGTATTCGCTGAGATTAGTAAGCATTGGATAATGCTCGCTTAAACCCGTACTACCTGAATCAGATAATGCTGGCGTAGGGATTGGGATGGCATCCTCTTAGAGAATATCACCTTAATTCTGTGCCGCTCAAAAGGATGTAAGCGCACATAATGAACACTCTTTCTATTTCCTCTCCATTTAAATTATTACCGACAGCGTTAGCTATCATCGCGACGTCTTCTGTTTCTGCTGCAGATACAGAGACTCTAACCGTTTACACTTATGACTCTTTTGCGGCTGATTGGGGCCCAGGACCAACGATTGAAGCAGCATTTGAAGCTCAGTGTGAATGTGACTTAAAGCTAGTCGCTTTAGATGATGGCGTGTCTATTTTAAATCGTCTACGCCTTGAAGGTAAAAATACGAAAGCGGATGTTGTTCTTGGTTTAGACAACAACTTAATGGCGGAGGCAAAAGCGACAGGACTATTAGCTGAGCATCAAATTAATACTGATTCAGTAACTTTGCCTGGTGGCTGGAATGATACAACGTTTGTACCTTATGATTTTGGTTACTTTGCGTTTGTTTACAATAAAGAGAAAGTAGCAAATCCTCCAAAAAGTTTGAAAGAGCTAGTTGAAATTCGTAATGATTTAAAAATTATTTATCAAGATCCAAGAACCTCTACACCGGGTCAAGGTTTATTGCTATGGATGAAGTCAGTTTATGGTGATGATACAGCACAAGCATGGAAACAGCTTGCTAAGAAAACAGTGACAGTAACCAAAGGGTGGTCTGAAGCTTATAGTATGTTCTTAGAAGGAGAGTCTGATTTAGTTTTGTCTTATACGACATCACCAGCCTACCATTTGATTGCTGAAAAAGACGATCGTTTTGCGGCAACTAACTTTTCAGAAGGCCATTATATGCAAGTTGAGGTTGCTGCTAAAGTGAAAAATACAGCGAATAATAAATTGGCAGATGAATTTCTGGCCTTTATTTTGAATGATAAATTTCAGTCAGCAATGCCTACAGGAAATTGGATGTACCCAGTAACCGATGTTAAACAACCTGATGGTTTTGAAACATTAACGGTACCAAATAAAGGGTTGTCGTTTAGTTCACAAGAGATCTCACAGCAACGTAAATCGTGGATCCGTGAATGGCAACACGCTCTGACCTTCTAATTTTAAATAAGGGGTGCTGGTGTGCTCCTTTCTTTTTGGTAACTATGAAAAATACCTCCTCTTATAATTCAGTCCCTATTTGGGGATATATTATTGCCATTATTATTATTGGCTTTGTTGGTGGTGCTATCAGCGCCCTGTTTTTAGAATCACCAAGCCTAGATTTAAGTCTAATTTGGTCTGATCCTTATTATTTGTATATTACGAAATTCAGTTTATACCAAGCTTTTCTATCCACTTTATTGAGTATTAGTCTTGCGATCCCCACTGCGTATGCATTATCACGCCGACAATTTATAGGCAGAGATTTGCTGCTTAAGCTTTGTGCTACGACACTTGTACTTCCTGTATTAGTAGGTGTTTTTGGTTTACTTTCTATTTATGGTAATAGTGGCTTAATCGCTGATTTGTTCCAAAGGTTTGGTTATTCTCTTTCTTTTTCTATATATGGCTTAAATGGCATTTTATTAGCACATGTTCTGTTTAACTTTCCTTTTGCCACTCGCCTTCTTTTACAGACATTAGATTCTATTCCTGCTGAGCAACATCAACTATCTGCGCACTTAGGGCTTTCAGGATGGAATAAATATAAATTAGTAGCTTGGCCTAGAGTGAAGCAACAACTTCCTCATGTCGCAGGTTTAGTTTTTATGTTGTGCTTTACCAGTTTTGCAACGGTAATGGCACTGGGGGGAGGACCTAAATCAACCACCATTGAACTTGCTATTTACCAAGCAATTAAATTTGATTTTGATTTGCAGTCGGGTGCCATTTTAGCTTTATGGCAAATGCTATTATGCGGTGTACTTTCTTTAATTATCCAGCGTTTCTCAATCTCAGTTGCCATTGATTCTGGCTCTTCTATACATCAAGCAGTGTTGTACCAAGATTCAAAACAAGAGCGATTATGGGATAGAATTTGGATTGTATTTCTTATTCTCTTTTTATTGCCACCACTATTTATGGTCGTAATTAGCGGTCTAAATTCAGAGTTGACGACAGTATTAGTATCGCCTGAATTTTGGTTAGCATTGGTCAATTCTTTGATTGTCGCGTTAAGTGCAGCAGTATTAGCTATGATTTTTGGTGTTATTTTATTGCATACGACAAGAGCATTAAGATTAAATGAAAAACGTTTGTTGGCTGATAAATTGGATTTGATTGGTACGATGATCTTGGTTACTCCTGGATTAGTGATTAGTACTGGATTATTTTTGTTATTGCGAAACATTACAGATGTTTTTTCAATTGCGATTTGGATAGTGGTATTAGTTAATGCATTAATGGCGTTGCCTTATGTGATAAAAACGCTTGCTCAGCCATTACTTCATATCGCACAGCAATATCATTTACTATGTGGAAGCCTAGGCTTAAATGGCTTTACTCGTTTTCGGTTAATTGAATGGCGAGCGTTAAGAAAACCAATGGCTCATGCGTTTGCAATAGCATTTATTATGTCGGTAGGAGATTTAAGTGCAATTGCCTTGTTTGGTAGTCAGGATTTTCGGACATTGCCTTTATATCTTTTTCAATTATTAGGCAGCTATCAAATGGAAGCTGCAGCGGTTATCTCTCTGAGCTTATTGGTACTAAGTGTAGGAGTATTTGCTGTGGTGGAATGGTTATTTTCTTCTAAACGTAAAGGTGAAGCGTAATGTTGAATTTTTCGGGTGTGAAATATCGTTACTATTCAGAGTTGTTTGAATTTGACTTAACTGTGAATGAAGGAGATGTGGTCGCTATTCTCGGTCCAAGTGGTGCAGGAAAAAGTACGTTACTTAGTTTGCTTGCAGGATTTATTGCCCCTGAATCTGGCAATATTAGTATTGAGCAACAATCGTTGTTATCACTAGCGCCTCATCAGCGACCATTGTCTATGTTATTTCAAGAACATAATCTTTTCGCTCATTTATCGATTGCCGATAATATTGGCCTGGGAATTAAGCCTAATTTACGTCTCAGTGATAAAGAAAAAGAGCAAGTCACTCGCGCCGCTCAGCAGGTGGGGGTAGGTGAATTATTACATCGATTACCCGAACAACTTTCTGGTGGTCAAAAACAACGAGTCGCTTTAGCTCGTTGCTTAGTCCAAAAGAAGCCTGTTTTATTATTAGATGAGCCTTTTTCTGCGCTTGATCCTATGTTGAGAGAGGAGATGATTGCATTAATCCGAGAACTCATTAAGAGCCAAAAGTTAACGGTACTCATGGTGACGCATAGCATTCAAGATGCCAAAGCACTTGCTTCTCATTATGCTTTTGTCTGCAGCCATAAAGTATTAAGTTATGGTTTAATATCAGAGCTAATGACGCAAGTAACGCCTCCAGAATTAAGCCGATATTTAGATGCGGTTAAGTAAACTTTTCGCTCTCAAGTTAGGTATAATCGTTTACACTCAGTTTTATGATAAATAGGCGTGACCTAACTGCTCTCATACAGTAAGATTGGCGCCCTTTTGAACCTCGCCATTTAGGCTGTCTATTCTCGGTTCTAAAATTCTCACTCTATATAAAATCAATTAATTAATTTTGAGGTGTATTACTACTATGTCATTTGCTTTGGGCCAACGTTGGATCAGTGATACAGAAAGTGATTTGGGTTTAGGAACAGTGGTTGCTGTTGACGATAGAACCGTATCCATACTTTTTGCCGCATCAGAAGAAAACCGTTTATACGCAAAACATGATGCACCCGTTACCCGAGTGATGTTCAATAAGGGAGACACAATTGAAAGCCATGAGGGCTGGTCACTTGAAGTTGAAGATGTTATTGAAGACGGTGGACTACTTACTTATATAGGTACTCGTGTAGATACAGATGAATTAAATGTTGTTCTTCGTGAGACGTTATTAAGTCACCAGATCCGCTTTAATAAACCTCAAGACAAATTATTTGCAGGTCAAATAGATCGCATGGATCGCTTTGCTTTGCGTTATCGTGCACTTCAAAATCAGTATGAGCAACATAAAAACCCAATGCGTGGTTTGTGTGGTATGCGCGCAGGTTTGATCCCGCACCAATTATTTATCGCTCAAGAAGTTGGTCGTCGTTACGCACCGCGTGTTTTACTGGCTGATGAAGTTGGTTTAGGTAAGACAATTGAAGCTGGCATGATCATTCATCAACAAGTGCTTTCTGGCCGTGCTGAGCGTGTATTAATTGTTGTGCCTGAAACATTGCAGCACCAATGGTTAGTTGAAATGATGCGTCGTTTTAACCTACATTTCTCTATTTTTGATGAAGAGCGTTGCATTGAATCTTACGCTGATTCAGAAAATCCATTTGATACAGCTCAACTTGTGTTGTGTTCATTAGATTTTATTCGTAAGAGTAAGCGTCGTTTTGAGCAAGTGGTTGAAGCGGATTGGGATCTTCTTGTTGTCGATGAAGCGCATCACCTTGAGTGGAACCAAACAAAACCAAGTCGTGAATACCAAGTGATTGAAGCGATTGCAGAAGAGACTGCTGGTGTTCTACTGCTAACAGCAACGCCTGAGCAACTAGGTCACGAAAGTCACTTTGCTCGTTTACGTTTGTTAGATCCAGATCGTTTTTACGACTATGACGCATTTGTTGAAGAAGAGCGTCAATATCAGCCTGTTGCTGATGCCGTAACCGCATTAATGAGTGGCGACAAGCTATCGAATGAGGCGAAAAATCGCATTGCAGATCTACTGTCTGAGCAAGATGCTGAGCCTCTGTTTAGAATTATTGAGTCTTCTGTATCAGAAGAAGAGCAAGCACAGGCGCGTCAAGAGTTAGTCGATAACTTAATGGACCGTCACGGTACAGGGCGTGTGTTATTCCGTAATACTCGTGCTGCTATTAAAGGTTTCCCATTACGTAACTTGAACTTAATGCCAATGCCTTTACCATCACAATATGCGACTTCTATGCGTGTGGCGACGATGATGGGTGGCCGCATGAGTGATGAAGCTCGTGCAATGAAGATGCTTTATCCTGAAGAGATCTTTCAAGAGTTTGAAGGTGATAGTGCAACGTGGTGGCAGTTTGATCCACGAGTTAACTGGTTGCTTGAGTTATTAAAAGAGAACCGTAATGAGAAAGTACTAATTATTGCTTCTC
The DNA here is from genome assembly GCF_057368585.1 of Aliivibrio thorii. Classification (NCBI taxonomy): domain Bacteria; kingdom Pseudomonadati; phylum Pseudomonadota; class Gammaproteobacteria; order Vibrionales; family Vibrionaceae; genus Aliivibrio; species Aliivibrio thorii. Next base: position 2,763,264 of record NZ_CM170654.1, on the reverse strand, counting down.
GTGCTTCAACAGCGTTGCAACTAGAACAAGCGTTACGTGAGCGTGAAGGTATTCGTGGTACGGTTTTCCATGAAGGTATGTCTATCATTGAACGTGATAAAGCAGCGGCTTACTTCGCACAAGAAGAAGGTGGTGCACAAGTACTTATCTGTTCAGAGATTGGCTCTGAAGGTCGTAACTTCCAGTTTGCTAACCAATTGGTGATGTTTGATTTACCGTTTAATCCTGATCTACTTGAGCAACGTATTGGTCGTTTGGATCGTATTGGTCAAAAACGCGATATTGAGATTCATGTTCCGTATTTACAAGGCACATCTCAAGAATTATTAGCTCGTTGGTTTGATGAAGGTTTAAATGCTTTTGGTGAAACCTGTCCAACAGGTCGAGCGGTATATGAAAAATTCTCTGATACGATCATTGCCATTTTGGCGACGGGTAAATCAGATGGATTAGAACCTCTGATTGAAGAATCTGCAGCACTTAATAAAGAATTAAAAGCGCAATTAGAGCAAGGTCGAGATCGCTTATTAGAAGTTCACTCTAATGGTGGTGAGAAAGCCAAAGCCCTTGCTGAGAAAATTGCAGCAACTGATGGTGATACGAACTTAGTTAATTTTGCATTAAACCTATTTGATACGATTGGTTTGAATCAGGATGACAAAGGCGAAAATGCCATTGTTGTTACTCCGGCAGAAAATATGTTGGTCTCAAGCTACCCAGGTTTACCTTACGAAGGTTGTACGATTACGTTTGATCGTGAAACGGCACTTTCTCGTGAAGACATGAATTTGATCAGCTGGGAACACCCAATGATCCAAGGTGGTATTGATTTAGTATTAACTGAAGGTGTGGGCGCTACGGCTGTTTCTTTATTAAAGAACAAAGCTCTACCAGCGGGTACTTTATTACTTGAATTGGTTTATGTGGTGGATGCACAAGCGCCTAAGCAAAGTGGTATCGGTCGTTTCTTACCTAAAACGCCAATCCGTTTAATGATGGATGGTAAAGGTAATGATCTTTCAGCTCAAGTTGAGTTTGAAAGCTTTAATCGTCAGTTAAGTCCGGTCAACCGCCATATGGCAAGTAAGCTTGTGAACTCTGTTCAAAAAGAGATCCATGCGCTAATTGATACGGCTGAAGTAAGCATTGAAGATCGTATTGAAGCGGTTCGAGTCGATGCAAACGCAGAGATGAAAGCTGCATTAAATGCAGAGCTAGAGCGTTTACAAGCATTGAAAGCGGTAAACCCAAATATCCGTGATGAAGAGTTAACTCAAATCGAAACTCAAATGAGTGAGCTTTCTGGATACATAGGTAAAGCGCAAGTTCAGCTTGATTCACTGCGTTTAATCGTTGTGAGCCATAACTAATCATGGCAATGCTTGAATACAATCCACCAATGGAACCGCTTGATATTGTCTATCAAGACGAAGCGATTCTTGCGGTGAATAAACCTGCCGGATTACTCTCTAACCCCGGCAGGGCGCCAGAGCACTATGACAGTGTATGGTCCCGTGTTATTGCTGAGTTTCCAGAAGCTCAACTTGTACACCGCCTTGATATGTCGACGTCTGGACTGATGATTTTTGCTTTATATAAAGAAGCTGAAAGGCACATTAAAAAACAGTTTCAGTACCGTTTAACTCATAAAGTGTATTACGCACGAGTATGGGGAAAAGTCGAGAAAACAGAAGGTCATATTGATTTACCGCTAATTTGTGATTGGCCAAATCGTCCACGCCAAATGGTGTGTTACGAGCATGGAAAGCCATCACAAACGGGGTATCAAGTGATACAGGTTGAAGATAAGACAACATTAGTGCGTTTATTACCGATTACGGGCCGCTCTCATCAACTGCGTGTGCATATGATGGAAGAAGGTCATGAGATTGTCGGTGATGAGTTTTACGCATGTGAAGAGGCTCTGGCGTTTTCTGAACGTTTGCAATTGCACTCAGCTGAATTGAGTTTTTATCATCCTGAGACTGAGCAATTTATCAGTTTATTTGCGCCTTGTGAGTTTTACCCAGAAGCAAAATCTGGTGTGTTAGATTCAATGGATATTGCGCCAATAAGACCTGATTATAAAACTTTACCTAAGCAGTAAGGGTTTTCATATACGACTAAAAACAAAAAAGGAGCCGATGAGCTCCTTTTTATTTTTAGTTACAGATAAGTTAACCTTGAGGTTTAACTACCATAACGTTGATTGGAGAGTTTTCGACTACTTTACTCGCTACAGAACCGAGCATGACTTTATCTATTTTAGAGCGTTTATGACTTGGCATTACGATTAGGTCTGCGCCTAGACGTTCAGCATAATCTAAAATAGTGACGTAAGGTTTACCTTCCGCAACGTGTACTCTATATACCACGTCTTCATCTACAAACTTAGCCGCAAATTCATTCAGTTGTTTTGATACATCGTCTTTCATTTGTTTTGCTGCGCCTTTAGGAAAATAAGTCGACACCATCGACATATGAATCCCAGGTAATACATTCAGCAAATGAAGCTCAGCATTAGAATGTTTTGCGTGCCAAACTGCTAGTTCAACCGCTTTATCAGCAAAGCCTTTATCATTTAAATCTACTGGAACCAAAATTTGTTTATACATAATTTTTATTACCTAATTAGGGGAGTACTTCTCCCCTTAGATTCCATTCATTAATTTATGCCGCTAAGTTTTCCTTTTTAGCTCGGCGACGCTGATTAAAGCCTAGTGTAAACAATAAAAGAAGAGTTGGTACAAATACCCATTCTTTTAATGGTCGGTCTGCATCAAGAACCACATTCTTTATTTCCCAATCAAAATCTATTCCTGAAGCTTCAGCAGGACTGCCAAACTCGACCATGTCTACGATCATTTTGTTATCAACCTCAGATAACATAAGTCCCATAGAGCCAACTCGATCTTCACCAGTAACTGCTCGATCTTCAAAAGGCAAACGAACCGTTTTACTTACGACATCACCTTCAAGATTCTGACCGACAACTTCTAATGTCAGTGATTGTCCCACATTTAAGTCTTCAGCAATTTGAGCAATCTCAATACCTTGATAATAATCTTTGGCAGGATAGATCTTATCCCACCAAAAACCAGGACGGAATAATGAAAAAGTGATCAGAAGTAGTAAAACGACCTCCCACCATTTTGTTTTCGTAAACCACCAGCCTTGAGTTGCCGCTGAGAAGGTCAACATAGCAATGATCGAAGAGATAATTGTTAGAGCTAAATGCCACCAAGAATCAATGCCCATTAGCAATAGTTGGGTATTGAAGACAAACATGAAAGGCAAAATAGCGGTACGAATATCGTAGGTGAAACCTTGAATACCTGTGCGGATTGGATCTGATTTAGCAATCGCGGCAGCTGCAAATGCGGCTAGACCTACAGGAGGAGTGTCATCGGCTAAAATACCAAAATAAAACACAAATAAGTGAACCGCAATTAATGGAATAATCAGACCGTGCGCAGCACCTAGAGTTACAATAACTGGAGCCATCAAAGTGGATACAACAATGTAGTTAGCCGTTGTTGGCAAGCCCATTCCTAAGATTAGGCTAATTACCGCGGTAAATAACAGCATAAGAATGATGCTACCACCAGAGATAAACTCTACAAAATCAGTCATGACTAGTCCGATACCCGTTAAGGTTACGACACCAACAACAATACCAGCCGCTGCGGTCGCCACACCAATACCAATCATGTTTCGAGCTCCTGATACTAGGCTCTCTAGTAAATCATCAAACCCTTGTTTTACTTGTTCAGCGGCATTGCCTTCTTTGGTAAAGAAACCAATTAATGGGCGCTGAGTCAGTAAAATGAAAATCATAAATACTGATGCCCAAAAAGCAGATAAACCCGGTGAGAAGCGTTCTACTGTTAAACACCATACTAATACGACGATTGGTAATAAGAAATGCAGGCCAGATTTAATGGTTGGTCCTGGATCAGGTACTTCAGTCAGTTCTTCATCAATCGCCATCATGGCATGTTCTTGATATTTTGCAGAGATGCTAACTAAGCCAACATAAGAAAGTAATAGAGCAACGGTTACAATTGGGATTGCGGCATCACCAAAGGCATCTTTAGTCCAGCCAATACCGTAATAAACAGCAGCGCTCATAACACAAAGACCTAAAATGGTTGCTGTGAATGAAAGTAAGCTGTGAAGTAACTTTGGTGTATGGCGACGAGGAAGGCCGGTCATTCCTGCTTTACATGCTTCTAGATGAACAATGTAAAGTAGGGCGATATAAGAAATTAGGGCGGGTAATAACGCAGCTTTAATTACTTCTACATAAGAGATACCAACGTATTCAACCATTAAGAATGCTGCAGCACCCATAATTGGTGGTGTTAACTGTCCATTGGTTGAGGCGGCAACTTCGACAGCTCCTGCTTTTTCACCAGAGAAGCCAACACGTTTCATTAGTGGAATCGTAAACGTACCTGTGGTTACTACGTTAGCGATAGAAGAACCAGATACTAGGCCAGATAAGCCAGAAGCAACTACCGCCGCTTTTGCTGGACCGCCTTTCATATGACCAAGTAAAGAGAAAGCCACTTTAATAAAATAAGCACCTGCGCCTGCTTTTTCTAGCATGGCACCAAAAAGCACAAATAAGAAAACGAATGAGGTTGAAACGCCTAAAGCAACGCCAAAAACACCTTCAGTTGTTAACCATAGGTGTGACATTGCTTTGTTTAGACTCGCGCCCTTGTGTGCAATTACATCTGGCATATGAGGGCCAGCAAAGGTGTAAAGCAAAAATACTGCAGCTACAACCATAAGTGGTGGACCTAAAGCACGACGAGTTGCCTCAAGCAATAACACCATACCAACGACTGATGCAATGATGTCAGGAGTTGTTGGTGCCCCTGAACGATCAGCAAGTTGTGTATAAAAAATATAAATATAAGCAGCAGAAAAACTACCAGCGAAAGCAAGAGCCCAATCAATGGCTGGAATACGATCTCGTGGTGAGTTTTTTAAGGCGGGATACGCGGTGAAAGCTAAAAAGATAGCAAACGCTAAATGTACTGAGCGAGCTTCTGTATCATTAAGTATGCCGAAATCAAAAATGAACGGTAAAGGGGAAGCATACCAGAGTTGGAATAAAGACCAACATAGTGGAACAAACCATAGAATTCGGCCAGATAATCCTTGCGGTGAACGAGCACCTGTATCAGATTGGGCCACCATTTCTTGCACATCTTGTGACGTATTTGACGACTGCGTCATGTACTTTTCCTTAGTGATGGTCGAATCTAACACTCAATCATTAAGTATTAGATTACTGAATATAAGCCAATATATAGGCTAGAAATAACCGATCTTCAAATCCGTTTTATTATTGATTGTTATCCGTTGTATGGAAAGATCAGGGGGGAGCGAAGAAATGAAGAGACCAATGGCCTCTTCACTTTATAGTCACGTTACTTATCAAAAGTTACGTACGTAGAAGAAAAACTATTTTAGTAGACCAACTTCTTTGTAATATTTCACAGCACCAGGGTGTAGTGGAATAGAAAGACCTGCTTTTACCATGTCTTCTTTTTTCAAGGTTGCAAATGCTGGGTGAAGGCGTTTGAATGTATCAAAGTTTTCAAACACTGCTTTTGCTACGCTGTAAGCAACTTCGTCTGAAACATCTGATGTTGTTACCATTGTTGCTGCTACACCAAAACTATTAACAGCACCTTCTGTACCACGATACATACCTGCTGGAACTGTGCTGTATGCATAGTAAGGGTTATCAGCAACGATTTTATCAATCTTAGGTCCAGTAGCAGATACTAGTTTTGCGTCACATGATGTAGTTGCTTCTTTGATTGAGCCATTTGGGTGACCAACCATGTAAATGAAAGCATCAATTTTATTATCACAAAGAGCTTGAGAACGCTCTGAACCTTTTAGCTCTGAAGCAAGCTTAAAGCTATCATTTGTCCAACCCATGGCACCCATTACGACACCCATTGTTGCACGGTCACCAGACCCTGGATTACCAATGTTTACACGTTTACCTTCAAGATCAGCAACGTTGTTAATACCTGAATCTTTACGAGCGATGATGTTAAAAGGTTCTGTATGAAGAGAGAACATCGCACGGAGTTTCTTATAAGGGCCTTGAGCTTCAAATTTACTTGTGCCGTTGTAACCATGGTACTGCCAATCTGACTGTACGATACCAAAGTCCAGTTCGCCTGAACGGATAGTATTTACGTTATAGATAGAACCACCAGTTGATTCCACAGAACAGCGAACATTATGCTCCTTGCGATCTTTATTCACTAATTTACAGATAGCACCACCCGTTGGGTAATAAACACCTGTTACAGAGCCTGTTCCAATAGTAATGAAATCTTGAGCACTTGCTGAGCTCATGCCTGCACCAAACATTGCTGCAGCAATAGCGCTTGCTTTAATTAAGGTTTTTAATGCCATGTTATTCCTTTCCTTATTATTGTGTTTCTTTACTGTTTTAAAAGATCTCTAAAAGTGAGAGATAATGAAAGTAAGAAACCGTATTTATTCACTTCATTGTAAAGTGTTTTAAATTTCCTGTTACAGAAATGGCATGTGAATGATAGCAAACTAATGCGCACTTTTTAAAATAGTGTTAATTAAATTATGCCAAAACTGTGAAATAAATAACTATTGATTCTATTAATAATTAGCACAATGTGTGGTTTTAACATTTCTGCTGTATTTACTAATGATTTTAATGGAGAAGAATATACGGAGAGAGGTCGCTTTAATAAAAGAAAAGCGACCTTTAAAAGAAGCTGGTTTAAATGCTGTATTCAAATAGGTCACAAACAGAATCGAATAACTTCGAGACTTCAATGTTTCTGGTTGGTGTAATGAAGATAGTATCATCGCCAGCAACGACACCTAAAATACCTTCAGATTTACCTAAAGAGTCTAATAAGCGAGCAATTAATTGAGCAGCGCCAGGGCCTGTGTGAATAACAACTAATGCATTGTTGTAATCAATATCCATCACTAATTCACGTAAAGAGCTTGAAACCGTAGGTACACCAAGCTCAATAGGAAGGCAGTACACCATTTCCATTTTCGCATTGCGAGTACGTACAGCACCAAATTTAGTTAGCATTCGGGATACTTTTGATTGATTTATGTTATCGAAACCTGAGATTCGAAGCGCATCAACAATTTCACCTTGAGAACCAAATCGTTCTGCTTTAAGAATGGATTTAAATTCTTTAACTAATAGTTCTTGCTTTTCATTATTTCGCATGATGTTTTGATTCTTTTTGCAATAATTATAACTATTCTCGCATAATTATTTAAGTATAACCAAATCAAAATGGCATTTATGTGAATACTTACTCATGAATTATTCATTTCTTTTTGCCCAAGATCTCTAATTCGTTAGACAATTTCATTTACAAACAAGGATAAATGCAAGTAGAGTCGCGTTCAGTTTGTGGCTGGGTTCGGATGTCATTGCGTAAGGTCGCAAAGCGAAGCAAATAGCATTGAATTTAATTTGAGCTTGCTATAACGTCACTTTCAGTTTGAAAGTAAATTAATAATAAAAATATACCTCTACCACTCAAGGAGAACGAACATGAAAGTTGCTGTTATTGGCGCCGCAGGAGGCATCGGACAAGCGTTAGCATTACTTCTTAAGAATCGATTACCAGCAGGATCTGATCTTGCTCTTTATGATATTGCTCCTGTAACACCTGGTGTTGCTGCGGATCTTAGCCATATCCCAACACCAGTTTCTATTAAAGGTTATTGTGGTGAGGATCCAACGCCAGCTCTTGATAACGCCGATGTGGTTTTAATTTCTGCTGGTGTTGCTCGTAAACCAGGAATGGATCGTTCAGATCTTTTCAATATTAATGCCGGTATTGTTAAGTCATTAGCTGAAAAAATTGCAGTGACTTGCCCAAATGCATGTATAGGCATTATTACTAATCCGGTAAATACAACAGTAGCAATTGCCGCTGAAGTATTAAAGAAAGCGGGTGTATACGATAAGAATAAGCTATTTGGTGTCACGACATTGGATGTGATCCGCTCTGAAACATTTGTAGCTGAGTTGAAAGATAAAGATCCAGGTGAGATCCGTGTACCTGTTATTGGTGGTCACTCTGGCGTAACAATTCTTCCTCTTCTTTCTCAAGTTGAAGGTGTTGAGTTCACTGCTGAAGAAGTTGCTGCATTAGCTCCACGTATTCAAAATGCGGGTACTGAAGTAGTAGAAGCAAAAGCGGGTGGTGGTTCTGCAACGCTTTCAATGGGTCAAGCAGCATGTCGTTTTGGTTTATCACTAGTTAAAGCGCTTAGCGGTGAGAAAGGTGTTGTTGAATGTGCTTATGTTGAAGGTGACGGTGAGCATGCTCGTTTCTTTGCGCAACCAATTTTACTTGGTAAAAATGGGGTTGAAGAGATTCAGTCTTATGGTGAGTTGAGCGCACTTGAACAAGAAGCACTTGATAGCATGCTAGAAACGCTACAAGCAGATATTAAAATTGGTGAAGAGTTCGTTAAATAATACCAATTAGAGTTATTAAAAGAGAAAAGGCAGATAGTTATTTATCTGCCTTTTTTATTTTCTTATTTTTAAGCGTAAAGTGTTATTTACTGCGTTTAACGGCTAAGTGCGCTAACGCTTTTAATGCTTCTTTATATTCAGATTCGGGTAATATAGTTAACTCTGCAATTGCTTTATCTGCTTCTTCATCTGCTTTTTGTTTTGTATATTCTAATGATCCCACTTCTTTCATACAAGCAAGGATAGGCTCTAATTTATCTATGCCATTTCCTTTTTCTATTGCTTCACGGATCATTGCTGCTTGTTCTTCATTACCATTATTCATAGCATGTAATAAAGGAAGTGTTGGTTTACCCTCAGCAAGATCGTCACCGACATTTTTACCCATGTCTTCGCCATCTGAAGTGTAATCCATCACGTCGTCGATCAATTGAAAAGCCGTGCCTAAATATTTACCGTAATTTTGTAGTGCTGTTTCGATTTCTAATGGAGCGTTATTTAGGAGCGCGCCGATCTGAGTCGCCGCTTCAAATAAGCGAGCAGTTTTAGAATAGATTACTTGCATGTAACTTTCTTCGGTCGTATTAGGATCGTTGCAGTTCATTAATTGAAGAACTTCACCCTCAGCGATCACATTAACTGATTCACTCATTAAACTAAGGATCTTAATGGATCCTAAGCTTGTCATCATTTGGAATGAGCGAGTGTAAATAAAATCGCCAACGAGTACACTTGCGGCATTACCAAATTCAGCATTAGCCGTCGCTTTACCACGACGCATATCTGATTCATCGACAACGTCATCATGAAGTAATGTTGCAGTGTGAATAAATTCAATAAAGGCAGCTGCCATAGTGTGGTCTTTACCTTCGTATCCAAGTGCTTTTGCAGATAAAATGGCAAGCACAGGACGTAAGCGTTTTCCGCCGCCGCTTACAATGTAGAAACCAAGTTGGTTGATAAGCGCAACATCTGAATTCAGTTGAGCTAAGATAGTTTCATTTACGATTGCCATGTCATCAGCCGTGAGGGCTTGGATAGCTTTAAAATCCATTATTCTTCCAGCAAGGTTAGGGCCTAAGTTAGGCTTTATTGTAATAAGTGATTACATAAATAATACACTAAATTGAGGGTCGCAATACAGTCGTAAATTCCTCTCTTTTAGCCGATTGACTATTTCGTTTATCTTTTCATCATTTTTCTTCAATTTTGGGTTGTCAGATTGAAATCATTCGCGTAGAATCCACGCCCTATTGATGACAAGTTTAACGCACACCAAAATTGTTGAGTAAACAAATTAAATGGTAGTGCGAAAGTAGCGGAGTAAAATATGTACGCTGTTTTCCAATCTGGTGGTAAACAACACCGTGTAAGTGAAGGTCAAACTCTTCGCTTGGAAAAATTAGACGTTGAGACTGGCGCAACAGTTGATTTCGACAACGTTCTTATGATTGCTAACGGTGAAGAAATCACTGTTGGTGCACCTTTAGTAGCTGGCGGTAAAGTAACTGCGGAAGTAGTTCAGCACGGTCGTGGCGATAAAATTAAAATCGTTAAGTTCCGTCGTCGTAAGCATTCTCGTAAGCAACAGGGCCATCGTCAATGGTTCACTGAAGTCAGAATCACTGGCATCAGCGCTTAATTTAAGGAGAATAACAAATGGCACATAAAAAAGCTGGCGGTTCTACTCGTAACGGCCGCGATTCAGAAAGCAAACGTCTTGGTGTTAAGCGTTTCGGTGGCGAATCTGTTCTTGCAGGTAACATCATCGTACGTCAACGTGGTACTAAATTCCACGCTGGTACTAACGTAGGCATCGGTAAAGACCACACTCTATTCGCTCTATCTGAAGGTAAAGTGAAGTTTGAAGTTAAAGGTCCTAAAAACCGTAAATTCGTTTCTATCGACGCTGAATAATCGTTTTTAAAAACTAATTTTAAAAGCCCTGCCACTTGGCGGGGCTTTTTATTTATGGATAGTCACCAGTTAATTATTTTGTCGTTTATACTTATTTTAGGTTGGTATAACTAATGAGTTTAAATGCTAGAATACTTACCTAGTGACTATATTGATATATTACGTAGCGTAAAGATCATAGAAGATCCACTCTCATAATGTAATTTTGATTTGCAGTAAATAATCTGTATCAGAATAGAACAGTTAATGAAAAGATTACCAGCGCTACAGCTCGGAGAAGAAAATGAAATTCGTTGATGAAGCGACAATTAAAGTAGATGCAGGCGACGGCGGTAACGGTACTGTTAGTTTTTGGCGTGAAAAATTCGTAGCTAAGGGCGGCCCAGATGGCGGCGATGGCGGCGACGGTGGTGATGTTTACCTAGAAGCGGATGAAAATCTAAACACCCTAATTGATTACCGTTTTAACCGTTTTTATGATGCAGAGCGTGGTAAAAATGGTGGTGGCACAAACAGTACTGGTCGACGTGGTGCAGATATTACGTTGAAAGTACCTGTTGGTACGCGTGCTATTGATATTGATACTGGTGAGAAAGTTGCAGAGCTAATGGCTCATGGCATGAAGATCATGGTTGCTAAAGGCGGCTGGCATGGTTTAGGTAACACTCGTTTTAAATCATCTGTTAACCGTGCACCTCGTCAAAAGACAATGGGAACAAAAGGTGAGGTTCGTGAACTTCGTTTAGAACTTCTTTTGCTTGCTGATGTTGGTATGCTTGGTTTACCAAATGCTGGTAAGTCGACATTTATCCGCGCTGTATCTGCTGCAAAACCAAAAGTAGCTGACTACCCATTTACTACGCTTATTCCTAGCTTAGGTGTTGTACGTGCACGTGGTAATAAGAGCTTCGTTGTTGCTGATATTCCTGGTCTAATTGAAGGGGCTGCTGAAGGTGCAGGTCTTGGTGTTCGTTTCTTGAAGCACCTTGAGCGTTGTCGTGTATTGCTTCATGTAATTGATATCCTTCCAGTTGATGGCAGTGATCCTGTTCAAAATGCACTAACTATCATTGATGAATTAGAGCGTTACAGTGAGAAAGTTGCTGGTAAGCCTCGTTGGTTATTATTTAATAAGACTGATCTTCTACGTGAAGAAGAAACTGATGAAAAGATCGCTGAGATCTTAGAAGCACTTGCTTGGGATGATCGCTACTTTAAAATTGCAGCGGTAAGTCGCACTGGTACTCAAGAAGTATGTGATGAGCTATCTGACTTTATGGATACTCTACCAAAAGAGATTCAAACTGATGAAGAGAAAGCGGCTGATAAAGTCGACTTCATGTGGGATGATTACCATAAAGATGCTATTTCAGGTCAAAACGTTATTACTGAAGACGGTGATGATGATGATTGGGATGACGAAGAAGATGACGGTCATGTTATCTATGTCCGTGACTAAATCTTAATCAAGATAATTATTATAAAAAACCGCACTTGTTGCGGTTTTTTTTATTTAGGTCATTAAAGATAGAAATGAATAGCATAGAATAGAGGATTCATTTAGTTAACTATTACGAATAAAATGGACGAAAAACAAAGGGAAATATCACGTTTAGTCGCTAAAGCTGGGCAGATGTTACTTCAGCATGGTGCTGAAAGTAGTTTAGTATCAGATGTTAGTCGACGATTAGGACTTGCAGTAGGTGCGGATGATGTTGAAATTTCATTATCAGCCAGCTCACTTGTTATCACAACAATGATTGATGAACATTGTATGACAACTGCCCGAAGAGCGCCTGATCGTGGGATTAACATGCGAGCGGTCACTGAGATTCAAAGGATCTGCATTATGTCTGAAAAGGGCTTGTTAGATCGTCATGAAGCTGCAGTAAAATTAGATGCTATTAGCCCTGAAAGATACAATCGTTGGTTGGTGGTTGTTATGATCGGACTTTCTTGTGCTAGTTTTAGCCGATTGGCTGGCGGTGATTGGCCAGTATTTATGATGACATTTCTTGCTTCTTCTCTCGGTATGATTGTGAGACAAGAGATTGGACATCGACATTTTAATCCCTTACTTAACTTTGGCATCACAGCTTTTGTTACCACTCTTATTTCTTCTCAAGCTGTTATTTACAATATTGGTAATATCCCTTTTCTCGCAATGGCCTCGTCCGTTTTGATGTTAGTTCCTGGCTTCCCGTTAATTAATGCTGTGGCTGATATGGTGAAAGGCTACGTAAATATGGGAATAGCACGCTGGACATTTGCCACCTTACTTACTTTATCAACCAGTATCGGTATTGTTGGTGCAATGAATTTAGTCGGTGTATGGGGATGGATTAATTGATGAATAGTGTAGCGATGAGTTCTTTTTTTGATTTATTTATAGCGTTATTAAACGATATGTTTTTTGCAATGATCCCTGCTGTTGGTTTTGCTCTGGTTTTTAATGTTCCAGTGAAAGCATTAAAATACTGTGCAATTGGTGGTGCAATTGGCCATGGTACTCGATTTTTATTAATGCATTATGGATCTCCATTAGAATGGGCGACATTATGTGCAGCAACAACAGTTGGTATGATAGGAGTGCATTGGTCACATCGTTTTCTTGCGCATCCTAAAGTCTTTACGGTTGCAGCCTTAATTCCTATGATCCCTGGCGTTTTTGCCTTTAAGGCGATGATCGCTGTGGTAGAAATTAATCATCTTGGTTATTCTCCAGAATTATGGGCCATGATGATTGATAACTTAGTAAAAACGCTATTTACCATTGCGGCATTAGCAATTGGCCTTGCTATGCCGGGGCTGCTGTTTTACCGTAGAAAGTCGATTGTTTAAATCCAAATGTATAAGGAATAATTGTGAAAATTAGCATGATCGCCGCAATGGCAAAGAACCGAATTATTGGTGTTGATAATCAAATGCCATGGCACTTACCTGCTGATTTTGCATGGTTTAAGCAATGTACTATGGGTAAACCAATTGTGATGGGGCGTAAAACCTATGAGTCGATTGGTCGTCCTTTACCGGGTCGTTTGAACATTGTACTAAGCCGTGATGCGAACTTGAAGATTGAAGGTGTTACTTGTGTGACTTCAATTGATGAAGCGAAACAAGCCGCTGGTGATATTGAAGAGCTAATGATCATTGGTGGTGGTTCAATTTACCAAGGGTGTCTTGCTGATGCTGACAAACTCTATCTTACCTTTATTGACGCAGACATTGATGGTGATACTCAATTTCCTGATTGGGGTGAGGGTTGGAAACAAACTCATTCTGAAATGTATTTGCAAGATGAAAAGAATAAGTACGACATGGAATTTGTGGTTCTAGAAAAGTAAGAGCAGGACGAACTTCGTTCTAAAGGGAGCTTCGCTTAAGGTGTCAGGAAAAGCGATGTTCTGCGAAGTATTCCATATATTTATTAGCAACCCCCACTAACTCCCGCTTATATTTGCTTTATTGATCTCAATAACTTATCAAAAAAAGGGGGAGGACCATCTTTGTCGCTGTAGTTTCAGCACATGAATAACGGTTCCTCCCCTTGGTTAATCATATTCATTGACAGTAATTAATAATATAAGGGGAGGTTAGGAGGGGTTGCTAATGATGAGTTAAATAAGTCGTTTATTTTTTGCTGTTATAGCCTCTAGTCAGCAAAGCGTATAGTTTCTAGTTTCTGCACTTACTCGTCCCTCGAGCGTAGCGTCCTCGCATCTCGTTATTGCTCTATCGCCTTCTGCGTAAAATACTTCCCATCATCAACACGATACATCGTCATACATTCCCCCCATACGCAGCCTGTATCCAACGCTATTACGTCATTTCCTTCATGTCCCATGAGAGCTGCCCAATGACCAAATATGACTTTGTGAGTTAGGGGAAGGCGAGAGCTTAACTCAAACCAAGGGACTAATTTATCTTTATCTTCTTCTGATAAATCTTGTGGAGGTTGTTTACAGTCCATATCTAATCTTGCGTCATGAAAACAAAAGCGCATGCGTGTAAAAGCGTTGATAATGTAGCGATAACGCTCGATACCAGTAAGATCATTTTGCCATAAATCGGGTTGGTTTTCGTACATATTCTCTAATAACCAAACCCATTTATCCGATTGTAAAACCGATTCAACTTCACGCGCGCATTTAATTGCAGTGCTAATATCCCACTGAGGAGAAATACCAGCATGACTCATGACAATATTATGTTCAGAATGAACAGATAACAAAGGTTGTTGGCGTAACCAAGCTAATAATTCTTTGCTATCTGGGGCAGAGAAAATAGGGGCTGTTTTATCTTTTTCTTTTACACGAGAAATGCCTTGAGAGACGGCAAGTAAATGCAGATCATGATTGCCAAGAATAGTAACTGCTGCTGTCCCTAATGATTTCACAAAGCGAAGGGTTTCTAATGATTTTGGACCACGAGCGACGAGATCTCCTGTTAACCATAGTTGGTCTTTTTCTTTATCAAAGCTAACTTGGTCTAACAATAATAATAGTTCGTCTAGACATCCTTGAATATCACCTACAAAATAGGTCGCCATGTCTCTTTCCTCTCATCTCATTATTAAAGCTTAGATAGAAAAAAGGTGACAATGAAGTCACCTTTATATTTAACTGTTATTGATTATACGCTTAACTTAAGCTTCAGCTTGGAAGTTGTCATTTAACCAGTTTGCCATCGTTACAAATTGTTCTAACGTTAGGTTCTCAGGACGAAGAGAAGGGTTAATGCCTAATTCTTCTAGCTGTTCTTTTGTTAGCAATGCTTTAAAACAGTTACGAATTGTTTTACGACGTTGATTAAAGCCCTCACGACATACACGGTCTAACCATTTCAGGTTTTTAGCTGGGTATGGAAGTACCTCATAAGGTACTAAGCGAACAACCGCAGAATCCACTTTTGGTGGCGGAACAAATGCAGTTGGCGGCACTTCAAGTACTGGCATTACTTTACAAAAATATTGAGCCATTACTGTTAAGCGGCCATAAGCTTTAGTACCAGGTCCTGCTGCTAAACGGTTTACCACTTCTTTTTGTAGCATAAAGTGCATGTCTTGAATGTCTTTATGGAATTCAAAAAGGTGGAACATTAACGGTGTTGAAATGTTGTATGGCAAGTTACCAAAAATACGTAATTTATTACCTTCTTGGATAAGTTGCGTGAAGTCGAAGCGCATTGCATCGCCTTCATGAATAGTTAGTTTGCTACCCAATTCAGGGTGAGTGCGCAAACGAGCGGCTAAGTCACGGTCAAGCTCGATAACCGTAAACTTATCAACTTCACGACCAACTGGCTCTGTGATAGCGCCAAGACCAGGACCAATTTCTACTAGGTTTTGACCTGATAAAGGGTTAATTGCAGATACGATTCCATCGATCACATAAGGGTCATTTAAGAAGTTTTGACCAAAGCGTTTTTTCGCTTTATGGCCTAGATGGACATCATTTCTTGTACTCATTTATTTTCTACCAGTTCAATTGCATGGGTTAGTGCGGTAATAAAGCTTCCTGCATCTGCTTTTCCAGTACCTGCTAATTCCAATGCAGTACCATGGTCTACTGAGGTTCGGATAAACGGTAAACCTAATGTGATGTTTACTGACTTTCCAAAACCTTTGAATTTTAGCACAGGAAGTCCTTGATCGTGATACATTGCAAGTACCGCATCTGCTTCTTGTAAATATTTATCTTGAAATAACGTGTCAGCCGGCAATGGACCAATAAGGTTCATTCCTTCTTCTTTACGCAATTCATTTAATGCTGGCGCTATGATATCAATTTCTTCACGTCCAAGACAGCCATCTTCGCCTGCATGTGGATTTAATCCACAGACAAAAATGGATGGGTTAGCAATTCCAAACTTGGTGATAAGATCTTGATGTAAGATTCGAGTAACTTGTTTTAAGCGATCCGCTGTAATGGCCTTGGCAACATAAGCAAGAGGTATGTGAGTAGTTACTAACGCAACACGTAACCCTTTTGTCGCTAGCATCATTACAACTTGCTGTGTATTGGATTGCTCAGCAAAAAATTCAGTGTGGCCACTAAAGGCAACACCTGCACGGTTGATAACGCCTTTATGCACAGGACCAGTTACGACTGCGTCAAATTCACCGTCCATATTACCTTGTGCTGCTCGACGCAAGGTATCAAGAACATAATGACCATTGGTTTCATTTAGCTCACCTGCAACGACATCGTCATTCAATTCGATATTATCGACAATTAAAGAGCCTGCCTTATGCATTTTTGCTGGTTCATGAGCGTTGTAGTCTTCAATAGCAATATTAATACCGAGCAGTTTGGCTCTCTGCTTTAGTGCGTTTTTATTACCACAAATAACTAATTGGTGAGGCCAATCTTGTTGTGCAATAGTTAAAACAAGATCTGGTCCGATACCTGCAGGTTCTCCTGGAGTAACTGCGATACGCTTAATCTTATTCATTATTTTCTTCACCATTATCATCTTGTAGAATTTCAACATAAGCACTTGCACGGATTTCTTGTAGCCAAGCTCCGGCTTCTTCATTAAATTTACGACTCATTAGGATGCGATAAGCTTTGTTTTTCATTGCGGCATCAGTTCTATCGACTTGGCGACGCTCTAATACTTCAACAATGTGCCAACCATGAACCGTTTTAAATGGTGCGCTGATTTGATCTACAGGCAGAGTTTCTACTTGATGTTTAAATTCAGGTACGTATAAATCAGGAGTTTGAAAACCTAGCTCACCATCTCTTGCCGCTGAGCCTGGATCTTGGCTATAGCGTTTAGCCATTTCACCAAAAGTAGCATTACCCGCTTTTATGTCTGCGATAATATTATTTAATTGGCGCTTTGCACCTTCATCACTCATGATTACTGAGGTTTTGATTAGGATATGACGCGCATTTACTTCAGTAACTGCAATCGTTTCAAGTCCCTTTACATCATCAATCTTAAGAATATGAAAACCTACGCCTGAGCGGAAAGGACCGATAATGCTATTCTTTCCTTCTCCTGTGATCTGGTCGGCAAAAATGGTCGGCATTTCTTCTTTTCGCATCCAATCCCAATCTCCACCTTGCAGAGCTTTAGGACCTTTTGAGTAGGTGTATGCCATAGTGGCAAAATCTGCACCTTGCTTTAAACGCTCAGTTAAATCTTTAGCCTGTTGTTCTACCGCTTCTTTATCCGCTTGGGTCGCGCCATCTTCTGTTCTTAGTTGAATGTGACTAATTTTGTATTGAACCGTTGCTTGTGTTTCTTCAGACAGTAATAAAGCAAGGCTTTCTACTTCTTGAGGAAGAATATTAATACGACGACGAACTTGTGCGTTTCGAGCTTCACTTGCTGCAATCTCCTTACGGATTTGTTCACGAAAACTTGCATACGGTAGCCCTTGAGCTGCTGTTTTTTGTTGTAACTGCGCAAGAGTCATGTTGTTTTCTTTTGCAATGCCTTTTAGTGCTTCTTCTAAACGAGTGTCGTCAATTCTAATCCCCATTTTTTCTGCTTGTTGGCTTTGAATGGTATCTACAATTAGTTTTTCAAGTACTTGTTCGCGAAGTACTGATTCTTCAGGTAATGGTTGTTTTTTTTCCTGAGCGTTAATTTTTACTGTTTTAATTGATGTGTCGATATCACTTTGAAGGACAACACCTTCATTAACAATGGCAACAACTCGGTCTAATTCGACAGGAGCAGCTTGTACATTTATAGCTAGCATCATTAATAGAGTGCTAATAAATGGAAATTTCCAGTTTTTCATAGTGTCATCCAAGAGTAAGGAGCATGAAATGCCTTTAGGGAAACAGCATTCCATGTATATCCATATAAATTAATTATTTAAATAAAACGGGCGACCATAGCCTAAAGCGTTGGTTGCTGAACCAGAGGTGATGCCAGTGTTAGTGCCTAAACCTCGAATCGCGATGGAAAGCATGAGGTTACTTTCATATTCTGGTTCGTAGCTTCCAATTAAACCTGAGGTTTCTGGTGCAATAATTTGATCGCTATAGGTTAAGCCAAATGACCAACAATCACTTAAATAGGTCGCGCCAACTAAAGTTTCTAGCATGAACTCTTCTTTTGTATCGTAAAAGTATTGAGCATTGAGATTCCAATTATTACCAATGTTGTATCGTGCTAATAAACCTGCTTGATAAATACCATAACGTGTCACAGATGACGGTCCAGGATCAGAATAGGATACATTATCATCGATATAACTCTTACTAACATAACGGTAGTTAGCTTGAATATAGCCACGACTGTGGCGGTATTCTAAGGTACTGTTTGCTACTTGTAGTTCACTTTCGTTAGAGTCGTATTGAATACCACCATGATAGAATAGATAGTCATTATAGTTAAAATCACTTTCTATCGCCCATGCAGATGAATTCTTGTTATCATTATTTTTAGATGTACCAGAACCATCCATATATAATATCTGCCCAAAAGATATATTCATTCGTTCTTTATAAGAATCATCGTAAAATCGAGATGTTGCGCCAATACTAAATTGGTTTGCAGCGGCAATATAATCAACACCACTGTATTGACGATCTCTGAATAGGCCATAATAATCTAACTGAAGTTTACTACTATCGTAGCCACCTTCACCTTGACCGCCATAGATCTCACTTTGGTCAACTTCTGGTACGTATAAGTATTGAATTTTTGGCTCGAGGGTTTGTAAATACTCTCCCAAGAACTTCTGTGTACTGTCTAAATAAATAGCACCATTAACCCTTACTTCTGGAATGGTTCGTGATGTATCTTCTTCCAAGCTGGATAGAGAAGGATTATTCTTATCAAAATCTTGAGTATAGTGGGTATAAAGTAAGCTGGCTTCAGGGGTTAAAGACCACCAAGTATCACTCAGTGGTAAGCTTAATTTAGGTTCCATATGAACTCGAGTTGCAGATGGTTTGGTTTTATCATCTGTGGCAAATTCACTAACATGACTATGAAAATTAAAATCTAGAGAATTATAAAATTGCGGAGCGTAGTAATTAAACTCAACCTGAGGCATTAGTCTATATGGTTTTTGATTTTCGACTAAAACCTGAAAATCACGCACACGCATGGTGAGATCCCAATCTTGAGAACGATATGAGACTTCCCCTGATTGACTTAATTGACCTTCATCACGTGTACCAATACTAGAGTTTAAATCCTGGAAGTAAGTAACATCACTAACCTGAGCGTATTCAACTTCAAATTTCCAGTGTTGCCTAAATATACCGGAATGATTCCAACTGGCCCCCCAACGAGCGCCTTTATCTTGGTTTTTGGCATCGTCCCCAAGATATTCTGCATTTAATTCACCAACGCCTAAATCGGTTAAATAGCGGAAATTACCTTCTAATTGAGTACCACGTTTTTCCATATAATTAATCGTGGTAATCGCATCGTAATTTGGTGCGATATTCCAATAAATAGGGACTGAAAGTTCAAAACCATCTTTACTGTCTAAACCTGCACTTGGAATTAATACCCCTGTTTTACGCTTATCGCCAACTGGAACGGTAATATAAGGAAGATATAAAATCGGCACATCAAGAACTTCAAAACGTGCATTATAGAAGGTTGCCCATTCATCAGATTGATCGAGTTCAATATCGCTGGCTTTAAAGCGCCAACTGTTATCGTCTGCCGGACAAGTAGTGAATGAAGCATCTTCTAACTGATAGATTTCTTGACCGGTTTTTAATACACGGCTAGCAGTACCACGAATTGGTTGGCATGACATTTTATAGGCCGCATTAATCATTGTGGTATCTTCGGTGCTTAAATCAGTAGTGACTTTGTCTGATTTTGACCTCATTTCCATGCTTGAATAGTCAACGTTACCTTCTGCAATCGCAATGTTTTCTTGTTGGTGTAACGTTATGTTATCTGCTTTTATTTCTTGACGACCTTTAATAATATGAACATTACCCTTATAGGTCGCCTTAGAATTATTTTTGGCTTCAACGCTGTCAGCTTGAATTAGTACTGGTTGTTGATCTTCTTCCTCTTTTGACATTTTTTCAGGCACCGGGCAAGAATTAACTGCGTTGGTCTGTAAAGGGAAGATAATGCTATTTTCTGGAGGTACGGTTGTGCTTCCATCATCAGCAATGACGGGAGAACCGTAAAGAAGGCATCCAGCAAATGAAGCAAGTAGGCTGCGAGAGGTAAAAGGCATCGAGTTAGACGTTCCTGTTCGTTATATTAATCCGCTGATATACTCAAAGAGACTAGACAGAGTCACTTGTTTATAATAAAGCAAAAGCTATGCCCAAACCACCTATAAGATGTCGCTATCATCTATTAATGGTTGTAAAGTAGTAGGCTGCGTTTGCTCATTATGTGACAGAGTAAAAATAAAATAATTCATTAATTGGAATTTAAAATGCAAATATTCGGCAAGATATTGGGTGGTTTTTTTGGTTTTCTATTTGGCGGCTTTTTTGGCGCGGCATTAGGGATCTTTATTGGCCATCAATTTGATAAAGCAAAGCGCATGGCAAACAGTGGCTTTACTTTTCAAACTGGCGGGGCTTCTCAAACTCAAAAACAAGCAGAGTTTTTCCATGCGGCTTTTGCCGTTATGGGTCATGTAGCTAAAGCCAAAGGGCAAGTTACTGCTCAAGAAATTCAGCTTGCTGCGATGATGATGGATCGTATGAATCTAAGTGCTGAGCAAAAAAGAGAAGCTCAAGAAGCATTTAGAGAAGGGAAAGAAAACGATTTTCCATTACGTGAAACGTTACAGAAAATCCGTTCAATTACCGGTGGTCGCTATGATCTGTTGCAGTTCTTTTTAGAGCTTCAGATAGCATCAGCAATTGCAGATGGTGATATTCATCCAAGTGAAAGAGACATTTTACACATTGTAGCTGAAGAACTTGGCTTTAGTGCTGAACAACTTGAAAAACGTTTGAAAATGCAAGAAGCGGCCTTTCGTTTTCAGCGCAGTGGTGGTTTTTCTGGTCAGCAAGGTGGCTCTCATCAAGGTCAATGGCAGAAAGCAAGTTCTGCGGACCAATTGAAAGATGCGTATAATTTACTAGGTATCAATGAAGATGCGGATGCTAAAACCATTAAACGTGCACACCGTAAGTTAATGAACGAGCATCATCCTGATAAATTGGTAGCAAAAGGATTACCACCAGAGATGATGGATATGGCTAAAGAAAAAGCACAAGAAATTCAAGGCGCTTACGATTTAATTAAAAAAGCAAAAGGGATTAAGTAATCCCTTTTAATTTTTATTGTTTATTTAACTTCCAATTATAGTCGTAACTGATATCGCCTTTGAATTTTTTTAATTCAGGGCGATATTTTTTTAGATGCTCAAAAAGTTGCTGTTGATTACCAAAATCGACCGCAAACCAATCATAAATAGACGAGAGTTGGGACTTGTTATCAGTAATGAGCACACCTTTTTCACTATTAATGAATTCAGTTGCGGCTTTATTTAATAACTTATCGCTGTTTCTGGCAGTGAAGGCTTTTGGTTGTAAGTTAGGGCAACCTAAGCTTGCGCAGTTCACAGCGTAATGCGTTCTAGGATCTTTCCATATTGGGCGAAGAATTCTGTGTTCGATATCGTTAAGGGTTAATGCTTTCCCAGCAACAGTAATGACTTCTTCATCCCAAGGTCCAAAGCTAAATAGCCCTCCTAATTTAGTAATCGACTTGATAGGGTAATTATCTAAAATTATTTTTACTGTAATTGCATTATAAAGGTTTACCCAATAAGCGTATTGTTCAGATTTTTTGTACTCTCTTGGGTCAATTCGTCGCATTTGGCGTAAGTAACTATTTAATGTTCGCTCATCTGCATCAGTGATGTTGCCATAATCAAAAAGGGTATATTCCCTTTGAGTGATAAGGTATTTATCTAAGGTTTGTTGCCAATATTGATGTGAAATAGTGGTGGCATTTTTTTCATTACTGACATCCCAATAATCCCATAACTCAGATTGTGGTGCAGCGAACGTATTGAATGAGAAAAGCAAAAGTAACGAGGAAATAAGGGTTTTCATAGAAAGGTACCTGACTTTTGTTTACTAATAATTATTTATTATAGATGGCCTGTGTTTTATAGACAAAAAAGAGGTTGATACGTTCATATCAACCTCTATTATTTCCTGAATCTTATTTTAAGAAATTAGGGATCTTCGCTTCATATTCTGAAATTTTGTCCGCGTGTTGTAACGTTAAGCCAATATTATCTAAACCGTTCAGTAAACAGTGGCGGCGGAATTCATCAATCTCAAAACGGTATTGTTTATTGTTAGCAGTTACTAACATTGCTTCTAAATCAACGGTAATTTCAGCACCTTCATTTGCTTCGACGAACTGGAAAATCTCATCCACTTCAGCGTCAGTCAAACGAACAGGGATCATTTGGTTGTTAATTGAGTTGCCATAAAAAATATCAGCAAAGTTAGGTGCGATCATTACTTGGATGCCATAATCCGCTAATGCCCAAGGAGCGTGCTCACGAGACGAACCACAACCAAAGTTTTCACGAGCAAGCAGAATACTAGCGCCTTGATAGCGCGGTGCGTTCATGACAAATTTTGGATTTGGTTGCTCACCAGCATCATCAAGAAAACGCCAATCGTGAAATAGGTGTTTACCAAAACCAGTGCGATTTACTTTCTGTAGAAATTGTTTTGGAATGATCGCATCGGTATCAATATTCGCCGTATCTAAAGGAACGACTAGACCTGTATGTTGCTTAAAACCTGACATAGTAAATTCCTTTTATGCTTGTTCTGTAATGGTGCGAATATCAACAAAGTGACCCGCAATTGCAGCAGCAGCAGCCATTGCAGGACTCACTAGGTGAGTTCGGCCATCACGGCCTTGGCGACCTTCAAAGTTACGGTTTGATGTAGATGCACAACGTTCATGTGGACCTAGACGGTCGTTGTTCATTGCAAGGCACATAGAGCAACCCGGTAGGCGCCATTCAAAGCCAGCTTCTTTAAAGATCACATCTAGGCCTTCTTTTTCTGCTTGTGCTTTTACTTGCTCAGAGCCAGGAACAATCAAGGCTTGAACATGAGAAGCGACTTTATTGCCTTTTGCTACCGCAGCCGCAGCACGCATGTCTTCGATACGTGAGTTAGTACAAGAACCAACAAATACTTTATCAACATTGTAATCAGACAGGGACTTTCCAGCTTCAAGTCCCATGTAAGCTAAGGCTTTTTCAGCAGATGCTTTTTCTACAGGGTCAGAAAAACTCTCTGGTGCAGGGATTGGAGCGTCTACTGCGATCACTTGCCCTGGGTTTGTACCCCAAGTGACTTGCGGTTTAATTTCAGAGGCTTCAAGTGTTACTACGGCATCAAACTCAGCATTATCATCAGTTTTCAATGATGACCAGTAGTCGATAGCGGCGTCTAAATCTGCACCCTGTGGTGAGAACTTACGACCTGCAATGTAATCAAACGTCGTTTGGTCTGGTGCGATAAGACCTGCTTTAGCACCTAATTCGATTGCCATGTTACATACCGTCATACGACCTTCCATCGTAAGGTCGGTAATCGCTTCACCACAGAATTCAACCACATAACCAGTACCACCAGCAGCCGTTGTTTTACCTATGATCGCAAGAACGATGTCTTTAGCGGTAATGCCTTCGGCTACTTTGCCTTTAACTTCGATTTTCATGGTTTTAGCACGTGCTTGTTTTAGCGTTTGTGTCGCTAATACGTGCTCAACTTCAGAGGTACCGATACCAAAAGCTAATGAACCAAATGCGCCGTGAGTTGCTGTGTGTGAATCACCACACACAATCGTCATACCTGGTAAGGTAATACCAAGTTCTGGGCCCATAACATGAACAATGCCTTGATATTTATGGTTTAGATCGTAAAGGGTAACGCCAAACTCTTCACAGTTTTTTGATAGCGTCTCCATTTGGATTCGAGCCATTTCACCAGAGGCATTAATGTCTTTGGTTTGTGTCGATACGTTGTGATCCATCGTTGCGAAGGTTTTACCTACTTGGCGAACTTTACGTCCTTTTTCACGCAGGCCATCAAAGGCTTGTGGTGATGTAACTTCATGAACCAAATGGCGGTCGATGTATAAAATTGGGTTTTCGCCTTCTGCCGCTACAGCAACATGGGCATCGTAAATTTTTTCGTATAATGTTTTTGCGTTAGACATTGCTTCTTCCTTGAATTACGAATTCAAAATGTACTCAGCGATTTTATCGCCCATTGCTGATGTAGTTAGTGCTGGTTTATCGCCAGCTAAGTCAGCCGTTAGCTCGCCTGCTGATAGCGCTTTAGATACGGCAGCTTCAATACTTTGTGCTGCTGCTTCTTCACCTAGGCTATAGCGTAGCATGAGTGCTGCAGATAAGATTTGAGCAACAGGGTTAGCAATATTTTTACCTGCGATATCTGGAGCTGAGCCACCTGCTGGTTCATACAGACCAAAGTTGCTCTCATTCAGACTTGCAGAAGGAAGCATACCCATAGAGCCTGTGATCATTGCGCACTCATCAGAGATAATGTCACCAAAGATGTTTGAACATAGCATTACGTCAAACTGAGATGGATCTTTGATTAGCTGCATAGTCGCGTTATCAATGTACATATGGCTTAGTTTTACATCTGGGTAATCTTGTGCCACTTCTTCTACCACTTCACGCCATAGAATAGAGCTTTGAAGAACGTTGGCTTTATCAATTGAGTAGACGTTTTTATTACGTAGACGAGCCGATTCAAAGGCAATCTTTGCAATACGTTCGATTTCGTAGCGGTGGTAAATTTCAGTATCGTACGCTTTTTCTTGAGGGCCTTCGCCTTCACGCCCTTTTGGTTGGCCAAAGTAGATACCACCAGTCAGTTCACGAACAACAACAATATCGAAGCCGTTACCTGAAATATCAGCACGCAGTGGAGAGAAGTTTTCTAATCCTTTATGGATTTGCGCAGGACGAAGATTACAGAACAGTTGGAAATGTTTACGAAGAGGAAGTAGGGCGCCACGCTCTGGTTGGTCATTTGGTGGAAGATGTTCCCACTTAGGACCGCCAACTGAGCCAAATAATACGGCATCTGATTCTTCACAACCTTTGACTGTGCTCTCTGGTAGCGGACAGCCATGGTTATCAATCGCGATACCACCTACATCGTGCTGCTCGCGTGAAAATGAAATGGCGTATTTTTTCTCAATCGCATCCAGAACTTTATGTGCTTGTTCCATCACCTCTGGACCAATACCATCGCCAGGTAGAACCGCAATCTTGTATGTTTTATTTGTCATGTTAATCCTTTAATCTTTTCTATTTAATTTGCTTAATCAGAGAAGGCCTATACTTCTCTGATTTAAAATTTGTTTCGGCTTTTTTAAACCGTAGCTACTTTCTTTTGCTTAATTTCAGCAATTTGATCTGCACGATGAATGCTATTAATTACGTGAAGTAATGCCTGACCAGAGGCTTCGATAATATCGGTAGCTAGACCAGTACCGTGATACTTACGACCTTTATAGTTCGCAATAATATCCGCCTGACCTAAACCATCTTCACCTTCGCCTTTTGCAGTTAGATCAAACTTATCTAGAACAATCTCATAGCCTGTTAGTTTGTAGATACATTGGTAAAGGGCATCAACAGGACCATTACCGACAGCGGCTTCACATTTTTCTTCATCACCACAAAGTAGTTTGATACTAGTTGTCGCCATTACGCTGCCAGATTGAACGCTTAGGTAGTTCAACTTATAGAAGTCATCTTCATCACGTAAGTTGGCAAAATGCATTAGCGCTTCTAAATCGTAATCAAACACTTGGCCTTTACGATCCGCTAGCTTCACAAAATCTGCATATAGCGTGTCTAGATTGTATTCTTCGTCTTTATAACCCATCGCATCCATGTGGCTCTTAACCGCGGCACGACCTGAACGACTGGTTAGGTTTAACGCTTTGTTTTTAAGACCGATAGACTCAGGTGTCATGATCTCATAGGTATTTTTATTCTTAAGCATGCCATCTTGGTGAATGCCAGAAGAGTGGCTAAAGGCGTTTGCGCCTACGATAGCCTTATTGCTTTGAATTGGCATGTTACAAAGCTGACTTACCAACTTACTTGTGCGGTGGATTTCATCATTTTTAAGACCCGTATGAACGCCTAGATATTCTGAACGAGTCTGTAGAATCATCGCAATTTCTTCTAAAGAACAGTTGCCTGCACGCTCACCAATACCATTAATTGTACCTTCAACTTGTCGAGCGCCTGCTTGAACCGCAGCAATAGAGTTGGCAACTGACATCCCTAAATCATCATGACAATGAACAGAGATGATAGCTTTATCAATGTTTGGAACTCGGTTAAATAATTGCTGAACAATGCCACCAAATTCACCTGGAATGGTGTAACCAACCGTGTCTGGAATATTGATAGTATTCGCACCGGCATTGATTGCAGCTTCAACCATACGACAAAGGTTATCAATTGGAGTGCGGCCAGCATCTTCACAAGAAAACTCTACATCATCGGTGTATTTACGTGCGTGTTTAACCGCTTTTACACCCATTTCAACCACATCATCGTAGCTACGGCGTAATTTATCTTGAACGTGAACGGTCGAAGTAGAAATAAAGGTATGAATTCGGAACGCTTCTGCGACTTTTAACGCTTCAGCTGCCGCATCAATATCTTTAGGGACAGCACGAGCTAGACCACAAATTCGGCTATTTTTAATGTGTTTTGCAATGGTTTGTACTGATTCAAAATCACCAGGGGAAGAGACAGGGAAGCCAGCTTCAATTACATCAACACCTAGGCGTTCAAGTGCGTACGCAATCTGCAATTTTTCTTTTACGGTTAAACTTGCTGATAGTGCTTGTTCGCCATCACGTAGGGTGGTGTCGAAGATAATGACTTGATCGTTCATGGGCTTGCTTCCTTGTGTATGTCGTGCGCTTTAACGACGGTTTTCCATAAAAAAACCCGCCATGTTCAGCGGGTTTTAAAATTTGGTTTATGGCTTCTTTTGTTCCACAACCTACCCGCGTGAGATGTTCACGATCAGGAGGAGGTTTAGAAATAAAGAAGATGCTGTTTTCATTTGAAATACAATCCATAAAAATAATTAACAAATTAATATCGCACTCAGTAAGTATCGTCAACCCCTAAATCCCATTTTCACTACTTATTAATGTTTTTTTGCTTAAATGTTACAAAATAGAAAGAAAAACGATTGCTGTGATGGATTACTGCACAAAAGAGATGTTTTTTTTGAATAGTAGAGATTAATTAATCAAATGATTAAATATGGATGAATTAAAGGGATCGCACAATTTTATTACTTACTTATAATTAATCGTGTGATTAATAATCATAAATTGAATGTAGTGTAAATAAGGTGTTATCAATGGCAAAGCAATTAGGCAGACCAAAAGGGGAATCAGAAGTGAGGGAGCAGCTTATTTTTCATGCTCGTGAGCTTTTTGTATCTCAGCCTTATAATAAAGTATCAACAAGGTTAATTGCTGATAATGCGAAGGTAAATATCGCAATGATCCGTTATTACTTTGGTAACAAAGAAGGGTTGTTTGAAGCGATGTTTAAGGAAACGATATCTCCAGTGGTAAGTCAGTTTCAATTAGCTTTAGTCAATAATAGTGAACAAGATTTGGTTGATTTCATGCGTGCTTATTATCAAGCAATGATAAAAGTGCCTGCATTTCCTAAACTGATACTAAGAATTATGGAGGCGGATAATGAACAGCAAGCCAACCTTCAGCAAATCATTTTTGGTATTTTACAACCGATGCAAGACAAGCTATTTGCACCAGATATGAGCCATGCATTATTTAAAAAAGGGGTCGATCCAAGTAAAGCTAGACTATCAATGATGAGTTTGATGGTTTTTCCTTTTTTGGCACCAAAGAAAATGTTGGACTTTCATAATATTGAGTTAAATGAAGCATTTTTAACTGATTTACTCGAGCATAATATCCGATTGTTAACTGAAGGTTTGTTACAAAATAAGAGAGATAATACTAATGAAAATAAATAAAAAACTCCTCTTTTTTCCTGTGGTTGCTGCGGGTGTCATTATTTTAATTACGGTCACAAAATTGCGTTCATCAGCTGAAGTAAAACCATTAGAAGACCGTTCGAAAATAGTGAAAACTCTCTCTTTAGAGCAACAGAATATTGCACCTCAAGTGATAGGCTTTGGCAAAATAAGACCTAAATTTGAATGGAAGGCGATTGCAGAAGTTTCGGGTAAAGTCGTGTATCGCCATCCGGATCTAAACAAAGGTAATGTCTTGTTAGCGGGAACTGAAGTCTTACGCATAGATCCACTCGATTATGAATTGAAGCTTGCTCAAGCTGAGGCTGATTTGGGTTCGAGTGAAACACAGTTAGCGAAAGTCGATCTTGAAGAAAAAAACATTAGAAACACGTTAAAAATTGAAAAAAATAGATTATCCATCAGTAAGAAAGAGCTAAATCGTAAAGTAAATCTACAGAAAAAAGGGCTAACTTCTCAATCGGATCTGGACCAACAAAATCAATCGTATTTAGCACAACAGAAAGTCGTGCAAGATATTCAAAACCAAATTTTGTTATTGCCAGATGAGCGGAAAGTCGCTCAAGCAATGGTCAAAGTGAATCAAGCAAAGTTAAAAGAAGCACAACGATCTTTAGATAAAACCTCCATCGTATTACCTACAGATGTTCGTATTTCAGAAGTGAATATTGAAGCCGATCAAGTGGTGAATCTACAACAAGAAATGTTTATTGCACATGGCATTCAAACCATGGAAATGGAAGCACAAGTATCGATTCATGATATGCAAACTTTAGCGCAAAGCTTTCATGTATTTCTGCCTAATGAGCAAGGGATGCCAAATATTGATTCATTACCGCTTCAAGCAATAGTGCAGTTGAGCAGTGGTCGTTTTAATGCTCAGTGGAAAGCTCAAGTTGAGCGTATCAGTGAAACTGTCGATCCAAACCAAGCGACTGTTGGTGTGATTTTAGAGATCCAACAAGATTATAAAATGCTTAAGCCAAGCTCATTACCTCCGTTGGTTAATGGCATGTTTGTAAAAGCATTAATTAAAGGAGAGGCTTCACCGCAGTGGGTGATCCCAGAAAGTGCCCTTCATGGCGATAAGATTTATTTGTTAAATCAAGATAATCAATTAACCATACTTCCTGTAAACATAGTCTTTAGAAGAGATAACCAAGTGGTTATTTCTGGTGGCATTAATGAGGGAGATTTATTGATCTTAAATGATCTTCTTCCTGCTATTAATGGCATGCAACTGCGTTCAGTCGTTCCTAAGAAGGAGCTTGTGGAATGATTAAGTTTTTTGCAAGACACCCAACGGCTGCCAATTTATTAATGCTCTCTATATTGCTGCTTGGTTTAGTGTCCTTATCTCAATTAAAGCGTGAAACGTTTCCTGAATTTAGTCCGCCTTATATTTTGGCTGGTGTTGTTTATCCTGGTGCATCGCCACAAGAAGTGGAGGAAAGCATTTGTGTTCGGATGGAGGATGCCGTTGATGGCTTAGGAAATATAGAAGAAACAAAATGTGAAGCAATTGAAGGCTCTGCTCGTTTAGTGATTAAGCTGAATGAAAAAGCAGATATAGGGCGAATGCTGGTTGATGTTCAAACTCAAATTGATTCGATTAATGATTTCCCTAAAGAGATAGAATCTCCGATAGTTCAAGAACTGGATTGGAATGAACCAGTGGTGGATGTTGCTATTACTGCGGATACCACATGGCCAGAGTTGAAGGCATATGCTGAAAAATTGAAACAAAGTTTAAAGCTTGATTATGATGTTTCTTTAGTTGAAGTGAGTGGTTTTTCTGATCATCAATACCGTGTTGAATTAAATGAAAGTGCGATTCGCCAGCTTGGCTTAAATGTCAGTGATATAGCGAATAAACTGGCTGAGCAAAATGTAAAACTACCAAGTGGTAGCATTGAAACACCAGAAAAAAACTTTTTAATTCGCTTTGATGAAAGAAAAACAACGCCTCAAGAATTAGAAAAAACGGTGATGGGAGCGTCGGATAATGGCGCATTGATCCGTTTAGGTGATATTGCAACGATAACCGATCGCTTTGAGCTTGATGAACAAAAAGTATTATTTGATGGTAAGCCATCAGCCCTACTTAAGATCAGTAAAAATAAAGAAGAAGACGCCTTACGAATTAAAGATCGGGTGACTGAGTTTGTTAAATATCAGCAGTCTATCGCACCTGATGGCGTAGCATTAGAAATGACGAATGATCTTTCTTCTTTACTATGGGATCGATTAACCATGATGGTAAAAAATGGTTGGCAAGGGATCATTCTTGTTTTCCTTACCATGTGGCTATTCTTTACGTTTCGTTATTCCTTTTGGGTTGCCGCGGGCCTTCCGGTTGCTTTTTTAGGTGGTTTATTTTTAATGGCGAGTTTAGGGCTCTCTATTAATATTATGTCACTCGTCGCCCTGTTGATGGCAATAGGGATCATGATGGATGATGCCATAGTAATTGCAGAGTCGATTGCCTCGCATTTAGATCGGGGGCAAGAGATAGATGATGCGGTGTATAACGGCGTCAAAAAAGTATTCCCCGGCGTATTGTCTTCTTTCTTAACGACGGTGTGTATTTTTGGTAGCTTGATGTTTTTGCAAGGAGAGATGGGGGCGGTACTGAAAGTTATTCCTCAAGTGCTTATTCTTGTATTAACTCTGAGTTTAATTGAAGCATTTTTAATTCTTCCCAATCACCTAAGCCACTCTTTACATAAGGCGAAAAAAGATAAGCCAATTACGGGTTTAAAAAAGAAAATCTTAGATCGTTTTGAACATTTTAGAAATGTCACTTTAGTGAAAGCAGTAACAAAAGTGGTGGAATGGCGTTATGCCTTTTTAGGTGCCGTGATTGCCAGTTTATTGATTTCTTTTTCACTCATTTCTGGTGGCGCGCTTAAGTTTGTGGGTTTTCCTGAATTAGATGGCGATATTGCGGAAGCTCGAATTATTTTGCCACCGGGTACCTCACTTTCTCAGACTGAAATTGTCGTAGATAAAATTGTTTCTGCTGCCGAAAAGCTAAATAAAGAATGGAGTGAAAAGAACGAGGGGGGACGTCAACTTGTTGAGCATATTACTCAGCAATTTAATACTAATACAGATGCGAGTGAATCAGGTCCTCACTTGGCAACCATTCGTTTAGATTTATTAGGGGCAGAAAAACGAAATACTTTAATTGATGATTTTATTGATGCGTGGCGTGCAGAAGTTGGAGAGTTAGCTGAGCCAATTACCATGGTTTATAAACAACCGACGATGGGGCCGGGTGGTCGAGCGATTGAGATTCGCATGATGGATGATAATTTACATACGTTAAAATCAGCGTCATTAGAGGTGCAAGCCTATTTAAATGAGTTTGCAGGGGTTTATGGTGTGCTTGATGACATGCGAATGGGGAAAGAAGAAGTACTTGTTAAGCTTCGACCAGGGGCTGAAACCTATGGGGTTACAGGTCAACTGGTTGCCAATCAATTACGTGCAGCGTATTTTGGACAAACGGCTGATGAGATCCAGTTGGGTGTTGAAAATATTGAAATTGAAGTACGTTTGAATAAAGAGCAAGCAGGTAATTTACATACGTTAGAGAACTTTCCTATCATTTTGCCTACAGGAGACCAAATACCTCTAGCCTCTGTTGCAACATTAGATTTTCAGCGTAATTATGTTCGAATTCAACGTATCAATGGATTAAGAACCTTAAGTGTCTTCGGTGATGTTCATGCTTCACAAGTGAGCTCGGCCGAAGTACTAAATCAATTTAGAAAAGAGCTTGCTCCTGAACTTCAGAAAAAATACCCAAGTTTACGTTTTGATTTTGAAGGGGAAGCGAAGGATACCGCAGAAACAGGGCAATCAATGGGCACGGGGTTCATGCTGGGTTTATTTGGTGTCTTTGTTATCTTAAGTTTTCAATTCAGAAGTTACCTTGAACCCTTTGTGGTGATGCTTGCGATTCCATTAGCTTTGATTGGTGTGCTATGGGGGCATGTATTATTAAACCACCCTTTAAGTATGCCGAGTATTATGGGATTTGTTTCTTTAGCTGGGATAGTGGTTAATGATTCTATTTTATTAGTGCAATACATTCGACATCATGTTGATGATGGAGATTCGGTATATGAATCTGTTGTAAAAGCGAGCCAAGAAAGGTTTAGAGCGGTATTTTTAACTTCAATAACAACGGCAGCAGGGTTACTGCCACTGTTATTAGAAACCAGTTTACAGGCTCAAGTTATTCAGCCTCTTGTCGTTTCTATTGTGTTTGGTATTTTTACTTCAACGTTATTAGTGCTCTTCATGATCCCTGCCGCTTATGCAATATTGGCGGATTTTGGCTTAGTAAAGAAACATGAAGAACTGCACTAATAGGGATAGGTACTTAAAATAAGAAAAGTAAATTAACTGAAAAAACAGAATCGGTTTTACTTAGTCCGGGAGGTACACGATCTAGATACTCTTGAGATTGTGCTACTTTCAGGGCTATTTCTTCGGTAATGTTATTCGTCACGCTGATTTCTGAATCGACACGAGTGTTGCTTTTACCACTAATAACGGTGACTTCAGAGGCTAGTGTAATAACGTCCATCGGTTTCCATGATAACGTCATGTTTGTTCGTATAATTGCCTCGGCAACGGTTTCTGGAAAGATAAGATCATCATCATCAATTTCATCAAGGTTTGGATTTTGATAACGGTAACCAGGACCTAATTCCAGCTCTAATACTAAGGTATCGGTATTACTTGCTTGGTAACCTAAACCACCTGAAAAGGTATAATCTTTAAAATAGGCACTATATTTGGTCTCTAAACCTTTAAAGTTGGCATAAAGGTAATAATCAGGGCTTATTTTATAGTCACTCTGTAAATTAAGGCTTAATTGGTCTTTATCTGTTTCGCCATCATCTTTTGATAAGTAATACTTAACCTCGCCGGTATGACGATGTTGTCCTGCGGTGTAACTTGCTTCTAGACGACCATTGAGAGACTGGGAGTCATCGTTACCTTTACTTGATTGATAACCAAATTCGACTTGGCTTTCCCATGGTGAAGGTGGGGTTGTATCCTGTTCTTCTGCTTCTATTTCACTGGCTATAGGGCTAATACGTGGTTTTTTTTCAAGAGTAAGCTCTTCTGTTTCGGCTTCACAATCATCCTTCGACAAGTAATATTTTACTTCATTGGTATGAGTGTTCTCTACAGAGGTATAAACCGGTTCTAGGCTACAATTAAGAGATAGTGAGTTGTCGCTTCCATAATCTATTTCGACTGGGTTTTCCCTAGGAGAGGGAGGTGACGTATCCGCGTCTTCAGTATCGATCTCACTTGCATGAACAGATGCATTAATTGCGATAAGCCCTGTAAGTAAAACTTTTTTTAACACGTATCAATCTCAGAAAAAGTAAAGAGGTTAGATAGTATAGGTTTTTTATTGGATTAAAGAGTTAAATTTGAGTCAAAATCTTTATTTTGCGAATGGTGAGGTTGGTATGGAAGGATTGTTATTTCATCCATGTTTCTTTTGGTTATAATGTAGAGCTAAATTTAGGATGGTGAAAAAGTAGTAATGGCCGATAATCGAAATCAAAACCGTAAACACGATGCACAAGTTGATGCGTTAAAAGTACCGCCGCATTCATTAGAGGCAGAGCAATCTGTACTTGGTGGTTTACTACTTGATAATGAGCGTTGGGATTCTGTTGCAGAAAAAGTAGTGGCTGGTGATTTTTATAGCCGACCACATCGACTGATTTTTGAATCAGTTAAATCCATCCTAGAAAATAGTATGCCTCTAGATTTGATTACTTTATCTGAGCATCTTGAGCGTCATGAAAAACTAGATTCAGTGGGTGGTTTTGCCTATCTTGCTGATTTAGTCAAGAATACCCCAAGTGCGGCGAATATTAATGCGTATGCAGATATTGTTCGTGAACGTGCCATGGTACGTAATCTTATTGGTGTAGCTAATGAGATTGCAGATGCTGGTTATGATCCTCAAGGTCGAACGTCTGAAGATTTGCTTGATATGGCGGAAAGTAAAGTATTTGCTATTGCCGAAGAGCGTACGACTGAAAATGAAGGTCCACAGAATGTCGATTCAATTCTAGAGAAAACATTAGAGCGTATTGAAATCTTATACCAGACACCGCAAGATGGTGTTACTGGGGTTTCTACTGGTTTTACTGATCTCAACAAGAAAACGGCTGGTCTTCAAGGTTCTGACTTGATCATTGTCGCTGCTCGTCCATCGATGGGTAAAACCACCTTTGCAATGAACTTATGTGAAAATGCGGCAATGGATCAAGATAAACCAGTGCTTATTTTCTCGCTAGAGATGCCTGCTGAACAATTGATGATGCGTATGTTGGCATCGATGTCTCGTGTTGACCAAACTAAAATTCGTACTGGTCAATTGGATGATGAAGATTGGGCGCGTATTTCGTCTACGATGGGCATTTTGACTCAAAAGAAAAATATGTATATCGATGATAGTTCAGGTCTTACACCAACAGAGCTTCGTTCTCGTGCTCGTCGAGTTGCGCGTGAAGCAGGTGGTCTAAGTATGATCATGGTCGATTACCTTCAGTTAATGCGAGTACCTGGCCTACAAGACAACCGTACTCAAGAAATCTCTGAGATATCTCGCTCTTTAAAAGCACTTGCGAAAGAGCTGAACGTTCCTGTTGTTGCTCTATCTCAGTTGAACCGTTCCCTAGAGCAACGTGCCGATAAACGTCCAATTAACTCGGATCTTCGTGAATCTGGAGCGATCGAGCAAGATGCCGATTTAATCATGTTTATTTACCGTGATGAGGTTTATAACCCTGAGAGTAATCGTAAAGGCATTGCAGAAATTATTTTGGGTAAACAGCGTAATGGTCCTATCGGTTCGGTAAGTTTGACATTCCAAGGACAATTCTCACGCTTTGATAACTACGCAGGCCCTGCGTTTGATGATGAATAAGGCAATAATATGAGCTACATGAAAGCGGCGGCTGCCCAAGTTGATATGTCAGCTTTAGCGCATAATTTGCAAAAGATTAAACAACAAGCACCAAACAGTAAACTTCTTGCTGTAGTAAAGGCCAATGGCTACGGCCATGGTTTACTTCATATCGCAAAAGGGGCACAAGGTGCAGACGCTTTTGGTGTAGCTCGTATTGAAGAGGCTTTACAGCTTCGCGCTGGCGGTATTGTTAAGCAAGTATTGTTACTTGAAGGTTTTTATTCTGCTTGTGATTTACCTATTCTGGTCGCAAATAACATTCAGACTGCGGTACATTGTAAAGAGCAATTAGAAGCATTAGAAGGCGCAGAGCTTGAAGGGCCAGTAGTTGTTTGGCTTAAAGTGGATTCAGGGATGCATCGTTTAGGTATCCGCCCTGAAGAATATCAAGAGTATGTTGACCGTTTGCATGCATGTAAAAACGTAGCTAAACCATTACGTTACATGAGCCATTTTGGTTGTGCTGATGAACTTGATAACCCAACAACCAATAAGCAAATAGATACCTTTATGTCATTAACGGATGGTTGCCAAGGTGAGCGTTCTCTGGCGGCATCTGCAGGGTTATTAGCATGGCCTGATAGCCAATTAGACTGGGTTAGACCTGGTATTATTATGTATGGCGTTTCACCATTTGCGAATCAGTCTGCACAAGAGCTAGGTTACTTGCCTACCATGACCCTTACCTCTCATTTAATCGCAGTTCGTGATGTGAAAGCCGGTGAAAGTGTTGGCTATGGAGCAATGTGGACCAGCGAACGTGATACAAAAATTGGTGTCATTGCGATTGGTTATGGCGATGGTTATCCAATAGCCGCTCCTAATGGTACGCCCGTTTTGGTGAATGGACGTAAAGTTTCAATTGCTGGTCGTGTTTCTATGGATATGTTGACGGTTGATTTGGGACCTGATGCAAAAGATAAAGTGGGCGATGAAGCAGTTTTATGGGGGCGAGATCTTCCAGCCGAAGAAGTTGCCGAGCATATCGGAACTATTGCTTATGAGTTAGTGACTAAACTAACATCACGAGTACAGATGCAATACATTTAATGAGATCTACTTTGAATTTGTTTTCACTTAAAAGCGCTACTGGTTTAGCGCTTTTTCTTATTCTCCCTTTTTCTTTTTTCAGCAATGCGTTTGCAGAAGAAGATATCTGGCCAACTTCATTACCAGAAACATCAGCGGTACCTTTTATGTTTTCGTCTGAAAGCTTGGGGACTACGATAGGCGCTGCCGCTGTAATGAAGGGCGTAGGCCAACCTCAAGCGACATTATTTTCTGCGGGACTCTATTCTAATAAAGGGTCTTACATGACATATTTGTCTGCTAATAACTTCCAAGTTGGTCATTCATGGTTGGTGGGGGCCAATGCTTATAATGCTAATTTTAAGGATATGGATTACCACCTTGGATCTGCCGGTAGTAACAGCTCTTCTGTTGATGATGAAGTTTTTACTGATGGTGTTGAATCACAATATCACCTCACGGCTAATTATATTCTTCCGATCGGTAATGCAAAAGATATAGGTGCAAAAGCCGCTTATATGCCTAACCGAGAAGTGAAAAGCTATAACCCATTAGAAAGTGGTGTCTCTAGTATTGAGTTGAGTCCTTTCTATTACTCGCGTGTTTTATCCGATGTTGCGGGATGGGATGAGCCCGACGCTAATTGGGGCATGAAGGTAAATTTTGATTGGGATAATCGAAATAGTGTCCGAAACACGACTCACGGCTCGCGAACAGAATTAGATTTTACCTATTCACCAGAAACTAGTGCACAGGAAGAGTGGTGGACGTGGGAGTTTCAACAGAGTGCTTTCTTTGATTTAGGTAGTTTGGGAGATGTGATAAATAAACAGGTTTTGGCCTTTGATTTTTATGTCGCGGATACACCAAGTTGGCAATCTGATTCGCATCAACCTCCAGAATATGCAGGCATAAAATTGGGAGGACTTTATCGTTTACGAAGTTATGGTAGTGGACGGTTCCATGGGCGCTCAGCCATTAATTATTCTGCAGAATATCGAGTAATGCCAGATTGGCAGCCTTTGGAAGATTGGCCTATTTTTAACCTTTACGATGTGCCTTGGTGGCAGTGGGTTGCATTTGTTGATGCTGGGCGAGTTGCTGATGAGTTTTCATTTTCTACATTGCATGATGATATGAAATGGAGTGTAGGCGGAGCAATACGTTTTCAAGTTGAAGGTATTGTTGTGAGAACTGAATTATCAAAAGGCACTGAAGAAAGTCTCTTTCGAGTCATGATTAATCAGCCATTTTAATCGATTAATCACGAGAAAAATGACTTGAGTACTAGAGTTCTGTAATTTTGACAGAGATAATGTTCACTTATAGAAGTTTTAATGTGACCTAACTCAAAAAGGGTGAGCGTAGTTTTGGTCATAATATATAAAGTTCACCATATTTTTTAGATTCGTATAAACGGGGCGTTCAGAAATTTATTTTTGAGCCAAAAAACCTACTACACGGGATATTTTTACCATGTTAAAAAACATCAACCCAACAGAAACTCAAGCTTGGGCAGACTTAACTGCACATTTTGAAACAGCACAAAACATGAATTTGTCAGACTTGTTTGCTGCTGATACTCAACGTTTTGATAAATTCTCAACGACGTTTGGTCAAGATATCTTAGTTGATTTCTCTAAGAATTTAGTAACAGAAGAAACAATGAAAAATTTGTTTTCTTTAGCTGAGCAAACTGAATTATCAGAAGCAATTAGCGCGATGTTCAGTGGTGAAAAAATCAATAAAACGGAAGGCCGCTCTGTACTTCATACAGCACTTCGTAACCGTAGCAATACTCCGGTAATCGTTGATGGTGAAGACGTAATGCCTGCGGTAAATGCGGTATTAGAAAAAATGAAAGGTTTCACTGAACGTCTGATTTCTGGTGAGTGGAAAGGTTATACGGGTAAAGAAATTACGGATATCGTAAACATCGGTATCGGCGGTTCAGATCTTGGCCCTTACATGGTTTCTGAAGCATTAGCGCCATACAAAACACGTTTAAACATGCACTTTGTTTCAAACGTAGATGGCACACACATTGTTGAAACATTGAAGCCATTAAATCCTGAAACAACGCTGTTCTTAATCGCATCTAAAACATTCACAACTCAAGAAACAATGACGAATGCACACAGTGCACGTGATTGGTTCCTTGCTGAGGCTGGCGATCAAGCACACGTTGCTAAACACTTTGCAGCACTATCAACTAATGCACCATCTGTGTCTGAGTTTGGTATCGATACAGACAATATGTTTGAGTTCTGGGATTGGGTTGGTGGTCGTTACTCTTTATGGTCAGCAATCGGTCTTTCAATTGCACTAGCGGTTGGTTTTGATAACTTTGTTGAGCTGCTTGAAGGTGCTCATGAAGTGGATAACCATTTTGCTAATACCGATCTTGAAAATAACGTGCCTGTTATTCTGGCACTTATTGGCCTATGGTATAACAACTTCCACGGTGCAGAATCAGAATCAATTCTTCCATATGATCAGTACCTACATCGTTTTGCTGCGTACTTTCAACAAGGCAATATGGAATCAAATGGTAAATGTGTAGACCGTAACGGTAACCCTGTAGATTATCAAACGGGCCCAATCATTTGGGGTGAGCCAGGTACAAATGGTCAGCACGCGTTCTACCAATTAATTCACCAAGGCACTAAATTAATTCCTTGTGATTTTATTGCGCCTGCAATCAGCCATAACCAAGTGGGTGATCACCACCAAAAACTGATGTCTAACTTCTTCGCACAGACAGAAGCATTAGCATTTGGTAAAACAGAAGAAACGGTTCGTGCAGAGTTTGCAGCGGCAGGTAAAACAGAAGCAGAAGTTGCTGAGTTAGTTGCATTTAAAGTATTTGAAGGTAACCGTCCAACAAACTCCATTCTTGTTAAACAAGTAACGCCTAAAACATTAGGTAACTTGATTGCAATGTACGAACACAAAATCTTCGTACAAGGTGTGATTTGGAATATCTTCAGCTTTGACCAATGGGGCGTAGAGCTAGGTAAGCAATTGGCTAACCAAATTCTTCCAGAATTGACTGACGATAAAGCGGTGACTTCTCACGATAGTTCAACTAACGGCTTAATTAACGCATTTAAAGCATACAAAGCTTAATTGTTGAATTACAACATGTGCTAATAAAAAGAGCTGACTTCGGTCGGCTCTTTTGTATTTATACCAATCTACATAAATATTTGATCATTCTTGCTTGTTAAAATCGATTTTTCCTACGCAATTATCTGATCAGCTACTTATCTGGATTGGTATTATTTATCTATATTACAATAAAAAAGGCTGATACCTAAATATCAACCTCCATCATTTCCTGAATCCTGAATCCTGAATCCTGAATCCTGAATCCTGAATCCTTTAGTTCTTGCTTTTGCTCTTATAGAGGCGGAGAGTTCTAGTATCTAGTATCTAGTATCTAGTATCTAGTATCTAGTATCTAGTATCTAGTATCGTTACTCAAAACAGATCTCAATAAACGCATTACCCCATTCAGAAGTAAATGGCATGATAATAATCGCGCCATCGCATTTATGAGTAATGGTATGACTTTTACCAGAAACAACCATAGGCGTCGCCATATTAAATTCAAAACCGCTTTCAGAAAGAATACGTTTCGCACCACCAGTAACCATATTAGTGATTTCACCCACCATATCAGTGACTTCTTCATTAATACTGTTTGGGCGTTCACCCAACATGTTTTGCATAATTTGCAGTGCAAGTTGCTCGTCAAAAGTAATAGACATCGATCCTTTACTTTGTGATGCCACC
Source organism: Aliivibrio thorii (assembly GCF_057368585.1). NCBI lineage: Bacteria > Pseudomonadati > Pseudomonadota > Gammaproteobacteria > Vibrionales > Vibrionaceae > Aliivibrio > Aliivibrio thorii. The sequence goes on along the minus strand of NZ_CM170654.1, from coordinate 2,722,904 downwards.
ATGCCGATTAAACCAGAAATATCACCACGAGCAATTTCATCTTTTTTAATACGAGGTTTCTGTGGTTTCAAATCCATTGAAGCCATCGTTTTAAGTACATTCATTAATGAAGCTAAGAATGGGTTTACAAATTCAGCGCGCATCGTAGGGGTGTCCTTTTAATTAATTTTTATTAATGCTATCTATACAAGCTTTGCAAGTTCCATGAGTTTCAACAATATGGTTTTCAACAGAAAAACCAATATTTTCAGCATGCTTTGTTAGCTGTTCAGTAATCTTAATATCATGGAACTCAACAACATCATCGCAAGTGCGACAGATAAAAAGTTGTGAGAAATGGGCATGTTCGCCAATAACACAACAAGAAATATAGCTATTGATTGATTCGACTTTATGGACAAAACCCTGAGTCACTAAAAAATCTAAAGCACGATAAATAGTGGGTGGTTTTGCCTGAGGCTCTATTTTTTTTAATTGCTCTAAAAGATCATAAGCACTTACTGCACCATGATGGGTAACAATAAGCTCTAAAACAGTTAATCTTTGTGGAGTCAGTCTAACTCCACGTTGTTGGCATAACAGCTCAACTTTTTCTTTTTGAGAACTATTCAAGGATATATGTCTTATTTATGAACAAGTGAGGCAGTTTATCATAAATTTTTTGATTTTAACTTCACTATTTAGAGAATTATTATTTACTGAAGTGAATATCCTTGATGAGTAAAAGAAGTAATAGGTTGGCTGTTTGTGTTCTGATTATGTTAGAATTGAGTATAACGATGATAGTGAGCGGTATTATTTTGATGCACTGCAGTCATCCTGAGCGAATGCATTCGTTCTATATTTCTTCCCCTCAAATAAAGACGTACCGCACTTTGCTTCTGCTCTTGCTCTTAAAAAGAAACGGAGTTTCGCCCCTTGGAGCACTGAAAATAACTGTAACTCGCCTCAAGAAAGTTCCATTTCAACGTTAGAAAAAGCCCTCATGGATAGACAGGTTGGAGTATTAAAGGCGTGCAGTGCGACCTCAAAAGCCATAACCAAAGAGACGCGCGAAGCTTATTGTCAATGTTTGAATTTAAACTGTGGTGTTATTTTTGTAACTTATACATCAGTACATCGGATTATTGAGCCGTTTGGAGGAAAACCTAGTCCAGAGCTCCAATCTGAACTGGGAAAATACTAGATAAATATTTTATACTTTAACTAGTGCTAACAATAAGATTTTCCTCAGTGTTATTGGGTAAACCATCTAATGTCCCAACCCAATCTAACATTAGAACAGAAACGTCATCATTATTTTGGCATTGTTCTCCACGTAAGATTGAACCTTGCATATCTAATGTAGATTCAGCCCAAAATCCATCTGTTGCTACTACCATTTTTCCATGTGTTTTAGGTAATTCAGAGAGCTCTAATTTAAGCTGTCTTTGAAGGTTAAAGCAGCGTGTTAATATTTGCTTCTTGTTATTTTTAAGCATATCAGTTGTAAAAAAGTCACCTAGTGGATTTGCGCCAGTGTGGACATTAGTAATCCATTCTATAGGAGTCCCTTCAAAGAAGTGGCCAAGTCTAACATCTCCAGAATGTAGACAAAAAGTCGGTGGTGTACCAGTAAAACTACAAATAGCTAGAAAACTAGCCTTGCCAATTTTCATTTCTTTTTTTGTTTCATTGAATGCTTTATAAAGTAATTCACTAATACCATCAGCATTTATTGCAGAGCTTTTAGGAAGCTCTTTCGTAATGATTTTTATAAAAAACTTTGCCATTTCAGTAGTTGCTGGTGATGTAGTTGAAATGTCAAATGCAATAACTAATGTGATAGATGAGCTACGAATTATTGCGAAGACATCTTTATTTTCATTTCTTTTTTTTCCTTGGCAAGAGATAAATTTCCAAGATGGTATCGTTTTTATCATTGTTCAATGCACCTTTCTAATCTTTCAAAAATCATCTCTTCTCGTGCACTATCTCCACCAGAAGTACTTTGTACTGCCATTTCAAAGTCATATTCAGTAATGATTTCAGAAAGTTTTTGTTGAACATAGCATTTTAGTTCATATTCTGCCTCTTGAATTTCTTGCACTATACTTTCTCTACCATCAAAAATATTTAAAATATCTTCCATGTCACGACTTTCTAGAAGATCACCATTTCCTCGTCCAAAATAAGCCTCTAATTTTGTAGCAATAAAATATTCTGGACGGATAAGCTTTATATTTACGTCTTCTGTTAATGGATAGTTTTGGGCCGTTCGGACCGAATCTGTATACCAACGATTACCAAAGCCGAGAGTTGCGGCGTCAGTAGGCATGAAGTCTACTTGTAATTCACCAAGGAGCATTCTACAAATTACGCCGCCACCATCTAAATCCATAGGGTCTCTAAAACCTTGAGATCTTAAATTCTCTTGAAGCCTTGCCCAAGCAGGATACCCCATGATATCTACGACTAAATCAACGTCATCAGTGTAGCGTATTTGTTCCTTAGTAAAGTCATCAGTTACTAGTAATCCAGTGGTACATCCGCCAACAAAAACGACATCATTTATAAGCTCTTCACCCAGAGCGCTTGCTACTGTTATAAGCATATCTTTTTGTAAGTTTATCGTGCTCATTTTACGCCCTCAAAAATTTTTTCCATCATATCTAATGCTAAGTTACGCTCTCTTGGACGCCCAATACGAACTGCATCTGTTAAAGCTAGCAATGCATATAGTCTTCCATCCTGTTGTATTGCATGGAAAACATTTGGATGTAAGGGTTCTATAGCTAAACCTTTTGTATTTCCTTTTGAATGAGACCATATTGGTGGTAAATCACCAGAGCTCATTAACTTCCCATTTAATACAGGAGCTGCAATTGATGTTGCTATTCCTCTTGAAAGTTGACTCTCTTTTGCGGGGAATACATATTTAATACCATAAGCAATAAATTCGAGTAGTGCTTTAGTATTTACTTTAGGAATGTTTAATCTTCGATCTGGCTTGGCTAAGCCAACGTCATTCATGCGATTTAAACTAAGACTAATTTGGGACTTACTTATACCTGTATAGTTTTCCAAGCTTCGAACAGAAAAATTACTTTCTATATGTGTTTGCTCTGTGTATGTAGGGGCCAATCCTTTGGTTTCCCAGTCAGCCCAGTCATCGTCAACATTTATGATATCGTTATCGAGATTACGATCTTTGATATCCGCATGTAAGGAAATTATCTTTAAAAGTAATAATATATCTTGACTCTTCATTGTTACCAACCATTTAGTGTCCCTTGTCCTAGAACTAAGGACGAATTTGTTTTTTTTATTTCTCTAGTCAAGTAAATAGTATTGGTAAAAAAAATCAAGATAAATTCACGGTTTTCATTTGACAATTGTAAATAAAATAATACGAGCGTCCCTTGTTTTAGGTCGCGGGACAGTGGGTGTAAGGATTATAAAAAATAACAATACGTATAGAACATTTTCTTAATTTTAGAAGAGAGTGAAATTAAATTAACTCCTAGTTGTTTATTCTATATGAAGGGAAATAAGACGAAAGAAAAAACTTATAGGCATTCTAGTCACATCACATTAGCTATAAATACATTTACCTAGCTCTTAAATGCACATTTTTAATTAAAACAAAAAAACGCAAAAAAACGATCTTGGTTGTTTTTAGTTATTGGTCTTAAGCCTTTATCTGTAAAGGCTTCGCTACTATTTCGTTATACGCTTAATTTTTCGTTTTTTAACGTGCGGAATTTTGGTGCGGAGGGGAGGGTGAGTCCGAACAAGGCTTGTGCCCCCTTCTAGATTACCTAATTCTGACCTCTACCATTTTCTAGAATCCCAATATAGAAAAGGGTTCTATACCCAACAAAAAGAAGTATTGTTACTTTAATTCTATTCCAGTTATTTAGTGGTATAGGTGAAAAGCATATGTATGTCACTTGTCCCATTTGTCATTGTAAGGCTCGTACCATTGAGCAAAAAGAAGAGACGCCAATTAAAAGCGTATTAACGTGTCAATGTTGTAATTTAAATTGCTCTTCTTCCTTTCTGATATCTCTTAGCATGATTAATAAAGGCGTAACTTCTAGTAAAAAGGAGGCAGCATGATTGTCTGTCCTGACTGTGGTTCGTCATATCGCATTATGACATCTGCTCGAGGGAGTATCACTGTCAATGTAAAGCCTGTGATATTCGGTTTCTTCAATACGCCTCGCTAGAAAGTTTTATTGTAAAAAACTCGGAAAGCCAGCCACCAAATAAACAATTACAGCCTGATATAGCAAGGCGAAGAGACTGCATGCTTCAATTGCTTTCGCCTAAAACAAAAGACCCCAAAAAGTCTGCGATGAGGTTGTATAAGCCCTACTTGAATGAGCATAGCCTCAACGTATCAATGAGCATCTAATCGAATAAAACGGGAACACGAATGAAGACAGAATCACAAACAAAACTCAGTGCCTTTAAAGAATCAGTTCAAACTCTCTATGATGTATCGGACGCGAGCGAAACATTTAATGTCTCGCCAGCTGCCAGTCAAACATTAATTGATGATGTAAAAGAGACGGATGACTTTTTAACGCATATTAATATTGTCACAGTAGAGAATTTAATTGGTGAGGCTATCGGTTTAGGCGTTGGTCGCATGATTGCATCACGAACTGACACATCGGGAGGCAATGAGCGAAAAACACGCTCAGTCTATGATTTAACACCAATGCCGTATGAATGTACTCAAACAAACTTTGATACTCATATCACTTATAATCAGCTTGATGCTTTTGCTCATTTAAAGAATTTTGAAGAGCGAGTAAATAATCAAATTCGAATTCAATCTGATTTAGATAAAATTCGAGTGGGTTTCTATGGCACATCGGTTGCCAAGAATACCGATATTGAAGCAAACCCAAACGGCGAAGATGTGAATGAAGGTTGGATTGAAGCATTACGAAAACATAAACCTGAAAATGTATTATCTGAAGTCGTACTTGATTCAAATGAAATTCGAATTGGTGAGGGTGGTGATTTTGTTAATATTGACCTTGCGGTTCTTACGATAAAGAATTTATTAGATCATGTATTTGCTTCAACAAATGATTTGATAGCGATTGTCGGTAATGAATTAGTTGCCAGTGACCAAGCAAGACTTTATGCACAGAACGGTAACACCCCAAGTGAAAAAGCAAAGATTGAAATGAGACAGGTCATTTCTACTTATGGCGGCTTACCTACCTATACAGTCTCTAATTTCCCACCGCGCGGCATTATGGTGACTAGCTTTGATAATCTATCGATTTATATATTAAATAATTCGATCCGAAAATCAGTAGGCGTCAAAAACGATAAAAAGGATCGCATTGAAAATTTTGAATGCATGAGCATGGCCTACCTAGTAGAGCAATTAGGTAAAGCAGCAACGCTTGAATTTGATAATGTTAAGCTCAAAAAATCAGGCTCAGATGTTTGGGAGTAACTTTACTTTAAAGTAAAAGAAAATAAAGCCCACACTAAAGTGTGGGCTTACTTATATTATCAATTGGTATTATTACCGCGAATGTAAACACCTATGACATTAGAATAAAGAACTACATTTCTGTGGGAGGAGCTAGTAATTTCAATATTCATAGTATGAAGCCCTCGATATAGTGTCCCTTCTGGTAATTCTACTGTGGAGTAAGGAGGAGGTGAGCCATTTATACCACCTCTTTTAGGATGAAAGTATTTAGTTGTTGATTGAACCTCAGTTTCATCCCCTGCTTCTTTGCCATTGTTTTTCTTACTAAACACAACAGTTAAACCGCCGTGTCTATTAACTAGATCTGTTGGTACTTTTATGACAAAGCGAATATCTAAATTAGCATCTAAGAAACGAGATACAGAATTGTAACGTTTCCATTGTTCATCCTCATAAGTTTCACAATAAAAATTAATTGAGGGGTGGTCAACAATTTTTGAGCCTTTAATATTTTGTTTCCATGAGGGAGGAATTGGTAATAAATCAATATAATCGGAATGATTTAAATGATACATTTTATAGTTGATTGGACTTCCTTCTTTATCTGTAATATTCGGCTCTAAGTAAGGTATTGATATTGTTTCTTTGTTTTTACTTTTTGTTTTTACAGATAAGTATTGTTTAGGGAAATCAATATAATCAGTTACATTAGAACCTAACATTATATGATTTGCTTTAGCTTTATGTTGAAGTTTTGCAGCGCAATCCACATTTAGTCCTTGAGCAGTAACTTCTGTGACACTTCCAAATCCATAACAAGCCCAAAGAACATCATTATCATCACCAAAATCAATACCAACTCGAACTGCTAAGTTTGAATTAGTTTGGATATAAGAATCTAATTGTGGGAATACATTTTCGGTCATAACAAACCTTAACATTGCACACGCATTAATTGCATCAGCAATTGCTTCTTCTTTTGTTATTCCTTTACCGCCAAAAAATGCCATTAGAGCATCTCCCATTAGCCTATGGGGATGTCCATCCAACGAGCGAACGATATCAATTGCGGATTGTAATATTCTATTCTTGATATAAAAAGCATCATCTAAATCTAATAATAAATTTAGTCTTGTACTTCCTTTTATATCGATAAATAATGTAACTATATAATGTTTTTCAATAGCATTCGAATGTTCTAAATGTTTAAAATCTTTATGAGAACCAATGCCTTGGAAGTTAATGCTGCTTTTCCCGAACAAAGGGCGAAGAATCTCTTGAAAAGCATATTCTTGCTCACTAATAGGTAATTCTATTGATGATTCACAACCAATTTCTGAGTCAAAACTCTCAGCGACTAAATGTCTTTTATTTAGTGCTACTGGTCGAGATTGCTTATCAAAATTAAAATATTTTTTTGTCACTTCATTTAAATTAGCCATTGATACTTACTTCTTGTGTGGGTATTTCTTTTTTCATACTAGATTCTTGGTCTAAAAGACTTCCTACAACGATGCAGATAATCAATACGGTACTAGCCAATGAAGATAATTTAATTGCCATTACTGCATTTTTAATATTTGCAAATTTTTCAGCTGCAATTTGGGATAATACAAAAGATTGATAGCATAGGTCCTTTAACTTATCTTCATCTGTTGCATTGATTACTGCTTGTCGATATGCTTCCGCACCACCATCAAAGTTAGATGTATGCACAAAAGAAATTAGTGATCTTTGAGAGCCTGCTGCTGTGTTGGGAAAAATGGCAAAAAATGAATTAACAATGGTAACTATTAATCCAATAGCAGTACTTAAAATTGTGATAACAAATGCAAGCCTAAACCATAGGTCATTGTTTAAATTCCAAAAATATGGTGTTAACGCAATTAGAATACCTAAATAAGTAGCACTAAAAGATAAAATCATTCCTGATTTTGTATTTGCTGATGTGATATGAGAATCGTGTCTTTTTAGTATTTCTAATTGAAATGTTATTTTTTTATCTGTCATAAAACCTCTGAGTTAGTAGCCATAAAGTATTATACCTTGAGAGGTCAAAGATATATATTAATTATTAATTGATGTGCACTTCATTATAATTAGTCTGAATTATTTTTTATCATGCAACTTATGCGGAAATAGCTGAGTATAAACTTGCCATAAAACATTCAAGTTTCTATGTCCTGTTACTTGAGCTACTTCTTCAATTGAATATCCTTTTCCAAACAACCTGCTAGCACCTTCGCGCCTTAAATCGTGATAGCGTAAATCTTCAATGTTTAAGTCATTTCTAACTCGCTGAAAACCTGCACTCACACTCCTTCAGTTATAGGGAAAAATTAAATCATTGTTTTGGTTCTGACGTAGAACAATATCAAATGACCCTGCTAAGAGAGGGACGATCATGTGGTTGCCTTCTTTTTTCGAGGGTCTTTTCGGTTTCGGCAATGCTCAATTAGATCACTTATTTGGAGTTCGTGACTGTTAATTTTGGCTATATCGCAATCTCTAAGCATTTTTATTACAAATTGCTTAGTTCTTCCTGTGTTATCCCATAAATCCCTATCATTGATAAAAAGGTCTAAAAGAACGGCTAACGTGCTTGTTTTTAGGTTCTTTTTTAGTCCGTTAGCCTCAATCTCTGCAACTTGTTTGATACCAAATGACTTAGCGAGTGATTTCTTTTTAAAAGTTTTGCTTTCTCTGTGTATAATTGCGGAATTCTTTTTAACTATAATGGTTACTTTGAATCGAGATTCACCGTTCTGAAGTTTTCGTGTTTCTACTGTATAGCTTGCCATTTGTCCTACTCCTAAAAGGGGTATTCAAGGGGTACTAGTTAAAGAAATTCAAAGAAATTCTAGGTTATTCACTGTGTATTTGTACAGTATTTTTTTAAGGCTAAATTGTGTCAAACCCTGAGAACACCAATAAATATCCACTACAACGCTTTTCCGTTGCCCCTATGCTTGATTGGACTGACCGTCATTGTCGCTATTTTCACCGTCAACTATCAGAACATGCTTTGTTATATACAGAGATGGTAACGACGGGTGCGATCATTCATGGTAAGGGAGATTTCCTTGCTTACAATGAAGAGGAGCATCCAGTTGCATTACAACTAGGTGGTTCGAACGTTAAAGATTTAGCTCATTGTGCGAAATTAGCGGCTGATCGCGGCTATGATGAAATTAACTTAAATGTAGGTTGTCCATCAGATCGTGTGCAAAATGGTCGTTTTGGTGCTTGTTTAATGTCTGAGCCAGAATTAGTTGCCGAATGTATTGCAGAGATGAAAGCGGTTGTTGATATCCCTGTAACCGTTAAAACTCGTATAGGTATTGATGATCAAGATAGCTATGAATTTTTAACTCGCTTTGTTTCTGTTGTTCACGAACAAGGTGGGTGTGATCAATTTACTATTCATGCTCGTAAGGCATGGTTAAGTGGGTTGAGCCCTAAAGAAAACCGCGAAATTCCACCGCTTGATTACCCAAGAGCATATCAGATCAAAAAAGATTTCCCTCAATTGGTTGTTGCTGTAAATGGTGGGATTAAAACCCTCGAAGAAGCGAAAGAGCATTTAGCACATTTAGATGGTGTAATGGTTGGTCGTGAAGCGTATCAGAGCCCATATTTATTAGCAGAAGTCGATCAACAATTATTTGGTAGTGATAAACCAATTAAAAAGCGTCGTGAAATTGTAGAGGCAATGTACCCATATATTGAACGCCAATTAGAAAATGGTGCACACCTTGGTCATATTACTCGTCATATGCTGGGTTTATTCCAAAGTATGCCAGGTGCTCGTCAATGGCGTCGCTACATTAGTGAAAATGCTCATAAGCCAGGTTCGGGAATTGAAGTTGTTCAAACTGCTTTAGCTAAGATCCCAGCAGAATTAGATGTATAACCTCTTACCTATTACCGTTGATAGATTAGTTATATAAAAAAGAAGAGTACATAAATAAACCAAATCGTTTATTATGACCAAATATGAACCAAATAGCGTTTCAAATGGAGACTACGCATGAACAAATTATCCCTCGCCACTGTTGTTGCTTCTGCTGCCTTAGTATTGGCAGCTCCTGCACACTCGACAGAAAAGGAGTTTACAACAAAAGTGGCAATTGATGCGTGGTTCCCTGATGGAAAAGTGGGGTCTAAAGATGGAGCGGTTCGCGATAATGATGTCGATGCTTCTCAAGCATTTTCAATTGCGTTTGAGCACCCATATCCATACCTTCCTAACTTAAAAGTACGTTACACACCGGTCAAAGCCGATCGTTTTGAATACGACCAAATTGATTATACTGGTTACTACAAATTATTAGACACTAATGGCCTTCAGTTTGATGTGGGCTTAACATTAATGCAGTTCGCTAATGGTGAGTTTAATAAAGGGGGCTCTGTTGACCCTAATAAACTAGCAAATCAAAGTTTTGATGAAACTGCATTAAACATGTATGCCGATGCGTCTATGCATATTCCTGACACTAACTTCCACATCTTCGGTCAGTATGATTTTGGTAGCAGCAGTGATACTCGCACTATGGATGGCCAAGCAGGGGTTAAATACATTCTTCCTGTTGATGCCGTTGATGTTGAGTTTAAAGTCGGTTATCGCGTGATGGATCATGAGTTTGGGTATTTTGAAGGTTTTGATAGCGACCAAGCTAATGTCATGGTCGATGGTTGGTTTGGTGGCTTGTCATTTGATTTCTAATCAGAGACAGCAAGAGTATTAAAAATAGCGATTCAGGTGACTGGGTCGCTATTTTTTTATTTTAAATTTGCTCAATTTCAGTTTATTGCCCATGCTTATAGAATGGATATTACTATGATATTCATATTTGGTAAGGATGCAGTTATGACGACATTAAGTGAATTAAAATTGATGTACCAAGAAGATCAATTAGTTGAAGCAGTAATCGAACCTGTCATGGTTGAAGATTCTTGGATTGTAGAATTTCGCCATGTACGTGGAGGCCTTGTTTTACTTACGGATTTTAAAGGTGGGGAAATGAAATACAGGGATTTAGAGTCTGCCTCAAAGAGTGCGTTAGCGGTTGGATTTAGTCAAGTCAGGATCAATGATTAGTTTATTTTCAGTATAAATTACGTAACGCAAACTTTTCTTTCTTCCAAAAAGTTATAAAACATACCTATCTATTCTTTCTTGTTATAGAAAAGAGTCGCTAATCTAATATGACGCAATGAATAGGGATGTCGTCATGTTATTAAAGGAACTCTCCGCACTCGCTAGCCCACTTAATGACCAACAAATAGGTCAATTACAGCTAGCTGCTTCAGAATTATCTCCACAACAACTTGCTTGGGTAAGTGGTTATTTTTGGGGGGTAAGCCAAACTTCTGGTGCTGCACAACCAATCAACCAAGCCGCACCTGCGGTATCAAATGAACCGGCAGGCAAACTGTCGATTATCTATGCTTCCCAAACAGGAAATGCTAAAGGTGTGGCTGAAGCACTAAAAGAAGAAGCGTCTGCTTCTGGAATTAGTGTTGAGCTGTTTGATGCGAGTGATTATAAAGGTAAAAATCTTGCCAAAGAAACTCACGTTATTATTGTTGCATCGACTAATGGTGAAGGTGAAGCGCCAGATAATGCCATTGAATTGCATGAATTTCTTCAATCTAAAAAAGCACCAAAATTAGATAACTTAAAATACGCAGTGATTGGTTTGGGGGATTCGAGCTACGAGTTCTTCTGCCAAACAGGTAAAGACTTTGATGAGTACTTATCTAAGAAAGGCGCGACGCCATTTATTGAGCGTATTGATCTTGATGTTGATTATGAAGCTCCAGCGGTTGAATGGCGCAAGCAAGCGTTAGAGAAAGTAAAAGAAACCTTATCAACCGGTGATGATGCTAAAAATGGGCAGGTAGTGCAATTACCTGTGGGTCAAGCCGCGCATAGTCAATCTCAATATTCAAAACAAAACCCTTATACGGCAACGTTATTAGCAAGCCAAAAAATAACGGGCCGAGATTCAGGCAAAGATGTTCGTCACATTGAAATTGATTTGGAAGATTCAGGCTTAACTTATCAACCGGGTGACGCACTTGGTGTTTGGTTTGAAAATAGTTCAGAGTTAGCTGCTGCTATCTTAAAACAAGTAAGCCTTACTGGTGAAGAGCAAGTTGATGTGGATGGAGAGTCAATCTCTCTACAAAAAGCGTTAGTTGAGAAATATGAAATTACCTCATCAAACCCACAGCAAGTGGCTAAATTTTCAGAGTTATCAGGCAGTAAAAAACTAGAAAAATTGGCACAAGATAAAGATAAATTACGTCATTATGCAGCTAACACTCAAGTTATTGACCTGCTATCAGAAAAGAAAACCAAATTAACGGCAGACCAATTAGTTGGTTTACTTCGCCGCCTAACACCTCGTTTATATTCTATTGCTTCAAGCCAAACAGAAGTGGATGAAGAAGTTCATCTAACGGTTGCTGTTGTTGAATACCAACAAGGTGATGACACTCGATTTGGTGGTGCTTCTAGTTTCCTATCTCATCGTCTAGAAGAAGGTGATGAAGTAAAAGTATTTATTGAACATAACAATAACTTCAAACTCCCTCAAGATGATAATGCTCCTGTGATCATGATTGGTCCTGGTACGGGTATCGCACCATTCCGCTCATTTGTGCAAGAGCGTGACAACCGTGATGCAAAAGGTAAAAACTGGCTATTCTTTGGTGATAGAACCTTCACACAAGATTTCTTATACCAAGTTGAATGGCAAAAATACCTTAAGTCGGGCGTTGTAAATCAATTGGATGTCGCATTCAGCCGTGATCAACAAGAAAAAGTCTATGTACAGCATCGTATCTTAGAGCATTCAGCACAAGTGTGGCAGTGGCTACAAGATGGCGCTTATATTTACCTGTGTGGTGATGCAACTCGCATGGCAAAAGATGTACATGACGCGTTAATTACCATTGTTGAACAGCAAGGCAAGAAGAACAGAGAAGAAGCAGAACAGTTTGTGAATGATCTGCGTAAGGCGAAACGTTACCAAAGGGATGTGTACTAATGAGCGAACAAATTGCAGTAAAAACAATCTTATCAGGCACTGAACTTGGCCCATTAGCGGATAACGAACGCCTAAAGCGTGAAAGTAAGAATCTTAGAGGCACGATCGTGGAGGATCTTCAAGATCGCATTACGGGCGGTTTTACCAAAGATAACTTCCAGTTGATCCGTTTTCACGGCATGTATCAACAAGATGATAGAGATATTCGAGCTGAGCGTGCGAAACAGAAATTAGAACCTCTGCATAACGTAATGCTTCGTGCGCGTATGCCTGGTGGAATCATTACACCAAAGCAGTGGTTGGCGATTGATAAGTTTGCAGAAGAAAATACCTCTTATGGCAGTTTACGTTTAACCACTCGTCAAACGTTTCAATTTCACGGTGTTCTAAAACCAAACATTAAATTAATGCATCAAACGCTTAATAGTATCGGTATTGATTCGATTGCCACAGCAGGTGATGTAAATCGAAATGTGCTGTGTACGACTAACCCTGTTGAATCTGAATTACATCAAGAAGCGTACGAGTGGGCGAAAAAAATCAGTGAACACTTGCTACCAAAAACGCGTGCTTATGCTGAGATTTGGTTGGATGGTGAAAAATTAGAAACGACTGATGAAGAGCCAATTTTAGGCAGTAACTATCTTCCTCGTAAATTTAAAACAACGGTTGTGATCCCACCGCAAAATGATGTCGATGTGCATGCAAATGATCTCAACTTCATTGCCATTGCTGATAATGGAAAGTTGATTGGTTTTAATGTTCTTGTGGGTGGTGGCCTTGCAATGACCCATGGCGACACTGCAACTTACCCACGTAAAGCAGATGATTTTGGTTTTATACCATTAGAGAAAACATTAGAGGTAGCTGCAGCAGTTGTGACAACTCAGCGTGATTGGGGTAACCGTTCAAATCGTAAAAATGCAAAAACAAAATATACGTTAGATCGTGTAGGTGTTGATGTATTTAAAGCGGAAGTTGAAAAACGTGCAGGTATTCAATTTGAAGCAAGCCGCCCTTATGAGCTTACGGAACGTGGTGATCGAATTGGTTGGGTTGAAGGCATTGATGGTAAGCATCATTTAGCATTATTTATTGAGAATGGTCGTTTATTAGATTATCCGGGAAAACCACTAAAAACAGGAGTTGCTGAAATAGCTAAGATCCACCAAGGCGATTTTAGAATGACTGCCAACCAGAATTTAATTGTTGCAGGTGTACCTGCGGAGCAAAAAGATCAGATAGAGCAAATTGCTCGTGAGCATGGCTTAATTGATGATGGGCATTCAGAGCAGCGTAAAAACTCAATGGCGTGTGTGGCGTTTCCTACTTGTCCATTAGCGATGGCTGAGGCTGAACGTTTCTTGCCTGAATTTGTTACTGAGATTGAAGGTGTGCTGAAAAAGCATAACTTGCCAGAAGAAGACAATATTATTTTCCGTGTCACGGGATGTCCAAATGGTTGTGGCCGTGCAATGCTTGCTGAAATAGGTTTAGTAGGTAAAGCGCCTGGTCGTTATAACTTCCATTTAGGTGGTAATCGTAGTGGTACTCGTGTCCCTAAAATGTATAAAGAAAACATTACAGATCGTCAGATTTTATCTGAGATAGATGAACTTGTTGGTCGTTGGGCAACTGAGCGTAAAGGTAATGAAGGCTTTGGTGATTTTACCATTAGAGCTGGAATCGTAGATGAAGTGAAAGTATCAAAAAGGGACTTTTATGCCTAAATTGCAACTGTCAGAGCTGCTGTCATTAAATAAAGTTGAGCAAATTTTACGTTTAGCTGAAATTAATACCGAGCTTGAAAAACTAACGGCTCAAGAGCGAGTTTCTTGGGCTTTAGATAACTTAGAGGGTAAGCCTGCGGTTTCTTCAAGCTTTGGGATTCAGGCTGCGGTTATGTTGCAATTAGTTACGGAGATTAAGTCTGATACTCCGGTAATTTTAACCGATACGGGTTACCTTTTTCCTGAAACGTATCAATTTATAGATGAGTTAACAAAACGGCTGAGTTTAAATTTACAGATATTTTCTGCTGATGAAAGCCCTATGTGGCAAGAAGCTCGTTACGGTAAATTATGGGAACAAGGCGTTGAGGGGCTAAAACAATATAATCGCTTAAATAAAGTTCAGCCAATGAGAAGAGCATTAGATCAACTAGAAGTGAGTATTTGGTTTTCTGGTCTACGACGCGATCAATCTTCTTCTCGTTCGCATTTACCGATTTTAAGTATTCAAAATGGAGTATTTAAGTTTTTACCTGTGATCGACTGGAGTAATAAAGACGTACATTATTATCTAGAAGAGAAAGAATTGCCTTATCATCCATTGAGAGAGGAGGGGTATTTATCTGTCGGTGATACACATACCACTCAAAAATGGGCTCCAGGAATGAAAGAGGAAGATACTCGATTTTTTGGGTTAAAACGTGAATGTGGTTTACATGAAGATGATGCAGAAGCTGAAGGTTCTGGTATTTAATTCTAATAGTACTACAATTAATAAATAAAAAGACAGCGAGTAAAATCGCTGTCTTTTTTATTTACGGTAAAAAATGATTATTTCCACAATGAGGTTAACGAATCTAGTAGACCTGAGCTTGCATCTTGAGATGTTAAGTATTGCGTAATTAAAGGTGTGAATTGTGAGATAAGGGCAGGGTCTAGACCTAGAGCAGAAAATGCAGTTTTAACACTGTCCATGTTTGAAATCATGCTGCCCAATCCACCAGGGATTGCTCCAGTTAGAGATTCAAGGCCAGGAACCATGCTATTAAGCTCAGAGCTTTCAGAGCTTGATAATCCATTACCAGCCATTGCGAGTAACGCGCCTGCACCACCCGCGGCTTGATCGGCTGAGATACCTAAGTTTTCTGTTAGCATCCCCACTAATGGATTTGAAGCCGTAGCTTCTTCTTTTTTCACATCATCATCTCCACCAAAAAGGCTAGATAAAAAAGCGTTAGCAGGTGCAGCAGCTGTTAATGATAGTGCGAGTGTAGATAAAATAAGTATTTTTTTCATTGTCATTTCCTTTTAACATTATTGTTTTGTTTTTATAACATACCATTAGAGTATGACAGAAAAAAAAGCGATGCCCATAGGCATCGCTTTCTTATTTTATTTTTAATCTTTTTTGAGAAAGATTAAACGATTTCTAGTAGTTCAACTTCAAATACTAGAGCAGCATATGGAGGGATTGCAGCGCCAGCGCCACGCTCACCGTATGCTAGGTTTTGTGGAATAGCTAGTTTCCACTTAGAACCTACAGGCATTAGTTGAAGAGCTTCAACCCAACCAGCAATAACGCCAGTTACTGGGAATTCAGCAGGTTGACCACGCTCAACAGAGCTGTCAAATACTGTACCGTCAGTTAGCATACCGTGGTAATGAACACGTACTGTTTTATCAGAAGTTGGAATCTCACCAGTACCTGCAGTTAGTACTTCATATTGAAGACCTGATTCAAGTACAGTTACTTCTGAACGAAGAGCGTTATCAGCTAGGAAAGCTTCGCCATCAGCAGCTGCTGCTTTAGATGCTTCAGCACGAGCTTCTTCAGCACGCATGTGAAGTGCTTGAAGCGCTTCGTTGATAGCGTCAACTTCAATTTCTGGCATGTCGCCAGTTAGTGAAGTTGCGATGCCTTTAGCGATAGCTGCAACGTTTAGGCCTTCAAGACCAGATTGTACAAGTTGTTGGCCCATTTGAAGACCAATACCGTAGCTTGCTCTTTGCTCTACTGTTTCTAATTTAACTTCAGACATGCTGTCTCTCTTTCTTTATATGTTATAAACGAAAGAGTAAAGGATACAGAGATCTAAGCTTAAGGTAAACTTTTGTACTTCTTTGTACTCTGATATTAGAATAAAACGTGAGCTCACCAGTTTCGCATGAGGCGATGGCATGAATAAAAAAAAGAAAATGAACATAAAGCGTCCAGATTTTGCAGAACAGTTTACTGTGTTTAAGAAAAAATGCGTCCCTTTGATTGAGAGAGTATCACCTTACTGGTTACGTCTACCTGCATTTCATAGAAAAGCATTACGAATCTTAGTACCTGTTACTTGTGTTTTGTTCTTATTACCAAGAGGTGCGAAAGAAGAGGGGGAAAGTATTCAGTCTACAGTGGTCCCTGCACCTGAAATGGAAAGACAAAGCATTAGCTTGGACTTAGAAGGATTAAGCGAGCAAGAAACCGAGCTTAGAAATGCGCCTTCATCTTATGAAATTGAGCAAGAAAAAAGGGAAGTGAGGTCGATAGAAAAAACAGCAGATACATCAATATCACAACCAGAACAAAACGCTGAAAAATGGCATGATTACAAAATTCAAGAAGGTGACACACTATACCAAGTGTTTAGGAAAAATAATTTATCACTGACTGAATTAAATAAAGTTGTCAAAATTGAAGGCGCTGATAAGCCATTAAGTAATGTTAAAAAAGGCCAGCTTTTTCGTTTTAAATTAAATACAAAAGGCGAATTAGATATTGTTCAGATTGAGCGTCAAGGTGAAGCTATTATGTTCTTTAGAATGTCTGATGGAAACTTTGGGCGCAGTAAATAGTCTTTCATCAACGCCCTTCGATTAAAGCTCTCTTTTTCCTTTTATGCGCTTAAGCCATCTTTTGGGCATAAGAGGAAAAATAATTAGTCCGATTCCAATTAGAGTTAAACTGTCTGGAACTTCATCAAACCAAATTATTCCAAATAAAACTACAAATATAAGTCCTGAATATTCTGCTAAAGAAACCTGAGTTGCTGGTGCTTTTTTATATGCCATGGTTGCTAGGCCGTTATAGCTAATAATAAAAGCGGCGCTTAATGCAATCCAAAGTACTTCTTTATAATTTAAGGGCTCCCAATAAAACCAAGCTAGACTTCCAGAGACGGGTAGAGATAAACAGGTTGTCCAAAACAATGTAGTAATAACGGATTGGTCATTGGGAATTTTTCTAACTAACAGATTGTACAGTGCTAATGTTGTTGCGGTTCCCAGAGCAAAAATAGCCGCCCAATGAAACTGAGAAGGGCGAAGAATAATTAGAACACCAATAAATCCAATAACCGTTTGCAACACCTTTTTTGTTGATGGCCTTTCATTAAGCAATAGTATTGAAAGAGGGATCATTAATAGTGGCGCTGTGTAAAAAACAGCATTGGCTGTAGCAAGTGTTAAATAGGTGATTGATACCACCATACAGCAACTGCCAATTAAAAGAATATGAGCTCTTAAAACAGTTATTTTGGGATTGCTCAAACTCCTTAGTCTTGATGGTTGGCGTATCCAAAATGGAAAAAGAAGAGCGATAGAGACTAACTGGCGTAGGAAAATATATTGAAAAGGTGAGACTCCACCATCAAGAACTTTTACCGCCACATCAGATAGCGATGCCAGGAAATTTCCTAATATAAGTAAGGTAATAGCAAGATTGACTGGTGTAATCGTAGGCTTCATTATTGTATTACTTCGTCAATCGCATATCGACATGAGGAATATCATCTTCAAGATACATATCAGAGATCACGTTAAACCCATGTTTTTGATAAAAGTGAGTTAAATGTTCTTGAGCTCCAATATCAATAGTTTTACCCGGCCATAATTCTTCACAACTAAGTAAAGCTTGAGACAGAAGGTCGTGCCCTAGGCCATTACCTCTTGCTGTTTCTTTTGTTGCGACACGACCAATACTTACGTTGTTATAACTGACGCCACTTGGTAATAATCGAGCACAGGCCACTATTTCATTATTTTTAGTACCAATTAAATGATAAACCCCATCATGACAGTCTTTACCATCTAATTCAGGGTATGGGCAGGTTTGTTCTACGACAAAAACATCGACTCTCAAACGAAGTAGTTCATATAATTGAGCGGTAGTTAAGTGGTTAAATTTAATTTTTTTCCAATGAATCATAGACGTTATCTCGATGAAGAAAGAAGATCATAAAGATACCGATTTCAGAATGTTTAGGCATTAACTTATGTTAACTTTTTAATTCTATTTTTAATTCGACTTAAACTGATGTGGGTGATGCCAAGATAAGCAGCTACTTGATAGTCACTTAACTGTGCTCGAAGGTTAGGGTAATTGTTACAGAAAATCTCATAACGCGATTGAGGTGAGTTAAGTAACATAAAACGTTCTTTTCTTTCTTTATATACTAATTGAGTTTCTAGTAGTTTGATGTAAAGAAGGTTAGCGTTTTTTCGCCATTGATTTAGTAGTGTGATAGGCAATGCTATTAATGTGGTTGGAGTAATTGTCTCAAGAGTATAGGGGGATGGGATTTGATCTAATAATTCTTCAAATCCAACCACCCAATCGCCTTTCCAATAAAACTCTTTACTAAACTGCTTACCTTGTTCTGTGAGGTAGCAAGAGTGACAAAATCCATCTATAAGAAAATAAAACTTACTAGTAGTACTATTTTGGTTAATGAGTATGGATTTAGCTGGAAGAACTTTTAGCTCACTTAATTTAATTAATTGAGTAACTTCTTGAGAAGTAAATCCGTAAGATTCAAGTTGAGCTGTAAAAAGATCATTCATAGTTAAGTACTTTTAGTGTATTTTTTATTAGAAGACATTTCTTTTTGTTAAGGCAAACTTTAGTATACAGATAAAAAATAGCACGATGAAATCACCATGCTATTTGTGTTGTAGAAAATTTAGATTCTATTTATTTTGCTAAATCAATTTGGTATACCGCAAAACCAACATCATCAGTTGCGACTTTTTTCATTGGGTATTGACCCTTATTTTTAATGAATTGAGCTGCTTTTTCTGTTGGTGATGTTTCAAAGCGGATGTCCAGTTTTTCTCCACCTTCAATTGGAGCAAAAGACCAGTTGTTATCTGCTGATGGCTTAACTTGTCCCTCTTCTTTGCTTACTCGTGTTATGTAGTTAGAAAGAACGGTACGGTTTTCATCTGGCGAATCAAACGCGATAAAATCAGTGCCAGTACCTGGGAACTTATTGCTGTAAGCTCGGTAGTTATTAGTTGCGATAAGGAAATCTTGTTTCGCATTAATCGGTTTGCCTTGATAAGTTAAACCGACAATACGTTCAGAATCTTCGTTAATTACGTTACAGTCGCCATCATATTTTGCTGGTTGAGTAATATCAATTTGATAGTTAACGCCATCAATGACATCAAAGTTATAAGTACGGAAGCCATCCCAATTAATTAACTGTTGAGGTGCTGTACTATTGGTGTCGATTTGTTGGAATTGACCAGCAGAACACTCAAGCCATTCTTTCACTTCTTTACCTGTTACCTTCATCGCAACTAGCGTATTAGGATATAGGTATAAATCAGCCGCATTACGGAACGTTAATTGGCCCGATTCAACTTCGGTGAAGTTTGTTGGGTCATTTCCACGACCGCCTGCTTTAAATGGAGCAGCAGCAGAAAGTACAGGCATGCCATCTAGATCAGGATCACCTTGGATGAAACGTTCTACGTAATCGTTTTGCGCTAGGTTCACGATTTGAACAGTAGGGTCATCTTGCACTAATGCTAAGAAGCTATACATAACATCGTCAGCTTTACCAATCGGTTGGTTAACAAAATCACGAGTGCCTTTATGATCTGCTTTTAATGCGTTTACAATCCCTTTATCTGCAGCAGCTAATGATTTGTTATTTTCTTTATCAAAGATAGGGCGAGCTTCCGACTCTCCGTTAACAACCGACCATTTACCATCTTTCTGTTTAAGTGTTAAATCCATCACACCGACGTGGCTACCCCAACGTCCCGGCATTACTGCTGCTACGCCATTCATCGTACCGTTTTCATTATCGATACCTTGTAGGTTGTCAAACCCTTTACCAGGGAAAACTGCATGAGAGTGACCAAAAGCAATGGCATCAATACCATCTACTTCTGAAAGGAAGTAAGTAGAGTTTTCTTCACCTTGTTTGTATGGGTCTGTTGAGACACCAGAATGAGGAATAGCAACGATTACGTCTGCACCTTCTTTCTTCATTTGTGGGATCAGTTCTTCCGCTGTTTCTTTGATATCACGAGCGAATACTTTTCCTTCAAGGTTTTTCTTATCCCACACCATAATTTGTGGCGGGACAAAACCGATATAACCAACCTTAATTTCATGCTCTACACCCGCAGTGTCTTTAAACACGTGAGTTTTAATTACATAAGGCTTGAAATAATGTTCTTTTGTTTTTGCGTCATAAACATTAGCGCTGATATAAGGGAAATCGGCGTCATTGATAGATTCCGCTAAGAAATCTAAACCGTAATTGAATTCATGGTTACCGATGTTGCCCGCATCGTAATCTAATTGGTTCATTGCTTTGTAAGCAGGGTGAACTTCACCAGCTTCCAAGCCCTTATCTGCCATATAGTCACCCATTGGACTACCCTGCAGTAAATCACCGTTATCAACAAGAACACTGTTTATCACTTCGCCGCGAGCTTCTTTTACTAGTGTCGCTGTACGTGCTAAACCAATTTTTTGAGAGGGTTTATCTTTGTAGTAATCGTAATCCATTAGATTGGTATGGATATCTGTTGTTTCTACAACACGCAATTTAATCACTTCGTTTGTATCTACTGGTGACGGTGTGCAGCCAGAAATTGTGAGTAAGCCTAAGCCAGCTAATACAGCAAGTGAAACAGGTTTAGCAGAGAGTTTCATGGTGTTCTCCAAGGGTGATAATCATAAAAGCGCAAATAAGATAACAGATTGATAATGTTATAAATGTAATCGATCTCTCAATGTGTGCTGCTGATCTCGTTCCCGTGTGCTTTACGGTAACTAGATCACAGCTTAACTATAAATTCATCTTCTGCTTTTAATTTACGATTTTTTAAATGAAACCTTTTTATTCGCAATCGTTAGCATTAAATCGAATAAAAAATGAAATTTTCGAATTTCAGGTAATAAAGTAACCCGTCTATAGTGCTTCTATTGGAATGAAAAATAGCCACCTAATGGAAAAGAGAATTGATGCAACCAAGACACAATCAATTTCGATAATAGGTGCCATTACCAAATTTAGCCTAAAGGACAAAACACATGTACGCACAAAGACTAACTCACCTACAACAACTAGAAGCCGAAAGTATTCACATTATTCGTGAAGTGGCTGCTGAGTTTGATAATCCAGTCATGATGTATTCGATTGGTAAAGATTCTTCAGTAATGTTGCATCTTGCTCGTAAAGCTTTCTATCCAGGAAAAATTCCATTCCCACTTCTTCATGTTGATACGGATTGGAAATTTAAAGAGATGATTGAGTTTCGCGAGAAGACCGCACAAAAGTATGGTTTTGATCTATTAGTACACAAAAACCCTGAAGGCATGGAAATGGGAATTAACCCATTTGTTCATGGGTCATCAAAGCATACCGACATCATGAAAACTCAAGGGCTAAAACAAGCGCTTAATAAATACGGCTTTGATGCTGCATTTGGTGGGGCTCGTCGTGATGAAGAAAAGTCTCGAGCAAAAGAACGTGTATATTCTTTCCGAGATAAAAATCATACGTGGGATCCGAAAAATCAACGTCCAGAATTATGGAATACTTATAACGGCCAAGTGAATAAAGGGGAGAGTATTCGAGTATTCCCATTATCAAATTGGACTGAGCTTGATATCTGGCAATATATCTACTTAGAGAACATTGAAATCGTTCCACTTTATTTATCTGAAAAACGCCCAGTTGTTGAGCGTGATGGCATGTTGATCATGGTAGATGATGAGCGTTTAGAGTTAGAGGAGGGTGAAGAGATTCAACATAAAGATATTCGCTTTAGAACCTTAGGTTGTTACCCATTGACAGGAGCTGTGGAATCTACCGCTAATACCTTGCCTGAAATTATTGAAGAGATGCTAGTCGCGACCTCTAGTGAGCGTCAAGGACGGGCGATAGATCATGATTCATCGGGGTCGATGGAGCTGAAAAAACGTCAGGGTTACTTTTAATATCAGGCATCTAAGGAAGGGTTAAATTATGAATAGTGCAGTAGAGCAACAACTGGAAGAGCTTGGTATTGAAGCTTATTTGAAAGAACATCAATACAAATCATTACTTCGATTTTTAACGTGTGGTTCGGTAGATGATGGTAAAAGTACCCTCATAGGCCGATTGCTACATGATTCAAAGCAAATTTATGCAGATCAACTCGATGCGGTTCATGCCGATAGTCAGCGAGTGGGGACAACGGGCGATCGCCCTGATTTAGCTTTGTTGGTTGATGGCTTACAAGCTGAGCGTGAACAAGGGATCACGATTGATGTTGCTTATCGTTATTTCTCAACTCAAAAGCGTAAGTTTATTATTGCTGATACTCCGGGACATGAGCAGTACACTCGTAATATGGCAACAGGAGCATCAACTTGTAATGTTGCTGTTATTTTGATTGATGCACGTAAAGGTGTGCTTGATCAAACTCGTCGTCATTCTTATATCGCGAATCTTTTAGGTATCCGTCATTTTGTTGTAGCGGTAAATAAAATGGATTTAGTTGATTATTCTGAATCTCGTTTTGAAGAGATTAAAGAAGAATACTTAATGTTTTCGAAAAAGCTGAATAACCCTAATCTAGAAATTTCTATTTTACCGTTATCTGCATTAGAAGGTGATAACGTTGTTAACCCTAGCGAAGCCTTAGCTTGGTATCAAGGCGCTCCGTTATTAGAGGTTCTTGAGAATATTGATATTGATGCTGATCGAGGTAATGGCGAATTTAGATTCCCAGTGCAGTATGTGAATCGTCCTAATTTAGACTTTCGTGGTTTTGCTGGCACCGTTTCTTCTGGAGGGATTGCTGTTGGGGACGAGATCGTTGCTTTGCCGTCGGAAAAAAAATCAAAAGTAGCTCGTATCGTAACGTTTGATGGTGACTTACCTTCGGCACAAGCTGGCCAAGCAGTGACATTAACGTTGGAAGATGAAATTGATATTAGCCGTGGTGACTTGTTAGTTAAATCGAATACAAATCTACAGGCGACAGATCAATTTAAAGCTGAAATTGTATGGATGACAGAAAAAGGTTTACAACCTGGTCGTCAATACGATATCAAAATTGCGGGTAAGAAAACGGTAGGTCAAATTGATGCCATTCATCACCAAGTGAACATTAATAGCTTAGATACGTTTGATGCCACAGAGCTACCATTAAATGGTATTGGCTTATGTGATGTATCACTAACTGAGACGGTAAGTTTAGATCGCTACCAAGATTGTGCAGATACTGGTGGTTTCATTTTTATTGATCGCTTAACGAATGTAACGGTAGGGGCTGGGATGATCCAAAACCTTTCTGAACTGAGTGATGTGAAACCTATTAATGATAATGTCAGTGCGTTTGAGGTGGAGTTAAATGCGTTAATTCGTAAACATTTCCCTCATTGGGGAGCACAAGATATTTCTAAGCTGTTAAGTTAATCGCTTAAAAAGGAATATTTTATGGCATGGGAGCAAGGATTCGTTCTAGCATTGTTGGCATTTATTATCGTTAGTTTATTAGCGAGTAAATTAAAACCTAGTGTGATTTTTGCGGGCTCGGCGTTTATTGCTTTTATGGTAGGGATGCTTGATTTACCTAGCTTGGCAAAAAACTTTACTAATTCGTCATTATTGACATTAGTGCTATTGATCCTGAGTTCTTGTGCTTTAGAAAAAACACGTCTTATCAGTTGGGTAGGGCGTTATATTTCAGAAGGAAGGCTAGGGAGTGTGGTAGGCAAATTAGGTCTATCGACGGCTGTCCTTTCTTCTTTCACTAATAATACCGCGGTAGTGGTTTCTTTAATTGGTGCAATAAAACGTAATCAACGTCATGCACCATCCCGTCTTCTTATTCCTCTTTCTTATGCTGCTATTTTAGGTGGAACACTGACCCTAATTGGCACATCAACCAACCTTATTATTAATAGTTTTGTTGAAGATGCTGGCTTACCAAGTTTGAGTTTCTTTGCTCCAACCGCAATTGGACTGGCGGTATTGTTTGGTGGGTTATTAATTTTAATTCCATTGAGTTATTTATTACCGGCATACGATGAAGGTAGTAATGATGAATTACCTTATTTTTTAGAGGCGAGGGTTGAAGGTGGTTCTTCATTGGTTGGTAAATCGATTGCAGAAAATAATTTGAGAGCCTTACGAAAACTATTTTTAGCTGAAGTGATAAGAGAAGGAAAAACCATTGCATCAGTTGATCCTGAAATGGTGCTGCTTGCAGGAGACCGACTGCTTTTTTGTGGTGATATTGAAAGCGTTACTACGTTGCAAGAAATAAATGGGTTAACACTTTTTGGTCAACATCATTTAAATGGGCAAAATTTAATTGAAGTCGTGGTAAGCCAGTCAGCTTCTATTCGCGGGAAGAGCATTAAATCGTCACAATTTAGAGATCGGTTTGATGCAGTAGTCGTAGCTATTCGACGTGGGCACGAACGCCTTGAAGGTGGCTTGGGGAAAATTGAATTGCAAGCTGGCGATACGTTAGTCTTAGTGCCAGGTAAAAATTTTGAACAAAGTAAACAGCAGCTTAAGCGAGAGTTTGTCATTATCAGTGATTTAGATTCAGCAGCAAAACTAGATGGAGATAAAAGCGCTTTAGTTTTATTAGGGTTTGCAGGAGTTGTTGCCGCTGAGTTGTTAGATATATTTCCAATTATTAAGGGGTTGTCTGTTTATTTGTTGGCTCTTTTGGCGTTAGGGGTGATTAATGTTGGTGAGTTACGTCGTCGATTTCCCATTGATATCGTTGTCATTGTTGGCGCCGCATTATCAATCGCTCAATTGATGTTGTCATCAGGGTTGTCAGTTCAGCTTGGCGATATGTTTATCACATTGTTTAATGGATGGGGAGTGATGGGGGCGTTAATTGCTGTCTATTTGATTACTCTCGTATTAACGGAATTAATTACCAATAATGCAGCAGCGGCTCTCGCTTTTCCTATTGGCTATAGTATGGCGCTTGGCTATGGCGTTGATCCTATGCCATTTATTATGGCGGTTCTTTTTGGAGCCAGTGCGAGTTTTATTTCTCCCTATGGTTATCAAACTAATTTATTAGTATTTAGTGTGGGTAACTACACGCTACTTGATTACGTAAAAGTGGGATTGCCTATGTCGATTATTTATTCGATATTGGTATTGACGCTAATCCCTTATTTTTTCCCATTTTAATTCAAGGACGAAACATGACAGTTAAAGACGTTGTTAAAAATGAAAATATAGTTTGGCATCAACATCTAGTAACGAAAGAAACTCGTTCGATACTAAAGAAACAAAAACCTGCAGTGCTATGGTTTACTGGGTTGTCTGGAGCAGGAAAGTCAACCATTGCTGGTGCATTAGAAATTAAACTTGCTGAGCTTGGCTATCATACTTATTTGTTGGATGGTGATAATGTTCGCCATGGTTTATGTCAGGATCTAGGCTTTTCGGATCATGATAGGCAAGAAAATATTCGACGTATTGGTGAGCTAGCAAAACTAATGGCAGATGCGGGTCTAATTGTATTAAGTGCATTCATCTCACCTCATAGAGCTGAAAGAGAAATGGTGAGAAATTTATTACCTAATAGTGAGTTCTTAGAAGTATTTGTAAACACATCATTGAGCGAGTGCGAAAAAAGAGATCCGAAAGGGTTATATAAGAAAGCAAGAGCGGGAGAGATAAAGCATTTCACAGGTATTGATTCAGAATACCAACAACCGCTCAATCCTGAGATTGATTTACCAGCTGGTAGTCAGTCAATTGATGCGCTTGTTGAACAATGCCTAAATGAATTAAGAGTTCGAGAGATTATTTAACTTTAAAATGAATAATATTTAAGCGCCCAAATCGAGGTAGGTTTGGACGCTTATTTTTAAGCCATGGTTGAAATGCTTTTCTTTACGTCAGTTTCCACAATAAACTTTTGGCTGAGTAAAGCGATGACATTATCGTAATAACTTTCGTTGGGTTTGTTACCTAATAATTTACACAGTTCTGCACCTGTTGGGCTAAAGCGATAATACACAAGGCGAGAGCCTTTTTGCATTGGCTTTATTGCTAATTGTTTTCCTTGATATTGAAGGGGCAGTGCTGGTTCAAATTCAATTTCACCAGATTCAAGTTCAGTACCAAGTAATAAACCGAGCTCAATTAATAATAACAAGCTTGAATAGGGAAGTTTATAGTTACCTAAGTGAACTAATTGTGGGCCGTCAGCTTTATAGAAATTGAATAAAGTGCCTGCACACTTATAACCTAACAAAAGCTTTTTGCTATTGTCTTGCCCAAAACTACAAGCTAATGATGCCGCACGCTGAAAAGTTTGAGCTTCACGTTGAGTCATGTCTTTTAATACTTTTAATGCTTTCATTGAGGTAGAACCAGGAGTTATTACCTCTTGTTTGAAAATTTGACTCCATAAGCGTTGCATTGAGGGATCATGAATGTCTTGGGCCATTTCAAAGAATCGATGGAGCCAATCAGGATCAGGATCTCCGGCTGTTTCATCTTTACAATAATCGTGAGCAAACTTGATAATTTGTTCTAAGTTTTGTTGCTGTTGTTCTCGTAGGATCTTCTCTCTATATAGGGCACGTTTTAATAATGTTTCTTCTGGTTTTGGTGGATGAAGTTTAGCGGCTAAACCTTGTTTTAGTGCGATTTCTTTTAGGCGCCGAGCACTACTAACAACATAGTGTTCTTTTTTATGTGTTTGTTGTTCTTTAGGTTGTTCATCTTTTGTGATGACACTTTGTTGTGAGCTCATGGGATTGCTTAGCCTTAATCACTAAATGGTTCTATTTTTATATTATCGGTATTAGGAAATAAAAACTTTAATATCGGAGCAATATTTAGAAAATACTTATAAAAAACCACTTGGAATGTAGCTAAATGATAAATATTTGTTAAAATATTGATTCATTAGTTGTGCTAGATAGGAAGAGTTATGAAAGGATTAAGTTTTAAAAAAATATTACTTGGCGCTACCTTAGCTAGTGGTTACGCAATAACACTGATTTATCTTTCTCATTATGTATGATATTTAAAATAAACCAGTGTTTGCAATTATGTTGCCGCTATTTATTCGTCGTCATATTCTTCTAAGCGAACACCTTCAATAAGATAGCCTGTTTCTGCAAGTTCACTATTAATAGTTTCAGTCTTTAGCTTTCCAACAATGTAAATCACATCCCATAGTTGTTGAATCGGAGCGCCTTTTTCAAATTTTACGTAGATGATCTGGTTTGGTGGTGGTGGTGGAACATGGATGCAAGCACCAAAATAAGGGACAAGTAAGAACTCGGTAATCATTTTGTCATCCCCTTCAAGTGGAATAACAAAGCCGGGGATTTTTACCATACTTCCGTTTAACTCTTGCCTAACCCCACCAACAAGTGATTGCTGCATGGTACCACCATTATGGTCTATTTTTGGCATACCTACGGAATCAAATTGGTGACGTTCTTGCTGTGGAATTAAATCGATCCAATCCAGTTTTAATACATCATCACTGTGTGCGAATAATGGCAATATGAGTAAGATAAAAGCGAGCAGTTTGTTCTTCATGGGATACCTCTTAAAGTCTAATGGTCATGCCGTCGCTGAGTGAGTTCTTATAAGCTTGAATAGCCGGAATTACCCCAATAATAAAGCCAGATAACAAAACAACAGCGAGTAATTTTAACTCATATAATGTTGGTAGTGTTAGTTCAAGGGCTATGCCATAATATTGCTGAATTATAGGCTGTAATATTGCTAATGATAGGTATAAGCCTATAAGACCTACGATGATCCCAAAACTGGTGATGACGATTGCTTCGCTAACCAGTAAAGTGAAAATATGCTTAGGTTGCGCTCCCATTGATCTTAGAATAGCCATCTCTCGACGCCGTTCTTGTAAGCTCGTCAATAAACTGGTTAGCATTCCCATTAAACCTGCTACAACAACAAAGATAGAAACAGCAAGCAATGCTTGTTCTGCTACAGACATCATTCCCCATAATTCATGTAAGGCTATTCCTGGAAGGATGGCGCTTAGTGGTTCTTTTGTGTAGTCATTGATATAGCGTTGCAGGGCAAAAGTCTGGATTTTTGAATTAAGTCCAAGCATAAATGCTGTGATTTCTTTTGGTTCAAATTTATGTTGTTCTAAGATTTTTGCATCTGGCGTATTGCCTAGATGAGCCCCACTTTCCCAACCGACATGTATTGCTTCTATTGCGCCAAGTGAGACATGTAATGTTTTATCTACTGGAGTTCCTGTCGGTTTTAAAATGCCAGTCACCGTAAAGGGTAATTTATCATGGCGAGTGAATGATTTATCACTAATTCCATGGGCTATAATTAATTTATCTCCAAGATGATAGTTCAGTTTTTTTGCAACATCTGCACCGAGGACAACATCGAATAATTGAGTAAAAGGCTTACCTTCTTTAAAAGCTAACGGTTGTTTTTTTCCATATTGATAAAACCGGAAGTAATCTTGATTGGTTCCCATGACTCGAAAGCCTTTGTGTGAATCACCAAGAGAAATAGGGATTGACCATTTTACAGAGCGTTGATTGCTAATCTCTTGATAACTTTTCCAGTCAATATTGTTGGTTGCATTACCGATTCTAAATACAGAATAAAGTAAGAGGTTTACTTGTCCTGAGCGTGCTCCAACGATTAAATCTGTATTGGAAATTGTGTTGGCAAAGCTTGTTTTCGCTTGTGTTCTAATGCGTTCAACGCCCATCAATAACATGACAGAAATAGCGATAGTTACAATGGTTAGAATTACGGTTGTTTTGCGGTTTTTTAAACTTTTCCAAGCCAGTTGTGCGATACCTATCATGTGATATCTCCTACGTTATTCAGTTCTCTCAAATCAATACTGTGGTCAAACAAGGACTCTAAGCTAGGATCATGACTGACAAATAATAAGCTTGCGCCACTTTCTTCACACTCATTCATTAAGAGCTGAATAAAGGCAAATCGAGTTTCGTGATCTAATGCTGAGGTGGGTTCATCCGCAATAATTAATTTTGGCTTTCCAATAAAGGCTCTTGCTGCTGCGACTCGTTGTTGTTGGCCAATACTGAGGTCGGTTATTGGCTTATCAAAATGAGAAGAAGGTAATTGAAGCGTAGTTAAAAGACGTTTCGCTTCATTAATGAGTTCTTGTTTTGATAACGATTTTTTGGAGGAGAATTGATACGGCAATATAACGTTATCAATAACCGATAAATAAGGAAGAAGATTAAATTGTTGGAAAATATAACCAATATGGTCAGCTCGAAATCGATCTCTTTGGTTCGATGTAAGTTGATTGATGTCTATACCGTTAATGATAACGGTCCCTTCCGTTGGCGATAATATCCCAGTAAGTAGACTAAGTAAGGTTGATTTACCACTGCCGCTAGGGCCTTTGATAAATACTTTCGACCCCTGATTTTGTTGATAAATTGGAATGTCCAGCGTACGTTCTGTTTGATTTGGCCAGTAAAATGTAAGATTTGATAATTCAATAATATTCATCATTATTATGGCGGTGTTACCACCGCCATGCCTGCTTATAAGTTTACAGTCGGTACATCAGCAGTGAGGGTTGTAGCTTTCTGCCCTGAGTCACCTAAATATTGAACTGTCATTTTTTGGCTATGAGTAAAATGCTTAAACCATTGAGTTTCAATTTCATTTAGTTGTGAAATGGCTTCACAATGGTATTCATATTGGGCATTAAATTCGCCATGCTTGCTATGTTCTTTATGGTGTTCACCATCATGCTGGTCGTGGTCGTGGTCGTGGTCGTGGTTATCGTCAGTTAGATTATGAGAAACATGAACCTCTTCTAAAGTACATTTCGCATCTTTTTGCAGTGTGAAAATCATGGTTGGATTATTTAATGTTTTTACTGCTTGAGAAAGAACTTGTTTTTGTTCTTCGTTTTTAGGGGCATGCTCAAAACCTACAACATCAGCACCTGGAGCTGTAATTTCAAATAGTAGGTGTTCACCATCTTGAGCAATATTAGTCTCTATGACACCATGAACATGTGCTCCATGTTGGCGATGTTCACTTCCGTGATCATGATGGTCGTGGTCATTAGCGTTTGCAGCATAAGAAATTGAAAATAAAGAGCTAGAAATAGCGATACTAAGTAGCATTTTTTTATTAGAGATAAGCATATGTGCTTCCTATTATTTAAGAGTGATAAATTAATGTATTTATTGAATTAAAAAATAAGAAAAGGTGGAGCGCGTGAGTGTACGGTAATAGACGATGGGTCATTATTTTCTACAATAGAGAATAATGAAGATATGATTTGTTGAGGAATAATTGGAAGAGAGACAATATGAGTAAGAACGCCTGAACCCATTGAGTGAAATAATTGGCAATGGTGATTTTCATGGTGCTGTATGTTTGAATCTATTTGGTGGTTTGCAATTTGAAAACCAAACAGCACTAAAAGAGTAACAAAACTCCAAGTCAACCAGCGCTGTTTAGTAAAAAAATACGATCGCATTATACCGCCCTAAAGATATCTAGAGTTGTAAATGTAATAATATAACAATTTATAAGCAAGCCATTTATTTAAAGCTGACTATGAATTAAGTCGATCACTTGCTTTATTTGATCAACGGATAACTTTCCTTCCTGAACAAAAAGAACGCTTCCTTGTTGGTCTTGAACAATGATGGTTGAATTTTCTTTTTTAAGATCCCAAGCTTTAGCTACGGCACCATTTTCATCAAGAACCATAGAAGACCACGAGAATTCCTTTTTACTTTCTTCAGCCGAAGATTTTACAAAACCACCAGTACCCCAAATAGAATCGTCTTGATTGATGATAGTTGTTGTTTGATATTTTGTTTCGGGGAACTTTTCTAGCGTAATGGCACTCATAAGATCAGCATTCATTGCTTTAGCGCTACTGCGGCCTGCAATAACTTGCAGGACTCTTACTTTTCCTTTGAGTTGGTCTGTATTCCACTTGCTATATTGGAATGCATTATCAACATAAAAAATCTCTCCATATTGGGTTACTGAGATTGATGGTACTGGTTGATTTAGCACTATGTTGTGAGCAAAAGAAAGGGAAGGTAGTAGGCAAGCTGTGAGTACTAATAGTTTTACTTTTTTCATTATAGTTATCCTTAGATATGAGTTTGGATAGTGTAATGCAGAGAAAAAGAAAAAGCGATTCGACCAGTAATATGTAATTATTGATATTTGTTAATTAAATGTGAAACCTAACTTGTTGTACGCTGTTCTGTGTCTTATAATGTTATTCGATGTCTCTCAAAGACATTTTTTAGGTAAGGCATAGTGACGATGTACAATATGTTTTGATGGACTATTAATAAAACCTTATATGGATTATTGAGGTAATGGCTATGTTTAGAAATTTTAAGGCTTATCGACCACTTCAAGTAGCTCGGTTTGTAAAAACGTTATTTAAAGGAAAGCTTCATATTGAGGGAATTGGTTCATTCGAGTTTGACGGAGGGAAGCTCCTTATGCCAAATAATGAAAATAAAAAAATGCTATCAGTTATGAGTGAGGTTAATCAGCATATTCGTCAACTTTCTCTTGTTCCAGCCTAAAATCAATGAATAAAAAGAAAAGGTGCTTCTGAGCACCTTTTTTAATTATATGAAACAAACCCCAGTCCCACCTAGGCTACAGTATCCATTTGGATTTTTGGCTAAGTATTGTTGGTGTTCTTCTTCTGCAAAATAGAAGGTTGATGCTGCCTTAATTTCAGTTGTAATAGGGTGAGTAATGTTTTGTGCTCGTAAGGCGGTTTGGTATTGTTGTTTTGTTTGTTCGGCAATTAATTGTTGATGATTGGAATGAGTATAAATTACGGATCGATATTGTGTGCCGATATCATTGCCTTGTCGCATTCCTTGAGTGGGGTCGTGCTTTTGCCAAAAAGAATGAAGCAAGGTTTCTATAGATATGATTGAAGGGTCAAAAATGACCTTAACAACTTCTGCATGTTCAGTACTACCTGAGCAAACCTCTTTATACGTAGGATCTATCGTTTTTCCTCCGCTATATCCAACAGCGGTAGAATACACGCCTGGTAATTGCCAAAAGAGGCGCTCAGCTCCCCAAAAGCAACCCATTCCAAAATAAATAACATCATGCTCTTTAGGCTGGTTATCTAAATTAACGTTAAAGATAAAATGAGGGGATAGATTTATCGCGTTGCTTTTATTTATCGTCATGTCGCATCCTTCAACTGAGTCATTTGGAAGAGTTTTACCTTGTGCTACTCTACAAAGCGAGTAAATTACCATTACATAGAATGTATTATTGAATCAATAGAATAATTATCAGTATGACAAAGAAGTTACCCCTCTTTTTTATTTCCTGTTTGCTTATTATGCCAGCTTACGTGATAGCCGAAACAGAGTTAGACATTGAGGGTTTAGAAGGACCTTTATTGAGTAATGTAGAAGCTTACATCTCAGGAATACCAGAAGAAGATTATTCCGTTTCTCTTCGCTTTCAATCTCGCCTTGAGGAAAGCATTAATGACGCACTCAAAGCGTTAGGCTATTACCAGCCAGTAACTACTTTTACCGTTGAAGGGGAAGAAGGAGATCATACCCTTTTAGTCACTATTGACTCTGGAGAGCCTGTTTATATCTATGTCAGTGATATATTAATTACGGGTGAGGCTAAAAATGATGTCGATTTTATTCAAACTGTAGATAATTCTGGTTTGAATTTAGGGCAAGTATTAAATCATGGTAGTTATGAAAGTTTGAAAAGTACATTACAAAATTTAGCGTTAAGGAAGGGCTATTTTGATGGAGACTTTTCATTAAACCAATTAGAAGTTGCTCCTGGGCGACATCAGGCAATGGTGCGTTTGCATTATGATAGTGGCCAGCGCTATAGCTTTGGTGTAACGACGATTAAAGGAAGCCAGATTGAAGAAAAGCGTGTCCGCTCAATTATTCCTTTTAAAGAGGGTGACCCATACCTTGCAAGCCAAATTGGCGATCTAAACCAATCACTTTCTAATACTGAATGGTTTTCCTCTGTTTATGTTGAGCCTGATCTTAACTCTGTAGGAAAAAGCCGGCAGTTACCGATGAAAGTTCATTTATCACCACAAGTACGTAATCAAATCGAAACAAGTATTGGTTACTCCACAGATGTTGGTGTTAGAGGTAAGATTCGTTGGAAAAAACCATGGTTAAATCAATATGGGCACAGTCTAGATAGCGCTATTTCTGTCTCAAAGCCAGAACAAGAAGCAACAGTGTCATATAAAATACCTCTCGAGCAAGTGCTTAAAGATTATTACATTGTTAAGTATGGTTTGAAGAATGTAGATAATAGAGATACCGACAGTTTAGAATCAAATTTGGCTTTTGAAAGGCATTGGGTATTTGATTCTGGGTGGCACCGTACTATTTACACTCGTTTTCTTTATGAAGAATTTACCCAAGGTATTCAAGATGGTTCTGCATGGCTAGTGCTTCCTGGTATTTCGTTTTCGCAGACACGGAACCGTGGTGGCACGATGCCAATGTGGGGGGATAAAAAAGCCTTCACGATTGAAGCTACAGATCAAGCTCTAACCTCTGACGCCAAACTACTTCGTCTTCAAGCCCAGGGAGCGATTATTCGTAGCCTTGGGGATAATCATCGAGGTGTTGCTAGGGCGGAAGTCGGGGCAATTTATACAGATAACTTTTATAAATTACCACCATCTATCCGATTCTTTGCAGGTGGTGACAATAGTATTCGTGGTTATGGTTATGAAGAGGTGTCTCCAAAAGATAGCGAAGGTTATTTAACTGGTGGTCAATTTATGGCAACAACAAGCCTAGAGTATCAATATCGAGTTGTTGGCAATTGGTGGTTAGCAACATTTGTGGATTACGGTGATGCTTGGATAGAAACACCTGATTGGAAAATGGGGGCGGGTATGGGGATTCGATGGGCCTCTCCTGTTGGACCTGTTCGATTAGATTTTGCGTGGGGCTTTGATGCTGAACCTGGTGATGAATTTAAAATTCATTTTACGTTAGGGCCTGAAATATGAGTTCTTTAGATATAGAAGCAAAGAAAAAAATATTAAAAAAGAGGCATAAATTAAGCCGTCATTGTATTTGTTTAGCGTTATTTTTACCAAGCTTCCTACTAATTACTCTCTTATTGATAGGAGCATTAGTTTTTACTAACACAGGATTAAAATTGATTGTTTGGGGGGCCGAAAAAGCATTACCTCAACTATCAATAAAAAGTACAAAAGGAAGTTTGCTTCCTGAATTCTCTTTATCTGGCGTATCTTATAAGGATAAAGAGCTACTTAATGTTGATATCTCTGACTTTCATCTAGCAATTACAGCTAAATGCTTAATGCAGCCGTCTATTTGTATTGATGATATATCTATAAATGGATTGACTTTAGACTTCCCTAAATTACCACAGCCGACTGAGCAATCAGTTAATGAAAAAGAGGAGGTACCAAATAAGCTGCTTTCTATTCCATTACCCATAAATATATCCAATATTACTCTTAATAATGTTAATGCTAATATTTTAGGTAACCATCTTCAATGGAATGCGTTTTCTACAGGTATAGAGCTATATAAAAGTGATTTAACTATTACTCCTTTGAAGTGGCAGCATATTCGTGTTGAGTTAGCTAAGGGGGGAATCAAAGAGCCTTCAACAGAAAAAGTCCCTGCACCGGAGGATGAGACGACAATTACTCTACCAGATGTTTATATCCCTCTTAATATTAACGTTGAACAGTTTAAGTTACGTGATTTCATTTTAGAGCAAGAGGTCCCTGTAGAGATCAATCAATTAAATTTTAAGGGATTTGCTGGTGAATCTAATGTACACATTTCAGAGTTTTATTTAGATATGCCCCAAGTAGATGTGTCTTTAAAAAATGACATTACTTTAAAAGATGATTACCCATTAAACCTAGAAGCAACTGCTGAATTAAAAGAAACTGAATTAAAAGGACATAAAATTAAACTGATTGCGGGAGGAAGCATTGCAGATTTAGATGTTAATTTGCGCATTTTGGGTGGGTTAAAGGCGACGGTAGATATAGATGTTCAACCATTAGAGAAAACGTTGCCTTTTGAGTTTCATGTATCTAAGACCGACTTATATTGGCCATTAATCGGAGAAAAAGAGTTTAAGTTATCGGTCCCTAATATAAAGGCAAAGGGAGAGCTTGATAAATACCGATTTTCGGGAGCTTTATATATAGACGGGAAGGCTATCCCTCAAACAGACCTTCGACTGGAAGGTAAAGGAAACTTACAGGAAGTTAATTTTTCTGATTTCATGATTGATACATTAGGCGGAACTATTTCTGGTAATGCTGAAGTTAATTGGGCTTCTTTAGCTAATTGGAAAAGTACGGTTTATTTACAAAATATTCAACCAGGACTTCAATGGACTGCAGCAGAAGGTAACATTAGTGGGAAAATCGTGACTGCTGGAAATCTAACAGAAAAAGGTGGCTGGGAGGTAAGCACGCCTATTATTGATATTAATGGTATATTTAGAAAATATCCGTTGCATATTAATGGTGTCTTAAATGCCGATGATATTAATGGCGCTGGTGAACCACACATTGATATTTCACAGTTAACCCTAAATCATGGCGATAATGGACTCTCTATTTCAGGTTCTTTAGATAAAGAGTGGAATCTTGATGTTGATATTGATTTCCCTGAGTTGTCAGATAGTGTCCCAGAGGTTATCGGAAAGATCGTTGGTAATATTGAATTAACGGGAAAACTAGCAGAGCCACGAATTAATATTGATATAGATGCTTTAGGTCTGAAAGTTAAAGAAGGCACATTAAAAAAAGCGTCGATTCAGGGATATATTATACCAACACCTATGATTGATGCTGATGTGAGTATCAATCTATTAGATGGCCAATATCAAAAGCACGCCCTTAATGATTTGGTTATCCGTTTTAGTGGTAAAGAACATAATCATAAATTACAAATTGATTTAGATTCGAATGTGATTGATTCCCATCTATTATTTAAAGGTGCACTAAACCGAAATAAAGGATGGCAAGGTGAGTTGAGTGAAGCTGATGTTAATACTGATATTGGCCCATGGAAATTAGATAAGAAAGCCTCTCTTGCTTATGATATTAAAAAAGAAGAGCTTTTTGTACAGGCGAATTGCTGGAGTCAGGGGAATACTTCTTTATGTCTTAATAAAGATTTAAGAGCTGGAAAATCAGGTAGTGCAGACGTGAGTATTAAGCATTTTGAATTCAATAAAATTAAGAAGTTCTTACCTGAAGAAACTGCTATTACAGGAGAGGTTAACCTTGATGCATTAGCCAAGTGGTCGAGTGGCACAAAACCATATATTAAGGCTGCACTCTATCTACCAGAAGGTAATGTGCAACAAAAAATGGAGGAAACACTTAAAGTAGGGTGGGATAAAATTCTTATTAATGCAGAAATGCAAAATGATGAGCTATCAACCGATTGGTTAATTTCATTAACGGGCAATGGTCTGTTGAAAGGAAACCTTAAGATAGATAATCCTACTGGAAGCAAAGAATTAAGTGGTAACTCAAAGATCGAACAGCTTTCATTAAAGATGCTTAAACCCCTTCTTGGTGAATACAGTCAATTAAACGCAATGATTAATTCTGATATTAATATCTCGGGTAAAGCAGAACACCCTAAATTATCAGGGGACCTTAACGTTGAGAATATTGAAGTAAAGGGGGAAGTGTCACCTGTAGACATTAATGACGGAAATATAAATATAAACCTTGCTGGTCATAGCGGGAAACTAACATCAGTGATAACTACATCAGATGGTGACCTTAATATTACAGGAACTGGTGATTGGTCTGACTTAGCTAACTGGAAAGTAGGATTAGATGTTTATGGCAAAGAGCTTCAAGTTAATGTTCCACCTATGGTCAAATTAAAAGTAAAACCTGATATGAAAATTAGGATAATTCCGACATTGGCAAAAATCACAGGCTCTATTGGTATTCCATGGGGAAGGATTGTAGTTAAAGAATTACCTGAAAGTGCTATTGGGATATCAAAAGACGAGGTCATTTTAAATGATGACTTACAACCAGTAGAAAAAAGCACTGCATTACCAATGAAGGTTGAAACTGATATCAATATTAGTATTGGTGATGATGTCCTTTTATCAGCATTTGGTTTAGAGGGCGGCTTGATTGGTAAGTTGAACATCACTCAGAAGAATAAAGGCCCGTTTATTACTGGAGAGGTAAACATTAAAGACGGAACGTATCGCTCGTTTGGTCAGGATCTTGAGATTACTAAAGGTAAGATATTATTTAATGGCCCGGCAGATCAACCTTATGTTGATATTGAAGCTATTCGTAATCCTGATAATACTAGAGACGATGTTACTGCTGGAGTTCGAGTTAATGGCCCTGCGGATGCTCCCAAAATAGAAATTTTCTCTTCACCTAGTATGCCACAAGCTAACGCTCTTTCTTATTTACTAAGAGGGCAGGATATTGGTAGTGATACTGGTGGTAATGCAATGACGACAACTTTAATAGGGTTAAGCTTAGCAAAGAGTGGCAAAGTCGTTGGTGAAATAGGCCAAGCGTTTGGAGTTCAAGATCTGCAATTAGATACTGCGGGATCAGGAGAGGAGTCTCAAGTAACAATTAGCGGTTATATAGCACCAGACTTACAAGTTAAATATGGTGTTGGTATCTTTAATTCTATTGGAGAGTTTACATTAAGGTATCGAATTCTCAGTGACCTATATATAGAAGCAGTTTCTGGAGTTGATGGTGCAGTGGACTTAATTTATCAATTTTCTTTTGATTAAACATTAATTGTGGATAAGTCTGTGGGAAAGCTGTGTTCCCCGTAAGGGTAATAAAGTATAACTTTACTATCGTTTAAATGACCATCAAACAGTAAGAAAATATAGAAAAAAGAGCATTTAAAGCTTGCTAATATGATCGAGCTCTCTATAATGCGACCTCACTGACACGGAGCGCTCAACATAGAGCAGCTAAGGGTTGGTTATAAAAACGGTTCAGAATTAAGTTTCAAATAAGTGCTTGACACTGAGACTTAAATCGATAAAATGACCGTCCTCTTCACAGAAAAGCGAAAACGCTTTGAAAGTAGAAGAAAAGCTCTTTAACAATTTAACCAAATCAATCTGTGTGGGCACTTGTGAGTTGATAATCACTAGTTTGCTCTTACTTCTCGAAGTAAGACGAACAAAATAATCAATGAACTGAGTGACTACACAAAATTACTTTTATGTAACAATCAGTATTAATCATTGAGTCGGTTTTGTTTCTGCTTCTCTTTATAGAAAAGACAGAGCAACCAAAAAACTTTAATTGAAGAGTTTGATCATGGCTCAGATTGAACGCTGGCGGCAGGCCTAACACATGCAAGTCGAGCGGTAACAGGAATTAGCTTGCTAATTCGCTGACGAGCGGCGGACGGGTGAGTAATGCCTGGGAATATGCCTTAGTGTGGGGGATAACTATTGGAAACGATAGCTAATACCGCATAATGTCTTCGGACCAAAGAGGGGGATCTTCGGACCTCTCGCGCTAAGATTAGCCCAGGTGAGATTAGCTTGTTGGTGAGGTAAGAGCTCACCAAGGCGACGATCTCTAGCTGGTCTGAGAGGATGATCAGCCACACTGGAACTGAGACACGGTCCAGACTCCTACGGGAGGCAGCAGTGGGGAATATTGCACAATGGGCGAAAGCCTGATGCAGCCATGCCGCGTGTATGAAGAAGGCCTTCGGGTTGTAAAGTACTTTCAGTCGTGAGGAAGGGTGTGTAGTTAATAGCTGCACATCTTGACGTTAGCGACAGAAGAAGCACCGGCTAACTCCGTGCCAGCAGCCGCGGTAATACGGAGGGTGCGAGCGTTAATCGGAATTACTGGGCGTAAAGCGCATGCAGGTGGTTCATTAAGTCAGATGTGAAAGCCCGGGGCTCAACCTCGGAACCGCATTTGAAACTGGTGAACTAGAGTGCTGTAGAGGGGGGTAGAATTTCAGGTGTAGCGGTGAAATGCGTAGAGATCTGAAGGAATACCAGTGGCGAAGGCGGCCCCCTGGACAGACACTGACACTCAGATGCGAAAGCGTGGGGAGCAAACAGGATTAGATACCCTGGTAGTCCACGCCGTAAACGATGTCTACTTGGAGGTTGTGGCCTTGAGCCGTGGCTTTCGGAGCTAACGCGTTAAGTAGACCGCCTGGGGAGTACGGTCGCAAGATTAAAACTCAAATGAATTGACGGGGGCCCGCACAAGCGGTGGAGCATGTGGTTTAATTCGATGCAACGCGAAGAACCTTACCTACTCTTGACATCCAGAGAATTCGCTAGAGATAGCTTAGTGCCTTCGGGAGCTCTGAGACAGGTGCTGCATGGCTGTCGTCAGCTCGTGTTGTGAAATGTTGGGTTAAGTCCCGCAACGAGCGCAACCCTTATCCTTGTTTGCCAGCACGTAATGGTGGGAACTCCAGGGAGACTGCCGGTGATAAACCGGAGGAAGGTGGGGACGACGTCAAGTCATCATGGCCCTTACGAGTAGGGCTACACACGTGCTACAATGGCGCATACAGAGGGCTGCAAGCTAGCGATAGTGAGCGAATCCCAAAAAGTGCGTCGTAGTCCGGATCGGAGTCTGCAACTCGACTCCGTGAAGTCGGAATCGCTAGTAATCGTGAATCAGAATGTCACGGTGAATACGTTCCCGGGCCTTGTACACACCGCCCGTCACACCATGGGAGTGGGCTGCAAAAGAAGTGGGTAGTTTAACCTTCGGGAGGACGCTCACCACTTTGTGGTTCATGACTGGGGTGAAGTCGTAACAAGGTAGCCCTAGGGGAACCTGGGGCTGGATCACCTCCTTAAACGATAGATTGCAATTTATGAGTGTTCACACAGATTGATTAGGTTTTAATAAGTTGAAGTGACAGAGCTTTAATTAATGATTTCGATTATTGATTAAAGCTTTTTGCTTTAAGCTCTTTAACAATTTGGAAAGCTGACTGATTTAACTGACTTACGAGTTAGATAAATCAAAATTTAAAAGTTCTTAATATCTTTTGTTTATTTTTAGATAAACAAACTAAAAACACATTCAAGTGTTCTTGTATTTTGAATCCGGCGAAAAACCAGAACTCGCAATGACGAGTTCAACCTTGGTTGCTGTTTTGTCTTCACTTTTAAAAGTGAAAGCAAACGGTTCATACGAAACCTCTTGGGGTTGTATGGTTAAGTGACTAAGCGTACACGGTGGATGCCTTGGCAGTCAGAGGCGATGAAAGACGTATTAACTTGCGAT
The DNA here is from genome assembly GCF_057368585.1 of Aliivibrio thorii. Classification (NCBI taxonomy): domain Bacteria; kingdom Pseudomonadati; phylum Pseudomonadota; class Gammaproteobacteria; order Vibrionales; family Vibrionaceae; genus Aliivibrio; species Aliivibrio thorii. Next base: position 2,682,069 of record NZ_CM170654.1, on the reverse strand, counting down.
AAGCGTAGATTAGGTAGTAAAAACCATTTGAGTCTACGATTTCTGAATGGGGAAACCCACTAGCATAAGCTAGTATCGCTGCGTGAATACATAGCGCAGCGAGGCAAACCGGGAGAACTGAAACATCTAAGTACCCCGAGGAAGAGAAATCAACCGAGATCCCGAAAGTAGCGGCGAGCGAAATTGGGTTAGCCCTTAAGCTTTTAATGAGACAGGTGAAGCCTCTGGAAAGTGGCGCGATACAAGGTGATAGCCCTGTAACCGACATCTCATCATCAGTGAAAACGAGTAAGGCGGGACACGTGATATCCTGTCTGAATATGGGGGGACCATCCTCCAAGGCTAAATACTACTGACTGACCGATAGTGAACCAGTACCGTGAGGGAAAGGCGAAAAGAACCCCTGTGAGGGGAGTGAAATAGAACCTGAAACCGTGTACGTACAAGCAGTAGGAGCATACTTGTTATGTGACTGCGTACCTTTTGTATAATGGGTCAGCGACTTATATTCAGTGGCAAGGTTAACCGTTTAGGGGAGCCGTAGGGAAACCGAGTCTTAACTGGGCGTTCAGTCTCTGGATATAGACCCGAAACCAAGTGATCTAGCCATGGGCAGGTTGAAGGTTGAGTAACATCAACTGGAGGACCGAACCGACTAATGTTGAAAAATTAGCGGATGACTTGTGGCTAGGGGTGAAAGGCCAATCAAACTTGGAGATAGCTGGTTCTCCCCGAAATCTATTTAGGTAGAGCCTCGGACGAATACTACTGGGGGTAGAGCACTGTTAAGGCTAGGGGGTCATCCCGACTTACCAACCCTTTGCAAACTCCGAATACCAGTAAGTACTATCCGGGAGACACACGGCGGGTGCTAACGTCCGTCGTGGAGAGGGAAACAACCCAGACCGCCAGCTAAGGTCCCAAAGTTATAGCTAAGTGGGAAACGATGTGGGAAGGCTCAGACAGCCAGGATGTTGGCTTAGAAGCAGCCATCATTTAAAGAAAGCGTAATAGCTCACTGGTCGAGTCGGCCTGCGCGGAAGATGTAACGGGGCTAAGCTATACACCGAAGCTGCGGCAATGCAATTTATTGTGTTGGGTAGGGGAGCGTTCTGTAAGCTGTCGAAGGTGTGCTGTAAGGCATGCTGGAGGTATCAGAAGTGCGAATGCTGACATGAGTAACGATAAAGGGGGTGAAAAACCCCCTCGCCGGAAGACCAAGGGTTCCTGTCCAACGTTAATCGGGGCAGGGTAAGTCGACCCCTAAGGCGAGGCTGAAAAGCGTAGTCGATGGGAAACGGGTTAATATTCCCGTACTTCTTATAATTGCGATGGGGGGACGGAGAAGGCTAGGTGGGCTTGGCGACGGTCGTCCAAGTTCAAGTGCGTAGGCTAAGAGTTTAGGTAAATCCGGACTCTTGTTAGGCTGAGACACGATGTCGAGCTACTACGGTAGTGAAGCCATTGATGCCATGCTTCCAGGAAAAGCCTCTAAGCTTCAGATTATAAGAAATCGTACCCCAAACCGACACAGGTGGTCGAGTAGAGAATACTAAGGCGCTTGAGAGAACTCGGGTGAAGGAACTAGGCAAAATGGTACCGTAACTTCGGGAGAAGGTACGCTCCTAGCGGTGATGAGACTTGCTCTCTAAGCTGCCGGGAGTCGCAGATACCAGGTGGCTGCAACTGTTTATTAAAAACATAGCACTGTGCTAAATCGTAAGATGACGTATACGGTGTGACGCCTGCCCGGTGCTTGAAGGTTAATTGATGGGGTTAGACTTCGGTCGAAGCTCTTGATCGAAGCCCAAGTAAACGGCGGCCGTAACTATAACGGTCCTAAGGTAGCGAAATTCCTTGTCGGGTAAGTTCCGACCTGCACGAATGGCGTAATGATGGCCACGCTGTCTCCACCCGAGACTCAGTGAAATTGAAATCGCTGTGAAGATGCAGTGTACCCGCGGCTAGACGGAAAGACCCCGTGAACCTTTACTACAGCTTGGCACTGAACATTGACCCTACATGTGTAGGATAGGTGGGAGCCTTTGAAACCAGTACGCTAGTATTGGTGGAGGCAATCTTGAAATACCACCCTTGTATGCTTGATGTTCTAACGTTGGCCCCTTATCGGGGTTGCGGACAGTGCCTGGTGGGTAGTTTGACTGGGGCGGTCTCCTCCCAAAGAGTAACGGAGGAGCACGAAGGTGGGCTAAACACGGTTGGACATCGTGTGGTTAGTGCAATGGCATAAGCCCGCTTGACTGCGAGAATGACAATTCGAGCAGGTGCGAAAGCAGGTCATAGTGATCCGGTGGTTCTGAATGGAAGGGCCATCGCTCAACGGATAAAAGGTACTCCGGGGATAACAGGCTGATACCGCCCAAGAGTTCATATCGACGGCGGTGTTTGGCACCTCGATGTCGGCTCATCACATCCTGGGGCTGAAGTCGGTCCCAAGGGTATGGCTGTTCGCCATTTAAAGTGGTACGCGAGCTGGGTTTAGAACGTCGTGAGACAGTTCGGTCCCTATCTGCCGTGGGCGTTGGATGATTGAAAGGGGCTGCTCCTAGTACGAGAGGACCGGAGTGGACGAACCTCTGGTGTTCGGGTTGTTACGCCAGTAGCATTGCCCGGTAGCTAAGTTCGGGATCGATAAACGCTGAAAGCATCTAAGCGTGAAGCGAGCCTTGAGATGAGTCATCCCTGATACTTTAAGTATCCTAAAGGGTTGTTGAAGACTACGACGTAGATAGGCAGGGTGTGTAAGTGCTGCGAGGCATTGAGCTAACCTGTACTAATTGCCCGTGAGGCTTAACCATACAACACCCAAGGGGTTTTGAACGGATTTGAAGTTGCAAGAAACGTATTGAATGTGATTAAGAACGCATACACAGCTTTCCAGATTATTATTTATCTCTTATTGAGGTAGATAGAAAGAATTTGCTTGGCGACCATAGCGTTATGGACCCACCTGATCCCATGCCGAACTCAGAAGTGAAACGTAATAGCGCCGATGGTAGTGTGGGGTTTCCCCATGTGAGAGTAGGACATCGCCAGGCTTGAATTTGAATAAGTGCCCGTTCAATAGAACGGGCTTTTATTTCGCTCCCAGTTTGTCACTGTGAGCCAAGTCAACATAACGTTTTTAAGTCTTTCATAAATAAATGAAAAAGTTGAAAATATTATCTTGACTTTCAAATCAGAAAGCGTATTATACGCAGCCTGAAGCGACGAAGCGGTAACGCTAAGTGGTTGAAAGACAAGCTCTTTAACAATTTAACCAAATCAATCTGTGTGGGCACTTGTGAGTTGATAATCACTAGTTTGCTTTTACTTTTCGAAGTGAATTCAAACAAAATAATCAATGAACTGAGTGACTACACAAAATTACTTTTATGTAACAATCAGTATTAATCATTGAGTCGGTTTTGTTTCTGCTTCTCTTTATAGAAAAGACAGAGCAACCAAAAAACTTTAATTGAAGAGTTTGATCATGGCTCAGATTGAACGCTGGCGGCAGGCCTAACACATGCAAGTCGAGCGGTAACAGAAATTAGCTTGCTAATTTGCTGACGAGCGGCGGACGGGTGAGTAATGCCTGGGAATATGCCTTGATGTGGGGGATAACTATTGGAAACGATAGCTAATACCGCATAATGTCTTCGGACCAAAGAGGGGGATCTTCGGACCTCTCGCGTCAAGATTAGCCCAGGTGAGATTAGCTAGTTGGTGGGGTAAGAGCTCACCAAGGCGACGATCTCTAGCTGGTCTGAGAGGATGATCAGCCACACTGGAACTGAGACACGGTCCAGACTCCTACGGGAGGCAGCAGTGGGGAATATTGCACAATGGGCGAAAGCCTGATGCAGCCATGCCGCGTGTATGAAGAAGGCCTTCGGGTTGTAAAGTACTTTCAGTCGTGAGGAAGGGTGTGTAGTTAATAGCTGCACATCTTGACGTTAGCGACAGAAGAAGCACCGGCTAACTCCGTGCCAGCAGCCGCGGTAATACGGAGGGTGCGAGCGTTAATCGGAATTACTGGGCGTAAAGCGCATGCAGGTGGTTCATTAAGTCAGATGTGAAAGCCCGGGGCTCAACCTCGGAACCGCATTTGAAACTGGTGAACTAGAGTGCTGTAGAGGGGGGTAGAATTTCAGGTGTAGCGGTGAAATGCGTAGAGATCTGAAGGAATACCAGTGGCGAAGGCGGCCCCCTGGACAGACACTGACACTCAGATGCGAAAGCGTGGGGAGCAAACAGGATTAGATACCCTGGTAGTCCACGCCGTAAACGATGTCTACTTGGAGGTTGTGGCCTTGAGCCGTGGCTTTCGGAGCTAACGCGTTAAGTAGACCGCCTGGGGAGTACGGTCGCAAGATTAAAACTCAAATGAATTGACGGGGGCCCGCACAAGCGGTGGAGCATGTGGTTTAATTCGATGCAACGCGAAGAACCTTACCTACTCTTGACATCCAGAGAATTCGCTAGAGATAGCTTAGTGCCTTCGGGAGCTCTGAGACAGGTGCTGCATGGCTGTCGTCAGCTCGTGTTGTGAAATGTTGGGTTAAGTCCCGCAACGAGCGCAACCCTTATCCTTGTTTGCCAGCACGTAATGGTGGGAACTCCAGGGAGACTGCCGGTGATAAACCGGAGGAAGGTGGGGACGACGTCAAGTCATCATGGCCCTTACGAGTAGGGCTACACACGTGCTACAATGGCGCATACAGAGGGCTGCAAGCTAGCGATAGTGAGCGAATCCCAAAAAGTGCGTCGTAGTCCGGATCGGAGTCTGCAACTCGACTCCGTGAAGTCGGAATCGCTAGTAATCGTGAATCAGAATGTCACGGTGAATACGTTCCCGGGCCTTGTACACACCGCCCGTCACACCATGGGAGTGGGCTGCAAAAGAAGTGGGTAGTTTAACCTTCGGGAGGACGCTCACCACTTTGTGGTTCATGACTGGGGTGAAGTCGTAACAAGGTAGCCCTAGGGGAACCTGGGGCTGGATCACCTCCTTAAACGATAGATTGCAATTTATGAGTGTTCACACAGATTGATTAGGTTAAAAAATAAAAGAGACATAATGTTGGGTCTGTAGCTCAGTTGGTTAGAGCGCACCCCTGATAAGGGTGAGGTCGGTGGTTCAAATCCACTCAGACCCACCAATACTTTTCCAGTAAGTATTGGTGATAACATTATATTTTGGGGCTATAGCTCAGCTGGGAGAGCGCCTGCCTTGCACGCAGGAGGTCTGCGGTTCGATCCCGCATAGCTCCACCATCTTTAAGTATTCTCTTTGAGAGTCTTTAAAAATGGTTTCGAAAGAAACATTGCTCTTTAACAATTTGGAAAGCTGACTGATTTAAATAACTTACGAGTTATCTAAATCAAAATTTAAAAGTTCTTAATATCTTTTGTTTATCTTAAATAAACAAATTAAAAACACATTCAAGTGTTCTTGTATTTTGAATCCGGCGAAAAACCAGAACTCGCAATGACGAGTTCAACCTTGGTTGCTGTTTTGTCTTCACTTTTTAAAAGTGAAAGCAAATGGTCCATACGAAACCTCTTGGGGTTGTATGGTTAAGTGACTAAGCGTACACGGTGGATGCCTTGGCAGTCAGAGGCGATGAAAGACGTATTAACTTGCGATAAGCGTAGATTAGGTAGTAAAAACCATTTGAGTCTACGATTTCTGAATGGGGAAACCCACTAGCATAAACTAGTATCGCTGCGTGAATACATAGCGCAGCGAGGCAAACCGGGAGAACTGAAACATCTAAGTACCCCGAGGAAGAGAAATCAACCGAGATCCCGAAAGTAGCGGCGAGCGAAATTGGGTTAGCCCTTAAGCTTTTAATGAGACAGGTGAAGCCTCTGGAAAGTGGCGCGATACAAGGTGATAGCCCTGTAACCGACATCTCATCATCAGTGAAAACGAGTAAGGCGGGACACGTGATATCCTGTCTGAATATGGGGGGACCATCCTCCAAGGCTAAATACTACTGACTGACCGATAGTGAACCAGTACCGTGAGGGAAAGGCGAAAAGAACCCCTGTGAGGGGAGTGAAATAGAACCTGAAACCGTGTACGTACAAGCAGTAGGAGCATACTTGTTATGTGACTGCGTACCTTTTGTATAATGGGTCAGCGACTTATATTCAGTGGCAAGGTTAACCGTTTAGGGGAGCCGTAGGGAAACCGAGTCTTAACTGGGCGTTCAGTCTCTGGATATAGACCCGAAACCAAGTGATCTAGCCATGGGCAGGTTGAAGGTTGAGTAACATCAACTGGAGGACCGAACCGACTAATGTTGAAAAATTAGCGGATGACTTGTGGCTAGGGGTGAAAGGCCAATCAAACTTGGAGATAGCTGGTTCTCCCCGAAATCTATTTAGGTAGAGCCTCGGACGAATACTACTGGGGGTAGAGCACTGTTAAGGCTAGGGGGTCATCCCGACTTACCAACCCTTTGCAAACTCCGAATACCAGTAAGTACTATCCGGGAGACACACGGCGGGTGCTAACGTCCGTCGTGGAGAGGGAAACAACCCAGACCGCCAGCTAAGGTCCCAAAGTTATAGCTAAGTGGGAAACGATGTGGGAAGGCTCAGACAGCCAGGATGTTGGCTTAGAAGCAGCCATCATTTAAAGAAAGCGTAATAGCTCACTGGTCGAGTCGGCCTGCGCGGAAGATGTAACGGGGCTAAGCTATACACCGAAGCTGCGGCAATGCAATTTATTGTGTTGGGTAGGGGAGCGTTCTGTAAGCCGTCGAAGGTGTGCTGTAAGGCATGCTGGAGGTATCAGAAGTGCGAATGCTGACATGAGTAACGATAAAGGGGGTGAAAAACCCCCTCGCCGGAAGACCAAGGGTTCCTGTCCAACGTTAATCGGGGCAGGGTAAGTCGACCCCTAAGGCGAGGCTGAAAAGCGTAGTCGATGGGAAACGGGTTAATATTCCCGTACTTCTTATAATTGCGATGGGGGGACGGAGAAGGCTAGGTGGGCTTGGCGACGGTCGTCCAAGTTCAAGTGCGTAGGCTAAGAGTTTAGGTAAATCCGGACTCTTGTTAGGCTGAGACACGATGTCGAGCTACTACGGTAGTGAAGCCATTGATGCCATGCTTCCAGGAAAAGCCTCTAAGCTTCAGATTATAAGAAATCGTACCCCAAACCGACACAGGTGGTCGAGTAGAGAATACTAAGGCGCTTGAGAGAACTCGGGTGAAGGAACTAGGCAAAATGGTACCGTAACTTCGGGAGAAGGTACGCTCCTAGCGGTGATGAGACTTGCTCTCTAAGCTGCCGGGAGTCGCAGATACCAGGTGGCTGCAACTGTTTATTAAAAACATAGCACTGTGCTAAATCGTAAGATGACGTATACGGTGTGACGCCTGCCCGGTGCTTGAAGGTTAATTGATGGGGTTAGACTTCGGTCGAAGCTCTTGATCGAAGCCCAAGTAAACGGCGGCCGTAACTATAACGGTCCTAAGGTAGCGAAATTCCTTGTCGGGTAAGTTCCGACCTGCACGAATGGCGTAATGATGGCCACGCTGTCTCCACCCGAGACTCAGTGAAATTGAAATCGCTGTGAAGATGCAGTGTACCCGCGGCTAGACGGAAAGACCCCGTGAACCTTTACTACAGCTTGGCACTGAACATTGACCCTACATGTGTAGGATAGGTGGGAGCCTTTGAAACCAGTACGCTAGTATTGGTGGAGGCAATCTTGAAATACCACCCTTGTATGCTTGATGTTCTAACGTTGGCCCCTTATCGGGGTTGCGGACAGTGCCTGGTGGGTAGTTTGACTGGGGCGGTCTCCTCCCAAAGAGTAACGGAGGAGCACGAAGGTGGGCTAAACACGGTTGGACATCGTGTGGTTAGTGCAATGGCATAAGCCCGCTTGACTGCGAGAATGACAATTCGAGCAGGTGCGAAAGCAGGTCATAGTGATCCGGTGGTTCTGAATGGAAGGGCCATCGCTCAACGGATAAAAGGTACTCCGGGGATAACAGGCTGATACCGCCCAAGAGTTCATATCGACGGCGGTGTTTGGCACCTCGATGTCGGCTCATCACATCCTGGGGCTGAAGTCGGTCCCAAGGGTATGGCTGTTCGCCATTTAAAGTGGTACGCGAGCTGGGTTTAGAACGTCGTGAGACAGTTCGGTCCCTATCTGCCGTGGGCGTTGGATGATTGAAAGGGGCTGCTCCTAGTACGAGAGGACCGGAGTGGACGAACCTCTGGTGTTCGGGTTGTTACGCCAGTAGCATTGCCCGGTAGCTAAGTTCGGGATCGATAAACGCTGAAAGCATCTAAGCGTGAAGCGAGCCTTGAGATGAGTCATCCCTGATACTTTACGTATCCTAAAGGGTTGTTGGAGACTACGACGTAGATAGGCAGGGTGTGTAAGTGCTGCGAGGCATTGAGCTAACCTGTACTAATTGCCCGTGAGGCTTAACCATACAACACCCAAGGGGTTTTGAACGGATTTGAAGTTGCAAGAAACGTATTGAATGTGATTAAGAACTTAAATTAGCTTTCCAGATACTCTTTATTATATAAAGAGAAAGAATTTGCTTGGCGACCATAGCGTTATGGACCCACCTGATCCCATGCCGAACTCAGAAGTGAAACGTAATAGCGCCGATGGTAGTGTGGGGTTTCCCCATGTGAGAGTAGGACATCGCCAGGCTTGAATTTGAATAAGTGCCCGTTCAATAGAACGGGCTTTTATTTCGCTCTCAGATTGTCACTGTGAGCCAAGTCAACATAACGTTTTTAAGTCTTTCATAAATAAATGTAAAAGTTGAAAATATTATCTTGACTTTCAAATCAGAAAGCGTAATATACGCAGCCTGAAACTACGAAGCTGAAGCGCTAAGTGGTTGAAAGACAAGGCTCTTTAACAATTTAACCAAGTCAATCTGTGTGGGCACTTGTGAGTTGATAATCACTAGTTTGCTCTTACTTCTCGAAGTAAGACGAACAAAATAATCAATGAACTGAGTGACTACACAAAATTACTTTTATGTAACAATCAGTATTAATCATTGAGCCGGTTTTGTTTCTGCTTCTCTTTATAGAAAAGACAGAGCAACCAAAAAACTTTAATTGAAGAGTTTGATCATGGCTCAGATTGAACGCTGGCGGCAGGCCTAACACATGCAAGTCGAGCGGTAACAGGAATTAGCTTGCTAATTCGCTGACGAGCGGCGGACGGGTGAGTAATGCCTGGGAATATGCCTTAGTGTGGGGGATAACTATTGGAAACGATAGCTAATACCGCATAATGTCTTCGGACCAAAGAGGGGGATCTTCGGACCTCTCGCGCTAAGATTAGCCCAGGTGAGATTAGCTTGTTGGTGAGGTAAGAGCTCACCAAGGCGACGATCTCTAGCTGGTCTGAGAGGATGATCAGCCACACTGGAACTGAGACACGGTCCAGACTCCTACGGGAGGCAGCAGTGGGGAATATTGCACAATGGGCGAAAGCCTGATGCAGCCATGCCGCGTGTATGAAGAAGGCCTTCGGGTTGTAAAGTACTTTCAGTCGTGAGGAAGGTTGTGTAGTTAATAGCTGCACATCTTGACGTTAGCGACAGAAGAAGCACCGGCTAACTCCGTGCCAGCAGCCGCGGTAATACGGAGGGTGCGAGCGTTAATCGGAATTACTGGGCGTAAAGCGCATGCAGGTGGTTCATTAAGTCAGATGTGAAAGCCCGGGGCTCAACCTCGGAACCGCATTTGAAACTGGTGAACTAGAGTGCTGTAGAGGGGGGTAGAATTTCAGGTGTAGCGGTGAAATGCGTAGAGATCTGAAGGAATACCAGTGGCGAAGGCGGCCCCCTGGACAGACACTGACACTCAGATGCGAAAGCGTGGGGAGCAAACAGGATTAGATACCCTGGTAGTCCACGCCGTAAACGATGTCTACTTGGAGGTTGTGGCCTTGAGCCGTGGCTTTCGGAGCTAACGCGTTAAGTAGACCGCCTGGGGAGTACGGTCGCAAGATTAAAACTCAAATGAATTGACGGGGGCCCGCACAAGCGGTGGAGCATGTGGTTTAATTCGATGCAACGCGAAGAACCTTACCTACTCTTGACATCCAGAGAATTCGCTAGAGATAGCTTAGTGCCTTCGGGAGCTCTGAGACAGGTGCTGCATGGCTGTCGTCAGCTCGTGTTGTGAAATGTTGGGTTAAGTCCCGCAACGAGCGCAACCCTTATCCTTGTTTGCCAGCACGTAATGGTGGGAACTCCAGGGAGACTGCCGGTGATAAACCGGAGGAAGGTGGGGACGACGTCAAGTCATCATGGCCCTTACGAGTAGGGCTACACACGTGCTACAATGGCGCATACAGAGGGCTGCAAGCTAGCGATAGTGAGCGAATCCCAAAAAGTGCGTCGTAGTCCGGATCGGAGTCTGCAACTCGACTCCGTGAAGTCGGAATCGCTAGTAATCGTGAATCAGAATGTCACGGTGAATACGTTCCCGGGCCTTGTACACACCGCCCGTCACACCATGGGAGTGGGCTGCAAAAGAAGTGGGTAGTTTAACCTTCGGGAGGACGCTCACCACTTTGTGGTTCATGACTGGGGTGAAGTCGTAACAAGGTAGCCCTAGGGGAACCTGGGGCTGGATCACCTCCTTAAACGATAGATTGCAATTTATGAGTGTTCACACAGATTGATTAGGTTAAAAAATAAAAGAGACATAATGTTGGGTCTGTAGCTCAGTTGGTTAGAGCGCACCCCTGATAAGGGTGAGGTCGGTGGTTCAAATCCACTCAGACCCACCAATACTTTTCCAGTAAGTATTGGTGATAACATTATATTTTGGGGCTATAGCTCAGCTGGGAGAGCGCCTGCCTTGCACGCAGGAGGTCTGCGGTTCGATCCCGCATAGCTCCACCATCTTTAAGTATTCTCTTTGAGAGTCTTTAAAAATGGTTTCGAAAGAAACATTGCTCTTTAACAATTTGGAAAGCTGACTGATTTAAATAACTTACGAGTTATCTAAATCAAAATTTAAAAGTTCTTAATATCTTTTGTTTATCTTAAATAAACAAATTAAAAACACATTCAAGTGTTCTTGTATTTTGAATCCGGCGAAAAACCAGAACTCGCAATGACGAGTTCAACCTTGGTTGCTGTTTTGTCTTCACTTTTTAAAAGTGAAAGCAAATGGTCCATACGAAACCTCTTGGGGTTGTATGGTTAAGTGACTAAGCGTACACGGTGGATGCCTTGGCAGTCAGAGGCGATGAAAGACGTATTAACTTGCGATAAGCGTAGATTAGGTAGTAAAAACCATTTGAGTCTACGATTTCTGAATGGGGAAACCCACTAGCATAAACTAGTATCGCTGCGTGAATACATAGCGCAGCGAGGCAAACCGGGAGAACTGAAACATCTAAGTACCCCGAGGAAGAGAAATCAACCGAGATCCCGAAAGTAGCGGCGAGCGAAATTGGGTTAGCCCTTAAGCTTTTAATGAGACAGGTGAAGCCTCTGGAAAGTGGCGCGATACAAGGTGATAGCCCTGTAACCGACATCTCATCATCAGTGAAAACGAGTAAGGCGGGACACGTGATATCCTGTCTGAATATGGGGGGACCATCCTCCAAGGCTAAATACTACTGACTGACCGATAGTGAACCAGTACCGTGAGGGAAAGGCGAAAAGAACCCCTGTGAGGGGAGTGAAATAGAACCTGAAACCGTGTACGTACAAGCAGTAGGAGCATACTTGTTATGTGACTGCGTACCTTTTGTATAATGGGTCAGCGACTTATATTCAGTGGCAAGGTTAACCGTTTAGGGGAGCCGTAGGGAAACCGAGTCTTAACTGGGCGTTCAGTCTCTGGATATAGACCCGAAACCAAGTGATCTAGCCATGGGCAGGTTGAAGGTTGAGTAACATCAACTGGAGGACCGAACCGACTAATGTTGAAAAATTAGCGGATGACTTGTGGCTAGGGGTGAAAGGCCAATCAAACTTGGAGATAGCTGGTTCTCCCCGAAATCTATTTAGGTAGAGCCTCGGACGAATACTACTGGGGGTAGAGCACTGTTAAGGCTAGGGGGTCATCCCGACTTACCAACCCTTTGCAAACTCCGAATACCAGTAAGTACTATCCGGGAGACACACGGCGGGTGCTAACGTCCGTCGTGGAGAGGGAAACAACCCAGACCGCCAGCTAAGGTCCCAAAGTTATAGCTAAGTGGGAAACGATGTGGGAAGGCTCAGACAGCCAGGATGTTGGCTTAGAAGCAGCCATCATTTAAAGAAAGCGTAATAGCTCACTGGTCGAGTCGGCCTGCGCGGAAGATGTAACGGGGCTAAGCTATACACCGAAGCTGCGGCAATGCAATTTATTGTGTTGGGTAGGGGAGCGTTCTGTAAGCCGTCGAAGGTGTGCTGTAAGGCATGCTGGAGGTATCAGAAGTGCGAATGCTGACATGAGTAACGATAAAGGGGGTGAAAAACCCCCTCGCCGGAAGACCAAGGGTTCCTGTCCAACGTTAATCGGGGCAGGGTAAGTCGACCCCTAAGGCGAGGCTGAAAAGCGTAGTCGATGGGAAACGGGTTAATATTCCCGTACTTCTTATAATTGCGATGGGGGGACGGAGAAGGCTAGGTGGGCTTGGCGACGGTCGTCCAAGTTCAAGTGCGTAGGCTAAGAGTTTAGGTAAATCCGGACTCTTGTTAGGCTGAGACACGATGTCGAGCTACTACGGTAGTGAAGCCATTGATGCCATGCTTCCAGGAAAAGCCTCTAAGCTTCAGATTATAAGAAATCGTACCCCAAACCGACACAGGTGGTCGAGTAGAGAATACTAAGGCGCTTGAGAGAACTCGGGTGAAGGAACTAGGCAAAATGGTACCGTAACTTCGGGAGAAGGTACGCTCCTAGCGGTGATGAGACTTGCTCTCTAAGCTGCCGGGAGTCGCAGATACCAGGTGGCTGCAACTGTTTATTAAAAACATAGCACTGTGCTAAATCGTAAGATGACGTATACGGTGTGACGCCTGCCCGGTGCTTGAAGGTTAATTGATGGGGTTAGACTTCGGTCGAAGCTCTTGATCGAAGCCCAAGTAAACGGCGGCCGTAACTATAACGGTCCTAAGGTAGCGAAATTCCTTGTCGGGTAAGTTCCGACCTGCACGAATGGCGTAATGATGGCCACGCTGTCTCCACCCGAGACTCAGTGAAATTGAAATCGCTGTGAAGATGCAGTGTACCCGCGGCTAGACGGAAAGACCCCGTGAACCTTTACTACAGCTTGGCACTGAACATTGACCCTACATGTGTAGGATAGGTGGGAGCCTTTGAAACCAGTACGCTAGTATTGGTGGAGGCAATCTTGAAATACCACCCTTGTATGCTTGATGTTCTAACGTTGGCCCCTTATCGGGGTTGCGGACAGTGCCTGGTGGGTAGTTTGACTGGGGCGGTCTCCTCCCAAAGAGTAACGGAGGAGCACGAAGGTGGGCTAAACACGGTTGGACATCGTGTGGTTAGTGCAATGGCATAAGCCCGCTTGACTGCGAGAATGACAATTCGAGCAGGTGCGAAAGCAGGTCATAGTGATCCGGTGGTTCTGAATGGAAGGGCCATCGCTCAACGGATAAAAGGTACTCCGGGGATAACAGGCTGATACCGCCCAAGAGTTCATATCGACGGCGGTGTTTGGCACCTCGATGTCGGCTCATCACATCCTGGGGCTGAAGTCGGTCCCAAGGGTATGGCTGTTCGCCATTTAAAGTGGTACGCGAGCTGGGTTTAGAACGTCGTGAGACAGTTCGGTCCCTATCTGCCGTGGGCGTTGGATGATTGAAAGGGGCTGCTCCTAGTACGAGAGGACCGGAGTGGACGAACCTCTGGTGTTCGGGTTGTTACGCCAGTAGCATTGCCCGGTAGCTAAGTTCGGGATCGATAAACGCTGAAAGCATCTAAGCGTGAAGCGAGCCTTGAGATGAGTCATCCCTGATACTTTACGTATCCTAAAGGGTTGTTGGAGACTACGACGTAGATAGGCAGGGTGTGTAAGTGCTGCGAGGCATTGAGCTAACCTGTACTAATTGCCCGTGAGGCTTAACCATACAACACCCAAGGGGTTTTGAACGGATTTGAAGTAACAAGAAACAGATTGAATGTGATTAAGAACAGCTCTTTATATAGAGAAACAGCTTTCCAGATTATTATTTATCTCTTATTGAGGTAGATAGAAAGAATTTGCTTGGCGACCATAGCGTTATGGACCCACCTGATCCCATGCCGAACTCAGAAGTGAAACGTAATAGCGCCGATGGTAGTGTGGGGTTTCCCCATGTGAGAGTAGGACATCGCCAGGCTCCTATTTATTTTTACTTTTTAATAAAAAGTAAAATCAAAAATAGCATTATGCTGAATAGACACTGCGGAGTGGTAGTTCAGTTGGTTAGAATACCGGCCTGTCACGCCGGGGGTCGCGGGTTCGAGTCCCGTCCACTCCGCCACTATACCAAAAAAGCCCTAATCGAAAGGTTAGGGCTTTTTTACGTTTGTATAAAGTAGAATGATGCTGAATAGACACTGCGAAGCGGTAGTTCAGTTGGTTAGGCTTTTTATTGGAGAGCTTAGCGGCCAGTCACGCCGGGGGACGTGTCGCTTTTAAGGTTAATAGAAAGTCCCGTTAACTCCGCTACAATACCAAAAAAAACTAACTGAAAGATTATACCAATTCCGTTAATTTCATGATCTAATATGGACTCTTAAAAGGAGTCCTTATGAAGCATGATTTTCCGAGTTTGATTAATTCCACATCCAATGCTCGACTTAGAATGCGTTATTTATCCGTTTCTCATTTTGTTGACGGTAAAAGTCGCACCAAAATAGCTAAGTACTTTAAAGTTAGCAGAGTAAGCGTCAATAAATGGGTCAAAGCATATCTCGATAATGGTCTTGAAGGGCTTCAAGAGAAACCACATCCAGGTAGACCTCATCGCCTAACAAATGAGCAAAAATTACACCTCAAAGAATATGTTATCGAACATGCCGTAAATGAGAGTGGCGGTCGTCTTCAAGCGAGAGATAGAAAGCAATTTCAATACATTATATAAAAAGTCGGCGCTCTATCAGTTATTACATGACATAGGTTTGAGTTGGATTACTACTCGCTCTAAACATCCTAAGCAGTCAGTCGAAGCTCAAGAAGCTTTTAAAAAAATTCCCAATCGAAACGATCCTTAAGATCCCTAGCCATGTAGCCTTAAAAGATGTTGAAATATGGTTTCAAGACGAAGCTCGATTTGGTCAGCGAAATACAACAACGCGGATATGGGCAGAAAAAGGTACGCGGCCTAGAGTAGTACAACAACAGCAATTTGAGTATGCATACCTTTTCGGAGCAGTATGTGTCACGACAGGAGAAGCTGAAGCGATAGTGGTTCCCCTGAGCAATATGGAAGCGATGAAAGAGCAACTCAGATTGATTTCTCAAGCCACGCCAGTAGGCAAGCATGCTGTTATCATCATGGATCAAGCGAGTTGGCACCAGAGGTATCTGCCGATGAATTTAATAATCTCACCGTAATCCATATCCCACCTTATTCTCCAGAACTTAACCCTATAGAACAGGTATGGAGTTGGCTCCGTCAAAATGAAGTAGCAAACAGATATTTCGAAAACTATGACGATATTGTAGAGACATTATGTGGAGCGTGGAATCGATTTTGTGAAGATAAAAGCAGAGTCATCTCACTCTGCTTTAGAGATTGGTTAAAGTTGACAAGTTAATTAACGGAATTGGTATTAAAACTTTTATATTTATAGAAAAATGAAAATAGACATCATGAAATCGTTATTTTTCAGATTGGAGCCTTAGTTAAAAAGTTCTAATCTATCCTCTTTAAGGAATATGTTAGATATTGTCTTGCTTATAAAAAAACGCTCGATAATTATATCAAGCGTTTAGTAATTATATTCAGTTTAATCAAATGTTATTTAGCTTGAGTTGTTTTTCCTGCTTTTAAGCCCATATTGATATCCATGATATCTTGTTCGCTTAATGTGCCAACAGCTTGTTTTAACTGCAGTACACTTAAAATGTAATCATAGCGAGCATTTGCTAGGTTACGATTCGCATCATATAAACGACGTGTTGAATCTAAAACATCAACAATAGTACGTGTACCAACATCAAAGCCCGCTTCTGTTGCTTCTAGTGCTGAGTTAGCAGAGATTACAGTTTGTTCGTAAGCCTTTAGTGCTCCGATAGATGCGTTGATATTATTGTTATAAGCTCTAACATCTTTAGTAACTTCTCGATATGTAGCTTCTAAATCTTGGCTTGCAGCAACATATTGAAATTCTGCTTGGCTTGTTAATGAACTTGTATTACCACCAGTGTATAGCGGGATATTAAGGTTGATACCTGCGTTGATATCTCCATAACTATTATCATTAAAACCATTTTTAGTACCACTTTGATCCGTGTAATTATAACCCGCATCAAAAGTTAGAGATGGCATATGGCCAGAGCTTGCAAGAGATATATTATCTTTTGCAACATCTGTGCTGATACGAGCAGCTAATAGACTCAAGTTTTTTTGTTGAGCTTCATCAATTAGGCTGTCCGATGTTTGCTCTGATGGGCTTGCTGAGAAGCGTTTTGTATCTAATACACTTAGCTCAGTATGGCCTTGACCTGTAATAACACGAAGATCTTCATAGCTGTTTACTAATTGGTTTTCAGTTAATACTTCATTAGCTAATACGCTATCGTATTCAGCTTGAGCGTCATGTACATCGGTAATTGCAGATAAACCTACATCAAAACGTTGTTTTGTTTGTTCAAGTTGGCGGCCCACAGCTGCTTTCTCTGAACGAACAAATTCTAAATTATCGTTTGCACGTAATACATCAAAATAAGCTTGTGCTACTCGTAAAATAACACCTTGTTGCTCTGCGGCATAAGCTGAGTCAGCTTGGCGTGCACTTTTTTCTGCTATATCTAAACTAACCCAACTTGATTGCTGGTAAAGTTCTTGAGATAAATTAATACCAGCAGTTAAACGATCATTCTCACGAGTATCTAAATCACTACGTAAAATATTGTAGCCGGCACTTAAATCAATTTGTGGTAATAGAGAGCTTTGCGAAGAGTTTACCGCTTCAAAGGCTGCATCTTTTGTTGCTGCAGCTCTTAGTAATTGAGGATCATTTTCTTTAGCTTGGTTGTATACTTGCGCAAGGTCATCGGCAGCAGCTAAAGAGCTGAAACTACCCAATGCCATTCCAATAAAGAGTGGAAGCAGTTTTCTCATGGTGGTTTGTCCTGCAAAAATTGTTTTATATAATATAGTTCATAGAGTGTACCTTATCTCCCTATACTATAGCTGTAAAGATTACGTTTTTTTACGTTTTATCGATTTAACTCGTTACAATAGTGTGGAAAGGTTCTAAAAAAAATGTAAGCATCATCAAAAATGTTCAGTTAATTAATTGTTGCAGCTATCAACGAATGATAAAAAAGAAAGCTAAATTTAGGAGAACTAAATGAGTTCATCATCAAATAAATGCTTCAATAATCAATTTACTTCTAATGACATTGATATTTTATCAAAAGAGCCACTTTATCATGGTTTTTTTAACATGACGAAAATTACATTTCGACATCAATTATTTAATGGTGGGTGGAGTGAACTTATCGAACGTGAACTTTTTGAACGAGGGCATGCTGTAGCACTTTTACCCTATGATCCCGTTACTGATGAGGTTGTTTTAGTTGAGCAAGTTCGTGTTGGAGCTTTAGAATCAAAATCTCCATGGCAGTATGAAATTGTTGCAGGGATGATTGATAAAGGTCAATCGTCTGAACAAGTTGCTATTAGAGAGGCAAATGAAGAAGCTGGAATTATTGTTTCTCGATTACAAAAAATATCGCATTTTTATCCTTCCTCAGGAGGCTGCTCTGAACAACTTGATGTATTTGTAGGCTGTGTTGATACATCTACAGCAGAAGGCGTACATGGTTTAAAAGAAGAAGATGAAGATATTAGAGTTCATGTTGTTACTCGAGAAAATGCATATGCTCTAGTTGTTAATGGTAGAATTGAGAATGCAGCCTCAATTATTGCGCTACAATGGCTAGAGTTAAATGTTTCGAGGTTACGGTTACTGTGGAATATGCAATAACATGCGTAAATATCACGTTGATTTATCAACTCTTATGCGTGTTTATGAAACTAATTATGCCAAATTAGTGTCACTTTTACCTAAAAATGAAATAATCGGTGAACTTGTTAGTTATAAAATATGTCAACAAGAATATCAAATTAGAATATTGGAAGTAACTGTATATACAACGTTAGTTGAAGTTTATCAGATAGATAATAAACCAATATATCCACTTCCTAAATTAACGGTTAGACTTTATCATGACGCTAGAGTGGCAGAAGTTTGTGCCAGTCAGCAACTTTCTCGTATAAAAGCAAAATATGATTATCCAAATGGAAAAATGCTTCAAAAAGATGAGAAACACCAATTAAACCAGTTTTTAAATGACTGGCTGACGTTTTGTTTAAAAAATGGGATAAGCCAAGAACCCATTTTCTAAAAAAGAATATATAAAGGTTGTAGCTATTTTGCTCTCTGAAACACTACTAAAGAATGAAAACGGCCCAATACGGTTGTTACAGATAACAGATACTCACTTATTTGCGCCAATAGAAGGAGCGCTACTTGGTGTGCCTACCTTATACAGCTTTCAAAGCGTAATAGAGCAAGTGCAACAGCGTACATCAGGTTTTAGTGCAATCTTAGCTACTGGTGATATATCTCAAGATCACACTGTTGAATCCTACCAGCATTTTGTCAATGGTATTAAACCCTTAGAAAAACCATGTTATTGGTTACCAGGTAATCATGACTATAAGCCAAGCATGGGAGGCGTGTTACCTTCCCCTCAAATAAGATCTTCTGAGCACCTTCTTATTGGTAAGCACTGGCAGTTAATAATTTTAGATAGTCAGGTTGTAGGAGTTCCTCATGGTGCTTTATCTATAGAGCAATTAGATCTCTTGAATAAAGCACTTACTCAATATAGAACTCGCCATTCACTAGTTTTATTACACCATCATCCATTACCAGCAGGTAGTGCATGGCTCGATCAGCACCAATTGAAAGATAATGAGCATTTTTGGAATGTTATTTCTAAACACAGTAATGTAAAAGGGATCGTGTGTGGTCACATTCATCAAGAGCTTGATCGGATGATTAATGGTGTTCGCTTACTTGCTACGCCATCAACCTGCGTGCAATTTCTCCCTGATTCTGATGATTTTGCATTAGATGCTAAATCTCCAGGTTGGCGAACTTTAGACTTGCTGCCAAATGGAGATATTGATACAAAAGTATATCGTCTAGAGGATTGTGATTTTTCAGCAGATGCTGAAGCCGGAGGGTATTAAAATGAAGAAGCCAAGCTTATTGCTATATATTCATGGTTTTAACAGCTCTCCTTTTTCCCATAAAGCTCAAGTAATGGTGCAATACTGTAAAGAAAATCGTCCAGATATTAAGGTTATTGTTCCCCGTTTGCCTTCTTATCCTCAAGAGGCGGTTGAATTTTTAATTTATATTATTGAAAAACATAAAACTGAATTTACTATCGGATTGGTTGGAAGTTCATTAGGTGGATACTTATCTACGTGGCTAAGTGAACAATACGGTTATAAAGCTGTTCTTGTTAACCCTGCTGTTAAACCTTATGAATTACTTGCTGATTATTTAGGGAAACAAACGAACCCTTATACTGGTGAAGGTTACTTTCTTGAAAGCCACCATATGATAGAACTGCAGGATTTATTAGTTAAAACCGTAACCACTCCTGAAAGCTTATGGTTATTGCAGCAAGAAGGGGATGAAGTTCTTGATTATCGCCAAGCTGTCGAAAAATATTTAAATTGCAAACAAACTATTGAGAAAGAAGGGGACCATAGTTTTATTGGCTTTGAACGTTTCCCTGAAAAAATAATTCAATTTCTAAATTTATAGTTACGCTTTATCTACCCGAAATATACAGTATCTATACAATCTTTAATACAAAGCCACATATTTAAAGAGGAATAGAGTCGATTGCTTGACTTTCCTTCCTCCCTTTCAGACTATGTAACAAATTTTAAGAAGCCTTCCGAGATATGACTGAACAATATAATGCAGGAGCCATTGAGGTTCTAAATGGCCTTGAGCCCGTTCGTCGCCGTCCTGGTATGTATACCGACACTACTCGCCCAAACCATTTAGGGCAAGAAGTAATAGATAATAGTGTCGATGAAGCCTTAGCCGGACATGCGAAAAAAGTTGAAGTGATTTTACACGCCGATCAATCTCTTGAAGTGATTGATGATGGACGTGGTATGCCTGTTGACATCCATCCGGTAGAGAAAGTATCAGGTGTTGAACTGATCCTTTGTAAGCTACATGCTGGTGGTAAGTTTTCAGGTAAAAACTATGAATTTTCAGGTGGTTTACACGGGGTTGGTATCTCGGTAGTAAATGCCTTATCAAAACGGGTAGAAGTAACTGTTCGTCGTGATGGTGAGATTTATGAAATCGCATTTGAACACGGTGAAAAAGTATCAGATTTAACCGTTGTAGGTACTTGTGGTCGCCGTAATCGCGGCACAAGCGTTCATTTTTGGCCAGATACAAGTTACTTTGATTCACCAAAGTTCTCTGTTACTCGTCTTATTAACAATTTAAAAGCCAAGGCGGTATTATGCCCTGGCTTGGAAATTGTGTTTAAAGATAAAGTAAATGATAAAGAGCACAAGTGGTGTTATGAAGATGGTTTGAAAGATTATCTTTTAGAAGGTGTTACAGGTTACACGCTGTTACCAGAAGAACCATTTACTGGTGCATTCTTAGGTAAAGGTGAAGCCGCAGACTGGGCCGTAACCTGGTTACCAGAAGGTGGAGAGCTTGTTTCTGAAAGTTACGTAAACCTGATCCCTACGGCTCAAGGAGGTACGCACGTAAATGGTATGCGTCAAGGTTTACTTGATGCAATGCGTGAATTCTGTGAGTTCCGAAATTTGTTACCACGTGGTGTGAAATTAACTGCGGATGATATTTGGGATCGCTGTGCTTATGTTTTATCCGTTAAAATGCAAGACCCTCAATTTGCTGGCCAAACTAAAGAGCGTTTATCTTCACGTCAATGCGCAGCATTTGTTTCTGGTGTTGTAAAAGATGCCTTTAGTTTATGGCTGAACGAAAAACCACAAATAGCAGAACTGATTGCTGAAGCTTGTATTGCTAATGCGCACCGTCGTATGCGAGCAGCTAAGAAAGTCGTTCGTAAGAAGATTGCATCAGGCCCTACATTACCAGGTAAATTGACAGACTGTTCAATTCAAGATTTAGCTCGTACCGAACTTTTCTTAGTGGAAGGGGACTCGGCGGGTGGTTCTGCGAAACAAGCGCGTGATCGTGAATTCCAAGCGGTAATGCCACTGCGTGGTAAAATTCTAAATACATGGGAAGTATCAGCAGACCAAGTATTGGCTTCTCAAGAAGTTCACAATATTTCTGTTGCGTTAGGCATTGACCCTGACTCAGATGATTTATCAGGCTTACGTTACGGTAAAGTATGTATTCTTGCCGATGCCGATTCAGATGGTCTTCACATCGCAACGCTGCTATGTGCTTTATATCTAAAACACTTCTCTTCTTTGGTTCGAGCTGGACATGTCTATGTGGCAATGCCACCGCTGTATCGTATTGATTGCGGTAAAGAGGTATTTTATGCCCTTGATGAAGCAGAAAAAGAAGGTGTATTAGATCGTTTAAGTAATAAGCGTGCAAAAATTAACGTGCAACGATTTAAAGGATTGGGTGAGATGAACCCACTTCAACTTCGCGAAACAACAATGGATCCAAATACTCGTCGCTTGGTGCAATTAACCATTGATGACGATGAAAAGACCAATGAAATGATGGACATGCTTTTAGGCAAGAAACGTGCAGATGATCGTCGTGCTTGGCTACAATCTAACGGCGATCAGGCAGAGGTATAACAAATGAGTGCAGAAATGTCCTTAGAAGGTGTGGAACAACTTCCGTTGCGCAAGTTTACAGAAGACGCTTATCTAAATTATTCCATGTACGTAATCATGGATCGTGCATTACCTTACATTGGTGATGGCTTGAAACCAGTGCAACGTCGTATTATTTATGCGATGTCAGAGCTGGGTTTATCTGCGAATGCAAAATACAAAAAATCGGCGCGTACGGTTGGTGATGTATTGGGTAAATACCACCCACATGGTGATTCTGCTTGTTATGAAGCGATGGTATTGATGGCTCAGCCTTTCTCTTACCGCTACCCATTGGTTGATGGTCAGGGTAACTGGGGTGCGCCGGATGATCCGAAATCGTTCGCAGCAATGCGTTATACCGAATCAAAATTATCGAAGTTTGCTGATGTATTACTTGGTGAGATAAGCCAAGGTACGGTTGAATGGCAGCCAAACTTTGATGGTACGATGAAAGAGCCTAAGATTTTACCTGCTCGTCTTCCTCATATATTGCTGAATGGCATCATGGGTATCGCGGTTGGTATGGCTACGGATATTCCTCCTCATAATGTGCGTGAAGTTGCGAATGCGACGGTGCATTTATTGGATAATCCAAAAGCTGATTTAGATCAAGTCATGGATTTTATTCAAGGTCCTGATTACCCAACTGAAGCGGAAATTATTTCATCTAATATTGATATAAAGAAAATTTATCGTACTGGTCGTGGCAGCATTAAAATGCGTGCAGTGTGGCATAAAGAAGGCAGTGATATTGTTATTACCGCGTTACCACATCAAGTATCAGGCAGTAAGTTATTAGAACAAATTGCAAGCCAAATGCGAGCGAAGAAACTACCAATGGTAGACGATCTTCGTGATGAGTCAGATCATGAGAATCCGACTCGTATCGTGATTGTTCCGCGCTCAAATCGTATTGAAGCTGAACCGTTAATGAATCATCTATTTGCTTCTACGGATCTTGAAAAAAGCTTCCGTGTGAACCTAAATATGATTGGTTTGGATTTACGTCCGCAAGTTAAAGGCTTAGTTAGCATTCTTAATGAGTGGATTGAATTCCGTCGCACGACTGTTCGTAAGCGTTTGCAACATCGTCTTGATAAAATTTTAGCGCGTTTGCATATTTTAGATGGTCTATTGGCTGCGTATTTGAATATCGATGAAGTTATCGAAATCATTCGTACCGAAGATGATCCAAAACACGAACTAATGACACGCTTTGATTTAACTGAAATTCAAGCGGAAGCCATCTTAGAAATTAAACTTCGCCAGTTAGCAAAACTGGAAGAGATTAAGATCCGTGGCGAACAAGATGAGTTAGCTAAAGAACGAGACCAAATTGAGAAGTTATTAGGCTCAGAGCGTCGTCTAAATACGTTAATTAAGAAAGAAATCTTAGCGGATGCAGAGAAGTTTGGTGATGAACGTCGCTCGCCTCTGGTTGAACGTGAAGAAGCCAAAGCATTAACTGAACGTGATTTAATTCCAAGCGAAACGATTACTGTCGTTCTTTCTGATAAAGGTTGGATCCGTCACGCGAAAGGGCATGAAGTAGACCCTACAACACTAAACTACAAATCGGGTGATAAATATCTAGCTCATGCGCGAGGTAAGAGTAATGCTCCTGCGGTCTTTATGGGCAGTAACGGTCGCAGTTACGCATTAGAATCACATACTTTGCCTTCAGCAAGAAGCCAAGGCGAGCCAATTACTGGCCGATTGAATATAACGGCAGGCAGCCAAATTACTCATGTTGTTATGGGTGAAGAAGATCAAGCGTGGTTAATCAGCTCAGATGCGGGTTATGGTTTTGTTTGTAAGGGAAGTGATTTATTATCGAAGAATAAGAATGGTAAGACGTTATTGACGCTACCAGAAAATTCATTGGTAATGAACCCAGAAGTAGTTTCTGATTTAGACAATGATGAAATTTTAGCGATTACAAATGAAGGTAGAATGCTACTGTTCCCAATTAAAGATTTACCACAGTTAGGTAAAGGTAAAGGGAACAAGATCATCAACATTCCAGCTGCACGCTCTAAGTCTCGTGAAGAGTTCTTATCTCACTTACTGCCATTACCACAAGGTGCAACTATTACCTTGTATGCGGGTAAGCGCAAGTTAGGTTTAAAACCGAGTGATCTTGATAACTTCAGAGGTGAACGAGGCCGTCGTGGTTCTTTATTACCTAGAGGTTTACAGCGAGTGACTCGCATTGATGTTAATGGTGAAAATTCATCAACAGAAGATGGTCAATGATATTAGCTTTGTAAATTAAATATAAAAATAGCGCATAATAAATGCGCTATTTTTTTATCTATCAATTTTAAAAAGCAATAGATGAAAATTAACTTGAGGGGTCTTCTGCAATGGTCACTTTAATTGTTTGAGCGATCCCTTTACGAATGATATCTACATCGACCTCTGTTCCTGGGCGTAGCTCTGTAACAATATCAGTGACATTCTGTCGATTAATAACACTCTTGCCATCGATACTTGTAATTATATCTTGAGTAATAATGCCACTCTTTTCTGCTGGACTATTTGGTGAGACACCTAATACCAAAATACCATTGATATTATCAGCATTCATAAGGCGAGCCATTGCAGGGTTAATGTCTCTGCCATCAATACCAATATAGCCACGAATTACTTGTCCATCAGCAATAAGACGGCGCATAATCTTATCGGCAAGTGCATAAGGAATAGCAAAAGAAATACCGTAGGTTTCTAATTCAGTGGTTTGTTGAAATGACGCTGTATTTATACCGACAAGCTCCCCGCGAGTATTTACTAATGCTCCGCCAGAATTACCTCTATTAATTGCTGCATCCGTTTGAATTAATCCCTGTGTTCCGTCTGCACTTAATGCGGCACGACCGGTGGCTGAGATAATACCGAATGTAGTTGTTTGTCCTAAGTTGTAAGGGTTTCCAATGGCTAATACGACATCACCAATGTCTGCTTGGTAATTAGGGTTTAACGGGATCACTGGAAGGTTTGTGTCTTTAATTTGTAATACAGCGAGATCGGTGCGTTTGTCTTTCCCTATCAATTGAGAGTTAAATAAGCGACCATCTTGAAGGGCTACAATAACTTGATCTGCATCTGCTACAACGTGGTAGTTCGTAATGATATACCCTTTGTCACTGACAATAACTCCTGACCCTAAGCCTTCGGTATCTAAACGTAGGCGATCTTTATCGCTGTATTTTCGGCTATAAATATTTACTACAGCAGGAGCTGCGCGGCGAACAGCATAATTAAATGAAATTTGATTACTGATTTGTTGAGAGGCTTGTTCTGTTGGTGCTTGTTCTGTGCTAATTGATGAGCGTAGGTTAGGGAATGCAAGTAATAATACAGTGGCGGTTATTGTACCTATAATAGCTGAGCGCAATAAGAATGAAAGCATTGCCTTCCTAACCTTTAAAAATCAAAAAATAATTAGTTAGGATAACATTGAATGTTCATAAAAAGTAGAGATTGAATGGATAGGAGGTTGTTGAGTGTAGAACTTAATGTGTTTAAATGGACAAGGGTTTCTGAATCAAAATATACTTAGGTATAATGATAAAGAAACCTTTGTAAAAGTGAATTATATCTTTTGTGTTATGCGATTTTATCTTCTTTTTTTACGTTGATATCAATTACTGGTTCATCATTCAATAAACCTGTAGCACCATTCGCATAATCTTTTGGTTGTTTGTTGACTTCTTCTTTTATATGAGCGACTTTTTTATTTAATTCAGGTGAAAGCGTCATTTCATCTAAACGAGCAGAAAATGGGTTATCCTGCTCTGGCAAATTAGGCATAAGTTCTTTTGATGTTGATGCCATGTGGTCATACATTTTATTAAAGTCTTTTGCTAAAGCTTCTAGCATAGTAGCGCTTGTAGCAAAGTGATCCACCAATTCTTGACGGCATTGTTCTAACTCATATTTAGATTTTTCTAAGTCTTGTTTCAATGATTTTTGTTGTTTAATACCCGGTACGGTAATACGAGAAATTAAAAAGCCAATAATAATACCAACGGCTAAGCCAGTTAAGGCATAGGTCCAAGCCATGAAGTGCTCCTTATCATATTTATTAATATGAGTCGGCATAACTGTGAGTTAGCCCACTCATTGAGTATGTTGAGATCATGCTACTATGAAGAGAGTCAATCAACAAAAGAAAAGATTAAAACTGATGACACCATTAGAAAAATATCATCTCGACCTTAAACAGGACGGATTTCATCATGATAATGCTCAACAACATGCTGTAGAACAATTAGATGCACTATATCGACGCATATTAGAATCAAAAGTTCCTCAAAATGAAGTGAAAAAATCATGGAAACATTTTTTCAAAAAAACGAAACCTCGTAAATTAACTCCTGAAAAAGGATTGTATTTTTGGGGGGGGGTAGGACGTGGTAAAACTTATCTAGTTGATACTTTTTATGATGCTCTACCAACACAACGAAAAATGAGGATTCATTTTCATCGTTTTATGCAGCGTGTCCATGATGAGCTTGGAGAATTAAAGAATCAATCAGACCCGTTACTTGTGGTGGCGGATAAATTCAAGCAAGAAACTGATATTATTTGTTTTGACGAATTTTTTGTTTCTGATATTACTGATGCGATGATTTTGGCTACCTTATTAGAAGCATTGTTTGATCGAGGAATCGCTTTAGTCGCGACGTCAAATATCATTCCACAAGATCTTTATCGTAACGGTTTACAGCGTGCTCGCTTTCTCCCTGCCATCAAGTTAATTGAAATTCATTGTAAAATAGTAAATGTAGATAGTGGCGTTGATTATCGTTTAAGAACATTAGAGCAAGCTGAAATTTTTCATTCTCCGCTAGATGATAAAGCTGAAAATGACATGAGAATGTATTTTCATAAATTAACAATAGATAGTAAGTGTCAAGAGAAAGAAATAGAAATTAACCACCGCAGGTTGAGTGTAAAAGCTGAGGATGATGGAGTTGTTCATTTTGAATTTTCCGTATTATGTGAAAGTGCCCGTAGTCAACATGACTACATAGAGTTATCGCGTCTATACCATACTGTTTTGCTTTCTAACGTTAAAATCATGGGTGAGTTTAATGACGATGCTGCTCGTCGATTTATTGCTATGGTTGATGAGTTTTATGAGAGAAACGTCAAATTAATCATCTCTGCAGAAGCGGATTTGAACGCTATTTATGAAAAAGGCCGCTTAACGTTTGAATTTAAACGTTGTCAGTCTCGGTTAATTGAAATGCAAAGCCATGAATACTTAGCAAAAGAACATTTATCTTAATTGGTAGCTCCTTCATTACGATAATTTAAGGTGTTTATTTGATGTGATGAGGTCCAAATTTCATTTTTTTTACGGTTTTTACCTAATATGTGAAATATCTTCAAAAAAAAGGTGATTTTTTCTTCATGCTTCACTATAATCCTCCGACCCACCGTTACTGTACTGGCGTAATTGCCAAGAGTGCCAACCACTCGAAGGGGTGATGACTGGGCTCAAAAATATACAGTGGGAGCGAAAGCTCCTAATCAGTGAAATTATTTAATAACGGGTATCAT
Organism: Aliivibrio thorii; assembly: GCF_057368585.1. Taxonomy (NCBI): domain Bacteria; kingdom Pseudomonadati; phylum Pseudomonadota; class Gammaproteobacteria; order Vibrionales; family Vibrionaceae; genus Aliivibrio; species Aliivibrio thorii. Next base: position 2,654,403 of record NZ_CM170654.1, on the reverse strand, counting down.
TAGCATGAAAACTTTCGTTGCTAAACCAGCCGCTGTAAAGCGTGACTGGTATGTTGTAGACGCTGAAGGTAAAACTCTTGGTCGTATCGCAACTGAAATCGCATCTCGCCTACGTGGCAAGCATAAAGCAGAATACACTCCTCACGTAGATACTGGTGATTACATCATCGTTATCAACGCAGAGAAAGTACGCGTAACTGGTAACAAAGCAGCTGGCAAGATCTACTACCGCCACTCTGAGTTCCCAGGCGGTCTAAAATCTATTTCTTTCGAGAAACTGATCGATCGTAAACCTGAAATGGTTATTGAATTAGCTGTTAAAGGTATGCTACCACGTGGTCCTCTTGGTCGTGCTATGTACCGTAAACTTAAAGTTTACGCTGGCGCTGAGCATAACCACACTGCTCAACAACCACAAGTACTAGACATTTAATCGGGGATTATGGCAATGGCAGAGAATCAATACTACGGCACTGGTCGCCGTAAAAGCTCAGCAGCTCGCGTTTTTATTAAACCGGGTACTGGCAACATCGTAATCAACAAGCGTAGCCTTGACGTTTACTTCGGTCGTCCAACAGCACGTATGGTTGTTAATCAACCTCTAGAGCTAGTTGAAATGACTGACAAACTAGACCTATTCATCACTGTTTCTGGTGGTGGTATTTCTGGTCAAGCTGGTGCGATCCGTCACGGTATCACACGCGCTCTTATGCAATACGATGAATCACTACGTCCTGCACTACGTGCTGCTGGCTATGTTACGCGTGACGCTCGTTGCGTTGAACGTAAGAAAGTTGGTCTACGTAAAGCACGTCGTAAACCACAATTCTCTAAGCGTTAATATTACGCTTACTTTACCAAGTGGTTTTGTTTCAAAATTACTTTGGTTATTGTGGTCAAAAGCCCAGCAGAAATGCTGGGCTTTTGTTGTTTTTGTGAGGTGAAATTATCTTCATCGCTTGAATTTCTCTATCTTTTCTTATCTTTTCTTCCCCCTCGCTGAAAAAAGCCTACTTAGTTCACAAATGTTGCAAAAAAGTAGCTTTACCTTGTCAAAAAGTAAGGTTTTCTTTATCATTTATGGGTTAAAACATCAGTGTAACTAAGTATGAATAAATTCTTTGGTTTTATTGGGAGTTTTTAGTCTTGGAATTCTGTTGTATCAAACCTTAAAAGTTAGCCGCAGCTCGAAAATGTATGGACATAATAAAAACTATATAAAGAGCAAATGGGAGAAAGTTGGATGAGCAATGCGCCAGTGAGTAATGGTCGACGTCGTTTCTTGACTGCAACAACAGCTGTTGTTGGTGGTTTAGGGGCAGTGGCGGTGGCAGTACCTTTTATTAAATCGTGGAATCCGAGCGCAAGAGCGAAAGCTGCCGGTGCTCCGGTTGAAGTCGATATCAGTAAACTTGAAGATGGGCAAATGGTTCGTGTTGAATGGAGAGGAAAGCCTGTATGGGTTGTTCGTCGTTCAGACGCTCTTTTACAGTCATTAACTGAAATTGATGGTCAACTTCGAGACCCGTCTTCAGGGGAAGAGCAACAACCTGAATATGCACAAAATGCATATCGTTCGATTAAGCCTGAAATATTTTTAGCCGTTGGTATTTGTACTCACCTTGGCTGTTCACCTACCTATTTACCTGACAGTTTTAGTGAGCAAGTTGAAGGGGTTAACTCTGGTTTCTTTTGTCCATGTCATGGCTCTAAGTTTGATATGGCTGGTCGAGTATTCCAAGGTGTACCGGCGCCATTGAACCTTGTGGTTCCTAAGCATATGTACCTTAGCGATACTCGTATCCTAGTTGGGGTTGATGAAGGAGGGGAAGCCTAATGCAACCATTACTTGATTGGGTAGAGAAACGTCTACCTGCGATGAATGCATATAAAAAGCATTTATCTGAATATCCAATGCCAAAAAACTTTAACTTTTGGTATTTCTTTGGCTCATTGGCCATGTTAGTTCTTGTTAATCAACTTATTACTGGAATTTGGTTAACCATGAATTACGTTCCTTCTGGTGAAGGTGCGTTTGCTTCTGTTGAATACATCATGCGTGATGTTGATTATGGTTGGCTATTACGTTATATGCACTCAACCGGTGCATCAGCATTTTTTGTTGTTGTATATCTTCACATGTTCAGAGGTTTAATTTACGGGTCCTACCAAAAGCCTCGTGAGTTATTATGGCTGTTCGGCATGTTGATATTTTTAGTTCTAATGGCTGAAGCTTTCATGGGGTATTTACTTCCATGGGGACAAATGTCTTATTGGGGCGCTCAGGTTATTATTTCATTATTTGGTGCAATTCCAGTTATTGGCGATGATTTGACGTTATGGATCCGTGGTGATTATGTAATTTCAGGAGCAACATTAAACCGTTTCTTTGCTTTACATGTTATAGCATTGCCTATTGTATTACTGCTTTTAGTTGTACTGCATGTACTTGCTCTACATGAAGTAGGTTCAAATAACCCTGATGGTATTGAAACTAAATTACCAAAAGGAAAAGATGATAAAGGCGATCATACAACACAGTTTAAATTTCACGAATATTACACTAAGAAATATAACATTATTGATTCAGTTCCTTTCCATCCGTATGGGACAGTGAAAGATATGATCGGTGTGGCAGGTTTCTTATTCTTCTTCTGTTATGTGCTGTTTTTTAACCCTGAAATGGGTGGCTACTTCCTTGAAGGACCTAACTTTGAAGCAGCAAACCCATTGAAAACACCTGAACATATTGCTCCAGTTTGGTATTTCACTCCGTTTTATGCCATTTTGCGTGCGGTACCTGATAAGTTAATTGGTGTTGCTGCTATGGGAGCATCAATTGTCGTACTTTTCCTTCTTCCATGGTTAGACCGTTGTAAAGTTCGTTCATATCGTTACCGTAGTAAGCTGCATTTACTGAATATTGCACAGTTTACAGTGAGCTTTATTGCTCTTGGTATCTTAGGTGCATTACCAGCTACGACGTTGTACACGCTATTGGCTCAAATCTTCAGTCTGACTTATTTTATGTTCTTTGTTCTGCTATTTGTTTACAGCAAAAATGAAGCAACAAAACCATTACCAGAGAGGGTGACATTCAAATGAGAAAGTTGATTTTAGTGCTTTTTGCTTTGTTGCCATCAATGGCAATGGCTGCTGGAGCTAACATCCCATTAGATAAAGCAAATAATGATATTCGCGATCAAGCATCACTACAAAATGGCGCGAAGTTATTTATGAACTATTGTGCAGGTTGCCATTCAACTCAATACCAACGTTATGGCAGGGTGGCTGAGGATCTTGGGATCCCTGTAGACTTAATGATGGATAATCTTGTTTTTGATCCAAATGCCAAAATTGGTGATTTGATGGAAAATGCGATTCCAGAAAAACAGGCGGCTAATTGGTTTGGTGCTCCACCACCGGATCTCACACTTGTAGCTCGTGTTCGAGGAACGGATTGGTTATATACTTACTTACGTACGTTTTATGCTGATCCAACACGACCATTTGGCGTAAATAATATGGTGTTTCCAAGTGTAGGTATGCCCCATGTTCTTCAAGAGCTTCAAGGGGTAACTACTCCTGTTTATGAAACAACAACCGTAAATGGTGTTGAGCATAAAGTTATTGTTGAGGTAGAGTCCGATGGAACTGGAGAGCTCAGTTCTGGTGAGTATGACGTAGCGGTTCGTGATTTAGTTAACTTCCTAGAATACTCAGGAGATCCAGTGCAGCTTGAACGTCACCGTTTAGGTTGGTGGGTGATGGGCTTTTTAGTAATATTTGCCTTTGTTTCTTACTTGCTTAAGAAAGAATATTGGCGCGATGTCCACTAATCGTGATATTCTAGATCGTTAATTGTACGCAATGGAGGCTTAGCCTCCATTGTTTTTGTGTCACTATTATTTTAAGAATGAATAATAGATGACAAGCACCAAAAATGCGGTGCTTTTTGCTCCTAGATAAATACCGGAGGGCTCAATGGCTGTTGCTGCCAACAAACGCTCAGTAATGACGCTTTTTTCAGACGCTTCTGACATGTACAGTCATCAAGTACGTATTGTACTTGCTGAGAAAGGAGTAAGTGTTGAAGTTGAATTGGTTGAACCATCCAACTTACCTGCAGAACTTGTAGAATTAAACCCTTACAAAACTGTACCTACACTAGTTGATCGTGAGCTTGCTTTATACAACTCAAATATCATCATGGAATATTTAGATGAGCGTTTTCCTCATCCGCCATTGATGCCTGTTTACCCTGTCGCTCGTGGTAACAGCCGTCTAATGATGCACCGTGTTGAAACTAACTGGTATTCATTAGCGAAGATTGTTGAAGGTGGTTCTTTTGAAGAAGCTGAAGCCGCTCGTGCAAAACTACGTAATGACTTATTAATGTTAGGTCCAATTTTTGCTGAGTACACTTACTTTATGAGTGATGAGTTTAGCCTAGTTGACTGTTATTTAGCTCCTTTATTATGGCGTTTGCCATCAATGGGAATTGAATTATCAGGTCCTGGTGCAAAAGAACTTAAAATTTATATGAGCCGTGTATTTGAGCGTGATTCATTCCTAGCTTCGTTAACTGAAGCTGAGCGTGAACTGCGTCTAACTAACTAATGGATATGAGTTCAATGATGCCGCGTCGCCCATACTTGTTGCGAGCTTTCTATGAATGGATTGTAGATAATGAGTTAACACCTCATCTTGTTGTTGATGCAACAATGAATGGTGTTCGAGTACCTGAAGAGTTTGTTCAAAATGGTCAAATCGTTTTAAACGTAGCACCGCACTCTGTTGGTAATTTAGAAATGGGTAATGAAGCGGTAACATTTAATGCTCGTTTCGGTGGTCGTCCACACTCATTAATTCTACCTCTATATGCTATTCAAGCTATCTATGCTCGTGAAAATGGTGCAGGAACTATGTTTGAACCAGAGGAAGCTTATGAGTTAACGTCTGATGAAGGTATTTTTGAAGAAGAGACATTAAGTCCAGCTTCAGAAGATAAGCCTGAGTTGTCACGTCCTACTGGCCGCCCAAGTTTAAGAGTCGTTAAATAGTGCTTAACCATTAAATTACTTATATTAAAAAGCCTGCATTATGCAGGTAATGCCGATAAGTTAAGAAATTTTCCAGATCATTTGACTGATCGTTAAAACCTTCAAAATCCGATATTGGGTAACCAATATCGGATTTTTTATGCAACTAACTAAAGCTCTAACACTGGCTAATGATTTCGTCCCTGATTCTGATTCTCTCGGAAAACTCAGTGATATATTACCTCCTGAATTTATTAATCAATGTTTATCAGAATGGCACTCCAAATGGAGCTCACTAGCCATTTATTGATCAATAGTGCTTTTGATAGCACAAAAGTCAGTGAAATGGTTTTAGCTGAACAACTTATCTCATCCACTCCAGATAACTCTATAACTTTGTTTGATAAAGGATTTTATTCACTTGGCTTACTTCATAAATGGTCTACAACAGGATCGGAACGTCATTGGTTGCTTCCTGTGAAGCAAGGAACAATATATGAGGAAGTACGAACTTTAGGTCGACGAGATAAATTAGTGCGTTTAAAAACATCGCCACAAGCTAGAAAGAAGTTCCCTGATCTGCCGGAATATATTGAAGCTCGGTTAGTGAATAAAAAAGTGAAAGGAAAAGAGACTCAAATTTTAACTTCAATGGTTGATCCAATGCGTTTTCCATCGTCTGAAATGGTAGAGCTGTACAGTGAGCGTTGGGAGATAGAAGTCGGTTATAGAGAAATGAAACAGACACTTCTAAATAGTGAGCATCACCTTCGAAGTAAAAAGCCTGAGATGATTAGACAAGAATTATGGGGGATATTGTAGTGGTACATTGAATTTGGTCACTTAGTTAGAGGTGATATAATCACCTCATAAATAAACAGGTGACATTATGACAAAACGTACAAGACGTCTATTTAGCGCAGAATTTAAGTTAGAAGTAGCTCAGTTGGTTCTAGATCAAAACTACTCAGTAGTTGAAGCAGCTCAAGCGATGAGTGTCGGTAAATCCACGATGGATAAATGGGTTCGCCAGCTAAGAGATGAGCGTAACGGAAAAGTACCAACAGCTTCACCTATTACCCCCTGAGCAAATCGAAATTCGAGAATTAAAAAAGAAGTTGGCTCGTCTTGAAGAGCATAATGAAGTATTAAAAAAGGCTACGGCTCTGTTGATGTCGGACTCACTGAACAATTCTTGATAATCAAGAAATTCAAACAGAGCTACAGCGTAAAAACTTTATGTGAAGTATTCAATGTTCATCGAAGCAGTTATCACTACTGGCTGAAGCGGGCAAAGAAAATCAATGCTGAAACAGTAAAACTCCGCAGCTTAGTTAGCGAAGCTCACTCAGCCAGCAATGGCTCTGCGGGAGCAATAACCATTGCTGGTATAGTTACCGAGCAAGGGATTAACCTGAGTCGTTACAGAGCATCTAAACTAATGAAAAGCCTTGGTTTAGTCAGCTGTCAAGAACCAAAACATCGCTACCAACATAGGCCACAGGAACACGTTAACATTCCTAACCATTTAAACCGACAGTTTACTGTTATGGCGCCAAATGAAGTTTGGGTTGGTGATGTGACTTATATTTGGGTAGGAAATCGTTGGATGTATTTGGCTGTTGTTATCGATTTTTTTGCTCGAAAAGTAATTGGCTGGGCAATGTCTTTATCTCCAGACACTCAATTAACAAGTAAAGCGCTTTCGATGGCTTATGAGTCGCGTGGTAAACCTAAAAGCGTAATGTTCCATAGCGACCAAGGCAGTCATTACACTAGCCGTAAATATCGCCAACTGCTGTGGCGATTGCAAATTAAACAAAGTTTATCTCGCCGAGGGAATTGTTGGGATAATGCGCCGATGGAGCGCTTCTTTAGAAGTTTTAAAACAGAATGGATGCCAACAGTGGGTTATCGTAGTTTCGCTGAGGCTCAACAAGAGGTTATCCGTTATATTATTGGATATTACAATCAACTTAGGCCGCATCAATATAATGCTGGTCTGGCTCCTAATAAATCAGCAAAGTTATATTGGGAAAACTCTAAAACCGTGGCCAATTTTAGTTGACCACTACACAAAAGGTGCGGCCGGAATAGATGGGCAGAGCCTGAGTGACTTTGAGCAAAATTTAGTAGAAAACTTAACGGCTCTTCATCAGGAATTAAGCCTTAAAACGTATCAACCTCAACCTGTTAAACGGGGAGAAATACCCAAAGATGGCGGTGGAATTCGTTTATTAGGTGTTCCGACGGTTCGAGATCGCATTGTACAACAAGCCATCGTTGATGTGCTTGACCCCATTTTGGACCCAAACTTTCATCCGTCAAGCTAGGGATACAGAAAAGGGCGAAGTTGCCACCATGCAATCAATAAAGCATCAATGTTTATCCGACAATATGTCGTTGATATGGGTTTATCGAAATGCTTCGACATGCTCGATCATGACTTGATAATTGAGAGCATAAAGAGACGAGTAGCAGATGGAAGTATCCTAAAACTCATCAGGCAGTTTTTCGAGAGTGGAGTAATGATAAATGGGACATACGAGCCGACGACGATAGGCAGTCCGCAAGGTGGCGTAATTAGCCCCCTTATTGCTAATATCTATCTCGATAGATTCGAGCAACAAATGATGAAAAGAGATCATCGCATGGTGCGCTATGCAGATGACATTTTGATTTTATGCCGTTCGAAAAAGGCAGCGGAAAATGCTTATGAGACGGCGGAAAAGATCCTAGAGGGCGAACTCAAGTTGGTGATCAACAAAGAGAAAAGCCACATAGCACACAGCGATAAGGGCGTTAAGTTTTTAGGTGTAGAAATAAAGAGTAGATATACTCAAATTCAAGCTAAGAAATTAAAGGCCTTTAAAGATAAAGTTCGAGATTTAACCCGAAGGAATGGTGGTAAGCCACTATTACAGGTAATCAAAGAGCTAAATCCTCTGTTGCGTGGTTTTACCAATACTTTCGGATAGCCAATGCCAGTAAGCAGTTTAAAGCATTAGCAGTTTGGATAAGAAGGCGACTTAGTAGTATCCAGTTAAGGCTATGGAAGAAGCCAGGAAGGCTTCATCGATGGTTAAAGCAGCATGGTTACAAACCGCCCTTCAAATGCATCAACATGCGAGTATGGAACTCGTCAAAGAGTCCACTAGCGAGCTATGCTATGCCAAATCAGTGGTTTAGCGAGTTAGGATTATTTAATCTTGAAACGGTAAGTGTCGGAAAAGTGCTCACATACGAATATAAGTAAGCAGGAGCCGTGTACGAGGTCCGTACGCACGGTTCTGTGAGAGGGATGAGGCGGTAACGCCTCACCCTACTCGATGAATATCGACTTTATTATTAGAGCCAAGTCCTGTTGCTATGATTGCACGTTCTATGGATTTTCTTTGCTCATCCGTAAGCTCATTTACGGTTGTTTCATCAAGAGATGAATAGAACTGAGCAATTAAGCATTCATCATGACTTCTTTTTAGATGTTGTTTGGTTATAAACAGACATTGTCTGTTTTGCTATTTTTTTCCAATCATAATAATTAAGATACTTGTCGTAGTTTATTTTCTTAGTGTCGATTTGAGCATGATGTACTAATTGTGCTGATAATTCATTGATATCACCAACAGAGAAATAACTCTCATTAGTCAATTTTACTTCTAAGTTAGCAGGAATATTACTCACAATTGCCGGCAATGAATAAGACATTGCTTCTAATAAGGCAATAGGTAAACCTTCATGATATGAAGGCATTACAAAAGTTTGGCTTGAGAGAAAAGGGCTTGTAACTGTTCACCCTTTAAGAAACCAGTCATGATGACGCCATCTACTTTACTTGCCTGCTCTTTTAGTTTTTCACTATAAGGTGTTGGGTGATCGGTATCGCCCATAATAACTTAAAGGAATTGATAGATTAGCTTTACTATAAGCCTCAATTAAATCATGAAATCCTTTTTCTTCAACTAAGCGACTTACCGCCACAAAATAATTATTGGTGCTTAGAGAAAATGTAGAGAGTGCATGCTCTATTTTTTCTTGTGCTAATGGCCTTGGTAATTTTACGCCATTATAGATCAGGTGAGCGTCATGACGATTGTATTTATCTTTAATGATGTTATTAATAACCTCTGAAATAACAATAACTTCATTCGCGTAAGTAACTGCTAACTTTTCACCAAGTTGAAGGATACGCTTAGCAATCCCTCCCCATTTTTGACGATTATAATCAGGGCCGTGATGAGTGAAAATTACTTTTTCCGAGTAGGCGCAATAATGGGACCACAAGACCTGGACCAATAGCGTGCACATGAACAATTTTTGATTTATCAAAAAGAGTAGAAAATGAAGCCAGAGTCGAGTGAATAATTGCTTCTAATGATTTCTTTTTTGGAGCCCAAATAGCTTTTGTTTTTACGCCTTGATAGCTTGATGTTTTGTAGTCAACGTAAGGTGAACGAGCGACTACACAAATATCACTATTAAATTGTTTATGGATCTCAGGGTAGAGATGTTGACAATGTGTTTCGACGCCACCAAGTACATTTTGGATCCCACGAGTACCAATAACTGTGATTTTATTTGTCATCTGTTATCCTTTTAAAAGCGCTTGGTATAGATTTAATAAATCTGTTTTATTTGTGGTAGATATCTCATATATCTGACTTATCTGCATTTTTTAAATGGTTAAGTCGTGAGGTGTACAGCAAAGCTTCTTCTATTTTAGGACGTTATAGAAAGGAACCCAAGTTTAGGACTATCAGAAATTACTATGAACGTGTTAGACTGAAGATCATTTTATATTAAATCGGGTGACATCATGTTCACCCTAATCTCTGGAGCAAACTATGGCCAGCCGTGGTATTAATAAAGTTATTCTTGTTGGTAACTTAGGGCAAGATCCTGAAATCCGTTACATGCCAAGTGGTGGTGCGGTAGCAAATATTACAATTGCAACGTCTGAATCATGGCGTGATAAAGCAACTGGTGAACAACGTGAAAAAACAGAATGGCACCGTGTGTCTTTGTTTGGAAAGTTGGCTGAAGTTGCTGGTGAATATTTACGTAAAGGTTCTCAAGTTTATGTAGAAGGTCAACTTCAAACACGTAAATGGCAAGACCAAAACGGTCAAGATCGTTTTACAACAGAAGTTGTTGTTCAAGGCTTTAATGGCGTAATGCAAATGCTTGGTGGTCGTGGTCAGGGTGCTCCTGCTGGTGGTCAACAGCAGCAGCAAGGTAATTGGGGTCAACCTCAACAGCCTGCTCAGCAAAATAATTTTGCACCGCAGCAGCAACAAGCTCCACAAGCTGCTCAACCTCAATACAATGAGCCTCCAATGGATTTTGATGACGATATTCCGTTCTAGACCCTGTTTAAGGATTAAACGTATTGTTATAAAAACCTCGAATTTTCGAGGTTTTTTTGTTTGTATTCAATTATTAACTCATTGCTTATTTCTAATAGGCTTATGTTATTAAGGTGATTCACTCTATAGAGATATAGGTAAAATATTTGTATCATATCTAATGCGTATTTAGAGATAGTTCTAAAAATTATATTTAGAACTGTATTACGATCTACAATCTATTTGCTTCAAGGAAGAAGAGTTTAATGAGAAAAACTCCTAGTTTACGTTTAAGTAATCGTCTTATTTCATTTGTTACCTTAATGGTTTCTGCTGCTATATTTATTTTATTTATTGGTGGGGCGGTTTCTTTTAAGCAAATTGGTAATGAATATTTAGAGCACTATCTTGCTGGTGTGGTTAAAGTTGTTGATGAAGAGTTAGCCGCTCCTGAAGAAGCGAAATCAATGGCTAAATGGTTACCAAAGCTACTCAAAGCTAGCAGTGTTGTAAGTATGGAGCTTTCTTCACCTACGGGGCCAGTCTATTCATTTCAAACGTTATCTATGATGCCTGATGATAACCTTTTATATCAAAAAACCTTACCTCTTCAGATAAATAAAGGCTATTCGATTAGCTTTAAATCTCTACCTCCTTATAGTGCGTTTACTTACTCTTTAGGTGCATTATTTTCGATTACCGCTGCGATCGCAGTCATCATTGTTTCATTATTATGGGGAGTTGTTTGGTTAAGAAAGCAGCTTCACGGTTCTGAATTACTGGAAGAGCGTGGAAGAATGTTACTTGCCGGAAGATTGGATGAGTATTCTGTGGGGAGTGAGGAAGAGTGGCCAGCAACCGCTAGTTTAGCATTGGACTCAATTATTGCTGAGTTAAAAGATGCACGAAAGGAGCGCAGTCGTTTTGATACCTTCATACGGACGCATACTTTTTTAGATAAATTAACGGGCTCTCCTAATCGAGTATTATTTGATAGTAAATTAGAGTCAACGTTACAGGAATCGCAAAGCCAAGGTGTTCTTTTACTTTTACGAATTAATGGTTGGGATGATCTAATTGAAGATCAAGGTAAAGCTGTTGCGGATGATTTGATTGTTGAGATTGGTAAGCAGTTGAATAATATTATTCAGCGTTATAGTGATGGTGTTCTTTCTCGTTATTACCGTTCTGACTTTACTTTACTTATTCCTCAGCAATCATTAAAGGAAGCTAAAATAATAGCTTCTCAGTGTTTAAAAGTTGTTGAAAAAATAATACCACCCAAGAGTTTAAATGGTGATAATTGGTGTCACATCGGGGTTAATATGTATGTGAGTGGTGAAGGAAGAGGCCGATTAATGGATGAGCTTGATATGGCTCATCGTAGTGCACTGTTGCAAAATAATAATAGTTGGTCTTTATTTAAAAAACAGCAACAGCTTACCGAAAGTTTGGGTAGCGTTCGTTGGAGAACATTATTTGATGCTATTTTTGAGCAAGAGCAACTACTTCTTTATAAGCAGCCTACCTTTTTATTTAAAGGTAATGGACTTGACCTACTTCACTTAGAAATATTTTCTCGTATTAGAGATGAAAATGGCGTCCAGATAAAAGCGTCCCGATTCTTACCTGCCATTAAACAAGTTGGCTATCAGGTAAAATTAGATAGTGCAGTATTGAAGCAAGTATTTCCTTTATTAAGTGACCCTGACTTCTCTCAATATTCATTTTCAGTACATCTACAGGTAAAGAGTTTACAAACTCCAGCATTCGTACGACAACTAAGAAACCGTTTATTACAAACCCCAAGAGTTCAACTCAAACGTTTGAGCTTTGAATTAGTTGAGGGGCAAGTTGTGACTTATTTAGATGCGGTTAGACCAATTGCAAGGCTATTAAAAAGTTTTGGGTGCCAGTTAGTTGTAGAGCAAGCCGGTAGAACTATTGTAAGTACACATTATATTAAAGATCTAAATGTTGATTACATTAAACTTCATCGTAGTTTAATGAAGGACATCTATCAACGTTATGAAAATCAATTATTTGTACGTAGTCTTTTAGGGGCGTGTGAAAACACTGGTGCGGAAGTTCTTTCCGTTGGGGTTGATAACGAAAAAGAATTAAAACTATTGAAAGAGCTTGGTGTAGAGGGAGGACAAGGACGTGTTTTTGAAGCAGAAACAGCGTTATTTCACCACCAAGAAAAAATATCCATTCCAAAGAGACGAAATCGCTGGGGGAAGTAGAATGTCTCTCATTTTATATATAATCCCATACCCGAAAAGAATAGAATGTTGTACTATTGCGTATGGTGTAGCTCTTTTGAGAGTGTTGTTAATAAAGTAAGAGATGAGAGTTGAACAATAAATGAATATTATGGGTGTATTTAAAAAGCTGAAATTCTCTCGTTCAGTGAAAGTCACTACATCGATCGTGATACTACAAGGCGGTATTTATATTGCCAAAAGCGATAATGAAAATGAACTTAAAGAGCAACATTTTACGCCGATAGAGCAATCTAATGAATGGAAAGAAGGGCTTATTGAAGCGTGCCAAAAAATGGCTCTTTCTGATTGCAAAGTAAATATTATTATTGGCTCTCATCTATATCAATCTTTTCAAATTGATAATCCTAATTTGCCTAAAGAAGAATTAACGGGTGCATTACCTTTCTTAGTTAAAGATCTTATTTCAGATCGTGTTGCCGATATAGTAGCTGATGGTGTAGAAACATCGAATGGTAAAATGCAGGTGTATATCTCTCAATTAGTGATAATTAAAACACTGATTGATTTATTACAATCTTTTTCTATTCAGGTTGGTAATATCACACCGGATGAATTGGTGTGGAGTCATTCTAAAAAAGATGAAACTAGCTTCATGTTACTTACATACAGTAAAGCTGCGGAATTTAAGTTATTAGCTTTTAATGAGAAGCGTTTATATCTTAACCGTTCTTTGCGTGGAATTATGCCGCCTTTAACTGGTGATTTAGAAAATAGTTTTCAATTTGATAGCTTAGCTCTAGAGTTACAGCGTTCGTTAGATTATTTAAGTGCTCAATTGCATAGTCTCAATATTAATCATTTATATGTTCGTTGTGATGATGAAGATGACTCTCTTCTTGTTTCAGAGCTACAGAAACGATTAGGTGTGCAAGTTGCCTCTTTATTACTTGAGGACCCTAGAGTATTTCGAGCCGGTGAATTATTAAGTTGGCTTGGTTTATTTAATCAACCAAACATTAATTTATATAATGATAAGTTAAAACCTCAAGTTGACTATTTTTCATTGAAGAATGTAATTGTTAGCTGGGGAGTAGGCCTTATTTTTACTGGTCTATTTCTTGGGTATTATCAATGGCAGCTAAGTCAGTTAGAGAGTCATATTTCTCAATTAACATCAGAAGAGAATGGTTACCGACAAGAATTATCAACGTTAAATAAAAAGCTCGAAAGCCATAAACCTTCGGCTGCAAAATTAGCCGCAATTAAGCGTTTGCAAGAAGATATTCAATCTAAAAAAGCGTCATTAAAAGTTATAGATAATTTTGATGAAGGTATGCAAATAGGTTATTCAGGCGTGATGAGTAGTTTAACCCAATTAGGTAAAGGGAACATCTCATTAACTAAGATCTATATTTCAGGTGATGATGTGAACTTTACAGGGTTTGCACGAACTCCCGATGTTGTTCCTAATTGGATTAAGAGCTTTGAAAATGAATTACATTTAGTTGGTCGTACATTCGATCAGCTAGAAATCAAAACAGATGAGGAAGGGCTGGTGTCGTTTATTTTAAACACTAAGACAGCAGAGGATAAGTAATGGAATATTGGACTAAAGCCAAAGAGGCATTTTCTGCATTATCACAACGAGAGAAAATATTAATTACTCTGGTTGGCTGGGTCGCGGTAATTTTTATTTCATTGACTGTTATTATCGAACCGAAAATAGAACAACATCAGCAGGCGCAACGAGAGGTAAATCGTTTAACGAGTTTAATTACGTCTTTGAAGCAACAAATCGAATTAGCGCAGTTTAGATTGCAAAAAGACCCAAATGTAGCAATTGATAAGCAATATCAGGAATTGACCCTTGATAGCCAAGATTTAGCTCAATTACTATCAACTCGAGTTGCTGCTTTGGTTTCACCGAGTCAGATGGCTCAACTACTAGAAACAGTATTGCAGAAGTCATCAAAATTAACCTTAAAATCGATGACGACATTGCCTTCAGAAAGGCTGTTAGATGAAAACAATAATGCAGGTTATTATATTCATCCAGTTAAATTGGTCCTGTCTGGTAACTATTTCGATATAGAAACATACCTTTCTAATTTAGAAGCGTTGCCAGTGAAATATTATTGGCGAAACTTTCGCTATCAAGTCGTTGAGTACCCAGTGGCTGAATTGACTATTGAAGTGTATACGTTGGGTTCTCGTAAAGGGTTTATTGGCGGTTAATATGAAGCATTTATTTTTAATGGTAGTGTTGTTCTCGGCATCTATTAGTGCGTCAGAAGCCGTTGTTGGGCATGATCCTACTGAGCCATTAAGTTGGTTTCAACCTGAACCAGTAAAAAAGAAAGTAATAAAAAAACGTCAATATTTCCCTTCTTTACAAGCAATAAGCTGCAATAGTGAATCTGACTGTAACGCGGTGTTAGACGATAAATCAATGATAAAAGGTGACAAAATATCTGGGTATACCTTGTTAGCTATTAACGAAGAAAGCGTTTCGATTGGTCGTTCTGGTAAGAAATGGCAACTTTCCCTATTTTCACAAGATATTAAGAATTAAGGTTAGCAGTAATGAAAGTACGTAATGTCATCATTGGATTCATGGTAGCGTCATTAGCGGGGTGCTCTATGGGCCACCGTGATCCTGTTGAAATTAAACAGACCTTAGATAAATCGATTAATGAAAATGGCGGTCAATTATTAACAGAACTGCCCGCTTCGGTTCAGGCTGATTTAATGCCAGACTTAAGTTCTCCAAATGTTGAGGTTGAAGAACCAGTTAAACGTTTTAGAGTGAAAGCGAATGGCGTTAATGCTAAAGCTTTCTTTACCAGCTTAATCAAAGGCACAGAATATAGTGTTGTTATTCATCCTGATGTTTCAGGGCGTATAACGATGAATGTAAATGACGCGACATTGGATGATGTGCTGTCTTCTGTTGAAGATTTATACGGCTACGAAATCATTAAATCAGGTAAAATCCTGCAAATCTACCCGGCCACGATTAGAACTGAAACTATCCCTATCGACTATTTACAATTAACTCGTAAAGGTCGCTCTTTAACTACGATTACCACGGGATCAATTACAAACTCTGATAGTAATTCGAGTGGTAGTGATAATTCAAACTCTAATAATAGTTCGTCTTCATCCTCATCAGCTACGGGTGGAACCGAAATTGAAACTACGAGCGAAAGTGACTTCTGGAAAGAATTAGAGAATGCCGTTTCTGTTATGATTGGAAGTGGTTCAGGACGAAGTGTCGTAGCTTCGCCACAAGCTGGAGTGCTTACTATTACTGCTTCTCCTGATGAACTACGTAAAGTTAAACAATTTTTAGGTACTTCTCATAAGCGTTTGCAACGACAGGTTATTTTAGAAGCTAAGTTGTTAGAAGTTACATTAAGCGATGGTTATCAACAAGGCATTAATTGGTCTAATTTAACGGCTTCTATTGGTGGGACTGATGTTGTGGTTGATAAACTAGCAAGCTCAACGGTATTGCCAGGTATGGATGCCATCGGAACCTTATTGGGTGGGCAAACAAATATCAAAGTTTCTGATGGGAATTTTGAAGCCGTTCTCAGTTTTATGGATACCCAAGGTGATTTGAATGTGCTTTCAAGCCCTCGCGTTACTGCGGCTAATAATCAAAAAGCGGTAATTAAAGTTGGTCGTGATGAATACTACGTTACAGATGTGTCGAGTGTTATTGGTAATGGCGATAATGCAAATGCTTCTCCTGAAGTCACCTTAACCCCATTCTTCTCTGGTATTTCATTAGATGTGACTCCACAAATTGATGATAAAGGCAATGTGATGTTGCATGTGCACCCATCCGTTATCGATGTTGAAAACGAAATAAAAGAGATTAACTTGGGTGAGAAAATTGGGATTTTAGCGCTTCCATTAGCGAAAAGTTCAATTCGTGAATCTGATTCGGTTATTCGAGCAAAAAGTGGTGATGTCGTGGTCATTGGTGGTTTGATGAAGTCACAAACCGTAGATCAAGTTTCAAAAGTTCCATTCTTAGGAGACCTTCCTGCTTTAGGGCACCTATTTCGCAATGTGAGTAAATTAACCCAAAAGACAGAATTGGTCATTTTATTAAAACCAACCGTTGTTGGTGTAGATACATGGCAAGAAGAATTGGAGCGCTCTCGTGATTTATTACAAGAGTGGTTTCCTGACGAGTAATCGTTAAATTATGTATGAACAACATTTTGGTTTAAAGCAACTTCCTTTTACTTTAACGCCAAATACTTCTCTTTTTCATGGATTATTGCCTCACTATGAGGCAATTCAGACGGTATTGTCTGCAATCTCCATGGGAGAAGGCGTTATTAAAGTTACAGGGGAGATCGGGACAGGAAAAACACTCGTATGCCGAATGTTAATGAGTCAATTGCCTCCGAGTGTTGAATTGCTTTACTTACCTAATCCTGTCATGAGTGGGTACGAGTTAAGGCAAGCACTAGCAAAGGAACTTTGGCTTGACCAACGTGGGGATGGTATTGCGTTAACTGACCGTATTCATGAAAAGTTGATTGATTTACATGCAGAAGGAAAAACAGCAGTTGTCTTTATTGATGAGGCACAAGCCTTGTCTGATGAAGCATTAGAAACATTACGTCTCTTCGGTAATTTAGAAACGGATTATTGTAAATTATTGCAAATTGTCCTGTTTGGGCAACCAGAGTTAGATGAAAGGCTAAAACAATATCACTTACGTCAACTCAGACAGCGGATTACGTTTTCTGCAATGTTGCGCCCGTTAAATGTGAGTGAAACTGTAGCTTATATTGATTATCGAATGGTGGGGGCTGGTTGTTTAAGCAATCCATTTTCACTTTCTCAAATGAAGGCTATTTGGCGAGCAAGCAGTGGGGTACCGCGACTCATTAATCAAATATGTCATAAATCGCTACTTATTTCTTTTTCAGAACAGTTAAGTATGGTGTCTTCAAAATCGGTATTTAATGCGATTTTAGACACAACCGATACCATACAGCCTAAGTATTACTTTCCCAGATTTTGGGGTTGGAGAGCATCGTGAGTGCAACGAATAAAGCCTTACTCAACATTACAAAGAAAGACACTGACGCGGGGTTTAAAAAGAGTATTTCTCCAGCAAATGTACCTAATATAGAATCAAGATTTAAAGCTTCGTTCTTTTTTGCTATTGGTGTGCTTAGCTCATTGTCTCTTATTGGTTGGGCAACATTAAATAACTCAGCAGAGGTTAGTCCTGTATTAACAGCGAGTAGTGAAATACCTACTATTTCAAAAATAGATGCACTCTCTGTACCTTCAATAGCTTTAGCTAATTCACCAACGCAGAAAAGCTCTGCAAAAGAGGTGAGTGCTATTTATATCGATAATAGCGACAAGTTATCAGTGGTGAATGGAAATCAGCTAGAACAAGAAAAAATAAAGATAATCAAAACTCCAGTGGTGATTGCCGCAAATACCAATGTTGCTCTACCTGCAACAAAACAATCTTCGGTAATCCCTAAGACTCCTCGTGAAGAGGTAAGCCAAGAGTTTCAAGTTGAGGAGGTGGAACTGCTGCCTTCTGAGTTGGCTCAAAAAAGTCGTGATGCAGCCAAAAAAGCACTAGATAGATCGGATTTTAAAGAAGCGACAAAAGAATATTATACCGTCTTAAAATATCAACCGAATGATGAAGAATCGCGTAAAAAACTCGCGGCATTACTTTATGGGAAACGAGACATAACAGAGGCAGCTGCAATATTACAACAAGGAATAAAACTTGATAATGATAGCGTTAATTTACGCTTAGCTTTAGCCAGCTTATTGCAAAAAGAAAAACAGCCAGAGGCGGCATTGTCGGTATTAGAATATATACCTCTGGATGCTAGTGTGGATTATTTAGCGACTCGTGGTGGTCTAGCTCAAAAACTAAAATTGATGGATTTAGCAAATGAAAGCTATCAGATGTTAGTAAAAAAAGAACCAGACAACGGTCGTTGGTGGCTAGGTTTAGCGATTGTTTATGAAAGAGAAGCGAAAACAGAACAGGCGTATGATACTTATCAAACCGCGTTAATTAAGCCTGGGTTGTCTCGTTCTTCTTTGGTTTTCGTGAGAGACAGAATAAAACTATTAGCGACAATGAAGGGAAATGAATAATGCGTCTTAAGTTAAGAAAAAGACTTGGTGATTTATTAGTCGAAGAAAACATTGTCACTGAAGAGCAAATTGAGCAAGCGCTATTAGCACAGAAAAAAACAGGTAGGAAGTTAGGTGGGACCTTAATTCAGTTAGGTTTTTTATCTGAAAAACAAATGCTCACTTTTCTATCTCAACAATTAGATGTGCCTTTAGTTGATTTGAATCGAGCGGATATTGATGCTGCTGCAGTCCATTTGTTACCTGAAGTTCATGCGAGGCGATTGAGAGCTTTAGTGTTGAGCCAGCAAGGTAATACTATTCGAGTTGCAATGAGTGATCCTGCCGATCTCTCAGCTCAAGAGGCACTATTTTCTCAATTACAGCAATATCAAATTGAAATGGTTATTGCTTCAGAAAGGCAGTTGGTTGATAGCTTTGATCGCTTTTATCGTCGTACCAAAGAGATCGCTTCTTTTGCAGAGCAGTTGCAATCAGAGCATCAAGACAGTAATGATTTTAATTTTGGAATTTCAGATAGTGATAATGACGAAGTTACTGTCGTAAAACTCATTAACTCATTATTTGAAGATGCTATTCAAGTTGGTGCGTCTGATATTCATATTGAACCCGATGACAAAGTACTGCGTCTGCGTCAACGTATTGATGGTGTATTGCATGAAACGTTACTAAATGAAGTGAATATTGCATCAGCGTTAGTGCTTCGTTTGAAGTTGATGGCGAATTTGGATATTTCAGAAAAACGTCTACCTCAAGATGGACGCTTTAATATTAAATCCCGTGGTCAGTCGGTTGATATTCGTTTATCGACAATGCCAGTGCAGTATGGTGAATCTGTGGTAATGCGTTTGCTAAATCAAACGTCAGGACTTCGTGAGTTAGAATATTCTGGTTTACCCGATCACCTTTTAGTTCGTTTACGTAAACAGTTACGACGTCCTCATGGGATGATTTTAGTTACAGGGCCAACTGGTTCAGGAAAAACAACCACTCTATATGGGGCACTTAGTGAGCTAAATACACCAAGTAAGAAGATAATTACTGCTGAAGACCCAGTGGAATATCGCTTGCCTCGAATTAATCAGGTGCAAGTAAACAGTAAAATCGATTTAACATTTTCAAAAATATTAAGGACCTTCCTTCGTCAAGATCCAGACATTATTTTGATTGGTGAAATGCGAGATCAAGAGACCGTAGAGATAGGATTACGTGCCGCGTTAACGGGTCACTTGGTATTATCTACTTTACACACGAATGATTCGATAGATAGCGCATTACGAATGATGGATATGGGAGCACCTGGTTACCTTGTTGCCAGTGCAGTTCGTGCGGTATTAGCACAACGATTGGTTAAGAAAGTGTGTCCTGAATGTTCTGGTATCGATACGCTTGATGACGCTCGTAAGCAATGGGTACAAACTCGTTTCCCTAATCAAGTTTCAGTTCCTTTTCAGCGTGGTTACGGCTGTCAGAGCTGTAATTTAACTGGTTATCGTGGTCGTATTGGTGTGTTTGAATTATTAGAATTAGATCAACCAATGATGGATGCATTAAGAGCGAATGATGCGGTTGGTTTTTCACAACAAGCTCGTCAAAATCCCGATTATAAGCCACTGTTAGCGTCAGCAATGGAACTGGCGATGAATGGTGTTATTAGTCTTGATGAAGTTATGATATTGGGCGAAGGCGATAATGCGGCTTCTCATCAACCAATATTGATGTAGGCATTAGCATGGCAGTATTTAAATATAGCGGACGCAATAGCCGTGGTGAGCAAGTTTCCGGTTCTTTAGAATCAGTATCACAAGAAGCGGTGGCAGAGCAACTCATGAATGATGGGATTATACCTACCTCTATTCGTGCAAGTAAATTTGCTGGGAACTCAAGTACAACGGACTGGAAGAAGTGGTTCCAACCAACTATTCCTTTAGAAGTGCTCGTTATTTTTTGTCGTCAAATGTACAGCCTAACTAAAGCGGGTGTCCCTTTATTACGAGCGATGAATGGGTTATCACAGAACAGTAATAACAAATTATTAAAAAATGCATTGGAAGAGGTGACGGCTGATTTAACTAATGGTCGTAGTTTGTCGGTATCAATGCAACAACACCCTCATGTATTTAGCTCTTTGTTTGTATCAATGATACATGTTGGTGAGAATACAGGGCGGTTGGATCTTGTGTTAATGCAATTGGCTAATTATTACGAACAAGAGATGGAAACTCGTAAGCGAATTAAATCGGCAATGCGATATCCGATATTTGTATTAACGTTCATCTTACTTGCGATGTTTGTATTAAATATTAAGGTTATTCCTCAGTTTGCGAGCATGTTTTCTCGCTTTGGTGTTGATTTACCATTGCCAACACGGATCTTAATTACAACCTCTAGTTTCTTTGTTAATTATTGGCACTTTTTAATCGCAGGAATGGCGGCTGCATTGTTTGCGTTTCAAGCCTGGATTGGTCAGCCAAAGGGGAGAGAAACTTGGGATAAGTGCCGTCTTCGGTTGCCTATTGTTGGTGATATTGTAACGCGTGCGCAAATGTCTCGCTTCTCAAGAACGTTTGCTTTGATGTTAAAATCAGGTGTACCACTTAACCAATCACTCGCGCTTTCTGCTGAATCTTTAGAGAATAAATACCTAGAGAATAGATTGCTTGAAATGAAAAATGGGATTGAGTCAGGCACTAGTATGTCAGCAACCGCAGCTCAGAGTGGTATTTTCACACCCTTAGTTCAACAAATGATAGCCGTTGGTGAAGAGACAGGGCAAATCGATGATTTATTATTAGAAGTCTCAGATTTTTATGACCGTGAAGTGGATTATGACTTAAAGACATTAACAGCAAGAATTGAACCTCTGTTATTGGTTATTGTTTCAGGAATGGTTTTGATATTAGCATTAGGTATTTTCTTACCAATGTGGAATATGTTAGATGTAGTAAAAGGGTCGTAATGATGTCAATAACCCGGTTTATATGGGGTGGGCTTGTTATTGTATTTCTCGCTGTTATTTTATATCAATGGGACAGAATCGAGCCTGAAGTAGAAGATACTGCGTTATTAATGAGTAGCCGAGAAATATTATCTTCAGCTAATGAATTTAAAAATTATTGGGTTGTAAATGGGCAACCTAACGTTATTGTTAAAGACGGAATAGAAGTAACATTTACCAAATTAGGTTGGCCACTGACTCTTGATGATAAAGAGTTAAATTGTCAAAAATGGCTACACCTTTTATTGCCAGAAAAACAGAAAATTTATACAGAAGCGATTCATGTGACGAAAAAAAAAGCAAAAGTGGTTCAGTATGGTTGTGAGTATGGTATATCGAATGGTAAAATTGTTTCTGTAATGTTGGTAAATGGCGTGTTTAAAGTTGACGTCGGTTTTTTGAATAAAAATTAAGTTGGCATTTTTTTGACGAACACTGTGTTTTTTATTGTAAAATCCCTTACAATTCAGAAAGAAAATAGAAATAGAGAGAAGCATTACGATGAAGTTCCAAAAAGGTTTCTCACTGGTTGAGCTAGTGATAGTGATCGTAGTTATAGGGTTGTTGGCAACTGTCGCACTACCTCGATTTTTAGATGTTAGTCTTGAAGCGAAAAAAGCGAGTGTTGAAGGGGTTGCGGGCGGATATGCTACGGCTGTTCTTTCAGCAAGAGCACAATGGGAAGCAGAAGCTCGTCCAAGAACTGATGGTTATAATGCGGTGAGTTATGATGGAACAGAATTTTGGTTAACGGATCCATCGCAATCAAATCAATCTGAATTTCGTCCGGGTTACCCAATAGCTCCACGAGAAGATTTAGATGGCAATGATACAGGTAGTTATCCAGCAGCACTAACGGCAAAAGAATGTATATTATTAATGGAAATGTTATTACAAAATGCACCGTACGTTACTGATGATAATAAAGATAATAAAGCTAAGTATCTAGCAGAAGTAATAACCGAAAATAGCCGTAATCAATGTAAATATACACAACAAGAAAATGAAGGACACTTCTTTACTTACGAGCCTGAGTCAGGTCGTGTTGTGGTGACATTACAATAATAAATTTAAGAATTAATGCTTATTTAATTTTCCAAATAATATTAATTGGAAAATAAGACTTAATTATATCTATATATTAGTTTTAACAATAACGGTGGCACCATTT
The DNA here is from genome assembly GCF_057368585.1 of Aliivibrio thorii. Classification (NCBI taxonomy): domain Bacteria; kingdom Pseudomonadati; phylum Pseudomonadota; class Gammaproteobacteria; order Vibrionales; family Vibrionaceae; genus Aliivibrio; species Aliivibrio thorii. The sequence goes on along the minus strand of NZ_CM170654.1, from coordinate 2,631,454 downwards.
AAGTACCATCATATTAATAATAAAAGAGAGAAGTAGCATGAAAAGACAAGGTGGTTTCACACTTATTGAGTTGGTAGTTGTAATCGTTATTCTAGGTATTCTAGCAGTAACTGCAGCACCTAAATTTCTTAACCTGCAATCTGATGCTCGTGAATCGTCACTGCAAGGTTTAAAAGGTGCAATGTCAGGAGCTTCTGGTATTGTGTATGGTAAGGCTGCAATTGATGGTAAAGAAACATCAGAAAAGACTGTTGCTATTGATGGTATTGATACTGTTTACGGCTACCCTAAAGCAACTTCTGCTGGTATTGGTGCGGCGGTTGTTGGTTTAGATGAGGATTGGAGTTCTGTTGTTTCTGGTTCAACATTAGTTGTTGGTTTTAAACAAGATCCAAAACCAACTTTAGCTTCAAAAATTACAGAGACCAATTGTTATGTAACATACAGTGAAGCAACGACACTTTCATCTGGTGTCTCTGCAATTGTAACTGCGACTAAGTGTTAATAAATAAACCTTAATATACCTCTAAAAGCCAGCGATCTTTGCTAATGCCGATCAGTTAGTCACTTTATTGAGTAATTATGCACTATTTATTCAATGTCTAATAGATATGGCAAAGTACCCGTTAAGAGAGTGAAAGATAGATACAACAAGGGCTCCAGAATGATTGTAATAAATTCGTCTGAAGCCCTTGTTTTTATTGATGTTCGCTTAACTGACTGGCATTAGCGATCTTTGCTGGCTTTTTTGTATCTAAAATTAACATTACCTTCGCTATCCTTATAAATTCCGTTATCCTAGTAACAGGAGACAATAAGGTAACGGATGATGATTTTTCCCCTCGTAGTATCCCTACAAAAAAAAACAATAAAAACAAAAGGTTTCACATTAGTTGAATTGATTGTTGTGATCGTTATTCTAGCGATTATTGCTATTTACACCTCTAGTAAATACATGGGGGCGAGTCGCTTTTCTGCAGCAGCAACTCAAGAGCAGGTTGTATCCATCTTGCGTCAAGTCCAGATTGCTGCAATGCAAACTAATACCCCCGATAATAGCGATTCTTGTCGCTCAATTTTAATGATAACGAGTAAGTTTGGTGTCTCTCAATCTTGTCAAAGCCAAGGCATGTCCAGTGCGGTACTTTCTGATTATTCTAAAGATACGGATCAGCAACAATTAGAGTTAATCAAACTAAGTTACGCTTTTAACTCTGGGAGTGGAGCTGTTTCTGAGTTGTCATTTGATTTACTTGGTAGACCAATAACAGCAGTGACGTCTTCTGCTACCTCTTCACTTTGTATAAGTAACGACTGTCGTATTACCATAACAACACCTTCTTCAAATGAAAGCCGTTCTGTATGTATTAATAGTGAAGGATTTATCTATCGTTCAACTCAAGATATAGGGTGCCAAATATGAGGTTGAAACCTACCTATCAGCAAGGGCTAACCTTAATAGAATCAATCGTCGGTATTATGATTCTAGGCTTTGCATTATCAGTATTGATTTCTGGTGTGTTTACCTCTTCAGCTACATCCCATAAAGCAACTTATCAAGCACAAGCTGCTGCGCTTGGGCACTCAGTGATGACGGATATATTAAGTCGTCAATTCGATCAACATAGCGATCCTAATGGTGGCCAATATCGTTGTGGAGAAGTGCACTCTGGAATGATGATTCCGAGTTGTACTTTGGTGAAGAATTTGGGACGAGATGGAGCAGCAGAAAATAGCGCTATCACGTTTAATGATGTGGATGATTTTATTGGTTGCTGGGGAGTGTTATCTGAATGTTCATCAAATACTTTACCGTCATATCAATTAAACCAATTAATAGATACATCAAGTGCGGATGAATATAAGCATTTTACCGTAGAAATTAATGTTATGTATGCAGATATAGATGCTCAGAATACTGCTATTACGCAATATAAAAAAATAATTATCACGCTTTATGCAAGCCAATATGCCAAATATACCTTTAGTGCTTACAGAGGTAATTATTAATGACGAAATTAAGTGGATTTACCTTAATTGAATTGATTTTAACGGTTGTAGTGGTTGGCATTGTGGCTTTGGCTGCGAGCAATACGCTTCAGCTCGGATTTCAAAGTTATAACGACAGCATTGATCGTCAAGATAATCAAATGCAGGCAAAATTTCTGATTGAGAAATTGAGCCGTGAATTACGTCATGCCGTGCCTAATAGTATTGAAGTTTCAAGCTCCCAAGAGTGTGTTAGCTTTATTCCTGTAGAGGCGAGAGCCTTTTATTTAGAACTACCACTATTTAATGAAAAGCAAATTGATACGGTTCTACTTTCTAATAAGGCCAGTGTGATTGCAGGCTTAAACCTTACCATTAATCCAAGCAATCAAAATGAGTTGATTGAAATTAACGGTAGTCGATATGTTGCTATTGATTCGGTTACTGTTTCTGGTGGCGTTTCTACGATTAATTTTTCTACCAATAACAACCCCGCATTTACTTCTAACTCGGTATCTGGACGTGCTTTTATTTATAAACCTGAAGTCATTAGTTACTGTATTGTTCCCGGAAAAGTGAATCGAACGATTACAAACACACAGACCAAATTAAGTGTTGCTAATCAGTTGGCTAATCACATTAATAGCGGTAAATTCATTTTTGAGCAGGCGTCAATACACCGAAATAGTATGGTCAGAATGGTGTTAGCGTTTGAAAATGATCTAGGTGAAACAACCCAATATCAACATGATGTGCAGGTGATTAATGTTCCATAATCAAACAAAGCAAAAAGGTAACCTGTTAATCATGTCGATTGTCGTTATGGTTGTTATCGGCTATTTATCATTAAATTTATTGAAGGTCGAAACCAGTAATTCAGATACGGTTTCAAAGGAAGTGTTAGGAACACAAGCTTGGTTTTTAGCACACTCAGGTGCTGAATGGGGTTTGGTTCAGTTATTTCCTTTAGGGCAATCAGGTGTTGACGATGCTATTTGTGATGGGATTGAGCGTAATCCGAATATGGCTTTGGCAAATAGTGGATGCAGTCATAACCCTAGTGTGGTGTGTGAAAGGAGTGAAGTTTCTTATCATGATGAAATTATTCAATATTTTAAAATAAAGAGCACGGCTATTTGTGGCTCTGGAGCAAATAAAATGACGCGAGTGCAAGAAGTATGGGCGAAGGAGATAAATTGATGGCTATTGTGGTTTATATAAAACGGTTACTACAGTTAAGTTTTCTTTTTATTGTTTTTATTTCTCATGCAAGCGCAAATAATAATTTTGAGTTTGGAGTACTGAATAATCAAAATTGTATAGAACAAAGTTGTACTATTACATTCGAGAATACTTATACATCCCCATTAGTTTTTTTATTCTCTTCTTTTGATACTGCTAATTATACGACCGATGTGTCGTCTACATTATTTCTTGAAAGTGTTTCTTCAACTAATGCGACGATACGTCAAAAAACTCGGGTGTATGAACAATCTGAACAAATTCAAATGTTGTCAATTCAATATGTAGTGGTTGAGGAAGGGAAGATTGTATTAGATCCAACACAGCCTACTATGTTGGCTGAAGCTGGGGTTATTTCTGGCGTCGCTTATATTGGAAAAAAAGTAAAGCACAAGCATAAGAAGTGGTTAAATGTTGATTTTAAATTACCTTTTTCAAGGCCTCCAATAGTCTTTACTCAGGTTCAAGGGTTATCTCAAACTAATGTATGGGCAACCACTTCAAATAGATATGTATCCCCTCAAAATTTTGAAACAACTCTCGAATTAGGGCGTTCTTCTATTATGCCTGCGAATGATAAACCAGAAAAAATAGCCTATTTAGCGATTCAAGACTTTAGTGGAATTACGGATCGCGGGACTTCGTTTGTTGTTGGGAAAAAGGAGAATGTTAACCAAAAGAAACGTAAAGGCGATGACGTTGGAGCCTTGAATACATTGGCACGCTCTTGTCTGAATAATATAATTTCATTACCACCGTCATTTGACTCTAACTATACCGTATTAATATCGAAGCAAACACGTCAAGGTGCGGATGGTGGTTGGCTACGTTTATGCGAAGGCCAACAGAATAATGAATTATCATTTATGCTTGATGAAGATCATATTACTCGAGAGCATGGTGCTTTAGAGACTGTTGGTTATTTGGTTTTTGAAAATAAAAATGATCTATTTGATATGTGTGAATATTTTCCATCAGCGGCTCAAACTTGGTTTGATGGTGGAGGAATAGAAACACAATTAATTGTTGATGGGGAAAAGGGACAAAACCGTTCGTATATTGAAACCCCTAACCGTACGGTTGGTTTTCCTTCTGGCTCTATGAATCTAAAATCAGGAAATACCTGTGAGGATAGCGATGGAAGTAGCGGTGATTGTATTGCAGAACCTTCTTTAATTGTACCTCACTTATCAGTAACTACAGAGTTTACTGGGGTCGACGGGTCTATAAACGGATTAAGTGATATCACAATTAGTCCAGGTCATTACACCGCGATAAATCTGATGGGGGGGAATGCTGTTGATTATATTCAAGTAGTTATTGAGCCTGGGATCTATTGGGTAAATCAATTTAGTGCAACAGGATTCGCTGAAATTCATTTTTCTAATATAGAAAAAACAATTATTCATGTTCAAAATTGGAATGATCCAGGCAATGTTATTTATAATCATGAGGCGAAACCTGATAACTTATTAATTGCAGCCCATGGAGTAAATGCCAATATACTTATGGCCGGGTCTAATTTATTAAAAGCGCATTTATATAGTGAAGGTAATATAGCCTTAAATGGTCGTGTTTCTGTATATGGAGCGGTAACTGCTAAAACCCTTAAATTATTCTCTAATTCACGCATTATTGGACAAAGTGAATGCTTTGACCCTCCTAAAAACTATACTTTAAAAGTCACTCCACAAATTGATTACAGTTTAACCTGTGAACGTATTCCTGTGAAATTTACCGTTGAAGATGATAATGGCCCTGTTCTCGGATTTAATAAGTTTTTTTCTGCAGTGATTAATACTAAAGATAATGGCTCTGCATGTTGGTCAGAATCTCCAGATAAATCAGTTGCTGCTGATTGCTCAATTACAGGTTCAACGTTCGTAGATGGTGAAAAAACACTGTACTTAGATAGCTCCGATTTGGATATTTTTGATGTTACTGCTTCTAGTGATAATCTGAACGAGACAGAGAAAGAACACTTTGAATTTGTGCCATTTAAATTTGATGTTAATACGATTAAAGCTATTGCAAATAAATCGCAGAGTTTTGATATCAATGTATTGGCTTGTAATGACGGATCTCCTGATATTGTTCAAGACTATAATGGTAATAAACAATTAGAGGTATCGCCGTATATTTTAGATTCTCCTAATTCATATGATGGAATAAGAACAGATTTAGAGTTGGCTAGTCTGATAAATCCAAATCAAATTGGACTTACTTTTAATCAAGGCATAGCGACAACTAATTTAACTTATGGAGAAGCTGGTTCACTCCACTTTGCATTGAGTGATCCTAGCTTTATTTGCCCTCCTAATTTTGATTGTAATGATTACCCTATTGATTCAGGCTTGTTATCAACAATTGTAAATGTTGAATCTAGACCATGGAAGCTTGCAGTTTGTAGTGATGTTGCAGCAGATGGTAACAGTTCGAATGGCCCTGCTTTTGTTGCAGCAGCTGAAGCATTTTCTCTTAAAGTTAAACCAGTTCAATATAGCAGTAGCCCTAATTCTGATTTATGTGAGTTGCCAGTAACGCAAAATTTCTTTAAGCCATCGGCTCCTCAGGCGTTAATTACGGCACTAGATCCGACGTTAAATACTCCGCAATCAAGCATAGGAGGAGCGTTAGGTACTTTATCTCCGTTGCTTTCTTTTTCTAATAATATTTATGCAGGCAGTAACTCAACTAGTCATTATCTATTTGAAAACATGACTTATGATGAGGTTGGTAGTATTCAATTTAACGTAGAGGCTTCAAGTGTTGGTTTTTATGATGGTATTCAAGGTGGTATAGATAAGGGCTATAAACCAGTAGGTCGCTTCTATCCTGCTTATTTTTCCATTACAAATACATTATGGGATTACCCTGAAAATCAAGGATCTTCAGAAGGGACTTATTCCTATATGGCACAACCTTTTGATGACGTAAACTTTGAAGTAACAGCTTATTCTTATAATGATTCAATCGTCGCTAACTATGGGTTGTTTGATACAAACTTAAAAGCCAGTTTCTTATTAACCGGTGGCTATAATAGTCGGTTGAATATTGCGTCTTCTGATTTAGATAATACTCATTGGAGTAATAATGCGACTTGGGAGACGTCAGATCTTTCAAATAGTGTCATTTGGTCAAGAAAAAGTGCATCAATGTTGGCTGGTAATGTAATAACAACGGCTGATGGTCCATTTAATGAGGGAGGGGATTCGATAACGACTGCGTTGAGCTTAGCAATAAGTGGAGTTGATCCTGTTTCTTTTGATAAAAATCAAGAAGCAGTGTTGGAACAAGAATTGTTATCTCAACCGAGTACTCGATACGGCCGAATGGTACTAGATAGTGTTGGAACGGCTGTAGGTCAACGTGTGATTATCCCACTCCGAGTTGAGTTCTGGAATGGGAGTCGATTTGTTGTTAGTAAAACAGACGAGAACTCTCATTTTGATGGCGCAAAACATGATAAACAAATTATATGGTCAGATCCTACGAATTCGAGTGCATCTAAGTTAACTGGGAGTGGGGTTGTCGTTAATGGTGTTAATACGGCTTCTCTGATTGCTGAGCCAGACAGCAGTAATTTACGTGAACAAGTACGCTTCTGGTTATGTCTAGACCCTGAATCGGTACAAAAAGATGATCCTAATATGAACTGTCAGAATGCTTCGTGGTCGAATGACGAACAACCTTGGTTGCAATACAATTGGCGAGGCCAAGGCGATGAAGATCCATCAACTGTGGTTACCTTTGGTATTTACCGTGGAAATGATCGCATCATATTTCGCGGCGAAAGTAACATAATTGGTACTTCTAACTAAAATATTAATAAAAATCCTGATTTGCTTCAGGATTCTGTAGCAATGCCTTGCTGATTAGGCTAGGCATTGGTACATTTAGATATATTTATCTTATTATCACGCTTTCAGGAAATACGAAGATTATGTTCAAGAAACTTCGTGGCATGTTTTCAAACGATCTATCGATTGATCTAGGTACTGCCAACACACTTATTTATGTAAAAGGTCAAGGCATCGTTCTTGATGAACCGTCAGTAGTTGCTATTCGTCAAGACCGTAATGGCTCAACGAAAAGTGTTGCTGCTGTTGGTCATGATGCGAAGCAAATGCTAGGTCGTACTCCTGGTAATATTTCTGCTATCCGTCCAATGAAAGATGGCGTTATCGCTGACTTCTATGTGACAGAGAAAATGCTTCAGCACTTCATCAAACAAGTGCATGACAACAGTGTTTTACGTCCAAGCCCACGCGTATTAGTGTGTGTTCCTTGTGGTTCTACACAAGTTGAGCGCCGTGCAATTCGTGAATCAGCACAAGGCGCTGGTGCTCGTGAAGTGTACCTAATCGATGAGCCAATGGCTGCTGCGATTGGTGCGGGTCTTCCTGTATCAGAAGCAACTGGTTCAATGGTTATTGATATAGGTGGCGGTACAACAGAAGTTGCCGTTATCTCACTAAATGGTGTGGTTTACTCTTCATCTGTACGTATTGGTGGTGACCGTTTTGATGAAGCGATCATCAACTACGTACGTCGTAACTATGGCAGCCTAATCGGTGAAGCTACGGCTGAGCGCATTAAGCACGAAATCGGTTCAGCTTACCCTGGCGATGACGTATGCGAAATTGAAGTTCGTGGTCGTAACCTTGCAGAAGGTGTACCTCGTAGCTTTACGCTTAACTCAAATGAAATCTTAGAAGCACTTCAAGAGCCTCTATCAGGTATCGTATCTGCAGTTATGGTAGCACTAGAACAATGTCCACCAGAACTTGCTTCTGATATTTCAGAGCATGGTATGGTATTGACTGGTGGTGGTGCACTTTTACGTGATTTAGACCGTCTTCTTACTGAAGAAACGGGTATCCCTGTCGTTGTTGCCGAAGAACCACTTACGTGTGTTGCTCGTGGCGGCGGTAAAGCATTAGAAATGATCGACATGCATGGTGGCGATCTCTTTAGTGAAGAGTAATAACAACTAACGGGTGAGTGGATATGACTCCAATCTTTGATAGAGGTCCTTCTCTACAGTTTCGCCTGTTTATTGCTGTAATGGTATCGGCTAGCCTCATGCTAGCCGATAGTCGTTTAAATGCGTTTTCCGACATTCGTTATTTATTAAATAGTTTTGTTTCTCCGATTCATTATGCGGCAAATCTTCCTCGTACTATGTTTGATGGCATGTATGACAGGTTTAATAGCCGTAATACTCTCATGTTTGAAAATCAAAAGCTTAAGCAAGAGATGTTTGTGCAGAACAGCAATTTATTGTTGATGGAACAACTCAAGCAAGAAAACAGTCGATTACGCGATCTACTTGGTTCACCGTTTATTCGAGATGAGAAAAAAATGGTAACTGAGGTGATGGCGGTAGATTCAGCTCCTTATACACATCAAGTTATGATCGATAAAGGCCAAGTTGATGGTGTTTATGAAGGTCAGCCGGTGATCAGTGATAAAGGTATTGTTGGGCAAATTAACTACGTTGGTGCTCACAATAGTCGAGTTTTATTACTAACCGATCCAAATAATGCCATTCCTGTGCAGGTTGTTAGAAACGATATTCGAGTGATTGCTTCTGGTAAAGGCCACTTAGATACTATGCAACTAGAGCATATACCGACAAATACTGATATTGAAGTTGGAGACTTACTTGTGAGCTCTGGTTTAGGTGGACGTTACCCTGAAGGTTACCCTGTCGGCTATGTTTCTATGGTTGATAATGATAATAAGCGTCCCTTTGCTTCAATTGATTTAGAAACTTCGGTTGAATTTGATAAGTTACGTTACCTATTATTAGTATGGCCAACAGGAACAGAAGTGAGTACAGAGGAGATGGCAAATGAGCAGTAGTCACTTAATGCGCGGTAGAATCATTATTTGGCTTTCTTTTTTAATTGCCTTAACTTTACAAGCAGCACCATGGCCTGGAGCGTTAGAAGTCCTCCGACCGTCTTGGATTATTCTCGTTACCTTTTATTGGGTACTTGCATTACCTCATCGAGTTAATGTCGGAACAGCAATGCTACTGGGTATTCTTTGGGACCTTCTATTGGGGACCACTCTGGGTATTCGTGGTATGACTATGGCAATTTTAGTTTATCTTGTGGCCGCTAATTTTAAGGTATTGAGAAACTTAGCATTATGGCAACAAGCTGCTATTTTTTCAGGATTAACCTTATTAGGTAAACTTTTAGAGTTTATGGGTGAATTTTTAGTTCATGATGTGTCTTTCAACGCACACTTCTTATGGGCTGGCGTGTTAAACTTTATTTTATGGCCTTGGTTATTTTTGTTAATGCGTAGAGTTCGCCGTCATTGGTCAATTCGATAAGGAAATGTAATGACTACTCAAGTATTCTTAGCTTCAGGATCTCCACGAAGAAAAGAACTATTAGCTCAATTGGGCTATCAATTTGAGATCTTGTCTGTTGATGTTGCAGAGGTGCATCAAGCACATGAAACGCCTCTTATGTACGTCGAGCGATTATCACAAGATAAAGCGCAAGCAGGTGTGAAAGCCATAGAACAAATAGAAAATAAGAATATCCCAGTGCTGGGCTCTGATACCATCGTTGTTATTGATGGTGTTATTCTAGAAAAACCTAAAGATTTTGAAGATGCTAAGAGAATGCTCTTAGCTTTGTCTGGTCGTCAACATCAAGTAATGACAGCCGTTACATTAGCAACACCTGAAAAAAAAAGAACCAAAACAGTAATAACACAGGTGTGGTTTAGAACACTTTCAATACAAGAAATAGAACAATATTGGGAAAGTGGAGAGCCTTGCGATAAAGCAGGTTCATACGGTATTCAAGGTAGTGGTGGGCGATTTATCTCGCGTATTGATGGCAGTTATCACGCTGTCATGGGACTGCCTTTGATGGAAACAGATCAGCTCTTACACCAATTTTTGTAAAATTAGTGAGGTGCTCCAATGAGTACAGAGTTGTTAATAAACGTAACTCCGAGCGAAACTCGAGTTGCAATGATTGAGGCCGGAGTGCTTCAAGAGATTCATGTTGAAAGAGAAGCAAGACGCGGTATTGTGGGTAATATATACAAAGGTCGAGTAAGCCGTGTATTACCGGGGATGCAAGCAGCGTTTATAGATATCGGTTTGGATAAAGCCGCATTTCTGCACGCCTCAGATATTGTTCCTCATACCGAGTGCGTATCTGAAAATGAAAAACGTCAATTTCAAGTAAGAGATATTTCTCAATTAGTACACCAAGGGCAAGATTTGGTAGTGCAAGTTGTTAAAGATCCTCTTGGAACTAAAGGTGCTCGTTTAACGACAGACATTACTCTTCCTTCTCGCTATTTAGTGTTTATGCCAGGCGCAAGTCATGTTGGTGTATCTCAACGAATTGAAAGTGAGAAAGAACGCAATCGTTTAAAAAATACGGTTTCTGATTATTGCGATGAATTCGGTGGCTTTATTATTCGAACTGCAGCAGAAGGCGCAAGTGAAGCTGAAATCTCACAAGATGCGGCTTTTTTAAAGCGTTTATGGCATAAGGTTATTGAGCGTCGTAAAAAGAGCAAAACGAAATCAATGTTGTATGGTGAGCTAGGTTTAGACCAACGCATCTTACGTGATTTCGTGGGCACTGAACTTGATTTAATTCGTGTTGACTCAAAGCTGGCGTTTGAGAAATTAAAAGAATTTACCTCTGAGTTTGTTCCAGAGTTAACCAAAAAACTTGAGTATTATTCTGGCGACAAGCCTATCTTTGATATGTACGAAACGGAAAATGAAATCCAGCGTGCACTTGATCGTAAGGTAGAATTAAAGTCAGGTGGATATTTGATTATTGATCAAACTGAAGCCATGACTACGGTTGATATCAATACAGGTGCTTTTGTTGGACGTCGTAACTTAGAAGAGACGATTTTCAATACTAACATCGAAGCAACTCAGGCTATTGCTCGTCAACTTCGCTTACGAAATCTTGGTGGTATTATTATTATCGACTTTATCGATATGATGAGTGAAGAGCATCGCCGTAGAGTATTACAAGTGTTAGGCTCTGTATTAGAGAAAGACAGAGTTAAAACCAACGTAAATGGCTTTACGCAGCTTGGCCTTGTTGAGATGACCCGTAAACGTACTCGTGAAAGTATTGAGCATGTATTATGTGGCCAATGCCCAACATGCGAAGGACGTGGCGCTGTTAAGACCGTAGAAAGTGTATGCTATGAGATCTTACGTGAAATTACTCGAGTAAACAGAGCGTATGATTCAGATAAATTTGTAGTTTATGCTTCTGTCGCTGTCGCTGATGCCCTAGAAGGGGAAGAGTCCCATGCACTTGCTGAACTCGAACTATTTATAGGTAAACAGGTTAAAATTCAAGCGGAACCTCTTTATATTCAAGAGCAGTTTGATGTCGTAATGATGTAGAGAATAAAAATACGTGACCACTAAGTTAATTCGTTTTGAACGTTGCTTGATGGGATTATTGCTGCTGGTATTCTTACTGGCAGCATTAGTCATTACAAGCCTACGTCTACTTCTTCCTTCACTTAATCAATATCAACCTGAAGTTGAAGCTTTTCTTTCCAAAAGTACCGGTTTTTCAATCTCTATTGGTGAGCTTGATGGTCGTTGGAGAAACACTAATCCCTCATTGAATCTTAAAAAACTGACAGCAGTAGATCCTATCTCTGGAGATGAAATCATCTCTGTTAAGGAGGTTGAGATCCAACTGAATATTCTTTCTTCTCTGTGGGCTCTGCAGCCTCAATTTGCTGACCTACGTATTGATAAGTTAGTTGCTGATTTGACGTCATTAGGTAATGACTCTAAAGAAGCAGAAGATGCGAAGAAACCAAGTAAAAAAAGTAATGACGAGTCTTTGGCAAAGCGTCTTGAAGATTTGTTTTTAGTGAGATTAAATCACTTTTCATTAAAAGATTCTCAAGTAACTCTTGTTGCATTGGATGGTAATGATAAAACACTTCAAATAGATTCACTTCAGTGGCGAAATGAAAACAGAAGACATCTTGCAGAAGGCGTTGTAAGCATTCTTGGCAGTGAGATTAATCAGCTCAAAGTCATTGCCAATTTCAAAGAGAAAGGCACATTTAAAAGCTTGGATGGGAATTTCTACGTCGAGGCCAAAAATATTCAAGTCACTCCGTGGATAACTGATGATATCCAAAAAGAATATGGAGTAACTCAAGGTGAAGTTTCAGCGAATGCTTGGTTGTCATTTAAAGATGGCCAACCAATTGATGCGCTTGTTGAGGCATCGCCATCTTATATTAACTGGCTTGAAGGTAAAGAAGTACATCAAGCAAGTGTTGAGACTGGGGTATTTGAACTTCAGCCTAATAAAGATGGTTGGAAAGTATTAGCTTCTGACATTCGAATTAAGAATCAAAATGATATGTGGCCACAGGTTTCAGGAAGTTTTACATGGCAGCCTGATAAGTGGGTATTAAATCTGGCGCATATTGATCTTCATAGCGCATTAGACTTGAAAACGTTATTGCCGGCTTCTCAAGATAATATTACAGACCTTCTAACAACTCTTGATCCCAAAGGAAGTATTAACGATATTCGTATTGAGTATGATCACTTCACAGGGTTGAATTATTCAGCATCAATTCATGCTGCAGGAATGAAGCAGTGGGAGCTACTCCCAGGCTTTCATAAATTAGATATTTTAGTTGCAGGTGATGAAGAAAAGGGCAAAGCAACATTATCACTAGTGGATGATACCCTGCCTTATGGTGATGTATTCCAAGCGCCATTAAATATTAAACAAGGTAATGTAACCGCCTACTGGGAAGTCAATGATAACGGGTGGCGCTTATGGTCTGATTACATCAAAGTATCAACGCCAGATCTGCAAGCTAAAGGTGAGTTTCGTTTAGATTTTCCAAAAGACAAGCCATCAGTACTCTCTTTTTATGCTGAAGCCGATGCATTTCATGCAGATCAAACTTGGCGTTATTTACCTACCTTAGCATTAGGGCAAGATTTAACGGATTATTTATCTGCAGCCGTACAAGGTGGTAGTGCAAAAACCGTTCAACTGCTTTGGTATGGTGAAGTCGCTGATTTCCCTTACACCAAATACGATGGCATATTTCAAGTTAAAGTCGGTTTAAAAGATGCTCAGTTCTCGTTTGATACTGCGTGGCCGCCATTAACCGATCTTCAATTGGATTTAATGTTCCAAAACGCTTCTATGTTCTTAAGCTCACATTCAGCCGATCTTATGGATGTACACGCGACCCGTGTTACTGGGCGTATTGCTAACTTATCGGAAGATGGAAAGTTAACTATTCGTGCAACCGCTAATGGTTCAGGTAAAGCCGTTCGTGAATATATGACAGCAACGCCATTAGTTGATTCTGTTGGTGCAGCATTAAACAGTATTCAAGTAGATAATCGTGTTGATGCGTTATTACGTCTTGATATCCCATTTAATGGAGATGATGTCCGTGCATGGGGTTACGCTGATCTTGCAAATAATCATATCGAATTGCAGTCTCCTAATATAGTTCTCACTAATGCAAAAGGTCGAATTGAGTTTGATAATGATGTAGTTAAAGCATCAAGTATTAAAGCGTCGTTATTAGGGCAGCCAATATCCCTTTCTTTTAACGGTGAAGCACAATCTGATTTTTATAGTGTGAATATTGAAACGAAAGGTCAGTGGAAAGTTTCACTGCTTAAAGACTATATTGATTCGCCAGTGATGGATAAAGTTGATGGTATATCGGTATGGAGCTCAACCATAAATTTACAGGTTGCAGATATTGGCTTCACTTATCAACTTGGCGTCGACGCGGCATTAAATGAGGTCAGTTCAACGTTGCCTTATCCATTGGCGTTGAATAAAGGGAACGGAGAAACAGCATTATTACAGGTTTCTGGGAATTCAGAAAAACTCTCGGGGCGTTTAACGTTACCAGATGCGAAATACCAGACAGAAATTAATATCACAAAAGAAACGCCAGTCATTACAGCCAGTCATGTCGTTGTTGGACGTGGTAATTTTAGAGTGAGCCCTATTGTTGGGCAATCTGCCTCTATTAATACTAAATTTTTTGATGCTGATGCTTGGTTATCTGAGCCTATTTTAAATAAAGAAAAGTTAAGTTCTAAAAAGGCGTCAATGAGTCACTTTCCAGTCATTCCAATACCAACTCGTATTGATGCAAATATTAAGTCTTTACATTTAGCTTCGTTAGATTGGAATGATGTAGATATCAATGCACGTAAAAAATCGCAAGGTTGGTATGCTCAAGTTAATAGTCAAGAGGTTGATGGAAAGGCAAGTTTGAAAGAAACTGGGGAACTATTGGTTCAATTGGATAATCTTCATATTTTTATTCCAAGCTTAGATGAGCCTGAGAACCAAAAGCGACTAAACCAAGCAAAAGCTCATGAACCGATTATTTCTGAGTTTGATCGTCATTTCTTCCGTTTGATGCCGAACTTAGAGTTAACGATTAAAGATACATGGGTACAAGGTTATAAGTTAGGTAAGCTTGATACCAAGTTGCATAAGAAAGGGAAAACTTTTTACCTTGATAAGCTCAAAATCACCAGTGGTGAAAATAAATTAGCGATGTCAGGTGACTGGCTATTAAATAAAGATAAGAGTCTCTCTTCTTTTAAAATGAAAGCATCAGGAGAAAATAATTCCGAATTACTTGCGCGTTTTGGTATCAGCTCTGGTATCCAAAAAGCAACATACAGTATGGATGCGGATCTGAAATGGAAAGGGGCACCTTGGAGCATTCAAGTTGATACACTTTCAGGAGATCTTTCCTCGACCTTGGGTGAAGGTGTAATTACTGATGTTAAAGGAGCGGCACGTTTTCTTGGCCTATTTAGTATCGATTCTATCATTCGTAAGATGAAACTCGATTTTAGAGATGTTTTTGATGATGGTATGGCATTCAACTCGATTACTGGCAGTGGGAAGATGAGGGATGGTATTTTTGTCAGTAATAATTTGCTTATGGATGCGGTTGCTGGCGAGATGACAATTAAAGGCAAGGCTGATCTCAATACTCGTTTAGTGGATGCAGAGGTGAGTTTTACACCTGATTTAACTTCTGGTATTCCAATTCTTACTGCTTTTGCTGTTGCCCCACAGACTGCAATAATTGTACTTGCTGTTACGACGGCGATAGCGCCTGTTATTGATGTTATTACGCAGGTGAACTACAAAGTTGAAGGCCCATTAGAGTCACCAGCAGTAAAAGAACTATCTCGTAGTCAAGGTGAATACCAACTACCAGAAAAAACGGATAATTAATGCAATATAGAGTTTCAACAAAGTCAATAATAAGGATGTATGATGAGAAAGGTTGGTGTTATTCAAATGAATTCAGGTGTAAACCCTGAAGATAATATTAAACAACTTAATCTCAAGCTAAAAGGATTACGTCAGCAAGGCGCTAAGCTGGCTTTAACCCCTGAAAACAGTATCGTTTTTGGACAGAAAGAAGATTATGAACGACATGCAGAATTCCTTGGGGAGGGAGAGCTACAAGAGAGGTTATCTGGGTTGGCAAAGCAATACCAGATTTGGCTTGTCGTTGGCTCTTTTCCAATAAGAAACCCTAATGAAAGTTTATCGTCAACGTGTTTAGTTTATAACGATGTCGGAGAGCTTGTAGAGCATTATCATAAATTACATATGTTTGATGTTGACGTTGAAGATGGGCACCAAAGCTATCGTGAGTCTGATACATTTACAGCAGGTAATGACATTAAAGTTGTTGATACACCCGTTGGGAAACTAGGATTATCTATTTGCTACGATGTTCGTTTTCCTCAACTGTACAGTGAACTTCGTCGACAAGGTGCAGAAATTATTGCCGTTCCAGCTGCATTCACTAAGGTAACGGGATATGCCCATTGGGATATTTTATTGCGTTCAAGAGCGATTGAAACTCAATGTTGGTTATTAGCCGCTGGTCAATGGGGCTCTCATGGTGCTGGTCGAGAAACGTGGGGGCATTCAATGATCGTTGACCCATGGGGAAATAAAGCGGCCCTGCAACAAGAGGGCACGGGTGTCATTATCGCTGATGTTGATTTATCACAGTTAGGGTCTATCCGTAAAAAAATGCCTGTAGAAAAACATGCAAGATTAAATTGCCAGTTAAACTAAACTCGGTGTGTATACGGTTTATTAAAGAAAAGAGTGAGTTTCACTATAAAATACACTCTTTTTTATTCATAATCAGATCCTAGATCTTAAATTCTTAACAAGAGTACCTCGAATGAGTTTGCAAGAAGTAGAACAATCCTTATTGAGTCAAGCAGGGATCGGTCAGCAGGAACTGTCTCAGACCTTGAGCACCATTGCAAAAAGAGACGTAGACTATGCTGATATCTACTTTCAGTCTTGCTGGCATGAATCGTTAGTACTTGAAGATAGTATTATTAAAGATGGGTCTTTTAATATTGATCGTGGTGTTGGTATTCGTGCTGTTGCTGGTGAGAAAACAGGTTTTGCTTATTCTGATCAAATTAATCTTGAAGCATTAACTCAAAGCGCAAAAGCGGCTCGTGGTATTGTTCAACAAGGTGGTGAAGGCAAAGTAAAAGCATTTTCATCTCAAGCCATCCCTCAATTCTATGCACCTATCAATCCTCTTAATAGTTTAGATAAACAACAAAAAATAGCATTACTTGAAGAAGTTGATGCTTATATCCGAGCAAAAGAGCCACTAGTTCAAGAAGTTTCGGTAAGTATTAGCGGAGTTTACGAACAAATGTTGGTTGCTGCACTTGATGGAACTTATGCTGCTGATGTGCGTCCATTGGTTCGTTTGTCGATTAGTGTATTAGTTCAACGTGGTGATAAACGTGAACGTGGTAGTGCTGGTGGTGGTGGTCGTTATGGTTACGATTATTTTCTAACTGAAGTGAATGGTAAATCCATTGCTCTTGAGTTTGCAGATGAAGCTATTCGTCAGGCCTTAGTTAATTTAGATGCGGATGCTGCTCCGGCAGGAATGATGCCCGTAGTCCTTGGTTCTGGTTGGCCTGGTGTTTTATTACACGAAGCGGTTGGTCATGGACTTGAAGGTGACTTCAATCGTAAAGGGTCTTCAGTATTCTCTGGAAAGATCGGAGAAAAAGTAACGTCTTCGGTATGTACTATTGTCGATGATGGGACAATAGTTGATCGTCGTGGCTCATTAAACGTTGATGATGAAGGCGTTGCTGGTCAATACAATACATTAATCGAAAATGGTGTATTGAAGGGGTATATGCAAGATAAGTTAAACGCTCGTTTAATGGGAGTTGCACCGACGGGTAATGGCCGTCGTGAGTCTTATGCTCATTTGCCAATGCCTCGTATGACTAACACTTATATGCTGCCTGGCGAACATACGCCTGAAGAAATTATTTCAACAGTTAAAAAAGGTATCTATGCGCCAAACTTCGGTGGTGGTCAAGTGGATATTACTTCTGGTAAGTTCGTGTTCTCTGCATCAGAGGCTTATCTAATTGAAGATGGTAAAATTACTCGCCCAGTAAAAGGAGCAACTTTGATTGGCTCAGGTATGGAAGCAATGCAGCAAATTTCGATGGTTGGTAATGATTTATCATTAGATCGTGGTGTTGGTGTTTGTGGTAAAGCTGGTCAAAGTGTTCCTGTCGGTGTTGGTCAACCAACATTGAAATTAGATGCATTAACCGTTGGTGGTACTGAGTAACTCTACTCGTTACAACCTAGGTATATAAAAAAGAGCCAAGTATCATTTGATGCTTGGCTCTTTTTTTATGAACGAAAAAGAAGGTTTATAAGTCTTCTTCTAAGTACAAGTCTTTTAAAATTTGGAAAATCTCACGGAATGCCTTTGGTGGCTTATTCGATGCTTTTTCTTTTTTAGCTTGACGAGCAAGCTGACGGAAGCGTTGGCGATCCGCTTCAGGGTATTTCACCATCACTTCTTCAATCACAACATCTGGAGTTTCAATCATACGGTCACGTAAGATTTCTAACTTATGAAGTGCGATAGTCGCTTGTGAGTGCTTATTACGAACTTTATCCAAAGCCAATTGAATTGGTTCTGGATCTTCAAGACGCATTAGCTTGCCAATGTATTGTAATTGGCGACGTTTTGCTTCGTTCTTAAAACGTTGCGCATCAGAAATAGCTACTTGCAGAGTTTCTGATAGTGGAAATTTAGCAAGAACTGCTGGCTTCAAGCCAACTAACTCTTCGCCTAATTTTTGTAGATCTTCCATGTCGTTTTTCATCTCGGTTCTACTTACCCAGATGATCTCTTCTTCTTCTTCCCAAGGAGCTTTTTGATTTTTACGTGCCATGATCTTCATTCTTTAATGGGTGATTCTCTCTATTTTAGCAAGATAAATGGATAATTGGGCGCAAATTTATCACATAGAGTGTTATTCTAGTAAAAATGTATATATTCAGTCAGATGTTATGGATGCAAAAGCCCAAATGATGAATCAAAAAATAGAACTTGAAGCTGCAGTAGCCAAGGCGTTAGAAATGGCTACACAACACGCGAGTGCTGCAGAAGTCGCAATCACAAAAACAACTGGTATCAGTGTCTCTACTTTAATGGGAGAGGTTGAAAACGTTGAATTTAATCGTGATGGCGCGTTAGGCATTACTGTTTATCGAGGCCACCGAAAAGGCAGTGCATCGACATCTGATTTAAGTGATAAGGCGATTCAGCAGACCGTTGCTGCGGCTTTAGATATCGCGAATTATACTTCTGAAGACCCATTTTCTGGACCTGCGCCAAAAGAATTAATGGCGAAAAAAATTCCTGATTTAGATTTGTTTCATCCTGATGAGCCAGAGCCTGACTATGCAGCACAAAAAGCGATTGAAGCTGAACAGGCGGCATTAGAGTATCACTCGTCGATTAAACAGAGTGATGGTGCAAGCTATGACAGTCATTATGGCATTAAAGTTTATGGTAATAGTCACGGCATGTTAGCAAGCTACCCATCAAGCCGTCACAGCATCAGTTGTAGTGTTATTGGCGTGGACAAAAATGGGGATATGGAGCGTGACTATAGCTATACCGTTGCTCGTCACCGTGATGATTTGTGGGATGCTAAGAAAGTTGGTTTAGATGCAGCTGAACGAACCGTAAGTCGTTTAGATGCTCAGAAACTAAATACAATGAGAGTACCTGTTATGTTTGCTTCTGATGTAGCAACTGGCTTGATGGGACACCTTGTGATGGCCATCAGTGGTGCGAACCTTTATCGTAAATCAACATTTATGCTTGAGAAGTTAAACGAAAAGATTTTACCTGAATGGTTTAATGTTAGCGAACGTCCACATATATTAAAAGGTTTAGCAAGTAGCCCATTTGATAGTGAAGGGCTATATACGCAAGATCGTGAAATTATTACTGATGGTGTGTTAGCTACATACTTATTAACAAGTTACGCTGCTCGTAAATTGAATATGACACCAACAGGTCATGCGGGTGGTATTCATAACTGGTTTGTAAAATCAACGGGTCAAAGTTTTGAGCAGATGCTAAAAACCATGGGTACAGGGCTTTTAGTTACTGAGCTTATGGGGCAGGGCGTAAATACGGTTACTGGTGATTATTCTCGTGGTGCCGCTGGTTTTTGGGTTGAAAATGGTGAGATCCAATACCCAGTATCAGAGATTACGATTGCAGGTAATTTAGCTGAGATGTACCAAAATATTATAGCAGTAGGTAATGATGTTGAAACGCGCTCACAAATTCAAACGGGTTCAATCTTGATTGAATCAATGAAGATTGCGGGTCAATAATATTTCCTTCGGTTAGACTAAGTTAAATCTAAGATAAAAAAGCGCACTGTCATTGAATGAGAGCGCGCTTTTTTGATTCTAGTATTAAAAAACAATTACATAAGAATGGTTGCTAGGCCAAGAAAAGCAGATAAACCGATAATATCTGTGATGGTTGTTAATGCCATTCCTCCCGCTAGTGCAGGATCAATATTCATTTTCTTTAGAAGGACAGGAATAGCAACACCTGCAATTCCGGCAACGGTTAAGTTAACGAGCATCGCTGCAGAAATGATAGCTCCAAGCATGATGTCGCCCTTCCACACCATGACGATACCGCCAATGATAGAAGCCCACAAAATACCATTAAGCAAGCCTATTCCTGCTTCTTTGAGCAATAACTCCTTCTGGTTACTGTCACCGATGTGGCCAACCGCTAAACCACGGATCACTAGAGCAACGGTTTGGTTACCGGCAACCCCACCCATTGAAGGGACAATCGTCATTAGTACGGCAATCGATGCCATTTGCGCCAATGTGGCTTCGAACATATTAGAAACCGATGCAGCAGCAAGAGCGGCTAATACATTCATGCCTAGCCATACACTACGACGTCGAGCTGATTTAACGACTGGTGCAAAAGTATCTTCTTCGTCATCCATACCAGCCATACTCATCATTGAGTGTTCGGCATCTTCACGAATAACATCGACCACATCATCGATGGTGATACGACCAAGCAGTAAGTGATTTTCATCAACTACAGGTGCAGAAACCCAGTTTCGACGTTCAAATAGATTGGCGACTTCACCATCGTCAGTATTTACTGGAATGGCTTCATCTGCATCATCCATGACTTCATTAACAAGAATGTCTGGTTGAGTAGTTAAAAGAGTCGCTAAAGATAAGTGGCCAATTAGGCGGCTCTCTTCGTCAAGAACATAAAGGGCATCTGTTGATTCTGGAAGATCGCCTTTCATACGTAAATAACGTAGAACTACATCTATTTCAACATCGGCTCGAATGGTGATGAAGTCGGTATTCATCATACCGCCAGCCGTATCTTCTGGGTAAGATAGCGCAGTTTCTACACGAAACCGGTCTACCGTGTCCATTTGGCTTAATACTTCACGAGAAACATCGTCAGGTAAGCTACGAAGAACGTAAGCGACATCATCTATCTCCATGCCTTCTGTTGCTTCTACAATGCTCTCAGGAGCCATTCTAGAGACAATACCGTCTTTTACATCTTCGGACAGTTCGTCAAGAATTTCACCGTAATCTTCAGGATCGGTTAGTTGCCATAATACATTACGGCTTTTTCTGGGTGATGCTTCTAATAGATGGGCAATATCCTCGGGTTCCATGTCTTGTAATAAACGTCGTACATGGACAAACATCCCACTATCAAGTGCATTAGATACTTCTTGAAGAGTTTGATGGGTTTGATCGAAATCTTGTGGTTCTTGCATGCTCTCCCCCATTTAATCGCTGTTCTAACTCGAATTATGAGTATAGACAATCTAGATTAGATAATGGGCTGAATAGTAACGTAATTTAGAGAGGACGATAAGTGAATTTTGTGAGGATTGAGTCAAACTATTGATGTTGTAAATAATAACTTATTCCTCTTCGTCAAAACCAGCTTCAATAAGTTCGCAAATGGCGTTCAATGCTTGTTCAGCGTCAGGGCCATCGGCTGAAACATCAACAAATTGTCCTTGTGCAGAATCAAGCATAAGTAACCCCATAACGCCATCGGCGGTGGCTTGTTTGTTCTCATCATTCGTTAATGTTATTACTGCATCAAAGCTTTGTGCCATCTCAACTAACTTGATAGCGGCTCTTGCGTGTAAACCAAGACGATTCTTGATTAAGAGGTGGCGAGATGAAATTGGCATAGATCAGTGTCTCTCTAGTGTTTTATGACGTATTTGGACTTGTTTCCCTTGTTCTTTAAAATACTGACCTAGTTGTTGAGTTATATAAACAGAGCGGTGCTGCCCACCAGTGCAACCGATAGCAACGGTTAAATAACTGCGATTATTTTTTTCTAATGCGGGTAGCCAAGTGGTTAGAAAACCTTGGATTTGTTCTTTTAATTGAATGACATCATCGTGTTTTTCTAAGTAGTCTGCGACTGGTTTATCTAAACCAGTCATTGGTCTTAGTCCCGGTTCCCAGTGCGGATTAGGTAAGAAACGAACATCAAATACATAATCAGCATCAGTGGGTAAACCGTGTTTAAATCCAAAAGACTCAAATACCATAACTAACTCTTTTGATTCTCGACCGAGAATTCTAGATCGTAAGGTTTCACTTAGATCATGAATTGATTTTGTTGTGGTATCGAGAACAAGATCGGCTTCTTCTTTAAAATCACTAAGAATGTTTTTCTCTAACTCAACGGCTTGCTCTAAAGAGCATTGCTCTCCAATAAGGGATAATGGATGTAAGCGGCGAGTTTCACTGTAGCGTTTTATTAGCTCTTTATCTTCGGCATCTAAAAATATGACAGTAACATCATGAGATTGTTTTAATTCAGCTAATGTATTTTTCAGTAATGACGGATCTTTAGGTAGGTTTCTAATATCAACACTTACAGCCACATTTTGGCTGCTGTGCTGAATTGACTCAACAAATTGTGAAAGAAGGTCAACAGGTAAATTATCAACACAATAATAGCCTAAATCTTCTAATACTCGCAGTGCAACAGATTTACCTGCGCCCGAGTTTCCACTAACTACCATGAGTTTCATTATGATGACCTTTGAATCGATTTAAGAAGTGAAAAGTTGATACAGTTCTTGATCAGTTTCGGCGTGACGAAGTTGACGTAAAACGTGTTTATCATTGAGTTTTTCAGCAACACTGGACAATGTTTTTAGGTGTAATTTACATTGTTCATCTGGCACAAGTAAGGCAAAAAGAATATCGACAGGACGATTGTCTATTGCATCAAACTCAATTGGTTCTTGGCATTGAAGTAATACTGCGACTGCGTTATCACAGTTAAAAATTCGACCGTGAGGAATAGCGATACCGTTGCCAATACCTGTACTTCCCATTTTTTCTCGGTTTAATAAACTTTCAAAAAGATCTTGAGGGTTTTGGTCTATATGAGGGGCTGCAATTTCACTGATAAGTTCTAATGCGCGTTTTTTGCTTGTACATTGGACTGCACTTTTAGTGCAATCCAATGAAAGAATGGTGCTTAATTGCATGTTAATGACTACTTAGTTTTTCTTTATGTTTATTGAGTTGGCGAACAAGTTTATCCACCAAACCATCAATAGCGGCATACATATCTTCTGCGTCAGAATGGGCGTGTATGTCACCTTGATTTACATGAAGTGTTGCTTCGGCCACATGCAGTACTTTTTCTAATTTTAATACCACATGCACATGATTTATATGTTCAAAAAAACGGTCTAATTTTTGGAATTTAGTTTCTACATATTCACGAAGGCTATCTGTTAGTTCGACGTTTTGACCTGCGATGTTTATTTGCATAACACTTCCTTTCTGTTAATTAGAGTAAACGTTTACGCTGATTTGATGGGGCAATCCCAAGTGATTCACGATATTTTGCAATGGTTCGTCGTGCTACTTGGATCCCTTGTTCAGCTAGTAAAGTAGCTATTTTACTATCACTTAATGGTTTGGCTTGATTTTCAGCTGCGACCAATTTTTTCACTAGTGCCCGAATCGCAGTTGATGAACATTCACCACCGTTATCCGTACTAACATGACTAGAGAAGAAATATTTTAATTCAAAAATACCACGAGGGGTATGCATGAATTTTTGTGTTGTTACGCGAGAAATTGTTGATTCGTGCATTTCAACATCCAAAGCGATGTCATTAAGCACCATTGGCTTCATCGCTTCAGCACCATATTCGAAGAAATCTTGCTGATGTTCAACTATACAACGTGCAACTTTGAGCAGCGTCTCGTTTCTGCTCTCTAAACTTTTAATTAACCATTTCGCTTCTTGCAAATTGGTTCGAATAAATTGTCCATCAGGACTATTACCCAATCCTTTACCTAATGCGGCATACTCGGCATTAACTTTTAATCGAGGGACGCTGTCTGGGTTAATTGTTACTACCCATTTTCCATTATGTTTAAATACTGAAACATCCGGAATTACGTATTCTGTATCTGTATCAATTACACGGTTACCTGGGCGAGGATCAAGCTTATGGATCAGCACCATTACTTGCTTTAAATCTTGCTCTTTAAGCTTAGTCTCTTTTGCCAGTTGTCGGTAGTCTCGATTACCTAATAAATTGATATGTTCTGTTAAAATAAGCTTTGTTTCAGGAAGCCAAGGTGTATCATGAGGATAGGTCGCGAGTTGTAATAGCAGACATTCAGCCAGATTGCGTGAAGCGACACCTAATGGATCAAATTGCTGAATTCGTTTTAGTACTGCTTCTACTTCATCAATCTCTACATCATCATTACCAACACTCTCGAGTACCTCATCAAGAGCAATTGTAAGGTAGCCATAGTCATCTAAAGACTCAATAATTGTAGTAGCAATAGTACGATCAATATCACTGAATGGCGTTAAATCAGCTTGCCACATTAGGTAATCTTGAAGGCTTTCTGTTGTTTCACCTTGATATAGCGGGGTATCATCGTCGATAGCTAATCCAGTGCTGCCACTGTTGGCGCTGTAAACGTCATCCCAGCTAGCATCCATTTCTAATTCTTCAGATATATTATTGCTCTCAATAACATCACTGCTGTCAGTTACAGGTGTTTCTTGTTCTGCTGTTGCTGTTTCTTTTTCAGGTGTCGGCTCTGGAGATAATAAACTTTCAGGCGTGCTCAATTGTTCTTCTTCAACATCAAGAAGAGGATTAGAGTCGAGAGCTTCTTGAATCTCTTGCTGCAGGTCAAGTGTCGATAACTGTAGTAATCGAATGGCTTGCTGCAACTGTGGAGTCATTGCAAGCTGTTGGCCCATTTTTAGCTGAAGAGATGCTTTCATTATTTAGCTATACCTTTATATATTACAACTTAAATTGATCACCAAGATAAACGCGTTTTACGTGTTCATCATTCAAGACGTGATCTGGAGTGCCGTTTGCAATCATATGACCCTGACTTACTATGTAAGCGTGTTCACATACATCAAGGGTTTCACGAACGTTATGGTCTGTAATTAACACACCTAAACCGCGATCTCTTAAATGTTGAATGATTTTTTTGATATCGATTACAGAAATAGGATCGACACCAGCAAAAGGTTCATCAAGTAGAATGAATTTTGGGTTTGCAGCCAGTGCACGCGCAATTTCTACTCGACGGCGTTCACCACCAGAAAGTGCCATACCATTACTGTTACGAATATGCTGGATATTAAATTCATCTAATAACTCTTCAAGCTTATCTAAACGTTCTGGTTTTGATAAATCTTTACGAGTTTGGAGCACTGCCATGATGTTATCAAAAACAGATAATTTTCTAAAAATAGAGGCTTCTTGTGGTAAATACCCAATCCCCATTTTTGAGCGGTTGTGCATTGGTTGCAGTGATATATCAACGCCATCGATAGTGATAGAGCCTTCATCACGAGAAACTAACCCTACGATCATGTAGAAAGAGGTTGTTTTACCAGCACCATTTGGTCCTAATAAACCAACAATTTTACCAGACTCAACGGTCAGGCTTACATCGGAAACCACTTTACGGCTACCGTATGTCTTTGCGAGATTTTTTGCTTCTAAAATGGCCATAATTATTTTTTATTCAATTGGCTAGGCTGAAGGATGGTTGTAACGCGTTCGTTTTTACCACCATCAGCAATTAGTTTTTGGGTTTGCATATTGTAAGTAATTACTTTCCCTTGGATAATACTGTCATCTTGAGTTAATTCAGCACTATCCGTCATTTTTAGAAATTCATTTTCTAACTCATAACGTAATTTATTTGCTTTACCCTTCAGCGTTTTACCATCATCAGTCAATTGACTAAAACGCGCTGGTTTTCCGTAAGCTTCTAGGATCTCTCGGCCTTCTTGACCTTGAGGTCTAATTACCACTAATTTATCTGCAAAAATTTTGATACTGCCTTGCTTTAAGGTAACGTCACCTAAAAAAGTGACTTGGTTACTTTGCATATCAAAATTTTGCGAGTCTGAGTTTATGTGAATTGGTTGTTCTGTATCGCTGCTTAGTGCCCAGCTTGGGGAGCTAAATAGCAGACCAGCAAGTAGGCTAATTTGTGAAAGCTTCATAGATACCTTGTACATTCTTTAATAGGGTCGCTTGTTGACTGGTAAAATTACCTTTCATTCCTACGCCTGTCGTTTCAAACGTTGGGCCAACAAGGTTAACGACATCTTCTGTCATAAAATCTTTAGTAGAGAGCTCTATTGTTAAGCTGTCTGTTGTCATTGTTTCAAATGCTGCTTCAGGCAGTAAGTTTTTGACAATCACGTTACCGCTTAAGTAGAGGACGTGTTTTTTGTTTAAAACGCCAATATCAGAAATTATTTCCCATTCCTTTATTTTTCCGTCTTGGAAGACAAAAAGGTGAGGGGTAGTAAAATTAGTTTCGCCTGTTTTAGCAAAACGCTCTAGTGCTTTCGCATTAATTTGATAATTGCGAACACCATTTTCATCATAATTATTATTAGTTGTGTTTCTACCCGTAAAAACAGGAACTTGCTGATCAGGAGCGATTTGTTGATCGTTCTGAGTATACTCATAATATAAGTAGTACCCTGACCAGGTAGAGATCATTAATAATATTGTCATGAAAAGATGTTTTAAGGTCATATACTTAAACCTTTATGCTGTTCTAACTCACCTTTTGCTTCTAAGATCAAATCACTGACTTCTCGAACAGCACCATGCCCACCTTTAATCGTGGTTACATAGTTTGCTCGTTGAACAAGTAGTGGGTGTCCATCAGCGACACATACTTTTAATGCCACTTTATCCATTACTGGCCAATCAATGAGATCGTCACCGATGTAGCCTGTGTGTTCTGGAGCTATATTGAGTGTAGTTAAAATATCTTGGTATGCTTGTAATTTATTGTCTTGGCCTTGATAGATCAGTTTAATACCAAGCGCTGTCATTCGGTTTTCTACAATCTTAGAATTACGGCCAGTAATGATAGCGATCTCTACACCTGCAGACATTAATGATTTTACACCGTAACCATCACGAGTATGGAACGTTTTTAGCTCTTCCCCGCTATTGCCCATATAAACAAGACCGTCAGAAAAAACGCCATCAACATCACAGATCAGTAATTTTATGTCTTTTGCAATGTTGAATATAGACTCTTCAACATTGCCATAGAGCGTTGGAATGAATTTAGCTGTCATTACATTACACCTGCTTTCAATAAGTCGTGCATATTAAGAGCACCAACTAAGCGGTTATTTTCATCACACAGTAGTAAGCCATTAATTTTCTTATCTTGCATTAAATTTAGGCCTTCTACCGCTAATAAATTTGGATTTGCAACGGCTGGAGAAGGAGTCATTACTTCACCAATAGTTTGAGTATGAATATCAACGCGATTATCCAATAAGCGACGTAAATCTCCGTCAGTAAAAATACCAATGACTTTTTGTTCATTATCAATAATCGCAGTCATTCCAAGGCCTTTTTCAGACACTTCAAGTAATGCGGTTTTAATAAGAGCATCAGCAGTAACCATTGGTAACTCATCACCTTTATGCATAATATCAGATAATAATAGCAGCAATTTACGACCTAATGCGCCACCAGGGTGAGACAAAGCAAAGTCATCAGCAGTAAATCCTTTAGCTTGTAATAGAGCAACGGCAAAGGCATCCCCCATGGCTAAGGTGGCTGTTGTACTTGATGTTGGAGCTAAACCTAGAGGACAAGCTTCTTGAGGTACGGTTATTTGCAGATTTACATCAGCAACTTTAGCCATACTTGATTCAGGCTTGCCTGTCATCGTGATAAGAGTAATGCTAAGGCGCTTAATTACGGGTAATAAAGCTAAAATTTCACCAGCTTCACCTGAATTTGAAATGGCAATAATGACATCACCTTTTTCAATCATACCTAAATCACCATGGCTGGCTTCGCCCGGATGAACAAAGAAAGAAGGGGTGCCTGTACTTGCTAATGTCGCTGCAATTTTATTACCGATATGCCCCGATTTTCCCATTCCCATTACAACTACTTTCCCTTTACATTCAAGCATTAATTGGCATGCCTTCGTAAAATCATCATTAATGTAGTTATTCAATTGGGTGAGTGCATCAATTTCAATTTGAAGAACATTTTTCCCTGCTTTGCAAAAATCAAACTGAGTTGCCATCGGGTTACCACCTTTTTATTTGGGTTATAGCAGATGTAAAAGCTAGAAGAGTAGCGTATACAATTATTATGCCATATACCAGAGGTAGTTCAAGGTAGAGAGGTTTCTAATGGGGAAGGGAACGTAAAAAATAGATAGGCCATCAATGAATACAACGTTTATTGATGACCTATTCGTGTTTTAGTGGTTATTTAACGAGGGTATTACATTGAGTAAAACAGGTAACCTTGATAAGCCAAGAAGCATGTAACTAAAATGCTACCTTCAATTCGGTTAATGCTACGGCTCTTACCTAAGGCCATAAATAATAATAAAACAGATACGCCCATCATTACGTAAAAATCTCGTTCCATTAAATCAGAGCTGATTTCTGATGGATTAATGAGTGCAGGGATACCCATTACAGCGAGAATGTTAAATACATTCGAACCAATAATATTGCCGGCAGCCATATCGTCTTCACCCTTTAAAACACCTGCTACTGAAGCAGCAAGTTCTGGAAGGCTTGTTCCTAACGCTATAATGGTTAAACCGATCACGAGATCGCTCATACCAAAATATTTTGCAATAACAACTGCGTTGTCGATCAGCATGTTTGCGCCAACAGGCAATAAAATTAAACCAACAACCACCCAAAATAGGGCTTTTTTGTTTTCAACACCTTCAGGAATTTCAGACTCTTGTTCTTCAAGAAGAGTATCACCATTTTTTTGTTCGTTTTTGCTAATGTAGAGCATTGCAATAATGAAGGCTGCAAAAAGAGCAATTAACAATAAACCTTCATTAAAGCCAAGGTAATTGTTGTACATGATGCCACCAGCAAGCAATGTTACAATTAGCATTAATGGTAATTCACGACGAATGATGCCAGAGCTTATTGCAAGAGGTTTGATTATTGCGGTAATACCTAAAATTAACGCAATGTTAGCGATGTTTGAGCCAATTACATTACCGACAGCGGTATCTGTTTTTCCATCAAGCGCAGCGGCAGCAGAGACCATCATTTCTGGTGCAGATGACCCCATGGCTAATATAGTCATACCAATAACTAATGGCGAAATCCCGTAGTTTCTCGCTAACGCGGCAGAACCAAATACCAGTTTATCTGCGCCCCAAACGAGTAGAGAGAGCCCAACGATAAGAAGTAGAGATGGCATGAGCAGCTCTGTCATGGTGTTAATTTCCTTTTGTAGAAGATGTTTTTATAGTTAACCATCAATTTTGACGCTTCTCTGACGAAAAGGAAAGAAAAAAGGCTGCTTTGAGAAGGGATATGCGAAAGAATGTTAAAAATAATAAGTTTGATGGATAAGTTAACGTATACTTATCATTATGTTGCTAGGAAGGGCTTTTGATGAAAAGTAATGATATGTATATAGATACAACCCTAATAAAAGTCGAAAACTTAACCTTTAAACGTGGTGATAGAGTTATTTTTGATGACATTAACTTATCTGTGCCAAAAGGAAAAATAACGGCGATCATGGGGCCGTCGGGTATCGGTAAAACCACGTTATTAAGATTAATTGGTGGTCAGATCCCACCAGAGTCTGGAAATATTCATTTTGAAGAGTGGAATATACCTAAGCTAAATAGAAAGGAATTGTATTTAGCGCGCAAAAAAATGGGCATGCTATTTCAGTCTGGTGCCCTTTTTACAGATATGAATGTGTTTGATAATGTGGCCTTTCCATTACGTGAACACACCAAATTATCAGAAGAGTTTATTCATACATTAGTATTGTTAAAACTTGAAGCGGTTGGGCTGCGTGGCGCTGCTGAGTTAATGCCAAGTGAATTGTCTGGTGGTATGGCTCGTCGAGCAGCTTTGGCTCGTGCTATTGCATTGGACCCAGATCTTATTATGTATGATGAACCTTTTGTTGGCCAAGATCCTATAACAATGGGGGTCTTAGTTGATTTAATTCGTAATCTAAATGATGCTTTAGGGCTTACTTCGGTCGTGGTATCGCATGATGTCCCTGAAGTAATGAGTATTGCAGACCATGTTTATTTGTTAGCTAATGGACGGATAATTGCTCAAGGTTCACCACAAGAATTAAAGGATAACCCTGACCCTCAAGTACGTCAGTTTTTGGATGGCCGCTCTGATGGTCCTGTTCCTTTTCGTTTTCCTGCGAAGCCATTAAGTGAGGCGCTGTTTTCTCATGAGTAACTTTCCACTTATTTCGTCAATTGAACAACTTGGTAAGCGAGCTTTATCGGTTTGTGAAATGTTTGGGCGAGCCACTTTTATGTTACTCGGGGCAATTATTGCCAAGCCTCAGCCTGCGAAAATGTTTCCATTGTTATTAACCCAGTTGTATTCAGTTGGTGTTCGTTCTTTAGTTATCATTATGGTTTCTGGTCTATTTATTGGAATGGTCATTAGCCTTCAAGGCTATGTCATCCTTGTAGACTATGGTGCAGAGACCAGTTTAGGTCAGTTAGTCTCGTTATCTTTACTACGAGAGCTGGGACCTGTCGTTACTGCACTGCTATTTGCAGGTCGTGCAGGTTCAGCCTTAACCGCTGAAATTGGTTTAATGAAAACGACTGAGCAACTTTCTGGTATGGAAATGATGGCGGTAGACCCACTACGTCGAATTATTGCCCCGCGTTTATGGGCCGGTATTATTTCAATGCCATTATTGGCGATGATCTTTATGGCTATCGGTATTTGGGGTGGGCAGATAGTGGGTGTTGAGTGGAAAGGCATTGATTACGGTAGCTTTTGGTCATTAATGCAATCATCGGTTGATGTGCGTTATGACATAGTAAATAGCATTATAAAATGTGTAGTGTTCGCTTTTATCGTAACTTGGATTGCGTTATTTAATGGCTACGATGCAACGCCGACCTCTGAGGGGATCTCATTGGCAACAACACGAACGGTAGTGCATTCGTCACTGGCGGTATTAGGTATTGATTTTGTGCTGACAGCACTGATGTTTGGGAATTAATTATGCAACAGACACGTAAAGTAGAGTTTTTTGTTGGTCTTTTTGTTTTAGCTGGGATGGCTGCGTTATTAATGTTATTGCTTAAAGTCGCGGACGTTCGCAGTGGTGGTAGCGGTGAGTATTACACGTTAAATGCACAGTTTGATAATATCGGCAGCTTGAAATCTCGCTCTCCAGTTAAAATTGGTGGCGTGGTAGTTGGTAGAGTTGAAGGGATTACTTTAGATACAGAAAGTTATCTGCCAGTCGTTAGTATGGAAATTGATAAGCAGTTTGGTCAATTTCCTGAAACTTCTGCGGCACAAATTTTAACGTCAGGATTAATCGGTGAGCAGTATATTGGTATTGTTCCTGGATTTGTGGATGAAGACATCGATATGTTAGGTAATGGTGATTATATTGAGGACACTAAATCGGCTTTAGTTCTTGAAGATATGATTGGACAAGTACTGTATAGCATTGGTGGTGATTCATCTGATAAGAGTGAGGAAGAATAATGAAACAATGGCTAAGTATATTTGTAGCAGTAATAACTCTGTTTTCTGGAGTCGTTCAAGCTCAGGATGTAGATAAAACAAAACCTTATGAAATGATGGCGAAAGTATCTGAAGATACTTTTACACGATTAAAAGCGGAACAACCGGCAATTCAAAAAAATCCTAACGTATTAAAAACGGTCGTAGAAGAAGAGTTGATGCCGTACGTTAATATAAAATATGCCGCGTATAAATTGCTTGGTCCGCATTTAAAAAAAACAACAGCAGAAGAAAGAGAGCAATTTGTGGCGGCTTTTCGTGAATATTTAGTATCGTCGTACGCTCAAGTATTAACGCTATATACAGATCAAAAAATTATTTTAGAAAAACCAAAAGCGATTCCTGAAAAGAAATCTATAATTAGTGTTCGTGTTGATATTCTTGACTCTGCTCGACCAACGGTAAAGGTTGACTTTAAACTTCGTAAGAATAAAAAAACATCAGAGTGGCAAGCATTCGATATGGTTGCTGAAGGTGTGAGTTTATTATCAACAAAGCAGTCTGAGTGGAGTGCAAAAATTCGTAAAGATGGCATAGATTCAGTAAGCAAAGAATTGACTTCATTAGCTGCTCAGCCTATTCGTTTAGAAGGAGGTAAGTAATGAGCGAAGTGGATATATGTGAGTCCAATGCTGATGAAATTTGCTTTAAAGGTGCTCTTGAACGTGAGACTGTGCCTAATATTTGGAAAAAATTGACACAATGGAAACCTAATATTACAGAAGTAAAGGTAGACTTAACTTACGTTAATCGTATTGACTCAGCAGGTGTTGTGTTACTTTTACACCTAATAGAGCATGCAAAAAAACAAAACTGTCATATAATGCTTGCTTTCGTCCCTGATCAGCTCATTACTTTAATTCAATTGAGTAATGTGGAATCATTGTTTGCTGATCACTTAATAACGCAAAAGGTAGAGTAATGGATAGCGCCGAGATTAAAGAATTATTAGACGCAGCACTTCAACTTCAAGAGATTCACGTTAAAGGTGAAGGAAGCCATTTTGAAGTTATTGCTGTGGATGAATCGTTCAATGGAATGAGTCGAGTTAAGAAACAACAAACCATCTATGGACCTTTGATGGAACACATCTCAACAAATACTATTCACGCTCTATCAATAAAAGCGTTTACTCCTGAAGAGTGGGCACGTGATAAAAAATTAAATAGCTTATTCTAAGAGGCCCTTTGAATGTATAAGTTTCGAATTCAAGGAAGTGAACAACCACTTTCTGGAGAGGTTACGATTTCTGGTGCAAAAAATGCAGCACTGCCAATTTTATTTGCTGCATTGCTTGCTGAAGAGCCAGTAGAAGTTGCAAATGTTCCAAAACTTCGCGATGTAGATACAACCATGGAGTTGTTACAACGCTTAGGTGCTAACGTATCACGTAATGGTTCAGTTCATATTGATGCAAGTGGCGTTAATGATTTCTGTGCGCCGTATGATCTTGTAAAAACGATGCGAGCATCAATTTGGGCTCTTGGTCCATTAGTTGCACGTTTTGGTAAAGGGCAAGTGTCTTTACCTGGCGGTTGTGCAATTGGCGCTCGTCCTGTCGATCTTCATATCCACGGGCTTGAGCAGCTTGGTGCAACGATTAAGCTTGAAGAAGGCTACGTTAAAGCAGAAGTTGATGGTCGCCTGAAAGGCGCTCATATCGTTATGGATAAAGTGAGTGTTGGTGCAACAATCACAGTAATGTGTGCCGCTACATTAGCTGAAGGTACCACCGTTTTAGAAAATGCAGCGCGTGAACCTGAAATTGTTGATACTGCTAACTTCCTTAATGCCATTGGTGCGAAAGTATCAGGTATGGGGTCCGATACGATTACTATCGAAGGCGTAGAGCGTCTTGGTGGTGGTTATCATGAAGTGGTTGCTGACCGTATTGAAACGGGGACATTCCTTGTTGCAGCAGCAGTATCTGGCGGTAAAGTTGTTTGTAAGAACACTAAAGCGCATCTTCTTGAATCTGTACTAGCGAAGCTTGAAGAAGCAGGAGCTAAAGTTGAAACGGGTGAAGATTGGATTAGCCTGGATATGACTGGTCGTGAGCTTAAAGCGGTAAATATCCGTACAGCACCACACCCTGCATTCCCAACAGACATGCAAGCACAGTTTACTTTGTTAAACATGATGGCAAAAGGCCCTGGCATTATTACTGAAACGATTTTTGAAAACCGTTTCATGCATATTCCTGAACTGCAACGCATGGGCGCTCATGCTGAAATCGAAGGTAATACCGCTATTTGTGGTGATACTGATGGTTTAAGTGGTGCTCAAGTGATGGCGACGGATTTACGTGCCTCTGCAAGCCTTGTTATTGCTGGTTGTATAGCGAAAGGTGAAACAATTGTTGATCGTATTTATCATATCGACCGTGGTTATGATAAGATCGAAGACAAGTTAACCGCATTAGGCGCGAATATCGAAAGAGTTCGTAGTAGCGATTTATAATCTTACTGATTATTTTGCTGAAAAACCAAGCGGAAACCGGGTATATAATGACCCGGTTTTTTATTGTTTGTATGTAGGAGAAACACTTATGATCGCATTGTTACGCCTAGTTGCTCTGGCTATCTTTGCTGTCTTTACGTTTGTATTTGGCTGTGGTTATTGTTTACTAAGTCCACGTAATCCAAAACACGTTTATACTTTTGGTCTATGGTTTGCTCGTATGTCGCGAGTATTTGGTATCAAACTTGAAGTTCGCGTTCCTGATAGTGTTAAGAATGCTGGCCCAAGTTTATATATTGCGAACCATCAAAATAACTGGGATCTATTTACGGTTTCTGGGGCTATTCAGCCTCGTACTGTAACGGTAGGTAAGAAGAGCTTAGCGTGGATGCCACTGTTTGGGCAGTTGTATTGGATCACTGGTAATATCTTGATTGACCGTAATAATCGCAGCAAAGCGGTAGGTACGATTGCTCAAGTAGCTGATAACATTAAGAAGCGTAATGTGTCTGTTTGGATGTTTCCTGAAGGTACTCGCTCTCGTGGTCGTGGTTTATTACCATTTAAAACAGGCGCATTTCATGCAGCAATAGCCGCTGAGGTTCCTGTAACGCCAATCGTATGTAGTAATACTGAAGGTGTAAAATTAAACCGTTGGAATAACGGTGTGGTAATTGTTGAGATTTTACCGCCAGTGAGTCTTGATGGTTACGATAAAACAAACGTTCGTGAATTAGCGAATGAGTGTCGTGAACAAATGAAAGCTAAGTTAGAAGAATTAAATAAAGAAGTTGCAGAACGCAGCTAAGCTTACGTTTTTATTATAATTTTAAGGGTATGCAGCTTGCTGTGTACCCTTTTGTTTTTGATGTGTATGTTTTAAACGTGTAGAGAATAATGAAAGAAGAAGTTGTCCTTGTAAATCAGCAGGGTGAAGCCATTGGTGTAATGGAAAAGTTAGAAGCACATGAGAAAGGGCTATTACATTTAGCTTTCTCTGTTTTACTTTATCGTGATGGGAAAGAAGGAAGAGAGTTCCTTTTACAAAAACGAGCTGAGTGCAAATATCATAGTAAGGGTAAGTGGAGTAATACTTGCTGTTCGCATCCAAGACTTAATGAATCGATTGAATCGGCGGGAGAGCGCCGCTTAGAAGAAGAGATTGGCATTACCAGTGTTGTGGCAAATACATTTGAAAATTTAGGCTGGTTTATTTATCAAGCTGAGTTGGAAAATGGTTTAAGTGAGCATGAGTTGGATTATATTTTATTAGCGAATAGCCCTGATGTTAACTTTACGATTAACCCGGAAGAGGTCTGTGATATTCAGTGGTGGCGAGAGAGTGATATTCAAAAAGAGTTAGAAACAAACCCCGTTATCTTTTCGGTGTGGTTTGGAGCGGTTTACTCTAAAGCTATCCAGTATTTAAATAAAAAATAAGGCAGAAATTGAGTAAACTCTGCCTTAATCATTTTATTTATTATTATCTGAATTTATTTACGAACAGCAATCGCTTCGATTTCAATACCAACATCTTTTGGAAGACGAGCAACTTCAACACAAGAACGAGCAGGGTAGTTTGCTACTTTATGTTCATCAAAGAAGTTTCCGTACACTTCGTTCACGGTACCAAAATCATTTAAGTCTTTAACAAATACCGTCATTTTCACAATATCAGAAACCGTTAGACCAGAAGCTTCAACAACTGCTTTTACGTTTTCTAGAGATTGACGAGCTTGTTCTGCAATATCATCAGACACTTCACCAGTTGCTGGATTTACAGGGATTTGGCCTGAAGTTAGAACCATATTACCAAGGTCAACACCTTGAATGTATGGACCAATTGCTGCTGGAGCATTGTCTGTATGAAGAACTTTAGTCATTGTAATGATTCCTTTTTGAATGGATGAATATTATACCAATCAACATAAATATTTGCTCATTCTTGCTTGTTAAAATTGATTATAGCTGCGTTATAAATTTTATAATTAGAACTACTAGTTATAAAACATATGCCTTGCTCTAATCGATTTTTCCTACGCAATTCTCTGAACAACTACTTATCCAGATTGGTATTAGGTTCAATAAACCCAATATAAAACAAACTTTACCAATAAAAAAGCCCCAGAATATCTGAGGCTAAAAATTGTGTATTAACAATAGGATTAATTTAAATCAGTGACTACTTCACGTGAATATACTTTCTCGCAATACTTACACTTTAAGTGAACATCTTCGTTTTTTGTAATGACTTTAAAGCTACTATCAACGGGCTCACCATGAGTAATACAATTGCTGTTTGGACACTCAAACACACCTGTAATTTGTGTTGGTAGCTGAAGAGGGATCTTCTTCGCCACTTCATAGTTTTCAATTTGATTAACCGTTGCGTGTGGTGCATAGAGTGCTAATTTACTTGCTTGCTCTGGCGTCACAAAGGTGTTTTCAATTTTCAATAAATCTTTAGAGCCCAAAGCAGAAGAAGGTAAGTTTAAGCCTATCGTTACGCGCTCTACTGTTTTATCCATCTGAAATAGCTTTAAGACTTTAACACCAATATTTGCAGGAATATGGTCGATTACTGTTCCGTTGTTGATAGCTTCAACACGTAATTGAGTTTTATTAGGCATCATCGTTTCTCCTAAAGTGTTTCATTAAGAACAAGCGCTAATAGAGCTTGTCGTGCATAAACGCCATTTTCTGCTTGTTGGAAATAATAAGCGTGTGGTGTTTTATCAACATCAGTATCAATTTCATCGATACGAGGAAGCGGGTGAAGCACTTTTAGGTTGCTACGAGCTGGCTGTAAATCTTGCGCAGAAAGAATATAAGCTGATTTAATATGCGCATATTCAGATTCATCAAAACGCTCTTTTTGAACACGAGTCATATACAGAATATCTAATTCAGGAATTGCATCTTCCATACTATTAAGTAGCTGGTATTCAATGCCTAATTCATCTAACTCTTCACAAATGTAATCAGGCATTGCTAATACTTCTGGTGCGATAAAGAAGAACTTAACACCATTAAATTTAGCTAACGCTTGAGTTAAAGAGTGAACGGTACGACCGTATTTTAAATCACCAACAAAGGCGATATTAATATTATCTAAACGACCTTGAGTTTCGTAAATAGTATACAAGTCTAATAAGGTTTGCGTTGGGTGTTGGTTTGCGCCATCTCCGGCATTAATTACTGGAGTGCCGTTTGAGAATTCAGAAGCAAGGCGTGCTGCACCTTCTTTAGGGTGACGCATAACATAAGCATCGGCATAAGAAGCTATGATTTGAACTGAATCGGCTAGAGTCTCGCCCTTTTGAGCAAGAGACGTATTACCAGCAGTATCAAAACCAATGACTGAACCACCTAAACGTTGAATTGCAGTTTCAAAAGATAGGCGAGTACGAGTTGAGGCTTCAAAAAAGCAGCTTGCAATAACCTTATTCTTTAATAGATCAGGTTGAGGCTCTTTTTTGATTTTTCCTGCTGTTTCTACGATCAGTTCTAGCTCTTCACGAGATAGTTCTGGAATAGAAATGATATGCTTTTGATATAGCGAGTTAGCCATAGTCTCTCTTCCCTTTAGTGTGTCAGTCATATTTAAATCAAAAAAAAGCCCCCTATAAAATAGGAGGCTTTAAAAATATCGGTAATTAGGAAAATCAAAAAATAGGGGACCACCACACTTTGTTAGTGCATGCATAGGGTCGACCGCTGTATGAATATAAGTCAATAACATCATAATTTCCTAGTAAATTGCGCGAGATTATACTCGTATCAAAATCCTAAGCAAGCGTTTGCATCAAACTTATTTCTATTTCCTTTATTGGGTACTTAGATTAATTACCTAAGGTTGCAACCATAATCGCTTTAATTGTGTGCATGCGATTTTCTGCTTGATCAAATACGATAGAGTAGTCAGATTCAAAAACTTCGTCAGTAACTTCTAAACCATTCATACCATACTTTTCTGAGATTTCTTTTCCAATGGTTGTTTCATTATTATGAAAGGCGGGTAAACAGTGCATGAATTTCACGTTTGGATTTTCGGTCGCTTTAATAACATCCATATTGACTTGGTAAGGGGTCATTAAGGCGACACGTTCATCCCAAGCTTCGGGTGCTTCTCCCATAGAAACCCAAACGTCAGTGTATAAGAAATCACAATTCTTCACGCCTTGTTGTATCTCTTCGGTCAGCACAATTTTAGCCCCTGTTTGCTTCGCAATCTCTTGGCACTGAGCAACGAGCTCCTCTTCTGGCCAAAATTGTTTTGGTGCAACAAGGCGGATCTCCATGCCCATTTTAGCGGCACCAACCATAAGAGAATTTCCCATGTTATTACGTGCATCACCAAGGTATGCAAAAGTAAGTTGGTTTAATTGCTTACCATTTGCATATTCTTGCATAGTAAGAAAATCAGCTAAAATTTGAGTTGGATGGAATTCATCAGTTAATCCATTCCATACAGGAACACCAGCGTGCTCACCCAGTTCTTCAACAATCGATTGACCAAAGCCGCGGTATTCGATGCCATCGTACATGCGTCCGAGTACACGAGCGGTATCTTTCATCGATTCTTTTTGACCAATTTGAGAGCCCGACGGGCCAAGATAAGTGACTCTTGCTCCTTGATCAAAAGCGGCAACTTCAAAGGCACAGCGTGTGCGAGTAGAGGCTTTTTCAAAAATAAGTGCAATGTTTTTACCTGACAGGCGAGGTTGCTCATAC
The DNA here is from genome assembly GCF_057368585.1 of Aliivibrio thorii. Taxonomy (NCBI): domain Bacteria; kingdom Pseudomonadati; phylum Pseudomonadota; class Gammaproteobacteria; order Vibrionales; family Vibrionaceae; genus Aliivibrio; species Aliivibrio thorii. The sequence continues at coordinate 2,592,427 of NZ_CM170654.1, read as the reverse complement.
CCCGCGTATTTTGCTTTTTTTAGCTCAGCAGATAGCTCAAGTAAATGTGCAATCTCTTTAGGGGAAAAATCTAATAGTTTTAAAAAGTTTCTATTACGTAAGTTAAAAGCCATCGTGTGCTCCTTGCCATTCATGCTAATCCGATAAAATTCATTTAAACATGTAAATGCAGATAATGTGAATTTATATTTAATTTATTTTATATTGAGGCTAAATGCCGTCTCTTTCTATTGGGCAACTCATGCAACGCGCACCACCACGACCACGGCCTAATTCATCGCCTGTAATTGGAAGAACCTTGATACCAGCTTTGTCATATTTCTCATTGGTATAAGTATTACGCTCATACGCTACGACAACGCCAGGTTTTATGGTCAGCACGTTATTGGCATCGTGCCATTGCTCTCGTTCGGCTTCATAGCTATCCCCGCCAGTCGTAATGATATTCAACTCATCGAGATCTAACGCTGCCATTAATACATTTTGAAAATTAGGCATCTCTTTAATCGCAAGGTGCTGTTCACCACAAGGCGTAATTGACCAGCAAGGCATATTTTTATTAACTACTCTTGGGTAGACTGAAAAAACGTTATGATCCATATGTGTCATAACCGTATCTAAATGCATGCACGAACGATCTTCAGGTAGTTTAATGGCGATAACTTGCTTGGCTTGATGAGTTCGGAATAGTTGCTTTGCTAGATTCTCAATACCTTGGGGAGTGGTTCGTTCAGAAATACCAACCAGTACGTTACCTTTGCCAATCACTAACACATCCCCACCTTCAATGGTGGCATTGTCGTAATCTCGGTTTTCATCTTCAAAATATTGTGAAAATACTTGCTGAGAAAACAAAGGATGCCAGCGATAAATTGCACGTAAATGGTTCGATTCTCTTTTTCGTGCGTCTTTAGCCATTGGATTAATGGAAACACCACCATAGATCCAGCATGAAGTATCTCGAGTAAATAAATGGTTTGGTAATGGCTCAATGACAAAATCAAAGGGGTCACTCAGTTGCTGTAACATCGAGGGAGCTTTAAATGGAAGCTCAATAAAAGCAAGACCACCTAATAAAATTGAAGCCAGCTCCTTGTTGTCTTTTTCAAGCAGAAACGCCCTAATTTGATTAGAAAAAGTAGGACCAAAGCGATAATGAGAAATTTGATGTTTGAGCAGCCATTGTTTGGCCTCAGGATGTTGCAGCGTTTCTTCAAGTAAATTTTGTAGCAGTAATACTTCTACGCCTTGAGATTCTAACGTTGCTACGAATTGGTCGTGCTCTAGTAACGCTTTTTCAACAGAGAGCACATCATCAAACAGTAAGTCGTGGCAGTTTGTTGGGGTAAGGTGAGCAAGCGCTCTTTCTGGACGGTGAAGAATAACACGGCGTAATTGACCAATTTCAGAGCCAACAAATAGCTTATTCATAAGATTCCTTTCTAATATCTACAGCTAGTAAGAGAAATAATACCGTATAGTAGGGGATTATTCTTTAATTATTGAAGTATTAGGGGATTTGAGTTGGTCAGGCTATAATGGCTACTTACTCATTTATTATTTAATACAGTGTGGAGTCTTACTATGTCTCAAGAAGATGAATATCTATCGGTTGAGCAATTTCTTGAATTGCAAAAAGCGGAAACGCGTGAAATTATTGAGTCGCTAAAAGCCGATGGTAGTGAGCCGGATGCACTGTATGCGATTGAGCACCATTTAATGGCTGAAGATTTTAAAGCGCTTGAAAATGCCGTTGTTGAAGCATTTAAAATGGGCTTTGAAGTACTAGAAGCGGAAGAGCTAGAAGACGAAGACGGTGCGAAGATCTTATGCTGTGACGCAGTAATGGATTCAGCATTAGACGCTGATGTGATTGATGCTCAAGTTGAAAAATTAGTAAACCTAGCTGAAAAGCACGACATCATCTATGATGGTTGGGGTACTTACTATGAAGGCGAAGACGCTGAATACGACGTTATTGAAGATGGCGACGAAGATTAATTCGTAGTAAAAATTCAAAAGAACATATATGCCCTAGATGTGAACTACTTCTAGGGCATTTTTTTAAGGATGAATATGTCAGTCAATTCAAGAATTTTACTTAATAATGAGCAAGCGCTGTGGCAAGTTTCACCGCTCAGTGATACCTCATTACCAATAAAAGACATTCCAATTCAGCAAGGTATTGCCTCTGCTTATTCGTCGTTTTCCGCTTTTGAAGTTAACGCTCAAGAGTGGCATATGATGCGATTTTTTGAGGTGGATGAAACATTACTAAATTACCCTGCGATTGAATTAGTGATGAGTGGCGCTTCCCGTTACGCAGAAGTCCGAATTAATGGTGTCGCTGTATTTGATTGCACTGATAACATGACACGTTACCGTAAAAATATTAAAGACTACCTTCAATTAGGCGGTAATCGTTTTGAAGTTCTTTTCTTAGAAGAAGATGAAGATGATTGGCTGTTGGATGATGACTCTAGTGAGCAAGTCTGTGAAATAAATCAGGCTTATCATCGCCGTTTTGGTGCTGTTCAGGATGTTGATATTAAAGATGATATTGGTATTTTTGGAGTGTGCTTCTTCCAACCAATCCCACACTTGGCGCTGGAGCATATTAGTGTTGAACAAATTTGGCATCATGGCTGTGAGTTAAAGGTGGATGTATATTTTAAGACATATAAGCCAGATTTAATCTCAGCAAGTGTTAAGTTTGATGGCATGACGTTGACGTTACCTGTAAACGTAAGAGGCGATCATATTTCTGCATTGTTTCAAGTTGAGGCGCCAAAATATTGGGATGATAAGGCTCAAAATCCTAATGATTTATATTCAATTATTGTGACGCTTGATGGGCAACAGCATGAGTTAGAAATTGGCTTATGTCGTACAGAGAATGTCATTCATTTCCCGTTATAGTTGATAGCGCTATTAGTGAATTTTCTTTAGATAATAAAAAAGGTCGATGCGTTCACATCGACCTTTTTTTATGCGTTTCAGTAAATTAACTTAATAATATTAAGGGTAATTTACAGCGCAGCAATTGTTACTTTCTGTGCTTCTAGTTTAGCCAGTGTTTCTTTATAGCCTTCTAGTTTTTCACGCTCTTTAGCGATAACTACTTCAGGTGCTTTAGCAACAAAACCTTCGTTACCTAATTTACCTTCAATACGTTTAATCTCGCCTTGGATTTTTGCTGATTCTTTATCTAAACGAGCAAGTTCTGCATCTTTATCGATAAGACCCGCCATTGGGATCATTAACTCTGATTTACCAACAAGAGAGGTTGCACATGCTGGTGTCTCTTCATTGTCAGCAAGTACTTTGATACTGTCTAGTTTCGCTAGAGAAGTCAGAACAATCTCATTCGCTTGAATACGCGCAGCGTCTTTTTCGTCAGCGACTTTAATCATCACATCTAAGCCTTTGCTTGGTGCGATGTCGTATTCAGCACGTAAGTTACGAATGCTTGTAATGAATGCTTTAACCCACTCAAGATCAGCAACAACATCAGCATTGAAGTTTTCTTCATTAAACTGAGGTAATGCTTGAGTCATGATAGTCTCACCTTCAACACCGTTAACTAGCGGCTTAACGCTCTGCCAGATAGATTCAGTGATGTAAGGAAGAACAGGGTGAGCAAGACGTAATGTTTTCTCAAGAACCGTAATTAGCGTGTAACGCGTTGCACGTTGTTGTGCTTCACTGCCTTTCCAAAGAACCGGTTTAGTTAGCTCTAAATACCAGTCACAGAATTGGTTCCAAATGAATTCATACAGTGTATTTGCTGCCATATCTAGACGGTAGTTTTCTAGATGAGCATTAAATTCTTTTGCTGCGATTTCAAACTGAGATTCGATCCACTTGTCTGCTAGTGAGAACTCAAGTTCTGCACCTTCAGTCATGCCACAATCGTGCTCTTCTGTGTTCATTAATACGTAACGGCTTGCGTTCCATAGTTTGTTACAGAAGTTGCGGTAACCTTCAAGACGTTTCATATCCCAGTTGATATCACGACCCGTTGAAGCCATTGCTGCAAGAGTGAAACGTAAAGCATCAGTACCGTATGGTTCGATACCGTTTTCAAAGGTTTTACGTGTTGCTTTTTCAATCTTCTTCGCTAGTTGAGGTTGCATCATGTTGCCACAACGTTTTTCAACTAATTCTTCAAGACCAATACCATCGATCATATCGATAGGGTCAAGTACGTTACCTTTAGACTTAGACATCTTGTCGCCGTTTTCATCACGGATAAGGCCCGTCATGTAAACTGTCTTAAATGGTACTTGTGCATTGCCTTCTTCGTCTTTTACGAAGTGCATGGTCATCATGATCATACGAGCAACCCAGAAGAAGATAATATCAAAACCAGATACTAATACTTCTGATGGGTGGAATGTTTTTAGTGCATCTGTGTTTTCAGGCCAGCCTTGTGTGCCGAATGTCCAAAGTGCAGAAGAGAACCATGTATCAAGTACATCGTCATCTTGGCGTAGAACAACAACAGGAGCGAGATTGTTTTTCTCACGAACTTCTTCTTCAGTACGACCTACGTATACTTTACCGTCGTTGTCGTACCATGCAGGGATACGGTGGCCCCACCAAAGTTGACGAGAGATACACCAATCTTGTACATCACGCATCCAAGCAAAGTACATGTTTTCGTATTGTTTAGGAACGAATTGGATTTGACCATCTTCAACTGCTTTAACCGCAGGCGCAGCAAGAGGAGCAGTACGTACGTACCACTGATCAGTCAGCATTGGTTCGATAACAACGCCACCACGGTCACCGTAAGGAACGGTTAAATCGTGATCTTTAATTTCTTCAAGAAGACCTAGCTCATCAAACTCAGCTACGATGGCTTTACGAGCAGCAAAGCGCTCCATACCACGGTATTTCTCTGGGATCTCAGTGCTATAAACATCACTTTCTTCGCCGTTTGTTGTGAATACTTCTGCAGTATCACGAATATCCGCGTTGAATGTTAGGATGTTGATCATTGGTAGGCTATTACGTTTACCTACTTCGTAATCGTTAAAGTCATGAGCTGGAGTGATTTTCACACAACCCGTGCCTTTGTCCATATCCGCGTGCTCATCGCCAACGATAGGAATTAAACGACCAACGATAGGAAGTTCGATGTGTTTACCGATAAGATCTTTATAGCGAGGATCTTCAGGGTTTACCGCAACACCAGTATCACCAAGCATGGTTTCTGGACGCGTTGTTGCTACAACAATGTAGTCTTTACCGTCAGCAGTTTTAACACCGTTTGCTAGTGGGTAGCGGAAATGCCACATGAAGCCTTTTTTGTCTTTGTTTTCAACTTCAAGATCTGAAATTGCAGTGTGCAGTTTCGGGTCCCAGTTAACTAGACGCTTACCACGGTAGATAAGATCTTCTTCGTATAGACGAACAAAGACTTCTTGAGTTGCTGCAGATAGGCCATCATCCATTGTGAATCGTTCACGATCCCAATCTACAGATGCACCTAAGCGACGAAGTTGTTTCGTAATTGTGCCGCCTGATTCTGCTTTCCATTCCCAAATTTTGTCGATGAAAGCGTCACGACCGTAATCGTGTTTTGTTTTGCCTTCTTCTGCCGCAATCTTACGCTCAACAACCATTTGAGTTGCGATACCTGCGTGGTCAGTACCCACTTGCCAAAGCGTATTCTTACCTTTCATACGTTCAGCACGGATAAGTGTATCCATGATCGTATCTTGGAAAGCGTGACCCATGTGCAGGCTACCAGTGACGTTTGGTGGCGGGATCATGATGCTATAAGCTTCTTTTGATGTGTCACCGTGTGGCTTAAAGTAGCCTTTTTCTTCCCAAGTCTGATACAGAGCTTGTTCTATTGATTGCGGGTTATATGTCTTTTCCATAGTGTTCGTCACGAATATCTCTATTAAAAAGTGGAATGCCAAATATCATAATTAATGGCTTAAGTTAATAATTATCTTTTAATTAAGTTACTTAGCTATGATGATTGGCATTATTCTAATGTCTCGGTTTGCATGGCTCGGCCTGCATTTCGGTATATTTTATACCTTTCTCGAGCGTGTTGTTTGCTTTTTTCTTCACAGGGTACGAAGTCTACCACTTGAGCAAAGGAAACCGCAAAAGTTGCGACCTCTTGAGCTAAATTTATTAGCACATGTCGGCGGCCAGATGGACGTAGTGTTCCCCAACCAATTTCAATTGGAGATCCAGATTTTGGGCCTTCACCAATAAGGTTATGTGGTGTGAACTCAGAAACTTCATTCTGCCAAAGTGCTTCATCAATTAATAACGCTTGTGCTTTATCGCTACTTAAAATATAGATTCGAGCATTTTCAGAGTAATAGTAATGAGCAAGCTGACACACAAATTTTAACAGCCCTTCTTGAGTCGCTGTTGATGATGTGGGTTCAATAACATAAAACAGTGCTTGGCTCATAATCTCTCTTATTTATTACAGCGTATATGACCATAAATAAGTCATTAAAAAAGGGCCTGTATATAGGCCCTTTATATCATAAAACGAAGTGGTTTATTCTACGTTTTCTTGGCCTGAACGATTCAGTAAGAACTGGACAAGTAATGAGACTGGTCGGCCTGTTGAGCCTTTGTTGGCACCAGAGACCCAAGCAGTACCCGCACTATCAATGTGGGCCCAATGGTATTTCTTAGCAAAGCGAGCAAGGAAACAACCAGCAGTGATTGTGCCAGCTGCTTTTCCGCCAATGTTAGCCATGTCTGCAAACGGGCTATTTAGTTGTTCATTGTATTCGTCAGCCATAGGTAAGCGCCAAGCGCGGTCACCAGATTGTTCAGACGCATTAATGAGTTCATGAGCTAATGGATTATGGTTTGCGATTAAGCCATTGATGTGATGGCCAAGAGCCACAATACAAGCGCCTGTCAATGTAGCCACATCAACAACGCATTCTGGATCGTAACGTTCAACATAAGTAAGCGCATCACAAAGTACTAAACGACCTTCAGCATCGGTATTTAATACTTCAACTGTTTGACCTGACATTGTAGTTAAAATATCACCAGGGCGATAAGAATTACTGCTTGGCATGTTTTCACAACCAGCAAGTACACCAACAACGTTTAAAGGAAGGTTTAACTTAGCAAGCGCTTTCATTGCACCAAATACAGAGGCTGCACCACACATGTCGTACTTCATCTCATCCATACCATCACTTGGTTTGATAGAGATACCGCCTGAATCGAAAGTCAGACCTTTACCGATAAGTACGATAGGTTTTGCATCAGGATTAGAATGACCTTTGTATTCCATCACTGACATCATGGATTCATTATGAGACCCTTGACCTACAGCTAGGTAAGAAGTCATGCCTAGTTTTTTCATCTCTTCTTCACCAATTACTTTGGTGGTAACGGTTTCGTAGTCATCGGCTAAGCGACGAGCTTGAGATGCAAGGTACGCAGGGTTGGCAACGTTTGGTGGCATATTGCCTAAATCTTTCGATGCTTTAACGCCAGAAGCAATAGATAAACCATGATTAATTGCTTTTTCACCTAAGTTAAGCTCACGGCGAGTTGGTACATTAAATACTAATTTGCGTAATGGGCGACGAGTCTCAGGTTTGTTACTCTTGAATTGGTTAAAGGTGTATAAGCTATCTTTAGTCGATTCAACTGCTTGACGAACTTTCCAATAAGTATCACGACCTTTAACGTGCAGTTCGGTAAGGAAACATACTGCTTCCATAGAGCCTGTTTCATTTAGTGTGCTGATGGTTTTTTTGATGATTTCTTTATATTGACGCTCACCAAGTTCACGCTCTTTACCACAACCGACTAATAAAACACGCTCAGAAAGAATATTTGGTACTTGATGCAACAACAGCATTTGACCAGGTTTACCTTCTAGATCACCACGGCGAAGTAATGAACTGATGTAACCGTCACTGATTTTATCTAGCTGTTCTGCGATTGGAGATAAACGGCGTGGTTCGAAAACACCGACAACGATACATGCGCTGCGCTGCTTCTCTGGACTGCCACTTTTTACACTGAACTCCATGCGTACTCCTACATCCTAAAGACAAATAGAACTAAATGTTAGATAATGAGCAAAATCTAGTTAGATACTATACTATTAGTGTTTCGATTTCGCAGGCTAACATTTAGCCAAAGATTAAAAAATAAATGGTTTACACGGAAATTATAGTGATTCTGGCAAAAATACAAGTTTTCTATAGGTAGATTCGACGTGATTATTATTAGATATTTGATCAAGGAAACATTAAAGAGCCAATTTGCGATCTTTTTTGTTTTATTTTTGATCTTTATGAGCCAAAAATTTATTAGCGTTTTAGCTGACGCTTCGGATGGAGATATCCCTGGAGGGTTGATCCTATCTTTAGTTGGTTTGAACATGCCCGCAATGGGCTTGCTGATGCTACCTTTGAGTATTTTTATAGGTATTCTTCTTACTTTTGGGCGTTTATACGCAGAGAGTGAGATCACAGTAATGAACGCTACAGGTATGGGGAATTCAATCCTTATTCGTGCTGCGCTTTACTTAGCATTAATTACAGGAACCGCCGCGGCGTTTAATTCACTATGGCTATCTCCTTGGAGCCAAGAAAAAACAACGCAATTAATGGAAACTGTTGAAACTGATGCAGGTGTAGATTTATTGCAAAAAGGTCAATTTCAGCGCTCTCCTGATGGCCAAGCTGTCGTATTTATTGATGATATTAATACGAAAAATGGCAAAGAATTAGAGCATGTTTTTCTCGCTCAACCGATACCTCGTGACTCATTGCGTCCAAGTGTTTTAGTTGCAGAGCGAGGTGTAGTGAAAGAATTGCCTGATGGTCGTCAAGTATTAGATCTTCAAAGTGGTACTCGATATGAAGGTATTCCAACTCGTTTAGATTATCTTGAAAGTAATTTTGAATCTTATGAGCTATTAATTGGACAAAAAGAAGTTAAAGAAAAGCGTCGTGATTGGGATGCGATTCCTACGTTGGATCTAATTAAACGCAATGAACTAGAAGCGAAAGCTGAATTGCAATGGCGAATCTCTCTTATTATTTGTATACCACTATTAACCATGGTGGTGGTGCCGTTGTCAGCCGTAAATCCCCGACAAGGGCGTTTTGCTAAATTGGGGCCAGCTGTTCTGTTGTATCTTGCCTATTTCTTATCATTAAGTGCGGGTAAATCAGCAGTAGAAGACGGTGGGTTAGCGCCTTATATTGGCTTGTGGGCCATAAATGCTGTGCTATTAATTATTGGTATTGTATTGAACTCAATGGACAGTGTGTTTGTTAGAAAATTAAAAGATAAAATGCGGAGAAAACCAAAACATGTTTAAGATTTTAGATTGGTATATTGGCCGTACGATTATAGCAACCTCTGCATTATGTTTGGTGACCTTGGTTGGGTTATCTTCGATCATCAAATATGTTGAGCAATTACGAAAAGTAGGCAAAGGCACATACGATCTTTTAGATGCGCTTTATTTTGTTATTTTAAGCATGCCTCGTGATATTGAAATGTTCTTTCCTATGGCGGCCTTACTTGGTGCTTTGATTGGCTTAGGGATGTTAGCAGCGAGCTCTGAGCTTGTAGTAATGCAAGCTGCGGGGTATTCAAAATTAGATATTGGCGTATCGGTATTGAAAACGGCAATCCCATTAATGTTGATGGTTATGGCGTTAGGTCAATGGGGAGCACCACAAGCCCAAAAAATGGCTCGTGATTTACGAACTTTTGAAACATCAGGCGGCAATATTGCTGCCGTAAGAGCAGGGGTTTGGGCTAAAGATGCTGATGACTTTATTTACTTATCCCGTGTTGATAACCAAGAAAAACTATACGGTGTCACCGTGTGGCAATTTGATGATGACAGCCAATTAAATAATATTATTTTTGCACGAAAAGCAGATTATCAATCTAAAGAAGCAGGTTGGCTAATGAGTGATGTTTCTATTACTCAAATGGAAGATGATGCAGCAATTAGTGAAAGGAAAGTCGATAGTCTGAATTGGTCAACTACATTAACGCCAGATAAATTGGCTGTAGTAACTGTAAAACCAGAAGAGCAATCTCTTACTGGGTTATATGATTACGTTACTTATTTAAAAGATTCAGAATTAGATGCATCGCGTTATGAATTAGCTTTTTGGCGTAAAGCATTGCAACCTATATCAGTTGCCGTAATGATGTTATTAGCTCTTTCTTTTGTCTTTGGGCCGCTACGAAGTGTGACTATGGGAGCAAGAATACTGTCAGGTGTTATTGCTGGTTTTACCTTCTATATATCTAATGAAGTGTTTGGGCCTATGACCTTGGTGTATAACATCCACCCCATATTTGGTGCATTAGGACCGAGTTTAATTTTCTTGTTAATTACTTTGGCCTTGTTAAATCGGAAGTTATAAACGATTCAATAAAAAGGAGATACTGTAAAGTATCTCCTTTTTTTTGTTTGCCCAGCAAAGCTGGCAAACCCGTCTGCTTGCAAGATAGCAGAGTCACCCCGACTAAGGGGAAGACAATCTGAATGGCAAGGGCGTCACTGGCCAACGGTGGGGTCTGAAGGAAGCCATAGGAAGTTAGATGTACACAACTAACCGTAACCTGTTTCGGCGGGATTGGTGGGTAAGCGTCCAAAATAGCGCGAAGCCCAATACTTAGTCAGACCAATTCTGTGCTTGAGGGTGGCATATCTAACAGGGAGTCAGTGCAATAACTGGGGAAGCCTGGCATCTAAACTTAATTGTCAGTAAGTGGCTTAGATTCAAGAAGAAACTCAAGATCTAATGCCGATGTGAGGTGGCAGATGAACCCGTAGTAGTGAGTAAGGCTAGGCCTGTGAAAGCCAGTGATGGTGTGGAGGACAAAACCAAGCCGACTATCAGTAATATATCTGATAGAGTCAATTTGAGCCAAAAGCACTTATTGATTGCGAAGGGGGGAAGTGATTTATAAATTACCTTAAAGTGACGTAATTTATGATGGGTTCACGAATTACCAAATAAGGTAAAGTCTCTATTTCAATGGCTAAGGGTGATACTAAAGCTGTGAATAGAACTGGGCACGGGGAGTAAGTGTTTCTCTTTACTAGAGGCATAGAGGCGGTTAAGCATATTGCGAATAAAAGGGCGTAGCCTTGCTAGAAAACTTAACGCGACAACGAAATAAACCTAACCAACATAAATAAAGTCAGCAGCAGGTGATGTGAGATAATAATTTGAGAGTACACTATAGCCTTTACGGGCGCATGCTATCACTGCAAGCGCTTTACGTGGCATACAAACAAGTGAGAAAGAATGGAGGCGCAGCTGGTATTGACGGGCAGCGTATCGATGATTTCACACAAAATTTGGAAGTAGAGCTCAGAAAACTATTACTTGAACTACAAGAAAAGCGCTATCAAGCGCGGCCCGTAAAACGAGTTGAGATCGCCAAAGACGATGGCGGTATCAGGTTATTGGGGATCCACACAGTTCGAGACCGAATTGTTCAACAATGTTTAACGAATATAATGACTCCCATATTTGACCCAAACTTTCATCCATCCAGTTATGGATATCGGGTTGGGCGAAGCTGTCATCAAGCCATCAGCAAAGCTACACTCTTTATACGTAAATATAATAAGCGGCATGTTGTTGATATGGATCTGTCTAAATGCTTTGACATGCTTGACCACGATCTGATAATCAAGTTCGTGCGAAAGCGCATCGTGGATGGCAGTATCTTAGGCTTGATCCGTCAATTTCTAAAAAGTGGAGTCATGGTTGGTGAAAACTGGCAGAATAGTGTAATAGGCAGTCCACAAGGTGGGGTGATTAGTCCACTACTTGCTAATATCTACTTAGATGAATTCGATCAAGAAATGATGAGGCGTAAGCATCGAATAGTGCGATACGCGGATGACATTTTGATATTCTGCACCTCGAAAAAGGGTGCAGAGAATGCATTAAAAGTAGCTAGCCATATTTTAGAAGTAACGCTAAAACTTAAAGTGAATGAGCGGAAAACCCATATAGCACATAGCGATACAGGTATTAAATTCTTGGGAGTGGAAATTTTTACAAATTACACGGCAATTCAAGAAAAGAAGCTCAAAACATTAAAAGCGAAAGTAAGACAACTCACCAAGCGTAATGGAGGATTGAATTTAGCGAGAGTGCTAAAGCAACTGAATCCAGTGCTCAGAGTGTTTGTAAACTACTTCAAAATAGCCAATATTACGAGCACACTGAAAAGCCTTGCGGCTTGGATAAGGCGGAGATTGCGAGCGGTACAAATGAGTTTGTGGAAGAAGCCGTGCAGATTGCATCGTCGTCTTAAGCAACTAAAGTACAAACCGCCATTTAAGTCCATAAAAATGGACTCATGGCGAAACAGTGCGAGTCCGTTAGCAAGCTATGCGATGCCTAATCAGTGGTTCAAAAATCTAGGCTTGTATTCAATAGACGAAGTTAAAACAGGTGTACTCGCTTCTTTTTATTAAGAAATAGTAAATTGCAGGAGCCGTATACGAGGTCCGTACGTACGGTTCTGTGAGAGGGATGAGGCAAAAGCCTCACCCTACTCGATGTGTCTATAAATTGATTTTACGTGAATAGAGCTATACGGCTTTATCCAGAACAATTACTCGAGTTTTTGCCCATGTATCTTGGAAAGCGGCGTTATCATGAGACATGAATACTAAAAGGTTACCTAAACCAAATGCCGAGGTAGACATTCGGATAATGGCTTGAGTTAATGTAATTGGTGAGCCATCAAGTTGTTGAACTTGTAGTTTCCAAGCTCGCATTCCCAGTGTTTGTCCCTGACACCAAAAGTAAGCAAAGAAGCCAACAAAAACAGAAATAAGAGTGATAGGGTATAGATTGCTCCACATAGGGTCATGGTTTAGATATGAACTAACATCAGGGTATGAGCCATAACTGACTATGCCGACGCCATATAGCATCTCAAGAGTTGCTACGATAGCACCACCGGTTAACATCATCACAGCACTGATGATTAGAGTATCGTAAAACCAAGCCCCCATGCGGCGCATAAATCCTGCTTGTTTTTTTGTTGTCATTTTATCTTCCATAAATTAAAAAACTGACAGCAGTATAACGATAGATTCGATAAAAATGAAAATCAGATTGTAAATAACTGTTGAATATTTCAGCAAACAAATATCTTAGAGTAATAAAGAGCTTGCGCCATGATCATCTCTGAGTATAATCAGTCACATCAAGCAGTAATGCTGATAAAGCCGGTATGGTGAAATTGGTATACACGACGGATTCAAAATCCGTTTCCGAAAGGAGTGGCGGTTCAAGTCCGCCTACCGGTACCATATTTAAGAAGAAGGACGTCCTAGGACGTCCTTTTTTCGTTTATATATCAGGCTTTAGCGTGCATCCTTGTCCATAGACGTTCATTGCTATCTTGTGGAATCCAGACATTTATGTAACCCTCAATGTAACCCCTATATTGATTGCGGTATAAATTAATGGCAAAGAAAGTAACCCCACTAACAAATACTCAAGTTAAACAAGCAAAGCCTAAAGATAAAGAGTACTCCTTAAATGATGGTGATGGCCTTGCATTACGTATTCGACCTACAGGTGGTAAGTCTTGGTTTTTTACTTATGTAGTACCGATCACTAAAAAACGGTTTAAGATTAGTTTTGGTAGTTATCCTGATGTGACATTAGCTCAAGCTAGAAGGCAGAGAGATGAAGCAAGGTCTTTAGTTGCAAATGGCATCGATCCTAAATTACATAAGTTAGAGTCTGAAGCTTCAATTAGGGATGCTTTAGGTCATACTTTTGATAGCATATCGACTAGATGGCTTTCATTAAAAAAAGAAAATACTCTTCATAGTACATATATAAAGCGTGAAAGATTACTAACTAAATACTTATCACCTCATTTATCAATTCTTTTAATGACTGATATTAAACCAATGCTAGTTAAAAATATTCTTGATCCTATAGCTGATGATGGAAAGATCGAAACGGTTAAACGTCTTTGTATTATTATCAATGAGGTAATGCGATTAGGCGTAGCTTCAGGAGTTATAGAGTTTAATCCTCTTGCTGATATAACTAAATTGTATCCTACAAAAAAAGTGGTACATAATCCTGCTTTAACACCAGAAGAATTACCTGAATTAGTAAAGAAGATTAATCTTAGTAATACTAAAATAGTGACTCGCTGTTTGCTTATGTGGCAATTACATACGATGGTTCGTCCCGGAGAAGCTGTAAAAGCAAGATGGAAAGAAATAGATTTAAAAAATAAAGTATGGATTATTACCTCTCGAACAATGAAAATGAAACGAGAGCATATTGTACCGTTAACGCCTCAGATGCTTGAAATACTCGATATAGTAAAACCGATATCAAGTCATTTAGAATTTATCTTTCCTGCTGACAGAACACCAAAAGATCATAGTAATCCTCAGACAGCAAATATGGCACTTAAAAGAATGGGCTTTAAAGATCGCACTACGGCTCATGGGTTAAGATCTTTAGCGAGTACAACATTAAACGCTCAGGGATTCGATGGTGATTTAATTGAAGCTGCATTAGCTCATGAGGATGAAAATAAAATTCGACGAGCATACAATCGAACAGATTATCTTGAGCGTAGAAGACCAATGATGCAGTGGTGGAGCGAGAGAATTGAGAGGGCGTCAACCGGAGAGATTTTAGAAGTTGGCTATAAAGGTTTGAGTATTGTTAATGGTTAATATTTGGTAATAGAGATCATAAAGTGCAACCGATTATGACTAATTATAATCGGCTGCGCTGGGGTCATCTGATTTGATTCTATATCATTTTGTTTTATAATGAATAAGTCATATTGATTTTATTTGTGGAATACGTATATGGAATACATAAGATGTTTTTGTTACCTTATTTCTGATTATCGTTCTTATTTTAATCTATATCATTTGATGTATGAGTAGCTACGTACCTATGTGATTTTTATTTACTTAAAGACTCGTAAAGTTTATTTTTTGTTTTGTGTTTTCTCTGTTGCTTCCTGATATTTGATCTATTTCTCTTCGACTGTTTTAGTTGGGTAGTTGATTCACTTAACTCGCTATTTAGATATTCTTTTTCATTAGTAAGTTCTTGAGGAATGTTTTGCTCAAGTTCTTTATCTTGCAATCCTTTAACGGTGGTTTCTAATACATTTTCGTCAGATTCTTTAATGCCAACTAGCTTTAATAGTCTTTCATTTTCAACTTCAAGTTCTTTTATTTTCTGGTTTATATCTTTATTGGTATAAAACAATTCTTCTTTTTCTTCGTGTAATTCAGAGTAGTTAATAATATTATTTAAAAAATTAACTTCGTCTTTAACGTTTATATCTTTAATTGAATTGCTTTTTATTAGTTTTCTTAATTCACCTTCTAAGTGATTAATATCATCGGCTAATGATATTAAAGATTCAACAATTCTAGTCTTAGATACATTTGCTTTCGTTGATAATATCCCTAACCTTTTTTTTGAGTAAGGTGTTAAAGAAAAGGTTGAATTAACATTTTTACTTGAATGACTACGCCATGCACTCTTTAATAAATTCAGCCTTCCTCTCGCTGTGTCATAAAAATCGTCTTTGTTTTTTTCATCTAATTCAGCCTCATCAGTAGACCAAGATAAGATAAATTGGTTACAGAATTCTTGATCTTTAATGCCTATTTCATCTCTAGAATACCGATAGATCCATTGGTGAGTTCGAGCATACCTCCTAAACCAAAGAGTCATTTTAGGATCTTTCGGCTTAAGCCATTTTAATCTTTCTTTAATCGTTTTATTGCTATTACTCATACTTCTTACTTCCGTATCCAATGTCCCTAGTTGAATAGTACACAATTGAAACCAAACATTAAACAATACCTTTAATAGTACTTAATTAAACACTTAAAACCGTATTTTATAACTTAGATTTAATTTGAAATTTTGTATATACTTGTAGGTTAATAACAGGGTGTATGTGGAGTTTATGGTTAGGTTTAAATTGAGAGTAAAAGAAGACAATAACCTATCTCCTGAAGAGTGGTATTTGGTATTGTCCTTATATATTGAAGTCGTTCTCTATCAGAATGAAATCGTTAACGTAGAGGTATCTCGTTTGGTTTCAGATTTTGGTTCAACAACAAAGGTTGTTAAGAATGTCGTTGAGTATTTGGTTAAGAAGAAAAATATCAAGCTTGTAAATCTTCCGTCGAAGGCAAGGCAACTTATTTTTAGTCAGGATGATATTGCTACTTTAGTTGAGGAGTGGGCAAGGTTCCCCTCATGGAAGCAAGATTCGATATTAGGTTTATTTGAGCCAGAGAAAAGGAAAATATTAATACCTAAAAAAATAGAAGGATCTTCAAGTAATGTGGAAGCGTTACGTAATTCAAATTTATTGTTAATGTATATCTTAATTTTACATTCTAATGATGTTGGTTTAGTAAAAAAATTGAGCCATAAATCTATTAGATTAATGATGGGAGGGATTAGTGAGGATCGTTTAAAATCACAAATAAAGACGTTAAAGAAAACTAATTATTTATTGAATTCTGTAGGAGGAGCTTCTGGTAAGTATCTTTTTGGTAAGCGGTCTGGTGTTATTTTTTTAAATTTAATGAAAATTCAACGACCATCATTTTCATTTGATGGTGGAAGTGAGATAGAAGTCAATGGAGTTGAACTTAAAAATAGTCTGTTTCCGTCATTAGCTATATTGTTGATAGGTAGCTTTTGTCATAAAAATAACTGTGATTATACTTACAAAAAAATGGGATTAAGATTATCAATTAGAGATAAATTGGTTGATGATGCTAGTAATATAACGCCAATACTTTTTAATTCTATTTTTGATGGGCGAACAGATGTATTACTCCAGCTTGAAGTTGAAAAGTTAGTATCTAAACTATTGTCTAACTTTGGAGGGGTAAATGAAAAAGAATTAGATGAGTTTATTAATAATCTTTGTAAGATGAATGATTTGTTTTCTGATAAGTATAAGATCCAAAAAGAATGCGATAATGAATTGAAAGCATTTGAAACAATAATTAAAGAAATAGTTATCAATATAGCGTCAACGGTGATTAACTGTCTTAAGTTAGAACCTAGTATAGTTAATGGTAAGCATTTGATTGTTTATCCGCATGAATTGGAATTTTCAACCCTATCATCAATGCGATCTAAATTTTATATTGTATCTAGGTTAAGTGATGACTCTCTTGCTCTATCGTTGATTGAATACTCATATGTAGTGAGGTATAAACAAAATGAGCACATTAATCGAAAGAATGGTTGGGAATTGAAGGTAAAAAGATACACCTAACGTCAGAGTAATTTCATTTCTACTATCCTGTGAATGTCTAGGGTGTTTTTGATTAATGCCCTTAACATCCTTTAGGTAACAACAATCGTGTAGTGTTGGATATAATATTATATATGTTCTTTATATACCCTATTAACTATATGTTCTTTCTTAATACATACTCTCTCATACATACCATTGTTCTTTAGTAATACACACTAACCATACTGCCTACTGATACCTTCCTAGTCATACTCATTAGTAATCCTAACCAACACATATCCATTACCCATTTGATTAATCCTTATCACCAATAAAAAATAATCTACTCAATTATTCCTTTGAGACTAACTTTTAAGGAATGAACATGTATACATTACCGATACCATATTCTGAATATAACAATGGGAAGGGATTAAATCCAAATTACTTAACTATTCTTGGTGATACACTTCAACACTCATTGAATGATTATAATAGGGTTTTTGCATTGAGAGTGGATTTACATCTATCAGGCTTTGAATTAATTGATGTGAATAGGAAAATAACTCGCTTTATAGATTCCCTTAAAGCACAACTGAAAGCCTGTGAATTAAAGCGGAGTAAGCGAGGAACACGTATTTACCCTAATACCCTACGTTATGTATGGGCGAAAGAAACAGGCATCAAGAGCAAACGAGAGCACTACCATTTACTATTGTTGTTTAATAAAGATGCTTATTATCGATTAGGTGATTATACATTTTCAGAATCATTAGCATATAAAATAGAACAGGCTTGGTATGGTGCATTAAGTATTTCTAAAATAAATCGAAAGGGATTAGTTCATTTTCCTAAAAATAGTAGTCATTACATTGATAAAAATTCAAATGAATATGAGAATCAAGTTGATAAGGTGATGTACCGAGGTAGCTATCTTTGTAAAAACTATAGCAAAGTTATATCGCCTAAAGTTCGTTCATTTGGGTCTAGTACTAAATAAGGGCTTTTAGTTAATAATATATTATCTAAATTATTAGGAAGCGTAGCGAGCTTCCTAAGTCCCATATCTCCTTGTTTCTGAGTTGCTTATCACAAAACAAATCATTACTCATATCACTAATACGGCATGAGACACTTGATGCCCCTACGGATTGTACGTTTCTCTTTTATTGTTATTACGTTAGGTAAATAAAATGAGTGAACAAGCAATGTGGTTCTATGAATCGAAAGGCAAAAGGGAAGGGTGCGTATCCACCATTGAGATAATTGAATTGATTACTCAAGGGGTTATCCATCAAGGAACTCAAGTGTGGAAAAAGGGAATGACAGAATGGGTAACACTAGAAGAAAGTGAATTAGCTCAATACTTAGAAGATGTGCCACCACCACTAAGCAGCAATGATGTACCACCACCGTTACAAACAGTGCTAGACGTTAATTCTAATGAAGAAAGTTTTAGTACTAAGTTCGCTGGTATTTGGCGTTTTATCTATGCGCCTACCTTTGCGGCCATTGCAACGTATATTGCGTCTTATCTGATTGAGGGAAGCAGTAGGCAAGCGTTTGGGTTATGGTCAACATCAGGTATGGCTGTAATTTCGTTATTAATCATCTTTGCTGCATGGGCAGAAGACTTATGGCGATTTAAGAAATCAGCCAATTACACAGGCTGGTCTTGGTGGTGGCTGTTTGCTCCTTGTTATATTCATGACCGTATGGGTAAGCAATGGAAGTGGACGATAGGGCTAATCGTTTTATCGTTAGTTTGTAACCTAATAGCGTCTGCGGCTATTGCATTACATGGTGATGGGTACTTTGATGATAATGACTCATATAGCTACCAGTCACAATCTAACGCTCAAGTAGGTGGGATGGATTTGAATACCATCGAGTTAGAAACGTATCTGAACACCACGAATACTGACGCAGCAATGACAGGGCATATTAGTGTTGTCATGCTTGATGATGTTACTTATCGAATTTCTTACTCTAATCTGTGCGGCTCTAATGGATGTGACTACAGCTACCTTAAATCAGCGCAAGATGGTGGTTATTGCTACGTATTAGGTAGTAGTGATGAACAAGCGATAGCGGCTACACAATGCAGCTCAACGCCATTTAGATTGACATATAACTAAACACAATGGGAAGCCTAATCGCTTCCCATTTTTTATAGCTATTTAAAACGCACAACCAAATTACGTGACGTACAACCAAGAAAAATATCTTTGGTTATTTTACCTAGTCATTCAGTTAAAAGGTGGTTGTATTTTAGATTAACATTTGAGCGTGATTTAAAAGAGAAGAATAACGAATGAAAGTGTGGGATGAAAAGTTAGAGAAGTTTGTTGAGCCAGTAGATGAAGCAACACCAAAGTTTGTGAATGCGTATTTCCCGTGGAATGAAGAATTAGCCAAGGCGACTAAAGTTGATGTACCGCATTATGAGCCTGCTAAAGAAAAATCCGTTAAAGCGGCCGCCTTTGAATATTCCATTGAAATCGCGTGTGCTCAAGATGAACTGAACACCTATCAAGTGGGTGTATTCTCTTTAGGCAAAACTAAAGAAGAAGCCAATATATCCGCATGGAATAAAACTCAAAATGAGAAAGGTTTTACCCTGTTAACGGCTAGTGTGGATATTGATGAGTCAAAAACACTCAGTCGAGAGTTCTTTATATCAAGTGGCAGTGCCATGGTATTTGATGACGTAAAGCCTGTTAAGCAAGGCGTTGCTCATGCTACCGAATCATTCATTCCAGTAAAGCCAGCGGTTCAGGTAGGTGAACGTCTTGGTTGGCCTACTGAGGGGTATTTTTATCATTTCATTGATGATGCGTTAGTGCATGAATATAAGTTAATGGGAAATGGTAAGTGGGCATTTCAAGTCACTCAATCTACAGAGCACCATTTAAGTGATGAGTTAACATCAACGCATCAATACAGTTTTATTCTTTTACCTTGGAAGATTGATAGTACTGTTGTTGCTCGTCAGCACCTGCTTTATCTCTCAGAGAAAATGGCCACACAACAACTTGAATCGTTAACGGCACAGTGGATTGATGAAAATGGCTGCTTGCTTGATATTAATGAGATCGTTGAAACCAAAAAAGAAAAGGCAGTAGAGCGAGAAAAAGAAAGCAACGGTCAAGTGACTTATGTTATTCAGTCAGGGGATACCTTATCTGGCATTGCATATAAGCAAGGATTAACATTATCACAATTGGTTGATTTGAATCCGCAATATCAAGGAAAAGAAGACCATATTCAAGTCGGTGATACATTAGTTTTAGAAGAAGCAGAAGCCTATATTATTTCTGCTGAGCATATCGTTAAGATTAATCCTGAAACAGGTGTGCGTGAAACGTGGGGAGAAATAGCAACTCAATACGGATTAGCAGCGAAAGCATTATTGAATTTAAACCCAATCTATGAGCAAGACCCAAGTACATTAAAAATAGGTGATACGCTGTTTATTGGAGATAAGGAGAAAGCGAATGAAACTAAGCAAGTTAGGAAAACCCTTCCTCCTGTTGATGTGACAAAAGAGAAAACGGTATTTTCGTGGGCTAATTTATGGAGTGAGCCACAATCACCAACGATACATCCAGTGGTAGCCACACTGCATAAGTTGGATTCAATACCCAAGAATACAACAGTAATAAATGTACGAGCGAAGAAGCATGGAATAAACCCTAAGAACATGTATTGGCCTGCGTATGATTTTACTAAAGAGGGTGATGATAGATATTTTGACGAGGTTGAATACACTGATGAGATTACTACCTTAGCAGCATTATCTAAAGCGGAGTTCGATGAGTTTTTTACTAATGCTTCTCATGTTATCGCGGCTAAAGATTTCGTTGTTGGTTTATACCCTACAGTAAAAGATAAACTTAATTTCTTAATCAATAATACATCAATGACGGGTGTTGTTCGTATCGTTGATGGGCAAGAATCCGTGATTCTTAATCACATTAAAGCGTACTTTCCTATTTTAGAAAAAGGAACGTTATTTTCAGCATCAAATCCACAAATCATTAAATGGGCATTTGGTTCAACCGCGTTGAAAGGTGCCAGTAGATTCTTAACATTAAGTGCACCGACTGAAATTATTGTAGGCTCTGCTTTGAATGTGGTTAACTATATGGTTAATGATGAGCTGACGTTAAGAGAGTTAAAAATTGCACAATGGCAAATTGTAGTTAGGTTGATTGCTGCTGCTGGTACTGTTTTTGTAGCTGGTGTGATGTTTCCTACTTGGGTTGCTTCTGCATCAGCCGGGGTTACTTTTACCCTAGCGTCTACAGCTGTTTATTTTATTGATACGCAATTTAACGAGGATACCTTTAGTAAAGGATTAATCGAACATTATTTACCAGAAGAATGATTAAATGATTAAATTATTGTTACACTTATTTCTTATCGTTACTACGTCATACGGGGCAATGTATTTTTTATGGACAGCGTCTTATCATTTGCTTTTTGATGATTCAGCTACATATGTAGTGAGTTTTCGTTATGCGATTCTTGGTATAATTGGTGGGCATATTTGGGTGGGATTAGCTAGCGTTACCGCTTACCAGCACATTTCTCGTTGGTGTAAATATAGAGAATTTAAACATAATAAGTATAAAACTAGCTTGGAAAAAAGAGCTGTATTTATAGCATGTATCATTGGCTTTTTTCCATATTTCATTAATAACTACTATGTTGAAAAGTATGACTTAGTTAGATGTGAGAGTGATTTATTTATTGACCGTGATGATTTCTATTTTTCTCGTTATGTGAGTTCAATAGAGGAGTGTCCTATCAAATTAGAAGCAAACAAAAAAAAGAATTAAACCAAAAAATAAGTGTTTGTTTTTTTGATTTAAATAGTAAAGCTCGTATCATAAGGTACGAGCTTTTTTTATTGTCTGAATAGATTTAATAACCCTTTAAATTCGTTAGTTAAATGTCCACGTCCAATCACCTTGATTACTTTGAACGGTAATTTCACGAACGTCACATTGATACGTTAATGCGTAAGCAATGGTGCTTTGTCCATAATTCAGTGCAACAGGGTAACGAGGGCGTGGTTTGTTTTGGATTATTTGCAAGCGTGTTTGAGCCAGCTTCACGTCACAATTACCACGGTTCATTACAATGCCTGTCACCTTTAGATTATTAGCAAGAGCCGTTACTTTAATGTTGTGTTGAGCTGGAAGTGTTTCTACTGAAATATCCATTGGTGCAGACTCAGCGAATGCTTGAGTCGTAAAGGTACTTGCGATTAGTGCCAGTGTGATAAGTGTCTTTTTCATGGTGTTTCTTCCTTAATGGTATTGGTTATATTATTTTTCCAATGCGTTTTCACATTGAAGGTGGGTGGGTATTCAAAGGTGAACGTTGATACGCTTACGGTGTTGATGTGTTCAATGGCTATGATTTGGGTTTCCAGTTGCTCATTGATGTATTGCCCTATGACTAATTCAATTTGTGAGTGGTGGTGAATTAACCCTAGTGGCATGACATACAAAGCTGCGGTTTCATGCAGATGCAAGGTAAGCCAGTGATTGTGATAAAGAGCCGTGTTTATTTTTTGAAAGTTATCCTCATGAGTTTGGTGTGGTAATTGACTGCTTATTTTTTTAAGCCATTGTCTTTCTTTAGTTGTACTCGCTATTGAAGACAAAGAGCGTCGAGCATCTTCAAATCGATTCTGTAATGCTTTTAAAAGACTCGCTGGTGTTAGGTGAACCAAGTGCTCATTCGCTAACTGAAAGATAAGTGCGTCTCTTGGTGGTATGGCGTGGTGGTGTAATCTGTTTTGATAACCATAAGGTTTGCTGCGGTCATCTTTCTCAATTAAGTTAAGTTCCACTAATACATTGAGATTGCGCTGTATGGTGCGCGTATCACGATGTATGTCCCTTTCAATTAATTGATTTCTAATCTCTCTGGTGGTGGTCTTAAAGTGATGAGGAACGAGCTGATATATCTCAAACACAACAGATAAGTGCTCTTGAGTACTAAAGCGTGTTTGTTTAGTCATGGGTAAATGCTCAGTGATTACTGATTATCTGAATTAGCAATGAGGGTAATGTCATCAAGGGTATAACCACGTCTGAGTAGTTCATCCGTAGCTATCTCTTTGGTTTGTGTTGATGTGCTGGTTTTTATTAATTCAAATAGCTCATGAATGAGTTTGGTTTGGATGGTGTTTCGATTGATGGTTGGCATAGTGATAACTCAAATAATGACTTTCCCTAGAGTGTAAATAGCCATTGGGCATCAAGCGTCCAATGCGGTTTTAATCGATAAAATAAGAGAGGAGGCCGTTTAGCCTCCTCATTGTTTTTATGCTTTTCATTCAGGAATACTCATCTCTCCCAATGGCACGTATTGTGATTTACTGCGATACGTTCCAAAGGTGATTTTCTCCACGCACCAACCATGATAAAGATAATCCACATCCGTTAAGCCTGAGCCTTGCCCTATGCCGTAGTTATTACGATGCTCACAGCTTTGCTCTTTGTCGTTTAGAAATACCGTATCAGGATGATTCAAACAGGCTTTACGTAACTCAGGAAATAATCGTCTGGTGTGGGTAGACCACGATAAAATAAGAGTGCGAAGGGTTTTAGTATGATGCTCTCCTGAATACGGCTCACAGCGTTCTTTGTCGTATTCGGTGTAAGTGGCTACGATGACACCTTTCGCCCATTCTGGGATCACTAAAGCCGCTTGAAATGCCTTTTCATTAGCTTGGTGGGCTTGCCATTCTTTTTCTTCTTGCTCACGTTTGGCTTGAGCTTTATCTCGCTCTTGTTGCTTAGCAAGCTCAGTGGCTTTGATGGTTTGAATTCGAGCGTCAGTCACCAACGCTATATCAAAACGATAGGTTCTAATAAGAGAGATTAATTGCTGATGATTAGCATCATTACGTAACCACGGCTTATCCGCATCTAGGTGATGTTTTTGATGGTACTCAAGGGTACTAAGACAATGATCAGCAAAGCCTGTGTCATTGCCACCACAACCTAAATCTAATCGACATTGGTGTTCATCCCCATTTTCAAACGTCACCGTTACATTGGTTTTGTCGTAACCGCCTAATGGATTTTTTTTAGCAACGTCCAATGCTTTACGTTCAAAGTCCATAAAGTCATACAACTGGCCTTCATTGAACTCATTGGATTCAGACCAATTGACTAAGACAGAAAATGGATTAAGGGTTGGTGTTATTTGTTTATTCATGAGTTAGTTATCCTGATTTTTAGGCATAAAAAAACCGCAACCAAAAGGCTGCGGCATGATGTGTAATTGAGTGCTGATTAAGATACGTTGATTTCTATTTCGTCATACATCTCCATAGATGCATAAGCTAGAAAATTATGCTCCCATAAGCGGTACAGTTCAGCGGCATTCGCATTGTTTTTAATGGATGAATAATCCCTTAAGTAGCTGGCAAACCATTCACCACTTAGAAAATCAAAATCCAGCTCTTTAGCTAATTCGGGATATTGATTGCCCACAAAGGCAAAGTCTGTGATGTAGGCGTAGTGCCATGTGTTATCGGCTTCTTTGGTTAGTGCAATCTCAACAGGATGAAAACCACCGTTTTCAGCGCTGTAGCTTTTATCTCGAAAGTTAAAGGTGATGCTGTTTGTTTCCTCTAAACCAGAATGCAACTCAGGGTGTTGATTAAGCGCATCAACAAGGCACTGGTTCAGCTTGTTTGATACTGGCAACAACGTAGGAATAAGATTAGTGGTGGTAATGATGGTTTGTAATTCAGACACGGTGTGTCCTCCTATGATTGAAATAAGATAATGGATTGGTAAAACGAATTAAGGTTGGATTAGATTAAGTGCGTATCTCGTTAGCTGAAATATCATCGAAATGTTGATTTCTAAGTTGACGACAAAAGGCGAGTGCCCATGAAGTAAATAGGTCGATGACTTGTGGCCTTGCAAGCTCACAGCCTTGAATGTCAGGTTGATAGAACCAACCACGCTTAAAGTTAAAATATAGCTCAGGTGCAACGTTTGGGCTGTGTTCGTCGGGATAAGAAAAGCTGGCAATAAACACCAACTTCCAAATATGGCGATTAACGTCGTCTCGCTCAAAGCGCATTTCTACAGGGTGTAATCCTTCTCGTCGATGGTAATAGCTGGTGTCTCGAAAGTTCACTGAAAGTCGGTTGATGTCAGTACGAAGGGAAAAGCTATCGAGTACCACTTCAAGATGACGATGCAGATTTTTCGGTAAGGCTAGGTTTTTACCGTGAACTACTAATTCTCTTTTCATTAGATAAGCCCTCGTTCAGCAAAAGAGACACAAGGTGAGCCAACCACCACATGATCAAGCACTCGAATATCTAGCAGCTTCAATGCATCGACTAATCGAGTGGTAATGCGTTTATCGCACTCTGATGGTTCAGCAATACCTGAAGGGTGGTTGTGCGCAAATATCACCGCAGCGGCATTGGCTTGTAATGCTGCTTTTGCAACTTCACGAGGATACACGCTGGCAGAATCCACCGTCCCATAGAACAGCTCTTGATAGCTAATCAGTTGATGTTGGTTATCTAAAAACAGCACAGCAAATACTTCACGCTCTTGATGGCCTAATTTCATCGATAGGTAGTGCTTGGTGTGCTCAGGGTTAGTGAATGACTGCTCACGCTTGTATTGGTGTTCAAGTAACTCAGCGGCTTTCTCAAAGACTTGTAAGGCCGTCATAGGGGTAGTAGTGACGTAATCGGTTGAATGCATAATGGAACTCCTTGAAAGAATAGATAGGTATATACAAGGAGGTAATATGTGATTGAAATTATTTGGAAACGTGGTGGGTAGAGGTTGATGAGGTAGGGGGAAGCGCACGCAAAATAAAAAAGTATTTTGGAGAGGAATCTTTTGAACTTATAACTCAAAGGATAACCATCATGCGTTTTTTAAAACTAAAAGAAGTCATGGCACTAACCGCTTTAGGTCGCTCAAGCATTTACAAATTCATGGAAGAAAGCCGATTTCCTAAAAGCGTGTCGTTAGGTGATAGAGCCGTAGCGTGGGTAGAAAGCGAAGTTGAAGAATGGATGTACGAACGCCTAAGCCAGCGTGATGAGAAACAAGTCTAAGCAATTCTCCCCAAGAGCAAATTCACCACACTTAAGAATTAATTAAGGCTGGTCTACTAAGGC
Organism: Aliivibrio thorii; assembly: GCF_057368585.1. Classification (NCBI taxonomy): domain Bacteria; kingdom Pseudomonadati; phylum Pseudomonadota; class Gammaproteobacteria; order Vibrionales; family Vibrionaceae; genus Aliivibrio; species Aliivibrio thorii. The sequence goes on along the minus strand of NZ_CM170654.1, from coordinate 2,565,939 downwards.
CAGTAAACCCAAATAAGGAATAACCGAATGAATATGAAAGTAGACCAAACCTCAAACCAAGTACCTTACTTTATCTTTATAGATGGAGTAGCCCCAAGCAGTGACGGCAAGTGTACTCAAGGGGGTATCGGCATCATCGTGTTTGATGAGGTGAGTAATATCATTGATGAGCGAATGATTACGATAAAAAGAAAAACATATAAATATGAAATTGAACTTTTAGCATTAATTGAAGCGTTAGAGTACGCCACTGATGGAGACTCAATTCACTCAGACAGTGAGTTTATAGTAAAAGGGTACAATGAGTGGTTAGATAATTGGAAAGCAAAAGGATGGCGTAAGAGCGATAAAAAGCCAGTGGCTTACCGTGAGTTATGGCAACAAGTTGATAAATTACGAGCGACAAAGTATGTCGAAGTCATCAAGGTGAAAGCCTATATTGGTGGGAATGAAAAAGCAGAAGCATTGGCATTTACAGCAGCGCACTGTGATGATGTGATTATTGTGAATACATCAGCAACGTAACAGAAGAACATTAGCTATAAAGGGTCACTTATTGGTAGAATCTCGGCATTATTTAGCAATGAGCATTCATTGCATCGAGTTATCATTAAAGAGCCTTAAATCTCATGACAGAAACCAACGTACAACAACATCAGCAAGAGCTGAAAAAACAGCTTTGGAATATTGCCAATACCTTACGTGGCAATATGTCAGCAGATGATTTCCGTGATTACATTCTCGGTTTAATCTTCTACAAATACCTATCAGACAAACTCAACAAATACGCAGATGAAATATTGTCAGAAGATGGCGTTATCTTTGCGAATGTGAATGCCACCACAGAAGATGGTAAAGAAATCCTAGAAGCCGTAAAAGAAGAAGCGTTAGATAAACTTGGTTATTTCTTTACGCCTTCTGAGTTATTCCACGTTATCGCTAAAGCAGGTGAAGACGGTGAGTTTATTCTTGATGATGTTACCCAAGTACTGAACAACATTGAAAATAGCACCATGGGTGCAGATAGTGCCGAAGATTTTAACGGCTTGTTTGATGATTTGGATTTAACCTCAAACAAGTTAGGTAAAACCCCTGATGCACGTAACAAGCTTATCTCTCAAGTACTCAAGCATTTAGACAATATTGATTTCCACTTAGAAAGCAGTGAAATTGATATTCTAGGTGATGCGTATGAATACCTGATTGGTATGTTTGCTAGTGGTGCAGGTAAAAAAGCAGGGGAGTTCTATACCCCTCAAATGGTGTCTAAGTTACTCGCAAAATTAGTCACACTTAATAACGCTAATATTAAATCAGTATATGATCCTACATGTGGCTCAGGCTCATTGCTTTTACGTGTAGCGAAAGAAGCCAACAACGAAGATTTACAATTCTACGGACAAGAGCAAAATCCAAGCACCTACAACTTAGCTCGCATGAACATGATCATGCACGATGTTCATTACAACCGTTTTGATATTCAAAATGATGACACGTTAGAAGTGCCATTACATATTGATGAGCGTTTTGATGCGGTTGTTGCCAACCCTCCGTTCTCTGCGGATTGGTCAGCAAATCCATTACATTTAAATAACGTGCGTTTTTCGGATTACGGCAAGTTAGCCCCTAAAGGCAAAGCGGATTTTGCTTTTGTTCAACACATGGTTCATCAATTAAATGACAACGGCACAATGGCCGTGGTATTGCCTCATGGTGTGTTATTCCGTGGAGCAGCAGAAGGGCATATCCGTAAGCATTTAATCGCTGAGAAAAACTACCTAGATATGGTGATTGGTCTACCAGCTAATATCTTCTTTGGTACGTCTATCCCTACTTGTGTGTTGGTGCTTAAAAAGAACCGTAAGCATGATGATAACGTGCTGTTTATTGATGCGAGTAATCACTTTGAGAAAGGCACAAACAATAACGTTATTCGTGAATCAGATTTAGACCGTATTTTAAATGCAGTGACTAAGCGTGACGGCCTATCAGAAGAAGAGTTAAAGAAATTAGCTCATGTAGCTACACAAGCTGAGTTAAAAGAGAACGATTACAACCTTAACATTCCTCGTTATGTGGATACGTTTGAAGAAGAAGAACTTGTCGATTTAGCTGTAGTAGCCAAGCAGTTAGTTGATAACGATAAAACCATACTAGAGACAGATAAAACCATTGCTGATTTTTGTGCTGAGTTGGGTATTGATGCACCGTTTGAGGTGACGGCATGAGTGAGTTAATACCTAGGTTAAGATTTTCTGCTTTCAGTGATAGTTGGACTGAGTGCGAATTACAAGAAGTGTCTACAAAAAATATATCATATGGCATTGTTCAAACTGGTAGTTATGTAGAAAACGGTGTGCCGTGTGTTCGTGTAGTTGATTTAACCAAAGGGCTTGTAAAACCAGATAACTTGATTAGAACTAGTTCGAAAATAAGCCAATCATATAAAAAGACTATCTTAGAAAAAAATGAGTTGATGATTGCTTTACGAGGATATATTGGGCTTACTCAACGTGTTAAATATGAACTTGTAGGGTGTAACCTGACAAGAGGGATCGCAAGGGTTTCTCCTGATTTTAATCGTTTTGATGCTGGTTATATTGAAACATATTTAAATAGTGATAACGTTCAACAAATTTTTGATAAACGTAAAAATGGTTCAGCGTTAAAAGAAATACCTATTTCGGAACTTAAAAAAATACCTGTTCGATATCCAGAATTTAAAGAACAACAAAAAATTGCCTCTTTCCTAACGTCAGTTGATAGCAAAATCAGTCAACTAACAGAAAAGCATCGTCTTTTAAAAGAATACAAAAAAGGCGTAATGCAGCAGATATTTAGTCAGCAGCTTCGCTTTAAAGATGACGATGGGAAAGCGTTTCCTGAGTGGATATTTGTACCATTGAATAAGCTGGCTAATAAGCAATCACAAAAAAATAGAGATAAAACGGTTAAAGAAGTACTTACGAACTCTGCAAAGCATGGCATTTTGCTTCAGAGTACATACTTTGATAAAGAAATAGCAAAAGAAGATAATACTGATAATTATCATGTTGTTGATGTTGACGATTTTGTATATAACCCTCGAATTTCAGTGTTAGCGCCTGTTGGTCCAATTGGAAGAAATAAAGTGGTACGAGGGGTTATGTCTCCATTGTATTCAGTGTTTAGATTTAATGATTTAGTTGAACTTGATTTTATTGAGCATTTCTTTAATGGGGCAACATGGCATAAATATATGCACAGTGTAGCCAATTTTGGTGCAAGACATGACCGTATGAATATTTCATCGAGTGATTTAATGAGCTTGCCATGCCCATATCCTTGCCTAGAAGAACAACAAAAAATAGTTCAGTTCCTACAATCTATCGACAAAAAGATTGACGCAGTAACGCAACAAGTCGAACAAACCAAGCAATTCAAAAAAGGCTTATTACAGCAGATGTTTGTGTAGGGCTACACAATAAAGTAACTAAAGGGCGAGTTTATGTATTCGCCCTTACCATAGAGAATAACGTCAAATGGCTTATCAAAGTGAACAACAATTAGAAGACAAGTTAATTGTCCAGTTGAGTACACAAGGTTTTGAGGTGGTGGCATTACCTGATAATGCAGCCCTTGAAGCTAACTTAAAAACACAGCTTGAAAAGGTGAATAATTGCACCTTATCGGAGCGTGAGTTTACTCAAGTATTAGGTAAGTTAGAAAAGGGTAATATCTTTACTAAAGCCAAAACACTGCGTGACCAGTTGGACATCACTTTAGATAATGGTGATAGCCGTCATTTGACGTTACTCTTTGATGATACCGCGTCATCAACACAAAAGAATCTGTATCAAGTCGCCCAACAAATCACGGTTAAGGGTATCTACACCAATCGCTATGATGTGACCATTTTAGTTAATGGCTTACCGTTAATTCAGATTGAATTAAAGCGTCGCGGTATTGAGCTTAAAGAAGCCTTTAACCAAGTAAAGCGTTATCAAAAACATTCTTATCATGCTAACCACGGCTTGTTTAATTTTATTCAATTGTTTGTTATCTCTAATGGGGTAAACACTCAGTACTTTGCTAATAACAGTGAAATGTCAGCCAAACAAACCTTTGATTGGACAGACGTAACCAATAAACGCATTAGTCAGTTATTTGATTTCAGTAAGGTGTTTTTACAGCCTGAGCATTTAACCGCAATGCTAAGTAAATACATTGTCTTAAATGAAACTGAAAAGTGCCTAATGGTGCTGCGCCCTTACCAGTTTTATGCGGTAGAGGCGATAGTTAACCAAGTTAACACCACCACTAAGAATGGGTATATCTGGCATACCACAGGCTCAGGGAAGACCTTAACCTCATTCAAAGCCGCGCAAATCATGACAACACTTTCCAGAGTAGATAAAGTTGTGTTTGTGGTGGACAGAAAAGATTTAGATTATCAAACCGCTTTAGAATTTAATGCTTTTTCTAAAGGGTGTGTAGACAGTACTGAAAACACCAATATGCTGTTTCATCAGTTCATTGATAAGCCACTTAAAGGTAAAAAAAATAATGAGTACCGCAATTCAAAATTAATCGTTACTACACTGCAAAAGCTCAACAGTGTGATATCTAAGTCTCGTTATTTAAAAGAGATGGAGTCATTAAAAGATAAGCGCATTGTGTTTATTTTTGATGAATGTCACCGCAGTCAATTTGGGGATACTCACAAGAGTTTGATTGAGTTCTTCAAAGGTGCTCAATTATTTGGTTTTACTGGTACGCCTATCTTTGCTGAAAATGCAGTAGCTAAGAACTCAGTTAAGAAAACCACCAAAGACTTATTTGATGAGCGTCTACACGCTTATGTGATTGTTGATGCTATCCGTGACCAAAATGTATTGAAGTTTGCGATTGAATACGTAGGTCGATATCAATACAAAACAGGCTCTAAAAACACCTTAGATATTGATGTGGAAGACATTGATACCAAAGAGCTGTTATCGTCATCAGAGCGTCTAGATAAGATAACCGATTACATCATTGCCAATCATAATCGCAAGACTCACAGCCGCGCCTACAACGCCATGTTGTGTGTATCGGGTATCCCTGAGCTAATTCAGTACTATGAATTGTTTGCTAAGAAAAAAGCAGAGGGTAAACACACGCTAAAAATAGCGACGATTTTTAGTTATGAGGCCAACGAAGAAGAAGAGTATGAATTAGGTGGCTCTGATGCTGTAGAAATTAAAGAAGCCGCAGCGAAGTACTTAAATAATACGGATGCAGTAAAGCTACACAGTCGAGATAAGCTAGAAGCATTCATGGCAGATTACAATGCGATGTTTGGCTCAAGCTATACCACTAAGGATTATCACTCGTTCGATAAGTATTACAAAAATCTGTCTCAACGAGTGAAAGATAAAGAGATTGATATTCTTCTTGTGGTAAATATGTTTTTAACAGGCTTTGATGCGAAGTGCCTTAATACACTTTATGTCGATAAGAACCTCAAACATCATGGATTAATTCAAGCGTTCTCTCGCCCTAATCGCTTGTTAGATGAGAAGAAGTCCCACGGTAATATCGTGTGCTTCCGTAACCTGAAAAAAGCCGCTGATGAGGCATTTACGCTGTTCTCTAACAAGCAACCTAAAGAGGTGATAGAGACACCAGCCTACGATGAGCTATTAGCTGATTTTGATAAGGCGTATGGGGCATTAATGGTAATCACACCAACCCCTGATTCGGTGGATGATTTACCAGATGAAGATGCTCAAAAGTTGTTTGTTCTTCAATTTCGTAAACTGATGCAGCTTAAAAACATGCTGAGTAACTTTGCTGATTTTGATATGGCATCAACAGGGATGGATGAGCAAGAGTTCCAAGACTTCATTAGTAAATACGCTGATTTAAGTCGTCAGATACGTGAAGGCTCAACCAAAGAAAAAGTCTCTATTTTAGATGATGTCGATTTTGAATTAGAACTGCTGCACCGTGATGAAATTAACGTGGCTTACATTCTTCATCTATTGCGTGAATGGCATGGTGAAGACAGCGAAGAAGCCAAAGTGAAAAAGCGTCAAGTCATTGCTAATTTAGTGAGTACCGACCCAACGTTATTAAGTAAGAAAGAATTGATTGAACGATTCATGAATGAGCATCTTGATGGCATTCCAGCTCAAGTGAATGTAGAAGAAGAGTTTGAGTTCTTCTGGGAAAAAGAAAAACGTCTTGCCCTAGAGAAAATGGCGATAGAAGAAAAGCTTAATCAAGGTAAGTTAGAGAGCTTAGTTAGTCGATATGAAACGAGTGAGGTCATGCCATTACGTGATGACTTTGCCGCAACACTTGAGAACAAGCCAACCATACTGCAACGTAAAAAGATTGTAGGGCGTTTAACTGAGAAGTTTAAAGGCTTTGTCGATACGTTTATCGGTGGTTTTTAGTTTTTCGATATAGAGCTTCCTCTGTTATGTTTAAGACGTTTTGTCGAAAGTAAAACAGGGGAATTGTACATACATAAAAAAGATTGTCGGCACAGGTTATTATTAATAGCAATGCTTCTAGATGATTCTGAATGCAAATTAATTAACGTAGAGAAATAAAATGAACTACTTAGAAAGTATATTACGCAACATAAACGCTGATTCAGTTAGTATTTTTATAGCAATTCTTATTATGTCAGCATTTATTGTAGCGCTAATTTTAGGGAAAATGAATTTAGGGAGGGATTTTGTTCAGTACGCACCAACCCTTTTAACTACGCTTGGTATATTCGGTACATTCTTTGGTATCGTTCTTGGTCTTCTTGAATTTAATCAAGTAGATATCGAAGCAAGTATACCTCCGCTGCTTTCGGGTTTAAAAACTGCATTCGTAACCAGTTTAATCGGGATATTTGCTTCGCTCGTATTAAAAGTGCTGTCAACCATTCCTGCATTTAAGCCAAAGGAATTGAAAAGTATAGACCTTAAAGCAGCAACACCAGAAGATATTCTGTTAGCAATGAATAATCAAGTTGATGAAGTTAAAGCACTTAAAGATGCTTTAGTCGGAAATGAAGAATCAACGTTATTTGGTCAATTGAAAATTCTTCGTGGAGATATTAATGATAATTCTAAAAGTTCACGTAAGATAATCCAAGAACAGGCTGATGTTGAATATACTAGATATCAAGAACAAGCTCATGCAGAAGCCGTTAGATTTGACGAGTTTTCAGATAAGCTCTGGATTAAAATGCAAGATTTTACGGATGCGATCTCTAAGTCTGCAACAGAGCAGATTATTGATGCATTGAAACAGGTTATTTCTGATTTTAATAACAATCTAACAGAACAATTCGGTGATAATTTCAAACAGTTAAATGAAGCGGTTCTACTGTTAGTTAAATGGCAAGAAGATTACAAGTCTCAGCTTGAACACATGCAAAAGCAATATGAGTTAGGTGTAGAATCGATTTCCTCTACGGAAGAATCAATCGCTATAATCAGTGAGCATAGCAAAGTCATACCAGAATCAATGAGTAAATTAGAAGAAATTATGAATGTCTGTAGTCATCAAATTTCCGACCTAGAATCTCACCTAAAAGCTTTTGCAGACATGCGAGATAAGGCAGTTGAAGCCGTCCCACAAATGCAAAACCATGTTGAAAGCGTTTTGAAAGATATTACCAAGTCTGTTGATACGGTTAATGAACACTATACAGATATACTTTCTAAAACAGATGAAGGGATTCAATCAGTTAGTGATAAATTGGTGGCGAGTGCGGAAATAATTGGTAAGCAAATAGATTTAGCATCGACTGAATTCACTCATAATGCGGCTCGAACGAATGAAAGTTTGAAAACCACCTCTGATTACCTGCAAGATCAAACTAGCGTAATTAAACAAAACTTAGAAGATTCAGTGATTGAATTAAATAATACTATGCGTAGCATGGCTGAAGCTCTCATTAAAAACACAAGCGAAATGAGTTCTACGATGACAACCGCGAATCAAAACCTTGTATCAGAAGCGAGCAGTATAGGTGATGTTATGTCTAAATCAGCCGATAAGCTACAGCAACGATTATCAGATGTTATTGATGATGTGGCAACGCAACAGCTTAACCAAGCTAAGCGTACTTTTGATGCAATGGAGGAGCAAGTCCGGAATCAAGTTGGGTTAACTGGTGAAGCTGTTGATTCACAACTCAAATTAATTGATGAATCAATGCAGCAAGAGATTAGTCGTGTAATCACCGAAATGGGAAGAGCACTTACTCAAGTTACGGGCAAGTTCGTAGAAGATTACGTTAAGTTAACTCAGGCTATGAATGAGATTATTAAGGATAGAGCAGCGTAGTGAATAAGTTATTCGGAACAAATAACGATCATCACCAAGATAATGGTGAGCATTGGCTATCTATATCAGATTTAATGGCTGGTTTGATGATGGTATTTCTATTCATTGCAATAGTATTTATGCTTAAAACAGAGAAAGAAAGTCAGAAAATAAAAGATGTTGCTGTTGCTTATCAAGAGAATCAAGTCGCAATTTATGACGCCTTGATGAATGAGTTTGACAATGATCTTAACCTCTGGGGAGCAAATATAGACAAAGAAACACTATCGTTTAATTTTACATCCCCTGATGTTTTATTTGCGAATAACCAGTCCACACTTAGCCGTGAGTATAAGTTAATTTTAAACAACTTCTTTCCTCGATACATTGAGGTGTTAAAACCATTTCGAGATTCGCTTGATGAAGTTAGAATCGAAGGTCATACATCAAGTTCTGGTTTACGAGGTTCGACTAAGCAACAGGCCTATTTTTATAATATGAAACTCTCTCAAGACAGAACGAGATCAGTTTTAGAATATGGATATAGTATTATGCCTGCTGAATCTGAATGGATTACAGCAAACATTGCCGCTGTTGGTTTTTCTTCATCTCGATTGATTAAGCGAGATGGGGTTGAAGATTATGAAAAATCTCGACGAGTATCTTTCCGCGCTATTACAAATGCAGATATTCAAATTAAACAAATTCTTGGTGCTAACTAATGAAACTAATGGTTGATTTTAGCGCTTTACATAAAGCTGTAGCCCCTTTAGGGGCTGTGATAACTAGCTTTACTATCACAAAGCGTTCTGATCCTATTCAAAGTGTCGCAAATGATTTATTAAAAGGAAAAGTTTTAGGAACAGACATTCACCTTGATCAGATTAATGGTTCTAATGGTGTACTTTTTTATGAAGGTCATCAGGTTATGTTATATATACCTGATCAGGGTAACTCGATAGACAGCGCACTTATTAACGGAAAAGATAAAGGGGTTAAGCGAGTTCATATCGCAGAGTGTCGAACTATCATTGAAATGAGAGACAAAGGTCGATTTCATAACAGGTATGTTGTTACTAATCGAATTGATGGGAAATTTAATGTTTTTGGTCAATCTTATACCTCTAATGAAGTAAGAGAAGGGGAGTCTGATCTATCGCCTTGTATTAACTGCATGAAAGAATTGAACGTTGAGGGTTATCTAGAGAAGAATAACCAAAATCAAAAAGATTTTATTATCAATTTTTCATATGGCAAGCTATTTGAGTCATACAGTTCTTATTTTAAAACGATGCCTATTGCTTCAACTGATTATTACAGCGGTGGATATACATCGAATTGGGCCTCAATATCATCCGATTTACGGAGCGAACTTGATTATATCTGTGAGCATTGTGGAGTATCTCTCAAAGAGCATAAAAAAGTACTTCATGTGCACCACGTTAATGGAAATAAAGCAGATAACAAAAGAAAAAATCTTAGAGTGTTATGTGCAGACTGTCATAAAAAGCAACCTCATCATGGTCATCTTTATGTTAGTAATGAAGATACATTAACTATTAACCAACTTAGACGAGAGCAAGGAAAGATAGACCCATTTAACTATGATGATTTAATACGTTATGCAGATTCTGTATTTAATGGCTTATTATCTAAGTGTAAAGCTAACCGCATACCTTGTGGAGAACTGGGGATCATTGAAAATATTTCAGGGAAATCAATATCATTAGATTTATGTTGGAAGAGTAAAAAGGTTGCCGTCATCGTGAATAATGAACATAAAAATGTATTAAAGAATAATGGATGGACTGTATTCTCTGTATATGATGCCATCAATCGATTTCCTGACTTTCAAAATTATATACGATGATATTTGATCTTCTATTTCTATCGTAAGTATATGGTGATGTGTTGAGTATTTGATACATAATGTATCAAAGTTAAATACTGTAATAGAATGCCCAATAAGCTGTTTCAGTTGAAATGTAATATGCTGCTCAGTGGATAGTTAAAGATTTTATTACTTAGAATAAGGCTCCTTAATGGAGCCTTATTTATGCCGCTTAGCCAACCAAAGATAAACACTTCATCCCTGATATAGATAAGCTTCCTTTCGATGCTTCCTCAATATGTCCACTCCACCACTTCATCATCGGTATTCTTCGTTCAAGATAATCAGTACGGTTATAAGCCGCACGTACTTGGCTGTCATCTACGTGAGCAAGAGCCGCTTCAATTAGGTCTGATTCAAAGCCTTGCTCGTTTAGCGTAGTACTGGCTACTGAACGTAATCCATGACTTACTAACCTACCAGCAAAACCCATACGTTTTATTGCCATATTAGCTGTTTGGCTATTAGATGGTTTTAGTGGTGCTCGATCAGAAGGGAATACAAACTCTCTATGAGCACTAATAGGTTTCATTACTTCAAGTAAAGAAAGAGCTTGAGCAGTTAAAGGTATACGATGTTCCCAACGTGTTCCAGCGGCTTCTGATGGTCGAGTCATAGTATGAAGTTGTCATTCTATTAAACAACGAGTAGTGCGCTTAATAGAAGCATTAGCAATAGCTATCATAAGTTCTGGTAACTCATCAGGCTTAAGAGCTGCCATATTTTCTTTTTTAGGTTTTTTAAAAGCAGCTTTAATCCCAGCAAGAGGGTTAGCATGAATAAGCCCACAGTTTACTGAATAGGTCATGATCTCATTTAGTAGTGAGAGAATTAGTTGTATTATATGGAGTGCCATCCTGATTGTGTGTAATTAAATATCCTGAACATAATTTATAATGAGATTAGGGGTTACATCACATTTTTAGAAATTTAAATAATAGGTCCCTATATTCGAGTTAAATAGAGGTTTTAAGTATATGAGCGACTCTGTATGTAACCCCTAATGTAACCCTTTTGTGTTCGAGTTATTTTAATTACATTAAATTTCAATGTGTTATTGTGTGTTTTTGAGTCCGCCTACCGTACCATATTTAAATGACAAAGCCTCGATGAAAATCGGGGCTTTGTTGTATCTGGAACATAGAAAGCACACCATCGATCTCTCGATACAAAAAAGCCCCAACCGAAGTCAGGGCTCTAGTATTACTCATTGAAAAGATTTATTGATTTTCTTCAAGCTTTGCTTTTGCTTCTTCTACTTTTGAAAAATCCAAACCTAGTTCTTCTACAGCTTCTTTAATTAAGCTTGGGTTTGTCATTACTTGCATCATTAATGGTTGAAGTTGTTCTTGTGGAATCCCTAAGCTTTGGATTGTTGCAATCGCTGCTAGTGGGTTTTGTGTTAGTGCTTGAAATACTTCTGAGATTTTTTCATCGCTAACATTGTGTTCTTTTAATGTTTGAATAATAGGGTTCATTAAAATCTTCCTCTTTAAAATGGATACGTTCTATTTATCTATTCAAGATAAATAAAATTATAAATAATGGTTACCTAGGATCATTAGCCAGGTAAAGCCTGCAAAGCACAGAGCGACAAATACGGCTGCAGAGCCGATATCTTTAGCTCGGCCACTTAATTCGTGATGTTCTGGCCCAATACGGTCTACAACAGCCTCTATAGCTGAATTCAATAGCTCTACGATAAAGATTAAGACAAAGACACCAATTAATAAGATTTGTTCTATCGTGGATACATCAAGTAGTAGGGCGGTAGGGGTGGCGATAACTAACATCGCAAATTCTTGACGAACAGCGGCTTCATGTTTAAATGCTGCTTTTAAACCTTGAATAGAAAACCCAGTAGCTTTAATTACTCGTTTAATACCAGTATTGCCTGGTTTACCTGATGGAGTATCTGTCATGGTGTAACCTTAGTGAAATAAGTGATCTCAATCCTTATTGTATCGTAATGATAGTATGTTTGTGGATTGGTATGAATGGAGGTTATGGTAGTGTTGAGTTTGCCAAATAACAAGCATAAAAAAAGCCTCATCAAAATGATGAGGCTTTTTAATATGGCTCCCTTTGCTGGACTTGAACCAGCGACATACGGATTAACAGTCCGGCGTTCTACCAACTGAACTAAAAGGGAATTATATGGTGCCTCGAGGCGGAATCGAACCACCGACACGAGGATTTTCAATCCTCTGCTCTACCGACTGAGCTATCGAGGCAAAAAAATGGTGCCGACTACCGGAGTCGAACTGGTGACCTACTGATTACAAGTCAGTTGCTCTACCTACTGAGCTAAGTCGGCACACTATATTTTTTGCTATTACTGAATTAAGTCAGTAATAAAAAAACCTCGTCCTACGACAAGGCTTTTGAATGTGGCTCCCTTTGCTGGACTTGAACCAGCGACATACGGATTAACAGTCCGGCGTTCTACCAACTGAACTAAAAGGGAACAGATTTTTTATTCTTCTTACAAGGAAGAAATGGTGCCGACTACCGGAGTCGAACTGGTGACCTACTGATTACAAGTCAGTTGCTCTACCTACTGAGCTAAGTCGGCACTAATTTTTTATTAATCTTTAAAACGTAAAGATTAAATTGTATGGCTCCCTTTGCTGGACTTGAACCAGCGACATACGGATTAACAGTCCGGCGTTCTACCAACTGAACTAAAAGGGAATTGTATGGTGCCTCGAGGCGGAATCGAACCACCGACACGAGGATTTTCAATCCTCTGCTCTACCGACTGAGCTATCGAGGCAAAAGAATGGTGCCGACTACCGGAGTCGAACTGGTGACCTACTGATTACAAGTCAGTTGCTCTACCTACTGAGCTAAGTCGGCACACTAAATTCTTTTGACTATTCGTGATCTAGCATTTAATTAATAAATCTAGAACTACACCAACAATCTTATTGTATGGTGCCCGGAGGCGGAATCGAACCACCGACACGAGGATTTTCAATCCTCTGCTCTACCGACTGAGCTATCCGGGCAACGAGCGCTATTAAACGGATTTTTGCCCCTACCGTCAACTTTTTTTTTCAAAATACGCTATTTTTTTGGTTGTTTGATGGATAATTCATCGAATAGGCGATTTTATCGCTAAATCTTTCCTGAATTAAATTCTTTTTTAAAGGCTGTAACCTTTTCTAAGTAACGGCGAGCTTCTGCATTTTTATGCTTTTTGGTTAAAGCCCAGTAGACTTGATTTGGATTTAAGCTATTAATATCACTAACTGCTCTGCTTCTACTGCTGCTAAAAGTATTAAATACACCACCAGCGCCGCCGTTATAAGCTGAAATCATACTGTATTGTTTTGAAATAGGATTACGAATGTCTTTTAAGTAACGGGTTTTTAAAATATGAAAATAAGCCGTGCCGGTATCTATATTGTTGTGAGGATTGAAAAGGTATTCTGGGGTTGGATCGCCTGATTTTTTCTTAATTAATTTAAATACGTCGCGTCCAGCTGTTTTTGGGACGACTTGCATTAACCCGTAGGCATTTGCCCAACTTACCGCATATGGGTTAAAGCTACTTTCCGTTCTAATTATGGAATAAATGAGATCTTCAGGGATGTCATAACGCTGAGATGCACCACGAACAATATCAGCATATTGATATTCACGTAGCTGAGTATGGTTTTTTACCATAGGAATATCGACATAAAAGGCTTTTTTGTAATCGATATTTTTTGTTTTTAAGTGATTAGCAATTAAATAATCAGCATAACGACCTGCACGCCATGACCATTCAATTGGTTTTTTATCTTGATCAACGACTTGTTGGTATAAGAAGGGTTTGCCATCAAGGGCAACATCAGCATCAGAATAAAGATCGACACCTGCGGGATCGTCAGGCGTAAGTAGGGTCGTAATAATTGCTTGACGTAAATGGGCTTTAGGCTCGGTACCTGCAACCGTCTCAACCGTAACTCGGCCCGTTGTAAAATCAACTTGAGATCGGCTTAAGTAGCCATCGGTATATTTTACGTATGAGCGTTTACTGGCAATAACGAGATTCTTTTTACCCCAACGCTTTTCAATGTTGGCATTAAAACTGTTAATTAAAGAGTCGAGTGCTTTCATATCTTTAGTAAATTGCCCTGGAAGAGGGGCAAGGTTTTTAGCAAAGCGATTAGTGGTATCGTAATTAATACCAAAAGTAGACTCTATTGATTCTCGGCTACAACTAGTAAGAAAAAGACAAGCAGAGGCAATCAGGATAATTTTTTTCATAAAGACAATATAGATAAGAACTCGATAATAATGTTAACGGCAGAATGCCCTCTAACTGAAAAAGAATAAAAATAAAGCAGCCATTAGACTGCTTTATTTACAATAACTTATTCACTTGGTGGTGTGTAGCCATCGATAACAACGTCTTTACCATCAAACAAGAAACCTTCCATTTCTGTTTCTAGCAATTTACGGTGCTCAGGATCCATCATGTTCAATTTCTTTTCATTGATCAGCATCGTTTGTTTATGCTGCCATTGAGCCCATGCTTCTTTGGAGATGTTATCAAAAATACGCTTACCTAGTTCACCAGGGTAAAGTTGAAAATCTAGGCCATCGGCTTCTTTATTTAAAAGAACGCAAAATACAGTGCGACTCATGGTTATTCTCCATTAGAAATTTCGAACGGTAAAGCATCCAGCAGTTTTTGAACTGGCGCTGCTAATCCTACCGTCATTGGTTGAGATAAGTTATACCAAACTCCACGCGTTCCTTCCATCACCATATTCGGTTTCTTGGTCAGAGTGATAAGTACAGGAGTGATATCTAAGTGGTAATGGCTAAAGGTATGACGAAAAGCAATTAATTGCTGGCTTGATTTTACTTCCATACCATAACGATCAGATAAATCATTTAACGTATTTTCTGATTGTTCAGGAAAGCAGTATAAGCCACCCCAAACTCCCGTTTGAGGTCGTTGCTCTAGTAATACATCACCATCGTGATAGTAGATAGCAAACCATGCCTCTTTAGTTGGCTTGTCTTTTTTGGGTTTTTTAGTTGGGAAGTCTAATTGGCGATCTTGCGCTTTGGCTTGGCAAAGATCATTCACTGGGCAAATCTCACACTTAGGCTTAGAACGAGTACAAACCATTGCCCCCATGTCCATCATGGCTTGGTTATAGCGTTCAACCCCAAACTCTGGGGTATGTTCTTCGGCTACTTCCCACATGGCATTTTCAACGGACTTTTTACCTGACCAACCTTCAATGGCAAAGCAACGGGAAAGAGTGCGTTTTACATTGCCATCTAAAATTGGATGACGTTGTTTTAATGATAATGATAACACTGCCCCTGCAGTAGATCGTCCAATTCCCGGAAGAGCAATAACTTCTTCAATCGTTTCAGGGAATTTACCATTATATTGCTCAGCGATGATCTGTGCTGTTTTACGTAAATTTCGAGCTCGAGCGTAGTAACCAAGTCCGGTCCATAAATGCAGTACTTCATCTTGCTCTGCGTTCGCTAAATCAACAACGGTTGGAAAGCGAGCCATGAAACGTTCGAAATAAGGGATAACGGTAGTTACTTGGGTTTGCTGTAGCATGATTTCTGACAACCATACTTTATAAGGCGTTTTATTTAATTGCCAAGGCAAGGTCTTACGGCCGTAATTGTCGTACCACTCTAGAATGGCGTGAGAGAAAGAAGTCATGACATGCTCGATTACATTTTTATAATTAAGAATGGATCACATCATACTGTGATGGTTTTGTACACCCGATAGAAAATAGGGTTATTAGTTCAGGTAAAGAATTGCCTTAATTAAGCTTGTTTATAGAGAAAAGCAAAGATAATACTTGAACACTGGGCTAAACTTTGGATAATGCCGGATCCACAATCCTTGTTCAGAGAATAACCAGGTTATCCAATCATGACTGAAGTGACTAAAAACGACTTTACCGAAGAAGGTAAAATCGTTCGTAAAATTCGTAGCTTTGTACGCCGCGAAGGACGTTTAACGAAAGGCCAAGAAGGCGCTATTACTGAGTGCTGGTCTACCATGGGCATCGATTTTGTTGAGCAAATGCTTGACTGGAACGAGGTGTTTGGTAATAACAACCCTGTCGTTTTAGAAATCGGTTTTGGTATGGGTGCATCTTTGGTTGAGATGGCGCAAAAAGCACCAGAGCTTAATTTCCTTGGCATTGAGGTTCACCGTCCAGGTGTTGGCGCATGTCTTGCAGCAGCAAAAGAAGCAGGCGTAACGAACTTACGTGTAATGTGTCATGATGCGGTTGAAGTATTTGAATCAATGATCCCTGATTCATCAGTAAATACATTACAATTGTTCTTCCCTGACCCATGGCATAAAGCACGTCATCATAAGCGTCGTATCGTTAAAGCTGAGTTTGCTGAGATGATCCGTCCTAAGCTGATTGAAGGTGGTATCTTCCACATGGCAACAGACTGGGAAAATTACTCAGAGCATATGATTGAAGTAATGAACGCTGCACCAGGTTATGAGAATATCGCTACCGATGGCGATTTTATTCCTCGCCCTGATGAGCGTCCGTTAACAAAATTTGAAGCACGTGGCCACCGTTTAGGTCATGGCGTATGGGATATTAAATTCCGTCGTAACGCATAATCCGTTTATTTTCAAATGGTATGACAGCGCACGATAAGCGCTGCATGGCTCTTATGCCAATTTAAATAAGTACTAAAGCCAACCTTTGTGTTGGCTTTTTTGTCCTTGCTATCAAAAGGAAGTAAAAATAATGAAGCCAACAAAACAAATATTAGATGATATTTTGAATGAAGTGCGTCCTCTTATTGGACAAGGAAAAGTAGCGGACTATATTCCAGCACTGGCTTGTGTTCCGAGTGATAAATTAGGCATTGCCGTATATACCAACGATGGTGAAGTCATTATCTCTGGTGATGCAGAAGAGTGTTTTTCGATTCAATCAATCTCAAAGGCATTGAGTTTAACGCTTGCTATGGAGTTATATCAGCCAGAAGAATTATGGCAACGCGTTGGAAAAGAGCCTTCAGGACAGGCATTTAACTCATTGATTCAGCTTGAAATGGAGCAGGGGGTTCCACGTAACCCTTTTATTAATGCTGGTGCGATTGTTATTTCAGATATGCTCTACAGTCGATTTTCTGCGCCTAAACACAGACTATTAGAATTTGTACGTAAGCTCTCAGGTAATGAACATATTATGTATGATCGAGCGGTAGCGAATTCAGAAATGGATCACAGTGATCGAAATGCATCGATTGCCTATTTGATGCGTTCATTTGGTAACTTCGATAATGAAGTGATGCCAGTATTAAAGAATTACTTTCACGCTTGTGCGCTAAATATGAGCTGTGTTGATTTGGCAAGAACATTTGGCTATTTAGCCAATAAAGGTATTCAACCAGAGACAAATGAGTTCATCGTAACGCCAATGCAGAGTAAACAAATTAATGCATTGATGGCGACTTGTGGTCTATATGATGGTGCTGGTGAGTTTGCGTATCGTGTTGGTATGCCAGGTAAATCGGGTGTTGGCGGTGGCATTATCGCGATTGTTCCTGGTGAGATGACGATAGCGGTATGGTCTCCAGAGTTGGATCCATCAGGGAATTCGTTAGCTGGAACTAAAGCGTTAGAGCTGCTTTCAGAGCGTATTGGCCGTTCGATATTTTAAGATAAGAGTAGGGTATAAGAGAAAGCAGAATAGTGAAATATTCGATTTTTTCACTAACAACCCACCCTAACTCCCCCTTCTATTAACATAACCGTTCTCAATGCTTGGTCGATAAAGGGGGAGAACCTTCTTTGATGTTGGTATATCAACGATCACAATACTGTTCCTCCCCTTGTTCACCTCTGTTATTTGGTAGTCAGCATTGATATAAGGGAAGGTTAGGAGGGGTTGCTGGCTGTTTAATTTAGAGTTTCGATTCTTTGCTTTTCCTGAAACCTTTAAGCGAAGCGTTCTGAACCCTGCTTTTAATCCTCATCACTCACAAACGCTTCTAATAAATCATTTAAAAACAACTTACCGTGTTCAGTGATCTGCCAGTGCGTCTCGGTTTCATCTAGATATTTCTTCTCTTTGGCCCAATCTATCGTTTCTTGAATTGACTCAAAACCTAACCCAGTTTTATCAATGAAATCTTGTTTTGGACACGTTTCTAACAGACGAAAACGGTTCATAAAGAACTCAAAAGGTCTGTCGTGATCCGTAACCTCTTGTTCGTCAATTAAGTAAGGTTTCATTAAATCCAGGAAGCCGCGTGGGTGCTTGATTTTAGTGGTTCGAACAATGCGACCATCAGCAAAACTGAGCTTGCCATGAGCACCACAACCAATCCCTAAATAGTCGCCAAAGCGCCAGTAATTCAAATTATGGCGACATTGATAACCGACTTTACTGTAGCCCGATATTTCATATTGTACATAACCGGCATCAGATAGAATTTGATGACCTTGTTCAAAAATATCCCATAAATCATCATCGTCAGGCAACGTTGGAGGCTTATAATAAAATACAGTGTTTGGTTCAATCGTCAGCTGATACCAAGATAAATGTGGCGGATTAAGGTCAATCGCTTGTTTTAAATCAGATAACGCATCATCAATACTTTGATTCGGTAGGCCATGCATTAAATCAAGGTTGAAGCTGTTTAATCCGGCTTCATGCGCAAGACGAGCTGCACGAATGGCTTCATCTTTACCGTGAATACGTCCCAGTTTTTCTAACTTCTCTTGCTGAAAACTTTGCACACCAATGGAGATGCGATTAACGCCCGCTTCACGATATTCAATGAATCGACCAGCCTCTACGGTTCCAGGGTTTGCTTCCATTGTGATTTCAATGTCATCAGCAAAGGGTAAGCGTTTTTCAACTTCGGTCAATAAACGCTTAATCTCAGGAGCGGTAATTAAGCTTGGTGTACCACCACCAATAAAAATAGAGTGCAGCTTACGTGATTCATTTTGCATATCATAACGCGCAAGATCGGTATCAAGATCGTCAATTAACGCTGAAATGTATTGTGCTTCAGGGATTGTCGTTTTCAATGCGTGAGAGTTGAAATCGCAATATGGGCACTTTTGAATACACCATGGAATATGAATGTATAAGCTAAGTGGTGGTGGGACTAGCATCAATTATTGACCTTCTTTTAATGCAGCGAACAGTTTTTTCAGCGCTTGACCACGGTGAGACAATTGTTTTTTACGAGCAGGTTCAAGCTCTGCTGAAGAACAGTTATCTTCACTTACCCAGAAGATAGGATCATAGCCAAAGCCATTTTCGCCTTGTTGTTCTGTGGTGATATGACCTTCCCATGAACCATGGCAAATTAATGGCGTAGGATCGTTCTCGTGCTTCATTAGTACTAAAACACAATGGAAGCGCGCTGTGCGTTTTTCGGTAGGAACACCTTCCATTGCTGCAAGCATTTTATCGATGTTCTTTTGATCTGTTGCGCCTTCACCTGAATAACGAGCAGAGTAAACGCCTGGTGCGCCATTTAATGCATCAACTTCTAAACCTGAGTCATCAGCAATGGCAGGTAGGCCTGTTTCTTTCGCTGCGTGACGCGCTTTAATAATGGCATTTTCAATAAAGGTTGTGCCAGTTTCTGCTACATCAGATACGTTGAATTCACTTTGTGCAACCACATCAAATCCAAAGTCAGACAGCACATCTGCCATTTCACGAACCTTACCTTGGTTGCCTGTTGCTAGTACGATTTTGCTCATAATGATTCTCTTATTCTTCTACGTAAAACTTTTGATTGAATTTTAATTTGCCAGCACCCTTGGTATCGGCAGATACATCGATATCAAAGCGAAAGGTTTCTTCGTTAGTAATTGGTAGTTCTGCAATGTAGTAAATTGCGTTTTGCTCTTTAATTTCACGGAAGGTTAACGTTTTTGTTTGGCCGAGTAAATTTTTAGCGGTCCCTGTAATTTTTGCAGCAATAGCAGGCTTACCTGCTTGAGAGGTATCTAGCACACTGATATTAATTAGCGCGTTGTAACCAGAGCGTTTTAATTGATAAGCGCGGGCTACTTTGGGAGTTAGAAAGGTGGAATTAAATGCAGAGTAATGCACCTCTACATTTTTTATTTGTACAAATTGTCCCGCAAAAGTGGGTAGGCTAAAAAGGAACAGGGACAAAAGTAAGGTTATTTTTTTCATAACGATCCTCATATAAAAAGATTTCCATATAAAAAAGCCGAGGGTTAACTCGGCACTAGTATTCTTTTGATGGTAACAGCTGCTTAATTGCTTCTGGAATAATCTCCGGAGAATGAATTCGAACTTGTTTGTGACGATTTAGCTCTCCTTTCTCGACCGTAATTTTTCCTTTAGCAACTTTAAATAATTTGGAGAAGTATTTGATTAAATGCGCGTTCGCTTTCCCATCAACAGGAGGTGCTGTTATCGCTATTTTAAGTTCTTCGCCATGTATACCAACGATTTGATCTCTACTGGCCTTTGGTTGAAGGTAAAGTTTTAAGATCAAATCATCGTTATCGTATTTAATTGGCATAATAGGGTTACAAGCTATACCAAACTGGACCAATTAAGTCGCCCATTAAGAAGTTAGCAAATTGAAGTACGATAAACAGCACTAATACACTTAAGTCTAATCCGCCCATTTGAGGTAATATTTTACGAATAGGAGCAAGCATTGGTTCTGTTAATTGGTGCATAACATACTCAATTGGGCTACTACCTTGGCTAACCCAACTTAGGATTGCACGTACTAATAAAATCCAAAATAGTAAACCACCAGCGGCTTTAGCTAGTGCGATTAAACCAATGAATAAGAATTCTGGGCCAAAATTAATACCACCTGCAACGACAACTTGTAATGCAACAAATTTAACGACACATAGCACATAAGCAAATAACACGGTTGCTAGGTCTAGGCTGCCAATTGATGGAATAATACGACGTAAAGGAGAAACGACGGGTTGAGTTGCCTTTACGATAAATTGAGAAAATGGATTATAAAAATCGGCACGTGCGACTTGTAACCAAATACGTAGGATCACGACCATGATGTATAAATCAAAAACGGTCGAGATTAAAAAGCTCATTGCATTCATAGTTTATTAACCTTAAAAATCATTGGTTTTGTAAATAGAGTAATTGAGTAGAGAAGGTTATCTTAAAATAACGATTCCATCTCTTCTGCACGAGAGACTGCGGCTTGCATTGCTTTAGCGACAATATCTTGCAGGTTGTGTTCATTAAACGTGCGTAGTGCTTCTGCGGTAGTGCCACCTTTTGAAGTGACTTGCTCACGCAGTGTTGATAGTTCTGTTTCAGGGTTTGCTACTACCATTTCAGCAGCACCAAGAGCAGCTTGTTGTACTAATAGGCGAGCTGTTTCTTCATCAAAACCTTGTTTAATTGCTTCTGTTTGCATCGCTTCCATAAATAAGAAGAAATACGCTGGAGCGCTTCCTGCTGCCGCAATAACAGAATTAATGCCTGATTCTTTCTCAACCCAACAGATTTCACCGACTGCTGAAAGTAAGTTACCAGCATAGATTTTGTCTTGTTCTGAGGTATGTTCTACTGCAAACAGACCACTCATGCCTTTGCCCACTAATGCAGGAGTATTTGGCATGACTCGAACTAGGTTTAATGTTGTGGCAAACATTTCGTTTAAACGTTTTGCAGAAATACCAGCAGCAATAGAGATCACTAACTTAGTCGAGTAATCGATCGTTTGTAGTGGCTCAGCCGCGGTTGCCATCATTTGTGGTTTTACCGCAAGGACGATAACATCTGCATTTTCAGCCGCAGTCATGTTATTGGTCGAGGTATTAATGCCGTAACATTGTTCTAAATGTTCAAGCTTCTCTGTGCTTGGATTTGTTGCTGTAATTTTTCCTTTTGGGTAACCACTGCTAATTAGACCGGCGATAATAGAGCGAGTCATGTTACCTGCGCCAATAAAAGCAATATTGCGATGTTCCATTTGTATTCCTTACTTTATACCTATCGCTATAATTGAGATTGGTATCATTCGAGTTGAGGTTATTCTTTATTTTTATAGTCTCTAGCACCAAAAATAGCGGTGCCAATTCGAACCATTGTTGAGCCAGCTTCGATAGCAGCATCCATATCGCCACTCATTCCCATTGATAGGGTATCCGCTTGAGGATATTGTGCGCGTAATTGGTTTTGAATGGAAGCAAGTTGTGTAAATGCAGCCAGTTGTTCATCGTAATTAGACTCGTTAGCAGGAATCGACATTAGTCCACGCAACGTTAAATTTGGCATATCATTAATCGCTGCTGCAAGTTCCATTACTTCGTTGCTTGTCGTCCCAGATTTACTCTCTTCTGAACTAATATTGACCTGAATAAGTACATTTAGTTCGCCATGCTCTTTTGGACGTTGCTCATTTAAGCGTTGTGCAATTTTAAGACGTTCAACAGAGTGAACCCAATCAAAATGTTCCGCTATCGGACGAGTTTTGTTAGATTGGATTGGGCCAATAAAATGCCATTCTAATGATGTATCGGAATGGTTTTTTTGAAAGTATTGAACCTTTTCAATGCCTTCTTGAACGTAGTTTTCACCAAAAGCACGCTGACCAATTTCTATCGCTTGTTCGAGCAACTCGATAGGTTTGGTTTTGCTTACCGCTAGCAATTGCACTGAATTTGGGCGTCGACCACATTTTTGAATGCTATTCTCTATCTGAAGAGTGATTTGGTGGATATTTTGCTTAATACTAGTCATAGAAACGATTACCGAGGAAAATTATGGACATCACAGAACTACTGGACTTTAGTGTAAAACAAAACGCATCAGATCTACACCTATCTGCAGGAGTTCCTCCTATGGTACGTGTTGATGGTGAAGTGCGTAAACTGACATTACCTGATTTTACACACGCAGAGGTTCATCGTTTAGTGACTGACATTATGAATGATGCTCAGCGCAGTGAGTTTGAAGAGAAGTTAGAAGTCGATTTTTCATTTGAACTGCCTAATGTTGGGCGTTTTCGTGTGAATGCATTTAATCAATCGAGAGGCTGTGCTGCGGTATTTAGAACTATTCCGGTAGAGATCCCATCATTAGAGCGACTTTCTGCTCCTGAAATTTTCACAACCATTTCTAACTATCAAAAAGGTTTAGTGTTAATCACTGGGCCTACAGGGTCAGGTAAATCCACCACGCTTGCTGCTATGGTGGATTACATTAATGAGAATCATAATAAGCATGTATTAACGATTGAGGATCCGATTGAGTTCGTACATAAAAATAAAAAATGTTTGATTAACCAACGTGAAGTACATCGTGACACTCATAGCTTTAAAGCGGCACTACGCTCAGCATTACGTGAAGATCCTGATGTTATTTTAGTGGGTGAGCTTCGAGATAAAGAAACCATCAGTCTAGCATTAACCGCCGCAGAAACCGGTCACTTAGTGTTTGGCACTTTGCATACTAGCTCAGCAGCAAAAACCATTGACCGTATTATAGATGTATTCCCTGGTAGTGATAAATCTATGGTTCGTTCTATGCTGTCGGAATCATTAAGAGCTGTTGTTGCTCAAACCTTATTAAAACGTACGGGTGGTGGTCGTGTCGCGTGCCATGAAATCATGATAGCAACGCCAGCTATCCGAAATTTAATTCGAGAAGATAAAGTCGCTCAAATGTACTCTATCATTCAAACTGGATCTTCTTTTGGGATGCAGACGATGGAGCAAAATGCGAAGAAAATTATTGCTCAGGGCTTAGTTGATCCTGATGAAGTCGCAAAGAAAGTTGAAATAACAAGCATGGGCTTTTAATGATGATGTTAGATGAATTACTACATCAAATGGTAAAACAAAAAGCATCGGATGTTTACTTAACTGTTGATGCTCCATGTTTATTGCGAATTCATGGTGAGCTTAGAGCGATTGGTCACAAGCAGACCAATGAATCTGTTTCTGCATTATTAGCGGAGATGATGGATGAAGATCGCCAGACTGAATTTAATCAAACATTAGAAGCTAACTTTGCCATTGTAAAAGAAAGTGGACGCTTTCGCGTGAGTGCATTTTGGCAGCGTGAGCAACCAGGAGTGGTTATCCGTCGTATTGAAACTAAAATTCCATCCATGGAGTCATTACATTTACCTGAAGTGATGAAAGAGCTAGCGATAGCTAAGCGTGGCTTAGTTCTGGTTGTTGGCGCAACAGGCTCTGGTAAATCGACAACGATGGCAGCAATGACAGGGTATCGTAATGATAATAAATCCGGTCATATATTAACAGTTGAAGATCCGATTGAATTTGTTCACCCTCACCACAAATGCATCGTTACTCAGCGTGAAGTTGGCTTAGATACCGAAAGCTATGAAGTCGCGTTAAAGAACTCTTTGCGACAGGCTCCTGACATGATTTTAATTGGTGAAATCCGCAGTCGAGAGACGATGGAGTACGCCATGACCTTTGCGGAGACGGGGCACCTTTGTATGGCAACGCTCCATGCTAATAATGCCAACCAAGCGTTAGAGCGAATTCTCCACTTAGTACCGAAAGATCAGAAAGAGCAGTTCTTATTTGACCTTTCTATGAACTTAAAAGGGATCATTGCTCAACAATTGGTTCCTGATATAAATGGTCACGGGCGTCATGGCGTTTATGAGGTGCTGTTAAATACTCCTCGGATTTCGGATTTGATCCGTAGAGGTGAGTTGCATGAATTAAAAGCTACCATGACAAAATCGCGAGAATCAGGCATGCAGACGTTTGATCAGTGTTTATTTGATCTAGTGGTGGCAAATAAGATTTCGGAAGATGAGGCATTGCACAGTGCAGATTCTGCGAATGACTTGAGGTTGATGCTGAAGACGAAGCGTGGTGATTCATTTACGACGTCGAAGTTTGATAATGTGTCGATATCGTTAGATTAGAGCAGACGAAAATAAATTTTCTAGGGGCGGACTTTGTCCTAAGAGACGCTTCGTTTAAGAGTTCACATTATTAACTCTCAAGGCGAAGCCGTCTTTTAGCGAAGCGTCTCAAGCAACTTGTTGCATCTGCTTTTAGATTTTAGCTCCACTGACTCTCAAACCAACTTTCTAAAATAACCACCGCTGATTGACAGTCAATATTGCCTTTCGATAATGCTTTATAACCACCGAACTCAAATAAATCAGCGCGAGCTTCAGCTGTTGATAGACGTTCATCGTGTAATTCAACTTGATTACCAAAACGGCCATGTAAACGGTTAGCAAATTTCTTTGCTTTCGGTGTAATCGTTTCTAGCTCTTTGCCGTGTAGATCGGTTGGCAGGCCAACAACGATTAAATCGGGTTGCCATTCTTTAATTTGCTTTTCGATATCGTCCCAATTAGGGGTGCCATCTTGTGCTTTAAACGCTTTTAATGGGCTTGCTGTACCTGTAATTTCTTGGCCTATGGCTGAGCCAATACTTTTGGTGCCAAAATCAAATGCCATGATGGTACGTGAACTCATGCGTGTCCAACCTCGCTGGATAAATTTGCTGGATTGATACCTAATATCCCAATCGCTTTTCTCCAACGATCATGAATAGGAGTATCAAAGATAACGGAAGGATCTGCTTCTAGGATAAGCCATGTGTTTTCTGACAACTCCTTTTCTAACTGACCCGCATCCCATCCAGAATAACCAAGAGCAACCAAATACTTACGAGGTTGAGATTCTGTACCTAATGTCGCTAAAATATCTTTTGATGTCGTGACATAAAGCTCGTTAGTTACTCGTATACTCGAAGTGTAAGCGTCTTTTTCTGAATGAAGAACAAAACCACGATCGTCAGAAACTGGGCCGCCATTAAGTACTGGTTGAGTTAAGGTTTTTGGAAATATAATTGGAGAGGGGTTATCTAGTTCAATTTGTTCCAGCATACCTTTTAATGAAATAGGAATCGTTTCATTAATGCGTAACCCCATGGTTCCTTCTGAATCATGTTCACAAATATAGATAACACTTCGCTGAAAGAAAGGATCTTTCATACTAGGCATTGCGACTAAAAAATGATTCTTTAAATCCACATAGCCTCCTAAATTATTCAGTTCCATTGAAGGGAGCTAAGCTCCCTTCATATTACTTGGAAGTATTAAGCGTTAATTCGGCGCTCAATTGCATCCATTAGTTTACCTGTGATTGAAATATCGAACGCCGCTTCAATTTCTTTAATACAAGTCGGGCTAGTTACGTTAATTTCAGTCAGTTTGTCACCAATAACATCAAGTCCAACAAAAATTAAGCCTTTTTCTTTCAATGTTGGTGCAACGGCGTTAGCAATTGCCCAATCGGTTTCACTTAGTGGGCGAGCTTCACCAGTACCACCTGCAGCTAAGTTACCGCGCGTTTCACCTTTTGCTGGAATACGAGCTAAGCAATAAGGCATTGGTTCGCCATCAACCACTAGAATACGTTTATCACCATTGCTGATATCTGGAACAAAGGTTTGTGCCATGCAGTAGTTTTGTTCGTGGTTAGTCAACGTTTCAATGATAACCGATACGTTTGGATCGCCGGCTTTTACACGGAAGATAGATGCACCACCCATGCCATCAAGTGGTTTAAGGATAATGTCGCCATGTTCTTCACGGAATGCTTTAATCTTTTCAGCTTTACGGGTAACTAGTGTTGTTGGTGTTAGTTCTGGGAACCAAGCAGTAAACAGCTTTTCGTTACAATCACGTAGGCTTTGCGGTTTATTTACAATTAAAGCACCTTGAATTTCAGCACGCTCAAGAATGTACGTTGCGTAGATGTATTCGGTATCAAATGGTGGATCTTTACGCATCAATACAGCATCAAGATCAGCTAGGTCAATAGTTTGTTCTGATTTGAACTCATACCAATTTGTTGGGTCTTCTTTTAGTTCAACCACTTTGGTATCAGCGACTGCTTTACCTTGATCTAGATGTAGATCTGCCATTTCCATGTAATGGATTTCCCAGCCACGTTTTTGAGCTTCAAGCATCATGGCAAAGCTAGAGTCTTTCTTGATGTTAATGGATGAAATTGGATCCATTACGATACCGAGTTTGATCATTTTTTTTCTCCAGTTAGCCAAGATCGCCAAAACGAACTTGTAGGGCTGTTATAGCAGTAAGGGCTGCAGTCTCGGTTCTTAATACTCGAGGACCAAGCAGCGTCTCTTCAAATTTATATTGCTCAGTCATGTTAATTTCATCTGACGATAATCCGCCTTCTGGTCCAATTAACAAGCGAACATTAGTGACTGGTTCTGGTAGTGTATTGATAGAGTATTTTGCTCTTGGGTGCAGGTTTAGTTTTAAACCTTCATACTCTTCAGCACACCACTCTTCTAATGACATAATAGGACGTATTTCAGGAACAATATTGCGCCCAGATTGCTCGCAGGCTGCAATCGCAATTTTTTGCCATTGGTCGAGTTTCTTTTCAAAGCGTTCTTTATTTAATTTGACACCACAACGTTCTGAAATCAAAGGAGTAATAATATTTACACCTAACTCCACCGATTTTTGAATGGTGAATTCCATTTTATCACCACGAGAAACCACTTGGCCTAAATGTAAATTTAATGGTGATTCACTGCTGCGTTCAACGCGTTCACTGATTTCAATTTCTACGCTTTTCTTTGATGCGGAAATAATCACTGCAGGAAACTCAGCACCGCTGCCATCAAACAGTAATACAGCTTCACCTTCTTTCATTCGCATTACACGGCCAACATGATTGGCGGCATCATCACTTAAGTTTACTTTACCTTGTGAAGGAAGCAGTTCTGGATGATGGATTCTTGGTATTCTCATAGTCTACTTTTCTTTAACTATCTTATGTTTAAGGATGGAGGTTAAAATGTGCTTTTTCAACCTCTAGCTCTGTCTAATTTATTTCGTGCATGCTTTGTAGACAAATTGGTTATGGTTGCCTTGGATCTTAGCAATGCGCTTATCTCGTTCGCACTCCCATGTAGATACAGGGTATTGCTTGTTCCATGCTTCCATTAGCTGGCGTTGGGCTTTGGATAAATTAAAATGGTACTCATTATTCATGTATAAATAAGTACGTGCAATTGCACCTCTTGACTGTACTGGTGGT
Organism: Aliivibrio thorii; assembly: GCF_057368585.1. Taxonomy (NCBI): domain Bacteria; kingdom Pseudomonadati; phylum Pseudomonadota; class Gammaproteobacteria; order Vibrionales; family Vibrionaceae; genus Aliivibrio; species Aliivibrio thorii. Next base: position 2,537,653 of record NZ_CM170654.1, on the reverse strand, counting down.
TCTGCCACTCTGTTTTTGAAATCGACCTTAAAAGCACATTGCCCATAATAAGCGCCTTTATTATCATTCCATTGTGAAAAACGGAAATTAGAACGGTCTCCATTTACTTCACCCACTGCAGGAACTAAATTATGTAAATCTGCTTCCATTGATTTGAATTGTTTATCGTTCCTAGTGCAGTTTTTTCGCCCACCATTTTGCCAGCATTGGCGCTGGTGTCCAAATTGCCAGGCAGGGACTACGTGCTCCCATTCAATACGACTGGCTCGTTTTTCTTGTTTACGAACTTGATAACCACAGCTTTCTAGATCTGGAATACCTTTCTTTTTATTTTTCCAAGTAATGTCGCACCCACAATAAAATGAAGTTGGGTAATCAAGGTAAATCTTGACCGCTTCTTTTTTTGCTTTTGAAAAAGAAGAAGGAGGAGCGGCAAAAGCATGAAAAGTGATAGAAAAAATAAAGGCTGCAATAGCTAAGCGAATTAATCTCATAAGAGGCTCTACTGATTATTGTATTAATGCAGTAAGAGTAGCTTATTGTTAATTCGCATTATAGATAATTTGATAAACAGAATGATAAATCGGTTTATTTTGGGATTTTATGCCTATGAAGCTTGGTGTTTAGAGAGTTTTAGTGGTGACTGGCATGATTTACAAAGGTATTGAGTTTCTTCACGTTGAGCTCGGTTGTGACGACGTACTGTGAGTTCGTGTTGTGTGCACTTACAACGATAGGTAAATGTTTTTCCTTTGACTGATTCAACATTAAAACTGTGGGTGGTTCTAGCTGGTAAATTGAATACTTGATTCATTACGCTCTGCCACTCCTTACCGTGAGGTCGAACTCGGCCATATAATTTGAATACGATTAAATGTGCGATTTCATGAGGAATTACTTCATTAATAAAAGTGTGTTGATTTTCTTCTAATAGGATAGGGTTGATGCGTATTTCCCAGCCTTGAAGACGAGCGGTTCCCGCAATTTTTCCACGTTGAGTAAAATTAATTTCAGGTAAAGAAAAAGGACGTTTAAAAAAACTTGAGGCTCGTTGAATGCATTGTTGAGCTTTAGCAATAGATGCTTGTTGAAGTGGAGTCATTGAATCTCTTTATTTTTGAGTGTTGCTGTAAAGGTGATGCTTTAAGCTATAAAGAGTATATGGGGCCTGAAAGTAAAAAAGGAAGCCGAAGCTTCCTTTTTAAAACAGATTTAAGTAATAATTTACTTAATGCCTGCGAAGTCACGCAGGATGTCAGCTTTGTCAGTTGCTTCCCATGGAAACTCTTCACGACCGAAATGACCGTAAGCTGCTGTCTTCTTGTAGATTGGCTGAAGAAGGTTAAGCATTTCTTGTAGACCGTATGGGCGTAGGTCGAAGTGTTGACGAACCGCTTCAATGATGATGTCGTGAGATACTTTTTCTGTACCAAACGTTTCAACCATGATTGATGTTGGATCAGCAACACCGATAGCGTATGAAAGTTGGATTTCACAACGATCAGCCATGCCTGCAGCAACAATGTTTTTCGCTACGTAACGCGCAGCATATGCTGCTGAACGGTCAACTTTTGATGGATCTTTACCAGAGAATGCACCGCCACCGTGACGAGCTGCGCCGCCATAAGTATCAACGATGATTTTACGACCTGTCAGGCCACAGTCACCCATTGGGCCACCGATAACAAAACGACCTGTTGGGTTAATAAAGAACTTAGTTTCTTTATTTAACCATTCTTGAGGAAGTACTGGCTTAATTATCTCTTCCATTACTGCTTCACGAAGATCTGGAGTGGTTACTGAATCACAATGCTGAGTTGAAAGAACTACAGCATCGATGCCAACAATTTTACCTTGGTCGTATTGGAAAGTTACTTGAGATTTTGCATCTGGACGTAAGAAATCCAGTTTGCCACTCTTTCGTACTTCAGCTTGCTTTTTAACAAGTAGGTGAGAGTAAGTAATTGGTGCAGGCATTAAAATTGGTGTTTCGTTTGTTGCGTAACCAAACATGATACCTTGGTCACCAGCACCTTGATCTTTAGGATCGGCTTTATCAACACCTTGGTTGATGTCTGGTGACTGCTTACCAATTGTGTTTAGTACTGCACAAGAATTAGCATCAAAACCCATGTCTGAATGTACGTAACCAATTTCACGAACGGTTTCACGAGTGATTTCTTCGATATCAACCCATGCAGAAGTGGTGACTTCACCACCGACCATAACCATGCCAGTTTTTACGTACGTTTCACAAGCAACACGTGCTTTTGGATCTTGTTCTAAGATCGCATCAAGTACGGCATCTGAAATTTGGTCTGCAATTTTATCTGGATGACCTTCTGATACTGACTCAGAGGTAAATAGGTGCTTAGCCATGATGAGCTCCACTTCTATAGGTAATAAATTTTAAGAAAATACCCACAGTATATATAAGTCTATACGTTTAACAGTGTAGGTGTTCTTCCATCTAGACGGCCATAATAGAGAAAAATTGATTAATTACAACCCATTTCAATGAATGATATGAATATAAGACATAACCAATCGTTTGCGTTTAATTGTGATAATTATCCATAGAAATAAGGTTTTCTGTCTAAATCGTGAAAAAAAGCGCTTTATTTCCTAAGTAAACGTTTGCAGTCGTTATAAGGCTTTGCGACAATACGGCGCTGCAAATTTAAGTTAATCCATATTTATGGGTAACTAATCAAGAGTTAATGAGCTCAATAAACATATAGTCCTTCGAATTTTCAGGAGCAGGCATGTCTTCACGTAAACATCTAGCAAATGCAATCCGCGCTTTAAGTATGGATGGTGTTCAACAAGCAAACTCTGGTCACCCAGGCGCACCTATGGGTATGGCAGACATCGCTGAAGTATTATGGCGTAGCCACCTAAATCATAACCCACAAAACCCAGAGTGGGCTGATCGCGACCGTTTCATTCTTTCGAATGGCCACGGCTCAATGCTGATTTATTCTCTGCTTCATCTTTCAGGTTACGACCTGTCTATCGAAGACTTAAAGAACTTCCGTCAACTGCATTCTAAAACTCCAGGTCACCCTGAGTACGGCTATGCTCCTGGCATCGAAACAACAACAGGTCCATTAGGCCAAGGTATCACTAACGGTGTTGGTATGGCGATGGCTGAAAAAGCATTAGCTGCACAATTTAACCGTGAAGGTCACGATATCGTTGACCATAATACATACGTGTTCATGGGCGATGGCTGTCTAATGGAAGGTATCTCTCACGAAGCATGTTCTTTAGCGGGTACATTAGGTCTTGGTAAGTTGGTTGCTTTCTGGGATGACAACGGTATCTCTATTGATGGTGAAGTTGAAGGTTGGTTCTCTGACGATACACCTAAACGTTTTGAAGCGTACGGTTGGCATGTAATTCCTGCGGTTGATGGCCACGATGCTGATGCAATTAATGCAGCAATCATCGCGGCAAAAGCAGATCCTCGCCCTACTTTGATTTGTACTAAAACTATTATTGGTTTTGGTTCTCCAAATAAAGAAGGTACACACGATTGTCACGGTGCTCCACTAGGTGCTGATGAAATAGCTGCAACTAAAGCAAAACTTGGTTGGAAGCATGGTGCATTTGAAATCCCTGCTGACGTATATGGCGAGTGGGATGCAAAAGAAGCAGGTATTGCAAAAGAAGCATCTTGGAATGCAAAATTTGATGCATACGCTGCCGCACACCCTGAACTAGCAGCGGAATATAAGCGTCGTGTAAATGGTGGTTTACCTGCTGAATGGGAAGAGAAAGCAAATGCAATCATTGCTGATCTTCAAGCGAACCCTGCAAACATCGCATCACGTAAAGCCTCTCAAAATGCATTAGAAGCGTTTGGAGCTATGCTACCTGAATTCATGGGCGGCTCTGCTGACCTTGCACCATCTAACTTGACCATGTGGTCTGGTTCTAAATCTCTAACGGCTGAAGATTTCTCTGGTAACTACATTCACTACGGTGTACGTGAGTTTGCTATGACAGCTATCATGAACGGTATTGCTCTACACGGTGGTTTCGTACCATACGGCGCAACTTTCCTAATGTTCATGGAATACGCGCGTAATGCAATGCGTATGGCTGCTTTGATGAAAGTTCAGAATATCCAAGTATATACGCACGATTCTATCGGTCTTGGCGAAGATGGCCCGACTCACCAACCTGTTGAGCAGATTGCTTCTCTACGTCTAACACCAAACATGAGCACATGGCGTCCATGTGACCAAGTTGAATCTGCTGTTTCTTGGAAGCTAGCAATTGAACGTAAAGATGGCCCTTCTGCACTTATTTTCTCTCGTCAAAATCTTGCACAACAAGATCGTAACGCAGAGCAAGTAGCTAATATCGCGAAGGGTGGTTACATCCTAAAAGATTGTGAAGGCCAACCAGAGCTAATCCTTATTGCGACAGGTTCTGAAGTGGAGCTAGCGGTTGAAGCAGCGGCTCAATTGTCTGCAGACGGTAAAGCTGTACGTGTTGTTTCAATGCCATCTACAGATGCATTTGATAAGCAAGATGAAGCGTACCGTGAAGCGGTTTTACCATCATCAGTAACTAAGCGTATTGCTGTTGAAGCTGGTATTGCTGATTTCTGGTACAAGTACGTTGGTTTCGGTGGAAAGATCATCGGTATGACAACGTTTGGTGAATCTGCACCTGCAGACGAGCTATTTAAAATGTTCGGTTTTACTACTGAAAACGTAGTAAATACAGCAAAAGAGCTTTTAGCTTAATTAAATAAAAGCATTAGCTTAATTTAGCAATAAGCCATAAATAAGATTGAGAGCGAAGTTATCGAAAGGTAGCTTCGCTTTTTTGATCCTTTAAGAAAAAAGCGAAAAGAGTACAATAGATAGCAAATAAATCTGAGTGAATAGAATTATGTTAAGAGTGGCGATAAATGGATTTGGCCGAATTGGTCGCAGTATTCTTCGTGCTTTATATGAAAGCGGGAAAAGAGATCAAATTGAAGTGGTTGCGGTGAATGAATTATCGCAACCTGAGGGAATGGCACACCTTCTTCAGTATGACTCTACCCACGGGCGCTTTCAGCATAAAGTCACTCATGATCAAGAATATTTTTATATTGATTTACCTAATGGCACTCAAGATAAAGTACGGATCCTGCATCAAGCCGACATTACACTTTTGCCGTGGCATTCATTAGATGTTGATTTAGTATTAGATTGCACTGGTATTTATGGTTCAAAAGCGGATGGTGAAAAACATATTGAAGCGGGAGCTAAGAAGGTACTGTTTTCACACCCTGGCAGCACAGATTTAGATAACACCATCATTTATGGTGTTAATCATGACACTTTATTGCCAGAGCATAGAATTGTTTCCAATGGCTCATGTACGACTAATTGTATTATTCCTATTATTAAAGCCATTGATGATGCGTTTGGGATTGATTCTGGAACGATTACAACCATTCACTCATCCATGAATGACCAACAAGTAATTGATGCTTATCATCCTGATTTACGTCGAACTCGCGCAGCTAGCCAATCTATTATTCCTGTCGATACTAAATTGCATAAAGGTATTGAACGAATTTTCCCGAAATTTTCCAACAAATTTGAAGCTATTTCCGTGAGGGTGCCTACGGTAAACGTCACAGCGATGGATTTAAGTGTAACAATTAATACAAATGTGAAAGTTAATGACATAAATCAAACCATTGTGAACGCATCTCGGTGTACATTACATAACATTGTTGACTATACTGAAGCGCCGCTTGTTTCTATCGATTTTAATCATGACCCCCACAGTGCGATTGTCGATGGTTCACAAACAAGAGTGAGTAATGGCCACTTAGTTAAAATGCTGGTTTGGTGTGATAACGAATGGGGATTCGCAAATCGAATGTTAGATACCGCATTAGTAATGAGAAAATAAAAGCGTCATTCAAACTATTTGTGATGGAAAGAGAAAAAAGATTAATTATCACCTTGAAAAAAGTGAACTCCATCCCTATTTACTGAATAATGCAGTAAGAATTTAATCGGTTTGGCAATGATGCCGAGCTTGAAAACTTTTTATTATTTAATTGAGAGGACAAAAAATGTCTGTAATCAAGATGACTGACCTGGAACTTGCAGGTAAACGCGTATTTATCCGTGCTGACCTAAACGTACCAGTTAAAGATGGTAAAGTAACTTCTGATGCTCGTATCCTTGCATCTCTACCAACTATCAAGCTTTGCTTGGAAGCTGGCGCTAAAGTAATGGTTACTTCTCACCTAGGTCGTCCAACGGAAGGCGAATACAACGAAGAGTTCTCTCTAGCTCCTGTAGTTAACTACTTAAATGACGCACTAGATTGTGACGTTAAACTAGCTAAAGATTACCTAGATGGTCTTGAATTAAATGCTGGTGAGCTAGTTGTTCTTGAAAACGTTCGCTTTAACAAAGGCGAGAAAAAGAACGAAGAAGAGCTTTCTAAGAAGTACGCAGCATTATGTGATATTTTCGTGATGGACGCATTTGGTACTGCTCACCGTGCTCAAGCATCAACTCACGGTGTTGGCATGAACGCTCCAGTAGCGTGTGCTGGTCCTCTTTTAGCTGCTGAACTTGAAGCACTAGGTAAAGCAATGGACAAGCCTGCTCGTCCACTTGTTGCTATCGTTGGCGGTTCTAAAGTATCTACTAAGCTGACTGTTCTTGAGTCTCTATCTAAAATCGCTGACCAACTTGTTGTTGGTGGTGGTATCGCGAACACGTTCATCGCTGCTGAAGGCCACAACGTAGGTAAGTCTTTATACGAAGCCGACCTAGTTGAGACTGCTCAAAAGCTAATGAAAGAGTGTGCAATTCCTGTTGCTACTGACGTTGCATGTGCAAAAGCATTTGATGAAAACGCTGAAGCTGAAATCAAACACGTTTCTGAAGTTCAAGACGACGACATGATCTTCGACCTTGGTCCAGATTCAACAGCTGCTCTTGCTGAAATCATCAGTAACGCAAAAACAATTCTTTGGAATGGTCCAGTTGGCGTATTTGAATTCAAAAACTTTGAAGCAGGTACTGCAGGTATTTCTAAAGCAATCGCTGATTCTGAAGGTTTCTCTGTAGCAGGTGGTGGTGATACGCTAGCAGCTATCGATAAGTTCGGTATCAAAGCTGACGTTTCTTACATTTCTACTGGTGGTGGTGCATTCCTTGAGTTCGTTGAAGGTAAAGTACTTCCTGCAGTAGCAATGCTTGAAGAGCGCGCTAAAGCATAATTATTTAAGAGCGGGAATCTAAACATTCCCGCTTTTTGCGTTTGTTGATGACAATGTTTATTGATACAATAAGAAAAGTTGTGAGCAAACGTTTGCAAAAATTTGAACGTAAGTTTTTTAATTTTAAAACGATAGAATAAATAGGACTATTTCCATGTCTAAGATCTTCGATTTTGTAAAACCTGGTGTAATTTCTGGCGACGACGTACAGAAAGTATTTGAAGTAGCAAAAGCAAACAAATTTGCTCTTCCTGCGGTAAACGTAGTAAACACAGACACAATCAATGGTGTTCTTGAAGCTGCGTCTAAAGTTAAAGCTCCAGTTGTTGTTCAGTTCTCTAACGGCGGTGCTGGTTTCTTCGCTGGTAAAGGCGTTAAACTTGAAGGTCAAGGTGCACAAATCCTTGGTGCTGTAGCTGGTGCAAAATACGTTCATGCTGTAGCTGCATCTTACGGTGTTCCAGTTATTCTTCATACTGACCACGCTGCTAAGAAACTTCTTCCATGGATCGACGGTCTACTAGACGCTGGTGAAGAGTTCTTCGCTGAAACTGGTAAGCCTCTATTCTCTTCTCACATGATCGACCTTTCTGAAGAGTCTCTAGAAGAAAACATCGAAATCTCTGGCAAATACCTTGAGCGTATGGCTAAGATGGGCATGACTCTAGAAATCGAACTAGGTTGTACTGGTGGTGAAGAAGACGGCGTTGATAACTCTCACATGGACGCGTCTGAGCTTTATACTTCTCCTGAAGATGTTGCATACGCATACGAGAAACTAAACGCTATCAGCCCACGTTTCACTATCGCTGCATCTTTCGGTAACGTACACGGTGTTTACCAAGCAGGTAACGTTGTTCTTACTCCAACTATCCTACGTGACTCTCAAGCTTACTGTGCTGAGAAGTTTGGTATCGCACCTAACGCACTTAACTTCGTATTCCACGGTGGTTCTGGTTCTTCTGAAGCAGAAATCCAAGAGTCAATCGGTTACGGTGTTATCAAAATGAACATCGATACTGATACTCAGTGGGCTTCATGGGATGGCGTTCGTGCATACGAAGCTGAAAACCGTGATTTCCTACAAGGTCAAATCGGTAACCCAACTGGCGAATCTGCGCCAAACAAGAAGTACTACGATCCACGCGTATGGCTACGTGCTGGTCAAGCTTCAATGGTTACTCGTCTTGAGAAAGCATTTGCTGACCTTAACGCAATCGACGTACTATAATTTGTATTATAGACAGCTCGAATTGAGTTAATAAAAACCCGCTAATAGCGGGTTTTTTTATGTCTGTAATAGGGACTAGAGGCGAGAATGTAGGGACGAGTCTTTAGCTTTGGCTTTTACTCGAAGCGAAGCGTTTTTGTCCCTAGTTCCTAAGTGACTTCTAATAAAAAAGCAGCCTGTAATACAGGCTGCTTTTATCGTTTCTAAAGAGTAGCGTTCTAGCTAGCGAAGCATACAGAAATTACTTTTTCTTTTTTTTCTTCGGCGCAAGTTTCTTCGCTAAAGCCGCTTTTTTCTTCGCGTTCTTTTTCTGTTTATTTTTAAAAACAGGTTTTTTATGAGTTGGCTTTAACCCTTCAATAAAGCGTTCTTTAATGATCTCATCTTCTTCTTTAACGTAACGGCCAACACGTTCCATCATTGGTTGATCGTGTGCTTCGATTAAAGAAACAGCGCTGCCTTTATTACCAGCACGGGCAGTTCGGCCAATACGGTGTAGGTATACGTCAGCAGTGCGTGGCATGTCGAAGTTAATAACATGGCTTACGTTTGGCAAATCGATACCACGAGCAGCAACGTCTGTTGCAATAAGTACGTTAACTTTGCCGTCACGGAAACGAGCGATAGCATTATTACGGCTTTCTTGTGGCATATCACCTTGTAACCATGCACATGAAATCTTCGCGGTTTCTAAATGGCCACGAAGTTCAGCAAGACGCTCGCGCGTTTTAACAAAGACAATTGAGCGCTCAGCTTGTTGAGTTAAGATGCTTTTTAATAGCTCAATTTTATGAGGCATATTATCGGCACGGTGATACCACTGAGTGATCTTCTTACGCTCACGACGTGATGGTTCTGCATTTATTGTTGCTGGTTCATTTAATAGATCAGCTGTAAAGCCTTCAACACCACGACCTTCTAATGTTGCAGAGAATAAAAAGGTTTGCTTACGCCAGCGACATTCTTTTGAAAGACGGTCAACAACAGGGCCAAAGCCCATGTCTAGCATACGGTCTGCTTCATCAAGGATTAGCGTTTCAATAGCACGACAGTCAAAGCGCTCAGCTTCGATGTATTCCATTAAACGTCCAGGTGTTGCTACTACGATATCTTGAGTTCTTGCAAGAATATCAGCATGCTCTTGATAGCTGATACCACCAGTAATGGTAAATACTTTATGGTGAGTATATTTTGCTAATTCACGAGCTTCATCAGCTACTTGTATTGCAAGTTCACGTGTTGGCGTCAGGATCAATACGCGCGCAGGACCCGGATCACGACGTGGGAAATCGTCAAGATGCTGTAAAGCAGGCAATAAAAAAGCCGCAGATTTACCAGTACCAGTTGGAGCAGAAGCAAGGATATCTTTTCCTTCTAATGCTTCAGGAATAGCCATAGCCTGAACTTGAGTTGGACGTTGATAACCAATCTCCTCAAGAGCGCGCAGTAGGTTAGGGGATAGATCGAGATCAGCAAACGTTTTGATCACTGTTGGATTCTCCGTTCAGGTCTAAAGAGTATAAATATGATGTTAGCCAGGCATTATAGTGATTTATTAGAGATGGATCACCGATCTTTTAATCCATATTGAGATAAAAACATTTTGTTAGGTTAATAAAGGCATCACTGTAGCCATCTTGATTATGAATTATTAATGTATTCTCTTGATAATCATAAGGAAAAACAGAAAGTTCTATTAATAAGCGAGAAACGGATTTTTTTTCAGTCGTTTTTATTTTTGTTAGTTTAGTTAGCATAAAATTGCAACTTTTAGCGATTTCAATAAATTGTTCACCCTCAACGAGTGGAAGAATGAAACTTGCACGACCTCGTAAGGAGAGTAATTTTTTGCACTGAGTTAATAGATCTGTAAATGGTAAGGTATCCGTATGGCGAGCAGTTGAGCGCTCTCCTTTTTTTGATTGCTCTCCATTATTAAAATAAGGTGGATTACAAACGATAGAATCGTATTTTTTTTCAGGGCGGTAAGAGAGAATATTTTGATGAAATAATTCTATTCTTTGACTCCATAGGCTATTACTAAAATTAGTTTGTGCTATTTCAGCTGCGGTTGGCATTAACTCAACTGCATCAATTTGACTCAATGGTTCTCGCTGAGCGCACATTAAGCTTAATAATCCAGTCCCACAGCCAATATCTAATATGGTTAAACTATTTTTGATGTTTGCCCATGCTCCCAATAAAACACCATCAGTGCTTACTGGCATACCGCATCGCCCTATATCGACGTGAAATTGTTTGAAAGTGAAACCTTTATTCATAACTAACCCAATATGATTATAGTTGTTAATGTTGTTTATTTTATGTTAACTGGTGTGATGCTCTATTTTGTATATTTTGTTGAATCTTTTAAATACCGTGAATGACTCTTTTTTTTGGCGCTCAAATAGAGGATAGCACTGCTTGTTAACCTTTCTGCAATCGTATTATGGTGTTTTTACCTAGCCTATTGCGAATTATTGATAATTTGTTCATTATTCTGACATAAGTATCGAAAAAGATATAAAACACAACATTTAATACACACAACATTATACAAGGGTTTCTTATGAAACAATCATTAAAACTCACTGATATCATTGCTGTTGGCTTTATGCTTTTTGCCTTTTTCCTAGGCGCAGGTAATATCATATTTCCACCAATTGCAGGTCAAATGGCAGGTGAGCACGTCTATAGTGCTATGGGTGGCTTTTTAATTACAGCTGTTGGCTTACCATTGCTAACTATCATAGCAATAGGTGTATCTGGTGGCTCTTGGCATCACCTTACTCGTGACTTACCACCTAAAGTCGCGATGATAATGGCAATATTAATGTTCGTCATTATTGGTCCTGCTTTTGCGGCGCCACGTACAGGATTAGTTGCTTATGAAATGGCGGCAAAACCTTTTCTTGGAGCGGATGCGGGTCAGCTTTCTCTAACTCTATTTTCAATCGCATTCTTTTCAATCGCAATGTTTTTTGCATGGTCTCAAGGTAAGCTAATCGATACGATTGGTAAGTTCTTAACGCCAGCGTTATTTATTGGATTAATCGTTCTTGCTATTGCCGTATTTATTAACCCACAAGGGGATATTGTTGCTGCGACAGGAAAGTACATTGATAGCCCTTTAACTACAGGTTTCTTTGAGGGCTATAACACCATGGATACGTTTGGTGCCTTAATGTTTGGTATTTTGATTATTGATGCATTGAAGAATAAAGGGATTACAGAACATAAAGCAACAACTAAGTATTTAACTATTGCTGGTTTAATTGCTGCATCAGGCTTGGCATTTGTTTATATTTCACTATTTTACTTAGGCGCGACGTCAAGTACTGTCGCTGCGGGTGCTGGCAATGGTGGAGCTATCTTAACGGCTTACACTCATGCATTGTTTGGCTCTTCTGGTCAAATCGTATTGTCTATTATCGTATTGATTGCTTGTTTAACAACAGCGATTGGTCTGATTTCAGCTTGTGCAGATTATTTCAGTTCAATTTGTAAAGTGACATATAAGGCGTGGGTTATTATCGTTGGTGTTGCGTGTGCAGTAGTTGCTAATGTAGGATTAAGTCAATTGATTACACTGTCTGTTCCTGTGTTATTTTTACTTTACCCAGTAGCAATTGCATTAGTTGCGTTAGCATTTACTCGCAAATTTATGCCTAATCCTCGTCTTGCATACCGAGTTGTTATTTTAGTTGCGACGTGTTTTGCGATATTAGATGCAGCAAAGGTCGCGGGTGCGGATATGTCAGTATTCTCTATGTTACCAATGTTTGAGCATAGCATGGCTTGGGTTATCCCAACGTTTGCATCGATGATTATCGTTCGTTTTGTAGGTTCGAAAGAAGACGAATTAGTAACTGAAAGTGCATAATTTTAGAGACTAGAAGAGCGAGTGTAACTGTTTAAGTTTACTCGCTCTTTTCTTTTATAGGAGAGAAGCGATCTAGTTAGCGAAGCGTATCGTTTCTAGCTATTAAAGCGAATCGTGATACTCCACTAACACCTGTTCACACCATTGCTCAATACGCTCATCACTTTTATCGTATTGGCTGTCTTCATCTAACGCCAAACCAACAAAGTGAGATTCATCTTCAGTCAACGCTTTTGATGCATCAAACTGATAACCTTCATTTTTCCAATAACCGATAAACTTAGCGTTTGTTGCTTTTAATTCATCATGCAATAGACCCATTGCATCTAAGAACCATTCGCCATAGCCTTCTTGATCTCCTAGACCAAATAGAGCAATAGTTTTACCTTCTAGAGAAAGGCCATCTAACTCTTCCCACACAGCTAACCAGTCTTCTTGAATTTCACCAAAATCCCACGTCGATATCCCAAGCAATAGCAGATCGTAATCATTCATTGTTGCTACTGATGTCTCTTTAATATTGTAGATATCAACCAGTTCTTCACCCATGATTGCTCTGATTTTTTCAGAAGCCATTTCGGTATAACAAGTGGAAGAGCCGTAAAACAGACCTATTTTCATTTTAACTACCATATTAATGAGGACGAAAGCCTAGTGTACCGCAAATGATTCTTAAAATTAAACTTGCAATGAAAGCGGTGATAATTGTTTAATACTGTAATTCTAACCAGTATTTTTGGTTTTCAGTAAATGGTGATGGCAATGAACAATGATATGGCTTTAATTGAGCGGTTTTTAGATACCATGTGGATGGAGCGTGGCTTATCAGAAAATACCTTGGCTTCGTATCGAAATGATTTGGTGAAATTACTGCAATGGCTAGAAGATAATCATTATAAATGTGCCTCTATTTCAGCTATGGGGCTAAATGAATATCAAGCGTACTTGGTAGATAAAGAATACAAGCAGACTTCACGAGCTCGTATGTTGTCAGCACTTCGTCGATTCTTTCAGTATTTACATCGTGAGAAAATTCGTGGTGATGATCCAACGGCGCTGCTTGCGAGCCCTAAATTACCTCAACGATTACCTAAAGATTTAAGTGAAGACCAAGTAAACGATTTATTAGAAGCGCCAAATGTTGATGATCCATTAGAGCTTCGTGATCGTGCAATGCTAGAACTGCTTTATGCAACAGGCCTACGTGTCACTGAGTTAGTAAGTTTAACCATGGAAAACTTGAGTCTTCGTCAAGGTGTTGTTCGTGTTACCGGTAAGGGGGACAAGGAACGCTTAGTACCAATGGGTGAAAATGCGGTAGATTGGATTCAAACTTTTCTGGATCAAGGGCGTCCAGCGTTACTTGGCGAAAAAAGTTCAGATGTGGTCTTCCCTAGTAAAAGAGCCAGACAAATGACAAGGCAAACCTTTTGGCATCGTATTAAACACTATGCCGTGATTGCAGGTATTGATACGGATAAATTATCACCCCATGTATTACGTCATGCATTTGCTACACATTTACTAAACTATGGGGCAGATCTTAGAGTCGTACAAATGTTACTTGGACATAGTGATCTTTCGACGACACAAATATATACTCACGTAGCTACAGAACGTTTAAAACAAATTCATCAAGAACACCATCCTCGTTCATAGTTAGAGGGAACTTCTTGTCGGTTTGTTACTCTAAAATTTAAACCTTCTATTTTTACTTTTTTTATAGGTATCTTTTATGTCATTTATTCGCCGTACTAGCGCGATGTGTATTGCTTTATTAAGTGTTATTTCTTTTACCGCGTGTTCTGATGAGCAAGCAAAAGAGCACGCAGTATCTCCGTCAGTTGTTGAAACATCTCAGGTTGATTCAGAGCAAGCGATTACTCAGCGTTTAACGACATTAGGCTTGCCTGTTGAAGCAATTCACGATTCTGAAGTGGATGGATTTAAACAGGTTGAAACGCCATTCGGTATTTTTTATGTATCAGATGACGGTAAGCATTTTATTCAAGGTCGTATTTTTGAGTTTGATGAAAATGGCAATATGAAAGATTTATTAGCGGCTCGTTTTGCTAAATTAGTTGATAGTCAAAGCGAAAACATGATCGTGTTCCCTGCGAAAAATGAAAAGCATGTCATTACAGTTTTCACTGATATAACTTGTGGCTACTGTACTAAGTTACATAAAGAGATGAAAGACTATAATGATGCTGGTATTACTGTTCGTTATTTAGCATATCCTCGCCAAGGTTACCAAGGCTCTGTTGCTGATAAAATGGCACAAATTTGGTGTGCTGATGATAAGCAACAGGCGATGGAAGATGCAAAATCAAACCGTGCAATTAATGGTTCAAAACCAGCAACAGCTCAGTGTAAGAACATCATCAAAGAACAGTATTTATTAGGTCGTAAAATGGGTGTAAATGGTACGCCTGCGATTGTGCTACCTAATGGTGATCTCGTACCTGGTTACAAACCAGCACAAGAGCTTTTGAAAGACTTAGAAAAATAATTCTTATGTAATTGAATTTAAATCCCCGCAATACTTATTAAAATTAAGTATAGTGCGGGGATTTTTTTATCTTTATAAACCTTACCTTGGGCCATTATCATGATTGAAGTGAAACGTCGTCTTATTCCAGAAATCCCAGCTCTTTCGAGTTCAATTCCTTCAATTTTACAACGGATTTATGCGGCTCGTGGTATTACATCAAATTCTCAATTAGAGCGTGGTGCCAAATCGCTACTGTCATTTCAATCTATGCATGGCATTACTAAAGCCGTTGATATTTTAGTTGAAGCGATAGCAAAGCAAACACGCATTATCGTTGTTGGTGACTTTGATGCAGATGGCGCAACGAGTTCTGCGTTATCAGTCATGGCATTTCGATTGATGGGCAGCAATAATGTTGATTACTTGGTTCCAAACCGCTTTGAAGATGGTTATGGATTAAGTCCTGATGTTGTCGATCAGGCTAAGGCTATGGGCGCTGAAATCATTATGACGGTAGATAATGGTGTTTCATCCATTGAAGGAGTCGCGGCAGCTAAAGCTTATGGCATGCAAGTGGTCGTAACCGATCACCATTTACCGGGGGCTTCTTTACCGATTGCCGATTCAATTGTTAATCCAAACCTAGAAGAGTGTGCTTTTCCGTCTAAATTTTTAGCGGGTGTTGGCGTCGCGTTTTATTTGATGTTAGCGATTCGTGCACGTTTACGTGAAAACAATTGGTTTGAAACTCAAAATATACCTATTCCGAATCTTGCTGATTTATTGGATTTGGTCGCACTAGGTACTGTTGCTGACTTGGTGGCGCTAGATGAAAATAACCGTATTTTAGTGCATCAAGGCATTCAACGAATTCGTGCGGGTAAGTGTCGTCCGGGCATACAAGCGTTAATCGAAGTAGCAAATAAAGTACCGTCTCGAATTGTAGCTTCTGATTTTGGCTTTGCACTTGGACCAAGAATTAATGCAGCAGGGCGTTTGGATGATATGTCATTTGGTGTTGAACTTCTTATGTCGAATAACATTCACGCTGCTCGCCGTATGGCTTCAGAGCTGGATGCCTTAAATCAAACTCGTAAAGAGATAGAGCAAGGCATGAAAAATGAAGCCATGGCAATTTGTGAGCGGCTTGAATTTGGTGCACAGACAGAATTGCCTTTTGGATTGGTGTTATTCCAACGCGATTGGCATCAAGGTGTCATTGGTATTTTAGCCTCGCGCATTAAAGAAAAATATCACCGTCCAGTGATTGCTTTTGCTGATGGTGGTGATGGATTCATTAAAGGATCATGTCGTTCCATTCCAGGTTTTCATATGCGTGATGCATTGGATTTGATTGATACCCGTAACCCAGGCTTGATTCTAAAATTTGGTGGCCATGCAATGGCGGCGGGCTTAACCATTAAAGGAGTGGATTATAAAAAATTCAGCCAAGCTTTTGATGATGTGGTTCGTGAATCCGTAGAAGAAGAGTCCCTTAATGGGGTGGTTTTATCTGATGGAGAACTAACACCTGAAGAATTCACCTTAGGTACTGCTGAAATTATTCGAGCAGGTGGCCCATGGGGACAGGCTTTCCCTGAGCCTATTTTTGATGGTGAATTTAAAGTATTGAATCAGCGTTTGGTGGGTGAGAAACACCTTAAATTGATGTTAGAGCCAATACATAGAGATTTTCCAACCAATAAAATGGTAGATGCTATTGCTTTTAATATTGATATTCGTCGTTGGCCTGATGCATTAGTACAAAAAGTGAAGTTGGCTTATCGCTTAGATATCAATGAATTTAGAGGTAATCAAACATTGCAATTAATGGTTGAATACATAGAACCAATGTAAAGCGCTCCTTCTATAACGTGAAAAGGTTAATTTATACTAAACTAGCCGTTAAGAAATACCTAATGAGATGTTGCGTTCTTGTTTTGTATGAAAATAGAAAGGCTCGTATTCCGAGCAGAGGTTAAATAAAAATAAATTTGGTGTGATTAAATTTACACCATTTTCTCAATCCTTATTGTTCTTGCTTTCAGAGGTTGAAATACCTCGATTTCTATCACACTTTTGGTTAAAATCTCTCGGTTATTTTTTATTCGGCGATGATAAAACACCATGTTCGAAATTAATCCTATTAAAAACCGTCTCCAGGATGTGTCTGATCGCACAAATATCCTGAGGGGGTACCTTTGACTATGATGCTAAGAAAGAGCGTCTAGAAGAAGTCAATGCAGAGCTAGAACAACCAGAAGTATGGAATGAACCTGAGCGCGCACAAGCATTAGGTAAAGAACGTGCTTCTTTAGAAGCGATTGTAGAAACTATTGACCAATTAGACCAAGGCGGCGAAGACGTTGAAGGCTTACTTGAGTTAGCAGTTGAAGAACAAGATCAAGAAACGTTTGATGAGATTGAACCAGAGCTTGCTGACTTAGAAGAAAAACTAGCGACATTAGAATTCCGTCGTATGTTCTCTGGTGCGCATGATCCTTCAGATTGTTATATTGATTTACAATCAGGTTCTGGCGGTACAGAAGCGCAAGATTGGACATCAATGATGTTGCGTATGTATTTGCGTTGGGCGGAAGCTAAAGGATTTAAAACAGAGATTATTGAAGTTTCTGATGGCGATGTTGCCGGCCTTAAAGGCGCAACAGTACGCATCTCTGGTGAATACGCTTATGGTTGGTTACGTACTGAAACTGGTGTACACCGTTTAGTTCGTAAATCTCCATTTGATTCAAGTGGTCGTCGACATACCTCATTTGCCTCTGCGTTTATCTATCCTGAGATAGATGACAACATTGAAGTAGATATTAACCCTGCTGATTTACGTATTGATGTATACCGAGCTTCTGGCGCGGGTGGTCAACACGTAAACACCACTGAATCTGCGGTACGTATTACTCACGTTCCGACAAATACAGTCGTGCAATGTCAAAATGATCGTTCTCAGCATAAAAACAAAGCACAAGCAATGAAGCAGTTGAAAGCAAAACTGTTTGAACTTGAGCTTCAGAAACAAAACGCAGAGAAACAAGTAAACGAAGATTCTAAATCCGATATCGGGTGGGGCAGTCAGATTCGCTCATACGTATTAGATGATTCGCGCATTAAAGATTTGCGTACCGGCATTGAAAATCGTAATACGCAAGCCGTATTAGACGGTGATTTAGATAAATTTATCGAAGCCAGCTTAAAATCTGGATTATAAGAAAGGGTTCATTATGACTGACCAAGTACAACTAGATGAAAACAAACTGATTGCAGAACGTCGTGGTAAATTAGACCATATCCGTCAAGCATGTAAGGCAAATGGCCACCCGAATGACTTCCGTCGTGACAGCCTTGCTGCGGATCTTCAAGCAGAATTTGGTGAGAAGACCAAAGAAGAGCTAGAAGAATTAAATCATATCGTTGCTATCGCAGGCCGTATCATGGCTAAGCGTGGTCCTTTCTTATTGATCCAAGAAGTGTCTGGTAAGATCCAAGCTTATGCAGCAAAAGAAGTGCAAAAAGAGCTTAAAGACAAATACCAAGGTTTAGATATCGGTGACATCATCGGTGTTAAAGGTGCTCTACATAAATCAGGTAAAGGCGATCTTTACGTGAACATGGAAGAGTATGTATTGCTAACTAAAGCATTACGTCCGTTACCTGAAAAATTCCACGGCCTAACTGACCAAGAAATGCGTTACCGTCAACGTTATGTTGACCTTATCGTAAATGATGATTCACGTACTGCATTTATTATCCGCTCTAAAGTGGTTTCTGCAATTCGTAACTTCATGGTTGATAAAGGCTTCATGGAAGTTGAAACTCCTATGATGCATGTTATCCCTGGCGGTGCGTCTGCACGTCCATTCGTAACACACCATAATGCACTTGATGTTGATATGTACCTACGTATCGCGCCTGAGCTTTATCTAAAACGTTTAGTTGTTGGTGGTTTTGAGCGTGTGTTCGAAATTAACCGTAACTTCCGTAATGAAGGTCTATCTCCTCGTCATAACCCAGAATTCACAATGATGGAATTCTATATGGCGTATGCTGATTACAACGATCTAATGGATCTAACAGAAGCAATGCTATCTCAAGTAGCTATCTCTGTTCTAGGCAGCGATAAAATGCCTTACGGTGAGTATACCGTTGATTTTGGTGGCAAATACGCACGTATGAGCATGCTAGACGCGATTAAACTATACAACCCAGAGCATGCTGAGATTCAAGCGCTAACGTACGAAGGCGTTCAAGATCGTGATTTAATGGTTTCTATCGCGAAATCAGTTCATGTTGATGTTGAAAGCTTCTGGACATGTGGTCAACTTCTTGAAGAGATCTTTGGTGAAACAGCGGAACCTAAGTTAATGCAACCTACGTTTATCACTGAATACCCAGCAGATATTTCTCCATTAGCACGCCGTAACGACAACAATGATTTCATTACAGACCGTTTTGAATTTTTCATTGGTGGTCGTGAAGTAGCAAATGGTTTCTCTGAGCTTAATGATGCTCAAGACCAAGATGAGCGTTTTAAAGCGCAAGTTAATGCAAAAGAGTCTGGTGATGATGAAGCAATGTTCTATGATGCTGACTATATTACAGCGCTTGAGCACGGCTTACCGCCAACAGCGGGTCAAGGTATTGGTATTGACCGTTTAGTGATGCTATTCACTAACACTCATACAATTCGTGACGTAATTTTATTCCCTTCTATGCGTCCACAAGCATAATTAAGAATAGAATTAATAAAAAGAGCGACTACTAAGTTGCTCTTTTTTTATTAATTTTCTTACATAATGTATAAAAATGAGAAAGTAATTACACTTTTTTATCAATTGACCTAACTTTTACAATTCTTTTTTACTTCAATCCCCGCCTTTAAAAGTAATTAAAAGTTCCATTTTTATATCAAACTTACCCTTTATTCTTATAAATGAGTCAACTTTAATTCTAATATGTTAACTGTCATTTATTCTTTAGCTTTTAGTTGTTTTGTTTTTGTTAAAAGGATGACGTGCATCTCGTTTGTGAGACGCTGGGGGGTCTTAAAACCTGTATAGTTGTTCTATAACGATTTCTCAGTTAGTTTCATTCAAGAATTTAGAGGTAAGGCTTATATGAGTACTCAGTTTCGTATGGATTCTGTTCCCGGTTCATTAGTGGTTGTTGGCGGAAGTTATGAACCTTGGTTAGCAGTATTAGAACAGGTAGGTTGGCGTTGTCATCGTTGTTATGATCTTCGAGCAGCACAAACACTGTTTGACGAAATTGGCCCATGCATTGGTATTGTAGACTTAAGCCAAGACGATTTTAGTCTTAATGGTATTGCGACGTTGGTTAATAACAACAAACAAGTTCGCTGGATGGCATTTATTCGTGAATCACAATTGAGCTCAGATACTATTTGCCAATTCATAGTAAACTTCTGTATCGATTTTTTCACCGCCCCAATTCCTGATGCGCAATTGCTAAGTACTATTGGTCACCAGTTAGGTATGTTAAAGCTAGAGCGTAAAGTTTGGCCTAATATGGGTAAGAAGTCAGACTTAGGTATTCTAGGTGAAGCGCCAGCAGTGAAACGTCTACGAGATCAAATTCGTCGAGTTGCACCAACTGATGTCTCTATTTTAATTTCAGGAGAAAGCGGTGTAGGTAAAGATGCGGTAGCTAGAGCCGTTCATGATTCATCTGGTCGTAACAAAGGCCCATTTGTTTCACTGAATTGTGGTTCATTATCTGAATCTAAAATAGAGCAAGAATTATTTGGCCTTCATCTTTCAGAGTACAAAGAGTCAAAACTATTTCAAGCGAATGGCGGTACATTATTCTTAAATGATATTAATGATTTACCAGTCAGCCAACAGCAACATTTATTACGTTTCTTACAAGAAGGTAATATTGAAACGTCTGAAGGTTTTATCGATATTGATGTGCGAGTGATTGTTGCAAGTCATATTGATCTTGAGAAAGGGATAGAAGAAGGTTGTTTTAAAGAAGAGCTTTATTACCGCCTGAATGTACTGCGTATCCATGTGCCTTCTTTAAAAGAGAGAAGTTCAGATATTGCGATTCTTGCGGAGCACTTCCTTCAACGCTATGCAAAAGAATACAATACTCAAGCACGTACTTTTTCTGAAGATTCTATGCAAACCATGCTGCATTATCCGTGGCCTGGGAATGTTCGTGAATTAGTTAATCAAGTAAAACGAGCGGTACTTCTTGCTGATAGTATGACGATTGATCTTGAGCATTTAGATCTTCCTCAGCGTAATGATACAAAACGTAGCTTACGAGTGATTCGAGAAAACTCAGAGCGAGACGCTTTATTGATGGTTTTAGAGTCTCATGATGGTCAGGTTTCTTCTGCTGCGAAAGAGCTTGGTGTATCTCGAGCAACAATGTACCGCTTATTGAATAAACATAATTTAATCTCTGAACCAAGAAGTTATAGCTAAGTTAGAGCGACGGCTTATATAGAAGGTAAATCAACAGAGTAATAAAATGGCTTATCTCATTGAGATAGGCCTTTTTTTAATTAAAAAATGAAGTGAGGATAGCGTGAGTAAAATGGGTTTTCAGATAGAAACCTCTTGGCAATGTTTTGATTGGCTGACCATTTTCACCATAAGCTTCAGTAAGTGCTCTGCTGTTTGCTGCTTTAGGTCTGAGTTGTAAAACTTCCCCATGCTTTGCTGTAATTGATTCAACCTTACCCAAAACGATCAAATCCATTAATTCTTCCCAATCTTGTTTGAGCTGTTTTTCTTCTTTAGTTGAAGGCTGCCATAATACGGGGTAGCCAACGCGTCGATCTCCTACAGGGATCTCTCTTTCTCCCTCTACAGGGATCCATAAAACGTGCGCCAGTTTATGGCGTACATGTGATTCTTCCCAACGTAAGCTATGAATCCCAGTTAATGGGGCTACTGAGACAAAAGTTGTTTCGAGTGGCTTACCGGTATAACTGATCGGAATTGTTTTTAATTCAATACCAAGATCAATGAAGTCAGGGAGAGGTTTACTGCCAGCTGAGGCACCTAAATGCAGTTCTAATAATTGACCAACCCAACCTTTATCACGCTTTAAGTTTTCAGGCACAGGAGCACCAACTTGCTCGGCAAGCTCTGATAGCGTGTAGCCTGCAATACTTTCAGCTCTTATTAATAACTCATTAATAGTAGTAGGTGGTTGTTTCATAGCGACTCGTTGATGATGGTTTAGAGGGTAGATTATCATATTATTTTATAGTTTTAGTGCTCTTAATTGGATCTAATTAAGTTATCCACATTGGCGATGTTTTTTTAAGCGATATCTATTTGTCTGGATCCATGTACAGTATTATATTTATGAATAAGTTATTGACTTTCAGGTGTATAGCACATTAGAGGGGGGCACTTTGTGGGTAACCATTAGATTGGATGATCTTTAACCGATCTGTGTTTATATTAATCTACCGATTTTAATTTAAAAGATCATGTAAAAGATCTTTTATTTAACTTACTGTTTAATATGTACTTTATTGTTCTTTTGTTTTCCACTACTTTCTATTGATACATTGATTTTTATCATGCTATTTGATTTGTTTTTATCTTCTTCACAAAGTTATACACAGAAAAGGTGAATAAATGTGGGTCAGCTCTCATTGTTATGTTGATAAGTCGTTAATCGATTAAAAGTTATTCAAGGAAAGCGCTTATTTTAGTAAAACGTGACAAGAAAGCGTGATCCTGTTTGCTCAAAGAGGCGAACTGTGAAAAAATCAAAGGAATATAAGTTTATGATGAGGTCATCCAGTGATAGATGGCGATGGTTTCCGCCCGAACGTCGGGATAGTGATATGCAATAGCCATGGTCAAGTATTCTGGGCGAAACGATACGGGCAACATTCTTGGCAGTTTCCACAAGGTGGCATTGACGATGGCGAGACGCCAGAACAAGCAATGTACCGTGAATTGTACGAAGAAGTTGGCCTGACTAAAAATGACGTACGTATTTTAGCAAGCAGCCGTCATTGGTTGCGATATAAACTACCGAAACGTTTAGTTAGATGGGACTCAAAACCTGTCTGTATTGGACAAAAACAGAAATGGTTTTTGTTACGCTTGGAATGTGACGAATCCAAGGTGAATATGCAAAGAGATCGCTCGCCGGAATTTGATGGCTGGCGATGGGTAAGTTATTGGTACCCTGTAAGACAAGTTGTTTCATTTAAACGTGACGTTTATCGCCGAGCACTAAAAGAGTTCGCGGTGATTGCTATGCCGTTTAAGGAACGAAAATTTAAAAGGAAAGGTAAAAAAGGGTAAGCTGTCTATACCTTATCACCTTAAGGATTATTTAGTATGCTTACTCAACTCAGGGATATAGTTGATCACGTCGCTAAAGCAGAGTCATTGGATGATGCTTTAGCGCTACTGGTGCAAAATACTCGGCACTCTATGAGAACAGAGTGTTGCTCAGTTTATTTGATGAGTAATGACAATCTTCGACTAGAATTGATGGCTACTGAGGGCTTAAAAGCAAAGCCTAATACGGTGTCATTGGGTATTGATGAAGGACTTGTTGGTCTTGTCGCTCGTAGCTGTGAGCCTCTAAACCTCGCCAATGCATCGGTACATCCTTCATATAAATACATCCCAAGTATTGCCGAATATAAATTTAATTCATTTCTCGCTACGCCAATCATATATCGTCGTCAAAACTTAGGTGTATTGGTTGTCCAGCAAAAAGAAAAGCGTCAGTTTACCGAAGTTGAAGAATCCTTTTTAGTGACTCTATCTGCTCAGCTTGCGGTTGTTTTAGCTCATGCAAAAGCTCATGAAAGTTGGTCTACTCAACTGCAAGCCTCTTCCACACAACAAAAGCAGTTCAAAGGTATTTCTGCGTCTAATGGCGTTGGAATCGCACCGCTGTGGTTTGATGATGCTCAACCGAAGATAGAAGCTATTTTACCTAGTTCATGTCTTGATATTGAATTGGAAAAAGATCGTCTTGGTACTGCTGTTGAACTTGCATTGAAAGACTTTCGACGTGCAAAGAAACGGTTTGAACAAGAGCTTAATACCGAAACGTTAGCCATTTTTGATTTATTCAGTCATTTATTGAATGATCCTATGTTAAAGGCTGATCTTAAAAAACAGATTAACCAAGGTGATTCTGCTGAATGGGCACTACGTCAAGTTATAGAGTCTTATGCTGGGCGCTTTGAACGAATGAGTGATTCTTATTTGAGTGAACGAGCAAACGATGTTCGAGAGCTTGGGCAACGATTACTTTATTTTCTTAATTATGAAGATAAGCTAGATATTGATCTGTCACATCCTGTGATTCTGGTAACAACTCAACTGACAGCATCAATGCTTGCCAGTATACCTAAAGATAAATTAAAAGCGGTGATCTCCTTAGAAGGGGCGGCAAACTCGCATGCTGCTATTTTGTCTAAAGCGCTTGGGATACCTGCAATAATGGGGGTTGAGTTTAACCCTGCTCATTATCATAAATCATTAGCCATTGTTGATGGGTATAGTGGCTCACTTTATATCAAGCCAACGGAAGCTTTAATTCAAGAATATACTGATCTTCAAAATGAAGAGCTTGAATTATCAAAGCTGATTACGCTTGATCTTGATAAACCCACATTAACACTTGATGGGCATTTAATGAATATTCATTTAAATGCAGGATTGAGTGTTGATTCAAGTATTGCGGTGAATAAAGGCGTTGATGGTGTTGGTTTGTATCGAACCGAAATTCCATTTTTGTTACATCAACGTTTTCCATCAGAAGAAGAACAATACCTACAATATAAAGCTATTTTAGAAACATACCCTAAAAAACCGGTAGTCATGAGAACGCTTGATATTGGCGGTGATAAACCTTTACCTTATTTACCTATTGAGGAAGATAATCCTTTCTTAGGTTGGCGTGGTATTCGTTTTACTTTAGATCATCCTGATATATTTTTATTGCAATTAAAAGCGATGATCAGAGCTAATATTGGTAATGAAAACTTATCGATTATGCTACCTATGATTTCAGGCATCCCTGAGTTGAAGCAGGCAAGAGCTTTTATTAATCAAGCATACGAAGAAGTGCTCAACGAGTCTGACATGGATTTTTCTAAGCCTCGTATTGGTATGATGGTTGAAGTGCCATCAATGCTGTATTTATTACCAAGAGTGGCTGGACTTGTTGATTTTATTTCTGTTGGAAGTAATGATTTAACTCAATATTTATTAGCGGTAGATAGGAACAATTCAAGAGTTTCTCATGTTTATGAGTCTTACCATCCGGCTGTTATTTTGGCTTTAAAGCAAATCGTAGAAACAGCAACTCAGCATAACTTACCTGTTAGTGTGTGTGGGGAATTAGCGGGTGATCCTATTGGTTGTTTACTGTTAATTGGACTTGGTTATCGTAATTTAAGTATGAATACGTCCAATGTGGCTAAGATTAAATACATTATTAGACAAGTAACTTTGGCTGAAATTGAATCAATAACAGAGATTCTTTTACATCATGATGATGCTGAGAAAATTTTAGCTGATATGATGACGTTTTTTGAAGAGAAAGATCTTTTAGGGTTTATTCGAGCAGGTAAATAAATGTCAGTAGATTTTTGGTCTATTTTTGCGCTGTATCTTGTACTTGGCAGTGTGGTTGGCGTTATGGCCGGCTTATTAGGGATTGGTGGTGGATTACTTGTTGTTCCTGCTTTGCTGTGGCTACTGCCCTTGGCTGGAATCGATTCAAGCATTGCAATGCAAATGGCTCTTGGTACGTCGCTAGCGACAATTATATTTACATCGAGCTCATCGGCATTGAACCATTTGCGTTTAGGCAATGTCGAAGTGAGGTTAATTAAAAGTTTAGCTCCTGGAGTCATTCTTGGAGGCTTTGTTGGTAGTTACCTTACTGAGTTAATTCCAACACAATATTTACCTAAAGTATTTGGTATTATCGTACTTTTATTAGCATTACAAATGCTGTTAGCACTTAAATTCACAGCTACAAGAGCTATGCCATCTCCTTTAAAAACAGCTACTTCTGGTGGAATTATCGGTATTGTTTCTAGTTTAGCTGGCATTGGTGGTGGCTCATTGACAGTACCTTATTTAAGCTTTCATGGTGTTGAAATGAGAAAAGCTATTGGTAGCTCTTCTTTATGTGGCACATTAATAGCTATAGCTGGCATGATAGGCTTTGTTATACACGGTGTTAGTGTCGCTAATTTGCCGTCAATGAGTTTAGGGTATGTATATTTACCTGCGTTATGTGGCATTAGTGTAACGTCTATTTTTACCACTAGAGTTGGCGCAAAATTAGCTTCGCATTTACCAACATCAACATTAAAAAAAATCTTTGCCGTATTTCTAGTATTTATCGGCAGTAAAATGTTCTTAGGATAAGAGAGTAATCATGAACCAAGGGTATTTAACCTTCCCAAATATTGACCCAATATTATTTCAAATAGGTCCACTAGCTGTTCGTTGGTATGGATTAATGTATTTGTTCGGTTTCATGTTTGCCTTATGGTTAGCAAATAAGCGTGCAGACAAACCAAATAGCGGTTGGACTCGTGATCAAGTCAGTGATCTTCTTTTTGCTGGCTTTTTAGGGGTCGTGATTGGTGGGCGAGTTGGTTATGTCTTATTTTATAACTTTGGTTATTTCTTAGATAACCCACTGTACTTATTTGAAGTATGGACTGGCGGCATGTCTTTCCATGGGGGATTGCTTGGTGTAATTTCTGCAATGCTTTGGTATGGTTATAAGAATAATCGCAGTTTCTTTACTATTGCTGACTTTGTAGCGCCATTAGTACCGTTTGGCTTAGGTGCAGGTCGTCTCGGTAACTTTATGAATGGTGAACTATGGGGCCGAGTTACTGATGTGCCTTGGGCGATGATATTCCCAACAGGAGGGCCTCTTCCTCGTCATCCATCTCAATTATATGAGTTTGCACTTGAAGGGGTTGTTTTATTCTTAATCTTAAATTGGTTTATTCGTAAACCTCGTCCTTTGGGTGCTGTATCTGGTTTATTCTTATTTGGTTACGGAACATTTAGATTCTTAGTCGAATATGTTCGTCAACCTGATGCTCAATTAGGTCTGTTTGGCGATTGGATTTCAATGGGACAAATCTTATCGCTACCAATGGTGATTGGTGGTCTTCTTATGATGCTTTGGGCATTTAAACGTAATCTTTTTGCTACTGATTTACAGATAAATGAGACGAAGTCAAAAAAATCGAAACCAAAAGCAAAATAAACAAACTCAGAAAAATACGTTAGAATAGCGTTAATAACGATTTATAGTGATGGCCTCTCGTTTGAGGCCATTTTTTTAAGCCAATTTTAGAGAACATGACCGTGAAGCAGTATTTAGATTTATGCCAACGCATCGTTGATGAAGGAACCTGGATTGAAAACGAGCGAACAGGAAAGCGCTGTTTGACGGTAATTAATGCCGATCTGACTTACGATGTTGCTAATGGAGAGTTTCCTTTAGTTACAACACGTAAAAGTTTTTGGAAGTCAGCAGTAGCTGAAATGATTGGTTATATTCGCGGTTATGATAATGCTGAAGATTTTCGTAAAATAGGCACTAAAACATGGGATGCTAATTCGAATTTAAATGATGCTTGGCTGAATAATCCTCACCGTAAAGGTGAAGATGATATGGGGCGAGTATATGGTGTTCAAGGTCGTTCATGGGCAAAACCAAACGGTGAATTTATCGATCAGTTGAAAAAGATCATTGATGATTTAAGTAATGGTATTGACGACCGTGGTGAGATTTTAAATTTCTATAATCCAGGTGAGTTTGATATGGGCTGTTTACGTCCGTGCATGTACTCACACCACTTTTCATTGCTAGGTGATACGTTATACTTAAATAGTACTCAACGCTCTTGTGATGTTCCGCTAGGGCTTAATTTTAACATGGTTCAAGTGTATTTTCTGTTAGCTATTGTGGCTCAGATTACAGGGCATAAAGCAGGTAAGGCTTATCATAAGATTGTGAATGGTCATATCTATGAAGATCAACTTGAATTGATGAAAGATGTACAGCTAAAGCGTGAGCCATTGAAAGCTCCAGTCTTTAAAATAAACCCTAAGATTAAATCATTAGAAGATTTAGAAACATGGGTAACAATGGATGATTTTGATGTAGTTGGCTATGAAAGCCATGAAGCGATTAAGTATCCTTTTTCGGTCTAAGTTATAGATTAAAAAAGCCCCAGAGTGTAAGTTCACTCTGGGGCTTTTTTATATACGTATTATTTTTTATACAGTTAGTGCTAACACACCGCCTGGTAGGATGATAAATACAAAGCTTAAATAGCCTGCTACCACACCTTTATTGCGGTTCGCCATCTCTGCAATCCACTCAGCACCTTTCAATGGCAATTCACGTAAGAATGGAGTACCAAAGATAACCAGTGTTGCAATTACGTTGAAGCACAAGTGTACCAATGCAATTTGTAGAGCGAAGATAGCGTATTCACCTGATACTGCCGTTGCGGCTAATAATGCAGTTACACAAGTACCGATATTTGCTCCAAGAGTAAATGGATATACGTCACGTACTTTAAGAACGCCAGTACCTACTAATGGAACCATTAAACTTGTTGTTGTTGAAGATGATTGAACAAGAACAGTAACTACTGTACCTGATGCGATGCCATGTAGAGGGCCACGGCCAATTGCACTCTTAAGCAGTTCTTTTGCACGACCAACCATTAAGCTCTTCATTAATTTACCCATAAGAGTAATAGAAATGATAAGAACCGCAATACCAAGGGCAATCATTAATAGACCACCAGTCATGCTTCCAAAGCTAGATAGAGGCTCTTGGATCGCGCTGATAACTGGCTTGGTAATTGGTTTGATAAAATCAAAGCCTTTCATGTTCATGTCGCCCGCACTTAAGAACGGAGACACTAACCATGCTGATAGTTTTTGGAAAATACCAAACATCATTTCTAGAGGTAAGAAAATAGACACGGCTAATAGGTTAAAGAAATCATGAACCGTCGCACAAGCAAATGCACGTCTAAATTCATTTTTACAACGAGCGTGTCCAAGACTTACTAGAGTATTGGTAACGGTAGTACCAATGTTAGCACCCATTACCATAGGAATTGCGGTTTCAATAGGTAAACCACCAGCCACTAATCCAACAATAATAGAGGTCACAGTTGAAGAGGATTGAATTAATGCTGTTGCAACTAAGCCGATCATTAAGCCAGCAATAGGGTGAGATGCAAATTCAAAAAGAACTTTTGCTTCCTCACCAACAGACCATTTAAAGCCTGTGCCAACCATAGCAACCGCTAAAAGAAGAAGGTAAAGCATAAATGCTAAGTTTGCCCAACGCAGCATGCGCGAGGTATTGCTCATTGTTGCTGCAGAAATTGATTGGGTATTCATAGTAAAGCTCCGTACCGAAATAGTATGTTGTCGGTTTATTTAATCTGAAGCGATAGTAGATAAGGAATATTTCAGAAATATTACAGTCAGAAGGAAAACTGTAATAAATGCGTCATATTTGATTTTGATGCATTGGATGTTTATTTTTTATCTTTTAAGTCTTTGATATTTATTGTTTTTTATTCTTTATTTTAAAGTGGAATATAAATTTTTTTTTAAAACTTTTTTGTTCTATATTGCGGATTAATGACACTTTTAAGAATATGGATGCGGAAAAAACGAAATGTAAGTGATAAATGGATGGTTTTTACGAAGTGTTTGCTATTGGTGTAATAAATGACGTATCTTCAATTATTACTATCATTCTTAATGTAATAGATAAGTGCATTGATTTATAAATCATAGGATTCGAAATGTCTCATTTAAACTATAACCATTTGTATTATTTTTGGATGGTATGCAAACAAGGGTCAGTGACTAAAGCAGCAGAAGCTTTATTTCTGACACCTCAAACGGTTACCGGGCAGATTAAGGCGCTGGAAGAGAGAGTGAATGGTAAGTTAACCAAGCGTAATGGTCGTAATGTAGAGCCAACAGAGCTGGGTCAACTTATTTATAAATACGCTGATCGCATGTTTGGATTAAGCTATGAAATGCTCGATATTGTAAATTACAGCCAACAATCGAATGTATTATTTGATGTTGGTGTGGCTGATGCACTTTCTAAACGATTAGTAAGTAAAGTCCTTTCAACAACGATTCCTGAAGACGCGTCAATCCATCTTCGTTGTTTTGAATCTACCCATGAACTTTTACTTGAACAGTTATCGCAACATAAATTAGATATGATCCTGTCGGATTGTCCTGTGGATTCAAGTCAAAACTCAGGGCTTTTTAGTAAAAAATTAGGTGAGTGTGGAATGAGTTTTTTTTGCTCTAAAGAAATGACGGATATTCAATTTCCTGACGTATTGGAGAGAAAAAAGGTACTTATTCCTGGTAGCCGAACATCAATGGGTAGAAAAGTGATCCAATGGTGCGATCAACAAGGCATTACCCCTAATATTTTAGGTGAGTTTGATGACGTTGCTTTAATGAAAGCATTTGCTCGTGAGAATGATTCAGTGTTTTTGGCCCCAACGGTTTACATGAATGAGGCAGATTCAGACCTTTCTTTACATCGAATAGCAGACGTAAAAGATTTGAAAGAAGAATATTATGTTATTTTTGCTGAGCGAATGATTCAGCATCCTGCAGTGAAAAGTATCTGTGCTGCTGATTTCTCACATTTATTTGATTTTCATTTGCAATAGTGAGGTAGAATATACTAAATTAGAGGTTGTTTTATGAATTTACAAATGATGGAAGAAAATGCACCTCAAGCAGTAGCATTATTAAAAGCGATGGCGAATGAACGTCGTTTATTTATTTTGTGTTTATTACTTGATGGTGAGTTATCTGTTGGTCAAATTGCAGAAAAATTAGAACTTAGCCAATCTGCACTATCTCAACATTTAGGCTGGCTACGTAAAGATGAATTAGTATCAACAAGAAAAGAGTCTCAAACGGTGTTTTATTCATTGAATAGCCATGAAGTAAGATCCGTAATTCAACTATTACATGATTTATACTGTCAAAAGTAAGCTATAGATGGGATAGCAAAAGGGTAAGTAATCTTCTTTTGTTTTTTCTTCAAATTGCAGATATAAAAAAACCGACCTAGGTCGGTTTTTTCTTATTTCTAACTGAGAATCAAATTTCTATTAAAGAGCTTTGATTGCTGCAGTGAAACGCGCTTTATGACGTGCAGCTTTATTCTTATGAATAAGGCCTTTAGTCGCCATGCGGTCTAGAAGTGGAGTTGCAGTTGCTAGTGCAGCAGTTGCAGCTTCTTTATCGCCAGCTTCAATAGCTGCGATAGTTTTTTTCATGTAAGTGCGCATCATTGAACGACGGCTAGCGTTGTGCTGGCGACGTCTTTCAGCTTGAGTTGCGCGCTTCTTAGCAGATTTACTATTTGCCAAGGGTCTAACTCCCAAAAACGTAGTTCGGTGACAATTTAAGGTCGGGAAATATGCACCCATTGAACCCAAATGTCAAATGATTTGTGTAAAAACCAAGCTGTCTCAAACAAAAGTTTGATGAGAATGGCAAAACACGGTTAAGATGGCGTGCATTCTAACAGCATTTTTTCCAGTTAGTAAGCTCTTTATCGCCATCAACGGCATCTTTATGAGGTTTTTTTGTGAGTAAACGACTTTTACGTTCTGGCTTAATCGTCAGTATTATGACTTTAGTGTCTAGAGTACTCGGTTTAGTCCGTGATGTAGTGGTAGCAAATTTAATGGGAGCGGGGGCGTCTGCCGACGTTTTCTTCTTTGCGAATAAAATACCTAATTTTTTACGCCGTTTATTTGCAGAAGGGGCTTTTTCACAAGCGTTTGTTCCTGTACTAACGGAATATCACGCCAGTGGTGATGATAATAAAACTCGTGAATTAATAGCAAAAGCATCGGGTACTCTTGGTGTTCTCGTTACGATAGTTACTTTTTTCGGAATTTTAGGTTCTGGATCTGTCACAGCCTTGTTCGGAGCGGGCTGGTTTATGGACTGGCTTAATAATGGTCCTAATGCCCCTAAGTTTGAACTTGCTAGTTTCTTGCTAAAAATTACTTTCCCTTACCTCTGGTTTATTACTTTTGTTGCGTTATCTGGTGCCATTTTAAATACATTAGGTAAATTTGCCGTTTCTTCATTTACGCCTGTCTTTTTAAACATTGCTATTATTGCGTGCGCTTATTTTGTTTCACCGAATTTAGAACAACCAGAGATCGGTTTAGCGATTGGTGTGTTCCTTGGTGGTTTAATTCAATTTCTATTTCAACTGCCATTTCTTTATAAAGCGAAAATGTTAGTTCGTCCGCAATGGGGCTGGAATGATCCTGGTGTAGTAAAAATCAGAACGTTAATGATCCCAGCACTCTTTGGGGTATCAGTAAGTCAAATTAACTTATTGTTTGATACTTTTATTGCAAGTTTCTTAGCTACGGGATCGATTAGTTGGCTCTATTATTCAGATCGTTTATTAGAATTCCCATTGGGTTTATTTGGTATTGCTATTGCTACGGTAATTTTACCTGCTTTGTCTCGCCAGCATGTTGATGCAAAAGGAACTGGCTTCTCTAATACGATGGATTGGGGGGTTAGAATGGTGATATTACTTGGGATCCCTGCAATGTTAGGGCTGATGGTATTGGCGAAACCTATGTTAATGGTATTGTTTATGCGTGGTGAGTTTTCTCCTAATGACGTACATAATGCTTCATTATCTCTCCTTGCTTATTCATCTGGCTTATTAAATTTCATGTTAATTAAGGTATTGGCTCCTGGCTATTATGCTCGCCAAGATACTAAAACCCCGGTGCGCTACGGTATCATTGCGATGATAACTAATATGTTTTTTAATGCTATTTTTGCTTATTTCTATGGTTATGTTGGATTAGCAATGGCAACAGCATTATCTGCTTTGGTTAACATGGCATTGCTTTATCGTGGTTTGCATTTGGCAAATGTATATAAGCTATCTAAAGAGACTATTATTTATATTATAAAATTAGTGGTATCTGGTGGCATTATGGTTGGCGTTTTATTGTGGTTTATGCCAGCCATGAATGTATGGCTAGAATGGGACTTATTAAAACGAATTATCATGCTACTAGGCTTTATTGGACTAGGAGCGGTGAGTTACTTAATCCCTGCGTTAGTATTAGGATTGCGTCTGCGCCACTTACGAGTTAATGCATAATATTGTTATTCACTGAGTTGAGTGGTTTGGCTAGTAAGATTAGTATATAATTCGTCAGTTTTTTTAATCAAATAACTTGATATTGAGATAATGGAATTAATCCGAGGCATTCACAATATTACGCCTAGCCATCATGGTTGCGTAATGACTATTGGTAATTTTGACGGTGTCCATTTAGGACATCAACAAGTATTACAACAAGTTAAGGCTAAAGCTAAGCAATTAGGTTTGCCTTCTGTTGTAATGACATTTGATCCGCAACCAATGGAATTTTTTGCTAAAGATAAAGCACCTGCTCGATTGACTCGTTTACGAGATAAGTTTGTTCAGCTTGATAAATTGAAGATAGAACGTTTGCTTTGTATTAATTTTAATCATAAATTTGCACAACAAACGGCAGATGAATTCGTTGAACACTTGTTGGTTAAGCTATTGGGTGTTAAATTTCTGGTTGTTGGTGATGATTTTTGTTTTGGGAAACATCGTCAAGGTAACTTTGAAATGCTACAAAAAGCAGGTGGAAAATACGGCTTTGAAGTAGTAAACACGCAAAGTTTTTGTCTTCAGAAACAACGAGTCAGTAGCACTGCGATTCGTAATGCTCTTGCTGAAGACAGATTTAAAGACGTCGCCACTATGTTGGGGCGAAATTACAGTATTACAGGCCGTGTTTCTCATGGTCGAAAGCTAGGGAGAACGATTGGTTTTCCCACTGCAAATATTCCATTAAAGCGTTGTGTTTCGCCTGTATCTGGCGTTTATGTTGTTCAAGCCAAAGACAGTAGCGGTAAACAATTAGGTGGTGTTGCCAATATAGGCAACCGTCCAACGGTAAATGGCGTTCGTCAACAACTGGAAGTTCACTTCTTCGATTATAAAGGCAATTTATATGGCCAACAATTGGATGTAGAATTACTTTGTAAGTTGCGTGATGAACATAAATTTGAGTCATTTGACGCATTAAAACAACAAATAGAATTAGATTCTCAGACAGCACGGGTGTGGCTGTCTGAAACAGATAACATTTCATTTCGCCCAAGTAACGGAATTAAGAATCAATGAGTGACTATAAAGATACCTTGAACCTGCCAGAAACAGGATTCCCAATGCGTGGTAACTTGGCTAATCGTGAGCCAGAAATGCTTAAGCGTTGGTATGATGAAGATCTTTACGGTGAAATCCGTAAAGCAAAAAAAGGTAAGAAATCGTTCGTATTACACGACGGTCCTCCTTATGCAAATGGTGACATTCATATTGGTCACGCATTAAATAAGATTCTTAAAGACATTATTATTAAATCAAAGACACTTTCTGGCTTTGATGCGCCGTACATTCCTGGTTGGGACTGTCACGGTCTACCAATTGAGTTAATGGTAGAGAAGAAAAAAGGCAAGCCTGGTCAAAAAATCTCTGCGGCGGAATTCCGTGAGGAGTGTCGTAAATACGCGGCAGGCCAAGTTGAAGGCCAAAAAGAAAGCTTTAAGCGTTTAGGTATCATGGGCGAGTGGGACAAACCATACCGCACTATGGATTTTGGTACTGAAGCAAACATTATCCGTTCATTGGGTAAAATTGCAGACCAAGGTCACCTACTTAAGGGTTTTAAACCTGTTCACTGGTGTACAGATTGTGGTTCAGCATTGGCTGAAGCAGAAGTTGAATACCAAGATAAAGTATCTCCATCGATTGATGTGCGTTTTATTGCTGCAGACGAAGCCGCAACATTAGCAAAATTCAGCACGCCTGAAGGTCATCAAGGTAAAGGTGAAGTATCGGTTGTTATCTGGACAACGACACCTTGGACTCTTCCTGCTAACCGTGCAGTAGCATTACATGCTGATCTTGAATACGTATTAGTTCAAGTTGAAGCACACGGTGAGCAAAAAGCACAACGTTTAATCCTTGCATCTGAGCTAGCGAAATCAGTAATGGATCGCGCAGGTATTGAGCATTTCCATAACTTAGGTTTTGCAAAAGGGGCTGATTTAGAGCTTCTTCAATTCAATCACCCATTCTATGGCTTTACGGTTCCAGCTATTTTAGGCGATCACGTAACGACAGATTCAGGTACAGGTATCGTTCATACTGCCCCTGGTCACGGTCAAGAAGATTTCGTGGTTGGTAAAAAATACGATCTAGAAATTGCAAATCCAGTAGGTTCAAACGGTGTATACCTTCCTGATACTGAACTGTTTGCTGGTCAACACGTATTTAAAGCGAACGATTCAGTTCTTGAAGTACTGAAAGAAAAAGGTGCATTACTGCATCATCACGCGTACGAGCACAGCTACCCACATTGCTGGAGACACAAAACGCCAATCATCTTCCGTGCTACACCACAATGGTTCATCTCAATGGATCAAGCGGGTCTTCGTGCAAAAGCATTAGAAGAAGTGAAGAGTGTTGAGTGGATGCCTGAGTGGGGTCAAAACCGCATTGAAGGTATGATCGAAGGTCGTCCTGAGTGGTGTATTTCTCGTCAACGTACTTGGGGTGTGCCAATCGCTCTATTCGTTCACAAAGAAACGTCTGAACTACACCCTAATTCACTAGAGCTAATTGAAAAAGTAGCTAAGTTAGTTGAAGAAAAAGGCATTCAAGCATGGTGGGATGTAGATGCCGCTGAGCTTATGGGTGAAGATGACGCCGCTAAATACGAAAAAGTATTAGATACTTTAGATGTATGGTTTGATTCTGGCGTTACGCACTTCTCTGTGGTTGATTCTCGTGAAGAGTATGATTTCCCAGAAGAAAAAGAAGAAAGGACACACAGCGCAGATCTTTACCTAGAAGGTTCAGATCAACACCGTGGTTGGTTTCAATCATCATTGATCTCTTCTGTTGCAATGAAAGGTAAAGCACCTTACCGCCAAGTACTAACACACGGTTTCGTGGTAGATGGTAATGGTCGTAAGATGTCTAAATCTATCGGTAACGTAGTTGCACCAAAAGACGTAACGAACAAACTGGGCGCAGATATTCTTCGTCTATGGGTTGCTTCAACGGATTATACTAACGAAGTTGCGGTTTCTGATGAAATCCTAAAACGTTCAGCTGACGCGTACCGTCGTATTCGTAACACAGCACGTTTCTTCTTAGCGAACTTAAACGGCTTTAACCCAGAAACAGACATCGTTCCTGCTGAAGAAATGGTTGCTCTTGATCGCTGGGCCGTTGGTCGTGCATTTGCTGCACAAGAAGAGATCATTAAGTCTTTTGAGGAATATAACCTTCATGAAGTAACTCAGCGTTTGATGCACTTCTGTTCAATCGAAATGGGTTCTTTCTACCTAGACGTAATTAAAGACCGTCAATACACAGCGAAGCAAAGTGGCCACGCTCAACGTAGCTGTCAAACTGCGCTTTACTACATTGTAGAAGCTCTTGTTCGTTGGATGGCACCAATAATGTCATTCACAGCTGATGAAATCTGGAATGAAATGCCAGGTGAGCGCGAGAAATTCGTATTCACAGGTGAGTGGTACCAAGGCCTGTTTGATCTTGCTGAAGGCGAAGAGTTTAATAATGAATTCTGGACTGAAATTCAATCAGTTCGTGCGTCAGTAAACAAACTTCTAGAAACTGCTCGTAGTGAGAAAGTTATCGGTGGTTCACTTCAAGCTGAAGTAACGTTATACGCAGATGATGCACTAGCAGTTAAAATTAACAAACTTGAAGATGAGTTACGTTTTGTTCTTCTAACATCAAGTGCCACAGTTAAGCCACTTAGCGAAAAAACAGAATCAGCAAAAGCAACAGAACTTGAAGGTTTGTTTGTAGATGTTACCGCTTCTGAAGCTGCGAAGTGTGAGCGTTGTTGGCACCATGTTGCTGATGTAGGTACTATCGAAGGTCACGAAGAAGTATGTGGTCGTTGTGTATCTAACGTTAGTGGCGAAGGCGAAGAGCGTAAATTTGCATAATGACTAGCGATAATAAGACATTCCCGCAGCTTAAAGAATCAGGACTTCGCTGGCTATGGCTAGCGGGGATCATCTTTATGGCAGACATCAGCATCAAATTATTTGTGATGAAAGAGATGGGTTATGGTTGGGCAAACCGAATTGAGGTATTGCCATTCTTTAACTTTCTTTATGTTCATAACTATGGTGCGGCATTTAGCTTTTTAAGTGATCAAGCTGGTTGGCAACGTTGGTTCTTTACTGGTATTGCTGTAGCTGTGTGTAGCTTGCTAGGGTATTGGATGCGTAAAACACCACAAACTGACAAGCTAAACAATATGGCTTATGCACTGATCATTGGCGGAGCCATTGGTAATGTGTTTGATCGCTTAGTGCATGGGTTTGTAGTGGATTATCTCGATTTTTATTGGGGGAATTATCACTGGCCAGCTTTCAATTTAGCAGATGCCGCAATTTGTATTGGTGCAGGACTTATCATTCTAGATGGTCTTCGTACGAATAAAAAAGAACAGTAAATAAAAAGAAAGTAAATTAACGCTGCCCGAGAACTCGAGGTGGCGTTTTTTTTAAGTATTAAATTAATACCAATTCCATTAATTACCTGATCTATTTAGTTACATTGGTATAAGATATCTAGGGAAAGAAAATGTCAAAAATTGAAAGCAACAGTGAAGTCACTTTACATTTCACCATTAAATTAAAAGATGGTTCTATTGCTGATAGTACTCATACTTCAGGTAAGGCTGCGAAATTTACCATGGGTGATGGAAGCATTAGTGAAAATTTTGAAAAGTGTCTATTAGGTTTAGAGTCAAAGCAGTCTAAAAGTATTGAACTTAGTGCTGAAGATGCTTTCGGTTTGCCAAATCCTGATAATATCCATCATATGGATAAAAGTCGCTTCGTTGGAGATGCGGCGGCAGAGATTGGGACTATTATGGGGTTTAGTGGTCCTGATGGTATGGATATTCCAGGTATTATTACAGAGATCGCAGGTGATTCGGTAACGGTTGATTTTAATCACCCATTAGCTGGCCAAGATGTTATCTTTGACGTAGAAATTGTAGCGGTTGATTAATTCAACAAGATATAGAGATAAAAGATGAAAATAGTATTAGCGAATCCTCGTGGTTTTTGTGCTGGTGTTGATCGTGCGATTAGCATTGTTGAACGTGCGCTTGAATTGTATGAAGCACCTATTTATGTTCGCCACGAAGTGGTTCATAACCGCTTTGTTGTTGAGGGCTTAAAACAACGTGGTGCTATTTTTGTTGAAGAGTTAAGTGAAGTGCCTGACGATAATATCGTTATATTTTCAGCTCATGGTGTTTCTCAAGCAGTACGAAAAGAAGCGAAAGAACGAGCGTTGACCGTGTTTGATGCAACTTGTCCATTGGTAACTAAAGTACATATGGAAGTAGCGCGTGCAAGTAAGAAAAATATTGAAGTCGTATTGATTGGTCATGCAGGTCACCCAGAAGTCGAAGGTACGATGGGGCAATACGCAAGTGAAACTGGAGGGATGTATTTAGTTGAAACACCAGCTGATGTTGAAAAACTGAGTGTTCGTGATCAAAGCAACTTGCATTACGTCAGCCAAACAACACTGTCTGTTGATGAAACCGCAGATGTCATTGATGAACTTCGCCGAGTATTCCCAGAGATCCAAGGGCCGCGTAAAGATGATATCTGTTATGCGACACAAAATCGCCAAGATGCAGTGCGAGATATGGCAAGTCAGGTTGATGTAATGATTGTAGTGGGTTCGAAAAATTCATCTAACTCGAATCGCTTACGTGAATTGTCTGAAAAACTAGGCACAACAAGTTATTTAATTGATTGTCCAGAAGAACTAAAAGAAGAGTGGTTAACCGATCAAGCTAAAGTTGGCGTAACAGCTGGAGCATCAGCGCCTGAAGAGTTAGTGAATCAAATCATTGAACAAGTAAAAGCCTTCGGTGGCACTACCGTTGATGAGTTGAGTGGTCGTGAAGAAAACATGTTTTTTGAAGTACCAAAAGAACTTCAAATTAAAACCGTGTCTTAAATCTTCACATAGCCGAAGTAAAAAAATTAAGATAGAGTGCAAGGATACTAATTTAAAGGAGCGAGAATTAAGATGGTAAGAGTAGCAATTGCTGGTGCAGCAGGAAGAATGGGCCGTAATTTAATTAAAGCGGTAAATGGTTCCCAGTTTGCGGTACTTGCAGCGGCAAGTGAGCACCCAGAATCAAGCTTAATTGGTGTTGATGTTGGCGAAATGGCTGGCCTAGGTAAATCTGGTATTTCTATTGTTGATGATTTAGCAAAAGTTGTTGATGATTTTGATGTCATTATTGATTTTACTCTTCCTATCTCTACGCTTAAAAATATAGAGCTTTGCCAAGAGAATAAGAAAGCGATTGTTATTGGTACTACAGGGTTTAGTGAGCCAGGCAAAGAACTAATAAATGAAGCTGCAAAAGTTATTCCTATCGTGATGGCGCCTAATTACAGTGTTGGTGTGAATGTAGTATTTAAATTACTAGAGAAAGCGGCAAAAGTAATGGGTGATTATTGTGATATCGAAATTGTAGAAGCGCACCATCGTTATAAAGTAGATGCTCCTTCAGGTACTGCTATTGGGATGGGAGAAGCAATTGCTGGTGCTATGGGGAATAAACTGGATGATGTAGCTGTGTATTCTCGTGAAGGGATAACAGGAGAAAGAACCAAGGATGAAATTGGTTTTGCTACTATTCGAGCTGGTGACATTGTAGGGGAGCATACGGCAATGTTTGCAGATATTGGTGAGCGTGTTGAAGTCACACATAAAGCAACCGATAGAATGACATTTGCTAATGGTGCGGTAAGAGCTTCTCATTGGTTACATCAAAAATCTCCAGGTTTTTATACCATGCATGATGTTTTAGAATTAGATCAGCTTTAATTTTTAATTAAGCCCGAATCATAATAGATTCGGGCTTTTTTTACACTAAATAAGTTTGTAATCATATTTTATGCAAGTATGGTGGGCTGTATATAGTGCTTTAGGCTTTTCCTATAAATTTATTTATTATGATTGAGTGGATTCCTTTCATAAGTTTATTGTTGTTTTTGATTGTTACAGTCTATTTTTCCATTTAGTCTTTTATTTTGTTATGTTTAATCTTTAATTTAACGTTTGCTTTATTTTTATGAGTAATTTTTTTTTAATAAAAAAGATTGAGTATGCAATAAATCATTATAAGGTTAAATAATCGACAAATAGGGTTGGATAGTTTAAAGAATAATAGTTAAAAGAGTGTTTTTGGTATGAAGCCTCTAAAAATGTTACTTATTAATGTGTTTTGTGTTGACAGT
This sequence comes from Aliivibrio thorii, assembly GCF_057368585.1. Taxonomy (NCBI): domain Bacteria; kingdom Pseudomonadati; phylum Pseudomonadota; class Gammaproteobacteria; order Vibrionales; family Vibrionaceae; genus Aliivibrio; species Aliivibrio thorii. Next base: position 2,497,267 of record NZ_CM170654.1, on the reverse strand, counting down.
TATCCTATAGAACTCTAGAATTTCGCCAATTTGTCAAAATTCGACCTTAAAGTTCGAGTTTTGGGTTTAAAAAAAACAACTTTGCATTATTATGTTGTAAGGTTGAATGTTTATTATGTTTGGAGGTTGTCTTGAGTAAATCAGCGCTGTTAGTCCTAGAAGATGGGACAGTGTTCCGCGGTCAATCGATTGGAGCAGATGGCTCGGCCGTTGGTGAAGTCGTTTTTAATACCTCGATGACGGGGTACCAAGAAATTCTCACCGATCCTTCCTATTCTCAACAAATCGTTACTCTTACTTATCCTCACATTGGCAATACCGGAATCAATTCCGAAGATGAAGAATCCTCTTCTATCCACGCTCAAGGCCTTGTGATTCGCGATCTCCCTCTCTTAGCTTCAAATTTCCGCAGTGAACAAACTCTTTCTGAATACCTTAAATCTCAAAATATTGTCGGCATTGCTGATATCGATACGCGTAAGCTGACTCGAATTTTACGAGAGAAAGGTGCTCAGAATGGCTGTATCGTTGCTGGCAACAACCTAGATGAAGCGTTCGCACTTGCTCAAGCAAAAGAGTTCCCAGGTCTTAAAGGAATGGATTTAGCAAAAGAAGTTACGACTTCTGAAGCTTATCAGTGGAAACAAGGTTCTTGGACTTTAACTGGCGGTTTGCCAGAAGAAAAAGCAGACAGTGAATTACCATTCCACGTAGTGGCTTACGATTTTGGTGCTAAACGTAACATCCTACGTATGTTAGTAGACCGCGGTTGTCGCCTAACGGTTGTTCCTGCGCAAACTTCAGCTGAAGAAGTGTTAGCAATGAATCCTGATGGCGTATTCCTATCAAATGGCCCTGGTGATCCTGCCCCATGTACTTACGCAATTGAAGCAACGAAAGTGTTCCTAGAAAAAGGGTTACCAATCTTTGGTATCTGTCTTGGTCACCAAATTCTTGCTCTAGCATCAGGCGCTCAAACAGTAAAAATGAAATTTGGTCACCACGGTGCAAACCACCCTGTTAAAGATTTGGATCGTGATGTAGTTATGATCACTGCACAGAACCATGGTTTTGCGGCAGATGAAGAAACACTTCCAGAAAATTTACGTGCAACACACAAATCATTGTTTGATGGCACTCTGCAAGGCATTCATCGTACAGATAAGCCAGCATTTAGCTTCCAAGGTCACCCTGAAGCAAGCCCTGGTCCACATGATGCAGCGCCATTATTTGACCATTTCATTGAATTGATTCAGCAGCATAAAGCTTAATTCGGAGTAGTAATAAGATGCCAAAACGTACTGATATTAAAAGCGTTCTAATTCTAGGTGCAGGCCCAATCGTAATCGGCCAAGCATGTGAATTTGACTACTCTGGTGCACAAGCGTGTAAAGCACTTCGTGAAGAAGGCTACCGCGTTATCCTTGTGAACTCTAACCCTGCAACAATCATGACTGACCCAGATATGGCTGATGCAACATACATTGAGCCTATCCATTGGGAAGTGGTTCGTAACATTATCGAAAAAGAGCGTCCAGATGCAGTTCTACCTACAATGGGTGGCCAAACAGCATTGAACTGTGCGCTTGATTTAGAAAAACACGGCGTGCTTGCAGAGTTCGGTGTTGAAATGATTGGTGCAACGGCTGATGCCATTGATAAAGCTGAAGACCGTTCACGTTTCGATAAAGCAATGAAGTCAATTGGTCTTGAGTGTCCAACGGCTGATACTGCAAAAACAATGGAAGAAGCTTACAGAGTTCTAGAGATGGTAGGCTTCCCTTGTATCATTCGTCCATCATTTACGATGGGTGGAACTGGCGGTGGTATCGCTTATAACAAAGAAGAGTTTGAAGAAATTTGTCGCCGTGGTTTGGATCTTTCTCCAACCAATGAACTTTTAATCGATGAATCTCTTATCGGTTGGAAAGAATACGAGATGGAAGTGGTTCGTGATAAGAACGACAACTGTATTATCGTATGTGCGATTGAAAACTTTGATGCAATGGGCATCCATACAGGTGACTCAATCACCGTAGCTCCAGCTCAAACGCTAACAGATAAAGAATACCAATTAATGCGTAATGCTTCTCTAGCAGTACTACGTGAGATTGGTGTTGAAACAGGCGGTTCAAACGTACAGTTTGGTATTAACCCGAAAGATGGCCGTATGGTTATCATCGAGATGAACCCACGTGTATCACGTTCTTCTGCGCTTGCATCTAAAGCGACGGGTTTCCCTATTGCTAAAATTGCAGCGAAACTTGCGATTGGTTATACACTTGATGAGTTAATGAATGACATTACAGGTGGGGCAACACCAGCATCATTCGAACCAACAATTGATTACGTTGTTACTAAGATCCCTCGTTTTAACTTCGAAAAATTCGCAGGAGCTAACGACCGTCTAACAACACAGATGAAATCAGTTGGTGAAGTTATGGCTATCGGCCGTAACCAACAAGAATCACTACAAAAAGCATTACGTGGCCTAGAAGTTGGCGCGGATGGTTTTGATGAAATGGTTGATCTTGATGCTCCTGATGCATTAACTAAAATTCGTCATGAATTAAAAGATGCTGGTGCTGAACGTATTTGGTACATCGCTGATGCATTCCGTGCAGGCATGTCAGTTGATGGCGTATTTAACCTAACAAACGTTGATCGTTGGTTCTTAGTTCAAATCGAAGATTTAGTTAAGATGGAAGCTGAAGTTAAAGCGGGCGGTTTCGCAAGCTTAACTGTGGATAGCCTTCGTCAACTTAAGCGTAAAGGTTTTGCTGATGCGCGTTTATCTAAACTACTAGGTGTTGCTGAAAGTGAAATTCGTCGCCTACGTGACCAACATGATATTCACCCTGTATACAAACGTGTAGATACGTGTGCTGCTGAGTTCTCATCAGATACGGCTTACATGTACTCATCTTATGATGAAGAGTGTGAAGCAAATCCAACAGACAAAGATAAGATCATGATCTTAGGTGGCGGTCCAAACCGTATCGGTCAAGGTATTGAGTTTGATTACTGTTGTGTACACGCATCATTAGCACTACGAGAAGATGGCTACGAAACTATCATGGTTAACTGTAACCCTGAGACTGTTTCTACGGATTACGATACGTCTGACCGTCTATACTTCGAACCAGTTACGTTGGAAGATGTATTAGCTATCGCTCGTGTTGAGAAACCAAAAGGCGTTATCGTTCAGTACGGTGGTCAAACCCCACTTAAACTGGCTCGCGCTCTTGAAGCTGCGGGTGTTCCAATCATAGGTACAAGCCCTGATGCTATCGACCGTGCAGAAGACCGTGAGCGTTTCCAAGTTGCAGTAGACCGTTTGGAGCTTCTTCAACCAGAAAATGCAACAGTTACTACAATGGAGCAGGCGATTGATAAATCAAAAGAAATCGGCTTCCCACTCGTAGTACGTCCTTCTTATGTTCTTGGTGGTCGTGCGATGGAAATCGTATATGACGAGCAAGACTTACGTCGTTACTTCAATGAAGCAGTAAGCGTATCAAATGAATCTCCAGTACTTCTTGATAGCTTCCTTGATGATGCTGTAGAAGTGGATGTTGATGCAATTTGTGACGGTGAGCAAGTGGTTATCGGCGGTATCATGGAGCACATCGAGCAAGCGGGTGTTCACTCTGGTGACTCAGCATGTTCTCTTCCTGCTTATACATTAAGCGAAGAAATCCAAGATGTAATGCGTGATCAAGTACGTAAGCTGGCATTCGAGCTAGGTGTTCGTGGCTTAATGAATACACAGTTTGCTGTTAAAGATAACAAAGTATACCTAATCGAAGTTAATCCACGTGCTGCTCGTACGGTTCCATTCGTATCGAAAGCAACTGGTGCACCACTGGCTAAAATTGCAGCGCGCGTAATGGCGGGGCAATCTTTAGAGTCTCAAGGTTTTACTAAAGAGATTATCCCACCATACTACTCAGTTAAAGAGGTGGTATTACCGTTTAACAAGTTCCCTGGTGTTGATCCACTGTTAGGCCCTGAAATGCGCTCAACAGGTGAAGTTATGGGTGTAGGTGCAACGTTTGCAGAAGCATTTGCGAAAGCTGAACTTGGCTGTAGCAAAGAATATCCAGAAGGTGGTCGTGCATTACTTTCTGTTCGTGAGGGCGACAAGAAGCGTGTTGTAGACTTAGCAAAACATCTTGTTAAATTGGGTTACCAACTGGATGCAACTCACGGTACTGCGGTTATTCTTGGTGAAGCGGGTATTAACCCACGTTTAGTAAACAAGGTACACGAAGGCCGTCCTCATATTCTTGACCGTATCAAGAATGGCGAATACACCTACATCGTTAATACTGCAGCAGGTCGTCAAGCGATTGAAGATTCAAAAGTATTACGTCGTGGTGCACTGGCTGAAAAAGTGAACTACACAACAACGCTAAATGCAGCATTTGCTAGCTGTCTAGCGCATGAAGCAGATGACCGTAATACGGTTAACTCTGTTCAAGAGCTACACGCTAAAGTAGCGGCTAAATACGCTTAATTACTAAGTTAGTTAAGAAAAGTATTAGTTAAGTAATAATAAAAATCCCGAAGAATGAGAATTCTTCGGGATTTTTTCATTTATCTTTTCTAGTTAATCTAATGCAATCAAATTACAGAAATAAATCCTAATCTTTGGAGAGTTCAATTAACTCTTGATAAAAGCTTTTCTCAAAGGCATCAATAGGGCGCTCAACCGGTGTCGCTCCTTTCTTTGCTGCGATAGGGTGGTAATCTGCAACAAACTGCACAAACAGTAGAGGATCCTTGTTTTCTAAGCCGGCAAATCCCGCCATGTTATAGCTACCAAACAACGAACCACTTTTAGATTTCATGCTGCCTTTAATTGGCTCTTTACGCATGCTGTTACGATATTTTAGTGTGCCATCAATGCCTGATGTCGGTAATAGTTCGATCAAACCTAATTCTTTATCGTATTTATAGATATATTGAAGGATTGATCTCATTTGATTTGCGGTCATACGGTTATTACGAGATAAACCTGAACCATCCACTAACACCGCATTGCTTAAATCGATATCGGCGTGCTTTAGTAAGATATTTTTAATTGCAGCAGTACCATTGGTGAAGCTTCCTGCTTGTTGGTAATTTAAATGACCTAGCATCTTAGTTAGATTGTCGGCGTAATGATTATCGGACTTTTTAAGCATATGATCCAATAATTCCATTAAAGGTTTAGATTGATGCTGAGCTAGTAAGCTCGATTGTAGAGGTTCTTGTTGAGGTTTACCAAAACGCACCTTGCCATCAAGTTTAATATTGTGCTCATTTAAAATCTTAAGCACAGTTTGCTCGGTGAAATCTTGAGTGTCTTGTACTGCAAACTTTAGAGGAAGCGGTTTGTTACGATTAACCAAGCAGCCATTTAGCTCATAATGGTTACCTTGAGTGGTTAGTTCTAGATCGCAGAAGGTCGACTCTTGTTCTTCTCTGCTCACACTTTTAGCGTAGCTAGAAAAAGAGATAGGTTGATGAATAGGAACAAAGACTCTAGTTGTACCGTCATCATGGGTTGTGAGCGAAGCTTGCACACAGTTTTCATCAATACTTAAGGCACTTGATGGTGCACTGTAGCATACGCCCAAAATATCCCATGGCCAACCAACAGCTCGCTCATAACCTGTGAAAATCGTGCCGTCGATCCATAAATCGCCTTGAATAGCTTTGATATCGCTTTCATCAAATAGAGAAGATAGCTGCTTACGTGAAAGAGACGGATCACCAGTGAAAGTCAGTACGACATCTTTATCTGCTTTATATAGAGTGGTTGTAAAGGTGAAGTCTTTGCCAAGAGCTAACCTTGCTGCTAGTGCAGTTGCGAGTTTTAATGTGCTTGCTGGAGGTAGTAGTTCGTTTTGCTTTTGTTGGTATTTAATATCATGAGTTTGTAATGATTCAACAATAATAGCCGCTCGACTTCCAGGTGGGAGGTAATCAAGATTTTCTTGGATATTATGAGCAAAGCTTGAGTAAGAAAATAAAGCGAGACTTAAAAGAGTAAAACGAGAAAAAGACATGATGAACTCAATATAAAGATAATTGAGTATATATTATCGTTTGCAGCGAGTGATGTGTAATGATTGAGCAAAAATTAATGGAATATCACAAATAAAAAACGCCCACCGAGGTGAGCGCTTTATTTAAGTAGGAGTTAGGACTGGATTAGAAGTCGTAACGCATACCTAGAGCTAGAGAGTCTTCAGCGTCAGAATTTGATGCTTTTCCGTTAACTCCTGATGTAGAACCCATCTTATCGCCTTCACTGATTAAGTTGAAGTTGTAAGAGATGTATGTACGGAAGTTAGCATTGAAGAAGTACGTTGCATCTACAGCAAAGTTGTCTGTTGATGTTTCATTATTTGTTTCTGCGTTGTTATACGTAGAAGTAAATACTGTTTTACCCATTGTATAAGCTACAGCTGCTTCGTAACCGGTGTAATCAACAGAACCGTTATGGAATACAGTAGTATTATTTACTGTAGTCGCTTTTTGCTTCTCACCGTTGGTGAATGTACCAGCAAGGTATAGGTCACCCATGATGTAAGAACCAGCAACCATCATTTCGTTAGAGTCTGCTTGGTCTGCGTAACCGCCACCTAGTTTGAAGCCAGAATCGCCAAATGCGTAAATACCAGATAGAGCGTAACCATCATTAGAGATTTCGTTATTATCAGCATCGTTAAAACGGTAGTTTACTTTAGCAGAGAAGTCACCAAATGTGCCTTTGTAGCCAAGGTTGTTGTTTGTACGGTCAGCTACTGCAATTTTATCTGCAGCTGAGTTGCCGTGGTATGCCATGATATCGGTAAAGTCAGTGATAACGCCTAGAGCACCATCGTTTTTACCGTAAGAAACTTCACCGAAGTTGCCACCGATTCCAGCATATGCGTAACGGTTTTCAAGTCCATCAGTACCTGAATCAGTAACTAGACCGTTATCATTTGTTGTAAATTCACCTTCCCAGAAACCAACACCGTATAGGCCGTCAGAAATTTGAGTAGTACCTTTAAAGTTTAGACGGATACGAGAGTTATCAGAAACATCACCATCTTGAGCGAATAGACGAGCTTCAGCACGGCCACCCATTTCTAGAGTTTGGTCTGCGCCTTTGTAAATTTCTGCTGCATTTACTGCGCCAGCTGAAGTAATTGCTGCTACTGCTAGAGCTAGTACTTTTTTATTCATCATTGTTCTAATTCCTATAAGGGTGGAGGAGATTATGTCCATTTTCAATGAAGAGTGTAATAGATAGCCTCTTATCTTGTAAGGGGAGCTATCGCTTACATTCATTGTTTCAATAAGGTTATTTTCAGGGTTATTTCGGATAAAAGGTTAGTAAAACAATCTAAAAACTGCAATTGAACAGTGTTTTTTATTGTTTTTTTGTGAGCCTTGTCATTGAAAATCAGGTGTTTATAAAATTTAAATAAAGTTTTCTTAGATTTTAAGCTTAATGGTGTTTTATGTTTTTTTTAGTTTTAACTATAAAAATAATGTGATAATTGTCCCACTTTATATTTTATACCCTATTATTTTACTGGCTTAATTTTATTTTTGAGACGAACTTCTTACGTGTGTTGTAGTCATTACTTAAAAACAAATGCCAGAAACAAACAATAGATAGGTGATAAAAGCCATTTCTTTGTTTACACTAGAGCAAATTAAATTTAAACAGATACACTTAGGTCGTTTTCTTATTTAGCAAATGTTTTGCTACTATGGGTGCCCTTGGTGGGATTTTTATTTGCTGAATTTGTAATTTCAGCTTTAGAGGTGGAAAATATGGATAAGGTACCAATGACGGTACGTGGTGAAAAGTTACTGCGTGATGAGTTAGATGTGTTATTAAAGCGTCGTCCTCTTATTTCAAAAGCAATTGGCGAGGCTCGTGAACTTGGTGACTTAAAAGAGAATGCTGAATATCATGCTGCTCGTGAAGAACAAGGTATCTGTGAAGCTCAGATCCGTGATATCGAATATAAGTTATCAGTTGCTCATGTGATTGACGTTACTAAAATGGTCAACACTGGCAAGATTATTTTCGGAACTACAGTTACATTGATTGATGTGAATACTGACGATGAAGTTAAATATCAGATTGTAGCGGATGATGAAGCTAACATTAAAGAAGGTCGAATTTCAGTAAACTCACCGATTGCTCGTGGTTTGATTGGAAAAATGGCTGGTGATGAAGTGAACATTCAAACGCCAGGCGGCACTAAAGAATTTGAAATCGAAGAAGTCGAGTACATTTGATTTGTAACTATTGATTCAAAATATAAAGGCCGCGTAGTTATCTTTAAGTAGAGAACTAAGACGGCCTTTTTAATTTCTTACAAAATAAGTGTAGAAATTATTTTCTAGGGATCTCGATTTTACGAGCTTCGCTAGCGCGGAATAGAACAAGTGTCTTACCGATAACTTGTACTTTTTCAGCTTCAGTTTCGCGAATGATTGCATCAACAATCAGTTGCTTAGTATCACGATCTTCAGAAGCGATTTTAACTTTGATTAGCTCGTGGTAATTAAGCGCAATCTCAATTTCAGCTACTACAGCTTCAGTAAGACCGTTTGAGCCCATCATCACAACGGGTTTTAAATTGTGAGCAAGGCCTTTAAGGTGTTGCTTCTGTTTTGTGCTTAGGTTCATATATACCCGATTTTTTCTATATTAAGGGTTGAAAACAGCCTATTCTAACGCCATCTATCCCTGAAGACTATTTTTTGTTTCAGTCTTCTAATTTAAATTAAGTATTTTTAGGTAATGCATGAGTAAGAATAAACTTTCAGCAAGCTCTGGCCGCTGGTTAAAAGAACACTTTGACGATAAATACGTTCTTGAAGCGCAAAAAAGAGGCTATCGTTCTCGTGCTATTTTTAAGATTGAAGAAATTCAAAATAAAGACAAGTTATTAAAACCAGGAATGACGGTTGTTGACCTTGGTGCTGCTCCTGGTGGGTGGTCACAGTATGCGGTTGAACAAGTAGGTGATTCAGGGCAAGTTATTGCTTGTGATATTTTAGCAATGGATTCAATCGCAGGTGTAAGCTTTCTGCAGGGGGACTTTAGGGAAGAAGCAGTATTGAACGCATTGCTTGAACGCATACAACCAGATATGGTAGATGTAGTAATGTCTGACATGGCGCCAAATATGAGTGGTAACCAAGCGGTAGATCAACCAAGAGCTATGTATCTTGTTGAGTTAGCATTGGATATGTGCCGTCAAGTATTGGCTCCAAACGGCAGCTTCACAGTTAAAGTATTTCAGGGTGAAAGCTTTGATCAATACTTACAAGAAGTCCGTAAAATGTTTAAAGTCGTCAAAATTAGAAAACCAGATTCATCACGTGCTCGTTCTCGTGAAGTGTATATTGTAGCCACTGGTTACAAAGGATAATTCGTACGTAGTAGCTACACTTAATAAACTGTAGTACTCTATCTTTCATCTATTTAGTTAACGCGGGGTTAACACCTTGAGTGACATGGCAAAAAATCTAATATTGTGGCTGGTTATCGCTGTTGTTTTAATGTCGGTATTCCAAAGCTTTGGGCCGGGTGACAGCTCTGGTCGTTCGATTGATTACACCACTTTTGTAAAAGAAGTTGGTAATAGTCAAGTACAAGAAGCAACGTTTAATAATCGTGAAATTAAGGTAACGAAGCGTGACGGTAGTCGTTATGTAACGTATATGCCTGTATTCCAAGATCCTAAATTGCTTGATGATCTTATTAACCAAAACGTAATCGTTAAAGGCACACCACCTGAAGAGCAGAGCTTACTTGAGTCTATCTTTATTTCGTGGTTCCCAATGATCCTTCTTATTGGTGTTTGGATCTTCTTTATGCGTCAGATGCAAGGCGGCGGTGGCAAAGGTGCAATGTCCTTTGGTAAAAGCAAAGCTAAGATGATGACTGAAGAGCAGATTAAAACAACCTTTGATGATGTTGCTGGTTGTGATGAAGCAAAAGAAGACGTTAAAGAATTAGTTGACTACTTACGTGAACCAAGTCGTTTCCAAAAGTTGGGTGGTAAAATCCCAACAGGTGTTCTTTTAGTCGGGCCTCCGGGTACGGGTAAGACACTGATTGCAAAAGCGATTGCTGGTGAAGCAAAAGTACCTTTCTTCTCTATTTCTGGTTCTGATTTCGTTGAAATGTTTGTTGGTGTTGGTGCATCTCGTGTGCGTGACATGTTTGAACAAGCGAAGAAGTCATCTCCTTGTATTATCTTTATCGATGAAATCGATGCTGTCGGTCGTCAACGTGGCGCTGGTGTTGGTGGTGGTAATGATGAGCGTGAACAAACACTGAACCAAATGTTGGTTGAGATGGATGGCTTTGAAGGTAACGAAGGTATTATCGTCGTTGCTGCAACTAACCGTCCAGACGTACTAGATGCTGCATTACTTCGTCCTGGTCGTTTTGACCGTCAAGTTGTTGTTGGTTTACCAGACATCCGTGGACGTGAACAAATTCTTCAAGTTCATATGCGTAAAGTACCATTAGCTGGCGGTGTTGAACCATCGCTTATTGCTCGTGGAACACCGGGTTTCTCTGGTGCTGACTTAGCAAACTTAGTGAACGAGGCTGCGTTATTCGCTGCTCGAACTAATAAGCGTGTTGTATCAATGGTTGAGTTTGAGCTTGCGAAAGACAAAATCATGATGGGTGCAGAGCGTAAATCAATGGTAATGACAGAAGAGACAAAAGCCTCGACTGCGTATCATGAAGCGGGTCATGCTATTGTTGGTCGTTTAGTTCCTGAACACGATCCAGTGTATAAAGTATCAATCATTCCACGTGGCCGTGCGCTAGGTGTAACGATGTACTTACCTGAGCAAGACCGAGTAAGCATGAACCGTCAACACTTAGAGTCGATGATTTCAAGTCTATACGGCGGTCGATTAGCAGAAGAGCTAATCTACGGTGTTGATAAAGTATCGACAGGTGCATCAAACGACATTGAACGAGCAACTGATATTGCACGTAAAATGGTAACCCAATGGGGTTTCTCTGATGCATTAGGTCCTCTGCTTTATGCAGAAGATCAAGGCGACCCATTCTCAGGCCACGGCGGTTCTCATCAGTCAAAGCATGTTTCACCTGAAACACTAAAACTTATTGATGCTGAAATTCGTACTATCATTGATCGTAACTACGCTCGCGCTAGACAGATCCTTGAAGATAATATGGATATCATGCATGCAATGAAAGATGCACTAATGACATTTGAAACGATTGACGCTGGTCAAATTGATGATTTGATGGAACGTAAAACTGAGATCCGAGAACCTCAAGGTTGGGGCGATGATAATCAAACTAAACCTCAAGAGAAAAATGAGAAACCAGTAAACGAAGAAGAGTCAAAAGTAGAAGAAAATCCTGAGGACGAAAAACCTCAAGAGCCTGAAGATACTAAAAAAGATTCTGATTCATCAGAAAAATAAGATGAATTAAGTTCGAAATAAACCCCGAGTTATGCTCGGGGTTTTTGTATTTTAAAAGGACTAAACATGAACTTAATAAGTAAAGATAAAACGTTAATATTAGACCGTTCTCATGTTATGGCGATCCTTAATGTTACGCCGGATTCTTTTTCTGATGGTGGACAATTTACTCATCTAGACGTTGCATTAACGCAAGCAGAGAAAATGGTAAATGCAGGCGTCAGCTTTATTGATATCGGCGGAGAGTCAACACGCCCAGGTGCGCCAGAGGTTTCATTACAACAAGAGTTAGATCGTGTTATCCCTATTATTGAGGCTGTTCATCAGCGATTTGATACTTGGATTTCTATCGATACTAGTAAAGCTATTGTAATGAAAGAAGCAGTAAAAGCTGGGGCTGATTTAATTAATGATGTACGAGCATTGCAAGAACCAAATGCATTAGAGGCTGCAGCAAAGGCAAATGTGCCTATTTGTTTAATGCATATGCAAGGTCAACCAAGAACGATGCAATCAAATCCTACTTATCAAGACTTGTTTACAGATATTTCTGACTTTTTGAGTGAGCGGATTTTAGCGTGCCAATCGGTTGGTATCGCAAAAGATAAGTTAATTCTTGATCCAGGATTTGGATTTGGTAAAACCTTGGAGCATAATTACCAACTACTTGCAGAATTAGAGCGTTTTCATCAACTAGGTTTACCTGTCTTGGCGGGAATGTCTCGCAAATCAATGGTTTTTAAATTACTCGATGTTGAACCTCAACAGGCAACGTCAGGTAGCTTGGCATGTGCGACGATTGCGGCAATGAAAGGCGCACAAATTATTCGAGTTCATGACTTTGAACAAACCATTGATATAATCAAAGTTTGCCAAGCAACGTTAGAACAAGTATCTCATTAAAGAATTGTTCATTTTAAAATAAATTATTAAAAATAAAACATGGAGTACAACATGGCTGAGCGTAAATATTTTGGAACCGACGGTGTTCGTGGTCTGGTAGGTCAAGCACCTATTACCCCAGATTTTGTTATGAAACTCGGTTGGGCTGCTGGACAAGTTTTAGCTAAGCAAGGCACAAAAAAAGTCATTATCGGTAAAGATACGCGTATTTCAGGCTACATGTTGGAATCTGCCTTAGAGGCTGGTTTGGCTGCTGCTGGATTACAAGCGAAATTTACGGGTCCAATGCCAACTCCAGCTGTGGCTTACCTTACTCAGACGTTTCGTGCTGAAGCGGGTATTGTTATTTCAGCATCTCATAATCCATATTATGACAACGGAATTAAATTCTTTTCATCTGAAGGAACAAAATTGCCAGATGATATTGAAATGGCGATTGAAGCTGAGTTAGATAAACCAATGACGTGTGTTGAATCTGCATTGTTAGGTAAAGCATCTCGTTTAAACGATGCTGCAGGTCGTTATATTGAATTTTGTAAAAGTACCTTCCCTAAAGAGCTGAGTTTAGCCGGTGTGAAAATGGTTGTAGATTGTGCTCATGGCGCAACGTATCACATTGCACCGAACGTTTTTAAAGAACTTGGTGCAGAGATCGTTACTATTGGTTGTGAACCAAATGGTACTAATATTAATCATGAAGTAGGAGCTACTGACGTACGTGCTCTACAAGCAAAAGTGCTAGAAGAAAAAGCAGATTTCGGTGTCGCTTTTGATGGTGATGGTGACCGTATTATTATGGTTGATGAATTTGGTGAGAAGGTTGATGGTGACCAAATCGCTTATATTATTGCTCGTGATGCGTTACGTCGTGGTGAATTGAAGGGTGGGGTTGTTGGTACTTTGATGACCAATATGGGAATGGAAGTGGCGTTACGTAATTTAGGTATCCCATTTGTTCGTTCTAATGTTGGTGACCGTTATGTGATGGAAAAACTATTAGAGAACAACTGGTTAATTGGAGCTGAGAATTCAGGTCATGTTATTTTATTGGATAAAGTAACTACGGGCGATGCAATTGTCGCGGCACTTCAAGTAATCGCTTCTATTGTAGGAAGTAAAATGTCATTACAAGAATTATGCAATGGTATGAGTATGTTTCCACAAGTATTGGAAAATGTTCGTTTTACTGGCGATAGTAATCCTCTTGATTCTGATGCAGTTAAGGCAGCTCAAGCTGATGTTGAATCAAAATTAGGTGATAACGGTCGAGTTTTACTACGTAAATCAGGCACGGAACCTTTAATCCGCGTTATGGTTGAAGGCGAGAATGCTGAGCTTGTTCAGCAATATGCACTTCAGATTGCTGATGCAGTAAAGGAAAGCTGTTAATTTAACCAATTAAATGAAATTGAACGTTTTTTGTTAATTTTAACTTGTCATAGTAGCCTAGTTTGGTTAATATCCCTCGGCCTCTTAATTGAGAGGGCGCTGGTGTTGCCAATGGGCTACCGGTACATTAATTAGATACATGGGTGACGGAATGCATACTATTCTACTTGTGATTTATCTGATTGCCGCAGTCGGTGTAATTGGCCTAGTATTGGTACAACACGGTAAAGGCGCAGATATGGGAGCTTCATTTGGGGCTGGAGCATCAAATACAGTATTTGGCTCTGGTGGCTCTGGAAACTTTTTAACCCGAATGACCGCACTTTGTGCAACAGTATTTTTTATTATCAGCTTAGCGCTAGGCAATATGTCTACGCATAAATCTGAAGGCTTTGATCTTAAATTAGATCAACAAGCAACAGAGCAAGTAACTGATAATACGAGTGACGTTCCTGCTACTGAAAACAGCGACGTACCTCTTTAAACGACTTTAGCCGAGATGGTGAAATTGGTAGACACGCTAGCATGAGGTGCTAGTGCCTTATGGTGTGAGGGTTCAAGTCCCTCTCTCGGCACCATATTCAGACAAGAATCTGATTCTTGTAATAAAAGGATAAAGAAACTATACTTTCTTTGTTCTTTTCGGACGCGGGATGGAGCAGCTTGGTAGCTCGTCGGGCTCATAACCCGAAGGTCGTCGGTTCAAATCCGGCTCCCGCAACCAATTATCTAATAAGAGTAATTGCTATTATTAGATAAGTCACGCAAGTGGCATTCAGGGTCCAGCAGTACTAAACCCCGCAATTTTCGGGGTTTTTTGCTATCTGAAACAGACTGTTTTTTAAGAATTGGGCCTTTAGTGCCCTTTTTTTGTTTTCAGGGGATATCAATGACAGGATTAGAAAGACAACTAACAGAAATGCTTGAGGCTCCTGTTGGTGCTTTAGGTTATGAATTGGTCGGTTTGGAATTTATTCGTGCGGGTGAGCATTCAACGTTACGTGTATTTATCGATCATGAAAATGGCATCTTTGTGGAGGACTGTGCAGAAGCCAGTCGTCAAATCAGTGCGGTAATGGATGTAGAAGATCCAATTACAGTAGCATATAACCTAGAGGTTTCGTCTCCAGGTCTTGAACGTCCACTGTTTAAAGCAGCACATTATCAACAATTTGTTGGTCACGAGGTCAGCCTTGTATTAAAGATGCCGATGAATAACCGTCGTAAATGGAAAGGAGATATCCTAGACATTAACGGTGAGATTGTTACGGTTACAGTTGATGGTAACAATGAAGAATTTGCGTTAAGCAACATTTCAAAGGCGAACTTAGTTCCTAAATTTTAAGGCTGATAGAGGCTAAAATGAACAAAGAAATCTTAGCTGTTGTAGAAGCAGTATCAAATGAAAAAGCTGTTCCTCGTGAGCGAATTTTTGAAGCATTAGAAATCGCGCTAGCAACAGCAACAAAGAAAAAATCTGAATTAGAAATTGAAGTACGTGTAGCGATTGATCGCAAAACAGGTAACTTTGAAACTTTCCGTCGTTGGGTAGCTGTAGAAAAAGTTGAACACCCAACGCTTGAAATTTCTATTGAAGCGGCACAGTTTGAAGATGAAACTATCGAGATCGGTGGTTACGTTGAAGATGATATTGAATCAGTAACATTTGACCGTATTACCACTCAAACAGCGAAACAAGTTATCGTACAAAAAGTACGTGAAGCTGAGCGTGCAATGATCGTTGAACAGTTTATTGATAACGAAGGTGAACTAATCACTGGTATCGTTAAAAAAGTAAATCGTGATGCAATCATTGTGGATCTTGGTAACAACGCTGAAGCGGTAATTTTACGTGAAGACCAACTTCCACGTGAAAACTTCCGTCCAGGTGACCGTGTTCGTGGTCTGCTATACGCAGTTAAACCAGAAGCACGTGGTTTCCAGTTATTCATGACTCGTTCAAAAGGCATTATGCTAACTGAACTATTCCGCGTAGAAGTGCCAGAAATCGGTGAAGAACTGATTGAATTAAAAGCCGCTGCTCGTGATCCAGGTTCTCGTGCTAAAATCGCAGTGAAAACTAACGATAAGCGTATTGACCCTGTGGGTGCTTGTGTTGGTATGCGTGGTGCTCGAGTTCAAGCTGTATCGAACGATCTTGGCGGTGAGCGTATTGATATCGTGCTTTGGGATGATAACCCGGCACAATTCGTTATCAATGCAATGGCTCCAGCTGAAGTTGCTTCTATTATTGTTGATGAAGACAACAATACAATGGATATTGCTGTTGAAGCTGATAACCTAGCACAAGCAATTGGCCGTAGTGGTCAAAACGTACGTCTAGCATCTCAACTAACTGGTTGGGAACTAAACGTAATGACAGTTGCAGATCTTAACAAGAAGCACCAAGAAGAAGCGCAAGGTTCTATTGATGCATTTGTTAAGCATTTAGATATTGATGAAGACTTTGCTCAATTATTAGTTGAAGAAGGTTTCACAACTCTTGAAGAAGTAGCTTACGTACCTGTAAACGAACTACTTGAAGTTGAAGCGTTAAACGAAGAAACAGTTGATCTTCTTCGTACACGCGCTAAAGAAGCGCTAACAACACTTGCATTAGCGCAAGAAGAGTCTCTTGATGGTGTTGAACCAGCAGAAGACCTACTTGCTCTTGAAGGTTTAGAGCGTGAATTAGCGTTTAAACTTGCAGCTAAAGGTGTAATTACACTAGAAGACCTTGCAGACCAAGGTGTTGATGAGCTGTCTGATATTGAAGATCTAACAGAAGCTCGTGCTGGTGAGTTAATCATGGCAGCACGTAATATTTGTTGGTTTAGCGACGAAGCATAATTATTTCAGCAAGGAGAAGCGGTATGACAAAGCTTACGGTAAAAGCACTTAGTGATGAAATTGGAACTCCAGTTGACCGCTTACTTCAGCAATTTTCGGATGCTGGTATTAATAAAAAAGATGGCGATTTTGTTTCTGAAGGTGAAAAGCAATCATTGCTAGTTCACCTAAAGAAAGAGCATGGTAGCGCTGATGACAGCGCGTCACCAACCCGTCTAACTCTTCAACGTAAGACTCGTAGTACATTAAGTGTTGCTGGTACTGGCGGTAAAAGTAAAGATGTGCAAGTTGAAGTACGTAAAAAGCGTACTTATGTAAAAGCAAGCACACTTGAAGAAGAGAAGAAAACTGAGCAGCTGAAAGCAGAAGCTGAAGAGCAAGCAAAACGTGATGCAGAGGATGCTGCAATTCGCGAAGTTGAACAAAAAGCACAACGTGAAGCGGAAGAAAAAGCTAAGCGTGATGCTGAAGCAGAGGTTAAAGCAAAACGTGACGCTGAACAAAAAGCGAAACAAGCTGAGACTGAAAAGGCTAAAAAAGAAATGACTACTAAAAATGATCAAGCAAAAAAAGAAGCTGATGAACTAAGACTTCGTCAAGAACAAGAAGCAACTCGTAAAGCAGAAGCAGAAGCAGCAAAACTGGTTGAAGATGCTCGTAAACTGGCTGAAGAAAATGAAGCTCGTTGGAAAGAAGAAGAGCAAAAGAAATCAGCAGCTGAAAAAACTGCAGATTACCATGTGACAACTTCATCTCACGCTCGTGAAGCAGAAGATGCTGCTGACCGTAAAGATGAGCAACAGCCTCGTCGTCGTAAGAAGAAAGCGAAACCAGCTGAAGCAGCACCTCGCGGTGGTCGTAACCAACGTGGCGGTCGCAACAAGAAGCCTCAAGTAAACAAACCAACTTCTATGCAGCATGGCTTTGATAAGTCAGCAACTGTTGCTAAGCAAGATGTTGCTATTGGTGAGACAATTGTTGTTTCTGAACTGGCAAGCAAAATGTCAGTAAAAGCGACTGAAGTAATTAAAGTTATGATGAAGATGGGCGCTATGGCGACTATCAACCAAGTTATTGACCAAGAAACAGCGGCTCTAGTTGCTGAAGAAATGGGCCATAAAGTGGTTCTTCGTAAAGAAAATGAATTAGAAGAAGCAGTACTGTCTGATCGTGATAACAATGCAGCGGTTGAAGGTCGAGCACCAGTTGTTACTATCATGGGTCACGTTGACCACGGTAAAACTTCTACACTGGATTACATCCGTCGTGCACACGTTGCTGATGCGGAAGCTGGTGGTATTACACAACACATCGGTGCATACCACGTTGAAACTGACAACGGTATGATCACTTTTCTTGATACTCCTGGACACGCAGCGTTTACCGCTATGCGTGCACGTGGTGCTCAAGCGACAGATATCGTTGTTCTTGTTGTTGCTGCAGATGATGGTGTTATGCCACAAACAATCGAAGCTATCCAACACGCAAAAGCGGCTGGTGTACCTCTGATTGTTGCAGTAAACAAAATCGATAAAGAAGGCGCTAATCCAGATAACGTTAAAAATGAGCTTGCTCAATACGACGTTATTCCTGAGGAGTGGGGCGGCGAGAATATCTTCGTTCATATCTCTGCTAAGCAAGGTACAAATATCGAAGGTCTTCTTGAAGCAATCCTTCTTCAATCTGAAGTACTTGAATTAACTGCGGTTAAAGAAGGTATGGCATCAGGTGTTGTTGTTGAATCTCGTCTGGATAAAGGCCGTGGCCCTGTAGCTACTGTTCTTGTCCAATCTGGTACTCTAAACAAAGGCGATATCGTTCTTTGTGGTCAAGAGTATGGCCGTGTACGTGCAATGCGCGATGAAAACGGTAAAGACATTGAATCAGCAGGTCCATCTATTCCTGTAGAAATTCTTGGTCTTTCTGGTGTTCCTGCATCAGGTGACGAAGCAACAGTTGTTCGTGATGAGCGTAAAGCCCGTGAAGTTGCTAACTACCGTCAAGGTAAATTCCGTGATGTTAAACTAGCTCGTCAACAAAAAGCGAAACTAGAAAACATGTTTGCAAACATGGAAGCTGGTGAAGTAGCTGAATGTAACGTTGTACTTAAAGCTGACGTTCAAGGTTCTGTTGAAGCAATCGCTGATTCACTACTGAAACTGTCCACTGATGAAGTTAAAGTTAACATCATCGGTTCTGGTGTTGGTGGTATTACTGAAACTGATGCAACACTTGCAGCAGCATCTAATGCAATCCTTCTAGGCTTCAACGTTCGTGCTGATGCGACAGCTCGCCGTACAATTGAAAATGAAAACCTAGACCTTCGTTACTACTCAATCATCTACCAGTTGATTGACGAAGTTAAACAAGCGATGGGCGGTATGCTTGCTCCTGAGTTCCGTCAAGAAATCATTGGTCTTGCACAAGTACGTGAAGTATTTAAGTCTCCTAAACTTGGCGCTATCGCAGGTTGTATGGTTACTGAAGGTACAATCAAGCGTAACAACCCAATTCGTGTTTTACGTGAAAACGTAGTTATCTACGAAGGTGAGCTTGAATCACTACGTCGTTTTAAAGATGACGTTGCTGAAGTTAAAAATGGTTACGAGTGTGGTATCGGCGTTAAAAACTACAACGATGTTCGCGCTGGCGACCAAATCGAAGTATTCGAAATTGTTGAGATCAAACGTACTCTTGACTAATTGACTATAATTACTAACGTTATCATTAATGATAAGTAGTAATCGGTTGTTGAATACACCATGGGGGGCTGGTAATTACCAAGCCCCCCATCTTTCTAAGTGAGAAATGATATGTCAAAAGAATTTAGCCGCACACAACGTGTGTCGCAACAATTACAAAAAGAGTTAGCTCTAATTCTACAACGCGAAGTTCGTGATTCACGCATCGGTATGGTTACCATTTCTGATGTTGAAGTATCTCGTGACCTTGCATACGCAAAAGTATTCGTTACTTTCTTCTGTGTTGGTGATCAAACGCCTGAAACATGCCTAGCAGCACTAAAAGAACATGAAGTGCCAGTTCGAATGATGCTTGGTAAACGTATTCGTCATCGTTTAACGCCAGAGGTTCGCTTTACTTACGATAATACGCTTGTTGAAGGTATGCGTATGTCTAATTTAGTGTCGGACGTTGTAAACACAGATAAGCGTAAAATGGCTGAATCTGGTCGTACTGAATCAGATGAAGGTGAAGAGTAATGGCTCGTCGTCGTAAGGGGCGTCCAGTTAATGGTGTTATCTTAATCGATAAACCAACAGGAATTACGTCGAACGATACATTGCAAAAAGTAAAACGTATTTACTTTGCTGAAAAAGCAGGTCATACCGGCGCGCTTGATCCACTTGCAACTGGTATGCTGCCATTATGTTTTGGTGAAGCGACGAAGTTCTCTCAGTTTCTATTAGATTCTGATAAGCGCTACCGCGTTGTTGCTAAGCTTGGTGAACGTACTAACACTTCCGATTCTGATGGTGAATTAGTTCAAACTCGTGAAGTAAAAGTTGACCGTGGTCAGCTTGAACGTTGTATTGCTAAGTTCCGTGGTACGACAGATCAAATCCCTTCAATGTTTTCTGCGCTAAAACACCAAGGTCGCCCTTTGTATGAATACGCACGTGAAGGCATTGAAGTACCACGTGAGTCTCGTAAAATTACGGTATACTCAATTGAATTGATCCGCTTTGAAGGTCATGAAGTTGAGATGGAAGTACATTGTTCTAAAGGTACTTACATCCGTACAATTACCGATGATCTTGGTGAAATGCTTGGTTGTGGCGCGCACGTAACTTACTTACGTCGTACTGGTGTATCAAATTACAAATATGAAAATATGGTAACTATTGAGCATCTTGAAGCGTTACTTGAGCAAGCACATCGTGAAGAGATAGCACCTCGTGAATTGCTTGATCCACTGCTTATGCCAATGGATTCAGCAGTACAAGATTTACCAGAAGTAAATATGATCCCAGAATTGGCTGATCATGTTTTACATGGTCAACCTGTGCAAGTATTTGGCGCACCACAAGATGGCATCGTTCGTATGACATCGGGTGAGGAGCGTTTATTCATTGGTGTTGGTCATATCGATAATGATGGTCGTGTTGCTCCGAAACGTTTAGTTGTTTTTAGAGATGAAGTCGAAGAAGATAAGTAAGCCTACGTAAATTGCATCATTCAAGAAAGAGCAAATGCCTTGTGGTTTTTGCTCTTTTTTTATTGCTTTATTATTGTTCATCCGTATAATTCGCCCTTCGCGTAGTGGCTGAATCAGAGATTGGCTACTACAAATATTAAACAACTCTTATCAGGAGAGAATTATGTCTCTGAATGCAGAAACTAAAGCAGCAATCGTTGCAGAATACGCACAATGTGAAAACGATACAGGTTCACCAGAAGTACAAGTAGCACTACTTACTGCTTCTATCAACCACCTACAAGGTCACTTTGCTAATCACAAGCACGATCACCACAGCCGTCGTGGTCTATTACGTATGGTTTCTAGCCGTCGTAAGCTTCTTGATTACCTGAAAGGCAAAAACCTTGCTCGTTACCAAGATCTAATCAAACGTCTAGGCCTACGTCGCTAATTTGCGATGTCTGTAAAGACAGTTTGACGAAAAGGAGCGTTTATCGCTCCTTTTTTTATACCTGCAATATTATGTCCCTTGGTATAACTCTCCTTTTTCATTTCTGAACCTCGCATATTGCCTCAATTGGGGTATACTATGGCCGTTGAAATCGCTGTGTGCGTTTTTAACGCTATAATTTTGTTCATCTATTACAGTCACCGAAGTCGGCCACTAGGTCGCGACTATTACAAGTTATCTTTTTTAAGTAAATTTGTACTAGTCGCGATTGGTAATAGATTGAATTATCACTTAAATTTTCTTAATTTCAGCCAGAAATGGTTTGGTTATTAAGAATAAAGGAAAAATAATGTTCGCGAATCCAGTCGTAAAATCATTCCAGTACGGTAACCACACCGTAACTCTTGAGACGGGCGTAATGGCACGTCAAGCAACTGCAGCTGTTATGGCAAGCATGGACGATACTTCAGTATTCGTTTCTGTTGTTGCTAAAAAAGACGCAGTACCGGGTCAAGATTTCTTCCCATTAACAGTTAACTACCAAGAGCGTACTTACGCTGCTGGTAAAATCCCTGGTGGTTTCTTCAAGCGTGAAGGTCGTCCTTCTGAAGGCGAAACACTAACGGCTCGTCTAATCGACCGTCCAATTCGTCCACTTTTCCCAAGTGCGTTTAAAAACGAAGTTCAAGTTATCGCAACGGTTGTTTCTATCAACCCTGACGTAAACCCAGACATGATCACAATGATCGCAACATCTGCTGCACTTTCTATCGCTGGTGTACCATTTAATGGTCCTATCGGTGCAGCACGTGTTGGTCACATCAATGGTGAGCTAGTTCTTAACCCATCAAACACTGAGCTTGAAAACTCTAAACTAGACCTAGTTGTGTCTGGTACAGAAGGCGCAGTATTAATGGTTGAGTCAGAAGCTGACAACCTATCTGAAGAAGAAATGCTTTCTGCTGTTGTATTTGGTCACGACCAACAACAAGTAGTAATTAAAGCAATCAACGAATTCGCTGCTGAAGTAGCTACTCCTGCTTGGGATTGGACTGCTCCAGAAGTAAACGTAGAGCTTAAAGCGCAAGTCGCTGAGCTTGCAGAAACTCGTCTTTCTGAAGCGTACCAAATTACTGAAAAAATGGCGCGTTACGAGCAAGTTGGCGTAATTAAAAACGAAGCTGTTGAAGCACTTCTAGCTCAAAATGAAGAACTAGACGAGCGCGAAATCCGCGGCATGCTTGGTTCTCTAGAGAAAAACGTTGTACGTAGCCGCATCATTGCTGGTCACCCACGTATCGATGGTCGTGAAAAAGACATGGTTCGTGCGCTAGACGTACGTACAGGTGTTCTTCCGCGTACACACGGTTCTTCTCTATTCACTCGTGGTGAAACTCAAGCACTTGTTACTGCAACGCTTGGTACACAACGTGATGCACAAATCATCGATAGCCTAATGGGTGAGAAGAAAGATCACTTCCTTCTACACTACAACTTCCCTCCATACTGTGTAGGTGAGACTGGTTTTGTTGGTTCACCTAAGCGTCGTGAAATTGGTCACGGTAAATTAGCTAAGCGCGGTATCCAAGCGGTTATGCCTTCTGTTGAAGAATTCCCATACACAGTACGTGTAGTATCGGAAATCACTGAATCTAACGGTTCATCTTCAATGGCTTCTGTATGTGGTACTTCTCTAGCACTTATGGATGCTGGTGTTCCAATTAAAGCATCTGTTGCTGGTATCGCAATGGGTCTTGTTAAAGAAGGCGACGATTTCGTTGTTCTTTCTGACATCCTTGGCGACGAAGATCACCTAGGTGACATGGACTTTAAAGTAGCGGGTACTAACGAAGGTATTACTGCTCTTCAAATGGACATCAAAATCGAAGGTATTACTAAAGAGATCATGCAGATCGCTCTAAACCAAGCACAAGGTGCGCGTAAGCACATCCTTACTGTTATGGATGAAGCAATCTCTGGTGCTCGTGAAGATATCTCTGAGTTCGCTCCACGTATCCACACAATGAAAATCAGCTCTGATAAGATCAAAGATGTTATCGGTAAAGGTGGTGCAGTTATCCGTGCTCTTTGTGAAGAGACTGGTACAACTATCGAAATCGAAGACGACGGTACTATCAAAATCGCTGCGACTGAAGGTGCTGCTGCTAAAGAAGCTATCCGTCGTATCGAAGAAATTACTGCTGAAGTTGAAGTGGGTAAGATCTACACAGGTAAAGTTATGCGTATCGTAGATTTCGGTGCGTTCGTAACGGTTCTTGGTCCTAAAGAAGGTCTAGTACACATTTCTCAAATCGCTGAAGAGCGCATAGAGAAAGTGGCTGATCACCTACAAGTTGGTCAAGAAGTGAAAACTAAAGTACTAGAAATCGACCGTCAAGGCCGTATTCGTCTAAGTATTAAAGAAGCAAATGCTGAGCTAAACCCAGCACCTGCTGCTGAAGCAAAAGACGCAGAATAATCTTATTGATTACAGTCTTTTAATATAAAGCGTGTTATAAAGGGAGCAGAAATGCTCCCTTTTCTTTTAACTACAGTTAGAAGAAGTCAGCTTATCATAGGAGAAAATGAGTGAATTGGATTCGAGTAGCCTTAGTTGGCGTAGTTATGGTGTTATCAGGTTGTGCATCAACAAGTAACACTTCTGGATGGGTTTCCCCTCCAATGGCGGTACCTTTGCAAGCAAGTATTCAGCAGGAGATACAACGCTCTCGTTTGGATCAACTATTACTGCGTCCAGATGTTGATGATATAACCCGAGCTAAAATGTTTTATGAACGCGGGTTAATTAATGATAGTCTGGGATTACGTGATTTAGCTCGTGTTGATTTCACTCAATCTTTAAACTTGAAGCCAGATCAAAGTGATGTATTTAATATTTTGGGTGTGTATTACACGCAGAATACTGATTTTGATGGGGCTTATGAAGCGTTAGATTCAGCATTAGAACTTGATCCTAGTAATCAATTTGCAGAGCGAAATTTAGCGATTGCTCTTTATTATGGTGAACGTTATGACCAAGCGTATGAGATAGCAAGAAAGCATTATAATGATGCGCCAACAGACCCTTATCGTGCGATTTGGTTATATTGGATTGGCCTTGAAGTTGACCCATTAGCGGCAACGGAAGAATTCAAAGTTCAATATCAACAACGTACAGATGATGATTTTGGGTGGGATCTTGCAGGCCTGATTCTAAAAGAGACAACTGAAGATGAGTTTTTTAATAAGTTACTAACCACGACTCGTAATAACGTGGAGTTAGCTCAGAAATTAACCGAAGGTTATTTTTATTTAGCGAAAGGCTACCAGCATGATGGTGATTACCCAAGTGCAATTGCTCTGTATAAATTAGCAATGGCAGGTAATGTCTATGAATTTGTTGAGCACCGCTATTCGTTTGTTGAATTAGGAAAGATCTATCAATCATTACGTGAATTACAAGAACAGAAAATAAAAGAGCAGCAAGCATTAGAAGCTAAAGAAACTGCTGTATCTGAAGGTATTGAAAAAGAAGCGTTAAAAGAAGAAGCGCTAAGCGAATAAATTGAGATTATTTTTTGAATCAAAAGCCCTGACTTAAAGTAAGTAAGGGCTTTTTTTTATTTACAGTACATATGAATTAAATTTGAACATCTAACCCTGCAATGTTGTGCCAATAGCCATTGCATTGACGTGCATCTTTTAATGCAAATTTTTCAGTACTGGCTTCATTAGCTTTAAACTTAGAGACTTCACTGAATGTTTCAACGCTTAATGGACTTAAACGAACCACATTAACTAGTTCATTCATGCTTGGTAAGTCATTGATTAAGTTATAGCAGTAGCCTGATTGAGTTTGAATTCCGTTTAATGTAAAGACTTCTTGTCCTTCTTGGCTGTTAACCGTAATACCATTAGGGTATTTGATACAACAAGTCCCGCATTCATCTTTTGGTTTATTTTCAGCTCTAGCAGTAAAGCATCGAGCAGAATAGGCTAATGGCAGATAGCCATAACTGAATACTTCAGTTTCAAATTTTCCCTTAATGCCTAAATCATCGCATTGAAGTAGAACATTCTGTAGCCACTCACGAGATAACTCAACGGGCATACACCAACGAGTCATACCCTGTTTTAAAAATAAATTGAGCGTTTGAGCGTTGTAACAGTTAACTGCAGGACCGACGACAAAAGGAACTTTACTTTCTGAAGCCAATTGAATCGCAGATACATCGTTAGCTTCAATAATGAAATCACCGTTATCAATGTATTTTTTCATCGCATTGACTTCACTTGGAGCTTCTAACAACGCCATGGTTGAAAGTACAACTTGCTTGCCTGAACTTGAAATATCTTTGGCAATCGCAAACCAGTCTTTAGGTTTCATTTCTCGGCGTTTTGAACAAACACTCTCGCCTAAATAAATAATGTCAGTTTCGCTGTTTATCGCTTTTTGATAAAAAGATTCAATGTTTTCTTTAGACCAAAAGTATAAGAGTGGACCTAATGAGTATTTCATGATGTTCTCCTATTGCCACTTCTTATGATAAGCACCAAGGGTCGTTTGAGTCCCTTCTGATACGTTTGCTAATGTCGCATCCCATTTAGGTTCAACAGAATAACTTTCAGGGGTTGATTTGCAGCGATCAATCGCAGCACGCCAAGTGCGAGTGACTTGCTCTACGTATGCAGGGCTGCGTTGACGGCCTTCAATTTTCACTGATGCCACATTAGCAGCAAATAGTTCAGGAACCAGAGATAAGGTGTTTAAGCTTGTAGGCTCTTCTAATGCATGGAATGTTTTTCCTTCTACATCGAAGCGACCTTTACAAAGGGTAGGGTAACCTGCGTTTTCACCTTTACCGTAGCGGTCAATAAGAATGTTATTTAAACGAGATTCTAGACCATTTTCTGTTTCTTGCCAGCGAACATATTTAGCTGGAGAGCAAGCACCAACCGTATTTGGTGATTCACCCGTCATGTATGAGGATAGGTAACAACGACCTTCAGACATGATACATAAGCTACCAAACGCAAACACCTCTAAATCAACATCAGAAGTTAAGTTACGCGATAGTTGCTTTACCTGATGGATTGAAAGAACTCGTGGCAAAACTACACGTTTAATATTGAAATTTTTCTTATAGAAATCAATCGCAGCAACGTTGGTAGCCGAAGCTTGAACGGATAAGTGTAGCTCTAAATCTGGGTATGCGTTTGCGGCATATTCTAATACGCCAATATCTGAAATGATTAATGCGTCAATTCCCATTGCTGCCGCATTATCCACCGCTTTTGTCCAACGGCTAAATCCATCTGGATGAGCAAATGTATTTAAAGCAACGTGAATATGCTTATTGTTGTCATGAACGTATTGCACTGCCTTTTCAAGTTTTTTACCTGTAAAGTTTAAGCCTGCAAAATGGCGAGCATTTGTATCGTCTTTAAAACCGATATAAACGGCATCGGCACCGCAATCAATGGCGGTTTTTAGAGCAGGTAAGTTACCAGCTGGGCAGAGGAGTTCCATAAGAATACCTAGTTACAAAAATCTGATGCTCTATGATAATGATAAGATAATTTTGAAACTTGATTTAAGGCAGGTTTTTAGTTGTTTTGTTACTTAAATAAAGAGTTGTAGTTGAGTAGGGTTAAATGCTAATTATTGCTATTTAAGAGGCTGTAATACCTAGAAAGAAGTAGTTTTATTCTAGGTGTTAAACCCTCTATTATTTGATTATCTTGAACGTTTATTTTGTACTAATAACGATTCAATCTCATGTTTCGGTTGAGGTTTGTAGAAGTGGAATCCTTGAATGGAATCACAGTTTAAACTAGAGAGAAGCATTGCTTGTTGTCTTGTTTCAACACCTTCTGCTACGATATCCATGTTTAGGTTTTTACCTAAGTTTATGACATTTTCTATAATGGTAATTTGTTTCGGTAATGTGTCAATTTCACTAATGAAGCCACGGTCAATTTTTAATTCATCAAGTGGGAAACGAGCAAGATAGGCTAATGAAGAATAGCCAGTACCGAAATCATCGATAGAGAGTGTAAAACCTAATTTCTTAATTGCATCAAGCATTTGAATCGCGTGTTCACCATCGCTCATTACGGCACTTTCTGTCAGCTCTAAAGTGATGCAATTAGGGTCTACTTGAGTTGTTTTTAGTAGCCGTTCCATGTATTCAATTAATTGAGGGTTACCGAATTGTGCCGGAGATAAATTAATCGCGATTCGGCCAGGCAAGATCCCTTGAATTTTCCATTCTTTTACCGTTTGGAAAACTTCACGCATTACCACTTTGCCTAAGGTTTCAATTAAACCAGAGCGTTCAGCTACAGGGATAAAGCGAGCAGGACTGATGTAACCCTCTACAGGATGTTTCCATCGAACAAGCGCTTCTGCGCCATTAATTCTAAAATCACGGGCACTGACTTTTGGTTGGTACCACACTTCTAATCCATTATTTTGCAATGCCTTTTGAAGTTCGATCTCTAGCCATAATCGCATTCTTGCTTCTTTGTTCATTTGGTCGTGGAATTTAATCAAACGGTTTCGGCCACGATCTTTTGCTTCATACATAGCGGTATCAGCGTTTTGTAATAAGCTACGAGCATCAGTCCCATCAATAGGGTATTGAACGCTACCAATAGAGCAAGCTAATCGTTTAGAGAAGTGAACTAAGTCAAAAGGTTGATTGATTAACTTGATGATTTTATCTGAGAGTTGGTCAAGAATTTGGTTATGTTCAGGCTTTGGAAATAGGATGCCAAATTCATCGCCACCTAAATGCCCAACAATGGCGTGTTTTGGTAATAGCTTTTGTAGACGAGTCGAGATCTCTTTTAATACACGATCGCCGATGTGGTGGCCTAAAGAATCATTAATATTCTTGAAGTTATCAATGTCTAAGTAGAGCATGAAAAAAGGAATGTTTTCTTTTATCATCTTTTCTATGACATGAGTAAAGCCGTGTCGGTTATATATCCCTGTCAGTAAATCAACTTGAGAAACTGCCATTTGATTGGTTGTTGCAAGTTGTTTCTTATGTTCTTTTAAAATAACAAGGTGAGCAGGGCTGCCTAAAATAAGTGTTTTTTCAACGGTTAAGAGTAACTCAGCTTGAATGCCACAATTGACAGTCGTTCTTACTGTGAGTTGTTGTTCTGAGGCTAAATTAGCAATGACTTCAGATAGAGAGTGGGTTTTATTACTTGAAATTAATAGTTGTTCAATACTTTCGCCAATAAATTCGGCTGGTTTATTAAAACCAAGCATCTTTGCTGATGCAGTATTAGCAGAAACAATGATGTCGCCTTCAATTAAAAAGACAGAATCATTAAGAAGCTCTGTTAATTTTTGGTATTTTGATTCACTTTCTTTTAAAGAATTAAGTAATTGCTGGCGCTCAGAGGTATCTACGGCATGAAAGACAATGTAAGTGTTATTGTCTTGCTCTATTGGGAACAAACTAAAATGAAGACTGGTATCAAAACGATGGTCGTCTAACGTGATTTCAGCTTCAATTTTTTCACCATTTAAGGCTCGGCAATAATAAGGTCTGAGAGAGGCATAAAAATGTGCGCCTAAAACCTCAGAGTCAGAACGTCCACATAATTCTTCCCGGTTTAATCCACTGATCTCACAGTAACGATTATTAACGGTAACGTAGTTATGGTCCGTGTCCAAAATAGCAAACAGAAATGGACTGTTATCTGTTAGCAAAGGAAGCCAATGTTGTATTTGAGAAAGTGACATAGTGTTACCGCTTTTTAGTAAAGAAGACAAATAACTTCCAGAATTAGTAATAATTATTAGTATTTATAAGTCGAACGATAAAATATACATTGAATGAATCCCTATTTTCTACCCTAAATTGTAATAAGTACTTTTTTTGATAAGAAACAGGTTAGATATCGGACAATCAATTTATACTTGCTTACAGTTATCGACCAAATGTAATGGAAATTAAGCGTGATTAATCAAATTCGTTCAAAACTAGTAGAAAATGCAGCATCAGTTCTCAAAGTACCTGCAAAATTAGTTCCTGTTTCAATGCAACAAAAGGTATTACTCGAAGGATTAAAACAAGTCTTTCACGAAGCACTTGAAGATGGTGATTTTGAATTTTTGGAAGATAAGTGGTTAAAAGTTTCAATTCTTGATCTCGAATTGCACTGGTTTATCAGTTATCAAGATGAAAAACTGATAGTCTCCAATAAAGCTGAAAAAGAAGATGTTAGCTTTAGTGGTCCGCTGAATGATTTAATTTTAATTGCTGGCCGTAAAGAAGATCCTGACACTTTGTTTTTTCAACGACGCCTAAAAATTGAAGGTGATACAGAGCTTGGGCTTGAAGTGAAAAACTTAATGGACAGTGTTGAGCTTGATTCATTACCAAAACCTTTAAACCAAGCATTAATGACGTTGGCTAATTTTGTCCAACAAGGTTTGCAAAAGCCTGAAGCGAAAGAGACGATAAATGCTTATTAGAACTGAAGCTCCTGCGGATATTTTAACGATTGATCTATTGGTTCGTGAGACATTTGAGACTGAAGCAGAAGCTCAGTTAGTGATGTCTTTACGTGAAAATAGTCATTTAACATTGTCGTTAGTTGCGTGTACCGATGACGGTGAAGTGATTGGCCATTGCCTTTTTAGCCCAGTAACGCTTAACGGTGATGATTTTAATTGGCAAGGGCTTGCGCCTTTGTGTGTAAAAAAAGAATTTGAGAAACAAGGTATAGCTCAGTCTTTAGTGAATGAAGGATTAGAAACCCTAGCGGAGCTTGGTTATCCAGTATCGGTAGTATTAGGTGACCCCGCTTATTACCATCGCTTTGGTTTTGAGTCTGCGAATCAATACAATATGAAGTGCAAGTGGGAAGCACCTGAAGGTGCATTTATGATAAAAGCGTGCTCTCCTGAATTTCTTGAAGGAAAAGCAGGCCTTATTGAATATTGTCCTGAATTTGATTTATTGTAACGTATTAATAAAATGCTCATTTCAATAATGAGCATTCATTTTTAAACTATCATTTTAATCCCCAAACTTCTATTTTTGCTTTTTTGACGACTCCTGCTGCATTTAAAGTAAGATTACCCCTACTTCTATATTCTAGCCCTAGTCGGTCAAACTTTGCGGTGTCTGAGCTTGGAAGTGTATAGGCTCTTGTTGACATTCCTTTCGTCAAATTATCTACTGTTTTTAGTTTTTTATTTGAACCATCACTCATTGTGACGTTTATACTTTTAATATTTACAGCACCTTGAATACATTTTATTTTTATTTTCGAAAATGCTCTTTGACTAATAAAAGCAATGGGTTCGACGGTATCTGCTTCTTGTTCAAAATTAACCACTTTATCGCTAATTAAAACCCATTCATTTTCACTAGCATAAGCAGAATTTAACGACATAACATTAATGAGTAAGACCAGTAATAGAATTGCCAGTAATGAACAAATACCAGCAACTGTAAGTAGTTTTTTTTTCATCTACATAGCCTAAAATCAAAAGGGCTGAAGAGTCTATAAGATGAATACATGCCAAAGTCAGGTGGGTGTAAAATCAACGAACTGTTTATTATTTAAGACACTTCAAGTGGCATCCGTTCTAGAATATTGGTAATATCCCAACCCTTAAATTGACAGGTGAATTGAGATGCCAAAACAAGCGTTACAGTTTTTAAATGAAATGGATATTTCTGTTTGGCAAGTCAGACAAACTGAATATTTCGCAGCATTAAAAAACAGTACAATATCATTGTCTGAAACTTGTCAGTTATTATTTATCGCTTCTTCTGTTCCTACTGAGCGTGATGCTTTCCTATTTGGTAAAGTTCTTGCGAGTATGAAACTCTTACCAGAGCAGGCGTTATTTCTTCCTTCTGAGTCGTTAGAATATGTAGCTGAACACCATTTAAAATGGTGTTGGTTTTCAGGTGTCCCTATTACTGAGTTAGAAGGCGTGCAAACATTAAGCTCACCTCCTTTATTTGATATGCACACCAATACTCAATCACGACGCGATTTATGGCGACAAATTTGTTCTTATGACGATTAATATTCAATGCATTTCTGATTCTCATCTAGATGATATTTGGCGAATTGAAAGAGCGGCACATTCGCACCCTTGGGCAGAATCGATGATCCGAGATCTAAATAGTCGTTGTGCACAACATCGAGTGATGTTAGAAAACGATCAAGTTGTGGGCTATTTTTATGCTCAAAACGTGGTGGGAGAGGTTACTTTACTTAATATTGCTATTGATCCTGCATATCAAAGAAAAGGATTTGGTCGTAAATTGACTGAGTTTTTTATAGATATGTGTATGGAGCAAAGTGCAGAGTCTGCTTGGCTTGAGGTACGCGAAAGTAACGTAAAAGCAATTTCTTTGTATGAATCTGAAGGGTTTAATGAAGTGACTCGACGCCACGATTACTACCCAACAGCTAATGGTAAGGAAGACGCCATTATCATGAGTTATATATTCTTTTAATTCGGCGCTTTAGATAATGAACGTCTTTGAGTATAATCTCGCCTAATTTACATCCTTTCTGAAATCTTACAGGATTATCAACGCTTATGTCTTTTTTACAAGAAGTGGGTAAACGCAGAACGTTTGCCATCATTTCTCACCCGGATGCGGGTAAAACAACCATTACTGAAAAAGTATTATTATTCGGAAACGCGATTCAAAAAGCGGGTACCGTAAAAGGTCGTGGTTCAAACCAGCACGCAAAATCAGACTGGATGGAAATGGAAAAAGAACGTGGTATCTCGGTAACTACGTCGGTAATGCAATTTCCATTTAATGGTTGTCTTGTTAACCTTCTTGATACTCCTGGACACGAAGATTTCTCGGAAGATACTTACCGTACACTAACGGCAGTAGATTCATGCCTAATGGTTATCGATGCCGCTAAAGGTGTCGAAGATCGTACTCGTAAATTGATGGAAGTAACACGCCTACGTGATACACCTATCGTTACGTTTATGAACAAATTAGACCGTGAAGTACGTGACCCAATGGAAGTGCTTGATGAAGTAGAAAGCGAGCTAGGAATGGCTTGTGCTCCTATTTCATGGCCGATTGGTTGTGGTAAAGAATTTAAAGGTGTTTATCACATTCATCGTGATGAAACGATCTTATATGAATCAGGCCATGGCCATGAAATTCAAGAAGTTCGTACAATTAAAGGTCTTGATAACCCTGAGTTAGATGTAGCGGTTGGTGCCGAATTGGCTGCAAGCGTACGTGAAGAGTTAGAATTAGTGATGGGTGCTTGCCCTGAATTTGATCTTGAACTTTTCCTTGCTGGTGAGTTAACACCTGTTTACTTTGGTACTGCACTAGGTAACTTTGGCGTTGACCATATGCTAGAAGGTCTAACCGATTGGGCTCCAGCTCCACAAACACGTGAAGCAGTAGAGCGTCCAGTTGAAGCAACAGAAGAAAAATTCTCAGGCTTTGTATTTAAGATCCAAGCAAACATGGATCCTAAGCACCGTGACCGTATAGCTTTTATGCGTATCGTGTCAGGTACTTATACTCAAAGTATGAAAATGAACCACGTTCGTACAGGTAAGAGCGTTAGTATTTCTGATGCAGTAACCTTCATGGCAGGAGATCGCTCTCGTGCTGAGACGGCGTATGCGGGTGATATTATCGGTCTACATAACCACGGTACGATTCAAATCGGTGATACATTCACACAAGGTGAGAGTTTAAAATTCTCAGGTATTCCAAACTTTGCCCCTGAACTGTTCCGTCGTATTCGCCTAAAAGATCCATTAAAGCAAAAGCAATTGCTTAAGGGTCTTGTTCAACTTTCTGAAGAAGGCGCGGTACAAGTATTCCGTCCACTACAAAACAATGATTTGATTGTAGGTGCGGTTGGTGTACTTCAGTTTGATGTGGTTGTTTCTCGTTTGAAATCTGAATATAACGTAGAAGCAATCTATGAAGGTATCAGTGTAGCAACGGCTCGTTGGGTTGAATGTACTGACGGTAAGATGATGGATGACTTCCAACGTAAAAACCAAACTAACCTAGCGTTAGATGGTGGCAATAACTTAACGTATATTGCACCTACAATGGTTAATTTGAATTTAGCATCTGAGCGTTTCCCTGATGTTCAATTTAGAGCAACACGTGAACACTAATTTGTGTGATCATTAAAAAATAAACAACGGAGTCTTAACGGACTCCGTTTTTGTATCTATAGTTATCTGAGAAGTAATTAAGCTAAGTTGATGTTGTCGATATAAAAATAATAAGGATCTTTTATGTGGGATGTAATTAAGCAATGGATAAAAAAGTATGATGCTTGGTGCAACTCTCTTGGTTTAACGCCTGAGAATAAACGTAGTTGTATGCCATATAAGAAAGAGGATGAGTGATGTCCGTTGAATTTATCGACTCTCATTGTCATTTAGACTTCTCTCCGTTTGCTGACAATGAATCTTATTACCTTCAAAAAGCTCAAGAGAAAGGCGTAATTAAGTTTATTGTCCCTAGTGTAAATAAATCGAATTGGGTTCGTGTTCTGTCGTTATCGCAACAACATTCATCGATTTATTATGCATTGGGTATTCATCCTCTATTTATTTCTAATGATTATCAGAATGAGATTGATCTTTTAAAGCAATCCTTGCAAGAGCACCGAGAGAAATGTGTTGCTATTGGTGAGTGCGGCTTAGATTTCTGGGCCCCTGACTGTGATAGGGAGGCCCAAATTTATGTGTTTCGAGAGCAGTGTTTACTAGCTAAGCAGTATCAACTTCCTTTAATTATCCACAGTCGAAAAAGTCACGATGCTATTTTAAAAATATTACGAGGGATGAAATTAAAAAAAGGAGGAGTTATCCATGGTTTTAGTGGTAGCTTTCAACAAGCAGAACAGTTCATTCAACTAGGGTTTTATATCGGTGTTGGTGGGGTGATCAGTTATGAACGAGCCATTAAGACAAAGAATGCAATAGCTCAAATTCCACTTGATAAGATTTTACTCGAAACTGATTCTCCTGATATGCCATTGAGTGGATTTCAAGGCAAGATAAATACGCCAGATAAAGTCGCAAATTTGTGCGATTATTTATCTGTGATTAGAAAAGAATCAAAGCAATCGATTGCAAATGTTGTTTATAAAAATACCACCTCTTTGTTTGGGATTTGAGTTATTTGTCATTACTTTAGGTGCAATTGATGAATCTTTAGATTTTAACTAGTGATAAAGCTCACAATTATGAGTGAATGCATGATGTACGGACGGCGAATATGTGACAACAGCATTACTTTATAGGTGCTTCAGTGAGTATAATCGCCCCCGCTAATTTGAAACACGCCAACAATCAATTTTAGGGAAACTTTTAACTATGAGCCTGTTAATGAGCTTGGTTGGGATTGTAGCACTGCTTGCTTTTGCAGTACTTCTATCTGATAACCGCAAAGCAATCAATCTACGTACTGTCGGTGGCGCTTTTGCCATTCAATTTCTTTTAGGTGCATTCATACTTTATGTACCAGTGGGGCGTGATGTACTTTTAGGTGCATCTGAAGCGGTTGCTAATGTAATAAACTACGGTAACACTGGTATCGAATTCTTATTCGGTGGCCTAGTATCGGGTAAAATGTTTGAATTATTTGGCGGCGGCGGTTTCATCTTCGCACTGCGTGTTCTTCCTGTCATCGTATTCTTCGCTTCACTAACAGCGGTTCTTTACTACTTAGGAATCATGCAAGTAGTTATCAACTTCTTAGGGGGAGCTCTTCAAAAAGCACTAGGCACTTCTCGTGCGGAATCTCTATCTGCTACTGCGAATATTTTCGTAGGTCAAACAGAAGCGCCTCTAGTAGTTCGTCCATTCATTCCAAAAATGACTCAATCTGAATTGTTTGCAGTAATGTGTGGTGGTCTAGCTTCTGTTGCTGGTGGTGTACTTGCTGGTTATGCTTCTATGGGCGTTCCTCTAGAGTACTTAATCGCGGCATCATTCATGGCTGCACCAGGTGGCCTTCTGTTTGCTAAAATCATGAAACCAGAAACAGAAACGCCTGTTGATCAATTTGATGCTTTAGAGCAAAAAGGCGATGACAAGCCAGCTAACGTAATCGATGCTGCTGCTGCAGGTGCTGCAACAGGTATGCAACTTGCGTTAAACGTAGGTGCAATGCTTCTTGCTTTCATCGGTCTAATCGCGCTAATCAACGGTATCCTAGGTGGTGTTGGTGGTTGGTTCGGTATGCCAGAAATTACGCTAGAGCTTATTCTTGGTTACGTATTCGCGCCAGTTGCTTTCTTAATCGGTGTGCCGTGGGAAGAAGCGACAGTTGCAGGTTCGTTCTTAGGTCAAAAATTAGTAGTTAACGAATTCGTTGCTTACTTAAACTTTGCACCTTACCTAAAAGACGTTGCTGATGGCGGCATGTTAGTTGCACAAACTGGCGTTGAAATGTCTGAGAAGACGAAAGCAATCATTTCATTCGCACTATGTGGTTTTGCTAACCTTTCTTCTGTAGCAATCTTACTTGGTGGTTTAGGTAGTCTTGCTCCTGAACGTCGTCATGACATCGCTAAGATGGGTATGAAAGCTGTTGCTGCTGGTACATTATCAAACCTAATGTCTGCAACAATCGCAGGTCTATTCTTATCTCTATAATCGTTATAAAGTAAGTTAGATACCTAAAAACCCGCATTTATTGCGGGTTTTTTTATGCTTGTTATTAAATTAAAATTAGTGATGTGGGAATAAATGCATTTCACATTTTTTATGCAAAAAGTTTGAGATGCAAACCGATTGCGTTACCAGCTAGAAACATTCCCTTGGGTTAATCTTGATATAATGAGACCCATAGCAAGGAGAAAGACTGTTAGAGTTTGAAAACTAAACTACATTTAATGCATACACAAAAAGTAACTTGAGAGTGGATTATGTTGAATGAAGTTTTGTTATCAGTCTTTGCTGGTTTGATTGTTGGTGTTGTTTTTTCAGCAATTAAATTACCAATTCCGGCACCTCCAGTATTATCTGGCGTTATGGGTATCGTCGGTGTTTATCTTGGCGCTGTGGGGTATCAATGGATTATTGAGCGTTTCTTTTCATAATCTAAGTGTCTTTATATGGAAACATGGTTTCACTAGTGCCTCTGACGAAGTATTGATAAGATGAATCATGTTTCAACGGTGTCTCATGATGAGACGTTAAAGCGGTATTTATTCATTTCATGAGTAAGTACTGGCGGCAAAATGGATATTGATTGAGCGTTGTTTTGCTCAAGTCTTCAGGGAATCAAGTCCGCTCATTTGCTGTTGAACTTAAATATATGAACAGCAAAACTATCAAAGAATTTATTCTATTTTGGAGATAACAATGAGCGATTTAAAAGCAGCGGCACTACGTGCATTACAATTAATGGATTTAACGACGCTTAACGATAATGATACAGACGAAGCAGTAATTGCACTTTGTAAAAATGCAAAAACAGCAGTAGGCAATACCGCAGCAGTTTGTATTTACCCACGTTTCGTTCCTATCGCTAAGAAAACGCTGCGCGAGCAAGGCACACCAGAAGTGCGTATCGCAACAGTAACTAACTTCCCACACGGTAATGACGATATCGCTATCGCAGTTGCAGAAACGAAAGCCGCTGTTGCTTACGGCGCAGATGAAGTTGATGTGGTATTCCCATACCGTGCATTGATTGCTGGTGACGAAACAGTTGGTTTTGAACTGGTTAAACAGTGTAAAGAAGCGTGTGGTGATGTTCTGCTTAAAGTAATCATCGAAACGGGTGAGCTAAAAGAAGAAGTATTGATCAAAAAAGCCTCTCAAATCTGTATTGAAGCAGGCGCTAATTTCATTAAAACATCAACAGGCAAAGTGCCAGTTAACGCAACACCTGAATACGCACGCATGATGCTAGAAGTAATTCGTGATATGGGCGTAGCTAAAACAGTTGGCTTTAAGCCTGCTGGCGGCGTTCGTACTGCTGAAGATGCACAAGCATACCTAGCAATGGCTGATGATATTTTAGGTGGCGATTGGGCTGATAACATGCACTACCGTTTTGGTGCTTCAAGCCTACTGACTAATCTTTTGAATACATTAGAAGTGACAGAAGAAACAGCAGATCCAACTGCTTACTAGTTTCTCGTTACTTGATTTATAGCTAAAAAATAAATCGACTTAGGTGAGGCATTACCGTCTCACCTACCTCAACCCTACTTATATTAAATTACCCAACCAAGATTGGGGAGGCACTAATGTATCTACCACAAGAGATTATTCGCAGAAAACGTGACAATAAAGTACTAACAACAGAAGAAATTAACTTCTTTATTCAAGGTGTTGCAAATAATACCGTGTCGGAAGGACAAATCGCAGCGTTTGCTATGGCGATTTATTTTAATGAAATGACAATGCCTGAACGTATCGCATTAACCTGTGCAATGCGTGATTCAGGAATGGTGATTGATTGGAGTCACATGAACTTTGACGGACCTATTGTTGACAAACATTCAACAGGTGGCGTTGGTGACGTGACTTCATTAATGCTTGGTCCTATGGTTGCTGCGTGTGGTGGCTATGTTCCAATGATCTCTGGTCGTGGCTTAGGTCACACTGGTGGTACATTGGATAAACTAGAATCAATTGCTGGTTACAATATTATGCCAAGCAATGAGATTTTTGGAAAAGTAACCAAAGAAGCGGGTGTGGCGATTATTGGCCAAACAGGTGATTTAGCTCCTGCTGATAAACGTGTGTATGCCACTCGTGATGTAACAGCAACTGTTGATAATATTTCATTGATCACGGCCTCTATCTTATCTAAGAAATTAGCGGCAGGTTTAGACTCGTTAGTAATGGATGTTAAAGTCGGTTCTGGTGCATTTATGCCAACTTACGAAGCATCTGAAGAGTTAGCAAAATCTATCGTAGCAGTAGCAAATGGAGCTGGAACTAAGACAACTGCACTGCTTACTGATATGAACCAAGTATTGGCCTCTACAGCCGGTAATGCATTAGAAGTACGTGAAGCGATTCGTTTCTTAACGGGTGAATATCGTAATCCTCGTTTATACGAAGTAACGATGGCACTATGTGCTGAGATGCTAGTAATTGCTAACTTAGCAAAAGATGAAAAAGAAGCTCGAGCTAAATTACAAACGGTATTAGATAATGGCAAAGCAGCAGAATGCTTTGGTAAAATGGTATTTGGTCTTGGTGGTCCAAGTGACATTATTGAAAATTACGATAACCACTTAGAAAGCGCACAAATTATTAAACCTGTATTTGCAGATAAAGCCGGTTTCGTTAATGTAATGGATACTCGTGATTTGGGTATGGCAGTTGTAGGTATGGGCGGTGGCCGTCGTGTTGCAACCGATACTATTGATTATGCGGTTGGTTTAAGTGATATGATCCGTCTTGGTCAAACAGCAGATACAGAACAACCACTAGCGATGATCCATGCTCGCAGTGAAGAACAATGGCAACAAGCAGCGGATGCGGTAAAAGCAGCAATCGTGATTAGTGATGAACAACCAGAAATGACTCCGGAAGTTTATCGCACAATTCGCCCTGAAGATGTGTAAGGAAGAAAACATGAAACGTGCAATAATTTTAGTACTAGATTCATTTGGTATCGGTGCCGCAGGCGACGCTGAAAAATTTGGCGATGTAGGTTCAGATACTATGGGTCATATTGCTGAGCAGTGTGATAAAGGCCTAGCTGACAACAGTAATCGTCAAGGACCTTTAACTCTTCCGAACCTTTCTAAGCTTGGTTTAGCGATGGCGGGTAAAGAATCAACAGGTCAATTTGCAGCAGGTTTAGATGCGAACGCTGAGATCATTGGTGCTTACGGCCATGCGGCTGAATTGTCTTCAGGTAAAGATACGCCTTCAGGTCACTGGGAAATCGCCGGTGTTCCAGTATTGTTTGATTGGGGTTACTTTTCTGATAAAACAAACAGCTTCCCTAAAGAACTGACTGATCGAATTCTTGCTCGTGCAAATCTTTCTGGTTACCTAGGTAACTGCCATGCATCAGGAACTCAAGTACTTGATGATTTGGGCGAAGAGCACATGAAAACAGGCATGCCTATTTTCTATACCTCTGCCGATTCAGTATTCCAAATTGCCTGTCATGAAGAGACATTTGGTTTAGATAATTTGCTAACGCTTTGTCAGATTGCTCGTGAAGAGCTTGCTGATTACAACATTGGCCGTGTAATTGCGCGTCCATTTGTTGGTGAAGGCAAAGGTAAATTTGAGCGTACAGGTAATCGTCGTGATTTATCATTAGAGCCACCTGCAACGACTGTACTGCAAAAATTAGTTGAAGAGAGGAACGGCCACGTTCATTCAATTGGTAAAATCTCTGATATTTACGCAGGTTGTGGTATTACTCAAAAAACCAAAGCGACAGGTATTCCTGCACTGTTTGATGCGACTAAAGATGCGATTGGAACAGCAGGTGATAACACTATCGTATTTACTAACTTTGTCGATTTCGATTCAGCGTATGGCCACCGTCGTGATGTTGCTGGCTATGCTGCAGCGTTAGAATATTTTGATGGTCGTCTTCCTGAGATCATGGATATGCTAAAAGAAGATGATCTTCTTATTCTAACAGCGGATCACGGTTGTGATCCAACATGGCCGGGAACCGATCATACACGTGAACATATCCCAGTGATTGTTTATGGTCATAAAGTACCTGCTGGCTCATTAGGGCGTCGTGATACATTTGCAGATATTGGTCAAACCTTAGCAGAGTACTTTGAAACCTCTGATATGGAATATGGAAAATCTTTCCTATAAAAATGATAAGCAGTAGGGCCCTCTCTACTGCTTTTTTCTATTTAAAGTTAAAAGAAAGGATATAAACTTATGGCTACTCCACATATTAATGCTGAAATGGGTGATTTTGCAGACGTAGTACTGATGCCTGGAGACCCAATCCGTGCAAAATATATTGCTGAAACTTTTTTAGACGATGTAGTTCAAGTGTGCGATGTACGTAATATGTATGGTTTTACCGGGACTTATAAAGGTCGTAAGATTTCTGTTATGGGCCATGGCATGGGCATTCCATCATGTTCTATTTACATGACTGAATTAGTAAAAGATTTTGGCGTTAAAAAAGTGATCCGTGTAGGCAGCTGTGGTGCTGTGAATGATGGCATCAAACTACGTGATGTTGTTATCGGTATGGGCGCATGTACTGATTCAAAAGTGAACCGCATTCGTTTTAAAGATCATGACTTTGCAGCGATTGCTGATTATGAAATGGTTCGTAACGCAGAATTAGCTGCTCAAGCACGTGGTATCGATGTAAAAGTAGGTAACCTTTTCTCTGCTGAGTTGTTCTATACGCCAGATCCAAGCATGTTTGACCTAATGGACAAATATGGCATCGTAGGTGTAGAGATGGAAGCGGCTGGCATGTACGGTGTTGCTGCAGAATATGGTGCAAAAGCACTGGCAATTTGTACCGTATCAGATCACATTAAGACTGGTGAGCAAACTACTTCTGATGAGCGTGCTACAACGTTTGATGAGATGATGTTAATCGCATTAGATTCAGTCCTACTTGGCGACAAATAATACGTATAACCAAAACGTTTAGATGTAAAAAAGGCGATGAAGGTAACTTCACCGCCTTTCTTTTTATGATTTCCCACCAAATAAGGTAGTAATAGGCTTGCTCGAATTTTTACGTTTTCGAAGTAAAGCCATAATAAGCATTCCAGAGACCAAACTTATTGCTAGCATACCAAACATCAAACGGTCACTTTTGCGATAGTGATGGTTAGCAAAGCCTGTTAAGGTTGATTTCTCAAAGGTAATTCTTAAAAATCCCAGTAAATGGTCATTTTTGACAATCGGTTCAATCAGTTGTTGTCGACCAATCCCATCAATTGATAGTGGCGTATTTAAGCCTGTAATTTGAGATGCTGTAAGTGCGTTATCACTTTTAGCTAAAATACCACCTTCAGAATCATAAATAGTGGCATCAAATACTAAAGATTCTTTAGCTAAGTTATTCGCTAATAATAGTAATCCTTCATGATTATCTTGTTTAATGTTATCAACAGAAAAAAGAGCGGCTTGGCGAGCCATAGTTCGACTTAGGTCTTGTAATTGTTTATTTTGAATAACTTGGTTGCTGTCACTGATCACTGTACTGTTAATTAAGATGAAATAACTGAACGCCATAAGAGAAAGTAACATTAGACCTTTGATGACAAAATTTTGAGACAACATTAATTAGCACCAGAGAAATTAGAGTGTCGGAATTATACCCAAATTAAAAAAAAATAGCAGTTTATGTCGTTTGACTATTGCTCATCTGCTCTTCAATCGGTATTTTTGAGATAGGATTAGTAAGGATACGAATCATGGATACGATAGCTCCACTGTTAATTAAGAAAAACATACCTTTGTTAAAGCGGTTCTCATCAACGCTAGAAATAAGTCAACTTGATATAAAAAAAATAGGTTGGATAGTGTATGGATATCATTTGTCCCCAGAACATTTTCAAGACATCGATTTCTTTGTTGGTGAGTCACCTAAAGTCATAGCGACTTGGAAAGTTGGCCATTATGAAGTCGCCGCTATAGCCGGTGCAATAACCTCTGAACACAAAACGATTCTTGATGCTCTAGAACTTGATTATGCTGAAATAAAAGACATTCCAGATTTATCCAAGCCGGGTATTATTTTATTTGATATG
The DNA here is from genome assembly GCF_057368585.1 of Aliivibrio thorii. Lineage (NCBI taxonomy): Bacteria > Pseudomonadati > Pseudomonadota > Gammaproteobacteria > Vibrionales > Vibrionaceae > Aliivibrio > Aliivibrio thorii. Next base: position 2,455,274 of record NZ_CM170654.1, on the reverse strand, counting down.
GACTCTACTGCTATAGAGATAGAGTGTATTGATGAGATTGCAAAGCTTGCTGGTGTAGGTAAACAAGTATTTGAAGTAACAGAGCGAGCAATGCAAGGTGAACTCGATTTTAAAGACAGTTTACTTCAGCGTGTAGGCACTCTTGAAGGGGCTGATGAATCAATATTAGCTCAAGTGAAATCAACGCTCCCATTTATGCCTGAAATCAGAGAACTTATAGCTACCATGCATCAACAGGGCTGGAAACCAGCTATTGCTTCTGGTGGTTTTACTTATTTCTCTGATTATCTAAAAGAAGAATTAAATCTAGTTCATGCTCAATCAAATCAACTAGAAATAATAGACGGTAAGCTTACGGGAAAAGTGTTAGGTGAAATTGTAAGTGCTGAAACTAAAGCTGAAATTTTAGTAGAACTAGCGGATAAATATGACATAGAGATAAGCAATACCGTTGCCGTTGGCGATGGTGCCAATGATCTAGTAATGATGGAAGCCGCAGGGCTTGGGATCGCTTATCATGCAAAACCAAAAGTTCAAGAACAAGCGCAAACCGCAGTGCGCCATGCTGATTTGGGTGGCGTTGCTTGTATACTTTCTGCATCCCTTCTACTTAATAAAAAATTGAGTTGGTAGATTATTAAAGTGGAAGATTATTCATTTAATTATTGAATAATCTTCCACTTTTCAAGGGTTACCCTAGTTCTAGTCGGATAAGAACTTCGTCTGTAATATCTGCTATTTCGCCACAACCCACAATGCTTGATAACTCATCTTCTAGCGCTCTTGCATAATGAATTGCATATTGTGCTAGTTGGCTTAGTTCAATTTCAGAGGTTGTTGACAATGGGTTTTTAACCGCAGTAGTTGTTACTCTAATTGCTAAAAACTCACCGTGTTCTTTGGCTTTCCTTATGAAAGTCAAACGGTCATTATACGATGAAAACTCTTGTAGCATTCGAGTGAATACGGATTTTATTTTTCCATCTTTTATTACGACAGCAATATAAATCTCATGATGATGAGATCGTTGATTCGCTGGTGTTTTCAATGGTTCAATCAGTAGTTTTTGCACTCTTGATTTGAAAATGGGTTCTAAGTTTAAACTTTGTTCATCGCCTAAATGCTGCCAAATTTTATTTAATCGATTAAGTGGAAAATTAACCCCAATACATCGGGTTTTAATTTTATGATTATCTTTCTCAATAAAAAATGGTGTTGTTGTTAGTTTTGTTAACAACAATTGATGCATAATTCTTAGCATGTCCATTGATGGCAGTTGTTCATAATCCATTGGTAATCTTTCGATATTATGTTGGATTAAGCGACCTAAAAATGCCTTACTCTTTTGAGTTTGTAGGTTATCTTCAATATGTAATTGAATGTTTTTTCCATCAGACGCGACTTTCAATACATGATAGCCAATACGACTTAATGGCGTATTTTTGTCTAGATTTTGTAGATCATTAAACGTTATTTTTACGTCAGATTTTTTAGTTAGCAATGCAGGTTTATCCAAAAGAATAGATAAACCATTAATTGAAATATCGAGAGTTCTACCTGTTATCTCTCCAAAACTAGGGTGAGATAACGTAATTAATGTTTGATAATTGAACCTTGGCTCTGTTCGACGTGGAGCAGAGTCAAAATATAAAGCATGCGCCTGACAAAGTGGTGTTACAGGATGGCGATATGAATTTAACGCTTTCGGTTCAAGGCTTGGCTTATCCGTTAGTAGGTAATCCTTCTGTGTTTCAGAAAGATTAATTTCCGTTAAGATCCCCATGTGTGTTAGAGTCGAAAGTACGCCCTCCATCTCCGGAGCAACTGTGAGAAGTCTTTCTTTATCGCCTTTCTCTAATTCAAATAGTGAAAGACGTATCACTTTCCAGCTTTTTCTTTTTGCGCCGATATGCCAAAACAACTGACGTTCTTCTTGAGTTGCTTCTGATGACATCATGGAATAGAAAAGCTCTCGATCTTCATGATCATGTTTAAAGCTATAAAAATGCGTGCGACTGGCTTTTAATCCTGGTTTGGTTAAAAACTGCATGCGTTCAGTTTTAAATAGATGATTGATGACTGGCTGATTTTTTTCATCATGCCAATGCTTCCAAAGGGATTCATTGTGTTCTGTGATTACGGCGTACTTTAGGCTATCACCAGAGAAGAACAGAGGAATATTTGTAGTATGCTTTAAAAAACAATGTTCATAACCTTGAGTTCTAGCTCGTACTATTTGATCTTTTTGATCATGTTGAGTTCGGCGCTTATTTTTATTTAATTTCTCATCAATAGCTGTCGCGATGACATCATGATTTGCTTCCATTTTTAAGCGTAACCAACGGTAGCTGTCATTTTCTTCGCTGTCATGAATACCAAGTATGCGATAAGGAAAGTCACCATTAAGATCTTTGATTCCCGTATCTTTTGCAAGACTTGGGAAGCTGACTTGGATAATCTGACCTAAACCATATTCAAACGCAGTTGGTACTTTAATTCGAGCACCAGAAGAAGATAAATCGCTGCTTGTGCCATGAATAAGATTACCATTAGGTAATAAAACGGTCACTTGAGTAGACATACGTAATCGATTTTCACTACGCGTTAAATAATGCCCAAAGCGAATTAATCTTGCTTTAAATAGGTTGATGTCGTTACTTCCATCAACAGCAGCAATAAGTTCTTTGTTTTTATGTAGAACTCGAAAGTTATTTCTTGTGTTAGTTAATGCCGCCCATACACCTTCAGTGTAGCTACCATAACGCTCAATAGTCTTATGGTAAGTATTAATGGCAACATCATCCAGCCAGTGAGTATAACCATCTAATTCATATTGATGGCACTGTCCTTTTACTCGACCACGTAAATCAATGTTCTTTTTACAAGGCGTCATGATGCGCTTCAATTCAATCTTTACGATTAAATGAACAGAAGGGTGTTCATGTGCCATAACTTGAGCGCAAACTAATTCAAAATCAGGTTCGCCAAAGACAGGGATAAGTTGATCTACGTAGCTTTGATATTCTTCTTGCTGCATGATTTCTGGTACAGTAATAACAATCTAATGGGGTTATCGGCAGAATTGCTAAAATATTTAACACTAATGAGTTAAATAGTAATACCCATCACTTTAATAATATTTATGTCGGTGATATATGGCAAAAGCAAAACGAGCCTACGTTTGTAATGATTGTGGGGCAGACTTCCCTCGTTGGCAAGGGCAGTGTAGTGCTTGTGGGGCGTGGAACACGATAACAGAAGTAAGATTGGCAGCTTCTCCTCAAGTTGCTCGAAACGAGCGGTTAATAGGTGGTTATGCTGGTTCTACTATAGAATCGACAGTGCAATCTCTATCGAGTATTGATCTGCAAGAAGTCCCTAGGTTTACGACTACATTTAAAGAGTTTGATAGGGTACTCGGTGGTGGCATTGTTCCGGGAGCTGCTATTTTGATTGGTGGTAATCCTGGCGCTGGTAAATCAACGCTGTTATTGCAAACTATGTGTCAATTAGCCGCACACATGCCTACCCTGTATATCACTGGTGAGGAGTCGCTTCAACAAGTAGCGATGCGAGCATCTCGACTAGGGTTGCCAAAAGATAATTTAAAAATGTTATCTGAGACCAGTATTGATAAAATTTGCCAGATCGCAGAAAAAGAAAAACCTAAAATAATGGTTATTGATTCAATTCAGGTTATGCATGTTGATGATGTGCAGTCTTCCCCAGGCAGTGTTTCTCAGGTGAGGGAGTCAGCAACCACTCTAACGCGTTATGCAAAGCAAAATAATGTTTCTATTTTTCTTGTTGGACATGTAACAAAAGACGGTACATTAGCTGGGCCTAAAGTTCTCGAGCATATTATTGACTGTTCAGTATTGCTTGATGGTAGTGCTGACAGTCGTTTTAGAACATTACGCTGTAATAAAAACCGCTTTGGCGCTGTGAATGAACTCGGTGTATTTGCCATGACAGGGCAGGGACTAAAAGAGGTTAATAACCCTTCTGCTATTTTCTTATCTCGTGGAGAGGAAGAAACATCAGGCAGCTCAGTGATGGTTGTTTGGGAGGGAACTCGTCCTCTGCTTGTAGAGATACAAGCGCTAGTTGATTATTCTCAATTATCAAATCCTCGCCGTGTCTCTGTTGGCTTAGATCAAAATAGATTATCAATGTTACTTGCTGTACTTCATAAACATGGTGGGTTACAGATGGCCGACCAAGATGTTTTTGTTAACGTTGTTGGTGGTGTCAAAGTGGCAGAAACCAGTGCTGACTTAGCTTTAATCATGGCATTATTATCCAGTTTCAAAGACCGTCCATTACCAAAAGATGTAGTGGTTTTTGGTGAAGTCGGGTTGGCTGGCGAAATTCGACCAGTACCAAGTGGACAAGAGCGTTTAATGGAAGCCTATAAACATGGTTTTAAACGCGCGATTGTTCCTGCTGCCAATATGCCTAAAGGCGGTATTGAAGGCATGCAAATTCATGGTGTGAAGAAATTATCAGAGGCAATTGATGCCTTCGATGAGCTATAATCGATAATAATTACGAATTTTCACTATTCTTTGTATTTGAAATTGTGTAAATTCGTCTATAATTTGCCATAGCAGAAAGTAAGCAGGGGCTAATTGGGCTAAATTCTATCCAAAAATAGAACAAAGCATATACCAATTGGCAGTTTATGTTATACTCTGCGCGCATTTTCTATCCTATTAATAGAGTAAAACAATGACTGATTTATCAAAATACAGAAATATTGGTATTTTCGCGCACGTTGATGCGGGTAAAACTACCACAACTGAACGTATCCTAAAACTTACTGGTCAGATCCACAAAACTGGTGAAGTTCATGATGGCGAATCTACTACTGACTTCATGGAACAGGAAGCTGAGCGCGGAATTACTATCCAATCAGCAGCTGTAAGTTGTTTCTGGAAAGATCACCGTTTTAACGTTATCGATACTCCTGGACACGTTGACTTCACAGTAGAAGTTTACCGTTCTCTTAAAGTACTTGACGGTGGTATCGGTGTATTCTGTGGTTCTGGTGGTGTTGAACCTCAATCAGAAACTAACTGGCGTTACGCGAACGAATCAGAAGTTGCACGTATTATTTTCGTTAACAAACTAGACCGTATGGGTGCTGACTTCTTCCGTGTTGTTAAGCAAACTAAAGACGTACTAGGTGCTAACCCACTAGTTATGGTTCTACCTATCGGTATCGAAGACGATTTCGTTGGTGTTGTAGACCTTCTAACTCGTAAAGCATACGTTTGGGATGACTCTGGTCTTCCTGAAAACTACGAAATCACTGATGTTCCTGCGGACATGGTTGATCAAGTAGAAGAATACCGTGAAATGCTAGTTGAAACTGCTGTTGAGCAAGACGACGACCTAATGGAAGCATACATGGAAGGCGAAGAGCCAACTATTGAGCAACTTAAAGTATGTATCCGTAAGGGTACTCGCACAATGGACTTCTTCCCTGCATTCTGTGGTTCTGCGTTCAAAAACAAGGGTATGCAATTAATCCTTGATGCTGTTGTTGATTACCTACCTTCTCCTACAGAAGTAGATCCACAACCGCTAATGAACGAAGAAGGCGAAGAAACTGGCGAACACGCTATCGTTTCTGTTGATGAAACATTCAAAGCGCTAGCATTCAAAATCATGGATGACCGTTTTGGTGCTCTAACTTTCGTTCGTATTTACTCTGGTAAACTGAACAAAGGCGATACAATTCTTAACTCATTCACAGGTAAAACTGAGCGTGTTGGCCGTATGGTTGAGATGCAAGCGAATGATCGTAACGAATTAACTTACGCACAAGCTGGTGATATCATCGCTATCGTAGGTATGAAAAACGTGCAAACTGGTCACACTCTATGTGATGTTAAGCACGCAGTAACGCTTGAGCCAATGGTTTTCCCTGTACCAGTAATCTCTATCGCAGTAACGCCTAAAGATAAAGGCAGTACTGAGAAAATGGGTATTGCTATCGGTAAAATGGTTGCAGAAGATCCATCTTTCCAAGTTGAAACTGACGAAGAAACTGGCGAAACAATCCTTAAAGGTATGGGGGAGCTTCACCTAGACATTAAAGTAGATATCCTTCGTCGTACATACGGTGTAGACCTTACTGTTGGTCAACCTCAAGTAGCTTACCGTGAAACTATCACTCAACCTGTTGAAGATAGCTACACGCATAAGAAACAATCTGGTGGTTCTGGTCAATTCGGTAAGATCGATTACGTTATGAAGCCAGGTGAAGTTGGTTCAGGCTTCTCATTCAAGTCTTCTGTCGTGGGCGGTAACGTTCCTAAAGAATTCTGGCCTGCAATCGAGAAAGGCTTCAAAGGCATGATGGATACTGGTGTTCTTGCTGGTTTCCCTGTTCTTGACGTTGAAATCGAACTTCTAGATGGTGGTTTCCACGCAGTCGATTCATCTGCAGTAGCATTTGAAATCGCAGCGAAAGGTGCATTCCGTCAATCTATGCCTAAAGCTGGTGCTCAACTTCTAGAACCAATCATGGCTGTAGACGTGTTCACCCCAGATGATCACGTTGGTGATGTAATTGGTGACCTTAACCGTCGTCGTGGGATGATCAAAGACCAAATGGCTGGCGTAACTGGTGTTCGTGTTAAAGCTGACATCCCTCTTTCAGAAATGTTTGGTTACATCGGTTCACTACGTACAATGACTTCTGGTCGTGGTCAGTTCTCTATGGAGTTCTCTCACTACGCACCTTGTCCAATGAACGTAGCAGAGCAAGTAATTGCTGACGTTAAAGAAGCTAACGCTAAGAAGTAATTCTGGCTAACGCTCTTTAATTAAAAAAGCCCCGCAAGTTTACTTGCGGGGCTTTTTGTTTTTAATCGATTTTCACAAGTAAGAATGATCAAATACTTATGTAGATTGGTATTATTAAGATTAATTTAATTTTTCTGCTTTTTCTTTATGACGTTGAAGTTTTAAATAGATATTCTCTACTCGCACTCGCGCCCACTCGGTTTTTCTCAAAAATTTCAAACTCGATTTAATGGTTGGATTAGATTTAAAACAATTGATGTTAACCATGTAGCTTAATTCCTCCCAACCGTAATGTTCAACTAATTCTGTTAAGATTGCCTGCAGGGTCAAACCGTGAAGCGGGTTATTTTGCTGTGTCATAATATCGCCATTTATCTTGAATTAGGGTAAGTATAGCATTCACCCTTAAAGAATATTCATAAAAAATGGGAGCACAAAGGCTCCCATTGGTATCTGATTATTGAATTTCCAATTAACGCTTAAATGAAACCACTTCTGGTTTATCTAAAGTAATGGTCGTTGTTGCTGGCTGAGTTTCTGAAATCACATTACCTTGACGGATTGAGTAACGAACAGGAACTTGGCGACGAAGTGCATCAAAACCATTTTCTGCAGGTAAAATAATTAAGTTACCTTGCTTACCTTCTTCAATACCATAGTTATCTTGAATATTTAGCGTTCTTGCTGATTTATAGCTAATTAGGTCAAGACCTTGGTTAATTTGCTCATAACCCATGATTTGACATACATGCAGCCCCATATGCAGTACTTGTAGCATATTTGCTGTACCTAATGGATACCATGGGTCAAATACATCATCATGACCAAAGCAGACGTTGATATCACTTGCAAGCATCTCTTTAACGCGGGTAATACCACGACGCTTAGGATAGTCATCAAAGCGCCCTTGTAAGTGAATATTCACTAATGGGTTTGCAACAAAATTGATGCCTGACATTTTTAATAAACGGAATAAGCGAGAAGCGTAAGCACCGTTGTAAGAGTGCATTGCTGTGGTGTGGCTTGCTGTTACTTTTTCACCCATATTAAATTTATGAGCAAGTGCCGCTAGGGTTTCAACAAAACGTGATTGTTCATCATCAATTTCATCACAATGAACATCGATCAAACGATCGTATTTTTGTGCTAATTCAAAAACGTAATGCAGAGATTCAATACCGTATTCACGAGTAAATTCAAAGTGAGGGATAGCACCAATCACATCAGCACCAAGCTGAACCGCTTCTTCTAATAGCTCTTTACCATTTGGGTAAGAAAGAATGCCTTCTTGAGGGAAAGCGACAATTTGGATATCAACCCATTCTTTCATCTCTTCTTTTACTTCAAGCATTGCTTTTAGTGCAATAAGAGTTGGATCAGATACGTCTACATGGGTACGAACATGCTGAATGCCATTAGCGATTTGCCATTTCAGAGTTTGCTTAGCGCGACTCTTAACGTCTTCAATAGTGAGTAGTTTTTTACGCTCAGACCAACGTTCAATTCCTTCAAAAAGAGTACCTGAGATATTCCAGCTTGGCTCACCTGCAGTTTGAGTCGTATCTAAGTGAACATGAGGCTCACAAAATGGTGCATTGGCAAGGCCGCCCTCTGCATCTAAGGTATCACCTGAAAAAGCAAGATCTTGCTCATTTGATACGATAGTTTTGAATTGACCATCTTGGATCAAGATTTGGAATAACCCTTCTTGGTCTCGTAATGCCACATTTTTAATTAATAAATTAGTCATAAGAATTCTTCTGTGCAGCTTCTGTTTTAGATGCTTTTTCTTTGTTTAAAAGAGGGTTAAGTACTAGATAACTTAGTGCGCCACCAAAAACGGCGTTTACAGGAACAACACCAGGTAGGAAATTACCAGCAGCAACCCCAATAGCAACAGCGATTATACCTGCCCAGTTAATCGTTTGAAATTTTGTGTTTTCAAAATCCATGTAACGCTTACGATTCATAAAGAAGTCAGCGATGATAACCCCTCCAATTGGTGGGATAGCTATTGATAGGAAAGTTAACCAGCCAACAAAGTTATTATATAACCATAATGCGCAAACAGTACCAATTAACCCATTAAGCATTGAAATATACTTACTTGGTAAGCCGGTGATATTTGAGAAGCCAAGACCTGATGCGTAAAGAGCGTTATCGTTAGTTGTCCAGATATTTAAACCTAATACGATGATTGCTGGGATCAGTAGACCTTGAGCTATCATTACTTCTGAAATATCAGACTGACCAGTTACTGCTGCACCAGCAGCACCAAAGATGAACATTAATGAGTTACCAATAAAGAATGCAATCATGGTGATAGCAACTGCGCCCATTGTTTTTTTTCCAAACCTAACAAAATCAGCGGTTAATGTACCTGCACTAATGAATGAACCTACAACCATGGCAAGTGCAACAGAAAAGTCCATCGGCTCTGTCGGCTGAATCTTTTGAAGCTCTGTAATGCCACCAACACTATCAACAGCCGTTAATACTGAGTAACCACCAAGAATGGCAATAGCTGGGACGGCAATCATAGAAAGAACCATTAATGCAGAGATACCAAAATAAACGGTAACTGTCATTAATAGACCTGAGATTACGATTAATGCGTTGGTATCAATGCCTGTTGCTTTGTGGACAGGGATTGCAAACATCGCAACACCAACACCAAACCAACCGATTTGAGTACCGCCAAGAAGTAAAGAGGGGATCCAAGAACCTTTAGAACCAAAAGAGAAACGAGCTAGGAGATGAGTAGAGAGACCAGTTGAAGCGCCGATGTAGCCAAGAAAAGAAGTGTAAATACCGAGAATTAAATTACCAATGAGAACAGCAAGGAAGAAATCATCAAAAGAGAGCCCTGTCCCTAACGATCCCCCTGTCCACATACTTGCAGAGAAAAAGGTGAGTCCAAGCATTACTAAAGTAAGTGAAACAACGCCTTTTCTTGCGGTCTTAGGTACAGGGCCTAAACTGAAATCATTGTCATGAGACATGTGTAACTCCGTTTGTCTGAATGTTTTTTTGGTCAGTATTTTGATAAACGGACAGGAGTCTAAAGAAAATAATAACAATGTCAATAAGGAAAAGTTAGTCCTATTCTTTGTATGTAGTTTAATTTAATTTAAGTGATTGATTTTGTTTGTTTTACTTTGTATTGTTTGTTATTTATAACAAACGGTTGCATTACTTTATATTTTTAATAAATAAGCTATTAATTCTCAGTTTTGTACTAGATTAGTTTATTTGTAAGAATTCAATGAAATTTAACGTGTTTTTTATTTTTATTATTCAATCGGCGATTTTTTTCTTTATTTTTTCAATAAAAAAGACAGTAAAGTGATTTTTATAGCCGTTTACTGTCTTTTTTGTTTTTAGATTGATTTTATTCTATGTTATCTTTGGGTTCTATTGCTTATTCCCAGATTATTTTTTTATCTTTTGGCCATTCAAAAGCAAAGTCATGATACTTTTTCTCTAAAATATGACGTTTAATCTTTAGTGTTGGGGTTAAAATGCCATTTTCTATACTCCAAGCCTCTTTAACCATTAGTATACCTTTTAGTTTTTCGTGTGACTCTAAGCCACTATTGATGGTATCTAAGTTCTTGAGAGCTGTTCGCTCGTAACGAGCTTGATCGAAGTTTGTATATGAATGAGGGACTGCGAGTAGAATGGGGCCAGGTAGACCAGAACCAATAAGACACATCATTTCTAAGTTACTTAAATCAAAAATACGTTTTTCGATAGGAACAGGAGCAACAAACTTCCCTTTAGCTGTTTTGAATGTGTCTTTTTTACGGCCTTGTATTGTTAAGAACCCTTCAGAATCAATGTAGCCAATATCTCCAGTATGTAGCCAACCTTCTTGATTAAACGTTTCTGCTGTTGCTTCATCATTTTTATAGTAGCCTGCAAAGAGTCCGTCTCCTCGAACTAAAATCTCTTCATCGGCTGCTATTTTTAATTCAACGCCAGGACCTGCTGAGCCAACCGTACCAACTTTATCTGAACGGTAAGGGTGGTTGAGCGTGCTATAAGCAAATGTTTCTGTCATTCCCCATGCTTCAGTAATATTTAAACCAATGCTTTCATACCATTTTAATAATCCGGCAGAAACTGGTGCAGATCCACAACCTAGAACTCGAGCTTTATCTAAGCCTAAACCATCAGCCAATTTACGTTTGATTAAGCTATTAACAAACGGGATTTTGAGTAATATATTGAGTTTTTTCTGAGGCAATTTATCTTGAATTCGTTGTTGGAAGACCGTCCATAATCGTGGAACAGAAATAAATAGCGTTGGGCGATGCATTTTTACATCATCGATAAAGGTGTCTAAAGATTCAGGGAAGGCTGTTTGAATACCGCCAAAGAAGGCTGAACCTAAAATATAAACTCGCTCTGTAATATGTGCGAGAGGTAAATAAGAAAATAATCGGTCATCAGGCTTCATGCCAATATGATTAACTAAGTGCTTGGATGAGCGACTGAACCCACCAAAGGTTAACATTGCTCCTTTTGGTAACCCTGAGGTTCCAGAGGTATAGACAATCGACATTAATGTATTGCCATTATGGTCGGGTCTAAATTCGGACGGTGGGTTATTTTGGATTAGTTGCTCAAATTGATACTGACACGAAGCCGCGGAATCATAATCAAAAGCGATAGTAGAGAGTTGAGGAAGATTTTGTATGGCTTGCGTTGTTGCTTCATTATTATCGAGTTTCCCAACGATAAGCGCTTTACTATCACTATGCGTTAAACAATGTTCAATTGTCTCTAACCTAGCAGTTGGGAAAATAGGAACACTGATAAAATTCCCAAGCATTAAAGCTAAATCAGTAATAAACCATTCTGCACAATTTTTAGAAATCAAAGCAACTCTGTCTTTTGGCTGTATACCAAGTTGCTGTAATGAAGTAACCAGTCGTAATGCTTTATCTACAACTTCCGAGAAAGTGTAATCAACAAAATTTCTTTCTTTAATTTGACGAAGGAAAATATCATTTGGTTTTTTTTCAGCCCATTCAAGCATCGCCTCGTGAGGGAGTTGTGGGTTAGCATTGTGATCGAATAATGATTGGCTCATGGCGGCATCCTGCAATTTATAGTTCTTATTTATTGTTAAATATATGTTAAGTAAAAGGCCTTTTGAGTTAATAGTCAAATTCAGTTAAAAATAATGAGAGGTAATTTTCTATAGAGATCATACTTTTTATATAAATAAGATAGGAAAGAATAAAGAGAAGGAAAGGGAATGTATAAAAAGGCAATAACAGTAAATCATTGCCTTAATTCAATTGGGGAAATAGAAGTTACAAGAGTGCTTTTAGACGATACAGTTCTTCTAATGCTTGGCGTGGAGATAAATCATCAGGATTCACTTTTGCTAATGCTTCTTCAACTTCACTTGGTTCAGGAATAAGAGACAGTTGATGCTCTTGTTTTACTTGAGTTGTTGTTAATGGTTGATTTTTAGGCTGCCCATTCTCAAGTTGTTGAAGTTTTTGTTTTGCTTTTTTGATGACTGTTTTTGGCACGCCAGCCAGTGAAGCAACCGCTAGGCCGTAAGATTTATTGGCTGCGCCATCTTGCACTGCGTGCATAAAGGCAATTTCATCACCATGTTCTACGGCGTCTAAATGGACATTGGCTAAACCATTAAATAAATTTGGTAATTCAGTTAATTCAAAGTAATGAGTTGCAAATAGTGTCATTGCATTAATTTTTGTAGCTAACCATTCGGCACTTGCCCAAGCAAGAGATAGCCCATCATAAGTACTTGTACCGCGACCAATTTCATCCATTAAAACTAAACTGTGTTTGGTGGCATTATGAAGTATGTTTGCTGTCTCTGTCATTTCAACCATGAAAGTTGAGCGGCCAGAAGCCAGGTCATCTGATGCTCCAATTCGAGTAAAAATTCGATCTAATGTGCCTATTTGAGCCGAATCGGCAGGAACATAACAACCAACATGAGCCATTAAAGCAATCAATGCTGTTTGACGCATGTAGGTTGATTTACCCCCCATATTCGGTCCGGTAATGATTAACATTTTTCGGTTATCATTTAGATTGATTGGATTGGCAATAAATGGGTCACTCATCACTTGTTCAACAACAGGATGGCGACCACCTTCGATCTTCATTCCAATATCTGATGATAAGGTAGGGCGGCAATAATTTAAGGTATCAGCACGCTCAGCAAGGTTGCTTAATACGTCTAATTCAGAAATCGCATTAGCCATTAATTGAAGTTGTTCTAAGTGAGGCAGAAGTTGATCAAACAATTCTTCCCACAGTTTCTTTTCTATCGTTAGTGCTTTTGATTTTGAGCTTAGCACTTTATCTTCATGCTCTTTCAGCTCAGGAATAATGTAGCGTTCTGCATTTTTCAATGTTTGGCGACGAACATAGTGAGCAGGTGCTTTGTGACTTTGACCTTTGCTGATCTGGATATAAAAACCATGAACGTTGTTATAACCGACTTTTAAAGTATCAATATCATGACGTTCGCGCTCTTCTTGCTCTAATTTTTCTAAGAATAACGTCGCACCATTAGCGAGATCTCGCCATTGATCGAGCTCTTCATTATAACCATCAGCTAATACACCGCCGTCGCGGATAACAACAGGAGGGTTCTCTTTTACTGCTCGTTCTAATAACTCACAAATAGAATCAATAGGCTGTGCAAGGGAAGCAAGCTCTAATAAATGGCTTTGTTCAAACTCTTGAGTGCTTTGTGCCAATTCAGGTAATTGTTGTAATGCGTTACGTAAACGAGCTAAATCTCTTGGACGAGCAGAGCGTAAGGCTAAGCGTGCAAGAATTCGTTCAACATCACCAATTTGTTTTAGTTGTGGAGCTAGTTCTGTGAATAATCCGCTCTCTTTTAATTCCCCAATCGCATCAAGGCGTTGGTTTAATACATTGTGAGTTCTTACTGGTTGATGTAACCAGCGTTTTAACAGACGGCTACCCATCGCAGTTGATGTGTGATCGAGAACTTCTGATAACGTATGATTAAAGCCACCCGCTAAGTTTTGAGTAATCTCTAAATTGCGGCGTGTTGCTGCATCCAAGATCACTGAGTCATCTTGATGATCCATTACAATAGAGCGAATGTGAGGTAAGGTTGTACGTTGCGTGTCTTTTACGTATTGAATTAAACAGCCAGCTGCGCATAAACCAAACTCCGCTTTTTCTACCCCAAAACCAATGAGATCACGTGTACCAAACTGTTGGTTCAATTGTTGTTTAGCGGTTTCTAACTCAAATTCCCATACTGGACGACGACGGTTACCGCTACGTTTTTCTAATAAATGAACGGGTTCGAAATCTTCACTAAACAAAAGCTCTGTAGGAGAGGTTCGTTGTAATTCTGCAAGTATTGCTTCTTCAGTACTTGGTTCTGAGACTTTGAATCGGCCAGAAGTAATGTCTAATGTAGCGTAACCAAATTTATCTTTGTGATGATAAATCGCCGCAATTAGGTTATCAAAGCGTTCAGGAAGAAGTGCTTCATCCGTTACCGTCCCTGGAGTGACAATACGAACCACTTTACGCTCTACAGGGCCTTTACTTGTTGCGGGATCGCCAATTTGCTCACAGATAGCAACAGACTCGCCTTGCTGAACTAATTTGGCTAAGTAACCTTCAACGGCATGATAAGGTAGACCTGCCATTGGAATCGGTTCACCAGCAGAAGAGCCTCGTTTAGTTAACGATATTTCAAGAAGCTGAGAGGCTCGTTTGGCATCATCATAGAAAAGTTCATAAAAATCGCCCATACGATAGAACAGTAAGATATCCGGGTTTTCAGATTTTAAACGCAAGTACTGTTGCATCATTGGGGTGTGTTTTTCAGTTGATTTTATTGCCACAACGAGACCTAATAGATGGAGAGAATATTTGCCGTTAAGAATACGTGAATCAAGACTGCAATCAAAGATAGAATGAATAAAATTCGAATCAAGATGGGAAGAATTTCATGGATATGACAAAAAATGCTCAACTCGCACAAGAAGTTGGCGAACTATTGATGCAACAAGGTAAAACGATGGCTTGTGCAGAATCTTGTACTGGTGGTGGTGTCGCTTTTTGCGCAACAGAAAATGCAGGCAGTTCAGCTTGGTTTGAACGAGGTTTTGTTACCTACAGTAACGAAGCAAAGCAAGAGTCATTGGGTGTTAGTTTAGATACGTTAAGTGCTTTTGGTGCGGTAAGCGAAGCGGTAGTCAAAGAGATGGCAATAGGGACGTTACGCAACAGCCATGCTGATATTAGTGTCTCAATTAGTGGCATTGCAGGCCCAGGAGGGGCAACAGAAGATAAGCCTGTTGGGACTGTGTGTTTTGGTTTTGCAGATAAAACGAATTGGCATCAAGAAACTACTGTGTATTTTACTGGTGATCGTAGTGAAGTAAGGCAAAGTGCGATCGAATATGCATTTCTCATAATAAAGAATAGATTGGAGTTCTATAATTAATTCAGTTGGTTAATGTTGTTTTTTGTAGCGTTAATTCGAAAAAATAAGAAAAAATATCACAAGCCTATAGACACTGTATGAATAGACAGTATACTACTGGTTATTAACTGATTTAGTGATCTAGAAATCTGGAGAATCAAATGGACGATAACAAGAAAAAAGCACTGGCCGCAGCATTAGGTCAAATTGAAAAACAATTTGGTAAAGGTTCAATTATGAAGTTGGGCGATAACCGCACAATGGATGTTGAAACTGTGTCTACTGGTTCTTTATCTCTTGATATTGCTCTAGGTGCTGGCGGTTTACCAATGGGACGTATCGTAGAAATCTACGGTCCTGAATCATCAGGTAAAACAACACTAACTTTGGAAGCGATTGCTCAAGCACAAAAAGCAGGAAAAACCTGTGCATTTATCGATGCGGAGCATGCTCTAGACCCAATCTACGCTCAAAAACTGGGTGTTGATATTGACCAATTATTATGTTCTCAACCAGATACTGGTGAGCAAGCATTAGAAATCGTTGATGCATTAGCGCGCTCTGGAGCGGTTGATGTAATCGTAGTCGATTCAGTTGCTGCACTAACGCCAAAAGCTGAGATTGAAGGTGAAATGGGCGACAGCCACATGGGACTTCAAGCTCGCATGCTTTCTCAAGCAATGCGTAAGTTAACGGGGAACCTAAAACAATCAAATTGTATGTGTATCTTCATCAACCAAATTCGTATGAAAATTGGTGTGATGTTTGGTAACCCAGAAACGACAACCGGTGGTAATGCACTTAAGTTCTACGCATCTGTTCGTCTTGATATTCGTCGTACTGGTGCAGTAAAAGATGGTGATGAAGTTGTTGGTAACGAAACTCGAATTAAAGTAGTTAAAAACAAAATTGCAGCGCCATTTAAGCAAGCAGAAACTCAAATCTTATACGGTAAAGGTTTTAACCGTGAAGGTGAGTTAATTGACTTAGGCGTTAAGCATAAACTTGTAGATAAAGCGGGTGCTTGGTACAGCTATAACGGCGATAAAATAGGTCAAGGTAAAGCAAATGCGTCTAAATTCATGCGTGAGAATGTAGAGATTGCAGCAGAGCTAGATCATAAACTACGTGAAATGCTATTAACGCCAGCAGAAGAACAACCTGAAATCGAAGAAAAAATTGAAGAAGAAAACGAAGAGTTTTAATTTATTCAATTCTCAATAAAATAATAGAAAGCCAAACTTTTTTGTTTGGCTTTTTTACGTCTATAAAAAGAGACGGTACTAATCACAAATAGAATTATTTCCCTTTCCTTCTTTGATCGCTCTTCTCAATCTATATTTCGCTCTCATTTGCGTATACAATATCTGAAATTCTGTCTTAAAAACACTGCTTGGCTTAACTGAGTACAAGGGTGAGTTAAACTACGATTCAATCAGGAATATCCACATGTATATGAGCACTGACGAGATCCGCCGTGCGTTTCTTGCTTTTTTTGAAAGCAAAGGACACCAAATTGTTGAGAGTTCTTCTCTAGTTCCAGCAAATGATCCAACTCTTTTATTTACCAATGCAGGTATGAACCAATTTAAGGACTGTTTCCTCGGTTCAGAGAAGCGTAACTACACTCGTGCAACGACAGCACAACGTTGTGTTCGTGCTGGTGGTAAGCATAACGATTTAGAAAACGTAGGCTTTACTGCTCGTCATCATACTTTCTTTGAAATGCTTGGTAACTTCAGCTTTGGTGATTACTTCAAGCAAGATGCGATTAAATATGCATGGGAATTCTTAACTGAGCGTTTAGAGCTTCCTGCTGACCGTCTGTTAGTGACTATCTATGAAACAGATGACGAAGCATTCGAAATCTGGAATAAAGAAATGGGTATTCCTGCAGATCGTATAGTCCGTATCGGTGATAACAAAGGCGCACCTTATGCATCAGATAACTTCTGGCAGATGGGTGATACAGGACCTTGTGGTCCATGTACTGAAATCTTCTACGATCACGGTGAGCATATTTGGGGTGGCCGTCCAGGAACTCCTGAAGAAGACGGAGACCGTTTCATCGAAATTTGGAACAACGTTTTCATGCAGTTCAACCGTCAAGCTGATGGCACTATGGAACCACTTCCAAAGCCATCAGTAGATACAGGTATGGGTATTGAGCGTATTGCAGCAATCATGCAAGGCGTACACTCAAACTATGAAATTGATATTTTCCAAACGTTAATTAAAGAAACAGCAAAAGTTGTTGGTTATGATGATCTTTCAAACCAATCTTTACGTGTTGTTGCCGATCACATCCGTTCTTGTTCTTATTTAATTGTTGATGGTGTTATGCCGTCAAATGAAGGTCGTGGCTACGTATTACGTCGTATTATTCGTCGTGCAGTACGTCATGGTAACAAGTTAGGCGCTAAAGGTTCTTACTTCTATAAACTAGTTGGCCCGTTAGCTGAAATCATGGGTACGGCTGGCGAAGAGCTTAAAAAGCAACAAGCACTTGTAGAAAAAGTACTTAAGATTGAAGAAGAGAACTTTGGCCGTACGCTTGAGCGTGGCATGGTGATTCTAAACGAAGCGTTAGATAACCTAGAAGGTACTGTTCTTGATGGAGAAACGGTATTTAAACTTTATGATACTTACGGTTTCCCTGCAGATTTAACTAATGATGTTGCTCGTGAACGTGAATTAACTATCGATGAAGATGGTTTTGAAAAAGCGATGGAAGAGCAGCGTCAACGTGCTCGTGAAGCAGGCCAATTTGGTACTGATTATAATGCTGTTATCAAGGTAGAATCAGAAACCGAATTCCATGGTTATAACTCGACTGAAGCTAAAGCGACAGTTCTAGAGATTTTCCGTGAAGGCGAAGCTGTTGAAACTCTTTCTGCTGGCGATGACGCGATTCTAATTTTAGATGTGACGCCGTTCTATGCTGAGTCAGGTGGTCAATCTGGTGATGCTGGTATTATTACTGTTGAAGCGGGTAAATTTGTTGTTACCGATACTCAAAAAGTAGGTAATGCTATTGGTCATCACGGTAAGTTAGTTGAAGGCGTATTATCAACGGCTGATAGTGCAATGGCTCAAGTTGATGAAGAACGTCGTACTGCGATTACTCTAAACCACTCAGCTACGCATCTATTACACGCAGCACTTCGTGAAGTATTAGGTGAGCACGTAACTCAAAAAGGGTCATTAGTTAAAGCTGAAAGCTTACGTTTTGATTTCTCTAATCTTGAAGGTGTTAAAGCTGAAGAATTGCGTAGAGTTGAGCGTATTGTTAACCAACAAATTCGTTTGAATCATGAGATTGAAACAAACCTAATGGACATTGATGCTGCAAAAGAAAAAGGCGCAATGGCTCTATTTGGTGAGAAATACGACGATGAAGTTCGTGTACTTTCTATGGGGCAATTCTCAACTGAGCTATGTGGTGGTATTCACGCAGCAAGCACGGGTGATATTGGTTTATTTAAAATCACTTCAGAAGGTGGTATCGCAGCAGGTATTCGTCGTATTGAAGCGGTTACTGGTGAAGCAGCACTAGATGCAATTGAAGCTCAACAAAAAGCAGCAGATAAGAAACTAAGTGAAGCAGCATCAAAAGCGAAGCAACTTGAAAAAGAGATCCAACTACTTCAAGAGAAAATAGCGACTGCTGAAAGTGCAAATATCATGGGAAAAATGCAAGAAATTGCAGGTACTAAGGTATTAATTACCGCTTTAAATGGCGCAGATAGTAAAAATTTACGTACCATGGTTGATAACGCTAAAAACCAAATTGGCAGCGGTGTTGTTCTATTAGCGAATATTTCAGATGGTAAAGTAAGCTTGATTGCAGGCGTAACTAAAGACCTTATCGGTAAAGTTAAAGCTGGCGAACTAGTAAATATGGTTGCACAACAAGTTGGTGGTAAAGGCGGCGGTCGTCCAGATATGGCTCAAGCTGGCGGTACTGATGCAGAAGCATTACCTGCAGCTCTTGCTTCTGTTGAAGCTTGGCTAACTGAGCGTCTGTAATAGGTCGTATCAGTGGCATTAATTGTACAAAAATACGGTGGTACATCGGTTGGATCTATTGAACGGATCCAATCGGTTGCTGAACGTATCATCTCAACGCAGCAACAAGGGCATGATGTCGTTGTTGCTGTTTCAGCTATGGCTGGTGAAACCAATCGCCTAATGAATTTAGCAAATCAAATTAGTGAGGTTCCAGAACCTCGTGAACTAGATATGCTTCTTTCCGCAGGAGAGCAAGTTTCTATTGCGCTATTAGCCATGTCTTTAACCCAAAAGGGCATCAAGGCGATTTCTTTAACTGCAGATCAAGCTGGAATCCAGACAAACGATGTATTTAATGATGCAACGATTGAACATATTGAAACTGATTTAATTACAACATGGCTAAATAAGGGCTATGTGATTATTGTTGCTGGCTTTCAAGGTCGAGATAGCATAGGTAATATTACAACATTAGGCAGAGGTGGCTCTGATACCACCGCTGTTGCTTTAGCTGCTGCACTAAATGCAGACGAGTGTCAGATCTTTACGGATGTTGATGGTGTTTATTCTTCAGATCCTCGTTTTGTTTCTAATACTCGCCGCTTAAAAGAAGTTTCTTTCTCTGATATGCATGTATTAGCTAAGTCAGGGGCTAAGGTTCTTCAAGAGCAGTCTGTTACTCATGCTTGGAACTCATCGGTAACGTTGAGAGTTTTATCTTCTTTTGATGATGGGGAAGGGACCCTTATCTGTGAGAATCCAAAAGAAGTTTTAGCTGTAACTGGGTTAGCTTTAAAACAAGATCTCTTTCTTGTTGAATGCGCAGGTATTTCAGCAAAGGAACAAAGAGAGCTATATAAACAATATAAAGTGTTAGATGAAAGGTGTGATTGTTTTCAAATTGTTGTGCCAAAAGCAACTTTTTTACAATTGAAACTGGCATTTAATACAAAAATACGCAATATTAGTAGCTTATCAATTCTGACGTTAGTCGGGGATAATGTTGAAGGGATGGTAGACTCTGCTTGCAATCAACTAATGGTGAATAGTATTGATATTTATCAATATGATATAGAGCCGAAAAGTGTGTCAGTTATCGTGAATCAAGCTGATTTACAACGAGCGGCAGAAATTTTACACAAAACGTTTGTTATTACAGAGCAATCACAAGATAATAACCTTATGATCGCTGTTTCTTGAGCAGAGACGTTTATGAAAATAAGCGATAACCGACAATACATACATTTATTATAATACTGAGATAACTCAAGGAGCATTCGAATGCTAATTTTGACTCGCCGTGTAGGTGAAACTCTAATGATTGGTGACGAAGTAACAGTTACTGTACTAGGCGTTAAAGGCAACCAAGTACGTATTGGTGTTAATGCACCTAAAGAAGTATCTGTACACCGTGAAGAGATTTATATGCGCATTCAAGCGGAAAAAGGAACACCGGCTGCTTTACAAGGTAACTTTTAATTCGTATGAATTAGGCTGACGTTGTCAGCCTTGTTTGTTTTTACCTGTTTTAGAACAGATAAATAAACAGAAAATAAAGGTGCAAACTACGTATAACGTTCTATTTTTGCTCATTTTGGTTATTTCATAGGCTGTTGAACAAAAAGCGTTATTTTTTACTAAAAAAGTCATTGACATATTTTTGGTAAACCGTAATATGTGCCTCCTCAAGACGGTGAGGTGGCCGAGAGGCTGAAGGCGCTCCCCTGCTAAGGGAGTATGCGGTTTATAGCCGCATCGAGGGTTCGAATCCCTCCTTCACCGCCATTATTGATTCATGTTGATCTTTATGGTCAGCAAGAATGAAAAAGAATTATAGTGCGCTAGTAGCTCAGCTGGATAGAGTACCTGGCTACGAACCAGGCGGTCGGAGGTTCGAATCCTCCCTGGCGCACCATTATTTTTATTGATAAGTTTATTTGTCAATAGTAGTGATTTTTTGCAGATGATCACGAATTAAGCGAAATACAAAACGGTGAGGTGGCCGAGAGGCTGAAGGCGCTCCCCTGCTAAGGGAGTATGCGGCTTATACCCGCATCGAGGGTTCGAATCCCTCCTTCACCGCCATTATTTGTTCATGTTGATTTATTCAGCAAGAACGCAAAAGAATTATTTTGCGCTAGTAGCTCAGCTGGATAGAGTACCTGGCTACGAACCAGGCGGTCGGAGGTTCGAATCCTCCCTGGCGCACCATTATTTCTTTTTGTAACTGTTTATCGGTTACGATATTAGTTACAAAAACAATCAGAATTAACTGTGCGCTAGTAGCTCAGCTGGATAGAGTACCTGGCTACGAACCAGGCGGTCGGAGGTTCGAATCCTCCCTGGCGCACCATTATTTCTTTTTGTAACTGTTTATCGGTTACGATATTAGTTACAAAAACAATCAGAATTAACTGTGCGCTAGTAGCTCAGCTGGATAGAGTACCTGGCTACGAACCAGGCGGTCGGAGGTTCGAATCCTCCCTGGCGCACCATTATTTCTTTTTGTAACTGTTTATCGGTTACGATATTAGTTACAAAAACAATCAGAATTAACTGTGCGCTAGTAGCTCAGCTGGATAGAGTACCTGGCTACGAACCAGGCGGTCGGAGGTTCGAATCCTCCCTGGCGCACCATTATTTCTTTTTGTAACTGTTTATCGGTTACGATATTAGTTACAAAAACAATCAGAATTAACTGTGCGCTAGTAGCTCAGCTGGATAGAGTACCTGGCTACGAACCAGGCGGTCGGAGGTTCGAATCCTCCCTGGCGCACCATTATTTCTTTTTGTAACTGTTTATTGGTTACAATATTTAGTTACAAAGACAATTAGAATTACTGTGCGCTAGTAGCTCAGCTGGATAGAGTACCTGGCTACGAACCAGGCGGTCGGAGGTTCGAATCCTCCCTGGCGCACCATTATTTAAAAGAACCCGATCTTTATGGTCGGGTTTTTTTATGCCTATAAGAAATTTCGTTAATTAATTGGTACTATTATTAAATAGATCGAATTATAGGTTATTATTAGGTAATTTGATTGTAATCAGTTTATTCTTAAGTGATTAGTGGCAGTGTATGGACATACCTCACTATAAAACGCTTTTTTGAATAATTTGTGATCGTTTCGTATTTGACAAATTTATTGATGTCGAGATAATCACTCTTTCTTTTTAGAATAAAAGAACACAATTTGTTATTAAGTTTTACATTGTCACTCTCATCAAAAAAGGAATAAAAGATGACAGACATTGGAAGTCTATTAGGGGAAGCTGCAACGTTAATGCTTACAGGCATGGGCGTCGTATTCGCATTCCTTACCATCCTCGTTTACCTCGTTCGACTTATGTCTCGATTGCTGCCCGTGGAGCTCGCTCCTAAGCAGGCATTAGCGATCCAAAAGGTTCAAAATCGCGATCAAACAACAGTCCAGCCTCAAATTATTGCTGCGATCTCTGCTGCGGTTAAATTACACCGTCAAAAGAATCGATAAACTGTTTTAGGAAAATTATTACAAGGAGTTTGTAAGTATGTCTAAACCACTTTCTATCACTGATGTGGTACTTCGTGATGCTCATCAATCATTGTTTGCTACTCGTATGCGTGTCGAAGATATGCTGCCAATCGCTGAACAGCTTGATAAAATCGGCTATTGGTCATTAGAAACTTGGGGTGGAGCAACTTTTGATGCTTGTATTCGTTACCTAGGTGAAGATCCATGGGAACGTCTACGTTTATTAAAAAAAGCGATGCCAAATACACCGATGCAAATGTTATTACGCGGCCAAAACCTATTAGGTTATCGTCACTATGCTGATGACGTGGTGGAAAAGTTTGTTGAGAGAGCGCACGCGAATGGGATGGACGTTTTCCGTATTTTTGATGCAATGAATGACGTTAGAAACTTTCAAACAGCAGTAAAGGCAACGATAGACGTTGGTGCTCACGCACAAGGAACTCTTTCTTACACAACGAGCCCTGTACATAATTCAGATACTTGGGTTGATTTAGCAAAACGCCTTGAAGATCTGGGTTGTCATTCTTTATGTATTAAAGATATGTCAGGTCTGCTTAAGCCTTATGAAGCAGAAGAGCTGATTACTCGTATCAAAGCGTCGTGTGATGTACCTCTTGCGTTACATAGCCATGCTACAACAGGTTTATCTACAGCGACAGCATTAAAAGCGGTTGAAGCGGGTATCGATATTCTAGATACAGCTATCTCTTCAATGAGCCAAACATATGGTCATACACCAACAGAAACTGTTGTCGCAATGTTAGAAGGAACGGGTCGTGATACTAATCTTAACCTTGAGCAACTAGAACCTATTGCAACTTATTTTCGTGAAGTTCGTAAGAAATATGCGAAATTTGAAGGAAAAATGAAAGGTGTAGATTCTCGTATTCTTATCGCCCAAGTTCCTGGTGGCATGCTTACTAATATGGAAAGTCAACTTAAAGAGCAAGGCGCTGCAGACAAAATGGATGAGGTACTACTAGAGATCCCTAGAGTACGTAAAGACCTTGGCTATATTCCTCTAGTTACACCGACTTCTCAAATTGTAGGTACTCAAGCGGTTATTAATGTACTTACTGGTGAGCGCTATAAGAGCATCACAAAAGAAACAGCAGGTGTATTAAAGGGTGAATATGGTTCAGCTCCTGCAGAGGTCAATGCTGAGTTACAAGCCCGAGTATTAGATGGAGCAGAAGCAATTACTTGCCGTCCTGCGGATCTATTAAAATCAGAACTTCATACATTGACTGATGAACTGATTGCTAAAGCAAAAGAAGACAATATTGAATTGGCAGAACAACAAGTGGATGACGTTCTAACCTATGCACTATTCCCACAAGTAGGTTTGAAATTCCTTAATAACCGTAATAATCCAGAGGCATTTGAACCAGCGCCAGGAACCGAAACAGACGCTGATGTTAAAGCGGCGCCTGCAAAAGGTGGCGTTGAAGCTTATAGCGTTAAGGTGGATGGTCAAGTTTATAATGTTGAGGTTGGTCCTCAAGGCATTATTTCTTCTGTTTCACCTATATCAGCACAAGCAGTACCTGTTCAATCAGCACAATTGTCAGCGGTAGATGCAGAATCTGTAGATGCTCCACTTGCAGGTACAATCTTCAAAGTTTTAGTGCAACCAGGTGCTGAAGTGGCTGAAGGTGACGTACTACTTATTCTTGAAGCTATGAAAATGGAAACTGAAATCAGAGCTTCGCGCAATGGTACAGTGCAAGATATTTTAACTAAGGAAGGCGATGCGGTAGCAGTTGGTGCACCGTTGCTTTCTCTAGCGTAAGGTAGTTAAACATGGATGGTTTATTAACATTGTGGAATGAAACCGCAATTGCGAATTTTAAGTTTGAACAACTTATTATGATCTTCGTGGGTTGTGGGCTTTTGTTCTTAGCGATTAAAAAAGGATTCGAGCCATTACTATTGCTACCAATTGGGTTTGGTGCAGTATTGGCTAATATTCCAAACGCAGGATTCACTGATCCTGGTGGGTTATTGTATTACGTGTATTACGTAGGGATAGAAACGGGGATATTCCCATTACTAATCTTTATGGGTGTAGGTGCAATGACAGATTTTGGTGCGCTCATTGCGAATCCAAAAACCTTGTGGTTAGGTGCTGCGGCCCAAGTCGGTATTTTTGCAACGCTGTTTGGTGCAATCTTACTCAACTATGTTCCGGGAATGGAATTTACACTAGCTGATGCTTCATCAATCGCAATTATTGGTGGTGCAGATGGCCCAACGGCTATTTTCTTAGCGAGCCAATTATCTCCTGATTTATTAGGAGCGATAGCTGTTGCTGCTTATAGTTATATGGCGCTTGTTCCAATTATTCAGCCGCCAATAATGAAAGCATTAACCACACCTGAAGAACGTCAAATTAAAATGGCTCAATTACGCCATGTAGGTAAGGCAGAGAAGATCATCTTCCCTCTTGCTGTACTACTAATGACGATTTTATTTTTACCATCAGCAACGCCATTAGTTGGGATGTTCTGCTTGGGTAATTTAATGAAAGAATCAGGTGTTGTTGATCGCTTATCGAATACCGCTCAAAATGAATTAATCAATGTTGTTACTATTTTCTTAGGTTTAGGCGTTGGCTCAAAACTAAAAGCTGAAACTTTTTTGAATGTAGAAACCTTGGGTATTTTATTATTGGGCGCAGTTGCCTTCAGTGTTGGTACTGCCGGTGGCGTATTAATGGCTAAAGTATTGAACAAGTATTCAAAAGAAGACATTAACCCGCTTATCGGTGCAGCAGGCGTATCTGCAGTACCAATGGCTGCACGAGTTGTTAATAAAGTGGGGCTTGAAGCTAACCCTCAAAACTTTTTATTAATGCATGCAATGGGACCAAATGTGGCAGGGGTATTAGGTTCAGCTGTTGCGGCAGGTATCCTTTTAGCTCTTGTTGGGTAATTCCAAATAAAACTTAACAATAAAAGGGTGCAGGCGCGCCCTTTTTTATTTTATGCTGTAGTAATATAAATCGTAATCAATGGAATTAATTCAGTCATGTTTGATTGGTTCAATACAGATTCAGCATTATGGGTATTATTTAGTTCTGGATTTTTAAGTGCCACTTTACTTCCTGGAGCCTCTGAAGCAAGCTTAATTGCAACATTAAATCTAAACAGCTTTTCAATGTGGACAGTAATCGCCGTTGCAACATTGGGAAATACGCTAGGCGGAATAACAAATTATTGGATTGGTTTGTTACTTCCTGATAAAACTTCTTCACAGAAACATGGTCATAAAGCCATTCAATGGATCAAAACGTACGGTTATTGGACATTATTGTTCAGTTGGCTACCTATTATTGGTGATCCTCTTTGTCTTGCAGCCGGATGGTTACGAATGAGATTCTGGCCATGCGTAATTTTAATTGGGATAGGAAAGGCTGCACGATATCTTCTGTTATCGCTCGCAGTTAATGGGATTTTATAGGAACTAAAATGAAAAAATTATTAGGTCTCTCGATAGTACTGGCTCTAGCGGGTTGCAGTAACTCTGAATTTGAAGCGCCAAAAAGCGCTGACTTACCACAAGGCGTTACTTTAGTTAAACAAGTATTGCCAAAAGAAGGCACAACGGTTATTCCATACCAAAAATACACATTAGAAAATGGATTGACGGTTATTTTAAGCCCAGATCATTCTGATCCACTTGTGCACGTTGATGTTACTTATCATGTTGGTTCTGCACGAGAAGAAATTGGTAAATCAGGCTTTGCGCATTTCTTTGAACATATGATGTTCCAAGGTTCTGAAAATGTAGGTGATCAGCAACACTTTAAGATTATTACTGAAGCGGGTGGTACGTTAAATGGCACAACGAACCGTGATAGAACCAATTATTTTGAAACCGTGCCAGCAAATCAATTAGAGAAAATGCTCTGGTTAGAGTCAGATCGTATGGGATTCTTAATTGACGCCGTTTCCCAGAAGAAATTTGAGATTCAACGCAGTACAGTTAAGAACGAACGTGGTCAAAATTATGATAATAGACCTTATGGGTTAATTTATGAACGTATGGGAGAGGCTTTATTTCCACAAGACCATCCTTATTCATGGCAAACAATTGGTTATGTTGAAGACCTAGATCGTGTAGATGTGAATGATCTTAAAGCATTCTTTTTACGTTGGTATGGCCCAAATAATGCGGTTATTACCATTGGTGGTGATTTAGACAGTAAGCAGACATTAGAGTGGGTAAATAAATACTTTGGTTCAATTCCTCGTGGACCAGAAGTTGAAAATGCACCTAAGCAACCAGTGACTCTGACTGAAGATCGTTTTATTACTTTGGAAGATAGAATTCAACAACCGATGGTGATGATTGGTTGGCCAACAACGTATCGTGGCGAGAAAACGGAAGCTAGTCTTGATATGTTAGCCACCTTACTTGGTGATGGCAAAACGAGTTTGCTTTATCAAGATCTAGTGAAGACGGGCAAAGTAGTCGATACTGGAGCGTTCCATGATTGTGCAGAGCTGTCTTGTACTATGTATGTCTATGCGATGACTGACTCTAGTGATAAGAATGACCTTGCTACTGCATATAAAGAAGTGATGGATGTTTTAGATAAGTTTGAGAAAGAAGGAGTATCTCAAGAAGACCTTGCTGAAGTGCAGGGGAGTGCAGAAGCTGGCGCTATTTTTGGTTTGCAATCAGTTTCTGGAAAAGTGTCTCAGCTTGCTTCTAATGAAACTTTTTATGGTAACCCTGATCAGCTAGAAAAACAGTTGGCTGAACTTAAAGCGGTTACTCCAGAAAAAGTTTCTCAAGCTTTTGATACGTATATTGCGAATAAGTACAAAGTAACGTTAAGTGTTGTACCAAAAGGAAAAACGCAACTGCAAGTTAAAGCGCCTAACTTTACGACACCAAAGCGCGATTTACCTGAATATAAGAAAATTGATGACAGTAGCTTAGATGTACGTAAAGCAGTTGATGATTTTGATCGCTCTGTGATGCCATTACCATCAAAAGCTGTTACCGCTAAAACACCAGATATTTTCCGTGCGCAATTAGCTAATGGTATTGAGGTGCTAGGTTCAGAAGCAATTGAAACGCCAACGGTTCAATTACAAATATCTATTCCCGCCGGAAATCGTTACGTTCCACGAGGCCAAGAAGGTTTAGCCTCATTAACAGCAGCAATGATGGAAGAAGGAACTACAGTCTCAAGTTCAGAAGCTCTTCAGAAACGTTTAGATAAACTAGGCAGTGGAATTTCATTTAACTCTGGTAACTACACGACAGGAGTTTCAGTCTCTTCATTAACTAAAAATTTAGATAAAACCTTGTCTATCGTAAATGAAATGTTGTTCTCTCCTGCATTCAAGCAAGCTGACTTTGATCGTCTACAAAAACAAGCGGTAGAAGGTTTGGTTTATAGTCATCAAAAACCATCATGGCTAGCCTCTCAAGCTACAAGAGAAATTTTGTTTAAAGGAACAATATTTGACCGCTCACCAGATGGAACGATTGCTTCAGTAAAGAATCTTACTCTAGATGATGTAAAGCGTTTTTATAAAGAAAACTATACCTCAGTAGGTACGCAAGTGGTTTCTGTAGGGGATATTAATAAATCAGATTTGATATCAAAACTTTCGTTTCTGTCTCAGTGGAAAGGTGAAGCACCACAATTGTTAGCACCACAAAAATTACCAAAGTTAACTCAACAAAAAGTATATTTAATTGATAAACCTAATGCACCTCAAAGTGTGATTCGTTTTGTTCGACAAGGTATGCCTTTTGATGCCACTGGTGAGTTATTCGAAACGCAACTTGCTAATTTTAATTTAGGTGGGAACTTCAATAGTCGAATTAACCAAAATCTTCGCGAAGATAAAGGCTACACCTATGGTGCGGGAGGTTATCTAACTGGAAATAAAGAAGTTGGTATGTCCATTTTTTATGCTCAAGTACGCGCAGACGTGACGCTTGAATCAATCAAAGAGTTTACCGCAGAGATGCAGAAATTTGCTGATGATGGCATGACAATGGATGAACTTAACTTTATGCGCTTGGCGGTTGGTCAACAAGACGCGTTGAAGTATGAAACACCAAGTCAGAAAGCCAATTTATTAGGTAAAATATTAACGTACTCGTTAGATACTGATTTTATTGATGAGCAAAATGAGTTGATTGCTACTCTGGGACGCGATGAGTTTAATGATTTAGCTACGAAATGGTTTGATCCTACAAAATATCAAATAATTGTTGTTGGAGATAAAAAATCACTGACTCCAAAATTGAAAACATTAGGATTACCGGTTGAGTTGATAACTCCTAAGGAGTAGCTATTGTTAGAAAAACGGCAATATCAAATTAATATTGCCGTTTTTTCGTATCCAATTGTTATTAAAATTTGCTAATATCCCACGATATAAATCAACATTATGTTGAGCTTACCTCAATAGCGAGAATGTATTTTGACCGAATTTATCAACCGATTACAGAAAGTCGCTTCCAATCCTCTGGCATTTAAAAAAGCAGGCCGAGGAATTGAAAGAGAAACCCTAAGATTTACTCTTGGCGGATCGCTTTCTTCAAGGCCGCATCCAGTAGGCGTAGGTTCAGCATTAACTCATAAATACATAACAACAGATTTTGCAGAATCTTTATTAGAATTTATTACGCCAGTATCAAATGATGTTGATAGTGTAATTAATCAACTTGAAGATGTGCATCATTACACCGTATCTCATATGGGCGAAGAGAAGCTTTGGCCATTATCAATGCCGTGTTTTGTTACTAAAGATGACGACATTGCATTGGCTCAATATGGTGAGTCGAATGTAGGTCAATTAAAAACAACGTATCGTGAAGGCCTTAAGCGTCGCTATGGCAGTGTTATGCAGGTTATTTCAGGAGTGCATTTTAATTTTTCTTTCTCAACACAATTTTGGGATGAATTATTTGGTGAACAAACAGAGCAAGATAGACAAGCCTCTGTGTCAGATGCGTATTTTAGCCTTATTCGTAACTATTACCGCTTTGGTTGGTTAATCCCTTATTTCTTTGGTGCATCGCCTGCGTTATGTAGTTCATTTATCCAAGGGCGTGAAACGTCAATGGAATTTGAATCTGTAGGTAATACATTATATTTACCCTATGCCACTTCGCTGCGCCTAAGTGATCTTGGGTATACTAATGACGCTCAAAGTGACTTGAAAATTAGCCTAAACAGCGTTGATGAATATGTTGAAGGCTTAAATAAAGCGATTCGCACTCCATCTGCTGAGTTTGCTAACATTGGACTAAAGGAAGGTGAAAAGCATATTCAATTAAATGCGAATGTGCTTCAAATTGAAAATGAATTATATGCACCGATTAGACCTAAACGCGTAGCAAAATCGGGTGAACGCCCATCAGAAGCATTAGAACGTTCAGGTGTTGAATACATTGAAGTTCGTTCATTAGATGTGAATCCATTCAGTTCGGTTGGTGTTGATAAGGACCAAGTGCGTTTCCTTGACCTATTTCTAACTTGGGCAGTATTAACAGATTCAGCGCCAATGAATGACAGTGAAATGGCTTGTTGGAAAGATAATTGGAATAAGATTATTGAGAAAGGCCGTAAACCTGGGCTAGAGCTTCAAATTGGTTGTCAAGGTGAAAGGCTTACTCAAAAAGCATGGGCAGAACGCGTCTTTGATGATTTGCTTCTTATTGCTAAAGAGATAGATTCGGTAAATGGCGATGATGAATACCAACAAACTCATCAGCGTTTAACTGCAATGATTGAAGATCCTGAATTAACGATTTCAGGTCGCCTACTTGCAGAAACTAAAAAAGGTGGTGGTATTGGTAAGGTAGGCTGTGATCTTGCGGTTCAGCATCGAGAAACGCACCTTAGTCATCAATATAGCTTTTATACAAAAGAAGAGTTAGATGCTGAAGTTAAGCGCTCTATTCTAGCTCAGAAAGAGATTGAATCGAACGATAAGCAGTCCTTTTCTGAATATTTAGAAGATTATTTCAGTTATTTGAAGTAACGGCACCTGAAATTATAAAGCACTGTTATTCTATGAGTAGCAGTGCTTTTTTATTGAGTAAATATATGAACTATAAATTTTCTATCGCAACATTAGCATTATTAATACTATCGGGTTGCGCGACTACACCACCAACAAAGCAAGATAATTTATGCGAGATCTTTCGAGAGAAAAGTGGTTGGTATGATGATGCCAAAGACATGACAGAAGAGTATGGTACTCCAATCAATGTTGCTATGGCTATAATGAAGCAAGAAAGTAGCTTTCGCTCAGATGTGCGTCCACCAAGAACGAAATTATTAGGATTTATTCCATGGAGCCGTCCAAGCTCTGCCTATGGATATGCTCAAGCACAAGATCCTGTATGGGAGGAATATGAAGATGCGACGGGTGGCGGCTCACGCAGTAGTTTTGATGATGCGATAATGTTTATAGGTTGGTATACTGATGGTACCCAAAAGCGTTTAGGGATTTCAAAGTGGGATCCGTATAACCAATATCTTGCTTATCATGAAGGGCGAGGTGGTTATAAACGCAAAAGCTATCAAAGTAAGCCGCAATTGATTAAGATAGCACGTAGAGTTGAGTCTCAAGCTAAAACTTATGGCTGGCAATTAAAACAATGTAAAGCTGAGCTTGAAAGACAAAGTAGTTGGTGGTGGTAAGTCACCATTCATAAATTAAAGGATTAAATAATGCCATTATTAGATAGTTTCACCGTTGACCATACTCGTATGGAGGCTCCTGCTGTTCGTGTTGCAAAAACAATGCAAACACCAAAAGGCGATACGATTACGGTATTCGATTTGCGATTTACAGCCCCAAACAAAGATATCTTGTCTGAAAAAGGTATTCATACGTTAGAGCATTTATACGCTGGCTTTATGCGTAATCACCTTAATGGTACTGAAGTAGAAATTATTGATATTTCGCCAATGGGATGTCGTACTGGTTTCTACATGAGTTTGATTGGAACCCCAGCAGAACAAACAGTGGCAAATGCTTGGATTGCTTCAATGGAAGATGTATTAAAAGTGGAAGCTCAAAATAAAATTCCTGAATTAAATGAGTATCAGTGTGGTACGTATGCAATGCATTCATTAGAAGAAGCCAAGGCGATTGCTACTGCTATTTTAGCTTCGGGGATTCGAGTTAATAAAAATGATGAACTTGCACTGCCTGAATCAATGCTAAAAGAGCTATCAGTTAATTAGTTTACTTACTTATGATCTAAAAAAGCCCGTATTAGCGAATTAATACGGGCTTTTTTATAAAGGTTTATTTTGTCTTTTCTTCAGGTGTTGGAAATACTTTAACTAAATTGATCTTATTTTCTTCAACCGCAATAATTTTCATATTGTGATTATCAATTTCAAGATTTATATCAGTCTCTGGTATTTCTTCTAAATGTTCTAATATCAGCCCATTTAATGTTCTTGGGCCATCTGTGGGTAAATCCCATTTCAAGCCTTTATTTATATCTCGGATATTAGCGCTGCCTTCAATCATGAAACTGCCATCAGGTTGAGGTGTAATTTCTTCAGCTAAACTTGGTGCCATCGACGTTGTAAATTCACCAACAATTTCTTCCAAGATATCTTCTAATGTAATTAATCCTTGGATATCACCATATTCATTTACGACAAGTCCAATACGCTCTTTATTGCGTTGGAATTTGAGTAATTGGCTGTTTAGTGGTGTTGCTTCTGGAATGAAATAAATCTCATCAGCTGCTCGTAATAGGGTTTCTTTCGTCATCTCATTCTTTTCAAGCATCAATCGGTAAGATTCACGTAAGCGCAGCATTCCAACGACCTCATCAATTTGATCTCGATACAGTACAATACGTCCATGAGGAGAGTGTGCTAATTGACGGGAAATAGACTTCCAATCGTCGTTAATATCGATGCCTGTAATTTCACTACGAGGGACCATGATGTCATTCACTGTGACATGTTCTAGGTCTAGAATTGAAATTAACATATCTTGATGTCGGCGAGGAATTAAGCCTCCAGCCTCATGTACTACTGTTCGAAGCTCTTCTGAACTCAGATTATCTTTATCATCATTGCGGTTTCCAAGTCCTAAGATTTTTAAGAAACCATTTGTAATAAAGTTAACTAATATGACTAATGGAGAAAGAAGTTTCATTAATATATTTAAGACAATACTACTACTGTAAGACACTCGCTCAGGATACATAGCCGCAAGTGTTTTTGGGGTTACTTCAGCAAAAACAAGAATAACAAGTGTTAGTATGCCTGTAGCGATAGCAACACCATAATCACCATATAGACGCATACCAAGGATAGTCGCGATTGCTGAGGCTAGGATGTTTACGAGGTTATTGCCAATAAGAATGAGTCCGATAAGACGGTCAGGACGACCTAATAACTTTTCAACACGTTTCGCACCTTTATGACCCTGATTGGATAGGTGCTTTAGGCGGTAGCGGTTTAACGACATCATGCCCGTTTCTGAGCTTGAGAAGTAACCAGAGATAACAATAAGTACAGCAAGTAGAGTAAATAGGGCGCCGGTTGATATGTCGTCCAAGTGTCTAAGTCCTCAATTTAAAAATAGTTGTAAAGCGTATTTATCAATACTAATAGTAAAGATGTCAATTTTGATCGTGAAAAATGAGTAGGTTATCGGTGTTAAGTCAAAATAATTTCTTGAACAAAACGACTACCAAAGTAAGCAAGCGTAAGTAGAAATGCTCCAGCAAGACTAAACCACAATGCTTTTTGTCCACGCCAACCTTGACGATAGTGTCCCCAAGTTAATACCGCATAGATTATCCAAGCCAAGAAGGAAAGAACCGCTTTATGCGTTTTACCTTGAGCGAGCATATCTTGAATGAATGTGAGGCCGGTCAATAATGTAAGAGTTAATAGGCCTAAACCTACAAGGATGATCTTGAAAAGTTGACGTTCTACCATCATTAAAGGGGGAAGATTTGGATTAAGAGTTAATGACTTCTTACTTTTTAGTTTATGATCAAGCCAAGCAAGTTGTAGAGCATAAAGTGTTGCTATCATTAACGTTGAATACGCAAATAATGCTAGCGATATATGAATTAATAGGCTTGGATGGTTTTCTAAATGGGTAATAAAAGCACCAGGTAAGAAGGTTGCAGCCAGTAGGTTTATTGCAGAGAAACTATAAACAACGGGCAGGATAAACCACACTCTAAATTTGAGCATGGAAGCACTCATTACCAAAGAAATAATAAAGCTAATTAGAGATGCAACATTTAGAATACTGAGGTTCTGTCCAAAGCTATTTAAGATCAGCTCTTTTAGCTGCCAGGCGTGCACAAGTAACGCAAGTGATGCGCATATAAATACAACATTTGTTTGAATTTTATTTTGGCCAGCTAAGCCAGGAACAATAAAAGCCAATGCAAGAAAGTAAAAAAGAGCAGCACTGATTGCTGTAATGGTATCCATAATTCACTGATCATCCGATTTATCAACAATTTGATTATACCCTTTAGAGGGCCATCTCGGTAGGTGTGATTCAGTTAGTATAAAAAATTTTAATTATAACGTCTCAGATTTAGGTATAATCGAGATATGGTCGCAAAGTAGGCGCAAGAATATGTTTGATAATTTAACGGATAGACTATCCAAGACACTGAAAAATATCAGTGGTAAAGGTCGATTAACAGAAGACAACATTAAAGAAACACTGCGTGAAGTGCGTATGGCTCTACTAGAGGCGGATGTTGCTTTACCTGTTGTTCGTGATTTTGTTAAACGAGTAAAAGAAAATGCGGTTGGTGTTGAGGTTTCAAAAAGCCTAACACCAGGGCAAGAATTTATAAAAATCGTTCAGTCTGAGTTAGAGGCAATAATGGGAGACTCTAATGAGGCTCTTAATTTAGCGTGTCAGCCTCCGGCGGTTATTTTAATGGCAGGTTTGCAAGGTGCAGGTAAAACAACCAGTACAGGTAAATTAGCTAAGCTATTAAAAGAAAGAGATAAAAAGAAAGTTCTTGTTGTGTCTGCCGATGTATATCGTCCAGCGGCAATCAAACAACTAGAGACATTGGCTGCAGAAGTTGATGTGAACTTCTTCCCATCAAGTGCAGAGCAAAAGCCGATTGATATTGTTGATGGTGCAATTAGTCACGCAAAATTAAAGTTTTTTGACGTAGTCATTGTCGATACAGCAGGCCGCTTGGCTGTTGATACCGAAATGATGGATGAAATCAAACAACTTCACGCGCATGTAAACCCAATTGAAACCTTGTTTGTTGTTGATGCAATGACAGGTCAGGATGCGGCGAATACAGCAAAGGCATTTGGTGATACGTTACCGCTAACGGGGGTTATCTTAACGAAAGTTGATGGTGATGCTCGTGGTGGTGCTGCACTATCTGTTCGTCATATTACCGGTAAGCCAGTTAAATTTTTGGGTGTTGGTGAGAAAACTGATGCATTAGAACCTTTCCACCCAGAACGTATTGCCTCTCGTATTTTAGGTATGGGGGATGTTCTTTCTTTAATCGAAGATCTTGAAAAGAATGTAGATAAAGAAAAGGCGGAAAAATTAGCGAAGAAATTCAAAGAGAAAAAAGGCTTTGATCTTGAAGATTTTCGTGAGCAACTTGGCCAAATGAAGAACATGGGCGGTATGATGGGCATGATGGATAAACTTCCAGGCATGTCTCAACTACCTGATAATGTAAAAGATAAAGTTGATGATAAAATGTTCCATCAAATGGAAGCTATTATTAACTCAATGACATTAAAAGAACGTGAGCGCCCTGAATTAATTAAGGGTTCTCGTAAAAAGCGTATTGCAGCAGGTTCTGGTACCCAAGTACAAGATATAAACCGTATGCTGAAACAGTTCACTCAAATGCAAAAGATGATGAAAAAAATGCAGAAAGGTGGAATGAAAGGCATGATGCGTAATATGCAAGGAATGATGGGTGGTGGAATGGGCGGTATGGGTGGCTTTGGTCGCTAACTGTTAACTCTTATTCTCTCGACGTAAAAATCAGATAACAAGGTGCGACAAGTTAATTTATTGATAAATTTAACCTAGCGCACCTTTTTTACCCAATTTTTTCATTAATTACAGAAATAATTGGTGAAAAAGTAGCTAAAGCCCTTGCATTGAAAGCTCATAAGAGTAAAATTTCGGGGCTTTATTTTGGCACGAGGGCTCAAGAAAAATATTTTTTTTGGGCCAATTTAATTTTTATACAAAGCAAATAGAGGACGATATGGTTACCATTCGTTTGGCACGTCACGGCGCTAAGAAGCGTCCATTTTATCAAATCGTAGTAGCGGACAGCCGTTTCAAAGCAACTGGTCGTTACATTGAGAAAGTAGGTTTCTTTAACCCTACAGCACAAGGTCAAGAAGAAGGTCTACGTCTAGATCTTGATCGTGTTGGTCACTGGGTTGAGCAAGGCGCTGGTCTTTCTGATCGTGTAGCTAAGCTAGTTAAAGACGCTAAAAAAGCGGCTTAATATTAGTTGGTTAAAGGTAAAGAATTTATGAGTAAGCAAGACGAAGTTATTGTTATAGGTAAGTTTGGTGCTTCCTATGGTATTCGTGGATGGTTGAAAGTAGTTTCCTTTACAGATCAACCTGAAAGCATTTTCGATTACAAACCTTGGCTTATCCAAGTTAAAGGTGAGTGGGTCGAGTTTTCAGTCGAAAGCTGGAAACGTCATAAAGGTTTGGTGTGCAAACTGGAAGGGTTAGAAGTTCGAGAAGAAGCTCAAACTTATACTAACCTAGAAATTGCAGTTAAAGCAGATGTACTACCTGAGCTGTCAGAAGATGAGTTCTACTGGCGTGAATTGTTTGGTATGGAAGTGGTTACAACGCAAGGCTACGGTCTTGGTGTTGTTGACGACATTTTTGAAACCGGATCAAACGATGTTCTTGTAGTCAAAGCAAACCTGAAAGATGCTTTTGGTAAAAAGGAACGATTGATTCCTTTTATTGATGAGCAAGTGATCAAATTAATTGATCGTGAAGCTCAACGGATCGAAGTTGACTGGGATCCTGGGTTCTAATCCCTAGGTAAAGCGAGGGCACATGTGGGTTGGGGTTATTAGCCTATTTCCTGAAATGTTCCGTTCGGTTACCGATTTTGGGGTAACTAGCCAAGCAATTAAAAAAGGTCTTTTATCTATTGAGACATGGAATCCTAGAGATTTCACTCATGATAAACATCGCACTGTTGATGACCGACCTTATGGTGGTGGTCCTGGAATGTTAATGATGGTACAGCCTTTGCGCGATGCCATTACAGCAGCCAGAGAAGCAGCACCAGGCAAAACGAAAGTGATTTACCTTTCACCTCAAGGCAGAACGCTGAATCAAGCAGGTGTTGAGGAGTTAGCAACTAATGAGAATTTAATTCTTATTTGTGGCCGATACGAAGGAGTAGATGAGCGCATAATACAATCAGAAGTTGACGAAGAATGGTCAATTGGCGATTTTGTGCTTACCGGCGGGGAACTCCCTGCTATGACGTTGATTGATTCTGTATCTCGGTTTGTTCCGGGTGTATTAGGGGATTTCACGTCCGCTGAAGAAGATTCTTTTGCAGATGGTTTGTTAGATTGTCCGCACTATACAAGGCCTGAGGTTTTGGATGGTAAGGAAGTACCTAGTGTACTTAAATCTGGAAATCATAAAGATATCGCTCGTTGGCGAATGAAACAATCGTTAGGCCGTACTTGGCTAAGAAGACCAGAGCTCCTGGGAAATCTAGCTCTGACTGACGAACAGGAATTATTACTGGCTGAGTTTGTTCGTGAAGAACATCAGCAAAGTAAGTAATTAAGAAATTTAGTATCAGTTTATTCTAGGATATACAAAAATGAGCAACATCATTAAAGCTCTTGAAGATGAGCAACTAAAACAAGACCTACCTAAATTCGCTCCAGGTGACACTGTAGTAGTTCAGGTTAAAGTTAAAGAAGGTGACCGTGAGCGTCTACAGGCATTCGAAGGCGTTGTAATCGCTATTCGTAACCGTGGTCTACACTCTGCGTTCACTGTACGTAAGATTTCTAACGGTGAAGGTGTTGAGCGTACGTTCCAAACACACTCTCCAGTTGTAAACAGCATCGAAGTTAAACGTCGCGGTGCAGTACGTCGTGCCAAGTTGTACTACCTACGTGAGCGTTCTGGTAAATCAGCTCGTATCAAAGAGAAGCTGGCTAAAAAGTAACGCACACGAGAACGTTCTCAAATGTGCTATGAAGGTGCGCTGTTATCAGCGTACCTTTTTTTATGTCTAAATTAAGGTGTAATTAATTATTTACAGTTAGGTTAATTTGTATTTATTTAATTACAACAGTTGATTTTCATCCTATAGATGTTAAATTATTTCTATTCGTCTTAAAAGACACTTAATGGAAATAAAAGTTTACAGGTATAGAGTATGAAAAAAAGCGAACTAAGTAATATCAATATCAGCGATGAACAAGTACTGATCACACCACAAGAGTTAAAAAATAAAATTCCATTAAGTGATAATGCTCGCCAATTTATCCAGCAATCTCGCCAAACTATTTCAAATATTATCCATAAGAAAGATCACCGCTTATTGATCGTTTGTGGGCCATGTTCAATTCATGATATCGATGCAGCGAAAGAGTACGCTAAGCGTTTAAAAGCGATCGCTGAAGATCTTAAAGATCAGCTTTATATTGTTATGCGTGTTTACTTTGAAAAGCCAAGAACCACCGTGGGTTGGAAGGGATTAATTAATGACCCACATCTTGATGGTTCTTTTGATATAGAACATGGTTTACATGCAGCAAGACAACTACTTGTTGATTTAGCTGAAATGGAAATTCCATTAGCGACTGAAGCGTTAGACCCAATTAGTCCACAATACATTGGTGATACATTTAGTTGGGCGGCTATTGGTGCTCGTACAACGGAATCGCAAACACACCGTGAAATGGCGAGCGGCCTCTCTGTTCCTGTTGGTTTCAAAAATGGCACGGATGGTAGTCTTTCTACTTCAATTAATGCAATGCAAGCAGCAGCTTCAAGCCATCGTTTCATGGGGATTAACAGTGAAGGACAGGTAGCGTTATTAACTACGCAGGGCAATCCCAATGGTCATGTAATTTTACGTGGTGGTAAGCAGACAAATTACGATTCGGTATCAGTAACTGAATGTGAAGAAGAGTTAGCGAAATCTAATCTTGATGCGGCGCTAATGATCGATTGTAGCCATGCTAATTCTCGTAAAGATTACCGTCGCCAGCCATTGGTTGCCGAAGATGTCATTCATCAAATTCGTGAAGGGAATAAATCAATCATAGGATTGATGATTGAAAGTCATTTAAATGAAGGAAATCAACCTTCTGACATTCCATTATCAGAGATGAAATATGGGGTTTCTATCACAGACGCATGTATCAATTGGGATTCAACTGAGGCACTATTACGTCATACTCATAAAGAATTAATTCCAGTATTGGAAGATCGTTTAAAAGGATAGAACGAGATGGCGGTAGAACTGAGTCATTTACGCGACCAAATTGATGCAGTAGATAAACAAATGTTGGATCTTTTATCTCAACGTTTGCATTTAGTTGAACAAGTTGGTGAAGTCAAAAGTGCACATGGATTACCTATTTATGATCCAAGCAGGGAAGCAGCGATGCTTGCTTCAAGACGACAAGAAGCTGAAAAGAAAGGAGTTCCGCCATCCTTAATCGAAGATATCTTACGTCGCACAATGCGTGAATCTTATAGTAGTGAAAATGACTCAGGCTTCAAATGTTTAAAACCTGAATTACGGCCAATTGTAGTGGTTGGCGGTAATGGACAGCTTGGTGGTTTATTTGCCAAAATGTTTCGATTATCTGGCTATGAAGTACGGATCCTTGGCAGTAAAGATTGGAATAATGCAGAGACAATTTTAAATGACGCAGGCATGGTGGTTGTTACTGTTCCTATTAATTTGACCGTTGATGTAATTAATAAACTCTCAGGATTACCTGAAGATTGTATTCTATGTGATTTAACGTCCATAAAGAAAAAGCCACTACAAGCAATGATGGATATTCATAAAGGTCCAGTAGTTGGTTTACACCCAATGTTTGGTCCTGATATCCCTAGTTTAGCGAAACAAGTGATTGTTATGTGCGATGGACGTAACAAAGAAAGTTACGCTTGGCTTAAAAATCAGTTTGAAATTTGGGGTGCAATCGTTCGTGATATATCTGCAACAGAGCATGATCATGGAATGACACTAATCCAAGCTCTGCGTCACTTTACTTCATTTGCATATGGTCAACATCTTGCTAAAGAAAATCCTGATATTGAACAACTACTTAATTTAAGTTCTCCAATTTATCGTTTGGAGTTATTGATGGTAGGGCGATTGTTTGCACAAGACCCTAATCTATATGCTGACATTATTCTTTCATCAGAAGAAAATATTGAAATGATAAAGCGTTTTCATCAACGATTTGGTGATGCAATTGTGTTATTAGAAAATCATAATCGTGAAGGCTTTATTGATAATTTTAAAGAAGTTGAACATTGGTTTGGAGATTATGCAGAGCAATTTCTAATCGAAAGTAAAGGCTTACTTAGACAAGCGAATGATTCGATTCATAGAGAACGAAGCTAGTTAAAACGAGATTTTAAGTTACGATAAATAAAAAAGGTGAGCACTTGCTCACCTTTTTTATATGTAAATGAAGTTAATTTATTGAGTTATTGACATCGGTATTTGTTGTTCTGCTTTTACTGTATTAATGGCTTCAATTTGTTCAACGGTTGGCTTTTGAGTTAATTTTAATTGAAGCTTTACCATGTTATTCATAATTTCGACAAGTGGCGTCCATTTAACACTTCGCTCTTTTTCAAATAAGCTTTCAAAGCGCTCTGGCGTCCAATCAATAAAAGATTGAGGGTTTAATACTCTGCCTAGAAATCGTACTTCATAATGTAAGTGTGGCCCTGTAGAGTTTCCTGAATTACCACACGTTGCAATTAGCTCACCTTTCCTTACAAATTGCCCTGAGC
This sequence comes from Aliivibrio thorii, assembly GCF_057368585.1. NCBI lineage: Bacteria > Pseudomonadati > Pseudomonadota > Gammaproteobacteria > Vibrionales > Vibrionaceae > Aliivibrio > Aliivibrio thorii. Next base: position 2,414,400 of record NZ_CM170654.1, on the reverse strand, counting down.
GAACTTTAAATTTTTGTAAGTGAGCATACATGGTCATAAAGCCAAATGAGTGTTGAACTTTAAGTAGATTACCATAACCTTTATTACTTGGACGTGCGAGTTCAACGACGCCATCGGCGGGAGCATAAATTTCAGTACCACGTTTACAAGTAAGATCTTGCCCTAAATGACGTTGTCTTTTACCTGAAATAGGATTTGTTCTTTTTCCAAAACTGGATGAATTTCTAATAAAATTAATTGGAGTATCGTTAGGTATTAAACGAAACATTGTCGCTCTAACTGCAGAATCAATGGTTGCTACATCTAGACGCTGCTCTAATGTTTTTTCAGATAATAGAGTATCTTCTTCTGAGACATCTTGTAATCCAAGTACTGACTCAACATCTTCAACTCGTTGACTAATAACTATAAATTCATTTTCTTTCGCTTCAAGTTGTTGAGTTAAATCATGATTATTATTGTTGTTTTCAATAATGAGGTTGTTTAGATTACTGTTTTGTACTTGAAGTTGTGCGATGGCTAGCTTAGAAGCTTGTTGCTTTTGGTAAAAGTAATGTAATCCAAAACCGCTTAATATGAATGAACTAACCCCTAGTAAAAGAGATAAAATGACAAGGTTTTTCCGTTTAGGAGAAATAGCGAAGAAACGAGTTCCCTTATTATGAGAAACGGAAATACGAATTTTATCTGGCATAAAAATAACAACTTATTACATTAGGTTAGTGTGGTTAGCTCTGAGAGTTGGCGTAACAACATATCGTTATTTCCAACATTGAGTTCTATTAAACGTTTAAGGTGGCTAATACTATCAATATCTATATGTTGAATACAGAGTCTTAGTATATTATTTGTTCTCTGAATGAGTTTGCATTCAGCAATGATATGAATATCGCTCTCATTAAGAGTAAATCTCACCGTCATTTTTTCATTTGGTTCAAGTTCACAATCATCGTCTAATGCGACGAGTAAGCCGTGAAGAGATAAATCAATTAAAGATCCATTTAATGATGTCTCATTATGTAAAATAATGGCATTGGCTTGATAGACCACGCGTGAAAACTTACGTCGTTCGATCATAATACTATCCTTATATTATACGCTTAACTTCTAAGTATGATGTTTGGTTTGTTCTAAGTCTAATAAAAAGGCCGCAATACTGCGGCCCTTATGATAAACATCAAATAATATGTGAAATGTTGAATTATTTCGTTATACGTTTGTATTTGATTCTATGAGGTTCTGCTGCTTGAGCGCCTAATGTTTTCTTCAGCCAATCGCTATATTCTGTGTAGTTACCTTCAAAGAAGTTTACTTGGCCTTCATCACGGTAATCAAGAATGTGTGTAGCAATACGGTCTAAGAACCAACGGTCATGCGAGATGACCATTGCACAGCCTGGAAATTCAAGAAGTGCTTCTTCTAATGCTCGTAATGTTTCAACATCAAGGTCATTGGTTGGTTCATCAAGTAGTAATACGTTACCACCCGTTTTTAGCAATTTCGCTAAATGAACACGGTTACGCTCACCACCAGAAAGATCACCAATTATTTTCTGTTGGTCATTACCTCGGAAGTTGAAACGAGAACAGTAAGCGCGAGCTGGGATCTCAAAATTGTTGATTTTGATAATGTCTGCGCCTTCAGAGATCTCTTGGAAAACAGTTTTAGTGTCATCCATAGAATCACGGAACTGATCAACAGAAGCCAGTTTAACTGTCTCACCTAAATCAATAGTGCCTGAATCAGGTGTTTCTGTACCGCTTAACATTTTGAATAATGTTGATTTACCTGCACCATTGGCACCGATAATACCGACTATAGCGCCTTTAGGCATGCTAAATGATAAGTCATCGATAAGAACACGATCACCAAATGATTTAGTTAGGTTATTTACTTCAAGAACTTTATCACCTAAACGCTCACCAGGCGGAATGAACAGTTCATTTGTTTCATTACGTTTTTGGTGATCTGTATTTTGAAGTTCTTCAAAACGAGCCATACGCGCTTTTGATTTTGCTTGGCGACCTTTAGGGTTTTGACGAACCCATTCAAGTTCTTTTTCAATCGTTTTTTGACGAGCGTTTTCTTTTGCTGATTCTTGTTTTAGACGGTCATCTTTTTGTTCTAACCAAGACGTATAGTTACCTTCCCATGGAATACCTTCACCACGGTCAAGCTCTAAGATCCAACCTGCCGCATTATCTAGGAAATAACGGTCATGGGTAATTGCCACAACAGTACCAGAGTAATCAACAAGGAAGTGCTCAAGCCAAGCAACTGACTCAGCATCAAGGTGGTTGGTTGGTTCATCAAGAAGCAGCATGTCCGGCTTTTCAAGTAATAGACGACAAATTGCAACACGACGGCGTTCACCACCAGATAAAAATTCGATTTTCGCATCCCATTCAGGAAGGCGTAAGGCATCAGCTGCACGTTCTAGAGCATTATCTAGGTTATGCCCATCTTTTGCTTGGATAAGCGCTTCAAGTTCACCTTGTTCTTTGGCAAGAGCATCGAAATCGGCACCTTCTTCGGCGTAAGCCGCATAAACTGCATCAAGACGAGCAAGTGCACCTGCAACATCCGAAACGGCTTCTTCTACAATCTCACGAACTGTTTTTGATTCATCTAAAACAGGCTCTTGTGGTAGGTAGCCAACTTTTAATCCAGCTTGTGGACGAGCTTCACCATCAATATCGGTATCTAAACCTGCCATAATGCGAAGAAGGGTTGATTTACCTGAACCATTTAGGCCAAGAACACCGATTTTTGCACCAGGGAAGAAGCTAAGAGAAATGTCTTTCAGGATTTGTCTTTTTGGAGGAACAATTTTGCTCACTCGTGACATTGTATATACGTATTCAGCCATAATCACTTATTAGAGTAGGTTAACGGAAATATTATTTTACTATTTATGATACACAGTTTAACACTCATTCTGGTAGTTACTAGGGTAATATAAGTAAACTAAAAGAAGAAATTAGAGAGTTGTTTAACTCTGTCCCATACTCAACGTGTCGATGAAAAGGTTGGAAAGTTAGGTGTTTAAAGAATCAATGAAATATACACAGCAGAAGTTAGGGATGATGGCAGTGTTGTGCATTGGAATGAGTGTGCATACCGTTGAGGCATTATCGATAGATGAATCACGAGTTCAATACCAAGAAGCAAAGGAGTTGCTTACTGAAAAGAAGCTTGATGAGTACATAACAGTAAGAGAGAGCCTAAAGGATTATCCTCTTGCTCCTTATTTAGATTATCGTGAATTACGAATGGATTTGAGTTCTAAAACACCAGACGATATTCGACTATTTAGGCATACCCATAAAACCTTAGCGATTGGCAATTCTTTAGATTATCAGTATTTAGTGGTACTTGGTTTAAATGAGCGCTGGAAAGAATTTTTGGATTACTTTCCTAATGAACCAAGCAGTACAAACTTAAAATGTTATTACTATCAAGCAAAAAATGAACTTGGAGATAAAAAAGCAGCATGGAAAGGCGCTGAAAAATTATGGCTAACAGGTGGATCTGTTACCTATGAATGTGATGATTTATTTAAAGCGTGGTCCGATGCTGGCAAGCTAACGGATGAGTTAATTATTGACCGAATGTTATTGGTTTATAAGGCTCGTAATAACAGCTTATTCTCCTATTTAGAAAAGATGTTAGAGTCAGATAAAGCGAAAGAACAAGCTAAAGATATAATTGCGTTATTCAATGATCCTGATTTACTTGTTTCATATTCAGTTAAGAATAAATCATCTGAATTTACCAAACAATTAACCTTTATTTCTATGGAAAGGGAAGCAAGGAAAGATCCACGTAAAGCGATTGAGATGCTCCCAGCTATCGCAAAGAAACAAAAGTTTTCTCAAGAAGAGCTAGTGAAAGTTACACATCGCATTGTGAGTAGCATTATGTCGACCAGCTCTGATGATCTTGCACAATGGCGAGATACCCAACTTGAAAAGTATCCAGAAGATTCTTATATAGAGCGCCGTATGCGTGTCGCAATTCGTGCTGCGGATTGGAATGATATCAGTAAATGGATGGAATACTTAACTCCAGAAAGTAAAGCGTCATTACGTTGGCAGTTCTGGCAAGCTCGTATTGAGAGTGAAAATGGTGAGCACGCTAAAGCGAATGAAAGACTACATAAACTGCTTGGTCAGCGTAATTTTTACAGTGTTGCAGCTGCAAATATTTTAGGGGAGCCAGTTCAATACCCAATGAATACCGCGCCAACGAATATTAAGCCTGTAAAAGAAAAATATAACATTGAGTTAGCTCGAATTAAGGAGCTGATTGCTATTGATGAAATACCAACAGCAAAAAGTGAATGGGAATATTTACTTAATAGGGCATCAAAAACTGAAGTGAAAGAGCTTGCAAGTTATGCGGCTCAACATCGTTGGCATCACTTTACAGTGCTCGCGACAATTAAGGGGAGAATGTGGGGATATTTGAGTTTACGTTTTCCTATTGCACATCAGTGGTGGTTTGGACATTACAGTAAAGAGCTAGGTTTAGATAAAGTGACGTTAATGTCGTTATCTCGCCAAGAGAGTGCTTTATATGCAGAGGCTCAATCACCGGTTGGAGCTCGTGGTTTAATGCAAATTATGCCAGGGACTGCTAAATATACGGCGAAAAAGATCGATTATAATAAGTATGAAGGCGTTAGTAGTTTAAATGATGTTGATGTAAATATTCATATAGGGTCGAATTATCTAAAAGGTTTAATGGATGATTATGATGGGAATCGAATATTTGCATTAGCGGGTTATAATGCGGGTCCTCACCGTGTAAAACGATGGAGGGCGGTCTCTGATGAGAAACTAGATGCTTACGCATTTATAGAGGCTATCCCTTTTAAGGAAACGCGTGGTTACGTACAAAACATTTTAATGTTTGAAACTTACTATCGTAGTTTACTTGGTGAAAAAGGATCTTTCCTATCAGAGAAAGAACTGAATTTAGAGTATTAATTATTTTAGATTGATTATAAAGTAGGGGGCCTAAGAGCTCCCTTTTTTATTATTGTAATGAGGATTTTATGTCAGGTTCAGCAAAATATTCTGATTGGTCACAAGTGATGACATTGATAGCGAATGCTGCAGAACAAGGTAAGCATCAATCTTTGTTGACCATGTTGATGACCCCTGATGAGCGTGATGCCCTAATTGCACGAGTCAATATTTGTCATGAATTATTGCAAGGTGAGTTAAGTCAGCGACAGATCAGCCAATTATTAGGTGTAGGTATTGCGACAATAACTCGAGGTTCAAATGAATTAAAAAGCCATACTTATGATGAAAAAGAATGGCTAATGGAATTACTTCAACAAAGTGCTAAAAACGTTCAGGATGAAGAAAAGGGATCAGAGCAAGAGTAAGTGCTTGTTGATAAACAGAGCTTCTTGTTAATAGGTTATTGGTTAATAAGCCAATAGCCCCACCTTTTTGCTTTATATTTTCAGTATTAAATTGTGCATCCATTACATGACCTAATTCTTTCCCTTCTTTTACAGCAGCGATGACCATTGGAGGAAGAGGTAAGCTAGATGATCGTGATTCTCCAACCATTCTTCCATTATCAATAACCATCCAGGCAAACGTTGCGGTATTTTCTATTCCAGCTTCAAGGCCAACGTAGTAACTGGCTTTTGGGCGTAATAGTTTGGCATTATTAACTCTATTTACTGCTCCTCGTTTGGTTTCAATGCAGCTCATTGGTTGGTCAGCAACTTCACTCTTAACTGAGACCCCTTCAAAAACAAAATCCATAGTAGGGAATGCTTGAGTGAATGCTGCTTCTACTGCATGTATTTTAGCTGGGTTAAGTGAAGCTATAATAACGTTATGTATCATGTTTAAATGTAATCCTTTATATAAATCAACGAACATATATTTTTGTATTCGTTGATTTATAGGTCATAAAAAGTAATTATTTCATTTGAGGAATATCAGTAGGAGTTACATTTTCTATTGGATAGCATCCAAGAACTTTTAAATACTGTGTAATAGAGGTTAATTCCTCAATAGCTGCACTCATTGCTTCTGATTTCAAGTGTGCTTGTAAATCAATATAGAACATTTCTTCCCAAGGGTTACCCATGATAGGGCGAGACTCTAATTTCGTCATATTAATACCATATTTTCGTAAGACTAATAGTGACTCTACTAGTGAACCTGCATCTTGAGAGGTTGATACGATCAGTGTGGTTTTCGCTGGTATTTGTTCTGATACATCAACGGGTTTTCTTGCTACAACAATGAATCGAGTCTGATTATCTGTTTGATTTGATATGTTACCAATCAAGGATTGAAGACCATACAGTTTACCACTGTCAGAGTTACCGATAGCTGCGACTTCTGGTGAGTTTAGTTCTTTTACGGTGATCATTGCATCTGCTGTGCTTGCACAAGAGATAAGCTCTACATTATCCAAACGGTTTAAAAACTCACTGCATTGCTCATGTGGTTGCGGATGAGAGTACAAGGTCTTAATTGCTTCTAGAGAGGTTTCTGTAGTGGTTAATAAGCAATGATCAATCTGCTGGGTTAATTCCCCAACAATATATAAGCTTGTATGTTGAAGTAAATCGTAAACCTGGTTGATAGAGCCCGAGCTGGTATTTTCAATCGGTAACACACCGTAATCAGCATGACCTGATTCTACGGTTTTAATGACTTCTCTAAAGTTTTCACAGCCAAGTTCTGCCAGCTCAATATTTTTCTTACTGAAATAGCGACGACTTGCTAAGTTTGAATAAGAGCCTTTTGAACCAAGATAAGCAACTCTTGCAACAGGCTTTCTGCTTAATTCTGGATTGGCTAGATTTTGAAAATATTCTTGCTGTAATAAAACAGAATCTTCAATGATGATGTGGAATAGTTGAGTGATGTAATAAGCATCAAGGTCGAATGCTTTGCCATTTTCAATTAACTTTACAAGTAATTGTTGCTCACGTTTTGGGTCTCGAACAGGTTTGGCGGTTTGGACTTTGCTTTTAGCAACTTCAAGACTGAGTTTACGACGTTCAGAAAAAAGGGTTAATAGTTCATTATCAAGTTCATTAAGGCGTAAACGGATCTCATCCAGAGAATAGCGGGTATCAGTCATGAATATGCAAACCTAGTAAATTAAGAGTTAATTCACAATAAGGAATCGATAAGTTTGCGTCAAGAAAAAACAGCGCTCAAATGAGCGCTGTTTCAGAAAACGTTTGAGTTGACAATTTAATTACTGTTCGTATTCCTCTTCTAGGTCAACTTCTGGCTCTTCAACGATAGGTGCTTGAGCATGAGTTGCTCGGCGAGCCTCGCCTTTGTGTTGTAGCTTATCTAGTTGGCGTTCTAGTTTTTGGTACATCTCTCTAATTGCACCGAATAGGTCTTCTTGTTCTGCCGAGGCTGCAACTTTGCCACCTGCAATAGTTGCTTGCGCTTCTACCTTATGTTTGCCATTTGCGCGCTTTGTAACACTAGCGTGACGACCAATAATGTCTAGATTTCTTTTTTCTTCTAGTTTTTTAAATTTCCCTTCAATACGTTCACGGATGCCTGGAGTGATGTCGATGTTGTTACCAGTGATTTCTACTTTCATATGATTTTCCTCTCTCTTGCCCCGTTTGGCATGTATTCAGATTACGGATCCACAGTAAAAATAAAGTGATCTAGATCACTATTTTAAAGTGTTTTGTAGAGAAGGTGGTTGAATGTGATCTCAGGCAAGCCATTCAGATTTTTTTTGAAAAAAAACTTGATGAATTGGGTAAAGTAGGTAGATTGAAAGGGTTGATTACTAGAAATTCTTGTTTTTAGGGCTTTACCTCAACCTATTGTTTTTTATGGTTAATTTTTAGCCTTGTAGGTTTTGTGAGTTTGAGCATTTCAGAACAAGCAGAGACATAAAAAAGCCGCACTTTATTTTAAGTGCGGCTTTTTGTTTTTACTAAACTCTGTTATTGAGGGTTCAATGCAATTAATTCTTCAGTGCGTTTTATTGCATCATCCAATTTTAATTCTTTATATGCAGCTAGCATTATCGTTAGCGACTTTCTTGCCGCCTCTGTATCTGGATAAGTTCGTTGCAGTTCTTGACTGCGCTTTATTGCAGAAATCCACGCTTCTCGACGTAAATAGAAATCAGCTGTCGCGAATTCATATTCAGCTAAACGGTTTTTTAATGAGAACATACGTGTTTGGGCATCTTCTGCATAAAGGCTATTTGGATAACGATCAAGTAATCGCTTAAAATCTTTAAATGCGGCACGTGCTGGTTCTGGATCTCGGTCTGAACGGTCGACTCTAAAAAGATCATGCATGAAGCTTCGGTCTTGAGCCATATGAGTCAGTCCACGCATATATAATACCCAGTCTGCTTTCGGATGAGTTGGATTTAAACGATTAAAGCGTTCAATGGTGGCTAAGCCTAAAGCGAGGTCATCATTTTTGTAATATACATAAATTAGATCGAGTTGAACTTGCTCAGAGTAGGCCCCAAAAGGATAACGAGAATCTAGAGCTTCAAGGCGTTCTATCGCACTTGTCCAATTACCTGCCTGTAAAGAGATTTGAGCTTGGGAATATAATTCTGATGGTGGGATATCAGGGATTACATCATCACTGCTTGAGCAACCCACCAGTAAAGAGACGGCTAATAATGAAGAAAGTGTTAAGCGTTTCATGCTTGAAAATGATCCTTGACTAAAAAAACTGAAGTTATCCATTACGAAATGCGTCGTTAACAGATACAATGGCAGATAGTTTATTTCACTTACAGTGTTGATGATACCAAATATGACGTATTTGTTTGGTATTAGTACCACTAATTTAAAAAAAGTTCGATATGGCACAACAAATAGAGTTAACAAGTACAGTAAAAGAAAGTCAACTAGGTCAGCGTTTAGATCAAGCTGCTGCAGAGTTGTTTTCTGATTTCTCTCGTTCACGCATTAAAGAGTGGGTATTAGCGGGTAAAATTTCCGTTAACGGTGAAGTTATCACTAAAGCTCGTGTAAAAATGATGGGCGGAGAAGAAATTTCAGTTAAAGCGGAGTTAGAAGATGAGCAGCGTTGGTTAGCTCAAGATATTCCTCTTGATATCGTTTATGAAGATGATGATTTATTAGTAATTAATAAACCTCGTGACTTCGTTGTACATCCAGGTGCTGGTACGCCGGATAAAACGGTACTAAACGCATTGTTATTCCATTACCCAAGCATCGCAGAGGTACCTCGTGCAGGTATCGTGCACCGTTTAGATAAAGACACGACAGGTTTAATGGTAGTAGCGAAAACAGTACCAGCTCAAACGCGTTTGGTTCGTGCGCTACAAAAACGTAAGATCACTCGTGAATACGAGGCGGTAGTATTAGGTCGTATGACGGCAGGCGGTATGATTGAAAAACCAATCGGACGTCACCCTCAAAAGCGTACGTTAATGGCAGTTCATGAATTAGGTAAAGATGCTGTAACACATTACCGTGTTGCTGAGCATTTCCGAATTCATACTCGTTTACGTTTACGTCTTGAAACAGGTCGTACTCACCAAATTCGTGTGCACATGTCTTATCTACAGCATCCACTAGTAGGTGATACTGCTTATGGTGGTCGCGCTCGTATCCCTAAAGGTGCGTCACAAGAGTTAATTGACATGATCCGTGGCTTTAACCGTCAAGCGCTTCATGCTGCCATGTTACGTTTTGATCATCCTATTACAGGTGAAGTCATGGAATTCCATGCACCAATCCCTGATGACATGATTGCTCTATCTCAAGCTTTACGTGACGATGAACGTCTATTGCATGAGGACGAGTATTAAATGTCACTATTGTTGCCAGAATGGTCTGCTCCTAAAAATATTAACGTAGTTAGTACGACTCGTTTAGATGGTGTGTCTAAAGCTCCATTTTCGAGTTTAAATTTAGGTGATCATGTTGGTGACAATCATAATGATGTTGTGCTCAATCGTGAAAAACTTATTACGTTGGCGCAGTTACCTACTGCACCAACGTGGTTAAATCAGATTCATTCGACTAAGGTTATTACCCTTCCTCATTCAAATTCAATGAATCCTCCTTCTGTTGATGCTGCATATACAAATACAGCAAATCAAGTATGTTGTGTAATGACTGCAGATTGCTTGCCAGTTGTTATTTGTAACAAGGAAGGAACAGAAGTTGCAGCAGCTCATGCTGGATGGCGTGGTCTTCTTGATGGTATTTTAGAAAATACAGTAGAGCATTTTTCTTCGAATGAGCTTATTGCGTGGTGTGGACCAGCCATTGGCCCTACTGCATTTGAAGTAGGTAATGAAGTTAAGCAACTGTTTTGTGAACAAGACCCTCAAGCGATAAACGCTTTTATTCCAAGTCATAATCTAGACAAATGGCTAGCGAATTTAGAACTGCTTGCTACTCAACGCTTACAGGGTGTTGGTGTTCAAGAGGTTTATTACTCAAATCTGTGTACTTATTCAAATACAGATCAATTTTTCTCTTATAGAAAAGAGGGAGAAACCGGTCGTCAAGCAACCTTAATTTGGTTTGAATGATCCCTTTTTATTGGTTCATCGCAGATTAGCGGGAATTGAAAACAAAAACGGCAGTTAGTGGTAAAGTTACATCGCCAAACACAACTTTTCATAAACTGCCGTTTTCATGCCAAATAATACTTTTTTATCATCATTCTGGAAAGGTTTTCAGATCGTAAAATCTCATAAAACTGATTCATTAATCTCTATAACCTTAAAGCCTGATTCCCCAGCATTCTGCTCTTGTGGGCGACTCTCTGAATTTACTCACGATACTCAGTGGCGAACTATTAAAGACGCTATGATATTAGGAACTCCAGTTGAACTTTTGATTCAGACTAGGCGCATTACATGTTCGCTATGTGGTACAAAAACGGAAGCAATATCTTGGCTTAAACCATACTCACGCCTGACTAATCGATTGATAGAATATATTGAACAACTGCTGCCTTTGCTGCCGATTAAACATATTTCAGAACTGACTGGAGTACATTGGCACACGATAAAGAACATTGATAAACAACGACTTAAACGAGTTATCCCTGACATACCATGGGATAAATTACGTCAACTAGTGATGGATGAGTTTGCCATATTTAAAGGACATCGATATGCAACAGTGATTGCCGATGCGCAGACACATCAAGTGCTTTGGATTGGTTTAGGTAGAAGCCGAACTGATATCAGGCCTTTCTTTGAAGAGCTTGGTGAGCATGCCGAAAATATCGAAGCAGTAGCTATGGATATGAATACAGCTTTCGATCTCGAAGTGAAAGCTCATTGCCCTAATGCGCGTATTGTATACGATCTTTTTCATGTGGTAGCCAAATATGGACGAGAGGTAATGGATAGAGTTAGGGTAGATCAAGCGAATCAACTCAAAGAAGACAAAAAAGCTCGTCGTTGGATTAAGCGTTCACGCTGGATCCTTTTGAAAAATAGAGACAACCTAGACGCAAATCAACAGAGTTATCTAGATGAAATACTTTCGGTAAACCACGATTTAATGGTGACTCATTTGCTAGGAGAGCAATTAAAAGAGCTCTGGTATTGTGATTCAGAAACGCAGGCAATAGAACTATGGGATGTATGGTGGCAACAGGTAAATGAGAGTGGGATCCAACCATTAATCAGTTTTGCACGAAAGTTAAAACCATACCTTCACGGAATTGTTAGTTCGGCTTTATATCGATTAAATACATGTACACTGGAAGGAATAAATAACAAAATTAAGCTGATCAAAAGAATGGGGTATGGCTACAGAGATACAGACTATTTCTTTATGAAGATAAAAGCGGCTTTCCCCGGAAAGCCGCGATGAACCTTTTTATTTCCATTCCTCTTAGTTGATTTCTAAAGCACTAAACCCCATTTAAGAAGTAATAGTTACTTACTTTTCTTCTCTAGGAGAGGGTTATGCGTTTAGACCGATTTACCAGTAAATTTCAAATCGCCATTTCAGATGCTCAATCATTAGCACTGGGTCAAGATCATCAATATATTGAGCCAACCCATTTAATGGTGGCTTTATTAAATCAAGATGGCAGTACTATCAGGCCACTACTGACATTGCTTAATATTGATGTAACCCAACTTCGTTCTAAGCTATCTGAAATTCTAGACAAAGCCCCAAAAGTCACAGGCATTGGTGGTGACGTACAATTGTCATCAAACATGGGCGTTATTTTTAATCTGTGTGACAAAATCGCTCAACAACGAAAAGATGCTTATATTTCATCTGAAATATTCATGCTTGCAGCTATCGAAGATAAAGGACCACTAGGTAATTTATTTAAAGAACTTGGGCTTACTGAAGCGAAGATCTCAAAATCTATTGATGAGATCCGTGGTGGTGAGAAAGTAAATGATCAAAATGCTGAAGAAAAACGCCAAGCATTAGAGAAATTTACTGTAGATCTTACTGAGCGAGCAGAGCAAGGCAAGCTTGATCCTGTTATTGGGCGTGATGATGAAATACGTAGGACAATTCAGGTTCTTCAAAGACGAACTAAAAACAACCCAGTCATTATTGGTCAGCCAGGTGTTGGCAAAACAGCCATTGTTGAAGGTTTAGCTCAACGTATTATCAATGGTGAGGTTCCTGAAGGCTTAAAACATAAAAGAGTATTGTCTTTAGATATTGGCGCATTGGTTGCAGGTGCTAAATTTCGAGGTGAGTTTGAAGAGCGCTTAAAAGCGGTTTTAAATGAACTGGCAAAAGAAGAAGGTAATGTTATTCTCTTTATTGATGAAGTTCATACTATGGTTGGAGCAGGTAAAGGTGAGGGTTCTATGGATGCAGGTAATATGCTTAAACCTGCATTAGCTCGTGGTGATTTACATTGTGTTGGCGCAACGACATTAGATGAATACCGTCAATATATAGAAAAAGATCCTGCATTAGAAAGACGTTTTCAAAAGGTCATTGTTGATGAGCCAACTGTCGAGGATACGATCGCTATATTACGCGGTTTAAAAGAACGTTACGAAATCCATCATCACGTTGAGATTACCGATCCTGCAATTGTGGCAGCAGCGACATTGTCTCATCGCTATATATCTGACAGACAATTACCGGATAAGGCAATTGATTTGATCGATGAAGCCGCATCGAGTATTCGAATGGAAATCGATTCTAAGCCTGAATCACTAGATAAACTTGATCGTAAAATTATCCAACTAAAAATAGAGCAACAAGCCTTAGTTAAAGAGAGTGATGATGCTAGCTTAAAACGTTTAGACTCATTAAATCTTGAATTAAGAGAGAAAGAGCGAGATTACTCTGAACTAGAAGAAGTTTGGAAAGCAGAAAAAGCAGCACTTTCTGGAACTCAACATATAAAAACAGAGTTAGATACAGCAAGAAGCAATATGGACATTGCTCGACGTGCAGGCGATTTGAATCGTATGTCTGAATTGCAATATGGGCGTATTCCAGAGTTAGAAAAGCAATTGGATCTTGCCGCTCAAGCTGAAATGCAAGAGATGAGCTTATTAAAGAATAAAGTAACTGACAGTGAAATCGCAGAGGTTCTTTCTCGTCAAACTGGCATACCTGTTAATAAAATGCTTGAAGGGGAAAGAGATAAGCTATTAAAGATGGAAGGTGAACTACATAAGCGAGTGATAGGACAAGGAGAAGCAGTTGAAGCGGTATCCAATGCCATTCGACGCAGCCGAGCTGGGCTTTCTGATCCTAACCGCCCAATAGGGTCATTTTTATTTTTAGGTCCAACAGGTGTAGGTAAAACTGAACTTTGTAAATCATTAGCTAACTTTATGTTCGATAGTGAAGATGCGATGGTCCGTATTGATATGTCGGAGTTTATGGAAAAACATTCAGTCGCTCGATTAGTTGGCGCTCCTCCAGGATATGTTGGATATGAAGAAGGTGGGTATTTAACTGAGGCGGTTAGACGTAAACCTTACTCGGTCTTATTACTTGATGAAGTAGAGAAAGCACATCCAGATGTATTCAATATACTTTTGCAAGTCTTGGATGATGGTCGACTCACTGATGGTCAAGGCCGAACGGTAGATTTTAAAAATACCGTGATCATTATGACCTCTAATTTAGGCTCAGATAAAATCCAGCAACATTTTGGAGAGCTAGATTATGAGGGAATTAAAGCGTTGGTAATGGAAGTTGTTGGCCAGCACTTTAGACCTGAGTTTTTAAATCGAGTTGATGAAACCGTTGTTTTCCATCCGTTAGGCCAAGATCATATTAAGGATATTGCTTCTATTCAGTTGCAACGTTTGGAAAAACGATTAAATGAAAAAGACTATCAATTAGAGATTTCAAGCGATGCATTGAATTTAATTGCAGAAGCTGGATTTGATCCTGTTTATGGAGCAAGGCCATTAAAAAGAGCAATTCAAATTTATATAGAAAACCCGTTAGCCCAAGACATTTTAAGTGGCAAATTAAGAACTGGTGAAGCGATTAAACTAAAGGTGAAAGATAATCATCTAATTACCACTCAAAATGACGACTTTTGATGGGTAAATAAGCGGGTTGGGTTAATTTTAATCACTTAAACTGTTTTTTTGTTGTTTTACTAAAAAACAGTTGCATGATATTAAAGACTCTCTATAATGCCGCCTCACTGACACGGAACGGATGAGTTAAATCTAAGTTTAATGTTTAGTGAGGTTGTTTTAATTATTTATTAAGTTAAGTGCTTGACACTTAATATTAAGTAAGTATTATGGCCGTCCGCTTCAAGAGAAAGCCGAAAGGCTTCGAAACTTGAAGTTTGCTCTTTAAAAATTTGAAACCTATTAATCTGTGTGGGCACTTGTGAGTTGATAATCACTAGTTTGCTCTTACTTCTCGAAGTAAGGCGAACAAAATAATCAATGAACTGAGTGACTACACAAAATTACTTTTATGTAACAATCAGTATTAATCATTGAGCCGGTTTTGTTTCTGCTTCTCTTTAATATAGAAAAGACAGAGCAACCAAAAAACTTTAATTGAAGAGTTTGATCATGGCTCAGATTGAACGCTGGCGGCAGGCCTAACACATGCAAGTCGAGCGGTAACAGGAATTAGCTTGCTAATTCGCTGACGAGCGGCGGACGGGTGAGTAATGCCTGGGAATATGCCTTAGTGTGGGGGATAACTATTGGAAACGATAGCTAATACCGCATAATGTCTTCGGACCAAAGAGGGGGATCTTCGGACCTCTCGCGCTAAGATTAGCCCAGGTGAGATTAGCTTGTTGGTGAGGTAAGAGCTCACCAAGGCGACGATCTCTAGCTGGTCTGAGAGGATGATCAGCCACACTGGAACTGAGACACGGTCCAGACTCCTACGGGAGGCAGCAGTGGGGAATATTGCACAATGGGCGAAAGCCTGATGCAGCCATGCCGCGTGTATGAAGAAGGCCTTCGGGTTGTAAAGTACTTTCAGTCGTGAGGAAGGGTGTGTAGTTAATAGCTGCACATCTTGACGTTAGCGACAGAAGAAGCACCGGCTAACTCCGTGCCAGCAGCCGCGGTAATACGGAGGGTGCGAGCGTTAATCGGAATTACTGGGCGTAAAGCGCATGCAGGTGGTTCATTAAGTCAGATGTGAAAGCCCGGGGCTCAACCTCGGAACCGCATTTGAAACTGGTGAACTAGAGTGCTGTAGAGGGGGGTAGAATTTCAGGTGTAGCGGTGAAATGCGTAGAGATCTGAAGGAATACCAGTGGCGAAGGCGACCCCCTGGACAGGCACTGACACTCAGATGCGAAAGCGTGGGGAGCAAACAGGATTAGATACCCTGGTAGTCCACGCCGTAAACGATGTCTACTTGGAGGTTGTGGCCTTGAGCCGTGGCTTTCGGAGCTAACGCGTTAAGTAGACCGCCTGGGGAGTACGGTCGCAAGATTAAAACTCAAATGAATTGACGGGGGCCCGCACAAGCGGTGGAGCATGTGGTTTAATTCGATGCAACGCGAAGAACCTTACCTACTCTTGACATCTACAGAATTCGCTAGAGATAGCTTAGTGCCTTCGGGAACTGTAAGACAGGTGCTGCATGGCTGTCGTCAGCTCGTGTTGTGAAATGTTGGGTTAAGTCCCGCAACGAGCGCAACCCTTATCCTTGTTTGCCAGCACGTAATGGTGGGAACTCCAGGGAGACTGCCGGTGATAAACCGGAGGAAGGTGGGGACGACGTCAAGTCATCATGGCCCTTACGAGTAGGGCTACACACGTGCTACAATGGCGCATACAGAGGGCTGCAAGCTAGCGATAGTGAGCGAATCCCAAAAAGTGCGTCGTAGTCCGGATCGGAGTCTGCAACTCGACTCCGTGAAGTCGGAATCGCTAGTAATCGTGAATCAGAATGTCACGGTGAATACGTTCCCGGGCCTTGTACACACCGCCCGTCACACCATGGGAGTGGGCTGCAAAAGAAGTGGGTAGTTTAACCTTCGGGAGGACGCTCACCACTTTGTGGTTCATGACTGGGGTGAAGTCGTAACAAGGTAGCCCTAGGGGAACCTGGGGCTGGATCACCTCCTTAAACGATAGATTACGATTTATGAGTGCTCACACAGATTAATTAGGTTTTAATTTAGAGTATCCAGTGTCCCGTTCGTCTAGAGGCCTAGGACACCGCCCTTTCACGGCGGTAACAGGGGTTCGACTCCCCTACGGGATACCATCTTTAAACGTTCTTTTAGGTAACGCCTTTAAGAGTATTTAAAAATGGTTACACGCATTAGCGTGAAATCGCTCTTTAACAATTTGGAAAGCTGACTGATTTAGCTTAATTTATTTTTACTTTTGAAAAAGTAAAACAAAACAGCTTAGGCTGTAATTAAGTTAAATCAAAATTTAAAAGTTCTTAATATCTTTTGTTTATCTTAGATAAACAAATTAAAAACACATTCAAGTGTTCTTGTATTTTGAATCCGGCGAAAAACCAGAACTCCCTATCTTTTATACAGAGATAGCGACGAGTTCAACCTTGGTTGCTGTTTTGTCTTCATTTTTTAAAAGTGAAAGCAAACGGTCCATACGAAACCTCTTGGGGTTGTATGGTTAAGTGACTAAGCGTACACGGTGGATGCCTTGGCAGTCAGAGGCGATGAAAGACGTATTAACTTGCGATAAGCGTAGATTAGGTAGTAAAAACCATTTGAGTCTACGATTTCTGAATGGGGAAACCCACTAGCATAAGCTAGTATCGCTGCGTGAATACATAGCGCAGCGAGGCAAACCGGGAGAACTGAAACATCTAAGTACCCCGAGGAAGAGAAATCAACCGAGATCCCGAAAGTAGCGGCGAGCGAAATTGGGTTAGCCCTTAAGCTTTTAATGAGACAGGTGAAGCCTCTGGAAAGTGGCGCGATACAAGGTGATAGCCCTGTAACCGACATCTCATCATCAGTGAAAACGAGTAAGGCGGGACACGTGATATCCTGTCTGAATATGGGGGGACCATCCTCCAAGGCTAAATACTACTGACTGACCGATAGTGAACCAGTACCGTGAGGGAAAGGCGAAAAGAACCCCTGTGAGGGGAGTGAAATAGAACCTGAAACCGTGTACGTACAAGCAGTAGGAGCATACTTGTTATGTGACTGCGTACCTTTTGTATAATGGGTCAGCGACTTATATTCAGTGGCAAGGTTAACCGTTTAGGGGAGCCGTAGGGAAACCGAGTCTTAACTGGGCGTTCAGTCTCTGGATATAGACCCGAAACCAAGTGATCTAGCCATGGGCAGGTTGAAGGTTGAGTAACATCAACTGGAGGACCGAACCGACTAATGTTGAAAAATTAGCGGATGACTTGTGGCTAGGGGTGAAAGGCCAATCAAACTTGGAGATAGCTGGTTCTCCCCGAAATCTATTTAGGTAGAGCCTCGGACGAATACTACTGGGGGTAGAGCACTGTTAAGGCTAGGGGGTCATCCCGACTTACCAACCCTTTACAAACTCCGAATACCAGTAAGTACTATCCGGGAGACACACGGCGGGTGCTAACGTCCGTCGTGGAGAGGGAAACAACCCAGACCGCCAGCTAAGGTCCCAAAGTTATAGCTAAGTGGGAAACGATGTGGGAAGGCTCAGACAGCCAGGATGTTGGCTTAGAAGCAGCCATCATTTAAAGAAAGCGTAATAGCTCACTGGTCGAGTCGGCCTGCGCGGAAGATGTAACGGGGCTAAGCTATACACCGAAGCTGCGGCAGTGCAATTTATTGTGCTGGGTAGGGGAGCGTTCTGTAAGCCGTCGAAGGTGTGCTGTAAGGCATGCTGGAGGTATCAGAAGTGCGAATGCTGACATGAGTAACGATAAAGGGGGTGAAAAACCCCCTCGCCGGAAGACCAAGGGTTCCTGTCCAACGTTAATCGGGGCAGGGTAAGTCGACCCCTAAGGCGAGGCTGAAAAGCGTAGTCGATGGGAAACGGGTTAATATTCCCGTACTTCTTATAATTGCGATGGGGGGACGGAGAAGGCTAGGTGGGCTTGGCGACGGTCGTCCAAGTTCAAGTGCGTAGGCTAAGAGTTTAGGTAAATCCGGACTCTTGTTAGGCTGAGACACGATGTCGAGCTACTACGGTAGTGAAGCCATTGATGCCATGCTTCCAGGAAAAGCCTCTAAGCTTCAGATTGTAAGGAATCGTACCCCAAACCGACACAGGTGGTCGAGTAGAGAATACTAAGGCGCTTGAGAGAACTCGGGTGAAGGAACTAGGCAAAATGGTACCGTAACTTCGGGAGAAGGTACGCTCCTAGCGGTGATGAGACTTGCTCTCTAAGCTGCCGGGAGTCGCAGATACCAGGTGGCTGCAACTGTTTATTAAAAACATAGCACTGTGCTAAATCGTAAGATGACGTATACGGTGTGACGCCTGCCCGGTGCTTGAAGGTTAATTGATGGGGTTAGACTTCGGTCGAAGCTCTTGATCGAAGCCCAAGTAAACGGCGGCCGTAACTATAACGGTCCTAAGGTAGCGAAATTCCTTGTCGGGTAAGTTCCGACCTGCACGAATGGCGTAATGATGGCCACGCTGTCTCCACCCGAGACTCAGTGAAATTGAAATCGCTGTGAAGATGCAGTGTACCCGCGGCTAGACGGAAAGACCCCGTGAACCTTTACTACAGCTTGGCACTGAACATTGACCCTACATGTGTAGGATAGGTGGGAGCCTTTGAAACCAGTACGCTAGTATTGGTGGAGGCAATCTTGAAATACCACCCTTGTATGCTTGATGTTCTAACGTTGGCCCCTTATCGGGGTTGCGGACAGTGCCTGGTGGGTAGTTTGACTGGGGCGGTCTCCTCCCAAAGAGTAACGGAGGAGCACGAAGGTGGGCTAATCACGGTTGGACATCGTGAGGTTAGTGCAATGGCATAAGCCCGCTTGACTGCGAGAATGACAATTCGAGCAGGTGCGAAAGCAGGTCATAGTGATCCGGTGGTTCTGAATGGAAGGGCCATCGCTCAACGGATAAAAGGTACTCCGGGGATAACAGGCTGATACCGCCCAAGAGTTCATATCGACGGCGGTGTTTGGCACCTCGATGTCGGCTCATCACATCCTGGGGCTGAAGTCGGTCCCAAGGGTATGGCTGTTCGCCATTTAAAGTGGTACGCGAGCTGGGTTTAGAACGTCGTGAGACAGTTCGGTCCCTATCTGCCGTGGGCGTTGGATGATTGAAAGGGGCTGCTCCTAGTACGAGAGGACCGGAGTGGACGAACCTCTGGTGTTCGGGTTGTTACGCCAGTAGCATTGCCCGGTAGCTAAGTTCGGGATCGATAAACGCTGAAAGCATCTAAGCGTGAAGCGAGCCTTGAGATGAGTCATCCCTGATACTTTACGTATCCTAAAGGGTTGTTGGAGACTACGACGTAGATAGGCAGGGTGTGTAAGTGCTGCGAGGCATTGAGCTAACCTGTACTAATTGCCCGTGAGGCTTAACCATACAACACCCAAGGGGTTTTGAACGGATTTGAAGTTGCAAGAAACGTATTGAATGTGATTAAGAACAGCTCTTTATATAGAGAAACAGCTTTCCAGATTATTATTTATCTCTTATTGAGGTAGATAGAAAGAATTTGCTTGGCGACCATAGCGTTATGGACCCACCTGATCCCATGCCGAACTCAGAAGTGAAACGTAATAGCGCCGATGGTAGTGTGGGGTTTCCCCATGTGAGAGTAGGACATCGCCAGGCTCCTATTTATTTTTACTTTTTAATAAAAGTAAAATCAAAAATAGCATTATGCTGAATAGACACTGCGGAGTGGTAGTTCAGTTGGTTAGAATACCGGCCTGTCACGCCGGGGGTCGCGGGTTCGAGTCCCGTCCACTCCGCCACTTATTTATAGACAGAGTTAAGTCTTTAAAATAACTACAGGGGTGTAGCTCCAACTGGCAGAGCAGCGGATTCCAAATCCGCGTGTTGGGAGTTCGAATCTCTCCACCCCTGCCATATTTAAGAAGGCTCATATCGAAAGATATGGGCCTTTTTACTATTTGCAGATTGAGAAAAGAGCAGCGGATTCCCCCACCATAAGAACGCGCGTGTTGGGAGTTCGTGAAAGGTATGGGCGACTTTATATGTCACCTACGTCCTATAATATTACCAACACCCTGAACTATTACCTAAGCCTACACCACCAGCATTTAAAGTTAAAATACCACATCTATCATTATTCTGGCCAAGATCAGGTTGTGGAGTTGCTGTTAAAGTATAAATATTCATACCAGAGTTAGTTAAATTGTAAGAAAGAAGATATCTATTATCATCAACTTTACAGATATGTTCTTGTAGACAAGAACCATTACTTTTATTGATGGTTAGTTCTAGTAGCGCTTGATATTTTTCCTTTGAAGTACTTTCAGTTCTGGTTGAGTAGAGACTCTCTATATGAAGTTGAGTTTTAGTGAGTGCTTCAAGAGCTTCAGTTCTATAGCTTTTTAATACATAGGAAGTATAACTTGGATAAGCTATTGTACTTAGGACTGCAATGATTGAAGTAACAATTAGTAATTCGACTAATGTCACGCCGTGATGAAACTTGCATGTCTTTACTTGGCTAAAAATTCGAATCATTCCGATAACTTATTGAAATAAAATATACCTACTTTTAATCGGTGTTACTCTCTGTAGCAAGATGAAATTTCCATTATGGAATGTTGCAAAGGAAATTGCGAAATGCCTCGCGGGTTTACTCTGTTTGAATTGGTTATAGCTATTGCTGTGCTTTCTACTTTATTGGTAGCAGCAGGGCCTAGTTTTTCACATCTGTTAGAAAATCAAAGTATGAAGAGGTTTGCAGGTGAAGTTGAAGGTTTTTTTATTCAAGCAAAATCAGAGGCTGTATTACAAAATAAAGAATTAAAATTATTTTATCTTAATGAATCTACAGATTGGATTATATCTTTAAACCCCGTAGGTAGTACCGCAACAACAATTTCAGGCATAAAATTAACCTCTTTATCTTATATTGATTCAATAAATCATCCTAATATAAAAATCTCCTCGAGTGTGTCATCAATTATTTTTGATTCAGTTAGGGCAACTCCTAACTTATCAAGAAGTTTCTATTTTTATAAAGATAATGGTAAGCAATTAAAGCTATCAACTCATAATATTACAGGGCGTATTAAATTATGTGGAAATGGAGGTACTTTTTATGGTTACAAGGAGTGTTAATCATAAACAATCAGGTGCATCTTTAATTGAACTTCTTGTTGCATCAAGTCTTGGTTTAATTGCTTTAATGTTAATTGGTAATGTTTTTGTTGAGGGACAAAAAATATCAGCAAATAGAAGTCAAAAGTTATTATTAATTCAAGACTTAAATGATGCATTACGTTTTATAAAAGAAGAGAGTCAGAGGGCTGGTTATAGTCGTTCCGGTTCTTATTCTGAAATATTGTCAGGAGCGAATGATGTTATTCATATATCAGGTGCTCAGCTAAGTTTTATTTATCAATCTGAATCAGGTTCACCTTCTGAGTGGCGCTTTGCTCGTTTTAAATATGAATCTGAAACATTAAAAATATGCTCAAGGAAAAATATGTCATTTATCCCTGATATATATTTTTCACCACAATGTTTGTCACTTGTTGATAATAATCTTATTAAAGTAACTGATTTTACATTGAACTATACAGCACTTGGTAGTTCTGTAAGTTCTGCATATTTATCTATATTAACAACCGCAGAATTAAAGAATACAACTCATCAGTATTCTTCTGAGATCAACATTAAGCAAAGGAATTGGAAATAATGAAAAACCAAAAAGGTGCAATTACCCTTCTTGTTTCTAGTTTCATTTTAATGGCGTCACTGATTTTTTCTTTAGGGAGTTATAAGCATATTTTTTATCAGATAAAGCGAGCTCAAAATGAAGTCGAGGCGAGAAAAGGATACTGGGCAGCAGAAGGTGGTGTTGAATGTGCATTTACCAAGGTATCGACGATAGGATCGGTTCCTAGCACACCAATTCCTGAGTGTGCGTCTTTAGAGCTAACTGATTTGCAGATTACACAAGGGATGAATTATCAAATTAAAGCAGATAAATTATCACAAATCGTAAAAAAAGATTTTACAATCGGAGGTTCTGGTGGGGATGGTGCTATTCAATCTGCTTCTAATTTATATTTTTATTCAAGTATTCTTTTTACATCTCCTGACCCTGTAAGATTGGGGGCAGATGGATGGGAGTGCGTAGCTGTAAGATATAAAGATAAAATTGGTGCTTTTGGTACAGTTAAAAATGCAGGGGTAAATCATAGCATTAAACCTAGTAGTGATTTTGATAATCAAGGTAAAGATTGTAGTCCTGAACATAAAACAAACTCAGCAGCGGGTAGTTCTAATTTTAAATCTGATTTTTTAAAAGATGATAAAATATCACCGTTTAAAGATCTATTTGGTATAGAACCAAGTGACCACAACACGATTCGAGACAATGAAAAGTTCGATATTTTGTATGGTTCAGGGAGTGAGAATGATAAACGTTTATCTGAATGTGGTACCAAATTAAAAAATAGACTTAATGCAGGTGAAGCATATATTTGGGTTGAAGGTAGTTGTGAAATTACTTCGGCGCAATATAAAGGTTTTTCAGAGGCTATGAATAATAGTTTGAATGGAGCTTTTATTGTTATTCATGACGGTTCTTTATCAATAATGGGGGCTCCTTCTGGTGCGATTGCTAAAGATATGAAAGGTGTTATTTTTCATTTTAATCATGATTATTCAGTTCCTACTGATGGGAGTAATTGGGATGGGAGTGATGCATATAGTAAGTTATATCCTCATGGAGGAAAGCCTAACTCATTATATCCATCAGAATTCTTATCTACGGCCTCTTTTTATCAGCATGGTGCATTTACTCTGTTAGGCGGGCAATTTTTTGATACGAAAGATCAATCTGCTATTTTTTATACTAGTTCAAATTTTAAATATAACAGTGATATTGTAAATGAGTTAGTTTCAGGTCTTGTACAACCACGCTGGGTAAAAGGATCTTGGCATGATTTCTAAACAAAATGGATTTAGTTTACTTGAAGTCCTTATTTCATTTGTATTGCTGGTTGTCGGTGTTATGGGGCTGATTAAACTACAAGTTTACGTTGATAAAAAATCAGAATATGCAGCAAATAGTATTCAAGCATTGTATGCGGCGGAATCTAAACTTGAATATTTTAGGACTCGTTCAATAGATGGTGAAGATGGGACAATTAAGTTTAAGACGATAGTTGCTCAAGCTACACCAGAGGTTATTAATGGCTATAAAGTTAGTTGGAATGTGATTGATAGCATGCCAATTGTTGTTTCGGGTGCAAATGTAACTACACTAAAAGAAATTAATATTAAAGCTGAGTGGAGTGACAGATGGAATGAAGTTCAAGAAGTTACTTTGCAAACAATGATATCAAGATACAGTGAATTTTATTAGGTTCAAACATTTGCTTGAACCTAATTTATTATAAATCATCCAACAAAAGGCAACATAGCACCTACGACAATAAAGAAACTCACCAAACCTACAATCGGTAGTTTAAGTACTTTCAATAATGCAAAGCCAATAATAACTAATGCTATATCTAGCCCTGAGCCTACAGCACTTGTAAATACAGGGTCATACAGTGCTGCGATTAGTAAACCGACGACAGAAGCATTAATTCCCGTTATAGCCCCTGCTAATGCTGGTTTTTGAGCTAGAACCTGCCAATGACTAAATACTCCAAGTACTAATAAAAAACCCGGTAAGAAGATAGCTACCGTTGCAATTAAAGCACCAAGAACAGGTTGCTCACTCCATAGTTCGTAACCTAAGAAAGTAGCAAAGGTAAACATTGGACCAGGAACTGCTTGTGCAGCAGCATAGCCAGTTAAAAAGCTGTCAGTGCTAATTTGGTCGCCAACAATATTTTGCAGTAATGGAAGTACTACGTGACCGCCGCCAAAGACTAAACTACCGGCTTGGAAGAAATCAGAAAAAAGCACAAGCAGAGGTGAATGATTAACAATAGCCGGTAAAGCAAAGAAACAAAGAGCAAAGATAACGAGTGGTATCCAATTAATACCTTTTGATTCCTTTTTAATTTCTGTTACTTGGTCTGATTTTAGATAAATTCGACCAACGATAGCGGCAATTAATAAGGCCATTAATTGAGTGCTTATTGAAGGAATAATTAATAACAAGCTCGCCGTCATAATACATAAAAGTACGGTAATTTTGTCCTTACAAAAACTTTTATACATTCCCATGATTGCATCAGCAACGACAACAACGGCTAATAATTTTAATCCATGAATGATGCCTTCAAAGACGTCATAACCAAAGAATGAATGGCTTATGTTTGCTAATAAGACCATGATAAGAATAGAGGGCAATGTAAAACCAATTGATGCGAGTAGAGCGCCAAAGAGTCCCTTACGATGATAACCCAAAGCAAAGCCTACTTGGCTTGAACCTGGACCAGGTAAGAACTGGCTTAAAGCGATCAGTTGCGCGTACTCTTCTTCACTTATCCAACCTCGCTTTTGAACAAATTCATTGCGGAAGTAACCGATATGAGCGGCAGGCCCACCGAAGCTAACCCAACCTAATAAAAAAAATCGCTTAAATATTTCAAACATAATCTACTCAACTTTTGACGTATCATCCAAATTCGGACATTCCATTTTGATGGGATAAAGATTACGAGTTACTATCCAATTATTCAAATCGATTAAATTACTACTAACTATGAATGAAATTAATTGGAAGGCGGTGGATCTCAATTTATTGGTCGTTTTTAGCGCATTAATGGAAACAAAAAGTGTTTCATTAGCGGCAAATAAATTATTTGTTGGGCAATCAGCGATGAGCCATAGCCTTGCTCGTTTACGTGAATTATTAAATGATCCTTTGTTTGAGCGACAAGGGCATAAAATGATCCCAACAGCTAAAGCTAATCAGCTCTATCCAATGATCACTCAGGTATTACAGACAATCTCAGGGGATATTTTAAAAGTAGATACATTTGAAGTGAGTGAATTTACTGGTACGTTTAAAATCGGAATGACGGATTACGCAGAGCTTCTTTTTGCCGCTGATATATTTGATGCCATTCATCAATTAGCACCAAATGCACAGCTCTGTTTCACCACAGTAGATAAAGCCAATTATCAAGATAGATTTGATTCTGAGCCACTTGATTTAGTGATTGGTAGCATGAAGCCTGAGCAAAAAGAATTTCAATATCAAACATTATATACAGAAAAACATGTATGCATGTGGGATGGACAGCGGCACCCGTTTAGCACGCCAATCAGCCTTGATGATTATATTTCTTTGCCTCACGCATTAGTCAGCCCTGATGGAGCATTAAAAACAGGGGTAGATAAAGAGTTAAAAGCGTTAGGTGTGAATCGTGCTGTTAGCGTGGCATCTAAACATTTTTTAACTATCAGACATTTAATGAAAAAAAGAGATTTAATTTGTGTGGTGCCTGAGTTGATGGCTCAATTAGATCTTTTCTCTGAAAAATTAGCGCACTCCGAGCCTCCAATTAATGTAGGTGAGTTTGATATTCAATTGATTTGGCAGACAAGAAATAAAGAAAATAAACGCTATCAATGGCTCAAAGAACTACTCATTCAAACCATTGAAAAAAGCGTTTCTACTTATAGAGTTTAATGTTCGATTATTATTTGGATTTAATGTTTATCGCCCAAAAGCGTCTTTAATTTTTTCATCTGTTCTATATTGGCTTAGCGCATAAACCGACCAAATAGCGGCAGGGATCCAACCGATTAAGGTTATTTGTAAGATAAGACAAATGATGCCGCTAAATGGACGACCTATAGTAAAAAACTGTAACCAAGGCAGTAATAAAGCAAGTAATAGTCTCATTGAGTTTCCTATATAAATAAAAAATGGCCAGCAACTATTTAGTTACTGGCCATAATACTATCTTGGTCTTTATGAATAGAGCATGAATATACTCAGGCCATTAGACTAAAAATTAGTTATTGCTGTGCAATTCGCTATTTAGTTCAACCGCAGATTTATTCGTTAAACATTCGATTTGACCAGTGATAGAGTTGCGACGGAATAGAAGGTCTGTTTTACCAGCAAGATCACGAGCTTTCGCAATTTCAACTTCTTTGCCTTGATTATCTAACATGCTTACTTTTGTGCCAGCAGTAACATATAGGCCTGATTCAATCGTACAACGATCACCCATTGGGAAACCAAGACCGGCATTAGCACCAAGTAGACAGTTCTCACCAATAGAGATAACCATCTTACCGCCACCAGAAAGTGTGCCCATGATAGAAGCACCACCGCCGATATCTGAACCATTGCCAACAACAACACCCGCAGAAATACGACCCTCAACCATGCTAACACCCGTAGTACCAGCGTTAAAGTTGATGAAACCTTCGTGCATAACTGTTGTGCCTTCACCTACATGAGCACCTAGGCGAACACGTGAAGTATCAGCAATACGAACACCAGTAGGAACCACGTAATCCACCATTTTAGGGAATTTATCAACGCAATCTACAGTTAGTGTTTCACCAGCTAGGCGAGCTTCGATTTGACGATCAGCAAGTTCAGGTAAATCGATTGGACCTTGGTTAGTCCATGCGATGTTATGCAGAAGACCAAAGATACCATCAAGTACAGTACCGTGTGGTTTAACTAAACGGTTAGAGATAAGTTGAAGTTTTAAGAAACCTTCAGCAACTGATTGAGGTTGCTCATCAGTCGCTAGCACAACAAGAACAAGAGGTTGTTTAGATTGAACTGCTTTTTCTGCAAATGCTGCGTTTGCAATATCGCCGTTTGCGGCAAATGCATTAGCAAGTTCAGTACAAACTTCAGAAGAAATTTCGATAGCTTGGTTGCCTTCAGCATAACCACTTGCTTGAGCAATAGAGTTAACTAGTGCTTCAGAAGGGTTTAATACTGGGTGTGGGAAAAATGCTTCAATGATTTTATTGTCGCGGTTTTTTGTTGCGGTACCAAAGGCAAGAGCAAAATGAGCCATGTAATGATTCTCCATTTCCATATAATTATGAGTATTTAAAAATAAATCTTACTTCACATCATAAAGAGAGTTGCTGTGATATAGAAGGGCGAAAGTAAGAAATATTTACGATGTAGGGAGAAAAAGTGTAAGAAAAGGGGATTAATCGTTAGGGAGTTGAAAATAAAATAGCAGCTCACTAAGCTGCTATTTATATTTTAAAATGTGTTTTTTGTAGAATTAAGCCGCGTCGGACTCTTCGTCTTTTACCGCTTCAATCTTTGCTTTTTTTGGTGCTGGTTTGCGTTTAGCACCAAGAGCAACTAACAGATCTTCTTTATGTTTTGCTAGGTATAAAGACATCTCTTCTTGCTTCGCTTCATCTTCAATTAATTCACTTTCACCAAGAAAAGTAAAAAGTTCATCTGCGATATCAAGCATCTTGTCATAAGCATCGGCTTCCGATTTAGAGGTAAAAGTCATCTTCTCTTCTCCGTTGCGCTCAACTACATATTTGACGATAACAGCCATGGTCGTCTCTCCTATTTAATTAACTGGTGTTTTATACAGTAAGCAGGCTTATGTGTCCACTTAGAGAAACGAAAGTTAGATAGAGTTAACTTTTCTCACAATAAGCGAGGAATTGTTGTAATAAGGGTGTTTGATATTTTTCTTTATGAAGTAGTAACCAGTATTGGCGAGTTAATCGTTTTTCATAAGAAATTTTAACTAGGCGTCTATCATTAATGGCATTTTGTGCTGCGAGTTGAGAAATACATGCTAATCCCATGTTTTCAGAACAACAATTAATGATAGCCTCAGTTGTATGAAGTTGTAATGATTCATGCCAATCATTTAAATTAGCGGCGATATGATTAATAAAATATTCACGGCTACCCGAACCTTCTTCTCGTAGTAACCATGTCGAATGATCTAAATCATCGAGAGATACTTGATTCTTAGTTGCCAAAGGATGAGAAGGGGCGCACACTATATACATATCGTCGCATTGCCACTCAATCATATTTAGTTTGGGATGATGCGCTTTACCCTCAACCAAACCGATATCAAGCTGAAACTCTAGCAGTCGATTAATAATTTGTGCAGTATTTGAAATAAACAGTTGCTGAATATCGCAAGGGTGTTGCTGCTGAAATTGACTGAGTAATACCGGCGCAATGTGATTACCAATGGTGTCACTAGCGCCAATGTTTAATGAACCCGTCAACTGACTATCTGCCGTAAATTGGTGCTCGATAGCCTCTGCTCGTTCTAGTAATTCGTCTGCTAAAGGAAGAAGTTGGCGGCCTTCACTATTTAACACTAATCGATTATTTACACGATCAAAAACTTTGTAACCAAGGTTTTTTTCAAGCTCAGAAAGCGAAAGGCTCACAGCAGGCTTGGTGATAAAAAGTCGCTCTGCTGCTTTAGTCATTGTTTTTTCTTGAGCAATAGCGGTAAATACATTGAGCTGTTTTAGTGAAATTCTCATGACAGGAAGTCCTAATAAATAAACCTTAAGTCGTTTAGTTAATATTAACGTAACCTTAAGTTTATTCAAATTTTATTAATGCTTAGCAAGAAGTAAAATAGCTTCATCGTTAAATAGTAAAGAGAACAATGTCATGCTTAATTACACAAAACAAAAAGTAGCAGGTGCTCCAACGCCAATGGCAGGGTTAGCTCTTGGGATTGCAAGTCTAGGTTGGTGCTGGGAAAATGCATTGCCGCTCAATGGCTATGCGCAATGGATCTCAGCAGCAATCGCTTCAGTATTATTACTGGTATTAGCGATTAAATTTTTATTACACCCAACGGTATTATGGAGTGAACTTGCTCATCCTGTTGTAGGTAGTGTTGCTCCAACTTTTGCTATGGGCACAATGGTGGTATCTAGTAGCATTGGTCATTTTTATCCAGCGGCTGGGGATGCGTTATGGCTTGCTGCAATCGCACTTCATATTATTTTCTTAGTCTCTTTTATTTATCATCGAGCAAAAGATTTTGAATTGCATCATATGGTGCCTAGTTGGTTTGTTCCACCAGTAGGTTTAGTGGTTGCTGATGTTTCTTTTTCAGGTAATCAAGCATTAGCACCTGTCGCACATTGGGTTCTTATGTTTGGTTTGGTTATCTATGCAATCATGCTACCAATTATGATTTATCGTTTAATTTTTAGTCATGAAGTACCGGATGCAGCAAAACCAACCATCGCAATCATGGCGGCACCAGCAAGTTTATCGTTAGCAGGTTATTTAACGGTGACAGCTTCACCATCACCTGTGATTATTGCACTTCTATTTGGTATTGCTGTGTTAATGACAAGCGTAATTTACATGGCTTTCTTTAAATTAATGAGATTACCATTTAGCCCAGGTTATGCTGCATTTACCTTCCCTATGGTGATTGGTGCAACGGCATTATTTAAAACCGCGAACTGGATGCTATCTCAAGGTGTTTCTACTAATTATGTATACCAAGTAAGAACATTGGCGGTAGTTGAGTTAGTGGTTGCTACTTGTGTCGTGAGTTATGTTGCGATTCATTATTTAGCTCATTATCGTCCAATTACTCGCATGGCAAATCGTTTAGTAAGTCCTAAACATGCACATTAATTAATACGCTTTTTTTCTCTTAAAACACATCCAGTTACGTTAAGCTATAGAGACTTTCATTTCTTTATAAGCGAGCTGGGTGTGTTTACTGTTTATCATTCAAATCAACTTGATGTTCTTAAATCACTTGTCGTTGAATTAATTCGTCTTAACCCTCTAGATAACCCATTTGAGCATGAGCAAATCCTCGTTCAAAGCCCGGGCATGTCACAATGGCTTAAAATCGAACTCGCAAAAGAGTTAGGGATTGCGGCTAACCTTACTTTTCCTCTTCCTGCTACTTTTATTTGGGATCTGTTTACCCAGGTTCTTGATGATGTGCCAAAGCGCAGTGCTTTCCATAAAGAAGCGATGACTTGGAAGATAGTGACATTATTACCTGAGTTATTAAAACAAGATGAATTTGCACCTCTACAGCGCTATTTAGAAAATGATGAAAACCAACTTAAGTGCTACCAATTAGCTGCAAAAATTGCCGATATCTTTGACCAATATTTAGTATTTCGCCCAGAGTGGATCCAAAAGTGGGAAGCGGGTGAAGAGGTCGTAGATCTCGAAGGTGAACACCCTTGGCAGTCTATTTTATGGCGAGCGTTATATGATCAAACCTTAGCGCTTGGTCATTCGCCTTATCATCGTGCCAATATGTTTGAACACTTTATTGAAACGTTAGATAACTATTTGCAAACGGGCACCTTGCCAAAAGGGATGCCTAAGCGTTTGTTTGTGGTGGGCATTACTTCACTTCCTCCTCGTTATTTAGATGCGCTTGCGGCGTTAGGTCAGCATATTGATGTGCATTTAATGTTTACCAATCCTTGCCGTTATTACTGGGGAGAAATTCGAGACAGAAAATACCTTGCTCGTTTAGAAGCCCGTAATCGCCTGCAAGTTAAATGGCTAGATGATCATAGTGAGCACATTGGTGATTCCGAACAATTAAAAGGATCGCTTGATGCAAATTTTGAGGATGAATTACATACTTCTGAAGTGGGGAATTCTTTGCTTGCCTCGTGGGGTAAATTAGGCAGAGATAACCTTTGTTTATTATCAGAAATGGAAGCACAGGAGATTGATGCCTTTGTCGATGTTGATAACGATAATCTGCTGCATTCTATCCAATCGGATATTTTAAATCTTGAAGAGCGCAGTCGTGATGACGTGCTTGATAACAGTCAGCATAAACAGCCAATCAGTTCTGATGATCGTTCAATTCTTTTGCATTCATGTCATAGTCCAATGCGAGAGGTTGAGGTTTTACATGATCAGTTATTGGATATGTTTGCTAATGACCCAGACTTAAAACCACGCGATATTATCGTGATGGTGGCAGACATAAATGTCTACAGTGCAGCTATTCAAGCGGTATTTGGAAATGCGGCTTTTGATCGTTATATTCCTTTTGCCATTTCAGACCAAAGTGCCGAGCAAGAAAATCCAGTATTATTGGCTTTTATGAGCTTAATGGCGCTGCCTGAGAACCGTTGTGGTCTTTCTGAATTACTCACTTTACTTGAAGTTCCTGCGGTAATGTCTCGTTTTAAATTCAATGCCGAGCAATTTGAAATTGTGAAACGCTGGGCTGAAGAAACCGGTATTCGCTGGGGATTAGATAACACCACATCTGCACAGTTTGATCTTCCTGAACACAATCAAAACTCTTGGTTATTTGGTATTCAACGCATGTTGCTTGGTTATGCGATGGAGCAAGGTGCTGGGCTATTCGAAGGCATGGCGAGTTACGAACAAGTGCAGGGCATGAATGCGGAAATTGCCGGTAACTTAGCGCAGTTTATTGATCAGCTTTTGACTTATCAGATCATCCTAGGCCAACCGCAAACTATTAGTGCATGGCGAACCACCATCAATCAATTAATGGATGATTTTTTAGATGTTGAATTAGAAGGTGAACTGGTCGTTAAAAGCATTCGAGATCAACTGCAAAAACTGGAAGAAAATCTAGAAGATGCGGGTTTTGATGCGCCAATCTCAGCGCCAATTATTAATAATTATCTGAAAAATAATTTATCTGGCGGTAAAGCGAGTCAACGATTCTTAGCCGGACAAGTTAACTTTTGTACCTTAATGCCAATGCGTTCTATTCCATTTGATGTGGTGTGTTTGCTTGGGATGACGGATGGGTCTTACCCGCGAACCATGCCTGTTGAAGGTTTCGATTTAATGCAAAAACGCATGAAACCGGGTGACCGTTCACGTCGAGATGATGATAGATATCTGTTCTTAGAAGCGCTGCAATCGGCAAATAAAGCGTTTTATTTAAGTTATATTGGGCGTTCAATTCGCGATAACACAGAAAAAGCACCGTCAGTATTAGTCAGTGAGTTACTTGAATATTGCCAACAAGGTTACTGCCTAGAGGGCGATGAATCATTAAACCCTGAAGAATCAGCAGAGCGTTTAGTTAAGCAATTAACCATTGTTCATCCATTAGTCCCGTATAGCCAACAAAGTTTTATTGGTGACAATACAAGTTATGCCAGTGAGTGGTTACCAACTGCAAAACTAGAAGGGGCAGCGGCTCCTGAATTTCAGACTGCACCGTTAGTTTATGCACCAGAAACAAAAGAATTAGATCTCACAGAGCTACAACGTTTTTGGCGTCTACCTGTTGCGTATTTTTTTAACCGTGGCTTGAAAGTCTTTTTTGAAACAGTAGAGAGTCGAGTTGAAGATGATGAGCCGTTTACCATCGATGGTCGTACTGGCTATGGTATGAAATCGGATCTACTGGAGGACTTATTGGCCTATGATGCTCCTAACCAAGTATCTCAAATCAGTCGTGATTTTTATCAGCAGCAAAAAGCCCAAGGCAAATTACCGATTGGTAGTTTTGGTGAGATAGCGGCAGATAAAGAAGTGAACACCGTTAAAGATTTAGTGACCCATATTCAACCATTAACGATGTCACCATTAGACGATCAAGAAGTACGTTTACGCTTTACTTTCCCTCATGGTGAGATGGAATTACAAGGTTGGTTAAAGCAGCGTTATCAGGCAGGAATGTTACGTTATCGTGGTGGTAAAATTCGCTCGCATGAAATTTTAGCCACTTGGATCGATCATCTTTGTTTATGTGCCATGGGCCAGCAGCAATTTACTCACCTATTTGGTACAGATGCGATTTATCACTTTGAAGCGATTGAAACAGAAAAAGCGTACCAACATTTAGAAACCATTTTAAGTCTTTATATTTCGGGTAACTGTGCACCATTGCCTTATTTACCTAAAGCGGCATTAGCAGGGCTCGAAGCGCATGTTGATAAAAAAGGTGTGTGGAATGATGACGAAGAAACGCATCAAAAAGCCCTGAAAAAAATGGCAGATGAATACAATGGCACTCGTTATGCGGGCGAAAATAGCAATGATTATGTAATGCGTATGTGGCCAGAATGGAATGATGAGTTTGGTCAGACTATTTTTGAGAATGCTCAAAAAGTATTGCACGATGCGTTATTGCATAGTGAGAAAGAAAAGCTGTAATCAAAAGAAGAGTTGTTATTGGTAGGAGTAGGGTGGCCGCCAGTAAATCATTTTTAGTGTAGGGCGTTCGCTGTACGGCCACAGGTCAGAGGTTGACCGAATCCTGATTACAAATGCACATTTAATGAGCTCTTTGTAATACCAATTCAGATATGCAGTTGTTCAGATTATTGCGCAGGAAAAATTGATTAAAATAAGGCATAAATTGAAGGAACTAGTGGGTCTAATTACAAAATTTATAACGCAATTATAATCGATTTTAACAAGCAAGAATGAGCGATTGCTTATTTGAGTTGGTATAATTTGGCGCTGAGTGTAACAAAGCTCAAAAAGTGAACCGTGAGAAAGATCTCACATTGATGGCTTTATTAATTTTATTATCGTTGTTCCCAATGAATTACGATATGGATCACACAGATATCTTGTAAAAACAGGATGTTGATGTTTAAAACGGTGATGTTCGATGACGACAATCGCAGCTCCAAATCAATTGAATGCAATGACGTTTCCTTTACATGGGACACGTTTAATTGAAGCTTCAGCCGGTACTGGTAAAACATTTACCATTGCCAGTTTGTATTTACGTTTATTGCTGGGACATGGCGAGGAAAATAGCCGTCATAGTGAAGAGTTAACCGTAGACAGAATATTGGTAGTGACTTTTACTGAGGCAGCAACGGCTGAGTTGAGAGAGCGTATTCGAGCAAAAATTCATGATGCTCGTTTAGCGTTTGCTCGTGCTGTTCATAATAATGATTATAAGAGCGGTGATCCGGTTATTGATCCACTGTTGGCTTCTATTGGTGACCATAAATCAGCTGCACAGATCCTTTTGAATGCCGAACGCAGCATGGATGAAGCCTCAATCTTCACCATTCATGGTTTTTGTCAACGTATGCTAACTCAAAATGCCTTTGAGTCTGGTGCGCAGTTTGAGAGTGAATTTGTTACTGACCAAGCCAAATTAATGCATCAAGTGGCTGCAGATTTTTGGCGTCGCAGTTTTTATCATCTACCAAAAATGGTGGCTGAAAGTGTTTATGATTGTTGGTCAAGTCCATCTGCTTTATTGGGTGATATGGGCAATAGTCTTACCGGTGTCCCAAAGCATTTAACCGTAGAGCCGTTAGAGAGTTCATTAGAAGAATTTTGCCAGCAAGGCATTGCTCGTATTGATGAATTAAAAAAACAGTGGTCAGCACATTGTGCAGATTTTGAAGCCTTGATCTCAGGTTCGGGTGTGGATAAACGCAGCTACACCAAAAAGAATTTACCTAATTGGTTAGAGCAAGTGTCATCGTGGGCCAATAACCCAACCACCTCATTGCAAGTACACGATAAGCTAGAAAAGTTTTCTCAAGAATTATTAATTGAAAAAACCAAAAAGGGCGAAGCTCCAGAACACGCGGTATTTACACTCATTGATGACTTTCTGGCTCAGCCATTAGAAATCAAGCAGCCACTACTATCATTGGCGATTCATCAATGTCGTAAAACTTTACAGCAAGCCAAAGAGCAAAAAAATTGGTTATCGTTTGATGATTTGCTTACTCAATTATCTCAAGCGACAGAAAATCAAGAGAACGCCTTATTGCTAGAAAAAATCCGCGAGCAATATCCAGTCGCTTTGATTGATGAATTCCAAGATACCGATCCGCTGCAATATTCGATTTTTAGTACGCTTTATCAAGATCAGCCACAGTGTGGTTTATTCATGATTGGTGATCCAAAACAAGCGATTTATGCTTTCCGTGGCGCAGATATTTTTACTTATATTCAAGCGCGCCGCCAAGTTGCAGATCATTACACCTTGGATACTAACTGGCGCTCAACCGCAGATATGGTGTCGTCAGTGAACCGTGTTTTTGAACATGGCAAACAGCCTTTTTTGTACGATGACGATATTCCGTTTTACCCAGTAAAATTCAATCCTGTTAATGCCGAGCAAAAATCATGGGCGTTAGAGAATCAAACTCAACCCGCGATGACCTTTTGGTTGCAAGAGAGTAAAGATGGTAACCCGGTAAATAAAACCAGTTATCAGCGTGTGATGGCAGAATCAACCGCTGCACAAATTCAAACTATTTTGACTGGGGCTCAGCAAGGCTCTGCGTATTTACAAAACGGTGAGAAAAAACAAGCCATCAAAGCGGGTGATATTGCGGTTCTGGTTCGTACAGGTAAAGAAGGTAAATTAGTTCGTGAAGCCTTATCAAAACAAGGTATTGCGAGTGTTTATTTATCTAATCGTGATAGCGTATTTTCTTCTCCATTAGCGAAAGATGTGCTGCGTTTATTACAAGCGGCAATGACGCCGACAGATGCAAGGGCGGTTCGCTCAGCATTAGCATCGTCATTATTTGCTTATACTGCCGATCAATTGCATCAGTTTAATGTCGATGAAATGCAGTGGGAGCAAGCGGTTAATGAGTTTCGCGCCTATCGTAAGCATTGGCTACAGCGCGGTATCATGCCGATGTTGCATCAAATCATTACCCAACAAGGTATTTCAGAGCGTTTATTAGCTGAAAATGGCGGTGAACGTCAACTGACTGATTTATTGCATATCGGCGAATTACTGCAACAAACCAGTCAAACTTTAGACAGTGATTATGGTTTATTACGTTGGTTGTCTGAGTCTATTTCAGAACCTAATGGGGATTCAGAAGAGCAGACGGTACGTTTAGAATCAGAGCGTAACTTGGTGCAAATTGTCACTATTCATAAATCTAAAGGGTTGGAATATGACTTAGTCTTTTTGCCTTTTGTTTGCTCATATCGTGCGATAGATAAAAAAGGCGAAGTTAGTTTTTATGATGAAGCCAACCGTTACTCGGTATTGGATTTATTAAAAGAAGACGATTCTGTTGAGAAGGCAGAGAAAGAGCGTTTAGCTGAAGATTTACGTTTGATTTATGTAGCACTAACTCGTGCGGTTTATGCTTGTTATATCGGCATGGCTCCTATCACTAAAGGTATCTCTAAAAAACCACCAACGGGCGTGCATTTATCGGGGTTAGGTTATCTAATTCAACAGGCAGATGAATGTAATGTTGAAGAACTACAAGCGTGTCTTGAAAAGTTGATTGCAGGCAATTCGCCTATGGTGATCCAATCACCTCAAACCATCACCGATGAGCTGTATCAAGAGGTTCAAGATGATCACATTGAGCTGCATGCTAATAAGTTAATTGAACCTGTGAAAAGTAATTGGTGGATGACCAGTTATTCTGGATTAGTAAAGCAAGGTAATCACCATAATGATGCTTCATTAGAGCTTATTAATTTAGATATCGATTCAGCAGAAGATAAAGACGATAAAGAGTTGGATTTAGAGCCTGAACGAACCATATTTACTTTCCCTCGTGGAGCGAGAGCGGGTACGTTTTTACACTCATTGTTTGAAGAGGTTGAATTTACTCAGCCAATTAACAGTGAAGAAAATACGCAAATCATCATTAAGCTACTAGAGAAAGAAAATTACGATGCAGAATGGTTAGAAGTCGTTCAAAACATGATGCAACGAGTGTTGGATTGTCCACTCGATGGTGAGAACTTACGTTTGGCAAGTAAAGGTCCAACTCAACGCTTAGTCGAAATGGAGTTTTTACTTCCTATTAAATTACTGAACTCAAGTTTAGTAAATAAAACCATAGCGAAGCATGATGAAGTATCAGCACGAGCAGGAGAACTTGGCTTCTCGACCGTTAGCGGCATGCTAAAAGGCTTTATCGATTTAGTGTTTGAGCATGAAGGTAAATATTACGTTCTCGATTGGAAATCTAATCATTTGGGAGATGCCCCTGAGTGTTATGGTGGAGAAGCCTTAGTTGAGGCAATGCGAGATCACCGTTATGACTTCCAATACCAGTTATATGCTTTAGCGCTTCATCGATTCTTAAAAAGCCGTATTGCTGATTATGATTACGATACCCACTTTGGTGGTGCGTATTATATTTTCTTGCGTGGTGTTGAAGAGACACATGAAGGACATGATGCAAATTCTAATGGTGTATTTTATTCAAAACCGAGTAAAGCGTTGTTAGAAGAGTTAGAGAAATTGGTAGATGGAGAAACAGTCGATGCTTAAGCAATTACAACACTTAATGGCTCACGGTGTACTTCGCCCATTGGATCTTCAATTTGCTAAATTTATCGCTCAACAAGAAAAAAATAGCGATAAAAATCTCATCATGCTGTTGTCTGCGATTACAAGTCATGAGTTAGGAAAAGGTCACGTCTGTATTGATATTGAGCAGATAGAACAGGGCGATCTTTTTACTCTCCCAGCAAAGTATCGTGATGCGCTATTAGAATTAGTTCCAGAAAGAAGCGCTTGGGCAGAACAATTAATTAATGCATCAACCGTCTCAAATGGTACAGAAGCCAAGCCTTTAGCTTTTGATGGTACTCGCTTGTATTTACAACGCTACTGGGCATTTGAGCAACGTGTGTCTAACCGTATTACTAAAGCGGCGCAAAGTGTGGCGGTAAATCCTCAGCTATCGAATACATTGGATGAGTTGTTTGCTCGTCAGTATCATTTTTTATTTTCAGCATTGAAAAAGTTAGAGAATAATAATCAAGTTTCTCGCCAACAATTAGTGTGCGATATGCTTGATGTTGTTCAATCAGATGATCTTGATTGGCAGGCGATTGATACGGTGTTATTAGCCGCGACTAAATCTTCAGAACTCGAAACGTTAGATCAATTCATTCCAAATAGCCACTGTGTTAATTGGCAAAAAGTAGCAGCAGCTGTGGCGCTAACTCGTCGATTTTCTGTTATTTCTGGTGGTCCAGGTACGGGTAAAACAACCACAGTAACTAAGCTTTTGGCCTCCTTAGTGACGCAAGCTCAGCAGGATAATAAAAATATAGCGATTAAACTGGTTGCGCCAACGGGTAAAGCCGCGGCGCGTTTGACTGAATCCATTGGTCAGGCGGTACAATCCATTGGTTTAGCACCAGAAGTGAAAGAAGCGATCCCGACTGATGCGAGTACACTGCATCGACTGCTTGGCTATATTCCCAATCAAGTGGATTTTCGTCATAACAAATCCAATCCATTACACCTTGATGTATTGGTGGTGGATGAAGCGTCTATGGTCGATTTGCCTATGATGGCTCGATTGCTCGATGCGGTACCTGAACACGCACGTGTTATTTTATTGGGCGATAAAGATCAACTAGCTTCGGTTGAAGCGGGAGCGGTGTTAGGTGATATTTGTCAGTTTACCAAAATGGGTTACAGCCAGAATCAAGCGCAGCAATTATCTCAACTAACTGGCTTTAATCTACCGGCACAATCACATAATAACACCGTTGCAGATAGCTTATGTATGCTGCAAAAGAGTTACCGTTTTGATGCGCGTTCAGGTATTGGACAACTTGCCAAAGCCATTAATGAAGGCAGTAAATTTAAAGTAGAAGCAGTATGGGCCAAAGGGTTCTCAGACATTCGTTTTCATGATTTAAGTAATGATAGCTATAACGCAATGATCACCATGATGGTGAATGGTTACCGCAGTTACTTAGGGCATATCCATGCAGGTGATAAACCTGAAATCGTACTGAAAGCATTTAGCAAAATTCAATTATTATGTGCGATGCGTGAAGGGGATTTTGGTGTGGTTGGATTAAATCAACGTATTGAAAAAGCGCTGAAGAAATCCGATTTAATTCCTCATGGTGATGAAATTTGGTACTCAGGTCGTCCTGTCATGGTGACGCAAAATGATTATGGTGTCGGTTTGTATAACGGTGATATTGGTATTGCGATGCTAGATCCTGTTGATCAGCGTTTACGTGTTTATTTTGATATGCCAGATGGTTCGATTCGTGGTGTGTTACCAAGCCAGTTACCTGAGCATGAAACCGTTTATGCCATGACGATCCATAAATCTCAGGGCTCTGAATTTGAACATACAGTATTGGCGCTACCCGCAGAGTTTAGCCCAATCTTAACGCGTGAGTTAATTTATACAGGTGTGACTCGTGCGAAGAAAAAGCTCGATCTGTTCGCAACAGAAAAAGTGGTGGCTCGAGGGGTAATGATTAAAACTCAGAGAAATAGTGGCTTAACGTCGCTGATGAGTTAAGTGAATGACAGTGGTTGATAACGCAAATATCAACCACTGTATTATTTCATATACGTAATAATGATTTTCTTCTTTAGATCTAGTAAAGAGTGAAGAAATGCTTATAATTGCGCCAATAAAATTCGGAAGGAATGTCGGATATTCTATTTTTACCAGCCATGTTAATTAGATGATTAATGGTTGGATCTAGAGTTTTACTGCTATATGTTTAAATTACTTGTTTCAATGCCGCCTGCTATGGCGCTTATTATTGCTATTATTTCAGAAGTGATAGCTACCTCTTATATTCCTAAAACAGAACAATTCACCAAATTAACGCCAAGCTTAATTGTTGGTGTTGGTTATGCTATTGCATTCTTTTTGCTTTCAATTACTGTCAAAAGTATGCCTGTTGGAATTGTCTATGCAATATGGAGTGGAGCAGGAATTGTGCTAGTTGCGGGTATTGGATATTTCGCTTATGGGCAAAAACTAGATTTACCTGCAGTAGCGGGGATCGCTCTTATTTTATCTGGTGTATTAGTCGTTAATTTATTTTCTAACACTGCTGGTCACTAGAGTTTAAGCTTACTTATTATTTATAATAAAGGCCGCACTGGATAACTCTAATGCGGCCTTTTTTTATAGTATTTTTAATACTAAGATCTTTGACTTACGTTGAAAATTATACAGTTTCTGCTTTTTCATCGGTAAGTGCGACACGTCAATTTCAATGAAACCTTGCTCTCTAAACCAATGGAGACTGCGAGTAGTAAGAACAAACAGTTGTGATAGTTTGAATTGTTTTGCTTTAGTGCATAAACGGTTAAGTAAGGTCACACCACGATCACCATCGCGGTAATCAGGATGAACAGCAACACATCCCATTTCAGCCATTCCATCTTCAGAAAAGGGGTATAGAGCAGCGCAGGCAATGACTAATCCATCTTTTTCTATAATCGTAAATTGTGCAATTTCTTGCTCTAGTTGTTCTCGAGAACGACGAACTAAAATGCCTTCTTCTTCAAGAGGGTGGATTAAATCCATTATTCCACCGATATCATCAATCTCTGCATCACGAACTTGTTCTGAGCTCGCCATTACAACTTGAGTGCCAATTCCATCAAAAGAGAATAGTTCTTGGATTAATGCTCCGTCTTCTTTGTAACTAATAAGATGGCTACGTGGTACACCGGCTTTACAAGCAGTAATAGAGCCTTTTAAAAACCGAATTGTACCTGTTGAAATGCCATCATTTAGTGACACCTCTTTTTCTAATCGCTCAAGAATTTCTTCGGCTTCACTAGGAAAAAGCTCAGCTAATATTTGTCCATTGTTATTAAGTACGCCTTGCTCAGAACAAAAGCCAATGAGCTTATCTGCGTTTAGTCGAATAGCTAATTGAGTCGCAACATCTTCGGATAAAAGGTTAAAACACTCACCAGTAACAGAGCTGGCAACGGGGCCAAGTAGGACGATAGATTGTTGGTCTAGCATCCGATTAATGCCATTAGTGTCAATTCGACGTACACGACCGCTGTGGCAGTAATCGACCCCGTCATCAACCCCGAGAGGCTGAGCAATAATAAAGTTGCCACTGATAACGTTAATCTGAGCGCCAGCCAT
Source organism: Aliivibrio thorii (assembly GCF_057368585.1). Lineage (NCBI taxonomy): Bacteria > Pseudomonadati > Pseudomonadota > Gammaproteobacteria > Vibrionales > Vibrionaceae > Aliivibrio > Aliivibrio thorii. Next base: position 2,373,042 of record NZ_CM170654.1, on the reverse strand, counting down.
TGGAGTGTTATTTAAACTCATTGATAATCTGGCGGTAATATCGAGCTGTAATTGTCCTGCAATTTGTTTGATGAGCTCTAAGGTTTGCTCATCAGTAATTCTTATTCCTTTGTGGAAAGGCGCATGATGAGCAGTTGACTTAAGTTCTTCACGCATTTGAGGGCGAGTGCCGTAAACAATTACAATACGTAAACCGAGTGAGTTTAAAAGTGCAATATCATTAACGATGTTAGCAAAGTTAGGATTGGCAATGGCTTCGCCACCAAGCATTATCACAACCGTTTTATCGCGGTGAGCATTTACATAAGGTGCTGATTGACGGAAGCCTTTAACTAGCGCAGTGCTACGAAATTTCACTATACTTCATCCATGAGTGATTTTTTATGTTTTTATAATGACTATTTATTTATATATCTACAAGTGTTTAGTACAAGGTCACATAAGTTTTTCTTAATATTTTGAAGGATTGCCGATAAGCTTAATAACATAGTTATTTTTAATAGGCCTCAAAATGAGTCGCGCTCAAGAAAAAGAGTTAAAAAGAAGAAAAATTCGATTACTAGTTTTAATTAGTTTTGTTGCCGTTGGATTGGTCGCATCCGTGATTGCAGCAACGTATAAATCGGGTGCTTTTGCTCAAATGCCAGCATCTCAATTGTATGGTAATTGGGTTGAAGATGGAGTGCCTTATTATGCTCAGGACAGTTTTACTGTGAGTGAGGGAGGGATTTATACTCATGGCCGTTTAATTAGTACTAAGTTTGAATTTGATGGTAGTAAATTGAGTTATAAACACGGTGAAACAACTTATATTTATATGGTTGAAGATCGGGATGGCGCAGAGTTATTACGCATAAAACCAACGCATTATAAATCTACTTTTCATAAACAATAAGCTTTTCACTTTCCAAGTAAATATTCTTAATGGCATTTACTTGGAAATTCTTCATCAGTTTGTGTCAATTTTTGTCAAAATTATCCCTTTCTTACATTTATTCTAATGTAAGGAATTGCTCTCCTTCTATTTGTTTGTCATTCTTCTTGCACTATTTTTCAATAAGGCTTTATTGTGTTTCGTAAATTTTCTCTTGTGTGTGTTCTTCTGGCTTTAGCGGGTTGTGCTGATCGCCCCACTGAACGAGCTCAGCAATATTTAGATGGCGGGTTCAGCAGTAACTTAAATGAAGTAAGTGAAATTCATTCTGATAAACCTTCTGATTTTAGTGCCTTTAAAAAACAAAGCGCAGAAGTCGTGAATCGTTCAGAGGCAATGGCATTACGCTATGAGGAGTTGTACGTACAATTACAAAAGTGGATTGATGAAAGTTCAAATCCAGCAGAGCTTTCGGCTTATGGTATTCAATTTGCTCAAATGGGCGGTGGCGATAAGCAAGGGAATGTGATGTTCACTGGCTATTTTTCTCCTGTGATTGAAATGCGTCATACGCCAAACGAAACGTTTAAATATCCTGTTTATGATAAACCTGATTGTGGCTCTAATTGCCCAACACGAGCAGAAATTAATGCAGGTGCTTTATCTGGTTTAGGGTTAGAGCTTGGCTATTCGGATAATATGATTGACCCGTTTATCATGGAAGTTCAAGGCAGTGGTTTTATTCATTTTGGTGATGATGACAAACTAGAGTATTTTGCCTACGGTGGAAAAAATAATCACCCCTACGTGAGTATTGGTCGTATTCTTATAGAGCGCGGTGAGGTTGATCGTAAAGATATGTCACTTAAAGCGATTAAAGAATGGGTTGCTAAACATGATGAAGCGACGGTTCGTGAATTATTAGAGACTAATCCATCTTATGTCTTCTTTTCGCCAAGAGACGCTCATCATGTATTAGGGACTGCTGGTATCCCTTTAATTGCCGGAGCCGCTGTAGCTGCTGATCGTACTTTATTGCCTATGGGAACCCCAATCCTTGCTGAAGTCCCTCAATTAAATAAAGACGGTAAGTGGACAGGGAAGCACGTACTTAAAGTATTACTTGCTTTAGATACGGGTGGTGCAGTGAAAGAAAACCATTTAGATCAATATTATGGAATGGGAACAGAAGCAGGTATTGCTGCGGGTCACTTTAAGCATTTTGGTCGAGTGTGGAAATTGGGTTTGCAGGATACTGAAACTGAAAATCCTTGGGAAATGCCTAAATCAAAATAATGTGTTGGCCGCTTGTATCGCTTAACACTTGATCTTCTAAAAAAGAGTGCGTATAAATCGTGCTCTTTTTTTGTTTTTGAGTAAGGTAACCCCATGCGCGAATTAACCACTCCTGCTTCTGAAAGTTATGACCAACGTTTTGGTGGCACTCGCCGTTTGTATGGTAATAGTGAAGTAGAAATTATGCGTGCTGCACATGTGTGTGTAGTAGGTATTGGTGGTGTTGGTTCTTGGGCGGTTGAAGCATTAGTTCGTACAGGTCTTGGTGAGATAACCTTGATTGATATGGATGATGTATGTGTGACAAATATTAACCGTCAAATTCATGCAATGACGGGCACGATTGGTCAAAGTAAGATTGAGGTGATGGCTGGGCGCATTAAATTAATTAACCCAGAGTGTAAAATTAATTTAATTGATGATTTCATTACGCCTGAAAACCAAGCTGAATACATTTCTAAAGAGTTTGATTACGTACTTGATGCTATCGACAGCATGAAACCTAAAGCGGCATTACTGGCTTATTGTAAGAGCAATAAGATTAAAGTGATCACGACTGGTGGGGCGGGTGGGCAAACCGATCCAACTCAAATTCAAATCACGGATTTAACCAAAACCATTCAAGACCCATTAGCGAAGAAATTGCGTGATACTCTACGTCGCCATCATAATTTTACAAAAAATCCAAAGCGTAAATTTGGCATTGATTGTGTCTACTCAACAGAGCATTTGAAATACCCACAAGCCGATGGGTCTGTGTGTGCGACTAAAGCAACCGCTGAAGGTCCTAAACGTATGGATTGTGCGAGTGGTTTTGGGGCTGCTACGGTGGTAACTGCGACGTTTGGATTTGTTGCGGTGTCGAGAATTGTAGAGAAGTTGATTGAGAAACATAGTAATAGGGACTAGGTTTCAGGACGGTCGCAAGCTCCCTAAAGGTTTCAGGTATAGGCGCTATTATTCCAACGACCTCCCTGAATCCTTCAAGCGAAGCGGCCTTAAGCCTGCTCTATTAGTTCATTGATCGTTTCAATGATCGCTTTAAGTCCATTACCACGTGATGGGCTTAAATGCTCTATTAGCCCTAATTGAGCAAAGTACCCATCCATATCAAATGTGCTAATCTCTTGTGCGGTTTTATTATTAACAGCAGCCATTACTAACGCGAGAAGCCCTCTAACAATACGCGCGTCAGAATCAGCACTGAAATAATAAATCCCATTAACAACTTCATGTTGTAGCCAAACTTTGCTTTCACAGCCTGAAATGGTCACGTTATCTTGTTGCAGTTCTTCTGGCATTTTAGGCAGTTTTTTACCTAATTGAATCACGTTACGGTAACGATCCTCCCAACCTTTTGCTTCACTCATTAAATCAAGAACTGTCGTGTGAGTGATGTCAAAACCAAAAGGTGACGATGGGAATGTAGACATAAATAAAATACCTTAAATTTGAGCTTATAGCATATCTGCGGCTTTATTTAGCGCGTCGATAAAACGTTGAACATCTTGCTTTGTATTATACAAGGCAAATGAAACGCGTACAGTCCCCGTTAACCCTAATGCATCCAACATAGGGTGAGCACAATGGTTACCAGAGCGAACAGCAATGCCTTGCTGATCAAGTAGGGTCGCTATATCTTGGTGGTGGACGCCATCAATAACAAAAGAAAATAGGCTCGCGTTATCTTGTAAACCGACAAAACGTAAGTCTTCAATATCTTTAATTCCTTCGATTGCCATGTGGCGTAATTCGCTAATATGAGCATTTAGATCATCATGGGCGAATTGCTTGACCCAGTTAATGGCAGTGGCACAAGCGATAGCGCCCGCTACATTTGGAGTGCCTGCTTCGAACTTTCCAGGAAGTTCTGCAAAAGTGGTCTTCTCAAATGAGACTTTCTCAACCATTTTACCGCCACCATGCCACACTGGCATAGATTCTAATAAATGCTGCTTGCCATAGAGAGCTCCAATGCCAGCAGGAGCAAATAATTTATGACCAGAGAAGGCATAAAAATCGGCATTCATTGCTTGCACATCAATATCATGATGAACAATTCCTTGAGCGCCATCAATAACCACAATAGCACCAACCAGATGTGCCGCTGTAATAATGTCATCAATTGGATTTAAGGTTCCCGTTACGTTGGTGACTTGAGCAACGGCAACAATTTTAGTGTTCTGGGTTACCAATGACTCAAATGCATCCATGTCTAATGTGCAATCGGTTTTCATTGGGATTTTTACAACAGTAGCTCCCGTTTGTTCCGCCACAATTTGCCAAGGCACAATATTAGCGTGATGCTCTAATTCACTGATTAGGATTTCATCACCGACCTTTAATGTACTACGAGCGTAGGTTTGAGCTATTAAATTAATTGCTTCGGTTGCACCGCGAGTCCAAATAATTTCTTTACTGCTTTTAGCATTAATAAAGTGTTGAACGGTTTCACGAGCTTGCTCAAATTGCAGTGTTGCTGAGGCGGTTAGGCTATGACTACCGCGATGCACATTAGCATTACTTTTTTGATAGTAATCTTGAAGCGCATTTAATACCGACAATGGTTTTTGTGTCGTTGCTGCGCTATCAAAGTAGGCAATAGGTTGGCCATTAACGTCTTGGGTTAAAGCTGGAAATTGAGAGCGAACAGCGTCAACAGTAAATGCAGTCATAAGGATTTTCTTTATAGGGTAAGCGGGCAGCGACAATGATGCGGATTTCTGGCTTGTAAGTCAAAATTACAGGCAAAAAAAAGCACCGTATTAAACGGTGCTAGAATCTTTTTTAACCAAAAGGTCAAAATGTAGTAAATAATTGGGTATTGCTAACAAATAGTTTGAAATCAATACTCGGGGCTCTAACAGTCGAGCCAATATGCAAACACAACATTGGAGTCTAGAGGGTCGAAAAAGATACTCAGGGAGGAATATATGTCTTTCCTCTAAACAACGGAGCCAATATTAGGTTTTATCTGGTAGTTCGGCAATGGACAATTTATAATACTTAGCATTAAAAAAACTAATGGTTCAGAATGTGAGTTCTTATGTCTCGTAGATTACCACCTTTAAATTCTTTGCGTGTGTTTGAAGCGGCAGCTAGACACTTAAGCTTTACTCGTGCTGCTGAAGAATTATTTGTTACACAAGCGGCAGTTAGCCACCAAATCAAAGCATTAGAAGAATTTCTAGGCTTGAAGCTATTTCGTCGTCGTAACCGCTCTTTACTTCTAACTGAAGAGGGGCAAAGTTACTTTTTGGATATTAAAGAAATCTTCTCTTCTTTATCAGAAGCAACAGATAAAGTATTGGAAAGAAGTGCGAAAGGTGCTCTAACCATCAGTTTACCACCAAGTTTTGCAATTCAATGGCTTGTGCCTCGATTGTCTGATTTTAATAATCAAGAACCAGATATTGATGTGCGTATTAAAGCGGTTGATATGGATGAAGGTTCGTTAACTGAAGATGTTGATGTTGCCATCTACTATGGCCGAGGTAATTGGCCGGGTTTACGAGTTGATTTGTTATACCAAGAACAGTTATTGCCATTATGTTCACCGCAAGTGTTGTTAAATGAAAAGCCCTTAGCAACAATTGATGATTTACGTTTTCATACGTTACTGCACGATACGTCACGCAAAGATTGGAAGTTGTTTGTAAAGCAGTTTGATTTACAAGGCATGAATGTGAATCAAGGACCGATCTTTAGTCACTCAACCATGGTATTACAAGCTGCGGCACATGGGCAGGGCATTGCACTAGGAAATAATGTTCTTGCTCAACCAGAGCTGGATGCAGGTCGATTAGTTGCTCCCTTTGAAGAGTTATTAATAAGTAAGAACGCGTTCTATTTAGTATGCAGTGAAAAGCAAGCTGACACAGGGCGTATTGCAACGTTTAGAGAGTGGATATTAAGTAAAGCGCGCAGTGAACAAGAGATAACAGATGATGAATAGTCGCTTATGTTTACTTATTGCTAGTATTAGCGGTGCAATAACTGTCGGTTTAGGCGCTTTTGGTGCCCACGGTCTAAAGTCTGTTTTATCTCCGTATCTACTTGATGTGTATGAGACTGCGGTGCAATACCAAATGTGGCATACCCTTGCTCTATTTGGATGTGGAATTTTGTTGAGAAATTCATTTTCAAAAGGGGTATCATACGCCGCCTTGCTATTTACCATTGGGATGTTGTTTTTCAGTGGTAGTCTATATGCATTAGTGTTCACAGGAATAAAATGGTTTGGGCCAATTACTCCATTAGGTGGACTCTGTTTTATTATCGGTTGGCTAACGCTGGCTGTTTCAACTTATCGTTTGACTGAGGTTTCAAAGTGAAACAAGTAATGTTCTATTGTCGCTCTGGTTTTGAGAAAGAGTGTGCAGGTGAGATCCAAGATAAAGCCACTCAACTTGAAGTGTTTGGTTTTCCTCGCCTAAAAAATAATACAGGCTATGTGCTATTTGAATGCTACCAGGAAGGCGATGCAGATAAATTGATCCGTGAGATTAAATTTAATGAGCTGATTTTTGCTCGTCAAATGTTTGCGGTAGCAACTGAATTAAGTGATTTACCTTCTGAAGATCGTATCTCACCAATTTTGAATGCATTAGTTGATGTTGAAAATTTACCATGTTGTGGTGATATTCGTATTGAAACGCCTGATACGAATGAAGCAAAAGAATTATTGAAATTCTGCCGTAAATTTACAGTACCAATGCGTATTGCATTACGTGGTAAAGAGATGCTAACACCAAGAGATTCAGATCGAATCCCTGTTATGCATATTTGTTTTATTGTACCGGGTCAGTGTTATGTTGGTTATTCTTACACCAACAATAACTCAAAATTCTTCATGGGTATTCCTCGTTTGAAATTCCCATCAGATGCACCAAGCCGTTCAACGCTTAAGTTGGAAGAGGCGTTTCACGTATTTATTCCACGAGATGAGTGGGATACTCGATTAGCTTCTGGCATGTGGGGTGTGGATTTAGGTGCGTGCCCTGGTGGTTGGACTTACCAATTAGTTAAGCGTTCTATGTTTGTTCATGCAATTGATAACGGCATGATGGCACAGAGCTTAATGGATACAGGCCAAGTTAAACACCACATGGTTGATGGCTTTAAATTTGAGCCACAAAGAAAGAACGTAACATGGCTAATTTGTGACATGGTTGAGAAACCAGCTCGTGTTGCGCACCTTATGGGTGAATGGCTAATTAAAGGTTGGGCGAAAGAAGCGCTATTTAACCTTAAATTACCAATGAAAGGCCGTTACGATGAAGTACTTCAAGATATTGAAAACTTAAAAGAGTTTTTGAAGAAGAATAACTTCCAATACAAGCTTCAAGCTAAGCACTTGTATCATGACCGTGAAGAAATTACGGTTCATATCCAAGCGATTTCAAATATTTCTCCACATTAATATTTCGTTATACAAATATTGATGTAATCCAAATTATTGAGAAATAAAAAACGCCCGCTGATGTTGATAATCAGCGGGCGTTTTTATTTATCTTCAACAATGGTTATTCGGCGTTGAGATTATTGAGATACGATGTTGAATATGGTGTGCTTTGGCGCAAAAAAAACTGTTTGTCATCGTTTTGATAACCACATCAAATATAGCCATCTTTCTTTTGCAGAAAAGCACACTATATTCATGATACTTGGTAGTCCCTAGTCCCTAGTCCCTGATTCTGGCTTCTCATATCGTATATCTTGCAAATTAAACCCAAGTTCAATATCAGTTCTTAGTCCTGCAACCTTACGGCACAAAATAGCGGTGTCATAATGCTCATCAAATTTCTTACGATATTTTTTCGGTAACTCTTCAGATTCGTTTGCTGCTTCAATGGTTGGGAATTGAGTTAAAATTTCTAAGGCCGCTTTAGGTCCAATGCCCGGGATCCCCGTAATTTTACTTGAGCTAATTCCAGCTAGTCCCCAATAATCAGCTAATTGCTCTGGTTTTAAACCAAATTCCTTTTCAATAAAAGGAGCATCTAACCAACGATGTTGAAAGTAATCACGAATTCGCAGCGTTGGAGACAGTAATTGGCAATAACCTTTATCTGTCGAAATGATGGTTACTTGTTCATTATGAGCCGCCACCTTATTTGCCAAAGTGGCCACTAAATCATCGGCTTCATCACCATCAGATAACAAGGAGTCAATGCCGAGTTTCCACCATGCATCTTGAATGCTGTCCATGCCTTTTTGCAGTGCTTCAGGCATTGGTTTTCTGTCTTCTTTGTATTTAGGTAATACTTCTGCTCGCCATCCTCTATCTTGTAAGTGATGATCGAAGACGGCAATGATATGAGTGGGTTCGGTTTCTTTTAAAATACGATTTATTGTGCGACTCGTTGTTGTGATGACCGCTTGGATATCGTCTTGATTAGGTTGGGCGGAATGAACGCGACGAATAAGGTTTAATGCGTCAATAATAACCAGATGAATTGCCATAACGTATTCATTCCTATATAGAAAAAAGAAAAAGCCTATGTATTCAGCATAGGCTTTCTATTGTACGTTACTGAAGGGGAGGGATTCCAGCCTAATCTACGACGATTTCATAACAAGGCTCGTATTTAGAGCCGGGAAGCTTCATTCGACCTTGTTTGACAAAATCTTGTAAAAGACGATCCATTTTCTTCATTAACTTAGGATCTCCATGAAGTTTAAACACACCGTGTTTTTCTATTTCAGCAATGCCTTCTGCTTTTACATTTCCCGCGACTATTCCAGAGAATGCTTGGCGTAAACTTGCTGCGAGGTTTTCTGTTGGTTGATCTAAATGTAAATCAAGTGCAGACATAGCCTCGTGTGTTGGTTCGAATGGCTGCTGGAATTCTGATTCAATTTTTAACGCCCAGTTAAAGCTATAAGAATCATCTGTTGCTTTACGGTATTCTTTCACTTTCTTGATGCCATGATTAATCATCACTGCTGCTTTTTCTGGATCATCGACAACGATTTCATAATAATGAGTTGCCTCTTCACCTAATGTTTCTCGGATAAATGTGTCGATTGAAAGGAAGTAAGCTTCACTCTCTTTTGGCCCAGTTAATACTATCGGCATTGGTTGCTGACGATTGGCTGGGTTCATCATGATCCCCAGGATATACAGTAATTCTTCTGCTGTTCCCGGACCGCCAGGGAAAATGACAATGCCATGAGCCATACGAACAAATGCTTCTAATCGCTTCTCGATGTCAGGCATGATAATTAATTCATTTACGATAGGGTTTGGTGGCTCAGCTGCGATAATTGAAGGTTCTGTTAATCCAACAAAGCGGCTATCAGAATAACGTTGCTTAGCATGGCCAATAGCAGCTCCCTTCATCGGTCCTTCCATTGCGCCTGGTCCACAACCCGTACAAATATTTAATTCTCTTAACCCTAATTCGTGGCCAACTTCACGCGTGTATTGATATTCGATAGGATTAATAGAGTGCCCGCCCCAACATACAACAAGGTTAGGCTCAATTCCGGTATGAAGCGCTTTTGCATTACGTAAAATACTAAAGACAAGATTAGTTAGGTGGGTGTCTTTTGTTAGATTTAGACGGTTGTGATCTGCAATTTGCATATTCACATACACCATGTCACGTAATACCGAAAATAGATGTTCTTGGATCCCTTTTATAATGGTTCCATCAACAAAAGCATGTTCTGGTGGGTTACTTAGTTCGAGTTTAATACCGCGATCTCGACGTGTTACGGACACATCAAAAGATTCGTATTTTTCTAGAAGCTCTTTAGAGCTATCGGTGTGACTGCCTGAGTTTAAGACGGCTAATGTACAGTTTCGATACATCCTATAGACGTCACTAGAAGCAGTTTTTTTTAGTTGGTCGACTTCCAATTGTGATAGCAAATCCATGCTACCTGCGGGACTAATATGAGTGATCATACAGTGCCTCCCTAGCTGTTTTTATTATTGTTCAGATATTTAACTTACACAGCAATGGGAGATTTAGCGAGGAAAAAACAAAAAAATTGAGAAGTTTATAACCATTTATGAATTTATATTTATAGCACAGTAGTAAGAGATTACAGATTGATAAACTGTCCAGTGCCTTTTGATTTTTCTTTATAAAGGGCATCAACTGAACGTTTAATTACTTTTTCAGGTATATCACTATTGGTAAATTCTGAACTGCAAATAGATACGGTTATTTGGACATGATCATCTTTGAATTTGAAAGGCAGTTTTGCAATAGCGAGCTGAATGGCTTTAAGTGCTTTATCTCTTTCTTCTTTCTCGGTTTCGGTAAATAAAATTAAGAACTCTTCACCACTAAAACGCGCAACGAAATCGGTATCTGACACCTTGTTTTCAATTGTTTTTGCTATAATAGATAATGCTTTATCTCCAGCTAAATGCCCAAACCTTTCATTAATACGTTTGAATTGGTCGATATCTATCATAGTAAGAACAAGAGAGTGTTGATGACGAACCCAGCGTTTATATTCTAAATCTAAACGTTCATGCATAGCTGCACGGTTATATACTTTGGTTAGAGGGTCTTTAAAGATACGCTGTTGTTGGTCACTAAGCTGACGGCGATACTCCAATGTCTCTTCATATAAATTATTTAGTTTTTTTGTTGTGTATTCATGACGCTCAATTAATGCCGCTTCACGAGACTGCATTGCTTTATTGCGTTCTGATAAGTCATTCATCTCACTTAACAGCATTGCCATTTTTGTTTTGTATTCTTGTTCACTACTTTTGCTTTCTAGTACGCTTTCTGCTTGTTTAATTAGAAGAGAGTATTCTTCATTTAGTAAAGAGCGCTGTTCTAAATAAGATTGTCCTTGGTTTTGATTCTGCTCGCTGGTTTTGATTATCTGAGCTACTTGAGTGTTCATATCACCAACAAAAGCTTGAGAAGCTTTACGTTCGTTATTTGTACCTTCTAATACTAGTTGAAGTGTTTGTAGTGCTAGATCAATCAGAGAAACGGCGTCAACCCCCGTTAATAATTTATTACGAATCCCAAGTAGTTTATTGCCAGAAGTATTATCAAAATCTAGTTCAGATATTAAATGCTGTAACTCGTGACTTAGTTGCTCTTGAGTATCAACATCAATAATTTCATTGGTGTTTATTTCAGATGAAATTTTACCGACAGAGATAAATTTAATGGCTCGTTCGTAAAGCTCTACTAAACGAACAATACGTTGAATATGCTTACTGCCATCTTGGGAAGGGTATTGTAAAAGAGTTCGAAGATCTCTTTTTAGACCAGCAGGCAAACCGACAACACGTTGAAGAGTTTCACCACAATAGGAAATATGTTCTTCCATAACAGAATGCTCTCTTTGAACATTCATTTTGTAACGGTTAATTAGGCGCTCAAAAGTTGCAATTCGTACTGTTAATTCAGATGTATTTTCGACCTGTTCAATACTTGTAGCAAGTTCTACAATCTCTTTGTCTAACTCACCATCATGATGTTTACACGCAGCACAAAAGCGTAAAATAATACGTTTTAAAAGTAGTATTTCACGACGTGATTTCAAAGTGGTATCACGATGCGATAAGCGTGTTTGATCTAGTTGTTGCTTTAACTGACTTAATTCAGAGGCAACGATAGAGACTTCAATCATAATAGTTTAGAGAGTAATTCATATGTTATAAAAAATATAAAATTATTGATAAGGCCAGTTGGGAATAATAACAAATTTATAATTAACAGACTAAAAAAAGTATGCCGTTTGTTTAATTGATAATCATTCACTAATGATTATTATTAAATTTGTGATGCATAAGCCAAATCCGAAGTTTATTGTTTGGATGTCATGACTTTAATTAAGCCTTGGTTAATTGCTTGCTTGCACGCTGAAATAATATTATTGCTAGCAAAACTCGCTGCAGGCGCATTATCAATGGCTCGATAATGAACCCATTGACTGCCAGAATCTTCAGAACTAATATCGCAAGCTGTGTTGGTTGCCATAAGTAAAATATCAATTAATTCACGATCATTAATAGCGGTATAAGCTCGTGGTAAGAATGGATATTCCACCATACCTATATTAACGGTTCTATCTGTCATTGTTTGGGATTCAAAATTGTTTATCCAAGATTGAATGGTTTCTGCCATTTCTTGGGCATTTGATGTTGAATCGGATTTATGCTCAATGTATAGAAAACTAGCATCAGAAAAATGATAGATTCGACTTGGCAGAGTAACTACTGTTGATAAGTAATCCCCAAATGCCTTCTCGATTGACAACCCTTCTTGGTAGCCATGAGTAAAGTATAACTCTTGCAACATAGGTACGTGAAACAGAGTAAATCGAAGACGGTCACTCAATGGTTCATTTATTAATTCACCTAAATGCCATTGTTCTATGTTTGAACTGCTTTGCTGTAAAGAGGAGGGCAGTCTTTCCGTTAATAGACGAAAATTGCGCAATCCACTTCGTGGATGAGTGTAATATTTATTCAATAGTAGGTGCAGACGCTTTTTAAGAAAACGATTAACTTGTTGTTGTCTAAAGGCATAGATAGAAATTAACGTTAATAGAACCAATAAGAATCCGGCTATTTTTTGTATTTTTCGAGTTTGTAGGTGGTTCTCTTTCAGTTGTTCTTCTAAGCCTTGATAATGCAGTGATTGCTCAATGATGCTTTTTTGTTGTCTAAATACGTCTTCGTTGATTTCATTCTGTACTGCTTGGATTGATGAATTCAGTGTTTCATATTCTCTTTGAGCTTTTAACGCGAGTTGGTATTGCCCCATTTTTTCGTAAGTTTTTGATAACAGTTTTTGTGACTGTAATTTTAAGCGCAAGTCATTATCTTTTTTACTGTATTTTATCGCTTGCTGTATTTGTTGAACAGCAAGGTCGGCTTTATTATTTACGAGATAAAGCTTCGCCTGCAATAGGGACGAACACGCTTTTTGTTCAGGTAAATTCACATATTCATTAAGGTTGTTTGCTTGTTTAAGGTAGTGCTCACTGAGAGCATAGTTGTAAAGCAAGAAATAGGTATTTGCGATGTCTAAACGTAATGAGATTAACTTATCGACGTTGTTTTTTTCTTTTTCTTGGTCAAGAGCATTGAAATATTGCACTAAGGCTAGGTTAAATCGTCCCTGTTTTAAGTGTATTTGAGCAATTAAAGTTAGGACATTAGAGAGCTGTTCGCTGTTATTGTATCGGCCATAAAATTCGGCAGATTGTGAGGCATGTTCTAATGCTTTATCTAATACCTGTCTTTGGAAAAATAATTGGCCAAGTAAATAGTTAGTCGTTGCTAACTGCCCACTTCTATCTGCTTCAATTGACTGCCAGTAAGCACTTAATAGCTCAGTTAGCGCTTGGTCAAACTGTTTATTTTTTAAAAAATACTTACCATAAGAAATGTGATAATAAATCATACTAGTCGGATCATTAAGGGCGCTTCCATGAGACATAGCCTGTTTATAATATTGTTGCGCCTGGCTGTTGTTTCCTTGAAATGATTCAACTTCAGCATGAACTAAAGCTAATCCAAAGTAGATCTTTTGATTCAATGGTATGTGTTTATTGTATTCATTTAATTCGGCGGAAATTTCTTTCAAAATAGTATTTGTCTCATCGACATCTTGAGTTAAGTTCCACCATAAACTTGAATAGATGAGCTTTGATTCTAGGTAACCTGACTTTAAATTAAAATCTTTAGCAAGAGTAATTGCTTGTTTAATTGCTTCGATTGATTCACGGTTACGATCAAGACGTTTGTTTGCTAATGCTTTAATTTGAAAAGCTTCAACTGTGCTGATAGGTGTGCGGATGGTTCGTTCTGAATCATTGTTAATATGAATACGATTCGGATCTTGCTCTGGCGAGATTTGGCGTTGCTCTAAGTATTGTTGAGCAATAGATCGTGCTTGTTCTGGGTTAGTATCCAATAATTGATAAGCGTCGTTTAAAATAGGCGCAGAGAAAAATTTAGCCCACGCAGAAAGCGGGAAAAAAACAAAAAGAATGAGAAGACACTGGCGCAAAGACATGTAATGATCCACTAAAAGACAACCATTACATACTAGCGATATAGTGAAATTTGTCTACTAAGAATACGGTTCCAAGTAGACAAAACTCATCATTTTAAACGCTTTTAGTTCTTGGGTTCTTATTGTCGAGCTAAACGTAGGTTATGTTCTGGTTTTGTTAAATATGAACTACGGAATGGATTAATATCAAGTCCGCCACGACGGGTGTAACGAGCAAATACTGTTAATGAGTTTGGTTTACAGTATTTCATAATGTCGGTGTAGATACGTTCAACACACTGTTCATGAAACTCATTATGTTGACGGAAAGAAATTAAGTAACGAAGTAGCTTTTCACGATCAATTTTTTTACCTTCGTAATTAATTTCAACACTGCCCCAGTCGGGCTGATTAGTAATAAGGCAATTTGATTTTAGTAAGTGGCTGTGTAATGTCTCACTTACCACTTCTTCTAGTGTGCTTGATTGTAAATACTCAGCATCAAACTCATAATCATCAATAACGATGTCTTGGTTATCAATGCACTCGCCTTGCATATCGACAATAGGTTGCTGTGAGTACGCTTGTACTGGGTGAATTTCAACGGTGACTTCGCCACCCGCACATGCACTTAAATCTTTTATTAGTGTACGAGTTACTTCATTCCATGAAGAGAATTTAGTTTGGTTAAAACTATTCAAATATAATTTAAATGATTTTGACTCAACAAGATTAGGACTTGTCGCTGGTAAGGTGACATCGCCAACCGCAACTTGAGGTAATCCATTTTGGTTTAGCCAAGACAGTTCATACAGTGTCCATACATCACAACCAACAAAAGGTAATTCATCACCAAGTTCAAGATCATCACGATTTAAACAGCGAGGAACGGCCTGCAATAATTCTGGCTCATAGCTATGTTTGTATTCAGTTTTCTGGCCAAGAGTTAGTGATTTTAGCTCATCAGCGTTAGTGTATTTAGTCATATTGAAAATGCCAAAAGTAGATTAGAATAGAGATCGCTTAATAAATTAGCGCAGTTTGATACAATTAGCGTTAGTTTACTTGAATTTTTATCTTATTAGGAGAATCGAATGCCACTTTCGGTAGAGCAAGCGCTTGCTAACTTTAGTCAACGTTATGTAGATGCATGGAAAGTCAAACATGATAGCCTTCCGATAAATGAAGAATTGGTGGGATTAGCTTCTCCTTGTATTGATGAAACGCGTGATTTAGAGATCTCATGGCAACCTATTGCTCGTGAAGAGAGTATTCGATTAGTTAATATCGAAAAAGGCATTGAATTAGATCTTCATGATGATTTTCATGCGTTTTATGGTGCTCAATTTAGCGCAGATATGGCCGCTAAATTTGAAGATATGAATATCGAATTACTTCAGGTTTGGAGTGATGAAGACTTGGAAAATTTACAAGGTAATATGCTTGGTCATCTTGTGATGCAACGTCGATTAAAGTTAGTTCCAACGTTATTTATTGCTGTAACTGATGATGAGATGGAAGTCATTTCTATTTGTAACCAGTCTGGTGAAGTAATTTTAGATACGGTGGGTACAAAGAAACGCAAAGTATTGGCTGAGAATATGGCTGAGTTTTTAGAGAAGCTTGAACCGGTTGTTGCTTGAGCCATCGGTTGATATCCCCTAGAAAGATCATAATTAAATGAATTCCGATAAAGGTATGTTTATCGGAATTTTTATTTTAAACGTTGTAGTAGGAAATAAGCGTTAATGTTTGTCACTGAGTTAGATTTTGAAATTTACTGCGATACTTCAATGGCTGCAGTAGAGAGGGCGATTAATTATTGTTTGGATTGTTTACGTTATAACGGACAAGTGATTGGTCGTGAATTACCGGTGGTAATGAAAGGAACTAATTTTGTTGCTCGTGTGATTTGCCCTGAAGAAGACTCTCTTCATCCTGATAATCATAGCCCACAAGTGAATTTAGCGTTTAAACAATTGAGTGAGTTTGGTCTATTACAACCAAAAGTAAAAGTGGTAGGTCAAGACATGAACTCTGATCCAAGCGATGAGAGTGAAAAAGTGAGTTGGCAGATATTGTATACCAGCCATTTACATACTTGTTCTCCAATTCGTCATGGTGAGACATTTCAACCCATTCCTCTTTATCGCTTACCTCCCGTTGCTAATGGCGATCAAAAACAATTTATTAAATGGCAAGAAGATTGGAGTGCGTGTGACCAGTTGCAGATGAATGGCTCTGTGGTTGAGCATCCATCATTACACGAGATAAGCTCAAGTAAGAGTCATTTATTTAAACGTGGTTGGGATTTATGTCGTCGTATGGCGGTAGTCAGTGGGATTCCAACGTATTTGTATATTTATCGTGTGGCTGGCGAGAGTAAAGAAAAAGAGTTAGCGCGTAAATGCCCTGTGTGTGACGGTGATTGGGCATTAGAAGAACCAATTCATGAAGTGTTTGATTTTAAATGCGATGAATGTAGGTTAGTGAGTAACCTGTCTTGGGATTTTAAAGATTAATTAACTTGTATACAGATAAACCAATGGGAGCTCATAATGAGCTCCCATTTTGATTTATTTTTAACTTTCTATTTCTTGAATTTAGCAAGAATACGATCAAGCTGATTAGCAAATTCACGTCGGTCAGTTTGTGATAATGCAGCCGGTCCTCCGGTTTGAATACCACTGGCACGCATCGTTTCCATAAAATCTCGGATATTTAGACGAGCTTTAATGGTTGCTTCTGTATAAAGCTCTCCACGAGGATTTAGCACTTGTACTTTTTTGGCAATTAATTCGGCAGCCAATGGAATATCCCCGCTGATCACTAAATCTCCTGCTTCTGAACGTCTTACAATTTCGTCATCTGCAACATCAAAACCAGATTCAACCTGTATTGATTTAATATTGAAAGCGGTTGGTACAGGAATGTAGTGGTTTGCAACAAAAGTCAGTTGGATCCCTGTTCGTGTAGCTGCGCGGCAAAGTACTTCTTTGACGACTTTTGGACATGCATCAGCATCTACCCAAATTTGCATTATTTATTCTCCAAAGCGTTTAAACGCTGGGTTAATTCTTTTACTTGTTGTTCAAGCTGAATGATACGCTCATCGGCAGTTAATGTATTTTCACGTACTTCAATTTTAGGAACATGAGCACTGGCCTGAAAGGATTTAATTGCAGTAATAATTGCTGGCATAGGAACTTGAGTACTTAGGCGAGATTTAACTAAGGCTGTTGTTGGTTTTTTCCCTTCATTAATTAAATCTTGCATTATTGTTTGCAGCTCTTCCGTTACATTTTTCATTCTAACTTCCTATATATCATCTAAAGCCATGATATCGAATACTGCCTCAATGCACCATAGAGGTAAATTATACCAATTCCAATAATTATCTGATCATTCTTACTGGTTAAATCACTCAATAGCTACGTTAAAAATTATTGTAGAATAACTACTTATAAGAACTATTGTCTTACTCTTAAGTGATTTTCCTACGTAATAAATCATCTAATTAGTTGCATTGGTATTACTTAGGTTTGACTAACGTTTATCGACCTAGTAGAAAATAGGGTAGAAATAACAGAGAAACCTTGTAAGAGATCTCTCACTGTAATCTGAGATATGTCGTTTTATTTATAGTGTTAATCAGTGTTGTGCATCTTAATTTGTTGTTTGTAATGAGTTTTATTAAATGTTGTTATGACGTGTCTCGTATTTATTTAATGAAAGAAGAGTTAGGGTATTGTTCAAAAAAGTGAAAAGCGTAATCTTATTGGTGTCGGAAGGATGCTGACACGGAACAGGAACTCACCAAGGATTTGGTACGCTTCAGGATGAGGCTCTCGGTTACTTAGGATGAGTAATCGGCATGGAAAGCAAAATTGGACATTGAATGGATTCAATAGTAGCTAGGATGGTTACTACTAAGGAAAGGCAATGGACACCTCTAGGATAGAGGAAGGATTAGACATCAGGATGATGTAAAGGACACCGCTTAAGGATTAAGTGAAGAGAGTTAGCGAAGGATTGTTAACGGATCAGGATTGGATTATGGACACCGCTAGGATAGCGCGAAAGGAATGGGCTGACGGATTCAGCATACTATCAAGGATTTGATGCATGGAGCATACGGGTAGCCGGATTGCTGCAAGTAAGGTTATAACCCCATTAGGCGAAAGCTTAGTGGGGTTTTTCTTTTTTCCCCTCCTTCAAAAATACATTTACCTAATACCTATAAGTAATAAATTACATAGATCACATTTTTATTATGCGTTTAATTAATAAGCGTGAGTTGAATCAAATTTGCTCAAACACGCAATGTAACCGGTTACTGAAACCGGTTACATTGTTTTCAGTTTATGATTTCGCATGTTTAAAATTCAATTCAGGGGTGAAAAATGAGTACGCAAGCGGCAACGATGCAAAGCACAATAATGGAGAAGGTAAATAAAATCCTTCCTAAGCTTTTAAAGGTAGTTAATTCAAAACCAATTGTAGCTATTAAAGAAGGCTTCATGCTAACCATGCCATTGACCATTATTGGTTCAGTATTTTTATTACTGGCTTTTGTTCCTATTGATGGCTATGACCAATTTATGGCGGGAATTTTTGGTGCCGAATGGTCAACACCGTTATTTCAAGTGGTTGGTGCAACGTTTGATATTTTGGCATTAATTGGTGCTTTTGGTATTGCGTATACTTACGTGAAGTATGAAGGACACAATGGCGTAAATGCGGGGGTGTTAGCCATTGTTTCTCTACTTATCGTAATGAACGCTTTTGTTGTTGCACCAGATGGTGTAACGCATATCGGTGGAGTGATACCAAAAGCCTTCCTTGGTGGTAAAGGCATGATTGCAGCTATCGTTATTGGTTTAGTTGTCGGTATGATTTACTCAATGGCCTTTAACCGTAACTGGGTTATTAAGCTACCTGATAGTGTGCCTGAAGGGGTATCAAATGCCTTTAAATCTCTTATTCCTGGCTTTCTAATTATCACACTTGCTTTCTTGACGTATATCTTTTTTGAGGTGGTTTTTGAAAGAACGTTTATTGAAACTATTTACCATATTATTCAAACACCGCTGCAAAGCATGTCTGACTCTTTCTTTGGTGCAGTAGGTATCGCCTTGCTTATTTCTCTACTTTGGTGGTGTGGTGTTCATGGTCCAGTCATTGTTATGGGAATTATGGGACCAATCGTAACGGCGAATGCGCTTCATAACCAATCAATTGTTAATGCCAGTGACGTTCTAATTGCGGGTGAAAATGGCAAGATAGTAACTAACCAATTTGTTGACCAATTTATCACAGTCGGTGGTTCAGGTCTTACTTTTGGCTTGGTGTGTTGCATGGTTTTATTTGCTCGCTCTGTTCAGTTTAAGCAGCTAGGCCGCCTCTCTTTTATTCCTGGAATCTTTAATATCAATGAGCCTGTAATTTTCGCAACACCAATCATCTTTAATCCAATTATGTTTATTCCATTTGTTACTGCACCTGTGCTGTCAGCAGTCATGGTTTACACCTCAATTAACATGGGGTTTGTTGGACCATTCACGGCAGTTCAAGTGCCTTGGACGACACCTATGGTATTAAGTGGATTTATTGTTGGAGGATGGAGTGCCGCTGTATTACAGGTAGCAGTATTTTGTATGACAGTGTGTGTGTATTTCCCATTCTTTAAATATTTAGACAAATTAACAGCGCAAGAAGAAGCTAAATCAGCGGCGCCAGAAACAGAAACAACTTAATTAAAACAGATTAGATTATTATCGAGGTTATTATGAAAAAGATTTTATTATTATGCGCAGCGGGTATGTCTACATCAATGGTCGTTAAAAAGATGCGCGAGTCGGCAGAGAAAAAAGGCATTAATGTTCATATTGAGGCCCATGGTGTTGAGACGATTCAAGATTATTTAGCTGAGTACGATTTGTTTTTATTAGGTCCTCAAATTCGTTTTAAGAAAGATGAACTTCAGAAGTTAGCTGACGATGTTAATAAGAAAGTAGAAGTTATCGACATGATGGATTACGGCATGATGAAAGGTGAAAAAATCTTAGATGATGCGCTTGCTCTTTTAGTTTAACAATATCTACAGGCCTAGGCTGTTACTTAGGCCGTATTAAATTAATACTTCAGTTGGCTATATTTACACTACTGTTGAAGTAAAACAGGAATTCGATATGAAATTTGCAAATGACTTTTTATTTGGTGCCGCGACCGCTTCTTATCAGGTTGAAGGAGCATGGGATCAAGACGGTAAAGGACTTACTAACTGGGATGAATTTACTAAAATCCCAGGAAAAACCTTTGAAGGGACAAATGGGGATGTTGCGGTTGATCACTACAATCGCTACAAAGAAGACATCGCATTAATGGCTGAAATGGGCTTAGAGTCTTACCGTTTTTCTATTTCTTGGGCTCGTATATTTCCGAATGGAACAGGCAAGATTAATCAGAAAGGCATTGATTTTTATAACAACCTGATTGATGAATGTTTGAAGTACGGCATCGTTCCATTTGTAACGCTTTATCATTGGGATCTACCATTGCCTCTTGAAAAAGAGGGCGCATGGTTAAATAAAGCAACTGGTGATGCATACATTGAGTTTGCCAAACTATGCTTTAATGAATTTGGTGATCGAGTTAAACACTTCATTACTTTCAATGAAACGGTTGTATTTTGTGCTCTAGGTTATATGGCGGGCGCGCATCCTCCAGGCATTAAAAATGATCCAAAAAAATATTTCCAAGCAACACACAACGTATTTTATGCCCATGCTAAAGCGGTTATTGAATACAAAAAATTAAACCAATTTGGTGAAATTGGTTTGAGCCATGTGTTTAGCCCAGCGTTTGGAGTCGATGAGTCAGAGGCGAGTCATTTTGCTGCAATGCATGCGAATCAATTTAGTATGAACTGGTTCTATGATCCTATTCTGCTTGGTAAATATCCTGAATACGTAGTTAAGCAACTACAAGAAGAAGGGAACTTACCTGATTGGACAGATGAAGAGCTACAAACTATTTTTGAAGCCGCGCCTTTGAATGACTTTATGGGACTGAATTACTATCAACCACAACGTGTTGAAAAAATTCAAGGTGATGTTGAAGCTCGTGTTATCACTCGTGAGAACTCGACAGGATCTCCTGGTAATCCAAGTTATGACAATGTATATCGCACAGTAAAAATGGACGATAAGAAATACACTAAATGGGATTGGGAAATTTCACCTCAAGGGTTTGTAGGTGGACTCGAAATGCTAAAAGAGCATTATGGTCAAATTAAACTTTATATTACAGAAAATGGATTAGGTGATGAAGACCCAATCATTGAAGGTGAAGTGTGTGATATCCCAAGAATTAATTTCATTAAAGAGCATTTAGGTGCAGTAAAAGAAGCGGTTCGTCGTGGTGTTCATATTAAGGGCTATTATGCTTGGTCAGCGATTGATTTATTAAGCTGGTTAAATGGATACAAAAAACAATATGGCTTCATTTATGTTGATCATCAAAATGGATTAGAACGTAAGAAAAAAGCGTCTTTTCATTGGTTTAAAGATGTAATTGCGACTCGTGGTGAAAACATCTAACGTTATCTTAGAAGTGGGAAAGTCGAATTATGGCAACGTATTTATCGTTTGATATTGGTGGAACAGACATTAAGTTTGGCGTGTTGAATGAACACGGCCAGATCCTAGAGCAAGGTAAGGTGAAAACTGAGCCAAGTGGGGAGCAAATCATTCAATCCATTGTTGATATAAAAGAACAATGGTCTACACGATATACGTTTGACGGCGCGGCTTTTTCATTGCCAGGTTTTGTTGATGTAAATACGGGGTATTTAAAAACAGGTGGAGCCATTGATGATTTTTACGGGTTTCAATTTAAAGAGGTAATGATTGAAAAATTGTCATTACCGGTTGAATTAGAAAATGACGTTAATTGTGTGGCTTTAGCTGAAAAATGGCTTGGTAAAGCACAATCGGTTGATAATTTTATCTGCATTACGATAGGTACAGGTATCGGTGGTGCTATCTATATCAATAATCAAATGGTTCGAGGCCATGGTTTCATGGCTGGTGAATTTGGTTATATGTTTACAAAAAATATATTTGATACTGAAGATAAAGCCACTGCAACGATGAGTTTTACTGCATCAGTAAGAGAAGGGCTTAGACGTCGATATTCTAAATTAAAGAATATTAATAGTATTGGAAATCTATCAGGTAAAGATATATTTAAATTAGCAGAATCTGGAGATAATATTGCAATTAATGTTATCGATGACTTCTATAAAAATATAGCCATTGGTATATATAATTTAACGTTTATTTTAAACCCGGAAAAAATAATTATTGGTGGTGCAATAAGTAAGCGAGATGACTTAATTTTAAATATAGAAAGTAAATTTGAAAATATTATACAAACGCAATCATCAATCAAAAAATTTAATGTTAAAGAGTTAGTCACTATTGAAAAAAGTACGTTTAATAATGACAGCGGATTAATTGGATCTGTTTATCACTTTTTATCAATGACCAATCAAATTAAATAGGAATAAAGCGATGTTAGTTGGTGAAGAACTAGAAACTACAGTAATGGAACTAATTATTAATGCGGGTGAATCAAAATCATGCGCAATGGAAGCACTTCGAGCTGCAAAATCGGGTGAATGGGATAAAGTTGATGAGTTATTAAAGCAATCAGCAGAAGCATCAAAAAGAGCGCATGATGTACAAACGCAATTAATTGGTCTTGATGAAGGGGAAGGTAAAGTCCCGGTAAATTTAATTATGGTGCACGCTCAAGATCATATAATGACTTCGATGCTTGCAAAAGAAATGATTCAAGAGTTGATAGAGATCCATCGAGCTTTGCAGAATAAATAATAAAGTGTATTTAGCGTAATAACTTAGCTATTATTACGCTAATTCTTTTTGGGTGTATTTGGTGGGTGAATGGCAACAATTAATGATGTGTGTAAGCTTGCTGGTGTTTCTAAAGCGACTGTTTCTCGTGTAATGAATGGGAAAGGGCCGGTAAAGGAAGAAACTAAAAAATTGATTTTTGATGCAATGGAAACATTGAACTACAAACCGAGCCTTGTCGCTCAAGCATTGGCAACAAATAGTTCAAATAGCATTGGTCTTATTGTCTCTTTCTTTGATGGTTATTATTTTGGTATTTTACTCAAAGAAGCGACAAGAATTGCAGAAGATTCGGGTAAGCAGTTAATTGTTACAGATGGACACAATAAACTTGAAACCGAGATAGAAGCCATTAATTCATTAGTTGCTAGAAAGTGTGATGCTATCTTAATTTATAGCCGAACTATGACTGCGACTGACTATTGTAAGATCCAAGAAACACTACCAATCCCTTTGGTTGTTATAAATAGAACCTTACCTGATGGGTTAGGGCATGCTGTTGCTTTTGATCAATATGATGCTAGTCGAATGGCAATAGAACATCTTATTGAATTAAATCATAAAAATATTGCAATTATCACTCTTAGCCTAGCATCAAGTACCGGACAAATAAGATTGCAGGGCGCGAGAGAAACATTGGAAAAACATGGTTTACATTACGATGAGAACCTAACAATCGTGAAGCATGGTAAATTGGAAGATGGTTATCAAGCGTGCAAGGAACTATTGAGTAAATCAGATAAAATTACCGCTATATTTTGTTTTAATGATCATTTAGCTTTAGGTGCAATTAAAGCATTAAAGGAAATGAATCTACGAGTACCTGAAGATATTTCGATTGTCGGTATTGATAATGATGAGATATCAGCATTTTTATCTCCAGCATTAACAACAATTAATGTCCCAATACAAGAAATAACACAATTGGCAATGAATAAAGCCTTAGCGTTAATCTCAGATAAAGAGATTAAACCAACTACGGAAGTATTAACTGGTAATCTTATTATTCGCGATTCTAGTATAGAAAATAATTAATATAAATATCCGATTGAATATAATTAAATCGGATATTTTGATATTTTTGTTAAAGTTACACAGAATAAATATATATAAATATAAAACTCATGTGATTAACTTAATAGTTAATACTTCTTGTGTTTGAATGCTTTTAATTAAGTGTTTAATAATTAAATAGAGAATGAAATGAATAACTTTAATTAGTGCATCTTTGCATTGATTCAATTTTTGCTGTCTAAATATTTAAAGGAATATAAAATGAAATTATTACCTGTTGCTTTTGCTGTTACAGCGGCACTTTCATCACCAATTATTTTGGCTGAAACAGAGTTGCTAGATAATATTCAATTAGATGATCAACAACCTTTGGTTATTTCACCTGAAACTGACATACCTGATGGAATTGTATTTTCAGGATACGCTCGTTATGGCTTTCATTTTTCAGATGATACAGAGAAATACGTTTCTGCTGACGGTCAGCTGATTGGGAATGCTACGGGTCGTTTAGGTAACGAAAGTAATGGAGGGGAATTTCAATTTGCTAAAGGATTCGTCTCTGATTATGGCACTATTTGGGATGTCGTTTTAATGTTAGAGCATTGGGGTGATGAGGTTGGTTTGAAGAAATTCTATGCGGGGGCTACGAATGTTTTTGAATCACAACCTAATGCTTATATTTGGGCGGGTCGAGATTTTCATAACCGTCCTCAAACAGGGCTGAACGATTACTTCTGGATGCAGAATGATGCTCAAGGTGCAGGTATTAAAAATCTTGAGTTTGGAAGTGTAAAATTTGATATGGCAGCAGTAGCGCAAGTTGACGACAATGGCGGTACTGGCGATAGCGGAAATTACGCGATTACCTCTAAATTGCATGATATTAACCTGACAGATGCATTAGCATTATCACTGTATGCTAACTATGGCTTCTCTTCTAAAAATACAGAGACAGATAAAGATACACAAACATGTACAAGTACAGGGGTGGATAGACAGTGCTATGTTGATGATATCGATTCATACCAACTAGCAATTCAACTTGATCATACTTATGGTGCAATGACGAATCAGTTTGTTACTCGTTATGGCAACAATGTCGATAATAATATCTTTAATAAAACAGAAGATCTCACTACATTGCTTATGCAATTAGAAGGTAAATTGGTTATAAGTAATCAAACCAATATTGAATACTTAGCGGGTTATCAATCGCTAGAAGATAAGAATGCAAGTAAAGATGATCGAGCGAACTACAGTGCAATTGTACGTCCAACCTATGCATGGAACAGCATTCATTCTACTTGGTTAGAAGCGGGTTACTCTGTCGTTGATTTTGATAATCAAAGCGGACAAAACGACGCGTGGAAAGTCACTCTATCTCAAAATATCAGCTTTGATATGGATTCAGGTGCACGCCCAATGTTGAGATTCTATGCAACGGTTGGTGATTCAAATACCGAGGTGGATTTAACTCGTGGAGAAACGGGTAAGCAAGATACATTTGCCGTAGGTGCAATGTGGGAAGCTTGGTGGTAATCCCAAGCTTATAAATCAAGAGATGATTGAGTGGGTAGCTAGGTTAGTACCTGCTCAATTTTGAAATTTATTAAGGAGTAATAAACGTGATTAATATTCTTGAGCCATACGATATGGAGGTAAATTAAACTTCGCAGCTTTAAAACCGATCATGATTAATTTCCCCGTATAGTGGTCATCTCCAATAGAAGAAAACTCAAATTCATACGTAGTATATAAGCGTTTCTTGCCACTTGGTAAGCGAAAGCCATACGATCCTCTTGCGACACTTAATAGCTGCAATTCCATTTTTTTACAATATTGCTGGATAGCTTGATGTGCGTATTCTGATTGTCTTCTTTGTTGCCAAAAAAGAAAACAGAAAAAGGTTAAGCCAAGTATCGCAAAAAGATTATCCATATCATTCGCTCTTGGTGGTTTGCTGTAAAGTTAATAATGCGTCTGCTAGTTTAGGATCCGCTTCACCATGAAGGATCTGTAGCATGCACATACGTAATTTAGGTTGCATTACTAAATCGGAAAACAGTTGGTTGAACAGTTGTTGGTCACCCGTTTGAGCTAAACGAAGTAAAAATAAATTCGCAGTCGTTATATCTTCTAATCCTGTCCAGCAACGACCAGCAATTGCCACCAATACTTCTGGATGACTTAGACGTTCACTCGATAAAATTTGAGTTAATGCTTGAGCTAAGATTTTTGTTCCTGCACCAGAAAGAGCACGAATATGTGCAGATAGTAAAAATAGATCAGTACTATCATCACTGCAAAGATCGCTAATGATTTCTTGTTGTTTTAGCGCTAACTTCTCTGGTAGCTCAATGTGCTCTAAGCAGCCAAGAGTTGCATATAAAACCGTAGTAGGTAAATGCGGCAATGCTTTACGTAATGCAACGCCATTATTTTCTTTATCAAGATTTGCACACACATCTGCTAACCCTTGCACACCAACAAACTGCCAGTTATCCCACCCATTATTACCAGAAAGATAAGTTTGAGCGTGCTCGTAATACTGACTCATAGGCTGTTTCAGTGTGGTACGTAATACACTATGAAATATAGCCATTTTGTCGTCTTTAGGCTTAAACGTGTATGGATTACTTGAAAGCTTTTGTTGTTGCTCTTCGTTTAGGTCGCCACTTAATGATACGCCAATAGCTTCAACCACGTATTTAATGAAGTTACCGATATCACCTTGTTGTAATAAACCGCGTTCATCTAAAGGAAGTTTTAAAAACCAAATCCAAGGTTGTTTACTTTTATTCCAATATGCAATCGCTAAATGAGCATGACGTTGAAGAGGGTAAGGATAAGGTTGCTGAGCCGCTTCTATGGATTCAAATTGTTTATTTGAAATAGGTTGTACACGACGACCTAAATCATAAATTGTGTATTCACAGTCTGATTGTTGTATCAGTTGGCTAAGCGTATAAATCTGGTCCATGATATGTCTTATTCTATGGTTAATATCGTGATTATACCCAAGCCTTGATAAGATGGTATCCTTTGTCATTAAAAGTATCAGAGAGTGCGAGTTCAATCGGTTATGACAGCATCGTTAGTATTATCAGAGTTACTAGAGCAGCTAGCTCAACAATTGGAATATCATGGACACTGGCAAATTACAGCACCATCGATAGCTGATTTATCAAGTACAGAACCTTTTTCAATCGACACCTTATCTGCTACTGAATGGCTACAGTGGATTTTCATTCCTAAAATGAATCAGCTAATTTCTCATGGTCAACCGACGCCAAAAGGGTTTTCGATTGCGCCTTATATTGAAGAAGCATTAAAAGATGTTGATGGCTACATTGAAATTGTTCGTTTATGTCACACCATTGATGCATTAGGTAAATAAAGTGAATACAGAAGAAAACGCAGTGACTCTCGATGAGTTATTAGAAGAGCAAGTTGAGCTTGAGATCGTTTATCGTGACGAGCACTTAATTGCGATAAACAAACCTGCGGGAATGCTAGTACACCGCTCGTGGCTTGATAAACATGAAACCGTATTTGCGATGCAGACATTACGCGATCAGATTGGTCAGCATGTCTTTCCGTTGCATCGTTTAGATAGACCAACATCAGGAATATTATTCTTTGCTTTATCAAGTGAGATTGCGGCACAAGTATCTCCGCTTTTTGCAAGCCGAGAAATAAAGAAAACCTATCATGCGATTGTTCGTGGCTGGATAGAAGAAGCAGATACGCTTGATTATCCTCTTAAAAAAGAGTTGGATAAAATTGCCGATAAAAAAGCCTCAAAAGAAGTTGAAGCGAAGGAAGCTATAACGGAATACAAACCATTAGCTAAAGTAGAGCTGCCTTATTCAACGGGTAAATTTCCAACCAGCCGTTATTGTTTAATGGAGCTTAAGCCTCATACGGGGAGAAAGCATCAGCTTCGTCGTCATATGGCTCATTTACGTCATCCTATCGTAGGTGACACGAGTCATGGTGATGGCAAGCATAATCGATTGTTCAAAGAGAATTTGGATAGCCACCGTTTGTTATTACATGCATCAGAGCTGAGTTTTACTCATCCAATTACTAGTGAAAATATAGTAATAAAAGCAAACGTTGATGAAACGTGGCAGAGATTAATGGCCGAGTTTGGTTGGGATATTGAGTTATTAGGACATTAGATTAAAGACAATAAAAAAGGGAAGTGAGATAAACTCACTTCCCTTTTTTTAATCAAGATTTTTAATTCAAATCTTGATAATCAATTAAGATTATTTAGCCATTGCTTCGCTGCCGTTTTCACGGATTTTCTTAAGCATAGACTTAACAACACGTGGGCTACCAGCAACTAGGCCGCCAGTCTTCATGTATTCAGTGTTGCCAGAGAAGTCAGTACAGATAACGCCAGATTCACGAGCGATTAGATCTGCTGCAGCCATCTCCCAAGGCTTAAGGCCAAGAGCGAAGAAACCGTCAATGCGAGCTGCCGCTAGGTAACATAAATCTAGAGAAGGACAGCCAGAGCTACGGATATCAGAACATTCAACAAACATCGCGCCTAGTACTTTTGAGTAGCTTTCAACGTGTTGTTTTTGACGGTAAGGAAGACCCGTTGCAAGAATTGTCTCGTTCATGTCTTTTAATTCTTTAACACGAATACGTTGGTTATTGCGTTGAGCACCAGCACCACGTTGAGCAGTGAATAATTCATTACGGATTGGATCGTATACACAAGCCACTTCTGTACGGCCTTTAATGCGAACTGCCATAGAGATAGAGAAGTGTGGAATACCTTTTACGAAGTTAGTCGTGCCATCTAATGGGTCAATGATCCATTGAACGTCAGCGTCTTTGCCTTCGATTAGGCCAGACTCTTCAGAAATGATGCTGTGATCAGGGTAAGATTTCTTGATCATGTCAACAAGCATGTATTGAGCATCGTTTTCGATGTTCGTAATAAACTCGTTATTGCCTTTTTTTGTTGTTTCAATTTTGTCAGTTTGCTCAAAAGATTTAGCAACAAAGTCACCGGCTTTACGCGCAGTACGTATAGCAATATTTAGCATTGGATGCATAGTTATATCCCAAAAGATGTTAAAGAACAGAAATCGGCCGCGAGTATACATAAACTAACGTTCAAAAGGAAGCGTTTATTTTTTGTTCAGTTAGTGTCTTTATTATAAAAAAAGCGATTGTGGGTTAAAATCTCTGGTATATAAAGAAGAAAGGGATATTGGTTTATGGTAGTATCCGGCGGCTCTTTTCATCATATGGAAAAATAACATGTTAGATAAAATTCGTATTGTCCTTGTTGGCACTAGTCACTCAGGAAACATTGGTTCAGCAGCTCGTGCAATGAAAGTGATGGGCTTAACTAATATGGTATTAGTGGCTCCTGAATGTGAAGTTGACGGCCAAGCTATTGCATTAGCAGCAGGCGCAAGTGATATTGCGAATAACGCACGCATAGTTAATACATTAGATGAGGCGATTTCTGATTGCGGTTTAGTGATTGGTTCAAGTGCGCGTTCAAGAACACTTGAGTGGCCAATGCTTGAGCCAAGAGAAGCTGGTGTAAAAGCTATTGAGGAAGTGCCATCGCACCCAATTGCGTTTGTATTTGGCCGAGAAAGAGTTGGATTAACAAATGACGAATTACAAAAATGTCATTTCCATGTATGTATTCCTGCTAACCCTGAATACAGCTCATTAAATCTAGCAATGGCAGTACAAACAATCAGTTATGAAGCACGTGTTGCTTGGTTAGATAGTCAAGCATATAAAGGGGAATCAAAAGAAGCAGAATACCCTTTAAACCACGAATTAGAATTATTCTACGAGCACCTTGAAAAAGTCATGACCGACACCGATTTTATTAATAAGGCTCACCCAGGGCAAGTGATGAATAAAATGCGTCGCATGTTTAATCGCGCTCGCCCAGAAACGCACGAATTACGTACATTGCGCGGTATTTTAACTTCAGTAGAAAGAAGCATAAAAGAATAATTATCATCAAGTTATAATACTTGACTAAAATAGTAGGATAAATACTTGACCAAAATAGTCAGGTATGGGAAACTTCATTCCATACGAATAGTGTGGATATGAGGTAACTTATGAAATTAACTTCGAAGGGAAGGTATGCAGTAACAGCAATGCTTGATGTTGCCTTGCATGCACAAGAAGGCCCCGTGCCACTTGCCGATATCTCGGAGAGACAAGGGATTTCATTATCTTATCTTGAACAATTATTCTCTAGGTTACGTAAAGCCGGTTTAGTTGCCAGTGTTCGAGGTCCAGGTGGTGGTTATCGCTTAGGCTTGAAACCTAATGAAATTGCAGTTGGAATGGTTATTTCAGCGGTTGATGAGTCGGTTGATGCAACTAAATGTCATGGCAAAGAAGGCTGCCAAGGTGGAACGCGTTGTTTAACGCATACCTTATGGCGTGATTTAAGTTCACGAATTAGTAGCTTCTTAGATGGTATTACACTTGGTGAGCTTATGATTGATAATGAAGTTCAACAAGTATCAGATAGACAAAATATCGATGCAGCCCTGAATAATGGGTTAGCAACGGGTTCTAAAATAACAAATTCTGTGGGTGTTAATGTCCGCCTTTGACGGTCAAACGTCTGTATTCTCGGAGATGAAAATGAAACTGCCAATTTACTTTGATTATTCGGCGACTTGTCCTGTTGATGAGCGTGTAGCGAATAAAATGGTTCAACATATGACAATGGACGGATGCTTTGGTAACCCTGCATCACGTTCACACCGCTACGGCTGGCAGGCTGAAGAAGCGGTAGATACTGCTCGTGATAATATTGCCGCTTTATTAAATGCTGACCCACGTGAGATCGTATTTACATCAGGCGCTACAGAATCAGATAACCTTGCGATTAAAGGTGCTGCACATTTCTACCATAAGAAAGGTAAGCACGTAATTACTTGTAAGACTGAGCATAAAGCAGTTCTGGATCCATGCCGTCAACTTGAGCGCGAAGGCTACGAAGTAACGTACCTAGAGCCTGAATCAAATGGTTTAGTTGATTTAGCGAAATTAGAAGCAGCGATGCGTGAAGATACCGTGCTTGTTTCTATTATGCACGTAAACAATGAGATTGGTGTGATTCAAGACATCACAGCAATTGGTGAGCTTTGTCGTTCACGTAAAATCATTTTTCATGTTGATGCTGCACAGTCAGCAGGTAAAATTCCTCTTGATGTACAAGAAATGAAAGTGGACTTAATTTCTCTTTCTGCTCATAAAATGTACGGCCCTAAAGGGATTGGTGCATTGTACGTTCGTCGTAAACCACGCATTCGTTTAGAGGCACAAATGCACGGTGGTGGTCATGAGCGTGGTTTCCGTTCTGGTACATTAGCAACTCATCAAATCGTTGGCATGGGTGAAGCGTGTCGTATCGCAAAAGAAGAGATGCAAAAAGATTATGACCATTGTTTAGCAATGCGCGATCGTCTTCTTGATGGTGTTAAAGATATGGAAGCTGTACATATTAATGGTGATTTAGACCAACGTGTACCACATAACTTAAACATCAGCTTCGAATTTGTTGAAGGTGAATCACTGCTAATGGCACTGAAAGATCTTGCGGTTTCTTCGGGTTCAGCATGTACGTCAGCAAGTCTTGAGCCATCGTATGTATTACGTGCGTTAGGTCTGAATGATGAACTAGCACACAGTTCAATTCGTTTCTCATTTGGTCGTTATACGACGGAAGAAGAGATTGATCATGCAATCACACAAATTAGCCAAGCAGTAAATAAACTGCGTGATATGTCTCCATTATGGGATATGTATAAAGAAGGCATCGACTTAAACACGGTTGAGTGGGCACACCACTAACACGGACGTTCCAGAATTTAGAGGTATTTATCATGGCTTATAGCGAAAAAGTAATCGATCACTACGAAAACCCACGTAACGTTGGCTCATTTGAAAAAGATGATCCATCCGTTGGTAGCGGTATGGTTGGTGCACCAGCGTGTGGTGATGTAATGAAATTGCAAATCAAAGTATCTCCAGAAGGGATTATTGAAGACGCAAAATTTAAAACATACGGTTGCGGTTCTGCAATCGCATCAAGCTCACTAGTTACGGAGTGGGTTAAAGGTAAAACGCTAGACGAAGCAGCAGCGCTTAAAAATGCTGAAATCGCTGAAGAACTAGAATTACCACCAGTGAAAGTTCACTGTTCAATCTTAGCGGAAGATGCGATTAAAGCTGCGGTATCTGATTACCGTAATAAACACTAAGATTAAGTAACGTTATAAAGCGTCTTGTTTACGTAATATCGTGTAAATAGGCGCTTTATTGTCTAATATAGGTCGTTATTGACTAACGACACCCATGACCACAAAACAAATATAGTGAAGGTTGTAGTATGGCCATTTCAGTAACTGAAGCAGCAGCAAGCCGTGTTCAAACATTTCTTGAAAACCGAGGAAAAGGCATTGGTCTACGTTTAGGCGTAAGAACCTCTGGTTGCTCTGGTATGGCGTATATTCTTGAATTTGTTGATGAACTAAACGAAGAAGACCAAGTGTTTGAAGAGTTTGGGGTTAAGATTATCATCGATCCAAAAAGCTTAGCTTACATGGATGGAACAGAGTTAGATTTTGCCAAAGAAGGTCTAAATGAAGGTTTCCAATTCAACAATCCAAACGTAAAAAGTGAATGTGGGTGTGGTGAAAGCTTCAACGTATAGAGCATAACGTTAACTATGAATCATTTCGAATTATTTGGGCTGCCAAACCAGTTTGAACTGGATGGTGGCCTTCTTTCTGCTCAATTCCGTGAATTGCAGAAACGATTCCACCCTGATAACTTCGCGACTTCGTCAGAACGTGACCGTTTACTTTCCGTTCAAAAAGCGGCGCAAATTAACGACGCTTATCAAACGCTAAAAAATCCAGTCTCCCGTGCAGAATATCTACTTTCAGAACAAGGTCATGACATTCGTGGTGAACAAACGACGATGCAAGATCCAATGTTTTTAATGCAGCAAATGGAACTGCGAGAAGATCTAGAAGATATCTCATCAAGTTCTGATCCTGAAAGTGCACTATTTGATTTTTCTGAAAATGTCTCCGCAATGCGTAAATCACAATTGTCTGAATTAAAACAACAATTAGATGCGGATGCATGGCAAGAAGCGGCACAAAGCGTACGTAAACTAAAGTTTATTGATAAGCTCAATCAAGAAGTCGAAAAGTTAGAAGATAAATTATTAAATTAATCTTTGTTAGATTAATTAAGTGAAGGATATTACCCATGGCATTTCTACAAATTTCTGAGCCTGGACAAAGTGCTGCACCACACCAGCATAAGCTAGCAGTCGGCATCGATTTAGGCACAACTAACTCATTGGTCGCTTCAGTTCGAAGTGGTGAAGCAAATACACTGCCTGACACAAAAGGTAACGTAATTCTTCCGTCCGTGGTGCAATATCAAAACGATAAAATTTGTGTGGGTGCCAACGCTTATCAATCAGCGGCTTCCGATCCTCAAAATACCATTATTTCAGTAAAACGTTTAATGGGACGCTCATTGAAAGATATTCAAGCACGTTACCCTGATTTACCTTACCAATTTAAAGAAAGTGATAATGGGTTACCTGTTATTAGTACACCTCAAGGTGATGTGAATCCAGTTCAAGTCTCTGCAGAGATCCTCAAATCATTATCTAATCGCGCTCAAGCAACATTAGGTGGTGATCTTGAAGGTGTTGTAATTACAGTACCTGCATATTTTGATGATGCTCAGCGCGCAGGAACCAAAGATGCAGCAACATTAGCTGGCTTAAATGTGCTTCGTCTATTAAATGAACCAACAGCAGCAGCAATCGCATATGGCTTAGATTCAGGTCAAGAAGGCGTTATTGCGGTTTATGATTTGGGTGGTGGTACGTTTGATATTTCAATTTTACGTTTATCAAAAGGCGTATTTGAAGTTTTAGCTACAGGTGGTGATTCAGCACTTGGTGGTGATGACTTTGACCATGCAGTAGTGCAATGGATTAAAGACCAAGCAGGTATTACAACTGCGCTTTCTAATCAAGAACAGCGTGAGCTTTTGACACTAGCAACAGAAACTAAAGTGGCACTATCAGATGCCGACTCAGTTACTGTTTCTTTTAAAGAATGGTCAGGCAATATTACAGTTGATGTTTTTAATCAATTAATTCAATCATTAGTAAAGAAAACACTAATGGCTTGTCGCCGTGCCCTAAAAGATGCAGACATTACCTCTGAAGAAGTAATGGAAGTGGTTATGGTTGGCGGTTCAACAAGAACGCCTATCGTGCGCAGCTCTGTTGGTGACTATTTTGGCAAAACACCATTAACCAGCATCGATCCTGATCAAGTGGTTGCTATTGGTGCAGCTATTCAAGCGGATATTTTAGTTGGTAATAAACCAGATGCTGAAATGTTATTACTTGATGTTATTCCGTTGTCTTTAGGGATTGAAACCATGGGTGGCTTGGTTGAAAAAATCATTCCACGCAATACCACCATCCCTGTTGCAAAAGCGCAAGAATTCACCACTTTTAAAGATGGTCAAACAGGCATGATGGTTCACGTTGTTCAAGGTGAACGTGAAATGGTGGAAGATGGTCGCTCACTTGCTCGCTTCTCATTGAAAGGTATTCCACCGATGACTGCGGGTGCTGCACATATCCGAGTGACTTACCAAGTGGATGCTGATGGTCTTTTATCTGTAACAGCAATGGAAAAAAGTACCGGTGTTCAATCTCATATCCAAGTTAAGCCTTCTTATGGTTTAAGCGATGATGAAGTTGCAAACATGCTGAAAGACTCGATGACATTTGCAAAAGAAGATATGCAAGCTCGTGCATTAGCAGAGCAGCAAGTTGAAGCAGACCGTGTTATCGAAGGATTAGTTGTAGCGCTTAATAATGATGGCGATGCATTACTATCCAAAGAAGAACAAGTAGAAATTTTACAAGCAATTGAAGCGTTAATCACAGTACGTCAAGGTACAGATACGCAAGCAATTGAAGATGGAATTAAACACGCTGATGAAGCAAGCCAAGAGTTTGCTGCGCGCCGAATGGATGCTTCTATTCGCGCTGCATTAGCCGGTCAATCTATTGATGAGGTATAGAAATGCCAAAGATTATTGTTCTACCACACGATGAGTTATGCCCAGAAGGTGCAGTACTTGAAGCAAATGAAGGTGATACGGTTTTAGACGTTGCTTTAAAAAACGGTATTGCAATTGAACATGCTTGTGAAAAATCATGTGCGTGTACAACGTGTCATGTTGTTATTCGTGAAGGGTTTGATTCACTTGAAGAAAGTGATGAGCTTGAAGATGACATGCTAGATAAAGCGTGGGGATTAGAGCCTGAATCTCGTTTAGGTTGTCAAGCAAGAATGGCAAAACAAGATTTAGTGGTAGAAATTCCAAAATATACACTAAACTTAGCATCAGAAGACCATTAATCCTACCTGATTAATTGAACTACTTTTGATAAAGGTAAGAGATGGAAAACAAGTGAAAACTTGCGTTTCAGAACTTACCTTTTTTTATACCTATACTATTATACAACATAATTAAGGATGAAATTATGAGCATGAAGTGGATTGACTCACGTGATATAGCAATTGAACTCTCAGAGCAATACCCAGAGATTGACCCTCAAACTGTTCGCTTTACTGATTTAAGAGAGTGGGTGATGGCTTTAGATGAATTTGATGATGATCCAAATCATTCTGGTGAAAAAATATTAGAAGCGATAATGCTTTGTTGGATGGATGAACGAGATTAATTTAATCGTATTAATGAATGCCGTTGATAACGTACAAAATCCCATCAACTGGTTGGATCCATCTCTTACATTTTGTGTAAATACCTTGTATCACCCTGGTAAAGTAGGCAAATTAGATAAAAACGAACGTTCAGTTCGCTTATTCCCATTGGATAGTCGCGCAATATAAATAACCACCAGTGTCAGTTTATGTGGTTGTATGGCGTTATTGCGTATTTAAAGGAGATTCACATGTCACAAAAGATGACAGTACAACTTTCAACAGAAACAGCAGCGGCTCACTGGGGTGATAATGCTCTTATTTCATTCGCTTCTGAAGGGGCTGTAATTCATTGTACAAATGATGATGTGTATGGTGCAATTCAGCAAGCTGCTAGAAAGTTAAATGGTCAGGGTATTGTTGAGGTTGAATTAAAAGGAACAGAGTGGGATCTCGAATCTATTTGGTCTTTTATTCAAGGCTTCCGTGATTCTAAAAAGAACAATGATGTTATTTGGGCTGCATTAACTGATGTTGATGAAAAAGAATTGAATGCCCGTATCCTAACGACGAATTGGACACGCGACATCATCAATAAAACAGCCGAAGAAGTAGCGCCACGTCAACTTGCTACGATGGCTTCTGAATTTATTAAATCAGTGGCACCAGCAGGAACCGTGACGACAAAAATTGTAAAAGATAAAGACCTTTTAACTGAAGGTTGGGCTGGAACGTATGCTGTCGGTCGTGGCTCTGAGCGCACATCGGCGATGCTGCAATTAGATTACAACCCAACAGGTGATGTTGATGCACCTGTTTTTGCTTGTCTTGTTGGTAAAGGCATTACGTTTGACTCGGGTGGCTACAGTATTAAACCTTCTGGTGGTATGGCATCAATGAAATCAGATATGGGCGGATCGGCGTTAGCGACTGCTGGTCTTGCAATGTCTATTCTTCGTGGTTTAGATAAGCGTGTTAAGCTGGTTCTATGTTGCGCTGAAAATATGATCTCAGGCCGAGCATTAAAGTTAGGTGATATTATTACCTATAAAAATGGTAAAACGGTTGAGATTTTAAATACAGATGCTGAGGGGCGATTAGTATTAGCTGATGGCCTTCAATTTGCTTCAACACAAAATCCAGAACTGATAATTGATTGTGCAACTTTAACTGGTTCTGCAAAAATGGCTGTGGGTAATGACTTCCATTCTTTATTAAGCTTTGATGATGAGTTGAGCCAAAAAGCATTAACGTCAGCTCAAGAAGAAAATGAAGGCTTATGGCGTTTACCATTAATGGAATTTCATCGTAATATGCTACCATCAAACTTTGCTGATTTGGCAAATATTGGTTCAGGCCCATACTCGCCAGGTGCAAGTACGGCCGCTGGTTTCCTTTCTTACTTTGTTGATGATTATAAGAAAGGGTGGCTGCATATGGATTGCTCTGCAACTTACCGTACTGCTCCTTCAGATAAGTGGTCAGCCGGTGCAACCGGTGTAGGTGTAAGAACATTAGCGAACCTACTTACTAAATAACGAATAAGAGATCGAGCCCTAAACTCGGTCTTTTTTCTTATAACTATAATAGCTTCAAAAGAAGTAAAAGAAACTTAAAGGAAAGTAAAATGACAATAGAACGTACTTTTTCAATTGTAAAACCAGATGCTGTTAAGCGTAATCTTATTGGTGCTATTTACCGTCGTATTGAAAAAACAGGTATGCAAGTTGTTGCAGCTAAAATGTTGCGCTTAACTAAAGAACAAGCGGAAGGCTTTTATGCTGAGCATGAAGGCAAAGAATTCTTTAATGATCTAGTTGCTTATATGATGTCTGGTCCGGTAATGGTACAGGTATTAGAAGGTGAAAATGCGGTTGTTCGTTACCGTGAGCTGATGGGAAAAACTAACCCAGCAGAAGCCGCTTGTGGTTCATTGCGTGCAGATTATGCAATCAGCATGCGTCATAACTCTGTTCATGGTGCTGATAGCCCTGAATCTGCAGCTCGTGAAATTGCTTATTTCTTTGCTGAAGATGAAATCTGTCCTCGTCCAGCTGAGTAATAGTGACTAGAGTCTAGGATGGTCGCAAGCTCCCTACAGAATATAGGGAGTTTGTTTTTTGTAGACACTCCCCATAATCCTCCTCGAACCTCGAACCTCGAACCTCGAACCTCGAACCTCGAACCTCGAACCACTAGCAATATCCTCTCAAAACTTGTACAATTCTGCGCCCGATATTCGCGGTGATGTTATTTATCAGAGAGGCAACATGACTACAGCTAAAATAAATCTACTGGACTTTGATCGTAAAGGACTTCGAGCATTTTTTTCTGAGGAATTAGGAGAGAAAGCATTCAGAGCCGATCAAATCATGAAGTGGATGTATCACTTTGGTTGTGATGACTTCGATCAAATGAACAACATCAACAAAAAGCTTCGTGAAAAACTAAAGCACAAGTGTGAGATCCGTGCTCCTTATGTTTCAGAAGCTCAGCATT
Source organism: Aliivibrio thorii (assembly GCF_057368585.1). NCBI lineage: Bacteria > Pseudomonadati > Pseudomonadota > Gammaproteobacteria > Vibrionales > Vibrionaceae > Aliivibrio > Aliivibrio thorii. Next base: position 2,334,626 of record NZ_CM170654.1, on the reverse strand, counting down.
CAGTTGATGGCACCATCAAATGGGCGATGAAAGTAGGAGATCAAGATGTTGAAACGGTTTATATCCCTGACGGTGACCGTGCTACATTATGTGTTTCTTCTCAAGTAGGTTGTGCATTGGAATGTAAATTCTGTTCAACCGCTCAGCAAGGATTTAACCGTAACCTTAAAGTTTCTGAAATTGTAGGCCAAATTTGGCGTGCAGCTCGTGAAATTGGTTTAGAAAAAGAAACGGGTCGTCGTCCAATTACTAATATTGTAATGATGGGTATGGGCGAACCGCTGCTTAATATGAAAAACTTAATCCCATCATTAGAAATTATGCTTGATGATCTAGGTTTTGGTTTATCTAAGCGTCGTGTAACGGTATCGACTTCTGGTGTTGTATCTGGCCTAGAGCAAATGATTGGGAAAATCGATGTAGCATTAGCTATTTCTCTTCATGCGCCAACTGATGAACTACGTAGCGAAATTATGCCAATCAATGATCGTTGGAATATTGATGCATTTTTATCGTGTGTTCGCGAATACATTGCATCATCAAATGCTAACCGTGGTCGTGTAACGGTAGAGTATGTACTTTTAGATCATGTTAATGATGATATGAATCATGCAAGACAACTCGCAGAATTACTAAAAGATACCCCTGCAAAGATTAATTTGATTCCATTTAACCCATATCCTGGGTCACCATACAAAAAGCCAAGTAATTCACGTATCGATCGATTCATGAAGACACTAATGGAATACGATTTTACGGTAACCGTTCGTAAAACTCGTGGCGATGATATTGATGCTGCTTGTGGTCAATTAGTGGGTGATGTAATCGATAGAACTAAACGTACTCAAGTTAAACAGCAAGGTGAGGCTATCCCTGTTAAAACTGTTTAACCTTGATGTATAACAGCAAGGGAAGGCAGTATGAGAAAATGGAGTGCGGCACTATTAACCGTTGGATTGTTAGTTAGTGCTGGTTGTGTCACGGTAAATGAAGCCGATGACATGAGCAAAGAAGAGATAATTCGAGCTGCTGAAGCTCGAATTACCCTTGGATTAAGCTATTTAAATGCGGGCAACATGATCAAAGCCCGTGAAAATTTGGAACTGGCTGTACAATACGCTCCTGACTATTACCGCTCTCAAACTTCCCTCGCTTATTATTACCAACAAGTAGAAGAAAACGAATTAGCTGAAAAGGCTTACAAACGAGCATTACGTTCTTCGTCAAAAAATGGTAATGTATTAAATAACTACGGCGTTTTTCTTTGTAAAAATGGCCGTTATGAGGAAGCTCAACAGAAGTTTGCTCAAGCAATAGACCAACCTTACTATTACCTTGTTTCGGCAAGTTATGAAAATGCAGCTATGTGCGCATTAGGTAGTGGGGATAAAGTGACAGCAAAAACGTATTTTGAGCGCTCACTGGCTCATGATCCTAATCGAGTTCGTTCCACCCTTCAATTGGCAAAATTGAATATTGATGAAGGTAACTATTCAGAACCGAGAATTGCGCTGTTTAAATTTACTAAGAAGTACGGATATAAACCCGTTAGCCTAAGCTTACTTATAGAATTAGAAAAAAAAGCAGGTAATGCGCATTTGGTTAAAAAATACGCAGATTTGCTCGGGAAAAAATATCCGGACTCCAGAGAATATCAGAATTATTTAAATTATGACTCCTGAAAAGATTGAAGAAAAAGCAGAAACCCTTGTTGCTCCTGGGCAATTATTAAAAGAAGCTCGTGAAGCATTAAATTTAACGATAGAAGATATTTCTTCTCGTTTACGTTTACGAGTGGAAGTTCTAGAACAGATCGAAGCTGACCAGTTTGATATGGGAAAACTAGCCACGTTTACACGTGGCTATTATCGTTCTTATGCTAAAGTCGTTAACGTACCTGAAAGTAAAGTTCTTAACGCATTAGATCAATTAGGTAAAGCAAAAATAGAACAACATGATATGCAAAGTTTTTCTCGTAAGACGAAAAGAGAAAAGCACGATAACCGCATAATGAAACTGACATGGGTTATTTTTGCGTTAATTCTTAGTATGTCTGTTTTGTGGTGGTGGCAAGAGCAAGCTCAATTAGAGAGCAAACAAGACGCAGAATTAATTACAGAAGTGATATCTGAAGCGCCAACCCAAGTGACAGAAAGCACTACTGGTGAAGATGGCGCTACAGATGAACATTCAGTGCTTAATGAGACGAATGCTCTTGAGGTTGATACTAAACTTTCAGAATTAGAAACAACACCTGAAGAACTTGAAGTACCTATTGCAGAAGACGTAAGTACCAATGAAGCAGTAGATGCAACTTCAGAAACAAAAGCTGACGAAAAAGTCGCAGTAGTAGAGCCAGTAGCAATTGCTGAAGATGTACTAATGACCTTTAATAATGATTGTTGGCTACAAGTTCAGGACGCAGCAAATAACCGTCTATACTCAGGCGTGAAAAAAGCAAATCAAACACTAAAACTGACAGGTAAAGCGCCTTATAAACTAGTTATTGGTGCTCCAAGTGCCGTAACATTAACTTATAAAGGTAAACCTGTTGATTTATCTGCATATCCTGCCGGTAAAGTTGCACGATTAACCCTACCTCAATAATGAGTTGATTCCATGCATACAGAATCCCCAATTAAACGCCGTCAATCTACTCGCATTTATGTGGGTAATGTTCCTATTGGAGATGGCGCTCCGATCGCAGTTCAGTCAATGACAAACACGTTAACGACTGATGTTGCTGCGACAGTTGCTCAAATTAAAGCACTTGAGAAAGTCGGTGCCGACATTGTTCGTGTTTCAGTACCCACAATGGATGCTGCTGAGGCGTTTAAGCTAATTAAACAACAAGTCTCAGTCCCTTTAGTTGCTGATATTCATTTTGATTATCGTATTGCATTAAAAGTTGCCGAGTATGGCGTAGATTGCTTACGTATTAATCCGGGTAATATCGGTAATGAGCAACGTATTCGCTCTGTTGTTGATTGTGCGAAAGATAAAAATATTCCTATTCGCATTGGTGTGAATGGGGGATCATTAGAAAAAGATATCCAAGTAAAATATAAAGAACCAACGGCTCAGGCGTTACTTGAATCAGCAATGCGCCATGTAGACATATTGGAACGAATGAATTTCGACCAGTTTAAAGTCAGTGTGAAAGCTTCTGATGTATTCTTAGCGGTTGATTCTTATCGATTATTGGCAAAGCAGATTGCTCAACCATTGCATTTAGGTATTACCGAAGCTGGTGGCGCTCGTGCTGGTTCTGTTAAATCAGCGGTAGGTTTAGGCATGTTATTGTCTGAAGGTATTGGCGATACACTACGAATTTCATTGGCTGCTGATCCTATTGAAGAGATCAAAGTTGGTTTTGATATTTTAAAATCATTGCGTATTCGCTCTCGTGGTATTAACTTCATTGCTTGCCCTACGTGTTCTCGTCAAGAGTTTGATGTTATTGCAACAGTAAATGAACTAGAACAACGATTAGAAGATTTAATCACGCCAATGGATGTTTCTTTAATTGGCTGTGTAGTCAATGGCCCGGGTGAGGCTGAAGTCTCTCATATGGGGATTGCGGGAAGTAATCGTAAAAGTGCGTTCTATGAAGATGGTATTCGTCAGAAAGAACGTTTTGATAATGATAATATCGTGGATAAGCTAGAAGCGAAGATCCGAGCGAAAGCCGCGATGTTATCAAAAGAAAACCAAATTGATATTAATCAGATTGACTGATTAGTAAACCAGATATAAATGAAACCCATTGGGAAGTGAACGTGGCTAAAGCAATCCAAGCAATTCGAGGCATGAATGACTGCCTTCCAACACAATCGCCATTGTGGCACAAAGTAGAAGATGGCGTTAAACGCGTTATTAGTGCATATGGTTACAATGAAGTACGTATGCCAATTGTTGAACAAACACATCTATTTAAACGTGCTATCGGTGAAGTAACTGATGTTGTTGAAAAAGAGATGTACACGTTTGAAGATCGTAATGGTGATAGCTTAACGCTTCGTCCAGAAGGAACAGCAGGTTGTGTACGTGCAGGGATTGAAAATGGTTTACTGTACAACCAAGAACAACGTTTATGGTACATGGGCCCAATGTTCCGTCATGAGCGCCCTCAAAAAGGTCGTTACCGTCAGTTCCACCAAGTAGGTGTTGAAGTATTTGGTTTGAACGGTCCTGATGTTGATGCTGAACTTATTATGATGACAGCACGTTTATGGCGTGAACTAGGTATTGATAAGCATGTTCGTTTAGAGTTGAACTCTATCGGTTCATTAGAGGCTCGCGCTAACTACCGTATCGCATTAGTTGAATTTTTAGAGCAGCACTTAGATGTATTGGATGAAGATTGTAAACGCCGTATGCATACTAATCCAATGCGTGTTCTTGATACTAAAAATCCAGATGTACAAGCTATTTTAGGTGATGCACCTAAACTATCTGAATATTTGGATGATGATTCAAAAGCACATTTTTCTGGTTTATGTGAACTACTTGACGCTGCTGGCATCCAATATCAAGTTAATGAACGTTTAGTTCGTGGATTAGATTATTATAACCGTACTGTTTTTGAGTGGATTACCGAAAGTTTAGGTGCTCAAGGTACAGTATGTGGTGGTGGTCGTTACGATGGTCTAGTTGAACAATTAGGCGGAAAAACAACCCCAGCAGTTGGTTTTGCTATGGGATTAGAGCGTCTGGTATTACTGATGGAAACATTAGAATTAACAGATGTGCGTCGTTCAGTGGATGTTTACATGGTAACGTCTGGTGAAGGTACTCTAATGGCAGGGATGAAACTGGCTGAGTCACTACGTGAACAAGTTCCTGGTTTACGTGTAATGTGTCACTTCGGTGGTGGTAATTTTAAAAAGCAATTTAAACGTGCTGATAATGCAGGTGCTGCAGTTGCTCTTATCTTAGGTGAGAGTGAAGTGGCAGAGCAAACAGTAAACGTAAAAGATTTACGTACTGGCGAACAAGAAACGTTCGCTCAAGCAGATGTATTCGAAAAATTAGCTGAATTGATTTAAGAGGATAGGACGTGGAAGCCTACGAAACTGAAGAACAACAAGTTGAAGCCATTAAAAGTTGGTGGAAAGAAAACGGCAAGGCTGTCGTAGTTGGTGGTGTTGTTGGTATTGGTGCAATTCTAGGTTGGAAATATTACCAATCGACACAAATTGAAGCAAAAGAAACAACTTCAATTTCTTATGAAAAAACACTAACTGCATTGCAAGCTTCTGGTGCTGATGCTACAGAATCAGCGCAAGCATTTATTACCGCTCATGCTAAAAGTGAGTACGCAGTATTGGCGGCACTTCAGTTAGCAAAAGTTCAGGTAGATGCTGGCCAACTTGATGCAGCATTAGAGCAATTAAATTGGGTGGCAAGTAACAGTAACGATGAATCACTGATTGCTACTGCTCAAATTCGCACTGCTCGTATTCAAGCTCAACAAGAGAAATTTGATGCAGCTTTAGCGACATTAGAAAGTGTAAAACCGACAAGCTGGGCAGCACGTGTTGCTGAGCTAAAAGGTGATATTGCTCTTAGTCAAGGTGATGTAGCTACGGCTCGTTCTGCTTATACCGAAGCGTTACAAGCAGGAATGAACCAAGCCGTTCAAATGAAACTGGATGACTTAGCAGAGTAAGGACAACTGAATGCGTAAGGTGTTAAAAAAAGCGGCATTATGTACCTTTGGTTTCTCCATGCTTTTTGGTTGTGCGAGTGAAGAAGATACAATCGTAATGGCACCGGTTCCTGTTGTTCAGAATCAATTTGAACCAACAACGGAATGGACAAGTTCAATTGGTGATGGTGTTGGACATTATTTTTCACGTCTAGCGCCAGTTTATGCTTATCAAAAAGTTTATGTTGCAAGCCGTGATGGTCTTGTTAAAGCGCTTGATCCTGAAAATGGAAAAACCATTTGGGAGAAAGATTTAGAACAAGACGTATCAGCTCGATTATCTGGCGGTTTAACCTTAACTTACGGCAAAGTATTCATCGGCTCAGAGAATGGTGAAGTCATTACTCTTGATGCTGAAACTGGTGAAGAGTTGTGGCGTAAAACGGTTGATGGTGAAGTTCTTGCTAAACCATTAGCAGATGAAGGTTATCTCATTGTTCATACTAGTCGCGGGGCGTTGGTTGCTTTCGATGCTGAAACTGGTGATGAAAAGTGGCAAATTAACAGTGAAGTGCCTAACTTAACCCTTCGTGGTGATAGTACTCCAGTCAGTATTTCAGGTGGCGTTTTTTGGGGAATGTCTAATGGTCGTTTAGCGGCAGCATTGATCTCTAAAGGTCAATTGTTGTGGCAACAGCCAGTAGGTACGCCAAAAGGGGCTACTGAGATTGACCGTTTAGTCGATGTTGATGCTTCACCACTTATTTTAGGTGGTCGTTTATATACAATTGGCTATAACGGACAATTAATTGCTCTGGATCTTCGCTCAGGGCAACCTGTCTGGAAACGTAATTATTCATCAGCAATGAATATGTCATCTGATGGTAAACGTCTTTTCTTAGTAACAGAGAAAGATCACGTAGTGGCAGTTGATGCACGAAGTGGTACTGAACTTTGGAATAATGAAGAGCTAGAGTATCGTCAATTAACACCGCCAATGATCATTGATAATTATATTGTTTTAGCTGACAGTGAAGGTTATCTACATTGGTTAGATAGAGATACTGGGCTGTTTGTTTCTCAACAAGAGATCGACAGTGATGGTATCGCAGTATCCCCAATTATTGTTGAAGATGGCTTTTTAATTGTTACTCGCGAAGGCGATATCAAAAAAATGCGAATTAAATAAGTTTTATTTGCTATAATTGTGAATTGGCTCCAAGTCCTTTTGACTTTGGGGCCTTTTATTGTTTTTAGATAGTGAAAGATAATCCAATTTGGTGATGGTTTTTATCCGTTCATATTAAAAAAACTATCATCAAATTGGTATTAGCTCGCGCTATGCCTATGATTAAATTAAGAGGTATATATGATTCCTGTTGTTGCTCTGGTAGGGCGTCCAAATGTTGGTAAATCGACGCTGTTTAACCGTGTTACGCGTACAAGGGATGCATTAGTTGCTGACTTTCCAGGCTTAACTCGTGACCGTAAATACGGCCGTGCTAAGTTAGAAGAGCTTGAATTCATTTTGATCGATACCGGCGGTATTGATGGAACTGAAGAAGGTGTAGAAACTAAAATGGCAGAACAGTCATTAGCTGCGATTGAAGAAGCTGATGTTGTGTTATTTATGGTTGATGGCCGTGCTGGTTTAACATCATCTGATGAAGCGATAGCAAAACACTTACGCTCACGTGAAAAACCAACATTCTTAGTAGTAAATAAGATCGATGGTATTGATGCTGATGCGGCAAGTGCTGAATTCTGGCAATTAGGGATGAACAAGGTTTACCAAATTGCAGCTTCACATGGCCGTGGTGTAACATCTCTACTTGAATTAGCTCTTGCTCCTTTTATGGAAGAATTAATTGAAGAATCTTTGAAAGATGAAAATGGTGAGATCATGGATCTTACTGAATTTGAAGATTTCGAAGAAGAAGAAAAAGATCTAACAGAAGAAGATGCAGAAAAAGATTTTGCACGTCTGCAAGACCAACCGATTAAACTTGCGATTATCGGTCGTCCTAACGTAGGTAAATCAACGCTAATTAACCGTATTTTAGGTGAAGAGCGTGTGGTTGTTTACGATATGCCAGGTACAACTCGTGACTCTATTTACATTCCAATGGAACGTGAAGGTCAAGAATACGTGCTTATTGATACTGCTGGTGTTCGTCGCCGTGGCCGTATCAATGAAACGGTTGAGAAATTCTCTGTAATCAAGACATTGAAAGCAGTTGAAGATGCGAACGTAGTTTTGCTTGTTATCGATGCTCGTGAAAACATCTCAGATCAAGATCTAAGCTTATTAGGCTTTGCATTGAACGCGGGTCGTTCATTAGTTATTGCTGTGAATAAGTGGGATGGTCTTGATAATGAAGTTAAAGAGAAAGTGAAATCTGAGCTAGACCGTCGTTTAGGCTTTGTTGACTTTGCTCGTCTTCACTTTATCTCAGCTCTTCATGGTACAGGTGTTGGTCATTTATATGAATCAGTACAAGAAGCGTATGTTTCAGCGACTAAGCGTGTAGGTACATCTGTTCTTACTCGTATTATGAAAATGGCTCAAGATGATCACCAACCACCCATGGTTCGTGGCCGTCGTGTGAAACTAAAGTATGCACACGCAGGTGGTTACAACCCACCACTTATCGTTATTCACGGTAACCAAGTAAAAGAATTGCCTTCTTCTTACAAACGTTTCTTAATGAACTACTTCCGTAAGTCGTTAGAAATTATGGGTACACCTATTCGTATTCAATTTCAGAATAGTGAAAACCCATTTGAAGATCGTGGTGGTAAGTTGACTCTATCTCAAGAACGTCAACGTAAGCGCCTAGTTGGTGCAGTGAAAAACCGCAATAAAAAGTAATCTTTAATTACTTTATTTATACATATTGAATAATAAAACGCCCATCTTGTTGGGCGTTTTTTTTAGGTGGAAATCATGGTTCAACTATCAGCAACAGAGATTCTTTTTTGTCATAACACATGGCTACACACATCAGTAGTGCAATTAATTAAAGAAACAGATCAAGGTAAATGGTTTGTGACTAAAGAAACGCCTTTTCATCCTGTAAGCCATATTTGGCCAGATCACCCAGAAGATAAAGGGACGGTGCAAATCGGCGACAATGAGTATCCAATCCTTGCTTGTCAAACGGGTGCGATTGAGCTAGCAACGGGTGAGTTATATATCGACAAAAATATTCCAATTAAACGTGGCGAAGAAGGATGGGTATTTGTTGTTACACATTTAATATCTAAAGATGTGGGTATTGCAGTAGAAAATACTGTAGAGCTAAAGGTTGATAAAGAGTATCAAGGTTCACTGAGTCGTGGACATAGTGCGGGGCATATTGCTTATTTAGCCTTAAATAAAGTGCTTCATGCTAATTATTGGCGTAAAGATGCAGATCGAAAAGATGAATTGGGTCATTACAACTTTAATAGTTATGCTCAAGAAACCAGCTTTGTCACAGAAGATCATTGTGAAGATGTGTATCGTTTAGGTAAAACACTGCGTAAGCGCGGTCTTAATAGTTCTGAAATGATGGAAAACCTCAACTCTATTACTGATCAAGTAAATGAACAGATAACTGTATGGTTAGCCTTAGAAAGTGAGATTTCTATCGAGTGTGAAGGTAAAGCGTTAACGGATTCACGTTACTGGATTGCAGATTTTGGTATAGATGGTGTAGTAAAGCTTCCTTGTGGTGGTACTCATGTTTCTTCGTTTAAAGATTATCAAGAGATTCGAGTTGAATTAAAAGCAAAGGGTGAACAAGAGTTATTAATGCTTACCTATTCGAAAAAACGAATTTAAAATTGAAATTACATGAGGTGTATATCTTATTCTACATTTCGTGTAATTCCCGTTTTTTCTACTGAAATATATAAGCTCAATGCTGATTGATGTTCTGGATCTACTGTATGAAAGTGCATTTCTTGAAGTTTTATATCGTTTTAAATTGAAATACAGTATATGTAACTAATGCTTTCGGGGTGTGGTTATATAAATGTTCTTAAAGGGCATGATCGCTGATCAGATCCCTATAAGCATAAAGATCTATGTTTTTTGAGATAGGCAGCGTATCAGTATTTGGTTGAAATAAATTAATAAGGAATGAGTAATGCAAACAAACGAATGTCCTAAGTGTCAGTCTGAATTACGTTGGAATAGAGAAGGGTACCACTGCGATTTTTGTCAGGTAGATTTTAAAAAAGTAGCGTATTGCCCTGACTGTAGCAAAGAAATGGAAAAGCTTAATGCCTGTGGTGCAGCAAGCTATTTTTGTCATGATTGTAATGAATTAAAATCTAAATCTCGTGCTAAAACTGAATTTGTTGAAATAGAACAGAGTTAGCTAGCTTATAGTTACTGTCGATTTAACTTCACCATCAACAAAGCGAGTCGTAATACTATCTCCAGTGCTGATTTGCTTTGTTGAAGTGATTACAGACCCTTTCTCATTTCGAGTAATAGAATAACCACGTTGTAAGGTGGCTAATGGGCTAACAGTATCGAGTTTCTCTGCCGCTAACGCTAATTGATGACGTTGCATAAGTAAATTTCTATCCATTGAATCTAATAATCGACGTTTTAATTCTTCAATACGTAATTGATCCTGAGATATTTTTTTACTTGGTGATAGGTTATTTAAACGTAGGGTTAAATTTGCAACGCTATGTTGATTGCGCTGCAGCCGCTGCATCATATGACTCATTAATCGTTGGTTTAAATCATCTAGCTTTTGACTTTGATTATTCAACTGCATTTGTGGATGCTGTTTTTCAAGGCGGTGCTGCAACGTTGACAATGTACGTTGTTGAAATGATAAATAACGCTCTATAGCATTGCGTAAGCGGCGTTTCTGATGTGTTACTGTTTGTAGTTGAGAAGAGAGGTCTCGACTTACTAATTCAGCTGCAGCTGAAGGGGTTGGAGCTCGAACATCTGCAACAAAATCGGCAATAGTAATATCGATCTCATGACCAACAGCACTGACGATAGGGATCTCACTTGCCGCAATCGTTCTCGCTACGATCTCTTCATTAAAACACCAAAGATCTTCTAATGAGCCACCGCCACGCCCAACGATCAATATATCACATTCGTTACGGCTATTAGCTCGTCCAATAGCTTGTGCAATTTGAATTGCAGCCCCCGAGCCTTGCACCATTGTCGGATAAATGATAACTGGTAGATTAGGGTCTCGTCGTTTTAATACATTAAGAATATCAAACAGCGCAGCACCTGTTTGAGAGGTAATAACCCCAATACGTTTTGGTTGTTCAGGTAAAGGTTGTTTGGCAGTTTGAGCAAAAAGCCCTTCAGCTGCGAGTGACATTTTTAATTGATCAAACTCTTGTTGAAGACGACCATCTCCCTCGGGTTGCATACTTTCAATGATTATTTGATAGTCGCCACGAGGTTCATAAAGCGAGAGGCGGGCTTTAACAAGAACTTGTTTACCATTTTGAGGTTTAAAGGTAACTCGGCGGTTATTGCCTTTAAACATGGCACATTTGACTTGAGCTTGACTGTCTTTAAGAGTGAGATACCAGTGACCAGAAACGGGCACAGTAAGGTTAGAAATTTCGCCAATCAGCCAAACAATCCCCATCTCATTTTCTAATAATAGACGAACTTCAGAGTTGAGACGCGAGACTGTAAAGATACGAGGATTAGAATCGAGAGACATCAGAATGCCTTAGACATGAGTATAGGAATTAGCGGCAATATAATACATATCAAGGGGGTAAATGCAAATTAAAAATAAAAAAATGTGTAGCCAAGCGTTTGCGCAGTGCGTATAATCCGTCTGCAATATCAAATCCAAAACACTTTATTATGCGAAACGATAAAGTGGGATTTATTCCTTTAAACACTTATGTTGTGAGATATTGCAAATGCTACGAATCGCAAAAGAAGCTTTAACCTTCGATGACGTTTTACTCGTCCCAGCACACTCCACAGTTCTTCCTAACACCGCTGATCTTCGCACTCAGTTAACGAAGACTATCTCTCTAAATATTCCAATGATTTCAGCATCAATGGATACAGTGACAGAAGCGCGCCTTGCTATTGCATTAGCGCAAGAGGGTGGCATCGGTTTTATCCACAAAAACATGTCTATTGAACAGCAAGCTGAACAAGTTCGCTTAGTAAAAATCTTTGAGGCAGGTGTTGTCTCTGCTCCAGTAACCGTTCGTCCTGACGCAACTATCCAAGATGTGAAAGAACTGACAGAGAAACATGGTTTTGCTGGCTTCCCTGTAGTAACTGAAACTAACGAACTTGTTGGTATAATTACTGGTCGTGATGTTCGTTTTGTAACTGACCTATCTAAGAAAGTTGACGTTGTTATGACGCCAAAGGCACGCTTAGCTTCTGTTAAAGAAGGTGCAACTCGTGAAGAAGTTCAAGAGAAAATGCATGAAGCGCGTGTTGAGAAAGTATTGGTAGTGAACGATGAGTTCCAACTAACCGGTATGATTACAGCAAAAGATTTCCACAAAGCAGAACGTAAACCAAATGCATGTAAAGACGAACGTGGTCGTCTACGTGTAGGTGCTGCTGTTGGCGCCGGCGCTGGCAATGAAGAGCGTGTTGCTGCTCTTGTTGAAGCGGGCGTTGATGTTCTACTTATCGATTCATCTCACGGTCATTCAGAAGGCGTCTTACAACGTATTCGTGAAACTCGTGCATCTTTCCCAGACCTACAAATTATTGGTGGTAACGTTGCTACTGGTGCGGGCGCTAAAGCATTAATCGATGCTGGTGTAAGTGCTGTAAAAGTAGGCATCGGCCCAGGTTCAATCTGTACTACTCGTATCGTTACGGGTGTGGGTGTTCCTCAAATTACGGCTATTTCAGATGCAGCAGAAGTTGCAACGGCTCACGATATTCCAGTTATTGCAGATGGCGGCATCCGTTACTCTGGTGATATCTGTAAAGCAATTGCAGCTGGTGCATCATGTGTAATGGTTGGCTCAATGTTTGCGGGTACAGAAGAAGCACCGGGTGAAGTGATTCTTTATCAAGGTCGTTCATACAAATCTTACCGTGGCATGGGCTCTCTTGGTGCGATGTCTCAAGGTTCTTCAGACCGTTACTTCCAATCTGATAATGCAGCGGACAAGCTTGTGCCTGAAGGTATCGAAGGTCGTATCGCATACAAAGGTCGTCTAAAAGAGATCGTTCACCAACAAATGGGTGGTTTACGTTCAAGCATGGGCCTAACAGGTTCAGCAACAATTGAAGACATGCGTACTAAAGCTGAATTTGTTCGTATTTCAGGTGCAGGGATGAAAGAGTCTCACGTACATGATGTTCAGATCACGAAAGAAGCACCAAACTATCGCCTAGGCTAATTTTTCTTAATTTTCTTTGCAGAATCTTCCGATTTCGTTGTCAAAGGTACTCATTTACACTTGTAAACTCCGTGCCTTTTCCTAGAACTCGAATGATTCTGCTTCGAAAAATAAAGAAAAAGACTTTGTACCAAATTCAATTTTAAGCGTGTGGTTTTATAGTAAAACCACACTAAATAAATGACTTTTTGAGAAAGACTAATGACGACTAATATCCACGATCAACGCATTCTTATTTTAGATTTTGGTTCTCAATACACGCAGCTTGTTGCGCGTCGTATCCGTGAGATTGGTGTTTACTGTGAGCTTTGGAGCTGGGATGTAGAAGAATCTGACATCCGTGATTTTAACCCAGATGGCATCATCTTATCTGGTGGTCCTGAAAGTGTTACTGAAGCAAATTCTCCTCGTGCTCCTCAATATGTATTTGATTCTGGTGTTCCTGTATTTGGTGTGTGTTACGGCATGCAAACAATGGCAGAACAACTTGGCGGTAAAGTAGCAACGTCTACTGAGCGTGAATTTGGTTATGCTGCGGTACAAGTAACAGGTGAATCAGCGCTGTTTAAAGATCTTGAAGCAACTCAAGATGTTTGGATGAGCCACGGTGATAAAGTTGTTGAAATCCCATCTGATTTCGTAAAAATTGCAGAGACAGAAACTTGTCCTTACGCTGCAATGGCGAACGAAGAGAAAAAATACTACGGTGTTCAATTCCACCCAGAAGTAACTCATACTAAAAACGGTCTAAAAATGCTTGAGAACTTTGTTCTTAATGTATGTGGCTGTGAAGGTCTGTGGACTTCAGCATCAATCATTGAAGATGCCGTTGCTCGAATTAAAGAGCAAGTAGGCGATGATGAAGTAATTCTTGGTCTTTCTGGTGGTGTTGATTCATCTGTTGTTGCTATGCTTGCACACCGTGCAATTGGCGACAAACTAACGTGTGTATTCGTTGATAATGGTTTACTTCGTTTAAATGAAGCAGACCAAGTAATGGAAATGTTCGGTAACAAGTTTGGTCTTAAGATCATTCATGTTGAAGCTGAAAAACGTTTCTTAGATGCACTTGAAGGTGAATCTGATCCTGAAGCGAAACGTAAGATCATTGGTCACGTATTTGTAGATATCTTTGATGAAGAGTCGAAGAAACTATCAAATGCGAAATGGTTAGCTCAAGGTACTATCTATCCAGATGTTATCGAATCAGCAGCATCGAAAACAGGTAAAGCGCACGTTATCAAATCTCATCACAATGTTGGTGGTCTTCCTGATGACATGGAAATGGGCCTTGTTGAGCCATTACGTGAACTGTTTAAAGATGAAGTGCGTAAAATTGGCCTAGAATTAGGTCTTCCATACAACATGCTTTATCGCCACCCGTTCCCTGGACCAGGTCTAGGTGTACGCGTTCTTGGTGAAATTAAGAAAGAGTACTGTGATTTACTGCGTCGTGCTGATGCAATCTTCATTGAAGAATTACACAATGCTGATCTTTATAATAAAGTATCTCAAGCATTCACTGTTTTCTTACCAGTACGTTCTGTAGGTGTAATGGGCGATGGTCGTAAATACGATTGGGTTGTCTCTTTACGTGCAGTAGAAACTATCGATTTTATGACAGCGCATTGGGCACATTTACCATACGATTTCTTAGGTAAAGTATCTAACCGTATTATTAATGAGGTTAGTGGTATCTCTCGTGTCGTTTACGATATTTCTGGTAAGCCACCAGCAACGATTGAGTGGGAATAATCTCCATTTAGTGAATTAGTTTGTATTAGATAAATAGAAAGCGCCGAAAGGCGCTTTTTTGTTTCTATTGTAATGTAAATATTAATTTTGTTGGCTATATGTTTCATTGAAACATTGATTTACAAATTAAACATTTGCATACCGATGAAAATGCAATGTATTAAGCTTTTCTTGGCAATATCTGGTTTACACTGATTTAGCAAAGGAATAGATAAAGAATAAAAAAAATCAAATCTCTTTATCTTTAAATACAACATTACATAAAATGGAGTTACGAATGAGTAACCAAGTAGCAGAGAAAGCATCTAAGCCTAGTGGTATGGATCGTTTTCTAAATACAATCGAACGAGTAGGTAATAAGATCCCAGATCCTGCACTACTGTTCTTCTGGGGCCTTTTAATTGTTTGGGGTCTTTCAGCGCTATTATCACAAGTACAATTTGACTTGATTCATCCTGTTACTCAAGATGCAGTTCAAGTGAAAAACCTTTTAACTGGTGATTCTTTAGCAAACTTTTTAGCAACAATGGTGAAAAACTTCACCGGTTTTGCTCCACTAGGTATCGTATTAGTAGCGATGCTAGGTGTTGGTGTTGCTGACTCTTCAGGCTTTATTCAAACTGGCCTAAAGAAAATGCTTAACTTCACTCCAGCGAAACTATTAACGCCAATGCTTATTCTTGTTGCTATCGTGTCACACACAGCAGCAGATGCGGGTTACGTTTTAGTTATCCCACTAGGTGGTATCATTTTCCACGCGGCAGGTCGTCACCCATTAGCGGGTATCGCAGCTGCATTTGCGGGTGTATCTGGTGGTTTCTCTGCAAACTTTATCCCATCGGGAATCGATCCATTACTGGCTGGCTTTACACAAACAGCAGCACAAGTACTCGATACGACTTACATTGTTAACCCATTAGCAAACATTTACTTTACAGGCCTTTCTTCAATTCTAATTGTTGCGATTGGTTGGTATGTAACTGATAAAATTATCGAACCACGTTTAGCAAATACTCCTGTTGATGAAGATGCAGAAACAGCACCGGATTTAGGCTCTTTTACAGAGATTGAATCGAAAGCATTTAAGTTCGCTGGTTGGGCAATGGTTGCTGGTATCGCACTGTTAATTGCACTTATTTATCCTGAAAATTCAGCACTGCGTTCTCCTGATGGCCAAATTACGTCATTCTCAGCGCCTTTAATGCAGTCAATTGTACCGCTTATTTTCATTCTGTTTATTATTCCAGGTATCGTTTATGGACGTGTATCAGGTACATTTAAAAGCAGTAATGATGTAATTAAAGCAATGTCAGAAACGATGGGCACGATGGGGGCATACATGGTTATGTCATTCTTCTGTGCACAATTCTTAGTTGCTTTCAGTCAATCAAACATCGGTACAATTTTAGCAATGTACGGTGCTGATTTCTTAAAAGCATTAGATCTTCCTGGTCAATTAACGATTATTGGTATGATCTTACTAACGGCATTCGTTAACTTGCTTATCGGTTCGGCATCAGCGAAATGGGCTCTAATTGGTCCTGTATTAGTTCCTATGTTAATGGGTGTTGGTATCTCTCCTGAGCTTTCTCAAGCGGCATACCGTGTAGGTGATTCTGTTTCAAACATCATCTCACCATTAATGGTATTCTTCCCGTTAGTTGTGGTTTACTGCCAACGCTATGTTAAATCAACGGGTATCGGTACATTGGCTTCTCTAATGATGCCTTTCTCTATCGCAATGCTAATTGGTTGGACAATCTTCTTACTAGCATACTGGGCTCTAGGTATTCCACTAGGTATCCAAGCGCCATACACATATAACCTTCCTGGTTAATTTGTATTAGTAAAAATAAAAGCCCTGAGAATGGTAAGTTCTCAGGGCTTTTTTATGAAAGTGAAGAAGAGGAGGGGAGATTATACCAATCTACATAAGTATTTGATCATTCTTGCTTGTTAAAATCGATTATATCTGCGTTATAAATTTTGTAATTAGAACCACTAGTTACTGTAATTTATGCCTTGCTCTAATCGATTTTTCCTGCGCAATTATCTGATCAACTATTTATCCAGAATGGTATTACTTAAATTTTCTTAGATAACGATACACAGAGTCTTTCGACACATTAAGAATATTGGCGGTGATCTGAGTAGCGTCTTTGATATTGAATGCACCTTGGTGGTGTAAACGTTCAACAATGGTTCTGACTCTTCGAGAGACGGCTATACTTTCATCTTCTAACACTTCACTCTGTATTCTTGAAATCGAATCCGTTAGCATTTCTATACTGTCCTTTGCAAAGGTTTCTGGGGACGCTGCTAACTGAGCTGATTGTGGAAATAAATCCATAAAAAAGCTGTTCATTGGTACATCAAGATTTGAGTTAATGCAAAGTAAAGCAATAGGTATACCTGCCTCATTTCGAATCATTGAAGTAACAGAACGCATTAATTCGCCTTTATCTGTTCGTGTGAAATAAGGGGTTGATACATCAGAACCCGCTTTTAACTTTTCTAACGCTAAGTTGGTTATAGGCGCACCAATACCACGACCCGTGACATGCCCATTAGCAATTTTAATGATTGATGGATTGTCTGAATCTAAAGAGTGCAATACGACTTCGACATGTTTTCCAAACATAGCAGCAATGCCATCAACGATACTAAAGGTTGATTGAAGAATTAGCTTATCGGCGGTAGATAGTTTATGTAGCATAGATACTCTTATGTTAGTGGAAGGTGATGTCACTAGCTAATAGTGACATCTTTTCATTATGATGCCATTATTTCAATGATTTCATGGTCAATATTCGGCATGCCTGTTGTTATCATTCTACCTATATTTTTAATGGTTTTTTCTACATCTTCTGCGATAACACCTTGCTTCGTTACACAATGGTCATTCAAAGCAAGAAGAGATGATTTCATGGCTGATTGAGCACTACTGCCGACTTTCATTGCACAGGTTGATTTCGCTCCATCACAGATCATTCCACTCGTATCACTAATGGTATTTTGAATCGCAGAGCAAGATTGTTCGAATGTCCCACCAGCTAAATAAACCATTGCCATAGCGGCGGCGGCTGAGGTTACAGCATTGCCACAAAATGCCGATAGTGGTGGGTAATGAGATTTAATGTAAATAGCACCAAGATGACTCATGATAAAGGCTCTTGCTAATGCTTCGTCATCGGCATTATAAAAATCAGCCATTTTTACCACAGGGATTGTTGCTGCGATACCTTGGTTACCACTGCCATAATTAGACATCGCCGGTAAGGTCGCACCGCCCATTCGTGCATCAGATGCTGCTGAGGTATAAATTAAAATATCACTATCTAAACTTTTTGATAGCAAGCCAGTTTCAATATTTTTTTGATAGGTACGGCCAACTTCTAAGCCGTATGGATTCTTTAATCCTTCTTGAGCGAGTGCAATATTGAGTTCTTTAGCTTCAAGAATAAATTTAATGTCATCAAATTCAGCCTGAGTAGCGAAGTTATAAATTGATGATATTGTGATATCTACGCCATCACAAATAGAAGCAGTAGAAGCTTTTGGTAATAAAGAATCAAGGGAAAAAATGATATTACCATTTAGACGTTTTTCAACAATGAGCGTATGACCTCCGCTGATCGTTACTTCTGCTCGCTGTTGTGAGCTTTTAACGATAACGCGACAATAGATAAATTCATCTGTGGCTTCTCGTTTTACTTGAACGTGTCCTGCATCAATCAGTTGCTGAGCTTCGTTGAGTTGAGATTCGTTTAATTTTGCTAGTACTTCCAACCCGGCTTCTGGATCTCCGCCAGTAGCTCCTGTAGCTGCAGCAATGGCAAGACCAACTCTACCTGTTCTTGGAACAAAAACACCCATACTATTTTTATACAAATTATCAGAGACAAAAACATCAATAGTTTCTGGTTTTTCTCCAAGCATCTGTGTTGCTACGCTTGTCGCATAGGCTGCACAAATAGGTTCAGTACACCCAAGGGCTGGTTTCACAACATTTTTTAAAATAGTGATGTATTGTTTCCAGGTAGAGTTCATTTTGTTCGCCTTTATCTAATTATTATTTTTGATGCGCAATTGCTTCTACTTCAACAAGTACACCAAGCGGAAGATCTTTTACCGCAAAGCAAGAGCGTGCAGGGCAGTCTGTATGGAAAACTGTTTTATATACTTCATTAAATGCAGCAAAATCAGTGATATTAGCAAGGTAACAGGTTGTTTTTAAAACGGTATTAACATTACCATTGGCGGCTTCGATTACTGAAATTAAGTTTTTAAGAGACATTTCAGATTGAGCAGCAATTCCCCCTTCAACAACTGAGCCTGTTGAACCATCTACTGGTAATTGACCCGATGTAAAAATAAGCCCATTAAATGCGGTGCCGTGAGAGTAAGGGCCGATTGCTTCTGGTGCTGATTTTGCCACGATAATTTGCTTCATATGTATTGTCCTTTTCTTACAACTATTTTTGATTTTAAGTTTTAACTCAAAATATGCAAAAATAATTGCATTTAGTTTGTGTGAGTTGAATTTATTCTTATTTGTAAGGGATTGCAATTACTTTGTAGCAATTTTTTGTTTATTTTACGAACTGAGATCTCGTTATCATTTCAAATAAAATTGCATTGTTATTTTTAGATTAGAGAGTAAATTCTTCAAAAGTTGCAAGTTGGCGGCAATTTGTCGCTTTAAAATTATAAGAATAGTGATCCCTACAAAGATGGAGTTTTATATGAACACAGCTACATTAGCAGGACTTGGTCGTGATCAAAGTAATATGACTGATTCTGAATGGAAAAAAGCCACTAAATTTGACAGCACTGATATTGGTTGGATAGTGATTAGTATTGGTATGGCTATTGGTGCGGGTATTGTTTTTCTACCTGTTCAAGTAGGTATTATGGGACTTTGGGTTTTCCTTCTATCTTCAATTATTGGCTATCCAGCCATGTATTTGTTTCAAAAACTTTTCATTAATACTCTTGCCGAAGCAAAAACATGTACAGATTATCCAGGTGTCATTACTGGTTATTTAGGTAAGAATTGGGGAGTGGCCTTAGGTGTCCTTTATTTCATTATGTTGGTTATTTGGGTATTGGTTTACTCATTAGCGGTAACCAATGACAGTTCTTCATACTTACACTCGTTTGGTGTAACGGAAGGGCATTTAAATGACAATGTTTTTTATGGTTTAGGGCTGATCTGTGTTCTTGCTTTTATTGGCTCTAAAGGTGAGAAAGTACTATTTAAACTATCTGGATTTATGGCTGTAACAGTACTTTCATTAGTTGCAGTTATGGGCTTATTACTGGTTTCTCGTTGGGATTTTTCTAATATTCCAGCAATGGGATCGTTTGGTCCAATGCTAAAAGATGCGATTATTACGCTTCCATTTACCCTAACGTCTATTCTTTTTATTCAATCTCTTAGCCCTATGGTTATCTCGTATCGTTCACGTGAGAAATCAATTGAAGTTGCGCGTTATAAATCATTAAGAGCGATGAATATTGCTTTTGCTATTTTATTTGTTGTTGTGTTCTTTTTTGCAGTGTCATTTACCTTTGCAATAAGCCAAGAACAAGCGGCTGAAGCAATGAATAAAAACATCTCTGCATTAGCTATTATTGCTCATTACTTCCCAGGAAGTTGGGCAACGGTTACCGGCATTGTGATTAATATTTTTGCTGTCGTAACTTCATTCTTTGGTGTGTTTATGGCATTTCAAGAAGCGTGTCGTGGTATTGCAATGAACGTATTGTTAAGACGTATGGATGAGTCTGTAATTAATAAAGAGTTAGTAAATAAACTAATTACGGTGTTTATTATTTTGCTTGCGTGGTCTGCTGTTGCGTTAAATGCGCCTATCTTATCTTTTACTTCGATTTGTAGCCCTGTTTTTGGTTTAGTAGGTTGTTTAATTCCAGCTTACCTTGTGCATAAAGTGCCAACACTTCATAAGTACAAAGGCTTATCAACTAATCTAATTATTGTTACAGGTATTCTTCTTTGTATCTCTCCAGTGTTAGCGTTTATCTAATTATAGAAAAGTAATATATAGACATAAAAAATCCCAGAGAAGGAGAACCTACTCTGGGATTTTTCTATTTATACTTTTGCTTATTTTAAATCAGTATTATTTATTCAAATAAGCAGCATGAAACTCTAAATGCTCATCAATAAAAGTAGAAATGAAGAAGTAGCTGTGGTCGTAACCTGGTTGCATTCTTACTTCTACATCGGCACCAGATTGCTCTGCTGAAGAAAGTAGGTATTCCGGTTTTAACTGTTCTTCCAAAAAGCCGTCCGCTTCACCTTGGTCAACTAAGATCGGAAGTTTTGAGCCTTTTTTAAGAAGTTCAGCACTGTCGTATTCTAACCAAGCTTCTTTATTATCACCTAGGTATAAACCTAACGCTTTTTGTCCCCAAGGGCAGTTAATTGGACTAGCAATAGGACTAAATGCAGAAATTGATTGGTACATATCTTGGTTTTTTAAACCGATAGTAATAGCACCATGACCACCCATACTATGACCAGAAATCGATTTTTTATCTGATACAGGAAAGTGTTCTTCGATTAATGATGGTAGCTCTTTTGTCACATAGTCATACATATGATAATGACGATTCCAAGGGGCTTGAGTTGCATTTAAGTAGAATCCAGCACCTAGGCCAAAATCGTATGCGCTTTCTGCATCATCAGCAACGTCTTCACCACGAGGGCTTGTATCCATAGCAACAATCGCAATGCCTAATTCAGCCGCTTTTTTGAATGCCCCTGATTTTTGCATGAAGTTTTCATCGGTGCAGGTCAAGCCTGATAACCAGTATAAAACAGGTACTGGGTTTGTCTCAGAAGCGTTTGCAGGTAGAAAAATAGCAAAGCGCATATCGCAATTTAATGTCGATGATGTATGTATATACTGTTTGTGCCAGCCACCGGCAACTTTAGCTTGGCTGATGTTTTCAACGGTCATGAAATGAGGCCTTTTGAAGAGGTGAACTATTGTACTCTGCAAGCAAAGTACAATAGTAATAATGCTAGAACCTAGAACCTAGAACCTAGAACCTAGAACCTAGAACCTAGAACCTAGAACCTATTTATCCATATGTAGAACAGTACGGATAGATTTACCTTCGTGCATTAGATCGAACGCTGCGTTTACATCCGCAAGACCCATAGTGTGAGTGATGAAATCATCAAGAGCGAATTCACCCTGCATGTAACGGTCAACGATACCTGGAAGTTCAGTACGGCCTTTAACGCCACCGAATGCAGAGCCACGCCATACACGACCAGTCACAAGTTGGAACGGACGAGTTGAGATCTCTTGACCTGCACCAGCAACACCGATGATGATTGATTCACCCCAACCTTTGTGACAACACTCAAGTGCTGCACGCATAACGTTTACGTTACCGATACACTCAAAAGAGTAATCCACGCCACCGTCAGTCATTTCAACAATCACTTCTTGAATTGGCTTGTCGAAGTTTGTTGGGTTGATGCAATCAGTCGCGCCTAATTTTTTAGCCAGTTCGTATTTGCTTTCGTTTAAGTCAACACCGATGATACGGCTTGCACCCGCCATTTTCGCGCCGATGATAGCTGAAAGACCGATACCACCTAGACCGAATACAGCAACCGTGTCGCCTTTTTCAACTTTAGCCGTGTTAAGAACCGCACCCATACCAGTCGTTACGCCACAACCTAGAAGACACACTTCTTCAAGTGGTGCTTCTTTAGAAACTTTCGCTAATGAAATTTCAGGAAGTACTGTGTATTCAGAGAACGTAGAGCACCCCATGTAATGGAAGATAGTTTCACCGTTAATAGAGAAGCGGCTAGTACCATCAGGCATAAGACCTTGGCCTTGAGTTTCACGAACAGCCTGACAAAGGTTAGTTTTGCCAGATTTACAGAATTTACACTCACCACATTCAGCAGTGTAAAGAGGGATAACGTGGTCACCAATTTCAAGACCAGTTACGCCTTCACCAACCATTTCAACAATACCGCCACCTTCGTGACCTAAGATTGAAGGGAAGATACCTTCTGGATCATCACCAGATAGAGTGAATAGGTCAGTGTGACACACACCAGTAGCAACGATGCGAACTAAAACTTCGCCTGCTTTAGGAAGTTGAACATCCACTTCTTCCATTTTAAGAGGTTCGCCAGCAGCCCAAGCTACCATTGCTTTAGATTTGATGTGAGTTTGACCAGGTTTAATATCAAGAGCCATTGGATTTTCCTTAGTGGGGTAATTTAATTTAAGACATTAATAAGCAGTTTCATTTTAAGCATAGTGCTATTTTTTGTTTGTGCTCGTCGTCTTGTTGTGTGCCATTATAAGCATTTCTCCTTATTTGATAATACGGTAGAATGGTAAATTATCTTTACGTATACGTAATAATAGCAATAAGGAAAACGTTGTGATTGATTGGGAAGGCGTTACTGAGTTTGTTGCCGTTACTGAAGCTCAAAGCTTCACTGGAGCAGCAAGAGCATTGGAAACATCGGTTGCACAGATCAGCCGTAAAGTAGCAGCATTAGAGGATCGTTTATCAATTAAATTACTGATCCGAACAACGAGAAAAGTATCAGTTACAGAAGCTGGCCAAACTTATTATCAGCACTGTCGCCATTTAGTTGAAGGATTAAAACAAGCAGATAGAGCGATCACTGAGCTTAATGCAACGCCTCAAGGTCGTTTAAAAATCACTTCGTCAGTGACTTATGGTGAGCAGTTAATAGCCCCATTGCTTAGTGACTTTATGCTGATGTACCCACAGCTTGAACTTGAATTAATACTATCAAACCAAACGTTAGATTTAGTTGAACAGGATTTTGACCTAGCAATTCGACTGGGCCGTTTAACGGATTCAACCATGATAGCAAAGCGTTTATCTAGTCGACAGGTACGCGTATGTGCTTCTCCTAGCTATATTGAAAAACATGGTGAACCTCATACCTTATCTGAGCTTTCTCAGCACAACTGCTTAATTGGTAGTTTGCCTATTTGGCGTTTTATTGAAAATAAAAAAGAAAAAAGCGTGAGAGTAAAAGGATCTGTTCATTGTAATAGTGGTGCAGCGCTAACTAACGCCGCTTTAAAAGGATTAGGGATTGTCCAACTGCCAGATTTTTATGTTCAAGAATCAATGGATAAAGGAGAGTTAGTTGAAATCCTTGTTCCATATCGTGAACCAAAAGAAGGGATCTGGGCGGTTTACCCAAATAATCGACACCTTTCGACGAAAGTTCGTTTATTGGTTGAATTTTTAGCCCAAGAGTTAGCTGAATAGATGAGTGTTGAAAAAGAAAATAAAGGTGCGAACTTCTATATGCAGCGAGCAATAGAACTGGCTGCAATTGCTGAAGAAGAAGGTGAGGTTCCTGTTGGTGCTGTGATTGTCTTAGATGGTGAAATCATAGGTGAGGGGTGGAATCGTTCAATTGGTTCTCATGATGCAACGGCACATGCTGAGATGATGGCGATTAAACAAGCGGGAAGTAAAATTGAAAACTATCGCTTAGTTGATGCGACGTTATACGTTACGTTAGAGCCATGCCCTATGTGTGCTGGTGCGATTGTTCATAGTAGAATAAAAAAAGTCATTTTTGGTGCTTCTGATATGAAAACTGGTGCATCTGGCAGCGTTATTAACTTATTTACTTCTGCAACCGCGTTTCATTTCGTAGAGTGTGAATCAGGTTTAATGGAAGAAGCGTGCCGAGAGCAACTACAAGCTTTTTTTAAAAGAAGACGTAAAGAGAAGAAAGAAGAGCGAAAATTACAACGAGAAGAATTGAAAAATCAGGTGATGGATTAATTCAGAAAACACTAAAATAGAGAGAAGGCAAATTGAATTATCGCAATTTGCCTTTTTTATTGAGCGTTAAGAAAAAATATGTCCAAAAGGTTAGCGGCACGAGAATGCTTCGCCTTCATCAAACAGTGACATCGCATAGGTACGTTGACGATGAAGTACCTTTTTGTGGTTATTTAACAGTTTACGTCGACGCTGAGTACTGCCCTTTAGCGATGTACTTGGCTTTAGTTTTTTTCTGCTAGAGAGCATAAACTCCCCCTTAAATTAACGAATAAAAATTAAAGTGTATTTAACTTTAATTGGTATGATGTTGAGTACAAGTTAACTCAGAGTATGTGCTAATTGTTACCGTAACATGAACATGCCATTTTATACGCATTTTTTAGTTATATTTCTTTATTTGTAATTAGAGTTCTACTTACTTGGAGTTGTATCACTAATTGTAGTGGCAGCAGAAGAAAGTGGAACATCAATCACCGTTAAATCTTCAACCGTGATTTCTTCTTGAATCAACTTATTTGCTTGCTCTTGTTCATAACCAATAATACTTTGGTAATAACGACGAATATTTTCAACGTAATTTTGGGCTTCATCACCACGACCAAAACCATAGCGTAGATATTTGTAATAACGTTTTTGGCGTAATAGCGGTAAATTATCTTTTACATCTGTCCACGAATCAGGGTCACCACCTAGACGTTGCGTTAAACGACGTGCATCCATCATGTGACCAAAGCCAATGTTATAAGAGGCTAAAGCAAACCAAATTTTTTCATGTTCAGTAATGGAATCTGGTACGCGCTTTACTATTCGGCGTAAATATTCTGCTCCGCCACGAATGCTTTGCTCTGGGCTCAAGCGATTTTTAACGCCAACAGATTGAGCTGTTGGAAGCGTTAACATCATCATGCCGCGCACCCCAGTAGGAGATTTTGCTAATGGGTTCCAATGTGATTCTTGGTATGACAGTGCTGCTAAGAAACGCCAATCAAAGTCCCCTGCGTACTTTTTAAATAGAGGTTCCCATTTAGGCAGTTTGCTTTCTAACGCACGAATAAAAGCACGAGTGTCGACGTAATCAAACGATTCAACGTGACCAAAATATTTTTCTTCTAAAAGAGCGAGTTTGCCACTTTCTTTTAACTCACCAAAAAACTCGATCAATAATGCTTGTAAGCTATCATCTTCAGTTTTTTGTAGGAACCAGGCGACAGGCTGATCTTCAGTTAACTCAAAAGCAACCGCTAAGTCAGGATGAATACGCTGAGTTAATGACAATTCAACAGAGTCGGCGAGAGTGTAATGTATCTCTCCATTGGCTACTTTTTTTAATAATTCGCTAACGTCGGTATCTGGTTCTGTTTTCCAATCGAGATCAGGATGCTTTTCTTTTAACTTTGTTAACGTGCCTTCAAAGCTAGAGTCTTTGACTATAGTTAAGTTCTCATCAAGCTCTGTAAGGTTTTTAATATTACGAGGGCGCCAACTGCCTTTTTTATAAACCACTTGTTGGCTGACATAATAATAGACAGGTCCAGGATTAAATTGTTGTAGGCGGTCTGGTGTAATCGTCATATTAGCAGCAACAATATCAACTTCATTGCGATCAAGAGCGGGGAATAAACCTGAATAAGTATAAGCTGGTGTGATTTCTAGCTTAACTTCTAGTTTTTCAGCAAAAGCCTTAGCTAGATCGTAATCTAACCCTGTTGGGCCATCAGAACCGATGTAATAAGAGAGTTGGTTGTTTAGTGTACTGACTCGTAAAATACCGCGTTCTCTCACTTGTTCTAATTTGTTTTTTGGTTCTGATTCTACTTGGCAGCCAGTTAAGGTAAGAAGCAAAGTAAAAACAACCAAACAAGATGGTAAAAAGCGATAATATCGGATGCGGCTCAAGTCTGAATGCTCTTTTAAATAAGTAGGGCGTAGTTATATCAAATGGGAGAATAAGAGGCAAAAGCACGGTAACAAATTAGAACAATTATTAGAGATTAAGGCAGAATAAATTATTCATTGTTTATTTTTTATTCAAAACCATCAAATTGAGAGGCCATTTAAACTTTTTTCCAAAAAAACACGCAAACGGTTGCTTTTGGTGTTACTTCACAAAACAAAATCCTTTATAATGCGTTCGCAATACCAGAGGTAACATCGGCATAGTCACTATGTGTTATGAATAATTAATAGAGTTAGCTATTTATAACGACATGAAACTATTCCAATATTACCTTTAATTCATTGCCGAAGAGACCTAAGTACATGAGAATTTTGCGTGGTTCACCTGCTTTATCTGAATTTCGTGTTAACAAGCTACTTGAGCTTTGTTGCGAGCTAAATTTACCTGTTACTGGTATTTATGCTGAGTTTGCTCACTTTGCTGACGTAACCTCAGAGCTTGATGCATCTGAAATTGTAAAGTTAGAAAAATTGCTAACTTACGGCCCTACGATTGAAGAACATAAGCCTGAAGGTTTATTACTTCTTTCTGCACCTCGTCCAGGTACTATCTCTCCTTGGTCTTCAAAATCTACTGATATTGCCCATAACTGTGGCTTAGCTAAAATCGCACGTTTAGAGCGTGGTACTGCGTATTATGTAGAAACTTCTGAAACTCTTTCTGAACTTCAATTGCTTGAATTAAAAGCCATTCTTCATGATCGTATGATGGAAGTGGTCTTTACTGATTTTGAATCAGCAGCGGCATTATTTACGGTAGCTGAACCTGCACCATATGCTGAAGTCGACCTACTTGTTGGTGGTCGTAAAGCGCTAGAAAACGCAAACGTTACCCTAGGTCTTGCACTGGCTGAAGATGAAATAGATTACTTACTTGAAAGCTTTACTGAAAAGTTAGGTCGTAACCCAACGGACATCGAATTAATGATGTTTGCACAAGCGAACTCAGAGCATTGTCGTCACAAGATCTTTAATGCGGATTGGACAATCGATGGGATTAAGCAAGAGAAATCATTATTCAAGATGATTAAAAACACCTTCGAAGTTACTCCTGAAAACGTACTGTCTGCTTATAAAGATAATGCAGCTGTAATGACGGGTTCTACAGTCGGTCGCTTCTTCCCAGATCCAGAAACTCGTGGCTATGGTTACCATCAAGAGAAAACACACATCTTGATGAAAGTAGAAACGCATAACCATCCAACAGCAATCTCTCCTTGGCCGGGTGCGTCAACAGGTTCTGGCGGTGAAATCCGTGATGAAGGCGCAACAGGTATCGGTGGTAAACCAAAAGCAGGTTTAGTTGGTTTTTCTGTATCTAACTTAAAAATTCCTAATTTTGTTCAACCGTGGGAAACGGATTTTGGTAAGCCAAGCCGTATCGTTACTGCGCTTGATATTATGCTTGAAGGCCCTCTAGGTGGCGCGGCATTTAACAATGAATTTGGCCGTCCAAACCTGTTAGGTTACTTCCGTACTTACGAAGAAAAAGTAAACTCTCATAATGGTGAAGAAGTACGTGGTTATCACAAGCCAATTATGCTTGCTGGTGGTCTAGGTAATATTCGTGATGATCATGTTCAGAAGAAAGAGATCCCAGTAGGCGCAAGCTTAATCGTACTTGGTGGTCCTGCGATGAACATCGGCCTTGGCGGCGGTGCAGCATCTTCAATGGACTCAGGTTCTTCTTCTGAAGATCTAGATTTCGCTTCAGTACAACGTGAAAACCCAGAGATGGAGCGTCGTTGTCAGGAAGTTATCGACCGTTGTTGGCAGCTTGGTGATGCAAACCCAATCGCATTTATCCACGATGTGGGTGCTGGTGGTATTTCAAACGCATTACCTGAGCTTGTTGATGATGGTGAGCGTGGTGGTATCTTTAACCTACGTGACGTTCCAAACGATGAGCCGGGCATGAGCCCACTTGAGATCTGGTGTAATGAATCTCAAGAGCGTTACGTAATGGCGGTTGCAGATAAAGACTTAGCGACATTTGAAGCTATTTGTAAGCGTGAACGTGCGCCATATGCAGTGGTTGGTAAAGCAACTGAAGAACGTGATCTGAAATTAGAAGATTCACACTTCGACAATACGCCAATCGACATGCCAATGGACATTCTTTTAGGCAAAACGCCTAAGATGCACCGTGATGCGAAAACACTAAAAGCGAATAACCCAGCGATTGATCGTTCAGGCATTGAAATGAACGATGCAATTGAACGTGTTCTTCGTTTGCCAACGGTTGCAGAGAAAACATTCTTAATCACAATTGGTGACCGCTCGGTAACGGGTCTTGTTGCTCGTGATCAAATGGTTGGTCCATGGCAGGTTCCTGTTGCTAACTGTGCAGTAACTGCGGCAAGTTATGACACTTACCACGGTGAAGCTATGTCTCTTGGTGAGCGTACTCCTGTTGCACTTTTAGACTTTGGTGCATCAGCTCGTTTAGCGGTTGGTGAAGCAATTACCAACATTGCAGCAACGAATATTGGCGACATTAAGAACATTAAATTATCTGCAAACTGGATGTCTCCAGCGGGTCACCCAGGTGAAGATGCCGGTCTTTATGAAGCAGTTAAAGCAGTAGGTGAAGAGCTTTGTCCGGCACTTGGTCTAACTATCCCAGTGGGCAAAGATTCAATGTCTATGAAGACTAAATGGGAAGAGAACGGCGAGCAAAAAGAAGTTACTTCTCCGCTTTCTCTTGTGATTACAGCGTTTGCCCGTATTGAAGATGTTCGTAAGACGATTACTCCTCAGCTTCGTACTGACAAAGGTAATTCTTCTCTAGTTCTTATCGACCTAGGTAACGGTAAAAACCGCATGGGTGCAACAGCACTTGCACAAGTTTACAAGCAGCTTGGTGATAAACCAGCAGACGTAGACAACGCAGTGCAGCTAAAAGGTTTCTACGAAGGTATTCAAACTTTAGTAGCAAACGACCAAGTTGTGGCTTATCACGATAAAGGCGATGGTGGTTTATTTGTTACTCTTGCTGAAATGGCATTCGCAGGTCACTGTGGTGTTAATGCTGATATTGCAGCGCTAGGCGAAGACACGCTAGCAGCATTATTTAATGAAGAGTTAGGTGCGGTAATCCAAGTTCGTAACGACGATTTAGATGCAGTGCTTTCTACTCTTGCAGCAAATAGCCTAGAAGCATGTTCACATGTAATCGGCTCTGTTGAAGATTCAAACGAACTCGTAATTAAATCTGGTGAGCAAGTTATAGTAGAACGTAACCGTACTGAACTACGTACTATCTGGGCTGAAACGACGCATAAGATGCAAGGTTTACGTGATAACCCAATCTGTGCTGACCAAGAACATGAAGCGAAGAAAGATAACTCAGATCCAGGTCTGAACGTGAAACTAAGTTTCGACGTAAATGAAGATATCGCAGCGCCTTATATCAACCTAGGTGCTAAACCTAAGATGGCGATTCTACGTGAGCAGGGTGTTAACTCTCACGTTGAAATGGCTGCAGCATTTGACCGTGCAGGCTTTGAAGCAACAGATATTCACATGAGTGATATCCTAACGGGTCAAGCGGTACTAGAAGAGTACAACGGTCTTGTGGCTTGTGGTGGCTTCTCTTACGGTGATGTACTGGGCGCAGGTGAAGGTTGGGCTAAATCGGTTCTGTTTAACAATTCTACTCGTGACCAATTTGAAAACTTCTTCAAGCGTGAAGATACCTTCTCTTTAGGTGTATGTAACGGTTGTCAGATGTTGTCTAACCTGCGTGAACTTATCCCAGGAGCTGAGTACTGGCCACGTTTCGTTCGTAACGAATCAGAGCGTTTTGAAGCTCGCTTCAGCCTGGTTGAAGTTCAGAAGTCTGATTCTGTGTTCTTTAACGGCATGGAAGGTTCTCGTATGCCAATCGCTGTTTCTCACGGTGAAGGCCGTGTAGAAGTGCGTGACAACGACCACCTAAACGCGATTGAAAACTCAGGTACGGTTGCTCTACGTTACGTTGATAACAACGGTAACCAAACGCAGCAATACCCGAACAACCCGAATGGTTCGCCAAACGCTATCACTGGTTTAACAACAACGGACGGTCGTGTAACGATCATGATGCCTCATCCTGAGCGTGTATTCCGTACGGTTGCAAACTCTTGGGCTCCAGAAACGTGGGGAGAGAATGGTGCTTGGATGCGTATGTTCCAAAACGCACGTAAGAACCTTGGTTAATTAGGATATGTTTTGATTGATGCTTATTAAGTTTTAATCAATAGCTTTAATTTAATAATCCATTATTTATCATGATTTTTTGAAAGTGTGATAAAAATCTGAAAATTGAATTAACAGTCTGTTCTATAATAAATAAAAGAGTTGGGTAAAGACGGCTCTTTTCAAATAAAACCGTTGGAGTTTAGGCTTCAGCGGTTTTTTTGTTAGAATAACGCTTTAATTTTATCTGTTGGAAGAAACAATGAAAAATACGCACGTTACGATTGGTTTGAGTAATCCGAAAAGCCCAACCAATGTTGGTGCAGTCATGCGTGCTGCAGGGTGTTATCAGGTTGATGATGTTCGTTACACTGGTGAACGATACGATCGCGCTGCAAAGTTTCAAACGGATACTAAAAAAGTAGCCAATAAAATCCCCTTGACCAGTGTCGATAGTTTATTGGACGGACTTCCTGAAGACATGAAAGTCGTGTGTGTTGAACTTGCCGAGGGTGCAACGTCGCTCCCTGAGTTTCAGCATCCAGACAAAGCCATTTATGTTTTTGGCCCTGAAGATGGTTCAATTACTCAACAAGTTGCCGATCGCGCTGATCATGTTGTGTATGTTCCAACGGTTGGTTGTATGAACTTGGCGGCGACAGTTAATGTTCTTTTATATGATCGACTGGCTAAATCTGTGGATATCGTTAAAGGCGATGAACTAATACGCAGCAGTCGAGATAACCGTAATCATTTAGTAGTGAAAAAATAAGACTTACTTCTCCTTTAAAGCATGAGTAGATTGACATCTTTTTGGTGCATTTTTGGCTGAATGTGTTCTAATAGCGGGCATTAAAGGGAATGCAGTTAATATGCTGCAGTTATAGATGGATTTTTTAGCAATGATCTATCCCTTAACTATCGAATTCTAGGAAATAAAAATGGCAAAATTTGATTACCGTATTGTAGAAAAACGTAACGCTTGGGCTGCTGAAATTACGCGCCAAGTAACTTCTCGCAGAACGGTTGTATCTAAGCGTCAACTTGGTTTTGAAAGCGAAGCTGAAGCAGTTGAATGGGCAGAGAAAGAGCTTGTTGAATTTGCTAAAACTCAAGCTGTTCGTAACGACCGTAAAGCTGAGCAACGTAGCGAAAAAGAAGAAATGATCGCACGTAAGAAAGAAAAATCAGCAGCACAAAAAGCGGAATATGAAGCCGCTCGTGATGCAGCAAACGATGAAGACGAATACGATTACGACGAAGAGTAATCTTCTCGAATAATTAAAAATAAAAAAGGCGCTTATTTGAGTAATGCCGATCAGTTAAGAAATTTTCCAGATCATTTGACTGATCGTTAAAAACCTTCAAAATCCGATATTGGGTAACCAATATCGGATTTTTTATGCAACTAACTAAAGCTCTAACACTGGCTAATGATTTCGTCCCTGATTCTGATTCTCTCGGAAAACTCAGTGATATATTACCTCCTGAATTTATTAATCAATGTTTAGAAGAGGCTGGGATAGCTACGATCCGTAAGCGCCGATTACCATTAGATATGATGATTTGGGTTGTGTTAGGCATGGCTTTCTATCGAGATGAGTCAGTCTGGGACATTACCAGTAATATGCAGCTTATGCTGCCAGGAAAGCGGCCACTAGTGGCTCCGAGTGCAGTAGTTCAAGCGAGACAAAGACTTGGAAGCGAAGCAGTAAGACATATTTTCACATCAACAGCTGAAATCTGGAATACCGAAGCAAACCATCCAACATGGAACGGTTTACAATTATTAGGTGTTGATGGCGTAGTTTGGCGAGCGCCTGACACAAAAGAAAACCTTCAAGTATTTGAACCTAAAAGTAATCAGCATGGCGAAACCTGCTACCCTAAAATCAGAATGGTATGCCAAATGGAACTCACTAGCCATTTATTGATCAATAGTGCTTTTGATAGCACAAAAGTCAGTGAAATGGTTTTAGCTGAACAACTTATCTCATCCACTCCAGATAACTCTATAACTTTGTTTGATAAAGGATTTTATTCCCTTGGCTTACTTCATAAATGGTCTACAACAGGATCGGAACGTCATTGGTTGCTTCCTGTGAAGAAAGGAACAATATATGAGGAAGTACGAACTTTAGGTCGACAAGATAAATTAGTGCGTTTAAAAACATCGCCACAAGCTAGAAAGAAGTTCCTTGATCTGCCGGAATATATTGAAGCTCGGTTAGTGAGTAAAAAAGTGAAAGGAAAAGAGACTCAAATTTTAACTTCAATGGTTGATCCAATGCGTTTTCCATCGTCTGAAATGGTAGAGCTGTACAGTGAGCGTTGGGAGATAGAAGTCGGTTATAGAGAAATGAAACAGACGCTTCTAAATAGTGAGCATCACCTTCGAAGTAAAAAGCCTGAGATGATTAGACAAGAATTATGGGGGATATTACTTGGTTATAACTTACTTAGATATCAAATGGTTAAGATGTCACATACGGTGAAGGGGCTTCACGCAAACCAATTAAGTTTCACATCATGCTCGCTGGCAATCATAAATATGTTGTACACAATGTCACTAAATAGTGCAGGTAATATCCCGAAGACTATCGCCTCTTTACAGGCAAATACCGCTCACTACATTTTACCGCCAAAGAGAGAAGATAGGCGCTATCCAAGGAGAGTTCGAGCTAAAGCCGTGAAGTACCCTTGCTGGAAAAAGAAAAAAGCCAGTCAGCTTAACTGACTGGCATTACTTATTTGAGCGCCTTTTTTGTACTTGCTATTTATTTATTGATTGTTCATCTGCGTGAGTTTGTCACCGATAGGTTGTGAGAAGTTAAATCCATCATGTCTATCCCAGTTGATTGACCATGTCATGACTCCGCCAAAATTTGGATACAGTTTATTTGGTACAACAGTGCTACATGCCGATCCATAAGTGACACAATCTAAAGCATCAATAATATTTTGAGTTGGTGCTTGACCTGAGTTTGCAGAGCTTGGGCCAGATGGCAAGCCAATTGCGACTTGATCATCTCTAAGTGGGGCAAAGAATGACCCATCGGCTAACTCAAAACCCTCGACCAACATTTTCACAGAGGCAACCATCATATCAACAGAGCCTTCTGGCGCTGCTCCTGGCATGTATGGATTTGCTAATCCACCATTGTTATATAGCTGAACATGAAGAAGATCTAAGGTATCTCGAACTTGGTCGATGACTGGGATATAAGCACCCCAAATGCCACTGTAAGCAACCATTCCCCCTTGCACATAAGGATGCTCAGGAGCCATAGTTAAATACATATCTCCTCCCATGTTTGCTTCGATTTTCTTTAACGCGGTAGGCAAACGAGCTTGGATTTGTGTCCCGTGAAGTAAGTTAGACCCACTTTCTAAATCAATGTCTAATCCATCAAAGCCCCAATCAGCAATAATAGCGGTTAGGCTACTAACAAAGTTTGCTTCGTCTTCTGCTGTATTTAAGGTAATTGTACCTTCTGCACCACCGAGGGATAAGACGAATATTTTTCCTTTTGTTTGTAATGCTGCCATATCTTGTTTGAATTGTGCTGGATCTAGTGCGGCACAGCTACTGTGTATATCGCCAGAATAAAGATTGAAGTGTACTGTTCCGTTACTGTTTCTATCATTATCAGCAAAGGCAATATCGATGACGTCCCAAGAATCTGACATTTCAGATAATCGAGTAGGGCAGCCAGAACCATTAACAAAGTTATGCCAATAGCCTATTAATTTATGTTTGGCTTGGCTTTGTTCTAACACCGTAACACTAGATGCTGTAGATAGGGCTGTATTACCTTGAGCGTCAGTTGCTTCTACAGAAATAGAATAAGCACCAATGGCGCTTGGCATCCAGTTTGTATTATATGGCGTCGTAGTATCTGAACCAATAATAACGCCATTAACTAAGAAATCGACGTGGCTGATTGAACTCGTTAATGAGGTTGCTGTTGCACTTAATTGAGCTATTTTACCTAGAGCAAGGCTAGTACCTGATTGTGGTGATGTGAGGCTTGTTACTACGTTTTGATCGCTAACAGTAACAAGAATGCTACTGTCTGAATTATTGCCTTCGTTGTCGGTTGCAACTGCTTTTAATGTATTCGAGCCAATTAGGGTTGCGTCCCAACCAATTGAATAAGGTGCTTGTGTGTCAGATCCTAATGTTATGTTATTAGCAAAGAATTCAACACCAACAATACTTCCATCGCTATCATTTGCAGTTGCATTAACAATGACTGATGAACCTGCCAAAATAACGCTGTTGTCGCTAGGTGAGGTAATGCTAACTTGTGGTGGTGTACTGCAAACGCCTAATCCTGTCCATGCATCTTGCCAGTTTGATCCCGTTCCTGGAGCGTAAGCCCAATCAGAGGATGATGAACACCAACCACCTATCTCGCAACGGTATTTTTGGTTAAGGTTTTGAACTTCATCACCAGCAGCATAATTAGTTCCCGCTTGATACTGAGGTAATCCTGTACATCCGCCGCTAGACGGTTCAGAAACAGTGAGTGTAACTTCTTTACTAATGATTGATTGACCATCGTTATCTGTCGCTTTTGCTTTGAAGTTATGAGAACCACTTGTTGCTGTCCATAAATGCTCAAATGGAACGCTGGTATCGGTGAATACGAGTTGACTATCAATATAAAATTCTACTTTACTGACTTCTCCATCACTGTCAGTCGCCTTTGCTGAGATAACAAGTGAATCATTGATAGATAAGTTTTCAGTTCCATTCGGAGAAATGAGTTCTATTGTTGGTGGTATTAATTCTCCAGCGGATTGAACACTAATCGCTACAGATTCAGTTGCTGTACTGCCTTCATTATCTGTTGCAATAACAGAAATATTTGTTGTATTTTTAACTGCAATCCAAGGTGTGCTGTAAGGGGCTTTTGTTATTGTTGCTATAGATTGGTTGTTAGAAAAAAATTCAACTTGAGCAATTGAACCATCATTGTCATTAGCGTTTGCTTGTAGCGTGATTTCACTTCCTTCTGTGATTATTGCATTATTCAATGGTGAGATTATTGATAATGTTGGCGCAATATTCCCTCCTCCATTACTACATTGCCCTAGGCTTTTCCATTCTTGCCATTCTCCCGAATGGACTTCTGGAGAATTACCTTGTGACCACCATTGTGCTTGATAAGCTGTATTATTTTGTTGGACTTCAGTACCACCTCCATAGGCTTCAGAACTTTGCCAAAGTGGGAGAGAGCTACAATCAAATGCACTTGCGCCGTATGACATAAAGAGAGCTGAAGCAATCGCGCTTCTAATAAAAATCCTTTTCATTTATTTACCCTTAATTTAGTGAGTGTTTATAGACACTTAATTACTAGTATAAAATAAGGTAATTACTTTTATTTTGTGTTCTGATTTAACAGGGGATCACAGAGAATATTTTAATTCTCATTAAGTTACGGCTGTTTTTAGAAAGACTTCACATTAAGAAAATGATTGGAAATAGAAACGCGAATCTTAATTTTTGTTATTATAGCCCGGTAGATTTTATGGATTATGTAAGATGATAGAAAAAGAAGCATTATTAGAATCAATCATCAAAGCGTTGCGTGATGTACATCAAATGGCGATAGAAGCAACCAAGAGAGCGATTGATCAAGCAACAGACAAAGAAGCGATTGCACGCAGTAAGTATGAAACTTTTGGCTTAGAAGCGTCTTATTTGGCTCATGGACAAGCATTACGAGTTGCAGAGTGTGAAGCTGATATTCTTGCTTATCGTAAATTACCACGCTTAGAATACAATGAAGGGAGTGTGATTAATCAATGTGCTTTAGTGACGCTTGTTAATCAAGATGATATTGAAAGTCGATTCTTTATCGGCCCGTCAGCTGGTGGGGTAAAAGTAATACATAACAAAATGACATTTTCATTAATCACACCATCAGCTCCGCTTGGGAAAGCCATGATAGGGCAACAACTTGGTGATGAGTTTGAATTGAATTTAGCGGGTAAGAAACAGCACTATGAAATAATAGGTGTGCAGTAATTAATATTGGGCATTTATTTATAAAATAAGAGAGGCGAACCTCTCTTATTTTTAAACAGTGTTAGTAAAAAATACTACAGTGTAGATGTTGTGATTTGAGCATTAGTCAATTGATCTTTATCCGCTTCGATGATTTCATCGATATAGGTTTCAACCGTTTGACCTACCATTTCATCATCTTCAGTAAAATAAGCAAGATGGAAAATAGCATCTCCCTCATTAACCAAAGGCAAAGTTTGCTGGCCAATAACGATACCACCTTTATGAGCGCGAAGCTCGATTTCACTGTGGCCTAGCGGTGCGCTGATATAAGCCAGAACCTGACCTTTCTCAACTTGTTCACCTAGAGTCACAACAGTACGTAAAATACCGTCACTCTCTGCACGTAACCAATTTGTTGATTTTGCTATAATAGCTTCAGGTAAACGCTTTCTGCTTGCCTTTAGCATACCGATGGCTTGCATTACACGGTGCACCCCAACATAACCCGCATTGATAGCAATCGGCTCAAAGCGTAACGCTTCACCTGCTTCATAGGTTAATACTGGGATGTTACATTTTTCAGCTTCACTGCGAAGAGAACCGTCTCTTAAAGGTGAGTCAACAATCACTGGCGTACCGAATGCGTGTGCAATACGTAACGTTTCAGGATTGCTTAGATCTGCACGGATTTGAGGGAGGTTCGTTCTGTGAATTGCTCCAGTATGTAAGTCAACAATGTAGTCACAACGTTGTGCGATTTGGGTGAAAAAGGTATTTGCCATACGAGATGCCAAAGAGCCTTTTTCAGAACCAGGGAAGTAACGGTTTAAATCACGGCGATCTGGAAGGTAGCGTGATTTATGAATGAAACCAAAGACATTAACGATAGGTACCGCAATAAGGGTACCTTTTAATTTCTTAGGATCAACGTTGTTAATTAGCTGTCGAACAATTTCAACACCATTAAGTTCATCACCATGAATGGCAGCATTTACCATCAGGATTGGGCCAGCATGCTGGCCGTTTATGATCTCAACAGGGATCGATAGAGGTGAGTGTGTATAAAGCTTAGCGGCTTCAATCTTAATTACCTTTCTTTCACCAGGTGCAAAGTGTTTCCATTTAAAATCAGGATTAGAAATTCGACATGTGTATTTTTTTTTACATCTAACATACACTTTTACATTCTCCTGACATATCCTGTTTAATTGTAAGTAGTATCCTCTTACTGACTTAATTGTAATTAGCATTATCTTCCTGTTTGATTCCTTTGTAAGCATTAACTCAGTACATCAATAATTTAGCGCGTCATCTTTAGAGCCTCTCATGTTGTTATTGTATTTCAATATAACTACCAAGCTGATAATAAAATATACAGCGATAGCCCCCCTATCTGGCAGGATAGTTGTCACTGTTAAAATTTAACCAGTTTAGGGCGGCATAAGAGTTCACCTTGTCTCGTATTTCAATAGAAAGAAAAGAAGCAATATTAAAAAACTGTTACCGCCACACTTAATGTCAGTAGCGGAAGTCTCAAAAGAAGAAGGTATCAGCAGAGCAACCCTGTATTATTGGCGACAACAACTCAGCCAATACTGTCGAGCAAAAGGCTTGTATCTCGAACAAATTAAAAACTGGAAAAATGAATGTATGCAAGGCTTTAAATCCAGTAAAGAGCAGGAAGCTAAAGCCAAAAAACAGGCTAAAGAAGATAAACTCGAAATAAAAGAGTTAAAGAAAGAGCTGCGGTACAAAGAAAAGGCGCTTGCTGAAACCGCGGCGCTATCCAAGGTTTGGAGTCCAAGAGTGCTACTTTGTACGTATAAGTAGATTTCTTCCGATAATTCGATAGAGTAAAAACATCTTTTAGGTGACTTTTATCAATTTTTTAATAAGGTAAGTTATGAAATTAAAATTAAGTTTTTTTTGCGGATTCGTCATAGTGCTACTTAGCCTTAGTGGTTATTTTTTCCACGAAGTAGGTTCCAAAGCAACAGAAGAATTACAACTAGTCAAAAACAACATATTTCCAGCTAACGAAGCTGCTGTAAAAGCAAATAATTTACTTCGTAGTTATCATCAAAATATAGAAAATGCAGTAGTCATCGGTGATAAAGAAGCTCTTAAAGTAGCAAAAAAAAACTTCAATGATATGACTGATTTATTGGTAAAATTAGAAGCATTGGTAAGCGATAAAAGAAATGTAACAAACATAAAAAAAGAAGTTAAGTTATATCATCAAACCGTTATTAATCAGGTTGAAAGTTTTCTAAATGGTTCGATTAAAATAAATGATTTTTTAGTTCAAGCCCAATCAAACACAACGAAGTATGAGCAAATAGAAAAAGAGATGGAAAAATTAATCATCACTCAATCTACAGAGCTTAATTCACTCATAACTTATACAAATAAATATATTAAAGCAAAGCAAAATGTGTTTTTTATCTTCCTAATTGTAGGGCTAATTATAATCATTGGCTTTGCATCTTACGCGTTTATTGTTTCGACAAGAATGACTAATGCTATAGATGAAGTTGCTTCAGCACTTCAAAGTTTCGCTCTTGGTGAAGGGGATTTAACTCAACGAATAGATGTCGGTGAGGGAAATGGTTTACAGCAGCTTATTAATAACTTTAATAGTTTCGTGTCATTACAAGAAAAAAACATAGGGTTTATAAAAGTATCCGTCGATAAGTTAACTGATATTGTCTCTGGATTAAACCAGTTTAGTTCTGAAAGCTATTCAAACAGCGAATTCCAAAAAAATCTTATATATCAATCAACTACAGATATATCAGAAATGTTGCAAGGTGTAAGAGTGATTTCTGATAATTCGGTTAATGCCAAAAATAGCGTTAAACGAACAAGCGAATCAACAGAAGCAAGTAAAGTAATTATTAATAATTCTATCACAGCAATGAATGAACTTAGTCGTGATGTTACTCGTTCATCAGAGGTGGTTGGTGAACTGATTCAGTATACAAATAAAGTTGGATTAGCGGTCAATACAATCGGCGATATAGCCGAGCAAACAAATTTATTAGCATTAAACGCGGCTATAGAAGCAGCTCGCGCAGGAGAACAAGGTAGGGGTTTTGCAGTTGTTGCAGATGAAGTTCGTACCTTAGCAAACCGAACACAAAGCACTACGTTAGCTATTCGTGAAATGTTAAATAGTTTTTCAAATATATCATCTGAGGTATCTACCGTTATGTCTACCAGTGTCGAAAGAGCAGCGATAGGTTTGGATAATGCAGAGCAGGTCGTAAATATAATGAATCAAGTTAACACAGGAGTTAGTGAGTTACTTGATAGTAATCAAATAATTGCAAGCACAGCAGAACAACAATCAGTTAACTCTAATAGTATAGAGCAAAAGTTAAAAGAAATAGATTCTCAGTCTGAAGTATCAATAGAAATGATGAGTCAATTACTTCAAATATCAAACCAGATAGGCGAAGTAACAAAACAATTAAATCATCTATCCGGCCAATAGGTCATATTTAAAATAGGAAGTAGGAAATATAAATGAAAATAAGTAGGTTAACTCTCGCTATATCTTCGTTACTAGCTTTACAAGTGTCGACTCAGGCTCTTGCTGAATCAACGATTAACGGCTTTGCATCTATTGGTTATACCAACTCGAAGAACAATTCAGGTTTTGCTGGAATTAATGATAGTAATATGTATCCAGAAAGCTTATTCGGATTGCAAGGCAATTTTGATGTGAACGAGAGTGTTGAAGCAACAGTACAAGTTGTAGCTCGTGGTAATGAAGAGTGGGATCTTGAAGTATCTCAAGCAAATTTAAGTTATAAGTTTGATAATGGTATAAAAGCCCGCGCTGGTGTTATTCGTGCTCCGTTCTTTCTTCTTTCTGAGTATCTAGATGTCGGTTATGCACAACCTTGGGCGCGCTCACCAGAAGAAGTTTACGGTTTAATTCCTGTTGATTCTGTAACTGGTGTTGATGTTCAATACGAATTCTCATTTGATGATTCTTACTTAGCACTGCAAGTATTCGCAGGATCACAAAAGTTCTCATTTGCAGGGGTAGATGGTGAAGGGAAGGACGCGTATGGTTTAAATGCTACTTGGTATGACGATAGTTGGACTCTTCATGCTAGCTACAGTCAAGCGACTATCGTCGCAGATGAGATCAATCAAGGTTCTGGGCCATTTCCAAAGCCTGTTCTTTCTGAAGGCTCCGAAGATGCTAGTTTTGCGAGTGTAGGCGCTCGATATGATAATGGAGTATGGCTAGCTATGAGTGAGATTACTCATACACGTATATCAAACAATGATGGCATACCATTGTATCCAGAAAATAATGCTGGTTATGTAACGCTTGGTTATCATATTAACTCAGTTATGCCATACATTTCATACTCTCGAATTGAGACGCTAGGGATTGATGATACTGGTCATATGATCGGAGGAGGCACCATTGAGACGGCTTTCGACTATGAACGTAATTCTTATAGCCTTGGTGCTCGCTGGGATATTAAACAAGGCTTAGCACTTAAAGCTGATGTAACCTATTCTGATTATGCGGATACAAATGGGGGCACAATTGGAGGCCTCACATCAAATGCGGATGATGATTACATTTACACAATCAAACTTGATGCAACATTTTAAGGAATAAATATGTTTAATAAAATAAGTGTCTTAATAGTGTTATTGGCATCTTTTACAGCTAACGCGGGAATTGTAATTATTGGTTCTCCAGACCTTACGGGGCCAATTTCTGCAAAGGAAGTAAAAAAAGTTTACTTAGGAAAAAAAGTTAACTTTAACGGTGGTAAGTTAACTGCGATTGAAATCAATGAAAGTGAAGCAATTAAATCTGATTTTCACAAGCAAGTAACCAATAAATCAATTGTTCAACTTAACTCTTTTTGGGCTAAGCAGTTATTTACTGGTAAAGCTAAACCACTAAAAACTACAGCTAGTCAAGCGGAAATGAAAGCAAAAGTTGCGACAGGAAGTGCAATGATTGGTTATGTTGACGAAAGCTTAGTTGATGATCAAGTTGTAGTATTACTTAAGCTTTAAATTGAGTAGGATGGGGGCTCACCATGGCCTCCTGTAATGGTACGATGATCCTGGAGATTATTTAAGCCTTATAATCTTATTATGAGGTATGTTATGAAACGTAAAGAACGAATGAATTATACTAACGAACAAAAACTAGAATATGCTCGCATGATGGTTGAAAATAACTATTTAAATCAACAGA
Organism: Aliivibrio thorii; assembly: GCF_057368585.1. Taxonomy (NCBI): domain Bacteria; kingdom Pseudomonadati; phylum Pseudomonadota; class Gammaproteobacteria; order Vibrionales; family Vibrionaceae; genus Aliivibrio; species Aliivibrio thorii. Next base: position 2,292,593 of record NZ_CM170654.1, on the reverse strand, counting down.
TCAAAGATATATGGGTCTTCTGCGTTTCTTGTTGGAGTAGAACCCAGTAACCATAAGGATTAGAATGTAGTATTGATTTCAAAACGTCCTGCTTTTATGAAAAATTTACGCATCCCTCTAGGTATTAAAACTCTTGATATTGAATCGCAACTCATTGATTCAAAGGTCGAATAGTAATTACTGTCACAAGTACGCAAACTCAAACTGACTGCTATAAATGTGGAAAACCCGCGACAAAATGCTATGGGTACTCATCTCCAATTAAAATCAGGCATACCTCAATTTTTGATACTCAAGTCCTATTAAAAATCAGACCAGTTCGTTATCAATGTGAGCATTGCGATGATCACCCAACCACAACTGAAAAATATGACTGGTGCGCTAAAGGTGGGAAGGTGACGAAAGGATTGGAGGACTATTTGATGCGATGTGTCATTAATAGCACGGTAGAGGACGTATCCAAAAAAGAACGAATTGGTTATCGCGTATTAGTGAGTATCATGAAGTCACGTATAGATAAATCCGTTGATTGGAGCAGTACTCGAATATTCACACGATTGGCATTGATGAAATAAGTAACTGTAAAGTTCATCAAAATTTCATTGCTATTGTGAGCACCAAAGATAAGTACGGAGCATTAACTGTGATTGCTGTCCTTGATGATAGGAAGCAAGAGACAGTGAAAGAATTTTTTGGTTCGATACCTGAGCACCTAAGAAGAACCGTAAAATGTGTCTGCACAGATATGCATGATGGTTTTGTCTATCCCGCGATAGAAGTCTTCGGAAAACAAGCAGTTATCACTGATAGGTACCATGTAGCTAAGTTCTATAGAAAACCACTGGACGATCTCAGGATCAAGGAAATGGTAAGGCTTAAGAAAGAGCTTACTGTGGCAGAATATAGTGAATTAGAAGGCATGATGTGGATCTTACGCAAGCAGCATGAATGCCTAACCGAAGCTGAAAAAAACAAACTAGCATTGCTTTACCAGCACTCACCGATACTAAAAAAAGCGCATAGCTACGGGCTAAAACTGACACAAATCTTCAATCTCCATTCTAATAGAGAATCTACGCTCTCGAAGATTGACCGCTGGGTAGAAAGTGTGGAGCGTAGTGAACTTACTTGTTTTAACCGCTTTATCAAGACTCTCAAAAAGTACAAAGGGTACATCGCTAATTATTTTAAGACGCGAAATACGAGTGGTTTTGTCGAAGGACTAAATAATAAAATCAAAGTAATAAAACGACGTTGCTATGGATTTTTTAAAACGGAGTCATTATTTCAGAGATTGGTTCTGGATTTGCAGGGGTATAAAATGTTCGCATTTTGACCAACAAGAAACGCAGAAGACCCTTGACTTGTTGCGTTGTAAATCCATCGAAATAACGAGCCATACGGCCTGTTGAGCTGGTAATCGGCGACGCCGAATACTTGTTTTGTTAGTATTATGAAGAGCCTGTTCAATCCATTCCATCTCAATAGCATTAACAACAGACTCATAGTTACTATTGTTTTCTATCGTTTCATGCGCTTGGTTTAACTCATCAACTAACATATAAAAATCCCTACCAACAAAAGTTAGTAGGGATTATCACGCGATCTTAGGGTCGTTCAAGTACCTTAAACGATCGGCATTAACTTCTATTTTAGTGGCCTTTACTTTGTCCTATATTTATTTTAAGTATTACAATGTGAATCGGTCAACAATATCTACAAGTGTATTCGCTTTTTTATTAAGTAAAACGCCACCTGCTCTATTATGCTCAGCTAGCTCTGCTGACTCAGAGCTTTGATCTGAAATCGAAACGATGAGCTCTGAGATCTCTTGACCTACAATACTCTGCTCTTGTGTCGCTGTTGCTATTAACAAATTCATTTCAGTTATCGTATTCACAGATACTAAAATTTCATTCAATACTTCAGAAGCCGCTTCTGCTTTACTCACCGTCAATAAACTAAAGTTTTTGCTTGCCGCCATCACCTGAACCGCAGAGTCTGAGCCTGATTTCAACGCTTCAATACGTTGATGAATTTTAGCTGTACTGTCCTGAGTGCTGCTTGCTAATTGGCGAACTTCATCGGCAACCACTGCAAAACCTCTGCCTTGCTCTCCTGCCCTTGCCGCTTCAATGGCAGCATTTAATGCAAGTAAATTAGTTTGCTCTGCAATTCCTTGGATAACAGATAATGAGCTTGCTATATTTTGTACATCCTCTTCTAATTTAGAGATCACATGACTTGCTTCATCCAATTCAGACGCTAACGTTTTCACTGACTCAGAGGCTTCATTAACAGTCCTCATCGCTACCTGTGCGTGATTATCGGCATCTTGAGCAGAGCTAGCTGCCAGCTCTGCATTCAATGAAATATCATGAGAGGATGTGGTTAACTCCGTCATTGCTGTCGCAATCTGCTCTGTCTTTGAACGTTGATTCATGACAACGGTATTAACCTTATCTGAACGTTCAGACACGCTTATCGTTTCAGCCATAACATCTTGACTAACTACCGATACATTACTGATGATTTGATGAAGTGAGGCTACAAATAGATTGAAATTTTTACTTAATTGATTAAATTCTGGAGCGGTAAAGTCGGGCATCTTTGCCGTTAAATCTGCATCCCCAGAAGCAAATGAACGGATAGATTCATCAAATAATCGAATAGGAGAGATAATGCTTCGATTGATAACAAAACCAAGCACAGCAACAACCACAACAATAATCAAAGTAAAGATCATAATAGTTCTCATACTTTGAGATAATTTATCATCACTCAGCATTTTCATATCATTCAGCGCTGCATCAATATCATCAGTATAAAAACCAGTGCCTACGATTAAATCAAATTGAGGAACATAAATACTATAAGTCAGCTTTGCTAAAGGGATATTAGTGTTTGGCTTTGGGAAAAAATACTCCGTATACCCTGAACCATTTTTTGCGGCCCTAATAAGGTTCTGGATCAGGTAATTACCTTTTTTATCTTGAAGCTCCCAAACATTTTCACCTACACCATTGGGGCCAATCACCCTCAAACCATTAGGCTTAAAACCCATAATATAACTATAAGGGCCATCAAAAGTTATAGAACTCAACAATTCATATATGTCCGATTCTTTAGTTTCATTTTCTGACAAATGCTTAAGCTCTGACGAGATTATTTCCATGTACGATTTAAGCTCTGTTCGCTTCATTTCCATCATTTGCGAACGAGTCATATCCATTTTAGCTTGGTGAAGTGCTTTCGTTTCTTTATAAGTTATTGCCATGATCAACACGGATGTTAAAACAATTGGTAAAATTGCAAGCAAGTACAATCTTACTTTTATTGATAGATTCATTTAAATATCTTTATTTGGAAGTAAATAGTGATACTACTATCAATATCCATGCCAGTAATTAAGAATCCGTTTTAAAAACTAACTATATGTTAAAATAATCCGAGCCACTTCACTGGTGGTATGTAGTGCTCTAATAGTTCCGGACACCTCTATAAGTTTTAGTTATTATGTCACTAGAGGTGAATATGAATAAGAAAAATACACTTAGAACGTTTACTCTTGAGTATAAACAAGATGCAGTTAAATTAGTTACAGAGCAAGGCTATTCAAGACAGAAGGCAGCTGACAGTTTAGGTATCTCATTAAGCGCTATCATTACCTGGGTTAGGCAAAAATCACCAATAGGTGATTCAAAAGAAGCTAAATCAGTTACATTAAACCTTTCAGAACGCAGTGAATTAGAGCGCTTAAGAAAAGAGAATCAACGCTTATTGATGGAGCGCGATATTCTAAAAAAGGCCGCAGTCTTCTTTGCGAAAGAAAACGGATAAGATACCAATTTATTCAACAGCATAAAGAAGACTGGCCAATAACAATACTTTGCGCGGTCATGAATGTAGGTACGAGTTCTTTTTACACATGGCAAAAGAAACCCAAAAACGTCATTGATATCAATAGGTTTCAGTTTGATGTGGCTGTGAAGGAAACCTTTAAAGAGCATAAGATGACATTAGGTAGTCGTCGAATGGTTTCTGAATTAGCTAAAAAAGGGATCATTATTGGACGTTACAAAGCCAGAATGACGATGCGCAGATTAGGGCTTGTGCCGAGGTATCCTAAGAAATTTAAAGTAACTACTGATAGCACTCATAATAATAGGATTGAACCAAACAGGCTAGATCGTAAGTTCTTAGTTAATAAGATAAATACTTGTTGGACAACAGATATTACCTACATCCATACACATCAGGGATTTATTTATCTTGCTGTTGTTATGGACTTATATTCACGACGAATTGTTGGTTGGTCGATTGCAGACCACATGAAAACATCTCTTTGTAACTCAGCCCTTCAAATGGTTTTTTGGCAAAGAAAGCCACCCGCAGGTTTATTGCATCATTCTGATAGAGGAAGTCAATATACAAGCTATGAGTATCGTTCTTTAATGAACGATATGAAAATGAATATCAGCATGAGTGGAAAAGGTGAATGCTGGGATAACGCTCCTACAGAGCGTTTCTTTCGTAGTCTCAAGCACGAACAATTGAATTATGAAACGTTTAAAACTAAAAAAGAAGCTAAGCTAAGCTAAGTATTTTAGATTACTTGGCGTATTACAATGGATTGCGCCCACATACCGCTAATGGTTATTTGTCACCGCTCCAATATGAGAAAGAAACACGAGATTTGGTGTCCGGTTTTTGTTGACCATTACATTAATCAAACTCGGAAAATCATGCTTCATAAGGATTCCTTTTAAGAGTCCATATTAGATCATAAAATTAACGGAATTGGTATAAAACATTCGGATTTTGACCAACAAGAAACGCAGAAGACCCTGTTTTCTTTGCCTTACTAAAAGAGTTAATTGTTGTATTTCCATCGGCTAATGCATGGAAAGAGATAAGTAGGGTTGATGATAAAAGAAAGGCTTTATTCATAAAATAAGAGAGGCGAACCTCTCTTATTTTTAAACAGTGTTAGTAAAAAATACTACAGTGTAGATGTTGTGATTTGACCATTAGTCAATTGATCTGTATCCGCTTCGATGATTTCATCGATATAGGTTTCAACCGTTTGACCTACCATTTCATCATCTTCAGTAAAATAAGCAAGATGGAAAATAGCATCTCCCTCATTAACCAAAGGCAAAGTTTGCTGGCCAATAACGATACCACCTTTATGAGCGCGAAGCTCGATTTCACTGTGGCCTAGCGGTGCGCTGATATAAGCCAGAACCTGACCTTTCTCAACTTGTTCACCTAGAGTCACAACAGTACGTAAAATACCGTCACTCTCTGCACGTAACCAACTTGTTGATTTTGCTATAATAGCTTCAGGTAAACGCTTTCTGCTTGCCTTTAGCATACCGATGGCTTGCATTACACGGTGCACCCCAACATAACCCGCATTGATAGCAATCGGCTCAAAGCGTAACGCTTCACCTGCTTCATAGGTTAATACTGGGATGTTACATTTTTCAGCTTCACTGCGAAGAGAACCGTCTCTTAAAGGTGAGTCAACAACCACTGGCGTACCGAATGCGTGTGCAATACGTAACGTTTCAGGATTGCTTAGATCTGCACGGATTTGAGGGAGGTTCGTTCTGTGAATTGCTCCAGTATGTAAGTCAACAATGTAGTCACAACGTTGTGCGATTTGGGTGAAAAAGGTATTTGCCATACGAGATGCCAAAGAGCCTTTTTCAGAACCAGGGAAGCAACGGTTTAAATCACGGCGATCTGGAAGGTAGCGTGATTTATGAATGAAACCAAAGACATTAACGATAGGTACCGCAATAAGGGTACCTTTTAATTTCTTAGGATCAACGTTGTTAATTAGCTGTCGAACAATTTCAACACCATTAAGTTCATCACCATGAATGGCAGCATTTACCATCAGGATTGGGCCAGCATGCTGGCCGTTTATGATCTCAACAGGGATCGATAGAGGTGAGTGTGTATAAAGCTTAGCGGCTTCAATCTCAATTACCTTTCTTTCACCAGGTGCAACCGAGTGCGTTAGTATTTCAAACGCTTGATTTTTTTTAGCCTTTGCCACGAGTTTTAGTCCTTTTAGTCGCTGCAGTTTTCTCAATAAAATCAATAATTAGGCCAGCAACATCTTTACCAGTTGCTTTTTCAATGCCTTCTAAGCCCGGAGATGAGTTCACTTCCATAACTAGTGGACCACGCTCAGAACGAAGTAAATCTACGCCTGCTACATTTAAGCCCATGATATTTGCTGCAGCTACCGCTGTCTTACGCTCTTCAGGAGTTAATTTAACTAGTGATGCTGAACCACCGCGGTGTAAGTTAGAACGGAATTCACCTTCTGCACCTTGACGTTTCATTGCTGCGATCACTTTGCCACCAATTACGAAACAACGGATATCAGCACCGCCAGCTTCTTTGATGAACTCTTGAACCATGATGTTTGCTTTTAAGCCCATGAATGCTTCAACAACACTTTCTGCTGCTTTACGCGTTTCTGCAAGAACAACACCAATACCTTGAGTGCCTTCTAAGAGCTTGATCACAACTGGCGCACCGCCAACCATGTCTAATAAGTCTTTTACGTCATCAGGCTTGCTTGCAAAACCTGTGATAGGCATACCAATGCCTTTACGAGAAAGTAATTGCATTGAACGAAGTTTGTCACGAGAACGAGTGATCGCAACAGATTCGTTTACTGGATATACGCCCATCATTTCGAATTGACGCAGTACCGCTGTACCGTAGAACGTTACTGATGCTCCGATACGAGGAATGATAGCATCGTAATCAACAAGCTCTTCACCCTTAAAGTGGATCTGAGGTTTTTCTGAATTGATATTCATATAACAACGTAACGCATCAATCACTTTTACTTCGTGTCCACGACTCTCAGCAGCTTCAATTAGGCGGCTTGTAGAGTAAAGAGATTGGTTACGCGATAAAATACCGATTTTCATTATAAATTTTCCTCAAAATCAACTAGGTAAGACGATGATGGATCAACAACAATGCGATCTTGCATTGATGTTCTTCCAAGTAACATACGAAACACCATTGTTTCTCGGTTACTTAATGTAATTTGTACTGGCCATTCTTGGCCTGCTAGTCGGATCATTGTTTTGATGACATAACGCATCTCTTCTTGTCCGCTTGAACTTTTTACTGAACGCTGATCGAAAATTTTAGCTTCGCATATTTGTACGAAGTCATTATTTCTTTTTTCTGGATGAATCCAGAAGCGGACCCAGTCTTCACCATCCTTTGTGAAGGGCTCTACTTTAAAAGCATGTAAACAAGAAGTTTTGGCGCCAGTGTCAACTTTTGCCTTAATTAATTTAATACCAAGTTCTGGAAGGCTTAATGATTCGCGCCATCCGACAATGATTTTATCTGTCATTAATTTGTCTCAAATAGAAAAAATCCACACTAAGTATAGTTAATACTTGGCGGATATCTAACCCATTTGGCTACCATCTAATTGTCTGAGTGTGTAACTCAGTAGTCTGGAGTTTGGTGGAATACGTAGAGAGGTGTTATAGGATGTGTACACCGTGACTCAATGACGCGAATTTATCAGTAGTTTTTAATTTCGTCAAATAAAAAATAGATTATAATTTTAACGCTTTTTAATTAGTTTTTCTAATGCTTTATGTTGTGAATAGATAATGTAATTTTATTTATATTGTTTAAAAAAAGAACACTAAAATTCTCTTTTTTTAACAAATAATGAATAAATATAATGCTGCCTATTGGTGCCGTTGAGGTGAGAAGATCTGGACTCTTATTTGTTATGTAAATAAATGAGTTAATTAGAGATTTAAAACTGGTGTTTAATTATGAGTAAAGTTATTATACTTGCATTGTACTAGTGTGGTGATACAGAGAATGACGGATAATAGAGAAAGTTTTAGCTCAAGGATAGGATTTATATTGGCAGCTGCTGGAGCGGCTGTTGGATTAGGAAATATTTGGGGATTCCCAACCCAAGCGGCTAGTAATGGCGGCGGGGCTTTCTTATTGGTTTATCTCGTCATGATACTTGTGGTTGCTTTTCCTATGCTTGTTGTTGAAATGGCGATAGGCCGTCATGGTCAAGCAAACCCTGTTGATAGTATGCGTTCATTGACTTCTAGCCCAATTGGGAAGCATGTAGGTGCTTTTGTTGGTTGGATTGGTTTGAGCGTACCTAGCGCTGTATTGATGTTTTATAGCATTGTTGGTGGCTGGTTAATCTGTTTCTTACTTGGTGCAATGGCAAATGTGCTTGGGCTGCATGATATTGCTGAATGGTTTAAAGGCTTTAGCATTGAACGTAATTTACTGGGTACGATAATCTTTTATGTATTAACTATTCTAATCGTACAAGGTGGAATTAAAGACGGTATAGAGAAATGGTCAACTCGTTTAATGCCTGCTTTGTTTGTTTTATTTGGCTTATTGTTTGTTTATATCATGATGCAGCAAGGTGCCGTTGAAGGATTAAAGCATTATCTGATCCCAGATTTTGAAAAGGTAATGGACAAAAAATTGATCCTTGCAGCGATGGGACAAGGCTTTTTTTCTTTGACTATTGGTGGTTGTTCAATGCTGATTTATGGTTCTTATTTAAGTAAAAAAGAGAACTTACCAAAGATGGCAATGAACGTAACTTTGGTCGATACGGCTGTTGCATTTATTGCTGGATTAGTGGTAATGCCTGCAATGTTCGTTGCAATGGAAAAGGGCGTTCAAATCTATGCAGAAGATGGTTCATTAATTAGTTCTGATACTTTGGTATTTACTGTGTTACCAATGATGTTTGATAGCTTAGGGTTGTTTGGTGATCTGTTTGCGATTGCTTTCTTCTTACTATTAACGATTGCAGCATTAACCTCTTCAATCTCAATGCTTGAGTGTTCAGTTTCTTTAGTGAGTGAGCGATTCAAAACAAAAAGAACGCCAACAAGTTGGGTGCTAGGTGCACTGATAGCTGCTTTCAGCGTAGTAATTGTCTTTAATTTTGGTGAGTTATTTGGTTTGGTAGCTATGATTGCTACTCAATATTTACAACCTGTTGCGGCATTGTTGTTCTGTGTGTTTGGTGGTTGGGTGTGGAGTCGACATTCTAAAATCAAAGAACTTGAGCAAGGTTACCCAGAATTTCAGCAAGGCTTCTTTGGTAAGATCTGGCCTCTGTATGTGAAATTTGTTTGTCCTATTTTGGTGATTACCGTTCTTTGGGCATCATTCTAATACCCGTTACGGCATTAATAAAATGAGTTAAATATAAAAAGCCAGCATTGATATGCTGGCTTTTTTCTATGTGTTACTTTGAAATACGTTTGTATATTTTAGTGCTTTTCTTTATACCTTATCCCAAGCGTCAGCCCAGTATTGGCTTTCAGCTGGAGCATAAGATGCACTTGAGCACCATGGTGTGTATGGCCAAGGCTTACACTGATAAATGTTGCCATCAGAACCTAGAACTTGTTCACCATCGGCGTATGTTTTACCTACTTCATATACAGGAATATCTGTTGGGGGGGGGGTTGGCGTATCTTCAGAAACTAGATTAAAGCTGTAACGTTCCTCTACTGAGTCATCAGCGTTCGATGCTAATAAACGCATTGAGTAATAACCGGCTTCAACGTTGTTTAACGTTAAAGAAACAGCTTGAATACCAGTTATTGAGGTTGATTCCGATGCAATGCTGTTGCCCATACGGTCAATGATATCAACCGTTACAGAAGCGGTATTATTTGTTGTAATAGAAAACGTTACGTTAGCAGTAGAGTTTGCAATTGAATATTCATTGCTGAGATCTGTGATTTTTGCCGTTAACTCAATACCGGGTTCTGGAGTTACACCACCACAATCATTATCACCAATTTGTTTCCAAACTCCCCATTCTCCGGTTGCACCCGGTTCATCACCTTGTGTCCACCAGCCAGCTTGCCATGTTTTTCCATTATGGCTTACTGTTTCGTCAGTTAAATAAACTTGATCGGCTTTCCATGGGTTAACACAAACTTGTGAACCATCATTTACCGTAATTGTACGCTGTGCTGTTGTAGTTTGGTTCGCACTGTCTGTTACTGAATAAGTTAATGTGTACTTACCTGCAAGAGAAGTATTTACCGTTCCTTCAATAGAGATCTGAGATGTTAAGTCTCCATCTTCAGCATCTGTTGCTTTTACGTCAGTTCGAGGGTTGAAATCTGAGCCTATTTTAATGGTTGTGTTTGCAACGCCTATTAACTCCGGAAGCGCACTATAAACTTCAATATTACGAGCTTGTTTCGTTTCGTTACCATCAGAGTCAGTTACGCTATAAGCAAGTACATTATCACCAAGAACTTGTGTATTCACTGAGCCCTCAACCGTAATTGATGATGTTAGGTTACCGTCTTCTTTATCCATTGCGGTAACTCCCGCTAATGAATCAAATACAGTACCGTGTGGAACTCGTGTATCAGTTAATCCTGTAAATACTGGTTTACCAACCACTGGTGGTGGTGGCGTTTGACTGTGAATATATGGGCCGTAAGCATTAATAAAGCTGCTGTTATATGGAGTACCGACAGAATCAGTACCAATATCCCAGTTAATAGACCAAGTCATCACACCACGTAAAGGTTGGCCCTGCTGCTTTAGAGCATCAAATGCGTTGTAAAGATCTTGGGGTTCTTTTACAAATCCTGTTGCTGCTGCATCATTATTTGTTGGGATACCAAAAACAAGTTTGTCGTGAGGGATTTTGTGAAAACCACGAGTACCGTTGATCAATGAGTCAGAGATGTAGTAGATAAACTTCTCTTTCATTGTGTCACTGTTTTGAGTAATCCATGCGTTCTCTTCATCAACCCAAATGCCATCGCCACCTTGGTTATAGAATTGTGGGTTAATCCAATCGTAATACCCTTCTAAACGCTCAAGATAAGGAACGTATTTGTCACCAGTTTTTAGGTAAGGGAATTCTGGAGCCATCGTAATAAGAAAATTCTTCCCTTGCGATCTATAATGATCTTTTACTATTTTTAGTGCTTCTGGAATTACCCATTGGTTATCGGCAGCAGTTACAGCTGCTTGTTCTAAATCGATATCTAAACCATCGAAACCATATAGTTCAACTAAGCGGATAATTTCGTCTGCAAATGGTATTTCATCCCCACGCTTTAATTCGATATGAGCGTCTGCACCGCCAAGTGCGATTAATACAGAGCGACCTTGAGTATTCAACTCTTGAATTTGTTCAATAAACTCAGCTTCACTTAAACCCACTGTTGGGTCAAGGCGAAAGGTCGGAATACGACCTTCGGAAGTGTCGTAGACTTTCATAAATGAAATATCAACAACATTATACATAGGGTTTGTTTCTTTTAATGCCATACAAGGAGCGTTGCCACCTTGGTAACCACGACCGTCGCACCAGTTATGCCAATAGCCAACAACAACACCGCCATCTGGGTTTGTCATGTCATTTGCTTGAACAGAGAAACCTGCTCCCAATAATGCTAATGCAATAGTGTTTAGCTTCATTTTATTTGTTAGTAATGCCATACATAATTCACTTTTAATTGGTGGGTAATCTATTAATTAAATACTTAATTAACGATGAGTATAAAGAAAAATAAAATTATCATGGATATTTGAAAATTCTGATTTTACAAATGTAACAAAGTGTTTCTATTTTTTGTTTTTTATATTAAATCGAGGTTGAATTGATATTTAATCGTAATAAAAGTGTAGTTTATTAAATTAAATTATTGATTCTTATGTTTTTGTTTTTTGTTCCGCTCTTATTTTTAAAGTGGAATAAATATCACTATTCCGATGTGTTCAAATAAGGTTTATAGTATTTTCTTATTAAAATGATATGGGATCAACATCTCTTTTTATATTATTTGTTATTAGTTAATAATAAGAATTTGCGTTTAAATTTTCATTGTAATGGAAGGCGAGGGGATATAGAAAATTAAAAGGGAAATATATTTCCCTTTTAATTTATATTTTATCTAAATTGTTTTGCTTCTTCTAAATATTCGAAGCCTGCTTCAGATAATCGTTTAATTAATACATTCTGATCTAGTTCATAGAACTTAACTAAGCAATAAAGATCTCCAAACTCATCTCGAATTTTCATGTTAACGATACTCATCAACATAATTGGATCCATTGTAGCTACTTTTTCAGGTGTCATTACTCATCCTCAAAATCTGAAATTAATAAGTTTGCAGCAGCAAATGCGGCTTTTTCACGAGTGGCTTTTGGAAGTGCTTCGTCAGCGGCAATATCATTTAATGATTTAACTGCACAGGTAATTGCTTGAGGAATGTAACCCTGATCGCCACTACCAATTAATGAATACAACTCACGAACCATTTCACAACAATCATATACTTTCATTAAATTTTCCATTTTAAAATGATAACTAAGATTGATTTTACACGTTGAAAAAGGGAAAACATAGATCAAAAAAAAGCTGAAAAACGTAGGGGGAAGTTTTTCAGCTTTAGAGCAAAAGGATGGTTGTATTTTATTGAATGAAACCAGCAGATCTCATTCTATTTACTACAGTGACTTTTTGTTCTGCGCTCAGTGGCATCAATGGCAAACGAGGGTCTCCAGCATTAATATCATGAAGTTCCATAGCTACTTTACCTGCTGCTACACCACCAAAATCAACTAATACACGAATAAGCTCAATAACATTTGTCATCTTATTAAAGACAGCTTCTTGATCACCACGATTAAATGCATCAATGATTGAGTTAAAGTGAGGAGCTGCGTAGTTATAAGTACTGCCTACTGCACTTTTGGCACCAACAGCAAGTGCGCCAGGCAGATGTTCATCAACACCAAACGGGACATCAAATTTACCATCACAAGCGCGAAGGCAGCGTTGATATTCGTATAGATCACCGCTGTTAAATTTAAGGCCTGATAAATTAGGAATGCGTTTATCAGCTTGGATTAAAAATTCTTCCATATTTAAATTTACACCAGACATGCCTGAATGGTAATAGTAGAAGCCTTTTGATGGTGCTGCTGCTGCGATAGTTGCACAATATTCAACGAGATCAGCCACGCCGCCCGGTTTGAAGAAACATGGCCCAATAGCTGAAGTTGCTAAAATATCCAGTGTATCTGCATGACGTGTAAGCTCTAAAGTATCAACAATGCTTAATGCGCCTGTATGTACAATGATATCTAATTGATTATTAGAAGCGCTTACCCAACGTTCAGCAATCGCTTTACGCTCTTCAACACTACAGTGAATGCCTTCACCCGTTGTACCACATACATAAATGCCTTTTACGCCATCTTTGATTAAATGCTTGGCGATTTTATCAATCTCTTCAAAATTTACGTTGTTTGAAGAATCAAAAGGTGTATGTGGAGCAGCAATTAAACCGGTTAACTTTTTCATTTAAGCCTCGTTAGTTTATCTCTTGACGTTATTCTTCATTTAAATATCAATACTGGAGTTAAACTAATTTTATGGAGTAAAGTTTCATTTGGCAATATGGAAATCATAGTTCGATGCTGTAAATGTGATCTATAAAGGGTAATTTAGAACGAATTATTTTTATATGCGTCGAATTTATCCTTTTTTAGTGTCGAAAAGAGGAATAATAATTATGGAGTTACACTTCACAAATTAGAGGTGACGTGACAAAATGGAATGTATAAGGTGTTTTATTCAAGGGTTATTTACTGATGTCCAACCATAATATTCAAATAAAAGCGGGCAACATCATCGATACTATAGGCAGTCTTTATAATAGCCTAACGCCGTCTTCAAAGCGTATTGCTGATTATGTTATGTCTAATGCGACTCAAGTGAGTAAGCATTCAATTGCAGAGTTATCACAGATCGTTAATGCAGGTGATGCAACGATCATTCGTTTTTGTCGCACATTAGGCTTTAAAGGCTATCAAGATTTCAAAATGGAGTTGGCGATAGAGGTCTCTAACCTTCAAGGGAGAGAGAAGGAGATTTTTGATACGGATGTAACCGCAGAAGATAATGCAGAAGTGATAGGGCATAAACTTCAGTCAACCATTGAAAGCGTGTTGTCTGAAACCATGAATCTTCTTAATTTTCAATCTTTGGAATCGGTGTCAGAAGCGCTAAAAGATGCGAAAGCGATTTACTTTTTTGGTGTGGGTTCATCAGGCTTAACTGCTGAAAGTGCAAAGCATAAATTTATGCGAATTGGTTTGAATGTGGATGCATTTACCAATAACCATTTTATGTATATTAAGTCATCGTTAATGCAACCGGGAGATTTTGCAGTAGGTCTTAGCCACTCGGGTAACTCAGTGGAAACAACCAAAGCATTACGTCTAGCAAAAGAGAATGGGGCGACGACGATAGCTATTACACATAATCCCCGTTCGGATATCACTAAATATTCTGATTATGTATTAGTGAACGGCAACAGGCAGGGACAACTTCAAGGTGACTCTATTGGTACTAAGATATCGCAGTTGTTTGTATTAGATTTAATTTATACATTACTAGTGAAACGCGACATTAGTGGGGCAAAAGCCAATAAGTTAAAAACGACAGAAGCGCTTTGTAATCAATCATAAGTTTCTGGTCATATACAATAATTAGGCCGTGAATATTAAGGTATATTCACGGCCTATTTTTTATTTCTGATAAACTAGTTTGCCCATTTGAATCGTTGTAGTAATGTCATTATTACTGTCGATAAGGGTTATGTTCGCTTTATAGTTGTCTTTTAACTGTCCATATTGATCATCTATTTTCAATGCTTGAGCAGGGTATAAACTGGCCATTCTTAATGCTTCTTCTTTTGATAAACCCACATGATTAATTAGATTTCTAACCCCATCAATCATGGTAATTGCAGCTCCTGCAATAGTTCCATCTTCATAATGACATTTTCCATCTGTCACATAGGCTTGAGTTCCTGCCATATCAAATTCAACTAAATCTGTCCCTGCTGGGGTTACTGCATCGGTAACTAGGAAGAGTTTTTCTTTTAGTTGTTGGTGGGCAATTCGAACCGATGGGTAAGAGGCATGAATGCCATCCACAATAATGCCTGCATGAGGCTTTTTATCGAAAATATAACCAACTACACCAGGCTCTCTTGAGCAAAGAGGCGTCATTGCATTATATAAATGCGTTGCCATGCTAAAGCCAGAGCGTGCATTGACTTGCTCGTAAGTTGCATTGGTATGTCCAATAGAAACGGTAATCCCTGCCTCTGTTAAACAATCTAAAACGTCTTGTTTAATATGTTCTGGAGCAAGCGTTAATACCTTTATGTGAGAGCTATGTTTTGCAAGTCGTTGAGCTGTTACTAAGTCTAGCTCTCGAATGTATTTCGCTTGGTGAGCCCCTTTTTTCTCAATGCTAATGAAAGGTCCTTCAAGATGAAGCCCCAATACACCTTCTTGTTCTGCATTATCAAAACGGGTCATTAACGATAAAGTGTTATTGAGATCGGCTTCAGTACTGGTGATCAGTGTTGGTAAATACTGAGTGGTGCCATATTTCACATTGGTCTTATTCATCGTATCTAAGGTAGATAAATTAATGTCTGTATTTAGTAACACGCCACCACAACCATTAAGTTGAATATCAATAAAGCCAGCAGTTGCTAATGCACCATGCCCATCTATGCTCTTTATCGTCAAAGAGTGTGCTTTTTCCATTGGGATGATAGATGAAATTAAATCATTATTGATAATAATAGCCTGTTTTTCTTCTATTTTTTGACCATCAAATACATCAACATTAGTAATCATATACTGATTATTTTGAGCATTTTCACTGTTCATTTTTCTGCCTTATCAATCAAATATTTAATTTTATTGGAGTAACACTCCGAAAATCATAAAGAGAAAAATACAGTAATGTCAGATTTCAATCAATTAAAAACCTTATAAATAAGGATCTTTGTTCTTTTTTATTTTATGGTTTTTATTTTTTAGGAGATCTAGATCTCCATTTTCATACCTTTATGTTGAAGTATAACTCCATAAATATATATTGGAGCAATACTATTGTACTGTTGTGAAATTTGGAGTTTGGCTTTATGGGAAGCAATATCAACAAAACACTGAATGCATTATCGCAAGGTTTCGTTTCATCATGTCAGCCTGTTGATGATGGCCCTATGGATAAACCTGAAATTGTCGCTGCTATGGCAATGGCAAGCATTGAAGGAGGGGCGGTTGGTCTAAGAATAGAAGGTATTGATAATCTAAAAGCAGTAAGACCTCATGTGTCGGTCCCTATTATTGGAATTATTAAGCGTGACCTTGATGATTCTGAGGTCCGAATTACGCCTTATATTGAGGATGTCATTGCATTAAAAGAGGCAGGGGCTGACATCATTGCGATAGACGCGACTCATCGACCTCGCCCTGTATCTGTTGAAGAGTTAGTGAAAAAAATTCAAAGCTTAGGGTGTTTAGTTATGGCGGATTCTTCGACTTATGAAGAAGGAATGTTCTGTCATGATCTTGGTGTTGAAATTATAGGAACGACACTATCAGGTTATACGACCCCAACTACTCCAGCAGAACCAGACTTTCCGTTTATCCAACAGTTAGCAAATCAAGGGTGTTTTGTTATGGCAGAAGGGCGTTTTAATTCACCGCAATTGGCTAGAGAGGCAATAGAAGCTGGAGCATCTTGCGTCACTGTTGGTTCAGCGATTACACGTATTGAGCATATTTGTGGTTGGTTTAAATCTGAAGTTGAACTTGGTAAGAAAAACATGATTAAGGACATCGCATGAAGTCTTGCTTAGCGGTAGATATTGGTGGAACTAAAATTGCGGCGGCAATCATTGAATCAGGAAAAGTGATTCGCTGCCAGCAAATAGCAACCCCTTCTTCTAGTCACCCTGAAGATATGGATAAGGCATTAGAGAGGTTATTAACGCCATTTATTAGCGAAGTTACAATAGTTGCCGTTGCTTCAACGGGGATCATTAAAGACGGAATACTAACGGCGTTAAATCCTGTAAACCTTGGTGGATTAAATAACTATCCATTAAGAGAAGTTATTGAAAAAATTACAGAAAAACCAACAACTGTGATTAACGATGCACAAGCTGCAGCATGGGCCGAATACCAAACGATTGAGCTAAATATGGTCAATATGGCTTTTATTACGGTATCAACAGGGGTTGGTGCGGGTGTTGTTATTAATAATGATCTGCTTATTGGTGCTAATGGTATCGCAGGTCACGCTGGACATACACTTGCTGATCCTAATGGACCGATATGTGGTTGTGGTCGACAAGGCTGTGTTGAAAGTATTGCTTCAGGAACGGCGATAGGAGAAGCCGGAAAATCCTTTTTTGGTGATGACTGCACAGGTGAAATAGTCTTCAAGCATTTCACTCAAAATGATCCGAATGCAATAGATATCGTTAATCGCTCTGCAAAAGCTATCGCACATTTAATCGCCGATTTAAAAATGGTTCTAGACATTGAATTGGTTACTTTAGGTGGCAGTGTTGGTCTTGCTCCTCATTATTTAGAACGTGTACAGCACTACCTAGTACAACAACCTTCACCATACCAAACCAAGGTTCAGCATGCTCGTTGTGGCGCTGATGCAGGATTGATTGGCGTTGCTCATTGGGCTAACACAATACATTGAGTAAGAACTTATAAGAAATAGAAACTTAACCCTACAAAAATTATACAAGGTATATTCGAATGGAAGCACAATCATTTGGTACATTAAATTACATCGCTCTTTTTGTCTATTTAGCGGCAATTATGGCTGTGGGTGTTTATTTTGCGCGTCGTCAGAAATCCGCTGATGATTACTTTAAAGCAGGAGGGCGGATCCCCGGTTGGGCGGCTGGTTTCAGCGTTTTTGCTACTACATTAAGTTCTATCACATTTATGTCTATTCCGGCAAAAGCGTACACCAGTGACTGGACCTTTTTGATTGGTCAATATGTTGCTATTGCTATTCTTCCTATTGTCTTTTGGTTCTACATTCCTTTTTTTAGAAAGTTGAATCTTACTTCTGTTTATGAATATTTAGAAAGACGTTTTGACGTAAGAATGCGTTTGTTTGGCAGTATTTCTTTTATGTTGTTCCATATTGGTCGTATTGCAATCGTTACTTATTTAACCGCATTAGCACTAATGCCATTCATCGATATTAGCCCGTTAATGATTGTCTTCTTAATTGGTGTTCTTTGTATTATCTATACCTTCCTTGGTGGTATTGAAGGAGTTATTTGGACCGATGTAATTCAAGGTATTATGCTTTCTATTGCGGCTATTCTTATCTTTGTTGTTATCTGTTTTAACGTAGATGGCGGCATTGTTGAAGTGTTTAGCATGTCAAATCAAGCGAACAAATACTTCCCAGCTGAGCAATTTAGTTGGAGTTGGACTGAAAGTACGATTCCGGTATTGATGATTGGTTTTTTCTTTGCCTCTTTACAACAATTTACGGCAAGCCAAGATGTTGTTCAACGTTATATCGTTACCGATAATATTGATGAGACGAAAAAAGCACTGATCACGAATGCAAAATTAGTTGCTTGTGTTCCTGTGTTCTTCTTTGCGGTTGGCTCTGCACTATTTGCTTACTACACTCAAAATCCTGAGCTGCTTCCTGCTGATTTTAATACCGGTGGTATCTTACCTTTCTATATTATTTCTCAAATGCCTGTCGGTGTTGCAGGTCTGATTATTGCCGCTATTTTTGCTGCATCACAATCAAGTATTTCAAGTAGCTTGAATAGTATTGCCGCGTGTTTTACCTCTGATATTTATGAAAAAGTAAGTAAAAATCCAACCTCTGAGCAGAAACTAAGAGTGGGTAGAACCTTAACGGTTGTCGCTGGTATTTTGGGTGTTGTTGCTTCTACTTATTTGATTATGTCGAATGAGAGTGAAATCTGGGATGCGTTTAACAGCTTACTTGGCTTGATGGGGGGGCCAATGACAGGATTATTTATGCTAGGCATCTTTATCCGCCGTGCAAATGCAAACAGTGCGTTATTAGGTGTTGTTGCAAGTATCGCTACAGTGTTGTGGGTTCGTTCTGCTACGGATTTAAACTTCTTCTTCTACGGTGTTATCGGGACGTTGATGGTGGTTATTGTTGGTTATTTAACGGCACCGATGTTTAAAAATAATTTAAATAACGACGAAATTGATGAGTTAAGTGCAACGAAAGACAAGAATTCAAAATCAGCAGCAAAAGCATAATTGATAATTTACTTTGAGCCTTTGCATTTACTTAAAGGCTCTTTTAAGGACAGTTTATGATTTACGGTCATATTGAACATCAAAAAACAAACCAGTATTTACCAAGTGTGATTCAACAATGTTTAGCCTATTTAAATGAGACAGATTTAGAAGCCTTGCCAACAGGAAAGCACATTATTGATGGTGAGCGAATTTTTGCTAATGTAATGGAATTTGAAACAGGTGAAGCAAGCAGTAAGCAAGCTGAAGTGCATAAAGAATACATCGATGTACAATGCTTAATTCATGGCGAAGAGCGGATTCAATACTCATTGGAAGATGCGGCAAATCCAATCGCTAAATCTTACGATGAAGAAAACGATTTTTACTTAGTTGAAAGCATGAATCAGTGTAATGAAGTCATTATGCACCCTAAAATGTTTGCTGTGTTCTTACCTGAAGAGCCACATAAACCGGGGTGTTTAATATCTCAATCTGGATTGATTAAAAAGATAGTGATTAAAGTTCATTAGCATAATTGATTGAAAATAAAAGCCCTGATAAGTACTTAGTTATGGTATAAGTATTATCAGGGCTTTGTCTTATCTAGAAAGGATTCGATTGTTGCTTGTTTATCGTAACTTGCTTAGCGTAATTATTTTATGTCTAGCATGCCGCGATCAACGATGAACTCGATAATTTTTTCTAGGCCAACGCCTTTTTTCAGATTGGCAAATACGTATGGGCGAGTAGGGCGCATACGAGCGGTATCGGATTCCATTACTTCAAGAGATGCACCAACGTATGGTGCTAAGTCGATTTTGTTGATGATCAATAGATCAGACTTAGTAATACCTGGGCCACCTTTACGTGGGATCTTTTCACCTTCAGCGACGTCAATCACATAGATGGTTAAGTCTGCTAATTCAGGACTGAAAGTTGCACTTAGGTTATCGCCACCACTTTCTACAAATACTACATCAAGGTTTTTATGGCGTTGTGCTAACTCTTCAACGGCCGCTAAGTTCATTGATGCATCTTCACGAATGGCAGTGTGAGGACAGCCACCGGTTTCTACACCAATGATACGGTCCGCATCTAGTGCTTCAGCTTGAGTTAGGATCCTAGCATCTTCTTGTGTGTAGATATCGTTGGTTACTACAGCGATTTGGTATGTATCGCGCAGTGTCTTACACAGTACTTCTAATAGTGCTGTTTTGCCTGAACCAACAGGGCCGCCAACACCAATACGTAAAGGTTGTTTGTAATCTTGCATTTTATTTTCTCACGATCTAAATAGTCGAGTGTATTGGCTCTCGTGTCGAGAACTTGCCAATACTTGCGCTGGAGTGAAGCTACCAATCAGGTGTTCAGGCCAGTGCTGTGATTTTTCTACTGCTTGTGGGATAACCTCTGCCATTTCTAATAACAACTGTTGTCCGGCACTTTGCCCTAATGGAACCAACTTAATACCAACGATCACGGCATTTTCTAACCATCCCCACGCATACGCTGCGGCGAGTTTAGTTGGTGTTAAGTTCCAATGGTTAGCGGCTAACGCAAAAGCGGCAACTTGAGTTTGTTTTACCATTGGCAGGGTGGTTTGATTTAATTCGATCCCTAATTTTGGCAATAACATAGAGAAGGCGAGTCCTCTTTGTCTTTCTTCAAGTCGTAACTCTTTGGTTTCTCGATTGGCAATAATAAAATCACACCAATCTTGAGCGTGTTGCCACTCTTCTTGCTGCAGTAATTGAGTTAATTTAGCTAAAACAGGCAGCTCTAACGTCGCTAAGCTGTCCATCAATTGATTATTCAACCAATGTTTTAGCTCAGTCACATTAGTCACCCAACCTTTTTCAATCGCCCATTCTAATCCTTGCGAATAGGTGAATGAGCCAACGGGTAACGATGGGCTAATTAATTGGTAGAGCCGTAAATCCTCTAACACAATGGCCGCCCTTAGTGGTGATGACCATCGTGTGAGCCTGCACTTGAGCCACCGTAAGCACCTGGCTCTGGTTGGTATTTCGCTTGCTCAACTTTTACGTTTAGCCCTAAGCGTTGCACCATGTCATCCAGTACGTGATCGTGTAGGTAGCGGCACCAACCAGCTTCAACTTGTAGAGGAACGTGACGGTTACCTAAGTGATAACACGCTTTTGCAAGTAGCAATAAGTCGTCGCTGTAAACCGTTGATACGGTTTCTTCAGCAGCGGTGATAATCGCTTGAATACCATCGTCACTTTCAACGATATCGTGCTCTTTTAATACGGTGCCACGAGGTAAAAATAGACCCGCTTCAGAGCCATCACTTAAGGTCACTTTTAGGCGACTTTTGGTGCGCTCTTGCATCGTTAAACAAATGGTTAGTTCAGCGGTGTTGTGCGTATGTTCTTCACCGTTATGATGCTCATCATGATGGTGATGTACAAGGTGAGTAAATTTAATCATGGTTGTTCACTCTAAAAAGTGCCCCGCCGGTAAATAGGTAGAAAACCAGCGAGGCAGGGGGTTAGAATAAGAAATAACGTTGTGCCATTGGTAACTCTGTTGCTGGTTCGCATACAAGAGGAACGCCATCGGCTTTTACTTCATAGGTTTGGCTGTCTAATTCAATATTTGGTGTATAACTGTTATGAATCATCGATTTTTTCGAGATGTTACGACACCCTTTTACTTCACCAATTTGGCTTTGTAGATTCAACTTCTCAGGCACACCCGCTTCGATACTTGCTTGAGATAGGAAGATCATTGAAGACTTGAATTTCGCTTTGCCGTAACAGGCGAACATTGGGCGATAATGTACCGGCTGTGGTGTTGGAATTGCGGCATTGATGTCACCCATAGGGGCGTAAGCGACTAAACCACTTTTCATAACAAGCGCCGGTTTTACACCAAAAAATGCTGGGTTCCATAACACTAAATCAGCCAGTTTGCCTTTTTCAACAGAGCCAACTTCATGTGAAATACCATGAGCAATCGCTGGGTTGATGGTGTATTTAGCCACGTAACGTTTAATTCGTTCGTTATCGTTATGCTCGTTATCACCTTCTAAAATACCACGTTGAAGTTTCATTTTATTCGCACACTGCCAAGTACGAATAATCACTTCACCAACACGGCCCATCGCTTGTGAGTCCGATGACATCACCGAGATTGCGCCCATATCATGAAGAATATCTTCAGCAGCAATGGTTTCACGACGAATACGAGATTCCGCAAAAGCCACATCTTCTGGAATAGATGGATCTAAGTGGTGGCAGACCATCAACATATCCAAATGTTCATCAACGGTATTGATGGTGTATGGCATGGTTGGGTTGGTTGATGCCGGTAAAATATTAGGTTCGCCCACTGACTTAATCACATCTGGAGCGTGACCACCGCCAGCGCCTTCGGTGTGGAATACGTGAATAACACGATCACCAATGGCTTTAACCGTTTCTTCGTAAAAACCACCTTCATTCAAGGTATCTGAGTGAATGGCAATTTGAATGTCCATTTCATCAGCCACGTTTAAGCAGTTATGAATAGCAGCAGGTGTTGCGCCCCAGTCTTCATGGATTTTTAACCCCATTGCACCGGCTTCAATTTGTTCACGCAGTGCTTCAGGTTTACTTACGCAGCCTTTACCAAATAGACCTACGTTAATGGGTAAATCATCAACCGCTTCTAACATGCGGTGTATGTTCCAAATACCTGGCGTTACCGTGGTTGCATTGGTACCAGCTACTGGGCCTGTACCACCGCCAATAAAGGTAGTGACACCAGAAGTTAAGCCTTCTTCCGCTTGTTGAGGGCAGATAAAGTGAATATGCGTATCAACGCCACCAGCGGTAATGATTTTGCCTTCACCAGCGACCACTTCGGTTGCTGGACCAACAACGATATCGACATTCGGTTGAACATCCGGATTACCCGCTTTACCAATACCAAAGATGCGACCATCTTTAATACCGATATCGGCTTTAACAATTCCCCAGTGATCGAGAATTAATGCGTTGGTAATAACCACATCAACGCATTCACTATTAACCACTTGGCTTTGACCCATGCCATCACGGATCACTTTACCACCGCCGAATTTCACTTCTTCGCCGTAGGTTGTAAAATCTTTTTCTACTTCTAAAAACAGTTCAGTGTCTGCTAGACGAAGGCGGTCGCCTGTTGTCGGCCCAAACATATTGGCATAAGCCGTACGAGAAATATGCGCCATTACTTCACCTCTTTATCGTCAGGAATTGTTGCAGTGATGTGCTTATCGACATTACCCATGATTGCGGCTTGGAAACCGTAGATTTCACGTTTACCTGCAAATTCAACCAGTTCAATGGTGCGACGTTGGCCGGGTTCAAAACGAATCGCCATGCCCGCAGGGATATTTAAACGGAAGCCTTTTGTTGGCTCACGGTCGAAATGAAGCGCTTCATTAACTTCATAAAAATGGTAATGAGAGCCAACTTGAATAGGGCGGTCGCCGTAATTTGCGACAGATAATGTGTGTGTTGTGCGGCCCACGTTCAATTCTATTTGACCTAGGTCGTTATTAACTCTTAATTCGCCAGGGATCATCATTTGCTCCTTAAACAATAGGATCGTGAATTGAAACGAGTTTAGTTCCGTCAGGGAAAGTACATTCAACCTGAACATCTGGGATCATCTCAGGGACGCCTTCCATTACATCATCAGCGGTTAAAATAGTACGACCGTAGTTCATTAGATCAGCCACTGTGCGTCCGTCACGTGCGCCTTCCATAATTTCAAAACAGATTAAGGCGATAGATTCTGGATAATTCAGTTTTAGTCCACGCGCCTTACGTCTTTCAGCGATCATGCCCGCAGAAGCAAGCAGCAGTTTGTCTTTTTCTCTTGGTGTTAATTCCATTGCTATTCCAACTAATTATGTAGCCCAGATGCGTGGGACTTCGGGTAAGGAGCCTAACCAATGTTGGCGAGTGTGTTGCCATAGAGTGCTGAAACACGCCATCATTGGCTCTGTTTGGTGGCCTAAATAACGGATAACCAATAAGCCATCAATTTCAGTAATTCCACAAATAGGATCGCTATTGCCAAATAACCCAGTTTGTTCATGGAAATGTTCATTAATCAGTGTTCTTAATTTATCTTCTAGTGTTTCAGATGCAGGGTAGATATACAGATTTCCAAGCATTGGGTAATCTCGCATTCCTGCTGCGTGCTTAATTTCATTAATGGCGTCGATATACATGGACTCTGAAAGCAGTAATTTGCCATCAACGTTAATGTTGGTTCGCCCTGTCACCATGCCTTTTTCAAAAATCTCATTGAGTACAGGGCGGCCAAAGCAGTTCATTTCCCAACCAATAAAATGCGAATTTTTATGTAGAGCAACTTGAGTATTTAAGTGTGCTTGGCTATCTGGGAAAAAAATGTTTTCTTGAGGTAACCACTCTAAGAAGCCTTTTTCTTCGACATTTAAGCGCTGTGTTTGGCTTGATGTTGCGCCAGAGCTACGATAAAACTTAGTGGCCCCTGGTGTTGTTATTAATGAGTGAGCCTCTGGTGCAACATGAATATTAATATTGAGTTGATCACCACCGACTACGCCACCGGGTGGGTGAAGTAAATAGGTATGAGAAACCCCAGTTTCTGGATAAAAAGGACGCTGCACCATTAATGGACCAACTTGTTCACGACGAACTAGTTTGGTATTTGAGCTTCTTTTTTCATAGAAAAGGGATATGTCTGCTAACCAACCAGAGGGGGATGTATTTATTTCAGGCATATTTAACCCTGCCGCTATGGCATATTTTCCTCAAAAGAAGTAATGAAAATAAATAGCAAACATCTCCAGTTTAAAACTAGAGAGATAAGTATTCTAAATAAATTGTAATTGCCTAAATTACGGCAGTGTTGAGTTAAGTACTCATATTTACAGTAAAGGTAATCTAATTTGAGTGAACATGAATATGAAAAATAGATTAACTTTAGAGAAGATTTTTGAACGCTTTATGATCTGGATATTAATCCTATATTTTAGACTTGGCAACAGAAATATAATGAAAAATAGAACTTTTTTAGGGTTTTAAATTTGTTAAATATAAGTAGAAAATTTATTCTAAAAACAGGTCGATATCTTTGAATAAAACTTCTTAATTAATAGTAATTATTTTATGACAAATAGAGTTAAGTAAGGCTTTTTCATGAGAAATAATTAAAAGTCCCATGTTTTTTTCCTGACACAGTTGCAGTAGTTGTTCCCAAATTGTTTTTTGAGTAATGGGATCGAGTTGAGCTGTGATCTCATCACACAGTAAGTATTGAGTTGTGGGCAATAATGCGCGACATAAAGCTAAACGTTGTAGCTGTCCGCCAGATAGTTCTGCTGGATAACGAGACAACCACTCTTTATCAATACTAAAGCGCTCTAGGTATTCATCAAAAGGATTATCACGAAAGCTCTCTTTTAAAGATCGTAATAATGTCCACTTAGGATTGAATGAGCGTTCTGGATGTTGGCCAATCCATTGAACTGGATTAGGTGTGTTTTTGTTGTATTCAGGTATCGTTACACTCCCTGAGTTAGGAGTCATAAAACCAGCCAATAGCATGGCGACGGTTGATTTACCGCTGCCACTGATCCCTGAGAGTCCTAGAATCTCTCCCTGTTCTAGGTTGATATTGGGCAGCGAAAGTGGTTTATTTTTGTAGTGAATACAGGTGTTAAGTAATTGAATCATATTATTCCCAGTGGCTAGGTAAGGCTTTCCATAACGCTTGGCTGTATGGTTGGCTTTTTCCTTCCTTAATGTGTTTTGGGCTCGTGTACTCTATGGATGACAGTTGGTTTCCATCATCATTATTATTTAATACAAGAATTCGATCGGCAATATCAATAACGTGCTTTAAGTCATGACTGATGATGATGACACCTTTTTTCTCATTATGAGCGAGGTGTTGATAGTGCTGAAATAAAGGTTCAACATATTCATCATTGATACCACAGCTTGGTTCATCAGCAATAATAACGTCTGGGTTTTGAATGAAAGCCAGCGCAGAGAGCACTCGTTTCGCCATACCTCCTGATAATTGATAAGGGTACAAACTAGCGACAGATTGAGGTAATTGAGCAAAAGTGAGAGCCTTGTGAATAGCGGTTGTATTTTTGCGTTGATACCATTTTTTTGTAGGGTCAAATTGCGCTAGTTGGGAACCAATTTTTGCTGTCGGATTTAAAGCATCAATGTACTGTGGAACTAAAGCCATTCGTATTGTTGGATCAATATTAATCTCTCCTGTGACGCTGAAATCAGAAGAGAGGGAGTTCATAATGGTGTTAATTAATACACTTTTTCCACAACCACTGGCTCCGATGATCGCTAAAACTTCACCTTTATCAATAGATAAAGAAAGGTTGCTGAGCAGCGGGATTTGGTGATCTTTTTGTTTGATATGTAGTGCACTAATTTGAATCATTGCCAGCTCCTTATTTTCTTGTATTAGCGCCAATTTGCATCAGCAGTAATGAGCTAATGATTAACATTATCCCCGGGAATAAAGCCAGCCACCATTGGCCACTAAGTAAGTATTTACTTGCTTCAGAGAGCATTCCCCCCATGGAGGGCGTGGACGGTTCAATACCAAAGCCTAAAAACGTCAATCCGGCGCCATGAACTAATGCTTGAGGGTATAAGACTAACATTCCGGTTAGCATTTGTGGCAAAAGGTGAGGCGTTAAATGCGTTACATAGCTGTGCAATTTAGAGTGCCCAAAAGCCAGTGAATGCAATACATAAGGCTTTTGGCGTAACTGTTCAATTTCAACTTTAAGCAAGCGCGTCAATTTAGGCCAATGACTAAAGGTAATAGCAACCACTAACCCTTCAAAACCACCACCAACTAAAATGGACAGTACAATCATGACTAAGATGTGTGGTAAAGCACTCCATACATCAATTAGAGTATTAATTAGGTAGCTACAAGTTGCATTGATATTTCCAATCAAAGCCAAACACATCGAAAGCAATGAGCAGAAGAGAGAGGCTAGCCCTCCCATAGCAAGGCTGAATAAAAGCGCTTTGAGAGTTCGGCTAAAGACATCTCTGCCTAACCAGTCGGTTCCAAACCAATAATGGGCGTTTGGCATAAGGTTTTTATTGAATAAATCAATGTTCTCGCCATTATTTTGCCAAGAGAGGGAAATCAGTAATAAAAGACAAAATAAGGTTAAAGGAAGATGCTTCTTTAACATAATAAATATTCTTTAAGGTTAAAATGAGGCGGACAAAGAGAGCCGCTTACTGAGTAGCGAGGCTAGGGCATTACCGATAAAAACAAAGATGGCACAACAAAAAGTGATCCCCAGCAGCAGTGGCGTATCTCCACTAAGGCCTGCTTTTACTAAGGTTTGCCCTATGCCTGGAAAATTAAAGACGGTTTCAACAATGACTGATCCACTTAATAATTCAGAGAACCCCGCTAATTGAATGACTAAAGCTGGGACCAGGGTGTTTCTTAATAAATGGTACCGAACAATAGAGAAAATAGATTGACCATGAAGGCGAGCATATTGCACATGCTGGCTATGACTCACTTCAATGACCTTTTCTCTCGTATGTAAAATAATGGGTGCCATTAAGCTAAAGCATAAGGTCACTAATGGTAATACGAAGTAAGGTGCTTTTTCATATAAAGATAAACTCTCAGGATCAATTCCTAAAGGAGAAACACCGCCGATAGGAAACCAAACTAATTTTATAGCAAAAACACTGATTAGGATTAAACCAACCCAAAAACTAGGGATGGCATTCATCATTAATGTGATGTGAGTAAAAACGTTACTCCATTTCTTTGTCGGAAATAAACCAAGTAACAGCCCCATGGTATAGCCAAGGATAAGTGATAAAGCACTCGCGCTAGCCATTAGCATGATGGAATAACGACTGCGTTGCCAAATGATCTCACTGACTGGCTCTTGATAGTGATAAGAGTAACCAAGATCACCTGACAGTAATGACGTCGTAAAATCTATCATGCGCTCCAAGGCGGTTTGGTTTAGGCCTAGTTGTTCGATAAGCTGTATTTTTCGCTCACCAAACACAGCGAGCGCGTTACCATCAAAATACGCACTGATGGGATCAATCGGTGATAACGCCAAGAGTAGCGTTATCATTACAAGAGCCAAACACAGTTGAATCACAAGGCGAGTTAAACTTACGCACACACGACTTGAATGTTGGGTGTTTATTGACACGTCCAACGCCACTCTTCGATATTTGCGGTTAGCGGCCAGCCATGATCATGTGGTTCAGTAATTGGTTTTCCTAAATCTAAGCAATTTTTAGCCATATAAAGGTGCTGAATATTAACTAACCAAGTCCATGGGCGATCTTGTTGTATCTGCTGTTGTGCTTGTTGCCAAAAAGGCAATGATGCATCCCATGATGGTGCTTTAAGGGCTTTATCAATCGCTGAGTCGACCTGTGGATTTCGATAACCGCCTGAGTTATAGAAATCAGTATGCGCATAACGAGAGTGATAAACATAAGTTACTTCACTTGCAGAGTGACTACCAAAGCCCATAAGGACGGGAGTTGTCGTCATTTGGAGGGCAATATCATTCCATTCGAGACCTTTAACATTAATGTTAATACCGACTTTAGCCGCCATTGAACTGATTGCTAATGCCAGCTGTTCTCTGACACTATCTCCTGCTTTATACAGCAGAGAAAAAGCAGCTTCATGACCTTGTTTATCTAGCGTCCCATTATTATTACTGTCACTCCAACCCGCTTGTGCAAGCAAAGCGTTAGCATGGCTTAGGTTTACTTTTTTAGAAGTAATATCTTGGGTATCCAAACCCCAAGGCATATTATCTGCGATGGAATACGCAGGTGTTGCATAACCATCTAATAATTTATCTACAATTAATTGCTTATCAATTAAGTAATCAAATACTTCCCTTATGGCAGGGTCGGCTGTGATGTAAGTCATTTCAGCATTTTTGTTGTAGTGCATTGGCCAGACAATACCACGATTATCTAGTGTCGGTACTGACCATAGCTTATAGCCTTTGAGTGTTTGATTTGCATAGCGTTGAGGTACAACACTTAAATCTAATTGGTGTGTTTTTAGTTGAATAAAACGAGACTCTTCACTTCCAAAAACAGCGATTAACTGTGAGAAATGAGGTGTTTTCCCATAATAATATGGATTCAATTTCATACTAACGTACTGGTTTTTTACCCACTTGGTTAGGACATAAGGACCAGAGCCTACCGGGGATGAGCCATAACGAAAGCTATTATCTTGCTGTTGATAAACGTGTTTTGGAACGATTCCAATAGAGGAGAATCGGTCTAGAAATGTAATGTCACATTGAGTCAAATGGAAGGCTACCGAATAAGGAGTTAAAGGCTCTGCCATTTTTAATGCACTGAGATCATGGGTGCTGCTTTGCTGTAAAATTTGATTGTAAGTGAAAGCGACATCTTCTGCTGTCAGTGGAGTACCATCACTGAATTGAACGTCGTTTCTTAAAGTGACAATCCAGGTCAGTTTATTATTGGTTAAGCGCCATTTTGTCGCTAAGTCGCCAACAAAATTTAATTCTTTATCTCTTTTTAATAGGGTAGATTGGAATAACGGATTACCGTATTTACCCCAACCAAGGATCGGGTCAAAGCCGGAAGCGGGTTCACTACCAAGGGCAACTTTTAAAATATCTGGTTTTTTAACTTGAGGTTCAGAAGCGAATGTTGAAAGACTGAACGTAGTAAAAAAAGAAATGATTAATGAAAATAGAAAATAAATGAATAGATTTTTATTTCCATTTATTAATTTAAATAATGTATTCACAACTTGTTTCCAATATAAAAGAAGTAGTGCAGGTAAATGAGAGAATGCATTTACGAACTGCATTAGAAATTAAGTGGCGATCTAAACTCATCACACGAATATAACGATTGTTGATTCAGTTATATTTGAGACAATACGAAGCACCTTAATAAAAAGGTAATTACACATTAGTTGTTATAGTGCTAAATACGTATAGATTGATGGTAAATAATATCAGATCGAATTTGATGGTATTAACAAATAGAGAGTTAAATTCATCGGTATATAAAAATCGCAAGCCGTAGAACAACGGTAAAAAAAGAGAGCGATCTTGTTGCTGCGGATTCTATCAGTAGATGTAAAGTAATCAAGAAATAAATGAGTAAAAGTAACATTATTTCATGGATATAAAAAAGGCTAAGTAAATCTACTTAGCCTTTGGTATTTAAAAGGTGATGAAATTAGCTTAATTGAGCTTTAATGTGCTCAACGATGTTTGCAATTTCAACCACTTCTTTGCTGTTTGCACGACGGTTTTTATATTCGAAGTTACCTTCATCCATGCTACGGTCGCCAATAACAACCGTATGTGGAATACCGATAAGCTCGATGTCTTTAAACATAACACCTGGACGCTCTTTACGGTCATCAAATAGTACATCGATGCCCATTGCTGTTAGTTCTGCATACAGTTTTTCTGCTGCTTCTTTAACGCGCTCAGATTTGTGCATGTTCATCGGTACGATAGCAACCGTAAATGGTGCAAGCGCTTCTGGCCATACAATGCCGTATTCGTCGTTGTTTTGCTCGATAGCTGATGCAACAACACGTGAAACACCAATACCGTAACAACCCATCTCAAGGATAGAGTTTTTACCGTTAGCATCAAGCACGCCACAGTTCATTGCTTCTGAGTAGGCTGTGCCTAATTGGAAGATGTGACCGACTTCGATGCCGCGTTTCAGTTGTAGAGTACCTTGACCACATGGGCTTAGATCGCCTTCAACAACGTTACGTAGATCTTCAACTTGACCAAGCTGTACATCACGCTCCCAGTTAACACCAAAGAAGTGCTTACCATCGATGTTTGCGCCTGTACCAAAGTCACTCATTACTGCAACAGAGCGGTCAACGATGAATGGCAGTTCTAGGCCTACAGGACCAAGAGAACCAGCACCAGCGCCGATTAGGTCACGAAGTTGTGCTTCGTCAGCCATCTCTAGTGGAGAAGCAACTTCTTTTAGGTTTTCAGCTTTAACTTCGTTAAGTTCGTGATCACCACGGATGATAAGAGCGATGATATCAGCGTCAATTTCATCAGATGCTTTAACAAATAATGTCTTAACTGTTTTTTCAATCGCGATACCGTGTTGCTCAACCAATTCTGCAATTGTTTTTGCATTTGGTGTATCAACCGTTGTCATCTCTTGAGTAGGAGCAGCACGTTCAGTTGTTGGTGCTAGAGCTTCTGCTTTTTCGATGTTAGCTGCGTAATCAGATTCTGTTGAGAATGCGATTAAATCTTCGCCGCTTTCAGCAAGTACGTGGAACTCTTGAGAACCACTGCCGCCGATAGCGCCTGAGTCAGCCAATACTGGACGGTACTCAAGACCCATGCGGTCGAAGGCTTTACAGTAAGCATCGTGCATTGCATCGTAAGACTTTTGTAGGCCTTCTTTATCGATATCAAAGCTGTACGCATCCATCATGCAGAATTCACGTGCACGCATAACGCCAAAACGTGGGCGACGCTCATCACGGAATTTAGTCTGGATTTGGTACAAGTTTAGTGGAAGTTGCTTGTAAGAGTTAACTTCGTTACGAACAAGGCTCGTGATAACTTCTTCAGCTGTTGGGCTAAGTACAAACGGACGAACATGACGGTCAGTAAAGCGAAGAAGCTCAGGACCCATCTTTTCAGAACGGCCTGTTTCTTCCCAAAGCTCAAACGGTTGAACTACGGGCATCAAAGTTTCGATTGCACCTGCATTGTCGATCTCTTGACGAACGATGTTTTCGACTTTACGCAATACACGTAGACCAGTCGGTAGCCAAGTATATAAACCTGAAGCTAGACGACGGATCATACCTGCACGTAGCATTAGCTGGTGGCTAACTACTTCTGCGTCGTTTGGAGTCTCCTTCAGTGTTGAAAGAAGGTATTTGCTAGTGCGCATGTTTTCATCCATTTGTTAGTTATGAATATTGGAATAGCTCGACTTAAACAGTTAAATCGAGAGTTCAATCTTAGTTATGGTATGTTCTTTAATGAGAACAGGATCAATCTAAAATTAAGCTTTCTATGATATCAGCCTAAAAGCGATCTCAAAAGCGATCAATTGCAGTTACCGTGATCGAATTGCTATCTACAGTGAATTTTACGTTCAAATCAAACAAATTTACCGCATATTCTTTGTTATCAGCTTTCCCTTTTTTGTAGGCTGGGCGTGGGTCTTGTCCAAGTACTTCTTTTATGACCGCTTCTATCTGCGTTTTCTGTGGGTGTGAACTAAGTGATTTTTGGGCCTCTATTGATAAATATACATTAAGAACATCGGGTTCTTTCTCTGCAAAACCACCGAGTGCATCAGGGATAGAATCGGAATAGGGGATGTAAGGTTTAATGTCTATGATTGGTGTGTTATCCACCAAATCAACGCTGCCCAATTCTAAATAGGTTTGATTGCCTTCTTGAACCACGCCTTTTAATTCGACGGCTGACATACCAATGCCATTGGGACGAAAGGTCGCACGCGAAGCAAACACACCAATACGTTCGTTTCCACCCAAACGTGGTGGGCGAACCGTTGGTCTCCATCCCGCCTCTAAGTTTTGGTCAAATAAGAACAATAACCATAGATGAGAGAATTGCTCAATTCCACGAACGGCTTCTGGTGAATTAGCCTCTCCCACTAATTTTAAGCGAGATGTGGCGCTAGGTGCTAAGCGAGGTTGGCGAGGAACCGCAAACTTTTCTTTGTAAGGTGATTGGATAAAACCAACAGGATCGATGTGATAAGTCATTGAAGTATTCTTTATGAATAATAATCTTTAGATATTAAAAAAGGTTGACGCTCTCACGTCAACCTTTTGTAGGTTAGCTTGTTAAAAGAAGGGGATTACCAACCTTTAACTACGCCACCTTTAAATGTTTTAAGTGCTGCTTGGTAAACTTCTTCTGATTGGTATGCTTTAACAAACGTTTTTACGTTTTCAGTGTTTACGTTGTCAGTACGACCAACAATTAGGTTTACATACGGAGAGTCTTTATCTTCTACAAAGATGCCATCTTTCTCAGGTGTAAGGTTTAGGCTACTTGCGTAAGTTGTGTTGATTACAGACAGTGCTACATCATCAAGAGAGCGAGGAAGCTGTGCTGCATCCAACTCAACAATAGTGATGTTTTTAGGGTTAGCCGTAATATCACGAACCGTTGCAGCAAGACCAGAGCCATCACGTAATGTGATTAGCCCTTGTTCTTGAAGAAGAAGTAAAGAACGACCAAGGTTAGTTGGATCGTTTGGTACCGCAATACGTGCACCGTCTTCAATTTGGTCAACCGAAGTTACTTGCTTAGAGTAACCAGCAATTGGGTAAACAAATGAATTACCAGCGATTTCAATTTTGTAACCACGATCAGTCACTTGTTGATCTAGGTATGGTTTGTGTTGGAATGCATTTAGGTCAATAGAACCATCATCCAATGCGGCGTTTGGTGTTACGTAATCGGTAAAAGTTACTAATTCAACATCAAGACCGTATTGCTCTTTTGCCACTTTAGCTGCAACCTCAGCAACTTGCGCTTCAGCACCCGCCATTACACCCACTTTAATTGAGTTTGTGTTTGCTTCTTCTTGACCACAGCCAGTTAGGATAAGTGTTGATGCTAGGCCAGCAACTGCTGCCAGTTTTTTTAGATTCAATTTCATTATTTACTCCTTAAAAATGAATTCCATATTAAATAAAATTAACGGTGATCGAATTTTTTAACTAAAGAATCACCAACAGATTGAATGATTTGAACCAAAACAATCAGCATAACAACGGTCACAGCCATGATGGTTAAATCATAACGGTGGAAACCATATCGAATAGCAACATCACCTAAGCCACCGCCGCCAACCGTACCTGCCATTGCAGAGTAGCTAACTAGCGTTACTAGTGTGATAGTTACTGAGTTTAAAATAGTTGGTAGTGCTTCAGGAAGCAGTACTTTCGTAATAATTTGCAGTGGAGTTGCGCCCATTGACTGTGCTGCTTCAACTAAGCCACTTGGTACTTCAATTAGTGCGCCTTCAATCAGACGAGCCACAAATGGGATTGCACCAATAGTCAGCGGAACGATTGCCGCTGTAGTACCAATAAAGCTACCAACAATCAGTTTTGTTACTGGAATAATCGCAACCATTAATACTAAGAAAGGAACAGAGCGACCCACGTTAACAACAGCGCCAAGTGTACTATTGAATGTGGTGTTTTCCATTAAGCCACCTTTTTTAGTGATGTGTAAAACAACACCAAGCGGGATCCCAATAGCAAAACCAACAATACCAGCAACCGCAACCATATAAAGGGTTTCGCCTGTTGCGTTTAATAACAGCTTGCTGTTTAAATCAAGCCATGCAGAAATCACATCAAATGACATAACCTAATACCTCTACTTTTACGTGATGATTGCGTAAGAATGTAATTGCTTGCGCTGTTGATTCTTGGTTGCCAAAAAACTCGGCTAGCATAAGGCCAAATTTAACGCCGCCAGCATAATCGATATCTGCATTTAAGATACTGATATCAATGTCAAATTCACGAGAGATCTGGCTAATCACAGGGGCGTCAACACTGGCACCAGTAAATTCCAAACGAATAAGAGGGTAACTGCCTTCAACATAGGTTTCTTGTAGACGAGATTTGAAATCATCAGGAATTGATAAATCTAATGTTGCACGAATAAACTCTTGTGCAAGTTTGGTTTTAGGATGAGCAAAAATATCGCTCACAATGCCTTTTTCAACCAACTCACCGCCACCGATAATAGCAACTTCATGACAGATATTTTTTACTACTTCCATTTCATGGGTAATGATTAGGATAGTAATATTTAATTTTCGATTTAGATCTTTGATTAGCTCTAGAATTGACTTTGTTGTTGCAGGATCAAGCGCACTGGTTGCTTCATCACAAAGCAGTACTTTTGGATCTGTTGAAAGTGCACGAGCGATAGCAACACGTTGCTTTTGACCGCCACTAAGGTTTGCAGGATAAGTGTGGTGCTTATCTTCTAAGCCAACCAAATCTAATAGCTCAGTGACTTTTTTCTTGATCTCTTGTTTTGATTTTCCCGCTAACTCTAGCGGTAGAGCTACGTTTTCAAATACAGTTCGTGAAGCAAGAAGGTTAAAGTGTTGGAAAATCATTCCGATATTGCGGCGTGCTTTGCTTAACTCGCTTGAAGAGAGTTTTGTTAAATCAACACCATCAACAATCACTTCACCATTTGTTGGCTTCTCTAACATGTTTACACAGCGTATCAGCGTACTTTTCCCTGCACCTGATGAGCCAATTACACCAAAGATGGTGCCTTGGGCAATATGTAGGTTAATATCTTTAAGGGCATTAATTTCCTTTGCACCTTGATAAAACACCTTATTAACGCGGTTTATTTCAATCATGATTCGCCTTGAACTGCATTTTTAAATAGGGAGCTAATGTAAATAGAAAGCCAGTGTAAATAGAAAGATAACCAAGGTTAAAAAATCTGAGCGATCTCTCATTTTTTATATCCTACTGATGCTATTTCGGATATTGATTTAAGTCAATAGGTATTTTTACGTCTAGACGGCTAAACGTATAAATTATGATGCTAAGAAAGCAAAAGCGTGCGATAATTTTTTATTAACCGATTTGACTATTTAGAGGGTTTCACCTTGTCCAAACCAGCGGTATTTATTGATAGAGATGGCGTCATTAACGTTGATCGTGGCTATGTTCATAAGCGTGATGACTTTGAATATATTGATGGTGTATTTGATGCCGTTAAAAAATGCAAAGACATGGGTTACCTACTTGTATTAGTAACAAACCAATCGGGAATTGCTCGTGGTATGTTTACTGAAGAGCAATTTGAAATCCTAACGGAATGGATGGATTGGAACTTTGCTGATCACGGTATTGATTTTGATGGTATTTATTATTGTCCGCATCACCCAGAAGCAACAGTAGAAAAATACAAAGAAGAGTGCGATTGCCGTAAACCAAATCCAGGGATGTTTAACTCAGCACAGAGTTTCCTAGACATCGATATGGAAAACTCAGTCATGATCGGCGATAAGAAAGAAGACATGATGGCAGCGCAAGCGGCGGGTGTTGGTACTCGTATCCTTGTTCGTACTGGTAAACCAGTAACTGAAGAGGGTGAAGCGTTAGCAACTACGGTACTTGATAGTATTGCTGATGTGCCTAAGTTTTTGTTTGCTTAATTAAATAAAGCATACGACTGTAATTTTAGAAAGCCCATAGACTTTTAGTTTGTGGGCTTTTTTATTGGTTATTCTTTTTGATAATTTAAGTACTCAATGCATAGTTCATAGAATTGCTGAGCTTGTGGTGAGATGGTTCTGCCTGCTAACTGAAATATTCCAATTTGTCGTTCTAAGGGAGGATCGATCAGAGGGATCCACACTAACCGTGTTTCATTGGTTGGAAAGGCTAATTTAGGTAATGTGGTAATACCTATACCAAGTTCTAATATAGAAAATAATGAGGTGATATTCTCAACGGAATAGAGGGCTTGTTCGCTAAGAATGCGAGCAGGTGTTGAGTTGAGTAAAGTACACGTCCCGTTTCTTATAAAAGGCTGTTCAAGTAACGTTTGCCACTCGATTCCTTCTGGATTACTTGCAATTGGATTATCTTTTAAGCATACAACACCAATAGGATCGCTAATAAGAGGGGTAAAGTGAATTGCTTCTTCTTCTAATTGTGAATAATTACCTAATGCGAGATCAACCTCACCAGACAATAATCTCGCTTCTACTCCTGCGGCATTATCATCTATCAAGCTCACTTCTACATTTGGGTATTTCTCACTGAATGCACCAAGTACACTTGGAATTAATTTTGCAGCCACTGAGGGAACACTAGCAATCCGAACGCGTCCTTGTTGTCCTGCGGCATCTGCCCGTAAATCATTCTTTAAACGATCATACACATCTAAAAACTGTGAGATTTTAGGAAAGCAAATTTCACCAAAAGGGGTGAGTTTTGATTTATTTCCAGCTTCAAATAATGGCTGTTCTAAAATGCGTTCAAGCTCTTTAATCGACGTTGATAATGCGGCTTGAGAGCGATTTGCTCGATTTGACGCCGCACGGAAGCCTCCTTCCTCTACGACTAAAGTAAAGTGTTTCAATTGTTGTAGCTTGATGCTCATACCTTAAACCTCACTGCCATCCCTTTATTTATCGAACCCTCACTAAGGTGATAAGTTTTTCTTATCGAATGTAAAAAATTTACCGTTAGATTTATCATCTGTCAATGTGCAATATTTAACCATATTGAAACATTGTTATTACATGACGAATGAGAGCGTGAAGACTAAAATGAAAAAGCATTCAATAAAAACTGACTTATTTGCCTCTAAAGCGCCACTTGAGTGGGCAATTGTAAATAACGGAACTTTATATACCGCTCAGATCCCAATTGACCAATCCGGTGCGGTTGTTGAAGGCGGCATTGAAGCGCAAGCACGCCAAACACTAGACAACTTAGCTCATACCTTAGAGTGTGCTGGTGAATCTTTAGATTCTGTTTTGCAGGTATTAATTTATGTGATTGATAGAGAGTATTTAGTCACTGTAAATAAAGTGTACGCAGAGTACTTTAATGCACCTTATCCAAACCGTGCTGCAATGATTGTTGCAGGGTTAGCTCGAGAAGAAATGCTCGTTGAATTTGTTGTTTATGCCGCAGTCGGATCAGAATAAGCCCAACGCTTTACCTTATTAAATACTAAAGAATTCGTTTTTTATTGCTTATTTTTACAAGCAATAATCTTAGAACAAGGAAGATAGCATGACAGTTCAAACACTAAATATTCAAGCAGAGAAATCATTGTACATTGGCGGTGAATGGCAATCTGGTATCAGTACGATTGCCAATATTAACCCATCAGATATTACGCAGCATTTAGGCCATTTTGCTCAAGCAAGTGAAAGCCAAGTTCAAGACGCAATTTCAGCAGCAAAAAAAGTGCAACCACAGTGGGAGAAAACACCACTAGAGCGCAAACAAGCGGTACTGCAAGCGATTGGTGATGAGCTAATTGCACGTTGTGATGAATTAGGCCGTTTGCTTTCAAGTGAAGAAGGTAAACCTTTTATGGAAGGTCGTGGTGAGATTTATCGTGCAGGTCAATTCTTCCAATACTTTGCAGCAGAAGTTCTACGTCAAATTGGTGATAGTGCTGATTCAGTAAGACCGGGGGTTTCTGTTGAAGTGACGCGTGAAGCGGTTGGTGTGATTGCGGTGATTTCGCCTTGGAATTTCCCAACTGCAACCGCGGCTTGGAAGATAGCTCCAGCTCTCGCGTTTGGTAATAGTGTTATTTGGAAGCCTGCAAATCTAACCCCTGCTAGTGCTGTGGCACTTACTGAGATTATTCATCGTCAAGGCCTACCAGAAGGGACGTTTAATTTGGTATTAGGCAACGGTTCTCAAGTGGGTAATGCGTTAATCAATTCAAAAGAAATTAATGGTGTGAGTTTTACCGGTTCAGTAGATACAGGGCGTAAAGTGGCAGCGGCTACGGCACCAAACTTTGTGCGTTGCCAATTAGAAATGGGGAGTAAAAATGCGTTAGTGATTGCCGATGATGCGGATATTCAAATTGCCGTTGAAGCAACCATTGCAGGTTCGTTCTCTGGTGCTGGTCAAAAATGTACAGCGTCATCTCGTTTAGTTGTGATGGACGGTATTCATGATGCGTACGTTGAAGCGTTAATTAAGCGCATGAGTGAATTAAAAGTAGGTCACGCATTAGAAGATGGCATCTTCATGGGGCCAGTGGTTGATGGTAATCAATTGGATGCAAACTTTGGTTGGATAGAAAATGCACGCCAAAGTGGCGCTGAATTGGCATTTGGTGGTGAGCGTCTAAATCTTGAACATGATGGTTACTACATGTCTCCAACGCTATTTATTAACACGGATAATAAGTGGGAAGTAAACCAAGAAGAAGTCTTTGCACCAATGGCAAGCGTGATCCGAGTGTCTGATTTAGATGAAGCAATTGCAACAACTAACGATACTCGCTTTGGTTTGACGGGTGGCATTATTACTCAAAGCTTACGCACGAGTTCATTATTTAAACAACAAGCTCAAACGGGCTGTGTGATGGTGAATTTGCCTACTGCGGGTACGGACTATCATGTGCCATTTGGTGGGCGTAAAGAATCAAGCTTTGGCCCTCGTGAGCAAGGCCAGTACGCAAAAGAGTTTTATACGGTTGTGAAAACGGCTTACCAACGTCCTTATTAAAATGGATGGAAAATCTATTTAACTAGATGAAACTGAAATAAGGAGCGTGTTATGTATCAACAACGGATTGTTATCGATGGTTTGCAATACTGCAATTGGGATAGAGAGTATTTTCAGACTCTCAAAGCAAG
This sequence comes from Aliivibrio thorii, assembly GCF_057368585.1. Taxonomy (NCBI): domain Bacteria; kingdom Pseudomonadati; phylum Pseudomonadota; class Gammaproteobacteria; order Vibrionales; family Vibrionaceae; genus Aliivibrio; species Aliivibrio thorii. Next base: position 2,252,913 of record NZ_CM170654.1, on the reverse strand, counting down.
TGGCATTACAGCGGTTCACGCCACCATGGTGTACCACGAAAATGCACGAGAAACCTTGAGTCGTTTTGCTGAATGGAACTTACGTTTTGAGAAAAATGCAGATCTAATCATGCCTGTTTATTCGATGGCTGATATTGAAGCTGCAAAAGCGGAAGGCAAAGTCGGTATTTTCTTTGGCGCACAAAATTGCTCTCCCATTGAAGATGAAATTGGTTTAGTTGAGGTCATGCGTCAACAAGGGTTGTTGATCATGCAATTGACCTATAACAACCAAAGCCTACTCGCGACGGGATGTTATGAAAAAAATGATACTGGTATTACTCGTTTTGGACAGCAAGTGATTGAAGAGATGAATCGTGTAGGGATGATCGTTGATATGTCTCACAGTGCAGAGCGCTCAACCCTTGAAGCGATTGATTTATCGTTACGTCCTATTTGTATTAGTCATGCCAACCCTTCTTTTGCTCATGATGCATTACGTAATAAATCAGACACAGTAATTAAAGCATTGGCAGAGCGTGGTGGCTTACTTGGTTTTAGTTTATATCCATTTCACCTGCCAAATGGCAGTCAATGTTCATTAAATGACTTTTGCCAAATGATAGCAAAAACGGCCGACATGGTTGGAATTGATCATTTAGGTATTGGCAGTGATTTGTGCCTGAATCAACCACAAGAAGTGTTGGAGTGGATGCGTAATGGTCGTTGGTCAAAAGCGATGAATTATGGTGAAGGTTCAGCGAGTAATTCAGGGTGGCCAGATGCGCTCCCTTGGTTTTGTGGAAGTGCTGGGATGGAAAATATTTACAATGGATTAATGCGTCACGGGTTCAGTGAATCTGAGGCGGGGAAAATACTAGGTGAAAACTGGTTTAACTTTTTACAGCAAGGACTAGAGCCTATTTCGTAAAGCGAGACCCATACATGGAGCAGCCTACTCAATACAAAAATAACAGGGTAGGTGGTAAATACACCTTTGCAGCTGCAAAGCAACTTCTGGAGTCAGAGTATGTCTGATTTAGCTAATAGCGTGAAAGAGTCAAACAAAAATACGATAAAAAAGGAAACTAAAACCTCAACATTACAAAGTAAAGAATCAACATCTGAAAAGTTAGGGCTTGATAACCCTGCTTTATGGTATAGCGGTGGTTTTATCGCTCTATTTGTTTTACTTGCATTGGTTGATGGGGAGCTCTTATCAACGGTTGTTAATACTGGCTTTTCATGGGCAGTGAAAATATTTGGTCCTTATTGGCAGCTACTTTTATTGCTGACATTTTTAATTGCTCTTGGGCTTGCCGCAGGACGTACTGGTCGAGTGATATTAGGTGGCATTGATAAACCTGAAATGGATGGTTTTCGATGGGTTGCTATTATCTTTTGTACTTTACTTGCTGGTGGTGGGGTGTTTTGGGCCGCCGCTGAACCAATAGCACACTTTGTTAATGCCCCACCATTATATGGTGCTCAAGAGAGCGCTCAGCAAGGTGCCGTAAATGCACTGTCACAGTCATTTATGCATTGGGGATTTTTAGCCTGGGCGATAGTGGGTGGTTTAACTTCCATTGTTGTTATGCACCTTCATTATGATAAAGGTTTGCCTCTTAAACCGAGAATTCTTCTTTATCCTCTTTTTGGTGAGCGTGTACTTAAGGGTCACACTGGGGCATTGATTGATGCATGCTGTATTGTCGCTGTTGCTGCGGGAACTATAGGTCCAATTGGCTTCTTAGGTTTACAAGTGAGCTATGCGTTAAACGCGTTGTTTGATATTCCTGATGGGTTTACCACACAGTTCATTATCATATTATTTGCGATTGCATTATATACCTTATCAGCATTAAGTGGTTTGAACCGCGGCATGCAAGTGTTAAGTCGATATAACGTAATTTTAGCCGCTGCACTTATGCTTTATATCCTTATTTTTGGTCCAACTGATTTCATTGTGAATAGTTATATTCAAGGCGTTGGTAGCATGATTGATAACTTCATACCAATGGCGACATATCGTGGTGATGAAGGATGGTTAAGTTGGTGGACAGTCTTTTTCTGGGGATGGTTCCTAGGATACGGACCAATGATGGCTATCTTTATTGCGCGTATCTCACGTGGTCGAAGTATTCGTCAGTTAGTATCGATGATCTGTATTGTTGCACCGTTAGTGACGTGTTTTTGGTTCACTATTGTTGGTGGATCTGGATTGGCGTTTGAAATCGCCAATCCAGGTAGTGTGAGCTCGGCCTTTGAAGGGTTTAATTTACCGGGGGTTTTACTTGCTGTTACATCTCAACTACCAATGCCAATGCTGATATCTATCTTATTTCTTATCTTAACTACTATCTTCATTGTGACAACAGGCGACTCTATGACGTACACCATTAGTGTCGTGATCAGTGGTGAGACCGAACCTAATGCCATTATCCGAACTTTTTGGGGGGTGATGATGGGGGTAACCGCATTAATCTTAATTTCCTTAGGGTCTGGTGGTATTTCAGCGTTGCAATCCTTCATTGTTATCACCGCGGTTCCTGTCTCTTTGATTCTTTTGCCTTCATTGTGGAACGCACCACAGATAGCAATGAAAATGGCCAAAGAGCAAGGTTTATAAACGACATCAATAACGTGAATTGAGTGGTGGAAACATCACTCTATCTGGCTCTAATAAAAGAGCTACCTATCAATATAATTATAACGAGAAATGGTGGTGAGCAACATGGATGCACATCGTTCAACGTACGCTGAAACTCATCTGCGTAAACCTGAAATTGTAATGGCACCAGAAAGATTAGGTGCAATGCATCAAAATAGGATCAGTTTTGTTCGTAGCTTAATACGAAAAATGGCACAACAAAATTGGCAAGTAACTAAACATGAATGGCAATTATCCCCCCAAGGTTTTGGTCATGTTATTTATAAATTAGTTACGGGCAATCACACTTATCACCTCGTTGTATTTTGTGATGAGATAGCAGATGAAGAACGTAATGATCGTGTTATTGCTGAGAAGTGGGACGTGACCTTTGCATTAGTTCTTGGAGATGTGGATGTTGAGTTATTAAGTCGCTTAAAAGCCAATGTCCCATTACAAGAAGCAGGAAGAAATCCGAATAATGTATTGGTGTTAGCCAGAGCAAATAAAAGTGTACGAGTGTTTGAACATCTTGTTTCTCATTTAGCTAAAGGAGAACAACCTGCCCAAAAAGTGCTTGCGGAGGTGGGTTATATCCTTCGAACGACCGCTGTTTATGGTAATGGTAAATTTGGCATTGCAGATTTCAAATTGCTGGAAAATAACCCTGATTTTAATCAGTCGTTTAGTGCCCAAATGTGTGCGGTTTATATGTTGCGCCAATTTAGTTTAGATTGGGTTCACTATTTAGCAACCGAGCAAGGAGGGAAAGATGCCGTTAATTTAGATCGTCAACTGCAGCGCTACCTTGGGGTAGGCAACGCGACTGGCTTAGGGATGGCACCGTATTTAATTAATCATCCTTGTATTGTAGATCAGTGGATGTTTGCTCGTGAAATGGCTTTGGCTGAGGTTCTTCATCACAGAGTGTCACTGAATAAGAAATCACCTCTGGATTATTTATTGAAAAAAGCAGTGCTGCACTTAGAGCAGGTTATTACTATTAATGAAGTTCAAGATAACCTTAATCATATTGCAGTGTCTGAATTAAAAGAGTTTGTGAACAATTTAGATAATGTACTTGCTCTCAGTTCAACTTGGGAGGATGTAGTCACTCAAGCTCATAATATGAGCTTAGAAGCACAAGAGATTCTTCTGTCTTGCTTAATGGAAATTCATCCAGAATTAGTCGATAGATTTGAAGAGCAAATGAACTGTAGTGAAACGCTTTCTCTACCGAGTGGGAAGAAAGTGCAAGATTTGCAGATAATCATAGAGGGTTGTTATCAATGGGCGATCGGCACTGATTTTACTAAACCAGAGAATAACTACTGGTTTTGGTATCGCTCACAAGATAAAGAAGAGCCACGGTTAGGGGTTAGAGGGCAAGAAAAGGGAGAGGATAGAGAGCTGCCATTAGACATTGGTCGACAGGTTTATCGCCTTTACCATTCGCTATTGAAATGTGATAAGACGTTATCATTGGCTGAGTTTTTGGTTGAGCATCCTAAGTACCGTGCCATTGCACGAAGAGTGTGGACATTAGGGCATAAGGCAATGGGGGATATTCAAATGAATGTACTACATAAGTCGTCTTTACCTATGCATTTATTACGCTGTAAATTAGCGGTGTTTGGTGCGACAAAATTTGATCCTCGCTCAGATCGCTGGGTTAGAGTTACGTTTTTTCAAGGAGCGCCATTGCTCGATGAGATTAATGATGGTGAATGGCTGTTCCCATTATTGCCAGCCGAAGGAGAAAGCGAATGATCGTTTCACATAATGAGTTAGTTGCAGTAACTAATAAGGCATTTCTGGGGATGAGACGTACCTGTGGAGAGGCTGATATCATTGCTAACATGGTGGCAGACCTGCAAATGGTTGGTCTTAATGGCGTTAGGCATTTTAATAATGCGACTAAGTTTTTAATTGCTGAAGAAGATTGCCCTGTAGATATTACAATGTCCAACTCAGGGAGCTTGGTGGTGGACTTACACGGTTGCAGTGTAGCTTGTCATTTGCCTGTAATCGTTGATTATGCGATTGAAAAAATGGTAGAGAAAAAAGCCTTAACGATCACGCTTAAAAAATGCCATAACCGTTGGTTAGCTTACAGTGAATTAGTAAAGTTGGCAGCGAAAGGTATTGCCTGTAAAGCTCATTGGGAAAACGGTACGAGCCCTAAGCGAACTTTATATGTCTTGAATCGAGGGTGTGTGGCTCCTGAATTATTCTTATCCGATAAAATAGATCTAAACAGTGGTTACCTTAATGATATGACAATTGAATTATCAGTAAGAGATTTCGATGTAATGGCACTATCTGAAGGATACAGTATTCATATCGATTCTGCGGAATTAAGTTCAACACAAGAGAATGCATGGCGACACGGCATTGATGTTGATGATGTCGATTGGGAAAACTTGAAAAAAACCGCGACCGCTATTTTAGTCGAAAATAGTGAACAATCTCTAAAAGGGGCAGGTGAACTGGTCTAAGTAGAGTAAAAAAGTAATGCATACTAATGGCACTCATGGTAAAAACAATGAGTGCCTTTTTTACACTTGTCTCAAAGTTAAGGCTGTTTGCCTGTATATTTATAAGGCAATTTTACATAAGGTTACTTACACTTATTTAGTAAGCATTTAAGGAAGAGGTGGTTTATATGAATACGTTAGATACAAGTAACAGTATGGTTTCAGATTTAGAAACGACAAAAAAATTACCAATTCAACATGATCAGCTAGATGATACTGTAAATACGTGGGACCAATTAACTGAAAAACAACAACAAGATATACTCGCTCATTTGACAGCAATACCTTTTGAGTAATTTTTTGCGTTAAAACATTCTTTATTCCCTTATTCGGATAATTTAATCCAATGAGGTTTACTTTGTGGCACTTTTATAACAATTGTATCAAAAAATAGCCTTTTTCTTCCTTATCCCCTCACTATTCTGCAAACTGTTAACTCTATTACATTATCAAGTCTTAGCTTTGTAGTTACTTAATCATTGAGCTAAGTTAATAAAATTATTATAAAAATAATAGGCAACGGAGTTTGTCGAAGGATATGGAGCAATAGTCACGGATGATATCTTATTTACTCAGACGACTTTTATTGGTTGTCCCTACCTTTATTGGAATTACCTTACTTATTTTTGCCCTTACTCGATTTGTGCCGGGTGGCCCCGTTGAACGAATGCTACTGAGCTTACAAATGCAAGGTGCCTCTGAAACCGGAGGAACCAGTAGTGTTACCGATGGTAATAATGCATTGTCTGAAGAGCAAATCGCAGAACTCAATGCTTTTTACGGCTTAGATAAACCAGTCTTTGAAGCCTACTATGATTGGTTAACTAAGTTAGTTGTTCTTGATTTAGGTGAATCGACCCGTTATTACGAACCAGTATGGGACATGATAGTCGAGCGCTTACCTGTCTCTCTTTTTTATGGGGGAATGACCTTTCTACTTAGTTATATGATCTCTATTCCTCTTGGTTATCTTAAAGCCTTAAAGCATGGTTCCATTCTTGATTCTACTTCTTCCATTGCGATTTTTGTTGGTTTTGCTTTGCCGGGCTATGTGATTGGTGTTTTTTTGATTAGCTTATTCAGTTACCAATTAGAATGGTTTCCAATGGGAGGCTTTGTTGGCGATGATTTTGATGACTTTGGCGTTTTTGAACAAATAAAAGACATTATGTGGCATGCGGTGTTGCCTCTATTTTGTTATTTGATTGGTGATTTTGCTTTACTTACCATGACAATGAAAAACAACCTAATGGAAAACCTTGCGTCGGATTACGTGCGTACTGCCATTGCAAAAGGGTTGCCGTTTAAAAAAGCAGTACGTAAGCACGCATTGCGAAATAGCTTAATTCCTGTAGCAAGTCATTTTGGTAATTCATTAATGTTCTTTATGACTGGGTCATTTTTGATCGAGGTTATTTTCAATATTGATGGTATTGGATTACTAGGTTATGAAGCGATAATGGAGCGTGATTACCCAGTAGTTATGGGATTGTTTGCCATTAATGCCACCATGTTGATGTTAGGTAATATCTTATCTGACATTTGTGTTGCAGCGGTTGATCCGCGCGTTAAATTTGGAGCTTAATTATGTTGTCTATTTTGAATTTAAGTCCATTAACGCAAAAGAAGGTTCAACGATTTAAAGACATAAAACGCGGCTATTGGTCTTTTTTAATTTTATCTTTGTTATTGGTTTTATCTATTTTTGCTGAAGTTTTTGTTAACAGCCGAGCTTTGCTTGTTAGCTATCAAGGCGAGTGGCATTTTCCGACGTATGGTGATGTGAAATCAGGAGACACTTTTGACTTGGGTTATGCTCATGAAACTAATTACAGAGAATTACAGCTTAAGTTTGAACAAGAGGGCGAAGGTAACTTTGTCATTATGCCAATTGTCCCTTGGAACCCTTATGAACAAGATTTTTCTGGTGGTTTTCCACCGACAGAGCCAAGTATTGAAGGAAAACATTATCTAGGTACAGACACCATTGGGCGAGATATTCTATCTCGCTTGACCTATGGCTTTAGGATTGCGATGGGCTTTGCGCTAATAACGTTAGTGATCTCGTATGCGATAGGGGTTTCTGTTGGCTGTGCTATGGGGTTCTTTGGTGGAAAGTTCGATCTATTTTTTCAACGTTTTATCGAAATTTGGTCTATGGTGCCTTTCTTATATGTCATCATGATCTTAGTCTCCATCATGAAGCCAAGTTTTATGCTCTTTACCTTAATCAATGTCATGTTTGGTTGGATGGGGATGACATGGTATATGCGAACCATGACGTACAAAGAGAAAGCACGGGAATATGTGATGGCAGCTAAAGCATTAGGTGCATCAAATACACGAATTTTGTTCCATCATATATTACCAAACACCATGGTAATGATTGTTACCTTAGCGCCATTTACCATTGTCGCCAATATCACCGCTCTTACTGCTTTGGATTATTTGGGACTAGGTTTAATGCCACCGACACCAAGTTGGGGAGAACTATTGCAACAAGGTAAATCAAATTTAGATTCACCATGGATAGCGAGCTCTGTTGTTACGGCAATTGTCACCGTATTAATCATGGTGACGTTTATTGGGGAAGGGATCCGTGAGGCGTTCGATCCGAAAAAACACACAAGATATGTTTAATATCTATCGAAGATAAATAATAAGAAAGGAATCGATGATGAAAAAAGGACTGACAACATTAGCGGTATCAATCGCTGCATTATTTAGCTTTCAAGCGTTATCTGCTGATTTACCCAACAATCTAGAGTGGGAAACGAATGATTCAGCACCGACATTTGCATCACCAAAAGCGACCTTTGGTGGGACGTTTCGAACCTATACGTTGAGCTTTCCTCAAACGTTTCGAACGGTAGGGCCGGACTCTAATGGCACCTTTCGTTCGTGGATATTACAAGCCAACTTACCGCCATTAATGAAACACCCAAATACCAATGAATGGTTGCCAGGATTAGCGCAATCTTGGGCGTTTGGTGATGATAACAAAACCGTTTATTTTAAGTTAAATCCTAAAGCAACATGGAGTGATGGCAAACCGGTTACAGCCGACGACTATCAGTTTATGCTTAAACTAATGCGTTCAAAAGATATTGTTGCTCCTTGGTATAACGACTTTTTTACCAATGAAATTGCAGATGTAATTTCTTTTGATAAACATACGATCGCCATTGTTTCAGCAAAAGCTCGTAACCGTGATGAATTAATTGAATACACAAACTTAATGCCGCGTCCTGCCCATTTTTACAGTAAGCCGAAAGTCGATAAAAATAACGACGGTATTGATGATAAGTTTGTTCGTAAATACAACTTTAAACCAGAGCCAGTGACTGGACCTTATTACATCGACAAGATTAAAAAAGGCAAAAACATTGCGTTTAAACACGTCGGTGAGGATTGGTGGGGGTATGAAAATAAATACAATCAACACCGTTTTAATGTTGAAAAAATTAATATTAAAGTGATCCGTGATGCGGACATTGCCCTTAAACATTTTGAAAAAGGCAATTTAGATTCGTTTGATTTGGTGCGACCTGATTTGTGGCATGAAAAATCGGACGGTAAAAATTATCAGAATGGATACATACAAAAAGCATGGGTTTATAACCAAGCCGCGGTTGGAGCCGGAGGGCTTTGGATGAATACGGCAAAACCTATGTTAGATGATATTAATGTTCGTAAAGGAATTATGTTTGCGACCGACTTTGACATGATGATAGCTAAAGTCTTACGTAATGATTATTCACGTAAACCAAATGGCATGGGCTTTGGTCACCCGGGTTACGATAATACCGACATAAAAGCGCCTAAGTTTGATGCTAAAAAAGCCATTGAGTATTTTGAAAAGGCAGGGTTTAGCAAAGTAGGATCTGACGGTATCCGTATCAATGATAAAGGGGAACGCTTGAGTTTTGCAGTGACGTACTCTCAACAATCCTTTACCCCACGAGTTGCCGTATTAAAAGAACGAGCAAAACAAGCAGGGTTAGATCTTGAGCTTAACCTTATTGATGGATCGAGTATGTTTAAATATGTACTTGAGAAAAAACATGATATTTCCTTCCATAATATGGGAACCGGAGAGATCCCCGCTTACTGGGAATACTTTCACTCAGATAATGCCAATAAACCACAAACTAATCACTTTACTAACTTTTCTTCACCAAAGTTAGACGCGTTAATTATTTCATTTAAAAATGAATTTGATATTGAAAAGAAGCAGGCGTTATCTCGTGAAATCCAGCAAGTTATTGCTGATGCAAACGTGATCGTTCCTGGTTATATGGTGCCTTATGCTCGTGCGGGTTACTGGCGTTGGATTAAATTACCAGAGCAAATAGCGACGAAGCAGACGGGATATTTATTTCATGGTTGGGGATTCTCTCAAACCTTCAGTACTTTTTGGATTGATGAAAAAACCAAGAAAGAAACTAAAGCGGCAATGAAGTCAGATAAAACGTTTGAACCAGTCATTATTATTGATGAAACCTATAAGCTGTAGCGCTTATTCTTATAAATTAATGGCTAGGAGAGGGATCTCTTAGCTAGAAAATAATAATACCAATTCCATTAATTATCTAATCATTATTACTGGTTAAATCACTCAATAGTTGCGTTAAAAATTATTCTTGTAGAATAACTACTTATAAGAATTTTTGCCTTACTCTTAAGTGATTTTTCTGCGTAATAAATAGATCATCTAATTAGTTACATTGGTATAATAAAAACAGTGAAGAAGCATATGGAAAGACAAATTGTATTAGCCGTTGAAGATCTAGTTACAGAGTTTCAAACGGACGAAGGAACAGTTCGAGTGCTTGATGGTGTGAGTTTTCAAGTACCTAAAGGTAAAACTATTGGGATTGTTGGTGAATCGGGCTGCGGAAAAAGCGTCACGTCCATGTCTATTATGGGCTTACTGCCTAAGCCTTACGGTAATGTGGTTGGTGGTCGTATCTTATACGGAGATATCGATCTGGTTCAATTAAGTACCGATAAATTATATGAAATGCGAGGTAACCGTATTTCAATGATTTTCCAAGATCCCATGACAGCATTAAACCCTGTACATACCATTGGAAAGCAAATTAATGAAGTATTAGAGCTTCATCGTCCTGATTTAGACAAAAAACAGCGTTTAGTATATTCAATTGAAATGCTTGAAAAAGTAGGAATGCCCTCACCAGAAACGCGATTGCACGAATATCCACATAATCTATCTGGTGGTATGCGCCAACGAGTCATGATAGCAATAGCTCTTGCTTGTGAGCCTGATATTTTGATTTGTGATGAGCCAACGACTGCACTAGATGTGACTATCCAAGCTCAGATTTTAGAGTTAATGAAAAAACTGCAAGATGAAACGGGTATGTCGATTATTTTTATTACTCATGATTTAGGCGTTGTTGCTGAAATATGTGATGAAGTAGTCGTGATGTATGCAGGAAGGGTAGCTGAACAAGCTGGTATTTTTGAATTATTTGATAACCCTAGTCACCCATATACAAAAGGACTAATGTCCTCAATGCCTAGCTTGAGTCTTCAGCCAAAAACAGAACTTGAAACCATCCAAGGTACCGTACCTTCCTTAAATGAAATGCCAAGCGGTTGTCGTTTTTCAACTCGTTGTAAATACAAGCAAGAGAAATGCGAGTCGGAAGTACCTATGATGAGCGAAATCAGCTTATTACACCAAGTGAGTTGTCATTTTAGTAATGCATTAGCGATCAGTACTGAGGAGATAAAATGAGTGAATTGTTGAGTGTTGATGATCTCAAGCAGTATTTTTACTCAGGTAAAGGGATCTTTAATAAGGGTTATGTGGTTCATGCGGTTGATGGAGTTTCACTGAGTGTTAATAAAGGTGAAACGCTTGGGCTTGTGGGAGAGTCTGGTTGTGGAAAAAGTACATTAGGTCGTAGCCTTATGAAGTTATTTGAGCCAACTTCCGGGCGTATTTTTTTTGAAGGGCAGGATATTACTCATTTAGGCAATAAAGAAATGCGCTCACTTCGTCAAGAGATGCAGATTATCTTTCAGGACCCAACAGAATCATTAAATCCTCGTCATACTATTGAAATGATCTTAGAGGAACCTTTTGTTATTCATAATGTTGGGACAAAAGAAGAACGCAAACAGTGGGTAGAAGAGCTATTGATAAAAGTGGGCTTACCAATAAGTGCTGCAACCCGTTATCCTCATGAGTTTTCTGGTGGGCAGAAACAACGTATTGGAATTGCTAGAGCTATAGCATTGAAACCAAAGTTAATTGTGTGTGATGAGTCAGTATCTGCATTAGATGTATCTGTTCAAGCGCAAATTGTGAATTTATTATTAGCTTTACAACGAGAGATGAATTTAGCATTAATTTTTATTGCTCACGATCTTTCGGTGGTTAAGCATATTTCAGATAAAGTTGCGGTAATGTACTTAGGTAAAATAGTGGAATATGGCGACTCAGAGACGCTTTATCATTTTCCTAAGCATCCTTATACCGAAGCATTATTATCCGCTATACCTGTTCCTCATCCTAGGTTCAGGGGGAAAAAACGCATTATTTTGACTGGCGATGTACCATCACCAATTAACCCTCCCAAAGGCTGTCGATTTTCTACAAGGTGTCCAAAAGCAGAAAAGCAATGCTTTAAAGAGGAACCACAAAGAAAGATTTTAAATAATGCAGGTCATGAAGTTGCTTGTCATTTATATAAATAAATATCTTTTTTGGAACATCTTTTTTTTACTTGTTTTATCCTATAGTTAATAAAAAAGAATTGAGGATATTATGAAAAAATTACTCGTATTGATTGCCTTTGGAGTATTGGCTGGTTGTTCATCACAAATGCCAGACATGGGAACTGCGAAACCGGTACATTATCAATGTGAAGAGGGGCGAAATTTTCAAATCACATTCAATGAAGATAAAGCATTATTACAGTTACCAAAAGAAGATTATGCATTGAAACGTGCAGTATCAGCGTCGGGTATGAAGTATATTTCTGATGATGGGATGCCAGATATTAGTACAGCGATTACTTTTCTTGGAAAAGGAGATGAAGCTCGGTTAGATCTTGGGCGTGTTGTTTTAAAAAACTGCACTGTGATGAAATGATTTAGTTTACGTATAAGCAGAAAGGCGATGCATTGATAATGCGTCGCCTTTTTATTTAGCTAGTGAATTTACGTTTAAGAACCATAAGTCACAATATATCTATTAGGTTTATGATTCATGGCAAGAACAATATTTAATACAACGGCGCCAAGAACGGAAATCGCCAATAACCACGGTGTAATAAAAAAGAAAGAAGCACTTAAAATACAGAAGTCGATAGCCATCTGAACTTTACCAACTGAGATACCAAATTTTTCTTGGATAAATAGGCATAAAACATTAAACCCACCCAAGCTAGATCGATGTCTAAATAAGATTAACATGCCTAACCCCATCAATAATCCACCAGCAATAGCGCAGTAAATATCATTGATATGATCAACAGATATCATCATATTCAAATGGTCAGTCATGATAGAAACAAGAGCACCAGAAATTAGACTAGTTAATGCAAAACGTTTTCCAAACCTCTGCCAAGCTAAGGCGTAAAACGGTAAGTTACATAAAAAGTATAAAATACCAAAGCTGATACCACTCATTTGGCTGATTAATAAAGCCAAACCCGTTGTGCCGCCTGTAAGTAATTGTGCCGCCTGTAAAAAGAAAACGCCTTGAGAAACGAGAAAGGTGCCAGTCAGGATAGCAATTACATCTTCCTTGTGCGTGTGTTTTATTTTTTCCATAACAATAAGTCTATTAACTAATACCAACAAAATAATGCCCGCAAGAATAGTGTGATTTTCAATTTATGCAATTGTTGATAGATAAATATGGCAGTGATTTTGTAGTAAACCCTTTACATAGTGTAAAGCTCAATATTGACACTTCTTGAGTCTCATTCATGTTGATAATGAGCAATCCTCAACAGAAATAACAAAGAAAAGTACTATTTAGGGTATCTGATCCAGATCAAATTATGTAGAATACGTTGCAGTTAAGACTAGTGACGTAATCGTTTGCGTCGCTGGGCTATTTTTGGGTTTTATATTTATCTGAGTCAGGAGATACAGATGCTTAAGCGTGATATGAACATTGCAGATTACGATGCAGACTTGTTTGCAGCAATCCAGGAAGAGACAGTACGTCAAGAAGAGCATATCGAGCTGATTGCTTCTGAAAACTACACTAGCCCACGAGTGATGGAAGCTCAAGGTTCACAACTAACAAACAAATATGCAGAAGGTTACCCAGGTAAGCGTTACTACGGCGGCTGTGAGTTCGTTGATAAAGTAGAAACACTAGCTATTAACCGTGCATGTGAACTGTTTGGTGCTGAATACGCAAACGTACAGCCACACTCTGGTTCTCAAGCAAATAACGCAGTTTACATGGCATTACTCAATGCTGGCGATACAGTGTTAGGCATGAGCCTTGCTCACGGTGGTCACTTAACTCATGGTTCTCCAGTAAACTTCTCTGGTAAGCTTTACAACATCATTCCTTACGGTATTGATGAAGCTGGTCAAATTGACTATGAAGAAATGGAAGCACTAGCAGTAGAACATAAACCTAAAATGATCATTGGTGGTTTCTCTGCTTACTCTCAAGTATGTGATTGGGCTCGTATGCGTGAAATCGCAGATAAAGTTGGCGCTTACTTCTTCGTAGATATGGCTCACGTAGCAGGTCTTATTGCTGCTGGTGTTTACCCTAACCCAGTACCACATGCTCACGTAGTGACAACAACAACTCATAAAACGCTTGCTGGTCCTCGTGGTGGTCTTATCCTTTCTAATGAAGGGGAAGATCTTTATAAGAAACTAAATTCAGCTGTATTCCCTGGTGGTCAAGGTGGCCCTCTAATGCACGTTATCGCTGGTAAAGCGGTTGCATTTAAAGAAGCACTAGAGCCAGAATTTAAAGAATACCAAGCGCGCGTTGTTGCTAATGCAAAAGCGATGGTTGCAGAGTTTCTTGCTCGTGGTTACAACATCGTTTCTGGTTCTACTGAGAACCACCTGTTCCTAGTTGATTTAATCGATAAAGACATCACAGGTAAAGAAGCAGATGCAGCATTAGGTTCTGCTAACATTACCGTTAACAAGAACTCTGTACCAAACGATCCACGTAGCCCGTTTGTTACTTCTGGTATTCGTGTTGGCTCTCCTTCAATTACTCGTCGTGGTTTCTCTGAAGAAGATGCAAAAAACCTTGCGGGCTGGATGTGTGACATTCTGGACAACATGGGTGATGAGTCTGTTATCGAAGCAACAAAAGCAAAAGTACTAGAAATTTGTAAGCGTTTACCTGTATACGCTTAATCTCTAAACCTGCTTTAAGTATTAAGAAGGTCAGCCTAGTTAAGCTGGCTTTTTTTTGTCTGAAATTTAGTAAATTATTAATAATTCATTGGTTATTCTGAGTGATTTATATACACAGTGGAAATTAACTTCATATTATTCATGAATTAAATGTAAACTAGATTCCCTTTCATGATTCTTATTCTATTTCTGTATTATTTTTGAGAATTGGTGAAAATAAATATGGTATGTTTCGATCTTAGTGAACTGAACGTTTAGTTTCAGCACTTCTAAAAGGTTGAATTATGAGTAAGAAATTATTATTAGCATCGTTGGTATCAATGTTGCTTACTGGCTGTAATCAAGAAAGTATAGAGCTGGGTGGAGGTACGTCGACTAAGCCTGAAACTATTCCGCCGACAGATATTATTCCGCCAGAACCAGAGCCAATCCCTCCTACGGATATTATTCCGCCAGTTACTTATACCGGAACGTTAGTTGCATCTGGAAAAGCAATTACAGGTGATGTTGAATGTAACGGTAATGGGTTAGATATAGACACTGGAACATTCAGCGTTAAACAAGGGCAAGCATTTAGCTGCTTTTTCGGCGGCGTTGAATTAGGTAGTTTCAATGCTCCATTCCCTAGTGATAAAGCAATCAATGTAAGTAATGCGACACTTCTAGCTTCTTTTGACCTAGAAGATAGTAAAGGTATAAATGCCACGGTTGTTTTACAATCTATCTCGACATGCGGGCAAGATGAAATTTGTTTAAACAAAATAGATTCGTTTGATATTCAAGACATTTATACGGATGAAAACTTAGCAGACCAAATTGCGGTTGATGCTTTTATTGCACCAAAAGAAGAAGAAGCGACTGATGAAGTAGGTAAAGCACCTAGCTCACACGTTGATGTTGAAATTGTTCCAGAAGTGACACCTGGAACAAGTAATGATTTAAATAGTGGTTTTGTTTCAGCTAGTGCAGAAGATAGTTATGCCTATAAACCAAGTGCTGAAGCGAAAGTATTAACTAAAAGCCAGTTAACGGATAATGCAGGTACACCATTAGCTGGAGTTAATTTCTTCTCAGCTAATGCGGTAGGTACTACGGGGGAAAATGGTGAGTTTGAATACTTGTGGGGCGACAAACTTACCTTTGGTATTGATACCTTTGAATTTGGCAGCGTAGCTGGGAACCAAGTTAGTTATAAGATCACAGATGTTAGCGATAATGCGGTAGTAAAAACGAATATTCAATCGTTAATTACACGATACGCAGAGAATAATAATTATGGGCTGCTTATCTCTGATAAAGTTCAAGAGACGTTTTCTCTTTACCCAAATGTAATCAACGAACTGATTAATTTAAGTTTACCCAATGGTGGGAAAATTGAAGGAACAGAATTTTTATTACCTAATGAATTTGATTCACAATTCCAAAATGGGTTAACTGCTGCTATTGATGCCGAGTTACAACAACCAGTCTCATTTTATTCTTTAGATATCCCATATGTATTCTCACTAGATAATGGCACTTATGTAACCGATTCTCTAACTAAAATATTTAATGGGGTAACTAGCTTCCATGTCTTCAATGATAACGGCAGCTTTTATGGTGCAACTGGCTATACACGAGGAATGCGAGCGTTAAATTTATCTAACCGAGCATTTCCTATTATGATGCCTCGTGCGGACATCAACAAAGATATTCCGTTTGGAGAGCAGCAAGCATGGACTCGTGAAGGCCGTCCTTATATTGCAACTTATCCTGGTACAGAAATGCCGCCGATCCCTCTTGTATCAAAAGATAACGCTACTTTTGGTTTTCCTTTTGTTACCGCTGGCGAAATTGGTTCTGGTAAAGTGGTATTTATGGGTAATAGCATGTACCCAAGCATTATTTCATGCCCTGATAACTATTGGGCTCATGAACTTGTGCGTATTGATAGTGAGGCACAACAATGTACATCATCATTTTATTTATTAAATGATGTGCGTAATGATCAAGGAAGTATGGGGATTTTTTTCTCTAATCTATTTACTTGGTTAAATGGTGGTAACTCGATCAAAGATATTAATGTTGCTACAAATATTACTAAAGCAACACTACTTAAACCTGGCACATCACACGGTACAGAATATGACTTCTTTGTAAACCGATCTTTTGGTTTCTCACCATTTGTCAAAATGTTAACTAAGGATGGATTCTCTGGACATTTATCAGTAAGTGAAACGCCGTTATTAATTCTTCAGGCTTATCCGCCTAAGCCTCAAGGTGATGGTATGAGCCATCGTTTTATTGCTGATTTAGAAAATCCCAATCTAAGCCAAGATGATATTACTGCTTTAATTACTTACATTAATGAAGGCGGCAGTGTTGTATTTATGGATGCAATTGATAAAGTGACTAACCCTGAACCGATTGGACGTTTAGCTGATTCAGCTGGTGTTTCACTAGGTGGGAGTAACGTTACACCAACGTCACAAGCATTTTGTGGTTCGTCATATTATTGTCAAGCACCATCTCCAAACCTTCATGTGAAGAGCCAATATGAAATGGTGGTTCTTGAACGCTTCCAAGATGTAGATGGACAACAACCGTATACAGTAAATCAAGATGGTTCGGTTGAATGGACTAAAGATGAAACTAAGATTAAGTTTGAAATTCCAACTTATGAAATGATCAAACGTGATGATAAAGGTATCCCTTTATTAGACAAAGATGGCAACTTTGTAATGGAGACTAAGTTCGCTCGCATTTTTGTTAAGAATGGTGAAGAAAGAGCAGCTGCTATATCTGAATTACAAGAAGCATTTGAAGGAACACCTTTATGTACTCATTCTTATGAGTATGAATTTAACTGTATAGAAACTCGTCAAGGTGATGGTGTACAAGTCCGTGGTGCATATTGGCGTGCGGATTTTGATCGTTATCAAATGAACCAAGATGTTGTAGAGAGTATGGTTAAAGCTGCAAACCTTGGTGATAATTTTAATGCTCTAATGGAGCATGAGCTTTATTACCGCACCAAAGGTAAACAAGGAGCACGTTTATCTACGGTCGAGCTAAATCAGACGTACGATAATCTTTCAATTTGGATGTGGAACGATAACCCATACGCTTATGATCCTAATGGTCAAGATGAATTAGGGTTTAAAACGGCGGTTAACTTCTTAAATTGTTATACAGATAATCAACATCAAACGGATATTCAAGAAGCTGCTTGCCCGGTTGATCTAAAAGCAACATTAATTGCAAATGGTATGATTCATGGTGAAGGTGAATTAGCGGGACAAATGAACCCTAGCTACCCACTAAACTACATGGAAAAACCGTTAACTCGCATTATGTTAGGTCGTTCTTTCTGGGATCATGAAATAACGGTTGATACGACTAAATACCCAGGTCAAACAGTTGGTGTTATAACATCTGAAGCTGTTAATATTGAGACCGCAGGCAAGGCGGTAAGTTATTCCGCTGGAAATAACCAATCAACGGGCTTATGGGCTCCTCAATTAAGTGAGGTGACGGTTCGTGATGGTGTGACTGCAATGATTACCGTTATGATGGCGGATGATTTAACAGGTAAACCACAGCATGAAACAAGTTTAAATCGTCCTCCAAGAATGCAGATGAGCTTTGCTCATAATGGTAGTTCAACAACATTTAAAGTTCCTTATGGTGGTTTAATTTATATTAAACCGACAGAAACATTAAGTGGTGCTTCAACTGTCGCTGAATTTAATTTGGACGGTGTTGAAAAAGCGGCATGGTGGAAGAAAGATCCAGCTAATAATCTTGGTGAGTGGGTAAATACACCTGATTCTTCAACTGCGCCAATCGCAGAAATTGATACGGGCTCATTTATTTATACTACCGCTCTTAATAATGTTAAGACAGCTGATCTAAATGAATTCAGTAAAAATATGAACCGTTTTGCTGATGCGGCAAGTGATTTTTACGGTCGTGATGAAGAGAGTGTAGATGGTAAACATCGTCGCTTTACTTATCCAGAGCTAAAAGAGTTCCGCCATCGTTTTGTGAATGATGTACAGATTTCGATTGGCGCGGCTCATTCTGGTTATCCTGTGATGAGTAGTTCATTTAACGTGAAGGCAACGACACCGCCAACAAATGCAATTGATGATTGGTTGGTATGGCACGAAGTCGGTCATAATCTTGCTTCTGCACCATTCTCAGTTCCTGGAAGTACTGAAGTAACAAATAACCTTCTAGCTCTGTATATGCAAGAATTGGAAGGTCGTAATGCTAATCCTGAGATGGATAGAATTAGAACTAGCATTCAAAAAGCTCCAATTTGGCTAGGCTCTAATAATGGACACGCGTGGAGTCATGGTGATGCGGGTCTTCGTTTAGTTATGTTTGGTCAATTGAAAATTTGGGCGGAAAGTCATTTCAATGTTGATGATTGGTATGTTGATGGTGAAACTAAACCTGCTATTTACAATCAAGATCAAGGCTGGAACATGATTAAGCTGATGCATCGTAAAGCTCGTGGTGATCAACAAGGTGATCAAGGTATTAATTATTGTAGTTCTCACGATACAGGCTTAAGTGCTGGTGATCTAATGATGGTGTGTAGCTCTTATGTATCAGGCTATGATTTAAGAGATTTCTTCACTACATGGAATGTGGGAGAAACTTCTGTAACTAATGCCGATGGTACTAAAGTGTACTCGGGTGGGATTAGTGATACAGGGTTAAGTGAATTAACAAGATTACGCTTAGAAAAACCAGAAGTAAGCCCACTAACTATTAATTCGCTACCTAATTAATATTAAGTAATTAAGCTTATATTAACTAAACAAAAGCCCCCGAACCATCACGGTTCGGGGGCTTTTTATTGTCAGCTATTTAATAAAATAGAAACTGATTAAATTGGGTATTACTTGTTAATATTAATTAACGCGCCAGATTTACATTGGAAAGTATAGTAACGGCTTGTTTCATTAAATTTGCCTAGACCTTCACCAGTACAGTAATCCACATTAATATCGCGCATGATGTCTAATGTTTTTTCATTGTTCAGTTGGAACTTAGAGCCATCACTACATACGATACGAACACGGCCATCATCACTTACTGAATACACTTTTACTTCTGTATTACATAGCTCAAAAGACGCATCTTGATAGTTATCTTGCTGCTTTGGAGCGCTGCTACAACCGGCTAAAACAAGTGCAAAAACACACGCTAGACTGATCTTTTTCATTTTGATTATTCCTTTAAGCTAAATTATCTTTTAAATATATCTTGTAACTCTCTGGATTGCGAGCTTATGCCAGATAAATCAGTTAGACCTTAATAGTATTGATTTGAATTGTTAACTCGGACATTGTTTGTTCGATATTCATCATTTCATTTTCAAGATGATGAATAAGCTCATTGGTGCCATTTGCTAATGAGGCCAAATCATCAATGTCGGAATTTACCGAATTTGCGGTTTCAGATTGTTCTAATGTCGCTGCTGAAATACTGGTATTGAAACTGTCGATCTCAGTAACGGCAGAATGCAATGAATCAATAAATACGGTTGAAGAATTTACGCTATCTTGAGTTTTTGCACTTAATGCTTTGCTCTCTTCCATTGAAGAAAATGAGTGTTTAGCGCTATGACCAATGGTATCTAACAATTGGCGAATATCGCTTGTCGCTTCTTTGCTTCGTTGAGCTAATTTTCTTACTTCATCAGCAACGACAGCAAAGCCTCGTCCTTGCTCTCCTGCGCGAGCTGCTTCAATAGCGGCATTTAAAGCAAGTAAGTTCGTTTGTTCAGACACGGCAGTAATAGTGTCTAAAATCTCAGAGACATTAAGAGTTTGCTGCCCTAAGTGCTCAACGTGTTCATGGGTGTTAATAATACTGTGATGCAAATCATTCACTATGTCAGCGGTATTCATTGTGTGGTTTTTACATTCAGTAGCATTGTTTGTTGCTTTGGTTGTTGTCTCATAGGCACTGTTTGTTACTCCTGCAATTTCAGAGCTGGTTTGTGCCATTTCAGTCATTGCTGTTGCAATACTGTCACAGTGAGTCAGAGTTGTTTGGCTTGATTTAGTCGCTTGTTTTAGGTGGTGGCTTAATGAATTAAGTTCGTTCTGAGTTTTAGAGGCGACAGTATGCGCGGCGCGTAAAGGTAATGAAATATTTTCAATTAGAGAGTTAATGTCTTTTGCGATGTCATCAAATTCATTTTCATTATTATCGTCTAAGACTAACGTTAAATTTTTAGTCGCTGATATTTCATTGATACGGAGGCTGAATGTTGTCATTCGTTTACTGATCGAGCGTGTTGTCATAAGACTTATGATTGTAATCGGAAGAATAAGTAACAGTGCGATCGCAATGTAAATATTACGAATGAATTTTGCATCACTCATGGTGTCATGAGCGGAAGCATTCAATTTTTTAGATATGTTATCAGTGATCGTTTTGATTAAGCCAATACGTTGAGTTGCTAATGAAAACCAGTCACTAGCTGTTGGACCATTTAATGCCTTTAAATTATTTTTTTGAGATAAATAATCATTTTGAATATTAGATACTTTTTGCCAAGTATCAGAACGAGAGGTTGAGTTTAACTGTTCAATAAATAGTGGAGATAAAACAGAGCTTGCCTGACGGATGGCAAGAGATTCTGTGGTTAGATAATTATTAATATCGGCATATTTATCTAAACTTGATTTCTTTCCTGAAAATGCTCCATTTAATGCCCCTCTTACTTTTCCGGCTTCCTCTTTTACTTGCAGTAAAGCTGATAGCCCGAGCATTTCGTTACGTAAATTTTGAGAGTTAATGTTACCAATAATGACAGAAATGGAATCAAGTGAAAGCTGATTAATTGTTGAGTAATAAACGAAAGGGGATGTGGTAATTTGTAAATTGTCCACTTGAATTCGAATTGATGGCTTCTTGTTTAGTTGTGCAGTGATATCTGATAGCAAGGTACTTACCATGTTTTTATCTAAATACACCGCGTTGAAATTTTGTAAGTTTTTTTCTGCGAGGTCTGATTTTTTTACGCTGTTGGATTCATTTTTCTTTGCTAGATAGCCCTTCTGAAGCAATAAATCCTGCGGTTAATCCACGTTCAACAGCAAAGTTATGTGCCACATTATCTAAAGCGTTAAAAAGAGATACAGCTTCAAGAGAATAATTTGCGTTATAAACGTTTTTATTTTCTTGCATTAAAAGTTGAATGAGAAAGACTGAGATAATCAATGTTGGCAGTAGAGATATGATTAACAAGCGGAGTTTAATACTTTTAAAAACAGAGATTGTCATAAGTAACCTTCTAATTAATATGGGTATACACGTATATTGGTATATTCAATTGATACTTTAGTTAATAATTTATTTATCTTGCTCTAAACCTCCCTTCTTCTTTAGGTCTAATGTAGGCACCGTTACGCTTTTCTTGTACACTAAATAAAAAATAATAGGAGGCAAGAATGCATTGTCCATTTTGTAGTGCAACCGACACAAAAGTTATCGACTCCCGATTGGTTTCTGATGGTCATCAAGTTCGTCGTCGTCGACAATGTTTGGCGTGTAATGAGCGATTTACTACATTTGAATCAGCCGAATTAGTAATGCCAAAAGTAATTAAGTCGAATGGTAATCGTGAACCATTTAATGAAGATAAACTTTCGGGTGGTTTATATCGTTCATTAGAAAAGCGTCCTGTTAGTGCAGATTTAGTCGAATTGGCGTTGAATACGATTAAATCACAATTGCGAGCTACTGGTGAACGAGAAGTGCCTTCTGATATGATTGGAAACTTAGTTATGGACCAATTAAAAGAGTTAGATAAAGTTGCTTATATTCGTTTTGCTTCGGTATATCGTAGTTTTGAAGATATTAAAGAGTTCGGTGAAGAAATCGCAAAGTTAGAGAAATAACATGAAATTTAGCTCCCAAGATTACCAAATGATGCAAAAGGCCATTTTATTGGCAAAGCAAGGCATTTTTACTACTGCGCCCAATCCAAATGTAGGCTGTGTGTTGGTTAAAAATGGGCAAATCATTGGAGAGGGAGCGCATTTAAAAGCTGGCGAACCGCATGCAGAGGTTCATGCATTGCGTCAAGCGGGTGAAAATGCTAAAGGTGCAACTGCCTATGTAACCTTAGAGCCATGTTCTCATTATGGTAGAACGCCCCCTTGTGCAGAAGGCTTAATAAAAGCAGGTGTTGCTAAGGTTATTTGTGCCATGGTAGATCCAAACCCTCAAGTTGCTGGACGAGGGTTAGCGATGCTAAATGCTGCTGGTATTGAAACTGCATCAGGTTTATTAGAAGTAGACTCTAGAGCCCTAAATCCTTCATTTTTACAACGAATGGAAACGGGAAAGCCGTTTATTCAATTAAAGATGGCAGCCAGCCTTGATGGTAAAACCGCATTGAAAAATGGTGAAAGCCAATGGATTACCTCTAAAGAAGCGAGACAAGATGTTCAGCGTTATCGTGCTTTATCTGGCGCAATATTATCAACAGCAAAAACGGTAATAGAAGATAATGCTTCTCTTAATGTTCGTTGGAATGAACTTCCATTATCCACCCTAGAAAACTATCCAGAAAAAGAACTAAGACAACCATTAAGGGTTATTTTAGATCGCCAACATCAACTCACCCCAGAGCTTAAATTATTTAAGGTAGAGGGGGAGGTTGCAACTATTTCTTCTCACTTTGATCACTCAATTGATTCTCAAAAACATCATCTGCATTGTAACGTTTGTGATGAGGATAAGCTGATTTTGTCAGAAGCAATTGATAAAGTAGCTCAAGAATACAATGTTAATCATATTTGGGTTGAGGCTGGTGCGACTTTAGCTGCGAGTATGATAGAAGCGAATTTAGTGGATGAATTAATTATCTATTTAGCGCCTAAGTTAATGGGCGCTGATGGACGTAGTTTATTAAATATTGTCGGATTAACCGCAATGTCTGAGTCTATTGAATTAGACATTACAGATGTTCGAATGGTTGGAAAAGACATTCGAATTACAGCAAAAATAGCAAGGTAACGTATGTTTACAGGAATTATTGAATCAATCGGCACACTTCAAGCTATCACGCCAAAAGGTGAGGACATTAGTGTAACTGTTAATGTTGGTAAATTAGACATGGGTGATGTAAAGCTTGGAGATAGTATCGCAACCAATGGAGTATGCTTAACGGTTGTTGCTATGACCGCACAAACTTACACTGCCGATTTATCACTAGAAACGCTTAAACGTACTGGGTTTGTTGAGTACAAAGCAGGCGATAAAGTGAACCTTGAGAAAGCGATGTTACCAACGACACGCTTTGGTGGACATATTGTCTCTGGCCATGTTGATGCAGTTGGTGAAATTATTGAACGTCATCAAACAGGTCGAGCGGTTGAGTTTTGGATCCAATTACCACAAAGTTTAGCAAAGTATGTGGTAGAAAAAGGGTCGATTACGGTTGATGGCATTAGCTTAACAGTGAACGATTTACGTAAAAATGCATTTAAGCTGACGATCGTTCCTCATACGGCAGCAGAAACAACCATGGATAACTTCTCTGTAGGACAAAAAGTGAACTTAGAAGTCGATGTTATCGCTCGTTATTTAGAAAGACTTGTGATCGGACAGAAAGAAGAGCAACCTGAGTCTTCTGTTACGATGGATCTTTTGGCAAAATCAGGTTTCTTAAAATAACCACTTAACCTAACTTAATATATTAAAGGTATTTCACATGGCAATTAGCTCAGCAAAAGACATTATTGAAGATATTCGTTTAGGTAAGATGGTTATCCTAATGGATGATGAAGATCGTGAAAATGAAGGCGATTTGATCATTGCTGCAGAAAAAATCACACCAGAAGCTATTAATTTCATGGCAACACACGGTCGTGGTTTAATTTGTCTTACTATGACGAAAGATCGTTGTGAAAAGCTGGGTCTTCCACCAATGGTACAAGACAATAACGCACAGTTTACGACTAACTTTACTGTGTCTATTGAAGCAGCTGAAGGCGTAACTACAGGTATTTCAGCAGCCGATCGTTCTCGTACAGTAGAAGCAGCTGTTGCTAAAAATGCGGTTGCCGCAGATTTAGTTCAGCCGGGTCATATTTTCCCGTTAGCAGCTCAAGAAGGTGGCGTATTAACTCGTGCTGGCCATACTGAGGCGGGTTGTGATTTAGCTCGTTTAGCTGGCTTTGAACCTGCAGGTGTTATTGTTGAAATCTTAAATGATGACGGAACAATGGCTCGTCGCCCAGATTTAGAAGTTTTTGCTGAAAAGCACGATATTAAATTAGGTACCATTGCCGATTTAATTGAATACCGTAATGATAATGAAACCACAATTGAGCGCGTTGCGGAGTGTAAGTTACCAACAGAGTTTGGTGACTTTGAGTTAGTGACTTATCGTGACACCATTGATAACCAACTTCATTATGCAATGAAAAAAGAGAATGTATCAGATAACGCGCCTTTGGTTCGCGTTCATCTACAAGATACCTTTACAGATATCCTTCATTCTGATCGCTGTTCTGAGCGCAGTTGGACATTACCAACAGCAATGCAGCGTATTGCAAATGAAGGTGGCGTGTTGGTTATCTTAGGTAATGAAGAATCAGCAGATAGCATTGTTCATAAAATCAAAGTATTAGAACGACAAGATAGTGGTGAAGCGCCAACCATGGCGAAAAAGCAAGGTACTTCTCGCCGTGTCGGTGTTGGGTCTCAAATCCTAGCTGATTTAGGGATCTCTGACATGCGTTTACTATCGTCGTCTTCAAAGCGTTACCATTCATTATCAGGCTTTGGCCTTAATGTGGTTGAATACGTATCAAAATAAAGGCTCCCATGGGCTCTATTGAGTAAATAGAGCCCAAATAATTAGATATTTGTCACAAAGCTGTGATAGAATTCGCCGATTCTCACTATGATATATAGTTGAAAATAGTTACCCAGTTTAATTGGAATAATATAGATACAGGAAGGCTTATGAACGTAATTGAAGGCGGCGTTGCTGCTCCTAATGCGAAAATTGCAATTGTCATTTCTCGCTTTAATAGCTTTATTAATGAAAGTTTACTTTCTGGCGCTATTGATACTTTAACGCGTTTTGGTCAAGTATCTGAAGAAAACATCACTGTTGTTCGCTGCCCTGGCGCTGTAGAATTACCATTAGTTGCTCAACGAGTAGCTAAAACAGCAAAATATGATGCTATTGTTTCATTGGGTTCTGTTATTCGTGGTGGTACACCACATTTTGACTATGTATGTAGTGAATGCAATAAGGGTCTAGCACAAGTATCTCTGGAGTATAGTATTCCAGTGGCGTTTGGTGTTTTGACTGTTGATACTATCGATCAAGCAATCGAGCGCGCCGGTACCAAGGCTGGTAATAAAGGGGCAGAGGCTGCACTAAGCGCACTCGAAATGATTAATGTTCTGTCTCAAATCGAATCCTAATGGGGGTTAGTGTGAAACCAGCCGCACGTCGTAATGCACGTCAATTTGCGCTTCAAGCAATCTATTCATGGCAATTAAGCAAAGAAAATATTGCTGATATTGAAGAGCAGTTTTTAACTGCAGAGAAGTATGATGAAGAAGAGCATCATGCAAAAGAGCCTAAGCTACAAGCTCCAGAGACAGATGTAGCGTATTTCCGCGATCTTTTCTCAGGCGTTGCTCTTAACCACACGAAGTTAGACGGTAAAATGCGTCCATACTTATCTCGTCCACTTCAAGATCTTGATCAGATGGAGCTTGCGTTATTACGTATGTCTATCTATGAAATGATGAATCGTGACGATGTACCTTACAAAGTTGTTATCAATGAAGCGATTGAACTTGCCAAAGTGTTCGCAGCAGAAGATAGCCACAAATTTGTAAATGGTGTATTAGATAAAGCGGCTCCGACATTACGTAAAAAGTAAGTTGGATTTAGCATACTAATTAATAGTAAAGGTCAGTCTAGTTGCTGGCCTTTTTTATAACTAAAAAACGATATTATTATACGATGAGTAGTGAATTCAATTTAATTGACCGATTTTTCGTACAAGGAAACTTATCTCGAGATGATGTTGATTTAGGGATAGGTGATGATTGCGCATTAGTCAGCGTTCCTGTTAATCATCAAATTGCGGTTACAACGGATAGTTTAGTTGCGGGGACTCATTTTTTAGAAGATGCAGACCCAGTTAAAGTGGGTTATAAAGCACTGGCTTCTAACTTAAGTGATTTAGCAGCCATGGGAGCTAAACCAACATGGGTGTCTTTGGCGCTAACATTACCTCAACCAAATGAAATTTGGCTTAAAGGTTTTTGTGATGGCTTTTTCGGTTTAGCGAAGCAGCATAATGTGCAGCTTATTGGGGGGGATACAACTAAAGGGCCATTAAGTATTACCATTACAGTTCAAGGTATAGTTCCTAAAGGTGAAGCAATGACTCGAAAAGGGGCTTGTTGTGGGGATGATATTTATGTGACCGGTAATTTAGGAGATAGCGCAGCAGGCCTAGAGGTTGCATTAAACACATCGATTTTTGATAAAAATGAATTAGAGCAAGAGCTAGAAAAACGACACTACTATTCATCATCAAGAATAGAGTTAGCTCAACAAATTCGCCACTTATGTCATTCAGCATTGGATATATCTGATGGACTGATTTCTGACTTAGGCCATATACTAAAACAGTCTAGAGTCAGTGCTAAAATTGATGTTGAAAAATTACCTGTGTCTGAAGAACTTATTCAGTATTGCCAAAATGACAGTGATAAGTACCAGAGGATAGCACTGACAAGTGGCGAAGAATATGAACTTTGTTTCACTGCTCCTAAAATAAATAGAGAAGCGATTAAACAAATAACTACTTTTTTAAATCAAAACGTTAGTATAATTGGTGAAATATCAAATGAACCATTTACTAACTTACAGTCTAACGTACAATTATATAAAAATGAGACCGTACTCGATTGGCAGTTATCTGGTTACGATCATTTCAGGAGTGAAGCATGACAAACCCTTTAGCATTAATTAGCTTAAAAAATCCGTGGCATCTATTAGCAACTGGATTTGGGAGTGGTTTGGCACCAATTATTCCAGGAACAATGGGAACCCTTGCGGCAATTCCATTTTATTTATTAATAGCTCAATTGCCTTTTTACTTATTTGTGATTGTTGTTGCTGTTTCTGCTCTTATTGGCATTAAAATTTGTGATATTACCTCATCTGATATGAAGGTACATGATCACGGTTCTATTGTTTGGGATGAGTTTGTGGGCTTATGGATAACAATGAGCATTGTTCCATTCTTAGATTTACCAGTAACCGACTGGAAATGGTTACTTATAGGGTTTGTTCTATTTCGATTTTTCGATATGGTGAAGCCTTGGCCAATTGGATGGCTAGATAAAAAAGTTCATGGCGGCTTTGGTATCATGCTTGATGATATTGTCGCTGGATTTATGGCTCTAATTAGTCTCTGGTTAGTTGGACAATATTCTGGTTGGTTATAAAAAATGATAAAAATCAGAGCTAATACGTGCTCTTTACTTCTTGTTATAATTACTTTTTTCAGTTATTCGAAAATAGTCGATGCTAATTCTGTATTAGTCGGTTATTGGGGGTATGATGAATTCTTAGCTAAGCACCCTGAAGAGAGCGTATTAACTTCTGAGTTAAAAAATATAGTTAAAATAGATCCGGTACCGCTTTCTATTAAACAAGATAAACCAATTAAAATATCATTTATTTATCCTGGTGAACAAGCCTCTGATTATTGGGTTCGTAATTTAATTGCATTAGAGTCACGTCTAAAAGCATTGAATATTAAATATGAATTAACTACGGTATCAACTCGATTAAATATTGATTTTAAAGAACAAAGTCGTTCTTTGTTCAATGCCATCGATAAAAAATCAGACTATCTTATATTTACTCTTAATACGACTCGTCATCGGAAGTTTATTGAACACGTCATTCAGAGTCCTGATACTCGAATTATTCTGCAAAATATAACCACACCAGTAAAAGCATGGCATGATTGTCAGCCATTAATGTATGTTGGCTTTGACCATGTAATAGGAACTAAGTTGTTAGCTAACTATTACCAACACAAGTTTCCAAATGGTGCTAAATATGGAATGTTATATTATTCGTATGGTTATTTAAGTACGGCCAGAGGTGATGTTTTTGTTCAATCTATGGATAATAATAAGTACACATTAACGTCTTCTTTTTATACTGAAGCGACGAGAGAGAGTGCTGATAACGCAACTCAGAGTATTCTACAAGATAGGCCTGATGTAGATTTTATTTATGCATCTTCAACAGATATTGCACTAGGTGCTGTTGATGCACTTAATCTTTTTAAGGACAGTCAACCTTTGGTTAACGGTTGGGGAGGAGGGTCTTTAGAGTTGGAGGCAATTGAAAACGGCACGTTAGATGTGACAGTTATGAGAATGAATGACGACACCGGTGTTGCGATGGCTGAAGCAATAAAATTAGACCTCGAAGGTAAACAGGTACCTATAGTATTTTCTGGGGACTTTGAAGTCATAACCTCTGAGACTACTCCAGAAAAAATAGAAGCATTGAAAGAGAGAGCTTTTCGGTATTCTGACGCGAGTGTAAAGGATGAGTAAAGGAAATGTACTAAAAAAAGCATCGTTAGCTGATCTTATCTTTCGTGCTATTTTTGTTATATTTTCTATCTTAACGGTAGGTATTACGATTCATACCTATCAGCTTAGTATCAATACTATAAATGAAGAAGTGAAACGGAATTTACAGCAAACGTCTTCACTAATAACGAATTATTTAAATCATCGCTTAGCTATATTACAAATTAGACAGGATACTGATGCTGGAAGTTTAGGTCTGACTGATGCTCATAATAAAGATCGTATTTTTACTCTAGAGCGTTACTTTGCAGATATGGAGTCTAAATCACCTTATAATTCACCGGACTTTAGATTTATCGAAGTGGATAATAAGTTATATTGGAATGATGGTAATAACTTATTTTTAGGGATGATGGAGGATAGCCTTCAATCTATTATTGATAAAAGTATTTATATAAATACTTGGTATTATATGTTGGTTGATAATGCGAACCCTAAAGCTCATGTTTTAATTCGAAAAACGCCAATAGTTGCCTCTTCTACGGGTCATATCCGAGGCTATTTGTACAATGGTGCGATATTAAATAATAACCTTTCCTTTGCTCATAATTTAAAAGCGGTAAGTAATAGCCAAGGGATTTTTATTATTAGTAATGGTGAGATAATAGCATCAAGCCTTAGAAAAGGGTCAGATGAATATAAAGAGATCGACAGTGTTATTTCTAATCCTAAGTTAATCTTGCCTGATAAGATCTTAAATTATACTCCCTTAAATATTAAGTCATTGAATGGTTCATTATCTATATTGTCATTAAAGAATAAGAATAACATTGAGCAGCTAGAGCAGCGCTTTATTTATAGTGTCATTCTCTCTTTCTTCATTCTTATTGCCATTGCGGTTTTAGTTCGAGGCCTTTTTGAGCATAAGATATTATTAGCATTAAACTCGTTACTGAACTATACCAATGATGCTTCTAAAAAAGACGCTAATATTCATTATTTAGGCAGTGGCATTGTAGAGTTTGATCATATTGGTAAACAGTTAGAGCAAACATTTGTTGAATTAATTGAAGCTAAAGAAGAGAGCTATAGGGCTCAAGCTGCAGCTGAAAAATCAACTCAGGTTAAGTCTGACTTTTTAGCGAGAATGAGTCATGAAATCCGAACCCCTCTCAATGGTATTTTGGGCATATCTAGTCTGTTAAAACAAACCAATTTAACCGTTGAACAGAAAAAGCAAATTTGCATACTGCATCAAGGTGGAGAGCACCTACTTGCGGTACTTAATGATGTATTGGATTTTTCTCAAATAGAACAAGATAAATTGAATATAAATTATGAATTGTTCGTATTAAATGATGTGTTGGAAACAATCAATGCGATATATACCCCTCTTTGTAAAGAAAAGAGCATTGAGTTTATCATTGAAAATAAAGTAAATAGCAAAGAACTAGTGAATTCGGATCAGGTGAGATTAACGCAAATATTATTTAATTTATTAAGTAATGCCGTTAAATTTACTGAGAAGGGTCATGTGAAATTAACGGTATGTTTAGATGTTCAAGGGCCTCAATCACTACTTAATATTCATGTTGATGACACAGGCTTGGGGATTTGCAGTGATGAACAATCGCGTATGTTTGAACCCTTTGTTCAAGTTGAATCTACTGAGATCAGAAAGGTTGGTGGTAGTGGTTTAGGTTTAGCTATTGTAAAACAACTGTTAGATTTACTTTATGGCAGTATTTGTGTTCAAAGTGAGTTAGGGGTTGGTTCGTCTTTTTACGTGCAGATCCCTCTTTCTGTTATTGAAACGACAGAAGAACCACTAAGTATGGAAAGCTTGAATATTGAATCTCAATTACCAACTAATTTAGACGTATTGTTGATTGAAGATAATAAGTCGAATGCTTATATTGCTAAAGCATACTGCCAGAAATATAGCCTAAAGGTTGAATGGGAAATATCCGCAAAAGCAGGAATAAAGAGATTACGAGAAAAATCATTTGATCTCATTCTCATGGATAATCAAATGCCGGAGATGAGTGGAATTGAAGCGACTAAGTACATACGTCAAGAGTTAAACTTAATGACTCCGATATATGCATATACCGCTGATGTTTTAAAAGAGGCGAGTGATGAATTTTTATCTGCAGGTGCTAACTACATCATTACCAAACCAATCAAAGAAAAGTCTATTTTAGATGCGCTGTTTTTTTATAAAACGACAACTCGCCCTAAGTTTTAATTTTAAATTAGCTGCGTTTAATACGAACTATTTTCATTATTTCAATATCAAACCCTGCTACTTTTTCCAAGGCTGGATAGTACGTTAAGTTTACTTTTGCGCCTTTGAGAGATTGGTATGCTTTTGTTCTATTAAATTTAAATGGAGCATTACAGTTTTCAATCATAATGGTATGCTGTATCCAATCACCAGTATCTCGCTGCGTATGAGACGTTACTTTTACCTCTACGCTATGGGTGAGTTGCTGATGTTTATTCAGCATTTTATCTACGTCTGATTTCATTACTATTACCATGTAAAGTGTACAAAACTATGCGTCATAGTGAGAGAAAAAAGGATGTTAGTCAATCAAATAAGGAGTTCATCATGTCTAAGAAAGTGTATTGTATTGCTCAGTTTTTACCAAAAGAAGGTAAATTAGATGCATTGTTTTCTGTATTACAGAGCTTAGAGCCTAATACCATGCGTGAAGATGGTTGCTTACAATATACAGTAACTTGTCAGTTACAAAGCCCATTTGCTGAAGGCCAAAGCTTTCCTATTGCATTTAATGAGATTTGGGCTGATAACGCAGCGTTTGAAGCGCATTGTCAGCGTGAAGAAATTAAGCAATTTTTCGAACAACAATGCATCGCTGAAGATGGGTTAGTGGATAAATGGAATGTGTGTATTTATACCGATGAGCCTAGTAATTTTGATGAGCCGAAATTAAGTTAAATTTTATAATCATTACATACAAAAAATGCCACAAAGTTGTGGCATTTTTTATAAAGTGAGATTACTTATAAGTCTAAATAATCTCTGATTTGTTTTTCAATACCTTGTGCGTCTAAGCCTAATTCGGTGTGCATCTCTTCTTGTGTTCCTTGATCAATAAATTGATCAGGCAAACCTAGTTGCAGTACTGGTTTAATGAGGCGGTTTTTCATTAAGAATTCAACGACACCAGAGCCAGCACCACCAGAAATTGCATTTTCTTCAATAGTAATAAGAACATCATGGGTTGTTACTAGCTCACATAATAGAGCTTCATCAAGGGGCTTAACAAAACGCATGTCAGCAACTGTAGCATCTAACTGTTCTGCTGCTTCTAAGCTATTAGCTAAGAAAGTACCGAAATTTAAAATCGCAACACGTTCACCTTTTTCAGTGATTTTTGTTTCACGAACTAAACGGCCTTTGCCTATTTCTAACGCTTTCATGTCGCTATCTACGTCTACACCAGTCGCGCTACCTCTAGGGTAACGAACTGCGCTCGGGCCAGTATGTTTATGGCCAGTGTAGAGCATTTGACGGCATTCGTTTTCATCACTTGGTGTCATGATTACCATATTTGGAATACAACGCATAAAGCTGATATCAAATGCACCTTGGTGTGTTTGGCCATCGGCGCCAACTAAACCTGCACGGTCAATGGCAAACATCACAGGGAGGTCCATAATTGCCACATCATGGATTAATTGGTCATAACCGCGTTGTAAGAAGGTTGAGTAAATGGCAACAATAGGGTTATAACCAGCAATAGCCATCCCACTAGCTAAAGTAACAGCATGTTGTTCAGCAATGGCAGCATCAAAGTATTGGCTTGGGAATTCTTTAGAAAAACGCACCATACCAGAACCTTCACGCATGGCGGGTGTAATTGCCATTAATTTGCTATCTTCTTTTGCCATATCACAAAGGAAATCACCAAAAATATTTGAGAAGGTTGGTTTTCCGCCTGATGATTTAGGTAAAGAGTCATTACTTGGATCGAATTTAGGTACGCCATGATAGCTGATAGGATCTTTTTCAGCAGGCTCGTAGCCTTTTCCTTTTTTAGTCATTATATGCAAAAACTGTGGCCCTTTTAGGTTTCGCATGTTTTTAAGTGTACGAACGAGTTCGTTAACATCATGACCGTCGACAGGACCAATATAATTGAAACCTAGTTCTTCAAACATGGTGCCAGGAACAACCATGCCTTTTAAATGCTCTTCAGTGCGTTTAAGTAATTCTTTAATCGTTGGGGTACCAGAAAGAACTTTTTTACCGCCTTCACGAATAGAAGTGTATAAGCTGCCAGACAACACACGAGCAAGTTGATTATTTAGTGCGCCAACATTTTCTGAAATTGACATCTCATTGTCATTTAAAACAACTAACATATCAGGATGAATATCACCCGCATGGTTTAAGGCCTCAAACGCCATACCAGCTGTAATTGCCCCATCACCGATAACACTAACAACTTTGCGATTTGCTTGTTCTTTTTCTGCACAAATAGCTAAGCCTAAAGCGGCACTGATAGATGTTGATGAATGCCCTACAGATAAAACATCATATTCACTTTCATCACGCCAAGGGAATGGGTGTAGCCCACCTTTTTGGCGAATTGTCGCTAGCTGCTCACGGCGACCTGTTAAGATCTTGTGAGGATAAGCTTGATGACCTACATCCCAGACCAATTGATCAAAAGGGGTATTGTAAACATAATGCAATGCAACGGTCAGCTCAACGACACCAAGCCCTGACGCCAAGTGACCGCTAGATTTACTTACGGAATTTAAGAGATAAGTACGTAACTCATCACATAAAGTAGGTAGACTTTCTTTTGGCAAAGAGCGTAATTCATCAGGCGTATTTGCCAAAGCCAGAATCGGGTATTTTGAAATATCTAGTAACATAGTATTAGCGCTTATCTGTTTTAGTTTTTACGCTCAATGACGTATTGAGCGAACGCTTGCATTGCATCCGTGTTGTAAGGGATATCATTCAATGCGTCAATTGCTGTTTGATATAATTGTTCAGCTTTTTGCTGAGCACCTTCAAGTCCTAATAGGGCAGGATAAGTACTCTTCTCTAATTCTAGATCAGAACCTTGTGGTTTTCCGAGTGTTTCTGTATCGCTAATGATATCTAAAATATCATCTTGAACTTGAAAAGCTAAACCGATAGCGTCGGCGTATCTTTCAAGTTGTGGAAGAATTTTTTTGCCTTTTTCACCGGCACACAGCGCACCTAGTTGAATCGCGCTCTTCATTAATGCCCCAGTTTTATGAGCATGAATTTCTTCTAAAGAAGTAAGGTTAACCAGTTTGCCTTCCGCTTGAAGATCAAGCGATTGACCCATGCACATACCTGATGCCCCTGATGCCTTTGATAATACTCTTATCATATCTATACGCGAAGATTCAGCTTCTTGAGTTAACGAACCATTTGCTAAAATTTCAAACGCTAATGTTTGCAAGGCATCGCCAGCAAGAATAGCTGTTGCTTCGTCAAACTTAATATGACAGGTCGCATGACCACGGCGCAAATCATCATTATCCATAGCGGGTAAATCATCATGGATTAATGAGTATGAATGAATACATTCAACGGCAGCGGCTGCATCATCTGCAAAGTCAGAGTTAACCCCAAGCATGTTTGCTGTAATATAAACGAGATAAGGTCGAGCACGCTTGCCACCCAGTAACAATGCGTATTTCATTGCTTCGGTGAGAGGTTGCTGTTGAATCTCTATTTTTTCAAGCCATTGATGCAAATGCTCAATGTTGCGTTGTTGAAAAATAGGTAATTGTTGTTTTAGTGAATCAGTCATTATCAGTATCAAAAGGCGTTAATTCAGCATTATCATCAGCGTGTAGAAGAATATCGACGCGTTGTTCAGCATCTGTTAATTTTTCTTGCCCAGCTCTTGCTAATGCAATGCCTCGCTCAAATTTCTTTAACGCATCTTCAAGAGGCAAGTCGCCGCTTTCTAGTTGATTAACGACAGAATCTAGTTCTTCTATTGTCGCTTCAAATGATAAATTTTCCGGTTTTTTTACAGCCATAATGATTCACTCTTAAAATGATCCAAGAAAGGTAACTCAGAGAGCTTAAAGGGTCAATTGAACTGGCGATAAAGTGATACATAAAAGTAAAATTTAACGAATAAGGGTTATTTTTCAAACAATATAGCAATGAAGTAATCTTTTTTGATAAAAAAATTAAACCATTCATTTTTTTGGTCGATAAGTAAAGAAGCGGCAAAAAAGTAATGATATTTATGGCTTAATTTTTGCTTAGCTAATTATAAATAAACACAAGCAGCAAGATAGGGGAGCGCTCTGTGGATTTAGCAACGTTAATAGGCTTAGTTGGTAGCTTTGCATTTATTATAATGGCAATGGTATTAGCGGGTGGTTTAGCCATTTTTATGGACACAACATCGGTTCTTATCGTATTTGGCGGTTCGATCTTTGTAGTACTAATGAAATTTACAGTAGGCCAATTTTTTGGCGCAGGTAAGATTGCCGTTAAAGCATTTATGTTTAAAACAGATGAACCTGTTGATTTGATTGTGACTATTGTTGAAATGGCAGATGCTGCTCGTAAAGGCGGTTTTCTGGCGTTAGAAGAAAAAGAGATCAGCAATTCATTTATGCAGAAAGGCATCGACTTATTAGTTGATGGTCATGACGCTGAAGTGGTAAAAGCTACATTACAAAAAGACATCGCATTAACGAACGAGCGTCATGAAAAAGGCGTTGGTGTATTTACTGCTTTTGGCGATGTAGCGCCTGCAATGGGTATGATTGGTACCCTTATCGGTCTAGTGGGGATGTTGTCTAATATGGATGACCCTAAATCGATTGGTCCAGCGATGGCGGTTGCACTATTAACAACATTATATGGTTCTGTTATCTCAAATATGATCGCATTCCCTATTGCGCATAAATTAGAACTACGTAAAGAACAAGAAAAATTAAATCGTCGCTTAATTCTTGATGGTATTTTAGCTATTCAAGATGGTCAGAACCCACGTGTAATTGATAGTTATTTGCGTAACTACTTAAACGAGAAAAAACGTGTTGTTGATACTGGCGAAGAATAAGACTAGGAGCTAATGATGGAAGATGAAGATAATTGTAAATGTCCTCCTGGTGCCCCTTTATGGATGGCAACATTTGCTGACTTAGCAACACTATTAATGTGTTTCTTCGTGTTGTTACTTTCTTTCTCTGAGATGGATGTTCTGAAATTTAAGCAAATTGCAGGTTCGATGAAATTTGCGTTTGGTGTTCAGAACGTTCTTGAAGTAAAAGACATTCCTAAAGGGACAAGTGTTATTGCTCAAGAGTTTCGACCTGGTCGTCCTGAGCCGACACCAATTGAAGTTATCATGCAACAAACGATCGATATTCCTCAGAAAACATTAGATTTTCATGATGGTGAGTCAGATCGTGCTGGTGGTACAAAGCGTGATGCTGGTAAGCAAACTGGAGGAGAATCATCTTCGACCTCTACGCAAACGAGTTCACAAAGCGAATCTGAATCGCAAAGCCAGAGTCAGTCACAGCAAGAATTAGAAGAAATCATTAAAAAAGCGCTAGAGCGTGAGATTGATGATGGAGCGCTAGAAGTTGAAAACTTAGGGCAGCAATTAGTTATTCGAATTCGAGAGAAAGGTGCGTTTCCTGCCGGTTCTGCTTTTTTACAGCCGAAGTTTCGACCGCTTATTCGTCAAATTGGTGAGCTTGTAAAAGATGTTCCTGGGGTTATTCGAGTGTCAGGGCATACGGATAATCAACCAATAGAATCAGAGCTATATCGTTCTAATTGGGATTTATCAGCTCAACGAGCGGTTTCTGTAGCCCATGAAATGATACGAGTAAAAGGATTTGATAGTGATCGTTTACGAGTTCGAGGAATGGCATCAACAGAGCCTTTAGTACCGAATAAATCGGCAGCGCAGCGTGCGCGTAACCGCCGTGTTGAAATCAGTATTATGCAAGGTAAGCCTCATGAAAGTGATGAGGTCCCAAGCGCTCAGCAGTAACGTTACCGTAAATAGATAATGATGAAAGGTGAGTTGAATTAGCAACTCGCCTTTTTTTTCGGTATAATCTTGCGCCTTAGATTAGGTCTTAAATCCATTTAGTCTACCCTTTTTGATTGTTATTCCACGTCAGTGAAGCCTATATATGAAGTTTATTGTTAAGCCACATCCAGAAGTTTTTGTTAAAAGTGATTCAGTACGTAAGCGTTTTATTCGTATTCTTGAAACGAATCTACGCAGCATCATTAAACGCGAAACAAAAGGCGTTGAAGTGATTAACCGTCGTGATTACATTGAAGTTTCAGGTCTTGATGGCACATACCGTAATGAAGTACTTACGGCTGTTACTCATACTCCAGGTATTCACCATGTATTAGAAGTTAAGCAAAGCGCTTTTGCGGATATGCATGATATCTATGAACAATGTTTAGAGATGAACCGTGAGCTCATTGAAGGTAAAACGTTCTGTGTACGTGTTAAACGTCGTGGTACGCATCCATTTACTTCTATTGAATTAGAGCGTTATGTTGGTGGCGGTTTAAACCAAGCGGTTGAATCAGCAAAAGTACGATTAAAGAACCCAGAAGTAACGGTTAAG
The DNA here is from genome assembly GCF_057368585.1 of Aliivibrio thorii. Classification (NCBI taxonomy): domain Bacteria; kingdom Pseudomonadati; phylum Pseudomonadota; class Gammaproteobacteria; order Vibrionales; family Vibrionaceae; genus Aliivibrio; species Aliivibrio thorii. The sequence continues at coordinate 2,215,092 of NZ_CM170654.1, read as the reverse complement.
TTTGAAGTTGAGAATGAAAAGCTGAACTTAGTGATTGCGCGTCATAAGGGACTTGGTGGTTTTCCTCTAGGTACTCAAGAAGACGTATTAAGCTTGATTTCTGGTGGCTTTGACTCGGGTGTTTCAAGTTACTTGCATATCAAACGTGGTTCAAAAGTGCATTACATGTTCTTTAACCTAGGTGGCCCGGCTCACGAAATTGGTGTTAAACAAGTTTCTCATTTCTTATGGAAAAAATACGGTTCATCAGCAAAAGTAAAATTCATCGCTGTTGATTTTGAAGCTGTTGTTGCTGAGATTCTTGAGAAAGTCGATGATGGCCAAATGGGGGTTATCCTGAAGCGTATGTTCATGCGAGCTGGTGGTATGGTAGCTGAGAAATTAGGTATTCAAGGTTTGGTTACTGGTGAAGCTCTCGGTCAAGTATCAAGTCAAACACTGACGAACTTACGTCATATTGATAATGTAACAGATACATTGATCCTTCGTCCGCTAATCAACTGGGATAAAGAAGATATCATTAACGTAGCTCGTGAAATTGGTACTGAAGATTTTGCTAAAACGATGCCTGAGTATTGTGGTGTTATTTCTAAAAAACCAACGATCAAAGCTGAAAAATTCAAGTTAGAGAAAGAAGAAGCTAAGTTTGATTTCTCTATTCTTGAGCAAGTGGTTTATGATGCGCGCGTAATGGATATTCGTGCAATTGAAACGGAAAGCCAAGAACAAGCGCCTGAAGTTGAAATGGTATCTGAGTTAGGCTCAAATGTTGTTGTTTTAGATATTCGTAGTGCGGAAGAAGAAGACGAAAACCCATTAGAAATTGATGGTGTAGAAGTTAAGCATTTACCTTTCTTTAAGATTGCGACCCAATTTGGTGATTTAGACCAATCTAAAGAATACCTTTTATACTGTGATCGCGGTGTAATGAGCCGTCTTCAAGCATTATTGCTAATCGACAATGGCTATAAGAATGTAAAAGTTTATCGTCCATAGGCGTTAAATGAAAAGTTAATGTTTTATGTTGAAAGGCGCTGAGAAATTTGCGCCTTTTTTATTTTTTAAAGTGTTGAGTAATAAAATCAATAAAAACCCTTAAGCGATTAGGCATATGGTTACTTCTTAAAAACTGCATAATGATGTCCCCATGGTAATTTCCCTGTAGTTTCCAATCAGGTAACACCTCGATTAATTCTCTATTTTTAATACGCTCTTCTACAACAAAATTTGGAAAAACGCCAATACCCAAATTATGCATTACAGCATCTAATCTCATTTCAGTGTGATTGACAATAAATCGTCCCTCAACAGTCACTTTAAACACATTTGAACCGCATAGAAATTGCCACTCATTATCATGAATGGTTTCTCCCAGATATAAGCAATCGTGTTCACTTAACTCCATTGGATGGCATGGGATTCCCTTCTGTTTTAGGTATTCAGGTGTTGCGCATAGGATCAAATCAACGTCATCTAATTTCTTTGCGACTAAGTTTTCTTGCGGTTTATTTGTTAGTTTAAAAATAAGGTCTAAATTGTCATGAATAGGATCACAAGGCTGATCGGTTACTTTTACTTTAAGCTTTATGTTTGGATACGTTTTAATAAACTCGAGTAATATTGGCTGCAATACTTGCCGACCAAAAGCTTTTGGTGTCGCTATTCGTAAATACCCTTCCACTTTGTTTGTGTTTCTATCTGAAACATGAATAACTTCTTTTGCAGTATCAACAATATTTTTACAGTAGTTATAAGTCTCTTGTCCCGCCACTGTTAATGTTTGCTTTCTTGTCGTTCTTTCTAGTAGTTTGACTTCTAAGGCATTTTCTAACCTAGATACCTGACGACTGACTCCTGATGGGGTCATATCAAGAACTTGGGCTGCTTTACTAAAGCTTTCTGATTCAACCACGGTTACAAAGGCGGCCATGTCTGGTAATAAGGTTACGAGTTTATTTATGTCCATGAGTCACAAAAGATTTGATTTATGTAGGGATTATTTAACTTATCAGCTTGCGGTATCGTGATGCAAATAAGGATGTGATTTATGTTATCTCACAGGGAAGAAGAGAAGAGTAATGGAAAGACGAATAGAAAGAGGGCGAGAGCTACCCGTTAATCAATATTTACCTCCAGTGATTTTATTGCTTGTAGCGATTTTTTGGGGAACAAGCTATGGAGTGGCAAAGGAAGCACTACTATTTACTAGCGTATTAGTTTTTTTAGTCATTAGATTTGTTATGACGACACTTATTTTATTACCAATTGTTATTTATAGAAAAAATATAGCGCATTGGAAATCTGTTATCCCTACAGGGGTTATTTTATTTTTGATCTTTGTTTGTGAAACGTATGGTATAAAAAATACGACAGCTTCTAATGCGGCCTTTCTTATTAGTTTATTTGTTGTATTTACGCCATTTGTTGAGTGGCTGGTAAATAAAAAGAAACCGACGAACAAGCTATTCTTTTTGTCTATTGTCTCTGTCATAGGCGTGTTTCTATTAACAAATATTACTACCCACGAACTTAATATAAATACGGGCGATATTCTAATGTTAATGGCAGCCTTATTGAGAGGTATTATGGTTGTCTTTACTAAAAAGGTGATGGTCGATAAAGATGTTGATCCGATTATGGTGACAAGCGTTCAATCAAGTGTTGTATCGATTTTTTCTGTCGCATTGCTTTTATCTATCCACGGGTTTGAATGGATTAATTTGATACCACTTGATTTATCTTTCTGGCTATTAGCTATTTATCTTGTTTTATTTTGTACCGTGTTTGCTTTTTATGCTCAAAATTATAGTGTAAAGAAGATGTCGCCCACAAAAGTGTCGATCTTAATGGGAAGTGAACCAATCTTCGGTGCTCTGTTTGCTTTTTTATGGTTAAGTGAAAGCTTTACTTTGATTCAAATTATTGGTGCGAGTCTTATTTTTATTGCAACATTTATAGTGACGAGGCAAGAAGCAAAGGCATAGCTTTAGGGATGAAGATTCTAATGCCAATTTAATTTGGCATTGGAGTCTTAAAATAGCGTTATTAGATTTGGTGATAATTTAAGTTTGGTAGTGTTACTAAATCAGCCGCTAATTTTGCTGTTATCTCTTTACTGCCCAATAGGGTTACGATTTCCATTGCAAATTCAAGAGCAGAGCCTGGACCTTGGCTTGTAATTAAATGATTTAACACATCAGTAAATACACGTTTAATTCGCAAGTTATCTTTTGGGATGGTATTCATAAAACTTGGATAACAAGTCATTCGTGCATTAGGGTATAAATTGTGATGCTGAAGTACCACTGCTGGTGCTGCGCAGATAGCCGCAACCCATTTCTCATCGTATTTTTGTTGTTTTAACATTTCGATCAGAAGAGTGCTATCTCTGAAGTTTTCTGCACCTTTAAGCCCGCCGGGAAGCACGATACAATCAAATTCTTCATCAGCCACATCGACTAATTTTACATCAGCAGTTAGCGTGACTCGTTGTGCTGCTTTCATTGTTAATGCACCATCAAAAGCGGTGCTAGCAATCGTCACATCAAATTTAGCGCGTTCTAGAATATCAATTACTGTGATAGCTTCTAACTCTTCCGTCCCTGGAGCCAGGCAAACGAGAATTTTAGTGGTCATAGTGTGTTCTCTTCTAATTGTTTTATTTGATTATATAACGTTTGATTAATTGGTGCTGAAATACCATGCAGCTCGGCTTTTTGTAATAGATAGCCAGTAATGTAATCTATTTCCGTTTTTCGTTGATAAAAGCAATCGCGGTTCATTGAAGAGTAGTTTTCAGATGTAGCTGATATTACTTGGTTTACTATTGAAACGAGTTCTGCTTCTGCCCATTCTACTTTTTCTTGCTGCAATACTTGCAGTACCTCACTGCAAATACGAATGACATCTTGGTGAATATCAGAATGAACTAAGTGCCCATTTTGACATTGATGAATAGCAGTCAGTGGATTAATCGCACAGTTGATGGCAAGCTTTTTCCATAATGCGACCTTAATTTCAGGGTTCCACTCGGTACTTGGTAAGCTATGAGTAAGCACCTCTTGGATAAATTGGCATTGATTACCCAATGAGTTGAATGGACCAATAACGGTATGACCCAAGCCTGTGTGTTTTACGGTGTAATTGTTCTCTTTTAATGCACCATGTGTGGTGGTGGCTTGCAATACTGGATGGTGATTAATGTGCTCTTTTATTGCATCAATCGCCCCCATGCCATTATGCATAAAGAGTAATATGGTTTCTTGTGATAATAATAAAAGTAAAGGGAGTAGTGCGTTTTCTACCTGCCATGCTTTAACGGTAATAAAAAGCAGATCACAATGAATGAGTGAGTCTTTGTCGTTACAAGAAAAAGAGTGGGATGAATTGTCTTTTGCATTTAAAAAAAGAGAATGTTCAGAAGGCGTTGAGCTTCTTGTCCATAACGAGACATTATGCCCTGCTTTTTGTAGGTAACATGCCCATAAAGAACCAACGGCTCCAGGGCCAAGAATGGTGATATTCACACGACTATCCATTAAGTATCAATAATAAAAGTAGTGTAATGGGTTTGCTAGAAAAAACAAAGGCGCTCATGATGAGCGCCTCTGTAAAATTAATATTCTAAATTAGATTAGAACTTGTAAGTAACACTTAGGTAGTGACTCACGCCTGATGATTCCCAATCACCACCAAAGCCAGTAGCTGCACCATCTTCTAAGCCGTAGATGTCTTGGTAAGCTTTTAGACCGTAACCAACAGCAAACTGGTTTGAATGCCAGTAGATACCATTAAACATAGCGCCGCCGTTGCTCTTTGTACCTGCTTTACTATCATCCATACCTAATTGGTAATCAATGTAACCTTGGTAAGAAATGAATGAACCGTTATCGAAGAAGTAGAATGGTTTGAACCAGTTAGCCGATACTTGGTAGCCGTTCCAATCTTTAGTGTTTAAATCGTAAAGACCGTAGAAGTTAAGACCAACTTTTCCTAACCAAGGAACCATGATGTCAGAGCCTAAACCCCAGAAAGAGTTATTAACACCTTCTGTTTTACCTGTTTTTTCATTATAACTAGTATTACCGCCCCAGTTAAATAATGTCGCAACGTACAGTTCTTGAATTGGACCTATTGATAAATCTTTACCAGTTAATCCATCTAAAGACATACGTGGTGCAAATTTCATGAACATTTTGTCTGGTGATGTAGATTTATCAGTGTCGTCTTTGTTAGCTAGGTTGAATACGTCAACATAGCCATAAAGATCAAAAATGCCAGAGCGGCCGCCAAATTCCATTTCTAAATAATCGTGACTATTTTCTGCTGCGTTACTTGCTGCTGGTTTTTCATCGATAGCATACATGTAGTTAAACTGCATGAATTTGAAATCATTCTTATGAGTATCACCATCTGTATAATCAGCAGCGAAAGCAGGAGCAGAAAGAGTAGCAAGAACAGATAGAGCTAAAAGGGATTTACGCATAATGGCATCTCTATAGTTATGTATTACTAAAATAAGTGGCGAGTAGTTTAGTACTGCCTTTAAGTTGCGCTCATATTATAGATAAAGTTCACTTTTTTAAATGCAATTTATGTAATCATGATGTTATATATAGATCTTGATCCTGTTTCTATTGTTAAGTTCAATAATAAGGTGATCCTTGTCACTTACTTGACGTTATTATGACGGTAAAGTGTGAATAAGAACAAAAAAGCCCCCGTAATTCGGAGGCTTTAGTAGCATAGTTGTTATCTAAATATGCAGCTTAAGAACCTTGAGCTTTATCAAGTAGAGCTTTGAAGTGCCCTTTAAGCATAAGTAACATAACCAAACTTGGGATAACCATAACGGCAGTTAATATAAAGAACAATGGCCAGCTATTTAAGTAGTCAACAAGCTCCCCGCTGAAAGAAGCGAGAGTGGTTCTACCCAAGTTACCTAATGAGGCAAGTAAGGCATATTGAGTGGCGGAAAAAGCCTCTCCCGTTAATATCGTTAAGAAAGACACAAATGCAACAGTAGAGAAAGCCGTTGTAAAATTATCCACGAGAATTGTCGCTAAAAATAAGTGCTCGTTAGGGCCTACATTTGCGATTAAAGCAAACATTAGATTACTTGCAGACATGGCGATGCCGCCGATCATAAGGCCCTTAATTACACCAAATCGAACATTGATTAAACTGCCTAATAAAGTAAAGAAGACCGTCGCGCCCCAACCAATTAGTTTTGAGTAGTAACCAATTTGCTCATTACTAAAGCCAATTTCTTTATAGAAAGTAATCGACATCCTGCCTAGGAAAGCTTCACCGATCTTAAATAAGAAAACAAAGAGTAATAAGGTACAGGCTGTTTTAACACCATTACGGTTAAAGAAGTCATAGAACGGCTCAATGACGGTTACCGTAAACCAAGCAGCAATTTTAGATCCTACAACTTTATTATGGCGCTCTTCTGCTTCATGTTGAAGTTCGTCACGTTTTGTTTTTGGTTCGCCAACAAGTAAAGTAAAGACCATTAATAAAGCCACAATTCCAGCCATTCCATAATAAACACCATTCCAGCCAATGCTGTCAGCATTCACAAACGCTAGGTATCCAGGAAGAGAATAGCCTGTCCACCAACCGATTACTGCCATTGCTGATGCTTGTGGCATTTTACTGGATTCTGACTTAGGAAAAGTATCAATACGAAACGCGTCGATAGCGACGTCTTGTGTAGCAGATGCGGTAGCAATAGCTAGGGCAAACATAGATGTTAGTGCTAAATTATTTGCAGGATCTAAACCTGCAATTTGCAAGGTACAAACGAAAACAATTGACTGGCACAAGAAAATCCAACTACGACGTTGGCCTAATTTATTTCCTAGAAAAGGTAATTTTACACGGTCAACAAGTGGAGCCCACATGAAATTAATAGCATAAACAGCAAAAACAGATCCAAAATAGCCAATGGCAGCACGAGTTAACCCTGCATCTTTAAGCCAACCTGACATGTTTGAGCCAATAAGTACCCATGGAAAACCACTCGAACAACCGAGCATGAAAACCCAAAGCAGGCGTTTATCCATGTAGCTTTTTATGGCTGTTTTCCATTGCATGGAATGAGACATGAAACGCTCCTTGTTATTAAAAGAGATAGAAAAAGCAAAGCAGCCCGAAAGCTGCTCTGTAATTTGGTTATTTTAACGTGATTATTTAATCAATGTTGCTTTAGTTATGATAATTGGCTCAACCGGTATATCTCGCATTCCATTAGGAAGTGCTTTGGTTTTTTTTGTTGCCATTTTTTGGATAACATCAAAACCTTGAGTTACTTTACCAAAAACAGCATAACCTGGTGGGCGTTGACTTCCGTTTAGAAAGTCATTGTCATTAAGATTAATATAAAATTGGCGAGTGGCTGAATCAGGGTTATTAGTACGAGCCATTGCAATCGTTGCTGTATCGTTTTCTAATCCATTATTGCCTTCATTTCTGATTGGACCATAACTTGATTTTTTCAGCATGTCTTTATCAAAACCACCACCTTGAGCCATAAAGCCCGGAATTACACGGTGAAATTGAGTGCCTACGTAGCTACCGTCTTCTACATAACGGATAAAGTTGGCAACAGAAATAGGCGCTTTCTCTGAATTTAGTTCAACAGTGAAGTTACCTAGTGTTGTTTCGAATTTTACAGATTCAGCAAATGCGGCATTAGTGAATCCAAGAGCTGCAATTAATAGTGCGGCTTTAGAAGTCCATTTCATCATTAGAAATTACCTTTAATATAGGTTTGTAGTTCTTCATCTACTGCAATCTTATCTAGTACTGCATTTAAAAGATCATTAAGAACTGCTTCGATATCCTGATTGTCAGCGCTCATTGCGCCTGTTTTTTCAGATACACCGTTGTATGTTTTTACAAATTTACCTTGTGGTGTTTCTGCGGTAATTTGCAGTTTAACTTGAGTTTTGATTTCATTGCTCATTAGTGAGTGCTGAACACTCACTAGAGCTTTAATGATGTCTAAACGCAGTGTGTTATCGCTATCTACAGTAATAACAAACCCTTGTGTTTTTAGTTGTGTTGCCAATGCATCTTCAAGTGTTACACGTAGGTTTTGTTTAGCGTGGATTGGTTGTACGTTCTGGCGTCCGTTATCGATGACCGCAACGTATTGTGCTGTACGTAAGTCACTGCTATCTAAAGTCAGTTTTACACCGTCCACGATCTGATGTGCATTTGATGAAGCAACAGGTTGGATATCCAACTGAGGATCAGAAGGAGCGCTACATGCGGCTAAAAATAAAGCAGAAAGGGCGATAATTGCCTTTTTCATTGGGATATCCTTTTTATTTTGATTTTTCAGCTTTAACAGCTTCTAAAATAACGAATTTTGAATTGCTAGCAATAGTGGTGACATTTTCTTCACCGAACAAGCGACATAATTTATCATCATAATCAAGATGACGGTTTCCAATAACTAATAATTTCCCTTCTTTACATAAGATGTGCTTAGCATCACAGAACATTTGCCACGCGATATGATCAGTAATGGCTTGCCCTTGATGGAAAGGAGGGTTACATAGTACTAAATAGCTACTGTGTTTTTTAAAGCCATCTAAGCAATTGTTGGCAATAAATTGGAATTGACGCTCTTTGCCTAAATTGACTTCTAGATTACGGCGAGCAGATTCAACAGCCATAAAGCTTTCATCAACACAGGTAATACGAGCTTCAGGGTTTAGTTGAGCTGCTTTAACGCTAAGAACACCGTTACCACAACCTAAATCAATAATATGACGTAATTCAGGATCAACTGGGATGTGCTCAAGCATAAAGCGAGCCCCTTGATCTAAACGTTCACCAGAGTAGACATTAGGGTAGTTTAATAAATCAATGTCTTCATTATCAACACTCCAGCATACCGCTTCTGCAATGGTTGCTGGGTTCGTTGCATTTGCATTTGAAAACACTAAACGATGCTTCTTCCAAGCTAAAGAGGTTTTAGTTTCACCTAGATAATCTTCAAACAACTCAAGTGTTGAACTGTGAATTTCTTTTGCTTTATTAACAGCAATGATTGGACATTTAGCTGTCATCGATTGGCGAAGTTGTTGAAGTTGCCATGTTAGCATGCGGTTATTTTTAGGGATTTGCATTAATACAAGATCAAACCCTTGGGGCATTTCTTCTGTTGATGTGATTAGCTGTACACGATTACATTGGTTACGTTGTAGATTTTTTAAGGTACCGCGTTGAGCAACAAAAGAATCAGTCATCATAGTAACGTTATGTTTTTCAGAGAACCAACAAGATAAAGCACCAAAATTATCATTTAAGATAAGAATGTTTTTTCCATCTTCTAAGTTTAATTCTTCAATGTGATTAATGATGTATTCATCACCAGCATCCCAAGCTTGTAATAATTCTTGAGCGCGTTTTGGGTAACGCTGTAAATTCAAGCTTCGGTCAAATAAACATAATTCGGTTTTCATAATTTAGGTCTTCAATAAGGTACACTTCTGGCTATTGTCGCAAATGGTGTATAAAGTGGAAATAGAAGAATTCAAATAAAGAAAGGAATTATATGATTCAGCATCAAATTGAACATAAATTACGAACTGAACTGTCGTCGTCTTACTTAAAAGTATTAAATGAGAGTTATATGCATAATGTGCCAGAAGGCTCAGAGAGTCACTTTAAAGTGATTGTTGTTAGTGATGAGTTTGAAGGAAAGCGTTTATTAGCTCGCCATCGCATGATAAATGCAATTTTGGCGGATGAACTAGCGAATTATATCCATGCTCTTGCTATCCATACCTATACAGAAGCTGAGTGGGAAGCGTTAGATGCTGAAAAAGTTCCATTATCACCTAACTGTATGGGGGGTTCAAAAGGTTAACAATGAAACGAAAATGTTTAATTTTTAACATAAAATAAATAAATGTTACTTTCAATTGTTAAAAAATGACTAACTATCGATGTCATTGCTACTAAGGTGGTATTTTTTGATTTTGGACAATAATTGTGCACTGGATCTAAAATGCTTAAACCATTTCAATGATTTCTAACAATGAAGAGCAAAAAATTGTGGGAATCTGGCTATTGAACGTGGCATCCACACCATAAAAAGTGCTAGAATCTTCCGTCTTAAAATAGCTTTTTTCGTCTTTATGTAAAAAGCATATTGCTAAAATGTTACATCTGTGGTGGTTTTTCTACTTTGGATTGAGCAGATTAGTAATGTCGTGTCTTATATAGAATCCTTTTTCCCAATAAAATTAGTGCAAGTGCGTATGATTACAATAAAAAAGGGTTTGGATCTTCCTATTGCAGGAGTTCCAACTCAGGTGATTAATGATGGTAAAGCCATCAGTAAAGTCGCCTTGCTTGGCGAAGAGTACGTTGGTATGCGTCCTACGATGCATGTCCGCGTGGAAGATGTAGTAAAAAAAGGTCAAATTCTTTTTGCTGATAAAAAGAATCCTGGCGTTATTTTTACTGCTCCAGTAAGTGGTAAAGTTATTGAAATTAACCGTGGTGCAAAACGTGTACTTCAATCTGTAGTTATTGCAGTTGAAGGCGAAGAGCAGGTTACTTTTAATAGCTATGCAGCAAATCAGTTAGCTTCTCTTGACCGTAATGCGGTTAAGCAACAGCTTATTGATTCAGGTGCATGGACTGCATTACGTACTCGTCCGTTCAGCAAGGTTCCAGCGATCGATTCTGAAACAAAGGCTATCTTTGTGACTGCTATGGATACTAATCCTCTAGCAGCTGATGCAGAAGTGATCATTAACCAACAAGAAGAAGCTTTTGTTGCAGGCTTAGATCTATTATCTGTATTAACAGGTGAGAAGGTTTATGTATGTAAGAAAGGGGGTAGTTTACCTCGTTCTTCTCAAAGCAATGTTGAAGAACATGTATTTGATGGACCTCATCCAGCAGGATTAGCAGGTACACACATGCATTATTTATATCCAGTGGATGTAAATAATGTTGCGTGGAGTATTGGCTACCAAGATGTAATTGCTTTTGGTCAACTTTTCTTAACGGGTGAAATTTACTCGGACAGAATCGTTTCTCTAGCTGGACCTGCAGTAAATAATCCTCGTTTAGTTCGTACTATTACTGGTGCTAGCTTACTTGAATTAACAGACAGCGAAGTTATGCCTGGTGAAGTACGAATCATTTCTGGTTCTGTATTAAACGGTACTCAAGCGTCTGGTCCTCATGGCTACCTTGGTCGTTACCATCAACAAGTATGTGTGCTTCGTGAAGGTCGTGAGAAAGAATTGTTTGGTTGGGCTGTCCCAGGTAAAAACAAATTCTCAGTTACTCGTTCATTCTTGAGTCATCTATTCTCTGGTCAAGTGTTTAACATGACGACAACTACTAATGGTAGTGATCGTGCAATGGTGCCAATCGGTAGTTACGAGCGTGTAATGCCATTAGATATGGAACCAACAATGTTACTACGTGATCTTTGTGCTGGTGATGTTGACAGTGCTGCGCGTTTAGGTGCATTAGAATTAGATGAAGATGATCTAGGTTTATGTACTTATGTGTGCCCTGGTAAATATGAGTATGGTCCAATGCTTCGTGAGATCTTGGATACCATCGAGAAGGAAGGGTAATCGATGAGCCTTTTAAAGTTTATTGAAAAAATTGAACCTCATTTCGAACCTGGTGGAAAGCATGAAAAATGGTTTGCTCTGTATGAAGCAGCAGCAACTCTTTTTTATACACCTGGTACGGTAACAAAAGGTGGTTCACATGTTCGTGATAGCGTTGACTTAAAACGTATCATGATCATGGTTTGGTTTGCAGTATTCCCAGCAATGTTCTGGGGCATGTACAACGCAGGTAACCAAGCAATTGTTGCTCTTGAGCACATGTATTCTGGTGCTGAACTGGCTTCGGTAATTTCTGGCAACTGGCATTACTGGTTGACTGAAATGCTTGGCGGCACGGTAAGTGCTGATGCAGGCTGGGGCAGTAGCATGCTACTGGGTGCTACTTACTTCTTACCTATCTATGCAACCGTATTTTTGGTTGGTGGTTTCTGGGAAGTATTGTTCTGTATGGTGCGTAAGCATGAAGTAAACGAAGGTTTCTTTGTTACTTCTATTCTTTTCGCATTGATCGTTCCGCCAACACTTCCTTTATGGCAAGCAGCGTTAGGTATTACCTTCGGTGTTGTTGTTGCTAAAGAGATCTTTGGTGGTACTGGTCGTAACTTCCTTAACCCAGCACTTGCGGGTCGTGCATTCTTATTCTTTGCATACCCTGCTCAAATCTCAGGTGATGCGGTTTGGACTGCTGCTGATGGCTTTTCTGGTGCAACTGCACTTAGCCAATGGGCACAAGGCGGCCAAGGTGGTCTAGTTAATACGGTAACTGGCAACACTATCTCTTGGATGGATGCATTCATTGGTAATATCCCAGGCTCAATTGGTGAGGTTTCGACTCTTGCTTTGATCCTTGGTGGTCTAATGATCGTTTATATGCGTATTGCATCTTGGCGTATTATTGCGGGTGTTATGATCGGTATGGTTGCAGTATCAACACTGTTTAACCTGATCGGCTCTGATACAAACGCAATGTTTAGCATGCCTTGGCATTGGCACCTAGTTCTAGGTGGTTTTGCATTTGGTATGATCTTTATGGCAACAGACCCTGTATCGGCGTCATTTACCAATAAAGGTAAGTGGTGGTACGGTATTTTAATCGGTGGTATGGCTGTAATGATCCGTGTAGTTAACCCTGCATACCCTGAAGGTATGATGTTAGCTATTCTGTTTGCAAACCTATTTGCTCCACTGTTTGATAACCTTGTAGTTGAAGGTAACGTGAAACGGAGACTAAAACGCTATGGCAAGTAATAACGATAGCATTAAAAAAACACTCGGTGTTGTTATTGGTTTGAGCTTAGTGTGTTCAATCATCGTATCAACAGCTGCTGTTGGCCTGCGTGATAAGCAAAAAGCGAACGCAGTGCTTGATAAGCAAAGCAAAATTGTTCAAGTTGCTGGTGTGACTGGCGAAGGTACTATTCCTGAGCTATTTGCAGCGAACATCGAACCTCGTCTTGTTGATTTTAAAACAGGTGAGTTTGTTGACGGTGATGCTGCGACTTACGATCAACGTAAAGCAGCAAAAGATCCAAAACAATCAATCAAGCTAACCGCTGAGCAAGATAAAGCGAAGATCATTCGTCGTGCTAACTTAGGTGTTGTTTACCTAGTTAAGAGCGGTGATACAGTATCTAAAGTTATTATCCCTGTTCATGGTACTGGCTTATGGTCAATGATGTATGCATTTGTTGCAGTTGAGACTGACGGTAACACAGTTGCGGGTATCACTTACTACGATCAAGCGGAAACTCCAGGACTTGGTGGTGAAGTTGAAAACCCAACGTGGCGTGCACAATTTGTAGGTAAGAAATTGTTTGATGAAAATCATAACCCTGCAATTAAGATTGTTAAAGGCGGTGCTCCAGCTGGTTCTGAGCACGGTGTAGATGGTCTTTCTGGTGCAACGCTAACAGGTAACGGTGTTCAACACACGTTTGACTTCTGGTTAGGTAATGATGGCTTTGGTCCATTCCTTGCTAAAGTTCGTGATGGAGGTCTGAACTAATGGCTAGCGCAAAAGAAATTAAAAAGAGCATTTTAGCGCCGGTGTTGGATAACAACCCGATCGCGCTTCAAGTTCTTGGTGTATGTTCGGCTCTAGCTGTAACTACTAAACTTGAGACGGCTTTTGTTATGACGTTAGCGGTAATGTTTGTTACTGCGTTGTCTAACCTATTCGTTTCGCTAATTCGTAATCACATGCCAAACAGCGTTCGTATCATCGTACAGATGGCGATCATTGCTTCTTTGGTAATCGTTGTTGACCAAGTATTGAAAGCATATCTTTATGATATCTCTAAACAGCTTTCTGTATTTGTTAGCTTGATCATTACAAACTGTATTGTAATGGGTCGTGCTGAAGCGTTCGCAATGAAGTCGGCACCTCTTCCATCTTTCATTGATGGTATTGGTAACGGTCTTGGTTACGGTTTTGTATTGATGACAGTTGCATTTTTCCGTGAACTTTTAGGTTCAGGTAAACTGTTTGGTGTTGAAGTTCTTCCACTTGTTTCTAACGGTGGCTGGTACCAACCAAATGGTATGATGCTTCTAGCGCCATCTGCATTCTTCTTAATTGGTTTCATGATCTGGGCTATCCGTATCATTAAACCTGAACAAGTAGAAGCGAAGGAGTAAGGTCGAAATGGAACATTATATTAGTTTACTTGTTAAATCGATTTTCATCGAAAACATGGCGCTTTCATTCTTCCTAGGTATGTGTACTTTCTTAGCTGTGTCTAAGAAAGTAAAAACATCGTTTGGTCTTGGTGTTGCGGTAGTTGTTGTTCTAACAATTGCTGTACCAGTGAACAACCTTGTATACACTTACTTACTGAAAGAAAATGCGATTGTTGCTGGTGTTGATTTAACATTCCTTAGCTTCATTACCTTTATTGGTGTTATCGCTGCCCTTGTACAAATTCTAGAAATGATCTTAGACCGTTTCTTCCCACCTTTGTACAATGCGTTAGGTATTTTCCTTCCGTTAATCACAGTTAACTGTGCGATTTTCGGTGGCGTATCTTTCATGGTTCAACGCGACTATAACTTTGCAGAATCTGTAGTATACGGTTTCGGTTCAGGTGTTGGTTGGATGTTGGCTATTGTGGCTCTTGCTGGTATTCGTGAGAAAATGAAATATTCAGACGTACCTCCAGGTCTTCGTGGCCTAGGTATTACTTTCATTACAGTAGGTTTAATGGCGTTAGGCTTTATGTCTTTCTCTGGTGTTCAACTGTAGGGTAAGCACCCAATAATAAGGAATAACAAATGCAAAGCATTATTCTTGGTGTAGCGATGTTTACCATTATAGTATTGGCTTTGGTATTGGTGATTTTATTCGCTAAATCTAAACTGGTACCTTCAGGTGACATTACTATCTCTGTAAACGGCGATCCTGAAAAAGCGATCATTACACAACCTGGTAGCAAATTACTTAATGCTCTTGGTAGCGCTGGTATTTTTGTATCATCAGCGTGTGGTGGTGGTGGCTCTTGTGGTCAGTGTCGTGTGAAAGTGAAATCTGGCGGTGGTGATATTCTGCCTACAGAGCTTGATCACATTTCTAAAGGTGAGGCTCGCGAAGGTGAGCGTCTAGCATGTCAAGTTGCAATGAAAACTGACATGGAAATTGAACTTCCTGAAGAAATATTTGGTGTTAAAAAGTGGGAATGTACGGTTATCTCTAATGATAACGAAGCTACTTTCATCAAAGAACTTGCTCTTGCTATCCCTGATGGCGAAGAAGTTCCATTCCGTGCTGGTGGTTACATTCAAATTGAAGCTGAACCACATCATGTGAAATACTCAGATTATGATATTCCAGAAGAATATCGTGGTGATTGGGATAAGTTTAACTTGTTCCGTTACGAGTCTATCGTTAAAGAGCATTCGATCCGTGCATACTCTATGGCTTCATACCCAGAAGAGAAAGGCATTATCAAGCTTAACGTACGTATTGCTACTCCGCCGCCAAATAATCCTGACGTAGCTCCTGGTATCATGTCATCTTATATCTGGTCTTTAAAAGAAGGCGACAAATGTACTATTTCTGGTCCATTTGGTGAGTTCTTTGCAAAAGATACTGATAATGAAATGGTATTTATCGGTGGTGGTGCGGGTATGGCGCCAATGCGTTCTCATATCTTTGACCAACTTTTACGTCTTAAATCAACACGTAAAATGTCTTACTGGTATGGTGCTCGTTCTAAGCGTGAAATGTTCTATGTTGAAGACTTTGATGGCCTAGCGGCTAACAATGAAAACTTCGTATGGCACTGTGCTCTGTCTGATCCTATGCCAGAAGATAACTGGGATGGTTACACAGGCTTCATTCATAACGTACTTTATGAAAACTACTTGAAAGATCATGAAGCGCCAGAAGATTGTGAATACTACATGTGTGGTCCACCAATGATGAACGCTGCTGTAATCGGTATGCTGAAAGACCTTGGTGTTGAAGATGAAAACATCTTACTAGATGACTTCGGTGGTTAATCCATTGAAGTAAGAAATATTGGCTGACTCATCACTGAGTCAGCCTTTTTTCGTATTAATGAGCGATATTTAACCTGACAAAGTACAGGGTTATAGGTTTTTTAAAATCTATATTCCTGTGTATTGTTTACGTTATTTTAATGTATTTTAATTAAGGAGTTGGCAGTGATTGTCAGTGTTACTCATTTAGTGAATAAAACTAAAATTGTTTTATTATCTTGCTTAGCATTAGTTTTGCTTTCAGGTTGTGGTGATCAACGTGAGCAAATATATATAAATGGTCCGACAATGGGGACTAGCTACAATATTAAATTCATTAATAAAGAAGGTTTACCTACAACAGAAGAAATCCATGCAGAAGTGGATAGAAAACTCGAACTTGTTAATGATCAAATGTCGACATATCGCCAAGATTCAGAGTTAAGCCAATTTAATCAAAGTACAGATTTAACACCGTTTACTGTTTCTAAAGATACAGCAACAGTAATCAACGAGGCCATTCGTTTAAATAAAATGACGGAAGGTGCACTGGATATTACGGTTGGCCCATTAGTTAACTTATGGGGGTTTGGTCCAGAAGCTCGCCCTGAAGTGGTTCCAACAGAAGAAGAACTAAATGCTCGTCGTGAAGTTGTTGGTATCCAACATTTAAGTGCGACAGCGACAACAGTAACAAAAGATATCCCAAATCTTTATGTGGATCTTTCAACCATTGCAAAAGGTTGGGGGGTTGATGTTGTAGCTAATTATTTAGAAGAATTAGGCATTACTGACTACATGGTTGAAGTTGGTGGCGAAATGCGAGTTAAAGGCAGCAATAAAGAGAATGTTGCTTGGCGTATTGCAATTGAAAAACCTTCAGTAGATGAACGCTCAATTCAAGAAATTATTGAGCCAGGACATCATGCTGTAGCGACATCTGGTGATTACCGTA
This sequence comes from Aliivibrio thorii, assembly GCF_057368585.1. NCBI lineage: Bacteria > Pseudomonadati > Pseudomonadota > Gammaproteobacteria > Vibrionales > Vibrionaceae > Aliivibrio > Aliivibrio thorii. Next base: position 2,198,037 of record NZ_CM170654.1, on the reverse strand, counting down.
TTTATTTTGAAAAAGAGGGTGTTCGTTATTCTCATATCATTAACCCAATTACAGGTAAACCAATTGCCAATAAAGTTGTCTCAGTTACAGTACTTGATAAATCTTCAATGACAGCGGATGGCCTAGCAACAGGTTTAATGGTGTTAGGTGAAGAGAAAGGCATGGAAATCGCCAACAAAAACAATATTCCTGTTTTCATGATTGTGAAAACAAAAGATGGCTTTAAAGAGATAGCTTCTAAAGCCTTTAAGCCTTTTTTGAAATAAGTGAGTAGATAATGAGTACTTTCCTAATTACATTTGGTGTTTTCTTAGCGGTTATTTGTGCAATGGCAATTGGCTATATTGTGCAACGTAAAGTCGTTAAAGGAAGTTGTGGTGGTCTTGGTGCTGTTGGTATCGATAAAGTATGTAACTGTCCTGAACCATGCGATGCTCGTAAAAAACGCGAAGCGAAAGAGGCGATTAGAGCTGAGAAATTGGCAGCATGGGAAAAAGATCGTATCGCATAACTGTCGACAGTGAGTTATAGATAAATAAAAACAGCATCAGTAATGGTGCTGTTTTTTTATTTGATGATTAATTATTTGAATAAAAAATAGTTCAGCGTTATTATTTGGCTGTGTATTTATACAGTTGTCTTATATGAATGTAAACATGGAAATCTCGCAACTAGAAGCTGAAAAAAAAGGGCGAAAAATAATTCATATTGATATGGATTGTTTTTACGCAGCAGTAGAAATGCGGGATAACCCAGCTTTGCGTAATGTGCCTTTAGCGGTTGGTGGTCATGAAAGGCAACGTGGTGTATTAAGTACTTGTAATTATGAAGCTAGAAAATTTGGTATTCATTCAGCTATGCCGACAGGTAAAGCCTTAAAGCTTTGTCCTAACCTTATTGTTGTTCCTGGAAGAATGCAGGTATACAAAGAGGTATCCCATCATATCCATCGTATATTCAGACGATATACCGATAAAATAGAGCCTTTATCTTTAGATGAGGCTTATTTAGATGTTAGTAACTGCTCACTTTTACATGGTTCTGCGACATTAATAGCAGAGCAAATCCGTAAAGATATTTTTAACGAGTTAGCCTTAACTGCATCTGCTGGTATCGCTCCGCTTAAATTTTTAGCCAAAATAGCTTCTGATCTTAACAAACCTAATGGTCAATATGTCATAACACCTGAAACGGTAATGGATGAAGTTAATAAATTACCCTTAGAGAAAATTCCAGGAGTTGGAAAGGTTAGTTTAGAGCGTTTACATCAATGTGGGCTGTATACATGTAGTGATGTTCAAAACAGTGACCAACGAGATCTTCTATTGAGATTTGGTAAAATGGGAGCCTCTTTATGGAAGCGCTCTCATGGCATTGATGAGCGTGAAGTGGTTACAGAGAGAAATAGAAGATCGGTAGGGGTAGAAAGAACTTTTACTCATAATATTAGTTCGTTTGAAGAATGTTGGTCAGTGATTCAAACCCGATTATATCCTGAATTAGAAAAGCGACTTTTAAAAGCTAACGGTTCATTAGATATTGCTAAGCAGGGTATAAAGATTAAATTTGCAGACTTTCAGCAAACGACAATAGAGCACGTACATTATCACCTCACTTTACCTTTTTTCGAAGAATTGCTCGTTGAAGTTCTAGAAAGAAAGAAAGGACGAGAAATTAGGTTGATAGGGGTAAGTGTGATGCTAAAAGATAAAGAGGTGTTTCAGCAGTTAAGTTTAATTTGAAGATGATTTATTGAGCGTGATGTAGCACTAATGATACCTATGTTTATAAAGTGAGGTGTGGGTGTAATCTGCTCGTTTTGACTTTGTTTTTTATCGTTGTTTATAAATTAGGTGTTTGTAATATAAAGTATTTTTTCTAGAGGTTAGAAAAACAGCACTATATAATTCCGTTTCAAAATTTATAAGATAATAATTATACAGAAACGGTTGTTTATGAAATTTACAAAATGTGCGTTGGCGTTAAGCTTAGCTTTTCCTACAGTGGCTGTTTCTGCGCCACTGCTTTCTTTAGATACGTTAACGAATCAAGAGAAAATTCAACAAACCAATGCATGGCTAGAAATAGATACAAAAGCATTCCAGCATAATATAGATACATTAAAACAGACATTATCTGAAGGCACAAAAGTATGTGTAATCATGAAAGCAGATGCTTATGGTAATGGTATCGAAGGATTAATGGCTTCTGTTATTGATCGTAATGTTGATTGTATCGGCATTACCAGTAATGAAGAAGCTCGTATTGTTCGAGCTAAGGGTTTCGAAGGCGAAATCATGCGTGTTCGCGCGGCAACACCTAATGAAATTCAATCAGGTTTAGAGTACCAAATTGAAGAGTTAATTGGTTCTAGTGAACAAGCTAATACCATTGCAAAATTAGCGAAAAAAAATAATACAATTATTCCTGTTCACTTAGCAATTAATGCGGGTGGCATGGGACGTAATGGGTTAGATTTAACTCAGTTACAAGGTAAGAAAGAAGCGTTAAATATTGCCTTTAATGGTCATATTAATATAGTTGGGATCATGACGCACTTCCCTAATGAGTCAGTTGAAGAGATCCGGACAAAGCTGAATTTATTCAAACAAGAAAGCCAATGGCTGATTGACGAAGCTCAGTTAAATCGTGAAAATATCACTTTACATGTAGCTAACTCTTACACCACAATTAACTTACCAGAAGCGCATTTAGATATGGTTCGCCCTGGTGGCCTACTGTACGGTGATATGCCAAGTAACCCTGAATACAAACGTATCGTTCGCTTTAAAACCTCTGTTGCCTCTTTAAATTACTTACCAAAAGGCAGCACTATTGGCTACAGCAGCACTTACGTACTAGGTCGTGATTCAATTCTAGCCAATCTACCATTAGGCTATTCTGATGGTTATGTACGCTCAATTGGTAATAACGGCTATGTATTAATTAATGGCCAGAAAGCAAATGTAGTGGGTGTGACATCTATGAATACCACCATGGTTGATGTTACCGATATTGCTGATGTTCAACCAGGTGATGAAGTGGTTCTTTTTGGTTCTCAAAATGAAAAGACGATTGAAACTAAAGAAATGGAAGCGTTCAGTAGCCGTAGTATGCCTGAACTATACGTTATCTGGGGGGCAACTAACCCAAGAGTCTATTTCTAAAACCAATAATTAGCTAATTAATTGAATTGATATAAATAAAACGGTCAGCGTATGCTGACCGTTTTTTTATTACTAATGAATGGATTATTTCTTAGGGATGTTCTCTAAGATAGCAACCATCTGTTCCCAGTAAAGAGCTACTGTATCAATTTTCACTTTCTCATCTGGAGAGTGAGGGAACTTGATTGTTGGGCCAAATGAGATCATGTCCATTTCTGGGTAAGGTTTCTTAAATAAACCACATTCAAGACCTGCGTGAATAACCATGATATTTGGTTTGTTACCGTAAATTCCTTCATAAACATCACGGAAAACATGCATGATTTCAGAATCAGCATCAGGCTTCCAACCAGGGTAAGTTCCTGAGAAAGTAACTTGTGCACTAGCCAGTTCAGCAACAGAAGTAAGCATTCCTTCAACCATGCTGCGGCCAGAGTCCATTAGTGAACGGATAAGACAAAGAATAGTAACCGAATCTTCATCTGTTGTAATAACACCAACGTTTAAAGAAGTTTCAACGACACCTTCAATGTCATCGCTCATACGGATGACACCGTTTGGACATGCATTAAGAGTAGCAATAAAGCGTGCTTGAGTTACTGGAGTTAGTGTATTTTTAGCAGATGCAGCTTCATTGAATGTTACAATATTAGTTTCAACTCCGCCTAATTCTTCTTTTAATAACTCAGTATAAAAACTGAATAATTCAGATAGCTTAGCTTCGTTTTCAGCAGGAACAGCCACTGTTGCAAATGCTTCTCGAGGAATAGCATTACGTAAGCTACCACCACGGAATTCTACAAGGCGTAAATTAAGTTCAGCTGCGTGCCCAGCAAGGAAGCGCCCTAGTAACTTATTTGCATTACCGCGGCCAGTGTGAATATCACAACCAGAGTGACCGCCTTTTAAACCTTTTAATGTAATTTGACGAGTAACATAGCCTGTTGGTAATACTTCACGTTCAATATTTAGTTTGATAGCACCATCAGCACCACCAGCACAACCCATGTAGATCTCACCTTCTTGCTCTGAATCTGTGTTTAAAAGGATATCACCTTCTAACCAACCAGCTTCTAAGCCAAAAGCACCAGTCATGCCTGCTTCTTCATCAATAGTCAGTAAAACTTCAAGAGGGCCGTGTTTTAGCTCGTTTGAGGCTAATACAGCAAGACAAGAAGCCATACCCATACCGTTATCTGCACCAAGTGTAGTTCCTTTGGCTGTGACCCATTCTCCATCAATGTAAGGTTGAATTGGATCTTTAGTAAAGTCATGGTCTGTATCTTCATTTTTCTGTGGAACCATGTCTATATGAGCTTGAAGAACCACACCTTTACGATCTTCCATTCCTTCGGTTGCTGGCTTTTTAATGAAGACATTACCTGTAGGATCACGACGAACCTCTAAACCTTCATTTGTTGCCCACTCAATAATATATTGAGCTAATGCTTCTTCATATTTAGAAGGGTGAGGGATTGAACAAATTTTGTCGAAAAATTGCCACAGTGGTTGAGGGCTAAGTTGAGTGATCTCTGACACAAGGATCTCCTTTTTAAAACAATATTTATTTAGAAATGCTCTATTAACGTGAGCAATTGATTATTAATTTAACTTCAGTATACCCCTGAATTTAGTCAATTACTCTGTTTGATATTGTAATTACATTATCAGATTTTATGAAAGCATAGGGAGAATATCTTTATTTCTTTAATCACAAACGATTACGTAACAAAATTACATTATCAGTGTGTTATTTAGGCTTTCTTGTTATTTTGTGTGAGCTGAGTCATGTTTTTGTTGTAATTAAATTTCATGGTGATATAGTTATTCAACCTGCTTAATAGCGGGAAGTAAATGCTCAAAGGATGAGTCCGATTTATCGCCTCCAAGGAACCGAGATCAATTTTATTGTTTTTAACTGTCAATTGATAAGGTGATGTTATGTCTTTTTTAAGTTCTTCAAGTTTCTGGAACCAACGCTCTGTTTACACAAGTCAATTTGTTTACCCAGCTTGCTTTGGTTACTAATAAAACTTCGGTTTTATGCGTAAAGTAATACCCCTATAATTGGAATTCTATTTTACCCAACTAGGGTGACTTATATTCTCCGCCATCCATATCATTTGGGTGGCGTTTTTTTTGCCTTTAAATAATTTCTTCTCTATCCTTTTCTTTTTTAATTGTATTTATCCGTTTGATTTAAATGATAAATATAACTTAACTAAAATTAGTGTATTCACTTTATTTACCATAAGCTCATTAAATGGGTAACTATCGCTAGAAATTCATATAATTCCTCTTTATAATCCTCAGCCAATCGATTACGCAAACGTTTAGATTGCAAAAAAACTCTAGGAATTACTCAAATGCTTGAGAAACTATTTCAACTAAAAGAAAACGGTACGGATGTTCGTACTGAGATTATTGCAGGGTTAACGACTTTCTTAACCATGGCTTATGTCATTTTTGTTAACCCAGCAATTTTAGCTGATGCGGGCATGGATAAAGGCGCTGTATTTGTAGCGACTTGTATTGCAGCTGCAATTGGCTGTTTTATTATGGGATTTGTTGCTAACTTTCCAATTGCTCAAGCGCCAGGTATGGGGCTTAATGCCTTTTTTACTTATACCGTGGTTCTTGGTATGGGTCATACATGGCAAGTTGCATTAGCTGCTGTGTTTATGTCAGGGGTTTTATTCATACTATTAAGTTTGTTTAAAATTAGAGAGTTGATTATTAATTCAATCCCTCTTTCTCTACGAACAGGAATTTCAGCTGGTATCGGCTTATTTCTTGCTTTTATTGCCTTAAAAAATTCAGGTATCGTTGTCGATAACCCAGCAACACTTGTTTCAATGGGGCATATAAATAGTTTCCCTGCTGCAATGGGGGCGTTGGCTTTCTTTTTAACGATTGCACTGGTTCACCGTGGTTATAAAGCAGCGGTTATGATTGCAATTTTAGCAGTAACGGCTATTTCACTACTTTTCGGTGATGCTCAGTATGCCGGTATCATGTCAATGCCACCAAGTATCGCACCTACATTTTTACAATTAGACTTTTCTAGTGCGTTTGAACTTAGTATGTTAACGGTTGTTTTTGCTTTCTTATTTGTTGATTTATTTGATACTGCTGGAACGCTAGTTGGTGTTTCTCAAAAAGCAGGGATCATGGATAAAGATGGTAATATTCCACGCTTAAATAAAGCATTATTAGCAGATTCAACAGCAACATCTGTTGGTGCGCTTCTAGGTACATCAAATACTACGTCATATATTGAAAGTGTTGCTGGTGTCGCCGCTGGTGGTCGCACAGGTTTAACTGCAGTTGTTGTTGGTGTGTTATTTCTTTTGGCTTTGTTTTTCTCCCCTTTAGCGGGGATGGTTCCAGCTTATGCTACTGCTGGTGCATTGTTTTATGTCGCGATTTTAATGATGTCAGGTCTTGTGAGCATAGATTGGCGAGATCTTACTGAAGCAGCCCCTGTTGTTGTGGTATGCTTGCTTATGCCTTTAACCTTCTCTATTGCTGATGGTATTTCTTTGGGCTTTATCTCTTATGCTGCAATCAAATTATTAAGTGGTAAAGGTCGCGATGTTCATATCAGTGTTTGGGTTCTTGCTGCACTATTCACGCTGAAATTTATTTTTACGGCATAGTCGTTGATGATTGTGTCACTTAGAGGTTTTGTCAATTATGGCTAATAAATTTGTAATTACTTGGGATAACATGCAGATGTACACTCGTCAGCTTGCTGAACAGTTACTTCCTGCGGAACAATGGAAAGGTATTTTGGCTGTGAGCCGTGGTGGCCTAGTACCAGCTGCTATTCTAGCTCGTGAGTTAAATATTCGTTACGTTGATACTGTTTGTATCTCAAGTTACGATCATGATCATCAGCGTGATATGACGGTTGTTAAAGCAATGGAAGGTGACGGCGAAGGCTTCATCATCATTGATGATTTAGTTGATAGTGGTGATACGGCGGTTAAACTACGTGAAATGTACCCTAAAGGTAAATTAGTAACAGTATGTGCTAAACCAGCAGGTATTCATTTAGTTGACGCTTATGTTGTCGATATTCCACAAGATACGTGGATTGAGCAACCATGGGATATGGCGGTAACATACGTAGATCCTATTTGTAAAAAGTAATTGAAATCAAATTGATAAAAAATGACTCTCTTGTAGGGTCATTTTTTTTGTTTGGCGTTTGATTTTATTGTGAACGGCGTATTTCTCTTAGGTCTTTCAGTATATAGTAAAGGCAATGAACCTTTGTATTATTGGTGTTGGCTATGTCTCAATCTGAAAGTGAAAACCTCTCCGTAACGTTATTTAAAAACCAGAAGCAAGCCTTAGAGACATCAGGTCTCGTTCCTTATCTTCCAAGTAGTTTAGAAAAAGTTTCTGCAAGTGGTGAAAGAAGTTGGTATCGCGAACTTCGTCGTCCACAGTGGATTTGGCAGGGGGTTGACCCAATAGAGTTGGAATCTATTCTTTCGAGAATAGCAAGCAGTGATAAAAATCGAACTCGTGATGAATGGTTAGATACAGTCAGTGGCTACCATAGCGGTAATTGGGCTTATGAGTGGATCCATGCAGGAACAGAACATCAAAAAAAAGCAGCAGAATTAACGGGCGATGAGGCTGCTGAGGAGTGCTTTAAAGCCAGCTTATATTTTAGCATCGCTGGTTATCCACATATAAAAGGGGATAATTTAGCAACGCAAGCTCAGGTTCTTGCAAATAAAGCATATGACATGGCTGCACAGCAAACGTCTCATCGAATAGAGAAAATTCAAGTGCCATATAAGGGCAAAAAAATAACCTGTTATTTGCACTTACCAAGTACAGAAAAACCGTTACCAGTTGTCATTGTTAGTGGTGGAATGGATTCATTACAAACAGATATGTGGCGACTGTATCGTGACTTTCTTGCGCCAAATAATATGGCGATGCTAACGCTGGATATGCCATCGATTGGCCACAGCTCTCATTGGCCATTAACGGAAGATTCTAGTTGTTTACATCAAGCTGTACTAAACCATTTACCGAATATACCATGGGTTGATCGTTTTCATGCGGCGGTAATGGGATTTCGATTTGGCGGAAATGTAGCGTTACGCCTTTCTTTTTTAGAACCGGATAGATTAAAAGCGTGTGTGGCTCTTGGTGCTCCGATCCATCATATTTTATCTAATTCAGCACAATTGAAGAAAATGCCTAAAATGTACTTGGATATTTTGGCGTCTAGATTAGGCAAGCAAGTAGTTGATATAAATAGCTTAACTAGCCAAATGCAAGCGTGGTCTTTAAAGAATCAAGGTTTTCTGTCTGGTGGCCGTAAAACGTCAGTATCGGTTCTTTCGATTGGTTTGCAAGGTGATCCTGTCTCTCCTAAATCAGATAACAAACTTGCGGCTTTATTTAGCCAGTATGGTAAAGGTATTGAGTTAAAAAGTAAGACCTTGCATAGTGGTTATGAAGAAGCGTTAAATCAGATGATTGAGTGGATAAAAGAAGAAATGAAGCAATAATCTGACATTTTATTTCTCTTATTAAAGTGAAATATCATTAAATCGTATTTTTGGCTTGTACTGTTCTGATTTGCTTGCTAAAAATAGGGTGTTTTTCCATTATTGTTACGATGAATATATTTTCGTAACTCAAAACATTATTAGTTAAATAGGTAGTAGGGAATTGAATACACAATCTCAAACCATAGTCGTTAAACTTGGTACAAGTGTACTCACCGGTGGCACATTAAAACTTGATAGAGCTCATATGGTTGAACTTGTTCGCCAATGTGTTCATCTTAAAAAGTTGGGCCACCAAGTTATTGTTGTTACATCTGGAGCGATTGCTGCTGGTCGTGAGCATCTTAACTACCCCGAACTACCCAAAACCATGGCCAACAAGCAGTTATTGGCTGCAGTTGGTCAAAGTTGCTTAATTCAAGCATGGCAAAGTTTATTTGCAATCTACGGCGTTGATGTTGGTCAAATGCTGTTAACTCGTGCAGATTTAGATGACCGTGAGCGTTACTTGAATGCTCGTGACATGCTTAAAGCACTACTTAAAAATAACATCGTTCCTATTGTGAATGAGAACGATGCGGTAGCAACAAATGAAATTAAAGTAGGTGATAATGATAATCTATCTGCTTTAGTGGGGATTCTTGCTGGTGCTGATAAGTTATTATTGTTGACTGATCAGTCTGGTCTATTTACCGCAGATCCGCGTAAAGATCCAAAAGCTGAATTGATTAAAGAAGTTCACACTATCGATGAAACATTACGTAAGATTGCAGGTGGTAGTGGTACTACTTTAGGTACTGGTGGCATGGCGACTAAATTGCAGGCAGCAGACATTGCACGCCGTGCAGGTATTGAAGTCGTTATTGCTGCTGGTAGTGCTGAAAATGTTATTAGTGATGTAGTGCATTCCAAACCACAAGGCACAAAATTCTTACCGGTTGAATGTGCCCTTGAGAGCCGTAAGCGTTGGATTTTGGCTGGCCCTGCCTCTAATGGTAATATCGTAATTGATGACGGTGCAGTTAATGCGGTACAGCAAAAAGGCAGCAGCTTATTGAGCAAAGGGATTACCTCTATTTCGGGGTCTTTTGTCCGTGGTGGCGTTGCTAAGATTGTAAATACTAAAGGTGAGCTTATTGCCCGTGGTATTTCTCGTTACTCAAGTGACGATTTAAATAAGATTTTAGGTAAACACAGTCAGGATATTTACGCAGTATTAGGTTACGAGTATGGGCCTGTAGCTATCCACCGTGATGATTTAGTACTGATTTAGTAAAGGGATATAGTGTGAATTTAACGAATATGGGTCAGGCAGCAAAAGCCGCTGCTTTTGATTTAGCGGTTGTACCAACAGCCCAGAAGAACAAAGCATTAGCGATTATTGCTGATGAACTTGAAGCGAACAAAGAAGCGATTCTTGCTGCGAATGCAAAAGACATTAGTGCAGCGGTAGAAGCGGGTATTTCAGATGCAATGCAAGATCGTTTATTACTAACAGAAGAGCGTTTAATCGCTATTGCTAACGACGTTCGTAATGTGATTAATTTGAATGATCCTGTTGGCAGTGAAATTGACAGCAAAATGCTTGAAAACGGCATGTCGCTTTCGCGTCGCCGTGTACCAATTGGTGTTATTGGCGTAATTTATGAAGCACGTCCAAATGTGACGATCGATATCGCTTCGTTATGTTTAAAAACAGGTAATGCGAGTATTCTCCGTGGTGGTAAAGAGACGTTCTTTTCTAATATGGAGTTAGTTAAGGTGATTCAAGTCGCTCTTGAAAAAGCAGGTTTACCAGCTGCGTCAGTACAATATATTGAGAAACCAGCTCGTGAATTAGTTTCTGAATTACTGCGCCTTGATGATTATGTAGATATGATTATTCCACGTGGTGGTGCTGGTTTACATAAAATGTGTAAAGAAAACAGCTCTATTCCAGTGATCATTGGTGGCTTTGGTATTAGTCATGCGTTTGTTGATGACAGTGCTGATTTAGAAAGAGCATTAGCGGTTGTTGATAATTCAAAAGCACAACGTCCATCTGCATGTAATGCGCTTGATACATTGCTAGTTCATGAAGCTGTGGCTCCACAATTCTTAGTATTGTTAGCAAATAAGATGGCCGGTCGTGTTGAATTAGTTGCTGAACCAAAAGCTTATTCGTTACTGAAAGAGTGTAAAGGCGTGTCATTACGTGAAGCGCAAGACGGTGACTTTGATACTGAATGGTTAAGTTATACGTTAGGCGTAAAAGTAGTTGCTGATGTAAATGAAGCTGCGGCGCACATGCAAACACATAATGCGAGCCATTCAGATACGATCTTAACAAATAATATTGAGTCGGCAGAGAAATTCATTAATACAGCTGGTTCTGCTGCTGTGTATGTGAATGCGTCAACACGCTTTACTGATGGCGCTCAGTTTGGTTTAGGTGCAGAAGTTGCTGTATCTACTCAGAAGCTTCATGCTCGCGGTCCTATGGGCTTAGAAGAGCTAACAAGCTATAAATGGGTAGGTAAAGCGGATTATCTAATCCGTAGTTAATCTTTCTTCAATTAGCATCTAGCAAATAAATAAAAAGGTTGACGTTAAAACGTCAACCTTTTTTATTATTCAGACCCTAGACCCTAGACCCTAGACCCTAGACCCTAGACCCTATTTAACTTCTTCGCCTTTTGCTTGAAGATCTGCATGGTAAGAAGAACGAACAAAGGGTCCACAAGCGGCATGAGTAAACCCAAGATTAAGTGCGATTTCTTTTAGTTCATCAAACTCAGCAGGTGGGACGTAACGTTCAACGGGTAAGTGGTGGCGACTTGGTGCTAAATATTGACCTAGTGTTAACATCGTTACACCATGAGTTCGTAAGTCTTTTAATACTTGAACAATCTCTTCTTTTGTCTCACCTAGGCCCATCATTACACCAGACTTCGTTGGTACTGTTGGATGCTGTTCTTTGAACTTCTTCAATAGATCAAGTGACCATTGATAATTAGCGCCAGGTCTAACTTTACGGTACAAGCGTGGTGCTGTTTCTAAGTTGTGGTTAAACACATCAGGTGGATTTCCATGCATAGCGTCTAAAGCGCGATCCATACGTCCACGGAAATCTGGTACTAGCGTTTCAATACGGATCTCTGGGTTTAATTCACGAATTTCACGATTACAATCTGCAAAGTGTTGTGCACCACCATCACGTAAATCATCACGGTCAACAGAAGTAATTACTACATATTTTAATTTCATGTCTTGAATCGTTTTTGCCAATTTCTTTGGCTCTTCCGCTTCAGGAATAACAGGGCGACCATGAGCAACATCGCAGAAAGGACAACGGCGAGTACAAATAGCACCTAAAATCATAAAGGTAGCGGTACCGTGATTAAAGCATTCTGCTAAGTTAGGGCAAGAAGCTTCTTCACATACAGAGTGAAGGTTATTTTTACGCATTGCAGATTTGATCTCATCAATACGTTTACTGCTTGATGGAAGTTTAATTTTCATCCATTCAGGCTTGCGTAATACTTCTTTTTTCTCGGTTGGCATATTTTTAACTGGAATTAATGCCATTTTGTCGGCATCGCGGTATTTCACGCCTTTTTCCATTTGAATTGGCTTACTCATGATGGCTGCTTTCCGTTATGTACTCAATATCAGTGTAATCAAGTAATGTTGTTAATTGTTTAATTAATAGAGGATGAACATCTTCAACGTGTTCTGCTTTATTCTCTACTGTATCATTTTCTTTTAGTAAATCGTGTAGTTGTATCATTTCCATTCCTGCATATCCGCAAGGGTTAATACGAAGGAAAGGAGATAAATCCATATTCACATTTAGTGCTAATCCATGGAAGGAGCAACCTTTACGGATACGCAGACCAAGCGAGCAGATTTTTCTATTATCAACATACACGCCCGGAGCATCAGGTCGTGCTGCTGAGGTAATATTGAATTGCCCCAAGGTGTTAATCACTGTATTTTCAATATGAGTGACGAGTTCTCGAACACCGATATTTTTTCGGCGTAAATTGATCAATACATAAGCGACTAGCTGACCAGGACCGTGGTAGGTTACTTGCCCACCTCGATCGCTTTTGACAATTGGAATATTACCAGCGGCAAGAACGTGTTCTTCTTTGCCTGCCTGTCCCTGTGTAAATACAGGATTATGCTCTACTAACCAAACTTCATCACACGTATTTTCATCGCGTTCATCAGTAAAAGTATGCATTGCCTTCCATACTGGCTCATAATCTTGTCGGCCAAGGTTTTTAACTATTAGACGCTTGTTCAATAGGATCACACTTGATTTGAAAATTTACGCCAATGATAGCAAGGATAGAAAGGAAGGAATAGGTAAGAAATGTAGGGGTATATCAAAAGTTAAAAATGGTAGGCAATATTTTCTGCTAATTAGAGCGGGTTATTACCTACCAAGTATATTAAAGAACCATGCGAACCATTTCGATTTCTGCTAGCTCTTTATATAGTGTTTCTACTTGTTCAATCGATGTTGCTGTAATGCTTACAGATACAGAGTTGTAGTTACCTTTGCCACTTGCTTTTACTTGTGGTGTGTAATCACCAGGTGCATGACGTTGAATTACTTCAAGTACAAGTACAGGAAGGTCTTCATGAGCAAGGCCAACGGCTTTATAAGTAAAGTTACATGGGAATTCAAGAAGATCTTTTAGCTTTGGTTGCTCTTGCATAACCGTCTCCAATCGAGAGTGGATAAATATTAGAGAGCAATTTTACTGTGACCTAAGTCAGATAACAAGAGTTATCAGTTATCGAGCTTATATCACTAAAAATCGGATACAAAAAAAGCGACCGAAGCCGCTTTAATCAATTAGTTAGCTAGCATTTAGCTTAGCCAACCTTTAAACATTAAAACAATGTAATCAATCAGACGGCTAAAGATACCACCTTCTTCTACATCATGTAGAGCTAGTAATGGGTACTCAGCAATATCTTCACCATCAACTTGGTAGAAAAGTTTACCAACAACATCACCTTTGTAAATAGGAGCTTTAAGCGTTTTTTCTAGGACAAAGCTTGCTGTCATTTTCTTAGCTTGACCACGAGGAAGAGTTACATAAGTATCTTCAGCCACACCTAGAGCAACTTCATCAGTGCTACCCATCCATACTTTTTCAGTAACGAAGGTTTCGTTTGCTTTGTGTGGAGAAACTGTTTCAAAGAATCGGAAGCCGTAATTAAGCAGCTTTTTGCTCTCTGCTTTACGAGCATTACCAGATTTAGTGCCCATAACTACGGCAACTAAACGCATTTTCCCTTCAGTGGCAGAACTTACTAGGTTGTAACCTGCGCCATCAGTATGACCTGTTTTGATACCATCAACATTCATACTTTTATCCCACAATAAGCCATTACGGTTATATTGTGTAATACCATTGTAGGTATATGATTTTTGAGAATAAACACGGTATTCTTCAGGTACGTCACGGATTAAAGCTTGGCCAATAAGTGCCATATCATAAGGAGTAGAATATAGGTCTTTACTATCTAAACCATGAACATTACCAAAGTGTGTATTTTCAAGTTTTAGAGTTTTACCCCAAGCATTCATTAGATCAACAAAAGCATCTTCAGACCCAGCAACGTGTTCAGCCATAGCAACACAAGCATCGTTACCTGATTGAACAATAATACCTTGGTTTAAGTCACGTACTTTAATTGTACTGCCGACTTCGATAAACATTTTTGATGAGCCTGGGAAGTTTTTAGCCCATGCATTTTTACTGATAACAACATCGTCATCCATTGAGATATTACCACTCTCAATTTCTTGACCGATAACATAACTTGTCATCATCTTCGTTAAACTTGCTGGATTCATACGTTCATTCATGTTCTTTTCGGCAAGAATTTTTCCTGAATGGTAATCCATTAGTACGTAACCCTTTGCTGCAATTTGAGGTGCATTCGGGATAACTGCAGGTGCAGCAACGGCAACGGTTGAGCCAAGAATTAAGCTCGATAAAATGATTCGTTTTAACTGTTTCGCTGAATTTTTCATAATAATAACTTTGCACTGTGAGGTAGTGAAACTGAATACATAATAGCAGATTTGAATATCATGACCAGATGTGTAATTAAATAACTGATTTTCTATGAAAAGAAAGCTAATAAAAATTCATAGACGTACGTTTTACTTAAAAGATATCTTATTGTTATATAAAGACAATGCTAATTTAAACTAGTTCAATTAATGCTGTCTTTCTAAATTTTATATGATATCCAGTTACAATATTTACTTAACGTTGACATTCAAGAGGGCTATTTTTTAAGTTCTTGAATTATAAATGCAGAAATGTAGCTACTATTCTTGGCGTCTAATAGTGTTGAGTCTGCAATATCACGATCTAAAAATGGACCTAAACGTACACGGTAAACAGAGTTGGATTTCACAATATTTGTTGGACTATTGAACTGTACTTGGAGTTTCTCAGCTGCTTTTTTTGCTCCATCTTGACTTTTTAGTGCCACCATTTGAATGTAATACTTATTTGGATCTATGGCATTCCATTCGTGGGCGTTTTTAGGTTTATCAACTGAGATATATTCAATTTTCACATTAGCTGTACCTGTTTTTATCACATCTAACTTTGTTGCTGCTGCAAAGCTTAAATCAATAATACGACCTTCATGGAAGGGACCTCGGTCATTAACACGAACAATTGCAGTTTTTCCATTGTCTTTATTCGTTACTCTTACATAACTTGGAATAGGCAGTGTTTTATGTGCCGCACTCATCGAGTACATATCATACACGTCACCATTTGATGTTTTATGTCCATGAAATTTTTTTCCGTACCAAGAGCTTATTCCTTCTTGAGTAAAGCCTCTTGGTTCTTTCACTATTGGGTAACCTTTGCCCAATAAAGTGTAATCTTTATTGCCGTATAAACTTTTCGGCTCATAGCGAGGGTGAGCATCTTCAATGTGTTCAACAGAAATAGGAACATGAGGAGCAATATCACTGTCTATTTGATAGCGGCCCGCATTAGGTTCGTCTTTATTTATCGGTGGTTCAGAAGCACAGCCTGCTAATACCAGAGAGAGTGCGAGTAAAAAAATGCGCATTAATTAGCCTTTGAGTGAACTTTTCTGTGTGTATGAATTGACATGAGAATACCAAAACCAGCCATTAGGGTTACCATTGAAGTGCCGCCGTAACTCACTAATGGAAGTGGGACGCCAACAACGGGAAGAATACCGCTTACCATGCCTATATTTACGAAAATATAAACAAAGAAACTTAATACGATACTGCCTGACATCATTCGACCAAAAGCAGTTTGCGCTTGGCTTGCTAAGAATAAACCACGGCCAATGATGAATAAATAAATGGAGAGTAAAGCCATAACCCCAATTAAGCCCCATTCCTCAGCTATGACGGCAAAGATGAAATCGGTATGGCGCTCAGGAATAAACTCTAATTGAGATTGCGTTCCATGTAACCACCCTTTACCAACTAGGCCTCCTGAACCAATTGCAATTTTTGATTGGATAATATGGTATCCCGCACCAAGTGGGTCTGATTCTGGGTTAAATAATGTTTGTACCCTTACTTTTTGATAGGGACGCATTAAGAAGAACCATAAAATAGGGATAAAACCACCAACGGCCACCCCTGCTGCACAGATTATTTTCCAACTGATCCCTGCCAAGAAAATAACAAAAATACCAGAAGCAGCAATCAGTATTGAGGTGCCCAAATCTGGCTGTTTAGCAATCATAATTGTTGGAACAAATACCATTAATAAAGCACAAAAAAGAGTTTTAACGCTTGGTGGTAGTGGTTTGTTGCCAATATATCTTGCGACCATCAAAGGGACCGCGAGTTTTATTAATTCCGAAGGCTGAAAGCGGACAAACCCAAGGTTAAGCCATCGTTGAGCACCTTTAGATGCTTCACCAAAAAAAAGAACACCTAATAATAAAACAATACCAATCGTAAATAAGTAAGGAGCAGCACCCTCATATGCTCTGGGAGATATTTGGGCTAATACAAACATGACGCCTAATGAGAGAAGCATACGCATCGCTTGTTTATCCATCATCAACAAGCTTTGACCACTGGCACTGTACATAATGACAAGGGCGCAAGCCATTAATAATAAAATACCTAATAGCAATGGTAAGTCGATGTGAATACGGTGAAAAAAATCTCGGTTCTTTCCTGATGCGATATCTACTCTCATTATCTTTTAGTTACCTCTTCTGAATTCGGAAGCAGTACATGGTCAAATACACTACGTGCAACTGGTCCACCTTGTGTTGAACCGCCACCCCCGTTTTCTAGAACGAGTGAAATGATGACTTTTGGATCTTTTGCAGGAGCAAAGCCAGTAAATAAAGCATGATCTCGTAAGCGTTCAGCAATCTCGTCAGCATTATATTCTTGACCATTTAAGCCAAATACTTGAGATGAACCTGATTTTCCTGCACTGACATAAGGCGTACCAGAAAAAATACGTCTTGCGGTACCTTTCGGGCCATTGTTTACTAGAATCATGCCATCTATAGCCAATTGCCAATAGCTGTCTCTAATTCCTTGAATTGGAGGGTATGGCTCTGGTTCAAATGGCGTTTCGGCATTATTACTAACGATTGCTTTTAATAAATGCGGAGCTTGGACTTTTCCGTGATTCACCAGTACTGACGTTGCTTTAGCTATTTGCATTGGTGTTGCTGTCCAATAACCTTGACCTATACCAACTGGGATTGTATCTCCTTGATACCAAGGTGTACGGAAACGAGCGACCTTCCAATCACGAGTAGGCATGTTCGCTTTACTTTCTTCATGAATATCAATGCCGGTGTAATCGCCAAAGCCAAATTTCATCATCCATGCAGATAAACGGTCAATGCCCATATCAAAAGCGATTTGATAGAAGAAAGTATCAACGGATTCTTCAATGGCCTGTTTTAAATTAACAGTGCCATGCCCCCAACGTTTCCAGTCTCGAAATGGTCGGGTTTTTGAGTTTGGAATACGCCAATAACCAGGGTCGTTACGCGTCGTCATTGGGGTGACAATTTTATCTTCTAATGCCGATACAGCAATAAACGGTTTTACTGTTGATGCGGGTGGGTATATACCAAGGGTTGCTCGGTTAACTAATGGACGATCTATGTCATTTAATAAGGAATTGTAGTTTTTACTTGAAATACCATGTACAAATAAGTTTGGATCATAACTTGGACTAGAGACCATAGCTAATACCGCACTTGTATTTGGTTCTAAAACAATCGCAGCACCACGTCGGCCATCAAGTTGTTTTTCAACAAATTGTTGTAATTCAATATCCAGGTTTAATACGATGTTTTTACCAGGGATCGGCGGTACATATTTAAGAGTACGAACAACACGACCACGGCTGTTAACCTCGACTTCTTGATAGCCAGCAGTGCCGTGAAGAACGTCTTCATAATAACGTTCAATACCTAGTTTGCCGATATCACGAGTAGCCTGATAATTCGCGTCTTTTTCTTCACGAGCTAAACGAGCGAGATCGCGGTCATTAATCTTAGCAACATAGCCAAGTACATGAGTAAAGGTTTTACCATAGGGATAAAAACGTTTTAGATAAGCTTTGACTTCAACGCCTGAATATTTGTGTTGATTAACCGCAAAAACAGCCACTTGCTCTTGAGTTAGTTGAGATAAAATAGGAACAGATTTAAAACGGCGAGTGCGGCGACGTTCTTTTTGGAAATCATCAATATTATCTTGAGTAATTGGTAGGATTTTTTGCAATTCTGTGAATAATAAAGGTAAGTTTTTTACTTTGTCTGGGCTGATTTCTAAATTAAAAACAGGGCGGTTTTCCGCTAAAGGAACGTGATTACGGTCAAAAATAAGTCCTCGATTAGGTGCAATAGGGACAATTTTGATTCTGTTATCATTTGAGCGTGTTTTATAATCTTGAAATTCATTGATTTGAATATTGTACAAATTGGTCAATAGTAGACCAATAAGCGCAATGATCCCCGCAAACGAGACTATTGCGCGGGAAGCAAATAATCTCGTTTCGGCGTGATAATCACGAATTTGTGTACGTTTGCGCTTAATCAACTCTATTCTCTATGGTAAGGGTGATTGGCTGTAATGCTCCATGCTCGATATAGGCTTTCAGCCATAACAACACGAACAAGAGGGTGAGGCAGTGTTAAAGGAGATAGGGACCAACTTTGTTCAGCTGCAGCCTTACATGCTGGAGATAATCCTTCAGGGCCACCAATCAATATAGACACGTCACGGGCATCCAGTTTCCATACTTCTAACTGTTCAGCAAGTTGTTCAGTATCCCAACGTTTACCTGGAATATCTAAAGTGACGATACGATTTCCTTTTGGGACAGCAGCAAGCATCGCTTCCCCTTCTTTTTGAAGAATGCGTGCGATATCAGCATTTTTTCCACGCTTACCAGCAGTGATTTCTATAAGTTCAAGAGGTATGTCTTTTGGGAATCGACGACTATATTCTTTATAGCCTTCTTCAACCCATTTTGGCATTTTAGTACCAACAGCAATTAATTGAAGTTTCAAAGAATTAGCTCCATAATTTTTCTAGTTGATATAGCTCGCGATGTTCTTCTTGTAAGATATGAATCATGACGTCACCCATATCAACAACAACCCATTCACCTTCAGCTTCGCCGTCAACACCGTATGGCATTAAACCTACTTCTCTTACTTTATCTGAAACATTAGAAGCAATGGAGCTTACATGACGTTTTGATGTACCAGTACATACAATCATAAAGTCTGTAATGCTTGATTTATCACGAACATCAAGAGTTATTATGTTTTCAGCTTTCATATCATCAACGTGGTTGAACAGAAAATCATGCAGTTCTTTATCTTGCAAAGTAATCACCTAGAGATGGGTTATTTATAAGGAGTATATCAGTGAAACTCGATTAATGAGATAAGTTGGGTGTCACCGAAATGTGAGTATTACACATATCTAATGTCAATTGGCTAAGTTGTGGCCAACAATTAGTATCAAAATCTGTTTTGGTGGCAATTTCCATTCTCGCTAATGAGCGAATTAAATGTTGTATTTGTACCATTGATAAACGCTGTAATGCAGATTGATACAAAGCTCGACGATTTTGCCATACTTTATGACGGTCAAAGACTATAAACATAGCCTCACCTTGAGTGATAGCTTGTTGAAAGTTCTGTAATAAAAAGAGTTCTTTTTGTAATGTTCTTAAAAGAATTACCATTTCAGTACCTTCGCTTTCTAATTGACGTAGGATCCTTTGTGCTCGTTTTGCTTGACCTAACAAAAGAGTGTCAACCAACTGAAAAGGTGTGAAATGATTATTTCTATTTAGTGCTTCTTCAATGCGAATTAAAGTAAGCAAGCCATCTGGATATAGAAGCGCTAATTTATCTAAGCTTTGGGCAAGAGCAAGTAAATTGCCTTCGTGCCATTGTGCAAGCATTTGTATTGCTTCTGTATCAGGCTGTAATTTTAGTTTTTTACAACGCTGTTGAATAAAGCGGGGAAGCTGTTGGTTATCGGGTGTATTGCAAGGAACAAATAACCCAAGTTGTACTAGTGCTTTAAACCATTGAGTGTTTTCTTGTGCTTTATTTACTCTTGGCCCTTGGAATATTAATAAAATATCGTCGTGTAGCATTGGTACCAGTTCTTTTATTTTACTGGTATGTGCAGCTGTTAACCCCGTATCAGGAATGCTTAACTCTATGACTTGTCGAGATGAAAATAAGCTTAAGGCTTGAGTGCAATCGAAAATGACATTCCAATCGAGTTTTTTATCCAATATAAATTGATGCTTTTCTTCAAAGCCATGCTGTTGACTGCATTGACGAATTTGATCAAGACATTCTTGCTTTAGAAGTGGCTCATTACCAAATAACAGATAGCACTGACGTAAACCACGCTCAAGGTTTTGTATTAATTGTTCAGGAAATACTCTCATCGTTATTGAGCGTTTTCTGCTGATGAATTCATTGTTTTTATTACTTCTTGTGTCGAAATTTTGGTTTCGCTCTCATCGTTATTAGTAATCGTATCAGTTGTTTCGACTGGTTGATCATCTGCTTTTAATCGAGCCATTTGGCGTAAGATTTGCTCTGCTGCTTGAGTGCGCATTTCATCTTCAATCATGTCTCGTTCAACCGATTTTGCTAGCGCGGTTAATGGGTTATCAAGATAGTTTCGGTTTACTGTTGTCGTATATGTTTTAAGATCATGATTTGGAATCAATACACTGTATTGTACTGTGTAAGTGAGTTCTTTTTCTGCCGCGCGGCTATTTTGATAAAGAGAAAGCGTTCTTTCGCCGATACTCTCACTGATCAAGTTCAAGCTAGGTGTCACCGTAGTTGGAGCAACTTGACTGATCCCATTCATTCTAAGTTGCTTCTGTACGTTACGAGTTAAATTACTGTATTGGTCAAAACTGGTTAGTGAGATTTCATGTAACTCTTCAGGAAGAAGGTAATTTCCACGTAAATGGAAACCACACGCAGAGATCATGAGTGATAGGGTTAATACGATTGTTGTACGAAGAGAAAATAGAGATAAATGTCGTTTCACCGAGTAACTCCCTCAAATGGTGATTAAAATGCTTATTTAATTATTCTATAGGTAATGCTGTATAACGCATAAGATAAAACAATTAAATAAGCATAAGCAGATGATCCGCTTATGCTTTAAATAGAAAAGTAATAAGAAAAAAGGTTCAAATTACTTTTTAACAAATCATATGGAGTTAACTAATAATTAGTTAGCAACAATGTTTAGTAGTTTACCAGGTACATAGATTACTTTACGAATCGTTAAACCATCTAGGAACTTGATTGCGTTTTCATCTTTTAGACCAAGCTCTTTAACTTGCTCTTCAGTTGCATCTGCAGCAACGATCAGTTTTGCACGTAACTTACCGTTGATCATAACAACGATAGTTTTTTCATCTTCAACAAGTGCTTTTTCGTCAAATGTTGGCCATGCTGCTGTATCGATGTTCGATTCACCTAATGCGTCCCACATTGCAAAGCTTGCGTGTGGAGTCATAGGGTAAAGCATAACAATAACTGCTTTTAATGCTTCGTCAAGAAGGGCACGGTCTTGTGCTGATTCTTGAGGTGCTTTATTTAGTTTGTTCATCAATTCCATGATTGCAGCAATCGCAGTGTTGAATGTTTGGCGACGACCAATATCATCACTTACTTTTGCAATGGTTTTGTGAACATCACGGCGTAGTGCTTTTTGGTCACCAGAAAGAGCGGTAACATCTAACGCTTCAGTTGCGCCTTTTGTTGTGTGTTCGTGAACTAATTTCCATACACGTTTTAGGAAGCGGCTTGCCCCTTCAACACCTGATTCTTGCCATTCAAGTGTCATATCAGCAGGCGCTGCAAACATCATGAATAGACGCACTGTATCAGCACCAAATTTATCAACCATCTCTTGAGGGTCAATACCGTTGTTTTTAGACTTAGACATTTTGATCATGCCTGAGTGGTCAACGTTACGGCCTTGGTTGTCGATTGCTTTCTCGATACGACCTTTTGCGTCACGCTCAATCGTTACATCTGTTGGTGCGATCCACTCTTTTGTGCCTTTTTCATTAGTGTGGCTAAATGCATCTGCAAGTACCATACCTTGACATAAAAGTTGTTTGAATGGTTCGTCTGAGTTTACATAGCCCGCATCACGTAGAAGTTTGTGGAAGAAGCGAGAGTAAAGAAGGTGCATACATGCATGTTCAATACCACCAACGTACTGGTCTACTGGTAACCAGTAGTTTGCTTTTTCTGGGTCTAGAATATCGTCAGCTTGTGGTGAACAGTAACGTGCATAGTACCAAGATGATTCCATGAAGGTATCAAAGGTATCTGTTTCACGAAGTGCTGGCTCGCCATTGAATGTGGTTTTCGCCCATTCTTTATCGGCTTTGATAGGGCTAGTTACGCCATCCATTACTACATCTTCAGGAAGAATAACTGGTAATTGATCTGCAGGCACTGGGTGAACTTCACCATCTTCAGTTGTTACCATTGGGATTGGAGCACCCCAGTAACGTTGACGAGAAACGCCCCAGTCACGTAGACGGAAGTTTACTGTTTTCTTGCCTTTGCCTTCAGCTTCTAGTTTCGCAGCGATTGCATCAAATGCTTCTTGGAAAGCAAGGCCGTCGAATTCACCAGAATCAAACAGAACGCCTTTTTCAGTGTAAGCGGCTTCAGATACGTCTACATCAGAACCATCTTCAGGTTTGATCACTGGGATGATGTCTAAGTTGTATTTAGTTGCAAATTCATAGTCACGTTGATCGTGAGCAGGAACCGCCATTACTGCACCTGTGCCGTAATCCATTAATACGAAGTTTGCGACAAAAATAGGCACTTCACGACCGTTAAGGGGGTGGATAGCACGTAGGCCAGTATCCATACCTTTCTTTTCCATCGTTGCTAATTCTGCTTCAGCAACTTTAGTATTGCGACACTCTTCTGTGAATGCGAATAGCTCAGGGTTTGTTGTCGCTGCTTTTTCTGCAAGAGGGTGACCAGCTGCGATACCAACATAAGTAACACCCATTAGCGTATCTGGACGTGTGGTATATACTTCTAAAGGAGCTTCTTCGCCATTAACAGCAAAAGATAGCTCTACGCCTTCAGAACGACCGATCCAGTTGCGTTGCATGGTTTTAACCATTTCAGGCCAACCATCAAGGTTATCTAGATCATCAAGAAGCTCTTGTGCGTATTCAGTAATTTTAATAAACCACTGTGGAATTTTCTTTTGTTCAACAGGGGTATCACAACGCCAACAACAACCGTCTTCAACTTGTTCGTTTGCAAGAACCGTTTGGTCATTTGGACACCAGTTCACAGAAGAGGTTTTCTTGTAAACTAAGCCTTTGTTGTACAGTTTAGTGAAGAATTCTTGTTCCCAACGGTAGTACTCAGGCGTACAGGTTGCGAACTCACGATTCCAATCGTAACCAAAGCCTAATAGTTTAAGTTGGTTTTTCATGTATTCGATGTTTTCGTAAGTCCAAGGTGCTGGTGCTGTTTTATTTTTAACAGCCGCATTCTCAGCAGGAAGACCAAACGCATCCCAACCGATAGGTTGCATTACATTTTTGCCTTGTAGACGCTGATAGCGAGAAACCACGTCACCAATGGTGTAGTTACGAACGTGACCCATGTGTAGACGACCACTTGGGTATGGGAACATTGAGAGGCAATAGAATTTTTCTTTGCTTGCGTCTTCAGTTACAACAAATGTTTTGTTGTCGTCCCAATGTTTCTGGATCTTTTGTTCAAGATCCTGTGGATTATATTGTTCTTGCATCGATTTACCCAGTTATGTCAGTGGATCACAAAATTTGTGAGATCGGTTTGATCAGATAATACTTGATCAGCATAGAATAACTAATGGAGCGCTTATACTCAAGCGACCTGATAACCTTTAACTCACTCTTCGCTATAATAAATCTAGCGAATTCTTGGAGGTGACTTATGTCTAAGCAAAAAACAGGTTATAACGCTGTCTTTGAGCGTGTGATGAACGTATTGGAAAGAAGTCCTGAAGAATTTCAGCATTGGGCTAAATCATCAGAAGAAGTCCTTGAAGCGGCCTCTGATATGACGAAAGACGAATTGGAATTAATATCGAGTTATGTAAGAAGAGATATTAAGGAGTTTGCACAAAGCTACGAGGAGAGCAAAACAACGTTCCCTGATTCTCCTTTCTATCGGTTAATTGTAGATTCAGTTTGGCATGGGTTACTTGAAATAACCGACAAAACACAAGTGGAATGGAAGGAGGTGTTTGATGATTTAGAGCACCAAGGTGTTTATCAAGCAGGTGAAGTTGTCGGTTTAGGTATTTTAGTGTGTGAAAAATGTGGTCACCGTGAGCAATTTAATCATGCTCAAATTATTCAACCATGTACACATTGTGAAAATGAAGCGTTTATGCGTGTGTCATTGAAACCATAGTTCTCCACTATTTGAAAGAGAGAAGGTCTGTATCTCAAGATGATATACAGACCCTTTAGTGTGATTATTGACGCTTACGCCAAGCAATAACCAACGATAGCATGACGAGTAGATACAGGGGCCATGTTCCCCAATAGCGATAAGGGGTCGTCCCTGTTGTCGGGACCACTTCACCACGTAATACTGCCGTTGTAAACTGTGGAATTTGCTTGGTAATATTACCTCTATGGTCGGTAATGGCGGTTACACCATTATTGGTTGAGCGAATAACTGGTTTTCCTATCTCTAAAGCTCGCATTTGAGCCATTTCCATGTGTTGTAATGGACCAATAGAAGTACCAAACCAAGCATCATTAGACAGTGTTAAAATATAATCAGTCTGTGGTGTGATGTTTTCTCTCACTTGCTCACCATAAACGATTTCGTAGCATAATGCAGGAGCTAAATGGGTGCCGCTAGCTTCCATATTTGGTTGAATATAATCACCACGACTAAATGATGACATTGGTAGATTAAATATTGGCGCTAATGGTCTAAGTAATGCTTCGAATGGTACAAATTCACCAAAAGGAAGTAAGTGATGCTTACTGTATCTTGGTTGGTCGAGGTAGTTGTAACCACCAGTTCCGTTTACGCCTAGAGAAATAATATTGTTATAGAAATTTCCTGTCGGGCTTTCGCCTACAATTCCAGTAATGACTGTACTGTTGTTCATTGTAGCTGCACTATCAAGATTACGTAGAAAGCTCGGTATTTCCATTTCTAAAGCTGGTATTGCCGCTTCAGGCCAAATAATTAAATCAGCATCCCAATTTTGACGAGTTAAATCCATGTACTTCATGATGGTCGGCCAGCGTTCGCTAGGTAACCATTTCAAGGCTTGATTAATATTCCCTTGAATTAAGGCAACTTTAGTGACTTTTTCTGGTTGCGGAGTTACCCAATCAAAAGGCTTTATCGCAAAAGAAGTAACCACTAAAATTGCGGGAATAAGTAAAAGCCACCATTTTTTTTCTAATAAAGAATAGGTGATAGCGCCAACAGAGATAATGATAATGGCGGTTATTCCTTCAACACCAAAGATAGGACCCCATGCGGATAATGGGCTGTCTATTTGACTATAACCGAGCCACAGCCACGGAAAACCAGTAAAGACCCAACCACGAAGCCAATCAGTGATCAACCAGAGTGCAGGTAAAGCAAGTAAGTATTTACTTAATGATGAGTGTGAAAATAATCGGGTTGCTAGAAAAGTAAATAGCATCGGATAAAGAGCAAGATAACTGATAAGACCAATCATTAAGAAAAGCCCAGCAGCCATTGGCATGCCGCCAAAGTTATCAATACTTATATGAACCCAACTGATCCCACAACCAAAATAGCCTAAGCCCCAAAAGAATCCGAGCCAAGTTGCTCGCTTGGTTGTTTGTTGGTGCAATAACAACAATAGGCAAAGTGGGGAAATAAAAGCAAAAGGCCATAAAGAATAGGGAGCAAAAGCCAGAGTGGCACTTGCACCAGAGAGAATGGCAATAAGAAGGCGAATAAGGTAATGGTTCGAAAATGGCATGAAAGGTCTCAAACAAATAATGAAAGAACAGTTAGGTAATATCAGTTGTTGTAATTAGTCTTCAAAAGTCTGATAAAGTTCAGCCGCTTATTGCTAAGCGGCTGAGGATATTACTCTTCTTCGTGTTTCTTTTCCGATTCTTTTTCTGGAATCGTCACTTGAAGTTGTATGATGCGACGGTTATCGGCAGCGGTTACTTTAAAAGTAAAGCCTGATATTTCGATAGTTTCGCCACTTTCAGGTAAATGCCCAAAACTGGTTAATACTAAACCGCCAACGGTATCAATCTCTTCGTCACTGAAGTGTGTTGAAAAAGCGTCATTAAAGTCATCGATTTCAGTTAAGGCTTTCACAGCAAAAGTGTGTTTGCTTAACTGACGGATGTCTTTTTCTTCTTCGTCATCAAACTCATCTTCAATATCCCCAACAATTTCTTCAAGGATATCTTCAATGGTAACTAAACCAGAAACTCCACCAAACTCATCGACTACGATGGCCATGTGGTAACGCTCTTCTCTAAACTCTTTTAAAAGTTTATCAACACGTTTGCTTTCTGGTACTACAACAGCAGGTCGAATAACTTGTTCGATCTCAAAGGCTTCACAATCTGAGCCTAAGTATCTTAGTAAGTCCTTCGCAAGGAGTATTCCTTCAACATGGTCTTTATCCTCACTGATCACAGGGTAGCGTGAGTGTGACGCTTCTATGATTGTTGCTATCAGTGATTCTAGATCTTGTGTTTTCTCTACAGTGACCATCTGAGAGCGCGGTAACATGATGTCTCGAACTCTCATTTCAGATATTTCCATTACACCTTCGAGCATGTCTCGGGTGTCGTGGTCAATAACTTCATTTTCCTCAGAGTCTCTAAATACATCTACCAGTTCTTGGCGATCTTTAGGTTCCCCTTGAAATAGTTGGGAAAGGCGTCCTAAGAAGGACTTTCTACTCGGACCTTCTGTATTCTGTGAATTTTCGTCGTTCATGGCTTCTTTAAAAGTAGTTGCTATCAATGTGGATAGCTCACATAAGTAACTATTGGATTATTCCAACAATTATTTCTCAGCAAGATACGGGTCTTCAAATCCCATTTCTTGCATTAATTCTGTTTCGAGTGATTCCATCTCTTCAGCTTCTTCATCCTCGATATGGTCATAACCTAGCAGATGAAGACTACCATGTACAACCATATGCGCCCAATGTGCTAATAAAGGCTTTTTTTGCTCAACAGCTTCTTTTTCAACAACTTGACGACAGATGATTAAATCACCTAATAAATTGAGTTCAATTTCAGGTGGTGCTTCAAATGGAAAAGACAATACATTGGTTGGTTTGTCCATACCGCGGTATTGATGGTTTAACTCATGACTTTCTTTTTCATCTACAATTCGGATTGTTAGCTCTGCTTGTGGTTGAAATTGAGGAAGCACTGCATTTAGCCAAGACATAATGTCTTTTTCAGAAGGCAGGTCTTTTTCATTTTCACATGCAATTTGTAGATCGAGTTCAATGCTCATGATTCACCTAAATTTATCGTACTAGTTATGTTCAGAGTCGATTAAACGTGCTTCACGTTCCTGCTTTCGACGCTGCTCCTCTAGTTTACGCTCTTTTTGATCATTTGCTTCCCATTTTTCATAGGCATTTACAATACGGGCGACAACCGGGTGGCGGACAACGTCATCGGCAATAAAGAAATTGAAGCTAATTTCATCAACTTCAGATAATACTTCAATAGCATGGCGTAAACCTGATTTAGCTCCGCGAGGTAAATCTATTTGAGTTACGTCGCCAGTAATTACTGCTCGGGAATTAAAACCAATACGAGTTAAGAACATTTTCATTTGTTCTACGGTTGTATTTTGGCTCTCATCTAAAATAATAAAGGCATCATTTAATGTGCGGCCACGCATGTACGCCAGTGGTGCTACTTCAATAACATTACGTTCGATGAGTTTTTCAACGCGCTCAAATCCAAGCATTTCAAAAAGAGCATCGTAAAGAGGGCGAAGATAAGGGTCGACCTTTTGACTTAAATCACCAGGTAAGAAGCCCAGTTTTTCACCTGCCTCTACCGCTGGTCGAGTTAAAAGAATACGACGAACTTCTTGGCGCTCTAATGCATCAACTGCAGCAGCAACGGCAAGGTATGTTTTACCGGTGCCGGCAGGACCAATACCAAACGTAATATCATGAGTTACCATATTGGTAACATATTGTGCTTGGTTTTCTGTTCGTGGCTTTATCAGGCCTTTTTTGGTCTTAATAAAAATTTCTTTGCCATAAGGAATGGTAGAAACGTCTTCTTTTTCTAGTATGCCTGATTCTTTTACTGCCAAGTGAATTTGTTCAGGTTCAATATCAGGATATTGATTTTTAACTGGCGCAGTATCTACATATAGATCTTTTAAAATATCAACCGTAGCAGAAACAGTATGAGGTTTACCTACGACAGTAAAAAGATTGCCACGATAGTTTACTTCTACTCCTAAGCGACGCTCAAGGTGCTTTATGTTGTCATCAAATGGACCACAAAGGCTGGATAGGCGTTGATTGTCTGCTGGCTCTAAGGTCAACTCTAATTTGGTTGTTTTAATGCTCAATGTCGCCTCACATATTAGTAACTATGGGATATATCTATTATTTATTGGGTAAAGAGTAAACTTTCTCAAGACCAAATAAGAAAAAAGATGATCAAGAAACCTCAATCATCTTTTTTTGTCTTGGTTTTTACTGATAATGTCACATTATGGTGTAAAAGTTCCAACACCTAAGTCGTCTTCACGACGTGTTTTTTCCATCATTTCTGAAGGAGAAACTGCAACACGCAAACCCATGTCTTTTTCTGTACGAACTAACTCACCACGTAGTGAATTAGTGAATGATTCAGTAATATGAATATCAACAAACTGGCCGATTAACTCAGGACTACCGATGAAGTTAACAACACGGTTATTTTCAGTACGAGCACGTAACTCCATTGGGTTACGTTTTGACGGACCTTCTACAAGTGCACGTTGTACAGTGTCTAGCATTAGACGAGAGTAACGCGACGATTGGAAGTTAATTTGTTGTTGTAGCTCAGCTAAACGATCTTTCTTTGTTTGCTCAGGAATATCGCATGGATAATCAGCTGCAGGAGTCCCAGGACGAGCAGAGAAAACAAAGCTGTAGCTCATATCGAAATCAACGTCTTTAATTAGCTTCATTGTGTCTTGGAAGTCTTTATCTGTTTCGCCAGGGAAAGCGACGATAAAGTCAGAGCTGATTAAGATATCTGGACGAGCTTTACGTAATTTACGAATAATCGATTTGTATTCAATTGCAGTATGCGGACGTTTCATCATCGTTAGGATGCGATCAGAACCACTTTGAACAGGTAAGTGTAAGAAGCTTACTAGTTCAGGTGTATCTTCATAAACCGCAACAATGTCGTCACCAAACTCTAATGGGTGGCTTGTTGTAAAGCGCAAGCGGTCGATACCATCAATAGAGGCAACCATGCGAAGTAATTCAGCAAAAGTACAAATGTCACCATCATAGGTAGGACCGCGGTAAGCATTTACGTTTTGACCTAGTAGGTTTACTTCACGTACACCTTGACCTGCCAGCTGTGCAATTTCGAACAATACATCATCTAATGGACGGCTAACTTCTTCACCACGAGTATAAGGAACTACGCAATAAGTGCAGTATTTTGAACAACCTTCCATGATAGAAACGAACGCAGATACGCCATCGGCTTTTGGCTCAGGAAGGTTATCGAATTTTTCTATCTCAGGGAATGAAATATCCATTACTGGTTTTTCATTTGATTGAGATTGTTTGATCATTTCAGGCAAACGGTGAAGCGTTTGAGGCCCAAAAATAACATCTACATAAGGAGCTCGTTGACGAATATGATCGCCTTCTTGTGTAGCAACACAACCGCCAACACCAATAACTAAGTCTGGTTTTTTATCTTTTAAATGTTTCCAGCGGCCCAGTTGGTGAAACACTTTTTCTTGTGCTTTTTCACGAATTGAACAGGTATTTAATAACAGAACATCCGCTTCTTTTGGATCTTCAGTTAATTCATAACCATTTGCGGCACCTAAAAGATCGGCCATTTTAGATGAATCGTATTCGTTCATCTGGCAGCCCCAGGTTTTGATTAGCAGTTTCTTAGTCATGTAACTTTTTCACTCGTATTTTATTACTAGAATTCGGTACAGTTTTGAGAGACAAGCTCAATCAAAACGGATAGGGCGCGTATTGTACTGCTTTCCACGCTTAATGACTAGATGTAGACGTCCTTGAATATTTTAAGGGTATTAGGGCATGACTTATCTGAATGATTTAGATTAAGAGTGAATCACGGTAGAATGAAGGAAATTATTGACTCATATAAGGTCTATGGATGATGAAAGAATATGATTACGCTATCGTTGGTGGTGGAATGGTGGGAGCCGCTACCGCTATTGGTTTATCGAAATTAGGGTATCAAGTTGCTGTAATTGAATATAAAACCCCCAATTCTTTTGATGCTAGCCAAGTAATGGATATTCGTGTTTCTGCTATTTCTCAGTCTTCTGTTGATCTGATTGAAGCTTTGGGGGCTTGGCAATCAATTAAAGGAATGCGAGTTTGTCCTTATAAGCGTCTTGAAACATGGGAGCACCCCGAATGTCGTACTCGTTTTCATTCCGATGCATTAAATATGGTTCAACTTGGTTTTATTGTTGAAAATCGTCTTATTCAATTAGGTTTATGGCAGGTGTTTTCTACTTTTGAAAATCTGACGATTATTACTCCTGCAAAAATCGCTGATCTTGAGTTTTTTACTGACCACAATGTACTGACATTAGAAAGTGGCGATAAAATTAAAGCAAAATGGGTTATTGGTGCTGATGGCGCGAATTCTTATGTCCGTCAGAAAGCAAAAATAGGTATCACTGCTTGGGATTATCGTCAGCACTGCATGTTAATTAATATAGAAACAGAAAAAAATCAACAAGATATAACTTGGCAGTGGTTTACTCCTTCTGGTCCTCGCTCATTCCTTCCCCTACATGGAAATAAAGGCTCTTTAGTTTGGTATGACTCCCCTCAGCGTATTAAACAGCTTTCTTCTATGAGTTCAATTCAATTAGAAAAAGAAATTAAAGCCTATTTCCCACAGGAATTGGGAGAATTTACTGTAGAGCAGCATGGTTCTTTTCCTTTAACGCGTCGACATGCTCAAAAATATGTCGCTCAGCGTTGTGTTTTATTAGGGGATGCAGCTCATACTATTAATCCTTTAGCAGGACAGGGGGTGAATTTGGGCTTTAAAGATGTAAAGGTGCTATTGGAAGAAATTGAATCCAAAGGCGCAGAGACAGATAGGGCGTTACGTATTTATGAATCAAGACGAAAAATAGATAATTTAGCGATGCAATCAAGTATGGATTTGTTTTATACGTTATTCAGTAACTCTTTACCGCCAGTTAAATTTTTACGTAATGTAGGTTTGAAATTAGCTGACTCTTCAGGGGCGTTAAAAACGCAAGCGTTGAAGTATGCATTAGGTTTATAGAAATATTAAATCATATCAGGGACTAGAGCTTAGGGACGAGTAAAAACGAATCTGTACAAAGTAGGGTGATCATTTGGTCACCCTTTTTTTATTTGTAGAATCACTATTTTTTGAAAAGTGTGGCCTTGTTCCAGCGCTATTTATAAACATTTACTTACTTACTTACTTACTTACTTACTTACTTACTTACTTACTTACTTACTTACTTACTTACTTACTTACTTACTGTTATTGGTACAAAAGAACATAGATATAGGAGAAGAGGTAGTGAAAGGAATAGTACAGACGAAAAAAAAGCCCATCAAATTAATGATGAGCTTTCTTAAAGTGGTTGGGATACCTGGATTCGAACCAGGGAATGCCGGCATCAAAAGCCGGTGCCTTACCGCTTGGCGATATCCCAACAGAGAAGATTAAATTGGTGATTAAACCAAGATAATACATCTTTAAATATGGTGCGGACGGAGAGACTTGAACTCTCACACCTTGCGGCGCCAGAACCTAAATCTGGTGCGTCTACCAATTCCGCCACGTCCGCGTTCTTCTAATTGTTAATTAAAACAAAGAGTAGAAATTTTTATAGTTAGAAGACGAATTGGAGAGTCTCTCTAACGTTGTCATAATTAATCAGGTTGCATCAATTATGTAAATAGTGGTTGGGATACCTGGATTTGAACCAGGGAATGCCGGCATCAAAAGCCGGTGCCTTACCGCTTGGCGATATCCCAACAGAGAAGATTACGCTAGTAATTAAACTAAGATAATACATCTTTAAATATGGTGCGGACGGAGAGACTTGAACTCTCACACCTTGCGGCGCCAGAACCTAAATCTGGTGCGTCTACCAATTCCGCCACGTCCGCGTTCTACTGTTTGATTATTAAGGACATTCGTTACTTAATCTACAAAGAGTAGTTATTCTATATTTTAATCGACGATTGGTGAATCAATTAAAAGTTGTATGGTGGCTACTACGGGATTTGAACCTGTGACCCCATCATTATGAGTGATGTGCTCTAACCAGCTGAGCTAAGTAGCCAATGATTGTTTTTAATAAAGCAATCAAAAAATATGGTGCGGACGGAGAGACTTGAACTCTCACACCTTGCGGCGCCAGAACCTAAATCTGGTGCGTCTACCAATTCCGCCACGTCCGCGTTCTATAGTTTGCCTAAGCAAAGAATAGATATTTTTGTATTTTAATCGACGATTGGTGAATCAATTAAAAGTTGTATGGTGGCTACTACGGGATTTGAACCTGTGACCCCATCATTATGAGTGATGTGCTCTAACCAGCTGAGCTAAGTAGCCAATGATTGTTTTTAATAAAGCAATCAAAAATATGGTGCGGACGGAGAGACTTGAACTCTCACACCTTGCGGCGCCAGAACCTAAATCTGGTGCGTCTACCAATTCCGCCACGTCCGCGTTCTTCTAATTGTTATAAAACAAAGAGTAGAAGTTTTTATAGTTAGAAGACGAATTGGAGAGTCTCTCTAACGTTGTCATAATTAATCAGGTTGCATCAATTATGTAAATAGTGGTTGGGATACCTGGATTTGAACCAGGGAATGCCGGCATCAAAAGCCGGTGCCTTACCGCTTGGCGATATCCCAACAGAGAAGATTACGCTAGTAATTAAACTAAGATAATACATCTTTAAATATGGTGCGGACGGAGAGACTTGAACTCTCACACCTTGCGGCGCCAGAACCTAAATCTGGTGCGTCTACCAATTCCGCCACGTCCGCGTTCTTCTAATTGTTATAAAACAAAGAGTAGAAGTTTTTATAGTTAGAAGACGAATTGGAGAGTCTCTCTAACGTTGTCATAATTAATCAGGTTGCATCAATTATGTAAATAGTGGTTGGGATACCTGGATTTGAACCAGGGAATGCCGGCATCAAAAGCCGGTGCCTTACCGCTTGGCGATATCCCAACAGAGAAGATTACGCTAGTAATTAAACTAAGATAATACATCTTTAAATATGGTGCGGACGGAGAGACTTGAACTCTCACACCTTGCGGCGCCAGAACCTAAATCTGGTGCGTCTACCAATTCCGCCACGTCCGCGTTCTTCTAGTTGTTAATTAAAACAAAGAGTCGAAATTTTTGTAGTTATAAGACGAATTGGAGAGTCTTTCTAACGTTGTCATAATTAATCAGGTTGCATCAATTATGTAAATAGTGGTTGGGATACCTGGATTTGAACCAGGGAATGCCGGCATCAAAAGCCGGTGCCTTACCGCTTGGCGATATCCCAACAGAGAAGATTAAATTGGTGATTAAACCAAGATAATGCATCTTTAAATATGGTGCGGACGGAGAGACTTGAACTCTCACACCTTGCGGCGCCAGAACCTAAATCTGGTGCGTCTACCAATTCCGCCACGTCCGCGTTCTACTGTTTGATTATTAAGAACATTCGTTACTTAATCTACAAAGAGTAGTTATTCTATATTTTAATCGACGATTGGTAAATCAATTAAAAATTGTATGGTGGCTACTACGGGATTTGAACCTGTGACCCCATCATTATGAGTGATGTGCTCTAACCAGCTGAGCTAAGTAGCCAAGTTGCTTCTTACTTTCTAACTCGTCTCTCTTTCGCCTTAGCGGTGAGGACGGAGCGCATTATGCTTTTCTGAGCCCTATGCGTCAACACTTTTTTGAAAAAAATATGAATTCTTTGTTTGTTCGAACGGATTTTAATCAAAGCGTACTTTTTATATGCAAATTAGAGTGAATCAAGGAAAAAGAATAAGAATAAGAGTCGAAAACAGGATGTAGCAGTTAGGCAGATATGGAGAGGGAATGTGTTTTAACTGATTGAAATGTAGGCAAGTAATAAAAAGGCCAGCAAATATGCTGGCCTTTTTTATTATACGTTGAAGCGGAAATGTACTACATCACCATCTTTAACGATGTAATCTTTTCCTTCAAGGCGCCATTTACCTGCTTCTTTAGCACCACTTTCTCCGTTAAATTCGATAAAGTTGTCGTAACCAACAACTTCTGCACGGATAAAGCCTTTTTCGAAGTCAGTATGGATCTTACCAGCAGCCTGTGGTGCAGTTGCTCCTACTGGGATAGTCCAAGCACGAACTTCTTTTACACCCGCAGTAAAATACGTTTGTAGAGTTAGTAGTTCGTAACCTGAGCGGATCACTCGATTTAGACCTGGTTCTTCGATACCCATGTCAGCAAGGAATTCTTCACGATCTTCATCATCAAGTTCAGAAAGCTCAGATTCGATAGCAGCACATACAGGAACAACAACGTTGTTTTCTTTTTCTGCGTATTCACGAACCATGTCTAAGAATGGGTTGTTCTCAAAACCTTCTTCACTAACGTTGGCAATATACATTGTTGGTTTTAGTGTTAAGAAGTTAAGGTAAGAAACTGCCGCAATTTCTTCTTTTGCTAGTTCAACAGTACGAGCCATTCCACCTTCTGTAAATACAGGAAGCAGTTTCTCAAGAACTGAGATTTCAAACTTAGCGTCTTTATCGCCACCTTTTGCCTTCTTCGTTTGACGGAAGATAGCACGTTCACAAGAATCTAGATCCGCAAGAGCAAGCTCAAGGTTGATGATTTCGATATCTTCAATCGGTGAGATTTTACCAGCAACGTGAATGATGTTTTCATTTTCAAAACAACGAACAACATGGCCGATAGCGTCTGTTTCACGGATATTAGCAAGGAACTTGTTACCTAGACCTTCACCTTTAGATGCGCCAGCTACAAGACCTGCAATATCAACAAATTCCATAGTAGTTGGAAGAATGCGTTCTGGATTTACGATTTTAGCTAATGCGTCTAAACGTAGATCAGGAACTGGAACCACACCTGTGTTTGGTTCAATAGTACAGAAAGGGAAGTTTGCCGCTTCGATTCCTGCTTTAGTTAGTGCGTTAAACAGTGTTGATTTACCAACGTTTGGAAGACCAACGATTCCGCATTTAAAACCCATGATGTAAACCTTATCTTTAGTTATACCAAGCTAAATAAAAACAGATTGGTATTATTCAGCTTTGAATGTATGTAAACGATTTTGTGCTTTACTTAATCCGTCTTTAAGCAAGATATCTAGACAGCGTGTAGATTCATCTACAGCAGCATCGATTAACTCTTGCTCTTTGGTAGGCGCTTTTCCTAAAACAAAACCGGCAACTTTGTCTTTATGGCCAGGATGACCAATACCAATACGAAGTCGATAAAACTCTTTCGTATTCGCTAATTTGCTAATAGTGTCACGTAAGCCATTATGACCGCCGTGCCCACCACCTTTTTTGAATTTGGCAACACCAGGAGGAAGATCTAGTTCATCGTGAGCGACTAAGATCTCTTCTGGCTTTATTTGGTAAAACTTAGCGACAGCAGCAATTGCTTTACCTGATAAATTCATAAATGTTGTTGGGATCAATAAACGAAGATCTTGACCATTCGTTTGAATTCGACCAGTTAACCCGAAGAATTTCGTTTCTTCTCGCAGGGATACGTTATGTACACGAGCGAGTTCTTCAACAACCCACGCGCCTGCGTTATGGCGAGTTCTTTTATATTCAAGACCAGGGTTTGCTAGTCCAACAAGAAGTTTGATTTGATTGCTCAAAGACTTATCTCTCTATTTGGATACTAATATCATTAATACACTTATCTAGAGCGTAATCGAACTAAAGACAATTAATGGTATTAGTATGTCCCATTAAAAAGGCGCGCCATATTAACACAAGAATTCCAAATACAAAAACGCCCCGCATAAGCAGGGCGTTTGAATAGATTTTTGTTTGATTAGTGATCAAACATTGCAGAGATAGACTCTTCATTGCTAATGCGACGAATCGCCTCAGCTAGCATGCGAGAAAGGCTAAGTTCAGTTACTTTGCCTGTTGCTGCCATTTCTTTAGATAGAGTAATCGAGTCAGTAACCACGACTTGGTCTAATACTGAGTTGGCAATGTTTTCTGCTGCAGAACCAGAGAATACAGCGTGAGTTGCGTAAGCAAATACACGTTTAGCGCCGCGTTCTTTAAGAGCTTCAGCTGCTTTACATAATGTACCGCCCGTATCAATCATGTCATCAACGATAACACAATCGCGACCGTCAACATCACCGATAAGGTTCATTACTTCAGAAACGTTAGCGCGTGGACGACGCTTATCAACGATAGCGATGTCTACATCACCTAGTGCTTTAGCTGTTGCACGAGCACGAACAACACCACCTAAGTCAGGAGAAACTACAACAGGATTTTCTAGACCACGAGTACGCATATCATCAAGCAGCACAGGAGTACCGAAGATGTTATCTACGGGTACGTCGAAGAAACCTTGAATTTGTTCTGCGTGTAGGTCGATAGTTAAAACGCGGTCAACACCAACGTTTGAAAGCATATCAGCAATTACTTTAGCAGTGATAGGCACACGAGCAGAACGTACACGACGATCTTGACGAGCGTAACCAAAGTATGGGATTACCGCAGTGATACGGCCAGCAGAAGCACGACGAAGTGCATCGATCATTACTACTAATTCCATGATATTGTCATTAGTAGGAGCACATGTAGATTGAATGATGAAAACATCACTACCACGTACATTCTCGTTAATTTGAACAGCTACTTCGCCGTCAGAAAAACGATCGACAGTAGCGTCACCAAGTGAAATGTATAGTCGATCAGCGATACGTTGCGCTAGTTCAGGAGTTGCATTACCAGCAAATAGCTTCATGTCAGGCACGGTGGAAACCTCAGGGTTGCGTCCAAATTGTGAGAATTTTATATTTTGCATAATGATTTATACTCTTCCAGTTGGTGGTTGAGTGGCGAAGTATTCATACCTCGGGCGATAAATCCTGTAGCATTATCAGAGATTAAGGAGTAGACGTACTTAGCTTCTTTTTCACTGTTAAATTCAGCAAAAACACAAGCACCTGTTCCAGTTAATCTTGATGGCGCATATTCTAACAGCCATGAAAGTTGGTAATCAACCTCTGGATACACACTTCTGACAATTTTTTCGCAATCGTTTTCGTACGGAGCGTCTAAAAGTACGTTAAGTGGCTGTTTTGGCGTATTTCTAATCAACTCTGGGTGAGTGAATACATCAACAGTAGAAATGCTCACTTCTGGTTTGATCAGTAGATACCATAATTCTTTAGGAGTAGCTGGTTGTAGTTTTTCACCAATCCCCTCGGCAAAGGCAGCAAAGCCATGGACAAAAATTGGCACATCTGCACCAAGTTTTACCCCTAAATCAGCTAATATCTCATTACTTAAATTAAGACCCCAAAGAAAATTGAGGGCAACTAATACGGTTGCTGCATTTGATGAACCACCACCAATACCACCACCCATAGGTAATATTTTGTCTATTTCAATATGCGCACCAAAAGAGCTTTGAGTGTGCTGTTGAAGTAGTGTTGCAGCTTTCCATATTAAGTTGTCTTCTGTTTTAACTCCCGGAATATCAGGAGAAAGGGTAATTTTATTTGATTGATTTGCAGTGATGGTGAGGTAGTCGCATAGGTCTATGAATTGAAATAAGGTTTGCAACTCATGGTAACCATTAGCTTGTTGTCCATTGATATAAAGAAATAAGTTTAATTTGGCTGGGGAGGGCCACCGCGTAGTTGTTGTAATCATTGAGTAACTTTTTATCATTGAGAAACAGTCCAATTTGAAGCAATGATTTTAATTGTTGTTTTTTGTTGGGTTAGTTTCATTGAATTTGGTAAGAGTACTTGTTCTTTTTCAATATAACTATTGTAACGTAGGTGCCAATTAGTCTGGCCAATTTGTTTTACTAGATGTTCAACTGTATTTAGTTCATTAAGTTGGAAGCTATCAGCAGCGGTAGGTAATCCTTTTATCCAATCTCCTAGATAGCCAATAGGAAGGTTTAATCCAGTAAGTCCATACATTAATCGACCAGGTTCTTGTCCTTCAAATGTTTGGCCATCACCAGTTTCAATTATAGTACGTCCATTGGACATTGAAGCTTTAATAACCGTTTGGCCTAAAAATGTGGTGAGTAATAATTGGCTATTTTCGGATTTTTGTATCCATTGGAAATTTAAGCTATGACGTTCTTCTGGAGATTGGTAGCCAATTTTACCGGTGACTTGGTAATTGACAATGTTTTCTAATTGAGTTGTATGCTTGTCCCAATTGGTCGATTGTTGTGGCGTTAATGGAACGCTAGAACAGGCATTAAGAAAAATAGTGATGATGAAAATAGCAAAAGGAGAACGAGTAAAACGAGAACACTTCATTAGAAATCTCATGCATAATTCGAAGTAGATTTTCAGATTGTAGCAAATTGTTAGTACATTTGGAGTTAAATAGTGTTTATTCGTCACTAATTTTCGGACTGAACGTCCTGATGCCTTTTAAAATTCGGTCGCATCAAGTAAAATTCGCCCTTGTTGTTTTTTTATTGGTCTGTTTGCCGAATGTCATTGCTTGTTATTGGAATCAATCATACGTCAGCCTCTGTTGATTTGCGGGAGAAAGTTGCTTTCTCACCTGATAAATTAACTAAGGCGTTAGATGAATTAAAAAATAGTGATTCTATTCAAAGCGGCGTAATTCTATCAACTTGCAACCGAACTGAAATTTATTGTGAAGTGAAAGCAGGGATTAGCAGTGGTTATGTGCTCAATTGGCTAGCTGAATTTCATCGTGTTTCTTTAGACATATTAATGCCAAGTATTTATGTGTATGAAGAACAGGCAGCGGTAAAACACTTAATGCGCGTATCATGTGGATTAGATTCATTAGTGCTAGGCGAGCCGCAAATTTTAGGCCAAGTAAAAAAAGCCTTTGCAGATGCAAGAGAGCATAATGCTGTTGAAGGGACAATAGAGAAGCTATTCCAGAGTGATTTCTCTGTCGCTAAACGAGTTCGCACTGAGACAAATATCGGCGGTAATGCTGTGTCGGTTGCTTATGCTGCTTGTATTCTTGCTCGTCAAATTTTTGAATCTCTTGCTGACTCCACTGTTCTTCTTGTTGGAGCTGGCGAAACGATTGAATTGGTTGCTAAGCATTTAGATGCGGCAGGCTGTAAGCAATTAATCGTTGCTAACCGTACTCGTGAAAGAGCAATGGGGCTTGCTGAGCAATTTAATGCGGACGTTATTAGCCTTCCTGAAATTCCAGAATATCTACCAAAAGCCGATATCATTATTAGTTCGACTGCTAGCCCATTACCTATTATTGGTAAAGGGATGGTTGAAAGTGCATTAAAGCAACGTAGACATCAACCAATGTTGTTTGTTGATATTGCTGTCCCTAGAGATATTGAGGGAGAAGTTGCTGAATTGAATGATGCGTATTTGTATTCGGTAGATGATCTTAAATCGATTATTGATCACAATATCGAACAGAGAAAAATTGAAGCAATTCAAGCTGAAGCAATTGTCAGTGAAGAAAGTGCAAGCTTTATGACGTGGATTCGTTCTCGACAAGCAGTGAATAGTATTCGCCAATATCGTAATAATTCAGAAGCGATCAGAACTGAATTATTACAAAAAAGTATTCAAGCATTAGCTTCTGGTCAAAATGCAGAAAAAGTATTAGCAGAATTAAGCAATAAATTAACCAATAAACTCATTCATGCACCAACACTTGCGATGCAGCAGGCTGCCAAAAATGGTGAGCCAGACAAACTTGCTGTGATCCGCACCAGTATTGGTCTAGACAACTAAGTGTAGCGTTCGCTACCAACATAAAGAATAAATATTATATGAAAGCATCAATTCGAGTAAAACTGGAGACGCTGGTTGAGCGTTATGAAGAAGTTCAACATTTATTAGGTGATCCTGGAGTTATTGGTGATCAAAATAAATTCCGAGCTTTATCTCGTGAATACTCTCAATTGGAAGAAGTGACACAATGTTTCCAAGCATACGAACAAGCTCAAGAAGACTTGATCGCTGCGGAAGAAATGGCTCAAGAAGATGATGCTGAAATGCGCGAAATGGCGCAAGATGAAATTAAAGAAGCAAAAGAAGCGATTGAGCGTCTTGCTGATGAGCTACAAGTCTTGCTTATTCCAAAAGATCCAAATGATGAGCGTAACTGTTTCTTAGAGATCCGTGCAGGTGCTGGTGGTGATGAAGCGGGTATCTTTGCAGGTAACCTTTTCCGTATGTATTCTCGTTTTGCAGAGAAAAAAGGGTGGCGTATTGAAGTTATGAGCTCAAATGTTTCTGAGCAAGGTGGCTTTAAAGAAATGATTGCAAAAGTGAGTGGCGATGGTGCTTATGGTGTGCTGAAGTTTGAGTCAGGTGGCCACCGTGTACAACGTGTACCTGAAACTGAATCACAAGGTCGTGTACATACGTCTGCGTGTACTGTTGCAGTAATGGCTGAGATCCCAGAGGCGGATCTTCCAGAAATTAAAGCGGCAGATTTAAAAATCGATACTTTCCGTGCGTCAGGCGCGGGTGGTCAGCACGTTAACACCACTGATTCAGCAATCCGTATTACTCACTTACCAACAGGAACAGTTGTTGAGTGTCAGGATGAGCGTTCACAACATAAAAACAAAGCCAAAGCGATGTCTGTTCTTGCTGCCCGTATTATTCAAGCAGAAGAAGCTCGTCGTGCTGCTGCAGTGTCTGATACGCGTCGTAACTTGCTAGGTTCTGGTGATCGTTCTGACCGTATTCGTACCTACAATTATCCTCAAGGTCGTGTTTCTGATCACCGTATCAACTTAACTATTTATCGTTTAAACGAAGTGTTAGAAGGTGATTTAGCTGCGTTGATTGAACCTGTAGTATTAGAATATCAAGCAGATCAATTAGCAGCATTAGCTGAAAATAACTAATGAGCCAATCTATTGATGCGTTACTAAAGCGTTCAATTCAATTGCTGCAACTTGAGGGGAGTGATTCTCCTCAAGTTGATGCGTCTGTTCTTCTATGTCATGTTTTAGATAAACCAAGAAGTTTCCTGCTTACTTGGCCTGAAAAAGAATTAACTGACGTAGAACTTACCGCATTTGAATCATTACTTTCTCGTCGTCTCTCTGGTGAGCCAATTGCTTATATTATTGGTTATCGTGAGTTTTGGTCATTACCGCTAAAAGTGTCACCAACCACGCTAATTCCTCGCCCTGATACAGAACGCCTTGTTGAGATTGCTCTCGACCATCTTGATGCATCATCAATAAAAGTATTGGATTTAGGAACCGGGACTGGTGCAATAGCATTAGCCATTGCTTCTGAGAACCCAACGCTTAGTGTTATTGGTGTCGATTATCAACAAGATGCGGTTGAATTAGCGCAAGGTAACGCTAAAGACAAT
Source organism: Aliivibrio thorii (assembly GCF_057368585.1). Lineage (NCBI taxonomy): Bacteria > Pseudomonadati > Pseudomonadota > Gammaproteobacteria > Vibrionales > Vibrionaceae > Aliivibrio > Aliivibrio thorii. The sequence goes on along the minus strand of NZ_CM170654.1, from coordinate 2,155,863 downwards.
CATATTATGAATACTGAATTTCGTCAGGGAAGTTGGTTTGAGCCAATTCAGCTTGATGAACAGTTTTCTATTATTGTGAGTAATCCCCCTTATATTGATGGTAATGATCCTCATTTATCTCAAGGTGATGTACGGTTCGAACCTCAAACTGCATTAGTTGCAGAGCAAGAAGGTTTTGCTGATTTAATTCACATAATGGAACACAGCCGTACTTATTTGGTTGAGAATGGTTGGTTACTCATGGAGCATGGTTTTGAACAAGGTAAGCAATTACGTACTTATTTTGAAGCGCACGGCTTTGTTAATGTCAAAACAGAACAAGATTATGCTGGCAATGACCGTGTTACATTAGGTCAATGGTCAACAAAAACAGAGAATAAAGGATAATTCATGTATACCGCTGTTAAACATATTCACTTATTTATGATTGCTTGTAGCGTACTGCTATTTGTTGTTCGCTATGTATTAATGATGGTTGATTCTGATCTTCGTAATAAAGCATTTTTAAAACGAGTTCCTCACGTTGTTGATTCAGCGATGTTGTTAAGTGGCATTGCACTTATTTTTATTACAGGCTTTATTCCATTTACAGGGGGTGCTCCTTGGTTAACTGAGAAATTGACGTGTGTAATGGTGTATATAGCTTTGGCTTTTGTTACGTTGAACAATGGCAAAAATAAAGTATTTAAAACATTCGCTTTCCTTGGTGCATTAGGATGGTTAATGGTTGCTGCTAAAATTGCGGTAACTAAAGTACCAACGTTTTTGGGGTAACTATGTTTCAGTTGCTTGATGAAAATTTAGAAGACCTTAATCTTGTTGAAGGAGCATTAGCGCTTAATTTAGCGATTAATCCTGAGATACAAAGACTACGAGTTGACATCAAACTGCGAGAAATGTGTATTGAAGCAGAACAAACACTTGCTCACGAAGTTAATGATGAGCAGCGTTTGGAGCGATTGATTCAGCTTTTTTATGTTGAATGGGGTTATCAAGGGGATACTTATACTTATTTTAACTCTGAAAATGCATTTATTGATCATGTGCTTGAGAGTAAGAAGGGTATTCCAGTTACGTTGGGCGCTATTTTTTTACATTTGTGTGAATACGTAGGGCTGCCTGTTAGTGCGATTAATTTCCCTACTCAATTAGTATTAAAAGTAGAATGGCCAAACCAAACACCGCTCTACTTGAATCCATTTGATGGGCAATATGTGAGTACACATTTAATGACGGCATGGCTTATTGGCTATGGCGGACCATTAGCAAAAATATTGCCAGTACATTTAGAATCAATAGACAATCCAACATTAGTTGGACGTTTATTAGCTGTAATTAAAACGGCATGTATTAGAGAACGAAAATTTTCGTTTGCTTTAACCTGTAGTAATCTTGCACTGTATATGGTGCCTGATGATCCTTTTGAGATCCGTGATAGAGGTTTAATCTATCAGCAACTACACTGTAATGATGTCGCTAAAAATGACTTAACGTATTTTATTGAACAGTGTCCTAATGATCCTTCAGCTATGCTGATGAAAGAGCAAGTTCAATTATTATTAGAACAGCACCCTACCGTTCTCCATTAAGAGTGAAGATAATGCAAAATCAAAAAACAGTAAAAATTGGCAATATCGATGTAGCAAATGATAAGCCGTTTACCTTATTTGGAGGTATGAACGTATTAGAATCTCGTGATTTAGCGATGAGAATGTGTGAGACTTACGTAGAGATCACTGACCGTCTAGGCATTCCATACGTATTTAAAGCCTCTTTTGATAAAGCAAACCGCTCATCTGTTCATTCATACCGTGGTCCAGGTATGGAAGAGGGTCTAAAGATCTTCCAAGAACTAAAAGATACTTTTGGCGTGAAAATTATCACTGATGTTCATACAGAAGCACAAGCTCAACCTGTTGCTGATGTGGTGGACGTTATTCAACTTCCAGCCTTCCTTGCTCGTCAAACTGATTTAGTAGAGACAATGGCAAAAACAGGCGCTGTAATTAATGTGAAGAAACCTCAATTCATGAGCCCTGATCAAGTGGGCAATATCGTTGATAAGTTTGCAGAGTGTGGGAATGAAAATATCATTCTTTGTGAGCGTGGTTCGTGCATGGGGTACGATAACCTAGTGGTTGATATGCTTGGTTTTGGTGTAATGAAAAAAGCATCAAATGGTAGTCCAATCATCTTTGATGTAACGCATTCTCTACAGAACCGTGATCCAAGTGGTAAAGCCTCTGGTGGTCGTCGTTCACAAACAGTTGAACTTGCTAAAGCAGGTTTAGCAACTGGTATTGCGGGTTTATTTATTGAAGCGCATCCAAACCCTGATAAAGCGTTATGTGATGGGCCTTCTGCATTGCCATTAGATCAACTAGAACCTTTTTTGAGACAAATGAAAGTATTAGATGATTTAATTAAAGGTTTTGAGCACATCGATATTAAATAATCTTTTGCTACAAAGATAAATAAGAAAAAGCCCAAGAGAGATAACTTTCTTGGGCTTTTTTGTGTTTGATTTAAATGCTTATTCAGTATCTGCTGAGCTTGGTGAAAACCAATCTAACTTTTTATGTAATGTCGTAACACTGCCCACAACGATAAGAGATGGGCTAATGGCTTTTTCTGCCATTTGAGCTAGTTCTGAAATAGTACCAGTAAATACTTTTTGTTTTACAGTTGTACCACGCTCAATAATGGCACAAGGAGTATCAGCGGCTAAACCGTGCTTAATTAATTGGGTTGAGATATGTGGTGATTGTTTCAACCCCATATAAAATACTAAGGTATTGTTTGAACGAACTAAGGCATCCCATTCAATTTCTGCTCCGTCTTTTTGTACATGTGCAGTTATAAACTGAACGCTTTGAGCATGATCTCGATGGGTGAGGGGAATCCCCGCATAAGAGGTTGCTCCTGCAGCAGCAGTAATACCAGGAACCACTTCAAATTGAACACCATTCTCAGCCAGTGTCTCTAACTCTTCACCACCACGACCAAAGATAAATGAATCACCACCTTTAAGGCGAACAACGTGCTTTCCTTCTTGTGCTTTATCAACTAGAAGTTGATTTATTTTATCTTGCGGCACGAAATGAAAATCGAGCTTTTTCCCGACATAAATCATTTCAGCATTGTCATTAGCAAGCGCTAAAATTTCTTTGGAAACAAGACGATCATAAACAACCACATCAGCTTGCTGTATAAGGCGATAGCCTTTGACCGTTAATAGGTCTGCATCACCAGGACCTGCGCCAACAAGAGAAACAAGTCCGTTTTGTTTTTTCTGCTCAGACTGAGCTTGAATACTTGGCATAATAGATTCCTGCATCATTTTTTATTTCACTCTAGTATGTAAGAGTCGATAAAAAAAATCACCCTTAATACTTGATTAAGAGTGATTTAATTTGAATGAGTTATAACTAACTTTGTCTGTTACTTATTATTTAGCATTCAATGATGGCGCTGTTTTTGCGTGAGTTAGGTATAGAGGAACACATGCCATTAGTAGGCCACCAACGATGTTCCCAAGGATTGTTGGGATAAGGTTGAAGTTCAACCATGTCGCGATACCGAAATCAGCGCCTAGAATCATACCCAGTGGGAATAGGAACATGTTTACTACTGTGTGCTCGAATACTAGTGCGAAGAAGATGAAGATTGGGAACCACATCATTGCTACACGACCGGACACAGTACGTGCAGTCATGTTACCAATCACGCCTAGACATACCATTAGGTTACAGAAGATACCGCGTACGAAACACGTGATCCATCCGTCCATACCCATGTTTTCAAAACCTAAGCTACGAGCTGTAGAAACCGCAATGAACTTTTGTGCTACTGCGTTTGGATCTAAAGAAAAGTTACCCGTTAATGAGATAGCAACCAATACCGCAACGATTAGAGAACCGATGAGGTTACCAAGGCCAACAATACCCCAACAACGTAAAACACGACCCCAAGTCACACCTGGGCGGTTATCGAATTTCGCTAAAGGAGCAAGGCCAAATACACCGGTTACTAGGTCGTAGCCCATAACACTTAGAATGACGAAGCCCACTGGGAATACTAGAGCGCCAACAATACCAATGCCTGTTTGCACGATAGTCGTAATTGCCACAACAACAGCAAGAGAAAGAATGATGCCTGCCATTGTGCTTCGAATAAGAAGATCTCGAGTACTTGTTTTCGTTTTCGCTTCACCCACATCGATCATCGTTTGAACGAATTCAGCTGGTTTAAAATCAGGAGACATAAGGTTGTCCTTAAAAAGTTAAAATTAAAAATTAAAAGTTAAAATTGGATAGGAAAAGGCTCTAGCTGCCGAACTAAGGCAATGTCGGGAACTAGAACCCTTGAACTATCAAATCTTGTTACGTATTCGATTATGCTGAGATTTCAACAGCACCTTTGGTAATACGAGCTTTATACGCTTTCACGCTGAAGTTCTCATCTTCCATGCACACACCTGTTGCTAGGTTAAAGCGTTGCTTCTTAAGTGGGCTCGCCACCCAAAGCTCACCTTTGTGCTCAACCGTTAAACCGCGAGATAAAACGTTTGATTGGAAAAACGGGTCAGTATTACTAATAGCGAACACTTCTTCGGCTTTAGTTGGGCGGAAAATAGCAACTTGCTCACCACCAACCAATGCACAAACACCGGTACCTGGAATAATATCTTCGATCTTACAAACTTTGGTAAATGCCATGATGTCGTCTCCCAATTAAACCAGTTCAACGTGAAGGATGTCGCCCTTCGCTTCTGGGTGTTTCTCTGTAAATGTTGCTGGGCGGTGTTGTTCACGGCCATCGTCAACAAACACAACGTTTTCATCACGCTCATCAGCATTGATGAAGTGTGAGAAGCGCTTAAGTTGAGCTTCGTCGTTGATAGTGTCAGTCCACTCACAAGCGAAGTTACCCACTAGGCCAGCCACGTCAGCTTCAAGCTGGTTGTTGATGCCAAGTTTGTTATCAACAATCACTTCACGTAGGTAGTCAACGCCACCTTCTAGGTTGTCCATCCATACCGAAGTACGTTGCAGTGGAGCAGCCGTGCGGATGTAGAACATCATGAAACGGTCGATATATTTCAGCAGTGTTTCTTGGTCTAGGTCGCTTGCTAGTAGGTCTGCGTGACGAGGCTTCATACCACCGTTACCACACACGTACATGTTCCAACCAGCGTCAGTCGCGATAATACCTAAATCTTTACCTTGAGCTTCAGCACACTCACGAGTACAGCCCGACACACCAAACTTCATCTTATGAGGAGTACGGATGCCTTTGTAACGGTTCTCGATCATCACGCCTAGGCCAACTGAATCTTGAACGCCGTAACGACACCAAGTTGAGCCAACACATGTCTTAGCCATACGAAGTGCTTTTGCGTAAGCTTGACCTGTTTCGTAACCTGCAGCGATTAACTTCTTCCAGATTGCTGGTAAGTCATCTTTCTGAGCACCGAACAGACCGATACGTTGCGCCCCCGTGATCTTGGTGTACAGGTTGTATTCAGCCGCAACGTCAGCAAGGACGCTAAGTGCTTGAGGTGTTACTTCACCACCCGCCATACGAGGGATAACAGAGTAAGTGCCGTCTTTTTGGATATTACCTAAAAAGTTGTCGTTGGTGTCGTGCAGTTTTACAAGTTCAGGCTTCAGGATGTGTTCACCCCAGCATGAAGCAAGAATAGAACCCGCTAGAGGCTTACAGACTTCACAGCCGTAGCCTTTACCGTATTTCTCTAGTAATTCGTCGAATGTTTTGATTTCTTCAATGCGGATCAGGTGGAAAAGTTCTTGGCGAGAGTAAGCAAAGTGCTCACATACATCACTTTTTACTTCAATACCAGATTTAGCTAGCTCTGCATTAAGAACGGAAGTTACCAGAGGGATACAACCCCCACAGCCCGTACCCGCTCCAGTAACCGCCTTAATGTCTGCCATCGTGTGATGACCATCTGCAACTGCTTGAGCTATTTTGCCTTTAGTTACATCGAAACATGAACAGATAACCGCTGTTTCTGGTAATGAATCAGCACCTAATGATGGCTTTTCTGCACCTGAATGAGCAGGAAGGATCAGAAGATCTGGATGTTCAGGAAGATCAATGTCATTAAGTTTAAGTTGAAGTAAATCGCCATAATCAGACGTATCGCCAACCATTACCGCACCAAGCAGTTTTTTACCGTCTTCAGAAACGATAATGCGCTTATAGACTTCTTGCTCTTCGTTTTGGTAAACGTAACTTTTACAGCCAGGAGTTCGACCATTTGCGTCACCAATTGAACCTACTTTTACACCAAGTAATTTCAATTTAGCACTCATATCAGCGCCTTCAAATGCACTGTCATTACCTAGTAAATGATCAACGGCAACCGTCGCCATTTTATAGCCAGGAGCAACCAGCCCATAGAAAGTACGATTCCAAGAAGCGCACTCTCCAATAGCATAGATATTGCTATCTGTAGTTTGGCAATGGTTATTGATTTCAACGCCACCACGAGGAGCAACGCCTAAACCCATTTGATGAGCTAATTTATCTTGAGGACGAATACCAGCAGAAAATACGATGAAATCAGTTTCAAGTTCAGTACCATCAGCAAAGCGCATTACATTACGAGCGTCTTTACCTTCAGGAGCGATTTCAAGTGTGTTTTTACTTGTATGAACTTGAACACCCATGCGCTCAATTTTATTGCGTAGCTGTAAACCGCCTTGTTGATCCAACTGCTCAGCCATTAGTACTGGCGCAAACTCAACAACGTGAGTCGTTACGCCTAATGCTTTAAGCGCACCAGCAGCTTCAAGGCCAAGTAAGCCACCACCAATTACAACACCGCTTTTACTGTTTTTAGCCGTCGCTTCGATAGATTTAAGATCTTCAATAGTACGATACACAAAGCAGTCTTTACTTTCGTTACCTTTAATCGGTGGAACAAATGGGAAAGATCCGGTTGCAAGAACCAGTTTGTCGTATTGAATTTCACGACCAGTACTTGAGTAAACGACTTGTTTTTCACGATTGATATTAATAGCGCGTTCGCCAAGTAATACATTAATACCGTGTTTTTCGTAGAAACCTTCTTTTACAAGAGAAAGTTCATCAGCAGTATGATGAGAGAAGTATGAAGAAAGGTGAACACGATCATATGCGATACGTGGCTCTTCACAAAATACAGTAACATCCATATTTTGAACATCGGTTTTATCGACTAAATCTTCGATATAGCGATGACCAACCATGCCATTACCGATGATGACTAACTTCATCTTGCTCATAAGAATTCCTATTATCATTGATATGTATATATGATGAGTTATGAACGAATATGTAGATATGATGTGGATCAATTACGAAATAAAACTACTCCAAAGGGGTAGCTCTAAGGTGGTATTATACTTTATATCTAATAATTCAATGAGTTATTTGTGGCACGTAGCTTTTGTTTGTGGTTTTTTTACAAATATTGAAAGGATATCCGGAAATTTAAGCTGTTTATGGATAAAAATCTGAAAAAAAAAGACAGAATATGAAGTTCACATACTGTCTTTTTTTGTTAATTAATGAAATAAAACAATTATAGTTTAAATCTATCGATCTCTTGTTTTAGTTCATTAGATAACTCTGAAAGTTCAGAGGCTTGAATTACTGATTGTTTCGTTTCTTCCGTTAGCTCATTTGACACATTGCGAACTGCTTCTGTATTACGAGTAATTTCTTCAGTTACTGATGATTGCTCTTCAGCAGCGGCTGCAATTTGTGCAGCCATGTCGCTGATTTGAGTTACCGAGTTTGTAATTTGAAGTAGGCTAGCTGATGCCGATTGAGCATCTTCTACACTGGTGTTTGCCAAATTCTGGCTATCTTCCATTATACCTACCGCTTTTTGAGTCGTGCCTTGTAGTGCCTCAATCATTTGTTGAATTTCCTGAGTTGAAGCGTGAGTTCGTTGACTTAAGATACGAACTTCATCAGCAACGACAGCAAAACCACGGCCTTGTTCACCAGCACGAGCGGCTTCGATTGCTGCGTTTAATGCCAATAAGTTAGTTTGTTCGGCGATGTTCTGAATCGTTGAAAGGATAGTGTTAATGTTTTGTGCGTTGTGGTGGAGCTCTTCAATTACACCAGTTGCGGTTTCAACTTCTTTTGCTAGGTTATCAATAGAGTGTTGGCTTTGGCTTACTTGTTCGGCACCGTGGTTTGATGCACTTACAGTTTGCTCTGCAGTTTGAGCTGTATTGTCAGCATTACCAGCGATTTCTTGTGTAGCAGCTGCCATTTCATTAATTGCAGTTGCTACCATGTTAATCTCATCCATTTGATGTTGGATGCGAACATTACGCTCTTCAGCACTTTCTGCTGTTGAGTTAGCTTGGTTGGCAAGAGTGATAGAAATGCTACGTAGGCGACATACCATTGAGTGCATGTTACCCACAAAAGTATTGAAATTAATAGCTAATTGACCCACTTCATCATTACTGTTTGGCTCTAAGCGCTGAGTTAAATCGCCTTCGCCTGAAGATATTTCAGCAAGCGCATCTGATACTCGAAGTAAATCTCGGAATAGAATATTCACCAGAATAGTGACACCAATAGCAACCACCACGGTTAGTACAATACTAAGTAGAATAATTTCACGAAGCAGAGCTGCGTGAGCGGCTTCTTCTGTTGCTTGCGTCATCTCAACAGCAAATGTCCAATTGGTGTTCGGTACTTTTGCGAAGTAAACCAACTTAGTGTCACCATTGATTTCGGCAACATCGATGCGTTTTAGAGAGATAGATTCTTGGATACTTTGTGGTGTCATATCAGAGAAGTAGCGGTTTACCTCTTTTTTGATCAGTGATTTATTTGGATGAGCTAAAAAAGTCCCATCACTATCAATCAGCATAGTAATAGTATCTTTACCTGCATCAAGGCTAATTACATCAGCAATTAATTGGTCAATAAGAACATCGGCACCAATTACGCCTAAAAAAGTTCCGTTTTTATATATTGGTTCTGCGATGGTTACGAGGAGAGATTGAGTAATCGCATCTTGATATGATGAGGTAATGATTTGTTTGTTTTCACGCTGTGCTTCTTGATACCAAGGGCGTTGACGAGGGTCATAATCGGCACGATTTCTTTCTGGATGAGAGCGGTACATATCACCTTGAGGAGTTCCAAAGAAAATATCATCAAACCCACCAGCTTTACGACTAAGCTGTAAGAAAGAAACAATGTCATTTTCTTGGGTGTGTTCATTAGTCGCATGAGCGATTTCAGCTTTAATAGAGATCCAATTTGAAATCCCAGTTGTTGCCGCTGAAGTAACACTTTCTGCTCGAGAGTATACACCGTTGCGGGTCTGTTCAAAAAGTTGGTTTGAAGAAAGCCAAGTTAAGGCTGATGCAGTAATAACAACAGCGAGTACACTTGCGCCTATTAGCTTATGTTTTAGTTTCATAGTTTTACCTAAGTCCGTGGATTCATGTTGCCATTATATTAGTTTGTAATATGGATTGCTTTACTAAGCACTGCTCTGGTTATCGGAAATAACCTACAAAACTTAATTTAAAATTGAATTTTTCTTATTTTTGCATTAATGAATTTTGTTTTTATCAAGCCGTGATTGATGGGTAAACGTTTGCTTTTCCTGTAAAATATTTAATTGTTTGTGATTTACTTTTTTTATTTATCCGTAATTTTTAGTGATCTAATAGACATATTTATGAGATCAATGTGAGAGTCCTACGTAATTCTTTTAAACTTGGTCAGGTTATTTGACAGGATTAATCAACAATTGATTTATTTGGTCTAGATCATCCTCTTTTGAATTAATGGTGAAACATGATGGAACGTCTTTCTCTAAAAACAGCGATTGCTGCGGCATTGGTAACGACTCTTGCTGGTTGTGCTACAACGACTGAACACGAGTGGCAAGAAGATACAACATATAAACTAACGGTATTACACACAAACGATAACCATGGTCGTTTTTGGAAAAATAAATACGGTGAATATGGCATGGCAGCACGTAAAACGTTGATTGATGAATTACGAGCAGATGTTCAAGCAGAAGGCGGCAGTGTGCTTCTTTTATCTGGTGGTGATATCAATACTGGTGTTCCAGAATCAGATCTCCAAGACGCTGAACCAGATTTTAAGGGTATGAATAAAATTGGATATGATGCAATTGCATTAGGTAACCATGAATTTGATAACCCACTAGATGTTCTTCAAAAGCAAATTGATTGGGCTGAATTCCCGATGCTGTCTGCAAATATTTACGATAAAGAAACGGGTGAGCGTAAGTATCAGGCTTATGAAATCTTCGAAAAACAAGGCATTAAAATAGCGGTTATTGGTTTTACAACTGAAGATACAGCAAAGATTGGTAACCCTGAATATATTGATGAATTAGAGTTCCGAGATCCAAAAGAAGAGGCAAAAATAGTAATTGCAGAATTAGAAGAAAATGAAAAACCAGATCTTATCTTCGCTGTGACTCATATGGGTCACTATGAGAACGGTCAACGTGGTATTAATGCACCTGGTGATGTTGCATTAGCGCGTTCACTTGAGCTAGGTGAGTTAGATATGATTGTTGGTGGCCACTCACAAGAGCCTGTGTGTATGGAAGGCCCTAACGTAATGAAGAAAAATTTCAAGCCGGGTGATGAGTGTCAACCAGATCAGCAAAACGGTACTTGGATTGTTCAAGCTTACGAATGGGGTAAGTATGTAGGTAAAGCTGATTTTGAATTCCGTAATGGTGAATTAGAAATGGTTAGCTACAATCTAATCCCTGTTAACTTGAAGAAAAAAGTGAAGATCGACGGTAAAAAACAGCGTGTATTTATTCAAGAAGAAATTGCACAAGATCCTGAGTTACTTGCATTCCTAACACCTTACCAAGAAAAAGGCCAAGGCCAATTGAATGTGAAAATTGCATCAACTAACGGTAAGTTAGAAGGTGACCGTAATGTGGTTCGTTTTGAGCAAACAAACTTAGGTCGTTTAATCGCGACTTCCCATATGGTTCGTGCCAAAGCAGATTTCGCAGTAATGAATTCTGGTGGTGTACGTGATTCAATTGAACCTGGTGATGTTACGTATAAAGACGTTTTAACGGTTCAACCATTTGGTAACATCGTGACTTATGCAGATATGACGGGTCAAGAAGTATTAGATTACCTAAATGTAGTTGCAACCAAACCAATCGATTCTGGTGCTTATGCTCAGTTTGCTGGGATCAAGATGACGGTTGAAAATGGTAAGGTATCAAATGTGTTTATCGGTGGTAAACAATTACGTTTAGATAATACGTATCGCTTTACAGTACCAAGCTACAACGCTGCTGGTGGTGATGGTTACCCGAAAATCTCGGATCACCCAGGCTATGTGAATACTGGCTTTGTTGATGCTGAAGTTCTTAAAGAGTTCTTAGAAACAAACAGCCCAATCGATGTGAACAAATTTGCACCTCGTGGTGAAATTACTTATAAGTAATTATTAAAAGAAGATAAGCCCCTAAATCGTTATATTTTTAGGGGCTTTTGTTTATCAATTCAACAGTTTGTTGTTTTTGTAAGCGAACGGCAAGAAAAAACAAAATAATACTTGTCAAAAAATTCTCAGACAGTATTATAGCCCTCGTTGACTCGGACAAATTCTTTGTTTAACAGCTCGGTGAATAGCGCAGCTTGGTAGCGCATCTGGTTTGGGACCAGAGGGTCGGGGGTTCGAATCCCTCTTCACCGACCACTTTTAAAAAAGCCGCATCAGAAATGATACGGCTTTTTTGCGTCTGTAATGTAAATGCTAATCACAGTAAGTAATAGTATTTCAACACAGTTATCGAGCATTTTAACCAGCTAGGACGATTAGTTATCTACTACGATTGGTATAACCATTTTATTTGAGAAATGAATAGGTATTGATAGCTATCAACACCTATTATGCTTTAAAGACCCTAGACCCTAGACCCTAATTATATGTATTAAATAGTGCTAGCTTTCCATTTTCTTTAAATGCCACAACTTGGTATTTATCTTTCTTATCGCCATATTCCATACCCGGAGAACCCATTGGCATGCCTGGAACAGCTAGGCCTTTAAAATCACGTGGGTCCGCTAAAAATTTCTTGATATCAGCAGCAGGGATATGTCCTTCAAATACATAACCATCAATAACAGCGGTATGACAAGAAGCAAGGCGGGGTTCGACACCTAGTTTTTCTTTAATTGGATTCATGTCTTCATGATTTTCTATTTTGACCGTAAATCCATTTTCTTCCATATGTTCAACCCATTCGCTACAACAACCGCAGTAAAGTGATTTGTAAGTCATTACCTCAGTAGATGCGAACGCTGAAGAGCTAAATAAAACGAAAGAAAAAAAAGCAAATTTAAGGTTTTGCATAGTGGGTTTTCCCAAAGGTTATTTTGAATTAGGTGATAGCCAAAACCAGTAGATAATGGCAATAATTAGAGCGAGACCAAATAGATTAATCATGTGATGCTCCTTGTGTTTGTTGGTGAATATCTCGTTGAGAACGAGGGGTAAAAAGTCGTAATCGATTTGCATTAGTAACAACAGTAATTGAAGACAAGGCCATTGCAGCTCCCGCAACTACAGGGCTTAGTAACATACCCGTAAATGGAAATAAAATCCCAGCGGCAATAGGAATACCTATGATGTTATAAACAAATGCGCCGAATAAATTTTGTTTCATATTTTTCATTGTGACTTTAGATAATTCAATCGCGCTTACCGCGGTAAGTAATGAATGATTCATTAAGGTTAGGTGCGCACTTTCAATGGCTACATCACTGCCATTACCCATGGCAATTCCTACCTCTGCTTGAGCGAGCGCAGGTGCATCATTAATACCGTCTCCAATCATGGCGACTTTTTTACTTTGTGATTGAAGATCTTTTATTGCTTGTGCTTTTCCGTCAGGTAGTACACCTGAAATTACTTGAGTAATGCCTAGTTGTTTAGCTACATGCTCTGCAGTTTCTTTGCGATCACCAGTGAGCATCACGACAGTAATGCCTAATTGAGTTAATTGTTTAACTGCAAGGGCGGAATCAACACGAATTGCGTCACTGACCTCAATGACGCCAATGCATTGGGTGTTTCTTGCAACAAACAGAGGTGTTGATGAAGGTGAAAGCTCAACGTGAGGTACTGCTATTTCATTTTGTAATAAATAAGCCATATTGCCGATAAGTACGGTATCGCTATCTATTTTTGCTGAAGCCCCAAGACCTAGCTGAGCGGTAAACCCAAGACTAGTAATAGGAGTCCATGACTGTTGTTTTAAATAAGCCATTACAGCCAAAGCAAGCGGGTGTTCTGAATGGCTTTCAACCGCGGCAGCCAACGTCATTACTTGTTGTTCGGTATAATCATTAAAGGTAGTGACTTTATTGACGGTAGGTTTGCCTTCAGTCAGTGTCCCTGTTTTATCAACAACAACGGTATCTATGGTACTTGCTGTTTGGAGTACATCGGCATCCTTTATTAGAGCGCCAAATTCAGCGGCTTTGCCTATTCCAACAGTCACAGACATTGGTGTTGCAAGACCGAGTGCACAAGGACACGCAATGATGAGTACCGTTGTGGCAACGACCAACATATAACTTGATGTTGGCTCGGGACCAAAGTTATACCAAATGAGTGCTGAGAAAATAGCAATAATCATGACACTTGGTACAAATACAGATGATATTTTATCGGCCAACTTGGCAATATTAGGTTTGCTGCTTTGTGCATTACGTACCATAGTAATAATTCGCGCCAGCATAGTGTGTTCACCAACGTTGGTTGCTTTAAAAGTAAAGCTGCCTTGTTGATTAATTGTTCCGGCATGCACAGTCTCGTTGATGGTTTTTAAGTTAGGGAGAGGTTCTCCAGTTAACATCGCTTCATCAAGGTAGCTTTCACCGCTAATTAAAACACCATCAACGGGGATTTTTTCACCAGGTTTAATTTTGATTATCATTCCTTGAAACACTTGAGATACGGGTAATTTAACCTCTTGACCATCCTGAATAACCACGGCGGTTTGTGGCTGAAGATTTAATAGATTTTCAATTGCATTAGACGTTCGATTCCGTGCTTTGGTTTCAATTAAATTACCAAGCGTTATTAAACCTAAGATCATTGCTGTTGCTTCAAAGTAAACATGACGTGCTTGTTCAGGGAAAAACTCAGGTGAAATAACCAAAGCCATGGAATAAAGCCAAGCGGAGCCTGTTCCCAGAGCCACAAGCGTATCCATTGTTGCTCTGTGGTGGGAGAAAGCTTTCCATGCATTAACAAAAAAATGTTTACCTGAAGTTAATAATAAACCTAAACAAATTAATCCAACTACAGCCCATGAAAGTTGATCATTTATGGTGTTGATTTGCATATTGCCACCAAACACTCCCCATAACATTAATGGCGCCCCAATCGCTAATGAGATGGTGGTGTTTTTTTTATGTGTAGCGGTTGTTTTTAGGTACAGCTCTTTTTGTCTTTTACGGCGTTGCTCTTCATTTAGACTAATTTCTGCCCCATAACCGCCTTTTTCTATCGCGTGAATTACGTCAGTTTCGTTAATATCACCAATAATTAGAGCGGTACGTTCTGCTAAATTCACTTGAACAGATTGAACGCTATGAATGTTTGAAATGATTTTCTGAACAGAAGCGATGCAGCTAGCGCAAGTCATTCCGGATAAAATGAGTTGAGTTGTTTTGGTTGTATTAGGTTCTAGTATTTCTGGTTTGCTAGTGATGGCTTTGTTATCTGATTCTTCTGATGATTTATCTTCAAGAGCAAGTGGAATTGTAGAGGCGTGAAAACCAATAGATTTAATCAGCGATACCACATTTCCTGTTGAGTGTATGGTATTGAGATTAAGTTCTGCTTTTGAAATAGAAAGAATAGTGGAATGAGATAAGGTTTCTAATGCCTCTGTGGTTTTTTTTACGCACTTACCGCAATTTAATCCTGCTAAATAAAGCGTTATTACTTTTTCTTCAGGTACAGAATAACCAAGCTGAGAAATTATCTCAATAATATGTTGTTTAGAAAGGCTAGTGGTAAGAGTCAGTTCTGTTTTGGTAACAGAATATTGAGAGATACCAGTGTTGGTAGAAAGTGCATGCTCTACCTTAGCGATACATTTGCCGCAATTTAATCCTGATAAAGGAAGAGTGAATTCCTGACTCATAATAACCTCATTAACTATTCTTGATATTGCTAAGAATAAACCTTACAGTAAATGGAAGGTCAAGCAGTTAAATGAGTAAATGAAATGAATATTAGTCAAGTAGCTAAGTTAACCGGATTAACGTCGAAAGCGATTCGTTTTTATGAAAGTAAAGGCATCATCAGAGAGGCAAATAGAAGTGCTAATGGTTATCGTCAATACACCGCAACCCAAGTTGAAGAATTGCAGCTGATTAGACGTTCAAGATTGGTTGGGTTTAGTCTAGAAGAGTGCCAAGATCTTTTAAGCTTATCAAATAACCCAAACCGCCGTAGTGCGGATGTGAAAAAGAAAACGCTAGAAAAAGTAATGGAAATAGAAGCTAAAATTCAAGAGTTAGAAGGAATGAAGCAAACATTATTAGAGCTGGCGAGTGCTTGTCCTGGAGATGAAAGTAATGACTGTCCTATTATTAAAGGGCTTACCTGTTGCTACGATAAAAAGTAGCAACAGGATTAATTCGTCAATCAGTAAAGTAGAGAATACAGTTGGCGACGGTATTTACCTGCAACTGGATTTCCTTGGCCAAGAGCAGAGAGGATATCCATCATTGTCTTCTTTACCTGCCCATCTTGAGCGTTAAGATCTTTTAATAAAATGATCATTAAAATGTCTAATGCTTCTTCTTGGCGATTTACTTGGCTGTATTGAATCGCAAGCTCTAAAGCTAGGTCCGTATTGCTTTGATCGGCATTATACTTATCTTCTAATGCTTGGATTTCTGGTGTATTTCCTGCTTGCTTGTGAAGTTCTAGTTTTGCTATTAATTCTTTGTATTTGCTGTCTTGATCCTGCATTAATATTTCAGACAACATTGCTTCTGCCTGATCATAAGCTTGAGTTTCAATATAGCATTGGGCGATATGAAGTTTAATTTGGCCATTACCACCAAAGTGCTCAAGTAAAGCGAGAAGGGTAGGAAGTGCTGCTTGAAATTCACCTTCTTCAACTAATTTAAATGCTTGGCCTAACTGAAGTTCTTCTTGGCTAGGTAAATGTTTGCTTAGCATTCCTTGAATGGCTTCGATCGTTTGAGGGCCGCCCATCCCATCAACCGCTTGGCCATTTTTAAATAAAGCAATTGTAGGTAAGGTTTGAACGCCAAATTGCTGTGCAAGACTTTGTTGTTCTTCACAGTTAAGTAGGGCGAGAGTTACTGCATCACCGTATTGTTGCGCCAATTGTTGTAATGCAGGAATGACAGCAAGGCTTTCTTGACTCATTGGGGTCCAGAAATGAATTAACACAGGGATCTGCATTGAGCCTTCGAGAATTTGTTGGAAGTTTTGTTCGTTCAGTTCAACGCTATGTTCTGGCTGCATGGTCTTTTCCTAAAATCAGTATTGTTGCTAGATATATACAGTTATATGGGGTATTGCATTGATTTTCAAGGAGCCAGGTACGAAGAAAGCCACTATGCGTAACATAATGGCTTTACTATCGTAAGCGAAGACAACTGTTAGATCAGTATGAAGACTGCAACCGCGACACTCACACAGATCCAGTTGATTTTACCTAGTGTCATATTCTCTCCTAAAACACTTTCTACCGGATATGAACGAATATACTTATGCAATATGACACTAATATTACATTTTTAGTCTTTTCTCATATTTCTTAATTATTACACTTAATCGACATGATAAAGATAAGTTAATCGCTCTTATTTAAGATTTTATCTAGGTACTTTGTTGGTAATAATCGTTTTAGAATAGCAAAGAGGTGAGTCGGAAAGGTGACTCGATAGCGTGCTTTGGGTCTAGATGAATTAAGTGCATGTAATAATGGAGGGATAATAGATTCCGAAGGCAAAACAAATGCACTGGCAGAGTTTTCTTTTTCAAGTCGTTTTTGTTGAATAAGATACTTTTCTTTATGCGGGCTTTTTTCTATATCGACCCATTTTTTAAATGCTTTCAATGCATTAGATCTAAATTCAGTTTCAATTGGCCCTGGTTCGATTAAGCTTATTTTAATATTGGTATCTGATAACTCTAAACGCAGAGTATCAGTCCAACCTTCGATAGCAAACTTTGATGCGTTATAAGCCCCGCGATATTTCATTGCAACAATACCTAAAACGGAGCTGTTTTGAATAATTCTACCTTCTCCTTGGTTTCTCATGACAGGAAGAAGTTCTGTGACTAATTGGTGCCATCCAAAGAAGTTTGATTCAAACTGCTCTTTTAATGCATCTCTTGGTAAGTCTTCTAGTGCTCCAGCTTGTCCATATGCCCCATTATTGAACAATGCGTATAATTTCCCATCAGTAAGAGCGAGTAACTCCTGAATAGCTTGAGTCACCGTTTGAGGAGCACTGTAATCCAAATGTAAGCAAGTTAAGCCCTCTTTTTGCAGTCGTTCCACATCTTTAATTTGTCTGCATGATGCAATGACTTGAAACCCGTGATGTTGTAATTGATGGGCAGCGGTATAACCAATGCCCGTAGAGCAGCCTGTAATAAAGATTGAACGTTGCATAGCTTAACTTACACTTCTGTTTATGAATGTCATTTTATAATGAATCTAAACTAAATCTATTGCAACTAGAGCTACTTAGCTCAGCAATTGTTTTAATGCTGATTCAATACGGGAATAACGAAACTTAAATCCTTCATGAACTAAACGTTTTGGACGGATTCTTTGGCTATCTGTAAGCAAAACCGCTGCTTCGCCAAGAATTGCCTTAATGATTATTGTGGGTGTAAACAGAAAGTGAGGGCGTTTTAGTGTTTTTGCTAATGTTTGACTAAAAATAGCATTGGTCACAGGATGAGGGGCAGTTAGATTATAAATACCACAACTATCGTTATTTTCTATCAGGTGTAATATAGCGAGTACCATGTCATCGATATGAATCCACGACATATATTGTTTACCATTTCCTATGGGGCCACCCAGCCCACACTGATAGGGTAGTTGCATTTTTTTAAGAGCGCCTCCTAGAGGAGATAAAACAACACCTGTACGTAAGATACAAACGCGGGTTTGCTCACTTTGGGCTTGTAAGGCTTTATTTTCCCAACGCTGGCAGATTTGGTGTGCAAAATCAGATGATAAAATTTGCGTTGTCTCATCTATATCTTGATTACCGTTATCGCCGTAATAGCCAATCGCGGATCCAGAAATAAAACAAGGTGGTGGATTAGTTGATTTAAGGCTGAGTTGAGCTAGATTATCAGTAAGGTTGCATCGACTATCGGTAATAATTTTTTTTTGTTTTTTAGTCCATTTTTTTTCAGCAATCGGCTCACCTGCAAGATTGATGACTACATCAATCTCGTTAAAATTCTGAAAAGAACTGAGATCTGAAATAAATTCAGCGTGAGGTAAAGCAAGGTGACTCAGTGTGGACTCTGCTTGTTTTGTATCACGAGTTAAAAGTATTAAATGGTGACCTTTCAGGTGATCTAATAACTTTTTTCCGATTAATCCAGTACTGCCTGTAATAAGTATTTTCATCTCGTCTCCTGCAAGATATTCCTAATATCTAATGAACTAAGTATAAATTGACTTCACTGATTGGCAACTTTCATGCAATTTTCCTTTATACTTCTGGTTTGAAGCACCTCTTTAAATTTAAGGATTCTTTGTGAAGTTATTTTTTGCCTCAGATCTGCATGGCTCATTGCCTGCAACTCAGCGTGTTATTGATACGTTTCTTGCCTCTAAAGCGGATCATTTAATTCTGCTTGGAGACTTAATTAATTTTGGTCCAAGAAACCCAATACCTGAAGGCCATAATCCTATTGGGGTTGCTGAATTATTGAATCAATATGCTGAGTCTATCATTGCAGTAAGAGGTAATTGTGACAGTGAAGTTGATCAAATGCTGCTCTCTTTTCCAATAATGTCTGATTACAATATTGTATTATTGCCAACAGGGAAAAAAATCTTTTTAACTCATGGGCATATTTTTAATGCAGATAAACGTCCTTTATTAAAGAAAGGAGATGTTATTGCGCATGGACACACTCATATAACCGTTGCTGAATGGCAAGGTGAGCAGATTATTTTTAATCCGGGCTCAACGACCTTCCCACGTAATGATAGTGGGAAACCAAGTTACGGTTTACTGGATGGAACTAATCTATCCGTTCTTGATTTTGATGGGAATATTTTGAATTCTATCGAATTGTAATCTAAGTTTGTATTCGATCACTCTTACTTAAATTTAGAACAGATATAAAAAATCCGAGAAGATAATCGTCTCGGATTTTTTATATTAAGAACTATGCCGTTAATTTAATGAGAAAATAAAATCCCTGAGCCATAGTTAAGGCTAGTCAATAATAATGTTTTATCATTAATCACATCAACACGCTTGCTTTGTTGGGCATCAATTCTAAATACTCGCATGATTAACTTTTTCTGTGCGCCAGTGAATTCTTTATTATCGCTTGATGTTACATCTTTAAATTCAATAGGGTCAATAAGAAGGTAATCACCGCTATATTCCCAATTACCGGTTTCCATCACGTTAATGGTTAGTGGATGCGTTTCTGTATCTAGGACACTATAAATAGTCAGTTTTGATGATTTAGAGTAAGTTTTATTTGGTAAGTAAACTACATTTGATTTAATGTCAGCTCGTTTTAACGGTCCCATATCTTCGTAATCAATATTGCTATCGATACGAATTGTACTCATACTTTGCCATTCTTTAGACGTCAGTAATTGTTCAACTTTACTGTCGCTTTCCCAGTAAAACCAACCACTCCCTATCATTGAAATGAGAAGAAGAATAATAGGTGAAAAGCGTTTCATTAGAGGTAACTGCTCGTCGTTTAACCACATACTTTATCTACCTCTTTTTGATTTATTAGCAAACGAACGCTAATGCTTTGATCGCTATGTTCTTCATTATGAATATAATTCAATGTAATTTGATTTGGTTGTCCACTAGTAGCGATAACTTCAATTGGCTTTAATGTATCAGTATGCTTTGAATTATAAAAAATGGTGCATTGTTCAATAAGAGGTTGCCATTGGTCGATATTAGGATGATTAATAGGAATCAATACAGGAATTTCATCGTAAATAGCGACTTGAGTAAATGCATCTGATTTTGGAGTATGATTAAAGTATGCAATGACAGGCAAGATAAACGCAATAATCAAGGTTATTGTTCCAAGCAGAGATAGGTGTGCTTGAGGTTTATTTATATTTGATGCTTCTGTGATTTTACTTGGTTGCACGCTTTCTGTTTTAACGGTATCCACAGATTCGTCAGAAGTTATGTCTTCATGACTCTCCATTGAAACAGTTGAGAGATCTTCCATTGGGTTCGTCGCAAGCTCTGTTTCTGAGTCTGACTCTTGAGCTACTGCTGTTGAAATGAATTGATACCCACGCTTAGGCACTGTTTTTACATAAACAGGTAGTTTTGTTGGATCTTGTAGCATTTTTCGTAACGTAGAGATCGCTTGAGTTAAGCTCGAATCATCAACTTCAAATCCTTGATCTCTCCATACGTATTCATGTAGTTCATGGCGACTAACAACCTTCCCTGGTTCTTGAATAAGTAGGCTTAATACGCGACTTTCATTACCACCTAAGCGGATAATTTCTTCATCATTTAATGTATCGATGAGGCTATTATCGTTTGGATCGAATAGAAACCGGTTGCCAATAATAATTTTGTTATTTTCTATATTCATTGGTTGCTAACTCAGTAATGGTGATTCTTATTTATGATATCCAAGTATCATTTTTAGAATGTCTATTTTATGTCAAAATTTATCATTACGCATTTTATAGTATAAAAAAAGCAAAAAAACAGTGTTTTTTACATTGCTTTACCTTGAATTGCCATTTTAAGACCTCATTTTAATTAATAAGTTAAATACATTGTACAATTTTGGAGTTTATTGATGAGCGAGCAAACAATTAATAATAAAGAAACACGCGGCTTTCAGTCTGAAGTGAAACAATTACTTCATCTAATGATCCACTCTTTATATTCAAATAAAGAGATCTTTTTACGTGAATTAATATCAAACGCCTCTGATGCCTCAGATAAATTGCGTTTCAAAGCATTATCAAATGGTGATTTATATGAAGGCAATGCAGATCTTGGTGTAAAACTTTCTTTTAACGAAGAAGCAAACACCTTAACCATTTCTGATAATGGTATTGGTATGAGCCGCGAAGATGTGATTGAGCATTTAGGTACAATTGCTAAATCAGGCACTGCTGATTTCTTTTCAAAACTATCGGATGATCAAAGTAAAGACTCTCAATTGATTGGTCAGTTTGGTGTTGGTTTCTATTCTGCGTTCATTGTTGCTGATGCTGTAACAGTTCGTACTCGTGAAGCGGGTGTAGCGAAAGACCAAGCGGTTCAGTGGCACTCAGAAGGTGAGGGTGACTATACAATTGAAGACATTACTAAAGAAACTCGCGGTACGGATATTATTCTTCATATGCGTGAAGACGGTAAAGAGTTCTTAAGTGAGTGGCGCCTAAAAGAAGTGATTGGTAAATACTCTGATCACATCGGTATTCCTGTTTCCCTTTGGTCTGTAGAAAAAGACAAAGAAGACAAAGAAGGCAAAGATAAAGAAGGAAAGTGGGAGCAAGTAAACAAGGCTCAAGCGCTTTGGACTCGCAGTAAATCAGAGATTGAAGATGCTGAGTATCAAGAGTTTTATAAGCACGTATCTCATGATTTTGCTGATCCACTGACGTGGAGCCATAATAAAGTAGAAGGTAAAAACGATTACACGAGCCTTCTATATATTCCAGCCAAAGCACCGTTTGATATGATGAACCGTGATCATAAAAGTGGCTTGAAGCTGTATGTTCAACGCGTATTTATTATGGATGACGCTGAACAATTTATGCCGAGTTACCTACGTTTTGTTAAGGGTTTGATTGACTCAAATGATCTTCCGCTAAACGTATCTCGTGAAATTCTTCAAGATAATAAAGTGACTCAGTCATTACGTAGCGCGTGTACTAAACGTGTACTAGGTATGCTTGAGAAAACAGCGAAGAAAGATGATGAAAAATATCAAACTTTCTGGAAAGAATTTGGACAAGTACTAAAAGAAGGCTTGGCTGAAGATTTTGCGAATAAAGATAAAATTGCCGGTTTATTGCGTTTTGCTACCACGGATAAAGATAGTTCAGAGCAATCGATGAGCTTAGCTGGGTATATTGAACGTATGAAAGAAGAACAAGATAAGATCTTCTATCTAACGGCAGACAGCTATGCTGCGGCGAAGAACAGTCCGCACCTAGAGCAATTTAAAGCAAAAGGCATTGAAGTCGTTCTAATGTATGACCGTATCGATGAGTGGCTGATGAGCTACTTAACTGAATTCGATGGTAAGCAATTCCAATCAATCACAAAAGCAGGCTTAGATTTAAGCAAGTTTGAAGATGAAGCGGAAAAAGAAAAGCAAAAAGAAACAGAAGAAGAGTTCAAATCGGTTGTTGAGCGTACTAAATCATACTTGGGTGACCGAGTGAAAGAGGTTCGTACAACCTTCAAACTAGCAACGACACCCGCTGTTGTTGTAACCGATGATTTTGAAATGGGTACACAAATGGCAAAACTTCTAGAAGCCGCTGGTCAAGCCGCTCCTGAAGTGAAGTACATTTTTGAAATAAACCCAGAACATGCTCTTATCAAGCAAATGGCAGATGAAGCGGATGAAGAAGCATTCGGTCGTTGGGTTGAAATGCTGCTTGGCCAAGCTATGTTAGCTGAACGTGGTTCTTTAGATGATCCATCGCAATTTTTAAGTGCAATGAATCAATTATTATCTAAATAATAGATAATATCGTAATCTAGATAAACGCAATGAGACCTATGCATTTTACACTAAGGTCTCATTGTTTTTTTATTGTTACGAAATAGACTCTATTTAGCGGTTATTTTTGCTTTTTTCATCGCAAGCTTGATAGCTTTATCAGTTCCGTGTATCTTTCACGACTTATTTTTATAAATAAAACTTATACCTAAGTTTATAAGTAGTTGTCATTTTTACTTGTAAGGTTTGGTATAAATTCCAAGATTATTTTTTAAGGGGAAAACAATGCGTATCATCCTTTTAGGTGCACCTGGTGCGGGTAAAGGTACTCAAGCTCAGTTCATCATGGATAAATATGGTATTCCACAAATCTCTACAGGTGACATGCTACGTGCTGCTATTAAAGCGGGTACAGAGCTAGGAAAACAAGCTAAATCTGTAATTGATGCTGGCCAACTTGTATCTGATGAGATCATCCTTGGTCTTGTTAAAGAGCGTATTGCTCAAGAAGATTGCGCTAAAGGCTTTCTACTAGATGGTTTCCCTCGTACAATTCCTCAAGCGGATGGTTTAAAAGAGAACGGTGTATCTATCGATTACGTTCTTGAGTTTGATGTTGCTGACGAAGTAATCGTTGAGCGTATGTCTGGCCGTCGTGCTCACTTACCTTCTGGTCGTACTTATCACGTTACATTTAACCCGCCTCAAGTTGAAGGCCAAGATGATGTAACTGGTGAACCTCTTGTTATTCGTGAAGATGATAAACCTGAAACAGTACTTGCTCGCCTAGGTATCTACCATGAGCAAACTGCGCCACTTATCGCTTACTACAATAAAGAAGCGGAAGCAGGTAAAACTCAGTACCTTAAATTTGATGGTACTAAGTTGGTTGCTGAAGTTAGCGCTGAGATCGAAAAAGCACTAGCGTAATCTTACGCAGTTAGTAATTTATTGTTATATTGAAGGCGACCTTATTGGTCGCCTTTTTTTATAGAAAATATGGACGATGATAGTGAATAATAAAAAAGCAGGGGTGCTACTTGTTAACCTAGGGACGCCGACTGCTCCAACAGCGTCAGCAGTAAAAACATTTTTATCTGAATTTTTACATGATAAGCGAGTGGTCGATCTAAATCGTTTTATCTGGTGTCCCTTGCTTCATGGTGTAATTCTTCCTATTCGAGCACCTAAAGTGGCTAAATTATATCAAAGTGTCTGGATGGACGAAGGTTCACCGTTAATGGTCTATTCAAAACGTCAAGCGGCAGCATTGCATTCATTTTTAAATGTGCCAGTTGAGCTAGGTATGACTTATGGAGAACCAAGCATTAAATCAGGGATTGAGCGTTTAGAGGCCCAAGGATGTGATGAAATAGTCATTTTACCCCTGTATCCTCAATATTCCCGTACTACCTCAGCAGCCGTGTTTGATCAAATTGCAAAGCAATATAAAAGCACTCCTGTGTTACCAAATTTTTCGTTTGTTCATAATTATCATGATCACCCTCTCTATATAAAAGCGCTTGCTGAGTCTATCCGTCTTTCATGGGAGAAGAAGGGGAAAGGTGATTATGTTTTGTGTTCATATCATGGGATACCACAACGCTTTGTTGATAATGGTGATATTTATGCACAGCATTGTGAGCGAACAACGGAATTGCTTGCTCAAGAATTAGGACTAACTCCTGAACAAATAGGCATGAGCTATCAATCTCGTTTTGGGCGAGAGGCATGGCTACAACCTTATACTTCTGAGACGTTAACTGAACTTACACCAAAAGGGATTAAGTCATTAGACATTATTAGCCCTGCATTTTCTTCTGATTGTTTAGAAACACTAGAAGAGTTATCAGAAGAGTGCAAAGAAATATTTATGGAAGCAGGTGGTCAAAAATACACCTTTATTCCATGTTTAAATGATGATGATCTACATATTGAAATGATGGCAGATATTGTGAGTCAGAAGATTTCTCATTAATTAAACGTATTTTTTAGAAAAAAAGTATTTATTAGGGTTGAAAAGTACTACTCATTGCCCAATTTCTTATTAAAGATTATCAACGTGTGTAGTGAGCCTCGACATAGATGGGTCAGATCGCTACAATATCGCGTCTTATTTTGCCACTTGGCTAAATGTCGTATTTTATTCAATGAAATACGCGATCTGCTTGTTGATTTCAAATGAGTAGATAAAAGAAGGTGCCCATTTGGTACCACGAATCATAGGGGTTACGGTTTCTATCTTAATTAGGCCTGTAACACAAGGATGCGACACGTATTTTTTGTCGCAAACTCAGAGAACCTGAGTCGATTTTGAGGTTTATATAAACATGCAAGTTACTGTTGAAACTAAAGAAGGCCTAGAGCGCGTTCTAACTATTACTGTACCAGCGGCAAACATTGAAGACGCTGTAAATGCTGAGCTTCTTAATATCGCTAAAAATCGTCGCTTTGATGGCTTCCGTAAAGGTAAAGTGCCAATGAAGATGGTTGCTAAAATGTACGGTAGTGCAGTTCGTAACGATAAAATGGGTGAAGTTATGCAACGTCACTTCATTGAAGCGATCGTTAAAGACAAAATCAACCCAGCAGGCGCACCAACATTTACTCCAGTAGAATTTGCTGAAGGTCAAGATTTAGTATTCACAGCAACATTTGAAATCTACCCAGAAGTAGCACTTCAAGGTTTAGACAAAGTTGTTGTTGAAAAACCACAAGTTGAAGTTAAAGACGAAGACGTTACAGAGATGCTAGAAACGCTACGTAAGCAACAATCTACTTGGACTGATGCAGACGTTGGTGCTGAAGACGGCACTCGCGCTACAATCAACTTTGTTGGTTCTATCGACGGTGAGCTATTTGAAGGTGGAAAAGC
This sequence comes from Aliivibrio thorii, assembly GCF_057368585.1. Lineage (NCBI taxonomy): Bacteria > Pseudomonadati > Pseudomonadota > Gammaproteobacteria > Vibrionales > Vibrionaceae > Aliivibrio > Aliivibrio thorii. The sequence continues at coordinate 2,129,960 of NZ_CM170654.1, read as the reverse complement.
GGATAACTTCCCTCTAGAAATGGGCCAAGGTCGTATGATCCCTGGTTTCGAAGACGGTATCAAAGGTAAAAAAGCAGGCGACGAACTAACTATCGATGTTAACTTCCCTGAAGATTACCATGCTGAAAACCTAAAAGGTAAAGCTGCACAATTCGCTATCACAGTAGTTAAAGTTGAAGCTCGTGAGCTTCCAGAATTAAACGACGAGTTCGTTACTAAGTTCGGCGCTGAAGGTGGTGTTGAAGGTCTTAAAGCTGAAGTTCGTAAGAACATGGAGCGTGAATTAGCTCAAGCTGTTAAAAACAAGATCAAAGAACAAGCTATCAACGGTCTAGTTGAGCAAAATGATATCGACGTACCTTCTGCTCTTATCGATCAAGAAGTTCAAGTTTTACGTCAACAAGCTGTTCAACGTTTTGGCGGCAACGCTGATACTGCGCCAGAACTTCCACGTGAATTGTTCGAAGAGCAAGCTAAACGTCGCGTAGTTGTTGGTCTTCTTCTTGGTGAAGTAATCAAGACTGAAGAACTAAAAGCTGATGATGAAAAAGTAAAAGCACTTATCAATGAAATGGCTTCTGCTTACGAAGATCCAACTGAAGTTGTTGCTTACTACGAAGGTAATGAGCAAATGATGAACAACATGCGTAATGTTGCTCTAGAAGAACAAGCAGTTGAAGCAATCCTTGCTAAAGCACAAGTTTCTGAAAAAGCAGTTGGCTTTAACGAACTAATGAATCAACAACCTGCTTAATTTCTAAATTAATTAAGTAGTTAGTTGACTTAGTTTCACAAGATCTGCTAATAATGGTCCGAATGAAACGTCATTCGGACCATTTATTTTATAAGGGATACGGTTATGAGCTATCAAGAAAACAATGCAATGCCTTCTATTATGGATGCACTTGTTCCTATGGTTGTTGAGCAAACTTCACGTGGTGAGCGTTCGTATGATATTTATTCCCGTCTGTTAAAAGAGCGTGTTATCTTTTTAACAGGTCAAGTTGAAGATCACATGGCCAACCTAGTTGTGGCACAGTTGCTTTTCCTTGAGTCTGAAAACCCAGATAAGGATATCTTCCTATACATTAACTCTCCAGGTGGTTCTGTTACTGCTGGCATGTCTATTTATGACACAATGCAGTTTATCAAGCCAAATGTAAGTACAGTGTGTATGGGTCAAGCATGCTCTATGGGTGCTTTCTTACTCGCAGGTGGTGCTCCAGGTAAACGTTATGTATTACCTAACTCTCGTGTGATGATTCACCAACCACTTGGCGGCTTCCAAGGTCAAGCATCAGATATTCAAATTCATGCTCAAGAAATCTTAACGATTAAGAAGAAGTTGAATACGCTACTTGCTGAACATACAGGTCAGCCTTTAGAAGTGATCGAAAAAGATACAGATCGTGATAACTTCATGGCAGCAGATGATGCAGTGAAATACGGTCTTGTAGATGCTGTGTTAAATAAGCGTGACTAATTAAGAAAAAAGCAGTAACGTTTACAGCAAAGAAGGTAAGTTAGTATAAACTTACAGCATAAAGGCAACGTTTAAGAGGTTAGCAAATGACAGACAAGCGTAAAGACGAAAATAGTGGAAAGTTACTATATTGCTCTTTTTGCGGAAAAAGCCAGCATGAAGTTCGTAAACTAATTGCAGGTCCTTCTGTTTATGTTTGTGATGAGTGCGTTGATTTATGTAACGACATTATTCGCGAAGAGCTAAAAGATAATACTCTGTCTCCAAAAGAGAGTAGTGAAGCATTACCAACACCGCAAAATATTCGTGAGCACTTAGATGACTATGTTATCGGCCAAGAGCACGCGAAAAAAGTATTAGCAGTAGCGGTATATAATCACTACAAGCGTTTACGTAATGGCGATACTACAAAAGATGGCGTTGAATTAGGTAAGAGTAATATTCTACTTATCGGTCCAACAGGTAGTGGTAAAACATTACTTGCTGAAACGCTAGCTCGTTTCTTGGATGTTCCGTTTACTATGGCGGATGCAACCACTTTGACAGAAGCGGGCTATGTAGGTGAAGATGTAGAAAACATCATTCAAAAGCTACTACAAAAATGCGATTACGATCCGGCGAAAGCGGAGCGTGGCATTGTATATATCGATGAAATTGACAAGATTTCTCGTAAGTCTGAAAACCCATCAATCACACGTGATGTCTCTGGTGAAGGCGTTCAGCAAGCACTACTGAAATTGATTGAAGGTACAATTGCCTCAGTACCACCTCAAGGTGGTCGCAAACACCCACAACAAGAGTTTTTACAAGTAGATACTTCTAAGATCTTATTTATCTGTGGTGGTGCGTTTGCAGGCTTAGATAAAGTAATCGAGCAACGTGTTGCAACAGGAACTGGTATCGGCTTTGCTGCTGATGTTCGTTCTCAAGATGATAAAGCAACTGTCGGTGACTTATTGAAGCAAATTGAACCTGAAGATTTAGTTAAATTTGGTTTGATCCCTGAGTTTATTGGTCGTTTACCAGTAACAACAACATTAACTGAATTAGATGAAGAAGCGTTGATTCAAATTCTAAGTAAGCCTAAAAATGCATTAACTAAGCAATATGCTGCGTTATTTGATTTAGAAGGCGCAGAACTAGAATTCCGTGAAGATGCGTTGAGAGCGATTGCGAAAAAAGCAATGAACCGTAAAACGGGTGCCCGTGGTCTTCGTTCAATTTTAGAAGCGATATTATTAGATACTATGTATGAATTACCATCGAAAGAAGGTGTTTCTAAAGTAGTTATCGACGAATCTGTAATTAACGGTGAGTCAGAACCACTGTTAATGTTTGAAAACACAGAAACGAAAGCAATATCTGCAGAATAGTCGATATCAGCTAATAAACAGTACAAAAAGGAGGCATTGGCCTCCTTTTTTATTTTTAATTGAAAATAATGTTGAATCTTAGCGACTTGTCCCCATATTATTTCTATAGATACTGACGGAAAGAGAGAAGAATATGAACCTGGAGCGTTCCGAGCGCATTGAGATACCAGTTCTGCCATTACGTGATGTAGTGGTGTATCCGCATATGGTTATTCCACTATTTGTGGGCCGTGAAAAATCGATTCGTTGCTTAGAAGCAGCAATGGAGCAGAATAAACAAGTCCTACTTGTGGCACAAAAAGAAGCTGCTAAAGAAGAACCACAATTAGATGACTTACACGGTGTTGGTACAATTGCGACAATTTTACAATTATTAAAACTGCCTGATGGCACAGTTAAAGTATTAGTTGAAGGTCAGCAGCGTGCAAAAATCCATCAATTTTTAGAAGCTGATTTCTTTACAGCCGACGCTGAATTTTTACTGACTCCGATTATTGATGATGCTGAACAAGAAGTGATTATGCGTTCTGCAATTAATCAATTCGAAGGCTTTATTAAATTAAATAAAAAAATCCCACCAGAAGTGCTAACGTCACTTAATGGGATTGAAGATGCAGCGCGTCTTGCAGATACGATTGCCGCTCATATGCCTCTAAAATTGGTTGATAAGCAGGAAGTGTTAGAGCTTACTGATGTTATCGCACGTTTAGAGTTTTTAATGAGCATGATGGAATCGGAAATCGATTTATTACAAATCGAAAAACGTATCCGTGGTCGTGTTAAAAAGCAGATGGAAAAAAGCCAACGCGAGTACTATTTGAATGAGCAAATGAAAGCAATTCAAAAAGAACTTGGTGATTTGGATGATGCTCCTGATGAATTTGAAGCTCTACAACAAAAAATTGTAGATGCCAAAATGCCAAAAGAAGCTCAAGAAAAAGCAGAACAAGAGCTTCAAAAGTTGAAGATGATGTCTCCAATGTCTGCTGAAGCAACCGTGGTTCGTAGCTACATCGATTGTATGGTTGGCGTGCCTTGGTTTAAACGCTCAAAAGTGAAAAAAGATTTAGCCAAAGCAGAAGAAATCTTAAACGCAGACCATTATGGTTTAGAACGTGTTAAAGAACGAATTCTTGAATATTTAGCAGTACAAAGCCGAGTAACGAAACTTAAAGGTCCAATCTTATGTTTAGTTGGTCCTCCTGGTGTTGGTAAAACGTCACTTGGTCAATCTATTGCTAAAGCGACGGGTCGTAAATATACACGTATGGCTTTAGGTGGTGTTCGTGATGAAGCCGAAATTCGTGGTCACCGTCGTACTTACATTGGTTCATTACCAGGTAAACTAATTCAAAAGTTATCAAAAGTTGAGGTAAAGAACCCACTTTTCCTATTAGATGAAATTGATAAAATGTCATCTGATATGCGTGGTGACCCAGCATCGGCACTTCTTGAAGTATTAGACCCAGAGCAGAATAATAAATTTAGCGATCATTACTTAGAAGTTGATTACGATCTTTCTGATGTCATGTTCGTTGCAACGTCTAACTCAATGAATATCCCAGGTCCATTGCTTGACCGTATGGAAGTGATTCGTTTATCTGGTTATACCGAAGACGAAAAACTGAATATTGCTAAGAATCACTTGTTGATGAAGCAAGTAAAACGCAATGGCCTTAAAGATCATGAAATTGAAATTGATGACTCAGCTATTATGGGCATCATTCGTTATTATACTCGTGAAGCGGGTGTACGTAGCTTAGAGCGTGAAATTTCTAAATTATGTCGTAAGGCAGTTAAACAAATCTTATTAGATAAATCGATTAAGAAAGTAACCATTAATCAAGATAACCTAAAAGATTTCTTAGGAGTTCAACGCTGTGATTATGGTAAAGCGGATGACGAAAACCGTGTAGGTCAGGTTGTTGGTTTAGCATGGACTGAAGTTGGTGGTGACTTATTGACGATTGAAGCTGAATCAATGATTGGTAAAGGCAAGTTAGCTTATACCGGTTCTCTTGGTGATGTAATGAAAGAGTCAATTCAAGCTGCGATGACCGTTGTGCGTACACGTGCAGATAAATTAGGTATTAATCCTGATTTCTATGAAAAACGTGATATTCACGTTCACGTACCAGAAGGTGCAACACCAAAAGATGGCCCTAGTGCTGGTATTGGTATGTGTACCGCTTTGGTATCAAGCCTAACTGGTAATCCTGTTCGTTCAGATGTTGCTATGACAGGTGAGATTACTTTGCGTGGTGAAGTCTTACCAATTGGTGGTCTAAAAGAAAAATTATTAGCAGCGCATCGTGGTGGTATTAAAACTGTCATCATTCCAAAGGATAATGAACGCGACCTAGAAGAGATCCCAGCAAATGTAATTGCTGATCTATCGGTTCATCCAGTTAAATGGATTGATGAAGTCTTAACCTTAGCACTTCAAAATGACCCTCAAGGTTTTAGTCTTGAGCAATCTAAAAAGTGACGTGTAGCAAAAAACGTTGATATAACAGGGCTGACAGGTCGAAATGACTTGTCACTTTATATTGATGCAGCTAAGTTAAACCTTATTGCGTGATCATAACTTCACACATTTATAATCAAAATATGGACTCGTTCATTAATCATTGAACGAATAATTTAAAGGGGAATACCGTGAATAAATCTCAATTAGTCGATCAAATTGCTGAAAATGCAGATATCTCAAAAGCAGCTGCTGGCCGTGCTCTAGATGCATTAGTTGAAACAGTAACAGAGACACTAAAAAGTGGTGATCAAGTAACGCTTGTTGGTTTCGGTTCATTTGTTGTTCGTGAGCGTGCTGCTCGTACAGGTCGTAACCCTAAAACAGGCGAAGCGATTGAGATTTCTGCTGCAAAAGTACCTGCATTTAAAGCTGGTAAAGCACTTAAAGATGCGTGTAACTAAGCGAAATATAGATAAAACTCTACACAAGCTAGCGTAAGGCTAGTAGACTAGAGTAATGAGTCATAGGCGCATCCAATGATGCGCTTTTTTATTGTTAAAATTTTCTTTTGTTGAACTATTTTACATTTTCACTATCAATAGAAATTGACACGCTACTTGTATAAATAGTGTATTCCACTTGGTGATTAGGAGTTAAAACATATTATGATGGATCGAATTCGCGAAGGTTCAACAGGCCTCGTAGTTAAGATCATTCTCGGTCTAATTATTTTCTCATTTGTATTTGCAGGTGTAGGTAGTTATTTAGTCGGTGGGGGTCAACCACTAGCTGCAAAAGTTGGTGAACGTGAGATTACGCGCAATGATTTTGAACAAGTGTATCAAAATGAACGTAATCGTATGCAATCTCAACTTGGTGAGTATTTTTCAACATTACTTGGTGACCCAGCATACGTAGAACAATTTCGTAAATCTGTTTTAGACCGTATGGTTAATGATGCGCTATTAGATAATCAAGCTCAAGATTTAGGTCTTCGTGTTGGTGACGAACAAATTCGTCAAGCTATTTTATCTATGCCTCAATTTCAAAAAGACGGTAAATTCGATGAAGAGATTTTCAATATTTCACTTCGTCGTGCGGGTTTCAGTTCAGATAGCTTTGCAGAATATTTACGTCAAGATTTAGTTCGAAATCAATTGGTTCTTGCTCTTGAATCAACAGAATTTACGTTGGATAACGAAGTAAAAGCACAAGGTGCTTTAGAAGCTCAACAGCGTGAAATTCGTACTATTACTCTTAATACTGCTGAATTTGCAAAACAAGCAACAGTGACAGATGAAGAAGTTTCTGAATATTACAATGCAAATAAACAACAATTTGTTCGTCCAGAACAAGTGAAAGTTTCTTATGTTGAATTATCTGGCGACTCTTTAAAAGCACAAGCACCAATTACGGATGAAGAGATTCAAACGTATTATAATGAAAATCAAGATAAGTATTCTACGCAAGAAAAACGCGAAGTAAGCCATATCCTGATTAAAGGTGATGAAGCTGATGCTAAAGCTGTTCTTGCTCGTTTAGATGCTGGTGATGACTTTGCAACGGTAGCAAAAGAAAGTTCACAAGATATCCCAACAGCAAAAGAAGGTGGTTCTTTAGGTTGGATTGAGCGTGGTGTTATTGATCCTGCTTTTGAAGATGCGGCTTTCCAATTGGTTAATGTCGGTGATCATTCAGGTTTAGTTAAATCTGAGTTTGGTTATCATATTATTCAACTTGACGGTGTTGAAGCTCCAAAAACAAAACCTCTTGCTGAAGTAAGTACAGAAATTAAATCTTTCTTAGTCGATGAACATGCCGCTGATGCATTTTATAGCCTACAAACAGAGCTAGCAGAAAAAGCATTTGAATCACCTGATTCTTTAGATGATGCAGCTGAAAGCGTTAATGTTAAAGTAATGACATCTGACTTCTTCTCTCAAGAAGATGCTCCTGAACTGCTATCAAATCCTGCAGTTTTACAAGCTATCTATAGCCCTGAAGTAAAAGAAGATGGTTTAAATTCAGACGTTATTGAAATTGCACCAGAGCATATTGTTGTTGTTCGTGTTGAAGATGTTCGAGATGAAACCGTATTACCTTTAGAAGATGTTAAACCAGCAGTGACTGATCGCTTATCTCAAACAAAAGGTGAACAAAAAGCAGTCGAACTAGCTCAAGGTGTTATTAATGCACTGGATAAAGGTCAGACGAATTACCTAGCAGATAATGGCTTAAGCTTTACTGAAGCACGAATGATTACTAGAGCTGATGAGTTGGCAAATGATGTGTATCGTTTGCAAAAACCAGAAAAGGGCGCATCAACTTACGCTCAAGTGATGGATCGTCAGGGAAACAATGTAATAGTTGCACTTGATGGTGTATTAGAACTAAGCAATGATGCAATGGCTCAGCAAGTGTCAACGCGTTTACTTAGAACTCAAACTCAACAAGATCTAACGGCAACATTGGATACGCTCAAAGCAAACTCTGATATTAGTTATCCATTATTAGAACAATAATCAATTTATTTGTAATTGATAAATAAGATAGACGGGCCCCTAGTTGGGGCCCGTCGTGTTTTTAGGGTAAGTATAAATCTATCGGTGGGATTTCTTCTTTGGTTTATTTACTATTTTTTGGGATGACAGATAGAGAGTGAATTTCTGAAGTATCTGACATTATTATTTAAATCTTGAACAAGGAATAGTAATGACTCGTATAACAAACTTAATCAGTTCTTTTTTATTTGCTCTTATTTTATTTTCGAGCAGTATCGCTCATGCTAAAGAAGAAAGCGTAAATAAACACGATGGTATTGAAGTGGTCGTTAATATCAACGAGGCTGGAGCTGAGGAGCTTAAAACATTGCTGATTGGTGTTGGCAACTCAAAAGCACAAGCTATTGTTGATTATCGTAAAGTGAATGGAAAGTTTGCAGCGGTAGATGACTTATCTAATGTGAAAGGGATTGGCGCTAAATTAGTTGAGAAGAATCGCAGTAGAATTATATTATAATTTACTCTTTATAAAAAAGGGAGCCTTAGAATATAAGACTCCCTTTTTATTTCGATATGTTCAGTTTAATGTGCTTTTTCAGCACCATGCATCCAGCGAATAAGAGTTCCTGAAATTGTTAGCAATAAAATTCCAGAGATGGTTGCTGCAATAGCGATACCTGCAAAAATATCTAATGCGCCAAGACTTTCAACATGTGAACCAACGATACCTGCAATATAATTAGAGATGGCATTGAACCCAAACCATGTCCCCATCATAAGAGAAGCCAAACGGAGTGGTGCGAGTTTAGTCACTAATGACAACCCAATCGGAGATAAACATAGCTCACCTAACGTATGGAAGAAGTAAGCCCCCACAAGCCAGTACATAGATGTTTTAACTGTTAAGTCGCCACCTTGTTCCATGACCGCTCCGACCATACAAAGAAAACCAATGGCTAAGAAAAAGAGAGCCAAAGCGAACTTAATTGGTGAGCTTGGTTCTTTTGGCCCTAATTTAACCCATAACATAGCGATTAACGGCGCGCATACAATAATGAAGAAAGGATTCAATGATTGAAACCAAGCGGCAGGCACTTCAAAGGAACCAATCATTCTATCTGTGTATTGTTGAGAATAGATATTCATTAAGCCGCCAGCTTGCTCAAAGCCTGCCCAAAATACAATAACGAATAGACCCATAACCATAATTACTTTTAGGCGATCAATTTCAATTTTACTTAATACATTATGGGACTTACCTTTTGCATTTTCTTTTGCTATATGAGCAGCAGGGCGAACACCAATATCACCTAAGAAGCGTTGAGCAAATAAAGTTTGAATGATTAAACTAATAACCATACCGATACCGGCCGCAGCAAATCCTGCTTTCCAACCCCATATGCCTGTTACAGAACCAGAAACTACGCCAGCAAGCAAGGAGCCTAAATTAATGCCCATATAAAAAATGGTAAATGCACCGTCACGGCGATTATCACCATCTTGGTATAAATCACCAACCATGGTTGATACGTTTGGTTTGAATAAACCATTACCAGCAATTAGGAAGCCTAAACCGACATAAAAAAGAGCCTCAACAGAGAATGGCAATAAATCATGAGGAAGTGCGAGTGTAAATTGGCCTACAACCATGAGAGAGCCACCAATAAGCAGTGACTTTCGTTGTCCTAGGTAGTTATCTGCCAACCATCCACCAATAAGAGGGGTGATGTACATCAAAGCGGTATAAGTGCCATATAAGCTAAGGGCGTCTTTAACTGTCCAACCTAAACCACCATTAATGGTTCTGTCTGTTAAATATAAGACTAAAATTGCCCTCATGGCGTAATAAGAGAAGCGTTCCCATAATTCTGTTCCAAAAAGTAAGAACAATCCTTGAGGGTGTCCCATGAGTGTTTTGTTGTTATTTGGCATAATGCTCTCTGTTTAATAGAATTTTATTCTCTTTATATAAGACAAATTTATACCCCTCGAATGATTCAACTGCAATGTTGTACATATTAATGTGATTTGCTTAACATTTTAAATGATTGAAATGTTTAGAAACAAGTATTTACTGTTACATATTACCCCTCTGTTTTGCTTCTATTTTTTAATTTTAAATTCTAAATAATTTCAATTTTATGGTTTTTAATTTTTATGTTTGGTATTTTTTTAATATTATTTGTTTCTTTTGTCTGTTTGTTGTCATTTAACATCTGAAACAAGATAGTTGTCGAGTTATTGAACCTATTTATTTAGTTGTTGTTTATGGCGTGCTATGATCTTTAGTTGGTTAGCTAGGTATATAAATAATGAAAGAATGGTATTTACTCTACTGTAAACGTGGGGAACAACAGCGAGCAAAAGCACATTTAGAGAATCAAAATGTAGAGTGCTTTTACCCTGAGATTGAAGTTGAGAAAATAACGAGAGGTAAAAAAAAGGCAGTTAAAGAACCTTTATTCCCTTGTTATATGTTTGTTCGTTTTGATTTTAAGGATGGCCCGACGTTTACGACCGTTCGTTCAACTCGTGGAGTGAGTGACTTTATTCGTTTTGGTGGGCAACCGAAAGTATTGTCAGGTGATTTAATTTATTCATTAAAATTACTAGACCACGATAACATTCAAAATAAAGAGGTAATTGAGACTTTGCCTGAAGCGGGGCAAAAAGTTTCGATAAAAGAAGGCCCCTTCGTTGGTGTTGATGCTATTTATAAAGAAGCGGATGGAGAAAAACGTTCGATTTTATTAATTACCCTTATTAATAAAAATGTTGAAATTAAAGTAGAGAATTGCGATATCGATTATTCGAAATAAAAAAAGCGCCATTAGGCGCTTTTTTTGTTTGCCCAGCAAAGCTGGCAAACCCGTCTGCTTGCAAGATAGCAGAGTCACCCCGACTAAGGGGAAGACAATCTGAATGGCAAGGGCGTCACTGGCTAACGGTGAGGTCTGAAGGAAGCCATAGGAAGTTAGATGTACACAACTAACCGTAACCTGTTTCGGCGGGATTGGTGGGTAAGCGTCCAAAATAGCGCGAAGCCCAATACTTAGTCAGACCAATTCTGTGCTTGAGGGTGGCATATCTAACAGGGAGTCAGTGCAATAACTGGGGAAGCCTGGCATCTAAACTTAATTGTCAGTAAGTGGCTTAGATTCAAGAAGAAACTCAAGATCTAATGCCGATGTGAGGTGGCAGATGAACCCGTAGTAGTGAGTAAGGCTAGGCCTGTGAAAGCCAGTGATGGTGTGGAGGACAAAACCAAGCCGACTATCAGTAATATATCTGATAGAGTCAATTTGAGCCAAAAGCACTTATTGATTGCGAAGGGGGGAAGTGATTTATAAATTACCTTAAAGTGACGTAATTTATGATGGGTTCACGAATTACCAAATAAGGTAAAGTCTCTATTTTAATGGCTAAGGGTGATACTAAAGCTGTGAATAGAACTGGGCACGGGGAGTAAGTGTTTCTCTTTACTAGAGGCATAGAGGCGGTTAAGCATATTGCGAATAAAAGGGCGTAGCCTTGCTAGAAAACTTAACGCGACAACGAAATAAACCTAACCAACATAAATAAAGTCAGCAGCAGGTGATGTGAGATAATAATTTGAGAGTACACTATAGCCTTTACGGGCGCATGCTATCACTGCAAGCGCTTTGCGTGGCATACAAACAAGTGAGAAAGAATGGAGGCGCAGCTGGTATTGACGGGCAGCGTATCGATGATTTCACACAAAATTTGGAAGTAGAGCTCAGAAAACTATTACTTGAACTACAAGAAAAGCGCTATCAAGCGCGGCCCGTAAAACGAGTTGAGATCGCCAAAGACGATGGCGGTATCAGGTTATTGGGGATCCCCACAGTTCGAGACCGAATTGTTCAACAATGTTTAACGAATATAATGACTCCCATATTTGACCCAAACTTTCATCCATCCAGTTATGGATATCGGGTTGGGCGAAGCTGTCATCAAGCCATCAGCAAAGCTACACTCTTTATACGTAAATATAATAAGCGGCATGTTGTTGATATGGTTCTGTCTAAATGCTTTGACATGCTTGACCACGATCTGATAATCAAGTTCGTGCGAAAGCGCATCGTGGATGGCAGTATCTTAGGCTTGATCCGTCAATTTCTAAAAAGTGGAGTCATGGTTGGTGAAAACTGGCAGAATAGTGTAATAGGCAGTCCACAAGGTGGGGTGATTAGTCCACTACTTGCTAATATCTACTTAGATGAATTCGATCAAGAAATGATGAGGCGTAAGCATCGAATAGTGCGATACGCGGATGACATTTTGATATTCTGCACCTCGAAAAAGGGTGCAGAGAATGCATTAAAAGTAGCTAGCCATATTTTAGAAGTAACGCTAAAACTTAAAGTGAATGAGCGGAAAACCCATATAGCACATAGCGATACAGGTATTAAATTCTTGGGAGTGGAAATTTTTACAAATTACACGGCAATTCAAGAAAAGAAGCTCAAAACATTAAAAGCGAAAGTAAGGCAACTCACCAAGCGTAATGGAGGATTGAATTTAGCGAGAGTGCTAAAGCAACTGAATCCAGTGCTCAGAGGGTTTGTAAACTACTTCAAAATAGCCAATATTACGAGCACACTGAAAAGCCTTGCGGCTTGGATAAGGCGGAGATTGCGAGCGGTACAAATGAGTTTGTGGAAGAAGCCGTGCAGATTGCATCGTCGTCTTAAGCAACTAAAGTACAAACCGCCATTTAAGTCTATAAAAATGGACTCATGGCGAAACAGTGCGAGTCCGTTAGCAAGCTATGCGATGCCTAATCAGTGGTTCAAAAATCTAGGCTTGTATTCAATAGACGAAGTTAAAACAGGTGTACTCGCTTCTTTTTATTAAGAAATAGTAAATTGCAGGAGCCGTATACGAGGTCCGTACGTACGGTTCTGTGAGAGGGATGAGGCAAAAGCCTCACCCTACTCGATGTGATTAACTCTTTAATTAATCATAAGCTTCATTGTGAACGGCTTGAACAGCTCGACCAGAAGGGTCAACACAGTTTTGGAATGATTCATCCCACTCTATCGCTTTTGCTGAAGAGCACGCAACTGATGGACCACCAGGAACACATTTAGCAGCATCTTCAAGAGGAAATAACTCTTCAAAGATTTCACGATACACGTAACCTTCTTTGGTTACCGGGGTATTGTAAGGGAAACGGAATTTTGCAGACTCCATTTGCTGATCAGTTACTTTTGCTTCTGCTGTTTCACGTAATGTATCAATCCAGCTATAACCTACACCATCAGAGAATTGCTCTTTTTGTCGCCATGCAATCGCAGCAGGCAAATCGTCTTCAAAACATTCTCGAAGAATGTGTTTTTCCATTTTACCGTTACCACACATTTTATCTTGTGGGTTTAGTCGCATTGCAACATCAATAAATTCTTTGTCTAAGAAAGGTACTCGACCTTCTACACCCCAAGCTGCAAGTGATTTGTTAGCACGAGCACAATCAAACATGTTTAGAGCAAGTAGTTTACGAACTGTTTCTTCATGGAATTCTTTTTTGTTTGGCGCTTTATGGAAGTATAAGTAGCCACCAAAAATTTCATCAGCACCTTCACCTGAAAGTACCATTTTAATGCCCATTGCCTTGATCTTACGGCCTAATAAATACATTGGTGTAGAGGCGCGAATGGTGGTTACGTCATATGTTTCAATGTGATAAATAACATCACGGATAGCATCAAGACCTTCTTGAATTGTATAAGTCATTTCATGATGCACTGTACCGATTTGATCGGCTACTTCACGAGCTGCTTTTAAATCGGGAGCGCCTTCTAAGCCAACTGCAAACGAGTGTAATTGTGGCCACCATGCTTGAGATTGTTGGTCATCTTCAATACGCATTGCTGCAAATTTTTTCGCAACCGCTGATGTAATTGATGAATCAAGACCACCAGAAAGAAGGACACCATAAGGAACATCTGTCATTAATTGACGTTTAACCGCATCTTCCAATGCTTGCTTAAGGTCATCTTTACTTGTTGGATTATCTTTAACTGCGTCATATTCCATCCAATCACGTAAATAGTAACGAGTTGGCTCAACATCTTTTGATGAGTAGAAGTGGCCAGGAGGAAATTCACTGATTGATTTACACACTGGAACCAAAGCTTTCATTTCAGAAGCAACGTAATAGTTACCATGTTCATCATAACCGTGGTACATAGGGATAATGCCAATATGGTCACGACCGATTAAATATTCATCTTTTTCTTCATCATAAAGAATAAATGCGAAAATACCGTTCAAATCTTCTAGCAGATCTGCGCCTTTTTCGCGGTATAGCGCTAAAATAACTTCACAATCAGAATCTGTTTGGAATGCGTAATCGTCAGCGTATTTTTCTCGTAATTCTTTATGGTTATAGATCTCCCCATTCACTGCTAAAATATGCTTTTTATCTTCGCTATAAAGGGGTTGTGCACCACTATTTACACCAACAATCGCAAGACGCTCATGCGCTAAAATTGCTTTGTCTGATGAATAAATGCCTGACCAATCAGGTCCACGATGGCGAAGTTTTTTTGACATTTCAAGTGCAGCTTTACGTAGTGGCGTTGAATCGGTTTTAATGTCCAGTATTCCAAAAATTGAGCACATAAGTTTCCTCTAATCTCTTCTTAATTTTTATCATAAATTATTCTCTTAACTACAATTTGCCACGATCGATAAAAAAAGCAACCAAGAAATACAAATAAAATTACAAATAGGCAACCTAATTAGATAATATTTAATATTTAACCAATTTTGGTTTTGAATCGTTAATTGGAGGTGGTTTTTTGAACAAAAAGAATGGAGAGTTAGGGAATATAAATAAAAAATCAGATTAGAATTTAAATAATCTCTAATCTGATTTTTAAAGTGACTAAGTTGTTAATAAAAGAATCAATGTTTCATATATTCTTTTTGTTGATTAAATTGAGGGCTTAATTGTTCACTTACATGCCGAGCAAAACCACTGCCAGCCTCATGATAAATATTAAATGCAGCATCGACACCCTGTTCAAGTAATCCATCAATTTGGTCATTATAGGCTGCAATTGCGGCGGTTTGACCTTGATAATTTCGTGATTGTAATTGCTCTAGTGCAAATTGATTACCTTGATGATTAGGCATTGCTAATAGTACTAGCTTTACGTGTGAGGTTGATAAGATCCGTTCCCAAAAATCTGGATCAGTAGCATCGCCAGAAATAACATTTCGTCCAAGATCTTGGTGACGCTTAGCTGATTCTTCTCGTAGTTCAACGCCTAAAATAATATCTCCATATCTATCTTTTAATTCATCATAAGCACCACTGCCAATACGACCCATGCCAAGAATTAAAATTTGGGCTCTGCCTGGATTAATTAATTTATCCATTGGATTTAAACGTTCTGCGGTGTGTTCTTTTAACCAATGGCGTGAGCGCTGGTAAATAGAGTGGCCAAAATTATTTAAAGGAGCTGAAATAATAAAGGAAATCGATACAGCAATAGCTATGGCAACAAGAGTATCACCCGGTAGCCAGCCCATTTTAAATGCTAATCCACCAACTATTAATCCAAATTCGCTGTAGTTAAATAAGGTGAGAGAGGTGAGTAGGGAGGTGCGAACTCGGAACTTAAACTTGTTAATGATAATGAAGTATAAGAGCCCTTTTACAGGGAGAAGTAGAATTAAAAGTAGAGCAAGCGTTAATCCTGCAAATGTCGGTGCGGCAGATAATCCTATGTTTAAGAAAAAACAAATCAATAAAATTTCTTTCAAATTAAATAAGGATTTTGATAATTCAGAGGCTTTGGAGTGTCCAGCAAGAAGCATCCCTAAGATAAGTGCACCTAAATCTGGTTTCATTCCTACTAACTCAAAGGTACCTGCACCTGCAACTAATGCTAAAAATATGCCATAAAGAACCAGCATTTCTCCGTGACCAGCCCAATCTAATAATTTAAAGAATAAAGGTCTAAAGAGTGGAAGTGTAAATAAAGCTAACGCGGTAATTTCAGGGATTTTTCCAGTTGATGCCGTTAAAAATACAACGGCAAAGATATCTTGCATAACAAGAATCCCAATCGCTAAAGTACCGTAAGTCGCATTCATTTCGCCTTTTTCTTGTAGCGCTTTTATTGCAAATACGGTACTAGAGAAAGAGAGAGCAAAGCCAAATAAGACAAGTTGTGCTGTTCCTATATCCGCAAGCATCGTGATCCCAAGAAGCTTGAGACCAAGAAGAGCAAAGGTGAAGAATAATGTTGAGAATATATTATGGAGTGTTGCACCGAGCCAAATTTCTTTTGCAAGTAGGGTTTTTATATCTAATTTTAAACCAATAGAAAAAAGGAGAAGAGTAACACCAAGGTCAGCAAAGGTAGAAAGCGTATCGTTAGATTGAAAGCCAAGAGCATGCAATCCAAACCCTGCTAATAAAAAACCAACTAATGGCGGTAAGTTGATTTTCAATGCAATAAAACCCATTACAAATGCTGCAATGATAAAAAGTAACTCCATATACTATTGTTCCTGAAAATGTTCAAAAAAAAGGGCCGCAAAAAAGCAGCCCTAGAGTAACATGTTAAAAATTATTTATGATTATTCATCTAATAATTTTTGTAACAATACACCATTAAGCATTGCGCGTTTGACCATTGAAAAAGCACCAATAGTCGGTTGTTCATGAAGCTCGGATGCAACAATTGGTAGATCTTTGTGGAACGCGGTTAATGATTGATTTTTAATACAGTTGCGGATAGCAGCAAAAAGAATTTTATCAGATTGAGTAATTGCACCTGAAATAACAATTTTTTGTGGATTAAATAGATTAATCGTCATTGCTATCGCTTTACCCAATTGATTACCAACGCGTAATAATGTTTGCGTTGCAAGCTCATCACCATGATTTGCAGCATGACAAATATCAGCCATTGTTATGTTATCTAATTGCGAAAGACTTGAAGGGTAGCCTTGTGCAAGCAGTGTTTTAATTCGTGAAATAATTGCAGGGTTTGCGGCTACGGTTTCTAAACAACCAAAATTGCCACATTGACATTTATCACCAATTGGATCGATTTGAATGTGGCCGATCTCACCTACATTTCGATTATGACCTAAGAAAACCTTTCCGTTAACAATGATGCCGGCACCGGTACCGCGGTGAACACTGACGAGTATAGAGTCATAGCAATCTTTAGATGCACCAAAGTAGTGTTCGGCTAGAGCTAAACCACGTACATCGTTACCTACGAAACACTGGGTATTGAAAGTATCTTTAATAAAATCAGCTAAGGCTAATTTATCTATGTCGGTATTCGGCATGTACTCTACAACGCCCGTCTCTGGATTAACTAAACCAGGGAGGGTGATACCGATAGCAATTAATTGTTTAATTGTATCTTGGTTGCGAGTGATGAACATTTGAACTAATTGACTTAATCCATCCAGTAGCTCTTGTTGATGTGAGTAATTAAACTCATGATATTCAGAAGCTAATTCTTTTGTTGAAAGGTCAAAAAGACTTAATTGGATATAGTCTCGACCTAAACGCACTGCAATAGAGTGGAAGGGGGCGGTTTCAGTGGTCAAAGAAATAGCTCTTCGACCGCCTGTTGATGCTTGTTGCGCGACTTCTTTAATTAAGCCGCGCTCTAATAGTTGACGGGTAATCTTGGTAACACTTGCAGGAGCAAGCTGACTAACGTCTGCGATTTGAATTCGAGAAATCGGGCCTTTTTGGTCGATTAAACGATAAACAGCCGCACTGTTTAATTGTTTTACTAGGTCTACATTACCAATTTGTCCGTCAGTCATATTAACTTTGCTCGTATTGTCCGTTAACAACAGTCGCTTTTACATTGAAGTCACGATCAAAAATTGCAAGGTTAGCAACCATGTTCTTTTTGATTCGGCCAAGTTTATTATCTACACCAATTGCTTGAGCTGGATATAACGTAGCCATACGTAATGCTTCATCTAAAGCGATTCCAACGTGCTCAACTGTATTCTGAACTGCTTCAATCATAGTCAGAGCTGAGCCGCCTAATGTGCCATTCTCATCAACACATTTACCATCCTTGTAATATACTTTCTTACCAACAAAAATAAAGTATTCCATGTCAGCACCTGCAGGAGCTGTGGCATCGGTCACTAATACTAGCTTTTCTTTCTTTATTTTGTGTGCGATACGGATGTTTGCATAGTCAACATGGAAGCCATCAGCAATGATACCAGCATAAACATCTGGTGTATCGTAGATAGCACCTACAACGCCTGGTTCACGACCAGCCATAGGTGTCATTGCATTAAATAAATGAGTTGCGAAAGTTATACCAGATTCAAAACCTTGGCGAGCTTCTGCATAAGTTGCGTTTGTATGACCAATTGATACGACAATACCCGCTTTATGTAAACGCTCAATGTGCTCTGAATCATTTTGTTCAGGAGCCAGAGTTACTTTTGCTATTAAATCAGCGTTATCACACATCAGTTGAATCATATCTGAGTCAGAATGACGAATATGATCAACACTATGAATGCCTTTTTTCATTACATTTAAGTATGGACCTTCAAGGTGCAAACCTAAAGATTGGTTTTGATATTTATTGTGGTATTCACGAGCTGCTTCAATAGAGGCGCGCATGTCTTCATCAGAAGAAGTAATTAATGTAGGCAAGAAGCTAGTACAACCTGATTTTAGGTTTGCTTCATGCATTGTTTGCATTGTTTCTGCAGTAATTTCATCATTCAACATTACGCCACCACAGCCGTTTAGTTGAAGATCAATAAAACCTGGGCTTAGAATTGCGCCATCTAAATCCTTTAGCTCAATACCTTCTGGTAGTTCTGATGTTAGGCAAATGGCCTCGATTTCTGTTCCATTAATGATTACAGAATGGTTAACAAGAACATCGTTACCAGTATAAACCTTACAGTTAGTTAGCGCATACATAGCTTGAATCCTTAAGTTATAATTTATGGTACGAAAAAAATAGAAACTTTTTTCGTTGAAATTTTTAAGCAAGTGAAAATAGAACTGCTTACTGAGCGGTACACTCAGTTACCTAAATGTTACGTTCAGTAATGACAAAGTTTGGTCTTTTATAGACCAAATTTTATTCCTGATGTTTTATTCTTTTGAATGATAAAATAAGTTTTATGATCTCGCTAGCAAAATACCTTAAATATTCCCTCCACAGGTGATAATGATCACAATTAGCTTGCTTTTAATTTGCGGGGCGAAATTAATCCCTTACACTGGCCCTGTTAATAACGAGTAGCGAAATAAGTTTATAACGGACAAATTAAGTTACTCAAAAAAATCTAAAATCCTTATAGGGGGAATCTAAAGGTGAATATTTTAGGATATTTTCAAAAAGTAGGTAAAGCACTGATGGTACCAGTTGCTACACTACCTGCAGCAGCAATTTTAATGGGTATAGGTTACTGGATTGATCCAGTAGCTTGGGGTGGCAACAGTGCACTAGCAGCGTTTTTAATCAAAGCTGGTGCGGCTATCATCGATAACATGTCAGTTCTGTTCGCAGTCGGTGTTGCTTATGGTATGTCTAAAGATAAAGATGGTGCAGCAGCACTTTCTGGTTTTGTTGGTTTCCTTGTTGTAACTACTCTTCTTTCACCAGGAGCAGTAGCTCAAATTCAAGGTATTGATCCTGCTGCAGTTCCTGCTGCATTTAGTAAAATCAATAACCAATTTGTTGGTATCCTAGTTGGTATCGTATCTGCTGAGATCTACAACCGTTTCTCTACTGTAGAATTGCATAAAGCACTTGCATTCTTCTCAGGTAAGCGTCTTGTACCTATCTTAACTTCTTTTGCCGGTATCCTAATTGCATTCGTACTTATGTACATCTGGCCTGCAATCTACGGTGGTCTTGTACACTTCGGTGAATCAATCCAAGGTATGGGTTCTGTTGGTGCTGGTATCTATGCATTCTTCAACCGTCTACTTATTCCTGTAGGTCTTCACCATGCACTTAACTCAGTATTCTGGTTCGACGTTGCTGGTATTAATGATATCCCTAATTTCTTAGGTGGTGCTCAATCTATCGCTAACGGTACAGCAACAGTTGGTGTTACAGGTATGTACCAAGCTGGTTTCTTCCCAATCATGATGTTTGGTCTACCAGGTGCAGCACTAGCTATCTACCACACTGCTAAAGTTGAGAACAAAGAAAAAGTTGCATCTATTATGATTGCTGCTGGTTTCGCATCATTCTTTACTGGTGTTACAGAGCCACTAGAATTCTCATTCATGTTCCTTGCTCCTGCGCTATACGTAGTTCACGCAGCATTAACTGGTATTTCAGTATTCATCGCAGCATCTATGCAATGGATTGCAGGTTTCGGCTTCTCAGCAGGTCTAGTAGATATGGTTCTTTCTACTCGTAACCCACTAGCTGTTAACTGGTACATGCTAATTATCCAAGGTATCGTATTCTTCGCAGTTTACTACTTCGTATTCCGCGCTGTAATCGTTAAGTTTAATCTTAAGACTCCAGGCCGTGAAGACGACGACGAAGAAGAAAGTTCAGTTCGTGGTTCTAAAGAGACTGGTGAACTAGCTAAGCAATACCTTAAAGCTCTAGGTGGTCATGAAAATCTAGAAAACATCGATGCTTGTATCACTCGTTTACGTCTAACTCTTAAAGACACTAGCGTAATTAGCGAGAAACAACTTAAAGCATTAGGTGCAATGGGTGTGGTTAAACTTGGTTCTAACAATGTTCAAGTTATCCTTGGTCCTCTTGCTGAAATCGTAGCTGGTGAAATGAAAAAAATCCCAGCGTCTGAAGACCTAACAGCAGTTGCATTACCATAATTATTGAGTAAATTAACTCAAATTAATAAGCCGCTCTAATTAGAGTAATGCCGATCGTTTAGCTACTTGAACGATCCTCCAGATGCCTCATAATCGGTCGTAACGTAAGTTACGGCCGATTTTTTATGTCTGAATTTTCAAAAGAGTTACAAATTACCGCAGAGTTTTGCCACGAACGTCCAATCGATGTGTTCAGTAAACATATTCCTTTAGAGTGGGTTGAAGAAGCGATTCAACAAACGGGACGAACATCGCTCCGAAAACGCCGACTACCCGCTGAACAAGCTGTTTGGCTAGTTCTAGGGATTGGGCTACAGCGTAATCGCTCCATTCAAGATGTCTGTGATAAGTTGGAGTTGGCATTCCCTGATGTGGATGGCAAATTCACGCCTATGGCAACAAGCAGTATTATCAAGGGAAAAGAACGTCTCGGTGATAAACCTATGCGCTACTTATTTAAAACTACAGCACAACAGTGGGAGCAACAGTCAGACTTTGATGAAGTTTGCGGTTTGAAGCTTCTTAGTGTCGATGGCACACATTTCAAAACTCATAATACAGAAGAAAATCAACATTTCGGCTTTGCTCAAAAAGGGGCATCGCTTCCGAGTGTACTGGCGGTAACATTGATGTCAACACGCAGCCATCTTGTCTCTGATGCTGCTTTTGGGCCAGTGACAAATAGTGAAATATCCTATGCTCAACAACTAGTGGGCTCAGCACCTGATGATTCATTAACACTCTTTGATAGAGGGTTCACTTCTGCAGAGCTATTTACCACCTGGCGTGGCGCAAGCAGTAACACTCATTGGTTAACACCAATCAAGGCTAAGATGCGTTATGACATCGTTGAGAGTTATACTGAACATGATCATCTCATTGATATGCCCGTTTCACCACAAGCTCAAAAGCTTGCTCCTTATCTTGATAAAAAGTGGCAGGCTCGACTTATTCTTATCCCAACGCCTACAGGTGAAATCAAAGGCTTTATTACTTCTTGCCTATGTCCGGAACGCTACCCATTTGATACATTGGTTAAAGTGTATTGGGAGCGTTGGGAAATCGAGCGCAGTTACGGAGAGCTCAAGCAGTATCAGTTGCAGAACAAGCCAGTATTACGAAGCAAGAAAAAAGTTGGCGTATATCAGGAGTTATGGGGAATATTAACCAGCTACAACATAGTAAGGCTGGAAATGGCTGAAATGGCTAAACAGCACGAAGTTGAGCCCCTGCGGATCAGCTTTATCAATGCACTATTTTTAATTATGGACGAGATGATTTGGGCGAGTGATACACGAAGCCCTGGAGCGATACCAAAAAACTTAAAGGCTCTCAGGGAAAGTGGGAAACGGCTTATTCTCCCCAAGAAACGGAATAGGAAACCATATCCCCGAGCAGTTTTAAAAAAGGCAGTCAAATATCCTAATAAACATACCACTCGCCCTTAAGCGAGTGGCATTACTCTAATTAGAGCGGCTTTTTTTATGGAAATAAAGCAACTATTTGATTCTATATATTGAGTATTGGTCCATAATTGTGGATCATAGGGAGATATGAACAATCTGTTCTTTCTACTAATACCAATGAGGTGCTTTAGATGAGTGAAACTGAAACTCGTCCTACCAACTTTATCCGTCAAATTATTGATGAAGACCTAAAGTCAGGTAAACATTCCAGTGTCCATACTCGTTTCCCGCCAGAACCAAACGGTTATCTGCATATCGGACACGCAAAATCTATCTGTTTAAATTTTGGTATTGCTCAAGATTACCAGGGACAGTGTAATCTACGTTTTGATGATACTAACCCTGAAAAAGAAGATATTGAATACGTTGAATCAATCAAAAATGACGTTAAATGGTTGGGTTTTGATTGGAGTGGTGATATTCATTATTCTTCAAACTATTTCGATAAACTGTACGGTTACGCAGTTGAACTGATTGAAAAAGGCTTAGCTTATGTTGATGAGCTAACGTCGGATCAAATTCGCGAATACCGTGGTTCGCTTAAAGAGCCAGGCAAAAACAGCCCTTACCGTGATCGTAGCATTGAAGATAACCTTGCGCTATTTGAACAAATGCGTGATGGTAAATTCAAAGAAGGGACAATTTGTCTACGTGCAAAAATCGACATGGCTTCTTCTTTTATTGTAATGCGTGATCCAGTAATTTATCGTATTCGTTTTGCTTCTCATCACCAAACTGGTGATAAGTGGTGTATCTACCCAATGTACGATTTTACACATTGTATTTCGGATGCGCTTGAAGGCATTACCCATTCAATCTGTACGTTAGAATTCCAAGATAACCGTCGTTTATACGATTGGGTATTGGAAAATATTACGATTGACTGTCAGCCTCGTCAGTATGAGTTTAGTCGCCTAAACCTAGAATATACGATCATGTCTAAGCGTAAGCTAAACGAGCTGGTAACTGAGAAATTGGTTAATGGTTGGGATGACCCTCGTATGCCTACGGTTTCTGGTTTACGCCGTCGTGGCTTTACTGCTGCCTCTATTCGTGAGTTCTGTAAGCGAATTGGTGTAACTAAGCAAGAGAATATGATCGAGTTTGGTTCATTAGAATCGTGTATTCGTGATGATTTAAATGAGAACGCACCTCGTGCAATGGCGGTACTTGAGCCTGTTAAAATCGTAATTGAAAACTACGAAGAAGGTAAAGTTGAGACGCTTAGTATTGCTAATCATCCTAACAAACCTGAAATGGGTAAGCGTGATGTTCCATTTACTCGTGAAGTATACATTGAACAAGATGACTTCCGTGAAGAAGCAAACAAAAAGTACAAGCGTTTGGTTCTTGGTAAAGAAGTTCGTCTACGTGGTGCTTATGTTATTCAAGCAGACCGCATTGAAAAAGACGAAGCGGGTAACATTACCACTATTTTCTGTAGCTATGATGCAGAAACACTAGGTAAAAATCCAGCAGATGGTCGTAAAGTTAAAGGTGTTATTCACTGGGTATCTGCAGATAAAGCAGTTCCTGCTGAGATCCGTTTATACGATCGTCTATTTACAGTTCCAAATCCAGCAGCTTTAGAAGATTTCTCTGAGAGTATTAACCCTGAGTCATTGATTGTTAAAAATGGTTTTGTAGAACCAAGTTTAGCAACAGCAGAAGCAGAAGCAGGTTACCAGTTTGAGCGTACAGGTTATTTCTGTATTGATAACAAAGACTCTACACCAGGGGCTCTTGTATTCAACCGTACTGTAGGATTACGTGATACTTGGGAAGGTTAATCCTGACTAAGAGTTCAAATAATCGATAATAAAAAACCAGCAGAAATGCTGGTTTTTTTATAACTAAAATTTATGGTATTGACGATTAACCGTTATGAGCGTCATCATTATCAATGCAGTCACCAGTAATGCAGTGGCCGTATAGATATAAACTGTGGTTTGTTAATCGAACATTGTATTTTTTAGCGATCTCTTTTTGACGTTCTTCAATCATTTCATCAGAGAATTCAATTACTTTGCCGCAATCTAAACAAACAAGGTGATCATGGTGGTGCTGAGTTGCTAGTTCAAAAACAGATTTACCGCCTTCAAAATGGTGACGGGTCACAATGCCAGCATCATCAAATTGGTTTAATACACGGTATACGGTAGCAAGACCAATTTCTTCACCAATATCGATTAATTTTTTATATAAATCTTCTGCACTGATGTGTTGGCAATCTGGTTGTTGCAACACCTCTAAAATTTTCAGGCGTGGAAGAGTAACCTTTAAACCGGCTTTTTTTAGTGCTTGGTTGTTATCTGACATCGACTTTTCCTGTATTGACATTCTGCATCGATTTTTTGTGCAGTTTTAATAAGTTAATTATAGGGAACATTCAATCGAGTTGATACCTTATCTGCACGATCTCTTACAAAAAAATAGATGTTGATCTTTTGTTAAGAAAACTATTATCATGAGGTCAGACCAGAATCAAGGATGATAAATATGTATAAATACTTTACCCCAAAAATAGTCAGAAGGGCATTGAATATTTGGCCTCCATTTTGGGGCGCTGGGATCTCTATCCAAAAAATTGCACCAGACTTTCAAGAAGTGCGAGTGATATTAAAAGATCGATTTTGGAATCGCAATGCGAATAGAAGCCAATATGGAGGCAGTATCTTTTCTATGACAGATCCCGTATTTTCGCTAATGTTAATGGGGATCTTGAGAGAAGAGTATTTCGTCTGGGATAAGCAGTCTGAAATAGATTTTATTTCCCCTGGAACTAGTGATTTGAATGCACATTTTTCTATCTCAAACGAAAAAATTCAAGAAATTAAGCAGCTTACTGAAGGTGGGGATAAGTGTTTTCCAAAATTTGAAGTGTATATTTATGATAAAAAAGGGAAGGTCGTTGCGAGGGTGAATAGAACATTATATGTGAGGAAGAAACCAGAATTTAGATGATGCTCTTTACTTTCTTAATTTAAGAGATAAGTAAAGAGCATCATGAATCAAAATTAGCCTTCTAATTCTGCAAGGCACATTTCTTCATGGATTTGTTTAACCCATGCAGTTACGCGCTCTTCTGTAAGCTCTGGTTGACGATCTTCATCAATACAAAGACCTACAAAGTTATTTTCATCAACGAGTGCTTTAGAAGCTTCAAATTCATAGCCTTCAGTTGGCCAGTAGCCAATAACTGTGCCGCCTTTAGCTTCAACGATATCACGGATGTTACCCATCGCATCACAGAAGTATTCAGCGTAATCTTCTTGATCACCACAGCCAAAGATGGCAACAAGCTTAGTCGAAAAATCAATGCCTTCTAATTCTGGGAAGAAATCATCCCAATCACATTGAGCTTCACCGTAGTACCATGTAGGGATACCTAAAAGAAGAAGATCGAAGTTATCAATATCTTCTTTGCTGCTTTTTGCAATGTCTTGAACATGAACGAGCTTTTTACCAAGCTGTTTTTGAATCATCTTGCCAATAGCTTCAGTATTACCTGTGTCGCTACCAAAGAAGAGTCCTACACTTGCCATATGATGAATACCTGTATTTGTCTGTATTAATTAAAAATAGATGTTATTAGATCAGTGATTAGCCTAGACCTGCACCTTCCCAGCTTAGCTGAATAATCCCTTTAGCAATGAAACCTGTACATCCTAAAAAGAGTACTAGCCAAACAATTTTTCGGCCAAAAGCAGGTACGTTTGCTTGCTTTAAGACATCTTTAATAGCCATACCGATAAAAAAGAATATCGAGGCAAACAATAAATCTAAACCAATAGATTCAATGAGATCAAAATGTTCATATAGCATGAGTTAGCCTTATCTTAGGTAAGTGACCTAAATCTGAACGAATAATTTGGCAAAACTATATCATAGCTTTGACATTGTTGGTATGGATTATCTATTACCAACTTTGGCTAAAAATCGACTTATGACCCGATAAATGACTTCAGGCTTTTCTGCATGGAGCCAATGACCTGTGCCATTTACAATATGTGCTTTAGCTTTTGGAAATTGCAGCATAATTTCTTTTTGATGTGAAGCTTGGATGTAATCGGAGTTTTCCCCTTTTATAAACAGAACATCTCCCGTAAATGGTGAGATTGGCTCCCAACCTATAATATGATGATAATTGTTTAATAATGCTGGGACATTAAAGCGTAAATTTAAGTGTTCGTTTTCTTTATATAATGACTTGCTTAGAAATTGTCGTACACCAGGGTCTACGATTGACGTCGCAAGTAATTGGTCTGCTTCTTTTCGAGTTGTTGGCGGAGTATCTATAATGCGTTGAAGACCTGAAAAAACAGCATCGTGTCTATGTTCTGGATAAGCAACTGGAGCCATGTCTAAAATAACTAATGAAGAGACGATTTCTGGTTTTTGACCAGATATTGCCATGACAACTTTACCTCCCATTGAGTGGCCAATGAGATGCGCAGATGAAATCGATAAGTGTTCAAGAAGCGTTATAATATCAAATGCGAGCGTTTGATAATTATGATCTTCTGAATGAAAAGAATGGCCATGATTTCGAAGATCAATACTGATCACTCGATAAGATGATTCTAATTGGCGTGCTAGAAGACCTAGATTATCTAAATTCCCAAATAAGCCATGAATTAGGATCAAAGGATCCCCATTTCCTTGTTCTTTATAGTTAAGTAGCTTCATTTTTCTGCGTTGTGTTAGGTTTGTCGTAGAGTATCACGATTATACAATGTATAATCGTGCCTTCATAAATAGATTATAGAATACGAACCATATAATGAAGACAATTGAAGTAGACGAAGAACTATACCGCTTTATTGCGAGCCAAACTCAACACATCGGTGAAAGTGCCTCTGATATTTTACGTCGTCTCTTAATGCAGTCATCATCTTTAGACTCTGTTATTTCTGTTTCAACACCTGTTGAAGTTCAGAAAAAGGGCATAGTAGTCAGTAAAGATGCTGGTAAAGAGGCATCTGTAGATCGCGTTAAAGCGGTACGTACCTTATTAATCTCTGATGAATTTTCCGCATTAGATAAAGCGATTGATCGTTTTTTAACTGTGCTATCAGAATTATATAAAATTGACTCAAAGGCGTTCTCTGAAGCGACTGAAGTAAAAGGAAGAACTCGAGTTTATTTTGCAGACAATCAAGAAACGTTGATTGCAAGTGGTAAAACAACCAAGCCCCGTGAAATTAACGGCACTCCATTTTGGGTTATCACTAATACAAATACTAATCGCAAGCGCCACATGGTTGAGTTGTTGATGGAGCGTATGGGTTTCCATCATGATTTGACAGAAAAAGTGTGCGCGGCGATTTAATTTTTTGAGTTACAGCTCAAAATATAATTTGTCACAAGGAATCGTCAAATGGCTATACATCCTCGTGCTGGGCAGAAAGCTCAGCAAGAAGATTTACACAATATCCCAGCATTAGTCTCTAATTATTTCTTATTAGAGCCTGATGCATCAAATCCAGATCAAAAAGTACAATTTGGTACTTCGGGTCATCGTGGGACGGCAGATAAAGCAACGTTTAATCAACATCATATTTGGGCTATTGCTCAAGCTGTTGCTGATGTACGTAAGGAAAATGGGGTAGCAGGGCCGCTTTTCTTAGGTAAAGATACGCATGCTTTGTCTGAACCGGCTTTCATTTCGACTATTGAAGTATTAGTTGCTAATGGCGTGGAAGTTATTATTCAAGAGAATAATGGCTACACACCAACTCCAGGTATTTCTCATGCAATCTTAACGCATAACATTAAATTTGATGATAAAGCTGATGGTATTGTTATTACTCCTTCTCATAACCCACCTCAAGATGGCGGCATTAAATATAATCCGACTCATGGGGGACCTGCAGAAGGTGAGTTAACGACGGCAATTGAAAATCAAGCCAATCTACTTATCGCAAATGAATTGAATGGGGTAAAACGTATTCCAATCAATGAAGCGATGACATCCGATCTAGTTAAACAAGTGGATTTAGTGAAGCCATATATTGATGATTTAAAAAATGTCGTTAATATTGAAGCGATTCAAAAAGCAAATTTAAAATTAGGCGTAGATCCATTAGGTGGTTCTGGTATTGAATACTGGCGTCAAATTGGTCAAGCATTTGATCTGGATTTAACTCTAGTAAGTGAAGCGATTGATCCATCATTCCAATTTATGTCGTTAGATAAAGACGGTGTAGTACGCATGGATTGTTCTTCACCTTATGCAATGGCTGGCTTGTTATCATTAAAAGACGACTACGATTTAGCCTTTGGTAATGATCCTGATTATGATCGCCATGGTATTGTTACGCCATCAGGCTTAATGAATCCAAATCACTACCTGGCTGTATGTATTGATTATTTATATCGTAATCGTCCAGCTTGGAAAGCAGAGGTCGCTGTAGGTAAAACTCTAGTATCTTCAGCTATTATTGATAAAGTAGTTGCAGATTTAGGCCGTGACCTATGCGAAGTCCCAGTTGGCTTTAAGTGGTTTGTTGATGGTTTATACGCTGGTTCTCTTGGTTTTGGTGGTGAAGAGAGTGCTGGTGCATCTTTCTTACGCTTTGATGGTACACCTTGGTCAACTGATAAAGATGGTATTCTTTTATGTTTACTTGCGGCTGAAATCACAGCAATTACAGGTATGAATCCTCAAGAGTACTACAATAAATTAGCTGCTCAACATGGTGAATCAAGCTATAACCGCATTCAAGCAGTAGCAAATAAAGCTCAGAAAGCAGTATTAAGTAAGCTATCTCCAGAAATGGTATCAGCAACAACGCTTGCTGGTGATGAAATCACTGCTCGTTTAACGCATGCTCCAGGTAATGGCGCTGCAATTGGTGGTCTTAAAGTAACAACAGCTAATGGTTGGTTTGCTGCTCGTCCATCAGGAACAGAAGAAATCTACAAGATTTACTGTGAAAGCTTTAAAGGTGCAGAGCACTTAGCATTGATTGAGCAAGAAGCTCAAGAGATTGTAAGCAATGTGTTTAAAGACGCTGGCTTATAATTAAACCAGTTAGAATGGATAAAAAGCAGCGCATGTCGCTGCTTTTTTATTATTAAAGTGGGTAGTAATGATGAATAACTTTCAGTTAGAACAACTATTAAATAAAGAATTAAAACCTCAATTTATTAAAGATTATTGCCCTAATGGACTGCAAGTTGAAGGGAAGAAGGAAGTCTTAAAAATTATTACAGGTGTAACTGCTTCTCAAGCACTTATTGATGCTGCAATCGAAAAAAATGCAGATGCTTTGTTAGTCCATCATGGCTATTTCTGGAAGGGTGAAAGTGAGTCAATTAAAGGGATGAAAGGTAATCGTATTCGGTCTTTAATTAAAAATGACATTAATCTATTGGCTTATCATCTTCCTTTAGATATTCATCCGACACTTGGTAATAATGCTGAATTAGCACGTTTATTTTCGATTCTAAATGTAGAAGGCCTAGAGGCAACACCTCAATCTATCGCAATGAAAGGGGTATTTGACGTTGCACTATCTGGTGAAGATCTGGCTTTAAGGATTGATCAAGTATTGAGTCGAAAACCTTTGCACATTACACCAGATATACATAAAGACATTAAAACAGTAGCGTGGTGCTCTGGTGGTGGGCAAGATTACATTGAATTAGCTGCTCAACAGGGTATTGATGCATTTATTTCTGGTGAGGTATCTGAAAGAACGACGTATATCGCGCGTGAGTTAGGTATTCACTATTTTGCCGCAGGTCATCATGCGACCGAGCGTTATGGTGTTAAGGCTCTGGGTGAATGGTTAGCGAAAGAGCAGGGTTTTGATGTGGAATTTATTGATATTGATAATCCAGTATAGTACCTATTTGGAATAATAAAAAAGGTTGATGTTAATACATCAACCTTTTTTGTTTATAAGTCTAACGATTTAAATCCGATTCTGAATTTAAGCTCAGGACTATTCACGTTCATGAAGTGGTTTAAACTCACGAAGCTCTTCACCAGTGTAAAGCTGACGAGGACGACCGATGCGGTTATTTGGGTCACTGTGCATTTCACTCCAGTGTGCAATCCAACCAACAGTACGAGAAAGTGCGAAGATTACAGTAAACATAGATACAGGAATACCAATAGCTTTCAAGATAATACCTGAGTAGAAATCTACGTTTGGATACAGCTTCTTAGAAACAAAATATTCATCAGAAAGCGCAATACGTTCAAGCTCCATTGCAACATCTAACAGTGGATCTTTAATATTAAGTTCTTTCAGTACTTCATGACACGCTTCACGCATTACGGTTGCACGTGGGTCATAGTTTTTATAAACACGGTGACCAAAGCCCATTAGACGGAATGGGTCATCTTTATCTTTTGCTTTTTCAACGTATTCATCAATGTTATCAAGAGAACCAATCTCTTCAAGCATACGTAGACATGCTTCGTTTGCACCACCATGAGCAGGGCCCCATAGTGAAGCAATACCTGCAGCGATACATGCAAATGGGTTAGCACCAGAAGAGCCAGCTAAACGTACAGTCGATGTTGAAGCATTTTGTTCGTGGTCTGCATGTAACGTAAATATTTTATCCATAGCACGAGCGACTACAGGATTTACTTCGTATTCTTCACATGGGTTTGCAAACATCATGTGTAGGAAGTTTTCAGCGTACGTTAAGTCATTACGCGGGTAGATAAACGGCTGGCCAATAGAATACTTGTAACACATGGCAGAAAGCGTTGGCATTTTAGATAACAGTCGGAATGCTGCGATTTCACGGTGTTCATCATTACTAACATCTAATGAGTCGTGATAAAAAGCAGCTAAAGCTCCAACAACACCACACATAACAGCCATTGGGTGAGCATCACGGCGGAAACCATGGAAGAAGCTTGAAATTTGCTCATGGACCATAGTATGGCGAGTCACGATATCTTTAAACGCTTCGTATTCCTCACGACTGGGTGCTTGGCCATTAAGTAGTATGTAACAAACTTCTAAGTAATCTGCATTATTGGCTAATTGATCAATAGGAAAACCACGGTGTAATAGAACACCTTTGTCACCGTCGATATAAGTTATTTGAGACTCACAAGATGCAGTGGCAAGAAAACCTGGGTCAAATGTGAAGTAACCACTTGCTCCTAATTTTCGCACATCGATCACTTCAGGACCGATGGTACCGTCCATGATCGGCATGTTTACTGGGGCCTGACCTTCGATGTGAAGAGTTGCCTTTTTATCAGCCATAACATTCTCCTTTTGTTATATTTTTATATTATCCCGGATATGAGAGTGACAACTTTGTACCCATTACACGGGCTAATGTCAATTTTTGTGCGCTTATGTGTGCACTTGTTTATATTTTTAATGAAAATAAAGTTAATTTTCTGTGGTGTGATGTAGGTATTATTTAACCGTTTGTAATCAGATGTTTCACATCGTATACTGCGGCTGAGTTTCTGTTCTGTCCCTTATATTATATAGGGTTAACGAGATTTTCATCTACTTAAAAATAGAGTTAGATTTGTTAAATAACTCACATAAAGAGATGTTGCTCACAATGAAAGTTATGAAAATGTTAAATTTGAATAACTTTTGATAGAACAGAGGTATCTATAACAATAAAATGCTCAATGGAGCTGAGTGAGCCCCTTGTGAAAGTTAAAAAGTCAAGACCTGTCAACCTAGATCTACAAACGATCCGTTTTCCCTTAACGGCTATCGCCTCAATTTTACATCGCGTAAGTGGTGTAATTACTTTTGTTTCTGTTGGAATACTGCTTTGGTTGCTCAACCTATCGCTTTCTTCGCCTATTGGATTCGCACAAGCCGCTGATTATATCGATGGTTTTTTTGTGACGTTCATTATGTGGGGAATTCTGACTGCGCTTGCTTATCATATAGTTGTTGGTATTCGTCATTTATTGATGGATATGGGCTACTTTGAAGAGCTTGAGTCAGGTACTCAAAGTGCTAAAGTTGCGTTTGCAATTACAGCGGTATTATCTCTTTTAGCAGGAGTATTGGTATGGTAGCTAACGTATCTTCATTTGGTCGTAATGGCGTACACGATTTTATTTTAATTCGTGCCAGCGCGATCATTCTTACCCTCTACACACTATATATTGTTGGTTTCTGTGCATTTGGTCCAGAACTGACTTACCTATCATGGACAAACTTCTTTGGCGGTTTGTTTACAAAAGTGTTTACGATGCTAGCACTGCTTTCCATATTAATTCATGCATGGGTTGGCTTATGGCAAGTACTCACTGATTACATTAAACCTATGCTGTTGCGTGCTCTGCTTCAATTAGGTTTAGTGTCTGTTCTTTTAGGATATTTCTTCTCTGGTTTAGTTATTGTGTGGGGTGTGTAGTGAGTATTGCTGTTAGAGAATTTGACGCCGTAGTAATCGGTGCGGGTGGTGCAGGTATGCGAGCTGCGCTACAAATTTCAGAACAAGGTTTATCATGTGCCTTGTTATCAAAAGTATTTCCAACTCGTTCTCATACAGTATCAGCTCAAGGTGGTATTACCGTTGCTCTTGGTAATGCACACGAGGATCACTGGGAACAACATATGTACGATACGGTAAAAGGCTCTGATTATATTGGAGACCAAGATGCTATCGAGTACATGTGTAAGAATGGACCTGAATCTGTTATCGAATTAGAAAAAATGGGTTTACCGTTTTCTCGTTTTGATAACGGTACTATCTATCAACGTCCATTTGGCGGTCAGTCTAAGAATTTTGGTGGTGAACAAGCGGCACGAACAGCTGCTGCAGCGGACCGTACTGGTCATGCTTTACTTCATACTTTATACCAACAAAACATTAAGCATAAAACGACGATTTTTTCTGAATGGTATGCGCTTGATCTTGTTAAAAACGAAGACGGTGCAATTTTAGGTTGTACTGCTCTTTGTATGGAAACAGGTGAAGTTTGTTACTTTAAATCTAAAGCAACTATTCTTGCTACCGGCGGAGCTGGTCGTATTTATGCATCAACAACTAATGCACACATTAATACTGGTGATGGCGTTGGTATGGCCATTCGTGCTGGCGTTCCAATGCAAGATATTGAAATGTGGCAATTCCACCCAACGGGTATCGCAGGAGCGGGTGTTCTTGTAACGGAAGGTTGTCGTGGTGAAGGTGGTTACCTACTGAATAAAGATGGTGAACGCTTCATGGAGCGCTATGCTCCAAACGCGAAAGACCTAGCAGGCCGTGATGTTGTTGCTCGTTCAATGATGGTCGAAATCCGTGAAGGCCGTGGTTGTGATGGTCCTTGGGGTCCTCATATTAAGCTTAAATTGGATCACCTAGGTAAAGAAACGCTTGAATCTCGTTTACCTGGTGTGTGTGAGTTGTCTCGTACCTTTGCTCACGTAGATCCAGTAAAAGAACCAATTCCAGTTATTCCTACTTGTCATTACATGATGGGGGGTGTACCAACACAAGTTTCAGGTCAGGCGATTAAACAAAATGACGCAGGTGCAGATGTTGAAATTCAAGGTCTATTTGCGTGTGGTGAGATTGCCTCAGTGTCAGTACATGGTGCTAACCGCTTAGGTGGTAACTCTCTGCTTGATTTAGTGGTATTTGGTCGTGCAACAGGGCTACATTTAGGTGAAACTCTGAAGAAGCAAGCCGAAGCTAAACCTGCAACTGATGCCGATATTGAAGCCTCTCTTGAGCGTTACAATCGTTGGGAAAACAGTACGGGTGGTGAAGATCCAGTTCAAATCCGTAAAGATTTACAACAATGTATGCAAAACAACTTCTCGGTATTCCGCGAAGGTGATGCAATGGCAAAAGGTCTTGAAGAGCTTAAAGTGATTCGTGAACGCCTTAAAAATGCTTATCTTGCTGATAAATCAACAGAATTTAACACACAGCGTATTGAGTGTTTAGAGTTAGAAAACTTGATGGAAACGGCATTTGCGACGGCAGTTGCAGCAAACTACCGTACAGAAAGTCGTGGAGCGCATGCTCGTTTTGACTTCCCTGAGCGTGATGATGCGAATTGGTTATGTCATTCAGTGTATAACCCTGAGACAGAATCGATGACTAAGCGTGGTGTGAACATGGAGCCAATCCATCGTGAAGCATTCCCACCTAAAGCACGTACGTACTAAGAGAGGGCAGAAAGATGAAATTAAATTTTTCAATCTACCGTTACAACCCTGATGTAGATAATGCTCCTCACATGAAGGCGTATACGTTAGAAGTAGAAGAAGGTTCTGATATGATGGTGCTAGATGCACTTATTTTATTGAAAGAACAAGATCCTACGCTATCGTTTCGACGCTCATGCCGTGAAGGAGTGTGTGGTTCTGATGGTTTGAATATGAACGGTAAAAATGGACTGGCATGTATTACGCCATTGTCCGAACTTATTGGTAAAGGCGATCTTGTTATTCGCCCACTACCAGGTTTGCCTGTCGTTCGAGATCTGATTGTCGATATGGCACAGTTCTATGAAAATTATGAGAAAGTAAAACCCTTCCTAATCAGTGATGGTGCAACACCGCCTTCAAGAGAAAACCTACAATCTCCTGAAGAACGTGAGCATTTAGATGGATTATATGAATGTATCATGTGCGCATGCTGTACGACATCGTGCCCGTCATTCTGGTGGAATCCTGATAAGTTCATCGGACCTGCAGGTCTGCTTGCCGCGTACCGTTGGCTAATTGATAGCCGTGATACAGCGACAAATGAACGTTTGTCTAATTTAGACGATGCTTTCAGTGTTTTTCGTTGCCATGGCATAATGAATTGTGTAAGTGTATGTCCTAAAGGGTTAAACCCAACAAAAGCAATTGGTCATATTAAGACGATGCTATTGAAAAAAGCGGTGTAACCGATATCTCCTCAATTAATATGTTGAATAAGGCATATTAATTGAGACTTATAAGCCCGGCGCAAAAGACCGGGATATACGTGAAACTACTGGATTAAGGGAAAATAATGCAGAATAGCGTGATGAAGGCATGGTTTGAGTCTTCACATTTAGCTGGCGCTAATGCAACGTACGTAGAAGATCTCTACGAACTCTATCTCAGTGACCCGGAAATCGTTAGCGATGAATGGAGAAACGTTTTTGATTCGCTTCCAGTTGATAAAACTGGTGTATCAGAGCAAGCCCATTCCCCTGTACGAGGTTATTTCCGTCGTCTTGCGAAAGAAACAAAGCAAGTTAGTGCTCAAGTTAATGATCCAGATGTAGATGCTAAGCAAGTAAGAGTATTGCAATTAATTAATGCATACCGTTTCCGTGGTCATCAAAATGCCAATTTAGACCCATTAGCATTACAGCAACACGAATATGTTGCAGAGTTAGAGCCTTCTTTTCATAATTTAACTACTGATGATTTTTCAGAAACATTTAATGTAGGTTCTTTTGCTTCAGGGCAAGAGACAATGAAACTTTCTGATCTATATGAAGCACTACGTGGCACTTATTGTGGCTCTGTCGGTGCTGAATATATGCATATCACCAATACAGAAGAAAAACGTTGGATTCAGCAACGCTTAGAGTCTGTTGCAGGCAAGCCAACTTTTACTGCTCAAGAAAAGCTGACTTTTCTTGAAGAGTTAACCGCT
Organism: Aliivibrio thorii; assembly: GCF_057368585.1. NCBI lineage: Bacteria > Pseudomonadati > Pseudomonadota > Gammaproteobacteria > Vibrionales > Vibrionaceae > Aliivibrio > Aliivibrio thorii. The sequence goes on along the minus strand of NZ_CM170654.1, from coordinate 2,094,197 downwards.
GCCGAAGGGCTAGAACGATACCTCGGCGCTAAATTCCCAGGAGCGAAGCGATTCTCACTGGAAGGTGGCGATGCCATGGTTCCTATGGTGAAAGAAATTATTCGTCGTGCTGGTGAAAATGGTGGTCGTGAGGTCGTCATTGGTATGGCTCACCGTGGCCGATTGAACATGCTTATCAATGTTCTAGGTAAAAAACCGCAAGATTTATTTGATGAGTTTGCTGGTAAGCATGGCGAATCATGGGGAACTGGGGATGTTAAATATCACCAGGGCTTCTCTTCAGATTTTGCAACGGCAGGTGGCAATGTTCATTTAGCTTTAGCGTTTAACCCATCTCATCTTGAGATAGTTAACCCAGTAGTCATTGGTTCGGTTCGTGCTCGTCAAGATCGCTTAAATGATACAACTGGTGATAAGGTTATTCCTATTACTATCCATGGTGATTCTGCTATTGCAGGTCAAGGCGTGGTGGCTGAAACATTTAACATGTCTCAAGCGCGTGCATTCCAAGTGGGTGGTACGGTTCGTATTGTTATTAATAACCAAGTTGGCTTTACAACGTCGAACCCTAAAGATACTCGCTCTACTCAATATTGTACTGATATTGCGAAAATGGTTCAGGCTCCGATTTTCCATGTTAATGCAGATGACCCAGAAGCCGTCGCTTTCGTTACTCGCATCGCGTTAGATTATCGTAATGAATTTAAACGTGATGTCGTGATTGATTTGGTTTGTTATCGTCGTCATGGTCATAATGAAGCCGATGAGCCAAACGCAACACAGCCATTGATGTATCAAAAAATCAAGAAGCATCCAACGCCTCGTAAGATTTATGCTGATACATTGATTGAGCGTCAAGATATTGAGCTAGAAACAACAACACAACTTATTAATGAATACCGTGATGCGTTAGATCATGGTGAAGTTGTGGTGAAAGAATGGCGACCAATGCAATTACATAATGTTGATTGGACTCCATTTATAGGTCATGAATGGAATATGGAATGGGCAAATCAGTTTGATAAAGATCGCTTAGTCGAACTGGGTCAACGAATTTGCCAGTATCCAGAAAGTCATAAATTACACAGTCGTGTAAATAAAATGTGTAATGACCGTATTTCAATGGTCGCAGGTGAAAAAGCAATTGATTGGGGCATGGCTGAAACTCTCGCTTATGCAACGTTAGTTGACGAAGGTAAACGAATTCGTATTACAGGTCAAGATTCTGGCCGAGGTACTTTCTTCCACCGTCATGCAGTGCTTCACAACCAATCAGATGCGAGTACTTACGTACCTTTAGCTAATATCCATGATAAGCAGGGCCCATTTGAAGTGCATGATTCAGTACTATCAGAAGCGGCAGTACTTGCGTTTGAATACGGTTATGCAACGGCTGAACCTGGTGGTTTGACTATTTGGGAAGCGCAATTTGGTGATTTTGCCAACTGTGCACAAGTAGTTATTGATCAGTTCATTTCGTCTGGCGAGCAAAAGTGGGGCCGCATGTGTGGTTTAACTATGCTATTACCTCATGGTTATGAAGGCCAAGGTCCTGAGCATTCATCTGCACGACTTGAGCGTTTCTTACAAATGTGTGCTGAGCAAAATATGCAAGTTGTTGTTCCATCAACACCTGCACAGGTTTATCACATGCTTCGTCGTCAAGTGGTTCGTCCTATGCGTCGTCCATTGATAGTGATGTCACCAAAATCGCTGCTTCGTCATCCATTATGTACATCATCCCTAGAGGAGCTTTCGGAAGGTAATTTCCAACCTGCAATTCCAGAGATTGATGCACTAGATCCTGCGCAAGTGAAGCGAGTGGTGTTCTGCTCTGGTAAGGTTTACTTTGACTTATTAGAGCAGCGTCGGGTGAATGAACAGAATGATGTTGCGATTGTTCGAATTGAACAGCTTTACCCATTCCCTAAAGAAGAAGTAGAAGCCGCTATCGCGCAATATACGAATGTAGAGGATTATGTTTGGTGTCAAGAAGAGCCTCAAAACCAGGGTGCTTGGTATTCTAGTCAGCATAACTTCCGTTCGGCATTGCCTGCGAATGCAATCTTACATTATGCAGGACGTCCAGCGTCTGCCTCTCCGGCAGTTGGCTATATGTCAGTGCACGTGAAACAACAGAAAGCGTTAGTTGAAGACGCTCTTACCCTAGATAAGAACTAGAAAGTATAGGAAAACGGATATGACAATCGAAATTCTGGTTCCAGATTTACCTGAATCTGTAGCAGACGCTACTGTAGCAACATGGCATAAACAACCAGGTGATACAGTTGAGCGTGACGAAATACTTGTAGACATTGAAACTGATAAAGTAGTTCTTGAAGTACCGGCTCCAGAAGCGGGAGTACTAGAAGCTATTATAGAAGAAGAGGGTGCAACCGTACTTTCTAAGCAATTACTTGCTAAAATTAAGCCGGGTGCTGTTGTTGGTGAGCCGACAAAAGATGTGACAAATGAGACTGAATCTTCTCCAGATAAGCGTCATACGGCGTCTTTATCTGAAGAAAGCAACGACGCTTTGAGTCCCGCGGTTCGTCGCCTTCTAGGTGAGCATGATATCGCACCTTCTGATGTAAAAGGCACTGGTGTGGGGGGGCGAATTACTCGTGAAGACGTTGACGCTCATGTTGCCGCGTTAAAAGCAGCACCACAAACTGAAAAAGCAGCGGATAAACCAGCAGAATCACTTGCACATCGTAGTGAAAAGCGAGTACCGATGACTCGGCTGCGTAAAACAGTCGCGAGACGTCTGTTAGAAGCGAAAAATAACACAGCGATGTTAACGACATTTAATGAAGTAAACATGAAACCAATCATGGAGCTTCGTAAACAATATCAAGAGCAATTTGAAAAACGCCATGGTACACGTTTAGGTTTCATGTCTTTCTATGTGAAAGCGGTAACTGAAGCGCTTAAACGTTACCCTGAAGTAAATGCGTCAATTGATGGTGATGATATTGTTTATCATAATTATTTTGACATTAGCATGGCGGTATCTACACCGCGAGGTCTAGTTACTCCAGTACTAAAAGACTGTGATGCACTTGGTTTTGCTGATATTGAAAAAGGCATCAAAGAATTAGCTATTAAAGGCCGAGATGGAAAATTAGCGGTTGAAGATTTAATGGGTGGTAATTTTACTATTACTAACGGCGGTGTATTTGGCTCACTAATGTCAACGCCGATTATTAATCCACCTCAAGCTGCAATTTTAGGTATGCATAAAATCCAAGATCGCCCAATGGCAGTGAATGGAAAGGTAGAGATTTTACCAATGATGTACTTAGCACTGTCTTATGATCATCGTTTAATTGATGGTCGTGAATCTGTAGGCTTCCTAGTAACAATTAAAGAGTTACTTGAAGATCCTGCTCGTCTATTACTAGACGTTTAATAATAAACGCCTTTTAACAGACAAAGGCTGTCATGCTCACGGCAGCCTATTATTCAACTTCATTATTGGATAAAAATAGAAAGATGCCTTAGAGCGTCTTAGGACATTAAAAATTCCCATTAAAGGGAATAACATAAAATGGATAGAACATAATGAACCTACATGAATATCAAGCAAAGCAACTCTTTGCAGAATATGGCCTTCCTGTACCTGAAGGTTACGCTTGTGATACCCCTCAAGAAGCTTTTGAAGCAGCAGGACGAATCAGCACTGCTAAGAAAGTGGTTAAATGTCAAGTTCACGCCGGTGGCCGTGGTAAAGCGGGTGGTGTTGAACTGCATGATACAAAAGAGGGCGTTAAAGAGTTCGCTCAAAAGTGGTTAGGTAAAAACCTAGTGACTTACCAAACAGATGCTAATGGTCAGCCAGTATCTAAAATCTTAGTTGAAGAAGCATCCAACATTGCCAATGAACTATATCTTGGCGCGGTAGTTGATCGTGCGACACAACGTATCGTGTTCATGGCATCAACTGAAGGTGGTGTGGATATTGAAAAAATTGCAGAAGAAACACCAGAGCTTATTCACCAAGCTGCGATTGACCCACTAGTAGGTCCTCAAGCTTACCAAGGCCGTGAATTAGCATTCAAACTTGGCTTAGAAGGCGATCAAATTAAGCAATTCGTTAAGATCTTTATGGGTCTAGGCGACATGTTTGCTCAGTATGACCTTGCTTTGCTAGAGATTAACCCTTTAGTTATTACAGCTGAAGGTTCTCTCCTTTGTTTAGATGGTAAAATCAACATCGATTCAAATGCAATGTATCGTCAACCAAAACTTCGCGAAATGCACGATCCATCTCAAGAAGATGAGCGTGAAGCGCATGCTGCTCAGTGGGAATTAAACTACGTAGCACTTGATGGAAGTATTGGTTGTATGGTTAACGGTGCTGGTCTTGCTATGGGCACGATGGACATCGTAAACTTACACGGCGGCCAACCAGCTAACTTCCTTGATGTTGGCGGCGGTGCGACAAAAGAGCGTGTAACTGAAGCGTTCAAAATCATTTTATCAGACAGCAATGTTAAAGCCGTTCTAGTAAACATCTTTGGTGGTATTGTACGTTGTGACCTAATCGCAGATGGCATCATTGGTGCTGTTGAAGAGGTGGGTGTAGAAGTTCCTGTTGTTGTTCGCCTTGAAGGTAACAACGCACCACTAGGTTCACAAAAACTGGCTGAAAGTGGCCTAAATATCATTGCGGCTACTTCATTAACTGAAGCGGCTGAAAAAGTTGTTGCTGCTGCGGAGGGCAAATAATGTCTGTACTAATTAATAAAGATACAAAAGTTATCTGCCAAGGTTTCACTGGTGGTCAAGGTACGTTCCACTCTGAGCAAGCGATTGATTACGGAACCAAAATGGTTGGTGGCGTATCACCAGGTAAAGGTGGTCAAGTTCATCTTGGACTTCCTGTGTTTAACACCGTTCGTGATGCTGTTGAAGCAACTGGAGCAACAGCTTCTGTTATTTATGTACCGGCTCCTTTCTGTAAAGACGCAATCCTTGAAGCAATCGATGCTGGCATTAAGCTTATCGTAACGATAACAGAAGGCATTCCAACACTTGATCTTCTTGACGTTAAAGTTCGTCTAGATGCAGAAGGCGTAGTAATGATCGGTCCTAACTGCCCAGGTGTTATTACGCCTGATGAATGTAAGATTGGTATCATGCCGGGTCATATTCATAAGAAAGGTAAAGTTGGTATTGTGTCTCGCTCTGGTACGTTAACGTATGAAGCAGTTAAGCAAACAACGGATGAAGGCTTTGGCCAATCAACGTGTGTTGGTATTGGTGGGGACCCAATTCCTGGTTCAAACTTTATCGATATTTTAAAACTGTTCCAAGAAGATCCAGAAACAGAAGCCATTGTAATGATTGGTGAGATCGGCGGAACAGCGGAAGAAGAAGCTGCTGAATTCATTAAGCACAATGTGACGAAGCCTGTAGTGTCTTATATTGCAGGTGTTACTGCTCCTCCAGGTAAGCGTATGGGTCATGCTGGTGCGATTATCTCTGGTGGTAAAGGAACTGCTGAAGATAAGTTTGCTGCATTAGAAGCAGCAGGAGTTAAAACGGTTAAGAGTCTTGCCGACATAGGCAAAGGCCTACGTGAAGTGACTGGTTGGTAATCATTTAAACCAATACATGAATAAAGCAAAAGCCATTTATAGAAATATGAATGGCTTTTTTGTATTTGTAACTCTTTGAAATATTTTGTTACGTTTGAGTGGGTAAAAAGAAGTATAGACAATAACCAATCCTTTGATAAGATTCGGCGCTTTTCTTTCTAAGGACATATTTAAAAGAACTCAAAGAATGACTAGCACTACTATTAATGGTTATTTAATTTGAGAATACACATGCAATTTAATACTAAATCTAAGTACGTCATTATTTATTTAATTTTTTCTGCTGCAATGTTTGGGTCTATTATTATGGGCGCATACAATGTTAGGTATACATTGGAAACAAATAACGTAACAAGGCTAGAAAATTTATTAACTAATGCTAAAAATACGATTGCAACCTTAGAGCAAAAAGTAGTTTCTGGTGAATTAGATGAAATTAAAGCAAAGAAATTAGCTAGTGAATTAATGCAAAGCTATGCTTATTCAGATAATGAATATATCTGGATGACAGATGAAAACTTGGTATTTTTAGCTGCGCCTTTAGATCCACAAATTATTGGTCAATCGTTTGAGAATATTGTCAGTGCTGAAGCAAAAAGCCATATCCTTCGTAACCTTACTATCGCTGACCAAGTAATTACGTATTCTTGGTTTACTACTAGAGACAGTATAACGACAGAAGTAAAATCTATAGCGGTTAAAACTAGGTCTTGGAACTGGTATTTAGGTAGTGGCGTTCAAGAGAAAAAAGTGAACGATACTTTTTATTCATTTCTTATTGAAGGTTTAACTATTGGTTTTATTGTCAATTTATTTATTGGCTTTGTTATGTTTTTTGCAGTGCGCAAATATAATAAAACGTTAGGTAATGAACCAGATGTCATTTTAAATGTTATTGACCGAATCTCTCGTGGAGATTTAACTCATATTAATGATACAGATTCTATGCATATCGGTATCTATGGTCGAATTCTTGATATGGCAAAAAATATTAAAGAATTAGTGACAGATATTAATAAATTAACGTTTGAGTTAAGTGAATCGTCTCACCACTTGTCTTCTTCTGCTCATACTATGAATATCAGTATGAAAGCTCAAACTGAACAGTTGGGACAAGCAGCTGTAGCAACAGATCAAGTTGTTGTTAGTATTGATGAAGTGACTAAAAGTGCTATTCAAGCAACCAATTCAGCTTTAGAAGTAAATAATACGTCAACGTATTGTATTAATACCATTGGAAGCATGAATAATGATATGCAAACCTTAGCGGTTAACATAAAAGATGTTGCACAGGTTATTGGAAATTTACAGGTAAAAACAGAAAATATAGGCAGTATTTTAGATGTTATCCGTAGTATTGCTGATCAAACAAATTTATTAGCGTTAAATGCCGCGATTGAAGCAGCAAGAGCAGGTGAAAGTGGAAGAGGCTTTGCTGTTGTTGCTGATGAGGTGAGATTACTTGCAAGTAGAACTCAAGACAGTACGGCTCAAATATCTAATATGATTGCCGAATTGCAAGATGAAGCGATAAAATCAGTGACTTTAATGCAAAGTAATTCTGACGATGCTCATCAAATTGCAGAGAAAACGGTGACGACTCAAAATACAGTGAGTTCTATTTTTGAATCTGTTGCAATTATACAAACAATGAATAGTCAAATTTCGGCGTCAACAGAAGAGCAGTTAGTCGCGATATCTAGTGTTAACCAACTTATTGCAGAAATTAATACTTTTGCGAAAGAGAACGCATCAGATGTGGATGCAACTGAAAAGCAGTCGGAAAGATTAGGTTTGATGGCTGATAACTTAACAGCGATAGTGAGTCGATTTAAGCTTTAAGATATTATAGATAAAGCAATACTGTTGTAGGCAGTATTGCTTAATTTTATAGAGTTAAGTATGTGCTTTTTTTAGTTGAGATAGCATAAATATAGCAGCACCAGAAACAACGACGGAAGGACCCGCAGGAGTATCGTAGTGCCATGATAGTGCTAAACCTGCAATAACAGCAATACAACCAAAAATTGAAGCTAACAAGACCATTTGCTCTGGCGATCGAGAAAAGCGTCTCGCTGTTGCTGCTGGAATGATCAGTAATGAAGTAATGATCAACGCTCCCACAAACTTCATTGAAATTGCAATGACTAACCCAACCATTAGCATCAAAACTAAACGCATTAAATCTACATTTACCCCTTCAACTTGGGCCAACTCTTCACTAATTGTTGATGAAAGTAGTGGTTTCCATACGATATATATCAAACCTAAAACAATGATGACGCCAGTATAAATATAAATTAAGTCATCATAAGTAACGGCAAGTAAATCGCCAAACAAATAAGACATTAAATCAACGCGCACATTATCTAAAAAGCTAACAGCAACTAAACCTAATGATAGTGAGCTGTGAGCTAAAATACCTAACAGTGTATCCGTGGCGACTAAGCGCTGCTTTTGTAAAGTAACTAAGAGTAAAGCAATCGCAACACAACAAACGATTAAAGCCAGATTTAAGTTTATGTCGAATAAAAAGCCAAGAGATAGACCTAATAATGAGGCATGAGCCAACGTATCACCAAAATACGCCATTTTACGCCATACAACAAAAGAGCCTAACGGTCCTGCAAGTAGTGCAATGCCTAATCCAGCTAAAAGGGCAGGAAGTAAAAACTCAATCATGATGACGCCTTTTTATTTTTACTGCAGCATGAACCGTCACTTGGTTCACCAGATAAATCATGGTCATGGCGATGGTCATGATGATAGAAAGCTAATTGTTGATCTCGTTGTTGACCAAATAATGCAATATATTTAGGGTGCTTTGAGATAGATGCAGGAGCTCCAGAGCAGCAAATATGATGTTGAAGACAAATTACTTCATCTGTTTTTGCCATTACAAGGTGTAGGTCATGTGAAACCATAAATACAGCACAGTTAAAACGATGACGAATGGATTCAATTAACGCATATAAGCTGATTTGTCCTTGAATATCGACGCCTTGAGCTGGTTCATCAAGAACGAGTAAGTCAGGGCGTTGCAACAAGGCTCTGGCAAGCAATACGCGTTGTGATTCTCCGCCAGATAGTTTATGCATATTAGAATGAAGTAAATGTTCTGCTTCAACGAGTTTCAAAGCGTCAAGGTGTTCTTGTTGGCTGTACTTTCCAGCTAACTTTAAAAAGCCTTGCACAGTAAGAGGAAGAGAATCATTTAGATGTAATTTTTGCGGTACATAACCAATGCGTAATTTTTTTTTTCTTGTAATTAGACCGCTGGTTGGTTTTTGCAATCCAAGAATCGCTTTCACTAATGTTGATTTGCCAGCACCATTAGGGCCAATCAGTGTGATGATCTTATTTGGTTCAATCGATAATGAAATATTATCGAGAACATGGCGGCCGTCAAAGACAACGCAGACATCTTGTAAAGTGAGTAAAGTAGTCATTTTTAAATAAGAGTCGTTTGCAATTAGTAAGTGTTATAATGTAACATTTTAGAAATCCAATCGCCATCACATTTTTTAAGAGAAGCAAATGAATAAAAAAATTCAATTTATCGTACTGTGTTTATGCACTCTAGTTGGGACTCAAGCCCAAGCTATGACTGTATTATCTTCAGTAAAACCGATTCATTTAATCGTACAAGAACTTACCGGTGGTGTCTCCGAATCTACCTATTTAGTTCCACAAAGTGCCTCTCCTCATGATTATGCATTACGCCCTTCAGATATAAAGAAAGTGAAAAAAGCAGACATGATCATTTGGTATGGGAATGATTTGGAACCTTTTTTAAGTAAAATATTAGAAGATCAAAAAAATGTAGTAACGATTAGCCAGTTTAGCTCTGTTGATTTCTTCCATTTTGATCAACATGATCATAGTGATCACGCCGAAGAAGTGGGTCATCATCACAATACTGATCCTCATTTTTGGTTAGGTCCAAAGGAAACCCTAGCTGTCGCAAAAGAGGTAACCGTACAGCTGATTAAAAAGGATCCATTGAATAAAAAACAATATCAGTCTAATCTTGCCGTGTTTGAAAATAAGTTAACACAGGCAGTGAAGACAATTTCAGACCAATTGAAACCAGTGCAAGATAAGGGGTACTTTGTATTTCATGACGCATATGGCTATTTTGAACGTTATTTTGAAATGAATAACTTGGGGCACTTTACGGTGAGTCCGGATAGAAAACCGGGTGCAAAAACTTTGATTAATATAAAAAAATCACTTTTAAATCAGCAAGCAGTATGTGTCTTTTCAGAGCCTCAGTTTGAGCCAGCAATTGTAACAACAATTACGAGAGGCACAGAGGTACATAAAGGTGAACTTGATCCTTTAGCGATACATCAAGCTGATGAAAAGGGTGCTTATTTTATATTTTTGTCAACCATCAGTAATGAGTTATCACGTTGTCTAAGTCAATAAAATATAAAGAAGCTATAACAGCTAGATTTGATACGCTATCTAAAAGGCATAAGTTTGTTCTATTGTCTTTGTTCCTATTTACTTGCGCTATTTTCATCTGGAAACCAACACATAGCTTACAGAGTACTTCTTCTGTTTCCAATAGAAGTGAAGTTTCTCTATCAAGTGAAAACCTTCAAACATTAGCAGATCAAAACAGTGAGCCAGTAGGTACAATTTTTGATCCCAATGATCCTGAGTTTAATGCGCCTAAAGATGAACTAGATGAGCAATTAGCCGCTAAAGATATCTTACATTCTCATACTGTCACCTCAGGTGAGACGCTAGGTGCTATTTTTAATCAATATGCATTGCCAATGTCTGATATGTATTCATTATTAGAAGTGAATAAATCGGCAGCTAATATGCGTGTTGGCGTTGATTTAGAGTGGCAACAGGATGAAGATGGAAAGTTAACAGAGCTTAAAATTCATCGAAACATTAAAGATACGGATATTTATTCTTGGACGGGTGAAAAATATAGTTTTACTCAGCAAGAAGAAAAGGGAGAAATTAAACCTGTTTTTCTTTCAGGAAGGGTAACTAGTAACTTCTATAATTCAGCGCGTTCAGCAGGGCTAACCCCTGGTCAAATTCAAACATTGGCAAAGCAATTACAGTGGAAATTTGATTTTGGTAAAGAAGCTCGCAAAGGTGATAAGTTTGCCGTTGAAATTGATAAAGAATTTATTGACGGTAAAGCAGTATCATCTGGTGAGGTTAAAGCAGTATTGTATGAAAACTCTGGTAGAGAGATCACGTTAGTTAAGCATACAGATGACCATTATTATGATGTTCAAGGTCGCAGCTTAAATCGAGCATTAGAGCGCTATCCAACACATCAACGTTTTAGAATTAGTTCTCCATTTGATCCTTATCGAAAGCATCCAATCACTGGACGAATTTCGCCACATAATGGAACTGATTTTGCGGCACCTGTTGGCACCTCTGTTTATGCAACTGGTGATGGTGTGGTTGTTCGAGCATTACATCATCCCCTTGCTGGTAATTATGTCATTATCAAGCATGGCCGTGAATACATGACTCGTTATCTACACTTGAGCAAGATTTTGGTTAAAAAAGGCCAGAAGGTATCAATGGGAGATAAAATTGCGTTAAGTGGAAATACCGGTCGTTCAACAGGTCCACATTTACATTATGAATTGATTAAAAATGGTCGAGCAGTAAACTCAATGAAAGTACCTTTACCACAAGCGTCACCGGTAAAAGAATCTGAACGAGCGCACTTTAAGCAACAGGCTAAATTGACGATTGATGCTTTGCGTGACCAAGTTTAAATTTAATTTTTAACCTTTCTTGGCCCTTTTTATTTTAAATAATAGAAAGGGCTTTTTTACTTCGTTGCTATATGGACAGAGTTTTTCTATCATGTTGATACTTTTTCTCTTTTTATATTAAGGCAAGTAGATGTCTCACTTTAGAGTGCTTATTTTAAGTATCCTCCTTTCATTTTCTACTTACACTTATTCCTCGTCTGACAATACCATCTTTTATCCAATGCCAATTCATGCAGATGGACAATATATTACGGCTCAACAACTTTTCTTGCGTGATGATGGTGCTCTGTGGATGTATGACGTTTATGGACAAATGCATTTATTTGATGGCGCAAATATATTTACTTTGGGTAAACGAACAGATACTGAATTGCCAAAGCAAATTTCATTTTACGATAATAAATTTTGGTTCATTAAAGACAGCAAGATTCAATCTTGGTCCAATGATCAAGGTTTAAATGTCGAGTACACTCTTCCCAAAGAAAGTAACTTACTGAATATTAATCAAAGTTCAGGGGTGTTTTGGGGGAATAATAGTGAACAATTTTTTGTTTATGATCCCGAAAACGATGCTTTTTATACTGCAAATATTAATGAAGCTAATACCAGTGCCATACATGATGAGATAGCAATAACAAGTGCTATCTATATTGATAAACGTTGGGTTGTCTCTACCTCTGAGGGACTTTTTGAATTTGACACGGTAACTGAAAGTTTTACTCCCTTACATTTAGGGCAGTATATTGATGCTATTTTTTATTCAAAAGAAACTGGACAAATAATTTTAGGGACACATGACAGTATTTGGATAGCCGAGTTAAACGGTAATGAGTTAAATATCCATCATAAATTTTCGAATGATCTTACTTTACTGTCTTTTGCTGAGACCAAATGTTCTTTTTGGTTTGGTACCGAGCAAGGTTTGTATAAGTGGAGTTTAGAAACGAAAAATTTAGAGTATTTTGAATCTGTCGTAAGGGATGATTATTCTCTCGAAGGAAATAAAATTTATGCACTATTATCTGATAATAATAATGGCGTATGGGTGGCCACTGATAATGGTGTGAGTTACTACTCTGATGGAAGTCGCTTGTTTACTAGAGCAAGGTATAAGGAAGCGAATGGACATCTTGATATTCATGAAATAACCGCAATACAACAGACATCAGGCCAATATTCTTGGCTCGGTACTTCTGTTGGTTTATTTCAATTAAATAATGCAGACATAACCTCTGGTCTTATAGAAGTAATGCCTTATTACATTAATGATTTATCTCGTGGTAATGATGTTATATGGGCAGCAACAACCTCTGGTATTTATAAGTTAGGAATAAACTCAAACAAGGTTAGCAGGGAGAGTGGGTTAGAGTTACTAGATAATGAGAATGTGGAACACCTCTTAATCGATACTTCTGGAATATTATGGTTTGCGAACTCTAAAGGGTTATATAAGTATGATTCTGCGACAAAGAAATTAACGTATTTAGGTTTTTATTGGGCATTAGAACAAAAATACTCAACTCAAATAACTCATATGTATGAAAATAAAAACGGCCAAATATTGATTGGAACCAATATGGGGCTCTATAGATATGAAAATGGAGCGTTAACCTTTGATTATGCGTATATCAGGGCCGGTAGTATTCTTGATATGGTGGATACAGAGTATGGAGATTCTTGGATTGTCAGTAATTATGGCTTACAGATCAGTGATGCTAAAGGTGGTCGAAATGACGTCGAATTATCTGCGGAATACACCACACCACATTGTGTATTATCAAGCAGTAATGGCGTGTGGTTAACATCAAGCAAAGGGCTTTCTTTATATACCCACCAAGGGCGTTTGACTAAACATTTTGGAAGCCAGAGAGGCTTAATCAATAATGAATTATTAACAGATTTGTGTTCAATCTCTGATAATGGAACCATGATGTTTGTTAGTAAAGATGGTTTGTTTTTTGCGGATGAACAGGAATTGCTAGAATATCAAATTACTAAGCCATATGTCGTTATCGGGCAAGTTAAAGTTGACCATAAGGCTGTCAGTTATGGCTCTGAGAAAAAACTTAAAACGCCAATACCTTATGAAGCCAGTATTTCTTTTTTATTTGGTATTCTTCCTGAGTTTCAAAACAAATTGTTCTCATATCAGCTTATTGGTTCAAGTGACGAGTCATGGCAGCACTTCGAAGGAAGTTCATTAATTTTTGATTCTTTAAAGCCGGGAAGGTATGTCTTACGGATAAAGCCTGATAATAATGGTCAAAGAAGAAGTAATATTACAGAGTTCTTGTTTTATGTTGAGGTTCCTTGGTTTTTAGCTCCATGGTTTATATTTTTGCTTTTTGGTGTCGCTATTTTTACTGTTTTAGGTATTTACTCATGGCGTTCAAAAGAAATTAAAAAAAGTAATGAGAAATTAAAGAAAAGTGTTGAAATAAAAACTAAGCAATTGAGTAACCAAGGTAAGGTGTTGGTTTCAAGTAATCGTCAATTACAAAAATTATTGACGGTAAGACAACATGTAATTTCTGAAATGGCAGAGCAAGCACAACAGCCAATAAGAGATATCCAACATGATTTACAAAAGAAAGGGTCGCTAACAAACTTAGCGCTAGCCAATCAATGTGAATACAGTTTGTCTTTATTAAAGCAGTTGGCTCATATTGAACCATTAGTGATGCAACAGAAGAATAATAGAATTAACCAAGTATTATCAACCTTACTAAGAGCAGCGGTTAAGGGGTGGAAAGAGGAATACCACTTAAAGGGAGTGAATCTCTATTTAGAAGATTACTCTAAAAACTGTTCTATTTTTGTTCAGCCTTTATTAATTGATGCAATTTTTAATAATGTATTATTTCATTTATTAAAAAGAAGTCAGTTTGGCGAGCAGGTGGTTATCCAAATTCATTGTGACGATAAAATAGTGACAACTCACTTTATCAGTGATGGTAAGTGCATTATAGATAGTGAACTTGAAGCGCTAAAAGGTGTGGATTTAACTCAAACTATAGAAGTAATACACCAAGCCTTAGGTCTGTCTTCTGTTAAACAGCTTACGGTACAAAATGGTGGACATTTTGAGGTTAAACAGAATGAATTAGGAAATAATGAGCTTGTTCTATCATGGCCTATCGCATTGGATACCTTCATAGATAAAGTACCGTTAGCGAAGTTTGGAGAGCAAATAAATGACGATGCTTATTTACATCAACGTTGGTTAATTGGTGTGTATAAAATTGTTGAAGATAATTATCGTAATCCTGCTTTCGGTACAAGCGCTGCGGCAAAAGAATTGTTTATTTCAGAGCGAAATTTCCAACGAAAATTTAAGCAGTTAACTCAACGCTCATTTATGGAGTATCTGATAGAAGTTAAGTTAGAAAAGGCGTGTGAGTTACTGATTTCAGGTTATAAGGTTGCAGATTCGGCCTTTGAATCAGGGTTTAATGACCCCTCTTATTTTAGTAAGCGATTTAAGCGTCATTATGGGTTATCTCCAACTCAATTTGTGAGTGAAAATGAAGATAAAGAAAGTGATGAATTGTAATAATTAAGAAGAGATTAACGAAAGAAAAAAAAGATCGTGACGTAGCCGGGGGGACTACGCCACGGGTGTCAATGACACCTTCGCTTGCTGCCGAGGTAAGAAGATTTCTCTCATTACCTCTATTAGAATAAAAGATTAAGAGGTCTCCCTCTCGATGAAATAACTATACCTCCACCATTCTTATTTTACATATCAAAATAACGACAATGTGTTAGTACAAAAGCGACATTTGATTAATTTTGGATTAAGTTTTTGATTTTTAATTGATTTTATTTTATTGCCGCTTTTGTCCTGTTTTGGTTTATTTTTGACGTCAATTTTAACTGTTCTGTAATTAACGTAATTGACGTAGTAATGGAAGCGGTGTCACATAAAGATATTTTTCATAAAAACCCTCTATTTTATGAGAGTTTTGTCAATTTACTGACAAAAATTGATTTAGCGCAAGATAAAACTGGCTGTTAGCGATAGAATGAAGCGAAATAATAATGATTCTCACTATCGTGGAGCTTTAGATGAACTTAGCGCAATTAGAAAGCGGAAAAAGAGCCGTTGTAACAGATATGTCTTTATTACCAACAGATACAAGAAAGAAGTTAATGGTAATGGGAATGCTTCCACATACTGAAATATCTATATTGCGTAAAGCACCAATGGGTGACCCATTACAAATTAGCGTAAGAGGCACATCTCTTGCCATTCGTAAAAATTTAGCAGAACAAATTACAGTTAAGGAATTATAAAAATGCAGTATCAAGTACTAACTGTAGGTAATCCAAACAGCGGTAAAACAACCTTGTTTAATGGCCTTACTGGTGCAAAGCAGCAAGTAGGTAATTGGGCGGGTGTAACCGTTGAGAAAAAAACAGGCCGTTATACCTGTTCTGGTGATGAATTCTTATTGACGGACTTACCTGGCATCTATGCATTGGATAGCGGTAATGATGTTAACAGCCTTGATGAAACAATCGCTTCTCGTGCAGTGCTAACACATGATGCCGATGTCATTATTAATGTCGTAGATGCGTCTTGTTTAGAGCGTAGCTTATATATGACATTGCAATTACGTGAGTTGGGTCGCCCAATGATCGTTGTGCTTAATAAGATGGATGTATTAAAACGTCAGCGTCAGGTATTGGATATTAAAGGGCTAGAAAAGAAACTAGGTTGCCCTGTACTTGCACTTTCTGCAAACAACAATGGTCAAGTTCATAAGTTTAAAGAAAAATTACATAAATCTATTGCTCAAGGCATAAAAATGACTTCGCTTGAGTTGACGTATGGCGAGCAAGTTGAGACAGCAATAGAAGAAGCTTCATCATTATTTACAAGTGATTACGCATCAAGTCGTTCTCTGGCAATTCGAGCATTAGAAAATGATGCATTAGTATTGAATGGATTAGAAGCAGAAAAAAGAAATGCAGTGGCTAATATCGCTAATGTATTAACCACGCAAGTCGAAGCTGATTTTCATATTGCGGATTGTCGATACACATTTTTACATCAATTATGTCAGCAATTACGTCGCCAGGAGGGTGGTTTAAGCCACAGTGTTAGTGAGAAAATTGACCGTGTAATTTTGAATAAATGGATCGGTATTCCTTTCTTTTTCTTTGTCATGTACCTGATGTTTATGTTTTCTATTAACATTGGTAGTGCATTTATTGATTTCTTTGATATTGGTGTTGGTGCATTACTCGTTGATGGTAGCCATTATTTATTAGATGGTCATTTGCCTGTTTGGTTAGTTACACTTATCGCTGATGGTGTTGGTGGTGGTATTCAAACCGTTGCGACATTTATTCCTGTGATCGGTTGTTTATACTTATTTCTATCTTTACTTGAAAGCTCTGGCTACATGGCTCGTGCAGCTTTTGTGCTTGATAAAGTAATGCAGAAGATTGGTTTGCCAGGTAAAGCGTTTGTTCCTTTGGTTTTAGGCTTTGGTTGTAACGTTCCTGCTATTATGGCGACTCGTACGTTAGAGCAAGAGCGTGAACGTAAACTGGCAGCATCAATGGCTCCATTTATGTCATGTGGTGCACGTCTTCCTGTTTATGCTTTGTTTGCTGCAGCTTTCTTCCCAGAAAATGGTCAGAATGTAGTATTTGGTTTGTATTTCTTAGGTATTTTAGCGGCTGTTTTCACAGGCTTACTATTGAAGCACACAATCTATCCAGGCCGTAGTGATACGTTCATCATGGAAATTCCAGATTATGAATTTCCAACAATACGTAACATCATGATTAAAACATGGCAGAAACTGAAGCGCTTTGTTCTTGGTGCAGGTAAAACGATTGTTGTTGTTGTAACTATTTTAAGCTTCTTTAACTCATTGGGTATGGACGGTTCATTTGGTAACGAAGACAGTGAAAACTCTGTATTATCAAAAGCCGCTCAAATCGTAACTCCAGTATTAGCGCCAATTGGTATTCAAGAAGATAACTGGCCAGCAACCGTGGGTATTATTACCGGTATTTTTGCAAAAGAAGCCGTAGTCGGTACATTAAACAGCTTATATTCAGATCCAGCTGATGAAGGTGCTGAGTTTGATTTAATGGCAAGTCTTGAAGAGGCGGTGATGTCTATTCCTGACAACCTATCAGGTTTAAGCTATTCAGATCCATTAGGTGTTGAAGTGGGTGACTTAACAGACTCTAGTGCTGTTGCAGAAGACCAAGGTGTTGCTGATTCAATCTTTGGTAATTTACAAGCTCACTTTGTGACAAGCGCAAGTGCGATGGCTTACTTAATCTTTATTCTTCTTTACACTCCATGCGTGGCTGCAATGGGTGCGTATATGCGTGAGTTTGGTCGTCAGTACTCTTACTTTATTGCGGGCTGGACAATGCTATTAGCTTACGTATCAGCAACGCTGTATTACCAAATTGCGAATTTCTCTAATGCACCAATGACAAGCAGCATGTGGATTGCAATTTCGCTAATCGCAATGGCTGTTACTTATCTTGCCTTGAAACACAAGAGTAAAGAAGTAGAGCAACAAGAGGCAGCCTTAGTATGATATTAACAGAGCTTAAACAGTACATTGATGAACAAGGTCGAGTTGAACGCATTACTTTAGCTAAGAAGTTCAGTATGAGTGAAGATGGTGTCGATGCAATGCTTGAGCTCTGGGTGAAGAAAGGGAAGTTAACTCGTGAGCTTATTGGGTGTGACAAGACTCAGTGTTGCCAAGAGGCAGAGCGTGTCTGGTATCGCCCTGTATACAAAGATGAGTTAATGACAACTTACATACGATAGTCGCTTAACTTAGATTAAAGTGATAAATAAAAGCGAGAGCCAATTGGTTCTCGTTTTTTTATGGGTCAAAGGGGCAAGGGATTAGTTATTAGGGACGAGAGAAGATCAAAAGAGAGGTTATGCTTCACTTACAATATCCGAGGGTTATTCTAAGTTCCTAGTTCTGTTCGCCACCTAGACCCTAATTACTCGTCCCTAGTCCCTGCTTTAAGCACAAAAAAAGACACGCAATTTGCATCGCGTGTCTTTCTATTTTCGTTAACTAAACTCTATTGCTAGAGCATAAAATTAGTTAATTACTTTTTCTTCAGCTTGCTCAGCTTGAGATGCTTGGATAGCCGTTAGAGCTACTGTGTAAACGATATCGTCTACTAGAGCGCCACGAGACAAGTCATTTACTGGCTTGCGCATACCTTGAAGCATTGGACCGATAGATACTAGGTCAGCAGAACGTTGAACGGCTTTGTATGTTGTGTTACCAGTGTTTAGGTCTGGGAATACAAATACAGTCGCTTTACCTGCAACAGGAGAGTTAGGTGCTTTAGAAGCAGCTACGTTTTCCATGATTGCAGCATCGTACTGCAGAGGACCATCGATCATTAGATCAGGACGTTTTTCTTGAGCAAGTTTTGTTGCTTCACGTACTTTATCAACGTCTGCACCCTTACCAGATTCACCAGTAGAGTAAGAGATCATTGCAACGCGAGGGTCGATACCAAATGCCGCTGCAGAGTCAGCAGATTGGATAGCGATTTCAGCAAGTTGCTCAGCTGTTGGATCAGGGTTGATCGCACAGTCACCGTATACAAGAACTTGATCAGGCAGAAGCATGAAGAAGATTGAAGATACGATAGAAGCATCTGGTGCTGTTTTGATGATCTGGAACGGAGGAACGATAGTGTTTGCTGTGGTATGAACCGCACCAGACACAAGACCGTCAACTTCACCCGCTTCAAGCATCATAGTACCAAGGAATACTGAATCTTGTAGTTTCTCACGAGCCACAACTTCAGTCATGCCTTTCGCGCCACGTAACTCAACTAAACGAGCAACGTAGTTTTCACGTACAGCTTCAGAATCGATGATCTCAACGCCAGCACCAAGTTCAACACCTTGTTGCGCAGCAACACGACGGATTTCTTCAGGATTACCTAAAAGAACACAAGTCGCGATACCACGCTCAGCACAGATAGCCGCAGCTTTAACTGTACGAGGCTCATCACCTTCAGGAAGAACGATACGTTTAGCTGCTTTACGAGCAAATTCAGTTAACTGGTAACGGAATGCTGGTGGGCTTAGACGACGAATGCCTTCAGTACCTTCAGATAGAGAGTCAATCCAAGGGCCATCAATGTGGCTAGCAACATGCTCGTTAACAAACTCAATACGCTCTTTATCATCTGCAGGAACTTCAAGACTGAAGCTTTGTAGATTTAGAGAAGTCTGCCAAGTGTTACCTTGCGCTGTGAAGATTGGAAGACCAGACTCTAGAGCAGGCTTACAAAGTTCAGCAATTGATTGAGGGATCTCGTAACCGCCAGTCAGTAAGATCGCACCGATTTCTACGCCGTTCATTGCAGCAAGACATGCAGCAACGATAACGTCAGGACGGTCAGCAGAAGTTACTAGTAGAGAACCTGGTTTGAAGTGCTCAATCATGTGCGGTAGAGAACGTGCACAGAAAGTGATGCTCTTAATACGACGAGTCGCGATGTCACCTTCGTTGATGATTTCAGCATTAAGGTGTTTAGCCATATCGATAGCACGCGTAGCGATTAGATCGATTTTCCAAGGCACACAACCAAGAACACGAATAGGACTAGAATTGAAGATTTGCATTACTTCAAGGTTAGTTTTAGTCGTAGCATCTGCATCATCAAAGATTTCAGATAGGTCAGGGCGAGTACGGCCCGCTTCATCAACAGGTGCATTTAGCTTGTTGATGATAACGCCAGCGATTTGTTTGTTCTTAGTGCCGCCGAAGTTAGAACATGCTACTTCGATACGCTCTTTAAGTTGAGAAGGATTATCTGTACCAGGAGTAGCTACAAACACAATCTCAGCGCCCAGTGTTTTTGCGATTTCACCATTTAATTGGTTAGCAAATGGGTGCTTACGAGTAGGAACAAGACCTTCGATAAGCGTCACATCAGTGTCTTCACTGATTGACTTATAACGAGCAACGATTTCTTCTAAAAGAACATCAGTTTGATCGTTACGTAGAAGTTCTTCTGCACGAGAAACTGTTGTAGGTTCTGCTGCTTTAATATCACTACTGCTAGTCACAATTGAAGTAGTTAGATCAGGTTGATCACCACCGTGACGAGGTTGAGAGATAGGTTTGTAAAAAGAAACGCTTACGCCTTTACGTTCCATAGAACGTAAAACACCCAAACTTGCGCTAGTTAGACCAACACCAGCACTGATTGGAACAAGCATAATAGTACGAGACATGGAAGATTCCTCTACACTATTGGGGCAAGAGACCTTATTGAAAAAATAAAGCCATAGAAAGAAAAAAGGCTAACCTAATGGCTAGCCTTTTAGGAGATATATTATAGACCAGTTAATTTAGCTGTGTCTTCTGCGATTACTAGCTCTTCGTTAGTAGAGATAACCATTGCAGGGATGCGGCTGTTTGCTGTAGTGATAGTACCTTCACCACCGAAACGCGCTTTAAGGTTAGCTTCGCCATCAACTTCGATACCGAAGATACCTAGACGGTTAAGAACCATTTCACGGATTGGAGCAGAGTTTTCACCGATGCCGCCTGTGAAAGTGATTGCGTCTAAACGACCTTCTAGAGTTGCTGTGTAACCTGCAACGTATTTAGCTAGACGGTGACAGAATACATCCATCGCACGAGTTGCTTCTTCTTTCTCGCCGTAGTTGTCTTCAACGAAACGACAGTCAGAAGTCACTTGAGTTAGACCTTGTAGGCCAGACTCTTTAGTTAGCATGTTGTTGATTTGCTCAACAGAGTAACCTAGTGCGTCATGTAGGTGGAAAACGATCGCAGGATCGATATCACCACAACGAGTACCCATTACTAGACCTTCAAGAGGAGTAAGACCCATAGAAGTATCTACAGATTCACCGTTCTTGATTGCACATACAGATGCGCCGTTACCTAGGTGACAGTTGATGATGTTAACTTCTTCAACTGGCTTGTTTAGTAAACCAGCTACTTCACGAGTGATGAACAGGTGAGAAGTACCGTGCATACCGTAACGACGGATGCCGTGGTCAGTGTATAGGTTGTATGGAAGAGCGTATAGGAAAGACTCTTCAGGCATAGTTTGGTGGAACGCAGTATCAAATACAGCAACGTTTTGAAGTTCTGGGAAGTTGTGCTTCGCAGCTTCGATACCGATGATGTGAGCAGGGTTATGAAGAGGTGCAAAAGTTGCAGCGTCTTGAATACCTTTAAGTACTTCGTCAGTGATTAGTGCTGACTTAGTGAATTGCTCACCACCGTGTACGATACGGTGACCGATAGCGCCTAGGTTAGCTTTAAGCTCTGGCTTAGAAGCAAGAATAGTTTCTACCATAAACGCTAGTGCTTCTTCGTGAGCTGCACCTTCACCTAGTTGAGCTTCGTGCTTGCCATCAAGTTTCCACTTCATACGAGCTTCAGGAAGACCAAGACACTCAGCAAGACCAGTTAAGTGCTCTGCACCAGATTCTGCGTCAACAACCGCAAATTTAAGAGAAGAACTACCGCAGTTTAAAACTAAAACCAGCTTAGACATGTATAAATACCTATTTATTCATCAGTAATTAAAGTTATGTCGTAAATGACATAACAATGACAAATACAGTTAATTCAGAAGATTATTACCGCATTTGCATAAAAAAGTTGGCTATCCTTAGAAAGAGCATTACAGCAGTCCTTGCCGATTTATCCTATTTTAGCTTATAGTAGAACTACAGCAAAAAAATAAATCAGCGCATAGGATAACGATTGTGCGCTAAGATAACAAAAATATTTTAAGATAATATTAATTCTAATCAAGTTTATTCTGTATATTTTTGAATAATTAAACTTTTGTTTAGAATATAAGGGGGCAATATGAGTGAAAACGGTTTTCTATTCCGATTTCGAGACGGCCAAACCTACATGGACACTTGGCCTGAGCGAAAAGAGTTAGCTCCAATGTTCCCAGAACATCGTGTAATTAAAGCAACTAAGTTTGCCGTAAAGGTAATGCCAGCAGTTGCAGTAATTAGCGTACTAACCCAGATGGCTTTCAATAATACAGCTGGGTTGGCACAAGCGATTATCATTGCGTTATTTGCATTGAGTATGCCATTACAAGGCTTTTGGTGGTTAGGTAATCGAGCGAATACAAAATTACCACCAGCGCTCGCGAGTTGGTACCGAGAGTTATATCAAAAGATTATAGAATCAGGGGCTGCATTAGAGCCAATGAAGAGCCAGCCACGTTATAAAGAATTAGCTAATATTTTAAATAAAGCGTTTAAACAGTTAGATCGAAGTGAATTTGAACGTTGGTTTTAATGTAATATTAGTATAAATTGCTCGCCGCAATCCCTTTAAAAGATAAAAATGAGAGCCGAACGTTTAAGAGTAGCCTTAGACGTTCGGCTTTCTTGTCCGTGATGATTGACAAGTTGTCAGTCATTTTTAACGCTTAAATGATACTCAATAATGAAGTTTATTAAGGATAAGTTTGATTTCATCGATGGTGTTTTCACAATAAGCATAAAGTGTATTTTGTTTTTTTTAACAAAACATATTTATAGTTGTATATATGAAAAATTATTCATTAAAGAAAAAAATTCTTTTTATTACCCTTTTGTCGCTAGTTTCTGTTGTTTTCCTTCTTTCTTGGCAGAGTTACTCCGAGCAAAAAAAACATGTGTATGAAACAGCATTACAGCAACTAAATCGCCTTTCTGATTTGCACTCAACAAAAATTGACGAGTGGATGAACTTTAGAATAAGCATTGTAAATGGTTTAGCTAATCACAAAAATGATAGCGAAGATTTGCTGTATTTGGCACAAAGTTCAGGTGGATTTTTAATCAGTTATTATACTTATTATGATGGCCGCTTACTTACGTCAGATCCAACTCTTGACGTAACAGGTTTAGATCTACGTGATGCCGATTGGTATATGGATGCTCAAAAGCAAAGCTCAACTTTAGTCACTTCGCCTTATCTAGAGCTAATCTTAAAAGATACAGTAGTGACAATAGCAAAAGCTACTGATGATGCAGTAGTGGCTTCGGATTTATCAATTGCTACTCTCATTAAGCAAGTATCAGAAATGGCTTTGCCTGATAATGGGGAAGCATTACTTATTGATAAAGGCGGTAAGATCATTGCTTACAAAGATAAAGAGTTAGTTCAACAGTCAATATCAAAAGTGAGTGCTCAACTAAATATCCAGCAGGTAGAGCAAGCATCTAAAAATAAACAACTTACTCAAGTGATCTTCGATTCACAAAACAAAGAAAAACTGGTCTGGGCAATGACGATCCCAGATCTTAATTGGACGTTATTACTTGCGATTGATAAAGAAACATTAGACGCGCCATTAAAAGCACAATTAACCAGTCAGTTATTGAGTGCAGGTATTGTTTTATTACTTAGTATTCTTATCATGGTTTATGTGATGAATTTGATGTTTGCTCCATTATTACGAATTACGCATGCATTAGGTGCTATTGCTAATGGTAATGGTGATTTAACACAGCGCTTAAAAATCGAATCTCATGATGAAATTGGTGAATTGGCAAACAGCTTTAATGTATTTACAGATAGTCAACACGCTCTGATCCGTCATATCAATCAACAAAGTGTGGATTTAGAAAAAGACGCATCACATGGTGTGGAAAACAGCCAATTAACAATGAAGAGTTTAGAAAGTCAGCAAGAAAATCTGATTTCTGTAGCAACAGCGATGAATCAAATGTCCGGAGCAGCGAGTGATATCGCGATGAATGCTGCTCAAACGGCAACTGCCGCTCAGCAATCAACGAAAAATTCTGAAGATGGATTAACGTTAGCTAGTTCGACCCGTCACTCTGTTCAACAATTGGCGCTTGAAGTATCAAATACGACAGACGTTATTAGTGAGTTAAATAGCCATGTAAATTCTATTTCTGGGATTTTGGTAACGATTCAAGCTATTGCAGAACAAACGAATCTATTGGCATTGAATGCGGCGATTGAAGCGGCTCGTGCTGGTGAGCAAGGTCGAGGTTTTGCCGTTGTTGCTGATGAGGTTCGTGTATTATCGAAACGAACACAAGATTCAACGCAAGAGATTTATTCAATGATTGAAACATTGCAAAAATCGACAAGTAAAGTAGTTGAGGCAATGGAGTCAAATAAACAAACGGTGGAAGGAACAGTGAGTGATATTGATCATCTCGCTGACAGTTTGAATGAAAGTAACCAAGCTATTGCATTAATTTCAGATATGGCTACTCAAATTGCGACAGCTGCAGAAGAGCAAAGCCAAGTGATTCTTGAAATGAATGATAATACGATGACGATAAAAGAGACCAGTGAAGATATCATGTTATCGGCTCAGAGCAGCCTAGGCCAAGCTCAAGAGCTAAAAATGCATGCTGATTCATTGAATGAGCAAGTATCTCAATTTAAGATTTAACGATAAGACCCAGCAAGAGTTTACGTACTCTTGCTGTTTATATTAATAAAAAAATGCCGCTAACTCACGTTAGCGGCATTTTTTATTCGGCTATATTATTGATATTACATACGCTCTAGCGTTTCAATACCCAATAGGTCTAGACCTTGTTTGATTGTTTTCGCGGTTAATGCAGCTAGTTTCAAGCGGCTTTGCTTAACAGCTTCATTTTCGTTGTTAAGAATAGGGCATGCTTCGTAGAAGCTAGAGAATTGACCCGCAAGTTCAAATAGGTAAGCACACATTAGGTGAGGTTGACCTTCGCTTGCTACTGCTTGAACCGCTTCTTCAAATTGCATTAATTTAGAAACAAGTGCTTTTTCTTTTTCGTCAGTGATTTTAACTTCGCCTGTTAACTCATCCATAGATAAGCCAGCTTTGCTGAAGATAGAAGCAACACGAGTGTAAGCATATTGCATGTAAGGCGCTGTGTTGCCCTCAAATGCAAGCATGTTGTCCCAATCAAAGATGTAATCTGTAGTACGGTGCTTAGAAAGGTCAGAGTACTTAACTGCTGCCATTGCAACTGTTGTGGCAATTTTCGCTTTTTCTTCAGTAGATAGGTCTTTGTTTTTCTCTTCGATTAACGCAGCTGCACGTTGCTCAGCTTCATCAAGAAGGTCAGCCAGACGAACAGTACCACCAGCACGAGTTTTAAATGGACGACCATCTTTGCCTAGCATCATACCAAACGCATGGTGCTCTAGAGATACATTTTCAGGAACATAGCCCGCTTTACGAACAATAGTCCACGCTTGCATTAGGTGTTGGTGTTGACGTGAATCGATGAAGTAAAGAACACGATCAGCATTTAGCTCTTCGAAACGGTATTTAGCACAAGCGATGTCTGTAGTTGTGTAAAGGAAGCCACCATCACGTTTTTGAACGATAACGCCCATAGGCTCGCCATCTTTGTTCTTATATTCGTCAAGGTAAACCACTTGAGCACCATCACTCTCAACTGCTAGACCTTGCTTTTGAAGATCAGCAACGATTGGAGCAAGCATGCTGTTGTACATACTTTCGCCCATTACATTATCACGAGTAAGTGATACGTTTAGACGATCGTAGTTACGTTGGTTTTGAACCATAGTTACGTCAACAAGTTTCTTCCACATTTCTGCACAGAACTCATCGCCGCTTTGAAGTTTAACTACATAACCACGAGCAGTTACGGCAAACTCTTCGTCTTCGTCATACAGTTTTTTAGATTCACGGTAGAAACCTTCAAGATCAGACAGTTCCATAGAAACTTCGCCTTTCTCTTTTTGGATGCGCTCAAGGTTTGCGATAAGCATACCAAATTGAGTACCCCAATCACCGATGTGGTTAGCACGCGTAACGTTATGACCTAAAAACTCAAGAGTACGAACAACAGCATCACCGATGATAGTTGAACGTAAGTGACCCACGTGCATTTCTTTTGCAACGTTTGGCGCAGAGTAATCTGCAACGATGTTTTGTTGTTCTTCTTTAGTAACACCTAGGCGTTCATCAGCCAATGCGGCTTCTGCTTGTTGTGCTAGAAATTCTTCTGACAAGAAAATATTGATAAAGCCAGGGCCTGCAATTTCAGTTTTGCTAGCGATGCCATCAAGATCTAAAACATCCAGTACTTTCTGAGCAAATTCTCGTGGGTTTGTACCTAGTCGTTTAGCTACGCCCATTACGCCGTTAGCTTGGTAGTCACCAAATTGAGCTTTTGCAGATTGACGAACTGCGGCAGGGCTGCCTGCTGGCGCGCCGGCTGCTTCTAAGGCTTGAGAAACTTTGTCGTTAATAAGTGATTGAATATTCAAAGAGTTATCCTTCATATCGCTGTTAAACAGGAATGCTGTTGCATGGAAAGCAAAATAGTCGCTAATAATAGCAATAAAACAGGGGATATTTAATAGTTTCTGCTATTTTTTCTTAAGACGCTAAACATCAAGTAAAGAGGTTGCTACAATTCGTTTCTTACTTTTAATGGTTAAGTTACCTTTATGTCATCGTTATTATTAAAAGAACAACAATTAGAACCTCAACAGTTAATTAATTCTTTACCTGCTTTTATGGATAGAATCCAAATCTTACTTGATGTATTGGGATTAGACCTTACCGGTTATCAAGCGGATCATATCGCTTTACGAATTAATGATCGTAGTGTTGCAGAGTCAGCGCATAAAGCGTGGTTACAACAAGCTGAAGAATGGTCGAATAACGAGATCAATGGTCGTCCAATTATCGCTCTAGGTTTTAATCAATCTTTAGAGGTTAGTGGTTGGCCTATTGAATGTTTAGAGTTGCCATATCCTGGTGGAAAAAGTTATCCGCAGCAAGGTTGGGAGCATGTAGAGTGGGTCATCCCATGCGATGTTAATTCTCAAGAAGCGTTTCTGGAATATGTATTTAAAACGTTTCCAATGTTAGAAGAGAAGTGGGAGAGCTTGGCGTCTTTAGGCGTTAAAGTAAAA
Source organism: Aliivibrio thorii (assembly GCF_057368585.1). Taxonomy (NCBI): domain Bacteria; kingdom Pseudomonadati; phylum Pseudomonadota; class Gammaproteobacteria; order Vibrionales; family Vibrionaceae; genus Aliivibrio; species Aliivibrio thorii. Next base: position 2,066,876 of record NZ_CM170654.1, on the reverse strand, counting down.
CAGAGTTGTCCATCGGGTGATGCAGAGCGAATTGCAAATTATACCGTTGCTTTTAAATATCAAGGTGTGTGTATTAAATTGCATCCACATAGCTTAAAAGCGGTTATCGAGAGTGAGCAGGCATAAGACTGATATCTCAAAAATATAAAAGGCACCCAATCTAGAGGTTGGATGCCTTTTGTTATCATGGAGTGAGTATTGAATTATTTAATTAATGGCTTACATAATTCAGCGATCACTTTTAAACGTCGTTCAGGCTCCGCCACAAATGGATTCTCTTCATCCCACGCATAACCTGCCAAAATAGCACAGATCATTTGTTTAATTTTAGGGTTTGAATCCTCATGGAAGATAACATCTTGAAATGTTCCTTCGTACCAGCCTTCCACATAGCAACGGAACGTATTTACGCCCTTCATTAGCTTGTCTGAGTAATCAACCTGCCAATCAACCTCTTCTTGGTTAAATTGTTTAATCAATGCCTCAGCAGCCAACTCTGCCGATTTCATCGCAATGGTTACACCAGAAGAAAATACAGGGTCAAGAAATTCTCCCGCATTACCTAAAAGTGCAAAGTTACGATCAAACAGCTTGGTGACATTGGCTGAATAACCCATGATCTCACCACATGGATTTGGGTACTCGGCATTGGCAAGTAATTGCTTGAGGTTGTTATCTTCAGTTGCCAACTGCTTTAATGCCTGGAGATTATCGCTAGGGTAATCTGCAAAAAACTCAGGCTCACCAACCACACCAAAAGAACAGGTTCCATTACTGAATGGGATTAACCAGTACCACACTTGCGTGTTGATTGGATGTACAGAAATAAGGATTTTATCTCTGTCATAACCTTCGCTAATAATATTATCAGTAAGGTGAGTGAAAATGGCTTTTCGTGGTGGTAAACAAGAAGGTTCTTCTAGGTTTAACAATCTTGGTAATACACGACCGAATCCACTCGCGTCCAAGATAAAGTCTGCTTCAACTTGATAAGGGTTACCTTGAGTATCTAACACAGAAAGGAGCGCTTTAGGTTGAGAAATATCAACATCAGTAATTTCATGTTGGTAACGAATTTCTACCCCTTGCTCTTGAGCACTGTCAGCAAGTACTTTATCAAAGTTGCCACGCTGAACTTGGTAAGTTGTCCCTGCACCCTCTGAAAACTTATTAGTAAAATCAAATGAAGTGAACGTACCATCAAAATGGAAAGCAGCACCATCTTTATATTGGAAATTAGCTTTTTTTACTGCTTCAAGCATTCCTGCCTTTTTTATCGACTCCATGCAGGCAGGAAGTAAACTTTCCCCGATTGAAAAGCGAGGAAATGTGGATTTTTCTAAAATAACACAATCAATATTATGTTTTTTTAATAGTGCAGCAGCAATAGCCCCTGATGGCCCAGCACCAATGATGGCAACTTGGGTTGATTGTGGTGATAGCACAAGCGCTCCTAATCAAGACAAAAATCATCACTTTAAGTTGCGAAAAGAGACTAAAGTGATGATGATAAATATTTATAATAGTTATGGACGTATTAATTAAAAATAGGATTATTTAGCACGAAGTTCCAGTAATGTATGACCTAAACCAATATTATTAGTTTGCTCAGCAACCGTAAAGCCAGCTTCTTCAATAATTTCTAAGAAATCGCTGCAACGATAGAAACGGCTGTTACCGTTAGCTAAACACGTGAAGTACAGTGATGTTGCATTTAAGCTGTATGACGCGGCATCGTATTTTTGCTCATCCCAAAATAGTTCAAGAATATAAACTTTTGCATCAGCAGACATTGCCGCACGTACGCGTTTTAGGATACTTAAAATTTCCATAGGAGAGAAGCAATCTAAAAACTGACTCATCCACCATACATCAGCCCCTTGAGGTAATGGCAGGGTTTTATCAAGCATATTGGTAGGGTGTCCGTTAATACGATCAGCAAAACCTTGTTGCTTTGCATTTTTTAATGCCATTTCAATTTGCTGTGGAAGGTCAATAATCGTTACTTCAACATCTTTATCGTAATTACAGCACTGTAAGGCCCATTTACCCGTGTTACCGCCGATATCAAAAAGACGTTTTGGTTTTTGACTTAATACTTTTTCTAATAAAATAGGGAATGAACGGTCAGAATAGAAATGATCAAACTTAAACCAACTTTCTTTTGCTTTCTCAGGTAATCGAGATAAGCCTTCGTAAATCGTTGGCCAGTCCCCAAGCTCTTTTAAGCCCGCAGGAGTGCCTTCTTGAATTGCTTCGGTTAGGTGCATCATTGCAGCGTAACAAACATCCGCGGTGAAATCTAAATTAGCATTAGTCATGCCGTCGTGTAATAAAAAGTGACCTAAGTTGGCAAGGATATAATTAGGCTCATTCCATGTCACGATATGTGCGCTAAGTGCCATATCAAGAAGAACTTTAACACCGTATTCAGACACGCCAGTATCTTCTACTAGTTGTTTTGCGTTTAGACCTTGGCTTGCTGCTTTATCAAGTGCTGCGAGGATACCAAGATCTCTAAGTGTACGAGCGGTATGGAAAACGATAGGGGCAAAAGACAGTTTTTGAGCTTCAGTCTTGGCTTCTAGTGCGTTGAAAGGGTCATTTTTATATTGAGTCACGAAATTAACCATATTATTAGAAGATGAATGGATCATATCAGGGGTTTAAAGTGAAACTTTGTTCAAAAGCAAGAAACCACCGATATGAAATAAAGAACAGTCGATTAATCAACGATATTAGAAACGAGATTATCTTTGAATTCGACTCTGAATGTATTAAATCGGTTTTTCCAATATAGCCATTCATCACTATTTAAATCTGGAGTTTTATGTTCTGGTGGGAAGCCGATCGCATATTTCACCCCTTCTTTTGTCATGCCTTCTTTAGCAATACCTTCTTTGATCCCTTGTTGGTCTAATATACTGAGTTTTTGTATTTTTGAGGTGTTGCATTCCGTACCAAAATAGTGACTTAAATACGTTGAAAAGTCAGGAGATGAGCTGTGTTTATCAAGAACGTATTGTCCATCAGTCCCGTCTATTTTAAAGGTAAGGCGCTTGTTTTGAACATTAACTATATCTATTTTTGTGCATAATGGTATTAAACCATCTTGTTGATAATTAACTGAATAAAGCTTAAGTCGGCTAGCGCCTGGGTGCAAGTTTACCAAAGTATAAACTTGCTTGTTGGTTTGTAATAAATTGTCACCAGTTTTAGCATCATTTAATGTCATAACATTGGTACATCCGGATAAAAATAATAAGCCACTCGTTAGCAATAATGGTGCTGAAATTTTCATCGTTAATATCCTTTAATTATCTATTTTTATGTTTTTTACAGAATGGCTTGCCGTTTTTGTATTTGCGCCAAGTCACTGAATTCATATATCCTATACGAGTAGAGTTACAAAATGTAATGTTTTTACTATTAGTGGGCATCATGGCATACGCAAATTTTAATATTATCGATTGGCACGCAATTTCGGCAGGCATAGAAAGCAAAACTGCGTGGCAACAATGGCAAGAAACTAACTTCACTTGGCCGAAAGGTGAAAAAGCGTCAGTTGATAAAATTCCTGCAATGGCACGACGTAGAATGAGTTCATTAAGTAAATTAGCCGTTCAAACTGCTTTACGATTAATTGAAAATCAAAATGTGGATTATTTGGTATTTGCCAGTCGTCACGGTGAACTGACAAGAACCAGTGCATTATTAGAAGATATTTTAAATGGAAATGATGCCTCTCCAATGGCATTTTCTCAGTCAGTGCATAATACGGCGGCTGGCTTATTTACTATTACTGCAAAACAATCCATTCCTGTGACATCTATTGCTGCTGGAGAGAACACGTTCCACTCTGCATTAATCGAAGCATCCGCATATTTATATGACAATCCTAATCATCGCGTTCTCGTTGTTGATTTTGATGAGCCGCTTCCTTCTCATTATGAAATATTCGAGAAAGAAGCGTATCAGGGTTATGCATTAGGGCTGATTTTAAGCGTTGGAGAAGATATTCGGGTTGAGTGGAGCAATAAACCATCAGTTAGCCTCGAAGTTTTACCTCATGGGTTGCAATGTATTGCTAACTTAGTAGGATCAAATGATCAATGGAAGGTTAATAGTCAATCAACTCAATGGATATGGACTCGTAATAAATAAATGACGGTATTTTCACGGATAGATAAATATTGGCGAATAGTGGCAACAGGGCTTTGCTTCTCTCTTTTTGGTATTGGCGCCCTGTGTTTAACATTTATCATTTTTCCTACGCTTACGTTTACCGCAAAGAATGCGCAACAACGAGAGATGCGTGTGCAATTGATTATTCAACGTAGCTTTTTATTGTTTTGTAAAACCATGCATTACAGTCGTGCTATTCGTTATCAGTTTGACGGTGCTGAGCTCTTAAAAAATGATAAAAGCTGTTTAATTATCGCTAATCATCCTAGCTTGATTGATTATGTTTTAATTGCTTCACAATTACCGCAATGTGACTGCATTGTAAAAGCGGCGCTATGGCATAATCCTTTTATTCGCGGGATAGTGAGAGCGGCGGGGTATATTCCAAATCGTGAACCAGAAGCATTTTTAGAAGAGTGTTCAGGTAAGTTAAATTCAGGAAATGTATTGTTAGTTTTCCCTGAAGGAACACGGACAACACCTGGTCTTAAATCTAAACTGCAGCGTGGCGCGGCACAAATAGCCGTTCGTAGTGAAAGTGATTTACGCATTATTCATGTCACGGTAACGCCAAGTTTCTTAACTAAAGAAGCAAAATGGTATCAAGTTCCAGATGTGCGCCCATTCTTTCATGTGCAAGTGAAAGATAAGGTAGCCATTGCTCCATACATTGAAGACGCTGATTCTTCGTCGTCAGCGGCTCGAAACGTAAATCGATTTTTAGATACAGCCTTGTATCCACAAAATAAATTTAAAACATCAAAAGAAAATAAGTAGGTTATTGATGGAAGTATTACATAACGAAATTAAACAATTAATTATTGAAGCGCTTAACCTAGAAGATATCTCTGTAGATGATATTGAAACAGAAGCCCCATTATTTGGTGACGGTTTAGGTTTAGATTCTATTGATGCCTTAGAATTAGGTTTAGCGATAAAAAAGCAGTACAACCTAGTATTAGATGCTGACGATACTCAAACTCGTGAACATTTTGCGTCAGTAGCAAACTTGGCTGCTTACATTACTGAAAATAAAGCGTAAGAGAGTAAGTCATGACAGATGTAAATAAGGAACAAGTATTAGAACAAGTAACGACAGCATTAGTTGAGTTATTTGAAATCGATGAAGCAGATATTACCCTTGATGCTCAACTGTATACCGATCTTGATTTGGACAGTATCGATGCGGTTGATTTGGTTGTTCACTTACAAAAAGTAACAGGCAAAAAAATCAAACCAGAAGAATTTAAAGAGGTTCGTACTGTTGAAGATGTCGTTAACTCTGTCGCTGCACTTCTAAAATAATGCGTTGGCTGACGGTATTGTCAGCCATTGCACTGCTTGCTTATCCGCTAGCGGTTTACTACGGTCTCCATTTTGGTGGAATTACGACAGTAGCAGGCGTGCTGGCGGTGTTGTTTGTAGTGCGAATGGTCGGTGGCAAACAGGTTCCAATTAAAGAGCTTAAATACATCGCGATGATTAGTGGAGCGGCAGGGATTATTCTTGCTGGTCTTGGTTGGGTATTTCGCTCTGAAGGGTGGTTTACTTTCTACCCTGTTATTGTCAACGTGGTTATGTTTATCGTCTTTTGTTGGAGTCTATTTCAGCCACAAAGCATGATAGAGCGATTTGCTCGCCTTCAAGAACCAGATCTTCCACCTAGTGGTGTTGCGTACACTCGAACAGTCACAAAAGTGTGGTGTGTATTTTTTGTTATTAATGGTTCTATTTCACTTTCTACCTGCTTTTTAGATATGAAAGTATGGATGTTGTATAACGGTTTTATTAGCTATTTATTGATTGGCACCTTGTTTGTTAGTGAATGGTTAGTTCGTCAATGGATAAAGAGAAAAGAAGCATGAGTTATCAATCTCTCTCTGATGTAGTTTTACAAAACACTCTTACTCATGTCGTCTGCTTTGATGAACAGCATAATCATATTAGCTATCAGAGATTTCAAGCGGACGTTCAACGAGTATGTGGCTTTCTTTCGCATCAACCAGAGACTAAGTGGGCGCTGTGTTTTGGTGACAGTTATCAATTTGCTGTTTCTTTTCTTGCGCTAGCTCATGCTAATAAGCACATCATTTTACCGGGCAACCATCAACCCGCGGCACTCACTGAATTGTCTGAACATTTTGATGCACTATTGCATGATGACATTATTCAAATCATGCCATGTGAAAGGCATGTAGAGTATTCAAATATTACTACTGATGCCTCTGTTCCGTTATCTCCATTAGTATTGAATCAAGTTTGCCTTACTTTATTTACATCAGGCTCTACTGATACTCCAAAGCCAATTAAAAAAACGCTGCAATTGTTGGATAACGAAATTCAACAACTTGAGTCACTTTGGGGTAATCAACTCGGTTCATCAGAGATTTACAGCACTGTCTCTCACCAACATATTTACGGCTTATTATTCAGAGTACTATGGCCATTATGTGCAGGGCGTGCATTCAGTTGTAATAATTTTGCTTATCCTGAGCAAATTTTATCTCATCGCCCAGAACATCAGAAGACGCTAATTTGCAGCCCTGCATTATTAAAGCGCCTTGCTGATCATGAAGGTTACAATCGTTATCAAATGGTATTTTCTTCTGGTGGCCCGTTAGCCATTGAAGGGGCAGACCAAAGCGAGCAGAAATTATCTTTGCGTCCGTTTGAAGTTTATGGGAGTACCGAAACGGGTGGGGTAGGTTATCGACAACAGGTTGAGCCGACATCATTATGGACTTTTTTCCCTTCTCATAAAGCACGATTGAATATCGAACATTGCTTAGAGCTGTTATCTCCGTTTATTGATGATGAGCTTTGGTATCCGACCAGTGATTACTGTGATTTGTTAGATAATGGACAGTTCATGCTAAAAGGGCGAGTCGATAGAGTCATTAAAATTGAAGAGAAACGGCTTTCACTGACTGAAGTTGAAAAACGTTTAATGCAGCTTGAATGGATTAATGAAGCGGCTGTGATCCCAATGGAAGAAGCGAAACGTACCGTGTTGGGTGCGGTTATCGTTCTTTCAGATGCAGGGAACAAATCAATACAACAAGGCTCTAAAGGTAAGTTTTGGTTAAAGTTACGCTCTGAATTAAGAGAGTGGTTAGAACCTGTTGGTATTCCACGTCGCTTTAGGGCGGTTAAAGAAATTCCATTGAATAGCCAAGGTAAGCGTCAAATGCACGACTTACAGCAGCTATTTAATGATGTTAATGATTAAAAGAAGCACTCATGACAAAACGTAAACCGACAATTATTTCGACTGATCTGTCAGTTCAAGATGACAATCAATCTAGCATAGTTATTTCTATGCGAGTGGATGATGATCTTTTAGATTTTACGGGGCATTTTCCTAATCACCCATTATTACCCGGTGTGACCCAGGTGGATTGGGCTATTTATTATGGTCAAAAATATTTGCAGGCAAATTCTGTCTTTAAAGGGATGGAAGTTCTGAAGTTTCAAGAACCAATCCTGCCGAATACTCATGTTGAACTAGAGTTAAAGTGGATTAAAGATAAAGAAAAACTGTATTTTGCTTTTAGTTCTAAACAAGGCGAGAGTGTGAGTAAACATTCCTCTGGCCGAATTTTATTAGGACAATAACATGACAACCTTCCGTCCTTGTTTTCTTATTCCTTGTTATAACCACGGCAAAACAGTTCCAGCAGTGGTGAAATCATTACTCAGTTTTGGTTATCCAATGTTGATTGTTGATGATGGCAGCAATAGAGAAACAAAACAGATATTAATGGATGTAGCGGCAAGTAATAAAGGAGTAACCTTAATTACATTAGCTGAGAATCAAGGCAAAGGCGGAGCTGTAATTGCAGGGATAGAAGCTGCGTATCAGCAAAGCTTCAGCCATGCGATTCAAATTGATGCTGACGGTCAACATGATTTAGAAGCATTACCTAAGCTGATTCAAGAATCACAAGCTCATCCCACAGCGTTGATCTCTGGCCAACCAATCTATGATGAAAGCGTGCCTAAATCTCGCTTGTATGGGCGCTATGTCACACATGTTTGGGTATGGATAGAGACGCTCTCTTTTGCGATTAAAGACAGTATGTGTGGTTTTCGTTCTTATCCAATAGGGCCAACTATTAGCGTTCTTGAGCGTGCTGTTTTTGGGCAAAGAATGGATTTTGATACCGAAATAATGGTCCGTATGTATTGGAATGATACAGATATCCGTTTTATCAATACACGTGTAATTTACCCTGAAGATGGCATCTCTCATTTTGATGCTTTATGGGATAACGTTAAAATCAGTTGGATGCACACTAAGTTGTTTTTTGGCATGCTGCCACGAATCCCGTCATTATTAAAACGAAAAGCCATACAAGACGATCATTGGTCGTCTCATGCTGAGCGTGGCACTATCATCGGAATGCAGTTGTTGTTGTGGGTGTATTCTACTTTTGGTCGTCGTGTTTTCTCGTTATTACTTAAGCCAGTGATGGCGTATTACTACTTACGTGGTGGCTCTGTAAAACAAGCGTCTGATGATTTTATTCAACAAGTAAATGCCTACGCTCGGGTTAAAGGCATTGCACTGCCTGACAAACTCACTCCTTATCGTCATTTAGTTTCATTTGGTGAAACTATGTTAGATAAACTGGCGGCATGGCGTGGTGATTTTTCTGAAAAGAATTTAATTGTGCATGGTACTGAGCATTATGAAGCGTTATCTCAACGTGAAAAAGGCATCGTAATGTTAGGTTCACATTTGGGTAACCTAGAGTTATGTCGTGCTCTGAGTCGTCGACACAAAGATCTTAAAATTAACGCACTGGTGTTTACTGAACATGCAGAGCGTTTTAATGCAGTAATGAAAACGGTTAATCCTCAATCTGAGGTTAATGTGATTCAAGTCAGTAAAATGGGGCCTGATACCGCTATTTTATTACAGCAAAAGATAGATGCAGGTGAGTGGATTGTTATTGTTGGTGATCGTACTTCAGTGACTAAAGAAGATCGTGTTATTTGGGCGGACTTCCTAGGTAAACCAGCGCCGTTCCCGCAGGGGCCATTTATGCTGGCTTCTATCTTAAAACAACCGGTTTACCTTATGTTTGGCTTGCGTGATGATTCACAAAAAGAGCCACGTTTTGATGTGTATTTTGAACCGTTCTCAGAACAAATTACATTACCTCGCGGTAAGCGAGAAGAAGCTTTGCAAGAAGTCGTACAAAATTATGCCCAACGATTGGAGCATTTCACACTGAAAGCACCATCGCAGTGGTATAACTTTTTTAATTTTTGGCAGTTAACTGGAAAGAAAGATGACAACTAATTCAATTACATTTGGTAAGGGACGTCTGACGATTGAAGACGTTGTTGAAATTGCAAATGGTGCTGATGCACAACTTAATAACTCTGATGCATTTACTGCTAAAATTGACCGTGGTGTTGAGTTCCTAGAGCGCCTTTTAAAAGAAGAAGGGGTGATTTATGGTGTGACAACCGGGTACGGAGATTCTTGTACGGTTGCTATCCCAATGGACTTAGTGGATGAGTTGCCATTACATTTAACTCGCTTTCATGGTTGTGGTTTAGGTGAGAACCTAGATGAACAACAAGCACGTGCGGTATTAGCGACTCGTTTATGTTCGTTATCTCAAGGAGTGTCGGGCGTAACTCATGATTTATTAAATCAAATTGTAACGCTTATTAATCATGGTATTTCACCACGAATTCCTCAAGAAGGTTCAGTGGGCGCAAGTGGTGATTTAACGCCGCTTTCTTACCTTGCAGCAGCTCTGATTGGTGAGCGTGAAGTGATCTATAAAGGTGAAATTCGCGCAACGGCTGATGTCTTTAAAGAATTAAATATCACACCAATTAAGTTGAAGCCAAAAGAAGGTTTAGCGTTAATGAATGGTACGTCAGTAATGACGGCGTTGGCATGTTTAGCCTATAAACGTGCTGAGTACCTAGCGCAAATGGCAACCAAGATCACCGCAATGGTTTCTGTTGGCATGCAAGGTAATGACTTTCACTTTGACGAAGCATTATTTGCCGTAAAACCGCATCCGGGTCAACAACAAATCGCTTCGTGGTTACGTTCTGATTTACACAACGAAACACCACCAAGAAACAGTGATCGCCTGCAAGACCGTTATTCTTTACGCTGTGCGCCTCACGTTATTGGGGTTCTTCAAGATAGCCTACCGTTCTTACGTCAAATGATTGAGAACGAATTGAACAGTGCTAACGATAACCCAATTATTGATGGTGATAATGAGCGTGTTCTTCATGGCGGTCATTTCTACGGTGGTCACATTGCCATGGCGATGGACATGCTGAAAACAGCGGTTGCTAACATTGCTGATCTACTTGATCGCCAAATGGCACAGTTAATGGATTATAAGTTCAACAACGGCCTACCATTCAACCTAACTGGCGCAACTGGCGCTCGTAAACCAATTAACCATGGCTTTAAAGCGGTACAAATTGGTATCTCAGCGTGGACAGCAGAAGCACTTAAAGGCACGATGCCAGCAAGTGTATTCTCTCGTTCAACAGAATGTCACAACCAAGATAAAGTGAGTATGGGGACCATTGCTTCTCGTGATTGCTTACGTGTTCTTCAGTTAACTGAGCAAGTAACTTCAGCTTCTCTATTAGCGGCAACTCAAGCGTTAGTGTTACGTGAGAGACAAGGCGAACTAAATAATGATGAGTTAAGTGTTGAGCTGAAAACAATGCGTGATGCGGTCTTATCTGAATTTGCTTTTGTAGATGAAGATCGCCCGTTAGAACAAGACCTACGTAATTTTATTACTAAAATTCAACAACAACATTGGACGCTATATTAATGTCAAACACTGTGATTAATGCTGATGGATCATCAACGTTGAACGTATTAAGTTCAGAAGTGTTGATCACAACTGCTTTTCAAGATGCGGACCCAATGGGCATCATTTACCACGGAAACTATTTCCGATTTTTTGAAACTGCTCGTCATGAGATGCTGAAAAAAATCGGATACAGTTATAACGATATGGTTGAATCTGGTTATCTCTGGCCAATCATTGATGTTGGTGTCCGATACACTAAATCCATACGTTACGACCACACCATTCGAGTGGTGGCAACACTGACTGAATGGGAGAATCGTATGCGTGTAGATTATGTTATCTATGATGCGGAATCTGGAGTCAGAATGACAAGAGGGCATACGATGCAGGTTGCTGTTGAGATGAAAAACGACGAAATGTGCTTTGTATCACCTAAAGCATTTACCGATAAAGTAGAGGCTTACCAGAATGCATAGCATTAAACGATACATCTCAACCTTGTTATTGTCGTTAAGCGTTTTATTCAGTGCAAATAGTTTTGCTTTTGATGTAAATGATTTACAGCAGCAACTCGCTCAGTCAGCGTTAGTACGTGGTGACTTTCAGCAAGTTAGAACGATGCAAATGTTCAGTCAGCCACTATTAACATCAGGATCTTTTTTATTGGATCATGAGAAAGGGTTGTTATGGCAACAAACTAAACCATTCCCTATTACATTGACGTTAACGCAGAATAAACTTCGTCAGTTAATAAATGGTGAAGCCCAAGTGATGAATGACACTCAAAACCCAATGGCATTCTACTTTACGCGATTATTCCTTTCGTTATTTAAGGGGGATACTGATGCGATTAAGGAAAATTTCACCTTAACGTTATCGGGCGAAAAAGAAGCATGGACGTTGTTATTAACACCAACCACATCACCGATTGATAGTGTGTTTAAATCGATCAAAATCGAAGGCGGTACTTACTTGAATCGCGTTGTGTTAAGTGAAGTTCGTGGGGACGTAACAGAAATGCTGTTTACTAAGCAATCAACCAAACCAATTACATTAACAGAAGAAGAGTTACGTGCATTTACCTTCTAACTGGTTCAAGCCTCGACAGTTTGCTTTAAGTTGGTTATTGATAATTTTAGGACTTGTTGGTCTATTTGTTTATCAAGCCAACACAAAGGGCGTTCTTCCTGTCGAGACCAATATATTAGCGCTACTGCCTGATAATCAACAAGATACGGTTGCTCAACACGCGTTTGATACCATAGCAAATACCATGAGTGATAAAGTGGTGTTTGTTGTTCGTCAAAAGCAGAATGACAATAAAAAACTCATCAATGCTGTTGAGCAATTTAGTGCTGCCTTAAAAGAGCTGCCTTTATTTGATTCTGTTACAGAAACAGTAAGTAAAGACCAGCAGCAAGCGTGGGGTCAATATTATTTTCCTGCTCGCGCTCAGTTATTAACTGAAAAACAACAGCAGCAATTAACCTCAGCACCAGAGCAACAAGTTCAACAGGTATTACAAGCGCTGTATAACCCTTTTTCGGGTGTGACAGGGCTTGAATTAGAAAATGATCCATTTCTATTATTCAGAGACTACTTGTCGGGTTTAACAACAAGCTCTGGCAACATTAAAATAAAAAATGGTTATCTCACAGTAACGGTTGATGATCATAAATACATTGTGATCACCGCCGATCTTGCTGGATCATCTTATCAACTTTCTTTACAGCGGCAATTGCCTGATTTAATGGCATTAGAGCAGAGCATACAGAAGCAATTCTCGGTTGATGTGCAGCATACTGGCGTTATCTTCTATGCTGCTCATGGTACAGAAAGTGCAAAAGGTGAGATAAGTACTATTGGGCTTGGATCTTTGATCGGTATTCTTGTTTTAGTTCTGGTCGTATACAGAAGTGCCATGCCATTAGCGCTTGCTCTATTGTCTATTACGACAGGCTTATTCTGCGCTTATGTATTAACGATTGCCTTCTTTGGTTCAATCCATTTATTTAGCTTGGTATTTGGTGCTAGCTTGATAGGTGTCTCTATTGATTATGCCTTTCATTTTTTAACTGATCGCCTGAATGCGGGTGAAAAGTGGAATTCAGCTGAGGGTATAAAACAACTTTTTCCAGCAATTACCTTAGGGCTAATCACAAGTTTGATTGGTTATCTAGGTATGCTAATTGCGCCATTTCCAGGCTTACAACAATTATCGCTATTCTCAGCCATCGGGTTAACTGCTGCTTATTTTACCGTTGTGTGTTGGTATCCGTTACTTGCAAGTAAGCCAAGTAACTATCATGTTATCCCTGCTCAACGAGCATTAAGTCAATGGTTACTTGTGTGGCAGCAACCTTTGCTGCGATTAGTGTTGCCATTAAGCTTATTAGTCGCTGCTGTTTTTGGGGTTACACAAGCAAAGTACGATGATGATATTCGTCAACTTCAAGCTTTACCACAAGCGCTGCAGCAACAAGAAAGAGAGATCAAAAGCATTACCGGTGTTGGGGGATCTCAACAATTATTATTGGTTCGAGATAACTCAGAAGAAGGGCTGTTACAGAAATTAGAGACAATCTCACATGAGTTGGATCAAGAACAGGGGTTTGGTGGGTTTCAATCTATCAGCCGTTATGTACCTTCGCAAAAAACACAGCAAGCAAATTACCAACTGGTTAATGATTTATACCGAACTCAAGCGAGTACTTATCAGGAAGTAATACAACAAAAGAAAGCATTGCCCCAATTACAACCATATAACGCGCTTACGATTAAAGGGTTTTTAGCATCTCCAATTTCAAAGAGCGTAGGTTTCTTGTGGCTTGGGAAAATTGATAATGTATTCGCATCTGTTATTACCTTTAATCAAGAAGTTGATAGCGCAGCATTAAGTGATTTTGCCCAAGATAATGGCGTCACTTACCTTAATAAAGCAGAAGAGATTTCTACTTTGTTTGCTCAATACCGACAACGAATCACTGAACTGTTATTGATGGCCTACCTTGCGATATTCTTACTGCTTCTACCTCGTTATAAACTAAAGCAAGCTTTCTTAATTGTCTTACCACCTTTTATTGCTGGGTGTGCAGGATTGGCGGTTACGGTATTAACGGGAGTGCCATTAAACTTATTTAACTTACTGGCCTTAATGTTGATATTGGGAATAGGGATTGATTACACCCTTTTCTTTGCTGAGCAGAATAAGCAAGGAGATCACTCGCACAGAGAAAGCACGTTATTAGCGATTTCATTATCAGCGCTAACCACCATCCTTTCTTTTGGGCTATTAGCATTAAGCGAAACCCAAGCAATACACAGTTTTGGTATCACAGTATTAACAGGTATCATTGTGGCTTGGTTACTCGCACCATTAAGTCAGTTACCTCTGTATCATTTACCTAATAGAAGAGAGAAATAATGATGAACCAACGTGCAGTACTTCGTTATTTTAGCGTCTTTATTTTGTCGTTTATCGTGATGGGATGTACATCAAAACCGATTAAACAAGCTAATCAAGTAGAGGTTGCTCAACGTAAATTTATTACGCTTCCTCAACCAGCTCAATATGGCAGTGATTTATCATTAAGTCAGTTAATCTCAGTAGAATTTCAAGGTAAGAAACAACAACTTCCTGTTCAATTGCAACTGACAGGTAATGACCTTGTTCTCGCGGGTTTTGCTTCATGGGGCTCACGATTACTTAGCTTAGATTATGATGGCTTAACATTAGATACTTATGTTATGGCTGGGCTTTCTGAGACATTACCTCCACCAGAGCAAGTTTTATTCAATGTTATGATTACCTTGTGGCCAATCGAGTCTTGGCAGGCATCATTAGATAGCATTGGGTGGAAATTAAGTGAGGGTGATAATCATCGAATTTTGGTTGATGAAACAGGTAAAACGGTATTAGATATTCGTTATGATTCAATTAAAAATAAGTTTGATGGTGACATTTTGTTAACCAGTCCTCATTTAGGTTACGTCATTAAAATTAAAACGTTTTCACATTCATAGAAGCGCAAACTCAAAGAATAATGGATAAATAAAATGAGTGATTTCCCTGTATATATTCATGCCTGTGGTTCGCATTCAGCATTAGGTAAAGAGACAAGTGATATTCATCAGTCTCTTAGTGGAAATAAAGCCCCATCAATGAGAGCAGAAGGTGGGTGGTTAAATGATGGTAAATCGACTGTTGTTGGCAAAGCAGAAGGTGAGTTGCCAGAAGTACCGTCGAGTCTATCTGGATTTAATACCCGAAATAACCAATTAGTGCTTTCAGCATTGCAGCAAATAGAACCTCAAATCCAAGAAGCTAAGGCAAAGTACGGCGCGGATCGTATTGCTGTTGTTGTCGGGACAAGTACGTCGGGGATCTCTGACGGAGAAATTGCACTGAGTGAGAAATTGCAATTAGGAGCTTTCTCTGCTGGTTACCACTGTCGTAAACAAGAATTAGGAAACCCTGCTGAGTTTGTTGCTCGATATTTGGATCTTTCTGGCCCTACGTATGCAATCTCAACGGCGTGTTCTTCTAGCGGTCGTGTCTTTTTATCGGCAAAGCGATTATTAAAATCAGGCTTTGTGGATGCGGTTATCGTTGGTGGTACAGATACGTTATGTAAGTTAACGCTAAACGGTTTTAATAGCCTTGAAGCGTTATCAAATACGCCTTGTTTGCCATTTAGTCCGAATAGAAAAGGGATTAATATCGGTGAAGCAAGTGCGTATATGCTACTAAGCGCAGAGCAAAAAGACTCCGATGATCCCATTGCTCTATTAGGTGCAGGTGACAGTTCAGATGCGCATCATATATCAGCACCTCATCCAGAAGGAAAAGGCGCAATAGAAGCGATGGAGAAAGCTTTAAAAGATGCAGGACTTCATGCTACGGACATTGGCTACATTAATGCTCACGGTACAGCGACACCATTGAATGATGCAATGGAATCTAAAGCGGCTAATGCGGTCTTTGGTTCTCAAACACCAATCAGTTCCACTAAGCCATTAACCGGGCACACGCTAGGGGCGGCTGGTATTATTGAGGCTTCAATTTGTTGGCATATACTCAAATTCAATTTAGCATTACCTGTGCAAATCAACGATGGTAAGATTGATCCTGAATTAGCCGAGATTAACTTAGTTCAAAGCCAGAGTTTAGAAAAGAAAGCGATCATCAGTAACTCATTTGCTTTTGGTGGCAATAATATTAGTTTAATTTTTGGGTATCATTCATGAGCCATATTCCTGATTTAATCGACCTTTTGCCTCATGATACGCCATTAGCGTTAGTTGATAAGTTGATTGATGTTCAAGAGCTGTCTATTCACTGCCAAGTCATTATTAGTGATAAGAACGTCTTTTTTAATCATGAAACCAACACGATTCCTGCATTGGTAGGCATTGAATTTATGGCACAAAGTGTCGCTGGATGGTCTGGTTATCATGCGTGGAAAAAAGGCAATAAGTCCCCAATAGGCTTTTTGCTTGGTAGTCGAAAATATAAAGCAGAGTGCAGTGAATTTCAGCAAGGCGACACACTCGACATTTTTGCAGAGCAAATCTTAGAGAATAATGGCATGGCGGTATTCAGTTGTTATATTGAATGTAATAGCCAGCAAATAGCATCAAGCCAATTAAACGTATTCGTGCCAACAGAAGAAAAATTAGAAGAGCTTTTAGCTCCTAAGCAAGACAAGCAGTAGAGGGAATCATGATGAGACAGGTATTAGTGACCGGAGCCAGTAAGGGGATTGGTCGCGCAATTTCAGAACAGTTAGCAAAAGATGGTTTCTTTGTGGTTGTTCACTATATGAGTGATAAAGCCGGAGCTGAACAAACATTAGCGACAATTGAAGAGAACGGCGGCGCAGGTCGCTTAATTCAGTTTGACATTAGTGATCGTGTTCAATGTCGACTTATGCTTGAACATGACATCGAAGTGAATGGTGCGTATTACGGCGTTGTGAGTAATGCGGGAATTACTCGTGATACCGCTTTTCCTGCAATGACAGAAGGAGAGTGGGACAGCGTTATTCATACTAACCTAGACAGTTTCTACAATGTTCTTCACCCTTGCGTGATGCCTATGGTTCAAAAACGTAAAGGTGGCCGTATTGTCACGTTGGCATCAGTGTCTGGTATTGTTGGCAACCGTGGTCAAACCAACTATAGCGCCGCTAAAGCAGGCGTGATAGGTGCAACTAAGTCCCTTGCATTAGAATTAGCAAAACGAAAAATTACAGTAAACTGTGTCGCTCCAGGTTTGATTGATACCGGTATGGTTGATGAACATGTAAAAGAGCATGCATTACCGCAAGTGCCATTACGTCGAATGGGTGATCCTGAAGAGGTTGCAGGGCTTGTTAGTTACCTAATGTCAGATGTTGCGGGTTATGTGACTCGCCAAGTTATCTCTATTAATGGTGGTTTAGTATGAGTCGTCGTGTTGTGGTAACTGGCATGTCGGGCGTAACAGCGCTAGGCAGCGATTGGAACACCGTAGGCGAAAACTTGCGTAAGTGTGAAAATGCCACTCAATATATGCCAAGCTTTGAGGTTTATGATGGCCTTAACACTAAGCTTGCAGCACCGATTGATAACTTTATTTTACCAAAGCATTACACTCGTAAAAAGATCCGCTCAATGGGGCGAGTGTCATTATTATCTACTGTTGCTTCTGAGCAGGCGTTAGAGCAAAGCGGTTTGATTGGTAATGACGTTCTAACCAATGGTCAAACAGGTATTGCTTTTGGCTCATCAACGGGCTCAACTGATGCCGTAGGCGCTTTTGGGGTCATGCTAAGCGAGAAGAGTACTAAAGCGATTACAGCAACAACTTATGTGAAAATGATGCCTCACACCGCTGCGGTAAACGTAGGTTTATTCTTTGGCTTACGTGGTCGTGTTATCCCAACAAGCAGTGCGTGTACTTCGGGTAGCCAAGCGATTGGTTATGCGTATGAAGCCATTAAACACGGTTACCAAACTGTAATGGTTGCAGGTGGTGCAGAAGAGTTATGCCCAACAGAATCAGCCGTATTTGATACATTATTTGCAACTAGCTTAAAAAATGATGAGCCTAAAACATCGCCAAGTCCATATGATAAAGATCGAGATGGTCTAGTTATTGGTGAAGGCGCAGGTGCACTAGTACTTGAAGAATACGAGCACGCAAAAGCACGTGGTGCGACGATTTATGCTGAATTGATCGGTTTTGCAAGTAACTGCGATGCAGCTCATGTGACACAACCTCAAATGGAAACCATGCAATTATGTATGGAAATGTCACTAAAAGATGCGAACTTATCTCCAGAACAAATTGGTTATGTGTCAGCGCACGGTACAGCAACTGAGCGTGGTGATATTGCAGAGAGTACAGCAACAGAAAACGTATTTGGCTCATCAATGCCAGTTAGTTCATTGAAATCCTACTTTGGTCATACACTTGGTGCTTGTGGAGCGATTGAGGCGTGGTTATCGATCGAGATGATGCGTAACAATTGGTTTAGCCCAACACTGAACTTAAATAACGTCGATGAGCGCTGTGGTAAACTAGATTACATTACAGGAACAGGGCGTGAGATTGATTGTAATTATATTATGAGTAATAACTTTGCGTTTGGTGGTATCAATACATCGCTTATCTTTAAGCGTTGGACTGAAGATTAGAAATAACAAACAATAAAAAACCGGTGAGGGGAATTCACCGGTTTTTTTGTATCTTCAGATTGGTTAGATCGAAGATAGATTTATACCAATGTAACTAATTAGATCAGATAATTAGTGGAATTGGTATTAACACAACTTGATTAGTTTACCCAATCACGCAGTGTGAAAGTTAGCTCATGCTCTTGACCTTTAAGGATCAAGTTTTCTTTAGTCAGTGTAATGTCGCTCCATGTAGATAGAGTACTAGACATAACTTGTTCAGTTGTCATTACATCGCCCATACACATCTTCATTGTCATTCCCATTTTCTCAATGCGGAATTGACCTTCAGCGTTTAACTCACCTTGACCAAAGAAGTTGTTACAGCCAGCGTTACCATTAGCTGTCATTTTCTCACCAATTTCAAGACGTGGAGCTTCCATTCTTTCAGGAGTAGCGATGTCTTTACCATCAACTTGCGTTAACTGCCAGTTGTGGTGTTGAAGCATGTCAGCAGAAACTTGAGCGTCAGCCATTAGATTATCGCCATTGCTTGCACATGCAGCCATTAATACAGGTAGAGATACAGCCATTAATAATTTTTTCATTTTAACTCCTAACTGGTTTATGAAGTTTAACTTTTTTTAATACACCGAAGTATAGAAGAGAATACCCCAATATTGTCAGTAAAACGTAAAAAACACTGTTCAATTACTGTTGTCTTATAATTTAGAATACAAAATGAGAAGGGGATCTTAGTTTTTAAGCAGAAGAGAATTGGGAGATTCTATAATCGTGTGCGTCAGATAGATTAAAGCCCTGATACTGGTAATATCAGGGCCTTAAAGGGGCTGTTATTTCAATTGGTAAGAAAGAAATAACATAATGCAAAAGAATAAAACAGACTCGAATTAGATGCGGATGAAGTCCATGTGCTCAACTTTAGGCTTAAACGCGTGACGTTGAACGTCTTGCGGCTTAACCTTAACAGTAGCGCCATTGATTACTAGCTCAATTGCTTCGTAAAACTCAGGCTTATCCATTTGGTTGATGATATCACTGTGGATTAGTTCGATTGATACTGGAGCTTCTGTGCCACCGTAAACGATTGCAGGGAATTTACCAGCGTGACGAAGGCGGCGGCTCGCACCCTTACCTTGTTCAGTACGTACTACTGCTTCAAATTTCATAGTCTTTACTCTCAAAATAGTAAAATAAAAAAATGCCATTAAGCTTAGCGACCTAACTTAACAGACTTTCGTTTCGAAAAACGAGCGCGAATAGTACCACCCCATTATTTATCTAACAACCTATTTTCGTGTGTTTTAAATAGTATTTTGGTAATGTAAAGAAATTGCTGTTAAATAGAGCGTCGCGGCATGTAATATTAGTGGATGGTGGATTGATAAAGAAAAACGAATGGAGGCAAATATGAAAAAAATAGGGATAATTACGTTATTTTCTTTTTCCGTAATAGCAGCGGATTACACTAAAGAGATAGAGACTCGACAAGATAATTTTCAGCACCTCGATGCAACGATTGATTTATTAGATGATGTGTTTGATAAAGAGGTGCTAGATTGGAATGAAATCATGCCACTTGCCCAAAGTGCTCACTTAACGGTTGAAGAGCAAAAGACGTTGTTTCCAGAAGGCAGTGCAGATAACAGCCGAGCACGGACTAAAATTTGGGTCCAAAAAGCAGAATTTGAAGCTAAATTTAATACGCTATCGCAGCAATTTATGTTAATCAGTGAAGCCGCAGTAGAGCAAGATGACGTTGCAGCACGAGCCGCGCTTGATAAGGCGTTCTCTCAGTGCCGCTCTTGTCACATGAATTATCGTTCGCTGTGGTAATTTTCTAGATAATACCAATCATAATTCAAATTACTCTTCAAAGATTTTATCGCGAATAGACCAAAACTTCCCTTGTTTACGAGCAATCACAAAACTCGGTGGACGAAAACGGTGTTGGTTATTCGCGATTTTTATTGCCGTTGTTTCTTCAAATGGACGGTGTCTATCGACCAAATGAGGGCGCACAAAGTTATTCAAAAATAATTGCTTCTGTTTTTTAGTCGCCATTTGCCACACTTCATGCAGTTCAGAATCATCATCACCTAAATAAGTTACTTTAATTTGTGGTTTATCGAATTGGTTTTTTCCTGCGGTAAGCGTCAAATCAATACAGTTGAGAATTCGAGCGTCTTTTAATTTGAGCGCTTCTTTTAGCTTTTTATCTGGATCAACTAAGATCGCATCACATTCATGGCAGATACGTGCTGCAATATCATTATCTGCACCACACTCGTTACAGTATTTGGCTCTAAAGCGATAGCCACACTCTTCACGCGTGCCTTCATCATCTTCGAAATAACCTTGGCAGCGACGACCAAAATGCTCAAGTAAAAAGCCATTACTGTCTAACTTCCCCCAAAAGTTATTATTAAAACCACAGGCAGGACAGGGAATAGTAATGATTTCACTGTTGCTATCAGGTTTAGGGTCACCAACTTCTGGTTGGTAGAGATCGTAACAATTCCCTGCGTAATCTAAAATCGTACACTCTGTTTTTCCTTCCGCTAAACGCAACCCTCGACCAATGATCTGTTGATACAAACTGACGGATTCGGTTGGACGTAAAATAGCAATTAGATCGACATGAGGCGCATCAAAACCAGTAGTTAACACTGAGACATTAACTAAAAATTTGGTTTGTTGTTTCTTAAAGCGCTGAATGATCGCATCACGTTCAATGATTTTAGTATCACCGATCACCAATTCAGATTGCTCTGGTGGTAATAAAGAAAGAATTTCTTGAGCATGGCGAACTGTGGCAGCAAAGATCATCACGCCTTTTCTGTCTTTGGCGTACTCCACTATTTGCTGAACAATTTGTGGGGTGGCGCGTTTGGATTCTTCAATCACCAAATCCAATTCTGATTCTTTGTATTTACCGGTAGAGGCTGGCTTTAATTGCGAGAAGTCATAACTTAATACTGGGGCATCTAAGAGTTTTGCTGGCGTTAAAAAGCCTTCATCCAATAAGTACTGAATAGGCAATTCAAAAATGCAATCACGGAAAAAACGAGGCGTATCAGTTTTGACTTGTCCACGGGTGTGATATTGGTAAATCCAACCAATCCCTAAACGATAAGGGGTAGCGGTTAAACCGAGCACCTTAATACCTGAGTTTTGGGTTTGTAAGTGCTCAATCACTTTACGGTAACTGGTGTCTTTGTTATCAGGCACGCGGTGGCACTCATCTATTACTAATAAGGAAAATTGATCCTTAAACGAATCAAGATTACGCACCACAGATTGCACCGAGGCAAACACCACTTTCTTATCGTTTTCTTTACGACCTAGCCCTGCTGAAAATATAGAGGCTTCTTCACCATAGCCTTCATATTTCTCATGGTTTTGCTCAACAAGCTCTTTAACGTGAGCAAGTACCAACACACGACCTTTTGCTATTCGTGCTAATTCAGCTATCACCAAACTTTTTCCGGCACCCGTAGGCAGCACTAACACCGCAGGCGTTGTGTGTTTTCGGAAATAATGGATAACGGCTTTAACAGAATCTTGTTGGTAAGGTCGTAATGTATACATGGATATATAAACAGTGGTTAAGGAAAAAAAGCATCATATCAGAATATATAAGATTACTCTTTGTTTTCTTGCTAAGATTACGGCAGAGATAATCAGGATTGATTACTAAAAATTAAAAGGAAGTTTAATAAATGTCAGTGCTTCAACGCATTAATATCACCCTATTTTTCGTCGCTATTCTTTCGGGGTGTGGTTCACTTCCTGATGGGATTGAGCACGCTAGCGAGCAAGCAGTAGCACCGATAATAAGTTCTTTATCTGAATTAAGAGATACATCGATACCTAAAAAAACGACACAAGAAACCAGTGCCGTTTTAATACAAGATGCAGGGTGGGATGCCCTTGCTCAACGGTTAGCATTGATTGAAACCGCAGAACACACCATTGATATTCAATATTACATCTGGAATTCAGACACATCAGGCCATTATCTGGCGAGTCGTTTATTAGCGGCGGCTGATCGGGGCGTAAAAGTTCGCGTTATGCTTGATGACATCAACTTAAACGAGCGTGAAGATCTATTGATTGCGCTTAACTCACATCCTCAAGTCGATATCCGTATATTCAACCCTATTCCAACTCGTCGTGGTGTTACCAAGTGGGTGAACTTCTTAGGGGATTTCTCTCGTCTAAATCGTCGTATGCACAATAAATCGTTTACCGTTGATGGGGCTTTCTCTGTGGTGGGTGGGCGTAATATTGGTGATGAATATTTTGATTTGTCTGAAGAGATTAATTTTCGTGATCGCGATGTATTGGTGATGGGCTCAGTGGTCGGTGATATTCAAACCAGTTTTGCAGAATATTGGGACAGTACTTGGTCTTACCCTGTTGATTTATTGGGTAAGGCAACATCACCAGAACAACCCGTATTGGATGAGATAGCAGCGCCAATTTACACAAATTATCCAGCGTTACCTGAGGGCAATAAAACCGCCTATCAGTTCTTAGAAGAGCTAACAGCAAAGATGACTTGGGTGAATGCGCATTTTGTGTCTGACCGACCTGTTCCTTTAGATAAAGATAACACCAGTGAGCCAAAAGCAACGGCGAAAGCGCTCGCAAAATTAGCCAGTAAATCAGATAAAGAAATCTTATTAGAATCGGCGTATTTAATTTTTGATGATGCCCAATTAGAAGGATGGCAAGAATTGGTTAGTAAGGGCGTTGAGATAAAAGCGCTAACTAACTCAATGGCATCGAACGATTTAACCACCAATCATTCAGGTTATGCAGGCCGCCGTAAAGATATGCTTGAACATGGTATTCAGCTATATGAATTAAAACCAGAAGCTGGGTTATGTGAAGAATCGACCCGTGACATTACCAAATGTGCGCCAATATTACCTTATGGACTTCATGCCAAGTCTGCTGTTTTTGATGATCGTATCGCGAGTATTGGCTCTTTTAACTTCAATTTACGCTCAACTTACCTGAATACAGAATCCATTCTTATCATTGAAGATCAACAAATAGCAGAGAGCCTTGCTAGCGATATAGAACATGCAATGGATGATGAAAACAGCTGGCATTTGAAATTGCAAGAAGGCGAGGTTCGTTGGTATTCAGGCGATAAAAGCTGGGAAAAAGAACCAGAAACTGGTCGATGGGAGCGTTTTGAATCTCAGTTTTTGCAGTTGCTACCAATAGAAAAATATCTATGATAGGAATCGACGCCTTAATCTAATCACATTTTGATTTGAGTATCCCCAGTAAAGGATAATGAACTTATTATCGTTTGTTGGGGATCATTTATTGTTCTTATTTAAAGAACGATGTTTCCGAGGCTAACTTTGCGATACAACCGAACCTAAATATATTTGAATTATGAGTTCGTACTTTAGAACGAGACTCGCCCACCGACCGTCCAGTTATAATTTGTATCAGTCATTCCATAGTAAGACTTGTTAGGGTTAAAGGAGGATACTTTTGCATATGGATAGACATGCCAAATAGGGCGCATAGTACCAATCGACAGTTCCAGTTCACTTGCTTGTCCTTTGTTAAAATCAAGCATGTCGGATTTGTCATCAGCATAATGGTATTCAAATCTACTACTAATATAAGCATGCTGAAAGTACTTAGCACCTGAGATATAGGTTGAGTACTTATTCGCATCATCAACAGTAATCCAGGTAAAACCATTGCGTACAAATTCGCTTGTTACTCCAAATTTAGTAGAATACCCATCGAAGAATCGAGTGGCTGATAACTCAACAAAGTGTGTTTTAGTTTTAACTCCATCTATACCAGCCAGTTCCTCTAGTATCCAGTCATCTTTTAGACCGTATTCATAGTAAGACGCTAACTTCCAGTTTGAGTTAACAAACGCATGGTAGCCAATGCCGACGCCAACCCAGTTCTCGTTATCGCCACCAATATATAAATAGGTATTTTGAGTTACCGCTGCAGTAACTCCAACTTCTACGACATCCTTTTCAATTGATAAATCAATTCCAGCAAGTGCTGAAGTGCAGAACATCATTGTGCTGCAAATAATTGAAATGGTTTTCATTTTTTAGCCTAGAAAAGGGGCCCCTAGCAAAGTGCTAGGAGCAATACAGGATTAGTTTAAGCGAGAGCGAATTGAATCACGGATAGAGTTACGGTCTATATTTGGGCTAGTATTTTCCATTAAAGGTCTTAATCCACCTTGAACCGAGTCACCACTAATCACGATGGATTGACCGTCAAAAAAGACGGAAAAATCACCTTCATATTTTCCTTGTCGAACAATCTCAACACTGTATTCCTTACCATCTTGGTCTTGGACTAACATTGTTTGTCCGTGCCAGTTTACGTTCTTAATAACGAATATATTGCCATTTGTATCTGTAATAGTACTTCCTGAAATGGTATAGCCAGCTTCAGGGCCATTATCGATTGGCGGCATTTCAGGGCCACCCCATACAGGAGGTAAACGATCAGGTGTATTCCCTGTATCTAATCCCCAACTAGGCGTGTTATCAATGTCTGGGATAGACGGTGTTGGAAGACCAAAATCAGGGTCAGCAACTCCCCAATCAGGCGTATCACCCAAATCTAGCCCCCACTCTGGAGAGTTATCTATATCTGGGATGACAGGATTACCCGGATTCGTTTGTCCTGAATTACCTGAGTCACTAGAAGAAGAGCAGCCAGATAACAATAAAGAAGCTGAGACCATAATTGTTAAAATAGATTTATTCATAATGCATTACCTAAAGTCTTATCAAAATTCACTGGCTATAAGCATTAGTCAGTGGGGAAAATAATCACCTTTCCATTGGTACAGTGACAAAGACTTTGTGGGCACGTTAACAACCTAATACCCAGAACAAAAATCAAAATCACGGCTATTTGCAAATCCATGCTAGCTATTTGTTGGGGTCATTATGGTAATTTGAGGTGAATAGGACTAATGACGATTACTTCTTTTGATTATAAGTAATACTTATTATTTTTTTAAATTTAATCTAATTGATAACTTTTTATAGGTGTTGTTTTATTTAAGTCGGTGAATCAATCTTCAAAGTATTGCGATCTTTTTTTTGTAATAGCTTTACAAAGCACCAATTAGGAAAAACTAAAATGAAAACACCTTATCAAATTCAATACGACACTTTCGCAGTAGCAGGAGGTCTTTATGATGAAAGACACGCAAAACTGTATGCTGAATTTGCAGATAACCTAATTGCAGACGGTAGTTTTTCTATTGTTTATGAAGGCGTAGCGCATGCTTGTTACACCCCAATTACAATAGATACAGCACCACATCTAAAATGTTATGTATTAGCCCCTTTGGCGGTATTACCTGAATACCAAGGGCAGCGATACGCTTCTAAATTAATGGAAGAAGCTGAGAAACAATTGGACGCAGATGTCATTTTTGTTATGGGCGAACCGTTCCATTATGGCAACCGTTACAATACGCCTCACAATGTCCTTCCTCCTGTAAAAACACTAGCGCCGTTAGAGTGTTGGTTTGCTAGAGAATTGACCGTTGGAGCATTAGATGGTGTTGGTGAATCAACATCCAGTGTTAAAGGAGCGTATGCAAATCCACTAATGTGGGGACATCCTAGCGAGCAAGTATGATGAATTGGGGCGCTGAGCGTTCCAATTATCTCTCCATCTAAATACCTTTCTGCATAAATAAAGCGTCTCTTTAATCAAGCAGTGATGGATTATCAAACATCGCTTGTAATGTTTGTATAAATTGCCCCACGTGTAAACCATCCATTAAACCATGATGCACTTCAACAGACAGTGGCATACGCCATTTTTCATTTTGTTGAACCAATTTGCCAAATGCCATTTTTGGCACACTGTCAGGGAAATTAACGTCTCTAGCATGAGTCATACTAGTGAAATCTACCCATGGCAATACGGTTAAATGAATCGTGTTCTGCTTCATTTCTTGGCCAATGAACTGCTCTACAATAAAAGGCGTATTTTTAATCCGAGCTTCAGCGTTGGTGGCACTGGTGGTAAAGTCAGCAAACGTAGGCTCATGGTCTAAATCGCAAAAACGTACCGTATTATCATCGGCGAGTAGCGCCACACTGACACACATAGGTGAGTAAATGCGAACTTCTTCACCCATAAGGCGATAGCTCATCGGTTCACATTTATTTAGCGCTTGCTGAGTTAGGTAAAGATAAGCATGAAAGAAGCGATGATTATGCTGCTTACAATATTGGCGCAGTGCCGTTACATCGATATTAGAGCAGATGTTATACCAAGGATGGCTAAAACCTTGATAAAATTTTAAATGTTGAGCTCGCACCCATTGGCTGATATCTAGCACTTCATACGCCATTGTGATTTCCCTATAGAGTTCACTGATTTTGGTTGGGCTGATTCTATATACCAAATCGACTTTAAGATATATTTGAATGTAGAAAAACCTCAAGAAACGATACAATACCCAAGTTGCAAGATAGCAGCATAAAAGACTCATTCACATAAAACCGTAAAGTAGCCCTATATGTCTAAAGATTTTAGTGTCACCACAGAATACATTCTCGACAAGACTTTCTTTGCCGAGTGTTATGATCAAACTAGCCAGCCGATTACCTTTCCAAAAGCCTATTTAAAAGGAATTCTCTTTTTTCTTTTTGGTGTGGCGCTATTAAAACTTGATCTATTACCTAATGGTTATATTGGTTGGTTCTTTATTGCGTTAAGTATTATCGAAGCGTTCAGTATTTATTTTAAGAGGACGTGGTGGGTATGGCGACAATCCATCAGCTCGCTCTCTGGTAGTAAAGTGGAGTTTAACGTTGACGAAAATGGTGTGAGTTATAAAAGCCTTAAAAACACCAAAAACTCCCGCACCATTGCTTGGAGTGACATCGACCAAGTTGAACAAAGTGATTTAGGGCTTATTTTTCATATCGGTAAACAGCGCCAATATGTCAGTAAATCGTGCTTAAATGAGAAAGAGATCGCCTTCATTGTAGAGCAGAATGAAACATCAAAAGCCGAGTAATCGAATCACATTTTGATGTGAATAGGTGGGTTAATCGCATCATAAAATGATGTGAATACTCTTTAGTTGTGGAGGCTTGATAATCCACTCAAGCCCACAATCGAATTGAGATGAATTACTTTATTTGTCTGCAACGATTTTATCCATTAAACGATCAATCTGAATTACGACTTGTTCGCTTGAATCTTCCATTGTATTAATTGATGTAATCATATCAGCCATATTACCAGTTTGAGCTTTACTCATGGCTTTACGTCCATTGTCGTGAACTGCCTTGTGAGGTGCTTCCAGTAGAGCATAGCTTTTTAGATGATTATAAGCTTTGCCACTTCCTTTGTAGTACCACTGACCCAATCGACATTCTGAATGAGTATTAACGGTTTCGTCGAATGAGTGTTTTTGCAGTAAGCGATAAATATTGTTTTTCCAAATCGCATGATCAAGTTTTACCGTATCAAGGAACGCTCTCGTTGAAGCCACATAAATGATCTCTTTCATGTGCTCTGATTTATCAACGACTTCATTTACGATGGTTCCAATTTGTGCTGAAGAGGCCGATACTTCTTCGGCACACTTTTGGTTTTCATCGATAGATATTTTAATGGTATCCACTTGAGTTAAAACTTGGTTCACTAGGGAATCAATCTGCTCGCTAGCGTCACTGGCTTTGCTTGCTAGGGTTCTTACTTCATCAGCAACAACAGCAAATCCTCGTCCTGCATTACCTGCACGAGCCGCTTCAATCGCTGCATTGAGAGCAAGTAAGTTTGTTTGGTCAGAAATTTCTTGAATTGTAGAAACAAGATGAGAGATGGAGTTAGCGGTTTTATCTAATATTTGAACAGATTTAATGCTTTGGGTTGTTTGAGAGCTTATTTCTACGGCTCTATTGTCAAGTCGAGTGAGGGCTTGATGGGTTTGTTTAAATACTTCACTAAGTTGTTCTAGGTTTTCATTCTCTTGCGCCATCGATTGAGCGCTTTCTACCATTGCAGTTCGAATGGTTTGAAGCATATTACCACCTTTTAAACTGCTCGAAATCAAACCGTCGCTACTTTGATAATCTTGTTGTACTGAGATGACTTGCTGTTTAGCTTCTTGGAGCTGTTCTTCTAATTTCTGAATATCTGTTTGGTATGTATTTTTAAGATCAGATAACTCTTTTTTTAGAGCTTCATTTTCTGCTTTGACTCGATTTAATCTAAACATAAGTTAAGAAATTAATTAAATGATTTCCCTAGTCTACCTAGAATGGTTGATTTTTGTCATACCAAAGATAGTAGATATTGGTTATTTAAGTAAAATATTTGAGGTGGCTATCCATAAGTATAAGTGTGACCTTTGGTTAAGTAATGAGTCATTTGTGTACTATATGACACATGCAATTAAAGCCGTCGTTTTAAGTTCTCTATATTATTGATGTGAATAATAGGCTTAATCACATCATGTTTTGATTTGAATAAAGTAAATTAGATAAATTAAAGTGGAGTAAGGCAACTGCATTTCGGCATTAGTTACGTTGATTTGATTCATATTCATCTAAAAATCAGCAAATGGTGAGGAAGATAGTATTAATTATGTTATTTAAAAAATGAGAAGTAAAAGTCGTATAACTAAAAGTGTTAGGGTTTAAATCAAACTCGAAACGATAGATATACATCATTAACCAGGCTATTAACATTTATTTTTCATATGGATGAATTAGTTTGATTAAAATCTGCAATTTTCATAAATCCAGGTATCTGCTTTTCTTTAAATTGAAGTAAAATACTATTTCAGCATTTATATTTATTGCTGATTATCAGTTTTAACTAAATTTATTTTTCAGGGATTAAGTCGTCCCTTATGGTAAAGCATGACAACCGAACGTCTCGAGTACTTACTTCAAAAATGTAAATTGCAATTAAGAAAAAAGCGTGACACTACAGCCCGAGTATGGCTTGAGATTGCATTGGATGAGTTTCCTAATAGTAGAGAGCTTCAACGTTTCGCTGCAAAAATTTATCTGCAATGGGGGATGAAGCAAAAAGCTATACATTTTCTTGATGTTGAACATATTGAAGATACTTCTCATGACTCTATCGATGGGTATGATCACGATTGTGTTACTCAAGATGATCTTTTTTTTATTCAAACACAGTTTAATCACACTGAAGATCTTCCCTTTGTTTTTCCATCTCAAAATTTTGAATCGCCAACATCCACAAAAAAAATACTTACTCTTAAAAAAGAAGTTATATCTTCAAAAGTTATAGGGAGAGAAACGGATAGAGTACATTTAAGTAGTTCTGGGCAAAAGAAAGTTGTTGTAAAGCATTTAAAAACGAAAAAAATTTGCTTAAGTAAAGAGTTAGATCATTCTGAAACCGAAATTAAAACGGAAGATAAAAGTAATATCGTTCCGAAAGAAGTCTGTAACCCTTCATATTTACCAATTATTGATGAGCATCAAGTTGTTTTAGAACATAAGGAAGACTTTGAAGTCCAGAAGGAATCAGAGCATGCTGCTTTTTGTGAAGAGTTTAATATAGAAAAAGAAATAATTCAGAATGATATCTTAAAAAGTTTGGATGCTGAGCAAGGTTTGTCGTTCCAAGATATTTCCCTATTAGAAGATGGGTCGGAGTTGGCTCAAGAGCCAACGGACTTAGAGTTTTATCAGTACGATGAGGACTTGCTCTACTTCGATGAAGGAGATTGTGAACAGTTTGATGTAACTGATGATGTGTTTATTTCTGTATTTGATTGTGATGAAGACTTCGAGGAAATACAAGAAAATATTGATGATGTAAATGATGAATACAGATCGAAGTTAACTCGATGGGAACGAGCACAACAAGTGGCAGTTGAAGTTATCTATTCAACAAATTGGTCAGGCAAGCATCTCCCGTTTCTAACTGATGTTTTTTTCGAAAGCGGATGGGGGGCAGTAAGAATTACCATGGAAAAAGAGATCCTTAATGGAACCACTATTGATGAGCTAGTTCTTGCACGGGATTTCAAAGAAATTTGGAAGAATTGTGATCGTTATTGGATCACACTAAGTAAGCTTGGCCCTTTCGCTCATGTAACAGAAGCTACCCACAGACAAATGAGTTGGGTTCAAGCTCTGAGAATAATCCGCTGTTTTAATTGGTTACCAAGTATTGAAGAGCTAGAAGTATTTTTGGAAGATGAATTTGAGTATTGGTATCAACATACATTGATGCGTAGAATTTTCCCAGTTTTTATGAAATACCTTTGTTATTACCGAGCTAAAAATAACCCATATATGGACTTTGAATTGGGGCCGTATCAGTCAGAATTTACAGATGATCCGATGGATAATGGTGATTTCATTAACTGTAACTCTGAAAATCGACAGCGTCTGAGCGAAGTTGGGCTTGATGCAATCAAAGTACACATTCACTGACCCATAGTCAGTAACTAAAGGAAAATAATGCTATGACAAATATGTCTAACAGACTAATGCCTATTGAAGGTACTGCTGTGAAGTATGGTGAAAAACTTGGAATCATTCAGTCTATCTCGGAAAGTTCAGGAAAAATATTAGCTTCTGTTAAATGGTTTAATGGCGATGGTTCAAAGGTTAACTTACAGGACCTTACATGTGGATTTCAGCGTAATATGGAAGTACGCCATAAACCCTTGTCATATTCTCAAAAGTCTCTTGGCTGTGGGAATGTCGTGAGTGTTCGAATTATTGGTAACCGTGAACAGGTACTCGTCGATTTTCCTGATAAGGGACAACAGATATGGCTACCATATGAATCACTTAAATTTATTAAAGGGCCTAAACTTCGATTTTTCAGAAGAGATAAGGGAGCTGAGGATGCTGCTGAGAGATTTAGACTTAAGTCTTTGGCACATGCGATAGATACATGGAATGAAAATTCAGGAGCTTTGTCGAAATTAGATATTGACCCTCTGCCGCATCAAATTCATTTGGTTCATCATATACTTGCCCATGGTAATTTAAACTGGATGATAGCTGATGATGTTGGTTTAGGGAAAACCATTGAAACAGGTATGTTACTTAAAGCTCTTAGTCAAAGAGGGATGGCTCGGCGAATTTTACTTGTGACTCCGGCTGGTCTAACCCAGCAATGGAAAGAGGAGTTACAAAATAAATTTGGTTTTGGTGATTTTCGAATTTATGGTGAAAACTTCACTATTGATGAACCTCGTGAGTGGGGTATGTATAATCACGTAATTGGTTCGATTGACAGATTTAAAGATCCTGAACATCTAATGAAGTTAATGCATGCAGAACCTTGGGATATTATTATCTTTGATGAGGCTCATCGTTTAAGCCGTCGTCAGAATGGTATGAGTTTTGACAGTTCTATGCGATTTAAACTTGCTAAATCTTTGCGTAAAAAAACAGATGCTCTCATTTTACTTAGTGCTACACCTCATCAAGGAAAACACGATAAATTTGTTAGTTTGCTTGAATTACTGCGACCAGATTTAAAAAAGGAAATTGGTACTTTAAAACTTAACCCAGAACTTTTAAAGGAAATGCTTTATCGAAATAATAAATCTGATGTGACTGATGCCGAGGGGAATTTTATTTTCAAAGGTAAGGTGACTAAAGCTATTACTGTAGAGGTCGATCAAGCATTTTCAGCTTTTGATAGTGATTTACAGAGTTATCTTCGTAAAGGTTATGCGCAGGCAAAATCTTTAGGTAGCGCAGGTAATGCAATAGGTTTTGTTATGACTGTTTATCGGAAGTTAGCAGCTTCAAGTGCAAAAGCCATAAACTCGGCACTTATACGTCGCAAAGTACGTCTAGAAGGAGAGCTAGGGCAGTTATTTAGTATTGAAGGACTTTCTGAATTAGATCAACGATATATAGGTGAACTTGAAGAGAACTTCGACTACTCAGCTAAGGAGTTTTTTGATGGTGAGATTGCTCTTCTAGATGAACTAATCGCTAAAAGTGAAATATTGCTTCTTAATGACAAAAAAATTAACGAATTCTTAAACGGTATTGTTAATCAGGTACTTAATAATAATTTAGAAGAAAAAATTCTTATTTTCACCGAGTATCGTTCTACGCAAAACTATTTGTTTGAAGCGTTATCGAAGAGATTTAGTCATAGCAAAGTTGAACTGATTAATGGTTCAATGAAGCATCAGGATAGAAGAGAAGCTATTAAACGTTTTGAGGGAAATGGTCAATTTTTGATATCTACTGAAGCTGGTGGGGAAGGTATTAACCTTCAGAAAAACTGTCATATTATGGTGAACTATGACCTCCCGTGGAACCCTATGCGCTTGGTACAGCGGATAGGTCGCTTATATCGTTATGGACAAAAAAAGCGAGTCATTGTTTTTAATATTCATTCACCTGGAACAGCCGATGAACAGATTATCCAATTAATGTACGAGAGAATTGGTGAAGTTGTTAACGATCTTTCTACTGTCGGTGATGAATTTCATGAACGCTTGAGCGATGACATTTTGGGAGAGATTGTGGACTTAGTCGATGTTGAATCTATTTTGCAAGAAGCGACTTTAGAAGGTATTTATAGAACTCAGCAGAAGATTGATGAAGCATTGGAAAAAGCAAAAAGTGCAGCAAATGTTCAGCAAGAATTATTTGATCATGCTTCAAGTTTCGAT
Organism: Aliivibrio thorii; assembly: GCF_057368585.1. NCBI lineage: Bacteria > Pseudomonadati > Pseudomonadota > Gammaproteobacteria > Vibrionales > Vibrionaceae > Aliivibrio > Aliivibrio thorii. Next base: position 2,033,501 of record NZ_CM170654.1, on the reverse strand, counting down.
CCCAATGACCTGAGAGGAGGCTTTATACCAAGTGTGGAGCATCTAACTAGTTTCGTAGAATCAATGTTTAATTATCTTGGAATACAAGTTATAGATAAAACACATAGTGGAAAGGTATGGCAAATTCGTGTGTCTGAGGAGTTACAAGATTCCTTGGGGATGCGGAAATCTCGTTGGGATTTGACTCTGGATAGAGTTATTGCATCAAACCGTGAACATATTGATGTCCTTGATCTGGACCACTTATTGATGAAGCATATGTTAGAAGTGGCTAAGTCCTACAGTTTTCAAGGGCAGACCGCTTCTATCCAATCAGTTGAATTAGTCACAGGCTCTCTATTCTGTGGTTTCCTGAGATGGCAAAATAATCAAGGAGTAAGGCAGCGACAAGAATACATGACTTGGTATGTCGATTCTCATGGGGATTTACAAGTAAACGACCCACGTGTACTGGACATGTTTAAGAGTGAATTTTCATCGTCTATTTATACCAATGAGTTAGAACAAAACAAGTTTCATTTTAAGTGCTTAGATATTTCTATTGATGACAAACTCGCTGCACTTTCTAGTAAGTGGATGCAGCCTGAAAACTATGAGGTTGTTTCAGCAGCTTGGTTGACTTCGGATAAGCCATAATGAGTTTTAGTTGGTTGCTAAAACACCGACTCAATAAGTCTTGGATTTGTACCTCGATCCAATTTTGCCGTAAAAAAATTACGGCACTGTTGGTGGTGTGCTATAGTTAACGCTGTTAATTTCTTTAATACTGGATAATCAAGATGCTTGCTAAACTTGTCGTCAAAAATTTTCGTAACTTTGAAAACTGGTTTGAGATCGATCTCAAAAGTGATCGCTCGTATGAATTCAGCAAGCATGCAGTGCAAAATGAAATCGTTAAACATGGTGTTATTTACGGTATTAATGGTGAGGGTAAGTCAAACCTTGGGCTTGCCATTATTGATGTAACGAGCCATCTAACAGATAACAATCTTCAGGCAGGATTGAGCACTAACTACTTAAATGCAAACTCGAAAGATAAACTGGCTGAATTCAAATATCAGTTTGATTTTGATGGCATTGAAGTGCTTTATAGTTATGGCAAAGAAAAATGTACGACAACCGTTTATGAAAAACTGATCATTGATGGTGTTGAGATCGTTAATTTTGATCGCAGAGTCTCATCCATCGCTGATTTTAACCTACCAGGTTCAGAGACGTTAAAGAACGATTTTGAAGGCAAGGATATTTCACCGGTTAAGTATATAAAGTCAAACGCCTTACTTGATGATCATGTTATTAATAATGCCTTCGATACGTTTATGAAGTTTGTCGATGGAATGGTGTTTTTTAGAACGCTTTCTAAGCTTCAGGAGTTTTATGGCCAGCCAACAGGTAAGCAGCGTGTTTCTCAAGCTATTATCGAGCAAGGAAAACTAGAAGATTTTGAACAATTTCTTAATGACTCTGGAGTGGCTTGTAAACTGAAACAATCGGGTGCTGAGAATGAAGAAATTATTGAGTTTGATTTCGGTGAACGCAGTATTGAATTTTCTCAAGCGGCTTCAACTGGAACGATTTCTCTTGGTAATTTTTATTATTGGTATTTAAAGCTTACCTCTGGCGAAATCTCATTTGCGTACATTGATGAGTTCGATGCGTATTATCATTTTAACTTATCACAACATATTGTTGAGCGCATAGCAAAGACGAGTTGCCAATCCCTTATGACAACTCATAACAGTACGTTGATGTCTAACAATATCTTAAGACCAGATTGCTATTTTGTTCTAGCCAAGCAGAAGCTAAACCCTCTTTATAACTTAACTGATAGAGAAATCAGAAAAGCACATAATTTAGAGAAAATGTATCGCTCTGGAGCTTTTGATGAGTAGTTACGTTCTTTGCATATTTGAAGGGAAGCGTGCAGAGCCAAATATTACTAATAATCTTTGTTTGAACCTTCTGCAAGATGAGGACAAGGTTATTCTTAGGGCATCCTATGGTTGTAATATCTATAAATTATATGCAGAGATTGAAAAAGATCCGTATTTAGATACCTACGAACTACTGGTAGAAGAATTAATAAAGCGGCAAAAAGAAGAACAGCGTTTAGGTCGAGATTTACGTGAAGAAGAACTTGCTGTTTTAAATATTGATGATTCAAGCCTAATTAGTGATATTTATCTTATATTTGATTATGACGCCCATTGCAGTAATGCTAATGATAAGAAATTAGTTGAAATGCTAGATAAGTTTAACAATCCGCAAGAAGAAGGATTGTTAATTGTCAGTTACCCGATGGTTGAAGCAATAAGGCATCAAAAAAGTGTTGAATATAGAGAAGAACTATACGCATTGAGTGAGTTTGGTAAATATAAAAATTGGACGAACAAGGATGCCGATCTAGATAAAAAATACCATAATTGGGGTGCGTATGATTTTGATACTTGGAGAGAAATCGTCGCTCAACACCTTGCTCGCGCTAATCATTTAGTCACAAATGAGCTATCACTTCCTAAGACTCAAATCGAACAACAAGAGATTTTTACTCAACAGCTTGATAAGCACATCCCTAATGGCAATATTGCGGTAATTTCATCATTTCCATTAATGCTCTTTGATTATTATGGCCAAGCGTTAATGTCGAAATTACGATTTGTGTAGAATCAGATTTATTAGTTGAAGTGATATTTTTAACCTCACAAAAAAAGGGATCCAGTCTAAACCAGATCCCCCAACATCAAGCCGCATTCCCTGCGGCTTTTTACTATCTATCTAAACCAATTCTTACGGCTCTTCAGAAATAGGTTTTGGCTTGTAGTGATCCGAATTCAAACCAAAGTACTCAGGTAAACTTGTACCCACCGAGATAGAAGACCAAGTACCCGTCACGATACCGATGAACATCGCAATCGCAAAGCCCTCTAGTGGGCCGCCACCTAATAACCATAAAGAACCAACAGTGATTAGAGTTGTACCTGATGTCACCATAGTACGAGAGAAGGTTGCTGCAACCGCCTCGTTATTGACCTCTTGGATAGATAACTCAGGTTTGGCAATTAATAGCTCACGTATTCTATCTGCAATGATGATCGAGTCATTCAACGAGTAACCTAAAATCGCCAAAATAGCGGCTAGGGTGGTTAAGTTAAACTCCATTTGAGTCGCAGCAAAGAAACCAAGTACAAACACGATATCGTGGGTTAGGGCAAACAGAGAGCCAGAAGCCAAACGCCATTCAAAGCGGTAACTCAAGTACGCTAAGATAACCAAAACTGACACTAACAACGCCATGCCACCTTGCTCAGTTAGCTCTTGGCCTACTTGTGGACCAACGATACTGGTGTTTAATACTTGAACATCTGAATGAAGCGGAGCAAGTACCTCAGTCAGTGGTGGAAGCTCAACGCCTTTTGGTGGAATCGCATAACGCAATACCCAACGACCCGGCTCACCAGAGGCAATAACCGCCACATCTTGCTTAAAGCTTGCATCCAATAACGGCGCAATTTCACTGCTTGTGATTTTGCTATCAATTTGAACTTCACTCACGATACCGCCAGTGAAATCTAAGCCCCAGTTAAGGCCTTTCATTGCTATCATCGACAATGCAAAAATCATCAAACCGATAGAAACCACACTCGTCATGTGACGCCATTTTGTTGCATTTTTCATATTTATAAACATAACTTAAATCCTAACATCATGACGAGAATCACGACCCCAAACTAAATTGATAATGGCACGTGACGCGAAGATGCCTGTGAACATACTGGTTAATAGACCTAAGCCCAGAGTTAATGCGAAGCCTTGGATAGGACCATTACCGATAGTGTATAGAACCACCGCGGTGATCATTGTGGTGAAGTTGGCATCGAAAATCGTACCAAATGCACTACTAAAGCCTCTATCAATTGCTTGTGCTAATGTTCGACCTTCTTTTTGTTTATCTTTAATCCGTTCAAATATTAAAACGTTGGTATCTACCGCCATACCTACCGTCAGTACTAAACCTGCAATACCCGGAAGGGTAAGAACCGCACCCGGAATAAGTGCAAGTAAACCAAACAGCATCACCATGTTGCCGACAAGCGCAATGTTTGCTACCCAACCTAAACGACGATACCACACCGCCATGAATAATAGAGTTAGACCAAGACCAAGACCTAAAGCAGCAAAGCCATTTTGAATATTCTCAGCCCCCAGTGTCGGGCCAATTGTACGCTCTTCAACGATAGTGACTGGCGCCGTTAGTGAGCCAGCACGAAGAAGTAGAGCAAGCTCTTGAGATTCTTGAAGTGAACCAGAACCTGTGATTCTAAAGCGGCTACCAAGTTGACTTTGGATAGTTGCAACACTGATGATTTTGTTACTTTGCGTGGTTTCGCCTTTGCTGTTACGACCGTACTCGTTGTACGACGTTGCCATTGGTTTACCAACATTGTGACGAGAGAACTCAGACATGATTTTGCCGCCTGAGCTATCAAGAACAATGTTTACTTCCGCCATGCCCATTTCGCCTAAGCTTGCACGAGCATCAACAATATGGTCACCACTTAGTACAGGCTTTCTACCCACACGAACTGGTTGGCCGTTTTCATCAGGTACTTCCATTGTGCTGCCAGTGCCTTGTTCTTTTACCGCATAGAAAGCAAGACTCGCGGTAGCACCAATAACATTTTTTGCAGCAGCAGGATCTTGAACACCCGGAAGCTCGATACGAATTCGGTTTTCACCTTGACGCTGAACTAAGGCTTCAGTGATACCTAACTCTTCAATACGGCTACGCATGGTTTGTAAGTTTTGTTGAACAGTAAGGTTACGAACCGCCACTTTTTCGGTTTCTTTTAGTGTTAGCTTAAGATTGAAATCGTCACCGTTTGAGATTTGCCATGTTGGGTAATTTTTATGGATAAACTCACGAGCGGCATGACTTGCCTCTTCTGATGGCAAACGAACTACTAAGCTATCGCTGCCTTCTTTTTGGAAGCGAACTGAGCGAATGCGTTCTTCACGTAACTCTTGTTTTAAAGAATCTGAAAGCTCATTACGTTGTGCTTGGAAAACTTGGTTTACATCAACATCGAGTAAGAATTGCACACCGCCACGCAAATCAAGGCCAAGTTTGATTGGTTCAAAGCCTAAATTTTGTAACCAAGCAGGGGCTGCTGGCGCAAGAGATAAAGCTAACGTTGTGCCTTTTTTACTGTCATCAATAACAGATGCCAGTACATTTTTTGCTGCGGCTTGTTGCGCTTCATCTTGCAAAATAACGATGGTCTTATCGCCTTTTTGTTCAATGCGTTTTACGTTAATACCTTGGTCGGTTAACGTGTTTTGTAACTGAACAATCGACGGAATTTGACCGTCTTTATCGGTAATTTGAACCGCTGCGTTTTCACCATACCAAGTTGGAATGGCACTTAATAATAGAATCACAAGAGTCGTGATAAGTACGATGTATTTCCATTTAGAGTAATGGTTCAATCGCTGTATTGGTTGTTTTCTTTGCATATTAATTTCACCTCACACACGAAAATCGCATGCGAAAAAGTCATAGACAGTCGCTCAAATCATTACTTTTTATTTAATGAATGATAAAACGATGTAGATAAATTACGGTTGGTTGTGAAATTAAGAGTGGGGATACAGTCGCTGGCTATAGAGGAGGTTACTTTCTTTCCAAGCTGACACACGAGAGCTTGAAGAGTAGCTATTAAGTGCCCAATTTACAGTAGGTTTTGGTTTTTCTTGATAACCAATAACCAATTGTTCAACAGGAATAGCAGGAATTTCTGAGGCTAGCTCATAATGTGGAGTGACTTCTTCTGGCTCATGTCGAGCTAAATTCGCCATACGAGAAGAGTAGCCAATGCCTAAGTTTACATTGTGTCCAAGCGATGAACTTTGTGTATTTTTAGTGACATTGTTTTCTGGTGATTGCATTACCTGACAGGTTGAAAAATCAGTAGATTCAGGTACTGGGGTTGTGAATTTCGCACTGGGTTGAGTTGCTGAGTGCTGCTCAATAGTCAGTGGGGCTTGCATCGTATTGATAATATCATGATGTGCAGAAGCATGAGCTAGCGAGGCCATCCCAAAGCAACAAACCATCATTATTATACGAAACAATCGTATCACTACCGACTCACCGTTCAATATACAGAAGATCGCATCCTATAATGGAGAGCGGCTTCTGACAAGATATAACTTACGATTAATAAAAATTGATTCAATTTTAGAATTTTACTCGTTCGCTTTATCTAAGTGTTTCTTTAGTTCAAAGAGTTCTAATACGTGGTCGATAAATGCTCTTAATCGTTTTGGAAGCAATTTATTTTGCGGAAAGACCAAGCTGATGGCAGCTTTAGGTAAATCCCAATCAGGGAGAATTTGTATCAGTTCGCCGTTTTTAATGTGCTCACGGCATAAAAATTCAGGTAAAGAAGCGATGCCTAACCCACTTAAGCAAGCCGATTTACAGGCGGTAATCGTATTTACTTTTAATCGGTAGGGTAAATTAACGCGAATGGCTTTATCTACCTGATTAAAATACAAGTTAGGAACTTTCACTGCGTTCACAACTTTAATTTGATGGTGAGGGGCTTGCAGATCCTCAGGAGAGATTATATTGCCATACGTTTTTAAATAATTAGGGCTTGCCACTATGACGCGCTCTGAAAAATCGATGGTTCTGGCAACTAAAGATGAGTCATTAATTTCACCGATTTGAACATAGAGATCAATACTGTCACCAATAATATCCACTTCTCGGTTGGTCATTTCTACATTTATTGAGACTTCTGGGTAGCGGATAAGAAAACTATTAATGTAATCAGACATGACACTGTGCCCAATCTCTACTGGCATTGCTAAGTTAAGGTGACCACGGATCAGATTTTGATTTGCTGTTAGTTCGAGTTCGGTTTGCTGCATAATATCAAGCACTTTGATACTGGCTTGGTAAAAAATCTCTCCTTCCTGGGTAAGACCTAATTTTCTGGTTGAACGAGTGATAAGCTTCACACCTAGGTGTTCTTCAAGTTCTGCCAGTTTTCTACTTACTGTTGATTTTGTCATTCCAAGATTGGTAGCAGCTTGAGTAAAACTACCAGAATCAATGACTTGGTTTAAGATTGTGATGTTATTTAAATCCATCATAGAGTGAACTCCATTGATTGGTAAGATTTATGCAACAGTGTTTCCTTTTTTTCTTATCTAATCAATAAATCATTTTCGTTTTATACTGTTTCTCTCTTATTTATTACATTCATGTTTATGACAAATGTGGGTGGCTTCATTTTCAAGTGGGTACGCACAGTGGCAGAACAGCAAAAGAAAAAAAATAAAGCACCTTTGATTGCGACAATCGTTATTATTCTATGTGGTCTTGCTGGTGGTGGATATTGGTATGGTTATGGTCAGTATTTTGAATCAACAGACAATGCGTATCTACAAGGTGATATCACGACCATCAGTCCAAAAGTTGGCGGTTATATTGCAAAAACGTTCGTTGAAGATAACCAAGTGGTTAAAGCGGGCGATTTGTTGGCAACGATAGATAGCCGTGATTTTGTGGCTGAAAAAGAGAAAGCAGAAGCAAATGTGCTAGTTAGCGCAGCCTCGATTAAAAATTTAGCGGCTGAGCGTAAATTACAAGACATTCGTATTCGGCAAGCGGCCAGTGAAATTGAATCGACTAAGGCGGAATATGAACGTACTCAACAACAAGTTAAACGTACTAAAGCGTTAATTAAAAAGAATTATTCATCACAAGATGAGTTAGATAACAATGTGTCTCACCTTAAAGTTGCATTAGCAAATTTCGATGCAGCAAAAGCGAATTATCAAGCGTCAGAAGAGCAAATTAATGTCATCGAAAGTGAGATTGCTCAGGCTGAAGCGGCACTTAACCAAGCGAACGCAGCGTTAAAACAAACAGAGCTTAATTTGTCTTATACTAATATTTACGCGCCGATTGATGGTGTGGTTGGTAAACGTAGTTTACGCAGTGGTTTGCTGGTTCAAGCCGGTATGCCTTTACTGAGTTTAGTGCCAACCACTGAAGTATGGATAGAAGCAAACTTCAAAGAAACCCAACTTGGTGATATTCATAAAGGGCAAAAAGTATTTGTTGATCTTGATGCGTACCCAGACTTACACCTAAAAGGCATTGTTGATAGCTTCTCTCCTGCAACAGGCGCTAAATTCGCGTTATTACCTCCAGAGAATGCAACGGGTAACTTTACTAAGATCGTACAGCGTGTACCGGTTAAAATCAGTATTCTGAATGCCGATTTATTAGATGGTAAGTTGATCCCTGGTCTTTCTGTTGTTGCTACGGTTGATACTCGAGGCTAATCATGACTCAAGAATTAACTACGCTGGAACAACCCAAAGTTACTGAGGTGCCAGTAGAGCCAGAAATCCCAAGACGTAATTGGATCGCCTTATTTGGTGGTCTACTGGGTGCCTTTATGGCGATTTTGGATATTCAAATTACCAACTCGTCTCTAAAAGACATTCAAGGTGCGTTATCGGCCACCATGGATGAGAGTTCTTGGATCTCTACGTCTTATCTTGTTGCTGAAATGATTGCAATTCCACTAAGTGGCTGGCTGTCAGTTGCGATTGGCAAACGTCGCTATTTAACGTGGACAACCATCATTTTTGCAATGGCATCAGTGCTGTGTTCTATCTCTTGGAACATGGGGTCAATGATTGTCTTTCGTGCGATTCAAGGATTTAGCGGTGGTGCATTAATTCCATTGGCTTTCTCACTTGTTGTGCAGCTATTGCCGTTAAATAAACGTGCGGTAGGGATGGCATTATTTGGGGTAACGGCAACGTTTGCTCCGTCAATTGGTCCAACATTAGGCGGCTGGTTAACGGAAAACTTTTCGTGGCACTATATTTTCTATATCAATATTCCACCAGCTATCGCACTGATTTGTATGGTTAACTATGGTCTTGATGATGAACCTCTAAAACTAGATAGCTTGTTAAAAGCCGATTGGTTTGGCATTACAACCATGGCGATAGGGTTAGGATGCTTGGAAGTGGTACTTGAAGAAGGTAACCGTGAAGAGTGGTTTAGCTCTAGCTTTATTGTGACTTTATCTATTATCTCTGCCATTAGTCTAATTTATTTTGTGATTAATGAATTGCAGCACAAGAATCCACTGGTGAATTTGCGGCTATTGAAACAGAGCCAGTTTGCGATGTCATGTGTGGCGTATTTGATTTTAGGGATGGCACTTCTCGGTTCTATTTATGTATTACCAATGTATATGATCCAAATTCAAGGGTATAACGCTTTGGAGATTGGTGAAGTATTAATGTGGATGGGTTTTCCGCAGTTATTGATTTTTCCATTAGTCCCTAAGCTAACGCAGATTATTAAAGCCAAGTACTTGGTGTTTTTTGGCTTTTCAATGTTTGGTATTAGTTGCTTTGTAAATACACACATGAGTTATGATTTTGGTGGTGACCAACTGATTTTCTCTATGCTACTGCGTGCTATTGGCAGCCCATTTATTATGGTGCCGTTGTCATTGGTGGCGATGGAAGAAATTCAAAAGCATCAAGTGTCTGATGCATCAACCATTACCAATGTTCTGCGTAACTTGGGTGGAGCATTCAGTATCGCGATTATTGCGACGTTATTAGATAATAAAACGCGTGAGCATTTGGGCCATATTAAAGAGACATTAACAACGGTTAGCACTGATGGTTGGTATCAACTTCAACAAAGTGCGGCAATGTTTGTGTCAAAAGGCAGTGATCCTGCTACGGCGATGTTACAAGCCAAAGCGTCATTGACCATGACAATGCAGAGAGATGCGGCAATTATGGCTTACAATGATGTGTTTTTAATGATGACGTGTTTTTTAGTTTTTGCTGCATTTATGATGTTTTTTGTTAAATCTAATTCGAATCCAAGTTCAATGGAAGGTGGGGCGCATTAATTTTTTATGTGCGCTCGCTTCTTTAGGTGGTTTGGGTATAATGCGGCAGAATATTGAAATGAGGTTCTCATGCGTTTAGATAAATTTTTGTGCGAAACATTAGGTGCTACCCGTAGCGAAGCTACTCGAATTATTAAAAGTGGTACTATCACTGTTGATGGCGTAAAAACAAAAGTGACTTCAGTAAAAGTAACCGATGATTCAACTGTAGAGTTGGATGGCCGCGAGCTTAAATTCCATGGTCCTCGTTATATTATGCTATTTAAGCCAGATGGTTATGTATGTTCTCATGAAGACAGTACACATCCATCTGCATTGACGCTATTAGATGAAGTGAATGTAGAAAAGTTACATTTCGCTGGTCGCCTTGATGTTGATACTACTGGTTTAGTATTAATTACAGACGATGGTCAATGGTCACATAAGATCACATCACCAAAGCGTAAGTGCTCTAAGACTTACCGTGTATGGTTAGCAGAACCTATTGGTGCTGATTATGCTGAGCAATTGGCTGAAGGCATTCAACTTAAGAGTGAAACTGGCCTAACTATGCCTGCGGTAATGGAAATTGTTGATGAAGATGAAAATGAGCTTCTGTTAACGATTCAAGAAGGCAAATATCACCAAGTTAAGCGTATGTTTGCGGCTTTAGGCAATAAAGTAGAAGGTTTACACCGCTCTCAAATTGGTGGTTTAGGTTTAGATTACTCACTAGAACCTGGTGAATATCGCTACTTAACTGCGGAAGAAGCAGAAGCGGTTCTTCGCAAATAATATCAATTATATTAATGATCATCTAATTAGTTACATTGGTATTATTCAGCCAGTTTATTAGTCATTATAAAAAACGGTGTGGCAGAAATGCGACACCGTTTTTTTATGTAAAATCGTGCAAAGATACAGAATATAAAAAGCATGTTGTAATAGGGCGTGATAATATTCTCAATCCTATCCTGTTCCTAATTATTACTTGGTTTCTTACCTATGCCATCTAACACCACTGATCGTCCTGAATCACCTTCATTAAGTATCTTATTGATCATTATTTTAGGTGCTATTTCAGCGTTAACGCCACTTGCTATTGATATGTATGTTCCTGCAATGCCAAGTATTGCGGCAGATCTTGGTGTGTCAGCAGGCTCGGTGCAAATGACATTAACGGCGTATACGGCAGGGTTTGCAATAGCGCAGTTAATTCATGGCCCGTTAGCGGATAGTTACGGGCGACGACCTGTATTAATTATAGGTACTGTCTTATTTGCGCTTTGTGCAGTGATAGGCGCATTGGTTGGTGGGATTGAATCATTGATGTATATCCGTGTATTGCAAGGTGTTGCAGGCGCGGCATCAGCGGTAGTGGTTCAAGCCATTGTTCGTGACATGTTCAATAAAGAAGATTTTGCCCGCATGATGGCGTTTATTACGCTTGTTATGACGGTGGCTCCATTGGTTGCGCCTATGATTGGCGGACACATGGCAGTCTGGTTTGGCTGGCGTTCAATCTTTTGGTTATTGGCCGTTTTTGCGGTTCTGATTATTTTTGCCATTCTGTGGCGTATTCCTGAAACGTTAGCAGAAGAAAACCGTTCTCCGTTTAATCTAATAACGTCATTAAGAAATTACCGTTCATTGTTTAAGAACCCAGTGTCTCTTGGTTTGATCTTTTCTGGTGCTTTTTCTTTTGCTGGGATGTTTTCATTTTTAACCGCAGGATCGTTTGTTTATATCGATATTTATGGTGTCAGTGTTTCTAACTTTGGCTACCTGTTTGGTTTGAATGTTGTTTTCTTAATTGTAATGACCACGATTAATGGTCGTATGGTTAAGAGAATGGGTTCGCATAATATGATTAAATTTGGTATTTCTATTCAATTATTTGCAGGCGTACTGATGGTCGTAGGGCAATTATTGAATTGGGGATTATGGGGAACGGTGGTTCCAGTAGTTCTATTTGTTGGTTGTATTTCAACCATTGGTAGTAATACCATGGGCTTGTTGTTAAGCCACTACCCTAAAATGGCAGGAACGGCCTCATCGCTTGCAGGAACATTAAGATTTGGTACTGGCTCGCTTGCTGGGGCGTGTATTGCAATGTTTCCTGCTGATTCTGCTTGGCCTATGGTGAGTTCCATGGCAGCATGCTCAATCTTATCTTTTGGTTTTTATTTTGTTTTTGGACGTAAAGCGTAAATGAGTAAAGAAACAAACACAGTGAATTATTATCAAGAAATTCAAAAAGTCGTTAACGAAGCGCTAAAAGACTTACAAGAAAGTAAGGATAGCGGACGTTTACCTAAGAATCCGGTGAGCGCAAATCACTTTTTAATTCGCTGGGTGACAACTGCGATTAAGTCTCAACGTTTTTCACGTTGCGTAGCAAAAGATTTGATGACGTGGCAGAAAGAAGGCCGAACAAAAGGTACAGGAACACAATTACCTGTCCGTTTTGAGCATTACTCTCGTTTGTATGCGACATTAGCGCCTGCTGATATGGTAACACCAATTACAAAATCAGGATTGATGGCGTGGTGTGAATCTCTGGAAGAGCAAGATTGGTGTGTAACAACTGATTATGAAGTACTAGCAAAAGCGTCTTTATTCTCAGATGGTGATCATTCTTTAATTATTTGCGCGACTCAGCTGGCTTCATGTTTTGAAGGTGATGATGAAGAAACTCAATCTTTAGTTAAACCATTAACGTGTTATGTTCGCGGTAATCACCATGAGTTTGTTGAATCGGCTTTTGAGCACGGTTTAATGGTACATAAGCGTTCGGATTATAAATCAAAAGTGAAATATCACGGTGAGTACCTGATTTTCCCGAATAATCATGGTTTACAGTTAGGTGAAACGCCGTTTTCATTTAATGTGAAGAAATAGAATTTATTTTTCTGTTTATTTATAAAAGAGAAAAGCGCAGATCTTCTGCGCTTTTTTATGTTTGATAGTTAGCGTCCCTTAATTACATTTATTTTTCAGCTTCTGCTTTTTTACAAATGGCTTTAACCATGCCTTTAAAAATAAATAGGTGTGCAGGAAACATAGCAAACCAATACATCAATCCCCAGAATCCTTTTGGATGCCACCAAGCACTAACATCTAGCTGTCTATGGTGTTCATCAATGTCTTTAATTGAAAACTCTAGTCGTCCTAGCCCCGGAGCGGTCATACCAAAGAGAAGTGATAAGAATTTATTTTCTTCACAACGGATCACTTTCCATGAATCAATGTAGTCACCGAGTTTTACCTTTCCTGACTCTGGTCGTCTTCTGATTGGAAATGAACCACCGAGTAAAGGATCTAACCACTCTCTGGTGCGCCATAATGCATTGGCAAAGAAATACCCTTCTTTACTTCCTAAACGTTCAATGACCGTCCAAAGTTGCTCGGCTGATGCTGTGGTAGTAAAGCTTGCGCCTGCTTGTTTTGGGTAAAAACCATAGTCGGATTTCCAGCGTTTTAAAGCACTTGGGTCAAAGCCCCATATTTCACTCTTGATGGTTTCATCATTGGTTTCTTGCGCTCTATTTATGGCATCAGATAACGAGAGTAATGGTTGAGGGAATTCGCGTTGGATGTCGGTATTGTTGGCGATAAGATCATGATCGATACCGGCCAATAATGCTCTTCCTAAATCGGAAGGAACAGAGGTGACAACACCAAGCCATAAGCCCGCAAAACTAGGGCTAATCAAACGGGTTGGAATGATTTTAATTGAACGGTGGTTACGTTGGGCAATGAGTTGAAATAAAGATTGATAGCTAACCGTTTCAGGGCCGCCAACTTCAAAGGTCATTGATTCAGTCAGTGGGTAATCAATACATTGAAGTAAATAATAGTTAAGGTTTTCTATCGCAATAGGGTTGGCTTGTGAGTTAATCCAAATAGGGCAGATTAATAATGGAAAATGATTAACAAAATCGGTCATGATCTCAAAAGCGGCAGAGCCTGTACCTATGATTATTCCTGAGTTGATTTCAATCGTTGGTATACCTGTTGAACGCAGTAATTCTCCTGTTTTTTTACGTGCAAGCAAATGTTGTGATTGATAGCCTTCTGGCTGTAATGCGCTTAAATAAATGATTTTAGTTAGAGATGATTGTTTTGCGGCAGTTTTGAAATTCTCAGCAAGAGAGACTTCATAGTCAATAAAATCATGACCGTGGGACATTCCGTGAACTAAGAAATAGGCAATATCACAGTTTTCCATCATAGGAAGAATAGTACTGGCATCTTCTAAATCAAGGTAATTACAGTGCAAATTTGGATGGTCAACAACCCTATCAAGTAGGTAATCAATATTACGAGCGCATGCAATAACGTTATGCCCTTGTTGTAATAATTGTGGGATTAATTGTGGGCCTACATACCCAGAGGCACCAACGATTAGGATTGTGCTTTTTTTATTCAAGATTGCTCCTTTACCTTGTGAATATAAATATTAATTACGTTTTGATTCTAGTACAATTTGTAGGCATATACCTAATGGATCTTGTGTAGTGCAAATGGTTAATTTGTTGTTTATTTGAGGTTCTTCATGTCTGTTTTTCTTGCTAATGTCATTGGCCATACTCGGGGTGACTTTCTTAAGCGATTAATTATGATCGCAATCCCGATTGCTCTACAAAATATTATGTTTTCAAGCAGAGGATTAGTTGATGTTCTCATGCTTGGTCAATTAGGTGAAGCTGAGATTGCGGCGGTTGGTGTTGCCAGCCGAGCGACGTTTGTTACGACTATCATGTTGGTAGGGGTAACGACTGGTGGTGCTCTATTAACGGCTCAATATTGGGGAGCTCAAAATAAAGAAGGGGTTCGTCAAAGTACTGCATTGACTTGGATGGTAAGCATGGCAATGGCAACAGTCCCTGTTGTGTTGTTTTTACTTATCCCTCATCAAATTATGTCACTGGCGACAGACTCTCAAGAAGTTATCGATTTAGGTGCTGATTATTTATTTATCACCGCGTTAACCATGTATGTTGTGTCTTGTGGCAGTAGCATGGCAGTTGGCCTGCGTTCTATTCATCAGCCTGGGGTCAGCACGTTTTTTAGTGGCATTGGTATTGTTGCAAACATCTTTTTTAACTGGGTCTTAATCTTTGGTAACTTAGGCGCGCCAGCTATGGGGATTAAAGGGGCGGCATTAGCGACGTTGATCAGTGGTGTTATTGAAATTGTGTTCCTTTATGGCTATCTCTATAGTCGCTCGCATTTATTAAGCTTTGGTTTAGAAGAAGTAAAAGCGGTGTTGAATTGGCCTAAAATTTCTAAGTTTCTTTCCCTTTCTTTGCCAACAACATTTAACTTTTTAGTATGGGCTGCGGGTATCTTTACTTACCATGCCATTATGGGGCAATCGGGCGTACAAGGATTAGCTGCCTTATCTGTTATTTCACCGATAGAATCTATTGCTCTTAGTTTTCTTATTGGCGCAGCGGGTGCGGCATCGGTATTGATCGGTAATCAGTTGGGTGCAAAAAAATATGAAGCGGTTTATTACCAAAGCTGGGGAGTACTTGCATTAAGCGTGGCGACCAGCATGGTTATTGCTTTGTTTGTTATGATTTTCCAGCATCAAATCTTAGATATGTTCCCAGCGTTAACTGAAGATACTCGTGCAATTGCTGAGAAATTTATGGCTATTTTGGCGATTATTATTGTGATCCGCAGTGTACCTCTTACGGCTATTGTTGGCGTATTACGTGCTGGTGGTGATGTTAAATATTGCTTATATCAGGATATTGTCTCGCAATGGTTTATAGGGATACCTATTGCTGCGATTGGTGCATTACTTTTAGGATTTCCTCCTGAGTACGTTTATGCACTGTTTGTGGTGGAAGAAGTAGTGAAATGGTTTGGTTCAATTTATCGAATGAAATCTAAAAAATGGATTAAAAATCTGGTAGATGCGTAACAAAAGATGTTTTTTTGGTTGGTATCGGTAAGCAGGGGGTTTTAAGGGCATAAAAAGCTTTCTGAAAGAGGGGTTATAGTGTAAATTCTGTTACCGATATCACAAAACATCTTTTGAGAGGGTTCATGTTAACACTGACAAACCTGAATAAAGGGTATTTGGATGGCGGAGAGTTTCATCCAATACTTCAAGGGGCAGAATTAACAATTGAGCAGGGTGCTCAAATTGCATTAATGGGCGAAAGTGGCTCGGGCAAAAGTACTCTTTTAAACCTTATTGCTGGCTTAGACAGTGTAGACAGCGGCGAGATCGATCTTGCTGGATTTTCTATGCACTCGCCAAAGCAAAGTTCTCGAACGTCCTATCGTCGAAATAATATTGGACTTGTTTTTCAACAGTTTAATTTACTCCCTACGTTAACCGTTGCTGATAATATTCGTTTTTGCCGTCAACTCAAAGGGTTGAGGGATGATGATGCATTATGGCGTCAAATTATTTCAGCATTGGATCTTATGCCTTTATTGGGTCGTTACCCTGAAGAAATTTCTGGTGGCCAGCAGCAACGAGCTGCAATTGCTCGCGCCTTGTATATGGAACCAAAATTATTGTTGGCTGATGAGCCTACAGGCAGCTTGGATGAAAAAAATGCTGAAGCGGTAATGCGACTGTTAACTCGATTATCTCGTGATCTTCATTGTACGTTATTGTTGGTTACGCATAGTGAAAAAGTAGCCAATCATATGGATGGACTCGTGAGGCTTCAAGGAGGACAGTTAAATGTTATTTCCGGTAGCTAAAGCACTTCTTGGACACTACCGTCGACATCCGCTACAAATATTTTTAGTATGGCTTGGCTTAACACTTGGTGTGGCACTGCTTGTTGGTGTTCTTGCGATAAACCATCACGCTAAAAATAGTTACAGTGCGGGCGAAAAATTATTTTCGAATCCTTTTCCTAATCGTATTCGCGCTATTCAAGAAAATATCTCTATTCCTCAAGCGTTTTATATTAATTTACGTCGTGCCGGTTATACCTCTTGTATGCCTATCCAAACCTTACATTTGGAGACTGATGATGATATTGATATCTCGTTAATTGGTATCGATCCTGTCGCTTTAATGCAAATATCGACGAATAATCTTGCTAGTACGGTCGATATGCTTGCACTCATGCATCCTCCGTTTCCTATTTTAGTGAGTCAACCTCTTGCTTCTTATTTTGGCTTGGACGATGGCGACTCTATTACGCTGCAAAATAAATCTAAGGTTGGCCCTGTTATTATTGATAAGGCTCAACGTTTATCTGGCTCTCGAATGTTCTCTGATATTGCGTTAACTAAAATGCTAGGGCACAAATCGGGGTTTGATATCATTCTTTGTGGTGAAATGTCTGAAAGTCAGACTGACCGTTTAGAGAGAATGTTACCTAGAGGGTTGCAACTAGAAACACATAAAGAATCAGGATTAACAGCATTAACTAAAGCGTTTCATACCAATCTATTAGCGATGGGAATGCTCTCTTTTGTGGTTGGTTTATTTATCTTTTATCAAGCAATGTCGCTTTCTTTTGTTCAAAGACAGCCATTGGTTGGTACGCTTAGACAAATCGGTGTTTCGACAAAAGAACTCATTGTAGCGATGAGCTTTGAAGTTGGTTTATGGGCGATCATTGGCTGGATAAGCGGTAACTTTTTTGGATTATTACTCGCGAATCAATTAATCCCTGCGGTATCAAACAGTTTGTACTCTTTATATAACGCTGATGTGGATTTATTGGTCACGTGGAGTTGGAGTTGGAGTTACCAAAGTCTATGGATGGCAGTTTTAGGCTGTGTTTTAGCCTGTGGTTGGCCGCTTTATCGCTTACTCAGTACAGAACCAATCCGTTTAACTGCACGTCTATCTTTAGCACGTTTTGCAGGTAAAGAGTTTCAAGTTCAAGCTATTGTGGCTTGTGTCTTTTGTATTGCTGCTTATTTAATGAATTTATTACCTCATAGCCATGAAAATGGATTTATGTTAATTGGTTTCTTAATGATCAGTGTGGGCTTGTTAACGCCTTTTATACTTTGGAAGCTTTTTGATTGGTTGTCTTATCGATTGCCATCAGCAAAAGCTCGTTGGTTTTTCTCAGATTCTGCGGCAAGTTTAAGTTATCGTGGTGTTGCAGCTATGGCCTTTATGTTGGCTCTGGCTTCTAATATTGGCGTGGAAACCATGGTCGGAAGTTTTAGAGCAACGACGAATAACTGGTTAGATCAGCGTCTTGCTGCTGATGTTTATATTCAACCAAGTAAAGCTTCTGCGAGTAGGATCAGTTATTGGTTAGAGAAACAACCTGAAGTTGAATCGGTTTGGAGGCAATGGACCATTGATTATCAGACAGAGTATGGGAAATTAGAAATTTTAAGTACAGGATCAACCTTAGGTGAAAAAAGTGCGTTGACAATGAAGGTGGCTATCCCTGAATTTTGGTATTCACTTCATCATGAGCGAAGCGTGTTGATCAGCGAGTCGATGGCGCTGAAATGGAATTTAAAGCCGGGGGATCATTTAGATTTACCTACGCCTATGGGGGATAATTGGAAGATTTCCGGTGTGTATTATGATTACGGTAACCCTTATAACCAATTATTACTTTCTCACCATGCTTGGCTAAAAGTTTTTGGTGGGCAAGGTAAGACAGGAATAGGGGTTGTTTTAACTGATAAGGAAAAACGGACGGAGTTGATCGGCCGGATTTTGAAAAAATACAGACTACCGATTGAGCAAGTCAGTGATAATAATAATATTCAAACTCAAGCGATGAGAGTGTTTGACCGTACCTTTATTGTGACTGGCACCTTGGGTAATTTAACTCTCGTTATCGCTGTATTTGGGTTGTTTTTTGCCACTTTAGTTGGTGAGGTATCACGACAAAGGCAAACTGCATTATTAAGATGTTTAGGCTTATCAGGGAAAGAATTAGTATTATTAGGCGGTTTACAATTATTAATGATTGGACTGTTTACCATGTTAATTGCTTTGCCATTGGGAATTGTGCTTTCTCAATTATTAATTGATATCGTAATGAAATATGCGTTTGGTTGGACGATGGAAATTAATTATTTTCCGCTAGAATACCTCACGACATTTTCTTGGACATTGCTCGCTCTAACATTAGCTGGTGCGGCTACGATCTGGAGAGTGACGAAACGGCAAGCTATTGTTTCATTAAGGGAATCCTTATAATGCAGCCAAATCATATGAATAAAAGTAGTATAAGGATATCGCTTTTTATTGTCGTTCTTATTTTAGGCTCTGCGATTGCCTATTATGTGAATTGGAAAGGTGTCGATACGGAAGGGAATAATGAGATTAACTCAATTTTTGCGCAGTCGAATAATTTCTATTTTAATCCTGTTCTCCCTAATTCAGGGTTAAGCTTTCCAAAAGATTATTATGAGCACGCAGGCTTTCAGCATGAAAAATGGGCAATGACGGTTAATGCCATTAATCAACGTGGTGACAGTGTTGGTATTCAATGGACGATGTTTAGAGTTTCAAGCGATGATAGAGAAACGAAAGGGTGGCTAGACCCTCGTTTATATATCGCTAAAGTTGTGATTACAACCAAGAATAAAAAGTGGGTGGGTGAACGCTTGGCTAGAGGTGGTATTGGGCAAGCGGGTATTAACAAGCGCCCATATCGAGTGTGGATTGATGATTGGCAATGGCGAAGTTTAGGGAAGAGTCCTTTTCCTGGTTTACTGTCGGCTGTATCAAATGATTTTTCATTAAAATTATCGATTAATTCAAACAGTGATCCCATTCCATTAGGTGAAAAAGGTTACTCTAAAAAGCACGATTTGCTTCCAATTGCTTCTTATGAATACATTGTTCCCTTTCTTACTGTGCGTGGAAATATTATGTTAGGTAATGAGGTCTATACGATTTCTGGCAGGGCGATCTTAGAGCATGAATGGGCAAGCGGATTTTTAGACGAGTACCAGCAAGGATGGGATTGGTTTATTATTAATTTAGACCAGAATCGTAAGTTATTAGTTACGCAGTATAGACATACGGGTCAAATGCCATATAAATATGGTGCTTTATTATATAAAAATGGTAATTCTGTAGCGTTAGATGATTCTGATTTTACACTACAAACGTTACCTGCTCGGGAGTTAAGTAATGGGCGCAAATTGCCATTAGAATGGATAATCAATGTTCCAAAATATAATATTAATTTAACAACACAAGTAGTAAGAAACGAGCAGTGGCTCGATACGCATATTCCTTATTGGCAAGGGCCGATAACTACGACTGGTTCTAATGAAGCTACGGGGTTTATGCAATTAACAGGGTATTGATACAAGGACGGTATTATCGATGCGAATAAATAAGAGTATAGTGGTGAATACTTCGGTATTTCCGAACTATTCACTCTGAACAAGCGATTATTCTTGATCTTAAACAACGGGTAGACTTTCTTTTTCGTTTTTCCGTAAACTATAATTATAAGTGAAGGACATCTTATGAGTGATGTTATTAAGAATTTTTTTAAACTAGAATCCGCCGGTGGGATTCTATTAGTGATTGCAGCGGCGATCGCAATGATGATTGCAAACTCTTCTTTTGCTCCAATGTACGATACTTTTTTACATACCTATATTGGTGGTATGTCTGTTTCGCATTGGATTAATGATGGTTTGATGGCTATCTTCTTCTTCCTTATTGGTTTAGAAGTAAAAAGAGAGCTACTTGAAGGTGCTTTAAAATCTAAAGAAACGGCTATCTTCCCTGCAATTGCTGCAGTGGGCGGTATGCTTGCACCAGCACTGGTTTATGTCGTATTTAATATGAGTGATCCAGAAGCGCTTTCTGGTTGGGCTATTCCTGCAGCAACGGACATTGCGTTTGCTTTAGGTATTATGGCATTACTTGGTAATCGTGTTCCTGTGAGCTTAAAAGTATTCTTACTTGCTCTAGCAATTATTGATGACCTTGGTGTTGTGGTAATTATTGCCTTCTTCTATACGAGTGATCTATCTATCTTAGCGCTTGTGATTGGCTTTATTATGACAGGGATTCTATTCTTACTAAACGCGAAGCACGTATCGAAGATCCGTTGGTATTTATTGGTTGGCTTTATCTTGTGGGTAAGTGTACTTCAATCTGGTGTTCACGCTACCTTAGCTGGTGTTGTTCTTGGTTTTGCTATTCCACTCAAAGGTAACAAAGGCGAATGTTCTCCATTGAAACACATGGAACATGCATTACATCCATATGTTGCATTTGCTATTTTACCGTTGTTTGCATTTGCTAATGCGGGTATTTCATTAGAAGGCGTATCATTAGACAGTTTAACAACAACGTTACCATTAGGTGTTGCGTTAGGTCTGTTCCTTGGTAAACCATTAGGTATCTTTAGCTTTAGTTATGTTGCTGTGAAATCAGGGGTTGCTAAGCTACCTAAAGGCGTAAACATGAAGCATATCTTCGCGGTTTCAGTTCTTTGTGGTATTGGTTTTACAATGTCGATCTTTATCTCATCACTGGCGTTTGGTGGTGTGAATCCTGAGTTTGATAAGCTCGCTCGACTGGGCATCTTGATGGGGTCTACTCTAGCAGCAGTGGTTGGTTATGTTCTATTGCACATTAGCCTACCTAAAAAAGCATAATGAATCGTTAAGTTAAAATAGGTACCTCGCTTAGGCGGGGTATTTTTTTGTCTAAGTTAATATTGTGCGGCTAAACGCTAGACAAAAAAAAGCCCAAACAAATGAATGGGCAAAAGGAATATAGGAATTATGAAAAAGCTATGCAGTTGATAATAAAAAAAATTTGGCGGCCTGCTAAATTTCAATCATTAATTATCAACGGGTACTTATTCAGACTTACGATATTTAAGTTAGTTCAACTTTTTTATGTTTCTTTTTTATAATGACTAAAAAAGAAAAACCCGTTATCTATAAGCGCTAAAAGCGGGATAACGGGTTACTTGAATCAATCAAGAAAAAGCAGTGGAATTATGAACATAACATCAGACTTCACTTTATTTAGATAGTTCAAAAAAATACGAAGATAATGCTATTTTTTATTAAAATATATTCTGACACCTCCAACCACTCACTATTTTGACAAAAATTGTCATAAATGGGATGCGAACTGGATAAGAACCTTTTATCCTAGAGGTAATTATTAAAAGGAAAGTTGAACATGATCATCAAACCTAGAATTCGTGGATTCATTTGTACAACCACTCACCCAGTTGGTTGTGAGAACAACGTGAAAGAGCAAATCGCCCTAACTAAAGCGCAAGGCCCAATTGTTAATGCACCAAAGCGTGTATTAGTTGTGGGTTCTTCAAGTGGCTATGGTCTTTCTTCTCGCATTACTGCTGCGTTTGGTGGCGGTGCATCAACTATCGGTGTTTTCTTTGAGAAAGCGGCGACAGAGAAAAAACCAGGTACTGCAGGTTGGTATAATTCGGCTGCTTTTGACAAGCTTGCTAAAGAAGAAGGCCTTTACTCAAAAAGTTTGAATGGCGATGCTTTCTCTAATGAAGCAAAACAGAAAACGATCGACTTAATCAAAGAAGACTTAGGTCAGATTGATATGGTGGTTTACTCTCTGGCTTCTCCAGTACGTAAAATGCCTGAAACGGGCGAAGTTATTCGTTCTTCACTAAAACCAATTTGTGAAACGTATACTGCAACTGCTGTTGATACAAATAAAGATGCGATTATTGAAGCATCGGTTGAGCCAGCAACAGAGCAAGAAATCCAAGATACTGTAACGGTAATGGGCGGTGAAGATTGGGAATTATGGATGAATGCATTATCTGATGCAGGCGTTCTGGCTGATGGTTGTAAAACTGTTGCTTATAGCTACATCGGTACTGAGCTTACATGGCCTATCTACTGGGATGGCGCGCTAGGTAAAGCGAAGATGGATTTAGATCGCGCAGCGACAGCGCTAAACGAGAAACTGTCTGCGACAGGTGGCACTGCAAATGTTGCTGTTCTTAAATCAGTTGTAACTCAAGCAAGTTCAGCTATCCCTGTTATGCCTCTTTATATCGCAATGGTATTTAAGAAAATGCGTGAAGAAGGCGTACATGAAGGTTGCCAAGAGCAAATCCTACGTATGTTTAGCCAACGTTTATATAAAGAAGATGGTTCAGCTCCTGAAGTTGATGACCAAAACCGTCTACGTTTAGATGATTGGGAATTACGTGAAGATATCCAAAAACATTGCCGTGAGTTATGGCCTCAAGTAACAACTGAGAACCTAAAAGACTTAACAGATTATGTTGAGTATAAAGAAGAGTTCTTAAAACTATTTGGTTTTGGCGTTGATGGTGTTGATTACGACGCAGACGTAAACCCAATGGTTGAGTTTGATGTTGCTGATATCTAATTAATGCCCTTGAGGTAATTAATTACAGATAAAATAAAGCCCCAGAGTGAATTATCATTCTGGGGTTTTTTATTGGCTATGGATTATTATACCAATTTCATTAATGGCATCAGTATAAATTAGTTAAGCCAGTAAGATCATTATAGTACCAGCAACGGTCATCAAGATATTAGCGATGGCATAAGTACCAGCATAACCAAGCGCAGGGATTGTACTGCGTGCGTGTTCATTTACAACATCCATTGCTGGGCCACACGTACGAGCACCAATGATGGCACCTATCAGCAATGCGCGGTTCATATTTAAAATATAAGCACCAACAAGATAGGCAAGTATTACAGGAACGACACTGACAATGAGAGCAGCCGCTAATACTTTTAAACCATCTTCAGAGAAGTATTCAACAATGTTACCACCAGCGCTAAGACCAATACCAACCATGAAAACCAGTAAACCAAGGTTTTTGGTCATATTAAGAGCTCCTTGAGGTACATAACCAAAAGTAGGGTGATTTGCTCTTAAAAAGCCTAAGGTGATACCAGATATCAATAAGCCAACTGCATTACCTAAACCAAAAGTAACTTGCCCAAAGCTCATGGTGATCATGCCGAACATAATGCCAAGAATAAAGAAACTACAGAAAGCTAATAAATCTGAAACCTGGCTGTGTATAGAGATGAAACCAATCTTATCGGCAATATGATGAACTTTGCTTTTTTCACCGCTGACTTGAAGAATGTCCCCTTTAGCTAACACGATATCATGTTCAATTGGCATTTCAATTTGAGCACGAACAACACGGTTTAAGAAGCAGCCGTATTCTGAAAGGTTTAATTCCGAAAGACGTTTACCTGCAATATTGTCATTTTTTACAACAATTTCTTCTTCCGCGATACGTAGATCTAATAGGTTGCGGTCAAATACTTCTTTACCGTTTCTAAAGCTTGGATCCAAACGAGCATGACTATCTGGGTAACCTACTAAAGCAATTTCATCACTTTGTTGAAGGATATAGTCGCCATCTGGGTTAGCAAGAATACCATTGCGACGAATACGCTCAATGTGACAACCAGTTTGACGGTGAATACCGAGCTCGCGGAGATTTTTTCCATCAGTCCAATCGATTAGTTCTTGCCCAACACGATAAGCTCGAATGATTGGTAAATAGACTTTTCGTTGACCTGCGCTGCCTATACCACGTTCCTGAGCAATTTGCATTGCACTGTCTTGTAGGTTTTGTTTTTGTAACTGTGGAAGTAATCGAGCTAATAAAATTAAGCTTGTTAAACCAATAAGATAAGAGAAAGCATAACCGACACTGAGGTTATCAATTACTTTACTGAAATCGACACCTTCAGGCAAAACGGCTAAACCTGAATTTAAGGCATCTTTTGCACCCACTAACACTGGCGTTGCAGTCAGAGCGCCTGCCATCATTCCAGTAGAAAGACCGTAGTCTAATTTTAAGTAATGATCGATTAAGAAACTAAGAGAAATTGCAGAGATTAAGACAACTAATACAAGCAATAAATAATGCTTACCGTCACGAAGGAATATACCAAAGAAGTTTGGACCAGCTTCAATGCCAACACAAAAAATAAACAGCATGAAACCAATATTGAGTGAATCAGCAGTAAAGGTATAGCCGAGACTTCCCATAAATAGGGCGGTGATAAGAACACCAATAGAGCTGCCTAATTGAAAGCTACCGATTTTAACTTTAGCGATAAATAAGCCAAGAGCGAGAACAACGAATAAAAGTAATATATCGTTTTGCGATAACAAGGTCGCAACATCAATGTTCACTGTATTTTGCCTGAAATATGGAAGAAGAAAATGTGATGCAAGTCTAACTTAAAAATGGCGAATGTATAACCATATTTATAAATAAAATGAAAAAAAATCACCGCTAAAGAGCGGTGATTTAAAATACATTGGTATAGGCTATAGATTAATCAAAAAGGCCTAGGTTTTCTTTTGCATACGCTTCAAATTCTGTACAGCCACCAATATGGTCTTGGTCGATGAAAATTTGAGGAACAGTATCAACAGGCTTACCTACTGTTTTTTCTAAATCTGCTTTTGAAATCCCTTCTGCATGAATATCTACATAGCGGTAGTTAAAATCTTCACGTTTTTCTTTTAGTGTCTCAGCATGCTCTTTTGCACGAACACAGAATGGACAACCAGGACGACCAAAAATTACAACAAACATAGCTTTACTCCAAATAGTAAGGGATGCGTATTACTCGCAATCAATAGGTACACTATGCCTGTTGATGTAAACAAAGTAAAGATGGTTTTGCCTCTTTGATTAATAGTTAAAACCTATCGGTTAGTCTGTTTGATTATAAGGAAGGAAAATGAATGAAATCAATAAGCTTTATAAAAAAAGAACCAGCAAATTGGCCAGTTCTTAAGGTACAGTAGGATACTAAAAAGAAATCAGTGTGAATTATCTTTTTCGTAGCGAGAGTCTTTAAGTGCATCTTTAACACGTTTCAAATTATCTCTAAAGCCAGCCCCACGACGTAATGTAAAGCCCGTAGCTAATACATCAATCACTGTCATTTGTACGACACGACTTGCCATTGGCATATAAACATCAGTATCTTCTGGAACATCTAAACAAATCGCAAGTGACGCCATTTTTTCAAGGGGGGAGTCTTTCGCTGTAATTGCGATAACTGTTGCGCCGTTTGATTTCGCAAGTTCTGCTACTTCAACTAAGCTTTTTGTGCGCCCAGTATGAGAAATTAGTACAACAACATCGTTTTCTGTACTGTTAATACAACTCATTCGTTGCATTACAATGTCATCAAAACAAGTGATTGGAATATTGAAGCGGAAGAACTTATTCATTGCATCATGAGCAACAGAAGCGGACGCTCCAAGACCAAAAAATGAAATCTTTTTTGCTTGAGTTAATAGATCAACGGCACGATTTACTTGCATAGGATCTAAGCTATTTTTAGCGACATCTAAACAAGCCATTGTTGATTCGAAAATTTTATGAGTATAGGCATCTGGACCGTCATTTTCTTCAACATTACGGTTCACATAAGGTGTACCATTTGCCAAGCTTTGTGCTAAATGAAGTTTGAAGTCAGGGAAGCCTTTTGTATCTAGTCGACGACAGAAGCGGTTAACAGTAGGCTCACTGACATCTGCCATTTTAGCTAAGGTAGCAATACTAGAGTGGATGGCTGTTTGTGGTGAAGCCATGATAACTTCAGCTACTTTGCGCTCTGACTTACTGAAGTTGTCTAAATTGTTTTGTATCTTCTCAATGGTATTCATATGCGCTCTTCTACATTTGTTTGCTATAGCCTTAGCCAGAGTAATCATGATTTACTCTGGTTAAAGCTATAAATATTCGAGTTAATCTAAGTATATACGTTTGTGTTGCTTGTCTCTAACAAATGCCCTTCTTGATTGTATTTTTATAACAATAGTATGACAGAACTCTAAAAATACTTTCCAAATTGAAAGTGTTTTTTTTATAAATACGAGATTATCGTTATTTTTCTAGGATTTGTGTGATTAAATTTCAGACTTGAAGGAACATAATTACAAAAAAGCAGATTGTTTCTTGTGATAAAACAACCTGCTTTAGAAAATATATGAATTATTTGAGGATTGAATTGGTGAGTTTTATAAGCTGCGGTAGTGAAATCTCACTGCTACTAGCGATCTCTCTTTGTTCGATAAGTACATTCTGTAAAATTTCTTTAGTCGTTAGCGGGTTGGCTAATACTACTCTAAATACAATCGTAGGTTGAGACTGATAAGCATCAGGTGTTAAACGAGTACGAGAAACGAAAGATTTACCCGTTTCACGTTGTGTTTTTTGAATGTATTTAGTCAGGTTATCGAGATGCTCATATAATTCTGCTCGTTGCTCAGCAGTTGCTAGTAACAAAGCGGCCTTTACATTACTAGGAACGTATCGGTAAGTCAGCAAGCATAGCTCAGGCTCAGAGATTAATTCAAAATCATCTTGTTGTTTGATCAATTCTGAAAAATATTTTGCTTTCTCAATGCTTTGATTAATCAGTAGCTCATAGCCTGGACGGCTAATTACGTTAAAGCAAGAGTAGAGCAGCATTGCCATGCCACTGCGTGAACCTTCCAGTGTGTGACGACCTAGATCTTTAGAGCCTTTACGGAGGATATACTCAGCGTGATGCTGGATAGATGACATTAATTCAGGATCTTTGAAGATAACCATTCCAGCCCCCATAGGGACATAGAGCTGTTTATGTGCATCAATAGTAACTGAATCGGCTAAATCAATACCATCAAGTAAGTGTCGATAAGTATTCGACATTAATGTAGCACCACCCCAAGCGGCATCAACATGAAAGTGACATCCTTCTTGTTGGGCTATTTGTGCTAATTGGCGTAATGGATCAATAGTGCCGGTTTCTGTTGTGCCAGCAACGCCAATAATAGCTAATGGTTTAATGTTCTTTTCTTTGACGGCGGCAATTTTTTTGTTTAAGTCAGCCAGACAGATACGATTATTGTTGTCAGTTTTTACTGCAATAACACCATCTTGACCAATGCCTAATACATCCGCGGCTTTTTTAACGGAATAGTGACCACGCTCGGAAACAAAAATAGCAAGCCCATTACATTTATAATGAGTAAGAGCTGCAAAAAGGCCTTGTTTTGCAATGCCTTCAAACTCTCCATCAGGTTGTAATAAGCGATTTCTTGCTACCCATAATGCGGTGATGTTGGCAATAGTCCCGCCAGAACAAAAAGCACCAAGAGAATGGTCTGCACTGTGCATCCAGTGATTATAGAAGCTGTCTTTTTGACCATAAATTAGGCGATGTAGCATACCTAGTACTTGGCGCTCTAACGGCGTAAAAGCTTTAGAGGTTTCAATTTTTACCAAGTTTTGGTTTAAGGCAATCATGATCTTTGATAGCGGCATTAAAAAATAAGGCAATGCAGATGTCATGTGGCCAATAAAGCTTGGTGCTGAGGTATGAACAGACTGAGAGACTACCGTATCTAATAGGTGCTCAGTGTGCTCTGATACATAGGTCGGAGACTCTGGCATTGAAGAATCAGTAAAATCTTTTTCGATTTCTGTCAGTGGTTTTTCTTCAGCGACGATATGTTCTCTTAAGAATTTATTCAGATTTTGAGAGAGTTCTTGTTCAATTTTTCCAAGCGTCGAATCGGGAGCTTCCGGAACAGTAAAAATTCGCAACATGCTCTCTAGGTTGGCATCCGCTGTTTTGTTGTCTGTTACCATGGTATCTGTTCTATTCTGTTGATGATTGAAAAGCAAAGTGGGCGATCTCTTTACCTACGAATAAGGGCACAATTTAGAACAAAATCACGTAAATGTCTTGTTTAAAATGCGCCACATCGATTTTTGATAGAGGTAATTAGTATCAAATTAGTGTTGTTGGTGAAATAAATACCAATTTATTTGCAGTTTATTTCACTAATTTCGCTCATTTTTTGGTTGTATGCGTTTAGTGGAGCCTCAATTTCTTTAGGGTGGCTTAGGATATCTGCAAACGCTGAGCGTAATTCATAGTTTTGTTTGTGAGGTTGAGCTTGGCGATCATCAAAAGTCACTTTTGCTATTTTTCCTAACTCGTCATTATTTGAAGCGAGTGTTTTTATCTCTTTTTGATCTAGCTGTAACCAAGACTCAATAGACTGGTTTGTTTTGACTTTAGATGCATCATTCTTTAGATAAAAATCTACTGCAGCACGATTTAACTCAAAGTGATGTTGGCGTCCTTCTAAAAACCAATTACCGACACTTTCTAAATTAGGATCTTTTTTGACCGTAATTGAAATTAATTCTTTATACCAAGTTAAAGAGGCATCAACATATTGACTGTATTGATTGCTTAGGCATTCCGTATTAGCTGCTTGAGCAGACGTTGTTAACAAAGCGAATGGTAGAAGAAGGGCAGCTAGTTTCATTACAAATCCTTAGAATGAATCATTATTATTGAATGTGATTGTAGGCATCAGATAACTAAATGCAATTGAAACAACTCACAATGTGATGCCTCCCTACGAACTTATTATAAGGACACAAAAAAGAGCATTAAAAAAGGAACTAACAGACTTAAAATAAAGCCACTAACAATAGCGATAGGAACACAGCGAATACCACCACAGTTTTGAATAACCGGCAGTGTAAAATCCATCGCTGTTGCGCCTGCATAACCAATAGAAGTGACGGGATAACGATGAATAAGCGTCGGGATTAATAAAAGAGCGACTAATTCACGCATTAGTTCATTTAAAAAAGAAGCGCCACCATAGACGGGGCCAAGCGCGTCCCCCATTAAGATCCCAGCCAGAGAGTACCAGCCAAATCCTGATGCCATAGCCAATCCATGATTCAGTGGAATATCTAAAAAGAGAGCAGCAATTAGTCCACCAATGAGTGAGGTTGATAAAATCACGGCTGCAATAATTATTCCGTGTTTATTTAGAAGTATTTGGCGAAGTGATAACCCACTATTTCGTAACTGGATGCCAATAAGAAAAAGAAGAACTAATAAAATTAGCTCGCTTGCATTTTCAACCCAAGTAAGGTCAATTCCGCTGAGTAAACCAAAAACTAAGCCTGCAGCAACCGCGAGTAGTAGTTTTGCTGACTCTAAAATCATCTTAAAAAGAGGCAGCGTATTTTTATTTCCTTCAGAATTAAGCGGGAAGAGTTTGTCCATAATAGGAAGAACGGCTAAATTACAAGCACTAATAGAAATAAAGAAAACAGCAGTAATGGTTATTATTTGATTTAAATTTTGGGCGAGGTTATCCAAAGCAGCAAGGCTGAGTCCCATTAATGCAAGAATGATAGTTACTAAATGGCTTGTTGCGGCATTAATTCGTTGAAGAGGCTTCTGAGAATGAAGTGGAATTAAGTAGCCAAATACGAGTGGTAAAAAAACAAATAGCATTCCAGAAAGCATGATTATCGATCTCGTCCATGAAGAAGGCCTTGAGAATATCAAGGCTTCTAAATGACATCAATATAAGTTATTCGATTTATTGTAATTTAATTACAAGCCACTGCTTCTTAGTGTTTCTTTAATGCGGTTGTTGAATTGACTATTAGTTAAATTACTTAATGTATAAAGTGCTTCAGCGCCTTCAAGTGTAATTTCTATTTCGTGTTCATCAATGGCATCGTCTTTATTTCTAAACATTAAAAGGTGGCTAGCAATACGTGCGATATCTAAATAATTAATCGGATGCTCAGTACCTTTTTCCTTGTTTTCGTTAGTGGCTACTGCTAAAAAATCGACATCAAATTGCCAATGGTTTAACACGTGGTAGCTAGTTGCATTGCATTCATTGTCAAAAATATAAATAGCTAACTCAAGATCAAGATAATTCCCTTGCTCAAGGTAGTCATAATATTCGTTTACTAGGCAAAAAAGCCCTATATCGGCAAGTAAACCCGTGAGTAATGCTTTTTCGGGTTCAAGATAATCAAGAGATGTATCCTCACTCTCATTTATCATCTCTTCGCAAATCATCGTCATAACTGCGGCGAATTCACGTGAGCGTGCTGCACTTTTACGAAGCAGTGCATTGCATTCTTTATTCAAATCACTTGAATGCTTTAGCTGTTCTATTGCTTGCGCTGTAACGATGTCGCGTACACGGAATATCCCTAATCGAGATACGGCGGTTAGAACATCAGTACAGGTAATATTTCTGCGATTAAATACAACGGAGTTAGCCATGCGTATAACAATAGCTGTTAGGCTTGGATCTTCTAATAAAGTATCTGAGACATCTTTAATTACTGTGCCTTCAAGAGTACATAACTTTTGAATTTTAAGTACAACATCAGGGATAGGAGGCAATTTTATTTTGCCTGATGAGATACTTTTCGACGCTAATCGACTAAATTCAGTTCTTAATGCAGTCAGTACTTTGTCTTTATCGTGGGACAGCCAGAAAAACGATAAATGAGTCATTCTTAATTCATATTTTAAAATAATGAGTTAATCATACAGCGTTTTTCTGATTTCTAAGAAAAAAGTCAAAAAAATGAGACCGTTTACGAAAAAATTAAGGTTTTTTACTTTCAGAAAGGAGAAAAGTTATTATTAATAGATAAATAAGAGTCAAATTATTGGTGTTGTAAATTAATCTTGTGAGCCTCATCAATGAATCGATAGGTTAAGTTGTGAGACTATAATGTGATAGAAGCCTGAAGAAAAACTTAGTTCGTTACATAAAATAATACTTAAAGGTGTGATCGGACTTAAGGAATATGCTGTAGATTCCGCAGTTAATGTAAAAAGGCTAGAAACTTATTTATTGTATGTTTAATATTCAATTGCTTGATGTCAATTTTCTGACAGGGACGGGGGTCGTAAGTTTAAGATCAAGGAGATCGAGATGAACCATTTAGAGGAACGCTTTTTTAATTTTGTAAAAAAACTGGGAAAATTTAATAAACGCTCGATGTTTGGTGGCGTTGGTTTGTTTACCGAAGATGCGATGTTTTCATTAGTCACTGAAGGACGCTTATATGTTCGAGGTGGTGGATCAGTCGATGAACAGTTTGAAAAATTAGGATGCGAACGCTTTAAACACGTGAAAAAAACGACAATCGCGACAGTTAACTATTTTGACATCAGTGAGCTTTTTGAAAAGAAGCCAGCCTTATTGCTTAGTATCATCAAAGAGGTGATGGAAAATTCACGTTTAGAGCGTGAGTTTAAAAAATCAAAAGAGAATCGCCGTTTGCGTGATTTGCCAAATATGCAATTAACACTAGAAAGAATGGTAAAAAAATCAGGAGTTCCTGATGTTGATGCCTTTTTAGAAATCGGTGCTGTTGATGTATTTAGAAAAGTAAATACGACTTATGGCGGTGATGTGGATGTAAAACTTTTGTGGAAATTTGCAGGAGCAGAATCAGGCGTTCATTGGACATTATTACAAGAACCAATGAAAAGAGCGTTGCTTCAACAAGTTTAATTTGAATAAATAAAAAAACCTCGTTATTCCTTTTGTTGTCTAAGGTATAACGAGGTTTTTTTTTAGCTAAATTTAATTAGTACTTAAAGCGAGCTGTCAGTAACAGTTGATCGCCATAGATACCATTAAAACGACCTTCAGCACCGATAGAGAACAATTCTGTTGAGTGGAATCGGCCGTAAACAGAGAAAATAGTATCGTCATTATCTTCAATAGATAGGTAACCTACTTTACCACCAACTTCTAGTTGAGGACCTAACCATTGACGAACGCCTAAGTTAAGCTCCATACCTGTGTCATTTTTGTAGTGTTTGTTATCATCAACAACACGAAGTAGCATTTCACCTGTAATGTCAGCCCAGTTATTTACTGGAGCGTGAAAGCCTAGACCAGCAGCTAAATCGTAATCGCCATCTAGTTCTGAGTCGATAGAAGCAATAGCGTGTGCGTTAGGGTGGATTGATTTGCTAAAACCAGCACCAAATGTTGAAGGGCTAAATCCAATGCGAGCTTCAGCATAGTCATAACTAAAGTTGCTCATGATGGCATTGTTTGGATCATTATCTGCAGCCATTGATGTTGCTGAAATAAACATTAGGCTTGAAGCTAAAAGTGTCTTACGGATCATGATATTTGAAACCTATCAAAGTGAGTGCTGTAACCAAAAATATACGTCAAATACTAACAGAAATAGGTATTTTTGCTAGAAGCGAGTCTACAAAATTTGGAACAACAGCAATTAGTCAAAAAATTAACGTGCTATTTATATACTTTAATTAAGCAAAATATAAGCCAAGTTAAGTAACCTAGAGCTCTTAAAGTTTGTTTATCTTATTAAATAGAGGTGTATTGATCTTATTGTCTTAGGTAAACTAATTTAAATCGTTAAAAGTGGATAATGAAATGAAAGAATTAAGAAAATATGCAGCCATTGGTGGCGCAGTTGCACTGGTTGCGTGTTGGCCGTTTGCTACAGGGAAGATAGGTGAAGCGATTTTTAAAGATGGGATTGCGTCATACAGCAACTCTATCATTGAGGTTGAGTCAATCTCATATGATCGTGGTTACTTAAGTTCGACCGCTCAAAGTCGAATTCATGTTGTTGATAAAGGCTTAAGTGAAGAGCTAAAAGAAGCGGGATACCCAACTGAAATTCTGGTTGAACATGATATATCTCATGGCTTATTCTCAATATCTTCGACGTCAACGTTTGTAAGTAAAGAAGATACATCAGAGTTTATTCAAGGTTTAACACTAACGACTGAAAGTCAATTAACTGGAACCACGAACTTATTACTAACAAGTGAAGATACTGATTTTGCAACAGATGACTTAAAAGCCCAAGGTGTTGAAAAACTCTTTTTAGCGGCGAGCCAAGTCTCTGCGACGGTTGCAAAGGATGGGCAGTTTAGTGTCTCTTACCAATTGCCTAAAACAGAATTAAGATTAGACAATCAATCTGAAATGACAATTGATAATGTTGCTGGTCAAAGTATTGGTCATTATGTGGATGACATTTTCATTGGTGAAGCGAGTGTTGGATTTGATAAATTAGTATTAAATGACATTGAAACTAAACTTAACAATGAAGTTAAAGGATTTAAATACAAGAGCGTTAACCAAATTAATGAAGTAAAAGATAAAGCGGAAGAAAATACATTTACATCTAAAAATACGTTAACACTGGCAGAGGCCACAACAAGTGCTGGTGTATTAAAAGAGGGTGTATTTGATATTAGTTTTGAAAATCTAAATTATGATGCAATTCTTAAACTGGTTCCTTTGCTTCAAGAGCAAGAGTTAACAAATGAAAATATTGAACAATTGATGTTGTCATTTGATTTATTAGCAGCAAAAGGTTTTTCATTAAATATTAATGAGTTCAGTGCAAATGTGTTAGGCAGCAAAGTTGATAGTAAAGTATTAATGACATTACCAGCGGGCACTGCAAGAGCATCACAAAATGCGGATAAACTGGTTCAAACCTTACAGGGTAATGCCGAGCTCGTTATTGCGAAGAAATTAGTGGATGAAACTCCCGAGCTTCGCATACAAATGGATGAGTTGTTAATTAATGAATTTGCAGTAGAAGACGGAGATAATTACCGTTTGTCAGCTAAAATCGCTGACGGTCAAATTGAATTGCTTAATGGGCAAAAAATGCCGTTATTTATGCTGTTAGGTTTTTTAAGTTACCTACGTTAATAGCGGATATATTAAGTTAAAGTAGCTCACTAAGGTGGGCTATTTTTTTATTTAGTGAATTAGATCACTTTCTGATTTCTTTGTAAGGGAAAAGGTGGTATTAATTTCTACACAATATTAACTAATAGCAACTTAGATAAATATTTAATCAGTGATTTATCTAAGTTGATATGATTGATTTTTATAAATAGCAGGAGCCTTTGAGAAACATGGAAAAAGTATTTAACTTTTGTGCTGGTCCAGCAATGCTGCCAGCAGACGTTCTAGCCCAAGCTCAAAAGGAATTGGTGAATTGGAACGGTTTAGGCACTTCAGTGATGGAGATTAGCCACCGTAGTAAAGAATTTATTAAAGTTGCGGAAGAGTCTGAACAAGATTTACGTGATTTATTATCGATTCCAGATAATTATAAAGTGTTATTTTGCCAAGGTGGTGCGCGAGCACAATTTGCAGCTATTCCATTAAACTTACTTGATGGTAATACAAAAGCAGATTACGTCGATGCGGGTTATTGGGCGCAAAGTGCGGTAACTGAAGCAAAAAAATATTGTTCACCTAATGTAATCGAAGCCATTATTAATGTTGATGGTAAAAAAGCGGTTCAACCTGCCGCTGAATGGGCATTAAGTGATGATGCTGCTTATGTGCATTTTTGCCCAAATGAAACGATTGATGGCATTGAAATTAATGATTTACCAATAACAGATAAACCAATTGTTGCTGACATGTCTTCGACGATTTTATCTCGTCAAATTGATGTGTCTAAATATGGTGTTATTTACGCAGGAGCTCAAAAGAACATTGGTCCTGCTGGCTTAACGATTGTTATTGTCCGTGATGACTTACTTGAGCTTGCCGCAAAAGCGCTTCCTAGTGTATTAAATTACGGTGTACTGGCAAAACAAGAGTCTATGTTCAATACACCGCCAACATATGCTTGGTACCTTGCTGGCTTAGTTTTTAAATGGCTAAAAGCGAATGGTGGTATTGAAGCGATGGAAGCACATAACCGTAAGAAAGCGGCTGCATTATATGATTACATCGATCAGTCTGATTTTTATCGTAACGAGGTTCATACGAACAACCGTTCTTTAATGAATGTTCCATTTCAACTAGCGAATTCAGAGCTAGATGCTCAGTTTCTTACATTAGCAGATGAAGCTGGGTTGAAAGCATTGAAAGGACATCGGGTTGTCGGTGGAATGCGAGCATCTATTTATAATGCAATGCCATTAGAAGGTGTTCAAGCGTTGGTTGATTTCATGAAAGCATTTGAAGCGCAATACGCGTAAGCTTTATATTTCGATAAAATAATATTAAAAAGCCGACACTGGTAAACAGTCTCGGCTTTTTTTTGTTTTTAATTTTTATTTCAATCTAAATAATACCAATCAGAGTAAGTAAGTGATCAATCATTTACTACGATTGGTATTATATGTACTTAGTTTGATTTTTTGGTTAAAAACGCTGCCATAATTGATGGTAAGCACCATTCAGAACAAGCAATTCTTCGTGCGTACCTTGCTCGACAATCTCACCATGATCCATTAAACATATTTGGTCCATCGCTTCTAAATTTACTAGGCGATGAGTAATAAATACTACGGTTTTATGTTTAATGTGTTCATTTAATACAGTCATGATGTGCTGTTCCGTTTTCTGATCCAACCCTTCGGTTGGTTCATCTAATAAAACAATAGGGGCATCATGTAGTAGAGCTCTAGCAATACCAATTCGACGACGTTCACCACCAGAAAGTTGACGACCACCATCTCCAAGCCACGCATTTAAGCCTTCATCAACAGCTAGGTCGTACAAGCCTACTTTCTCAAGTGTTTGAGCTAGTAGTTCATCGGTGGCGGAATCATTTGCGAGCCTTAAGTTATCTCGTAAAGAACCATTAAGAATATCAACTCTTTGGCTTACGACTGACATAGCACTACGTAGACTTGATTCTTTCCATTTAGGTAATTGAACACCATCAATTGCAATAGAGCCTGATTTAGGGTCCCATTGACGAGTTAGCAATTGTAATAAGGTGGATTTACCTGAACCAGTTTGACCTACTATCGCCATTTTTTGACCTGATAGTAAATCTAATGAGACATGTTTAATAACGTCTGTTTCTGCATCTAGGTATTGGTAGCTAACATCCGAAATCGTTAAATTACCTTTGACTGTCTGAGTTACCCCATTTTCATCAAATACAGTATCAGGAGTGGCTGTGATTATTTCATTTAAGCGACGAGCAGAGCTTAGTGTTTGGCCTAAATATTGGAAAGCTCCTGCAATTGGCATTAATAACTCAAAGCTTGCCATTGTCGCAAAAGCAACCATAGCGACCATTGGATCAGGCGTCATACCAGCAATACCATCGGCAGAGATCCATAGCATTAGCAGTAATGTCCAACCGTTAGCTAGCAATAGTAAACCATTAGCTAAGCCCGTTAATGTCGCCATGTGGCGTTGATTTGATAGCAGTGCAACTTGAGCATCAAGAATACGTTGTTGATATTGGTCTTCAGCACCAAAGATACGTAACTCTGCATTACCTTGTAGCCAATCTAATGTTTTTATACGTAAAGTGGCTTTATTTTGAGTTAATTCGGCACCATTCTTTTTACCAAGTTTATAGAAAAGTGTAGGCCAAATTAATAATAGAGAAAATAAAATTGCCCCAAGTGTTAAGCCAATAGTGACGTCAAACCAAGCAAGAAAAGCGGTTAATCCTACAATGCCCAATGTTCCAACGATAATTGGACTGATAAGGCGCAAATAGACGTGGTCCATTGCATCAACATCGGCAACAAGACGGTTTAGTAAATCGGCATCACGTAGTTTTGAAAATCGCCCCGGGATTAGCGGAATTAACTTTTTAAAGAAGAAAATACGCAACTCAGTGAGTAGCTTAAATGTCGCATTATGGCTAACAACACGCTCTCCCCATCGGCCAGCCGTTCGACCAATAGAAAAACCTCGTACTGCACCCGCAGGAAGCATGTAGTTAAAGGTTTCTCGAGCAATCGTTAACCCAGCAATGGCAGACGCTGAAATAAACCAACCAGAAATAGTCAGTAATCCAATAGAAGCAAACAAGGTAGCAAAGCTTAAGATCATGCCTAATGTTAAGCCAAACCAATGTTTCTTATATAATTTAATATAGGGTAATAAATCACGCATCAAGATCACCTTGCTTTGGTTGCTTTGCAGTTAGCATGGTTGCAAATAAGCCAGAGCCTTTAATTTCTTCAAATGAACCGGACTGAACGACTTGGCCTTTATCCATGACAAGAATCGTATCCATCTTATGAAGTTGATCTAAGCGATGGCTGATCATTAATGTCGTTAGGCCTTGAGTTGCTTCATTAAGGCTTTTCATTACTAGGCGTTCACTTTTGGCGTCAAGGCTTGCTGTTGGCTCATCTAATATCCATAAGCGGCCTTGCTGTAATAGGGCTCTTGCTAATGCTAGTCGTTGTGCTTGGCCAACTGATAATCCACCAGAACGATCAGATACTTGGTGTTGATAGCCAAGATCATCAATAAATTCATTAGCAAACGCTTGTTGGCTAACTAAATTTAACTGTTCTTTAGAAATACCTTGTTTACCAAGAGTGATGTTTTCTTCAATGGTTCCATGAACCAATGTTGGGTTCTGTCCAACCCAATTGATGTCTTGGTACCAAAGCTTTTTATCTAATTCAGAGAGTTCAGAACCATTGATTTTAATACTCCCTTGATAAGGTAGAAACCCAAGAATCGCATTAATTAAGCTTGTTTTACCAGCCCCGCTAGGTCCAACTAATGCGGTTTGAGATCCTTCGTGAAGATGAAAGCTAATTGGGCCAAGTAATGTTTTTCCATCATGACTTGTTACGATGAGGTCTGTAACTTCAATATCAAGTGTGGTGGATTGGGATACTTTTTGGTTTTTAGCTTCATCACTGTTTTGAATGTTGCTATCAATAGCTAAGAACTCAACAATAGATTCAGCAGCACCAACGGCTTGAGCTTTTGCGTGATAAAAAGTGCCTAAGTCACGTAATGGTTGATAAAACTCTGGTGCTAAAATGAGGATAAATAACCCTGTAAATAGCGTAACTGTGGTTCCGTAATGACCAAAATCAAGTTCACCGATAAAAGTAAAACCAAAATACACAGCCACAATAGCAATTGAGATAGAAGTGAAAAACTCTAATACCGCTGAGGATAAGAAAGCTAATCGTAATACTTCCATTGTTCGTTTACGGAAAATTTCAGAGGCACCGTGAAGGTGTTCCGTTTCTTGCGCCGTTTTATTAAATAAACGAATGGTTGTCATTGATTGTAAACGGTCGTAGAAGTGGCCTGATAAACGTTGTAATGCTTTAAAATTACGACGGTTAGCATCAGCAGCTCCCATCCCTACGAGTGCCATGAATAATGGAACCAATGGTGCGGTAAGTAAAAAGACTAGGCCTGCTGCCCAGTTTTGAGGGAAAACGACAATAAGGATGACAAATGGAATTAACACGGATAACGACATTTGAGGCAGATAGCGAGAAAAGAAATCTTGCATATCTTCGACTTGCTCTAATAATAAGGTTGCCCAAGTACCAGCAGGCTTGCCTTTAATGTATGCGGGGCCTAATTCTTGGAGTTTATTTAATATTAATTGGCGGATATGAATACGAATATGTTCGCCGCAACGGTAACCTGCAATCTCACGTCCCCAACTGCAAGCCGCTCGGATCCCGACAATGACAAGAATGGCTACGAAATGTGAGAGAAGGTCGTATTTATCAACTTGCTCAATAATTAATTGATGCAAGATATCAGCAAGCAATGCAGCTTGTATAATAAGGAAAATACTAGAAAGGAAGCCAAGCCCGATAGAGAGGGTTAGCCATTTTTTTGCAAGCTTACTTTGGCCCTTGAGCCATTGTCCTAACTCGCGCTGTTGATTTTTATCCATAATATGAAGGCTTACGTTTTGTATTATTTTACATACGTACAGTATCTATTTTAATAATTAGAATATAAGAAACCATATGTACATCAGTAAAATAAGATGAGCAAAAGAAACCCGAAGTATTCGCTTCGGGTTTAACGTTAACGGTAGATAGTTTAACTTTCTTTTGCTTCTAACGCATCTAAAAAGCGCTCTGCATCTAATGCAGCCATACAGCCTGTACCTGCAGAGGTAATTGCTTGACGATAATTATGGTCCATAACGTCTCCCGCAGCGAAGATACCTTCAATACTAGTTTGAGTCGCATTGCCTTCAAGGCCTGATTTCACCTTAATGTAGCCATTCTCCATATCAAGTTGACCGTTGAAAATAGCGGTATTTGGTTGATGACCAATAGCAATGAATGCGCCCATCACTTCTAAATTTTCAGTGGCATCAGATTTTGTGTCTTTTAATCGAACACCGGTAACACCCATTTCATCACCTAGCACTTCATCTATCGTACGGTCGGTATGTAGGATGATATTGCCGTTTTTAACTTTATCCATTAAACGGTCAATGAGGATCTTTTCAGATCGGAAGGTATCACGACGGTGAATTAGGTGAACTTCAGCGGCGATGTTTGATAAATAGAGAGCTTCTTCAACAGCGGTATTACCACCGCCGATAACGGCAACTTTTTGATTGCGGTAAAAGAAACCATCACAGGTAGCACAAGCAGAAACGCCACGACCTTTAAATGCTTCTTCAGATTCTAAACCTAGGTATTTTGCAGAAGCACCTGTTGAAATGATTAACGCATCGCAAGTGTATTCAGCTGAATCGCCTTTTAAGCGAAAAGGACGCTGACTAAAATCAGTTTCATTGATATGGTCGAAAATCATTTCAGTATTGAAACGTTCAGCGTGTGCTTTCATTTCGTCCATTAAACCTGGGCCAGTCATATCTGCAGCGCCACCAGGCCAGTTTTCAACTTCTGTTGTTGTCGTTAATTGTCCACCTTGTTGCATACCCGTGATCATCACTGGGTTTAAATTTGCTCGTGCAGCATACACAGCAGCAGTATAGCCTGCAGGGCCAGAGCCAAGGATCAATAATTTAGAATGCTTAACGTTGCTCATAGGATCTCCGAGCTTAAATCAAAAAACAGAAAGTAGGGTGGGAACAAGAAGCGTTCATCATCCTTAGTATGGGATGATTGTAGGGAATTTATTAACGTAAAGAAAGGGCCCGCGATGGGGGCCCTAAAATGATTTTGTTATAGGATATGTATTTTAAGCAGTTAGTGCGGTTTCTGGAGTGACATATTCTAAATCAAAACTCTCAGCGACTTCTTTGCAGGTTACTTTTCCGTGAATCACATTTAAGCCATCAAGGAAACCTTTGTCTTCAAGAAGAGCAACTTTGTAACCTTTGTCTGCTAATTTAATAATATACGGAAGTGTCGCATTATTGAGAGCAAATGTTGAGGTGCGAGCAACTGCGCCTGGCATATTTGCTACGCAGTAATGAACAACGTCATCAACAATATAAGTAGGATTTGCATGTGTTGTTGCATGAGAGGTCTCAAAACAACCACCTTGGTCGATGGCAACATCAACAACAGCAGCACCTGGTTTCATGCGTTTAATGTGGTCAGCGGTAACCAGTTTAGGAGCTGCAGCTCCCGGGATAAGAACAGCACCAATAACAAGGTCAGCTTCTAATACATGTTTCTCTATTGCGTCTACCGTTGAATAAACGACTTTTGCACGACCTTGGAATTCTTCATCAAGTGCGCGTAGTGTATCGATGTTACGATCTAAAATCGTTACATCAGCACGCATGCCTACTGCCATACGTGCAGCATTAGCACCCACAACACCACCACCGACAACCACCACTTTTGCTGGTTCAACACCGGGTACACCACCAAGAAGTAAGCCTCGGCCACCGTTTGATTTCTCAAGAGTTTGAGCGCCTGCTTGAATAGACATACGGCCTGCAACTTCAGACATTGGTGCTAATAGTGG
Source organism: Aliivibrio thorii (assembly GCF_057368585.1). Lineage (NCBI taxonomy): Bacteria > Pseudomonadati > Pseudomonadota > Gammaproteobacteria > Vibrionales > Vibrionaceae > Aliivibrio > Aliivibrio thorii. The sequence continues at coordinate 1,992,050 of NZ_CM170654.1, read as the reverse complement.
CAGACGACCCATATAATCTGTTACAGTCTCATATGCGATGCAGACTGCTTTACTCTTGATTAGGTCTTCTGTTTGTGGAAAATCTGGTGCAAGATGTAAATACGTGAATAAAATTTGCCCTTCGCGGAGCATTGCACGCTCAACTGCTTGCGGTTCTTTAACTTTGACTATCATATCAGCTTGAGAAAAAACGTCTTCAGCTGTAGGAAGAATGGATGCGCCTACCGCGATATAATCATCGTCGGTAAAACCAATGCCTAAACCCGCTTTTGTTTCGACAAAAACGTTATGGCCATGAGATATTAATTCTCGAACACTTGCTGGGATCATACCAACGCGGTATTCGTGATTTTTTATTTCTTTAGGTACTCCAATGATCATCCTGATTTCCTTCTATGTTATAGTTATTTTGACTGCTTGTAGGGTTTTTGTTTCGAATTTTTATCTAGTATAGATTGTAATTGGCAAAATTTGATGCTAAATATTAAAAAGTTGTAGTATATTTTTTTGCAAGGAAGTAATAAGGTGGAATAAAAAATGGTAGATAATAAGAAACCATCCAAGGAACTGGATCGTATCGATCGCAATATTTTGAATGAGCTCCAAAAAGACGGACGAATTTCGAATGTTGAATTATCTAAAAGAGTCGGTTTGTCGCCAACTCCATGTTTAGAACGTGTTCGTCGTTTAGAACGTCAAGGGTACATCAATGGTTATACAGCCTTGTTGAACCCGCAATATCTTGATGCATCACTCCTCGTTTTCGTTGAGATTACTCTTAATCGTGGTGCTCCGGATGTATTTGAGCAATTTAATACGGCGGTACAACTATTAGATGATATTCAAGAGTGTCACCTTGTTTCGGGTGATTTTGATTATCTTTTAAAGACTCGTGTATCAGATATGAGTGCTTATCGTCGATTGCTTGGTGATACACTATTACGTCTTCCTGGGGTAAACGACACTCGTACGTATGTCGTTATGGAAGAAGTAAAACAAACCAATCACTTAGTGATTAAAACTCGCTAATTGAATCAAGGTTGTAAATTAGAGAATTTTCTTTCTTTAATTTACAAAATCTTGAAGTGCTTAAAGGCTATTAGGTATATTCTATCTATTACGCCTTTAAGTAATGACGAGCGGCGTTATGCCGCTCGACTTGTTTTTAATTTCTACAGATTTAGTGATCCTTACTTTTTTCTCTTCGAATGCATTTATCATTAAAGAGGGATGACTAAATCTAAGCACAGTAACATTGGATAGTATTTTGTTTACAAAGATTAAAGAAAAAATCGCTGAAAGAAAGATGCAGCTAACAACGTTAAAAGTAGAGTCGGTTGCCGAGCCTGAAAAAGCAAGACTTAATGGTAATCAACGTTTACAAGAGGCGTTGTTTATTGTTGGCTTACTTGCCACTATTTTTATTGCCATTTCCTTATTTAGTTTTGACCCTGCAGACCCATCTTGGACACAAACTGCGTGGGCCGGAACGGTGCAGAATGCAGGTGGTTCTTTTGGGGCATGGATAGCTGACACTCTTTTCTTTTCTTTTGGCTCTCTAGCTTACTTATTGCCTATTATTCTTTTAGGCAGTACATGGATTGCTTTTCGTAAAAAAGACGAAGACCAAGAGACTGACCTCGATCTGATGATGATTGGAACACGTATTCTTGGTTTGTTGATCTTATTCCTAACCAGTTGTGCACTTGCTGATATCAACTTTGATGATCTTTGGTACTTCTCTTCTGGTGGAGTTGTGGGTGATGTACTTACTAGTATTACCACGCCTGTTCTTAATTTATTAGGCTCGACTCTTATCTTCATGTTTTTATGGGGAGCAGGATTAACACTATTTACCGGGGTTTCTTGGCTAACGATTGTTGATAATTTAGGTGGGTTTGCTTTAGAAATAACTAGGAAATGTGTTAATAAATTAAGAAAAACTGAAGATGAAACCTATCAAGTTGAAGATGAGGTAGAGCATAAGAAAGCACCTACTAATGCTGCTTCGGCTTTTGAAACTGCGGAAAATGAGCAGTCAGAGATTAATGCTGATCCATTTGAAACACCAAAAATTTCTTCTCGTGAGTTATCAATGTTTGCCAATACACCAGATGCAGAACAAGATAACTATACACGTTCGTTTGAAACGAATGACCATTATACAGATGATCCTCTATTTTCAGCGCCTAGTACGAATATGGATTTTGTACAAACGCCAGAACCAGAATTTAATGATACGCCTTTGGCAGTAGAAGAGTCGCCATCGATAGAAAATCCTCAAGAGTTAAGCAGTCAACCAACGGCTTCAATTGTCTTAAAAGAAATGGCAGAACCTGAACAGCTAGAAGATGGCATTGACTTGGCAATGCGAAGTAATGCGACAATTGCAGAACTTGATACTGAAGCTTTAGATCAAGACCCTTTGTTAAGTCAGGTTGATGCAGAGCACGCTTTTGTACATACATCGACTGTAGCGGCAGTAAGCTCAAGTGCAATGGCTGTGGGCGCTGAAGACATCAGTGTTATTGATATGCCTGAGCTTGTTGACTCTTCTGAGGATACATTAGCGGCAGAGAACCTTGAATCATTAAGCTCGCAATACAATGAACAACAGAGTAATCAATATGAAGAGCAACGTTCTGATGTTGTGATTGAACCGTTTGCTGAAGAAACTACGGTAACAATGCCTTCAATTGGCGATGAAGAGAAAACCTATTTATCTCCTGAACTGGAGTCACTGGTTAACAGTTCAGAGCAAGAAACGATTAGTCCTGTAGAAGAAGTACCGGTACCGACGTTTAATGCCATCGAGGAAGAGGTTGAACTTGAAAATGTTGATGAATTGCATATTAGTGCGGTTGACCCTTCTTTTGATGAAGAAGAAACTCAAGAAATAAAAGAAGTCCCTGTCGTCAATGATGTTGTGATTGAAGAGGTTCTTGCTGAAGATGAGCCTACGAATTCAGATGCGGATATTGCTGCGTTCCAAGCTTTAGTCGCCAAAGAAAAGGCAACGCAAGCGGCACTGCAGAATCCGTTCTTAGTTAACTCTGAGCCTAATCTACCAAAACCAACTGCGCCGATGCCAACGCTAGATTTGTTATTTGCTCCAGATACCCGTGCAGAAATGGAATCTCGAGAATCACTAGAGCATACCGCTCGTTTGGTTGAAGCAAAACTGGCTGATTACAAAATTAAAGCGCGAGTGGTGGATATTTTCCCTGGCCCTGTGATTACTCGTTTTGAATTAGATTTAGCACCTGGTGTTAAGGTAAGCCGTATCTCAGGCCTTGCAACCGATTTAGCGCGTTCTTTATCTGCGATGGCGGTACGTGTTGTTGAAGTGATTCCGGGTAAGCCTTATGTAGGCCTAGAGTTACCTAACTTTAATCGTCAAACGGTATTTTTCTCTGATGTGGTTGGCAGTGATACATTTAAAAATGCAAAATCGCCAACAACCGTCGTTATGGGGCTTGATATTGCCGGTGAAGCGGTTATTGCTGATTTAGCTAAAATGCCTCACGTACTGGTTGCTGGTACTACCGGCTCTGGTAAGTCGGTTGGTGTAAACGTCATGATTTTGAGTGTGTTATATAAAGCAACCCCAGAAGATGTACGTTTTATCATGATCGATCCAAAAATGTTGGAACTTTCTATCTATGAAGGAATCCCACATCTATTGACTGAAGTTGTCACTGACATGAAAGACGCGGGTAATGCATTGCGTTGGTGTGTTGGTGAAATGGAACGTCGTTATAAATTAATGTCAGCGTTAGGGGTTCGTAACCTACAAGGCTTTAATGATAAATTGAAAATGGCAGCAGCAGCAGGGCACCCAATTCATGATCCATTATGGAAACCGGGTGACAGCATGGATGAGATGCCACCATTGTTAGAAAAATTACCATCTATCATCGTTATCGTTGATGAGTTTGCTGATTTGATGATGGTTGTTGGTAAGAAAGTAGAAGAACTGATTGCACGATTGGCTCAAAAAGCTCGTGCGGCAGGTATTCACTTAATATTAGCAACACAGCGTCCATCGGTGGATGTTATTACGGGTTTGATTAAAGCAAACATTCCAACACGTGTCGCGTTTACGGTATCAACGAAAACTGACTCAAGAACCATTCTTGACCAAGGTGGTGCGGAATCACTACTTGGTATGGGTGATATGTTGTATTTAGCACCAGGATCTAACCATACCGTTCGTGTTCACGGTGCTTTTGCATCTGATGATGATGTACATGCAGTGGTTAATGATTGGAAAGCGCGTGGTCGTCCAAATTACATTGATGCGATTACTAAGAGCGAACAAGGTGCTGAAGCGTTACTTCCTGGTGAGAAACCAGAAGGCGAAGAAGAGCTAGACCAATTGTTTGATCAAGTGGTTGAGTTTGTAACCACTTCACGTCGTGGCTCTGTTTCTGGTGTGCAACGTCAATTCAGAATTGGTTATAACCGTGCCGCTCGTATCGTTGAACAATTAGAAGCGCATGGCATTGTTAGTACTCCGGGCCATAATGGTAACCGTGAAGTGATAGCGCCACCTCCAGTAGGTAGTGGCGATTAATCGAATTGGTATTATTTTTATTAGATAAGTGAAAATTATTGATGAAAAAGTTTTTAGTTTCTCTGTGTTTATTAAGTTCTAGTGTATTTAGTGCAGCAGTTTTGGCGTCTCCTCAAAGTGAATTGACTGAGCGTTTAAATCAAAATGCTGGCTTTGAAGCGGTATTTACTCAAAAAGTAGTGAGCCCAGAAGGGGATGTTTTAATGCAAGGCGAAGGGGATGTGAAGATCTTACGTCCTAATTTATTTCGCTGGCATACTCAAACGCCTGATGAGAATTTATTAGTCACTGATGGCGAAACATTGTGGTATTACAATCCATTTGTTGAGCAAGTAACCTTAATGGGACTTGAAAAAGCCACAACACAGACCCCATTTGTATTATTAACACGTAATAAGTCTTCTGATTGGGATAACTATTCTGTGACACAAAATGGTGATGCGTTCACCGTGTCTCCAAAATCTGATTCAGCAGTAAAAAGCGACTTTATTGTTAATATACAGCCATCAGGTAATGTCACTGGATTCTCTGTTGTAGAGCAAGATGGACAACGTAGTGACTTTAGCTTTACGAAATTTGAAGCGAAAAAACCAGCACAAAGTAATTTCACTTTTACTGTGCCAGAAGGTGTTGATATCGATGATCAGCGCTAATGAAAGATAAAGGATAAACGTGAGTAACTTCAGTTTAGATTTTTCAGCAGGGGACGATTTTCGTCCCCTTGCTGCTAGAATGCGCCCTCAAAATATTGAGCAATACATTGGTCAGCAACATCTATTAGGCGTTGGTAAGCCATTGCGTCGCGCGTTAGAAGCCGGACAGATCCACTCAATGATTTTATGGGGGCCTCCTGGTACCGGTAAAACAACATTAGCGGAAGTAGCAGCTAATTATACTAATGCTGAAGTCGAGCGAGTATCGGCAGTCACATCTGGTGTAAAAGACATTCGAGCTGCAATTGAAAAAGCAAAAGAAAACCAAATCACAGGCAGAAGAACCATTATGTTTGTGGATGAGGTCCATCGCTTTAATAAAAGTCAGCAAGATGCTTTTTTGCCACATATCGAAGATGGCACGATCACCTTTATTGGCGCGACGACTGAAAACCCTTCTTTTGAGCTCAATAACGCATTGTTATCGCGAGCGCGAGTCTACAAATTAAAATCATTAGAAAAACAAGATATTGTTCAGGTAATAGACCAAGCGCTTTTAGATAAAGACCGCGGCTTAAATGATGATAATTTTGTACTTCCTGATGATGTAAAATTACAACTGGCAAATTTGGTGTCGGGTGATGCTCGTATGTCACTCAATTATCTTGAGCTTCTGCATGACATGGCAGAAGAAGATCACGACGGTAAGAAAGTGGTGGACTTACCTTTATTAGCGGAAGTGGCAGGTGAAAAACTGGCGCGTTTCGATAATAAAGGGGACATGTGGTACGACTTAATCTCAGCCGTTCATAAATCCATTCGTGGTTCAAATCCGGATGCAGCACTCTATTGGACTGCGCGAATTATAGCTGCGGGTGGTGATCCACTTTATGTTGCGCGTCGTTTGTTAGCAATAGCTTCTGAAGATATAGGCAATGCTGACCCACGAGCGATGGAAGTTGCGATGAATGCGTGGGATTGCTTTACTCGCATTGGCCCTGCTGAAGGCGAAAGGGCGATTGCTCAAGCGGTGGTTTATTTGGCATGTGCTCCTAAAAGTAATGCCGTTTATACTGCATGGAAACAAGCGCAAATGGACGCCATTAATTCACCAGATTATGATGTGCCAAACCATTTACGTAATGCCCCGACATCATTAATGAAAGACATGGGCTATGGCGCAGACTATCGTTATGCTCATGATGAGCCAAATGCGTATGCATCAGGTGAGAATTATTTTCCACCAGAAATGCAGGATCGTAAGTACTACTTTCCAACAAAACGTGGCTTAGAAACCAAAATTAGCGAAAAGCTAGAATATTTAGCCCAATTAGATCAAAACAGCACCTTAAAACGCTACCAATAAAAGATCATTTTCGGTATCTTATTCGAATCGCAATTTGGAACTGAAAATTGCACAAAATTTTATTACTCAGTGTGTTCTGTATTATTTGAATACACAATGACCATAAGGCATAGGATTACAAATGCTTGATTCAAAATTACTTCGTACAGAGCTGGATGAAACAGCAGAGAAACTGGCACGTCGTGGCTTTAAGCTAGACGTAGAGACACTTCGCAATCTTGAAGAACAACGTAAGTCCCTTCAAGTTAAAACTGAAGAGCTTCAAGCGCAGCGTAATTCCCGTTCGAAGTCCATTGGTCAAGCAAAAGCGAAGGGCGATCACGAAGAAGCAGATCGCATTATGGCTGACGTTGCACACCTAGGCTCTGAATTAGATGAAGCAAAAGTAGCACTTGCAGATCTTCAACAACAAATCGAAACTATCGCTTTGTCTGTTCCAAACATTCCTGATGATTCAGTACCGTTTGGTAAAGATGAAGAAGAGAATGTAGAAGTATTACGTTGGGGTAATCCTCTAGCGTACGACTTTGAAGTAAAAGATCACGTTGAGCTAGGTGAAATCGCTGACGGTCTTGATTTTGCGAGCGCAGTTAAAATCTCTGGTTCTCGCTTTATCGTAATGAAAGGTCAATTTGCGCGTCTTCACCGTGCGCTTTCACAATTCATGCTTGATCTTCATACAGAGGAACACGGTTACATGGAAATGTACGTACCTTACTTAGTAAACCACGATAGCCTATATGGTACGGGTCAATTACCTAAGTTTGGTGAAGACTTATTCCACACAAGCCCATTAACAGAGCAAGTGAGTGATGTTCCTCTTAAGATGCTATCACTTATCCCAACAGCTGAAGTTCCAGTAACAAACATGGTTCGTGACACAATTACTGAAGAAGCTGATTTACCTCTGAAAATGACGGCTCACACACCATGTTTCCGTTCTGAAGCGGGTTCTTACGGTCGTGATACTCGTGGTCTTATTCGTATGCACCAATTCGACAAAGTTGAATTAGTTCAAATTACGAAACCAGAAGATTCAATGGCAGCGCTTGAAGAGCTAACAGGTCATGCTGAGAAAGTACTTCAACTTCTAGAGCTTCCATACCGAAAAGTAGTTCTTTGTACTGGCGATATGGGCTTCGGTTCTCGTAAAACTTACGATTTAGAAGTGTGGGTTCCAGCACAAGAAACGTACCGTGAGATCTCTTCTTGTTCAAACATGTGGGATTTCCAAGCTCGTCGTATGCAAGCTCGTTTCCGTCGTCAAGGTGAGAAGAAGCCAGAACTAGTTCACACACTGAACGGTTCAGGTCTTGCAGTAGGTCGTACAATGGTTGCTATCCTAGAGAACTTCCAACAAGCTGATGGTAAGATTGCTATCCCTGAAGTACTACGTAAGTACATGAACGGTGTAGAATTCATCGGTTAATCTGTTCTATAACATAGACTAGATAAACATTAAAAAGTCGCTGTATGTTAAGTCATACAGCGGCTTTTTTTTGTCTGCTATTTACATTATACCAATCTACATAAGTATTTGATCATTCTTGCTTGTTAAAATCGATTATATCTGTGTTATACCTTTCTATTGCAAAAATTAGGTGTAATTAGAACCACTAGTTACTGTAATTTATGCCTTGCTCTAATCGATTTTTCCTACGCAACTATCTGAACAACTGCTTATCCAGAATGGTATTATTTAAGCAGTGCTTGATTTAGCCACTGATCAAATTGACCTTTTGGTAATGCCCCATTAATCATATCTACACGTTGACCGTTCTTAAAGACCATGATCGTAGGGATAGAGCGGATCTGATATTGTGCGGCAATTTGTTGTTGGGCTTCCGTATTTACTTTTACACAGCGAATTTGGCCATTACGTTCAGCAGCAACGTCTTCAAATACCGGAGAGAATCCGATGCATGGATTACACCACGGGGCCCAAAAATCGATGACAATAGGTTTATCACTATTCATCAAAGCTGCAAGATTATCAGATGTCCCTTCTAGTGGTTTTCCATCCAATAGTGATTCTTTACAGCGTCCACAGGTTGCAGTGTCATTAATGCGTTCAATAGGAAGGCGGTTGAGTCCATTACACAATGGGCATCGAGATTGAAATTGAGACATGGTATTCCTTTATAATTTTATAGCGAAAATTGCTTGTGAGCATAAAGAAATAATGGGGATGTTATGTGAGATATTCAATTACAAAGAGCAATAAAAAAGGAGCAAATAAATGCTCCTTAGTACGAAATGCTAAGCTTGGTGAAATTAATCACGCTTCCATAACATGTGGCAGAACTTGTGTTCAGGATCACGGCTTACTAGCATACGAGCAAAGACATCATCTAAAACATCAGACTCTTCATTCACTAAGCCAATTAGTACTTCAGCATAGATTTCTGCGTCAACATCAAAGCCAACGTGCTCAGCCCAATCATCACGAGTATCTACGACTTCAGCCGCACCGCGGTCATCAAATTGAAGAGTGAATAGTGCTACATCAGCCGGTTCAAGATTGTCTTGAGCCATTTCAAGGAAAATATCGTAAGCGACTTCGATTACGTCATCATAGCTAATTAGTTCAGTTGTCATGGTGATTACCTTTAGAAAATACGCTCATAAATTATCACGAATGTCCTCTATAAGGCTAGAGCTATCAACAAATAGAAAGAGCAAACGTTTGCCTTTCGTTGAGGCTAATATCAGTAGTTGCGGCAGAGTTATTGAGCGGCTAAACTTCGCACTTCTTCCATTAGCCAGTTGAATGATTATTTTATGAAATTTCCAGGTCAGCGTAAATCCAAGCATTATTTCCCAGTTCACGCTCGTGATCCATTAGTTAGCCAAGCTCAAGAAACCAAAAAAATGTCGCGTACGCACATTATCGGTATTGATCAAACGTTAGTGGATATTGAAGCTCGAATTGATGATGCTTTTATTGAAAAGTATGGCTTGAGTAAAGGACACTCTCTGGTTATCGATAATGATAAAGCGGAAATGCTTTATAACGAGCTTAAAGATAACAATATGATCACCAACGAGTTCGCTGGTGGTACGATTGGTAATACACTTCACAACTATTCAGTATTGGCTGATGATAAATCTACATTGCTAGGTGTGATGAGTGAAGACATTCATATTGGTAGCTACTCATACCGCTACTTATGTAATACGTCTAGCCGAATGGATTTGAACTACCTTCAACCGGTTCCTGGTGCAATTGGTCGTTGTTTTGCGCTTATTAGCCAAGACGGTGAGCGTACGTTTGCGATCAGCGAAGGTGACATGAACCAACTTCGTGCAGAAAGCATTCCAGAGAAAATCTTTAAAAATGCATCTGCATTAGTACTGACTGCTTATTTAGTTCGTTGTAAAGATGGCGACCCAATGCCAGCTGCTACGATGCAAGCTATTGAGTACGCGAAAAAGCATGACGTACCAGTAGTATTGACTATGGGTACTAAGTTTGTTGTTCAAGATGACCCACAATACTGGCGTGACTTCCTAAACGATCATGTATCAGTGGTTGCTATGAACGAAGAGGAAGGTGAGGCGCTTACTGGTGCTTCAGATCCCCTACAAGCAGCAGATAAGGCTCTTGAATGGGTTGATCTTGTCTTATGTACCGCGGGCCCTGTAGGGCTTTATATGGCGGGTTATACTGAAGACGAAGCAAAGCGTGAAACTTCTTTGCCATTACTTCCAGGTACTATTCCAGAATTCAACCAATTTGAGTTTAGCCGTCCTGCAATTAAAGACAGCTGTGAAAATCCAATGAAGGTGTATTCCCATATCTCACCATACATGGGCGGCCCTGAAAAAATCAAGAATACCAATGGAGCGGGTGATGGCGCTTTATCGGCTTTATTACACGATATGGCAGCAAACCATTATCACCGTAATAATGTACCTAACTCAAGCAAGCATCAGCACTCTTACTTAACGTACTCTTCGTTCTCTCAAGTATGTAAGTATTCAAACCGTGTAAGCTTTGAAGTATTAGCACAACATTCACCACGTTTATCTCGTGGTTTACCAGAGCGTGAAGATTCGTTAGAAGAGTCTTACTGGGAAAGGTAAGCTCAGTATGAGTTTATTATAAAAAAATAGATGTTATAAAAACGGAAGCCTAAGTGCTTCCGTTTTTGTTTCTGTCTTTAAGATTAAGCGCTAATTATTGTACTTAATACAAATGATTCATTAGGTTGAATTACTTTAGCTGTTTCTAGACTTGCAGCATGATAGGTTGATTCAACACACACCATCGTTTGGTAGCCATTATTATTCATATCACCCATAGATTCAGCCCCTTCAATCCAAGGATTCCAAATTACCGCTGAATTGTGTCCAGCATTAGTGATAGATAGCGTACGTTGTGTATCTGAGATTAGAACTGTATTTTCTGGTTGGGTGTAAACACGGTCAATAGCGGCATCAATAGATAGCGTATCGCCGCCAGAGCATACTTTAGCTTCCTGTAAGCCATCAATATAGCTTGAACCCATACCAGTAATTGTTGTGGTGTTAATATCTGAAATATTTAGGTATGTGTGCAATGCACCTGAGCAGTTCCACGCTTTATCATCTGTATTTTTCGCATCTAGAGTAATAAGTAACTCATCGCCAATTTCGACAGTCAAGCGAGCTTCAAACTCAAAAGGCCAAATAGCTTTGGTTTCTTCTGATGCTTTTAAACCAAGAACCACAATAACGCCGTTATCATTTTCACGATGCTCAATTAGTGACCAAGTGCTATTGCGAGCAAAGCCATGAGCAGGATCTGCAATGCGACCAAACCAAGGCCAGCAAACAGGAACACCGCCACGAATTGCTTTCTCTGGGTTAAAAATAGCCTCTTTACTCATCCAAATAAGGTTTTCTTGGCCTTTTGGAGTGAAAGATAAAACATGACCACCATGCAAAGAGATCGCTGCCTCTGCTTTTTCATGGATGATGCGTACAATCTTAATGTCATCAAGTTGAGCAATAGTAACACTATCAGATAACACACTGATTGTTGGAAGGTGAGTAATGTTCATAGGTAACTCCTAAAATGATAAATACATATTCTTTTTTCAGACAGAAGAGCGGAATAATGGCCTAGAAAAAGAATAGATATTTATTAGGGGGGGCTAAAATAACAGATACAAAAAAGGCGACAATAAAGTCGCCTTTCATCCTTAAAAGATACTAAAATCTTTTAAGTTAGCTTTCAAAGAAAGTCTAAACTAATGCTTACTTAGAAACGTGAGCGATTAGGTCAAGAACTTTGTTTGAGTAACCGATTTCGTTGTCGTACCAAGATACAAGCTTAACGAATTTGTCAGTTAGAGCAACACCAGCTGCAGCATCAAATACTGAAGTTTGTGTTTCGCCGATGAAGTCTTGAGAAACAACAGCTTCGTCTGTGTAGCCTAGAACGCCAGCGTATTCGTTTTCAGAAGCACGCTTCATTTCAGCACAGATTTCTTCGTAAGTTGCAGCAGTTTTTAGGTTAACAGTAAGGTCAACAACAGAAACGTTTGCAGTTGGTACGCGGAAAGCCATACCAGTTAGAAGGCCGTTAAGCTCAGGAATTACTTTACCTACTGCTTTAGCTGCACCAGTTGAAGATGGGATGATGTTTTGAGAAGCACCACGGCCACCACGCCAGTCTTTCGCAGAAGGACCATCTACAGTTTTTTGAGTCGCTGTAGTTGCGTGAACTGTAGTCATAAGACCAGATTCAATGCCCCACTTGTCGTTAAGTACTTTAGCCATTGGCGCAAGACAGTTAGTAGTACAAGAAGCGTTAGAAACGATATCTTGACCAGCGTAATCTGCAGCGTTAACGCCCATAACGAACATTGGAACGTCACCAGAAGGACCAGTAAGAACTACTTTCTTAGCGCCAGCTGTGATGTGTTTACGAGCAGTTTCGTCAGTAAGGAAAAGACCAGTTGCTTCAGCAACAACGTCAACGTTGATAGCATCCCACTTAAGATCTTCTGGGTTACGTTCAGCAGTTACACGTACTGTGTTACCATTTACTACTAGGTTACCGTCAACTACTTCAACTGTACCGTTGAAACGACCGTGAGTTGAGTCGTACTTAAGCATGTAAGCCATGTATTCAACGTCGATAAGATCGTTGATACCAACAACTTCGATGTCGTTGCGCTCTACAGATGCACGGAAAACAAAACGTCCAATACGGCCAAAACCGTTAATACCTACTTTGATAGTCATTATATGTTGCTCCACAACTTAAATTTGATTTTCAGGTTTAAATTAACTGGTAGTAAAATTACAAAATCCTGAGCCAACCTGCAAGCGAAAATGCCATTTATCTTGTTTAAAATCAAAAAAAACACCTTATTCTGTTAACATAAAGAAAAAATCTTACGTAATTTATAGAAAAGTCGGTTATTTAGTGACCTTAATGACATGTTATGAAAAAAAGTTACATAACTATTAATGTCATTTTGCTAGGCTGCTGTAAAATTACTTTAGCAAATTATGTGCTACAAAGGTGATAGTTAGCAAGGTTTAATTTAAATAAGTCTTAAGGGGTAGTATTTTAGATGAATAAATCAAAACCATTTTTAGAACTTACAGAAGTCGATTGGCAGGAACGATTGACGCAAGAAGAGTTCAATATTTGTCGCAAACAAGGAACTGAAGCACCTTTCTCTGGTAAATTATTACACAATAAATCAACCGGTTCTTATGCTTGTACGTGTTGTCAGACGATTTTATTTGAGTCTGATAACAAATATGATTCAGGGTGTGGTTGGCCAAGTTTTGATGCACCAATTAATGATCAAGTTATTCGTTATATTAAAGATACAAGTCATGGAATGGAAAGAATTGAAATCCGATGCCGTCATTGTGATAGTCATTTAGGCCATGTATTTAATGATGGACCTAAAACAACAGGTGAGCGTTTTTGTGTTAATTCGGTCTCTTTACGTTTTGATGGTGAAGCGGAATAATCACTTAAAAAAAGGAGCGAAACACGCTCCTTTTGTAAATCATAATATAGTCTGATCTAAATCGTCTTATCTAAATTTGGCAATAATGAAGATCTGAATGTTTGATTATCAATGTTCTCTTTTATTACGTCACTTGTAAGCTTTAATTGTGTCTTTTCGGCATCAGAGAATTGGTATAATAAGTTAAGTTGTTTTTCTGAAGCGACTTTTAGTTTAAATTCTTTACCGACTAACGCCCATACATAAGCAAGTTTTTTATTATTTTCTTTATGATTAATGCTAGCTAATGATTTAATGATGATCGCATGTCGGCCATCCTTGTAGTCTTGCTCTGTTAACAATTCTAATGAATGATTTAAGATTGAGATGGTCTTCTTACCGTCTCTTTGAGTATAGAAAGTTGCAAGTGCATATTGCATCTCGGTCGATTCAAGAGCTTTGCTTCCTTCTAATTGTAAAAACTCGCGTAATGCATTTTTATCACCTGTCGTCCAAAGATAGAAAAGAACTTTAGGCTCTTTAGAATGTTGCAGCTCTAACGATAATGCATCAATAGCATCGTAAGAATGAAGTAATGCTTCGCTGCGCTTAGATTTAATTTCTTTTGCTGTAATAGGCTCAATTTGTGCAGCAGAGGTTAAACAGATTTGATATTCATGGGTCGCCTTAATTGTTTTTAATTTATCTAAATCGCTATTGCTTTTTAATACATCAAATCGACTAAGGATGAGAGAATCACGCTGATAGCGACATTGACCATCACGCATATTTAATTGACTACACTGTAAAGCTTCATGATCTTCACACAACTGTTCGGTTGTTGGTTTTACTCCAAAACATGCAGATAGTAAGAGGGTACTCAGAGTAAGAAAAGAAAGTCGTTGAATAGTTAAAAACATGATGATCCTATAGATAGAAAAAAGGAAACGTGATCCATTACACCTATTTATCGGCACCTTGTTGACTAACATTAATGAAAAGCTATCGTTTGTGGGCAGTTAATATAGAGAGGGAATAATGGATATTAATAAATTATTAGAATCAATGACACCTGAAGTCTTTGAAAATTTGCAATATGCAGTCGAAACAGGGAAATGGCATAACGGAACTTTACTGTCTGCTGAGCAAAGAAGTACTTGTATGCAAGCGATGATGTTGTATCAATCAAAGCATAATAAAGAGGCACAACATATGACCGTTGCTGAAGGTGGTGAAATTAGTTTTAAATCAAAATCTGAATTAAAAAAACAGTTTACTAAAGGGCAAGAAGATATTGTTCGTGTAAAGGTGTCATCTGACTGATTTTATCTTTTTTTGCTTAATATCTCAACAATAAGAATTTTAATGCTACATTGATCCCAAAAAGAATTTATAAAATTGTCGATAAGGGCTTACTCAAGTAGATTATCGGCAGTTTAATAAATTTAAGAAAAACAATAATGAAAAAGACTAAGGGACAAGTCCTGACTAAATTTGCAGCATTTGCTGTTGTATTTGTATTACTTGCTGTTATTGCAGCACCAAAATTTCTTGATAATGGGTCTGAAAATAACATATCGCAAGGGTCATTAACGCTGTATTCAGAATAACAGCGCCAACCACCTAAGTTTGATTAATGTGATCTTGTATTCACTATTCTTTTATGTGGTTCAGGAAGTTCACTACCACAATGCTTACAGTGCATAGCATCAGATTCATGCCCACCTTTGACACAGTTCGGACAGCGCACTAAATCTCTGTGCGCATTCATTTCTTGATTTAACTCTGCAGTAATAATACCTGTTGGTACCGCTAAAATTGAATAACCTAGTAACATCGTGAGTGATGCGACTGCTTTTCCTAATGCGGTATGGGGAACAAGATCCCCATAGCCTACAGTTGTTATTGTCACTATTGCCCAATAGATACTTTGCGGAATGCTGCTAAAGCCATTGTCAGGCCCTTCGATTACAAACATCAAAGAACCAAAAACAGTCACTAAAATTGCAACGGTACTAAAGAAAATCAGTATTTTTCTTTTCGCCATCAATAATGATCGTAAAAGAATATTAGAATCTTGCAGATAGCGTACTAGTTTTAGAATTCTAAAAATCCTCATCACACGAAGTAATCGAATAATAGCAATGTAACTTGCGCTCGGGAAAAATAGAGCTAAGTAGGTAGGCAAAATCGCTAGTAAATCAATTACACCATAAAAACTTTTAGCGTAAGAACTTGGTCTTGGAGAGCAATAGAGTCTTAGAAGATATTCCAAAGTAAATATAGCGGTAAAAATATACTCTAAACTCCACAATACATCCCCGTAAACCGCTTTTACTGAGCTGATCGAATCTAAAACCAACGTGGCTTGAGAGGCAAGGATTAAGATTATCAATGTGATATCGAATCTTTTCCCTCCTTTAGTGTGTGTACCAAAGATAGTGGTATATAAATAATGTTTTATACGTTTTGTTTTCATAGTTATCACTGCATTCCAACCTATTGCTCTCAAACAAGAATAATGAAAAAAAGAGCGTCTCTCCACTATATATTTGTTTTTCAATCTAGATTGGCTCTTATTTATGCATAAAAGAATAATAATAAAGTGATCTAGAGCAAGTTATTTGAAAGATAAAAGATGTGAATTTTATTCTAGTTATACTACTCTTTAGTGGCACGAGTATTTCGCCATAATCTGTCATTTACGACCGTAATTGTGTAACTTTATTACAACTCGTGATTTTGTTAATAATCGAATTGTTAATAGTAATTACTTTGAATTGGATCATAGTTAGATGTAACTATGTGATCTAAATCATAATTATATTGTGCTACCCGTTAGGAGTAAGTCGAAAGTGGTAAATAAATTCTCATAACTGATCTGAATCAATACTTTTCAAATTGTGAAAGAATATAATCAGTTTTGAAAGCAATTTACTAAGAAAGTAAAGCAAGATAACCAAGAAAATGGTTAAGCTTAACTGCGAACAAGGATGAAAAGCAGAGTCCTTACTAAATAGTTTTTAATGAATTTTATAGTTTTTATTTTTAGGAGAAACAATATGCCTGTAACTAATTTAGCTGAACTTGATGCTCTAGTAGCACGCGTTAAAGCGGCGCAAAAAGAATTTGCGAACTTTCCACAAGAGAAAGTTGATGAAATCTTCCGTGCAGCGTCTCTAGCAGCTTCAACAGCTCGTATTGAACTAGCAAAAATGGCGGCAACTGAGTCTGGCATGGGTATCATGGAAGACAAAGTAATCAAAAACCATTTTGCTTCTGAGTTTATTTACAATAAATACAAAGACGAGCTTACGTGTGGCATCATCGACCGTAACGATGAAGGCGGCACGATCACAATTGCTGAACCTCTAGGTATTGTTTGTGCAATCGTTCCAACGACAAACCCTACTTCAACGGCAATCTTTAAAGCGTTAATTTGTCTTAAAACACGTAACGGTTGTATCTTCTCGCCACATCCACGTGCTAAAAATGCAACTAACTATGCAGCTAAAGTTGTATTAGATGCAGCAATTAAAGCGGGCGCACCAAAAGACATCATTGGTTGGATTGACCAACCATCTGTTGAATTGTCAAATACATTAATGAAACATGACGACATCAACATGATCCTTGCCACTGGCGGTCCTGGTATGGTTAAAGCGGCTTACTCTTCAGGTAAACCAGCAATTGGTGTTGGCGCGGGTAATACACCTGTAGTTATCGACGAAACTGCTGATATCAAACGTGCTGTTTCTTCTATCTTAATGTCTAAAACATTCGATAACGGTGTTATTTGTGCTTCTGAGCAAGCGGCAATCGTTGTTGAGTCTATCTACGACGAAGTTAAAGCTCGTTTCGCTAAATACGGCGCGGTTGTTCTAAGCAAAGAAGACGCAAACAAGGTACGTAAAGTTCTGCTTATTGATGGCGCACTTAACGCTAACATCGTTGGCCAACCAGCATATAAAATCGCTGAGTTAGCAAATGTTAAAGTACCTACTTCTACTAAAATTCTTATCGGTGAAGGCCTAGAAGCTTCATGGGATGATGAATTTGCTCATGAAAAACTATCTCCAACGCTAGGTCTATTTAAAGCGAAAGACTTTGAAGATGCAGTACGTCAAGCGGGCATCGTATTAGACATAGGTGGTGTTGGTCATACTTCAGTACTTTACACTGACCAAGATAACAACGAAGAGCGTATCGCGTACTTCGGTGACAAAATGAAAACTGCTCGTATTCTTGTGAATACACCAGCATCTCAAGGTGGTATCGGTGACCTTTACAACTTTGAATTAGCACCTTCACTAACGTTAGGTTGTGGTTCTTGGGGTGGTAACGCTATCTCTGAAAACGTAGGTCCTAAGCACCTTATCAACAAGAAAATTGTAGCTAAGCGAGCAGAAAATATGTTGTGGCATAAACTACCAAAATCTATCTACTTCCGTCGCGGTTGTTTACCAATTGCAATGACTGACCTTGAAGGTAAAAAACGTGCATTAATCGTTACTGACCGTTTCTTATTCAACAACGGTTACATCGATGACCTACGCTCAATCTTAAAAGAGAAAGGCATGGAAGTTGAAGTGTTCCATGAAGTAGAAGCAGATCCAACATTAGCAGTAGTTAAAGCCGGTGCTGAAGCATGTGCAAGCTACCAACCTGATGTTATCTTAGCGGTTGGTGGTGGTTCACCAATGGATGCTGCGAAAATCATGTGGGTAATGTACGAGCACCCAGAAACTGATTTCGAAGACCTATCTATGCGATTTATGGATATCCGTAAACGTATTTACAAGTTCCCTAAAATGGGTCAAAAAGCTGAACTAGTATGTATAACAACGACTTCTGGTACAGGTTCTGAAGTTACACCATTTGCTGTTGTAACTGATGAAAAAACGGGTCAAAAATACCCATTAGCAGATTACGAACTAACGCCAAACATGGCTGTTGTTGATGCTAACCTTGTAATGGATATGCCTAAGTCTTTATGTGCATTCGGTGGTTACGATGCAGTAACTCACGCATTAGAAGCTTACGTTTCTGTTCTTGCAAACGAATACTCAGACGGTCACGCTCTGCAATCACTTAAGATGCTTAAAGAGTACTTACCAAGCTCTTACGCTAACGGTAAGAAAGATCCAATCGCTCGTGAGAAAGTACACAATGCAGCAACAATCGCTGGTATGTCTTTTGCGCAGTCTTTCCTAGGTGTGTGTCACTCAATGGCGCATAAATTAGGTGCGGAATTCCACATTCCACATGGCCTTGCTAACGCGTTATTAATTGCTAACACAGTACGTTTTAATGCAACTAATAACCCAACTAAACAAGCTGCTTTCTCTCAGTACGACCGTCCTAAAGCACGTGCTCGTTACGCTGAAATTGCAGAGCATTTAGGTTACCGTGAAGGTAATACTGAAACGAAAGTTAATGCATTACTTGGTTGGTTAGAAGAGCTTAAAATTGCACTGGATATCCCAATGTCAATTCAAGCAGCTGGCGTTAACGAAGCTGAATTCATGGCAAAAGTGGATTCAATTGCTGAAGATGCGTTTGATGACCAATGTACAGGTGCTAACCCACGTTACCCATTGATCAAAGAGCTTAAAGAAGTATTAATCGCTTCTTACTATGGTACGGCTTACGCTGACGTAATGGACGCACCAGAAGTGAAAGCAGAAGTAAAAGCGAAAAAAGCAAAGAAATAATTCAATGCTAATAAGCTAAGATATTTTCACTCCTAATCTGAAAATATTGAAATGATAAAAACCACCTTATTTCGTAAGGTGGTTTTTTTATGCCTAAAGCTTTATAGAATAAAAGCTGAGAAAGAAGAGTGTGCAGATAATTATTGGTAATTAGGCTGTAGCTTCAATAATACGACCATTAAAATATTCATTCTGAAGAATATATTCCGTATTTTTTATGAGCTCTTGATTGATAAGGTTTGTATTCGGTTCTGAAAACTCATTAGAAAGGCGCGGTGCAACTCCTCCAACTCGAATATTAAATGGATTTAATTCTTTAGCCCAGCTTTTGGTTAAACCTGCTAATAATGCTGTTGAATTATCTAAATATTGTTTTTGTGAAGAGTGCTTATGATGGCCTAAATTTATGATCACACCTTCTTTGCAGTGATCTCTCATGTTTTGAGCAGCATATTGACCGTAGGTAAATAGGGTTGCAGCTAATTCGGTTAATTGAAATGGACATTCGTCTTCGTATGGAGCGAGTAAACTCGGCAGGGCTACGTCAGTATAATTGTTTATTAGAGCATCAATTCCACAACTGAACTCTTTATCAATAGAGTGAAATAAACGGTGAATGCTGTCTAAAGATTGGTCTTTCAGTTGGAAACTAATAACATTGGAGTTGATTTGTCGACACAGTCGAAGAGTTTCATTAAGTCCGTCATGATTTGAATCTACAATAATAAGACATGCGCCAAGAGAGGCAAAATGATATGCAACGTCTCGGCCCATAAAGTTGCCAGCCGATGTGATTAGAATGATTGAATGTTCAATTTGCATAGCATTCCTTCCTTAAAGCAGTTCGTTATTATCATGGATAAGGTGCTTTAATAATGGGATAGAAATATGACATCTGCTGTGAGCTTGACGAGAAATGCGGATTAATTTGTATTCAATTGTAGGATTTATGCACTAACTCACATAATAATTCTGAATGAGTGAGAGGAGGAGTAGGTATATTGATAACTTTAATTAGAGTTGAAAGAGTAATAGCAGTCTTAAACGTATAGGTTCATTTCTGAATGACGTTTAGCTGTAACTAATTCATTATAAAGGTCTTGTGGAATGGCATTAAAAATTTCACTGCCAGATTCTAATTGACGTCGTTGGTGACCTGATAGGTTATGGTAAATCTCTTCTGGTAAATCACAAGTATCTTGTGGCATATAAGCCATTGCATCAGGTGCTAGGCCATATTGCAATTTAGCACTAGCTAAACCGCCATTATGAAATTGATTTGCTTGTGAAGCGGCGCGAGAGTAGCTTTCTTCATTGCTACGCAGGATTTGAGCGTCAGCCAGGTGAAAGCGTTGACGAAGCAGATCTTCGGTTATTTTTTTCTCGTCTATCTTTTCAATAGGTGTATTTTCACGTAAATCATTAGACAGTAAAGACATCATTAGGGCGAAATCGGCACGGCGACCTGCTTCCATAGCATGGTTTAGGTTTGAACCGTATTGAATTTCACAGATTAACTCTGCTTTATCTAAAGTATGTACTTTCATGAATCAATTCCTCTTGATGATAAATACTTATCGGAAAAGAATTGAAAACCTTTAGCTTTTTTAGGAAATTAATTGCCGTTTTTTAAAATTTTTTAGATGTAGGGCAAAGTGTTACCGCAAAATAAGGAAAATAAGAAGGCCAGTATAAATACTGGCCTTCTTATTTTGAGCATGACTGTTATAAGAACAGTTAGTCAAAGTATGGGATTATTTTGCTAGGTTTTCTTCTACGAAAGACCAGTTTACTAATGCCCAGAACGCGCCCATGTAATCAGGACGAACGTTACGGAAATCGATGTAGTAAGCGTGTTCCCATAGGTCAACAGTTAGAAGCGGAGTAACCCCTTCATCTGTTAGAGGAGTAGCAGCGTTAGAGGTATTAACGATAGCTAGAGAACCGTCAGCGTTTTTAACAAGCCAAGTCCAAGAAGAACCGAAGTTGTTGATTGCTGAATCTGTGAATTTAGCTTTGAATTCTTCGAAAGAACCAAATGCAGCATCGATAGCAGCAGCTATTGCGCCAGTTGGTTGACCGCCAGCGTTTGGCGCTAGACAGTTCCAGTAGAACGTATGGTTCCAAATTTGTGCTGCGTTATTGAAAACGCCACCAGTAGATGTCTTAACGATCTCTTCTAGTGTTTTGCCTTCAAACTCAGTACCTGGAATAAGGCCGTTTAGTTTAACAACATAAGTGTTGTGGTGTTTACCGTGGTGGTAATCCAGAGTCTCTGCTGAGATGTGTGGTTCTAATGCGTCTTTTGCGAACGGTAGAGCTGGTAATTCAAATGACATTGCTCATGTCTCCATCTAATAAGAGGTCTACGCCTCACTAAATTCCAAAAAATATGCGCTCTATTAAACGTAGAGCTTTATCTGACTTCGAATTGATTCTAGCAAGTTTTGATTTTATTAAAAGAAAAAGTGGTGAATTTTCAATAAATAATACCACTACAAATATTAGGTATTTTTTTCTGAGAGCATAACAAGTAGAATGGATACAACTTAGTGTCGACCCATTAGAGGATACAATGGAAACTATCGATAAGATCAAGCAACAAATTGCTGAAAACCACATCATTCTATATATGAAAGGCTCTCCTAAGCTTCCAAGCTGTGGCTTTTCATCTCAAGCATCTCAAGCGCTAATGAACTGCGGTGAGAAATTTGCTTATGTAGATATCCTACAGAATCCAGATATCCGTGCTGAACTTCCAGCATACGCACAATGGCCTACCTTCCCACAACTTTGGGTTGAAGGTGAGTTAATTGGCGGTTGTGATATTATTCTTGAAATGTTCCAAAAGGGTGAATTAAAACCTTTAGTTCAAGAAGCCGCACAACGTAATACTCCTGAAGCTGAGTAATAGTTTAAAACCGTCATAATTTATTTATGATTTGTTTAATTAAAAAGCCACGTATTATTGATAATACGTGGCTTTTTTAATCGTTATAGATTTAATCATTACCCAATAATAAAATAGGTTATCTATCCGGATGCTTTCGCTTTTTCAAAAGCAAGCGTTTGCAGTTTTGCTAAGGTCGATTTTCCTTGCTGTAATCTCGCGAGCCATTTTGTTTCAATATACTCTTTCTCATCATCAAGTTTCATCTCGCAATACACTAAATAAACGATATAAGCCGTTTCATAATCAGTAATATCAGCATGTTGAATATCTGATATTAATCGATTTGCTTCGCCATAACGGTTCATTCTTAGCTGAAATAAAGCGGATAATGCTCGTTGAGCAGAGATACATGGAATACCGCGCAGTCGTCCTTTTAATTTCGCACTGACTCGTTGCCATGCACTTTCTGGTGACCATTCTTGCAGCACTTCTTCTGGCGCAAGAAAGAGGTCTCCCCAAGCTGCCATTGCTCGTTTTCCAGCAGAATCAAACGCTGAATTTGGTAGCAAATACGCATATTTTGTCAATAAATCAAATGCATCATAACGATCGCCTTTGGCTATCAATGACCAAGTATAGTAACTAAATCGTAAGTAGGAATAAGGGGCAAGTTCAAAGCCTTTTTTCCAATAACGAGTAGCAATAGGTAAATTATTTCGACGAAAAGCAATATCAGCTTTTAGATCGAGAAGATGAAGGTTACTGGTTTCATGTTTTGGCAATAATAAATCAGTAAGTTGATTTGCAGTATCAAAATCTTCTTGGGCGATATAGATTTTAATTTGCTGCAATTCAGCTTCAATAGATTTTTTTATGATAGATAGCAATGCTTTATTGACACTCAAGGCTTCTGCTAAGCGGTTCACTCTTATTAAGCGAGCTGCAAGTTTGAGCATTGAATCCTTAAGAATTGTTTTATTTGGAGATTTAAAAATAAGAGGTTTTACACCCGCTAGCCCATCTTTAGTGTAGGCAGCAATCATTCCCATAGAGAATTTACGTTTAATTAAATCATGATTAATAATAGTAATAATTTCTTCTGGACGGATTGGTTTTTGTATGTATTTAGCAGGGCTGTAATCACTGTACGCCAATTCGATTTGAGGGTCTTCATTACCTGTAATGATATAGATAAGCGTATTGTCATTAACAAGCTTAAGTAAACGTAATTGCTCTAGCATTTGAAGACCTGTACTTCCATGACCTAAATTATGGTCAACAAAAAGCACATCAAATTTTTGTTGTTTGCAATTACCTACTGCTGCTCCTGCCGTTGGGCAGCAAGCTATGTTGTTTGTAGGAACCCCAATACGGCTGAGCAACGCTCTAATAGCATTTTGAATAACAGTACTGTCATCAATGATGAGAAAAGAGGAAAGCTTAATTAATTTCATGTGAATAGTAGGGAGGTAACGAAACAAGTGTCAGAGTATAACAAGTGTCTCTATTAAATATAGATAAAACTCACAATTGAAGGTGAAATATATTTGATCTTAGTACAAAAAAGCGACAGGAATCCCCGTCGCTTTTATAAGTGTTATCTAAATCATTAATATCATTAATATCATTAATATCTAGGTTGCAGGGGATCTATAGAACCATCGCTGCAATCCAACCAAAAGCAATTAATGGTAAATTGTAATGTAGGAATGTAGGAACAACGGTTTCCCATACGTGCTCATGCTGGCCATCGGCATTAAGACCAGAGGTTGGGCCTAATGTTGAATCAGAAGCAGGTGAACCTGCGTCACCCAATGCAGCAGCAGTCCCGACTAAGGCAATTGTAGCCATTGGAGAGAAACCAAAGGCAATAGCAAGAGGGACATAAATAGTCGCGATAATTGGGATTGTTGAGAAAGATGAACCTATACCCATTGTTACTAATAAACCGACAATAAGCATTAATAGAGCGGCAAGAGGCTTATTATCACCAATAGAAGTTGATAATGCTTGAACTAGGGTTTCAACACCACCTGTGGCTTTCATTACTGCCGCGAAACCCGCTGCAGAAATCATAATGAAGCCAATCATCGCCATCATATGGACACCACGAGTAAAGACATCTTGAGTCTCTTTCCACGCGATTACACCACCAAAAGTGAAGACCATAAAGCCAGCTAATGCACCAACAATCATTGAACCTGTTGCTAATTGAACAGAGAGAGCAGCAATAATCGCCACAATAGATATTTGAATGTGTCGCTTATTAAATGTAGGTGTTGCGTTTGTTGCTTGCATCTCCGCATTATCAATATCAGCGTAAGTTCTAGGCTTACGATAAGAGATGAAAATAGCAATCAGTAGGCCTGTAACCATGCCAAGAGCAGGTAAAGCCATTGCTAGAGGTACTTGGCTTGCAACAACATCTAAGTTGTTATCATGAAGGTTTTTCAACAAAATATTGTTTAGAAAAATACCACCAAAACCAACAGGAAGAATCATATATGGAGTCACTAAACCAAAAGTAAGCAGACAGGCAACTAAGCGACGGTCTAACTTTAATTTATTAAACACTTGGATTAGTGGTGGGATCAAAATTGGGATAAACGCGATATGCACAGGAACGACGTTTTGAGATGAAATTGTGATTAACAAAATTAAGCAAAGTAGCAGGTATTTAACCCCTGTAGCAGCATGTAGGTTGTCTTTACCGTTAATGCGTTTAATTACACTATGAGCGAGTAAGTCAGTAACACCTGATTTGGAGATGGCAACGGCAAAAGCACCAAGCATAGCGTAGCTTAATGCAATAGTCGCACCGCCCCCTAAGCCACCTTCAAAGGCTGAGATAGTATCAGATAATGATAAACCACCGACTAATCCGCCGATTAGTGCACTGAATGTCAAAGCAACAACAACGTTAACTCTAAGCAAAGCGAGGATAAGCATTACCGAAACAGAAAGAATGATTGGATTCATTTTGTTTAGTTTCCCTGTAAATATTGTGTGTTTGGCAAAGTAGCCAATTAAGTATTATTAGTATTATCTTCTTCTGGTTCTGGGAGTAGAGGCCAGCCACCAAGATCTTTCCACTTATTTACGATATGGCAGAAAAGTTCTGCTGTTTTAACCGTATCATAAAGTGCTGAATGGGCTTCTTTTCCGTCGAAATCCATTCCGGCTGTTTTACATGCTTTTGCTAATACCGTTTGCCCTAGAGCTAAACCACTAATTGCTGCGGTATCAAAGGTACAGAAAGGATGAAAAGGGATGCGCTTTAATTTTGCTCGTTCAGACGCTTCCATAACAAAACTATGATCGAAGTTTGCATTATGAGCGACCATGATGGCACGTCGGCAATCGTGCTGCTTTTGTTCTTTACGGATCTGTTTGTAGATCTCTTTTAATGCGATATCTTCAGTTACTGCACCACGTAAAGGACTGAACGGGTCACGAATACCATTGAACTCTAACGCTTCTTTTTCAAGGTTAGCGCCCTCAAAAGGAGCAACATGATAGTGGATAGTTGTTGCAGGCTTTAAATAGCCTTCTTCATCCATTGCCAAAGTGACTGCACAAATTTCAAGTAAAGCATCAGTTTTTGAATTAAAACCAGCGGTTTCAACATCAATAACGACAGGGAAATAACCACGAAAACGGTTTTTTAATAAATTATGTTGCTCTACTTCAGTCATCATTCGGTACGTAAGAAAATGTTGCCGCTATTATTACAGATTATCGTTAGCATAAAAACTGTAAATAAGGTGTGATGGGGATATATTTATGAGAGTTCCACAAAGCATAAATGAAATAGAACGAAGAAATTAATATTGTTGGTCTAAATTTTGCTTTACTTAAACAATCGTCAACGGCATGACCAATAGATTTAGGTATTATGAAAAAAACACTTTTTACTTCAGCTTTGCTAGTAAGTTCATTGATTGCAGCTCCTGCATTAGCAAATAAAAATTACGTTGCTAAGCCTGAACAATCGAAATGGGTGATGTTACAAAACTCACCGTTGGAGTGTCGTTTATCTCATAATATTCCAAATTATGGCACCGGGGAGTTTTCTTCGTATGCGAATAAAAAGATGAATTTAGATTTTGAATTGAAGATGAACCGTCCAATGGGAGAAACTCGCTCGGTAAATTTAGTATCAATGCCAGCTCGTTGGATGCCGGGTGACAGTGCTGATTCAATGATGAATTTAAAGTTCTTCAAACAATTTGATGGTTATGTTGGTGGCTCTACGGCATGGTCAATGCTCGCTGAGTTAGAAAGTGGCCGTTTCCCAACTTTTACCTATGCTGATTGGCAAAGTCCTAAACAGCTAATTGAAGTTGCTTTATCTCCAGTAGTGTTCCAAGAGCAATATAATGTGTTCAGTATGTGTGTTGCTAATTTATTACCTTACAGCTTTGAAGATATTTCATTTACGATCTTACATTTTGATACAAACAGTGATGAGTTAAATAAGGCATCTAAAAAACGTTTATCTCAAATTGCTGATTTTATTCGATACACTAAAGACGTTGATTTAGTGGTGGTTGCAACCTATACCGATTCTAGTGGTGCTAAAAATGTTAACCAACAAGTATCAGAAAGACGAGCCGTTAAATTACAAAATTATTTTGAATCAATTGGATTATCTTCCGATCGTATTCGAGTTCAGTCTTATGGTGAACGCCGTCCAATTGCAGATAATGCGACGCCACTAGGTAAGAATAAAAACAGACGAGTGGTCATATCCTTAGGTCGAACTATTATTTAATTATTTATATCAAGCACTCTAATTAGGGTGCTTTTTTATTGAAGCTTAAAACTTGCGATAAGCTCACATTGAACGGTTGTGTCAATATGTTGGATGTGTCGTGCGATCTCTGGATTCGGGTGACGCTTCATAAAATCCAATAACGCACTTTTGCAGCAACCTAAATTAGAGATAAAAGATTCACAATCACTACGTGGGCATTGAGGTACAAGGGTTAGAATCTTTTCAGAAGCTAACTGCAGGTATTTTAACTCAAAGCGGCTGTCATTTTGACTTCGCCAAAATTGGGCTAAGTTGTGGCATGAAATAACAGATATTGTTGTTTGATCAATGAGACTGATTTCATTTTTTTTAGTGATTTCCTCAGCTATCGCAAACGCCTGTTGGTAGTGTAAGATTGTGCGCCAAGAATCATCATTCTTAAAGGATCGCCCTGCCAATATTGTGTGTTTTTCCCAAAGTTCTATCATCATATTTCTTCTATTAAGGATTAGTGAGCTTAAAGATTAATTGAGAATCATTATCATTAAAAGTATTTAATATAAAAAAACCTGCACAGATCGCAGGTTTTATGAAATAGATATCGTTTTTTAATTTAGGATTTCTGCGATTAACCTTCTAAGCCTGCAGAAGCACTGCTATTTTGAATGAGTTCAATCATGTAGCCATCTGGATCTTTAACAAAAGCAATATGTGTAGATCCGCCTTTTACTGGTCCCGCTTCACGAGTGACATTTCCACCAACGGCTTTGATTGCATCGCAAGTTGCATAAACGTCATCAACACCAATAGCAATGTGACCAAAAGCATTGCCCATATCGTATTCTTCTGTGCCCCAGTTGTAAGTCAGTTCAATAACAGCGCCTTGAGATTCATCGCCATAACCAAGGAAAGCTAAGGTGTATTTGTATTCTTCATTTGTGTTTTGACGAAGAAGATCCATTCCCATTACTTTTGTGTAAAATTCAATTGATTTATCTAAGTTACCTACACGGATCATCGTGTGTAAAATGTGTCCATTAGCCATTGTTTTGCTCCAGTTTTTAATTTAATTATTCAGATCGGTATTAAACTTCTGTTTTTTCTTTAAATTCGCATAGGTCTTCAATCATACAGCTGCCACAGCGTGGTTTACGAGCGATACAAGTATAACGACCATGAAGGATAAGCCAGTGGTGAACATCTAATTTGAATTCTTTTGGCACCACTTTAACTAACTTCTTTTCAACATCGTTAACGGTTTTACCTATTGCTAGTTTGGTTCGATTAGAAACACGATAAATATGAGTATCAACCGCAATAGTTGGCCAGCCAAAGGCCGTATTAAGTACGACATTTGCGGTTTTATGCCCAACCCCAGGAAGCGCTTCTAATGCATCTTGATCTTCTGGGATCTCGCTGCCATGAAGATCAATTAACATGCGGCAGGTTTTAATCACATTTTCAGCTTTGGTATTAAATAAACCAATGGTTTTGATATACGTTTTTAATCCATCAACGCCTAAATCTAAAATAGATTGAGGTGTATTAGCGACAGGGTAAAGTTTACGTGTCGCTTTGTTAACACTGACATCAGTGGCTTGCGCAGATAATAAAACAGCAATTAATAACTCAAATGGTGTTGACCACTCAAGTTCCGTTTGTGGGTGCGGATTATCAGCTCGTAAGCGTTCTAATATTTCTCGTCGTTTTATGTTATTCATACTGCTTTCTATGTCCTTATCTATGAAACTCGTGCGCGCTCAATTTCTGCTTTTTGCTGCTTAGGTTGTCGGTCACTTATTTTCTTATCAATGATATTCTTTAATGCAATGAGAAAACCAACGCCTAAAAAAGCACCTGGAGGAAGCATTGCTAGTAGAAAGTGGCTATCTACTTGGAATAATTCAATTCGTAATACGGTTGCCCAATCTCCAAGTAGTAAGTCTGCACCATCAAATAGAGTGCCATTGCCTAAAGCTTCGCGCATAGCACCAAGTAAAACTAAAACTGCAGTCATACCTAAACCCATCCACAAACCATCTAATAGTGCAGGGATAGGATCATTTTTTGAGGCAAAGGCTTCAGCACGACCAATGATGATGCAGTTCGTAACAATCAATGGGATAAAAATACCAAGAGACAGATATAAACCATAAGCATAAGCATTCATTAATAATTGAACACAGGTTACTAGTGAAGCAATGATCATTACAAAAACAGGAATACGAACTTCTTGCGGGATCCATTGACGAACAAGCGAAACGATTAAGTTAGATCCAATAAGAACCAAAGTGGTTGCGATTCCTAGGCCTAATGCATTGGTTACTGTCGCTGAAACAGCAAGTAGAGGACATAACCCTAATAATTGTACGAGAGCAGGGTTGTTATCCCATAAGCCATTTTTTATTAATTCTTGATGTATTGTCATTAGTTGGCCTTACAATTAAGTGGAAGAGTTTGCAGTTCATCTTGGTGCGTTTTATAAAACCAAACTGCTTTTTTTACGGCTTTAACTACGGCTCTAGGTGTAATTGTTGCGCCAGTGAATTGATCAAATTGCCCACCGTCTTTTTGAACCGCCCAGCTACTATCATCAGCAGAGTCTACGCTTTTTCCTAGAAATTCATCAACCCAGCGAGTAATTCGAGTATCTATTTTATCACCTAATCCTGGTGTTTCTTGATGTGACAATACACGAACGCCTGTTACCATTGAATTGGCATCAACGCCGACAATAACTTTAATCGCACCGCTATATCCATCAGGAGCGATAGCTTCAATTGCAGCACCAGAATGCTTGCCATTTAATGAAGCTAAATAGACAGGCATAGCTTCTTCTGTGCCTAATGCGTCTACATTTGATATTAGGGTGCAAGCTTTAAATAATTCATTGTCATGTTGTTTCGTTGGTACTACTTGATTTAAGACTGACAATAATTGTTGTTGTTGCTGATACGTAATTTTATCTTTAGTTAATGCATAAGTAATGGTAACTAATGCGGTTGAAGCAATAGCAAATAAGACCAAAACAAGGCTGCTTTTTTTCATTGTCTGTAGCATAGGATTACCCTTTTTTATGGCCGTAGGTTCTTGGTTTTGTGTAGTAGTCAATTAAGGGTACACACATATTGGTTAAGAGAACCGCAAAAGCAACCCCGTCTGGGAAGCCTCCCCAAGTACGAATAATATAAACGAGAGCACCAATAAGAGCGCCATAGTATAAGCGGCCTTTGGGTGTTGTTGCCGCAGAAACCGGATCGGTTGCAATAAAGAAAGCACCGAGCATAGTGGCACCAGAGAATAGATTAAACAGCGGTGATGTCGCTGTATCTGGTGAGAAAAGAGCAAATAAGCTACTTATTGTAAATAGACTGGCTAAAAAACTAACCGGAATATGCCAATGAATAAGGCGCTGTTGCAGTAAGAAAAGACCACCTAGTAAGAAGCCAATATTTACCCATAACCATCCTAAACCAGCAACACTATTAAAAATAGGCGCGGTTAAAATTTCATTTGTTGTTAGTCCTGCTTTAAGGCCTGTCTTTATTGTGTCTAATGGCGTTGCCATTGTCATGCCATCAACATTCATAGTGAGTTGATGGACAGAAAAACCGTCTTGGCTTAATCCATTAAGTATTAACCAGATCGAATCAGAAAAGCTGATACTTTCAGTTAGCAGTTCTTTTACTGGTAACCAAGTTGTCATTTGCACAGGGAAAGAGATTAATAGTACTACATAAGCAGCCATTGCTGGATTAAAGAGGTTTTGTCCTAATCCTCCATACAAATGTTTAGCAATAACGATGGCAAATATCACACCAATTACCGTTATCCACCAAGGAGACAGTGGTGGAATGGCAAGAGCAAGTAATACCCCTGTTAGTAAGGCACTATTGTCACTGAGATAAGGTTTAAGTGGTCTTTTTCGACACTTTAATACAAGTGCTTCTGCTGATATTGCCGTCACTATCGCAATTAGAACTTGTAGAAATGTCCCCCAACCAAAGAAGTAAGTTTGAGTGAGTAAACCGGGAATTGTTGCCAAAGCAACCAGTTTCATTATGGTTCGTGTGCTCTTTTTGCTGTGAGCGTGTGGTGAGCTAGTGATAAAAAAGGCCACTGTTACTCTTCCTTATTCTTTTCAATTTGTTGAGCAGCTTTGCGTGCTTTTGCTCGCGCTATTGCTGCGGCTACCGCTGCTTTTTTAGGGTCTGTTGGTTCAGAAGTTTCATCATTTTCAACGGTCGTTTTAGTGACAGGTTGATCTGATTTAGTTTCTTTTTCAGCTTGAGCAGCTTTGCGTGCTTTTGCACGAGCGATGGCTGTGGCTACCGCTGCTTTTTTAGGATCTGCAGTTTCAGAGGTATCATCATTTTCAACGGTCGTTTTAGTGACAGGTTGATCTGATTCTGCTTCTTTTTCGATTTGAGCAGCTTTGCGTGCTTTTGCACGAGCGATGGCTGCGGCTACCGCTGCTTTTTTAGGATCTGCAGTTTTAGAGGTATCATCATTTTTAACGGTCGTTTTAGTGACAGGTTGATCTGATTCAGTTTCTTTTTCGATTTGAGCAGCTTTGCGTGCTTTTGCACGAGCGATGGCTGCGGCTACTGCTGCTTTTTTAGGATCTGCAGTTTCAGAGGTATCATCATTTTCAACGGTCGTTTTAGTGGCAGGTTGATCTGATTCAGTTTCTTTTTCGACTTGAGCAGCTTTGCGTGCTTTTGCACGAGCGATGGCAGCAGCTACAGCGTCTTTCTTGTTAGCGCTATCAGTACTTTTTTCAGACTCTGTACTATTTGCTTCTGCAAGATTTGCTTTTCGTTCGCGAGCTTGTTGTTTACGCTCTTCACGTAATTTTGCCATTTCAGAATTATCAGGTTCAGCAGTGTTTGCTTTGGCCGCTTCTGCTTGCTTTGCTTTAGCACGAGCAATTGCAGCTGCGACAGCAGGTTTAGGATTGGCGACACCAGATTCTTCAGCCGCTTTTTGGGCTTTGACTCTCGCAATTGCAGCGGCAATAGCGTCATTGCCTGAACCAGAAGCCGCTTCTGTTTTCATTTCTTTACGTCGATTTTCTGCAGCCAATTTGAATTTGTTTTCACGTTCTGCTTTGTCACGCTCCATTCGAGCATTTTTTTCTTCAAAGCGAACTTTGGCACGATCAGCAGCTTGCGCATCTTGTTTGCGAGCGTAAATTTCTGATTTTGCTTGGCGGTAATATTGAACCAGAGGGATCTCACTTGGGCAAACATAAGCACAAGCACCACACTCAATACAATCAGATAAATGGTATTCTTCACATTTATCGAACTCTTCTGATTTTGCGTACCAATATAATTGTTGAGGTAATAAAGCAGCAGGGCAGGCGTCAGCACAGCTACTACAACGAATACAAGCCATTTCATGATTATAAAGAGGCAGCTCTTTTCTATCTGGTGTAATAATACAGTTAGTAATTTTCGTTATAGGGATCTGTTTATGTGGGAGAGTAAATCCCATTAGCGAACCACCCATAATAATTCTAGGGTGCTTTTTATCGGCTTGATAGCCAGCCAATGTCATTAAGTGTTCAACAGTTGTTCCCAAACGAACCCAAAAATTACCCGGAATATCAAGGCTGTTTCCGGTTAATGTCACTACCCGTTCAATTAATGGTTCAGCGTTACAAATTGCACGCTTAACCGCAAAAATAGTCCCTACGTTTTGTACGATAACCCCTATATCTGTAGAGCGGCCGCTAGCAGGAACTTCTTTACCTGTTAAAATTTTAACTAACTGGCGAGAGCCGCCTGATGGGTATTTTGTCGGGATCACTCGGATTACGATATTATCGTGCTCAGAGATAACAGTGTTTAATGCCTTTATTGCTTCCGGCTTATTATCTTCAATGCCGATAATTGCCAATTTAGGCGTTAGAATATGTTGAAGGATCTTAATACCAGTAACAATTTCTTCTGCATAATCACGCATTAAACGATCATCGGCAGTGATATAAGGTTCACACTCTGCAGCATTGATAATCAATATGTCAGCTTTGCCTATACCACTTTGCAGTTTTCTACTTGTTGGAAAACCAGCACCACCCATGCCTGAAATACCAGATTGACGAATACGTTCAATCAGATCTATTGGATCTTGGCTTATAAAATCAGCTATAGGCTCTCGATCGTCAATCCAGAGATCTTTATGATCAGACTCAATCACAATACAAAGGTCGGTTAATCCTGAAGGATGAGCAACGGTTCTTGGCTCTATTGCTGTTATTTTTCCTGAAGTCGGCGCGTGAATAGGTACACACATGGCAATATTACCTTGTGTGAGTGGTTGACCTTTTCGTATATCCTCACCGACAGCAACTAGAATGTCTCCTTTACCACCAATATGTTGTTTTAGTGGCAAAATAAGTTCATTTGGAACATCGGCTGATTGAATCGTATTTTGAGTTGAAATTGTCTTATTTTCAGCAGGGTGAATACCGCCGTGAAAATCCCACAGTTGACCTTGTTTAATTTGTTCGATAATGGACAACATGGGTTACAGCTCCGATGTTTGAGAGGGTTTATCTGCCGGAATATTAATAACAGGGATCGTATTTAAATCCCATTTCCAGTTATCAGGCGTTGTGCTGACAGGTATCATTTCAATACAATCTGTAGGGCAAGGAGCAACACATAAATCACAACCAGTACATTCGGCCTCAATTACCGTGTGTAAGGCTTTTGTGCCACCAACGATGGCATCAACAGGGCATGCTTGAATACATTTAGTACAACCAATACACATATCTTCATGTATAAACGCGATTTTCTTTACGTTTATCACTTCATCATCTGCAGTTGGTACATCAACCCCCATAAGGTCGGCTAATTTTTCAATCGTTGCTTGGCCACCAGGAGGACACTTGTTTATTACATCGCCATTGGCAATAGCTTCTGCATAAGGTTTACAACCGGGATAGCCACATTGGCCGCATTGTGTTTGCGGCAAGATAGCATCTATCTGTTCAACGATAGGATCTGATTCAACTTTAAATTTAATTGATGCGAAGCCGAGAATTAATCCAAAGATTAAGGCGAGTGCAGCAATAGCAATAACAGCGATTAGAATTGAACTCATGTTTATAATTTCACTAAACCAGTAAAGCCCATGAAGGCTAAAGACATTAAACCTGCAGTAATCATTGCAATAGATGCACCTTTAAATGGTAAAGGAACATCAGCAGCAGCAATACGTTCACGCATAGCAGAGAAGAGAATGAGAACTAATGAAAAACCAACGGCAGCACCAAAGCCATAGATGATGGATTCGATGAAATTATGATTCTCAGTAACATTAAGTAATGCAACCCCGAGAACAGCACAGTTTGTCGTGATTAAAGGTAAAAAGATACCAAGCACACGATACAAAGTAGGACTTGTTTTATGTACGACCATCTCTGTGAATTGAACAACAACCGCGATCACAAGAATGAAACTCATGGTTCGTAAATACTCAATGCCAAGAGGGGCTAAAATATAGGTTTCAACAAGATATGAACATACCGAAGCTAGCGTTAGGACAAATGTTGTCGCAAGGCCCATTCCGATTGCACTTTCTAGTTTTTTAGATACGCCCATGAATGGGCAAAGACCTAAAAACTTAACCAGTACAAAGTTGTTCACTAAAACAGTACCAACAAGTAGTAATAGATACTCAGTCATGCCAATGATTTTTATGATAATAGATGATCTGGTTATTATCGGACTTTAAGAGCCTGATAACAACCTTAGAAAGAATAGGTTTTTATATTTTAGGCAAAAAAAAGCCTCGTCGTTAGACAAGGCTTTAAAATTTGGCTCCCTTTGCTGGACTTGAACCAGCGACATACGGATTAACAGTCCGGCGTTCTACCAACTGAACTAAAAGGGAATCGATTTTAGGCCGACGATAATAACGAGTCTAAAATAAACTGTCAAGCGTAAAAATAAAGAAAAGTGACCTGATTATTTAGTCACTAATTGGAACTATTTTCTGCAAAAAATTATTGACATCATCGCTAGGCTATATTTATCAATGCTTGTGGGTAGTTATCCACTAAAACTGTGGATAAGTATGTTAATGAAACTATATTAACTCTCTTAAAGCTAGCTGTGACGTGGCCTATAGAGTATGGCTACTATTGCTATGAGGGTTTTGTATACATAAAATCAAAGTGTTATAGCATCACTGCTGTTTGAATGCGCGGTATGTATATTTTTTATTCAAACTTTAGAGTAAATACTAAATTAGAGTGTATTTTAACCATTGTTGGGGAAAACTTTTATAATTAAGAGTTTCTATAAAAAGAAGAGTGGATTTGTTAGTGTATATATCCTAAATAATATGAGTCCATGTGGAGTGTTATAAATGGCCAATGTGTATGAATTAATTTCGAACTATCTGCCAGCAGGTGATCAACCTCAAGCAATTAAAATGTTGAATGAAGGTTTGGAGAATGGTCTTGCTCACCAAACGCTTCTTGGGGTTACTGGATCGGGCAAAACATTTACATTAGCAAATGTAATTGCACATTCAGGGCGACCAACCGTGATCATGGCTCATAACAAAACATTAGCTGCTCAATTGTATGGTGAAATGAAAGCATTTTTCCCCAACAATGCTGTGGAGTATTTTGTCTCTTATTTTGATTATTACCAGCCAGAAGCGTATGTACCAACAACAGATACCTTCATAGAAAAAGATTCCTCTGTGAATGAACACATTGAACAAATGCGTTTATCGGCAACAAAAGCATTATTAGAGCGTAAAGATGCCATTATTATTGCTTCAGTATCAGCCATTTATGGTCTTGGTGAACCACAAGCTTATTTAAGTATGATGCTTCATCTACGCCGTGGAGATATTGTTAATCAAAGAGATATTTTACGCCGTTTAGCAGAGCTTCAATATAAACGTAATGACATGGCATTTGAACGCGGTACTTTTCGTGTCCGTGGGGAAGTTCTCGACGTTTTCCCCGCTGAGTCAGAACATGAAGCAATTAGAATTGAACTGTTTGATGAAGAGGTGGAGTGTATCAGTAAGTTTGATCCTCTTACTGGTTCTATCATTACGAAAGATATGCCGCGTTGTACTATCTACCCTAAAACACATTACGTCACACCAAGAGAAAAAGTGCTTGAGGCAATTGAGCAAATCAAAATAGACTTGGCGCTACGACAAAAAGAATTATTAGCCAATAACAAATTAGTTGAAGAGCAACGGATCACACAACGTACTCAGTTTGATATAGAAATGATGAATGAGTTGGGGTTTTGTTCAGGTATTGAAAACTACTCTCGCTATTTGAGTGGTCGCCCAGAAGGTGATGCGCCGCCAACCTTATTTGATTATTTGCCAAAAGATGGCTTATTGATTATCGATGAATCACATATAACGGTCTCTCAGATTGGTGCAATGTATAAAGGTGATCGTTCTCGTAAAGAGAATCTGGTTGAGTATGGCTTTAGACTTCCGTCAGCGTTAGATAATAGACCAATGCGTTTTGATGAGTTTGAAGCGTTAGCACCACAAACAATTTATGTTTCTGCGACTCCTGGAAAATATGAAATTGAAAAATCGGGTGGGGATATAGCAGAGCAAGTTGTGCGACCGACGGGATTGCTTGACCCTCTTATTGAGGTACGCCCGGTTGGAACTCAAGTTGATGACCTATTATCAGAAATTCGCATAAGAACTAAAGTGGGTGAGCGTGTATTAGTAACCACGTTAACTAAGCGAATGGCTGAGGATTTAACTGAATACCTCGATGAGCACGAGGTTAAGGTTCGATACTTACATTCGGATATTGATACGGTTGAACGTGTCGAGATTATTCGTGATTTGCGTTTAGGTAAGTTTGACGTCTTAGTCGGTATCAACTTATTGCGTGAAGGCTTGGATATGCCAGAGGTGTCTCTGGTTGCGATTCTGGATGCAGATAAAGAGGGTTTCTTACGTTCAGAGCGCTCATTAATTCAAACGATAGGTCGTGCAGCTCGTAACTTAGAAGGCAAAGCTATTTTATATGCAGACCGAATCACAGGCTCAATGGAAAAAGCAATCGGTGAAACAGAAAGACGCCGTGAAAAGCAGATTTTGCATAATAAAGCATTAGGTATTGTACCTACAGCATTGAAAAAAGATGTTGCTGATATTCTTGAGTTGGGTGATATGACGAAAAATAAACGTAAAGTCGTGGCTCCAAAGGTCAAGTTATCAGAAGTGGCAGAAGAAGGTGCAAGCTATCAATCTATGACGCCACAGCAATTAGATAAAGAAGTTCATAAACTAGAAACTAAAATGTATCAACATGCTAAGGATCTGGAATTTGAATTGGCTGCTCAGGTAAGGGATGAAATCGATAACTTAAGACGTCAATTTATTACGAATAGTTAATGATGATTTTATAAAATATGGAATTTAGGAAAAAAAAGAAGCCAACCGAAATATCCCGGTTGGCTTTATTGTTCATGTGAAAGTAAATTTCACTAACAACGTCAGTTGGCTAGGTGACCCTTTGGCTTAAAGGGTCAATATACATATAGCAGGTAGTGTGCCAACTTTTTCATTGAAGATTTTCAGATAATTCCGTCTAAAAAATGCGTAGAGTCACAGTTTGCTTGCAATTTGCAATTGTTCTTTGCGTTTTGCAGTTGCATAATGCGAATTCTTATATTTATTACAGGTAGTTCGTTTTCATTATGCAGAAGAAATACTTATTAATGGTTGAAGATACAGCGTCGGTTGCTGCATTGTATCGTTCTTATCTTAATCCACTTGGCGTTGAGATTAACGTGGTTGCGAAGGGAAGTGAAGCAATAGAGGCCGTTGCTTTACGGGTACCAGATTTAGTATTGCTTGATTTACGTCTCCCAGATATGACGGGATTTGATGTATTAGCTGAAATTAGAAAACAGAATAAAGATGTTCCTGTTGTTTTGATGACCGCGCATGGCTCAATTGATGCAGCGGTAGAAGCTATGCAACTTGGAGCTCAAGATTTCTTAATCAAACCCTGTGAAGCCGATAGGCTAAGAGTTACGGTTAACAATGCGCTTCGCCGAGCTCAAAAAGATCAAGATGAAATAAAAGAAAACCCAGATAAATCGAATAAACAGTATCAAGGTTTCATTGGCAGTAGCTCTCAAATGAATAAGGTTTATCGCACTATTGATTCCGCCGCACCAAGTAAAGCAACTGTATTTATTACAGGGGAGTCGGGCACAGGTAAAGAAGTATGTGCTGAAGCGATTCATGCCGCGAGCAAACGTGGTGACGCGCCGTTCATTGCTATTAACTGTGCTGCGATACCTAAAGACTTAATAGAAAGTGAATTGTTTGGTCATGTGAAAGGGGCTTTTACTGGCGCTTCTGTTGATAGGAAGGGGGCGGCAGAACAAGCCGATGGTGGAACTTTATTTCTCGATGAATTATGTGAAATGGATTTGGACTTACAAACTAAGCTATTACGATTTATTCAAACAGGAACCTTTCAAAAAGTCGGTTCTTCAAAAATGAGTCGTGTAGATGTTAGATTTGTATGTGCAACAAACCGTGATCCATGGCTTGAAGTTCAAGCGAGTCGTTTCCGTGAAGATTTGTATTATCGATTGCATGTTATTCCGCTTGTCCTTCCGCCATTACGTGATCGTGGTAACGATGTTATTGAAATTGCGCATTCAATCTTAGGGCACTTTTCTCATGAAGAAGGACGTGAGTTTATAACATTTAGTTCTGAAGTGACTGAAAGATTCGCGGATTATGATTGGCCGGGTAATGTCCGACAATTACAAAATGTAATTAGAAATGTGGTGGTATTAAATAGAGGTAAAGAAGTCACTCTGTCTATGCTACCTCCACCATTATCACTAGAATTAAATTCTGGTTCATATATTGCATCAGAAGATGAAGTAAGTATTTCTCATATATCGAAAAATAATATCGTTAACCTCCCAAAAGAGACGATTATTCCACTCTGGGAATCAGAAAAGAAGATTATTGAAACTGCAATTGCTCTATGTGATGGGAATATTCCACAAGCCGCTAAGCGATTAGAGGTAAGTCCATCTACACTATATAGAAAATTACAATCGTGGGACGGTAAATAGCAGAGGGTATTACTGTGAGTCAGTATATAAACCAGAAAGCGGTGAATCAGTTAGTTCAAGAAGTTGGAGACGAGAATGTCCCTTTTCTTTTTGGTATTTTTTGTGATGAGCTAGATGACTTTATTGGTACGCTTAGTACTCAACCTGAGATTGAAAAGGTTAGAGAAATAAGTCATTGCCTTAAAAGCAGTGCCGGTAGTTTTGGCGCTGATAAACTGGCCAGTATGGCGGTTGATATTGAAGAAAAAGCAAAGCTGCACCAAGATGAGTGGGTTGAGCGCAATATCTCCGAGTTTGTAAATATTGCGCGTGGAACTGAAATTGCTTATCGTAAGCTTTTAATTAAGTAAATTAATTATTGCTTGCTTCAATTTATCTCTATCATGGCGCCAATCGTGATTCAATGAAGCAAGATCTGTGGTTTTACAATTATACTCTGATTGTAATTCCACCAGCTCTTTATCTGTTAAAATTACGTCCACTTTTCTCCCTGAGCAGGCTCGCTCACACCATTCCAGCATCATTTTATGGTCCATTTTTCCTGCTGGGCCAAACTCTTTTGATAAGTTATCGATAAAAACTACTTTGGCTTTTTTATTCGCTCCAATAGCTTTACCTAAACCAGGGAGGAGTAAAGGAGGCATAATACTTGTTAAAAAGCTTCCTGGGCCGAGTAAAATTAAATCCGCACTCCTAACAGCTTGAATTGCCTCTAGAGTTGCAGGTACTTCCGGATCTAAAAATAAACGTAAAGGCAATTCATCCATATCATCGACATTGGTTTCACCTGAAATTTTGCGTAAGTCTTTGGTTAATGCCCCTAAGTCAGAAGGATGCTCAGACATTGGAATTATCTGAGTTTCAACTTTTAACATATTACGAATTAAATTTATGGCGTCTAATGGACGAACGCTAAGATTATCTAACGCGGTAAGCATTAAGTTCCCAAGATTATGTCCATGAAGTTCACCTTGGCCTTTAAATCGATACTCAAACATCATTGAGCTGATCGATGGGTCTGTAATTAGCTGATTTATGCAGTTACGAGTGTCTCCCCAAGCAATACCGCCTTGGCATTCTCTAATTCGGCCTGTAGAGCCTCCATTATCAGTGGTAGCGACAATTCCTGTTGCATTACTACCAAAACCACTTAATGCTGCAAGAACGCGCCCTAAGCCGTGTCCACCACCAATAGCGACAATTTGATGTTTATTCATAATATTTATACTTACTTATCACACATAATTAGTAGCAGTGTGGTTTATCTCGAAAGTGACGACAAGCAGTGATTAGTGAAATGTTGAATTAATCACAGTTTATAGACTGAATAACAGCATAAAAATAACATCTATCAAACAAAATGGAGAAATTCTGCTGAAATGGCAAAAAAATTGGAAAACCTTAGAAATATTGAGTATTTTAATAAGAGCGCCAACTAAACTAATAATGGTCTAGTGTGGTTGCCATAACTCCGAGCTTAAGCTACTAAGTTGTTTTTAAGAAGCACTCAATATGTAGCGTAAGCCAGTGACAATTCGGTCACAAGGGTTTGTTTGGAAATGAACAAGCCTCCCGTGTTTGGAAAGGTGTTCCGTGGCGAAACAATTCGAAGATAATTTTAATCGTAAGTTTTATTACTTACGGTTGTCGATTACAGACGTCTGTAATTTTAAATGTACTTATTGCTTACCTGATGGTTATCGACCAGAAAATGGCAAGCGAGAGTCCTTCCTTGAGCTTGATGAAATCAAACGTACGGTGAGTGCGTTTGCCCGTTGTGGTACGTCAAAAGTACGTATTACAGGCGGAGAACCAAGCCTGCGCAAAGATTTTACTGAGATCATTCGTACCGTAGCCTCTCAACCTGGCATCACTAAAGTAGCCACTACGACTAATGGTTATCGTATGGAGAAGCATGTCGCTGAATGGCGAGAAGCTGGCCTTACTGATATCAATGTGAGTGTTGATAGCTTAAATCCCAATATGTTTTATCAGATCACCGGTGAAAATAAATTTGCCGAAGTTATGGCTGGTATTGATAAAGCACTTGAAATTGGATTTAAACAGGTAAAAGTAAATACCGTTTTACTTAAAGATCTTAATAGTACCGAATTACCTTTATTTTTAAAATGGATTCAAACTCGTCCTATTCAACTTCGTTTTATTGAATTGATGCAAACGGGTGAAATGAACGATTTGTTTAAAAATCATCATCAGTCTGGTGTGTCGATCCGTAATCATTTAATTGCTAACAATTGGATATTGAAACAACGCGGTGAAAGCGATGGTCCAGCTCAAGTCTTTACCCACCCAGATTACATAGGTGAAATAGGGTTAATTATGCCTTATGAAAAAGACTTTTGTCAGAGTTGCAACCGACTTCGAGTATCAGCAAAAGGCAAATTACATATGTGTTTATTTGGTGATTACGGTGTTGATTTACGAGAGTTGTTACAAGAAGATTCGCAGCAAGATGAGTTGATTCAATGCATTCAAACTCAGTTAGATAATAAAGCAGAAGGTCATTTTTTACATGATGGCCATGCTGGAATGACCCCTCATTTAGCCTCAATTGGTGGATAATAAAGAAGAATTATGTCAAATTTTACTCATATTAATGCCTCTGGTGAGGCGAACATGGTTGATGTATCAGCTAAACAAGAAACAGTGCGTGAAGCGCGTGCAGAAGCGTTTGTTCATATGGCGCCAGAAACGCTGAATCTGATTGTTTCTGGTTCTCACCACAAAGGTGATGTGTTTGCGACAGCTCGTATTGCGGGCATTCAAGCAGCGAAAAAAACATGGGATCTTATTCCATTATGTCATCCATTACTGCTAACCAAAGTTGAAGTTCAACTTGAAGCCATTGAAGCTGAAAACATGGTTCGTATTGAATCTGTATGTAAATTAGCGGGCAAAACTGGCGTTGAAATGGAAGCATTGACAGCGGCATCGGTTGCAGCATTAACCATCTATGACATGTGTAAAGCGGTTCAAAAAGACATGGTTATTGGGCAAGTTCGTTTACTAGAAAAGACGGGCGGTAAATCTGGACACTTTAAGGTAGACGCATGATCACAGTATTATTTTTCGCTCAAACAAAAGAGTTAGTAGGCACTGACAAACTGGAACTTATTGGTGATTACGCAACAGCTGAAGCGATTCGTGAAGAGTTAAGCCAAAAAGAAGGCAAGTGGGATTTAGCGCTAGAGAAGGGCAAATTACTGGTTGCGATTAATCAAACGATCTCAAGCTTAGATTCAGCGGTTTCTGATGGTGACGAAGTGGCATTTTTCCCACCGGTAACGGGTGGTTAATATGATTTCTGTTCAAGAGCATGATTTTAATGTCGGTGATGAATATCAATTATTAGCAGAAGGTACTTCCGCAGGAGCGATTGTAACTTTTATTGGTAAAGTTCGAGACATGAACCTTGGTGATGATGTCACAGGGCTTTCTCTAGAGCATTACCCTGGGATGACTGAAAAGTCTCTGAATGATATCGTTGCACAAGCAAAAGCGCGTTGGCCACTGCTTAAAGTGAAAGTAATCCACCGAGTGGGAGACTTAGAACTTGGTGATCAAATTGTGTTTGTTGGTGTATCAAGTGCGCATCGTGGTGCTGCATTTGATTCATGCGAATTCATTATGGATTACTTAAAAACCAATGCACCGTTTTGGAAAAAAGAACGAACAACCAAAGAAGTGCGCTGGGTTGAATCAAGAGATACGGATAAATCAGCGGCGCAACGCTGGGAAAAGTAATTATCTAAATAGTGGCTATTAGAATCGGTATTCGATTTGGAAAGTAGCAATAGAAGATAAATAAAAAGGGAAGAGAGCATAGGCTTTCTTCCCTTTTTTTATTTGGATTGTGCTCGTGGTGGTCTGTTATTTATTATAAATACCAAACTGTTCCATCGCATAAGCAACACGAGCTTCAGGAGTTGGGTATGGAACCGTCTCCTCTAAGCTTTCGATATGCTTTAATCGAGGTAACAAGCCTGTTCCATTAGCAATTTGAATCGCTAAACCAGGGCGAGCATTAAGCTCTAGAACCATAGGGCCATATTTTTTATCTAGAACCATATCAGTGCCCATGTAGCCTAGACCTGTCATTTCCCAAGCACTTGATGCAAGCGTTAACAGTTTATGCCAATGTGGTACTTCTAAGGTACTTAATAGTTTTCCTGTATCTGGGTGTTTTTCAACAGGTAAGTCAAATTGTACTGCGCGTACTGCTCTGCCTGTACCGATATCAATACCAACCCCAACAGCACCTTGGTGTAAGTTAGCCTTACCATCTGAATCTGTGGTTGATAAACGCATCATTGCCATTACAGGGTAGCCCTTAAATACAATAATACGAACATCAGGCACGCCTTCGTAACTGAAGCCGTCAAACACATCATCAAATTCGATTAAGTTTTCAATCATAGCAACGTCATTTTTCCCACCAAGGGAGAAAAGACCAGCTAATGTATTAGTAATATGGCGTTCAACATCTTGTTTGTTTGCTTCTGCACCAGATGGTTTGTAGTAAACCCCATCTTTATGAGATGTGACAACTAAAATGCCTTTACCACCACTACCTTGAGCTGGTTTGATTACAAAACCAGGCCAATCTTTAACGATATCATGAATGTTTTTTACTTCAGCTTGGCTATCAATCACCCCGATAAGCTTAGGAACAGTTGCTCCCGCTTTTTCAGCAATGATCTTTGTTTTTAATTTATCATCAACCAATGGGTACTTACTTCGGTCATTGTAACGGCCAATATAGCCACCGTTACGTTGATTCATTCCCATGATCCCTTTCGCGTTTAGTTTTGCAGGAGATGTAAATCTACTAAACATAGGTTAGTCCTCCGCTAAAGGCTTAAAGCGACGAAGCTCACTTAAACGGTAACCAGTATAATTACCAAGCATTAGAATTACCGCTAAGATAATTAACTGAA
The DNA here is from genome assembly GCF_057368585.1 of Aliivibrio thorii. Lineage (NCBI taxonomy): Bacteria > Pseudomonadati > Pseudomonadota > Gammaproteobacteria > Vibrionales > Vibrionaceae > Aliivibrio > Aliivibrio thorii. The sequence goes on along the minus strand of NZ_CM170654.1, from coordinate 1,948,047 downwards.
TGCCAATAAAGTTAAAGGTTAAGTGTTGTACAAATGGATTTGTCATTGCGATGTAGATAAGGACAGCGGTTAGCAGTGAACCACCACCTTGAGTCGCAACTTCTTTCCAACCTTCTTCTTCCCATAGGATAGACATACGTTCTACGGTCCAAGAAAGGATAATCATTGGGAAGAAAGTAATACTTAATCCAGCGGTTAAACCAATCTTAAAGGCAACAATCGTAAAGATTGAAATTATCATGATGACGGTGATGATCACCGCGGAGATCCTGGCGACCAGAAGTAGGTTGAGTTTGGATAAATAACTACGAATAACTAAACCAGTACCTACAATCAGTAAGAAGCCGACAATCCCTGTGACTAGCTGAGTCTGAACAAAGGCAACGGCAATAAGTACAGGCATGAAAGTACCAGACGTTTTTAAACCGACAATGACTCGTAAGAAAACAACCATTAGCGCACCGATAGGAATAAGCATGATGGTTTTAAACATCGACTGCTCTTCAAGCGGTAGGCTGTGAATAGAGAAGTTTAATAGATTATCTGCTTCTACTTTCTTCTCGGTTGCGGCTGTTGGAGAAATCTCCTGAGCAATCATCGAGAAGTTAATTTGGCTATTTTTACCACCAACGACATCGAGTAAAGAGACATTGGTTTCATCCCAAAGTAGCAAATTAGCTGGTTGGCCTTGTTCGCCACTTTCTGGGTTGAATAGTTGCCATTTTTCGCCACTCCATACTTCAATCATGTGTTGAACTGATTGACGACGACGACCATCTTCTAGCCAAAGCGTGCCAACAACTTTGTTATGAATCGCTTCATAGCTTAGTAATTTAGAAACGGCTTGAACTTTAGTTAAGTCATTTAGAAGTAAAGACGCATTTTGATTATCAGGATCGTTGAATTGTTTAATTAATTCACGAGTTAAGGTGATGTCATCAGAAGAACGGGCTCTTGCTTGTTCTAGTAATGAAATTGCAGCAGCCTCATGTGGTCCTTCAAATGTTACCGCTTCTGGTTTGTCAGTTTTTGGCGGTTCAATTGTGGCATGCGCTTGTGGGTCAACTAAGATCTGAGTTTTGTAATATAAAGTCTGTGGACCATCAGCTTGACGGATTGTCCATTCAGCGCGACGTCCATGCTCTGTCGTTAAATAGGCAATACCGTAACCAGGTGAAGATGCACTTTCATCAACAATAGTAAAACCGGCTTGAGTTTGCGGTGCAGCCATAGATACCTTTACAGGCTTATTTACTGCATCAAATTGAATTCGGGCCTCTACGTCCCAAACTTGACTTCTTTCTCCTGGTGTCCAAGGTACTCCGTATGAGTCATGGCGTAACCAGCTCAATGTAAGTCCTGCGACGATTAATAGTGAGATAAGAAAATAAAAAGGCACTCTTGATGGCATAACGTCCTCATTGTGATGGCATAAGTGGAAGATAATTATAATTCAAGCGGTAATTTATGCTACTAACATATTGAATAAATTACCGCTTATTTGAGGTAGGAGCTATTTTTTGCTTTGAACAAACTCTTTACTGACATCGATAACAGCAATATCTTGTATAAACTCTCTACCCAATAAAACAGAATGGGTCATGTGAGAGCGATCTGCAAGAGTAAACTGCACTTTTTCATTGATTGCTCCAAGTTTGATCCATAATTCAACAACAGGGCGACGTTGAGCTTCTTCAGTTGTTGATTGACGAATTTTAACATTACGGATTACAGGAGCTGTGATCCACTCTAATTTGCCATCTTCTGTTTTTGCGTTTTGATTAACTAAGTGGAATCGAACCCACTGAGTACCATTGCGTTCAAACTCTTGAAGATCGACAGCATTAAGAGAAGAAGTCGTTGCTCCTGTGTCTATACGAGCACTGAATTTTTGTTGTATATCAGCAATTTCTACGTTTTCAATGGCACCTAAAATAAGCGTGTCTTTTAGTGATTGCGTTTGCATAGAAACAGGAACTGGTGCTAAGCGAGCCTTTTTAGAGGTCGCTTGCTTTATACTTGTTTGAATTTTGGTTTGTTCAGTTCGAACCATCGATAGCTCTTCTGATACATTCGATAACTCTTTTTCTAATGTGGAAATATAGTCATTTTGAGTCTCAATTTTTGTTTCCATACCATCTAAACGAGTATTTAGATTGGTTTCCATAGACTTAATGGCTGCAATTGTTTCTGTATTATCTGAAGCGACTGGTGTTGCTTGTTGAGTCAGTGCGCATCCTGAAAGGCTTAAAATAGCAACCAGTGGTAGAATTCGTTGGATCATTTTATGTTCCGTTGAGTTAAATTAACATGTGCATAGTAACGATAATAAATAGGGGCGGATAGCCCCACAATGTTAGCGTTTAGTCAGGTTTTTTAGCAATTAAGATCGCACGCTTAGGAGCAGGGTGGCCTTCAATTGTTTTTGTTGGATCATTTGGGTCTAAGTATTCTGGTAGAGAATTGTGTTTCATCCATTCCGTTGAGCGTTGTTCTCCTGTTGTAGTAACGCATTCATCCACAATTTTAACATCTACAAAACCAACGCTTTCTAACCATACTTTTAATGCTCGCGCAGATGGGAAGAAGAAAACATTACGCATTTGAGCATAACGTTCAACAGGCATTAATACTGCGTTTTCATCACCATCAATAACCAGCGTTTCTAGCACTAATTCACCGCCAGAGACTAATTGGTTTTTCAATTGAATCAAATGGTCGAGTGGAGAACGGCGGTGATAAAGAACCCCCATGCTAAATACAGTATCAAATGCATTTAGTTCAGGAAGCTGTTCAATACCTAATGGTAATAAATGCGCGCGTTGGTCATTGCCCATTAATTTACGAATGGCTTCGAATTGAATTAAAAATAAATGTGATGGGTCAATACCAACACATAAGCGAGCTTCTTCGCCTAGCATACGCCACATGTGGTAGCCATTACCGCAACCTACATCTAAAATTGAGCGGTTTTTAAGTGGGGTAATGTGAGGCAGTAATCGATCCCATTTCCAGTCTGAGCGCCACTCTGTGTCAATGTGAATATCATGAACAGTAAATGGCCCTTTACGCCAAGGGTGGAAGGTTTGTAATAAGTTTTCTAACTTTTTACGCTCCCCATCAATTAAAGGGGTGTTGTTTGACAGGGTCACTGATGATTTTAAATTGATATTATCCGCACAGCCTTCAGGAATTTTCTTTAACGCTTTTGTCCAACGCTCGATGTCACCATGTTCAGCATTTTGCCAATCAGTTAATTGCTGAGGTAAAGTGTTTAACCAAGGCTGGAGAATGGTATCCTGAGAAACGAGCGTATAAAAATTAGCAAAATTTAACATGAGATATCTTTAGTTAATAAATTAGGTAAAAAATAGAAAAACAAGAACAGTTATTTTTATTTTATCGCAAACATCGATCCAAAGTTGAAGCATTGGAACCATACTTCTGCACTTTTAAAACCAATGTCTTTAAAACGTTCTTTATGGGTATCAATTGGATCTGGCAGCATTACATGTTCAATCGCGCTGCGTTTTTGGCTTATTTCTAGCTCACTGTAGCCATTAGCACGTTTGAAATCATGGTGTAAATCAATAAGCAATTCATTTGCAGTGTCATCTTCAAAAATGTATTTTTCAGATAAAATGAGAATACCGCCAGGGCGTAAACCTGCATAGATTTTTTCTAATAATGCTCGTCGATCGACAGGAGCTAGAAATTGTAATGTGAAATTTAACACCACCACCGAGGCATCTTGTATATCTACATCACGAATGTCCGCTTCTATAATTGATACTGGTGTATCTGAACGGTAAGCATTAATCAGTAGACGACAACGCTCAACCATTGCTGATGAATTATCGACACCAATGATTTGACACCCTTCTTGATTGATATGACGACGCATAGATAATGTTGCTGCACCTAAAGAACAGCCTAAATCATAGACTGTTGAATGGGGCTTAGCGTAACGTTCTGCTAGCATTCCGATTGCTGAGATTATATTACTGTAACCCGGAATAGAGCGCTGTATCATATCAGGGAAGACTTCTGCGACTCGTTCATCAAAAGTAAAGTCGCCGATTTTATCAATAGGTGTTGAAAAAATAGTATCAGGGTTAGCCATGGTATTCTCACAAAGGCACGTTGTTTATCCGTACTTATTTATATCCATTCTAGGTAAATATTGGTGTGTTCTACTTACCTAGAATTGCATACATCAGTGCTCTCCTGCACATGATGACACTATTGTAGTTAATTCTTATCTTAAAGTCTTTAGGCCAATGAGAATTGAAAGTGAACTTTTTTTACTCCTTGCTATGTCGTTAGAATGTTTTTCCTTTATAATGGCGCTATATTTTTACGTTTTGTATATTAATACAGCAAAGTAGCTGTTTTATTAGTCATTTTAGCAAACGTAAATCGGTTTATGAGAAGTGCAGTAGGCTTTTTATTGCATTTACTATTGATATGTATATTAGATTGGGAAAATCATCATGCGCACCCATTACTGTGGTAACCTGAACAAGTCCCTTGCAGGGCAAACTGTAGAACTTTGCGGCTGGGTAAACCGCCGCCGTGATTTAGGCGGTCTTATCTTTATTGATATGCGAGATCGTGAAGGTATCGTTCAGGTAGTTGTTGATCCAGATATGAAAGATATCTTTTCAATCGCTAACCAACTGCGTAATGAGTTCTGTATCAAATTTACTGGTGAAGTACGTGTTCGTCCTGACAGCCAGGTAAATAAAGACATGGCTACGGGTGAAGTTGAACTTTACGCGACAGGTCTTGAGATCATCAACCGTTCAGAAGCGCTTCCGTTGGATTTCAATCAAACAAATTCAGAAGAGCAACGCCTCAAGTACCGTTACATTGATTTACGTCGTCCAGAAATGAGTGATCGCATCAAGTTACGTGCTCGCGCATCTAGCTTTGTTCGTCGTTTCTTAGATGAAAATCTATTCTTAGATATTGAAACTCCAGTACTAACAAAAGCAACGCCAGAAGGCGCTCGTGATTACCTAGTACCGAGCCGTGTTCATAAAGGCAGTTTCTACGCACTTCCACAATCACCACAGTTGTTTAAGCAACTTTTGATGATGTCTGGTTTTGACCGTTATTATCAAATCGTTAAATGTTTCCGTGATGAAGATTTACGTGCTGACCGTCAACCTGAATTTACCCAAATCGATATCGAAACGTCTTTCTTATCATCGACTCAAGTTCGTGAAATCACAGAGCGTCTAGTTCATGATATGTGGAAAGAGCTATTAGATGTTGAACTTGGTCAATTCCCAATCATGCCATTCTCAGAAGCGATCCGTCGTTTTGGTTCTGATAAGCCAGATCTACGTAACCCATTAGAGTTAGTTGACGTTGCTGATCTTCTTAAAGAAGTTGAATTCCAAGTATTCGCTGGTCCTGCTAACGATGAAAAAGGCCGTGTAGCGGTTATTCGTGTTCCTGGTGGCGCATCACTGTCTCGTAAGCAAATTGATGAATACGGTAAGTTCGTAGGTATCTACGGCGCGAAAGGTCTAGCTTGGATGAAAGTGAACGATCGTGCTGCAGGATTCGAAGGTGTTCAATCTCCTGTTGCTAAGTTCCTAAGCGAAGATATCGTAAACAGCATTTTAGAGCGTACTGAAGCTGAAACTGGCGATATCATTTTATTTGGTGCAGATAAAGCAGGCATCGTTGCAGAAGCAATGGGCGCTTTACGTATTAAATTAGGTGATGATCTTGAGCTTACAGATAAGAAAGCTTGGGCTCCACTTTGGGTTATTGATTTCCCAATGTTTGAAGAAGATGGCGAAGGTAACTTGCACGCGATGCATCACCCATTCACATCTCCTTTAGGTGTTACCGCTGAAGAGCTTAAAGCAAACCCAGCAGCAGCAAACTCTGATGCGTACGACATGGTTATTAATGGCTATGAAGTGGGTGGTGGTTCTGTTCGTATTCACAATGCAGAAATGCAAACAGCGGTATTTGGTATCCTAGGTATCGAAGAAAAAGAGCAACATGAGAAATTTGGTTTCTTACTTGAAGCTCTTAAGTACGGTACGCCGCCACACGCAGGTCTTGCATTCGGTCTTGACCGTTTAGCAATGCTTCTTTGTGGCACTGAAAACATCCGTGATGTTATCGCCTTCCCGAAAACAACAGCAGCAGCGTGTCTACTAACGAATGCGCCAAGTCTTGCTAATCCTGAGTCTCTTGAGGAATTAGCGATTGCAGTAAAAATTGCTGAGAAAAAAGACGCTTAATTTAAGTTATCTTTATTCTTAAAAATGCCCGTGTAATGCGGGCATTTTTGTATCTGTTATATTTAAAATGAGAAAGTCGTACATTACGAATGCCTTGAGTTTATAGTGGTATCTAGCTAATATACATGTATAAATAATCAGTGGTTTTACTATGTCTATCATTTTAGGAATTGATCCAGGCTCTCGGATCACAGGGTATGGCGTTATCCGTCAAAATGGCCGTCACCTTCAATATTTGGGTAGTGGCTGTATTCGTATGTCAGAGAAAGAACTTCCTGGACGTTTAAAACAAATATACGCAGGTGTTTCTGAAATCATTACTCAATTCCAACCGGATGTATTCGCCATTGAACAAGTTTTCATGTCTAAAAATGCGGATTCAGCCTTAAAGTTAGGACAAGCAAGAGGAAGCGCAATTGTTGCTGCAGTAAATGCAGATTTGCCAGTATACGAATATGCAGCTCGTTTAATTAAACAAGCAGTAACAGGAACGGGTGGGGCAGATAAAGCACAAGTCCAGCACATGGTTATGACAATGTTGAAACTTCCGGCAAAACCACAAGCCGATGCTGCCGATGGGTTAGGGGTTGCGATTTGTCATGCAAATACTAATAAAACCTTAATTGCATTAGCAGGCAAAGCGACAGGCGCAAGGCGAGGGCGCTATCGTTAAGGTTTTACTTCCTTAAAGTAAATTCTCACTTCTTTAACTGGATATCTATCCAGTTCTTTATTACTATCTGAACTGTTATTTAATTTAAAGAGTATCTATTGTGATTGGACGTCTTCGCGGAAATTTATTAGAAAAGCAACCACCAGAATTATTGATTGAAGTCAGTGGTATTGGTTATGAAGTTCAAATGCCAATGAGCTGTTTTTATGAATTACCTGAAGTGGGTTCAGAAGCGATTATTTATACTCATTACGTTGTGCGTGAAGATGCTCAGCTTTTATATGGCTTTAATACTAAAAATGAACGAGCTTTGTTTCGTGAAGTAATTAAAGCAAATGGTGTGGGTCCTAAACTTGGTCTTGCTATTTTATCTGGCATGACAGCATCTCAATTTGTACAAAGCGTAGAGCGTGAAGATATTTCGACTTTAGTAAAATTGCCTGGTGTTGGAAAGAAGACAGCAGAGCGTTTAGTGGTTGAAATGAAAGATCGTCTTAAAGGCTGGGGAGCTGGTGATTTATTTACACCGGCAGCTGATGCTGCGCCGATGGATGATAGTTCTGATTTAATTTCCTCTCCTCAAAGTGCACAAGATGAAGCTGTAAGTGCACTGATATCCCTTGGTTATAAGCCAGTACAAGCGTCTAAAATTGTTTCTCAAGTAGCAAAACCTGATATGACAAGTGAAGCGCTAATCCGTGAATCATTAAAATCGATGATCTAATATCATTTAATGTTTTCTATTAATTGTTTTTACTTACTACTATTTATTTATTGAATCGCTGAGTGCCATTTTATGATTGAAGCTGATCGCCTTATTGCTGCTGATAACCCTGTTTTTCGTGAAGAAGAAGTCATCGACCGAGCGATACGTCCGAAGAAATTAGAAGACTATCGAGGTCAAGACCATGTTCGCAGCCAGATGGAAATTTTCATTAAAGCAGCGCAAATGCGTAATGAACCCCTCGATCATCTATTGATTTTTGGTCCTCCAGGCTTGGGTAAAACGACATTAGCGAATATCGTTGCCAACGAGATGGAAGTAAATATTCGTACGACTTCTGGTCCTGTTCTTGAAAAAGCAGGAGATTTGGCGGCGCTTCTGACTAACTTAGAAGAAAACGACATTTTATTTATTGATGAGATCCATCGATTAAGCCCTGTTGTTGAAGAAATACTGTACCCTGCAATGGAAGATTATCAGTTAGATATTATGATTGGTGAGGGCCCTGCAGCTCGTTCTATTAAAATTGACTTACCACCTTTTACTCTTATCGGTGCAACGACAAGGGCTGGTTCACTAACGTCTCCATTGCGTGATCGTTTTGGTATTGTGCAGCGATTAGAGTATTACAAAGTCGATGATCTTCAATATATTGTTCAGCGTAGTGCTGATTGCCTGAATTTATCGATGGAATCTGAAGGCGCATTGGAAGTTGCCCGTCGCGCTCGTGGTACACCACGTATTGCCAACCGATTATTACGTCGAGTACGAGATTATGCAGATGTAATGAGCGATAGTCATATATCTTCTGAGATTGCAGACAAAGCGTTGAACATGCTTGATGTTGATGTCCGTGGTTTTGATTACATGGATAGAAAGCTTTTATTGGCCATTATGGAAAAATTTGATGGTGGTCCGGTTGGCCTTGATAATATTGCTGCAGCGATTGGTGAAGAAAGAGATACGATTGAAGATGTCATCGAACCTTACTTAATTCAACAAGGTTACTTACAGCGAACACCAAGAGGGCGAATAGTTTCTGATCGAGCTTATTTGCATTTTGGCATTGATAGACCAGAGAAATAGTAAAAAGTTACCTATTCATAATTTGTCATAGTACATTAATAAAATAATAAGTTTAGTGAAAGCGGGTGATCAAAATCATCCGTTTTTTCGTATGAGAAATGTGTAAAGTGTGAAAAACATGTGTTTATGTAAAAAAAACTGTAATTAACTTTCAAAAAAAGGGACAAATCTTTTGAAAGATATCGTGTTTCCTATTAATATTAGCGAGTTCTATATTAGGTTACGCTTAACATTAAGCTAACGTTTTTTACATAATTATGTAACACTTTATGGTTACCAATACGTTATAACTATTAGAGCCATAAAATAGTGTCACATTCACCCAAATAGAGTGAAAGCACTGTGTCATTCAGCCTGACACAAAGGAGTTCTCATGATCACTGATGTAGTGGAGTTATCGCGATTGCAGTTTGCAATGACAGCGATGTATCACTTCCTATTCGTTCCTCTGACTTTAGGTATGGCCTTTTTATTGGCTATCATGGAGTCTTTATATGTAATGACAGACAAACAAATCTACAAGGACATGACAAAGTTCTGGGGTAAATTGTTTGGTATTAACTTCGCATTAGGTGTTGCTACGGGCCTAACGATGGAGTTCCAGTTTGGTACTAACTGGGCTTATTATTCTCACTATGTTGGTGATATCTTCGGGGCACCTCTTGCTATCGAAGCACTAATGGCTTTCTTCCTTGAATCTACTTTTGTAGGTTTATTCTTCTTTGGTTGGGATCGTTTATCAAAACGTCAGCACCTTACGGTAACGTGGTTAGTTGCTTTAGGTTCTAACTTCTCAGCACTTTGGATTCTAGTTGCGAATGGTTGGATGCAGAACCCTGTGGGCGCTGAATTTAACTTTGAAACAATGCGTATGGAAATGGTTAGCTTTGCAGAAGTGGTGTTAAACCCAGTTGCTCAAGTTAAATTCGTTCATACCGTTGCTTCTGGTTACACTTGTGGTGCAATGTTTGTTCTTGGTGTAAGTTCTTACTACCTACTTAAAGGCCGTGATGTTGCGTTTGCTCGTCGTTCATTTGCTATCGCTGCTTCTTTTGGTATGGCATCAATCTTATCTGTAATGGTACTTGGTGATGAATCTGGTTATGAACTAGGTGAAGTTCAACAAGTTAAGCTAGCAGCAATTGAAGCTGAGTGGCATACAGAAGAAGCACCTGCAGCCTTTACTGTTTTTGGTTTACCAAACCAAGAATCGATGGAAACTGATTATGCAATTAAGATCCCATATGTAATGGGTATTATTGCAACCCGTTCATTTGATAAACAAGTAACAGGTTTACGTGATTTAAAAGAACAGCACGAAGTACGTATCCGTAACGGTATGATTGCTTACGAATTGCTAGAAAAATTACGTAATGGTGATAAAACACCGGAAAACATCGCTGCGTTTGATGATGTTAAGCATGACTTAGGGTATGGCTTATTACTTAAGCGTTATACCGATAAAGTTGTTGATGCAACAGAAGAGCAAATTAAAGCCGCTGCGGATGACTCAATCCCTACAGTATGGCCTCTGTTCTTCTCGTTCCGTATTATGGTTGCTTGTGGTGTAGCAATGCTACTTATCTTTGGTTTTGCTTTTGTTCAGACATGCCGTCAGAAAATTGGTCAAAAATCGTGGTTACTTAAAGCTGCCTTATTTGGTATGCCGCTACCATGGATTGCGATTGAAGCAGGTTGGTTTGTTGCAGAGTATGGCCGTCAACCATGGGCTGTTGGTGAAATTCTACCAGTTAACGTTGCAGCATCAGCATTGACAGCAACAGAGATTCTAATCTCAATGGCTGCAATCATTGGCTTATACACGATATTCTTGATTGCTGAAGTTTACCTAATGGTGAAGTTCGCGCGCAAAGGTCCAAGTAGCCTGAAAACGGGTCGCTACCACTTTGAGCAAGATGGTCAAGATTCAGAAGCGAAATTAACTCGTCAAGTAGAAGCATAAAAACGGAGATTTGAGCAATGTTTGATTACGAAGTATTGCGATTTGTTTGGTGGGCATTGATCGGTGTATTACTGATTGGCTTCGCTGTAACAGATGGTTTCGATATGGGTGTTGGTGCACTAGTACCCGTTATCGGTAAAACTGATTCAGAACGTCGAGTTATGATTAACTCAATCGCGCCTCATTGGGATGGTAACCAAGTATGGTTAATCACTGCTGGTGGTGCACTATTTGCTGCATGGCCACTCGTTTACGCTGCATCATTCTCAGGTTTTTACCTAGCGATGATCGTAACATTAGCGTCATTGTGGTTCCGCCCTGTAGGTTTTGATTACCGTTCTAAAATTGAAGACAAACGCTGGCGTTCAGCGTGGGATACAGCAATCTTTATCGGTAGCTTTGTTCCTCCTGTCATTTTTGGTGTGGCATTTGGTAACCTACTTCAAGGTGTACCATTTGAGCTTAACAACCTAATGATGCTTAGCTATCATGGTGGTTTCTTTGAATTGCTTAACCCATTCGCATTATTGTGTGGTTTAGTTAGCTCTGCAATGTTCATCACGCAAGGTGCAACATGGCTACAGATGAAAACGACGGATGAACTTCATTCTCGCTCTCGTAATGTAGCGATGATCTGTAGCTTAGCAGTAATCGTACTATTTGTTATTGCTGGCTTCTGGGCTCAAAGCATCGAAGGTTATGTTATTACAAGTGTACTTGATCATAACGCACCGTCAGATCCATTGAATAAAGAAGTTGTTCGTGAAGTAGGCGCATTATTTAATAATTATAATGAATACCCATTACTTTGGATTGCTCCAATCCTAGCAGTAGTAATGCCAATCATTACAATCATTGCTTCTCGTGCAAATATTGCTGGTTTAGCTTTCTTAAGTTCAAGCTTAACGAACGCTGGTGTTATCTTAACGTCTGGTTTTGCTTTATTCCCATTCGTAATGCCATCAAGCTTTAATCCAGATCATGGTCTAACTATGTGGGATGCAACTTCAAGTGAGCTGACATTGAAAATTATGACAGGCGTTGCTGTTGTAATGGTTCCAATTATTCTTACTTATACTATTTGGACGTACTACAAAATGTTTGGTCGTCTTGATGCTAAATTCATCGAAGAGAACAAGACGTCTCTATACTAAGGAATATTTATTATGTGGTATTTCGCATGGATTCTAGGCGTGCTGCTAGCATGTTCATTTGCAATCATTAATGCACTTTGGTTAGAGCATTCAGAAATGATGGACAAAGACAGTGAGTAATCTCGCTGACAAAATAGATAATGTTCAACGTCCAATTAATAATATTATCGTAAGATTATTATTAGTTGGGGTGGCTATTTTTCACATGGCAATGCTTATGTGGGAGCCAACGGTATATTCAGAACAAATTGGTGGCTTTGATGGGCTATTAGCTCCTAGCTTAATTTATTCGGTATGTACGGCATTCATTTTTGCTGTTGGATTCGTTCCACAGAAATGGATTTGGAAATTATTATTTAGTCCATATTTTTCAATATTAATTTTGGGATACTTTAGCTACCTTTATTTTATGTAGTTTTAGCATCCAATAAATTTGTATATTGGAACATCATACTAAGCGGTTTGTTACTTTTTAGGGTAATGAACCGCTTTTTTTTGACGATTTAACTCCAAAATCCAGATTTGATATAGTGAAAATAGTCAATTATCAGTTATAGTTAGCATCTGATTTTTCAATAAAAAGAGAAATGTGTCGTGGATAAAAATGCATTTAAATGGCCTATAACCATTTATTATGAAGATACCGATGCCGGTGGGGTTGTTTACCATTCAAATTATCTTAAGTTTTTTGAACGGGCACGAACGGAATTATTACGCCAACACGGTGTCTCCCAACAAGTGCTTTTAGAAAAATCAGTCGGATTTGTCGTTAAAAACGTAACGATGGACTTTATTCAAGGTGCTCGATTAGATGAGCAGCTTATTGTTGAAACATTCATAACAGAAATTAAAAGGGTATCACTGACCTTTTGTCAGTTATTGGTTAATTTTGAAGGGAAAGTATTGTGCAAAGCTACAGTTAAGGTAGCCTGTATTGATAACGCTAAAATGAAACCAACAGCGATACCACTATTTATATTATCGGAGATATCTTGTGACAGGTGAATTATCAATTCTCGATCTATTTTTACAAGCTAGTTTATTAGTTAAGATCGTGATGCTTATTTTATTGAGCTTATCTGTAATGTCATGGGCGATGATTTTTAAACGCTCAAAAGTGTTAGCTGTTGCGCGTACCGATGCCGAACGTTTTGAAGATAAATTTTGGTCAGGCATGGATCTTGCGCAATTATTTAATGAAGTAAAAGTTCGTAAAGAAAGAATTAGCGGAACAGAAAAAATCTTCTATTCTGGTTTTAATGAATTCGCACGTTTATCTCGTGTTAATGGTTCGTCATCAGATGCGGTTATGGATGGCACAATTCGAGCTATGCGCGTAACAGTATCGCGTGAAGTTGATAGCCTTGAAACTAATTTACCGTTTTTAGCAACGGTTGGCTCTATTACTCCATATATTGGTTTGTTCGGTACGGTATGGGGCATTATGCATGCATTTATCGCATTAGGCGCTGTAAAGCAAGCAACGTTAGCGATGGTAGCTCCTGGTATTGCAGAAGCACTTGTGGCTACGGCTATGGGTTTATTTGCGGCAATTCCAGCAGTAATCGCATATAACCGTTTAAGTGTAAAAGTAGGTAAGCTAGAACATAACTACGCTGCATTTATGGATGAGTTCTCAAGTATCTTGCACCGCCAAGCAATGACAAGTCAGGAGAAGTAATGTCTGGCTATCAACCTAAGAAGAGAAAATTAACAGCTGAGATTAATGTTGTTCCCTACATTGATGTCATGTTAGTACTATTAATTATCTTTATGGTAACCGCTCCGTTTGTTACTCAGGGTGTTGATGTTGAACTTCCAGAGATGACGAATACTAAATCAGCGCAAGCGATGGCAGGGGAAGACCCAAATGCTACGTTTATCATTGTTGAAGTTGATAAAGACGGTAATCTTGGTTTAAGTGTTGATAACCAAGAGGTTCGTCGACCAATGTCAATGCAAGAGATGATCACTAACGTTAAAGCTGAGCTGAGTATTAAACCTAATTCACCCGTTGCGGTTGGTGGTGATGCTAGCACGCCATATTCAGAGATAGTTTTAGTTCTTGATGAATTAAGCCGTGCAGGGGTAAGTAAAGTTGGATTACTTACCGATCTCAAGGAATAGAGTGAATAATCATTGATGAAATCGGATAATAATTACACCTTCGCCATCATTGTTTCTGTCGTGTTGCATTTGCTACTCGTTGCAGCACTGCTTTTTGGAAGTAATTTTTCTTTGGATGAAAAGGCGAAGCCTAATACGATCCAAGCGGTTGTTATTGATCCTAATACTATTGCAAAACAAGCATCTCAAATTCGTCAAGAAAGAGAAAGAGCTGAACGAGCAGAAAAAGAACGTTTAAAACGATTAAAACAGCAAGCTGCTCAATTGGAAAAAAACCGTAAAGTAGAAGAAGATCGAATTCGTAAGCTTAAAGAGCAGCAAGTCAAAGAGAAAAAAGCTGCTCGTAAAGCAGAAGACGATCGAAAAAAAGCGGTCGCCGCTGAGAATGAACGAAAACGTAAAGCTGAGACGGCAGCAAAGGCTGAAGCGGCCAGAGTTGCCAAGGTAAAAGCAGATAAAGAAAAAGCGGCGAGAGCGTCAGCAGAGAAAGCCAGAATAGACAAAGAACGAGCAGCTAAGGCAGAAAAAGAACGTTTGGCTAAAGAAAAATTAGCGAAAGAAAAAGCCGTGAAAGCAGAAGAAGATAAGAAAGCAAAAGCGGAAGCCGAGCGAGTTGCAAAAGCGAAAGCAGAAGCTGAGCGTAAACAGAAAGAAGCGGCATTGAATGATATTTTTGCTGGTTTAGAGGATGAAACCGTTCAAAATAGTTCAGCGAAACAACAATATATTGATGATGAAGTGAATCGATATGGTGCTATTTATACTCAGATGATCCAGCAGAATTTATTGGTTGATGAGGCTTATGTCGGTAAAAGCTGTCGTGTAAAAATTAAATTAGCGTCATCAGGGTTACTTTTATCTGTGACCACATTAAATGGTGATGCACAGGTATGTCGTGCAGCGAAAACGGCAGTAACAAAAGTAAATGTATTCCCAATGCCAACTGACGGTGATGTTGTGACTAAATTAACAAACATCAACCTTACGGTAGAGCCAGAATAAGGAAGAGCAAGTGTTTAAACGATGGATATTAACTCTTTTTGTTGCCTGTTTAAGTTTTAGTCAGATTGCAAGAGCAGAATTAGAGCTGGTTATTACAGAAGGGGTCGACTCTGCAAGACCAATAGGCATTGTGCCTTTTAAATGGCACGGAGAAGGCAAGTTACCACAAGATATTTCTGCTATCATTTCATCTGATTTGCAGCGTAGTGGTAAATTCAGTCCAGTCGCGACTAATAAAATGCCACAAACTCCATATAAAGATTCGGATATCAATTACGAATCTTGGACTAAGATGGGGGTTGATGCGATTGTTACTGGTGAAGTAAAGCTTAATGCTCAAGGTAAATATGAAGTTACTTATAAATTAATTGATGTCGTTCGTGGTCAATTAACAAAAGGCAATTCAAAAGCGCTTAATTCCAGTGGTGAATTAGTTTCAACAAAAGATCATATATTGGTTAACAAAGTTGCGACTTTATCGACAAAGCAACTTCGTAAGTATGCACACCGTATTTCAGATGTGGTTTATGAAAAACTGACAGGTGAAAGAGGGGCTTTTCTTACTCGAATCGCTTATGTTGTGGTTAATGATAAAGCGCAATATCAGTATCAACTACGTATCGCTGACTATGATGGCTATAATGAACGTTTAGTCTTAAAATCGAAACAACCAATCATGTCACCAGCATGGTCACCTGATGGTAAGAAATTAGCTTATGTAAGTTTCGAAAATAGAAAATCACAAGTTTTTATTATGAATATTTACACCGGTAAGAGAGAATTAATTGCTTCTTACCCCCGTCATAATGGGGCCCCTCGTTTTTCACATGATGGCAAAGAATTAGCTATTGTGTTGTCAAAAACAGGGAGCTTGCAAGTGTACGTTGTAAACTTGCAAACGAAAAAAATGCGTCAAATTACGCGCGGAAGATCAAATAATACGGAACCTTTTTGGGCTCCTGATAACAAGTCTTTAATATTTACTTCAGATCGGGGTGGTAAACCTCAGATTTATAGAGTAAATTTACAAGACGGTTCAACAAAACGTTTAACCTGGCAAGGCAGTCAAAATCTTGGTGGGCAGATTACTCCAGACGGTAAATTTATCGTTATGGTTAATCGCTCAGAGACTGGATTCAATCTAGCGAAACAAGATTTAGAAACTGGTGCCGTCCAGGTCTTAACCAAGACACTACTGGATGAGTCACCTAGTATTGCGCCAAATGGCGGCATGGTGATTTACAGTTCCATGTATAGAAAACAGAATGTACTTTCTATGGTTTCTATAGATGGCCGTTTTAAAGCTCGCTTACCAGCGACAAACGGACGTGTAAGGGCACCAGCGTGGTCGCCATTTTTATAGCTACTAAATATTTAGGAAATAAGGAAAATATAATGCAACTAAATAAACTTCTTAAGAGTCTTTTAATCGCACTGCCAGTGGTTGCTCTTTCTGCTTGTAGTTCTAGCGACAGCGCAACTGACAGTACTGCTGGTCAAGAATCAACAAACGGCGTAGAAACTCAAACAACTGGCGCTGAAGGTCAAACAGATACTACTGTTGTAACTTCTGTTGAAGTTGATGAAGTAATGACTGAAGCTGAAGTACGTGCTCAAGCTGAGCAAGAGCTTCGTAAAGTTCAGACTGTTTACTTCGCATTTGATAACTCAACAATCTCTTCTGAGTACCAAGACATGCTTGCTGCACACGCTGCTTTCTTAAGCGCTGATCCAGCAATCAAAGTAACAGTTGAAGGTCACGCGGATGAGCGTGGTACTCCTGAGTACAACATCGCACTAGGCGAGCGTCGTGCTAAAGCAGTTTCTAAATACCTACAAGCTCTAGGTGTTTCTGCTGACCAAATCTCTATCGTAAGCTACGGTGAAGAGAAGCCACTAGTACTAGGCCAAACTGCTGAAGATTATGCTAAAAACCGTCGCGCTGTATTAGTATACTAATCGACAGTTTATAAGGCAGACTTATATGAAATACAGTAACCTTAAGCGAATTATTCCGCTTACGTTGCTGGCGAGTGCGGCGACCCTTGTGGTCGCCGCTCCTGCTCCAGTCACCGATTTAAATGCAACAGCCACCTCTTCTGCTCCAGCATCTTCTACAAGTATTGAGCGTCTAGAACGCTTAATTAAAAGCCGTAATCAAATTCAACTGCAGTTACAACAACAACTTGATGGCTTATCGGAAGAATTGTCTGAAATGCGTGGTACGGTTGAACGTAATACCTACGAGCTTGATCAAATGCTAGAACGTCAGCGCCAGCTATACATTGAAATCGATACACTGAGAACAGCAAAGCCAGTTCCAGTCGTTACACCAACAGAAGGCGCGGGTGATACTGATACTTCAGGTTCTTATGCGGCTGATACTAACGAAAATGAAGCTTACCAAAATGCGGTAGATCTTATTTTAAAGAAAAAAGACTACGCTGGAGCAACAAAGGCATTCCAAGAATTTGTCGTTGCTTATCCTGATTCGGTATATAGCTCAAATGCACATTATTGGTTAGGACAGCTTTATTTTGCTCAGAAAAATGACATAGAAGCTACAAAAAGTTTTGCAAAAGTAGTAAGTTATGCTGATTCAAATAAACGCGCAGATGCTTTATTAAAATTAGGTGAACTTGCTAAACGAAATAACAATAAAGCTGCGGCTCAAAAATATTATCAAAAAGTGATTTCTGAATATCCAGATAGCACAACAGCGAAAACAGCTGATAATCAGTTAAAATCGTTATAAATAGAAACTAAAAAGGAGCTGAAGTGCTCCTTTTTTATTGCCTCTAACTTGCTGCCAATAGCATAAGGCGTATAATATCGAGATTATTTTAAGATATTAATGAGCTGAGCAATGGGCCACATTTTAGACCACGTCGATACGGTATATCCTTTTCCTCCAAAACCTATCAAATTAAGCGCCGATGAGAAAACGCAGTACATCGCGAAAATTAAGCAGTTGCTTAGCGATAAAAATGCGGTATTAATTGCTCATTATTATACAGACCCTGAGATCCAAGCATTAGCAGAAGAGACAGGCGGCTTTGTTGGTGATTCACTTGAAATGGCTAAATTTGGTAATCGTCATGATGCGAAGACATTAGTCATTGCTGGTGTTCGTTTTATGGGTGAATCTGCAAAGATCTTAACGCCTGAAAAAACAATCTTAATGCCAACGCTAGAAGCTGAATGTTCGCTTGATCTTGGTTGTCCTGCTGATAAATTTACAGAGTTCTGTGATGCTCATCCTGATCACACCGTTGTTGTTTATGCGAATACCTCAGCAGCAGTAAAAGCACGTGCTGATTGGGTCGTAACATCAAGTATCGCACTAGAAATTGTTGAGCACCTTGATGATGAAGATAAGAAAATCATCTGGGGGCCAGATCGTCATTTAGGTTCATACATTGCGAACAAAACAGGTGCAGACATGCTGTTATGGCAGGGTGAATGTATTGTTCATGATGAGTTCTCAGCAAAAGCACTAAAAGATGCAAAAGCACTTCACCCAGATGCTGCCGTTTTGGTTCACCCTGAATCACCTGCAAGTGTGGTTGAATTGGCAGATGCGGTAGGCTCTACAAGTCAGTTAATTAAAGCTGCGAAAGAGTTACCACAGCAGAAAATGATTGTGGCAACTGATAAAGGTATCTTTTTCAAGATGCAGCAAATGGTGCCAGAAAAAGAGCTATTAGAAGCACCAACAGCCGGTGCTGGTGCAACATGCCGTAGCTGTGCTCACTGCCCGTGGATGGCGATGAACGGTCTTGTAGCGATTGAGAAGGCTCTTAATGAAGGTGGTGCCGAGCATGAGATCTTTGTTGATGAAGAAACACGTCTAAAATCACTTATCCCACTAAATCGTATGTTAGATTTTGCCGAGCAATTAAACGCAAATAAGTAATGCTTTAAGTAGTTAAATAAAAATGGCGACCAAGTTGGTCGCCATTTTTTTATTCTTTATCGCTTAAAGCAAAGTAAATCTTAGAGACAATAATTTCAGATATTAATATAGTGAAAACTACAGCAAAGAAAGCGACGACACCGTTTAATGGCCCATCAAATGATACTTTGTCACCAAATAAAATATTAATGGCTTCTAGCATAATAAATTTACTACCAACCAAAATCGTATAGCTACTTAATCCACGATATATTTTTGGTGCTGTTCCTGGTTTAGATTTAAAGTAATCAGCAATTCGGTGTTCTGCATTGATCGATAACTTCAATAATAACTGCAATAAAATCGCAGCAGCGAATGATATGGTAAATGATTCAATGTTTACAAAATCCCAATATTCATCAAAAAAATTTAATACTGTTAAATCAACAAGAACTGCTAGTGTATAGCCGACAAATAAACGTTGAGGAGTGTTAAAACCATATTCTTTAGTTGTTGAGCTCATATTGTATTCCTAATTATTATTTAAATATATTATTCATTTTCTGGTTATTATAGTGCCTATTTATTTATCATATGAAAAGTGCACTAAAATTAATTGGCGCGAAATGGTAAAAATATATATTAAATTACAGACTCAAGTCTAAATATAGTGATAATTGGTTCATTAAACAAAATAAATGCTCTATATTATTTATGTGATTGTAATTAATGGAATTATGTATGAAATATGGATTGTTTCTTTTTGTGATTTTTAGTACATCAGTTTTTGCAAAAGAGCAGGAGGAGTGGGACTTCCTGCTTGTTTTCCCAATGATGTGGGCACCTAGTATCGAAGGCAGTGTATCTTCTGGTGAGGATATTGTTCGTGTTGATGTTCCATTTGAAAATATATGGGACGGACTCGCTTTTGGTTTAATGGGGGATTTTTATGCTAAAAAAGGGAGGTGGTTAGTTGGGGCTCGTGCAAATTACCTATATATGAAAGACTCGGTGCAAACAGAAGGCTTAGATGGTCCTATAACGGGTACCGTTATCTCTCCTGGACACGATATAACAACAAGAATGCATTTATCGGTTAATGATTTATTTTTTGGGTATGAAGTCTATCCTAACCTAGAAATACTCACTGGTGTTCGCCATACATACAGTCAAGTTGAACTGGATATTAACGCATTATCAAATGATGGTTTTATTCATGTAAATGGTTCGGCTTTGTTAGCGAAAGAGCATCTATTTGATTGGCTTGTTGGTATTAAATACAACAAATATTTTGATGATCGCTGGGGTATATCAGTAAGCGCTGATTTTAATGTTATAGGCGATAACGACGTTAATCATGGCTTCAATATTATGGGAATTTATCAGTTTACAGAAGCTCATAATCTATGGTTTGGCTATCGTTATCTGAATATTGCCAATGAGATGAAAGCAGAAGGTGTGAATATAGAAATCGACTTAGTAGAAAAAGGGCCCCAACTGGGATACGCCTATCGATTCTAGTTCGTTTTCATCTCAAATCACCGATAGTAATTAAGATTACAACGGTTGATTAATAGAGACATCAACAATAGCTCTATTTTCTAGAATATTTCGCCCAATAAGAACTGGGTATGTCATGTGACTTCTGTCTTTTAATGTAAATTCAGCAAAGATAGGTTCGCCTTGGATTACTACATTTAGATTAACAACCGGACGAGTCTTGATACTATTGCTGCTTGCTTGACGGATTTTGGCTATTCGTACAACCTTCTTTTTCATTTTATAACCTCTTAAAGTATCGGTTAACTTTAAGATGGCTAGTACATTTTTACTTATTATTGAAGGAAATCCTTTAAATGGTGTTGAATGTGTAACAAACCCTAAAACGCAAAAATTAATTATGAAAGACGGTGTTGTGTATAAGAACGCTTTATAACCTCATAAAATGATTAAATATGGAAAGCGACTAGGTTCGTAAACCAAGAATCGTTTTCTTATATAACTTAGGGGTTAACCCGCTAATCCGTTTAAATGCTCGAGAAAAGTGCGAGATATTATTGTAACCAAGTTGGTTTGATATATGGGTCAGCGAGTAACCCTCTTCCATTAATTCACATGAGACAGATAGCATAAGGCTCTCTTTTATCTGTCTAAATGAGGTTCGCTCTTCCTTTAAGCGTCGTTGGAATGTCCTTGAGGTCATATTAAGAAGCTTTGCTGCTTGATCAACCGTTAATGAATGATCTCTCACATAAGGAAGTAAAGCCGTAAAAACACTGTCACTAAAGCTAGAATGCCATTCAATGAGTGGTTGTTTCTTTTCTGTGTCAGAACTTGATATGTGAATTTCTTTATTAAGTATGTCATCGTCAATTAATACTGCTGTTGTATTTTGACCTATAAACAACTGTGTTTTATTGTTTAACGAAGACAGTAAAGCATCGGCATCATTATGCTGAATTCGTACTTGTTCAGGGAACCAATCGGTCTTAGTTAAGGCCTGAATGAGCTCGATGATGTATAAGACAGCAAAAACCTCTCCCCACAAAAAGTAAACACTGTCCTCATAAGGTGCAGAGCGACAAAACCAATATTTACCATACTCTTGTTCAAATGAAATTGAACTGCCAGGAGAATCACTATTGAATATTTCAGTGGCTTTTCCAAGCGCGTCTTTAATGGTGATAGCACTATCAAACTGTGTTAATACCTGAGGAATAATTCGTTGTCGAAAGGCGAGTCTTAATAGGTCACTAAAATTATTAACGCCAACTTGAGATGACAGTAAATAGATTAAGCGTTTAACGGGCTCAGTAGGTAAAAATTCTTTGTCTGTATGAAAAAGATCTGGAGGTAAGCCCGAATCTCGCAATAGATCTTGTATATGAATTCCATGTTTAGAAAAAACGTCTAAAAGAATTTTTGTATATCCTGTACGGATCATGGGCAATGGCTTTGATACTATTTCCCGCATAAGAGTCCTTTTCTTTAGCTCCTTTATTTGTAAGATTAATTATTGGCGTAAAATGGTAAGTTTTCATCTTATATAGTCTGATATATTTTATTTTTTATTCTCTTTGCGACTGAGGCCTCAAATTCAATGTGTAAGAGTATTCCCCTTATTATTATTTTTTATATAAATAAACTATTAAATAATAAGTGAATTTTGACAAGCATCACTCGATTTATCTCAGAAAACAACTATACATATGTATGAATGGAATCAATTAGTAGTAGGCATAAATTATGACGGAAAAAAAAGAAGCAACGAAAAAAGAAAATGAAGCAGAATATGTTAGCGAAGCGCCTAAAAAGATAAATAAAGTTCGGAAAATTACGAATTATCTATTAATTACAGTCTCTGTTTTATTATTGTTTAGCATTATTTCAGATCGGGTGATTCCATTAACGGATAATGCGAGAGTAAAAGGTTATGTAGTTCCAATTAAACCTGAAGTATCTGGTCAGGTCTTTGATATCTTAGTACAGCCGAATCAGTTGGTTAAGCAGGGGGATGTACTAGTTAAATTAAACCCAGCTGATTATCAAATTGCGGTAAAACAGGCGGAACAAAGTTTAGAGATTGCAGGGCAGAATGTTGGCGCTCAAACAGCAGCGATTGCGTCTTCACAAGCAAGGTTAACGAGTGCAAACGTTGAGTTAGAAAATGTAAAACTACAATCAGCTCGAATTCTCGAAATGGCTGAACGAGGTGTCGTGTCTCAATCAGATGCCGATCAGGCTCGCGCAACAATAGCAACAGCAAGAGCTAGTGTGACGAATGCTCAGGCTGATCTTGAAAAATCGAAAAGTCAGTTAGGCGCAGATGGTGAAGATAATAGTCAAATAAAAGCTGCATTATTAGCTTTAGAGCAAGCTCAAATTAACTTAGCAAGAACAGAGATAAAGGCACCTACAGCAGGAGGAGTCTCTAATTTTAGTCTATCTGAAGGTTTCTATGCCTCTGCTGGTCAACCTATAATGACGTTCGTATCAACCGAAAGTATTTGGATTGAAGCCTATTTTCGTGAAAACAGCTTAGGCAATGTGGACGTTGGCGATAAGGTTGAAATGGCACTCGATTTTGCACCAGGTAAAGTGATCCAAGGCACGGTAACAAGTGTTGACTGGGGTGTTGATTGGGGGCAAAACAATCAGGCGGGTAAGTTAGCTCAAGCTAATAATCAAACTGGGTGGTTACGACAAACACAGATGCTGCCAATAGCGATCGAGTTTGATCACTCACAAACGACAGGACAATTACGTATCGGCGGGCAAGCGGATGTGATTGTATATAGTGGTGATAACGTTATTTTTAACTCGATAGGTAAGTTGTGGATTCGCTTTGTGAGTTTGATGTCTTATGTCAGATAACTTAATCGATGATCCTCAAATTCAAACGAAGATACTTAGATATACGGTAGGCGTTGGTCTTGCCGTATTCTTAGCCGCATTGATTAGTTGGCCATTAGCGTTCGTCGCGCCTGTTTTTGTTGCGAAGTTTTTGATTGATAAACCGGAATTAAACAAAGAAACACTATATGAACTAACCGTTGCAATGGTAGCGACTATGGGGCTTGGCTTATTGCTATCAAATGGTATAACTCAATACCCAATACCACTACTTATTTTAGTTGGGTTAATGATGCTATGGGGGTATTACTTATTTACCGATCCTAAATGGAATCTGTTTGCTACGATATTGATTATTGCAATATTAATGCTTCCTTTTATGGCGATATCAAACCCTGGTATGTCGGTATTCCTTGCTACTGGGCTAGCAAGTTCAGGTGTTGTTGCGGTGATTATTTTTGCTTTGGTTCATATTTATTTCCCTGAAGCTGAATCGTCATTTTCAGGGTATCAACCTTCGCCTTTATCTAAGCAACAAAGATGGTATGCCGCTTTTAGAGCGATGATCGTCTCATTTCCTGTTGTGTGCTTTTTCTTTATTTTTCAAATATCAGAAGCATTGCTGACAATGATGTTTATAGCGTTATTGTCTTTAATGATAACCGGAGAGAAATCAGTAAAACTAAGTGCATTTTTAATTATTACTAACAGTATTGGTGGCGCTTTAGCTATTGGTGTTTTCTCAGTATTAAGTCTTGCACCTAATATCCTATTTTATACGCTATTTATCTCATTCATTGCTCTAATCATGGCAACTCAGATTTATACAAAACCGGCAAAAGCACCTATTTATGCAACAGCATTTAGTACGGTACTTGTACTGCTTGGAAGTACGTTAATGAGTTCTGGAGATATTGATAGCAATATGATGATACGTATATTTCAATTATTTATGATTGGCGTTTATATGATTGTTGTTTCTTTTTTCTTAGAAACTCGGCAATGGGCGTTTTTAAAAATGCAGCCATAATTATTACTACGAACAAGGACTGTTTATGAAATTAGAAAGTGATTTTTCGAATAAGGCGATAGATGCATTTATTAAGATTGCAGCGCTCGCTATTCTTGTCTTTTGGTGTTTTTCTATCCTCAAGCCATTTATGTTACTTGTGGTGTGGGGAGGGATAATCGCAACGGCGTTGTACCCAATTGTTACCTGGGGACATGATAAATTTGGTATTGGGAAAGGGAAGGTCAGTGCTGGTTTGGCTTTTATAGGGGTAGTGTTGTTAGTTATTCCCTTAATCGCGCTTTCAACGGGTCTATACACAAGTGGCTCTGAATTAGTGGTGGGTTATCAAAATGGCACCATTTCTATACCTAAACCGAATTTAGCCGTTAAAGATTGGCCTTTAGTTGGTGATAAAGCATATGCTTTTGGTATTCAAGCTTCTTCAAATTTAGAAAGTGTTCTATTCAAATATGGCGATGAAGTTAAAGCTATAGTGAGTAAATTAGCCTCTCTTGTCGGCTCTCTTGGTGGTGGATTCATTCAGTTTATTATTTCTACCATCATTGCTGGTGCTTTTATGGCGAATGCAGATAAGTGTGAGCGCGCTTTTGTATTAGTTGCCAATCGTTTAACGGGAGATCATGGCGAAGCGTTAACAACCTTATCTAAAACAACAGTAAGAAGTGTTGTTCAAGGGGTTATTGGTGTCGCTGTTATTCAATCGGTGATGGCTGGGGTAGGGATGGCATTTGTTGGTGTCCCTGCCATTGGTTTATGGATGTTGCTTGTTATGCTTATTGCGATAATCCAACTTCCTCCTATTCTTGCGTTATTACCTGTCATTCTTTATGTCTTTAGTGTTGATACCACGACAACCGCTGTTCTTTTTCTAATATGGTGTATTGTTGTGAGTGGTAGTGATGCGGTATTAAAACCTATGTTGCTTAGTCGTGGCTCTGACACCCCGATGTTGGTTATTTTACTGGGTGCATTAGGGGGCATGGCAATGTCTGGCATTGTTGGTTTATTTGTTGGTGCAGTGATTTTAAGTTTAACTTATCAATTGTTTGTTGTTTGGTTAGATCATGAATCATCAGGTAAATAGCAATGAAAAAAGTGTCAGGTGATGATAATTTTTACTTTCTGCTTTTTGCACTACTAGGCTTGCTCTTTATGAGTGCTGTCATGCAGCAGCTCTTTAGTGGCGGGCAAAAAATGGTATTAGCATTGATCATTATTTGTTTAGCTATCTCTATTGTCGGCGTGAATCGAAAGCAGGCGCTGTATAGAACTTGGTATGGTTTTTTGTTGAGCATTGCTTCGATATCTGGAGGACTCTCTTTTCTAGAAGGGTACGATCTTTCTTTAATTACATTAGGATCACTGTTGTTCTTTTTGTTATCTCATACTTATACTGCTTTAAAGCAAGTAATGTTGCCTGATAATGTGAGTCGAAACCAAATTGTTGGTTCTGTCTGTGTGTATTTATTGTTGGGTGTTTCTTGGGCCATTATTTATCTTATTCAAATAGAGCTTTTTCCGCATTCATTTACTGGAATAGAAGCGAAACCTTGGATTGATAATCTGTTTGATGCGATATATTTCAGCTTTATCACATTAACAACGGTGGGTTATGGGGATATTTCTCCGATATTGCCAATACCACGATTTTTTGTTTTTATTGAATCTATATTAGGTGGTTTTTATTTAGCGATAATGGTAGCGAGTTTGGTGAGTAGTCATCTAAACCAATCACGTTAAATTGAAAAAAATCCCCGTATTTAATAATATAAATACGGGGATTAGTTATTAATTAAACACTTTCTTCTTGCAGTGCTTCTAATTGAGTTATGGTAGTCTGTGATATCAGCTCGTCATCAATATAGAAATTATACTTACCATTTTGCGCCACGGTGAGGTTTAATAGAGAAATAGTTAAGTAATAAAAACGCGATAATTTTATGACTGATATAAAAATGGCGACCAAGTTGGTCGCCATTTTTGTTATTGGGTTTTCTTTTATTCGTCGCGGCTTGCTTCCGCTTCAGCAAGCTCATAACCACGCATAGTTAAACCACAAAGCATCATAGGAACTGCATTGTAGATCTCTACAAATTCATCCAAGCCTTCAATGCCTTGCTCTTTTAATGTGTTCAGTGCCGTTTCTGGGTCAAAAAGCATGCTGATTGATAACAGTACACCGCCGAGAAGAGCATTATTTTCACTCTCTTCTGGCATCAGAGTTTCCCAATCATCACGAGTTAACTGCCAACCTTGTAATAGGCCTTCAGAAAATTGACGAGTTTGAGTTGTTACAATTTCTTCGTCATCAAGCTGACACGTTTCTGGCCACAGCCATTTGCCAGCAAGGAAACCTTCACGATATTCATTCCATAAATTAACAATCGCATTTGCATACGCTTCTAATTCTTCTGCTGTAGTGAAAGGAGATATTTCTTCACCACCCCATAAAAAAGCCAACCATTCATTAGGACTGATAAGGTTTGGTGCCGCTGCCATTGCAGCAACAAAGCCTTGTGTTTGGGCTTCTGTAAGCAGTTTATTTTCCAATTCAGGGTTTGAAAGAATTGCCGTAAGTGATAAAGACATAGTGTTCTCATTTCATTCAAGTTTTCATTATTGTATCAAGAACTTTCAATATTGTCTGAATAGAAATTTGCGTTTAACTTCTTGTATTAATAAGTTGCTATTTTGTGAAAATAACTTACAAAATGTAACGAATAGCGAATTAAACTGATTTCAAATCAAAAAGTAGTTGTAAATTTACTACATTGTTTTAACTTCGATATCTAATTCTGATTAAGTTGTGGTTTAATAGCGATAATTACTGCTATGCTAACCTATTCCAGTTTGTATGACTGTAAGTGATGCTTCAACTAGTGTTATTGACCTTATGTTGTTTGGAGATGGAAAGAAATGTCTAGAAAAGGGCCATTTAGTATTCGCAATGCTGCGGCTGATACATTTGCAATGGTGATTTTTTGTTTTATTACGGGCATGTTTATTGAAATTTTAGTTTCAGGGATGACATTTGAGCAGTCGTTGGCTTCTCGAACGTTATCTATTCCGGTTAATATTGCCATTGCATGGCCTTACGGAATTTTCCGTGACTTTATGCTGCGCCAAGGTTCACGCTTGTCGCCAGCGTCATTCATGAAAAATATCGCAGATTTAACCGCTTATGTATTATTCCAATCACCAGTCTATGCTGCAATTTTATTTGCTGTAGGGGCGAGTACAGAGCAAATTATTACTGCTGTTTCAAGTAATGCTGCTGTGTCATGTGTGATGGGAATTTTTTATGGTTACTTTTTGGATGCGTGTCGTAAAGCATTTAAAGTTCCAGGATATAGCCGACGAGCACATTAATTAGCTATCTGTCGAACTTTTTAAAGCCGGTAATTCATTGCTGGCTTTTTAATGTTGAAGCTTTCAACTTTTGGATGAGAAAATGCTACTTTTAGCATTATGAACTTATGAAGATTAATGGACTAATGAAAAAACATTTTTTAGCAATGCTGATACTGAGTTTAATTGGTTTAATCGGCATGTCGGCAGTATCTGCAAATACAGTTAAATCAGAACTACCACATAACCCAGTGAAAGTAGTAGGACAATAACCTTAAGTTGTTTTTTTTATTAATAAATTTAAGTATCAATTGTTATTGAGAAGGAGGACTGCTGTACGTTCGTTATTATTCGAAATACGTGCTTACATCCTCACCAAGGCGCGTAAAAATAAAGCAAACAGTAAAGATTATGAAGAAAGGCCTTGACCATACCCTGCTAAATCATTAAATTAGCGCTCGTTGTCTCGAAAAGAGCAATGATTTGGTGAGTTGTCCGAGTGGCTGAAGGAGCACGCCTGGAAAGTGTGTGTATGGCAACGTACCGAGAGTTCGAATCTCTCACTCACCACCACATTCGAAACCCTAGCAGAAATGCTGGGGTTTTTTCGTATCTAGGCATGTGGAAACCTCAGATCCTTATTCCATTACCATATTTTTCATCCTCCCTCAGATTTAATACCAATTACATTAACTATCTGATCATTATTACTGGTTAAATCTCTCAATAGTTACGTTGATATAATTTCAAAAATAAACATACTAATTTTTTATTTTGATCTAAAAAATAGCGTGTAACGTATACTCTATAATAGTTAAAATAGGGGGGCTATATGCATAAGTTAACGATATTTTATGATGGTACTTGCCCATTATGTGAAAAAGAGATGAGTGCACTTAGTCAACAAGATAAAAATCAAGTAATCAAGACCGTTGATATTTATAGTCAAGCGTTTTCAGAATATCCTCATATCGATGCTAAAGCAGCAAATACAGTTTTACATGCATTAAATCAAAATGGCGATCTTATTCTTGGGTTGGATGTAATGTATTTTGCATGGAAATTAGTTGGTAAAGGTTGGCTTTATGCTCCGTTGCGCTGGCCGGGAGTTAAAGTACTTGCTGATTGGTGTTATCTCCGCTTTGCGAAAAATCGTTACCGTGTTTCCTATTGGTTAACGGGTACCTCACGCTGTAATGAAAATAGTTGCTCAAAGTGATTTTTTAAGATGACTTGGCTCATATTAAGGAGGTGTGATGAAGATACTTATTGTTGGGGGTAATGGAGGAATAGGCTTTGCGATGCTAAAGGAGAGTTTAACGCGATATCCAGACGCTCAACTTCATGCGACTTATCGGCGAGAAAAACCACAGTGGCATCATGAGAGGATTGTTTGGCATCAAGTAGATGCGAGCAATAATGAAGATGTAAAATCATTAAGTGAATTGTTTGATGATATTGATTGGGTAATTAATTGTGTTGGTCTGTTACATACTTCAGATAAAGGGCCAGAGAAAAACTTAGCTGCCTTAGATTATGTGTTTTTTCAACAAATGATGGCTACTAATACAGTGCCAACATTACTCCTCGCTAAATATTTTACGCCAAAACTCAAAAAGACAGATAAGCCTAAGTTTGCTGTTATTTCTGCCAAAGTAGGTAGTATTTCAGACAATAGATCAGGTGGGTGGTATAGCTATAGAGCATCAAAAGCGGCTTTAAATATGTTCATAAAAACGATGTCAATTGAGTGGCAAAGAGTACTAAAACATGGCGTAGTATTAGCACTTCATCCTGGGACAACGGACACAGCGTTATCTGAACCATTTCAGGCTAATGTCCCCCAAGGTAAATTATTTACGCCAGAAAAAGTTGCTTATGATCTTATTGGCTTGGTGGCTTCAAGTACACCACAAGAAAGCGGCTCATTTTTGACTTATAGCGGCGAGCATCTATCTTGGTAATCGAAAATCATGAATAAAAAAAACGACGCATAAAAATCACGTCAATAGATGATAATTGCTATTGAATATCATCGATTTATCACTAATTAACATAATATATGTATTTAGTGTTCTATTTTCCTATAAAGCTAACCTATAACAGCGTAGGATCAGACCAACTTTAGATAAAAATTAGGTTTGGGTTTCGGCTCACTAAGATAAAATCATGAAATTAACAGAGAAACCATCACTTAACCACGCGTTACTTATTTCTATTTGTACACCACAGTTTAAAGGTGACGAAGCCAAAGCATCTCTTGCAGAGCTTGGCCGCTTAGTGACAACTCTAGGTTTTCAAGTTGTTGGTACGCAATCTCAAAAGCAAACATCAACTCAAAAAGTGAATGTATTGGGAGTCGGTAAGCTAGCCGAAATCGCACATATCACGGGGAATCAAGGTGAGGTTGATGATGCCGATACTGAAGATTTCTTTGATGAGATGGATTTTGACGATATCCCTTCAGAAAATCTACCTTTTGGTTGTGCTGATGTGGTGGTTTTTGACTGCGATTTAAGCCCATCACAACTGCGTAATGTTGAGAACCAGCTTGGTGTTCAGGTGTATGACCGTACTGGCATTATCATTGAGATATTCAGTCGTCATGCTCGTACCAGAACTGCGCGATTACAAGTTGAAATGGCTCGCCTTAATTATGTTGCTCCACGCCTTAGAGAGTCTACTGTTGGTGATAATGAACGCCAAATGGGTAAAGGCGCCGGAGAAACAAACCTAGAGTTAGATCGTCGTAAAGTCCGAGATCAACTGGCAGAATTAAGACGTGAGTTAGAAAGTGTCCAAGCTGAGTTGAAAGGTCGCCGTAAACAGCGATCTGAACTATTCTGTGTGGCTTTAGTTGGTTATACGAATGCGGGTAAATCATCAATGATGCGAGCGCTTACGGGCAGTGAAGTATTAGTTGAAGATAAGCTGTTTGCGACATTAGATACTACCGTTCGTGCCTTATACCCCGTAACTCAACCTCGTATCCTTGTGTCTGATACGGTTGGGTTTATTAAAAAATTACCACACGATTTAGTCGCTTCATTTCATTCTACTTTAGCTGAAGCTCATGATGCATCACTATTATTGTATGTGGTCGATGCTTCAGACCCTACATTTAGAACGCAGCTTGAGGTGGTACATGAGGTTCTTGGTGAAGTCGGTGTTGATGGGATTGATAAGCTACTCGTTTTAAATAAATCAGATCAACTGACTCCTGAGCAACAAGATGCATTGATGGAAGAGTTTCCAGATGCAATGATGACGTCTACTCGTAATCCCCTTGATGTAGCTAAGCTACATAAGTACATTGTAAATGCTTCTGAGCAAGGAATGATCGAAGAAGAGATCATCGTACCTTATACTGCAAAAGGCATTATGGGAGAGATCCGCTCAAGCATGAGTGTTGTTACTGAAGAGTATGAGTACGATCATATTAAATTAACTGTACGTTCAAGTGCGATTGATTTAGCAAGATTAAAGAAATTAATGTCGAATTTATCCATGAACGATGATAGTGAGTGATAACATGTTTGAAGTGAAAAATGTGGAATACTCTGGTGAGAGTAAAGATTTTATTCGTGAGGTCCGTGATACGGTTTTCATTAAAGAACAGCAGATTGACCCTGAAATAGAATTTGATGGCCTAGATGACGTTGCTGTTCATGCTCTTGTTACTTTTGAAGGTAAACCTGTAGGGACTGGGCGAATTTTAGATGATGGGCATATTGGTCGTATTGCTATTGTTAAAGCGTTTCGCTCAAAAGGTTTAGGTTCTAAAATTGTATTGTCTTTAATAGATGAAGCGATAGAGAAAGGGTACGAGCGAGTGTATTTAGGCTCTCAAAAGCATGCAATTGATTTTTACACTAAATTGGGTTTTCAACCATACGGTGAA
The DNA here is from genome assembly GCF_057368585.1 of Aliivibrio thorii. Classification (NCBI taxonomy): domain Bacteria; kingdom Pseudomonadati; phylum Pseudomonadota; class Gammaproteobacteria; order Vibrionales; family Vibrionaceae; genus Aliivibrio; species Aliivibrio thorii. The sequence continues at coordinate 1,916,519 of NZ_CM170654.1, read as the reverse complement.
GAGTTTATTGAAGCGGATATTCCACATTTATCGATGGAAAAGCGATTAAATAAATAATTAAAATTACGAGTAGATACAATGTGCAAGTTGTATTATATCTACTCTTAATATTAAAAAGTGAGTAAGATTTTCCCTTTCTTTGTTTCTTCATTCGTTTGAATATAATTAAGTGCGCTGTGGATGTCGTTTAAAGAGAAGCGAGCACTAATTTTTGTATCGGCAATCCCTTTATAAACCAACTGCATTACTTCATTGAGCTTATTTTGAATATCGATTTTTTCAGCAGAGTGGATCCATTGTCTTAAATGGAAGTAAGAAAAATTGATGTCTGGACGCTCAAGCCAAAATTGAGGTGGAATAGGCTGTGCGGATAATAAACCATAGTTAATGAACTGCCCATGCTCTTTAAGCAAAGAAGAAAGCATTAAGGACTCTCCCCCTCCTATACAATCTAAGATGGCATCTACTTTGATGTGATGTTTCATTTCTATTAATGAGTGATAATCATCTCTATTATTAATATTGATAATACGTTGGAGTTTACAACCTTCGAACTCTTGTAAGGTATTATCTCGGCGAACGATAGCGATCGGTTTTATTCCAATATGGTTCAACATACGTACAAGCATTAGTCCTATTGCAGAATTTGCTGCGTTAATAAGTACTGTCATATTTTGTTGTATCTGTAAGCGTTCTGATAGCATCAGCCAAGCTGTCATTGGATTTATATAAGACGTAGCGGCTTGCTCATCGCTGAGTTGATTAGGAACTGTAAAACACCATTGTTCATCGATGTTTCGATAGCTCTGCCAAGCTCCGGCGCTTCCAATAGGTAAAACCCTATCCCCAATTGAGAAGGCCGAATCTTGCTCATTGCATTGATGGACAATTCCAACCCCTTCAAATCCAGGAATAAAAGGCAAAGAAATTCGAGAGCGATAAGCACCAGAAATAGTAATGAGATCCGATGGATTTATAGTACTGAAACGCATTTTTAATTGAATCTGTGAAGAGGAAAGAGAGGCTGGGGTGTAATGTTCTAATGCTATAGATTCTAATGCGGGACCAAATTGTTGAATGATGGCTCTCATTGATTACTGCCATGTATTATAAAGAATAAAGGTGTTATGTAACATATCAATATGAATAATTAAAGGCTAGAAGCAAAAGTTATCATAGATGAGAGGGAGGCATAATAATAAAAAAGCGCATTATGTTGAATGCGCTTTTTATTAAATGGACGGTAATTTAGTAATCGCTGTCGCTTGGTTCGATAAAAAACTCGCCATCAACCGTTTCAGCAATTTCTAATATTTTAACAATTTCACCATTAATCGTGATGTTTGCTAGGCGAACAGGATCTTCATCGTAAGGATGGAAAGGCGCCATTTGTAATTCGATACGGTATTCTTCATCATCTGGGCCTTGGAACCAACCTTCACCAAACTCAAGGTCCGTTTCATCACCTTCTTCAGGACAAGTATGGTAAGCCGAAACCAGTTGGGCACCTTCAAAATTAAGGGTGATAGTTTCGTCCCATTCAACAACGTATTGTGCATCTTCCATTGTAATTACTCATAAAGAATTCTTAGGGCGTATTGTATCGTTATGCACCCTAAGAACCTAGTGTTAATCAAAGAGAGATAATTACTCTCCAGCAACCATTGGGCGGTGTTGACGTAAGCTTGCTAGCAGCATGTAAATTGCTGTTGCTAGTAAGATGGCAAATAAATAACTCATTAAGCCTTCAGCAGTATGCATTAAGGTATTTGCTAGCACAGGGCCACATACAGAGCCAATACTGTAGCTAAACAACATCACTTGAGTTGCAGACACAATGTATGACTCATCTAACGTATCGCAGCCTAAAGAGATAGCAATAGGATAAAGGGCAAATGCCGCCATTCCAAGAAGTACTAATGAGGTAGCAAGAATCGCAGTGCTGTCGCTTAGAGTGGTTAAACCAATAGCAAATACACCCAACACACAAAATAATGCCATTAATAATGTTTTGCCTAAGTGCTTAGATAAATAAGACACAATAGGTTGTACCGCCATACCACCAAGAACAATCAGAGCCATTAAGCTGCCAATTTGAGTGATATTGATGTTTCTGTGTTTTAGTTCTAAAGGCATTAGACCATAAACTGCACCAAGTAATAACCCTGAAACCACACAGCCCATGATAGAGGCTTTGTTTAATTTTAAGATTTGTTTTAGGTTTAGCACATTGTGATGTTGAATTTGTGGCTGAGCGCCTTTTCCAAATATTAGACAAGCGATTGCCATCATGATTAAACCAATGATCATGTAGTAAGGAAGTAAGCCTTCGATACCAATAAAACCAATACCTAATTGTCCTAGGGATGAGCCACCGTAGAGTGCCCCCATATATAAGCCAAGACGTTTTGGACGGCTTTCTGCATCACCAATTAATAGCCAAGATTCAACAACAACAAAAACACCAGCTACAGCAATTCCTGCAATAAAACGTGCTGTCATCCATATCCATTCAATAGGAGCAGCAGGAAGAATTACAATTGTTGCAGCAAGTAAACCTAGAAAAAGTACAAATGCATTTTTATGGCCAAGGCGAGCAACAAAAGGTTCGATCAGCCCTGCCCCAACAAGCAGACCGGCATAGAAAGCACTGGCTAACCAACTTGCGTATTTCGCCTCCATTCCATATTGACTTAACATCAACGGGATAAGACTCATTAAGTATCCAGATGCTATAGCAAATAAAGAAAGAGCAACCACAGGGATCAGTAGACCAGCTTGTGATTGAGTTGATGTAGTTGTGTTCACCGCAGTGCCTCAAAATAATGAATAGGAAGTAGATTTTCCGCGACTATGAGGCTAAAAAGAAAGCAAGTAAAACGAGCAATTTTTCTTGTAAGGATAAAATTTACTAATCAATAGGGGGATGAATTAAACACAAGGAATTAGATGAAAAGTAACGAATAGTTGTATAATTAATATGCAAAAATAAGTCACGTTGTAGAGAGTTATTTCGGTAGTATGAATATGAAATTCAAGAGCAGTATTAACGTCATTTATTCTTGAGGTAAAACAATAAATGACGTTAATGCATTAGAGCTTAGAAGGGGTACTGTTTGAGCGTTTTTTTTCTAATTTCTGGTTTACAATTAAAGCGATAAGAATTAATCCGCCACCCAAACTTAAACGTAAGATATCAGCATCTCGATTCCAAATTAATAAGTTAACTACAATACCAGCAGGGATAAGTAGGTTATTCATTACCGCCAATACGCCGACATTTACTTGTGTTGCCCCTTTATTCCACATGAAATAACCAATACCAGAAGCGACGGTACCTAAATAAACTAATACTCCCCATTGAGTCATTGTTGTTGGTAATTTTTCACTGTTACCAAAGAGCGCGTAGCAAACTGAGGCAATGATAAGAGCGCCAATGAAAAAGAAACCAAAGACAGTTTTTTGTTCAATGTCTTGATCTTTCATTAATCGTTTATAACACACTTGTCCGATAGCAAAGCAGAGGTTGGCTCCCTGAACAGTAGCAAACCCTAATAGGAATCCAGAATCAATCCCATTATAGCGAATGGCGATGGCTCCAAGCGTGGCGATAATGGCGCTTATCATAAAGTTTGGATGAAATTTACCTTCAAAAGCATCATTTAATAAAGTGATATAAATAGGGGTCATCACAGTAAATAATAAGACTTCTGGTACCGTGAGGTAAAGAAAAGATTGGTAGTAAAATACATACATTAAACCAAGCTGTATTGAACCAATTAGCATGAGTTTAAGTGCAATAGGTAATGGAACTTGTTTTGGGCGCAGGAAAGGAAGAAAAACAAGAGTTGCTAAGCTAATACGCATTAAAACAGAGAACCAAGCATCTACCTGACCAGCTAAATACACGCCGATCAAGCTAAAAGAAAAGGCCCAGAGTAGGGTAATAGAAAGTAAATATGACATGATTCATCCATTAATATAAGCAATGGGTGCATTCTAAATGAGATTAGCTATCAATAAAAGAAAAGGTAGAAAAAAGGCTGAAAACAGCCTTAGTATACAGATAAAACGATTAGTAATTAATTAATATTATTTTTGGCTGCTACGATAAAAATCCCACGCATTAACCACTTCACCGGTCTTCAATGTACAATCGTTGTTGTCTAAATTGTAAGCGCCTTCTTGCTCAATACAATAAGCGGCTGCTGGATTTGGTTTACCTACTGGTTTTGTCATTGTATGTTTTTGACTGCGGTAATATTCCCAAGCGTTAATCACATCGCCATTGTTTAATGCACAGTTACCTGAATCTAAATCGTACGTTCCGCGCTCAGCACAAAATTTAGCGGCAGGATTTGCCATATTTGCTTTTTCTGGTTCTTTAGGTGCGGTAGAACTACAAGCAGCAAGAGAGATAAGTAAGCCAAATGTAATTGCTGTTTTCTTAAACATAAAAAATCCTCGTTAGAATATATACTATTAATTACTGACAATCTTGAGTGAAACTGCCTTGTTGGGCTGGCTGAGTCATTTTGAATTCACCATTTAAACTTCTGAATACTTTAGTATTCCAGACTTGTCCATCATCTAGTTCAAAATCTATTGCATAATTTATGCCATTAACCACTTGAGTTTTTACATCTAGGATTTGTTTTAATTTAGCTGATGTATTCATCATTCCTAATACATGATCTAAGGCACTTTCAACGTCTGGAGTCACTGTTGATGTCACCCAACCTCCAGCCATTCCGCTATCTACGTTACACAGCGGATTCGTGTTATCAGAGGAGAGAGTTGAAGTTTGTTCTGTTTGCTGAGAGCATCCTGCTGTAAACAGTACAATTGCAGAAAGTGCTAATAATGTCGATCGTTTCATTTAATACCTCAGAATAATCACAACTAATGAGTAATTAATTTAGTACGAAAAAAAGAAAGATACCAATCAAAATATTGTTTTTTGTTTTTCTTCTCAGATTCAAAGCAGGTATCTCATACGAATTTTTTGTTTTTCCTCCTGATTTTTAATCATTAAGCCGCATACCTTGGCAGGGTTCACGCCAGGGCGGGATCGCACTTTGTTAAAAAATATGATCTAATAGTGCCAAATCCATAATCACGCAGCCACTTTGAACTTAATCGAACACCTATCAGTCGTCCAAGATACCCGATCAGACATTAATCAGAAGCATGACCTTATTGACGTTATGTTCCTTGTAATTAGCGCTATCACATCGGGGTGTGAAGGCTGGCAAGATATTGAATTATTTGGAAAAGATAAATTAGATTGGTTGAGACAATACAGAGCATTCGAACATGGCATTCCACGCCGACATACAATAGCTCGTATTTTACGTTCAATTGTTGCTGAATCTTTGCTAGAAGCGTTAGCCCTTTGGATTAATGAACAACGCACGAGTCAAAACAAGCCGATTATAGCATTCGATGGAAAAGTGTTGCGTGGTTCATACCGAAATGACAAAAAAAACGCGTTACAATTGGTCACAGCCTACGATACTGAACGTGGTCTTGTATTGAGCCAAAAGCCGACAAAGAGCAAGAATGGCGAGATCAACGTTGTACGCCAAATGCTTGATGTTATTAACGTAAAAGACAGTGTCATCACCATTGACGCTCTGCATTGTCAGCGCGATACACTGGAGAAAATTGCAGAAAAAAAGGCTCACGTTGTTGTTCAAGTAAAGAACAATCAGCCCAAATTAAGAGCGGCTGTTGTTGACCAATTTCAAGCTGTCTTTGATGCAGGTAAAGAGAAAATAGTTACCGAAATCAAAGAGAAGCGCCATGGTCGCAGCGAAGAACGATACGTATTCCAGTTAAAGGCCAAGTTACCCGAAGAGCTTGCTAATAAATGGCCGACGGTACGAAGCATCATAGCGGTGGAACGGCACAGAGTGATCAATGGTAAAGGCAGCGTAGACACCTCATACTACATAAGCTCTATGTCTCCAAATCACAAATTATTAGGCCACTATATCCGTCAGCATTGGCGTATTGAAAACAGCCAACATTATGTTTTAGATGTTGTTTTTAAAGAAGATAGCTCGCGAATAACGTTAGATGGTGCAGTGGAGAATATAGCGTTATTTAGACGCTTTGTTATGAACATGCTGAAGCAATGCGATTGTGGGGCACCAAGCCAAAAAGTGAAGTTGAAGAAAGCTAGTTGGAATGATGATTATCGGGCTCGAATCTTCTTTGGGTTATAAATTAATCAAAGTATGCTCGCGCCCTGGGGTTCACGCCTATAGTTGTTATTTACAATATTAACAGTAATAAAGATGTTATTTCACTGTAAATTTATTATTGGCCGCTTATTTTATATTTATGAATGAGAGAGTATGCAACGCCAATCTGATAAAAAGCTATTAACGTTGATTTCATTAATGCCTGTTGTATTGATTGGTATTTTTACTTTTGTTTTAAATGCAATCATTATTCATGAGAATAGAGCGAAGGTTGAGACGTTAATCGATTCTTTACATAGTGAGTCTGTAGAAAAAGAAAAGAACCGCATTAAGCATCAGGTAGAAACTATTTATCAGCAGATAAGTTATCAACGTAATTTAACAGAAGCAACATTAAAACGTTCGATTAAATTACGGGTTGACGATGCATTTAAAACGCTAAGTTTTATTTATCAGAAAAATAAAGATAAGCTAAAAAATGAAATTATGAAGATCATTTCAGATGCGTTAAGGCAATCACGTTTTAATGATGGTCGTGGTTACTTTTTCATTTATGGAATGGATGGACGTAATTTAATGCATCCTATTTTCCCTGATTTAGAAGGGAAGAATTTATTACATATGCAAGACGTTCGTGGGGCATATCCAGTAAAAAATTATATCAATCAATAAAACGTTAGATTTTGTATTACAACGGGCTTGTGAAGATATGCTGAAATTTATGCCTAATGGTATTAATGCTGCGACAATCTCGGTCAACCTTTCTCCTAGACAACTTATTAAAGACGATTTTATTCAAAGGATAAAAGCCATTGTTAATTTGACTGGCATTGATGTATCTAGGGTTACACTAGAGATCACAGAAAATATTCTTATTAGTGATTTAGAAGATGTTTCTCCTATCCTTAAGCAATTACAAGAATTAGGTTTTGGTATTTCTTTGGATGATTTTGGTACAGGATATTCATCATTAAGCTATTTAAATATTTTGCCGATCACAGAGATTAAGATAGATCGTAGCTTCATTAATAGCTTATTTATAAACGAACAGAGTGAAACTTTAGTTAAAGCGATTATAGCAATAGGTGCTTCGTGCCAAATGAAGGTCGTTGCTGAGGGTATCGAAACAAAAGAACAGCTAGATACACTGGTAGAATATAAGTGTGATTTAGCGCAAGGGTATTTCTTTGATAAGCCGCTTTCTATTGATGAACTTTGTATTAAATATTTTAAAAGCTAATGCTTCGTGATTTATAAGTGAGCATAAAAAAGAGCAGCGATTATGCTGCTCTTTTGATTTCAATGATTAAACAAAGTTAAAGGTTACATACCTTTGTCCAACTTCCATCACTTCCTGGTGCAGCAGCTGTCCACCAATTCGCTTGGTAGATTACATTGTTGCTGATCACTTTATCACCTGTGTTTGCATGACTTGGATTACCAGCCCAATCTTTTTGTGGAAGATCTGGGTAAGTGACTAGACCCGTAGCATCACAACCAGCGTCAGGTGTTCCGCCATTATCACCACCTCCGGTATCTCCACCAGAAGATAGGTCAGCTAAAGGTAAATCAGGTTGTTCAAACTTAAAGGCATAATCAACATTATTGATTGTCACTGTGTAGTTTGCAGGGCCTGAAATAGGTAGATAATAAACCATATCTAATTCATATACACCGCCAGCAGGAAGTGCTTTCCATGCAGGAAGGGTAAAGGCGACTCGGTGCATAGTTCCATCAAAACCGCCGATGTTATTAGCACGAGTATGACCAGATGCGACTACTTGTAAACCACCACCTGATTGATCTTTTGCATTATCAGGTGCGGATACTGGGATATCGAATTGGAACTCTGTTCCTCCTGGAATATCTTGTCCTGTATTATTGGTAAAGTTGATTTTTGGATTAATTGGGTAGTTTTGGTCACCCACTTTAAATCCACCTACGCTTACCGCAATATCAACAGTTTCAGATGGAATTGCTCCAGTCGCGACGGTATTACCATATGGGGTTGCAGATTTAAATTTCTCATAAATTGCTTTAGTCATGGTATTACCCATGTGGTACTCACCATTACCCGTCTGACAAGCGGCTTCCGTCACATCTACAGACGTTCGGTTACCATTCGCATCTAGAACATAACAGTTGTAATCACCTGCCAGTTCCCAGAACATGATGCCACCAATTTCTTGGTCAATAACATAGTCAGCTTTGACATTAATAGAATCTTTATCTTCGGTAGATAAGAAGACTTTTTTCTCAGCATTCCATAGCCATGGTGCTACAGCGACGCTATCGTAATGACGAGTATAAGTACCGACTAACTGATCGGCAGGGTCATTCGCAGGATCTAAACCGTAGATATTTGCGTAAGAACCAAAGATGCCTTCTTGAAGGTTTTTAGCATGCCACATAGGGTTAGAACCAGCCCCCATTTCTTGGCCGTATGAGTTCTTATCGTGCCACATGTTATCGATACCTAATGCACCGTAACCACAATTGTTTTTCTCACCTTCGCCTGTTCCTGCATCACATTGAGCTTGATCTGGTAATGGAGCGCGACCCCATAGACCATTCTCACCACCAGTAACACCTTGCCAACCACGAGTATAATAAGGAACACCGATATTGATACGACCAGCAGGCATTGAGCCGCGGAAGTAGTGATAAGCCCAGTCAGTATTTAGATAACCAATACCACCATAAGCTTCAGTATCATAAACGTTCCACTGAGCTAATTCAGAATCTTTACCTGTATCATATAATGCCGCATTGTGACCTACGTGATCATTCCATGCACCGTGTAAGTCATAAGACATGATGTTTACATAATCTAAGTATTGAGTAACATCAAACGTTTCCATACCACGTAGTAAATAACCTGAAGATGGCGCTGCGATAGTTAGCATATAATGCTGGCCATCTTGTGCAGAGATAACATCCAGTTTTTCACGAAGTGTTTTCATTAATACTTGATATGATGCCCATAAATATTGACGACGAGGTTCCATGAATGCTTTATCGTCAGGGTTACCAGCACCGGCCATAGAAGTAGGGTATTCGTAATCAATATCTAAACCATCAAATTTGTATTTACGCATCATTTCAACAGCAGATGCGGCAAACTTTTCAATACCTGCATGGTTGATGCTGCCATCGGCATTGGTTGTCATAGTATAGAAACCACCATCAGCAACACGATTACCATCTGCACCAAAGTGACCGCCAGTTTCAGCCCAACCGCCAATAGAGATTAAGGTTTTAACTCCATGTTTTTCTTTTGCAGTAGCGAGAGCACCAAAATGACCTTTAAAGCCTAGCGTTGGGTCAATTTCAACCCCTGCCCATTCTTTACCTGTTGCCGCATTATTTGGATCGGTAACATCACCAACATTGACTTTACCATCAGAACCAATGCTCACAAAAGCGTAGTTAATGTGTGTTAATTGCTCCCAAGGGATATCTTTTACTAGATAGCTATTTTGTTCATCGCCACCATCTCTCCAGCTTGTAAAGTAACCAATAACACGACGAGGGTGATCAGTTCCCATTAACTCACGGCCCTCTTTATCGTAAGTAGTACAGTAGGGAACAGTAACACCTTCGGTTTGATATAAACCATCAGGACGACAGTTATCAGCAACAGGAAGTGAGCTAGTGACAGTCAATGTCGATGCTGTTGAATTTGTTGATGCACCTAGGTTATCCGTTGCTTTTGCATAAACAGACAGTGAACCTGCGGCAGTTGTTTTATATTGTAGAGTGTAAGGCGCGGTAGCGGCTGTTCCGACAAGAGCGTTGTTAATATAGAAATCAACTTTATCTATAGTGCCATCAGAGTCTGTCGCGTTAGCGGTTAATGTGACTGTTGTTCCAAGTTCTACACTTGATGCAGATAAACTTAAACTTGCTGTTGGTGCAATATTATCAGTTGGAGTGCTTGTTACCGCAATGACAACAGAACTTGTCGTGCTGACAGCGCCTTTATCATCATAAGATTGAGCACTGAAGGTATGAGAGCCTTCAACTGCAGTCCAAGCGGCACTATAAGGGGAGGTCGTTGATGATACTATCACTGAACCATCAACAGAAAAATCAACGCGAGATACTGAGCCATCACTGTCAGATGCGGATGCGGTTAATGTAACAACCTCACCTGTTGTTATTTTATCCGTAGCACTAGGAGAGGTTAAATCAACGGTTGGTGCGATATTAACTGCTTCACCAGAACAAACACCTAAGTCCTGCCATGCGCCCCATTCACCAGCGGTCGCGGGATCATTATTCTGGGTCCAATACTTTGCTTTATAGGCATTACTGCCTTGTTTTACTTCTTCTCCACCGTTATAAACTTTGCCAGCATCCCATGTTTCAAGAGGGGTACAATCTACAGCCGCTTGAGCATTAAATGCCATTAAACAAGAAAGAGTGAGTGTAGAGAGGGCAAATTTATAATTATGTTTTCTTTTTAACTTTGAATGTTCCATTTCATATCCTTAAAGGTAATTCAAAAACATCAACTAACTTTTTAATTGATGTGAATTAAGATTAGAATAGAAATAAATATGTGCTAGGAAGTATTTATAAATTACAGGGCAGATCCCAATAAATATAATTTAAATATACGCAATTACATTTATTTTTGTATCAAGGTTGTCTGTTTATTATGTAGCTATGCGATTAACACCCTGTATTAACAAATTCAAAAATAGGAAGAGTATTTTCGTCTTTAGCTTCGATATATTTTACATAGCAATTATCTGAGCTCTTCTTTTTATTTTTGTGTATGAAACGAATATAAGATAAGTCCGTACTATTATTGTTATTATGAAAATACCAATCTGATGGGGTTTCTGGATGGAATTGAAAATCAACAAAAGTTTGGTTCATTAAGTGATTCCATGCTTTGGCGGCGTCCGCTTTTGGGTAGTCACACACAGTATTGATACTATCGCCTTCAATAGCGCCACTGGCTTGAGTATCAATTCCGGTTAGAATTGTTTTAGGGCGAAGTTGATTTGTAGATCCAACCATCTCTCCTTTTAACCAGCTAGGATGATCAGTTATTTACTGCGATTGGTATTACTATATGTGACAAGAGGAAGCGTTAAATTCAAAGCGGAATTTCAGGCAATAAAAAACCGCTAATAAAAGCGGTTTTTTAAAAGGGTGGAAGCCCCAGCCACATCCCGGCACACACGTCACCCGCTGCGGCTGCTCCCTTCCAGGCCTGACCGAGTTCACGAGTTAGTGTTGCGGGAGGACCAAGGCCTCCATAGATTCTGTAGTTCCGTAGAACAAGAGGGATTATTGAACATGCTCATTTAGATTGCAAGGGAAAATAATAAAAAACATGCTAAGTGATTAATAAACAAACGGCTACGTTCAATTTAGGTAACATTACGTAATTTTCACGTGTCTTAAATGTAATACGTTAGAGTGGGTTTATCATTCTGTTTATGATACTCCGTTATAATACCGCTTATTTTATTTACTCTGTTAAGGAAGCATATGTTCAAATTACCCGCCGTAGCGTCTTTATTGTTTACATTGATTTTATTGAGTTTTTCAACCATTGCTAAAACTGAAGATATTACAGCTTCAGGTGAGTTTAGCGGTGATGCGAAGGTCGGTTTTATTTATACAAAAACAGACGAAACTTCCATGTCGGTTAACTCGGGTATGATTTTAAAATATGAAGAAGAACTATGGCACCATACCGCAGCATTCTCTACTTATTATACAAAAGGAAATGACAGTGATGACGGTACAAATAAAAATAAAACCACTTATGATCTGAAACATGATATGTCAGAAACCTTCTTTATCTTTGGTAATGCAAAATATGAACATGACCAGTTTGCTACTTATCGAGAGCAAGTTTTGCTTGTAAGTGGCTTTGGTGCCAATCTTGTTGATTCAGAAAAGACATCATTAGATATTGGAGCGGGTCCTGGTTATCGCTATTCGAAACGTCAACGATTTGATAGTGATCTCCCAAATCATTCAGAAGATGAGGTGATCGCAAACCTTTTTATTGAAGGAGAGAGTAAAATTGCAGATGGCTTAGAAATAGGTGGCGGAATACGTATGGATTATGGTGATTCAAATAGTACAACGACAACGCATGGGTATTTAAAAAACAAATTAATGGAAAGCTTATCTTTAATGCTTGATGCTGAATATATTTATAATAGCGTTGTTGCTACTGGTAAATCTCATGATGAAATTTACAGTACTATTAGCTTAAATTACGATTTTTAAATTTCAGAGAAAAACCAAATTTATTTATAGAATTAATGATGTTTAGTATTAAATATATATACATTACCATTGATGACTTTTCTTCATATAGTCGGTGTCAATGTTACATCGTAATTAAACAACATATTCACATAAACAATTAGAGCGAGATCACTAATTAATTATATTAATTTGGTAGAATGCGACGGGTAAAAATTGGCATTTTGAATGGTTGTATGATTTATAAACAAATAAAATATTTTCTTGTTACTATCTTATTGATTGGCATCACACCGGTTTTCTATTTTTGGGGCTTGTACCATACGGAATTAAATGCCATCCAATATCAGAGACAAAATACAGCTAAGCATCAATTAAATGTTAGCCAAAAAGAGATTTATTCAATTGCTTCTGAGTTAGGGACTTCTTTAAAATTACTGTCCGATAACAGAATGCTATTGCAATTTATACAGGATCCCTCTACAAAAAATAGAGCACTGTTAGAGTCTCTTTGGTCATTAACTGCGACAAATTATGCGTACATTTCTCAGATCCGTTTTATTGGTATTAATGGAAAAGAGCTCTCCCGTCTTGATGAGCAAAATTCTCAAATTAATATAACTTCGATACATCAACTTCAAGATAAGTCTCAACGAGACTATTTTCTCTACGCACAAACTCTCAAAGCTGATGAGTTAGGTTTTTTCGGTATTGATCTAGAAGTCGATCATGGGCAAGTTATTATGCCACCGAGGCCTTCATTACGGATTTTTACTCCCGTTGAAATCGGTGAAGAGCGAAAAGGATACTTATTTTTCAATTTAGATCTTTATGAGATTATCTCAAAGTTAGAGGATTCTTTAGAGGGAAAAGATTTTGTTGAATTTGTTAATGAGAAGGGCTATTACCTTGCATCAAAAGATGGCTCTAAAACATTGGGCCATCTCATACCTCAACGAAGAAGCTATAATTTATCTATTGAAAGCCCTGAACTATGGGAAAAGATAAAATCTCAAAATTCTGGTATTTTTTCAACTAAGGAAAATGCTTACTCGTATACAAAATTAATATTTGATGGTGATTTTGCAAGTCGTTCATTTTATTTAATATTGAGTAGTCCTAATACATTACAAGTGACAAATTTAGATCATAAACTCACGTTTATTATTTATGAATCAATAATGGCAATGATCGTTATTATCTTTATATCGGTATTGATAGCGCGTTATATTGCAAAGCACAGAACGACTAGTTTGGAAAGTCAATTAGCCTTGGCTGCATTAAATGGGATGTCAGCTATTGTTATTACCGATAAAAATAACCGTATCATTAAGGTAAATGAAGAGTTCACCCGTTTAAGTGGCTGGGAAGAACATGAAGTGCTAGGGCTATTGCCATCAATATTTAAGTCAGGAAAACACAAAAAAAGTTTTTATTCTTCAATGTGGGAAACGATTCAAGCTGATGGATTGTGGGAAGGTGAGATAACGAACAAAAGAAAAGATGGAATGTTATTGACCGAAATATTACGCATTCAAGCGATTTGTAATTACGATGGTAAAATGGAGTATTTCATTGCGTCATTTGTTGATATTACTGCCCGAAAAGAACTAGAAAATCGACTTAGAGATTTAAGTGAGAAAGACGTATTAACTCAATGCTGGAATCGTCGTAAATTCGAGAGTGAATTTTTATCTATTGTTGATGAAGAGCAGACGAACAGTGAGATTGGCAAGTCTTGTTTAGCGATTATTGATATTGACCACTTTAAAAGAATTAATGACCAATATGGGCATGATGTTGGGGATAAAGTGATTACCCAGGTAGGAAGAATGTTAGATTCTGAAGGTAGAAAATCTGATTTCGTTGCTCGTATTGGGGGAGAAGAGTTTGCCATTATTCTCCCTAATACAACACTGAAAGAGGCGGATATTATTTTAAACCGTTTACGAGTAGCTATAAATTTATATGAAGGTGTAAAAATTACGATCAGTGGTGGTCTTACGGACATCTGTACCAGCAGTGAGTCAAGCTATAAGCGTGCTGATCTTGCTCTTTATGAATCAAAAACATCAGGCCGTAATCAGATCTCTAGTTTTAGTTCTGCAGAAATGGAGCAAATTGCATAGCGTTAAATTTATATCATTTTTTATCCACTTTAATGCCGTGAAAATACGGAAGTTACCTTTTGTAATAATGGTTTTTTCTTTTCTATAGTTTGTTTATTTTTAATCTCTTTAAATACAGAGATTAAGGCTTTAAAGTTTAAAATTCTTTCTGCAGGTACTGGCCCCATTGCCTGAAGAAGTAATTTATGTATCTTTTGTTGCTCTTTGGTTTTTGTCCCGACGGTACTTTCTTTTTGTTGATAGGGGTGAGTTCGAAGTAAGAGTTTATAAAGTAGAATTGAGAGAGAGTAGAGGTCACTTTTTATCGTGGGCGCATTGCCTTGAAGTACTTCAGGTGCAGCATAATCCCCACTCCATGCATGAACTTGATTAAAGTTGATCGCAAAATTATTTTTATTTGGGTCCATATTTCGGCTGATACTAAAATCAAAAAGATGCAGCTCATTATTGTTAGAGATAAGAATATTGCTGGGCTTTAAATCGCCATGGATAACGCCTCGTTTGTGGCAGTGAAGTAAACAATTTATTAATATAAATGCGTACTTTAAACGAGCATCATCAGGGATATTCTCAAAAGGGGAATCAAGCAGTAAAGACAGTAATTCTCCTTTTACCATAGGCATTACTAGAAACCCTCGTAGTGATTCTTCACACAATGCTAAGTGTTGTATTGGGACAATGTTCGGGTGTTGTAATTGATTCGCTTGTAAGTACTCATTAACTAAAAGTAAATCCGCATCATTAAATTCAGCGGATTCACTATTTAATACTTTAATAGCGAATTTATATTGTTCTAGTCCAATACTTTTCAATAATAAATCATCTACTTGATAAACAATTCCCATTCCTCCCACGCCTAAAACGCGCTTTATTTTATAGCGGCCATTGATGACTTTTGGAATCGGCTTTAAAGGCTTTTTTTTAGAGAGTGAGTTATCATCGTCAAAGTCAGACTCATCAGAAAGAAACTGGTTAATATTCATTTCAGTCATCGATTCGCCTTAATCATAATTGCGGATAGATTGTCGTTTGCTTCGGTAAGTAACACTTGTTCTTTTAAGTGGTAGCAACCTTTTAATGCGCTAGGGAGTGCCATACAGGCTTCTATCATAGAACTCGCAAGATATTTATGGACACCATCGCTAGAGAGTAAGAAGGTATCTTGATGCTGCAAGGGAACAATGCAATGATCAATGGTTAAATTACTTCCCATTCCGATTGCTTGGGTCAATGCTTCTTTGCCATTTTGCTCACGAGTATGATCTTGTGAAATTTGATAAAGCTTATTATGACGAAAGAGGTAGCAGCGAGAATCTCCGGCCCAAAGGCAAGCAATGTGCCCATTATGGGCAATAAGCATGCAGACAGTGCTGCCAATGACAGCACTGTGAGAAAGGGTTTTTTCTTGGCTCAAATGATGGTTCACTTTACTCAACATTCGTTTTGCTTTTTCAATTTTTTGTTCTATCGTTCCGTACAATAGCTCAGATTGAAAAGCATCAGTGATCATATTGCTGGCTATCTCGCCATACTCATATCCACCCATACCATCAGCTACAATCCAGATCCCTTGCTCGGTAAAGGACAAAATAGCGTCTTCATTTTTGTCCCTTACCTTTCCCTCTTCTGAGAAGTGAGCTGTTTGAAATTGCTGGCTCATCCATTAATCCTTTTTGGAAGGTAAAAATTAGTTAATATTTTTCGATTAAATGGATTAGGAGTGCGATCACTGTAAATTAAGTATTTTGCTTTCATTCCTTTATTTTCTAAATCGAGTTTAATGACATCATTTCCTCGGTATCTATTGACACTAAATTTATCAAGTACTCTGAAAAAAGCCCAAGCCCCAGAGTTCTGTTGGTTAACGACTTTTGTTCCGCTTAAGTCTTGAAGGACAAAACTTACGTACTGACGTTGATTTGTGATAGGCCAAGTAAAGCGCTTTTTTTGAATTGGGCCATGACGATAAGCAAATTTTTTCTTTCCATAATAGAAAGTTGATTGAAGTGCGCTAGCATCTAATTCAAATGGAGCGATACGGAAAGAGACATTGGCTTCTTTGCCTTTAGACCCATAAAACATTCTTTGAATGGTTAGACCGTAGTTATATTGATTTAAAAATGAACGAGATAAACCAAGGGAATGACCATGTAATGTTTTCTGCTCAAACTTTCCTTTTTGCTTATTTACGAATGAAGCTAAATAGGCATCAAAGAAAGAATCGAGAATTCCCCCATTTTGGAAAAATTCGTCAAAATCAGCAATGTTTACGTCTTGATTACTGTTTTTAAATGGATAGCGGCCGGATAATGCTACATCATAATGAGTAACTACTTTATCGTGATAGACCATTTGAATGTAGTCTCGCGAGTGATGTAAGGTGATTCCCCAAGCGTTATTTGAGATTTGTTTCCACCATTGCTGTAATGGTTGAGGAAGAGTCTCTGCCATGACTCGAATATCGTTTAATTCGTTTGGTATCCCTTGCATACGATCTCTTGCTATCTTAAATGCTGTTTGATCAGGATTGGGAGAGAACTTCACCATAGATAAGCGACCACTGAGTTCATTGATAACCACTAAGGCATCTTCAAGAGGTATGGTTGCTTGTGCTTTATCTGTTAATAGTAGGTTTAGTGGCTCAAATTGGTTACTTACCGCTTTTCTAGCACTTTGTGAGCGCTCTTCAACACTATGCAACCCAAGAGATGCTACTTTTTTGAGTTTAGTATTAATCGGTAGTTTCTTTGTCGTTTTTGCGGCATTAGATGCCAGTTGAGCTTGGTCAATAAAAGTAGTGTTTTCACGTACCAAATTTAACAACTTTAAAACCGGTTGGCTTGATCCTGTCATATTAGCGATTTGAAGGATTGCTTCGTCTATATTTTTAACGGGTTTTATTTGTAATTGATCAACGGCTTCTTTCCAATAGCGAATGTAATCATGAAAATAAAGGTCTTCTACTTCGGCATATAATGCGCGGATCTCGTTGGTACTTAAATCGCTAGATAATCCGATGACCCAATTTTCATCAATTAATTGTTTGACCTGATCGAGGCCTTTATTTAGAAATACACGTTGATACCCCTCTTGTGTATATAAACCAGGGATTAATGTATTGGTATGATTAAATATATTTTGATTTGGACCAAGGTGATCGCTTAGTTTAATGTCTCGTAAATCCATCTCCTTTGCATCTTGTTTTAATTGCTGATAAACCAATGCAGATGTATCTGCTTCTCTGAGGTACTTGCGTGATTTAGCGACTAAATTGTCGTTTAAAGAGACTGGAGCGAAACCAATATCGAGTAAATTTGCAAAATGAGTTTGTAGTGAATTTTGTTCTGTTGCAGATCCACTGTATACATAAGACCAATGGAGCCCCATCCACTGTTTTAAATAACTAGCATCTAAGTGCTCGTGCAGATTTAACATTAAATAAGCGCGTAAGGAAGGAGTAAGAAACTCACGGTTATCTTGATTATTAGTTACTTGATACTCCAGTTCGCTAGTGATTTTAGGTAGCAGTAGTTCAATTAACTGCAGATGATAAGCACTATTTGCGGCTGTTCTTAGTGTATTACCTTGCTGTAACCCTGCTATATTTTCTGGAAACTTATCCTCTTCTTCTGAGTATATTTGGGTAGCTTTTAGTAAAGCGTCAAGTGTTGGTAATAGCTCAATTGAAGGCGCTAACGGAGAAAGGTGGACAATGTTTTGATTATAGTCACCGGCTAATTCAAGTAGTTGCTGTTGTTTATTATGGTTATTTAAAAAGCTAGTTGCCCATAATGATCCAAGCCCAATAACCATAGCAAATGAACTTGCGTAGATTGCAATATTTTTAAGTTTAACTTTTTTCTCATAACTCTCGTTGAGTGTTGATAATTCACTGTTTGGGAAGATAACATCATCTAATAACTTACGAATGAAGAACCCACGTTGGTGTTGGTAAGTTGGCAATACTCGTGAACTTATACCTAGATTTTGTCCTATATTTGAAGTGCTAGAGTCGGTATGTATATTTGTCGGTGCAGGCACAGAAGTTAAATATAAGCCACGTAAGTGAGAAGCTTGATGGTAGCGCGTTTTGGTAAAGGCAAGTTCAGCGAATAATGCCAGACGTTCAGCAAGAAAGCTGAGTTGTCTTGGGAATTGCAATAATTCTGCACGTTTCATTACGTCACGTTCGTCATGTAACCTAGACATAACTTGTGAATCAATACGCAGAATTAACTTCTCAAATTCTTGTTTGATTTTATCGGCTTGCTGTCCTTCACCTTCATTAAATGTAATTCCAAATACTTGGTCCATTTCTTCACGAGAAAGCGAGGAGAAAAAGGGTTCAAACCCTTCGACTTTATCCATTTTGGTCAGTAAGAAATAAATTGGCATATCTGAATTAAGTTCATGCCTTATTTCTTGTAATCGCTCTCTTACATAACGAGCTTGTACTTCAATGCTGCTTTCATCGGGGGATTGTAAGGTGGTGATATCAATTGTTAAAACTACCCCATTAAGTGGACGACGACGGCGCTTGCTGTGTAATGCTTTTAAAAAACGGTTCCAAATAGGTTTATTTAATTCATTTTCATGTAGATCAAAAAAACGACCTGCGGCATCAAGTAATACTGCATGATTGGCAAAATACCATTCGCAATGTTGGCTGTTTTGAATATCTCTTGTGTAATGGCCATCTGTTTGGTTAAGAGGAAAATCTAGACCAGAGCATTCTAGTAGCGTTGTTTTTCCGCTGTTTTGAGGACCAATGACCATGTACCAAG
This sequence comes from Aliivibrio thorii, assembly GCF_057368585.1. Lineage (NCBI taxonomy): Bacteria > Pseudomonadati > Pseudomonadota > Gammaproteobacteria > Vibrionales > Vibrionaceae > Aliivibrio > Aliivibrio thorii. The sequence continues at coordinate 1,897,157 of NZ_CM170654.1, read as the reverse complement.
GAAGTTGATATTTGACGTTATTGCTTAGTTTTCCATACAATCCAGCTCGTTTTATAGTGGCAATAGCAGTATCTAATTTTTCCTTTAATGTGAATGTATGCTCTTGTATATAGGCGAGATCTGATTGAGCTGCTTCATACGCTTCTTTATTTTCTTCTTTTTGTGCTTCGCGTTTAGCTAACCACCAAAGGGTAAGGTTGAATGAGGCCCATAATAATAAGCAGATAAAAACCGTAAGTACTTTACCTGTAGTAGTTTCGATTAGCGGGGTATTGGCGATAGCAATATGCTTACCAAATAGGCAAAGAACCAAGGCGATAAGTAACGAGCAAAGTAAGCTCCAACACCATGTCTTTTTTAAAATGGTTATTAATGAGTTAAAAAATGATTTCATCCGTGAAAATCCTATAATTTAATTTGCTGAAAAGCATGAATAACGAGTTCTGATTGCTGATTTAAAACGTAGTAAAAGCCACCATAAATAGCGCATAACGAAATAGTTACGACGCAGACAATACCAACCCATGAAGTTTGTCTTGTGAGTTTATGCCGCTGGACTTGTTTCGGTTCCCAGTTTGGAGATAAGCTTGACTTTTCATCACCTCGGAGTGAACGGATTTGTCGATATAAGGAATCTCTAATCGCGTCAAGTTCAACCAACCCTCTTGATAAAACTCGGTATTTCCCTTCAAATCCTAGACTTAAACATAAGTACATTAATTCTAAGAGGTCTAAGTACTTTGCCGGGTTACGACTAAGCTTTTCTAATAAAAGAAAGAATTTTTCACCACCATAAGTTTCATTATGAAAGCTACTCAACATACTTTGAGAAGCCCAGTGACTTTCAGAACCCCAAGGAGTAGTAACAATTATTTCATCAACAAATGAACATAATAAATAACGAGACAGTGCAACGTAGTTGTTTTCTACTCCTGAATTTAAAGCCTGAAATTCAAATGACTTCAGTTCTTCAACTAGTTTTGGTTTTAGAAGTTCAATGTCTTGATAGCTTTCCTTCTTTAAATCACAGGTGATGCAAAGCAGGGAAGAAGCGGCACTGATCAGTGGATTATTCCCTGCAAAATTATATTCTTCTGGTTTTATGCGGGCTGCATAAACCATACGGTCTTGTAACTGGTCAAATTTGGGTGCACTCGTGTTCTGAGTTAATACAGGATTAATTTGATGCGGTTCTTGCGTGATAAGAACAGTGCGGTCATCCATGTTACTGCTGTTCATATTAACGATTCCTTATTGCCCAGAAGAAGAGTGAAAGTTCAGGGAAGTCGCCTGCAATGTGAAAGGCAAACCCACCAGATTGAGTGAGTTGTGAGCGATCATTCGCGTTTAAATCTAAGGTGAAATAACAATAGTCACCATGGAATGGAACGTGTCTTGGTGCGACAGAGAGAGAGCGACATGTTATTCCTGGCAGTTGTAGGTTTACTAAGTTGCGAATTTTTTCAACTGGCCCTACTTTTAGTTGTGGTGGTAATTGCTTACGTAGGGTTTCTGCATCGGTGTGAGAGCGTGCAGCCAGAATAAAGGTCGCTTCTTGTAATAAAGTATCATCTGATATTGGCGCGATCAGTACACCGTGGTTACGTTTTTGAAGTGGGATTTCAAACGCGTTTTGTTTTAACGATTGGTTTAGTTGTTTACGAAGTTGGAATAATATTTTCTCAAAAGCGTCACCTTGTTCTTTGTGATTGTAAGCGAGTTCAAGGTTCGCTCGGCGATGAGTTGAGTCATAAGTTGAGAGTTCACCTTGTAATGACGCAAGAAGTAAGAAAAGTTCTTCGGGATGATAGTAAGAGCTTTTGTTTAAATAATTAAGGTGAGGCTCGTATTTATTTAGTAATTGTAATAATAAAAAATCACCTATTTCTGATGTCGCGTGCCCTGATTGAGTTATACGTTCTGCCAATATGTCTGCTTTATGGGTTACTAAAGTAAGCACTTCTCGTAATGATCTGTGCACTAATGAAGAGTGTAAACCATTGATAAAGCTAGCTTCAAAATTAGGGTTTAGTTGAATCGCACCTTCAGGTGTAACTTGTTTGATTTCACACAGTTTTAGTTTTACCCAATGATTATCTATTTCCTTTTCGGTAATAATATGGAAATCTAATTCGCCGCAGCTGATTGTTTGTAGGTTTTGGACTTGTGCATTGTTATCAGAAACGGTTAGGTCATAAGAGACGTAGCGTGTGTTTATTTCGGTTTCTTTTTCAGTACGAGCTTCAGGACTATTTATTGTAGATAGTGAAATAACCAAATACAGATTTAGATTGGTTGCTGGTGCGTCGGACTCCCAAATAATAGGGTTTGTTTGATGTTGAATATCAAATAAAGATCCATCCGGTAGAATACCTGAGGCTTGATTGATGACAATTTTCCCCACTGATAAATGATGATTATCAAAGCTTAATGAGTGAAATCCCCAATTGAATCTATGCTGCTGCTGTGTTCTGACTTGCAGTTGATGTTGGTAATAGCGATCATTTTGCTGAAAGTGTTGAGGGCGCAATAGCATGCCTTCTTTCCAGATTACTTTTTGCATTTATCAGCCCTCTATATACGCGTGCTATTGTTGGATGGTGTTGGTTTCTTTTTTACTCGTTCTAGTTTTACAATGGCGCTGTCTGTTGCGATTAATTCTATTTTTTGTGCTTCTTCAGGCTCTACGCTATAAATGTAATACCAATCTGCACTTTCGATATTTTGATAAGCTCCGATCACTGCAAGATATTGACCTTTGATGTCTAATTTTAGCTTGATGGTTTTTTTATCTCCTGGTCTTAGAATTAGCTCTTCTTGGGCGATAAAATCAGAGCCAAGTGTTGATTTAGCATTATTATATAAATCAAAGAATTCGGCATTTTCAAAACTGGTTATTGATGAAATTTCAATGATTTTGACGACCAGTGGAGACGGGCGTTCGACATGATCTGGGTTTAGATTTGCAGATGCATTAAGTGTTAATGCAACATAGGTTGGAGCAGGAGTATTGCTGCACGCACTTATAAAAAGTAGGGTGATGAGAGAAAACAGTTTTTTCATGATAGTTACGTCCTTTTTATCACTCATAATTTGGTTATTAAACGCGAAGCGCTGCGGATAGCATCTGTAATTGAGACTCATATTGTTTAGCAAAATCTTGCTCTAATAAGGCATTTCGCCAATCTTTATCTTTGCTTATTTTTTCATGTAATTTTGTATAGGCTTGCCAGTATTGAGCATCTGCTTTGCCGAATCGGTTTTGTACACCATCCTGAACAAAACGATATATCAAGGTTTGCGGTGATAACTTTTCAATCAAAGCATCTAAGGTGTGCTGGCAAGCGTCATGAATGGCGAGTTGATTGGCTTGGATGTCTTTACAGCTTTGGTTGATGGCTTCGATACCTTGTAAATAGCCAGGTTTATGATTAATGATGACATTTAAGGCATCATTGACATCATGACTAAATTTAATAGGATTATTTCCTTGTGCTTGAATTGTGGTCGCATTAGCAGTCAGTTTGTTTTTAATTTCAGTTCGGGTGCGAAGTAATTGCTGAATACCATTAACAGAACTTCGTAATGCCGATCCAATATCAAATAGAGTTTGTTCTGGATTTTCTAAATTTGCTAATTCGATACCAAGCCCTTTTGATAAGGCTGCTAAATAAGCATCATTATGGTTTTCTGTTGGCGTTATCTTAGTTTGCTCAGTTTTTTGTGGTGACTTTTTAGTCTCTACTTTTTCTGAGTCATATGATTCGATGGGTTGTGCTTCAAGCTCAATATCTTCATTGATGATGTCGTCTTTGAATACAGGTGAAATGAATTGCTCTTTGAGTAAAGTGTCATCAACAGTTGCTTGAGATGGAACGGTATCTTCAACTTGTTTTAGAAGTATTTCTTCATCGCTATTTAGTAGTTCCTCGATTGGAGTGTTACTTAAAAAACTGTCATCAGGAATCATGTCAAAAACTGATGGATTTTGTTCGGTTCCGTGATTAGCTAACGGATCTAGACTGCTGTTGTTGTTTATTTCAGGCGATAAATAATTAGTCGGATCTTGAAGGATGCGAGCTCTAATTTTAATGAAACCCAGTTCGTATACATCGCCGTGAGATACTGGATGTAATTCACCACTGTTTAAAGAGGCATCTTGTCCATTAAAATAAGTGCCATTCGTGCTGTTATCGGTAATGAAATATTGGTCGTCGTCATAGCTTATAGAGACATGAACATTGGAGAGCTGACGTTTGGAGTCAGCAATGTACCAATCGGCATTAGGACTACGACCGATGGTGCCACCTGCTTTTTTGAACGTAAATGTTGGCAACGTATCGGTAGGAAGATCGTGTGATTGAATTATATCAAAGGCCAGTTCCATGTTATTCCTCCTCTGAAACTAGGGTTGTTTGTTCTTGTGGTTCAGGATCGCCAACAGGACGGTAATCATCGTAATTACTGCATGCTGAAAGCAGTGAAATTGTTATGAGTAGTGAAAAGCGTAACAACATGCTTAATATCTCCATTCCTTGGCGGATAAATTGAATTTTCTTAATCGATAATCGAGAGAGCCTTTTGAAAGCTCTAATCTATTTGCGACGGTTTGCAGGTGTCCTTGGTGTTTTTCTAAATAAGCCATTAAGACCGTTTTTTCAAATTGCTCTATTTGAGAAGAAAGACTGCCAGTTTGTTGGTTTTCATTCTGTCTTTGGGGGGTCATCATCATGAGCTCGTTTAAGACTTGAACGATAACGTTTTTGTCCAGTTTCTTGCTTTCTGGTGCCTCCATACAGCAGCGCTCAATGATATTTTTTAATTCACGGACGTTACCGGGAAAAGAGTAGGTTGTTAGATATTCAATAAACTCTTTGGTTAATTCTGGTGTGGCTTGGTGTTGTTCTTGTGAATAATTATTGGCAAAGAAATGACTGAGTAATGCGACATCACCTTCTCTTTGTCTTAGAGCTGGAAGCGCAATAGGGAATTGAGCCAATCGAAAATAGAGATCTTGGCGAAATTCTCCTTGCTCTATTTTCTTTATTAAAGCTTGATGTGTTGCTGAAATGACTTTTACGTCCACATCATAAAGCGTGGTGGATCCAAGAGGTCTTACTTTTTTTTCTTCTAGTACACGAAGTAATTTTGCTTGTAATGAACTTGGCATATCCCCGATTTCGTCTAAGAAAAGAATGCCTTTATCTGCCGAGCGTATTAGTCCTATGTAATCTCTATCTGCACCTGTAAATGCGCCTTTTTGATACCCAAATAGCTCGCTTTCTAATAAGTGCTCTGGAATAGATGCACAGTTTTGAACGACATAAGGTTCATTTCTACGATTACCAAATTGATGGATAGCTTTGGCAATAAGCTCTTTACCGCTGCCAGTTTCTCCTGTTACTAAGACATTTCGATTAATATGCAATGCTTTAGATATGGTTAAACGAACTGTTTTTATGGCTTGGCTGTTACCAATAATATTGAGGTCTGAAGGTATATGGGTATTGCTACCATGTGATGTCAGTCTTTCTTCTAATGATTTTTGTTGTTTCTTTAGCGCAGAGGCTAAGCGATCGACCGCTAAAGAATTCAGAGTATGGATGGTTTGTCGGTCACTTTGTTTATAGGAAGAAAAGCTTGGATAGTAGAACATCAATACACCCGAGACTCGCTGTTGAGTATTTTTTAAGGGCATAAATTCGACTTCACCATCGGTTAATGAATAATGCTCTGATTGTTCAAAAAGCAAATCCTTAATTTCTTCGCTGCATTGGCTAAAATGAAGATTAAAATTGCGTCCTTCTGCCATGCAAAGAGTTAAGGTATTGAATTCTCGGTAGTCGGTATTAATACGCTTGTTTCTAATATGGTTATGCTCTAAATAGCTTAACTTAATTATACGTTGCTCATTACGTTGAGTATGACCCTCTGCCATTTTAAAGAGTTGTGTTCCTGATACTTGAGATAAGAAACAAATTACCTTTTGAGCACTGCTATGCTTAAGAACACCAGTTAACCAACACTGAGTAAATTCACCCAATTCGTCGTATTGGTCATTGATGATGTCCTGCCCTTGTTTTGACATGATCATTCCCCAAATTCACAAAAGACGTGTCCATCGTCGTCAATGTCGATAGATATTTGTTTTAGAGGTTCTTGTCGAGCTAGTGCGAGTAAGATCTGTGATGAGAATGCTGGTTTTAGCTGAGTATTGATAATCGCATCTATATTTCTGGCGCCTGTTTCAGTTAAGGTGCAACTTTTTGCGATGTGCTGAATGATATTTTCTTTATAACTAAGCTTTATGTGCTGTTTCGTCAGTTGTGTTTTTAGTTGCTCTAGACGAATAGCAACTAGTGCTTCCATGCTTTCTATATCAAGGGGAAAGAAAGGAACGACATTCATTCTACCAACTAACGCCGGTTTAAAATATTGATTTAAGGTTGGGCGAATGGCTTTTGTAAGCGCTTCTGTTGTCGGTTTATCTTCTTGATTGCAAAGAGCTTCAATATGATCTGAAGCGAGATTAGATGTCATTATGATTAATGTTTGTCTGAAGTTTATTTCACGACCTTCACCATCATTAGCCGTTCCTTTATCAAAAATTTGATAGAAAATATTCATTACCTCAGGGTCTGCTTTTTCTACTTCATCTAATAAAATTACGGAGTAGGGTCTTTGACGTACCGCTTCGGTTAATACGCCGCCTTCACCATAACCAACGTAGCCTGGAGGTGAGCCAATTAAACGAGAGACGGTATGCTTTTCTTGAAATTCTGACATATTGATCGTGGTAAGAAATTGTTCTCCGCCATACATTAAATCAGCAATAGCTTGGGCTGTTTGTGTTTTACCTACGCCACTTGGGCCAACAAATAGGAATACTCCGGTAGGTGCATTGGGATTATTAAGTCCGGCTGCGGTTGCTTGGATTGCTTTTTCTAAAGCGACAACGGCTTGGTCTTGACCCTTAATTTGTTCTTTAAGTTGTGCTTTGATATTTAATACTTGGGTGGCTTGACCCCGTTGTAAAGTACTCATAGGAATGCCAGTCCAGTGAGAGACCACTTCAGCAACCAGGGATGGAGAAGTTTCGTAATTAACTAAAGAACCTGATGATTGGGCTTCAATAAGTTGTTGGTAAATCTCTTGTTGATTGTAGATTAAACGTTCGCGGTCTTTATCATTAGCACATTGTGATATATCAATTCTTGATGTTAATAGAGCCTCTGCTAACTCTTTTTGAATTGACCATTGCTGCTCCAACTCTTCAGCTTGATGTTGGGTTTGAGTCAGCGTGGATTCAAGATTAAGAATAATATTAGTATCAATAGAAAGGCCAGCTTGCTGATCTCTTATAACGTAATCTAGTTCACGTTGAGTAATGGCAATGGTATGTAAAAGGGCTTCTAATGATTCAGGCTTGGCTTTTAGGTTGATTTTGACGCGAGCACAGGCCGTATCAAGAAGATCTATGGCTTTGTCTGGTAGTTGTCTACCACTAATGTATCGGGCTGATAATTCAGCTGCGGTAATAATTGCATCGTCTCGAACATAAACACCATGGCTTTCTTCATAGCATCCAGCTAATCCGCGTAATATAGTTACGGCTTGTTCTACGGTCGGTTCATTCACTTTCACTGGTTGGAAACGTCGTGCCAATGCAGGATCTTTTTCTATGTATTTTTTATATTCTGACCATGTAGTGGCACCAATAGTGCGAAGCTCTCCACGGGCAAGAGCTGGTTTTAGTAGATTTGCTGCATCATTACTTCCTGCTTGGCCACCGGCCCCAATAAGCGTATGTGCTTCATCAATAAAAAGAATGATGGGGGTAGGGCTTTCTTGTACTGCGGTAATAACGGAGTTGAGCCGACGTTCAAATTCACCTTTAATACTTGCTCCTGCTTGCAATAACCCTAAATCGAGCGATAGAAGAGAGACATGTTCTAATAATTCAGGAACTTCACCTTGTACTATTTTTATGGCTAAACCTTCAACCAGTGCGGTTTTTCCAACGCCTGCTTCGCCGACAATCATTGGGTTGTTTTTACGGCGACGAGCTAAGATGTCGATCATTTGTCTTATTTCACTGTCTCGACATAGAACTGGGTCTATTTTCTTTTCTTTTGCTAATTGAGTGTAATTGGTTGTATAGGATTCAAGCGCACTTTGGTGCTCATTGTTCGTCCATTTTTTTTGTTCTGCGGAATTAATTAAACCTTCGACTTGTTGTTTTAATGATGTGGCTGGAATAACACTTAGTTCTCGATAATAGGGTGTGTGTCCATATTTATTAGGATGAGTAAGCAAGGTTAATAATAAATTAGCTGCAAGTATTTCGGAGAGTTGCATTTCAAGCATGGAATATAAGTAGCTCTCTTGTAGCCACTCAATTAAAGCGGTAGAAAGTACAGGATGATTACTTTCTGAAGAGGTGCTTTTTCTACCGTGTTGAAGTGCTTCAATTAAATGCTCGGTAGGGACATGATATTGCAGACAGGCTTTGTTCCAAAAGCTTTGGGGGTTATTGAGTGCTGCAAGAATAAAATCTTCGCAAAGCACTTCATTTCCTCCACGAGTAACACAGAGTTGAGCCGCTTGCTCTAAGGCTAAGTGTGATTCTTTATCTAATGTTTTAATGAGTTGAGGTAATTCTACGTTAATCATAATGTCTTTCCTGAAAGTGTAATACGGCCTTCATTAGCACTTGAACCTAGCCAGCTCGTCCAACCTAAGCAGCATTCATTGCTGTCTGATAGTGTTAATGGACGGGGTTCTCCGTTTTTTAAATGAAGTTGAATATCAAAATCGAGTGGATCTTTGACGGTAAATTGAACTAATCTGTTTAAGGTAATCCAGTTCGGTTTATCGATTAAAAATGAATGGAAGTGCTCCCATGTTAATTGCGTAATATGGATACGAAATTTATTAGCACGATCAGGAGCGCTGTCTCCGAGTACTGAGCTGCTTGATAATGATGCGTTGCTTTGCCCTAAAGCACAGAGTTGCGTTGTCGGGATCTTACAGTGACGCAAAATACACTCCTCAATGTAGATATCAGAATGTTGAAAGTAGTAACGTAATAACGCTTCAATCGTATTGGCTGAACGCACTCGTTGACTAAGCAGACCTAAATAAGGAAAAAGTCGTGGCCAATTAATGGATTGGTCTTCTCTGAGTTCTTCACTTTTTAATCCTAATAATGCAAAGATATACTGAGAGAAAGGGTCATTAGCTCCTTCTCTAAATGCCGCGTTATATCGGTATTTTTGCCATACGGTTCGAATGAGGCGATGGAGGCGGTGATGGAAAATATCTAAGAATGGCTTAAGAACATTATTCTCATCTTGTGATAAATAATCATTATAGTAATGGGGTAATGGCGATGATGCCCCGATCAGAGAAAGCATGTTTAGCGTTAGAGTCACTTTTGGTAATTTATCGCTATGTATTGCGATAGACACCGATTGGATTTCTCGTGGCGCAAAGCCCTGTGAAGCATTCGCAATAAATTGAATGCGCTCATACGCTAGATCATGAGGTAAATCATAATGCAGACTCAATTGGTGGCAAATATGATCCAACGCTTTCATTAGTGATAAATGGCCGATGTGTTTGATCGAAATATCAAGATCTTCCACAAGAGTTGTTATTTGTTTGAGCATTAGATTAGAGGTTGCTGTCCCATTCGTGGTTGCCATGAATAGTCTCCTCCATCAGTACTTGTTACGTTAAGTTGGTTAAATGAATTCATACTGGTGTAAAGAGAAAGGAATTCATTGATAACACTGGCAAACAAATACAGCTCACCCTCACATAGAAAGTGTTTACTATTGAGCTGTAAATGCGTATTCATTGCTCGAACAGGAGCACCTTCATAAAGCATATCGCTTGGTTTTGTGGTTATGTTTTCGATGCCATCAATCAATCGTTGGTGTTTTTTCCCTTTAGCATCATCTTGCTGCCCTGCAAAATCATAAGCCAATAAGATACGCTTGAATGCTTCTGGCTTTGTTAGCGATAAATAGTTGAGAGACATATTTGAGATCAAAGACCAGAGTCCATCTTTTTCAATGGGGGGCGTATAACAAGGAGTGACGGCACGAATGTTGGTAAACTCGACAGAGCCTGCCGTTTGCGATGTGGTTTGGGTTATCGAATCAATTGCTAAACGCTGGGCTAAAGGGCCATTACATGCAGTAACACCAAGGGAAACTGTTATATTATTGGTAAAGGTATACTGAGAACGGAATGATAAATAGGTATCAAAATGCCCAGTTACAATGTTCTTTTCTTGTCGAATACTGTAATAGTTTGAATATTTATCAGAATCGTTATGTTCAAAAGATTCGAAATGATAAAAATCTATACGTCCTTTTTGACCAGGGTTCCAGCCATGGACTTCTTCAATCGATAAAATAGTGCTTTGATTGTCATTTAATGATGAGGGCTTGATCTTATATTGATCTTTACGATGTGTTAATAAAAGTGGCTGCGTATCTGTTTTAAATGAATTTACAATCGGTGTACAAAACAGTTCTGGTTGTACGCGATTAGCATAAAAAGGTTGGTGAGTAATATTGGCTAAAGTGAATTTGATATCTACGTATTTACAGCCTTCACTAAACGAAGCTGGCCAAACTGGCAACTCGGTTAAGTCAATGTAGTAATATTTTTCAGGATAACAAAAAAACTCTTGGATATGACGATAACCTTCAAATGTGTTTAGCGGGTAATCAAAGAGATTTTGATCAGTAGAAAAACCAACCGATTGAATGCTTTCTGTTGGAAAAGTACTGCGATTAATTAGTTCTTGGTTATCATTTAATGCACAGAATTCAGCTTGAGTTGTAGCAGAGCGTAAGGCCATGATTAAAGAAAGGCAGCTTGCTTTATCACCATTAAAATGAACTTTAAGTTGTGACATACCTAATGAATTAAGGTTGATACCAGAGGCCAGTTTCAGACGAAGTTGATATATTCCTCCGTTTCCATTTGCCGTAAATGACGAAGAATGAATAGAAATAGGATAAATATCAATGTCATAACACGTTTTGAATTGGCATTGAATACCATCAATAGGCTGACTTAATACTTCTGTTCCTCGAGGAATTCGTGTCTTTTGTGTTAATTCACTGGTAGGAGTAAATTTTAATGTACTCATTGCAGGTATAGCTTGGACGTAATTTGGCCAAAGCAATCGCATAAGTGAATGAGTTAATTCCGGTAATTGATTATCTAAACGTTGGTGTAAGCGACCAACTAAAAATGCAAAACCTTCAAATAAACGCTCAATATCAGGGTCTAATCCTTCTTGTCCAAGAAAGGGAGCTAACGCTGGATTTTCTTCAGAGAAAGACTTCCCAAGCTCTCGTAAGGCAACCAGTTCTGATTGGTAATGCTGGTTAAAACTCATGCAGCACCTTGCATATTATGGTGAATAGATTTTTGACCACTTGTTTGGGCATGGGTTGTAAATGAAATAGGGACACATTTACCATTGAGTGTAATGTCACCTTGAACATCAAAATAGAGGTGAAGTGGACTATGGATATCTCCTAAATAATTGACTTTGATATTGGTGATGCGTTTTTCGTAATGGTGGATAACTCTTTCAACCTCTCTTTTTACATGGATGATCGCGTCATGAGGGGTCATATGAGACATATTGAGATCGGGTAAACCTAAGTCTGGGCATATAAGTGCATCACCTTGTCGAGTTGATAATAATTGAGCTACATGAGATCGAATAGATTCAGTAATGTCGAATGATGTAGAGACAAGATTGTGTTGCGTTGCTCCTGTTAATAATCGTTCAAATAATCGTTGTGCTGCCATGTATAATTAATCCTTTAAATTGTATTAACGTATAAATAATTTTATATATCAATTATTTAAAACCCTCTGTATCTATTTCTGAGTGATAAATACAGAGGGGGAAACTCTATTATTCTTGATCTAACTTACCAACTAATGAGAGCGTGAAATCAGATCCCATGTATTTGAAGTGAGGTCGAACAGATAGGTTAACGCGATACCAACCAGGGCTTCCTTCAACATCGCACACTTCGATATTTGCAGCTCGTAGAGGTCGGCGACTACGAACTTCTGCTGGTGGATTTTCTTGATCGGCGATGTATTGGCGGATCCAAGAATTGAGCTCTTGCTCGAGATCGGTTCTTTCTTTCCAGCTGCCAATTTGTTCGCGCTGTAATACTTTAATGTAATGAGCTAGACGACTAATAATGAACAGATATGGAAGTTGAGTTCCTAGGCGATAGTTAAGTTCTTTATTTTTACCTTCTTCACTATTACCAAAAAATTTAGCTTTTTGAACTGAGTTTGCAGAGAAGAATGCGGCATTATCAGATCCTTTGCGCATAGTGAGCGCAATAAAGCCTTCTTCAGCCAGTTCGTATTCACGACGGTCTGATACCAATACTTCGGTTGGGATTTTGGTTTCAATATCGCCCATACTTTCAAAGTGGTGGAGGGGGAGATCTTCAACTGCACCACCAGATTGTGGTCCGATAATATTTGGGCACCAACGGAAGTTAGCAAAACTTTCGGTTATACGGGTAGCCATGGTAAAGGCAGTATTGCCCCATAAATAATCTTCATGAGTTGCAGAGACGTTTTCATGATAATTAAATGTTTTAACAGGATTATCTTCTGGGTCATAAGGCTGACGTAATAGGAATCTAGGTAAGGTTAAGCCAACGAAGCGAGAATCTTCTTGCTCTCGAAATTTTTGCCATTTTGTGTATTGTGGACTTTCAAAGTGATCACTTAGATCTTTTAAATCTGGTAATCCTTCAAAAGAGTCTAAACCAAAGAATTTAGGACCGGCTGCTGAAATAAAGGGAGCATGAGCCATTGCTGCTACAGAAGCCAAGTTTTGTAGATTTTTAATATCGGGCGCAGAAGGGCCAAAGTGATAGTTACCAATAATAGCGCCGACAGGTTGACCACCAAACGTGCCAAACTCGTTAGTATAGACATGCTTGTAGAGACCTGATTGGGTAATATCTGAGGCATCTTCGAAATCCTCTAATAAATCATTTTTTGATATGCTAATGACTTCAATTTTAATGTTTTCACGAAAATCGGTACGATCAACTAGTAATTTTAATCCTCGCCATGAAGATTCTAACTGTTGAAATGACTCATGATGTAGGATTTCATCGACTTGCTGACTTAGTTTTTGGTCGATTTCGGTAATCATTTTGTCGATAAGTGCTTTTTTAACCGGTTCTTCTTGGTTTTTTGGTTTTAGTAGCTCTTCAATGAAAGCACTGACACCACGTTTAGCAATACCGTAGGTTTCATCTTCTGGTGTTAAATTAGTTTGAGCAACGATTTGATCAAGAAGGCCTATAGTGATTTCACTTTGTGCTTCCTGTATTGTGCTTGTATCTGACATGAATTATTCCTTTTCCTTTGCTAAACCTAATTCGTTTAGTAATTTTTCGCGTGCACTTTCATCAACTAGAGCATCTTCAATCGCTTTTCTAAATGAAGGTGCATTGCCTAATGGGCCTTTTAAAGATACAAGAGCTTCACGTAAATCCATTAAGCCTTTTAATTCAGGCACTTGTTCTACAATGCTGGCAGGATCAAAATCATTGATTTTTTTAAATGAAAGATCGACCGCTATTTTTTCAGGGCCTTCGCCATCTTGAAGTTGGTTTTTTACACCAAATGAAATATTCAGATTCTGCTTTTCAATGACATCATTAAAATTGCTTTTATCGACACTGAATGGTTTTCTGTCTTCGAGTTGTCGTTCATCGTCTTGAAGAGTGAAATCACCCAGTACCATCATTTTTAGTGGCAATTCAAGCTCTTCGGCTGAATCAGAGGTTGCTGGTTTGAATGTCACATTTACACGCTCTTTTGGCGCGACAGATCCATCTTTTGACATGGGAGCTCCTAGATTTGTAATTTAAGAACAGCTCAAATATATAAACTGTTTAGTCATTAAGTACTCGTATTGGATTTAAGCAACAGAGTCGTTCACGTAAGGTTATTATTAATTGGGTATCTTGTTTTTTCACAGGAAGTTTGCTTTGACAGGTAAGCCAAAGATCTAATAAACGTTCTTCAAGTAAGGGATCCCACAATGTTAATACAGAATGTGAGTATTGATTATCTAACCAACGAAGAAGAGGGGCTGCGAGTTCGTATTTGTTTGCATGTAACAACAGTGTTGCTTGTGAAAACTGCCAAAAGAAAGCTTCTCGTGCAGAGCGAGATTGGTGATGCCCAATAATAAGAGGCTGTAATACATCACTTAAAGGTTCTTGTTTTAATAAAGGTAATGCTTCTTTGAGTACTAAGTCCCACTCACTTGATGTGTTTCTTTCGGTAAACTGTGGTTTTGATTGGGTTTGGCTTGTATTTTGAGAGCAATGTTGTTCGATCCATATTTGTGTTTCTGGTTTAGCAAATTCAGAACCATCATCAAATTTAAGATCTGTAATTTTAGGGGCTTTCTTGATAAGTAAGGAAAGCTGATCTGTTACAGATTGAGCGGCATCGTGATAGTTTAATTCAGACAAGGTTTCCCATGCCATGAAATGGCCATCAAGCCAGAAAGGAGACTTAGATAGACTCTCTTCAAGGTCTATAAGCAAGGCTGTATGATTTGCTTGATTTTTTAGTTGAATTAAATGCTGTTGTCTTGCTTGTGGAACAGGTTTGAGCGCCGTGATGTTATCGTCGTTACTTGACGGCGTTTGAGTGATAGTGACCCAGGTTAATGTACGACTTAATTGATAAGCTTTTTCGTCACCAATGTTCTGATTAAGCCAATATTTTGAAAGATTACGAGTGACCTCTTGCAGATGACGTAATGCTTTATTTGCATCACGTTCATTAGCGATATCTGCATGTGATAATGAAATGCTTGTTGAGTGAGATATAGTATTAATGGATTGAGTTGAAGGTGTTTTTATTGGTTCAATTGTTGATGGTGTAGCCTCTGATGTTACTCGTTTTTTATGTTTATTAACGTGGCTTATTAATAAAGAAAGAGTGTCTGTTTTTGACTCGAAAATAGAAATTATTGATTCATCTAACTTTAATAAAATATCTATTAGATTATCAATAATTTCAATGTCTAGCATATTGCTAGTTATTGATTTAGTTTCTTCATTAATAACATTAACTATTTTGTTAATAGAGGAATATTGTTGTTTTGCTCTTTTTGGGTAAATGTTATCTCTATATTTAATGATGAATTCATTAATTAATGTTAAAAGAGAAATATAATCAATAGATGATGAAATATGCTGAAATGAAAGTAACATCCAATAAAGTACACGATAGTCTTTACTGTTTTTTGATATTAAATTCAATGAATTAACGTGAACCACCTGCCAGTCTGTTTTGCTTGTGGCAAAAAGATCTGTGGCTTTGTTTATTTCATTCTCAATAGATTCAAACTCAGGTTCATAAGTAAAATCTATGCCTAAGCGATCCTCTTCTGATATGTCAGTGAGGATTTCATTATAAGAAAACATATTTACCCTAGCTAATACCAGTCGATGTAAGCATTAGATTGCTTTTTATCAATACTGATATGATGACGTTTTAATTATTTATTATTGATTTGATTGTTATTACAAATCTATTTATATATAAATATTAAATGGCTAAAATAAAATAATAAAGAGGAATAATTTTCGATGAAAATTAATTGGGAAATAGATCTAATTTTTATGAAAACAAATCAAATAGAACTATTTCATAAAGGTTTGATTAGGTTGCACTCGTCTCAAAAATGAGTCGGATGTCTATTTATTTTCGAAATCATTAAGCACTATTTTTAACGCGCTAATTGCTGTTTTGATTTCAACATTATTATTTTCTAATAAATAAATTAAATCTACGGCGAGTTTTATGTCATCAGGAGCGTTATCAAGAGGACTATTTGTTTTTTCTGCACCCACAATAGTCTCTGTGTTTTTTGTTAGTTTAGGTTTATTAGTCATTCTGCTCTCGATAAGTTATTTGTTGCTCTAGGCGTTTCATTGCTTCTTTACAGCGTTGTAATCGCTTTTCTGTGGTTAAGAGTGTTTTTTGTAATCCTTGTTGTTGAGCAAATGAATTACACTGATTCACAGTATGTTCTTGCTCGCGTACCATTTGAGTTAATCGACGCTCCCATTCTTGATGTTGGGCTAAGTCTTGGTACATATCACTAATTGGTTTTTTATAACTGCCTTTTGGACGAGGCTCATTAGAGCGAATACGTTGAGTTGCTACTTCGCGCTGAACGGCTTGGATCTGTGAGACAAGCATTTGAGTTAAGTATTCAGCGCGTTGTGCTGTGAGAATGTTTGATTGTTCTTCACGCTGTATTGATTTGAGTGTTTCTTTTGTTTCATTGATACATGGAACAAGGTAACGACTTCGGCAGCCAAACAATCGTTCATCAAATAAAGGTAAACGTTGCTCACCGCGACGACGATCTATTTCAGCAGCCGTTTTACCCAGTTGCTCAAGCATGATTTCAATAGAACTAAAATTTGTCATATGAACCTCGGCATAAACAGAGTGGCTTTAAAACCAAGCATCTAAAGCTAATTTGACGGCTAGAATACAAACAACTGTTACAAATACAGGACGAATAAACTTAGAACCAAAACGAATAGCAGAGTGAGCGCCAATAAATGCTCCTGCCATTAAACATACGCCCATAGTAAGGCCTAAGGCCCAGTTGATATGGCCAAGGATAGCAAACGTAATTAATGAGGTAAAATTACTAGTGAAATTCATCGCTTTTGCTAAACCAGAAGCAAGTAAAATATTAAGGCGATACATTGCCATGCTACTTACTGTCCAAAATGCACCTGTACCTGGACCAGCAACACCATCATAAAACCCTAATATTGAGCCTTGTATGATCTGCTGTTTTTTTAACTTAGGTGTTTTCTCTGGGAGTACATTTTGGTCTGATATAACACGAGTTGGCCAAATGGTATAAAGGGCGGCAGCTAAAATAACTAAAGGCAGGCCTTTCTCTAGCCATTCAGTTGAAATGTAATTTACAAGTAATGTGCCAAAGGTTGCGCCAAAAAGTGTAGCAATAAAAGAGGCTTTCCAAAAATTAGGGTCGAATAGTTTTTTTTTAAAATAAGTCAATGCTGCTGTTGATGACGCGAAAGTAGCTGCAAGTTTATTTGTACCCAAAGCGATATGTGGCGGTAAACCAATTGAAAGTAAAGCGGGTACAGTTAGCATTCCCCCTCCACCAGCAACAGCATCAATAAATCCAGCGATAAAGGCAACTAATCCCAAAACAATCAGGGTACTAGGCTCAAGAAATTCCATACAGGCTCTTATATAATGATATGTATAATGGTATTAATGCCAATAATTGAGCACTATTAAAATAATCTAATTATTGGCATTAGTAGTAGAATCGCAATGTGCGATTATTTCGTAATAAAGCTTACTCTATCACTCTCTTAAAAGGAGGTAATGCATCTAAAAGCGCTTTGCCATAACGTTTGGTTATAACGCGGCGATCAAACAGCACAACTCTACCAGAATCTTCTTCTTTACGCAGTAATCGCCCAACGGATTGAATCAATTTTTTACTCGCTTCTGGAACGCTGATCTGCATAAATGGGTTGCCCCCTCGGCTTTCAATATATTCAGAATGCGCTTCCTCAACAGGAGAGGTTGGAACACCAAAGGGTATTTTTGTAATAATTAAATTGGTTAATAGATTTCCTGGTAAATCTAAGCCTTCAGAAAAACTGCCAGTACCAAATAAAATACTGACTTTGTTAGCTTCACATAATTTCTTATGCTTTTTAATTATTTCTTGGCGAGATTCTTGACCTTGAACCAATAGACTCCATCCTTGTTTTTTTGCTATTTTTTCTATACTTTCAGCAACTTTATTCATTTGCCAATAAGAAGAAAACAAAACCAAACTTGATGTTTGATCTGCTAGATACAAAGGCAATTCTTCGATTAGTAGATCAGTGAAACCAGGAGCAGAAGGTTCCATAGGTAATTTGGGGATCACTAGTTGTGCATTTTCTTGGTAATTAAATGGTGAGGCTAAAGAAAGAAAACGAACACCATCTTCAGGTTTCTCTGAAATACCTGCTTGTCGACAGAAGAAGGAGTAGCTATTTAAAGCTCGCATGGTTGCAGATACAATAACGGCACCCGCTGCTCGACTCCATAGGTTTTGATCTAATTGCCAACCGACTTCAAGAGGAGATACATTAATTACAACGTCACTTTCTCTGTCTTTACTTTTTTCTAACCAACGAGCAAGGGGAGCTCCTTTGTCGTTATTAGGTTTTGCCATTAAGAACCAAACTTGAGCCAAATTTTCCAATCGTTGAAGATAGAACCCCATTTCTGCTAATGCCGGCTCAGCCATTCTTGGTGCAAGCTCTCCATCTTTCATTCGTTCAGAAATTAAATCACTAATTTTAGCTAAGGCTTGATTTGCTTTAGTTGAGAGCTCTTTTAAATCTTTAGCTTGTTCCGCAAGCCATGTTGGGATTTCACCATGTTCAAAGCGATAAATACCATCATCGTTAAATAAGGTGGGATCAAATTGCTTGCTTAGCTGATTCAAAGAGGGAATTAATTCTTGTAAGTTTTCATGGAGCGTATTTTGAAAACGATTAACGCGCTTTTGATCGGCAAGATTACAAAACTTACTTACGGATTTGTTTAGCGATTCTAACCAAGATGCGGTTCCTTTTAAATTTGCTGCGGCTGATGAGTGTTCTCGGGCTACATGAGGTAAATGGTGCGCTTCATCAAAAATATAAATCGTTTGTTCAGGTTCAGAGAGCACGACCCCGCCACCTAAGTCAATATCTGCCATAACTAAGCTATGATTAGCGATCACTACATCTGCTTTATCTAGATGTTCTCGTGCTTTTTGAAAGGGACAGTCACGATGCATTGGCAAGCCGTTATGACAGCTATATTTATCTGAAACAATCGATTGCCATATAGAAGAGGGGATGGTTGTTGGCCAACCGTCGCTATCGCCATCCCATTTCCCTTCAGAAAGCGCTTTATTCATTCTTCTCAAAAGTTCTAAATCTTTATTTTTAGGTTTTTCTGTGAATAAGGCTGCTTGTTTATCTTCTTCGTGGTTCGTTTCAACTAATAAAGCCAGTTTATGGCTACAGCAATAACGCTGACGTCCTTTAGCAATAATAAAAGAGAAGGGTAGCGGTGAGATTCTGCGATAAAAAGGTAAGTCTTTATGTGCCAATTGTTCTTGGAGTGCAACTGTCGCGGTTGAAATTACTACTTTTTTATTATTCAACTTAGCGAAAGGGATTGCACTTAGCAGATAAGCTAAGGATTTACCAATTCCTGTTCCTGCTTCTGCTACAATCATGCGATGCGTCTCACTATATTCACCAGCAAGTGATTTAGCGATTTCTGCTACTAAATAGTTTTGTGCGCGGCGAGGTATAAAGCCGGGAAGTTGGTCTTGCAGTGTTTTATAGCTTTCGCGAATGCAATCAGTAACAGCTTTGTTCAACATGAATCGACTCAATCGAATAGAAAAAAACATTGTAGCATGCCTGCCTAAATGTGATCTCCTGCAAAAAATAGATTCTTGTGTAATAAATTAGAGACTTTCGTCACGAAACCAAGATATGAGAACAAAAAAAATATAAATGTTAAGGTTTGGATCGAGGTAAATAAATTTATTTTGTTGTTTTGAAGTGTTTTATTTTTTAGTGTGGTTAATCTGTGAGTATTTATAGTGTTATATTCTTTTATGGCTGAAAATAAATATTTATAAATTGTGTTTTTTGAAATAGATAAAACCTTGAGGTTGCTCCTTTTTTGGTTGTAAGTTGTTGTTATATATTGCTTTGTGTGTTTTTATGGATCTTTAGGTTTGAATTTGACATAAGAAGAAAGATTTTGCAAAGTAGCTCTCGAATTCAAAAGCATTGATTAATCACACGGTTAGATGTGTTGGTCTATGCAGGGTAAAATTATATAAAAACAGGGAACCGGAAAGCGGATTTCCAATCTTTCTAAGAAAAGGCAGTGGATTATTATGAAAAAGACTCTTTTAGCACTTGCAATCGCAAGTATCTCGACTTCAGCTTTTGCTGTTGATACAAGCAGCCAAAACAGTAAAAATGATGAAATGTTTGCATTTGATTCAATGCATAAAGATCAGTTTTCTGTTTCTGGTTCTGTAGGTGTTGGTGGTTATTACGATACAAAATCTAAAGCACTTTATGATGATTGGGCGACTGGTCTAACACTTGCTGTTAACTATCGTAATAACCGTATTGTTGGTTATTTCGAAACTGATTTCATGTTGAATTATACAACTGATAGCAAGACGTCACCTGTTTTAAATGAAGGTTCTGAATTTGCTACTGATGTAGATAAAGCATGGTTAGGTTTTGATACTGGTTTTGGTATTGTTTCTTACGGTTGGGAAAATGATACGGCACTTGATGCTGTAGATGGCGCGGGTGATAACACTTATGAGTTTGGTGCTTCTGCGGGTGATGCATCAGATGGTTTTAACGTTGTTAAGTTCCAGGGTTCAACAAGTGGTTTTGCTTATGGTGTATCTTACTTTGAAACAGGTGATACGCATGTTACTGCCGATAAAGGTGTGAATGGTTACGTTGGTATTGAACAAGAAATCTTCAATGTTTACGCTGGTTATGAAACTCGCGATGAAGCTGAGTATGATGTAATGACTGTTACTGGTAATGTTAAACTTGGTGCTGTTAAGCTTGGTGCTAACTTCTGGATTGAAGATGGAGATGCTAAAGATTTAACAGGTAAAAACCTAACTAATAAAGAGAATACTGGTTACTATCTATCTGCTGGTTATGCGTTAAGTGAAGATCTAACACTAGCTGCTGGTTATGCTGCTAATACCAAAGAAATTTCAAAAGTAGAGACTGATTACTCTTACATGAACGTTGCTGCAATGTATACGCTTGCTCAAAACATGGATATGGGTATTGATATTCGTCAAGACCTTGAAGCCGGTGCGGCAGATGAAGAGACTTATGTATTCGCAGCAGGTTACTACTACTTCTAATGTGAATATATAACAATCAAAGCTGGCTTAATCGCTAGCTTTTTTTTGCTCTTTATTTAGGCTCGACATTTATTGGTTCTTTTTATGAAGTAAAAATTGGGAAGTAGGTCACAATTGATTTTTAGTCTTTCTTATAAATCTTGTATTGTCATTCTTAAAAATAGAAAAAATATAAGTAAAACATCAATTATTTTTAACCTTTTTTGTTCTCAGTTTTTATTTGTAAATAATAAGCTTTAGTATGGCTTTGCTTTTTGTGGTTTATGTTTATTTTTATTTAATAGGTTTATTTATCAATTGGTTGTGATGTTTGGTTCTTAGTTTTCTCTTTTTTGCTTTATGGTTTTTTATGTTTTTGGTGTTGATCTTCGTCACAAATAACCTCGTCCCCCTGTAACTCGCTGTATTACATCGCTTTATTAATTTTTACTTTTCTTGACTTTACGCGTTGACACCATGAGAAATATTTAGCAAAGTACTCTCCAGAAATCGAGATGCTAACAAGTTGCACATTAAGATGCTTCTGTAGCAATCCAGATATATAAAAAAGGGAACCGGAAAACGGATTTCCAAATCTTTCTAAGAAAAGGCAGTGGACTTATTATGAAAAAGACTCTTTTAGCGCTTGCAATCGCAAGTATCTCAGCATCAGCATTTGCTGTTGATACAAGCAGCCAAAACAGTAAAAACGAAGACATGTTTGCATTTGATGCAATGCATAAAGACCAATTCTCAGTATCTGGTTCTGTTGGTGTTGGTGGTTACTACGACACTGGTACTAAAGCATTTTATGATGACTGGGCTACAGGTTTAACTCTAGCAGTTAACTACCGTAACAACCGTGTTGTTGGTTACTTTGAAACTGACTTTATGTTGAACTACACAACAGACAGCAAAGAGAAATCAGCATCTTCTACTGAGAAGAATTCAAGTCCTGCTACTGACGTAGATAAAGCTTGGTTAGGTTTTGATACTGGTTTTGGTATCGCTTCTTACGGTTGGGAAAATGACACGGCATTAGATGCTGTAGATGGTGCTGGTGACTTTACATACGAGTTCGGTGCTTCTGCTGGCGATGCATCTGATGCATTCAACGTAGTTAAATTCCAAGGCGCAACAAATGGCTTCGCTTACGGTGTTTCTTACTTCGAAACTGATGATGTTCATGTAGCTGCTGAAAAAGGCGTGAATGGTTACGTTGGTATCGAACAAGAAGTGTTCAATGTATACGCTGGTTACGAAACTCGTGATTCTGATTACGATGTATACACTGTAACAGGTAACGTTAAGCTAGGTGCAGTTAAACTTGGTGCTAACTTCTGGATCGAAGAAACAGATACAACGGCTAAAGATATGACTAACACTGGTTACTATGTATCTGCAGGTTACACAGTATCTGAAGACCTAACTCTAGCAGCTGGTTACGCGGGCAACACGGAAGAAGAAGCTAATGTTGATACTGACTATTCTTACGTGAACGTTGCAGCAATGTACACGCTAGCTAAGAACATGGATATGGGTATCGACGTACGTCAAGACCTTGATGCTGGCGGTGATGACGAAGAAACTTACGTATTCGCAGCTGGTTACTACTACTTCTAATCTCTTGATTTAAGTAAATCAAATTATTAAGCCAGTCATTATGACTAATGCCGATCGTTTAGCTACTTGAACGATCCTCCAGATGCCTCATAATCGGTCGTAACGTAAGTTACGGCCGATTTTTTATGTCTGAATTTTCAAAAGAGTTACAAATTACCGCAGAGTTTTGCCACGAACGTCCAATCGATGTGTTCAGTAAACATATTCCTTTAGAGTGGGTTGAAGAAGCGATTCAACAAACGGGACGAACATCGCTCCGAAAACGCCGACTACCCGCTGAACAAGCTGTTTGGCTAGTTCTAGGGATTGGGCTCCAGCGTAATCGCTCCATTCAAGATGTCTGTGATAAGTTGGAGTTGGCATTCCCTGATGTGGATGGCAAATTCACGCCTATGGCAACAAGCAGTATTATCAAGGGAAAAGAACGTCTCGGTGATAAACCTATGCGCTACTTATTTAAAACTACAGCACAACAGTGGGAGCAACAGTCAGACTTTGATGAAGTTTGCGGTTTGAAGCTTCTTAGTGTCGATGGCACACATTTCAAAACTCATAATACAGAAGAAAATCAACATTTCGGCTTTGCTCAAAAAGGGGCATCGCTTCCGAGTGTACTGGCGGTAACATTGATGTCAACACGCAGCCATCTTGTCTCTGATGCTGCTTTTGGGCCAGTGACAAATAGTGAAATATCCTATGCTCAACAACTAGTGGGCTCAGCACCTGATGATTCATTAACACTCTTTGATAGAGGGTTCACTTCTGCAGAGCTATTTACCACCTGGCGTGGCGCAAGCAGTAACACTCATTGGTTAACACCAATCAAGGCTAAGATGCGTTATGACATCGTTGAGAGTTATACTGAACATGATCATCTCATTGATATGCCCGTTTCACCACAAGCTCAAAAGCTTGCTCCTTATCTTGATAAAAAGTGGTAGGCTCGACTTATTCTTATCCCAACGCCTACAGGTGAAATCAAAGGCTTTATTACTTCTTGCCTATGTCCGGAACGCTACCCATTTGATACATTGGTTAAAGTGTATTGGGAGCGTTGGGAAATCGAGCGCAGTTACGGAGAGCTCAAGCAGTATCAGTTGCAGAACAAGCCAGTATTACGAAGCAAGAAAAAAGTTGGCGTATATCAGGAGTTATGGGGAATATTAACCAGCTACAACATAGTAAGGCTGGAAATGGCTGAAATGGCTAAACAGCACGAAGTTGAGCCCCTGCGGATCAGCTTTATCAATGCACTATTTTTAATTATGGACGAGATGATTTGGGCGAGTGATACACGAAGCCCTGGAGCGATACCAAAAAACTTAAAGGCTCTCAGGGAAAGTGGGAAACGGCTTATTCTCCCCAAGAAACGGAATAGGAAACCATATCCCCGAGCAGTTTTAAAAAAGGCAGTCAAATATCCTAATAAACATACCACTCGCCCTTAAGCGAGTGGCATTAGTCATTATGACTGGCTTTTTTTCGTCTGAATAAAGAGAGTTATCAGAGCAAGATCTTGAACTTTTAATGCTGAACAAATTTTCTTTAAAAAATATGATCTTTTTTGTTGAAATAAAACCACAGTTTGATAATGTGTTTACAAGGTTAAAAACAAAATCAATTTGTTACTAAAGGTTTATAATTATGCGTATTCAAGGTCTGAACATTCATCATCATCACCATCATCCTGAGTAGTCTTTCGGGAGGATATGCATATCCGGAAGGCAATTAGAATTTCCTTCCGATGAATACAATTTCAAACCCTCGGAAGGTAAAACTTCTGAGGGTTTTTTCGTTTTATGACCAAAGAATTGAGCAATTGATAGTTAACAGCAAATTTAGAATTACATTTTTACAAGGAAGAGATTATGTCAGCACAACGTTTACGCATCGCGATTCAAAAGAAAGGCCGTTTATCTAAAGAGTGCCAAGAGCTATTTAAGCGCTGCGGCATGAAATTTAACATCTCGGGTGAGCGCCTAGTGGTTCATTCTGAAAACATGCCAATTGATTTATTGTTAGTTCGTGATGACGATATTCCAAGTTTAATCATGGATGGTGTGGTTGATTTAGGTGTGATTGGTGAAAATGAATTAGAAGAAGTGCGTCTAGAGCGTAAAGCGCTTGGTGAGCCTTCAGCATTTACTACTCTACGTCGTTTAGACTTTGGTGGTTGCCGTTTATCTATCGCTATCGATAAAGATGAAACGTACAACGGACCACAAGATCTTGCAGGTAAACGTATCGCAACGACTTACCCACAATTGCTTAAAAGCTTTATGGATGAAAAAGGTATTCCATTCTCAACTTGTATCCTAAACGGCTCTGTTGAAGTAGCCCCACGTGCTGGGCTATCTGATGCGATTGCTGATTTAGTTTCAACAGGTGCAACGCTTGAAGCTAATGGTCTAAAAGAAGCTGAAGTGATTTTCCGCTCAAAAGCAACATTAATTCAACGTGAAGGCGAGTTTGATGCAGATAAAGCCGCACTAATTGAAAAGTTACTGACACGCATGCAAGGCTGTATTCAAGCCAAAGAATCTAAATACATCATGCTACACGCACCAACAGATAAATTAGAAGCGATTAAATCACTACTTCCGGGGGCAGAAGATCCAACAGTTCTTCCTCTATCGAGTGATGGTGCAAAAGTAGCGGTTCACCTAGTAAGTACTGAAAATCTATTCTGGGAAACAATGGAACAACTAAAAGCACTGGGTGCGAGTTCTATTCTTGTTCTGCCAATTGAGAAGATGATGGAGTAACCATTATGAAGACCCTAGTTTGGCAATCATTAAGTGATTCACAACAAGATACCGTCTTACAACGCCCTGCGATTACCGAAGGCGCGAACATCACAGCAGCAGTAACCAGTGTCATTAATACTGTTAAGCAAGACGGTGATGCCGGTGTATTAGCATTAACTGAAAAATTTGATGGGGTGAGACCAGAATCAATTCGGGTATCTAAATCAGAGATTGATGCGGCGAGTGAACGTTTATCTGAAGAGATGAAAGCGGCACTACAACAAGCGTACAGCAATATCTCTAAGTTTCACAAAGCTCAAAAACCACAGCCAATTAAAGTAGAAACACAGCCAGGTGTCGTGTGTGAGCAAATCACAATGCCGATTAATAAAGTGGGTCTGTATATTCCAGGTGGCAGTGCGCCATTACCCTCAACCGTATTAATGTTAGGTATTCCTGCGCAAATAGCTGGTTGTCAAAAAGTGGTGTTGTGTTCTCCTCCGCCAATCGCTGATGAAATTTTGTATGTTGCTAAACTGTGTAAGGTTGATGAAGTGTACAACATTGGTGGCGCTCAAGCGGTTGCTGCTATGGCGTATGGCACTAAGTCGGTTTCTAAAGTCGATAAGATTTTTGGTCCAGGTAACGCATACGTCACTGAAGCTAAGCGTCAGGTATCTAATGATTTCCGTGGTGCAGCAATTGATATGCCTGCAGGTCCATCTGAGGTTTTGGTTATTGCAGATGAGACAGCAGATCCTGATTTCATTGCTGCGGATCTATTAAGTCAAGCTGAACACGGCCCGGACTCACAAGTGGTTCTTGTTACGCCATCGCCGATCATCGCAGATCAAGTGGCAGATTCAATAGAGAGGCAACTGAAAGAGTTATCTCGTTCTGATATTGCACGTCAAGCGCTAGGCTCAAGCTTGTTAATTATTGCAGAATCACTAACACAATGTGTCTCTATTTCAAATTTTTATGGTCCTGAACATTTAATTGTTCAAACTAAAAGTCCACGTGAATTGTTGCCGCTACTTGATAATGCGGGGTCTATTTTCTTAGGAAGTTACTCACCAGAATCAGCAGGGGATTACGCTTCAGGGACCAACCATGTATTGCCTACTTACGGTTATACGAGAACCTATTCAAGCTTAGGTCTTGCGGATTTCTCTAAACGTATGACAGTGCAAGAATTAACAGCAGATGGTTTAAAAGGGTTAGCTTCAACGGTAGTCACAATGGCAGATGCAGAAGGACTTGATGCGCACAAACGAGCGGTTACAATCAGAATTGAAAAGTTAGCTAAGTTAGAAGCTAATCAGCTAGATACGAATCAATAGGAATTCATGATGGAAAAGTTAGCCAGAAAACAAGTGCAAGCATTAACGCCTTATCTTTCTGCCCGCCGTATTGGTGGTACAGGGGATGTGTGGTTAAACGCCAATGAATCTCCATTTGATAATGAATACAAATTCAATTTTGCACGCCTTAATCGTTACAGCGAATGTCAACCACCAGAGCTAATTAATGCTTATGCGGCTTACGCAAATGTAAGGTCAGAGCAAGTGCTAACGTCACGCGGTGCTGATGAAGGCATTGAGTTATTAGTTCGTGCGTTCTGTGAGCCAAATGAAGATGCGATTTTATATTGTCCACCAACTTATGGCATGTACTCAATCAGTGCAGAAACGATTGGTGTAAAGACTAAAACGGTGCCACTTACTTCTGATTGGCAGCTAGATCTTCCAGCAATAGAAGCAAGCTTAGAAAATGTCAAAGTTGTATTTGTGTGTAGTCCAAATAACCCAACGGGCAACATCGTTAATCGTAAAGACATTCTTTCATTGCTTGAGATGACAAAAGATCGCGCCATTGTTGTTATGGATGAAGCTTACATTGATTTTTGTATAGAGAAGTCTACGGTCGATTTACTGGCTGATTATCCACACCTTGCTATCTTACGTACGCTGTCAAAAGCCTTTGCACTGGCTGGCTTACGTTGTGGTTTTACATTAGCAAATGAAGAACTGATTAATGTATTACTTAAAGTGATTGCGCCATACCCAGTTCCAGTTCCTGTAGCTGAAATTGCGACTCAAGCTTTATCAGAAGCAGGGTTAGCTCGTATGAAATACCAAATGCTTGATTTAAGTGCTAACCGTGCTTATTTACACGCAGGGTTAATGGTATTGAATGGTGTCACTGTCCATGAGGGTTGGGGTAACTATTTATTAGTGCAGTTCTCTGATGGCGATGCAATATTTAAAGCAGCATGGGATCACGGCATTATTTTACGTAATTCACCAATTAAAGACTGTGTACGTATCAGTGTGGGTAACCGCGAAGAATGTGAAAAAACATTGGGCTTTATCCGTAATCAATTACTGTGATTGGTATCATTTATCCTTCAAGCTTAGGAATAAGGCGTTGGGGATAAAATTAAAAAAAAGAAGAATTAAAAGGACGTTCCTGTGAGCAAACAACAAAAGATTTTATTTATTGACCGTGATGGCACCTTAATTGTTGAGCCGCCGGTGGATTTTCAAGTAGACCGTTTAGATAAGCTAAAGTTTGAACCTTTGGTTATTCCTTCTCTACTTTCTCTTCAAGATGCCGGTTACCGTTTAGTGATGGTAACCAACCAAGACGGTTTAGGTACAGATAGCTACCCACAAGATGAGTTCGATGCGCCACACAATATGATGATGGAGTTTTTTGAATCTCAAGGTGTGAAGTTTGATGATGTACTGATCTGTCCTCACTTTGAAGAAGACAACTGCTCATGCCGCAAACCAAAGTTAGGCATGGTAAAAGAGTATCTTCAAGGTGGGAAAGTGGATTTTCAACACTCAGTCGTGATTGGTGATCGCCAAACGGATCTTCAACTAGCTGAGAACATGGCGATCCGTGGTATTCAATATCATCCTGAGACAATGAATTGGCCTGCGATCTTAAAAGATCTGACCGTAAATGCACGTACTGCAGAAGTAATACGTACAACCAAAGAAACGGACATTAAAGTGTTTGTTAATTTGGATGAGCAAGGTGGCAATGAGATCAGTACTGGTCTTGGTTTCTTTGATCACATGCTTGATCAAATTGCTACGCACGGCGGTTTCCAAATGAAGATCAATGTAGAAGGTGATTTACATATTGATGATCACCACACCATTGAAGATACGGCGCTTGCACTAGGCGAAGCGTTAAAAGAAGCCTTGGGTGATAAGCGTGGTATTGGCCGCTTTGGTTTTAGCTTACCAATGGATGAGTGTTTAGCACAATGTGCGCTGGATTTATCAGGTCGTCCATATCTGAAATTTGATGCTGAATTTAGTCGTGATCAAGTGGGGGATTTATCAACAGAAATGGTGGTTCACTTCTTCCGCTCTCTAACTGATACTCTTGCTTGTACTCTACACCTTTCTTCTGCAGGGCATAATGATCACCACATTATTGAAAGCCTATTTAAAGCGTTTGGCCGTACGTTACGCCAAGCGATTAAAGTGGAAGGTAATGAACTGCCAAGTTCAAAAGGCGTATTGTAGGAGTGACTATGACAAATCAAAATGTCGTTATTATTGATACAGGTTGCTCTAACGTATCGTCGGTGAGATTTGCGATTGAGCGTTTGGGTTATACCGTTACGATAAGCAGAGATCCTCAAGTGGTATTAGCGGCAGATAAGCTGTTTTTACCAGGGGTAGGTACCGCAAGTGAAGCGATGAAAAACTTGGCTGAACGTGATCTTATCGAACTGGTTAAACAAGTTGAAAAACCACTATTAGGTATCTGTCTAGGAATGCAACTTTTGGGTAAGCTTTCTGAAGAGAAAGGCCAAAAAGCGGATCAAATTGTAGAGTGTTTAGGCTTGTGTAACGGCGAAGTTCGTAAGCTTCAAACCGGTGATTTACCGCTGCCTCACATGGGGTGGAATACAATTAAGCCTGTCGATGGAAATCCGCTGTTTAAAGATATTCCAGAGAACAGTTATTTTTACTTTGTACACAGCTTTGGCATGCAAGTAGGTGATTATACGATTGCTTCTTGTGATTACGGACAGCCGTTTACCGCCGCACTACAAGCGGGTAATTATTACGGAGTTCAGTTTCATCCAGAGCGCTCAAGTAAAGTGGGTTCAAAGCTTATTCAGAACTTTTTGGAGCTATAAGAGCAGGGACGAGGTGCGAGGTCGCTTCGCTTCGAGGTTTTAGGGCTCTTACTCGTCCCTCGGATCTCGTAATGAGCGTAGCGAATGTTCTCGGCTCTGTTAATAAGGATATTTATGATCATTCCAGCATTAGATTTAATTGAAGGCCAAGTGGTTCGTCTGTTTCAAGGCGACTACGGGCAAGTAACAGAATATAAAGTTGATCCGGCTGAGCAGTTTAATCTGTATCACCAAGCAGGTGCAAATTGGCTACATCTTGTTGATTTAACTGGTGCAAAAGACACAACAGCACGTCAGTTAGATTTGATTGCTCGTTTGTTAGCAAGCACCCCTGCCAATATTCAAATTGGTGGTGGTGTACGTAATGAAGCAGACGTACAAGATTTATTGAATGCAGGCGCACAACGTGTAGTTGTAGGTTCGACAGCAGTAAAGCAGCCAGAATTAGTCAAAGGTTGGATGGAAAAATACGGAGCAGAAAAAATCGTATTAGCGCTAGATATCAACATTGATGAAAACGGCATACGTAACGTTGCTATTTCAGGTTGGCAAGAAGACTCAGGCGTAACGATTGAAGCGCTGCTTGAAGATTACCTAACGGTTGGTTTGAAGCATGTTTTGTGCACTGATATCTCACGCGATGGCACGCTGCAAGGATCGAATGTAGAACTCTACGTAGACCTATGCAAACAATATCCACAAGTGCAATTTCAATCTTCTGGCGGCATAGGGTCACTGGATGATATCGCCGCGTTGAAAGGCTCAGGTGTTGCAGGTGTGATTGTGGGTCGAGCACTGCTTGATGGCAAGTTTACCGCAGGGGAGGCATTCCAATGTTGGCAAAGCGAATAGTTCCTTGTCTTGATGTTAAAGATGGACAAGTGGTCAAAGGCGTTCAATTTCGTAACCATGAAATTATTGGTGATATCGTTCCGTTAGCGCAGCGTTATGCCGAAGAAGGCGCGGATGAATTGGTATTTTATGATATTACCGCATCAAGTGATGGCCGCGTAGTCGATAAAAGCTGGGTCGCACGCGTCGCTGAAGTGATTGATATTCCATTCTGTGTGGCAGGCGGTATTAAAACCGCCGAAGATGCTGCGAAGATTTTAGAATTTGGTGCTGACAAAGTATCAATTAACTCACCAGCACTGGCGAACCCAGAGCTGATCACAGAACTTGCCGATAAATTTGGTGTTCAGTGTATTGTTGTAGGAATTGACTCTTACTTTGATAAAGAAACGGGTAAATACCAAGTTTACCAATTTACCGGCGATGAAGAGCGTACCAAAGCAACCAAATGGGAAACTAAAGATTGGGTGCAAGAAGTTCAAAAACGCGGTGCGGGTGAAATTGTATTGAACATGATGAATCAAGATGGTGTGCGTAACGGTTACGATCTTGAGCAATTAAAAATGGTACGAGAAGTGTGTCATGTGCCATTAATTGCATCAGGCGGTGCAGGTGAAATGGTTCACTTTGCCGATGCCTATAAAAAAACAAACGTGGACGGTGCATTAGCAGCATCGGTATTCCACAAACAAATCATCAATATTGGTGAATTAAAAGAATATTTAGCCCAACAGGATGTAGAGGTGCGCCGATGAGCCAACAAGAATTAGCAACACGAATTGATTGGGAAAAAGTGGATGGGTTAGTGCCTGCTATTATTCAAGATTTTGGTTCGAGCCAAGTATTGATGATGGGTTACATGAACCAAGAAGCACTGTCGAAAACATTAAAAACAGAGAAGGTTACGTTTTTCTCTCGAACTAAAAATCGTTTATGGACCAAAGGCGAAGAGTCTGGCAATAGCTTGAATCTAGTTAATATTTCTCTAGATTGCGATAACGATACTTTGCTTATTAAAGTTAATCCAGTAGGCCCAACGTGCCACACAGGAACAACCACCTGTTGGGATGGCGATAAAACCGAAGAAACGCAATTGGTGTGGCTTCATCAGTTGGAACAGCTACTTGCCGAGCGTAAGAATGCTGATCCTGACTCATCTTACACAGCAAGTCTCTATGCCCGTGGCACCAAACGTATTTCGCAGAAAGTTGGTGAAGAAGGCGTTGAAGTCGCGCTTGCAGCGACGTCGGGTGACAAGGCGGAGTTAGTGTGTGAATCAGCCGATTTAATGTATCACCTGTTTGTTCTGCTTCAAGATCAAGGTCTATCGTTCGATGATGTGATCAATAAACTGAAAGAACGCCATAAGTAAGCCTCTTTAATTACAAATAATAACTCAACGCCGGTCATCTGATCGGCGTTTTTATTGGAATTGAGATACCATCCTCGCTATACTCTGCGCTCAATTTTAGGAGCGCCAATGTTCGATATCCTTTATCAAAATTCAGATTTTCTTGTTATAAATAAGCACCCAAACATCAGTGTTCATAAAGATGATGGTGAAACCTCATTATTGATTGAGTTGGCTAAAGTTACTGGTGATAAGCAGCTTTATTTAATTCATCGTTTAGACAAGATGACGTCAGGGCTATTGCTGATTGGTCGTAATCAGTCTGCTGCAAGTGAATTATCACAATTGTTCGCAAAGCGTTTGGTTGAAAAATATTACCTCGCTATTGGTGATAAAAAGCCTAAGAAAAAACAAGGTCTGGTTATTGGCGATATGGAACGTTCACGTAGAGCGTCATGGAAACTGATCAACAGTAAAGAAAACCCTGCAATTACTCAGTTTTTCTCAACGGCTGCACATAATGGTAATCGCCTGTTTTTATGTAAGCCTCATACTGGTAAAACTCATCAAATTCGAGTTGCATTAAAAAGTGTCGGCTCGGGTATTTTGGGTGATTCAATTTATAGCTCATCTAAAGCAGATCGTGGTTATCTTCATGCGTATGCTTTACGCTTTACTTATCAAGAGCAAGCGTTTGAATTTGTAGAAGTCCCAAAACAAGGCGATGAATGGCAAGATGACACCATTCAAGCAGGATTAGCGCAGTGGCAAACACCGTGGACATTAACTTGGCCAGAGATTAAGAAGAAATCATGAAGATAGAAGCATTAGATACGTTATTTACTCACTTAGAAGCACAGCTAGCAACACCACAGAATGAGCTTCGTCGTTTATTTCATGGCCGTGGTCAGTGCTTTGAAGGCTTAGAACAGCTTACCGTTGATTGGCTTCAAGGTCAGGGTTCTCAAAGTCAGAGCTCTCAAGGTCAACTAGTGGTGGCGTTATTTAAAGAGCAAGAGCCTACTTTTGTTGAAGCTCTAGAATCAAAGCTACACGTGTTTGCCGGATCTGATACATGGAAAAATGCCAAAGGCCAAGCTATTTTATTACAACATCGTTATCAAGAATTAGCACCTACTCAAGTGGTTTGGGGTAGTGAAGAGACTTTCCCTGTAGCTATTGAAAATGGCCTAAAATATCAGTTAGAGCTTAAAAAGAACCAGAATATGGGGCTATTTTTAGATATGCGCTATGGTCGTAAATGGGTTCAAGCGCACAGTGAAGGCAAATCAGTATTAAACTTGTTTGCATATACGTGTGGCTTTTCTGTTGCTGCGATTGCGGGTGGAGCAACTCAAGTAGTTAATTTAGATATGGCGAAAGGGCCGCTGAGCCGCGGTCGTGATAACCACCGTTTAAACGAACATGATTTATCAAAAGTAAAATTCTTAGGTCATGATATTTTTAAATCGTGGGGTAAGATTAAGAAGTTAGGTCTATATGATCTCATCATTATTGATCCACCTAGCTTTCAAAAGGGCAGTTTTGCTTTAACTAAAGATTATCAGAAGATCTTGCGTCGTTTACCAAGTTTATTGAGTGAAACGGGTGACGTGTTAGCTTGTGTGAATTCGCCAGCGGTATCTACGGACTTCCTGATTGATGGTATGGCTGAAGAGGCGCCAGAGCTGAAGTTTGTAGAGCGTTTAGATAACCCGCCAGAGTTTGCAGATATTAATCCTGAAAGCGGCTTAAAAGTGATGCGTTTTACGCGTTAGGTAAGCGTTATATTAGAAGCCTCTTGTGATAAGAGGGCTTCTATTAATCATCGAACAATAGGTTAATTGCCACTCCCATAAGAATAAGTCCAACTATTGGACCTAAGACACCTTGCGGAGCTCTTTCTATATAAGGAAGGTTTTCTGCTATCATTAATCCCCATTCTGGTTCCGGTGGCTTTGCACCTAATCCAATAAAACTTAAAGAAGTTAAGCTTAATGTTATTACAGGTAACTTTAATAGAGTATGTCGTAATAATGGAGGCAGGATATAAGGCAATAAGTAAAAACGGAAAATTTTTAACTTATTTGTGCCCCAAGTAGGCGCTAAATGAGTATATGGTTGGGCTTTAGCTTCAGAAATTAAGCTTGAGCAATGTGCAGCCAGTGGTGCCCATGACACTAAAACAATAGCGATGAGTGCACTGTTCGCATTCATACCTGAAATGCCAGCTACTAATAATCCAGCAACGATGTACGGAACTCCTTTTGTGATCTCAATAAGCCCTTGAGTAAAGCGGCTATTAAGTCCCATGATAATACCTGTCAATAAGCTTAGAAATGTCGCTAAAATTCCAGCTTGAAATGTTGACACCATGCCTGTGCCAATACGAGCCAATAAGTCTCTACCTATACCATCGGCACCTAACGGAATTTGCATATTAGCTGAAGCTAAGCGAGCAAACTGGCTAGAATATGGGTCTCTAAATAATGACCAAATAGCAATTAGTAATAAGAATGAAAAAATACTAAATGCGATCAATCGTTTTGGTAAGCTTTTAGTAAATTGAAATGCTGAATGATTACTAATTAATTTTCCGCTTTTAAGGCTATGGCCTAATATTAATTGCTGTAATAGAAGCCCAAAACTACTGATCATAATAGATAAAAACAATAGCACTAATAACCCACCCTGAAGAATGGGCAGATCTTGTGCTTTTGTTGCACTAAGAATGAGTCGACCAATTCCAGGAATCGAAAAAATTTGCTCTACTGCAACCGCCCCACCAGTGATCCCTATGATAATCATTGCAATTTGAGGGAGCAGACTACTGAGTGCCTTTTTGAGGGCGAACCGAATTATTTGGCTTGTGTGTACATTCGCGCATAACCAAGTTGTGATCCATTGTTCATTAAATACTCGCACTAAGCTATCGTGTAATAATCGGCTGAATAATCCACTTGCAGGTAAAGCGAGGGCTAAACTGGGTAACCAAACGTTTTGCCAGCTTTGCCAACCATAAGGGGGAAACCAACCAAGCCAGATAGCAAAAAATAAAATTAATAAAGAAGCAATAACGTATTCAGGTAGTGATATAAAAACAATACTTAAAGAGTTATGACTGCTTTTTAATTTTCCTTTTTTCCAAAGTCTTAATGTATTCATTAAAGTTATACTGCAAAGGATAACAGTCAACATTAATGCGGTAGACATTAAAAATAGAGAGGTAGATAGTGCATTTTGGATTGCTGAGATCACCGAAGACCCATCTATCCAAGATACACCTAAATCACCTCTTATTAGCCCAGAAAACCAATCCACTAATCGTTCAAAACCACTACGATCCAGTTGAAGATCTGTTCGTACCGCTTGCAAAGATTCAGCCGTTAACAATTGCTGTTGACCAGACCGTGCCCTAAGAATTGATTGGCTTGGATCTATGCCCGCAATTTCTGGTATTAAACCAACTAAAATCACCACCGCAGTAAGTGAGATTAGTCGGGATAACCATGGGGTTAATATTGCTAATGCTGGACGTATTGTTGAAACAGAAAACATTTACTTTAATTAACCTGCGTTTGTTGGTTAATTAAACGACGTTCACTAGGATCACGGATTACATTCATCATGCTTTTGCTTTCGCCTTGGATAACACGTTCATGTAATAAAGGAATAGCAGCAAAGTCGTTTAGTATTTTTTGTTCAGCATCAATAATGGCTTGTTGTCGTTTCGCCCCTAAAGATTGTAAATCGGCATGATAAAGCGCGCTATCAACGTCTTTTGAGCAGTAATGACCTAAGTTATATGAACCTTTACACCCAAAATCACTCATCATGTAAGCAACAGGATCACCCGAATCAAGTACTGTTGCTCGAGAAAGAATAAATGCATCAAATTTACCCGCTAAAGCATCATTTTCAATCTGAGCATACTCACGGATATCAAGCTTAACGTTAAAACCGACCGCTTCAAATTGCTGCTTTAAAAGTGCTGCGACTTCTGGAAGCTCGGCACGGTCAGTGAAAGTACCAATGACAATGGTTTCTCCGTTAGCTTTTAGGTTTTTATCTAAAAGCGGTGTTTCTGGTCGAAGTGGTGCGGCCCAAGTCAGTGCTGGACCAAATAAGCCTTGAGCGATATCTGCATGGTTTTCATAAACCATTTCGACTATTTGTTGCTTATTGATAGCTGCTGCTGCGGTTTTACGTAGTGCGATTTGGCTGAAAACTTTTGATTTGTTATTTAAGTAGAGTGTATTTGTTCTTGGCATCGCTACTTCATAAAGTAATTCAGAATCAATTGTGGCTATTTGTGATACAGGAACGGCCTCAACAATATCTGCGGTACCTGTTCGCAGAGCGGCAGCACGAGAGAAGCCGTTTGGAACATATTCAACATTAACAGTATCTATTTGCGCTTTCTCACCCCAATAACCATCAAATCGATGAAGTTTAGCACTTGTACTACCATTAATTTTGATTAGCTCAAATGGGCCAGTTCCCATCCCAGTAGGTACGACTTGGCCATTTTTTTTATAAGCATCTGAAGCTAGAATTGCCAGTTGAGGACTAGATAGACGGTTTGGTAAAAGTGGGTCGTTAAAAGTAGTACCAATCTCGACAGTAGAATCGTTTAGTGCTTTTATTTTTAAATCAATACCATCAAGAATACGAGGTTTAGGCGCAGCTTCTAATGCTTTTTGTAAAGAGTTAGTGACTGCAAATGCATCTAATGTTGAACCATCATGAAAAGTAACACCCTGTCGAACAGTAAAATGCCAAGTAAGAGGATCAACTTGTTCCCATGCTGTTGCTAGCATTGGTTCTGCGTTAGATTGCGCATTTAAGTTTACTAGAGTTTCTGCTGTACTCCATCGAGATAACTTGAACGCATCATCAGATAAAGGGGATAGACCAGTCCTTGGTGGTTGCATCATGGCAATGTTAATTTCTGATGTTACATTTTCTTTATCAGCATCGACTTTAGCATCAAAACAGCCAGCCAAAGGTAGAGTCAATGCAAGCGTGCAAGCTAGCTTTATTGTATAGAGACGCATAATGATGTTTTATTCCAGTAGTTGTGTTGGTTGATTAGGTATGATTAGAGATTGAGCATTAATCAAGGCTTGAGTGGTGGGGTGGTTAGGCGCCGTTATAATTTGGTTAGATGGACCAAATTCAGCTACTTTTCCATGATCTAGGACTAAAATGTCATCACATAACGTTTGTGCTGCTTGCAAGTCATGTGTAATTAAAATAAGGCGCATATTTAAGCGTGATTTTAATGACATTAATAAATCAAGTATCTTTTGACGACTAACAGGGTCGAGGCTGCTGGTTGGCTCATCAGCAATAAGAATTGATGGCTTAACGACTAATGCCCGAGCAATAGCAACTCGTTGTGCTTGACCTGTAGAAAGCTGTTGTGCGGTTAATGACAGCAGTTTCTTTGATAAGCCGACTTCTTTGAGGGTTTCTTTAATCTTTGCTGTATGATCACTTTTATCCTTAAGGTTTAAAAGAGGCTCACGCAAGATTTGATAAATAGTGTAGTAAGGATTTAAGCTTGTATGTGGTTCTTGTGGTATCAATTGCATTCGCTTAGATACACTGATTTGAGCTTTACGTGAGCTTATTGGCAAAGAATTCCCAAAGAGTGTGATATGGCCGCTCGTTGTTTTACGTAGTCCAAATAATAATTCAATTAAGGTTGATTTCCCTGCTCCTGAAGGACCAACAATAGCTAGGTTTTTATCTTTAATACATAAGTTTATATTATTAAGAGCTTTAAAGGGCTTACCTCCTAACCAACGAGGCAAAGAGTAGTGATGGACAGAGACGCTGTCGAATTGAATCGATGTGATTATTTTATTCATGCGATGAGCGCTTTTAATGAGCAACAAAAAGAGTGAGGACTGGCGTTTAAAGCTTCTTTAGGTGGTCCATACGCAACCATTCTTCCTTCATCGATGACGAGTAATTTGTCACAAGCAAGAGCACTTTGAATATTATGAGTAATTAATATCCCTGCAAGCTGTTTCTCTTTAATATTCTCTCGAATTAACGTTAGGATCTCTTGTTCTGTTATGGGATCTAAGGCGCTCGTTGGCTCATCTGCGATTAAAACTTCAGCATTGCTTAGAAGGCCAATTGCGATACATATTCGTTGACGTTGACCTCCGGATAATTGACCTGGGTAGAGAGGGAGAATTGATTCAGGATCTGAAAATTCAAGTTTATTAAGAAGTTCTATAATCGTTTTTTTTGTGACTTTATTTAACTTCGTTTGAGAACTTGTTAATGCAAGACATAGCTGTCCTTCAACAGAGACTAAAGGATTAAGGGCTTGAAGAGCGTCTTGAAAGATAAAAGCAGGGCGTTGGGCTGCAGGTCTGTTTAGTAAAGGAATATTAGATACGTCATAACCAGAAAGAGAAATATGGCCTCTAACTTGAACAGTATCTGAAGTAAAACCGGCAATAGCGCGGGATAACATCGATTTACCTATACCAGAAGGCCCCATGATTGCTAATAATTCACCACGAGAGACGTCGAAAGTAATATCGTTAAATAATACTCTTGAAGACGTTGATACACTTAATTGATTAACTGAAACGATAGGTAAATTCACACTAACTCACTCAATGGTATGTTATAACATAACAATGCTATCATTTTGAAATAATAATGAAAAGTGTCGAAGAGTAACAATTGATTGATTTAACATTAAATCAACCAAAAGTCGACCAGACAGTTCAATCTGGCGGAATTTAGTGATTAGACTCTGTCTCGTATTTTTAAATTAAAGCAATTTTTGTTTTATTTGATAAATAAATGGGTATAAAAACATGATTCGGCCAAGGTAGAAAATGGTAAATGCTAGCCATAGACCATGATTTCTCCACCAGTTGACGGTGAATATTTGTGTAATCAAAAATAATAATAGCGTGGCTAGACTAGAGTCTCTCACTGGGCGGGTTGTTCCTGTTCCAGTAAAAATGCCATAGATAGTTAAGCCAAATCCTGCAACGAGTGGAAAAACGATTAACCACGGTGTCATATTGTCATAAATAGTGATGAGTTCAACTTGATCGGTAAAGAGTAAAATAAGGCTATTTTTGAATAAGATGACCACCAGTGTAAGAGTAATTATGAGCCCAGTAGTCCATTGTGCGTTGAGTTTTACTACTTGGTTGAACATTGTTTTATCTTTTTGTCCGATGGATTTACCAGCGAATACACTTGAGGCATTAGCGATACCGTCAAACATATAGCTAATAATAAAAGTAACCTGCATTAAAATTGCGTTGGCTGCTAGTACGTCAGTACCAAGTTGCGAGCCTATACGAGCGATCATATTAAAGAAGACTAATATGCATATAGTACGTATTAATAAATCAGAATTAGATGAAATAATGACGGATAAATCTTGTTTACTGAGCTTTGTGGATTGTAAAAATGCAGATACCGGGATTTTGCTTGTTTTTAGTACGATGGTTATTCCAATAATAAAGGTTGTGATTTGAGCAATTAAACTAGCGTAAGCAACGCCAGCGCCCCCAAGGTCAAAGTAGAAAACAAAGATCACATCAAGAACGATATTTAATATGTTACCGAAAACCTGCGTGTAAAGAGTCTCTTTTGCTTTTGCCTGCCCCATTAACCATCCGATAATTGAATAGTTCATTAACACAAAAGGGGCGCCATAAATCAGAATACTAAAGTACAAATGAGCTTGTTCTGCAACAATAGGGTCTGGTGATATTACCCAAAGTGCCCCTTGCCAAATGAATGATTGGAAAATCATAAAGATAAGGCCGACAGATGCCGAAAGAATGTACGGTCTCATTAAGCTATTGATTAAACTTGACTGGCATCCTTTTCCTAAAGCTATTGCGCTTTGTCCTGTCGTACTGACACGAAAAAATCCGAATAGCCAATAGATGGTGTTCATGATAACCGTACCTATGGCTACACCTCCAATTAACTCAGCAATGCCCATTTGCCCAATAACAGCCGTATCAACAGCACCTAATAAAGGTTGAGTGACGGTTGATATAATGAATGGAAAAGCAATTTTAGAATAATTTTTGTGTGTTATAGTCATGAATTCTTGTTAGTGATAATCATTTTCATTTTCATTAACGGTAACTCTTATTATTAATCTTGTCATTAAGTATTTTAACAATAGGTGTTAGATCTTGTTATTTATGGAAAATATATAGGTAATGTTATTGATATGACTTGGTATTGATATGTACAAAGGGAGCGGTGGTAGTAAAGAAATTAAAGTCGCAACTTAAATGGCCAACATTTGAATAAATGTTAGGCCATTTTGTATTTGTATTACTCTTCTTCGGCTGGTTCACGATCTATGCAAGACTGCTCATTAACAAAAATATCATTCTGCTTTTGCCCTCGAGCGTTACGAATAAGGTAGCGATAAGCGACACCTTTCTTTAACACTGGGCGGATTTCTTTGCTTCCACAATAAGTAGTGATGCTTTTTTCAATGAGTTGGTTTGTGCTAACTTCACCGTTACCACTATCTAAAAATACCATCTCAACCACGCCTTGTTTTTCTTTCACTTGGATTAAGGTAAGTTGTCCCATTTCAAGAGGGAGTGAACTTGCAAGGATACTCGCACGATAATCGGCAAGCATCTCTATTTCTTGTTGTTGTTCGTTAGAAGCACACCCTGAAAGAGCAAGTACGCTTAACGCAGTAATAATAAGTTTTTTCATTATAGTTCTTTATGGTTTTTGAGCTTATATTTACTATAAATTCATATCATTAATATTAAGCAGGAAGTACTTTTTTGAATGGTTTTACGATTACATTAGCGTAAACCCCTGCATCAATATATGGGTCATTGTTAGCCCATTTTTTTGCAGCATCCAAAGAATCAAATTCTGCAATAACTGTTGAGCCTGTAAATCCAGCATCTCCTGGGTTTTCAGAGTCAATTGCAGGCATTGGTCCTGCTACCAATAAACGACCTTCATTTTGTAGTTGAGTAAGGCGCTCTAGATGCTTTTCTCGAACACTTAAACGACGTTCTAAGCTATTTTCAACATCTTGAGAAAAAATTACGTACCACATAGTTGAATCCTTTTATTCTTTATCATCATTGATATAGCCATCATAAAAAAAGCCCTAGCGATAAACCAGAGCTTTTTAATAATTAATAAGAAAAATTGTAATAACTACGCAGTTTTAGGTATTGGTCGAGGTTTTCCTTTCGCATCAATCGCAACATAATTAAAAGTGGCAT
Organism: Aliivibrio thorii; assembly: GCF_057368585.1. Lineage (NCBI taxonomy): Bacteria > Pseudomonadati > Pseudomonadota > Gammaproteobacteria > Vibrionales > Vibrionaceae > Aliivibrio > Aliivibrio thorii. The sequence goes on along the minus strand of NZ_CM170654.1, from coordinate 1,856,068 downwards.
CACATACCATGAAGCGATCGCCGATACCGTGTTCTTTTACAGGCTTGATCCATACCTCAAGGTTTATTGTCATTGAAGTGCGACCAATTTTGATACATTCGCCATAACAACATACGACGTCGCCAACCTTAACCGGTTTTTTAAAGGTAATACTAGATACTGAAACGGTCACAATACGACCACCAGAAATTTCTTTGGCTAGAATACCACCAGCTAAATCCAGTTGTGACATGATCCATCCGCCAAAGATATCACCATTGGCGTTGGTGTCTGCTGGCATAGAAAGAGTACGTAAGAGGAGTTGGCCTTTAGGCGCTTGTCCAAGAGGTGATGGAGTTGTCAAATTGATTTCCAATACAACTAAAAATGAAATTATGCCGAGTTTATCACAAAAAAACAGATATAAAAAAGCCGTGCGATAAAACAGCACGGCTTATGTCTTTTTGTCTGAGCTTTTGACTATTCCTGCTCTTCTTTTTTCTCTTTTGGCATGTGTTTATAAACGTACATACCAGTAAATAGAGTGTATAAGAAAGTTAAACCAAGTAAGCCAAATACTTTAAAGTTAACCCATACATCAAGAGGCATTTCAAATGCTACGTATAAGTTGGCAATTGCACATACGGTGAAAAATAAGATCCAAGCGTAGTTGATCTTGTTCCACTGGGAGTCAGTAAGCGTCACTTCTTTGCCTAGCATACCTTTGATTACAGGCTTTCCAATGATCTGAGAAACCATTAAACCAGCAGCAAAGACACAGTAAACAATGGTTACTTTCCATTTAATGAAATTATCATCGTGTAAAAATATGGTCATCCCACCAAATACAGTAACCATAAGGAAGGTGATTAGCTGCATTTTTTCTACTTTTTTATAAAGTAAATAAGTCACAACAAGTTGAATGGCTGTCGCTACGATAAGAGCGCCCGTTGCTGTATAGATATCGTACATTTTGTACAATGTAAAAAAGATAATCAGTGGGATAAAATCTAAAATCTGTTTCATGTTTATATATTGAGCCAAATAGTTAATTATGCAGCGAGTGTAACTAATATTTGTAGGGGAGGGAATCGCTAAAAATTGCTTGTTACATTTTACCTATTCATTTCTTTTTGTAAGAGATAATTGGTTGGAGGTTATTAAATAAAAAAGCCTGTTCTTAATAGATAAGAAAGCAGGCTTTTTAGTTTTAGATAAGCTTAATTTTAAGCGTGTTTTTGTTCTGAATCTGGTTTTTCTTTAATAGAGCTTTCTTCAACTATAGCATCAACAATCACAGCACACGCAGCATCACCAGTGATGTTTAGTGCGGTACGGATCATGTCAAAGATACGGTCTAGAGCGAATAGAAGTGGTAGACCTTCGATTGGAATACCTGCAGCAAGCAGAACCGCAACAACAAGGAAAGAAGGGCCTGGTACGCCAGCTTGACCTACAGCGCCTAGCGTTGAGGTAACAATAATCGCAACATAAGCGCCAATTGATAAATCAATGTTGAATAGTTGAGCAAAGAAGATAGCGACTAAGCCGTAGTAAATCGCGTTACCAGACATGTTGATTGTTGCACCCAGAGGCAATACAAACGAAGCGGTAGAGTTACGAACACCTAACTCTTTTTCAATGGTTTCCATTGTAACTGGTAGCGTTGCCATTGAAGAGGCAGTAGATAGAGCAACGGCTTGTGGTTTCTTCATTGCAATAAGGAATTTTTTGGCTGAGGTTTTAGTTAATAGGCCTACCATTAACGGGTAAGCGATAAAACCAAATACAAGAATTGCAGCAACGTAAATAACGAACAGTTTGAATACAACCATCAGTGCGCTAAAACCAAACGTGCCTACCGCTTCAGCCATTAGGCCAAATACACCGATAGGAGCGATGATCATTACTTTATTGATCATCCAAACCATAATATCAACAATGCTATTAACCGCATTGAGCATTGGTTCACGACGCTTTTTTTCTAGTTTAGAAAGACCAATACCAAAAAATAAGCAGAAAACGAGAATTTGAAGGATGTTTGCTTCATTTAGTGATTGGAAAACGTTGGTTGGGATCATTCCTGTAATGGTAGCCCAAAAGGTTGGAAGTTCGCCTTTTGCGGCATAAGCAGATGAAAACATTCCTTCAACATCAGAGAGGTCAATGCCTTTACCCGGCTCAAAAACCTCTCCCATGAAGAGTGCAAGTGCAACAGCAAGTGCTGAAGTGATACCAAAATAACCTAAAGTAGTTAACCCCACTTTACCTGCGTTACTGCTATTACCTAGTCCAGCAGCACCAGAGATTAGAGCAACAGCAACCAGTGGGATTACTAGCATTTTGATTAGGTTAATAAATATGGTGCCTAAAGGTGCGAACATCGCGGCAGATTGCCCCATTGTTGCACCAACCATCGTACCTACGATCATAGCAATAACGACTTGAATACCGATATTGTTGAGAAGTCCTTTTTTTTGTAACAATTTAATTACCTCTGTATTGTTTTTATAATACGTTGTAGTTCTTATGTCTTGTTAAATATGCATTTGTTAGTTAAATGTATTGGGGGTCTTTTTACACGTAATGTTTACATCTATCAACGTTTTTATTAAATAGATCTCAACTTATGTGGTTTTGTGTAGGAGGTTTGTTTCTTTTTTGTGCATTACAATGCTTTGTTATTACTTATGCGATAAATAAACTCTAATTAACATTTAACGTAATAAAGCGAACAGAGAAAGGGAGGAATAAAAAAAGAGCTCGTGATGAGCTCTTTTGGAGTGGGGTAATATGTTAAATGTTATTTTTGTGTTGCAGATTTCATCTGAGAAGTAAACGATGAAAGAGCCTTAAGTAAAGCGGCTGGATTATTTTGATGTTGTTCAATGAGCTTTACGGTCGCAGAGCCAGAAATAGCGCCTGCTGCGCCGGCTTTAATCGCTTCTTCAACTTGTGCTGGCTCTGAAATTCCAAAACCTAAGATAGCAGGTGGTGCATCAAATTGGTTTAAGCGTTCTAATAGTTGAGCAACAGGCGTACCTGCTTTAGTTTCTGCGCCAGTAACACCAGCACGAGAAAGAAGGTAGGTGTAACCGCCACCTAGTTTCGCCACCGTTTCTAATGTTTCATTTGATGCCGATGGTGGAGCAATGAAGATAGGGTGAACATTATGTTTAAGTGCACTTGCTCTGAATTCTGTTGATTCATTGGTTGGTACATCAGCAATTAACACTGAATCTACACCGGCCTGTTGGCATTTAGTATAAAAAGTGTCGATGCCATTAGCGAACACTAGGTTAGCGTAAACTAATAGACCAATTGGTGTTTCAGGGTATTTAGCACGGATTTTAGCGATTAATTCAAAACAAACTGTTGGTGTTGTTTTACTGTCTAATGCACGAATGTTTGCGCCTTGAATTGTCGGGCCATCCGCTAGAGGATCTGAAAATGGAATGCCTAATTCAAGTGCATCTGCTCCTGATTCAACTAACGTTTCCATGATCTGATAAGAAAGCTCTGGGTTTGGATCGCCAATGGTTACAAAAGGAACAAAGGCACCTTGGTTTTTGTCTGCTAATTTAGCAAATAGGTCTTGATAGCGATCCATTAGATTTCTCCCTTTTCTTTTAGAATGTCATGAACAGTGAAGATGTCTTTGTCACCACGGCCTGATAGGTTAACAACTAACAGCTGTTCTTTTTCTGGTTCAGCATGGGCTAGCTGAAGTGCATAAGCCAGAGCGTGAGACGATTCTAATGCAGGAATAATACCTTCGCCTTTTGCTAAGGTTTGGAATGCTTCTAGCGCTTCATCATCGGTAACTGATCCATATTCTGCACGGCCAATGGCATTCAAATGTGCGTGTTGTGGACCAACTGATGGGAAATCAAGTCCAGCAGATACAGAGTAAGACTCTTCAATTTGACCATGTTCATCTTGCATCAATGGCGCTTTCATACCAAAGAATATACCCGTTTTACCATGCTTAAGTGGCGCGCCATGTTGGTCGGTATCAATACCTTTACCGGCAGGCTCAACACCAATCAATTTCACATCTTCTTCTTCAATGAAATCAGCAAACATACCAATGGCGTTTGAACCGCCACCAACACAAGCAATCACCGCGTCTGGTAGACGACCTTCACGTGCAAGGATCTGCATTTTTGTTTCTTCGCCAATCATTCGTTGGAAATCACGAACAATCGTTGGGAATGGGTGAGGGCCCGCGGCTGTACCTAATAGGTAATGCGCAGTTTCATAAGTTGCAGACCAGTCACGTAGTGCTTCATTACACGCATCTTTTAGCGTTGATGAACCTGAATGAACAGGGATCACTGTTGCACCCATTAACTCCATACGGAATACATTCGGGCTTTGACGTTCAATATCTTTAGCGCCCATGTAAACACGACATTTTAAGCCAAGTAGAGCACAAGCAAGAGCAGTCGCAACGCCATGTTGGCCTGCACCAGTCTCTGCGATAATTTCGTTTTTACCCATGCGTTTTGCAAGTAGCGCCTGACCTAATACTTGGTTAGTTTTGTGAGCGCCACCGTGCAGTAAGTCTTCACGCTTTAGATACAGTTTCGTTTTAGTGCCCTTGGTTAGGTTACGACAAAGGGTAAGGGCAGTAGGACGACCTGCGTATTCTTGCAGTAACGTCATAAACTCAGCGCGGAAATCGTCATCTGCTTGTGCATCAATGAATGCTTGTTCTAATTGATCAAGAGCAGGAACTAAGATTTGTGGAACGTATTGACCACCATATTCGCCGAAGTAGGCATCTAATTTTGCCATGATATTTTCCTTAATAATCTCGTAATGCGCTAAATACGGCGCGTAATTTTGTATGATCTTTTTTTCCTGGTGCCGATTCGACCCCAGAGTTGAAATCTAATCCGTAGCAGCCAAGTTGCGCGGCTTGTTTGGTATTGTCGAGTGATAAGCCACCAGCTAGCATAATGTCGTTATGTGGTAGTTTACTCCAATCGAAACTTACGCCAGTGCCACCTTCTTGTGAGCCAACTTTGCAATCTACCAATACCTTATCAGCAAGGCTTTGAGGAAGGGAAATACTTTGTGCGTCACCTGACACAGAAATAACATTCCACACTTGGCAGCCCGCTGGTAGCAGTAGTTTTAGCTCTGTAATGTATTCTTCGCTTTCAGAACCATGCAATTGAACCACCGCAAGAGATAGTTCATTCGCTCGTTGTGCAACCGTAGATACAGTCTCGTTTTGGAAAACGCCTACATAATTTAATGTGGTGGCTTGAGTGATGGCTTTTGCTGTCTCTAATGAAACAAAACGCGGTGATTTTTCAACAAAGATAAGTCCGCCATATACGGCACCAGAGTCATAAACTGCTTTTGCATCTTCTACAGACGTTAAGCCGCATACTTTGTTTTCACCTAGGATCACTTTTCGTGCTGCTAGCTCTAGGTTTTCTTCTGCCATTAATGAGCTGCCAATTAAAAATCCCGTTGCATGTTTTGCTAGATCTTTTACTTGCTGATGGTTATAGATACCAGACTCAGAAATAATGGTTGTGCCTTTTGGCAGTAGTGGTGCAAGCTCTTTAGTGCGGTTCAAATCAGTGGATAAATTACGTAGATTACGGTTGTTAATGCCGATCACTTGCGCTTCTAATGCGACCGCTCGGTGTAACTCTTCTTCATTACTGACTTCAGTAAGTACACCCATGCCAAATGAATGAGCGACTTCTGCAAGCTCTTTGTATTCTTCATCGTTAAGCACTGAAAGCATGAGTAGAATGGCATCAGCACCGTAATGGCGAGCTAAATAGACTTGGTACGCATCAATCATAAAATCTTTGCACAGAATAGGCTGATTAACTTGGTCACGAATAATTGGTAAGAAATCAAAACTGCCTTGAAAATACTTTTCGTCCGTTAACACAGAAATCGCACTGGCGTGTTTGTTATAGACTGAAGCAATGTAGTTAAGATCAAAATCTTGTCGGATTAATCCTTTTGATGGCGATGCTTTTTTACACTCAAGAATAAACTCAGTTTTTCCCGTTTTTAATGCTTGGTAAAAACTGCGGTCAGAGTTGGTTAGGCCATTCTTAAAGGTCTCAAGAGGCTGTGTTTCTTTACGCTCATTTATCCAAATCGCTTTATCTTTGACAATTTTTACAAGCACTTCAGCCATTTGGGTATTTTCTACTGAGATGTGCTCAGACAATTGTTGTGTCATCTTTCTTATCCTCGTGCCGCTAGTTGTTGAACTAACTCAAATGCTTTACCTGAGTTCATCGCATCGATTGCTTTTTGTGCATTGGCTTTTAAATCCTCATGACCAAACAGACGCATTAATAGAGCAACGTTAACTGCAATTGCACCCAGTTGGGCGTCTGTGCCTTTACCTGTTAGAATATCTGTAATAATCGCTCTGTTTTCTTCTGGCTCTCCGCCTTTAATTGCTTCAAGCGGGTGCGTGTTTAAACCAAAGTCTTCAGGCGTTAATGTGTATTCTTTGATTTTACCGTCAATGATTTCAGCAACGGTTGTTGGACCATGAATCGCGACTTCATCTAAACCAGAGCCAAAGACAACCGCTGCGCGTTTCATTCCCATATTCACCATGGTTTCTGCGATAGGGCGAACCAGAGACTCATCGTATACACCCATTAATTCAATGTTTGGACGAGCGGGGTTGATCAAAGGACCAAGAATATTAAAGATGGTGCGTGTTTTCATGGTTTGACGAATTGGCATCGCGTGACGAACACCACCGTGATAGTGAGGCGCAAATAAGAAAGCAACGCCTAAATCATCAACCGCTTTTCGTGTGTCTTCTGCTGACATGGCTAAATTAATACCAAATGAATCTAATAAGTCAGATGAACCTGATTTACTTGATACGCCGCGATTGCCATGTTTTGCGATTTTTAATCCGCAGGCTGCTGCTACAAATGCTGCAGTGGTGGAGATATTGATTGTATTTGAACCATCACCACCTGTGCCTACAATGTCGGCGAAATCGTAATCAGGACGAGGGAATTCATTGGCGTTATCAAGCAATGCTTTTGCTGCACCTGCAATCTCGTTTGGTGTTTCACCTTTGACTTTTAAACAAGTCAGTGCGGCGGTAAGTAGAATAGGATCTAACTCGCCTTTAATGATGGCATCAAAAAGGACTTGGCTCTCAGCTTCTGAAAGAGAAACTTGATCGTATAATTTATTAAAAATGGCTTCAATTTGAGTCATGAGAATATCCTTATTCTTTATTATCTGAATGGCTTGAAGTAGAGTCTAAAGCCCAATTCAACGTATTAATTAATAGGCCAGCGCCTTGAGTCGTCAAGATAGATTCAGGGTGAAATTGGAATCCACAAACCTTATCTTCTTCTTGGATCACCGCCATGACTAAATCATCAACGGTAGCAGTAATGGTTAATTGCTCTGTTACCTTCGTCGCCACTAAAGAGTGGTAACGGGCAATAGAGAGTGGGTTTGGTAAACCATCAAAAATAGCATGCTGGTTATGATTCATCATTGCAGATTTACCATGAACGATTTCACCCGCACCTGCAACTATCCCATCATACGCTTCTACAATCGCTTGATGACCAAGACAAATCCCAATCATAGGTACTTTACCTTTTAAGCGTTGAATGACTTCAGGCATACAGCCGGCTTCTGATGGTGCGCCTGGTCCTGGAGATAGTACAACTACCGGGTTATCTAATTTGTTTACCGCTTCTTCAAAAGCACTTGCCGATAAGCTATTACGGTAAATAGTAACTGGATAGCCAAGAGAGCGAAATTGATCAACCAAGTTATAAGTAAAGGAGTCGAAATTATCGAGTAATACAATATGAGCCATTAGTTTTTCTCCTTAGTGCTTGCTGGTTGAGCTAAGTGCGCTTTTTGAATTGCAGAGATCACCGCTTGGGCTTTACCACGAGTTTCATCCGCTTCAGCTTGTGGGTCAGAGTCATACACCACACCAGCTCCGGCTTGAACTTGAGCAATACCGTCTTCAACATAGGCTGAACGGATAACAATACAAGTATCCATGTTGCCATCGCCTGTTAAATAACCAACAGCACCGCCATAAGTGCCGCGGCGTGTTTTTTCTACGTCACGAATAAGTTGCATCGCACGAATTTTTGGTGCGCCAGTTAATGTCCCCATATTCATACAAGCTTGATAAGCATGAAGGGCATCAAGATCCCCTCGAAGCTGCCCTACAACACGAGAAACTAGATGCATAACATGACTGTAGCGGTCGACTTTTAATAAATCAGCGACATAGCGAGTGCCTGCTTCTGAAATACGAGCTACATCATTACGCGCTAAGTCAACGAGCATCATGTGTTCTGCGTTTTCTTTGGTATCACAACGCAGTTCTAATTCAATGCGGCTGTCTAAATCATTATTGATAGACCCATCGCTATTTTTACCACGTTGACGTGTGCCTGCTATTGGGTAAATCTCGACTTGATTTGTGTCTTTTCCGTATTTCAATGCTGATTCAGGTGAGGCACCAAACAGGGTGAAATCACGATCTTGCAGATAAAACATGTAAGGACTAGGATTGCCAATTTTTAGTTCACGGTAAGCCGCCAATGGCGCAGGACAAGGAAGAGTGAATCGACGAGAAGGAACAACTTGGAAAATATCGCCTTTAATAACAAATTCTTTTAAATCTAATACGGTTTGACAGAAATCTTCATCGGAGACACTTGGAACCGCTTCACAATTTTCTAGTGTTGGGGCAGCAGGAACAGTATGTGGCTCTGAGCAAAACTCTTTAATTTCAATGAGTCGATCAGAAACACTGCTTTTGATAGCCTCATCAGAATTAAACAGTGAGCCTTGAAGTACTGAAGACTCTGTTTGATGGTCGATAACCAAAAGCGATTCCGCTACATAAAACACATAGTCAGGACACTTATTGGTTGTTTCTGCATTACCAAGGTTTTCAAAATTTGCCACTAAATCATAAGCAAATAAACCGCCTAAAAATAGTGCATTAGAGGGTAAGCCTGTTACATCAAAGTGATTTTGAATAAAACGCAGAGCATCAAAAGAAGAAAGCTCACGTAAACGGCTGTCTTCATCAAGATCTTGGTTAATCTCTGGAAAGTGCAGCGTGAGTAGCGTTTGAGAAGAAAGAGTGATCAAAGAAGAAGGGAGAGATTGCGCTAAGGTCTGTAATAAACGTTCCCCATTCACTGTTAGGGCTTCTAAGGTAACGTCTTTATCAAAACAATGAATTCGTACCGCCGCATCAATCAGCATTAAGCTTATAATGTTTTGCTTAGAGTTTACTTCAGCCCCTTCGAGCAACAAGCTCATTTCTTTATTCTCACACAACGTAGAGTAAAGTTGGGTTGGATCGGAAACGTATGGAACGTCAAGGGAAAGAACTTCTAGCTGACCATCATTGGATATTACTGACTGCATTCCAGCCTCCATGCTAATGCGTTGAATTGATGTTACATTTTTATTAGTTTTCATAGTCGCATATTTCACTTTTGTTGCCACTCTTTTCTTAAAACTTGTGAGAGCTGAATGACTGACTGTTTAGATTTTCATCTATCATTGAGGGTGCTGGTACATTTAGGCATAAAAAAACCCGCTTAAATGCGGGTAATAATTTTTATGTCAAAATCGTTAATTCAGCACAAAAACACTACCCGAAGTAGTGCCACCATCGTTTTGTCATCACGCTAGTTTTTAAGAATGCTTGTTGTTTGCTAAGCTGTGACATAAAGTACCTACTATTAAAACAAAGACCAATATTAAATTTGGTGAGAAAGCGTTTAACTGCGTACTAGTAAACTAGTGCGAGAGGTAAAAGTCAAGAATTATTATGAAAATAGACCTACATAGTCACACAACAGCGTCAGATGGACGCATGTCTCCTGCTGAATTAGTAGAAAGAGCGGTTACTTTTGATGTGAAAGTACTTGCTATTACTGATCATGATACCGTTGCAGGATTAGCTGAAGCGCATCAAACGATTAAAGAAAAAGCATTACCAATGCATTTAATTGATGGTATTGAAATTTCAACATTATGGAGCAACAAGGATATTCATGTTGTTGGCCTTAATATTGATGTAAATCACCCTGAATTAATTGCATTGATAGAAGAACAAGCGCAACGTAGAGATGATCGCGCTCGAAAAATGGCAGAACGTCTTGAAAAAGCGGGTTATGTCGGGGCGTTAGAAGGCGCAATGGCACTGGCTGATGGAGGCTCACTAACCCGAGCTCATTTTGGCAAGTGGTTAGTTGACCAAGGCCATGCGAAAACGATGCAAGCGGTATTCAAAAAGTTCTTAACACGCAATAACATAGGCTATGTTCCACCAGAATGGTGTTCAATCGAAGAAGCCGTTAAGGTCATTCATAACGCGGGAGGAACAGCTGTACTTGCTCATCCTGGTCGTTATAAGTTGACCGCAAAATGGGTGAAGCGATTATTAGCTGCATTTGTTGAAGCAAAAGGGGATGCAATGGAAGTTGCTCTACCTCAACAAGGTGTTCAAGAGCGTCGAGTTCTTGCCGATTATGCAATTCAATATGAACTAGCGGCATCACAAGGGTCTGATTTTCATTATCCGTCGCCTTGGACAGAATTAGGAAGAAATTTATGGCTACCTGAAGGGGTAGTTCCAGTATGGCAAGAATGGGATTTACCAACGTTTGAGTAGGGCTTAATCCTTAAATAATAACAACGACCTGCTCGTCAGGAGGAATAATGAGCCAATTTTTTTACGTACATCCAGAAAACCCACAAGCACGCTTAATTAGTCAAGCGGTTGCCATCATTAGAGATGGTGGTGTCGTTATTTATCCAACCGACTCGGGTTATGCTTTAGGTTGTCAGCTTGAGAATAAACAAGCATTAGAGCGTATTTGCCAGATCCGTCGTTTGGATGATAAGCACAACTTTACATTGTTATGTCGAGATCTGTCAGAGTTATCAATTTATGCACGTGTAGACAATAGCATTTTCCGATTACTGAAGAACAATACACCGGGGGCTTATACCTTTATCTTTAAAGGGACTAAGGAAGTTCCACGTCGTCTTATGAATCCAAAGCGTAAAACAATAGGTATGCGTGTACCAGATAATAAGATCGCTCTTGATTTGTTAGAAGCATTAGGTGAACCGCTAATGTCGACAACATTGATTTTACCAGGTAATGACATGGCAGAGTCAGATCCAGAAGCGATCCGAGATCAGCTTGAGCACGCCGTGGACTTAATTATGAATGGTGGTTATTTAGGTGAACAGCCAACAACCGTGGTTGATTTTAGTGACGATGAAATCAATGTGGTTCGTATTGGCGCTGGTGATCCAAGCCCATTTCAATAATTAAAAAGACAAGTAAGTATAAATAGCCAGCATTGACTGGCTATTTTTATATCCATTTTTCGAGAGTGTGCAGTAATTGTGGCTTAGATATTGGTTTGGTTAAATAATCATCCATTACTGATGTGATGTTTACTATCTCTTCATGACCTGATTCACCAGTAAGAGCGATGATAGGAATGGATGGGTGAGTCGCTTTAATTTTTACAGCGGCTTCAGTTCCATTCATTACAGGCATGCGGGAGTCCATGAAGATCAGGTCAATATGTATTTTATCTACAATTTGAACCGCTTCAGCTCCGTTTTCTGCTTGAACAATAGTGAGATGATCATTGGCAATGAAGGTTTGTATTAACATTCGTTGTACTTTTTTATCATCAACAATAAGTATTGTTCTTTCCGAGTTGTTATTTGTAATATTCGTTTCTAATGTGATGTCTTGTTGTACTTGTCGAGGCTGAGTTATTGGCTGGATATCATTATTTATTTTAGGAAAACTCAGAACGAATTCAGTAAATTCACCTTTCTGTGAATAACATGCAATATTACCTCCAAAAGAGTGCATTACTCGTAAGCAGTAAGAAAGACCTAAACCACTGCCACCTTCTTTGTTATAAGAAAAAAAGTCATCAAAGATACTTGGTAATATATTTGGATCAATGCCAGGCCCTGTATCTCTAAAGATTAAAGAATTGGTTGTATTTCCTTTCGTTAAACTTATTGATATTTTACTATCTGAACTATCAAAGTAATGAATGGCATTTCGTAATAAATTAAAGAGTATAAATCCAAATAACGTATCATTCACATTAATGATAAAGTCATTTTTAATATCCATCTCAATACGGCTGATTATATTCTCTGACTCAAACGCATATTCATTAACAAACTGCTCAGTTAGTTGCGAAATAGAATAATGCCTAAATAAATGTTGATTTATTTCTGAACCTTTACTTTCACTTAGGATTATATCGATCAATTGAGCGCCACGTTGAATAGCTAATTGACCTTTTTGCAATTCATCATTGATGGTTGTTTCGTTTGAGTTTTCTCCTATGCGTTCAAAGTGGTATTGGAGCTGTGATAAAGGGTTACGCATCTCATGGGCGATAGAGTTAGCAAGAGCTTGAGATTGCTTTACTTTTCGTTCACCTTCAATATAACCTTGAACTTTACTCAGTACCGATTGAATTGCCGTGATTTCTTCATTTGAAAAGGTGGACCCATCACGTTTGTTAGAAGAGACAAGTAAATGCGAAATGAGCTTGTTTTTGCCAAAAATAGGGAGGATTAATGCCGTTTTTGCCGAGTCCATCTCTTTTTGAACTTGATGAAGTTCAGGTTGAAAATGGTCAGATGCGTAATGGAGTTGATAATCTAATTCGTCTTTTACAAGTGCAGAGTTTGACTGATTAAGGTGTGGTATAAATATATTATAGTTCGCATTTTTCCCTACCAAAAACAATTCATCTTTCGGAGTATCTAATAATGAAGCCAATTTCTTCATTGCTTCATCGCTAGAATATTTAAATTCCTCGGCTATTCCGCATATCTGTTCAACGGGTGTTTTTTTATTTTTATATATTAACAGGCTAGAGAGTATTTTGGTTTTATTAAGAGTGCGTTTCCATAATAAACCGATAGAAATACCAAAACCTATAAATAATAAATTAAAGGTTAAATCTGTTGTATACAGTATTAATATTGGTGTTAGGTTAATGGCTGCATTCATTGCATAAGTTAGCATCCAATAAGAAATGTACTTTAAACTGTAAAGACGATGATAGGTTAAAGTGTAACCTATTAATAGTGCTTCCGTTATTGATAGTGTTGGTGGTAGCCATGTATAAGAGAAATCATTCCAGATCATAGGGATAACTATCTGCGAGGCGATAGTTGAAAACATATAAGTAAAAATGCCTACTAGTAAATAAACAGATTTTTCTTTATTTAATCGGATACTACTTTTTCTAAGTTTGAAGAAGTTTATGATTGTAAGGATGACAAAAAGAAACGCGTTGAGAAAAAATAACGGAGCTAATGGGCCGAATTTAATTGTAAATACACTTGGCGCAATAATATCAACACCAATAACAGTTTGATTAGGGACCATATTGAGCGTAATCGCTACTGCAGTAGTAATAGCAATTAACCAGAGTTGCCATGGATTTAGTCGTTTATCTTGGGCTTTGGAGGCAAGGTGACAAGAAAACACGTAGGCAAAAGCAAAAGCAAGATAGGAGGTCATATTGGCAATAATTGCCATTACTATAGCTATGTTTTCACCAAACTTTACTAATAGTGAAGATTGGAAGTAAGCGTTACTTAATATCCATAAAACAATAAATACAGCATAAAGGACGTATGAGAAGTAAATCTTAGTGTTAACTTTTGTCCGCTCTTTATAGTGAGAGCGGACAAAGAAGCCAACCCAAAGCAATATAGTTGCACTGGTTAGTAGTAATAAATAAACTTTAGGTAAGGCTGGGTGCATTTATAGAACTCAATTATGTCGTGATAGTTTTCTTAACCCAATAATCTTAACATTGTACTCTTTAAAATTATATTGATTAAAAGCATCTGTTGCATTATTAAGGAGCCAAATCCCTTTATAAGTAATAACCCCATTTTTATTTATATCTTGTGCGCTAGTGAAAAGATAAGGTGAGGACATTGGTGCTTCAAGGTTCATTGATTGGTAGAACAACACCATCGCTGGTTTCTCTATGATGGTAAAAACCACCTCACGTCCACTCTGTTTCAATGCGTTGGCTAGTCCTTTTTGTGCCAAATATAAGTGAAAATTTGCTTTTGATTTATTTCCACTGACGGTCAGTCTGATCGCTTCACATACTTTCTTGCTATCTACGATAGATGAAAAAAGATGATTTTCAATATCATTTGATGATTTATTGCTTAAGTGAGCGTCATCTAGTTTGATTAAACCTTTAGTTGCTTGTTGTAAGTTCGATACTGTGTGGGGTTGGTGAATTGATTGCCATTTTTTATTTTGGAAAAAATCATTAAAAAATAACCATTCGTTAGATACATGTGGTGAATTAATTAATGCGGAAGAAATGATACTAGGGTAGGCGTTTCCTTCATCAAATTGGTACAAAATATAGTGTTCTCCTTTTGATGAGATATCAAGCAGCGTTAACATCTCATACCATTGATGCTCTTTAATAAATGTTGCGATGTTAATCAGTACAATGGCATCTGAAAGTAAGAGAGGTTGTTCACTAAAGTTAGTGTGAAATAGGCGAGTATCTAGTGCGATATCTGGAACGATTTCATAACAGTAATGTTCGTTTATTGTCTGAGTACTGTAAGTGTTTAAATTATTATTAGTATATTCTTTGACTGAACGCACAGAATTTTGAATTGTTCGGAATATTTCTAATTCAGTCCAGAAAGACAGTAAGCAACCAAAAAACTTAAGCGCAAGTTGCTCAATAATAAAATAGTGCTCAGGAAGGGATAAACAAGGCTGTTTTCCTATAATGTCTTGAGCGGTTTGAGTTGAGAATATGTCGGCTAAATTGCCTATTTCTGATTCATTTAATCGACTTAAAATTGTATTTTTTCGATTCTCTATAATGTCTTGTAGAAGATTATGATTATCGGTTTCGTTACAATATGAAGCAAAGGTTTTTATAAAATATTCAGACTGGTTTTTTTTGTGCTTCCTCGTTTTGAAGGTCGAAAGCTAAAGTGTTAAATAAATGGGTTAATCTTTCCATTTGGATTTCCTTTTATGATAATAAAGTGTTGCTGTACATTCAGCACTTTAATCATACGGAAAATCACTTCATAGTATAAAATTTTGCTTAATTTTTTACCATTCATCACAACCTTATTGTATAATCAGCCTCCATAGAATTTGAAAGTGATTGAGAATGAAGCCTTAACTGAGCTAGGTTCTTGATTAATAAAGCTAATTGACGCCTGTGAAGGCGACATAATAAGGTAAAAAATGAGCGAAAAATTACAGAAAGTATTAGCACGAGCAGGTCTTGGTTCTCGTCGTGAGTTGGAAACGATGATTCAAGCTAATCGTGTTAGTGTTGATGGTCAGATAGCAAAACTGGGTGATCGCCTAGAAAATGTTGATTCAAGAATTCGTATTGATGGCCATGTTGTATCGGTAAAAGAGTCTACTGATGTTATCTGTCGTGTTCTTGCTTACCATAAGCCTGAAGGCGAATTATGTACGCGTCACGATCCAGAAGGTCGTCGTACTGTTTTTGACCGTTTACCAAAAATTAAAGATTCTCGTTGGGTATCAGTTGGTCGTCTAGATGCTAACACTGCTGGTCTTCTGTTATTTACAACAGATGGTGAGCTAGCTAACCGCTTAATGCATCCAAGCCGTAAAGTTGAACGTGAATACATGTGTCGTGTATTTGGTGAAATTAACGATAAAATGGTTAAAAATCTAGTTTCTGGTGTGAAACTGGAAGATGGTGAAGCACGTTTTGAAGATGTAATGTACGCAGGCGGTGAAGGTATGAACCATACTTTCTACGTTGTAATCAATGAAGGTCGTAACCGTGAGGTTCGTCGTTTATGGGATTCACAAGGTGTAACAGTAAGTCGTCTAAAACGTGTTCGTTACGGTGATATTTTCCTAGAAAAAGCACTCCCTCGTGGTGGCTGGATGGAACTTGAGCTTAAAGAAGTAAACTACTTACGTGATATGGTTGAATTACCACATGAAAAAGAAAGTTTATTAGACGTAGATAAGCAATCACGTAAACGTGCTAAATCTAAATCTCAAAAGATCCGTCGTGCAGTTAAGCGTCATGATGAGCGTACAACTGACGATCGTAGTGCCGCGCAAGCTGGTCGCCGCGGTCGCAATAATAAGAAACCAGTAGGAAGCTCATTACCATCAGCAAAACGTAATACAACTGGTGACGCTAAACCAGCAGGTAAACCTACGGGTAAGCCAAGCGGTAAAGGAAAAAAACCTTCTGCAAATGGTGCAAAACCAATCAGAACTAAGTTTTCTCCAAATGGTAAAGCACCAAAATCAGCACCAAGACAACGTTAAGTCTAATCGCTGATTTAAGTAAAATAAATTAGACAAATAAAAAGGGTTGAAGCCATACGGTTTCAACCCTTTTTTATTCTTTCAGTATTTATTTTGGTTGTGCATCAATGCATTGACCATTAATCGTCATACTTTCAGGAGCCATTAAATAAACATACAGCGGCATGATATCTTTTGGTGTTTTAAGTAAACTAATATCTTCAGCAGGAAAGGCTTGTGCACGCATACGAGTATGAGTACCACCTGGGTTAATAGCATTAACTTTTACCGATGTGCCTTCCATTTCATGAGCCAATGTTTGCATCATACCTTCGGTAGCAAATTTTGAAATAGCATAAGCTCCCCAAAAAGCGCGTCCTTGATGACCAACCGTTGATGTTGTAAAAATAATACGAGCATCATCTGATTGTTGTAACGTAGGTAATAAGGCTTGAGTCATTAAGAATTGCGCTTTGACGTTAATCTGCATAACTTCATCAAAAATAGCTTCTTCAAACTGCTCAAAAGGACTCAACATTCCTAGTAAACCTGCATTATGTAATAGACCATCTAGCTGACCAAATTGGCTCTGAATGGTTTCTGCCATATCTATATAATGCTGTTTTGTTGCTCCTTTTAGATCTAAAGGAACAATAGCTGGAGTTGGGTAACCCGCTTTTTCAATTTCGTCGTAAACCGCTTCTAATTTAGCAACTGTACGGCCAAGAAGGATAACTGTTGCGCCATGTTGAGCGTAATGTAATGCAGCTTGTTTACCAATACCGTCGCCAGCGCCTGTGACTAAAATTATTTTGTTTTTTAATGTGTCAGCTGAAACCTGATAGTCCACTTTGTAATCCTTGTATTTCAACGCTCACCGTAAAGTTATACTGTTTTTTCAGTATTTTGTTGTAAAAACACGCGTTTAGTGCGAATTTTTATCATAAGGTGAATTAACTTTGGGTTAAGTTAGGTACAATACACGAAACATACTTCAGAGGGTATTACATTGGAATTTTTGTTTGATTACGGTCTCTTTTTAGCAAAGATAGCAACAGTGGTTGTTTCTATTATCGCCATTTTAGTGGTAGCTAAAGCGGTTAGTGGTAAATCAGCTAGTGCAAAAGGCGAGTTAGAAGTTTCTAATTTAACTGAGCAATATAAAGATACTGTAGCTGAATTAGAGCATCATTTATTTGACGATGCAGAATTAAAGGCACGCGCCAAAGCTGAGAAAAAAGCAAATAAAGAAGCGGATAAAGCAAGGCAGAAAGAAGTTAAGCAAGCGACAAAATCTGGAGAGCTAGAGCTGAAACGTGATGCTCGTTTATTTGTACTTGATTTTAAAGGCAGCATTGATGCTAAAGAAGTGGCAGCATTACGTGAAGAAGTATCAGCAATTTTAGCCATTTCGGTTGAAGGAGATGAAGTTCTTTTACGCCTTGAAAGTGGTGGTGGTATGGTTCATGGATATGGGCTCGCATCATCACAATTAGATCGTTTGCGTGATGCCAATATTAAGTTAACCGTCTCAGTTGATAAAGTAGCCGCTTCTGGTGGTTATATGATGGCTTGTATTGGTGAGAAAATCATTGCAGCACCATTTGCTATTGTTGGTTCTATTGGTGTTGTTGCTCAACTGCCAAACTTTAGTAAGTTATTGAAGAAAAACGATATTGAGTTTGAACAACTGACGGCTGGTGAATACAAACGCACCTTAACTATGTTCGGTGAAAACAGTGATAAAGCGCGTGAGAAATTCCAGTTAGAGCTAGAAGAAACGCACGTACTATTTAAAGATTTTATTCACGAGCATCGCGCTGAATTAGATCTTGAAAAAGTAGCAACTGGCGAACATTGGTTTGGTAAGCAAGCGCTAGAATTAGGCTTAATTGATGCGATTCAAACATCGGATGATTATGTAACTCAAGCATGTAAAAATCGTGAAGTATTAGCGATTCATTATGTACAAAAGAAAAAATTGAGCGATAAAATCGCAGGGGTTGCAGGTCAATCTGCAGAAAATGTCTTTATGCGTTTGATTAGCAAAGGCCAGCGGCCAATTGTTTAATTTTTTATAGAGACTGCGTAAGAAAAAAGGCTGAATTATTCAGCCTTTTTTATTGCTTTGATTTATCAGAAATTACTTAACGGTAAACTTTTTGGATAATTGATGGGCAAGGTATTTAAACATATTGAATACAGCGGTTGTTTTCTCAGTCGGTAACCCTTGTTCTGATAAAAAGTATTCACCTTTAAACACTAATACTTCGTCTTTTTCTTCTACACTAGTGGCACGCATGCCTTCAACATAGTTTTCGTGATCTTGAATGATTTGATTGGCGATTAACAGTAAATCAGCCTCAGAAATGGATTTTTTATCGCTCATACGTCACTCATTTATCGCTATATAAAAGACGAATTTTAAGCATAAAGAATTAAAAATACAATTGATGTAAATCATGATGATTAAAATAAATTTCGAAGAAATAATTGTGATTTTATTGTGAGCGACTGCAAGGTATTGAATTAACTTTTTGAGCTATTAGTCAGTAAATGTTAATAGATTCGACCGAAATAAGAACGCTTGAAAAAGTGTCAAGTGATAATTACATCTAATTAACAACTGTCCAAAGCGCGACCATTTAGAAGCAATTGTAAAAAAAGAGGTTGACGTGATGGCATCCTCCCTCAATAGTAATATATAGATAAAAGTTCAATTTATAGCTGTGGATATCGTTTTTTTCGACAGTTTTGTATTTCAGCACGAGGACGTTAGTGAGACATTATGGGTAAATCTCTAGTTATCGTGGAGTCACCAGCCAAAGCAAAAACAATTAATAAATACCTTGGCAAAGACTTCATCGTAAAATCCAGTGTAGGTCACGTTCGTGATTTGCCTATGGGTTCGACAAGCACCGGAAAGAAAGCGGCGGCAGCGTCAACCAAAGGTATGAGTGTTGAAGATAAAGCACGCATTAAGAAAGAAAGAGACAAGAAGAACCTGATCAATAAAATGGGTATTGACCCATATAATGATTGGGCGGCGAATTATCAAATCCTTCCAGGCAAAGAAAAAGTCGTAGCAGAATTACAAAAACTGGCTGAGAATGCAGACACTATCTATCTCGCAACCGATTTAGACCGTGAAGGGGAAGCTATTGCGTGGCACCTTCGCGAGATCATCGGTGGTGATGATTCACGCTATAAACGAGTAGTTTTTAACGAAATTACAAAAAATGCGATTCAACAAGCGTTTGAAACTCCTGGCGAACTGAGTATGCCTGGTGTCAATGCTCAACAAGCACGTCGTTTCTTAGACCGTGTGGTTGGCTTCATGGCATCTCCATTGTTGTGGAAAAAAGTGGCTCGTGGTTTATCTGCTGGCCGAGTTCAATCAGTTGCTGTGAAGGTATTGGTTGAGCGTGAGCGTGAAATCAATGCATTTATTCCTGAAGAGTTCTGGGATATTCATGCAGACACACTGACTGCGGATAAAGACAACTTCCGCCTACAAGTAGCTCAACGTAATGGTTCTGCCTTTAAACCGTTAAATCAAGCGGATACGCTTGCAGCGGTTAGTATTCTTGAAAAAGCAGAATATGAAGTGTGTAAACGTGAAGATCGCCCAACAAAAAGTAAGCCATCAGCACCGTATATCACATCAACATTGCAACAAGCAGCAAGTACACGTCTAGGTTATGGTGTGAAAAAGACCATGATGTTAGCTCAGCGCCTCTATGAGGGCGGTTACATCACTTATATGCGTACTGACTCAACTAACTTAAGTAAAGAAGCTGTAGAGACGTTACGTGAGTTTATCGGTTCTGAGTATGGCGATAGCTATTTGCCAGCATCTCCGATTATTTATGGAAGTAAAGAAGGCGCACAAGAAGCCCATGAAGCGATTCGTCCTTCAAACGTAGAAGTGAAAGTTGACGACCTACAAGGTATGGAAGCGGACGCTCATAAACTTTACAACCTAATTTGGAATCAATTTGTGGCGTGTCAAATGACACCTGCACAATATGATTCAACCACATTGAGCGTAAAAGCGGATGAATTCACTCTAAAAGCGAAGGGACGAATCCTTAAGTTTGATGGTTGGACTCGCGTACAACGTCCAATGGGTAAGAACGAAGATCAATTATTACCAGCAGTTCAACTTGGCGATAAGCTAAAACTAGAACAGCTTGATCCAAAGCAACACTTTACTAAGCCACCAGCGCGTTTCACAGAAGCAGCATTGGTTAAAGAACTTGAGAAAAAAGGTATCGGTCGTCCATCGACTTACGCATCAATCATCTCAACCATTCAAGACCGTGGCTATGTTCGTGTTGAAAGTCGTCGTTTCTATGCAGAAAAAATGGGCGAAATCGTTACAGACCGTCTAAATCAATCGTTTGATGATTTAATGGATTACGACTTTACTGCTCGTATGGAAGGCAACTTAGATAAAATTGCAGAAGGTGATAAAGATTGGAAAGACGTACTCAACGCTTTCTTCCAAGATTTCACTGACGATATCGCTAAAGCTGAGCTTGATGAATCAGAAGGCGGTATGTCACCAAATAATATCGTAGAAACTGATATTAAGTGTCCTACTTGCAGCCGTAATATGGGGATTCGTACTGCATCAACTGGGGTATTCCTTGGATGTTCTGGTTACGCATTACCACCAAAAGAACGTTGTAAGACAACCATTAACTTAGGTAATGAAGAGGGCATTATTAATGTTCTTGAAGAAGACGTAGAAACTGCAGCATTACGCGCGAAGAAACGTTGTCCTAAGTGTGAAACAGCGATGGACCCTTACCTAATTGATCAAGATCGTAAGCTTCATGTTTGTGGTAATAACCCGAACTGTGAAGGTTACATTGTTGAGAAAGGTGAGTTCCAGCTTAAAGGTTATGATGGACCGATTGTCGAGTGTGACAAATGTGGTTCAGACATGGAACTTAAGAACGGTCGCTTTGGTAAATATATGGATTGTACGAGTGAAACGTGTAAAAACACTCGTAAGATCCTTAAAAATGGCGAAGTTGCGCCACCAAAAGAAGATCCTGTTCATCTTCCTGAATTGGAATGTGAAAAGTCAGATGCGTACTTTGTATTGCGTGATGGTGCATCAGGTTTATTCTTAGCAGCAAGCACGTTCCCTAAATCACGTGAAACACGTGCACCGTTAGTGGAAGAGTTAGTGCGCTTTAAAGATCGTTTGTCTCCTAAGTTTACTTACTTAACGGAAGCGCCAACGCACGATCCTGACGGTAAGCCTGCGGTAGTTCGTTTTAGCCGTAAAACGAAAGAAAACTACGTTCGTACTGAAAACGATGGTAAACCATCAGGTTGGACTGGGTTATATATCGACGGAAAATGGGCAATTACCGATAAGCGTAAAAAGCCAAAAGCTGAGAAAGAGTCTTAATTATTAAGGCATTATAATCAGACAAAATAATGAGAGCTTCAGAAATGCAGCTCTTTTTTTATGATACAAGTGTCACAAAATTCTATATTTGTTCTTATTTTGAAACAATGATTGATCTAACACGTTATACCGAATGGTTGATGAAGGAGATAATTCTCGTTATTACCCTTAAATTGTTCTATGGAAGTCGGTAGCGTTATGCGTCAATACATGAAGTATTTAATCCCAACAATTATCCCACTCATCATTCTTTTGCTGCCTTTGTCAGCTTTTCCTTTTGAAGGTATGACAATTATTCAGCAGCGTGTTATTGCTATCTTTTTATTAGCAGCACTATGTTGGGTGTTTGAGCCTATTCCTATTTATGCTACATCGGTAGTTATTATTGTTTTAGAGCTACTTATGGTATCAGACAAAGGATTTTTCTTATTTAAGATGAATCAGGATTCCGCTCATTTTGGTGAACTACTTAACTCCAGCGATATTATGGCGACCTTTGCCAGCCCAATAATTATGCTGTTCTTAGGTGGATTTTTCTTGGCAATGGCTGCAACAAAATATCGATTGGATGTGAACTTAGCGAGAGTGCTATTGAAGCCATTTGGGACGGATCCTAAATTCGTTATGCTTGGCTTAATGTTGATCACCGGTATCTTCTCAATGTTTATGTCTAATACTGCGACAACAGCGATGATGTTATCTATCTTAACGCCAGTTATTGCCGTATTTGGTCCAAAAGATCCGGGTCGCGTTGCGTTTGCGTTGTGTATCCCAATTGCCGCAAACATTGGTGGTATTGGAACGCCTATAGGAACGCCACCAAATGCCATTGCACTAAAATATCTAGTGGGAGATAACTTAATTACTTTTGGTGAATGGATGGTGTTTGGTGTGCCATTTGTTATTGTGATGATGGCGTTAGCTTGGTTTTTAATTACGTATTTATACCCAGCAAAACAAACCACAATGAATTTGGATATCAAAGGTAAGTTCTTAAAAACACCAAAAGCAATTACGGTATATGTTACGTTTGCGGGTACGATCTTATTATGGTTAATGGGATCAAGCCATGGCATGAATTCATATACAGTAGCCCTTATTCCTGTTGCTATCTTTTCTATTACAGGGATTATCAATAAAGAAGATCTTAAGAAAATCTCGTGGGATGTTCTGTGGTTAGTTTCCGGTGGTATCGCACTTGGCTTAGCTCTAGATAAAACAGGTTTGGCTAAGCTAGTCGTTCACAGTATTCCATTTGATGCTTACTCTCCTTATGTGGTTTTATTTGGTGCGGCTTTCTTATGTTTAATCATGGCAAACTTTATGTCGCATACGGCAACAGCCAACTTATTGATGCCGATCATGGCAGCGTTAGGTACCTCAATGACCTCATTGACCCCATTAGGTGGTGAGCTAACCTTAATATTGATAGTTACGTTTGCTGCCTCACTAGGTATGTCATTACCGATAAGTACCCCACCAAATGCGTTAGCACATGCAACCGGTAATGTAGAAAGCAGTCAAATGGCAAAAACGGGCGTGATTTTAGGGATAGCAGGGGTTCTATTAAGTTTTGTTATGGTATGGATCCTTCACACTGTTGGTCATATTGGGTAGCTTATGAATCAAGAGAAGTTACAGCGTTTGATTGATGCGTATTTTAGCCAACCAGAGCGAAGAGTTGTTATTCCTGCGGGAGAAACTATTTTAGAACAAGGCGCTGATAACGAGCGTCTCTATTATGTTTGTTCCGGAGAGCTTGAAGGGTTCTATTTAGAAGAGAATGGTGAAAACCAAGTTAAGGTATTTAGTGCATCTGAAGGTGCTTTTATTGGCGTTCACAGTTTTTTCTCTGAGACCTTGATAGCTTCGTCAACCGTTGTGAGTAAAACAGAAAGTGAATTGAGTTGGATTGATTCAAAAACAACAGCGATAGAGTTAGAGCGTTATGGTCCTTTAACGGCTCAATTTACGCCAATTATTGTTAATGAGCTTTCTCGTCGGCAACGTCGAGCAATGCATGAATCTATTGAAAAAGAGAAGGCATTACAAAAGTTATATTCTGCAGAGCAAATGACAACCTTAGGGCAATTGGCGGCAGGAATTGCACATGAACTCAATAATGCAGTAGGCGTATTGAGTAGCAAAACAGAGCGTCTTCAATCTATTATTTTAGAGTTACTTGAAGAGATACATCCAGAAGCCAGTAGTTTTGTTGACCAAGGGTTAATTAACGGACAAAACATCAGCTCTTCTGAAGTCAGAAGGAGAGGACGAGAGCTTGAAGTGAGTTACGGTATTGATAGAGATACGGCTCGTGAATTGGCAAGAGCTGTTCCAGAAGGTGAGCTTTCTCTATTTTGGCTTAAAAGTCCAGAGCAAGCCGTTAGATATTGGAACATAGGGCGAGATCTACATGACATGCGCTTGGCTGCAAGACATTCCGTTGGAATTGTTCGTTCAGTAAAACAGCTAGGTCGAACAGACATTGATACAGATGAAATTTTAGATGTGAATGACAGTATCAATAAGGCTCTAGTGCTACTGCAGAGTGATTTACGCCGTGTTTCTGTGCATTTAAGCCCAGCGGCAATGCCTATGGTTAAGGCTTCTGCGACAGAGCTTGTGCAGATATGGGCGAATATTATTAAGAATGCCAGTGATGCCATGGAGAAAGTGAAAGAGCCAGAGATTGAGATTTCTACCAGAGTGTCTAATCGCTTTGTCTTGATTACTATTGCAAATAATGGTCCCGAAATTGATGAAGCGACAAGACGTAAAATATTTCAACCTAACTTTACGACTAAAAAGGGCGGGCTCTCTTTTGGGTTGGGGTTAGGATTAGCTATCGTGAAACGGATCTTGAGTGGGTACGGTGGCTCTATTGCAGTAAAAAGCAATCAAGAAAAAACTATTTTTAGAATTAAATTGCCAGTGGAGGACGGTCATGGAAAAGCTTAATCTGATTTGTGTAGACGATCAAAGGGAAGTGCTGAGTGCCGTTTTGCAAGATCTCGCACCACTAAAATCATGGATCAATATTGAAGAATGTGAGTCGGCAGATGAAGCATTAGATTTAATGGATGAATTAGACAGTGAAGGTGGATACATTGCGTTAGTGTTGTCTGACCATGTGATGCCAGGTAAAAGTGGAGTGGAGTTACTAACCGATGTGTCTCACGACTACCGCTTTTTAAGAACCAAGAAGGTATTGTTAACAGGTCAAGCTACTCATCAAGATACCATTATTGCGATTAATCGAGCGCGCATTGAAAGTTATATTGAAAAGCCGTGGAATGCAGATGAATTAAGAGCATTAGTCACTCGTTTAGTGACCGAGTTTGTGTTTGATAAAGGACTTGAATATACCGATTATCAAGAACACCTTGATCAACAAGTAGTATTAAACCGACTACGATAATTTTGTATTTTTACTATAATTCCCTCATGTACTATTGTTACATGAGGGAGCTATCATAATTATGCTTGAATCAATTCATTACCAGACGCATCACCTTTAATAAATGCATCAATACTTCTTAATGTCGTAGCAGCAATATTTTCTAATGCTTCGTCTGTTAAGAATGCTTGGTGTCCAGTAAAGAGAACGTTATGGCACGCAGATAAACGTCGGAATACATCATCAGTAATTATGTCGTTTGATTTGTCTTGAAAGAAGAGTTCTTTCTCGTGGTCATAAACGTCTAAACCAAGAGCACCAATTTTGCCTGCTTTTAAGGCTTCAATCGCATTGGCTGAATTTAATAATCCACCTCGACTCGTATTGATGAGCATCACGCCATCTTTCATTTTCTCAAATGAGTCAGTATCAAGTAGGTGTGTGTTTTCAGATGTTAATGGGCAATGCAATGTAATCACATCAGAGTGTGTAAAAATATCATCCAAAGTTGTGTATCTAACCCCTAAATCAATCGCAACCTGGCTTGGATATGGGTCATAGCAAAGGATCTCCATTCCTAACCCTTTCAGAATGCGCATAGTTGCAAGGCCAATTTTTCCTGAGCCGATAACTCCCACTGTTTTCCCAAAGAAGTTAAAGCCAGTTAGTCCCTCTAAAGAGAAATTTGCGTCTCGAGTTCGTTGGTATGCTTTATGAAAGCGACGATTCAGACACATCATCATACCAACGGCATGTTCGGCGATTGCTTCTGGTGAATAAGCAGGAACACGAACGACCTGTATGCCTAATTCTTTTGCTGCATTTAAATCGACGCGATCAAACCCCGCGCAGCGCATTGCAATCAGTTTTGTCCCCTGTTCTGCTAATTTTCTTAGAACCGGTGCTGATAAATCATCATTTACAAAGGCACAAATAACATCCGCGCCATTAGCGATTGGTGCAGTACTTTCTGTAAGTTGAAAGTTGAAATACTGGCACTCAAATTGATATTTTTGATTGATACGGTTAAAAGACAATTCATCATAAGATTTGGTACTGAACATCGCAACTTTCATATAATATCCTTACAAATAAACAGGTTATATTAATTTAATCTTTTCTTACTCTATCATTTATTGGCTTAAAAATAAGAGAAAGATCATAAATGAAATGTTTTAAATTTTAGGGAATCAAGAGTATTTACGTATCAGAACTATAATTTGTTCATAGTGAGCTATTATTTTCCTGAGTTTAGCGATTGCGTTCATGTAATTGATAATAGATATCATCTAGACTTAAGGGATATTCAGTAATGAGGTTTTATTATGATGCAGAAAATCACAAATTGGTTAACCAGAGATCCTGAACCAAAAACAAGAGAAGAGCTTCAATACCTTGTTGATATTGGAAACATGGCAGAATTAGAAGACCGTTTCTCTTCTCGGCTTCAATTTGGTACTGCTGGCTTACGAGGCATGGTCGGTGCAGGACCTAATCGAATGAATCGTTTAGTGATTCAAGAAACAGCCACAGGATTAGGACATTATTTAATAGATAACATTACGGATGCGAGTGAAAGAGGCGTTGTTATTGGCTATGACGGTCGTACGGATTCTCAACAATTCGCTCATGATACTGCAAGTGTTTTAACGGCTTTAGGTATTAAAGTATTCTTAACAACGAAAGTAGCAGCGACACCAATTGTGGCTTACGGTATTAAGAAGTTTAATGCAGCCGGAGCGGTAGTGGTTACGGCAAGTCATAATCCACCAGAATATAATGGCTTTAAGGTGTATTGGGAGAATGGAGCGCAAATTATTCCACCACACGATTCAGGTATTGCTAATGAAATAGATATTGCAGCGACTAAACCAATCCCGTTAATGTCACTGAATGATGCTGAGGGACGAGGACTTTTAGTGTGGTTAGATGACGAATATTACCAATGTTACCGCAATGCGATGAACAGCAATCCACTGCTTTCAAATCATACTAATCCATCAGCCATTTCAATTGCTTATACAGCGATGCATGGTGTGGGGGCTGATATGGCAGAAACCTTATTACGTGATGCTGGTTTTAATCATGTGGTGAGCGTAGCAGAACAAAGAGAGCCTGATGGTACTTTTCCAACCGTAAATTTCCCTAATCCAGAAGAGAAAGGCGCGATGGATATGGTGATTTCGCTCGCTGATTCAGCACAGGCTGAACTAGCATGTGCTAATGATCCCGATGCGGATCGTTTTGCGCTTGCTGCACGAAAAGCAGATGGTAGCTATCAAATGTTAACAGGAGACCAAGTTGGTATCTTGTTTGGACACTATTTATTGAAACACACGGATGCAACTAAGCAGTTAGTTGGTAATACGATTGTGTCTTCTCGTTTGCTAAAGAAAATAGCAGAGGCAAAAGGTGCGGAATATTTCCAGACGCTGACTGGTTTTAAATGGCTGACTAACGTAGCAATGCAAAAACAGTGTGATGAGAAGCAATTTCTTTTTGCTTATGAAGAAGCGCTTGGTTATACCGTAGGTAGTGAAGTATGGGATAAAGATGGATTATCTGCTTTAGTTGCTTTTGCTCAATTAGCAGCAGAACTTTCAACCCAAGGTAAGAGTGTTTGGGATGAACTAGAACTGATTTATCGCACTCATGGCTTATATGTAAATGAGCAGCAAAGCATTGCATTAGATCCTAATTCTCCACCAATTGGGGATAAATTAAGAGCAGCGCCACCTAAACAAATTGCGGGTGTAAATATTAGTGTCACTGAAGATTTAAAAGCCTCATTACGTTATTTATCTGATGGTTCAACAGAGTCAATAGATTTACCGGCGAGTGATGTGCTGATTTACCACTTAGAAGATGAATCTCGTATTATTGTTCGCCCTTCAGGAACTGAACCAAAGTTGAAATGTTACTATGAGATGGTAACAGACATAGCGCCAACTGATGATTGTGCAGATATTCAGATTGAAGCCAATACCGCTATGGCGCGATTGATTAGCGAGCATCAAAAAAGTTTACTATAAAATAACAATACCTTTGTTAATTATTTAATGGCCTCAATATAATATTGAGGCCATTTTTATATGATAAATAAATAATTTTAAACACTATAAAATTAGGGATTAAAATCACATACATTTGCTTGTTGAATGTTTTGTTTTTAATTTTATATTTATCTCTGTGAGCTATATTGCTATTTAATTTATTTTCTTGTGAGATATTTCGCAACATATCACAAATTGATTTTGATGGTTCAATAATCCAGTAAATGGTTTAAATATCAACTTACTATACCCTCCATATATACTTACTATTCTCATGGTTATTAATAAGCTTTCTTCAAATGGAATTAACATTTCAAAGTAAGAAGGTTCTTGCGTTTCGCTTTTTATTTAAAGAATACATAGCACCGTGATTATTAAACATATTGGGTAATATCGTATAGATTATGCGGTTTTTGATAGAAAACACGTATTTCATATTCGGTTCTTATTTGTAAATATCCATAAAAACAATGGTGTAGTGTTTTCAGATGTTTTCATTGTAGTAATAAGGAACAATATGAAATTTAAACTCTCTTTCTTAGCATTTGCTGTCGCTTTTGGAATTACTGGCTGCGGTGATGAAACTGTGAATCATATAACAACCTCTAATTCTGGAGACCAATCTATAAGTGTTCCGGCTGTGTCAGGCGTTGCAAAATATATAAACCCATTGATTGGTACGGGTGCTGATGGACATACATTCCCTGGTGCGGTATATCCTTCTGGTATGGTTCAATTATCCCCTGATACAGAAATGGATGGTTGGGGATCTGCGGCTGGCTATTTTGATCACGGCAAGTTAGTTGATATTCCAGTATATGGTTTTTCTCATACTCATTTATCTGGAACGGGTATTACTGATTTAGGTGATATTTTAGTTCTTCCATTTATCAATAAATCGAATGCAACTTATAATACGTTTGATAAGAAAAACGAGATTGCTCAAGCTGGGTATTATGCGGTAGAGCTAAACAATGGCGAAATAAAAGCAGAATTAACAACGTCTCCTCGTGTAGGTTATCATCGTTATACTTTTAAAGAAGGTGTGACGCCTTATATTAAGCTTGATCTTGACCATACCTTAAATAAATCTTGGGGTAATAGAACTACGATTGGAGACATTGAAATCGTAGATGAATATACCATTAGAGGTAAACGCAGTTCTGATGGTTGGGCTAATAATCAACATGTCTATTTTTATGCAAAATTTAGTCAACCAATTCTAAAAGCAACAGCCATGATTGATGATGTTGAAACGGATATTGCACTTAATAATGAAGGCAGTATTGAGGCTGTTCATACGATTGCGTATTTAGAGTTTGCAAAGTCAAGCAAACCCGTTGAAATGAAAGTCGCAATATCACCAGTGAGTGCGGAAGGGGCTGAAGGAAATTTACAGGCTGAAGTTCCACATTGGGATTTTGCGAAAGTACGCAACACCTCTTTAAATGCTTGGAACCAAGAGCTTAATAAAATTAAGATTGAAGGTGGAACAGAAGAGCAGCGTGAAATCTTTTATACCTCATTATATCACGCCTCTATTGCACCTATGATCTTTCAAGATGTGGATGGTAAATATCGTGCAATGCGAACTCAAGATATTAAAGATGCGGGAGATATCCCTAATTACTCAATCTATTCAATGTGGGATACGTTTCGTGCATTTCATCCACTTCAAACAATAATAAACCCACAACGTGCAGAAGAATATGCGAATGACTTAATTCGTAAATACGAAGACGGTGGCATTCTTCCTAAATGGGAGCTTCATGGTCATTACACAGGAACGATGATTGGGTTTCCTGCCATTTCTATTATTGCAGATGCAATGGTAAAAGGGCTTGATATTGATGAGACTAAAGCAAAAGCGGCGGCAGAATTTACAGCTCGTTACCAAGAGAAGCAGCAATTTATTGATGCTGGTTGGACAGAAGATCAGAACTTAGGTGCGGCTAATGTAGTGCAAGTTAAAGTGTATGAAGAAAATGGGTTTGTGCATCATGGTTACTGGAACTCAGCATCTTATACGTTAGAGTTTGCTTATGGTGATTGGGCTATGTCTGAAATTGCTCGTATGAGTGGTGATATTGCTCTTCAAGATGAATTCATAACTCGTGCTGATAATTGGAAAAATCATTGGGATGCAGAAACTGGATTCTTACGTCCAAAAAATCATCCGGACAGCACTCGTCCGGAAAAACCAGCGTCAGAGTTTAATCATCCAATTGCACACTGTGAGACAGTTGATGAGGTGAAAACCTGTACATTTGAGCCCTTTGATCCTTACTACGTAGATGAATTTGCCTTTACTGAAGGTAATGCGTGGCAATGGAAATTTCAGCCGATGCATGATTTTGAAGGCTTGAAAGCAGCCATTTATGAAGCTGATGTAGTGAAAGGAATTGATACTTCACCAGAGAAAGCATTTCGTGAAGATTTAGATGAGCTATTTAATGCAAGTTCCTCTAATACTGGCGAAGAGTTACCTGATTTAACGGGGTATGTTGGTCAATATATGCATGGTAATGAGCCATCTCATCATATTCCTTATTTATACAATATGACGGATGAACCTTGGAAAGCACAAGAATACTTAGACCGTATTATGAATGAAATGTACTCAGCAACGCCAACAGGCATTGTTGGTAATGAAGATGTTGGTCAAATGTCTTCTTGGTACATCATGTCGGCAATGGGCTTCTATCAAGTCACCCCTGCAGATCCAACTTACAGTATTGGTCGCCCATTGTTTAATAAGACGACTTTAGCAGTGAAAGGTGGTGAGTTTACGATTACGGCAGATAACAATAGCCCTCATCATAAATACGTGAAATCAGTGAGTATTAATGGCCAACCATTAAATGACTTCTCATTCGAACATAGTGATATCAAAGCAGGCGGTAACTTACATTTTGTAATGACTGGCGACAAAAACCAAGCAATGAAAGCGGTTCTAAATTAACCCAAACAGGCACTGTTCATCAGTGCCTGTTACTTTGATAAGTAAAAGGATTTCCATGAAATTTAAACGATCTTATTTAGCATTCGCAATCGCTTTTGGTCTTGTTGGGTGTGCAGAAGAAACAGTTAATAATATTTATACAGAGAGTAATGATACTAACACCTCTGTGACGTCTCCATTTCCTGAACTGGAGGGTAATGTTGCTTACATTAATCCTTTCATTGGTACTGGGTTTAATGGCCATACATTTCCGGGAGCCGTCGTGCCTGAAGGAATGGTGCAGCTCTCACCAGATACGGAGTTAATTGGCTGGCATTCTGCTTCAGGATATCACTATGATAAAGCTACCTTATTTGGTTTTTCCCACACTCATATAAGTGGCGCGGGGATGGGAGGGCTTGGAGATATTCAGTTTCTACCATTTATAGAAAATAATGAAAAATATATAGATGAATCAGATGATTATCGTAAAGCTAAATTTGTTAAGTTAGATAAAACAACAGAGATAGCAGAGGCGGGATATTATTCTGTAGAGATCGCCGATAACGGAATAAAAGCAGAGTTAACCGCTTCAGAGCGAGTGGGCTTCCATCGATACACTTATCCAAAAGGTGAACCTATAAAACTTAAGATAGATTTAAACTCTATCCTGAATTCAGACTGGGGTTCAACATCGCTTCGTAATAAACTGAAAATCAGTGAAGATGGCTATTCGGTTATCGGTGAAAAAGATTCAGCAAATTTTTCGGGTTGGGCTAAAAACCAAAAACTGTTTTTTCATGCTACTTTCGATAAAAAAATTAAAGCCGTTTATCTATTAGCTGGCGGCGTTAAAGTAAATGGTTTAACGGCAGAGCATCGATCTGAATTGATTTACAATGATGAAGGTGTCGCTATTAAGCGGACGAAAGCTGATGTAACTGCTTATATAGAATTTGAATCTGGTGATAATCAAGAGTTGAATGCGCAAGTTGCAATTTCAGGTGTGAGTGCTGATGGCGCGAAAGAAAATCATGATGCAGAAGCCTATACCGATGGTAAATTAACACCATTCAATGTTGCTCGAGGTAATGCCGTTAAAAAATGGAGTAAAGCGTTAAACTTCTTTATTGAAGGTGGTACGGAAGAAGAAAAAGAAATTTTTTATACTGCGTTATACCACACTAAAATTGCACCAATCGTTCATCAGGATGTGGATAAAAGCTTCCGAGGAATGGGGATTGGCTCTATGCGCAATGGTGAGGGAGAATATACGATAACTTATGGTACCGCGACTGAAGATAAGCCCAATTTTACCGTGTATTCTTTATGGGATACATTCCGTGCGTTGCATCCCCTAAAAACAATTACAGAGCCGACCCGAGCGGTTCAATATGCGAAAAACTTAGTTCAAAAACAGGTGGAAAGTGGGTTGCTGCCTAAATGGGAGCACATGGGAGACGAAACTGGAACAATGGTTGGTTACCCTGCAGTTGCTGTCATTGCAGATGCCATGATTAAATACCCAGATGAATTCTCGCAAGAAGAGAAAGTTCAAGCTCTTAATGCCGCTATCGCTTCGTCAACCTATAAGCCTGAAGATTTTCCTCAATGGGATAAACAAGTACTTGATAAGACATTAACCGCACACGTTAAATACATTGAAGACCCTGAATTTGGATTTGCTCCCGCGATTCAGCGAGATTCAGAAGGTAATGCCGTTAATCCAGACTATACAATTGAATCCGTCTCTTATGGGTTAGAGAATGCATACTATGATTGGTGTATTTCTCAAATAGCTACATTGGCAGGAGATGATAAAAATGCAGAACTATATTTAGCTCGAGCTGATTTGTTTAAGAAGTATTTTGATAATAATCCTGAACAATATGCTGAAGAGGGAGTTTCAGGGTTTATGCGTCCAATTATGGCGACGGGTGAGTTTATGACGCCTTTTGACCCATATGGAACGGCTCATGAAACGGGGAACTATACCGAAGGTAATGCATGGCAATGGACCTGGTTTGCGCCTCACGATATCAATGGCCTTAAAGAAATTATGGGGGGAGAGCAAGCCTTTTTAACTAACTTAGAAGCGACATTCAACGCTAAATTATCTGGTGACGAAACCGCCGATATGTCAGGTTTAATAGGGCAAGTTGCTTTTGGTAATGAGCCTTCTCACCACATTCCTTATCTATATAATTGGACGTCAGAGCCTTGGAAAACTCAAGAAGTGGTAGATTATATTCTTGATGAGATGTATCAGGCTACGCCAGAGGGAATTGTTGGTAATGAAGATGTTGGTTCAATGTCGGCATGGTATGTAATGTCAGCAATGGGTTTCTACCAAGTCAATGGTGCCGATCCTACTTACACGATAGGTCGTCCATTATTTGATGAGATCCGTCTTCCGGTTAAAGATGGCTTTTTCACAGTTAGAGCAGCAAATAACTCCGATGATAATATGTACATTAAATCCGTCACTATTAATGGAAAACCGCTTAGTAACGGGCTGTTCTTTAATCATAAAGAATTTAAAGCGGGTGGTGACTTAAGTTTTGTGATGACAGGAAATAAAGAAGAAGCGATGACACCGTAAAATAAAAAATATTTAACTTCATCGGCTAAAAACGGTAGGTAAAAAAGCTTACCGTTTTTATATTCCCTCCTCATTGATGGTCCTGATTCATCACTATCTATATCTTCGATTAGAACTAATTTTGAAGAAATATCACCGCAACTGGTCGTTAGCAATCAAAATTAGTTTCTTGAGACTATACAATAATCCGATGATTATGGGCTCCAAGTATTTTACAAACCGCATTTGTTACAAGGAAACCCCATATGGAGTGTCATATGTCATACTCACCCCGATTTTTTATTGATTCGGGATGCGAATACTAAAAGCAATGAACTGATTTTAGTTAGCATATTTTAGATGCAAAAAACAACTTTCGATAAACTCTCTTCTTTATATCCAAATCAAAAAATTCAGTATTAGGGAAGGACGTTTTAAATGATCAATCAGTATTGGGCGTTGTAAATGGGTAACTAAATATTGGAACAAAGGTCAAGTAATTGATTTATTAATAGTTTAATTTTATATAATTACAACCGATTGATTACCCTCGGCATTTATTTTTGTTTTATTACATAAACCCATCAAAATGGTGAATGTCTCACAAGATACTGAGATTTCAGCTTATTGATAATTCTCTATAATTGATATAGTTTCTCATTTGCATTTACAGTAAATTTAACGGAGTAACTATGAAAGCTATGACATTTATTGGCTTAATTGCCTTTTCTACCTCAATCTCTGCTTTTGCAAACTCAATTGTAGGTAAGTATCCAAACTCTATGTGTCGAGCAGAATTTATTTTTTAATTAACTCAATAAACTTGATTTAAATTTTCTCGAAATCAAGCTTAACTCTATTGGCTTTTTTTGTAATATAACTAAAAGTTATACCACCTTAAAATAGTAGAAGTAAGTTTATACACATTAATATTTTGTGACCTTGTTTCATTCTTATTCATTTTATAAACCAAAAAACCAATAGAAATAATAATCATTATAAAAGGAGTCTAGTTATGGGAAATCTAACAAGGAGGCGTCTGTCTCCCTTATTTACTAAGAAAATATTAAGTTCTGCAATAACCGGAATATGTTTAATGTTCCCCCAATTTTCTAGCGCACAAGGAACAACTGCTGTTCTTATTCCAACTCAAAACCAAATAATTAATTATAGTGAATCTCCAAGAGTTATATGCGATAACTATAAACAGAGAATTACCGAAAAAAACGCTAGATTGGCTTTATTGGGGATAGATTCTCTTGATAAAGAAAATACATGTACACACCTTGCGCTCTCTAAAGGTGAAATAGAAGATTCACACCTTTTTAGCTACTATATTTTGGGTAGCACCATCGGAAAATACCATAGAGAAGTCAGTGAGAAAGTAGATGTGACTAATGAAATAGATTTAATAATTATTTCTTCTACTAACAAAACGGAATACGCGTTGTTTTCTAATGGTAACGCTTTACTCAATGAGCAGGAGTTTGGTGGGAGAGGGTGTACAACTCCCGTTAAAGACAGAAGATATTGCCCGCAGGGAATTGAGAGATATTGGCACAATATAAATAGTGGACGTGATCTTACCGCAAGTTACGGCGGATATGTTTGGGGGGACATAAATAATGTGTTCAATAATGTAAGCACACAACTTTCGGTTACGGATATTCCAGGAGGTAACGACAACAGTCGGTGGTGGCGAAAAAAAGAAGCGAACCCAAAAACGACAACTGATGGTGTCTTTAGGGTTAATCGTTCAATAGGATTCGGTATTGGAGTGAGTGGAAGCAAAAAAGACGGTGTCAGCGTAGAGGCTAGTTTATCATCCGAAAGAGGAACTTCTTTTGAAACTAGGGCAATGAATGTCCATCAATTTGAACTGGAAAGTGATTTAGGCTCGCGCTCAGAGTTTATACTGAACCCCACCGCGTTTGCTGCTATGAGTTACTTTAACACAAGTATACATACTGGCGGCGTAGCGGCTGCCGATGTTGCCTTGGGGGAATTTGCGTGGCGTAACTTAGATTTTAGTTCAAATGTAATATGGGAAGA
This sequence comes from Aliivibrio thorii, assembly GCF_057368585.1. NCBI lineage: Bacteria > Pseudomonadati > Pseudomonadota > Gammaproteobacteria > Vibrionales > Vibrionaceae > Aliivibrio > Aliivibrio thorii. Next base: position 1,820,238 of record NZ_CM170654.1, on the reverse strand, counting down.
AACTATCAATGCAGAGAATTGTTCATCTCGGACACGTACAACCGAATTCCAGCACGACCTGATCATAAATCGTGGTCAGTATAATCTTGATGGTACACCTGGTCATAAAATAATAGCTTCAAGCTATGACAAATATCCAGTGGGAGATCCTTCTACACCCAAAACTCATACTTTTACAGTTAAAACTCAGTGTCGGAGTTCTGGTCCAGAAATGAATAAGAGATTCTACCGTTTCGCAGCTACTGGTTTACTGAATGGCTAATAAGGAAATAACGATGAAAAAAATAGCACAATTGGTATTAGCAGCATCGTTTATGCTGGCTAATCAAGCGAATGCAAACTCTATTTACTTAACCGTTGATGATCTGACCTCTTCATCAAAAGCCCTTGTTTCTGAAATTAAGGAGATGTCTGGGAAATTCGTAAATACACAAACAGGAGAGCTGGCACAAAATTCAGACTCGGAGCTTCATATTGTTATTTTAGACTCCAACAACATTATTAATAATAATTTGGGGTTCAACAAAACACTATTTTCTGATGTCCATTCAATTATCATTATTGGTGAGCCAAATAATAACAGTACAGTTTCTCAAGAATTACTTGGATATGGTATTTCTGATGATTACCTAGTAATTACAGGAGTTGATGATCCAAATAATCGGCGGGTAACACATTTCGATAACGATAATGGAAGTAGCATTTCAAAAGTATCGAAAGCATTACTTAAGGCGGCTATGTTATAATATAAAAGCTCCGCCAATAGGTAGCATAACCAATTATTGGCGGCCCTTCTTTTTTGCTCATGATGATGCTTTAATTAGCATATTTTAGATGCAAAAAACAACTTTCGATAAACTCTCTTCTTTTATCCAAATCAACAAATTCGGTATTAGGGAAGGACGTTTTAAACGATCAATCAGTATTGGGTGTTGTAAATGGGTAACTAAATATTGGAACAAAGGTCAAGTAATTGATTTATTAATAGTTTAATTTTATATAATTACAACCGATTGATTACCCTCGGCATTTATTTTTGTTTTATTACATAAACCCATCAAAATGGTGAATGTCTCACAAGATACTGAGATTTCAGCTTATTGATAATTCTCTATAATTGATATAGTTTCTCATTTGCATTTACAGTAAATTTAACGGAGTAACTATGAAAGCTATGACATTTATTGGCTTAATTGCCTTTTCTATCTCAATATCTGCTTTTGCAAACGCGATTTTTGGTGAGAATCCAAACTCTATGTGCCGAGCAGGATTTACTGGCCCACAGTCAGTGGATTTAGCAGAATTTGTTCATTGTATACCTACCATATCCTAGATAAATTAGCTGTTGCTAATCATTCCCCTCTAGATTTATAAGTACCTTTTTTCAAAAAATATAAGAATAATTAATAATATGAAATTAAATAATTTGATGCTTGTTTGTTCCTTGTTTTCAACGGGAGCTTCCGCTTTAGAACTGTGCCGAATAGGAGAAGAAATCAACGTTCTCGATAAAGAGTCGTTTAATAATTTAAGTGAGAAAAATTACCGCTCTTTTAGTGATGAAATTATGCCTGAGGATCTTTTTCCAAAAGTACCAGACCATTTCTCAAGTTTAAAACCGAATCTAAGCGAAGCCACCCACGTTTACAGCGACACTTCTTCTTTACTCGAAACCGGTCCTGTAAGCTCCTTTGCTGTAGAAACAGAAGAAGCTTCGCGCTTATTGTCTACTATTGGACGATCTGCATCTGAAGTAGGCAGTGCTGCACTTGAGGCGTTAGGACCAATTGGAGAAGCCGCTGCAGTAGGCCTTTGGGCGCGTGATGTCGCGGACTCATTTGAAGATGAATCTCGGACATCCTACGATCGTTTTGCAACCGTTATGGGGTTAGTGGATTGGTTTGGGGTTCTCAAACTTCCTGAGCGTGCTGTTGATCGTTACATTATTAGTCATCGTTGGGACAGCATGGCTTCTGGTAATCATTACAGTTTTACTATTCATGATGATATTGTGACGCAGCAAGATTTAAGGGATAAGAAACACTGGGCGGAATTGGCGAGTAATCAGCACAAAACTCTTGAATCAATAGTAAAAAGCTATGCTTCTGATGTCGCATTAAAATACCAACTGCATTATCAAGAAACGGTCAAGGCACAAGCATTACTTGCCAATGAATTGCTAAGTGCTGTAGAGCAGGAATTGGAAAAGACACTTCATTTTCAATTAGGAATAAATAAAGAGGGGTCACGATTATTTTCGTCTGATATAGCAAGTACGTGCCGAACAGAAACTGACGCGTTATTTGCTCTTTATCCTAACCACCAAGAAAATAATAATCGTCCACCTTCGGTTCCTTCCGCCCGTGTCGCAAATCGTACGTTAGCCGCGCTGCAACATTGTCAGCAATACATTCTTGATCAAGCGGTGACTAAGCTGGATGAAATACGTAATGGGCAGTTGAATGATTTGAACCATCTTGCGCTAACTCAACTTTATACACGTACATTGAACGCAAAGAGGAAGATTGCTGAAACGGCCGATAATCATGTTCGTATTACGAGTATGAAATTACAAAACTCAATGAAAAATGATGGTTTAGCGCTAATTAATCGGCTTTTTGATTCGGGTTCGGTAGAAAAAGCGAATGCGTTTTTTAAAGAGCAAGCAAGTCGCTATGCGGTTGATGAGATGGCGAGAAGTTTGCTGTATCGACCTGCAACTTCAAGAGAGCTTTCCTCTAAGGTTTTAGTACTGCAAGAGACTTATAAGTACTGTTCTAGTGTTGGTGTTTTAGCGGGAGACCCTAATTTTAGGGGGTGTCTAAAATATACATGGGAGCCAGCAGAAACACGTCGATTTGACTCTTCTCAAGATGATGTGATTAGCCAAATAAAAATGCCGTTACGTGAAACGTATTACGAGGTATTTGCTACCACGCTTAACCTATTGATTAAAGAGGGTTGGAATTCAGAAATCGAAGAACAATGGCTTGAGCAACAAATTCTCGACTACTCAGAACAACAAAATCAGATGGTTCAGAGCCGAGAAAATAAAGCCGAAATTTATCGTTGGTTGTTTGATTCACGTGTTCAGCTAGGGAATGATTGTATTGGTGAGCAAGTGTGTGCAGGATGGAGTTCGTCATATTTAACGAAAGAAAATCTATCTCGCTCCTCTTCTCTTTCTGATATTGCTCGCTGGCTAGTCGATTACTCTGGTCGAGGAAGTTATGTACACCGGAAGAGATTGGAAAAATTGGATGAATTAATTGAACCGGCTTTAGAGAGTGAGTGGAAAGCAACACAAGGCAGTCAATTTTATAGTTATGCTTATCCAGGCGGCTTTGATATGGAAAAATATGCGCCATTGATTGCTTCTGCATTGGAAAGCTCAACCCTTGATGTGACTAATTTATCGGGTAATGCACTCCCATTAGCAAAAGGGATTGTAAAATCACGTTTGATTGAAGCGGTTGAATTAGGTGAACAAAATGGACCTGATTGGTTACTTTCTCAGGTTGGTGACTTTCAACGTTATGCCGCAATTGTTCATTCACAGCATACCAGTGTTGGACGTCACGCTCCTGAAATGGAAGAAACCCCCGTTTTATTTTCAGAGATGCTGCCTGCTTATATTTTACGTTATTTAGTGTCTGATTTAATTCCAGACAGTTACGATGCTCGTTTGGTTAATTCTATTAATGCTTTGTATGATCCTTCTTCAGAGTTAGGCCAAAAGATCACACAACTTGTAGAGGTTAATCAAACACTTAATGACCGTTCAAATAGAACGTGTGACATCAACTTTATGCCCCTAAAAGAAACCTTACTTGCTATTTCAGGTGATGAATCATTGTATTGGCTATCACCTATATCGAGTTGGTTGGATAATTTAACGCGTCAACAATTAACGAGCCAGGCGGTGATTGGATGGGGAGCAAGAAAACAAACTGAGTTTGGGATTGAATGTGGAATTAGTCCTAATAGCCTTTCTTATCAATAATCTCGGGAGAATAGAGAATGCATAGATATATTATTTTGATTTTATGGGGATGGGCTGCGTTTACCTTTGCGTCTCCTTTTGAGGTTTTCAAACAACCTGTCCGTTCGAAAGAGGCAATAACGGCACTTTCGGAGGGGTTTAAAGATTGGTCTAAAAGTAATATCAGTTGGAAATCTAAGTTATTAAGCAATGCAGAAGTAGAAGCTTTGGAGGATTTTTCAATATCAGGGTATCGGACAGCCAATCAATATTTACACGCAGCTGAAACTAATTCGTGGGGTTCGTCCGGTAAGGAAATTAAAGGTTTTGTTCGTACATTGAAATCTGGGTTAAACAAAATGCCAGAGTATCGCGGCACAACCTACCGAGGTACATGGTCAAATAAAGCGATGATAGAGCAGATAGAGGTTGGAGATGTTATGTATGAATCAGGCTTTCTGTCTACTTCTGTTATTCCTGAAGTTGCTCGACGTTTTGCTGTTGTGCCTCCTAATTCTGGTAATCGTACAGTAAGGGCTCTTTTTCATATAGAGACTAATCGACGCAGTTTTTCAATTGCATCTATTTCAGACTATAGCTCAGAGGCCGAAGTGGTTATTTCTCCGAACAGTTATTTTAAGGTGACAGGTATTGAACGAGGCGTTCTTAATAATTACATATCACTAGAAACGGTGTCGCCAAGATCGGTTCGTATGGGAAGCGAACGATTGTTCAATTTATATTCAGGTGAGCAGATTCCTCCTTCTCGTTGGCAGCAGATGTTCTGTGGTTAATTCATTAATTTAGGAAATATACGAATGTTTAAAACTGTGTTAACTATCGTTTTAAGTTTATTAAATAAGCTTAAAATAATGAAAAATAATAAAATAACGAATATTTTTTTCTTTAGTCTGATATTTTTTTCTTTTAATGCTACTGCAGGATTAAAATACAGCACTAAGTATTATAAGAAAACTGAAATTAAATCGATTATCGAAGACATGTCAGATCCTGGATTTTCAGAGCAATATGGTGAATACCTACAACTTCGAACCGAATTATATCAACAAGCTGCCATACAGTCAGAAAGACTTTCACCTCGAGAAGTAGAGGCTCTGGAGTTGTATCAGGACTATGCGTACGCAATGACTCGAGAGGGCTTAACATCAGGATTAATTGATAAACAGACACAAGAAGTAATTGATGGTCTAGACTCCGCATTTGAAAGTAGTACTAAATATCAGGGGGTCACTTATCGTGGAGATCGCTTTATAGATGCTTATATATCAGATATAAAAGTGGGAGATATCGTCAGTCCAAGTTCTTATGTTTCCACCTCTATTTCAAAAACAGCGGCTTATGTATTTCATAAAGGGCAACTATCGCGATTCGAACTTACATCGGGAAAACACGGAATTGTTATTCCAACAGTAAGAGATGATGAATTAGAAGTGCTAATTGATCGAAACTCTTTATTTGAAGTAACAGCTATAAATACAACCGCAGAGGGTAATATAGTTATTTATCGAGAAATACCCTCAAATTTATTAGGTAACAGGAAAATAAAAGATATATATACTGGCGATTATTTAACTGCAACAGAAGCATGTGCTTTTTAATTTTCAACTTACAGGCATATCGGTTCTGTTGGTAAGGGCTTTGTTGAATCGCTCAGGTAACGCTCAATTATTCCATTAGCATTGAATTCAGTTATCATAGCCAGCCTTTCATTCAGATTGGCTGATTAACAAATGCCTCCTCATAACTTGGAAGCTGAGCTTAATGTGATTAGTGGATTGTTACACAACAACGTAGCTTGGAATGAAGTCTCTCATTATCTGCATCGAGACATGTTTTATGGGGCAGTATATCGACATTTATTTGATTCTTTAGCAGCGCTACTAGTCTTTAACAAAGTGGTTACTTTGGATATGTTAATCAGTGAATTTGATAAGAGGGGGCGATTAAACTCCGAGGTGTTTAACTCTGATTTGCAGTCGTTTATGTATCTTGAAAGTAATGCGGTCAATACGGGGTTGTTACAAATAACCTGAGTTGGTCAATAAGTCCTACCATTGACTCATTATTATTGGAAAATAACCTCTCCCTATTATATCTAAAACCGTGGCCAGTTTTTCTTGGCCACTTCAAACGTAAACACCAAAGAATTATTTCAGGGGTAAAGTGTTTCCATTTAAATTCAGAATTAGTCATTGGTTATGAAGGGAAGCTGAGATAATAGTGAGATCTTGACGTTAAATTGAATTTTTTGCAACAAACCCGTATTTAACGTGAATCATTTCTTTTTGGCGTATTTTTACAATATTGTGAGTGTAATTATTTGTATTGTTATCGGAAATTACAGAGAGGAACAAGACATGACAACAATATTTAAAGCCGCATTCATTTTTATTGCACCAGAAACGAAGGTAGACACCAATTCGTCATGGGTATTAACGCCAGAAGTTCATGTGAAAACACTCGCGGTATCAAGCTATCAAGAAGCGTGTGACTCTATTGATGGGCTTGAAAAAGAAGGCATTAGAGCCATTGAACTGTGCGGGGGGTTTGGTCAACAAGGTGTTGCTGAAATAGCTAAAGCAGTCGCAGGACGTATGCCTATTGGAGTGGTTCGTTTTGATCATCATCCCTGTTTAGGTAACGTCAGTGGAGATTCATTATTTTTATTTAAATAGTTATTATTAGCGTTATAATTTACTGTTAAGGTAATTTACATTATTATCTACATTAATTTATATAGATTTAATCTGGCAGTTTATTCTTTTGCATATTATTCGCATTAAACCGAAAGCGTTACTTTCTCCTTTTATTGCGCATTATTGGTTATGGCAAAGTACGCACCATCCTTATGTTCCTGATATTTTACCCGGCACAGGGGCTGAACTATTAATTAATCTTGGTAAACCATTGGTTATTTCACACCCATTTCATCATCAATTATTAATGGGGCAAAGTTTACTTGTTTGTCCACGAAGAGAGCGACGTTTAAATTTGAAACTACCGGGGGAAGTGAACTTATTTCAGTGAGATTTCGTTCTAGTGGGTGTTATTCTATCTTTGGTATTCCGATGGATGAATTGTCGGATAAAATTATCGATATGTATCAGTTTTTGCCTGAGAGCTTAATTGAACGCCTCATTATGAAGGTTAATTATCTCGATAAAATACAGTTACTTGAGTCATGGTTTATTGAGTTGCTCAATCCTAAACTTACAACGTCATCTGGTATTACTTGGGCTATTGATAAAACATATTATCAACAGAACCACCAGGGTATAAGCGGATTACAATTAGAAGTTAATATGAGTAAGCGAACCCTTCAGCGTAAATTTAAGTTGTATACCGGTGTTGATGCTAAGTATTTTGAGCGTACTGCTCGATTTCAATCCACATTACGTACACAACCTAACGGGAATGTCACCTAAAAAATACCTCATAAAAGCCAATTTTATGTTGAATCACTATAATAAGTAATAACGGTTCAATCGTTAGTTATTTGGTTAGATATAAATAGTCGAGATTTTATACTGCTAAATACTATTTTAATAAAAAGTATATATTCATTTTTTAGATGAATTATATTATTTTTTATTCAGTGTTACTTAAATATAAGTTGTACTCACTATCACTGAGTATGAATTTATCACTCGATTAATATAAGGTTCAGAACGTTAATTTACGCTAAACTCATTTTATATTAGAACATATCTTATTTAGAGTTATTAATTTATAGCTTACCATTCGAAATAATTATGATTATCAAAAGAAATAATCAATAAAAATAAACTAATCGTACTCATTAACAATGTGTGTAGGGTTTTTATTTAAAGGACAAAATTATGAACAATAAAAAAAGTAGATTATCTTCTCTTGCTTTATGCTCGTTATTGGGGGGAATCTATTCACCATTATCTCTTGCTGTTGAAGGGAATGATGTTGAGGCGAGTGATGCGCCTTATATGGTGTATTTAAAAGATGCTCACTGTAGCGGAACGCTAATAGCGCCGAGAACCGTGCTAACTGCGGCGCATTGTGTGCCAGTTAGCTCGATAGGCAGTTATGTGTATTTATTGCACTCAAGAGGGGAGGATTATGCACATAATGGCATTAAAGTTAAGATTGTTAATGACTACACTGCCACGCATATTTATAGCCCTAACGGAAAATACGATCAGACTAAATTTGATGATATTGCGATTCTAGAGTTAGAAAGCATGCCTGATGAGGCCACCTGGTTACCCGTTGCCTCTGGCTCTATTAAACTCGGTACAGAGGTGTACCCGATTGGTTATTCAACATCAAACTTAAAACAAATGCCAGTTCCTGCACGCGTTGCAGCAAAGAGCAATACACCTGATTATGTAAGAGAAGCATTCATGCGCTATTGCCCTGATTCTGTGTACTTTTCTCGTGAATATTTTACACAGGAATACCCATTCTCTAGTGTAGTTAATTGTAATTGGCGTGAAGCATCGCATGAAAGATGGGTTGAATCTGGATTTTATGTGCAAAACTCACACTCGATAGCAATAGAAAATCCGCCGCTTGATCCGTCTGATAAGCGATGGTCAATGAATGAGTTTGGTACGGTAGAAACCAAATACTCAACCTTCAGAGGAGACAGCGGTGGTCCGCTTATTTATGGAGGTAAGATTTACGGTGTTGTGAGTACGGGGACGGATACTTACAGTCAAATAATGAACGTTGCTACTTATTATGCAGGATTTACTCGACCTGGTATTTTTGAGTGGATTGTTGATACCGTTAAAGACATTCAAACGCGTTCTGATCAGAATGCAATCGTCTTCCCTGAGAACTAAGAAAGAGTCATTCTTTAGTTAGATCGTTAACATCTAATATAAAGAGTGAAGATGTCTATTTATTCTCCGTTTTATCTAGGTTCGTTATTATTTTTAGCGGTAAAAATATAATACTCGATAGCTCGTTGGATTACTCATTATGTATATTATTTACGCATTGTTAGTCATTTATATTGAGGATCTTCCCCTTCTTTAATTGACAATATATGCTGATTTGGATTTTATTAAGAATATGAAATTTATTAACACATTAGTTATTTTAAGCACGTTATTTATTGCTACTTTTTCTCAAGCTAAAGAAGTTCGACGGTTTTATGCCGGTGTTGGTGTTGGGACGACCACGCTAAATGATTTTGACGATTTATTGGGTGATGATGTACTTGAAGGTGAAGAGGATGGAAATACCTTTAAGTTTATTGCCGGTTATCAGTTCAACAGAGTGGTTGCCATCGAAGCTCAATACACCAGATATGGTGATATTAACTTCGCAGCTCCTTTATTAGGGACTGGGAATAAAACGGTATACAGTTGGTCACCAGAATCGTTATCCATCGCGGCAAATGTGGGTTATACGTTTCGTAATGGCTTACGAGTTTTTGGTATAACGGGTTTATCGTCGGTTGATATTAATCAATCGGTTAAGGTTTTCAATAAAGATAAATTTGTTGGATTTCATTATGGCGCAGGCGTTGAATATACCCCACCTCGATTGAATGTTCTTAGTTTCAGAGTGGGTTATGAAGCTGACTTATTCTTCATGGAGAACGAAGTAACTTATTATTATTCTAATACTACAATTTCTGAAGATCACTTTCTTAACTTAAGCTCTCTGTACATGAGTGCAACGTATACCTTCTAGATTTTTAATCGAACTAAAGGCGGTACTTAACAGTATCGCCTTTATCCTAAAGTATTTCTCTTTGTTTTCAAACATATAAATATGAATGGTAAGTATGTTTTTTCGTTCCTAAAGAGGTTAAAGAGGCAAGTTAAGACCATTAAGAGAGTTGATTGAAGAGGACGATAATTCCTTATCATAGTTTCTCCGTTGCACCTTAACTACCCCTTCCTTGGTAATATCTGGAATTTCCCACGATGATATCATCCTAGTTAGACTCATTTTTAATCGATGCAATGATTATTGTTGCCAAATAACAACAATGTTTTGACTTTGAGCTTATATATCATCAATTGGTCTTCCTCTAGAATAAAATTAATCCCATAAAAAAGAGAGAACATAATGTCTTATACAAAAACGTCTGCGTATTTTTATAGTCAAGGTAATCGAGTGAGTGCAAATTTATTTACCCCAAATCGTGAGGGTAAAAAACCGGCAATCTTACTTGTGGCGCCTCAGGCTGGTGTAAAAGAGCAAACTGTCGATCTTTATGCGAAAGAGTTGGCTGCATCGGGTTATGTTTGCATGACATTTGATCATACCTCTTTTGGTGATAGTGACGGAGCGCCAAGATTCAACGAAAACCCATTTTCTAAAGTAGAAGATATTGCTGAAGCGGTTACTTATCTTCAAGGAAATGATCATGTTGATAAAGCCGAAATATATGGACTTGGTATTTGTTCTGGAGGAGGGTACTTGGCTTATGCCGCGGCAACGGATCGCAGAATCAAAGCTGTTGCTACCGTCAGTGCTTTTTTTGACCATCGTGGATTTTATCACCGTGTTTTTGGTCGTGAAGGCGTTTTAGATTTATTAAAAAACGTAAATGAAGCGCGTGGAATCTACTTGAAAACAGGAGTTATTAACTACTTACCGCATGCACCAGAAGAAGATTCTGAAGATATATCCCCTTTATTTCGAGAATTTTATGATTACTACATGACTCCACGAGGAATAAAAGGGAAATACGAGAGTAAGTTTCTTCCTTGGTCGTTTGAAAAACTATTACAGTTTTCAGCGCTTGATATTGCGAGTTATTTAACACCAACGCCTTTGCTAATGATGGTTGGCTCAGAAGCGGGTTCTGCGTATGAAAGTGAGAATATGTATGCTGCTGCCTCTGAACCGAAAGAACTAAAGGTTATTCAAGGTGCTAACCATGTTGATCTTTATGACCAATCTAGCTATGTATCTGAGGCCGCTGTATTAATAGTGAATCATTTTAAATAAACAGGTAACCTTTTAGCTACTAATGCCGATCAGTTAGTCACTTTATTGAGTAATTATTCACTATTTATTCAATGTCTAATAGATATGGCAAAGTACCCGTTAAGAGAGTGAAAGATAGATACAACAAGGGCTCCAGAATGATTGTAATAAATTCGTCTGAAGCCCTTGTTTTTATTGATGTTCGCTTAACTGACTGGCATTACCTTTTAGCTACTGCTTTTATCATACTTGGTATTGTTGATTTACCGAGTGTTTTTTTGTTATTACTTTCAATATCTTGCTCTTTTATTTATCCATCGCTCCGTCTTTGCGTAATTTTCATATCAATGGTGTTAGCCATGATAAAAACAGAGGGAATACCAACTTTTTTCGTAAGAATACGTCACCTGAAATAAAGGTTTTTGCTAATAATTTAAACAATAGTACAGATGCTCTTTGGGATATACAAATAAATCTGTAGTGGTCTAATAGTTCCGGACACCTCTATAAGTTTTAGTTATTATGTCACTAGAGGTGAATATGAATAAGAAAAATACACGTAGAACGTTTACTCTTGAGTATAAACAAGATGCAGTTAAATTAGTTACAGAGCAAGTCTATTCAAGACAGAAGGCAGCTGACAGTTTAGGTATCTCATTAAGCGCTATCACTACCTGGGTTAGGCAAGAATCACCAATAGGTGATTCAAAAGAAGCTAAATCAGTTACATTAAACCTTTCAGAACGCAGTGAATTAGAGCGCTTAAGAAAAGAGAATCAACGCTTATTGATGGAGCGCGATATTCTAAAAAAGGCCGCAGTCTTCTTTGCGAAAGAAAACGGATAAGATACCAATTTATTCAACAGCATAAAGAAGACTGGCCAATAACAATACTTTGCGCGGTCATGAATGTAGGTACGAGTTCTTTTTACACATGGCAAAAGAAACCCAAAAACATCATTGATATCAATAGGTTTCAGTTTGATGTGGCTGTGAAGGAAACCTTTAAAGAGCATAAGATGACATTAGGTAGTCGTCGAATGGTTTCTGAATTAGCTAAAAAAGGGATCATTATTGGACGTTACAAAGCCAGAATGACGATGCGCAGATTAGGGCTTGTGCCGAGGTATCCTAAGAAATTTAAAGTAACTACTGATAGCACTCATAATAATAGGATTGAACCAAACAGGCTAGATCGTAAGTTCTTAGTTAATAAGATAAATACTTGTTGGACAACAGATATTACCTACATCTATACACATCAGGGATTTATTTATCTTGCTGTTGTTATGGACTTATATTCACGACGAATTGTTGGTTGGTCGATTGCAGACCACATGAAAACATCTCTTTGTAACTCAGCCCTTCAAATGGCTTTTTGGCAAAGAAAGCCACCCGCAGGTTTATTGCATCATTCTGATAGAGGAAGTCAATATACAAGCTATGAGTATCGTTCTTTAATGAACGATATGAAAATGAATATCAGCATGAGTGGAAAAGGTGAATGCTGGGATAACGCTCCTACAGAGCGTTTCTTTCGTAGTCTCAAGCACGAACAATTGAATTATGAAACGTTTAAAACTAAAAAAGAAGCTAAGCTAAGTATTTTAGATTACTTGGCGTATTACAATGGATTGCGCCCACATACCGCTAATGGTTATTTGTCACCGCTCCAATATGAGAAAGAAACACGAGATTTGGTGTCCGGTTTTTGTTGACCATTACAATAGCATCGTAAGCAACGCTTAAGGAATTGATAAGTACCTTCTTTATTTCTCTGATGAGAAAAATTGCTCCCAAATGAGTATTCGGCCATGAGAGCGTATGGTTGAGTTGATCATGATGTGATGAATAAACTTGTACGTTCAGGAGAACCGACTGACTTTTTGGCGTCATGGATATATGAAAGTGTAAAAGAAAAAGTAGCTGATTTACAATTGAACGTTGGTTTTAATAATATGGCTAAAAACCAGTCACTCATGTGGTCATCCTGAGTTTTTTGGGCTTTAAGTTCATATTTTTCTATTATTCATATTAATATGAGAGAGTTTAAATATTTGACCATGAGCGTTTTGCAAAATCATAAAAGCTTTCTGGTTTACGATTTAGTAGAACTTCAAGATCCATGGTAATTTCTTTTGAAAAACCACACCGAATAGATTCAAAAAGTGTTTGTAGCATAGAAATACTTGATTCATTTAGTCCGCATTTTCGCATTTTTATTAAAAAATCGAATGGATTGATATTTATATAAGTGACTAGGGCCCCTCGAGCCTCTGATATAATTTTAGCAACTTCTTGATGTGTTAAAGCTTCTCCGCCTGTTAAGTTAATTTCTTTATTTTTATAACCATTAATAAGGATTTTTGTTATTACTTCTGCTATATCTTTTGCAGAAATGAAACTAGTTTTTCCATTGCCTGCTGCTAACGAAATCGAATTATTTTCATTTATTTCTTTTGAAAAAATTCCAGTAGAAAAATTATCCATAAAGAAGTTTGGTCGGATTATATAATATTCATCTAATGTACAATTGATTAGGTGTAATTCAGCTTTTCGAAGAGCAGGGTTGGGGTTTGTGAGCCAAGAATTATTACCAAGCCCGGATAATAAAACGATGCGTTTAACACCACACTCTATCGCTTCATCTATTACCCGAATTAACATATTATCCACCATTTTATTTAATGGCGGAGCAATAAGGAATAAATATTTAACTTTAGTTAGAATTAATTTATGACTTTTATTTTGGTAATCAAAGTGGGTAGTATTTCCACCGATAAGTTGGGGGATGTAGTTTTTAGGCTTTCTTACACCAACAGAAAACGGTATTCCAATTTGCAGTAATTTCTTTACAACTTGGCTTCCAATAGTGCCAGTAGCGCCCGTAATAAGTATTTCTGAATTCATTTAAATCCTTATTAAAAAATTAAAGGAAAGACGTGGGGGATTTACAAGTAATCATTTATAGAGCAAGCACAAATGGCAACAATAGGGCCTTTTGTCCCCTCAGCTCTGAGTTTTATCGCTGCTGATACGCATGCACCTGAAGAAGGGCCTAAAAAAAGCCCAGATGTTCGTGCGACGTTATGAGCACAGCTCCACGCTTGCTCTGAACTAATAGTTAAAACATTATTTAGTAACGTTTTATCAAGTAAGGATTGACGCATTGGAGGTGCAAGCCCTGGAATATTGTGTTCGGTCCATGTAGATCCCGAAACTATAGCGGCTTCTGAGGGTTCAACACCAACAATTTTACAGTTAGGCTGGTGTATATTCATTTCTCTTCCAATTCCCATGATTGAAGCGCCAGTTCCTATTCCAACTGTTATTGCAGAAACTGTTGTTAGCTTAGAAACAACTTCCTTTGTGACATCTCGATAGTGGTCAATTAATCGTTTATCTTGCATTTGAGATAAAATATAGACGTCATTTAATGCGTTTAGTTTTTGCATTAGTTTTGCAATTTTTTTATCCTCAACTTGATAGCAAGTCACCCCAAGCCATTTAAGAACTTTAATTGTCTGTTTAGGAGTAATCGATGGGAGTACTGCTATGACTGAGTAGCCTAGCTTTTCGGCTGCCCATGCTGTTGTAATTGCCGCTGCTCCTGCACTGCAAATGGCTATCTTATTAATCCCCTTCAATTCACCTGACAGATGAAGAGTCTTTAGAAGCTTAGGTATTGAGCGGTGTTTCATCGATCCTGATGGATGCAAATATTCAATTTTTGCATAAATGTCTTTATCTATTTCTTTTAATGAGATTAATGGGGTAGGTAAATTCATTTAGATGCCTTTTCTAAAATCAAAAATGCGTGTAATTTTTACTTGATTGGTGTTTTTTGATGCTTTTTTTTCTAGTGTTAGAAGGTTGATGGAAGAGATAACGTTAACTTTGGGGGAAATTGATAAGTTTTTATCTAATCTCGAAATAACATTATTTTTTACTTCTTTCTTATTAAAATTATCATCTATGACCAATAAAAGGGTTACTTCATCTTCTCCATATTTTTCTGACTTGACTTGGACTGCTGATCGCATTACTCCCGTAGATTCATCAGCTAATGAGAGAAGTAAGTCTGGAAATACTGTTTGTCCCGATATTTTTAATTGATGGTCAACTCGTCCAATAATCGGTCCCATACGAGGCGTGATTTGACCACATGGGCAAGATTCATGTTTAATCCAAGCAACGATATCACCAGTAGCATATCGGATTGGAATGAATCCTCTAGGAAGATTTAACCCTGTAATAACAAGCTCTCCAGGTTGATTATTGTTTTCTAAAGGTAGCCCATTTTTGAGATCGATCAGTTCAATCATTTGGTGGTCTGTATGTATATGAAGACCTTGATGGTAAGAGCACTCGTCACTAACTGCACCAATCTCACTACTACCGTATGTATTGAGATAATCATCAAACCCCCATAATTCTTTCAGTTTTTTTAATGCTGGTGTTGGATTTAAATCTTGGTCAAAAACAGCTGACGCACCTAATAGGGCTTTTTTCGGTAAGAGGTCATGACCTGGCCAACGGTCACCAGCTTCCTCGGCTAATCTTATCATTGGCCCTGCATTACCAATTACATATTTAGGTTTAAGGTGTTCAATAATTTGCAATATTCTATCAACCCTATTGACAGAGCATCGTATTGCACAGGCGTTTCTTTTCTTGACGGCTTGCCAAGATAAAACGCCTAATGTAAAAAGGTCATTCATACTTAATAAAATTAAAACTTTATCTCCAGTATTTACACCTAAAGCATGAAGCCATCGTTCTATTGCCTCAACTCGAACATTCTCTTCTTCTTTATGAACGGGAATATCAACGGGACGGCCAGTTGTTCCTGATGAGCTAACAACATCGATAGCACCATCAAAGCACATTATATTATCCCAATTATCTCGGAGGTCGTGTTTACGTGTTACAGGAAGTGTATGGTACTTATGTGATCTAACAATATTAATAACATCATCTAAACTTTTATAGCCCCAATGTTCTTGATAAAATTTACGCTTCCAAGCCTCTTTTATAGCTTCTTCTAGGATATCTATACGAGAGTAAATATAAGTATTTATATTTTTCATTTAAAATCTCATTAGTTAAAAAGTATATAGAACTTATATTCTTAATAAGAATTTATATTACATACTTAATACTAACAATTAATAGCTGTTAAAGTTTACAGCTTGTATTGTCTTATGCGAGACTACTCGATTGTTAATCGTCAAGTTTTTCATGGAAGTAAATAACATAGATGGAAGCCTAATATGTTACTTATATTAATGTTTTAAATGTTAAAAATAATTACTCAAGTTATTGATAATATCTTAACCTATCTGAAATTAATTATTTTATCACGATTCAAAGTACATTAATATTTCTCACCATTTGTCATGTTATTAATATTTAATAACAATATCAAGAAAGATAAAAGTCATGTGAATAATTTAAAAGAACTAAATCCATATTTAAAACTTAATTAATAGTTACGGATAGATCTAGCCGTTATTATTTAAATTTCAACATGACACTAATAACACCTATTTCAGTAAATATCTAATTAGGTCGGTATTAATCAAAGGCCTCAATTCATACACTAACAGAAACTCATGGACGCATCGAGTCACGTTAGTGTTATGTGTTTGAGAATAAAAACCAATCACTCATGCGGTACCTTGACTCAACATCCACAATGCAAGAATGATAAAAATCCCGCCCATGAATTTATGCTGATACGTTCTGAATTTCACGTTATTGATTAGCGACTTTCCAAGTGTTCCCACTAACGCTACCAAGATTAAGTTAAACAATAAACCAAGAACGTTAAGCAATAAGCCAAGCACCAACATTTGCTCACCAGAGCTTGCAGCAATATTGGTAGAAACAAATTGTGGTAAAAACATCACAAAGAAGACTAACGCTTTAGGGTTCAATAAATTACTGACTAAAGCACGTTGGTAAAACGTGGTCGCCATCGTCGAACCTTGTTGTAATTCTGGTGCTTCATCCGCTTCTGCTCGAATACAATCCCAACCCATTTTTAATAAGTAGGCACCACCAACGAGATGTAATGCTTTTAAGGCAATAGGGCTCATCGCAATCAGTGCAGATACGCCTAAAGCAGCAAGCAAGGTTAAAATAATACCTGAGGTCGCATTACCTAAGCTGGCAAATAAACCGACTTTACGGCCGTAACTCATGCTTGAACTAGCAATCAACAGCATATCAGGGCCTGGTAATAAAAGTAGGGCGATAACAGCGGTTAAGTAAACCGGAAGAATAGTAATATCAATCATTATTTTATTTTGAATTATAAATCAGGAGGCGGATTTTATAGTAGTGAGATCTACTTTTCCATTTTTAAAGTGCCATCATAAAATAAATAATCAGCATATTAAAAAATAATGATAAATTTGTTATTTATTGGTTTTTAATGCAATTTTTGTGTTTATAAATTGCTAAGATTACCACGGTAACTTGTCATTTCGCTTATCTTGCAACCCACTCAGCTTCAATTAGTGTTTTTCCATCGAGTTTTAAGCGACTAAGAAAAATATCACCCATGTGAATTTCACCAACGCCTTGAGGTGTACCAGTCATGATGACATCACCATCATACAATTGGGTATAGGATTTTAAATCAGCAAGGATAGTTTCTGGAGAGTAAATCATTTGGCTAACTTGACCACATTGGACTCTCATACTGTTAATAAAGAGCTCAATTTGAAGTTGATTAATGTCTATACCATCAAGAGGGATGAAACGGCTAAATAACGCTGAGCCATCAAAGGCTTTTGCTCGCTCCCAAGGAAGTCCTTTGCTTTTTAGCTCAGATTGTAAATCTCGTTTGGTTAAATCAAAACCTATTGCAACGGCAGATAGCTGTTCTTTTTCAATCAAAAAACAGATCTCTACTTCATAATGTAAACGCTCTTGATGGAAAGAAGATAGGGTTGAAGTGATGCATGAATTTGGTTTATTAAACACCACCATTTGCTCAGGGATCGTATTATTTAACTCATTAATATGGGCAACGTAATTACGGCCAATACATAATAATTTAGATGGAGTAATTAATTTTTCTCCAAAACGAACCGAATTCATTTTCCTATCCTTGGTTTTTAAATATGCAATGCAGAGTGTACCTGAACTCCTCTTTTTTCAATCGTACTCTGTTGAGTTTTTAGTCAAAAATCAGATCTCTAGCTCAACTACGAACAGGATCATATAGATAATTATGGTGATCTGTTGTGCTGTTAATGAGATAAGTCAGTTAGAATGGTTATTTCTTTCTCTTTACGGTATTAATGATGATCAATTGGATTCACCCCTCTAAAAATTCGGATGTGGCTAAACTGATCGATTGTTATTGGTTTTTAAAAAGACCTGAAGAGACAGACAGTAACCCATTTCCCAAATTAAACCCTGAGCCTGCAGGGCATTTGATCATTTCGGCTTCAGAGCAACCCTATCATTATGATATTGCATCTGATCGATTAAAGGGAAAAGGGTCACATTGGCTATACCCATACAGCAAGACATTACAGATGGATCACTCGCATGGCTTTGCGATCATCGGGGTTAAATTTCATGTTGGTGCGTTGTATTTATTAAACCAAGAACCACAACAATTAGTAGCAGATACTATTGTTTCAGCAGATTTGAATCTGTTATTTGGAACTGAAGGGATAAATGAAATAGATCTGATTGAGCTAGCCAAACAAGATCCTCAGAAGCTTTGTACTAAGTTAGATGAGATATTGTTACCGTGGTTATCTAAAGTAGAAGAAGATAAACATTATCAACTGACAACAAAAGCGCTACCTCTATTAGCGAAAGCGCCCATTGCTCAATTAGGGGAGTTATTGCATTGCTCACAAAGAACGTTAGAGCGAAGTTTTGTTCGAGTTACTGGGTTTACTTTAAAACAATGCCAGTCAATGAATCGATTGGAAGCGTTAATTACGTATCTGTATCAGCGAGAAGAAACCGATATTGATTGGTTAACGGTTGCTTACGAGTTTGGTTTTAGTGATCAGCCACATTTGATCCGTTATTTGAAAAGTACTTTGGGAGTTACCCCTGGGGAGTACGCAAAGCAACGAGATCTTACGATTGATATATATGGTGGAATTGAATAACCAATAACCATTATAGTAAGAATATAAAGCTAATGACTCAAAGAATAAGCCACTAGCTTTAGTGTTTAAGTTGATATGTTGCTGAGTTTAAAAATCAAACTGAACAATGCGATGTGAAGAAGTAAGACCTGCACGAGTAATGGCTTTCTGCGAGGCAATATTTGTTTTCTCAGTTGAACACATGGCGGTTAGCCCTTTACTGTTTGCTAAAGCAATCAAGTAAGTGAGCACTTGAGTTGCAATGCCTTGACCGCGTTCAGATTCAGCAACAACCATTCCCAAATCAGCATGCTCTGTTTGATGTTCGTCAAACAAACGACATTCACCAGCAGCCAGTAACTCATTATTCTTCCAGTAGCCAAATAACTCTTGGCGACTAATTAGGTTTGCATAATACCCAGTAACCCATACCTCAGGAGCACCTATATTGGCTTTTGCAAATTCAACAAATTCAGATAATTGATCAATTGTGGCTGACATCATTGGTAAATAAGTATCTTGTTTTACTGAATTTGAAATTTGTTGGAACATCAATGCATTTACTTGACTATTCGCAGCATGATCAAGACAGAAGGATAAGTATTGGATTTCAGCAGTGCTACAAAAAGCGCCTTTAACTTCGCCACATGGAGAGGTTTCTTTGTTAAGAATAGCTGCAAAAGTTGATGAAGAATCAGAATAATACTCTGGTTTCATATAGTACTGTAATAAATAGCCATCGGCATTGATGCAACAAAAACCAATCAGATTATCTTCATTATAGAGCCCGAAATGAGTGGCCATAGGTACAAATCCGCATAACCACATACCATCTAACGGAGCGATTGCTTGCTCAATATACTTTGCTTTTAATTCGCTTAATTCTTCTAGTTGTTCAATTTTTATTATATTAATCATTCTTTTTGCCTGTAAATCGGTAGATGAGACAGCGCATTAGCTATCACAACCTGTTTATTATGTTGAATTATTTCTTGGTAGGGATTATAGGCAAAAGTAAAAAAAGAAGATTGAATAAAAGCGACAGTTTGATCAAAAAAACCGCACCACCTAAAATTCTCACAAAATAGGGTAGTGCGGTTTTAATTTTTTATCCTACACATCAGCCATTGAGGTGGACGTATATAATGGTATCCGATTAACGGATGATCATTTGCTCACGCTCAGGACCAACAGACACCATACTTACTGGAACGCCCATCAGTTCTTCAATACGTAATACATACGCTTGAGCTGCTTTTGGTAGGCTTTCAAAAGTGCGACAACCAGTGATGTCTTCTTGCCATGCTTCCATGTTTTCGTAAACAGGGCTTAGTGCAGATGTTTGAGGCCAGATTGGGTTCTCAGTGTGTTCGCCAGCGTAAGACGTACAGATTTTAAGATCCGCCATGCCACTTAAGCAGTCAATTTTTGTTAGTGCGATTTCAGTTGCTGCTTGTAGCTCAACACCGTTGCGCGTTGCTACTGCATCAAAGTAACCCATATCACGTGGACGACCTGTTACTGCGCCATATTCGTTAGCCGCTTCACGGAAGTTATCTTGTTCTTCCATTGCAGTAACTAGCGTACCTGTACCTACCGATGAGCTGAATGATTTAGCAACTGCGATAATACGTTCAGGACGTAAAGCCGGTAAACCACTACCGATACCTGCATAAGCTGCTGTTACGTTTGAAGACGTGGTCCATGGGTATTCACCGTAAACTAAATCACGACCAGCGCCTAATTGTGCTTCAAACAATAAGTTTGCATCGTTCTTCTGCATTACTTTTAAAGGCTCAGTTACGTTACAGATGAATTTACGCCAAGGTGCCGTTACTTCTAGTAGCCATTCTGTCATTTCTTCCGCTGTTTGGTTGAAATCACAAGTAGGGTAAAGTGCTTTAAGTTGTGGCATTTTCCAATCAAGCATGAACTTGATACGTTCTAGAAGAACCTCAGGTTGCATTAACCAACCAACAAGGATGCCTTTTTTCATTACACGGTCGCCGTATGCAGGAGCAATACCTTGACGAGTTGAACCGTAAGCACCGTCGCCTAAACGTAATTCTTCAAGTGTATCTTCAAGTGCATGAATAGGAAGGCAAAGCGTAGCACGGTCAGAAATGTGCATTTTTACTTCAATGCCAGCCGCTTTAACTTCTGCGATTTCTTCGCTTAATGCCGCAGGGCTAATTACCATGCCAGGGCCAAGAACCGCTGTACAATCTGGGTTAAAAATACCGCTTGGAAGTTGGTGTAACTTAAAGGTACCAAAGTCATTTACTACAGTATGACCGGCGTTATTACCGCCTTGAAAACGAATACTTGCAGACGCATCAGCAGCAAGAAAATCAACGATACGGCCTTTACCTTCATCGCCCCAATTAGCACCAACAACAACAATAGACGGCATAACACAAACTCCTAAATGATTAAGACGCTATGCTAATCCCAATAAGGCAATATGAGAAATTAATTATAATTATCGACTTGATAAGAAATCCATATATAATATTGAGTGAAATATATTCAAAAAGAGAGTATAGGAATGCTTGATCTTCATTGGCTTAAAACGTTTGTTACATTAGCTGAGTTAAAACACTTTGGTAAAACAGCGACCGTATTACACATGACGCAACCTAACGTTAGCTTACACATCAAACAGTTAGAGAGTGCAACTCGGGTTAAACTCATAGAGAGAAATCCATTTCATTTAACGGAAGCGGGGACTCGTTTATTAGAAACCAGTCAAAATACGTTAATGGCACTGCAAGTTTGCCAAGCCGATCTTAATGCGATTAATGATCTAAGCCAAGGAACGTTAACCATTGCAGCAAGTGACATTATTTCTCGTTTATTGTTAATTGGACCATTTCAATTATTTAAACAAGAATTCCCTGGTATCGATTTTTCTCTGCTTAATACCACCTCTTCACAAGCGTCAGAACTGGTGAAAAGTGCAGAGGCTGATCTTGGTTTTGTTATTGCTCAGAAAGAGAGCCAGCCACTGCACTTCACTGAACTTCAGCAAATAAAATGGTGTGCATTAGGTGATAATTTAGAGTTATGGCAACAGTCAAAAAAGAACACATCTATTGAACTGGATGAAGAACCAACACTGATACTGCTAGGGCATGATACACGAACACGCGACTTACTAGATTTGGCATTACCTTCATTGAATTTGCCTAAATATCGTATTATGGAGGTAGGTAGTGTAGATGCTCAAATTGATTGGGCAGAAGCGGGCTTTGGTGTTGCGATTGTTCCTGAATTTTCGATTTACATGAAACAAAACTTAAAGACAAAGGTAACCCCTTTACCTAAATTTCCAACCACAAGCTTAGGTTATGTTGTACGTCAAAATCAGGTGTTATCCAAAGCCATAAAACAACTACTAAAATGGGTTGATGAAGAAATTATTCGCTCTCAAAAATAGGTGAATTTTATATTCTAACTTTTGTTATGAGAGTCTTACTCTGTCAGGGCTTAACGTAATATTCGTGCTACTAAAAATGAAGTTAGAGGCGTCTATGTTTTAAAAAATGAACGGAAAGTACATTGACATCATCAATTAAAGGGACTAAAAGTGTAACTAAAGATTAATGAGTAAGTGATTGACCATGTTGTTAATTACTTACTCATTAAGGCCAAATTTAATCAATTTGACAGTTTATATTTTTATTGTTTATTTAATTCAATGGAGCTAAACGTATGCCTCTTCATTCCAAAAATACAGTCAGAGATGATCTTCTCGATGATATTTATTCATCAGCTGACCTTTCCCTATCAATGCCAAAATACAAAATGCCAGAACAAGAACATGACCCTCGTCATGCTTACCAAGTTATTCATGATGAGCTCATGATGGATGGTAATTCTCGACAAAATTTAGCTACGTTCTGCCAAACTTGGGTTGAAGATGAAGTCCATAAATTAATGGATGAATGCATCGATAAAAATATGATCGATAAAGATGAATACCCTCAAACTGCAGAGCTTGAATCACGTTGTGTTCATATGCTAGCCGATTTGTGGAACTCTCCAGATGCAGAAAATACGTTAGGTTGTTCTACTACGGGCTCAAGTGAAGCGGCAATGCTTGGCGGAATGGCCTTAAAATGGGCTTGGCGCGAAAAAATGAAAAAGCTTGGCAAACCAACAGACAAACCAAATATGATTTGTGGTCCTGTTCAAGTGTGCTGGCATAAATTTGCGCGTTATTGGGATATTGAATTACGTGAGATCCCAATGGAAGGCGACCGTTTAATCATGACGCCTGAAGAGGTGATTAAACGTTGTGATGAAAACACGATTGGTGTTGTTCCAACATTGGGTGTGACGTTTACTTGTCAATATGAACCAGTAAAAGCGGTACATGAAGCGTTAGATAAACTTCAAGAAGAAACGGGATTAGACATCCCAATGCACATTGATGCGGCGAGTGGTGGTTTCTTGGCTCCATTCTGCGATCCTGACTTAGAGTGGGATTTCCGTTTACCTCGAGTTAAATCAATTAATGCGTCAGGCCATAAATTTGGCTTGAGCCCACTCGGTGTGGGCTGGGTTATTTGGCGTGATGCGTCAGCCTTACATGAAGATCTGATTTTCAATGTGAATTACCTAGGTGGCAACATGCCGACTTTCGCGTTGAACTTCTCTCGTCCTGGCGGCCAAATTGTAGCGCAATACTACAACTTCCTACGTTTAGGCAAAGAAGGGTATCGTAAGATCCACCAAGCGTGTTACGACACGGCTGTTTATTTATCATCTGAAATTGAAAAACTGGGTATGTTTGAGATTATCTATGATGGTAAAGGTGGTATTCCTGCAATGAGTTGGTCATTGAAGGAAGGCGTTGATCCCGGTTTTAACTTGTTTGATCTATCGGACCGAATTCGTTCTCGTGGTTGGCAAATTGCTGCTTATGCAATGCCACCAAAACGAGAAGATTTAGTGATTATGCGTATATTAGTTCGTCATGGCTTCAGTCGAGATCAGGCTGATTTATTGGTTGCTGACTTAAAACATTGTGTTGAGTTTTTTGCTAAGCATCCTATCTCTCATGGTAGTGATGAGTTGGAATCATCTGGCTTTAATCACGGTTAATATCTTTTTGGGCCACTTTTCTAGTGGCCCATTACTCCCCATTCGTTTCAATTAATATTTATATGAAATTGATGTTAATTGAAACCTAGTTTGTCTTTATTCTGTATGGAAAATAATTATGAATATTGAACAATTAAGTAATGCCTTACGCTGGATAAAATCTCAACGCCGGACTTTCTTACTTACTTTATTACTTGTTTTATTCTCTAGCCGTCTTATGGCTGCTGAATCTGTCGAAGTTTTAGCACAGCATGAAGCGTCTGGATTATTTGGTTTTCTGTTTACGTATATCGCCCACAATCCTTTTGTGTTTCTTTTTTTAAGTATTGCCATTGGCTATCCGTTAGGAAAAGTAACAATTAAAGGCATCAATTTAGGCTCAACAGCAGGCACTCTGGTTGTTGGTGTTGGTATTGCTTTAACCGCTTTTTCTGTTTATGGCTTACATATAAATGCACCGGGATTGGTCTCTGATATATTCTTAATGATGTTTATGTACGCTATTGGTATGAAGGTTGGCCCTCAATTTTTCTCTGGCTTAGCAAGAGGTGGGTTGGATTTTGTTGTTATTGGTCTTATCGTCGTGTTTAGTAATTTTATTATCGTGTTCTTTGGCGCTAAATTATTAGATTTGGCACCGGGTTATGCTGCAGGGATTATTTCAGGTAGTTACACGGTAACGGCAGTGATGGGCGTAGCTCAATCAGCAATTAACTCTGGGGCGGTTAAAGCGCCTGATGGAATGACGCTTGATCAAATAAGTGCCAATATCGCCGCAGGTTATGCCATTAGTTATATTCTCTCTAGTGTCTTCATTATATTACTTATTAAATATTTACCAGCGATGTTTGGTGTTGATCCAGTAAAAGCAGGTAAAGATGCTGAAGCCGATTTTGGTGCGGGTGCTGATACAGAAGCATTGCCAAGCACTAATGGGTTTTCAAATTTAGGCGTTCTTCCACTAGACATTAGAGCTTATCGTGTTGATCACCAAGAATTGGTCGGTCAGAGTGTAGATGCGTTATTTCATCGCTATCCTCATGCTGCGATTCTTAAGGTGGTTCGTGGTGATGAAGTCATTGATTCTTCTGATAACCCACAACTACAACTTGGGGATATTATCGGGATCCGAGGTGATTATCACGTTTTAATCGAAAGCGGAGAATCGACTGTCGGCGTAGAAGTGGATGAACCAAGAGCGCGTAATGTAGACATAGAAGTAGCTGATATTCATTTAGGTAAATCAGCCTATACAGGCAAAAGTATCGAAGACATGAGTAAAGAAGTCGGCTTTGGTATCTATATGAAAGCCTTGTTTAGACAGGGACATCAGCTTCCTATGTTACCTCAAACAGTGGTGGAGGTTGGGGATGTTATTCGTGTTGCAGGCTCTGACTGGTGTGTAAAACAGGCTGCGAAAAAACTGAACAGTAATCCGATTGTTGAGAGCACGCTGACAGAAACCTTCTATCTAGCGCTTTCTTTATTGATTGGTTATGTCTGTGGTCACCTGAGTGTGACTTTAGGTGGGATCCCATTTGCATTGGGAACATCAGCAGGTTGTATGTTGACGGGGATTGTATTTTCATTCTTACGAACTCGTAATCCAGCCTTTGGTGGGCCAATGAGTGAAGGCGCGCGTAGCTTCTTACAAGATATAGGTTTGAGTTTGTTTGTTGCGGTATTAGCAGCAACGGTAGGGCCAAAAATCTTGGCATCATTCCAAGGTATTGTGGTAATTAAAATTGCAGGTTTAGGACTAGTCGCGGCTTTATTGCCCCCATTATTGGCTTGGATTTATGGTTTGTATTTCAGAAAAATGAACCCTGCAATTCTCGCTGGTGCTTGTGCGGGAGGGCGAAATAGTACCCCTGCAATGAAAGGGGCTCAGGATGAGTGTCAAAGTGATATTCCTGCGGTAGGTTATCCGGTTCCTTATGCACTCACGTCTATGATAGTGCTCGTTCTTGGCTATCTAACGATGGTGTTGTACTAAGCTCATTATCTATAACAAAAAAGCCATTATGATGAAGATCAGAATGGCTTTATATTGTTCTTTTTCTCTTTTTCTTAGGTCTTTTTTTATCGAGTATTTTAGTGAGTAATTCCCTTTGCGGATCGGAAAGTGGGAATCTGTCCATTAACTGGTTTTGTACACTTAAAAGTAACGTCTTTTCCCATGGTTTAAACACATCAAACTCAAGTAATATCGCATCATTGATTCTGATGAAAAATTCATAGTCGTTCATAGGACTCCTTACTTATTAAAGGAACCATAACATAGATGGATCTTAAATATCGAGTTATGAAGGAGGTTTCTTTATCCACGAGAGGAATAACCTCATTATTTATAGAAAGCCCATTTATTTCACCGAGTTTTATAGCGATATGTCATAATAGAAAGACATAATTACTCTGTCGGAAATGGTCAAAAAGGACATGCTTATCGTATTATTGATCAAGTTACTCGTAGCCCTGACTTTTTCAAGTTATCCCGTTTTTTATTGACAGGCGAAGGGATGGATTTGGATTGGTTAATTGATAAAACAGAGTCTGATATTCCGCTTAATTGGAAGGTTGGGGAAGAGCATCTCAATACTAAACAAGTGCTTGCCGTTGCGGCTCATGCAACCAATTTTGAAACTAAGTACTTCGATCTTTCTACCAGTAATTGGAAAGACATCCAGCGTGTTTCTTGTGCTATTTCAGCTTTACATAAACAGCCTGTAATTATGGACGACAAACGTTGGCTTGATGGCGGCTTAACCACTCCCATTTCAGTGCAAGCGGCGTACGATCGAGGTTTTCGTCATATTGTTGTTATTCGTACCGTACCTGTCGATTTTACCGAAAATCATGATTGGTTAATTTCTCTTGCTAAAATGACAAAAAATAGCACGTTGGATCATATGGCCGCGATGCTTGTAACCCATGAAGAGAATTATCGTAAGACTCAAGCGTTTTTAGCTAACCCGCCAGATGATGTCATCATTTATGAAATTTCACCAAATAGAAGTCTTCAATCTAAGGTGCTTGGTAGCACAAAAAAACAATTAGATGCGGATTATCATCATGGGAAAGACGTCGGTAAATTATTCCTTGAAACAATTGCAGCAAAATTGAATTTAGCGCATTTATCACAAGAACGTTTTTTAGTGAGAACTCGTGAAGCGCACTTTATCGATGAAGCAAAGCAACAAGAATATAAGGTTAAAATTGACGCTATTTGGAATAATAAAAAGTGTGGTGAAGTCTTAGGTGTAGAGCGTATTCCATTAAAGTGGATTAATGTTAATCTTAACGATAAAAAACAAACGCCAAATCTACTTGATGTGTTAGCAAGTAAGCCAAATTATGCGTTAGGCCAAAGCCATTTTAAAAAGGTGCAATACAAGGATAATGTGTTAACTCATATAGAACCAATTGCTGGTGCTTATCATGACATGTTAATTGAGAAAGATACTTACCGAGATATAGCGATTAATAAGTTACTGGATTTCTATACTAGTGATTATCGCTATTATTGATAAAAAGTCTTCTAGCTTTATAAACTAGAAGGCTTTTATTTGTTACCTAGATCTTATTTCACTTCTTCAAAGTTCGGCAGTAATGTTTCTGCTTTTTCTGATACAAATGCTTTTTTCGGTGAGTAGGCTCTGAAATAAACAAACCAGCCTTCTTTTTCATTAGTTTGAATCCAGTTTGTCTCGGCTACATTTTTTGGTTTCTCTGGAGAGAAGTGTAATGTAATTGAACCATCTTTATTATAAACCGTACCTTTAATATTTGAGCCAACATCAGCACGACCTAAATCGTTCTCAATTATTGCTCTATTTTCAACATTATAAACGGTGATGGTCCAAAATAAATCGGCGTACATTTCTGGGTGTTGAATGGTTAATTTGTAATGTTTCCCACCATCTAAACCATGTTCTTTTGCGCCTGAGTAGTAATTATCTAAATATACCTGCCCCCAACCGCCGTTATCCATACCATGCATAGCAATATCATTGGTCACCGCTTCATAAAACCATGCAGCTCGTCCGTCTAAGTCCATACCATTATTGCGGTTTTGGTCAGGAGTAGAAGCGGTGGCTATTTCCCAAGGATTGCCTTTAGGGCCGTATTCCGCATGTTCAAGACGGCCTGTTTTGTTAAAGTCGATATTTTTTGTCATTGCTTCACCAACAATAGCGGCTTCTTTTAATAAAGATTGCTGTTTTTTGGTTGGTGAAAATGGTTTTCCTTTCTCAATGCCTAAAGGGCGCAACATGTCCATCATCATACGGTCACGTTCTTGAACTGGGTTAGCTTGAATTGCTTGGTTTACCACTTCCCAGAATTTCATGCCTCGTGGTTGTTTATGATCAATACCACGTTTAACGTGATAAACCCCTTTGTTGGTTAATGGTTTACCATTTATATCAGTAATGCCTTTTTGAATGGAATTCATCATGGTTGAACGTACTTTGGCGTCTTTGTTCATTAAACGAACTCCAAAAAAGAAGTCAGTGGTATCCATTGCAATTAATGTTGCATCTTTTATTTTTGGTGCAGTATCCTCTGCTTTGTAAATGATGTATTTTCCTGGTTTGGTCATCTGTTCTTTACCAATTTGCCACATGTTATGAACGGCACCACGCAATTGAGTATCAGGAAGATTAATCACAATTGGTCCGTTATTTAAGTTCATATAACCAATTAAGTAAGGAGTAGAGGTGTTATAAGTTAAGCCTCCGAGTTTAGACTCGTAGCCAGCTTGGTAGACTAATTGTCCATTTTCTGTTCCCCATGTTTGATAATGGTCATTTTTCCATTTATAGAAACTAACAATGGGTGTTGCCCAAATATATCCTTGTACCGCGCGTTGATAATCTTGTTCATCAAATAATTTTTGGGAGGTTTCATTGGTAGGTACACCATGTTCAAACCCATTTTCGAATGTTAACTGACCAATACGTGTGTCTAGAGCTTCATAGCCACCTGATGGAGAATAATCATTGGCCAGTGTCGTAAAGCTGATTGTGCCAAGTAATATTGCGATTAGTGTCTTTTTCATATTTATGCCTATTAAGTTAGCTTGTTTATTTCACACAATTAATTTTTTCGAACTCACCAGGGACCCAAGTACCATCAAATAAGCTTTGTTGAGGTCCATAAAAGCGGATCAGAGAGAACCAGCTGTCATTATCAAATTGCAACCAGTTGTATTTGGCTAATTGAGCATTCTCTGGTGCAGTTGGTCCAAAGAATAACGTGACAGACTCATCGTTGTTTTTAATTGGCTGATCGCGATCACCTAATGACGGCCATTGATGATTTTCAACATTAACACCTGCGGCAGTTGCAGCATCGTAAGCAGTGACCGACCAGAATAAACTAGCAGGTACATCTGCCGGGATACGTAAAGAGTAATTACAAGAGCCAATTAACGGATTAAGATCTTTGTCTTTATATGCGCCAGCGTATTTAGCACCTGCACCAACCTTCGCATTAATCATTCCTGTAGACATTGAATAGTGGTTTGTGTACATGTGAGTGATGGCATCGACATTAGTGTAGCCAGTTTTTATATTGTGATAATAAGGATCTGATAACGCATGATATTGATTACCTTTGTCAGTTAATGCGTGAGCTACCCATGATGGCGCTTCTTTCCAAAACCAAGTATCGCCAGTGGTTTTACTTGATTTCTCATCAAAGTTAATGGCAATTTCTTTACTTATTTTCCAACCGGTTTGAGCGGCTTTTGTTAGCGTCTCTTTTTGATCTTCAGTTGGTGTAAATTCAACGCCTTTGCTTATTCCGATTGCAGCCATAACACCATTCATGTATGGGTCAAACGTAGCCAGTTCCATATTTTGAACGGCTCTGTCTAATGTTTCATAGAATCGATAATCGTTATCCCAAATGGATTTAGAAGGAATATCAGATACATTAAAGAATTCCATTGATTCAGCATGACCATTTAATGGATAAACTTTGATTTCTTTAACTCGACTAACTGCTGGATCAAGGTTATTCATATCTTTAAAGAAAGAGCGCAAGAATAAGAATACTTCAGAGGTATTTGACTCATAAATAAAGTACTTATCTGCAAGCTGTGCATAATCTTCACGTTTTTGATTTGGCGGTAAGATTAAAAACTTAGCTGCTTTGCCTTTATCTGGGCCGGCATTTCCTATATCCCCTAAATATTGTCCACCAGGCTGGTTCTTATCTAATGGGCCACGTAATGGATGGTGATACATATCATCCATAAGTGACTGTAATCCAGCTGGATGTTCTATGACCAAAGGACCGGTGTCTTTCATATCAAGCCAGCCCATTGCATAAATTACATCTGAATTTGGTGTTGTTATTAATGTATTTGGTTTCAAACGATCTTGATAAATGGCAATTTTGTTGTAGGCGGTACCATTCATTAATTCGGCGTGACCTTCTTGCATCGCTTTCATATTCACAATTGGAAGAGCCCATTGATAAAGCATGGATGCTCGTTGAAAATAGCTTTCTTGTTGCAATATCTCTTGACTTTTTTCGGTAGGAAATCCGCCATTCATTTCTAGATTAGCTAATTCTGAATACCTATCAGAAGTAGAAGAAGCTGCATCAGGAGAAGCACTCGCAGCTGCATTACACGTGATGGCAATAAGTGACAAAGCAAGTAATGTTTTTTTCATATGGACTCCAAGGAAGTGTGATAATTAAAGTATTTCGTTCACATGGATTATATTTTTATCCATTTTTGATAACTTGAATAATGAATTGAAAGAATAAGAGATATATCATTTAGTCATTGTTGATTATGTGATCAAAAATAGGGCAGAAAATGAAGAATAAAATTCATCAATTAGATCTTAATTTACTAAAGGTGTTTACGGTTTTATTGGATGTGCGTAATACACGTAAGGCCGCGGAGAAATTGTTTTTAAGTCAACCAGGGGTAAGTCGAGCACTTTCTCGTCTTCGAGATTTCTTTGAAGATGAATTATTTATTCGAAGTCATTATGGATTAACACCAACCCCTAAAGCACTGGAAATTGGGGACAATATTAGGCCTGCGATGACAATGCTTTTCGCGGCTTTAGAACCATCAGAACAATTTGATAGTTTGTTGTTAGAGGGAAGAATTAATATTGCAATGAATGGCTTTATTGCTCCGTCTATTGCCTCTAGTTTATGTGGGATTATTTTAGAGAAAGCACCGAATGTTGAAGTTGTTTTTTCTAATTGGGATAGAGCAACGCCTGAAAATATTCTTCATGATCAAATACAGCTAGGTTTAAATTATTTTCCACTAGAAATATCAAAACAGCTTTCTCAATCGGTACTGGCAAGGGATCGCTTTGTATTAATAGGACGTAAAGATCACCCATTAATTACGGGTAAGGAAAGTTTTGAAAATACCATTCAATTAGATATAGCAACACTGGTGATAGCAAACTGGAATGATCACAAAGCGTATGTAGTTAATTCATTGAAGTCATTAAATAAAGAATGTCGTATGAGGTTGAGAAGCAGCTACCTTGATGTGATTTTAAATTCAGTACAACGAACGGATATGCTGTTTCCTTGCTCTGAATCTTTAGCGAATACCTTAGGTGATGATTTTCAAAAGCTGCCTTTACCTGAAGAGATTGTTCAACCAGGAGGAGAAATAGGGCTTGTTGTGGCGAGTAAAAACTGCCGAACTCCTTTAATTAAGTGGTTAAAGAAGTGTACTCAAGAAGCGGCTGCAGAGATTAAAATTAATTAAAAATCCCTGCTGAATCATTTCACGCAGGGCTTTTATTTTATTAGTGATATTAGAACTTATAGTTCATACCCACAGTAACAATGTATTCTGATTCATCATAAAAAGTAATGTTTGAATCAGTTGAGCTGTAACCCGCAAAAGAGATGAATGACCAATCTTGCCAATCCATGAATTTAGTGTACTCGTAAGCGGCAAAGAAGCTTAATTTATTGTCTTTACGAGTTTCCCCATAAATAGGGCTTTTAGCACCGAATGTTCGTTGATTATAACCGGCAGTTAATACTAACTGGTGTCTTTGCATTAATTTGAAGAAACTTAATTCAGCACCGTATTGATCGTAAGAGCTTGCTTTTCCGTCCGCAGATGAAGATTGATAAATAACAGAAGGCAGGACGAATGAAGTGCGACTTAGTGGTAAGCGATACTGGCCTTTTAAGTAGAGTGTCTCGGCATCTCTTTTTAGTGCATCTTCGACATCATCGTTCTCGATATCTTTGGTGGCATAGGCGCTATCAATAGTAAAATTTGATCCTGCAATATTATCGACTTTAAAACGAAATGCATTTCCTGAAGCATCTGTTTCTGTGCGAGCCGAACCGACTAAATATGGATCAGACCATGTTTTGCTTGACATAATGGTTGGTAGGATAGAAACATCAATTGCCATTCTTGATTCAAATTGATATTTATAACCGACTTCAAGAACAACAGTACCTGTTGCTACATCTTGGCGAGTTGTACCTGCGTATACTTGCTGATTTAACTCTTGGCTAAATGTATAGGCAATATTACCAAGAGGAAAGGCCATAAATCCATTGTCGCTAGAGCCTTTTTGATCCCTAGAGCTAATGGTGTCATCCCCCTCAGTATTAAAATTGGAAGTTGAAGATACAAATCCTGTGGTTAATGCAATTTCGCCACTAATGCCTTCTTTATCTGCTAATTTTGCTAGTGTGGGCATACTTATTACGCAAGTAGTTAGAAGTAAATAGCGTAAATTCATTGTCGTCATCCTTGGGTTACTACAGTGTTAATAATTGTATTGAAACAGTTATAGTAGAAGTTATCAATGATCGCGAACCATAAGTGGTGTTTATATTGTGTAATGTGAAAGCCAATAGCAAATGAGTTACTTTTGACTAAATAAAGAAGACGGTTTTCTTTTAAATAGGAACAAATACGTTTATTTGTTCTATTTTTCTTTTATGTCGAGATGGCTACACTATTTCAACTCGAAAAGAATGGGATGAGATAATGAATGAGAAAAAAATAAAATGGGGCATTGCGGGGCTTGGAAATATAGCGCATCGATTTGCGCAAGATTTGATTAATAACAGTCAATTAGGTGAGCTAGAAGCTGTTGCTGCTAGAGACAGTGAGAAAGCGCAGCAATTTTCGACTATTTATAAGGCGGTTTCACATTATGGTAACTACCAACAATTAGCGATGGATCCTGATGTTGATATTATTTATGTAGCGACGATTCATCCTTATCATAAGCCACTGGTTGAGTTATTTCTGTCTCACCATAAAAACGTTTTAGTTGAAAAACCTGCTTTTACGAATTACCAAGATTGGCAAGACATGCAAAAATTGGCTAAAGATAACGGTGTGTTATTGCTTGAGGCGATGAAAACGGTAGCGTTTCCTGCTTACCGAGAACTGAAGACTTTTATGCATAAACACGAGATTACCGTGGATTCAATAGAAGCCTCTTTTGGAAATAAAAGTGAGTATGACCCTAATATCTTTGTATTTAATCCTAACTTATCAGGAGGAGCGACACTGGATGTCGGAGTATATGGCGTTTGGCTTTACTGTGATTTATGCCATTTCTTTGGTGAAGATGTTCTAACACCATCTGTATCCATAACCGTCGAACATCCAGAATGGCGAGTTGATGAAAATGTGGTGTTTCTATTTGAAGGTAAGATTAAAGGAAAGATAGGGGCGTCAATTTCAAAAAACTTACCAAGGAGTGCCATTCTAAAAGGTGATGGTGTTGAAATCGTCATACATGATAAATGGTGGAATCCGTCGAGAATTGATGTGAATCTAAGCGGTAAAATCCACACTATCATTCATAATAGTGGTGGCGGCTTTGAACATGAAATAGATCACTGCTCTGCATTATTATTAAACAATGAGCAAACATCTCCTGTACTTAATACCGAGATTAGTGGGCAGGTATTGTCTATACTAGAGCAGGCATTAATCACTAATGGATATGCTCATTTAACAAGAAGATAGAGTTGGGTGCTATGGAGAATATAAAACGAAAACTAGAAGTTTATGAAATACTTTTTCGTAAGTATGGACCTGTAGCATCAAGTTGTAATATCACAGAACTCTCACGGCTTCTCAAAGTGAGTGAACGTCATGTTCAGACGATAATTAAGAGATTAATTAATACGGATTGGATTGAATGGAAAGCCACACCTGGCCGCAGCAAAAAAGCACAATTGACGTGCATTAAAGAGCCTATTGAAGCGTGTTATGACTGCGTATCGAATGTAGTCGACTCAGGTAATACTGATTCTGTTTTGAATATATTAAGTTTTGGTGGACGTAATGCTTCTATTGAACTTAAAAAATATCTTCTTCATTCTAACAAAACGGTACCACGCTCAGTTTGTATGCCTTTCCATCGGGAGATTGGTTCTTTATTACCTTATAACGCAATTTGCCGTACTGAACGATACTTAGTAACTCAAATTTTCCAGCGTTTGGTTAGTATAGAAAACGATCGTATTTGTCCTGATTTTGCTCATTATTGGGAAAGCAATCCTTCAGCAACGAGGTGGCGTTTTTATCTTCGCAGTGGCGTCGTATGTCATGACGGAACCCTGTTAACGGCACAAGATGCAGTTCGTTGTTTGAATAAACTAATAACTAACTCTTATTGGCGTTCACTTTATTCTAACTTCATTGATATAACGTCTCTTTCTGAAGAGTGTCTTGAAATTACCTTATTAGAAAGCGACTTCCATCTACCAAGATTATTAGCTCGAAGTGAAGCGTCTATTTACCCTGTGCATTTGTCAGCAGATAAGATTGTTGGATCAGGCTCATTTTTGGTCGAGGTATTATCACCAAGAATGATCCGATTAGGTCGATTTGAGCACTATGCTTTAACATTACCCTTGTTAGAAAGAGTGGACCTGTGGGTATATGAAGAATGGGCGAAAGATAAAGTTTGTGCTCAAAATCAGCTAAGTTTGTCATTTCCAGAGAAGACCGCTACCTATAACAGTCAGTACCATTCATTATTTATGATAATAAAAAAGCAAGGCAGTAATTTGGATAGCTCTGATTTAGTGACTTATGAAAACAATAATGAATGTAAAACGTTAGCGTTTAGACTTTTTCCATCGCAGATACGACAAGAAGTTTTTTATGGATACTACCGTCAAACGGATATTGCATTATGTAGCATTCTTGAAGAAAGTGACCGCTTGTACAGTCGGTTGGCTTTTCTGTCTCTTTACCCTTTTAAAAATCATATGACTCAAGATGTAGATTATGATTTGTTTTTAAATAAGGTATCAGACATAAAAAATACCTCAGATGTAGTGCAAGCTATGGAAGCGCTTGACCTGCTGTATAGTTGGTTACAACAGATAGGTGTTATAGAAATAGTTAAGAAAGAGTCGTTTGAATTAATCACATCAGAAAACCTAAAAGGGGTAAAAGTGAACGGTTTTGGTTGGTGTAATTTAGCGCAACTATGGATAGTTAATCATTAATAGTTGAGTGCTTATTTGCCTTATATTGCTTTGGAGTAGCGGCAACAATACTTTTAAAATGCCGATGAAAGTGACTCTGATCGCTAAACCCGAGATCTATTGCTATAGAGGTAATATCATTTCCCTTTTTTAATAAGGTCTTGGCTTTATTTATTTTCATCATCATGTGATATGCATACGGTGTTATCCCGTATTGTTTTTTAAATGAGTGGATAAGATAAAAATGGCTCAAGCCTGATTCTCTTGCAATCTCAGAGATAGAAATGTTTTTATCTACATTATCTGAGATGTACTGATAGGCGAGGTGAGTTGTTTGTTTAGGGATCATGTTGTGCTGTAGTGGTGCGTTAAGATCCTTAATAAAAAGAGCAGAGAAAAAAGTGATCGCAGATTCTTCAACTAATAATGGAGATTCATTTTTAATCAGGATTTGAATCAATGACTGGAAGTCTCGGAAGAGAATAGGGCATCGGCTGTGGTTTTGCTTAAATGGTTGAAATTTGTTTTGTTGTGTAGTCAAAATACTTGCTTGTAGCTGTGTTAGCCAATCTGATTCAATAAAAAGCATTTTATAACTCCAATCAGTTCCCGGTTTTGGGTTACAAGAATGCACTGCTTCAGGATTTATGATGACTGTGGACCCCGTACTTATTTCTTGCTTTGAATGTTGGTTTATATAATCACTCACACCGCTATCGACGGCCCCGATTGAAAATTCTGGATGAGCGTGTTTTTTGTAGCAAGCGTTAGAATTATTTGAATAACGTAGTTCAAATGGTAGGAAAGAGGATCTTAGAAAGTGTGTTTTTGAATTAGCCAATATAACGTCCATTGTCATTTTGATATAAAAAATACATATACTACGGTCAGAGTAAG
Organism: Aliivibrio thorii; assembly: GCF_057368585.1. NCBI lineage: Bacteria > Pseudomonadati > Pseudomonadota > Gammaproteobacteria > Vibrionales > Vibrionaceae > Aliivibrio > Aliivibrio thorii. Next base: position 1,783,692 of record NZ_CM170654.1, on the reverse strand, counting down.
CAAGGTTCCCATCAATCGATTAAAGATTGTATAATGAATCGGGTGCTCAAGGTATTTTCCGATGGTTAATCCTAATAAGGCCCAAGTGGATATACAGCAGTAACATACGATAAAAAATATGACACTAAATGCACCAAGGTCTTCGAGAGGGATCACACCGTTACTGGAAAATACGGTGACACCAGATAAAGAGACAATCCAAGCTTTTGGGTTTAACCATTGACACAATAAACCTTGTAGCATGGTTGGTGCGTCGCCTTTTTTTGTTTTATCTTGTTCTGTCTTTTTGCTCGTAGCGACTTTGTAGGCGAGATAAAGTAAAAAGGCACTACCAAGATAATTTAAAACAAGTGTTGCTGTGTGAGAGTCATCAAAGGCTTGTATCAACCCTAATCCTAATGTAATAAGAATAGACACAAAACCGACGGTAGCCCCAAAGATATGGGGAATAGTTCTCTTATATCCATGATTAGCGCCGGTAATGGTGGCTAGAATGTTGACTGGCCCTGGTGATAATGAAGTCACTAATGCGAACATCGCCATGGCTAGAAATAAAGTCATATGTATCCCTTTTTTGTTTTTAATATTCTGCTAATCACAATAAGCGATAAGAAGATGAGAGTTATTGTACAAAATTGTTTTTTTACATTTAGCTAACACATTTTAATGGGGTTTTACTGTATGTTTGTGGCAATATTAAAAAGGAATGGAATTCATGTTTAAAATTACTTTAGCGCTATTAAGTGCCGTTATTGGTTTTAATGCTTCAGCAGCCGATGCACCAGTTAAACCTCTTCAGTTTGAAGAAATTACGAATAATGTTTTTTTGGTTAAGTCGTACCGTGAATTTAAAAATTTACAGAATCCGAATAAACCTATTTTAGTCGACGCTAATTCATTAGTGTATGTTGATGGAAAAGATGTGTATTTGATAGATACGCCATGGAATGCATCGAATATGCCTCAATTAATGACATGGATTGAAAACAGAGGGTTAACACTAAAGAAAACCATATTTTCTCATTTTCATGAAGATCAGACGGGTGGTTTAGAGTACTTGCAAGAGCATAATTTTGATACTTACGCTTCAACATTAACGAATACGTTTTTAAAAGGTGATAATAAGAAAGCCACTAATCATGAGTTTTCAAATGATAATTTTGTGTTACTAGAAAATAAGATTGAAGTCTTCTATCCGGGAGCGGGTCATACTAAAGATAATGCTGTTGTATGGTTACCAAAAGAACAAGTATTACTGGGTGGTTGCTTAATGCGAGCGAATGAAGTCAATACGATTGGATGGACTGGTGATGCTGATAAGAAAGAATGGGCAAACTCGGCTCAGAAAGTATTAACAAAATATCCTGAAGCTCGATTCGTTGTTCCTGGGCATGGTAATGTTGGCGAAGGAACCAGTATTATTAGTCATACTGTCGATATTGTTGAAAAATTATAAGATGAAATAGAATATAAAAGCCCTGTTTAGTAATTATAAAACAGGGCTTTTAATGGGTTAAGATCTATTTTATTTTGAAGGACTAAGAGATAACGCACCAATAAAATCTATTTTACTTAATGGCACACCTTCTTTGCGTAATAGGTTGTATAGCGTTGTTTGATGGAAATAAAGATTAGGCGTTGAGAATGATGTAATAAAGTGCTCAGAAGTGAAGGTCATTGGTTGTTCCGGGTAATGGAAGATAACGGTTTCACCAGAACGAGCGTTTAGCTCTTTAGAATCAATGTTATTCAATTCTTGTTGTGTCTTTTTAAGTAATGTAATCAAACCATTAAAATCAATTTCTCCTAATGGTGATTGAATATAGAAATCACCGTTTAATACGGCTTTTGTTGCTTGAAGTGTGTGCTGACAAATGGCATTTACTTGAAATGAAAGAGGCAGCATATCATCGACTAATTGAAGATTTACGATCTCATTCGCCTCTCTGTGTTCTACTTCAAAATACGCTTTAGCTTTAGTCATTAAGTGAATAGCAACATTTAATGAATTAGAGAAAGGGGTTAGGGTGATGTCAGAAAGCATAGTCATAAAGATTCCTTTAGTAATGACAAAAGTTGAGTTTACTGTAGATATATAATAGATGCTTTGCAAACTAGCTGTATTTTTAGTTAATGTATTTATTGTCGCTTACATGGCCTCCTCGCTTTTTGGAGTAAAAAACAGGAAGGCTCTTCTGAAGTATAAACCTACTCATAATTGAGATAGTGATATTTTTAACTATTATGGTGTTTACAATGTGGTTTATTACTTATATATTGAATTTGTTACCACGATAAACGACTAGGATACATTCATGCTTTCTTCTACAGCCCTACAATTTGTTGCTTTATGCAAAACAATGTTCGGTGCTGTGTCGCGTGTAACATCATCTATTATCGCGGTCATTCTAGTGATTATTAACTAGGCTGGCGGCACTTCCGTCAGCCAGGCTGACGGGAGACTGCTTTATATTCTTCTTGTTTTTCTCAGCCAATCTGACGGTCTACAATAAAAGCTACTAGGGTTCAGCCCAATAGCAAAGAGGACTTGTACATTGAAAAAACACAACTTACTTGCGATTGGTCTAATGACTTTTGCCATGTTTCTTGGCGCAGGAAATATTATATTTCCTCCCTTTCTTGGCTTAGAGGCTGGCACTCAATATCTTCCTGCTATGTTTGGCTTTTTGCTTACTGCTGTTGGGCTTCCTGCGCTTACTTTAATCGTGTTAGGGCGCTTAAGTAGTAGTGGTCAGTTAACAGAGGCACTTCCAAAACCATTAGCTATTTCTTTCTGGGTATTACTTTTTACTGCAATTGGACCTGCTTTTGGTATGCCAAGGGCGGTAACTGTAGCTTATGAAATGGGAATTAAGCCGTTCTTTTCTGGTGACCACCTGCTTATCTTCTCGATATTATTTGTTGGTATTACATTATTGCTGGCCTTTCAGAGAGGAAAGTTAGTCGATTATATTGGTAAAGTAATGACTCCCTTATTGGTTTTGATGTTAGCTGCATTGGCATTAGCTGCCATTATTACACCTTTAGGAGTGCTTAATGTTCCAAGTGCTGATTACCAATATAAAGCGGTCACCAGTGGATTAATCCAAGGGTATATGACGATGGATGCGATTGCTGCTGTTGGATTTGGTTGGGTTATTATCAAAGCAATTAAAGACAAAGGGTGTGAGTCTCCACAAACGGTTTTTCAAGCAACGCTTAAAGTAACATTAGTTTATGCAGTGCTTATGTCGGCGTGTTATTTAGCAATGGCTTATGTCGGTGCGACTTCGGCTTCTATCTCTGCAGGCGCAACTAATGGCGGTGAATTATTAACTCGTTATGTGGCGGAAATATTTGGCCCAATGGGACAATATTTGTTAGCGGGTATTATTATTATGGCGTGCTTAACAACGACAGTTGGTTTAACGAATGCGTGTGCTGAATATTACCAACAAACATTCCGTTCACCATTTGCGCTTACGGCTATTATTGTTACTACGGTCACTGGAGTGGTGGCGAACTTCGGTTTAGAGCAAATCTTAGCGATTAGCTTACCTGCTATTCTAATCCTTTGCCCTATAGCCATTGCATTAGTGCTAACGGCGCTTTTCTTACCGACAACAAAGCGTAATTTATCTACTTATGTCACAATCGTTATGATTTCTTTGGCTTTTGGTAGTTTAGATGCTCTGCATATTTTAGGGCAATTACCTACCTCTTTGGCGGAGTCATTAACTCGTTATGTTCCGTTATTTGAAGCTCATGCGAGTTGGTTCTTCCCAGTTTTTGTTGTAATAGGATTAAGTAAATTACTTCATCGACAATCAAGCCGTTCAATGGAATGTGGTGAGAAAGCAACGAATACTAAATAAAATATAAACGGACACAAAAAATCCCTTTGCTTTACTACAAGGGGATTTTTATTGGAATTACTCATGTTAAATACGAATTTCTTACATCTACATTAAACGTATTATAATGGAACGGAGAATCCTGCTTTAAAACTGTTCTTATCGGTAATTGGATTCTCATCATTGTGAATATATTGAGTGTAAAACCCAATAGGTAATACATTCATGATTAACGTATCAAAATGAAGTCCAATAATGCCTTGGTTAATACCCACATCACCCAGAGTATTCACATTCCCTAAATCATAACGTCGGTAAGAAAGCTCAATCATTTCGCGACGCAGTGATATTGGGCCTTTGAAAGAATAAGTCGATAGGTTAATCACTTTTGAAAGTGTTAATTCAGCCAAACTAGCGGTTTCGGCAAAGGCATCGTCTTTAAGTGATGGCATAATGAAGCTACTAGGGTCGTTATTTATAAAATCATTGCCTTGTGTTAGCTCGACACCTCGACGTTCATATATTCCAGCTTTGTTTGTATCACTGCCTGAATATTTCCCTGATAGATTAATGTAAAACTCTGCAGGTAAATCGGTTCCAAATGATAAAGACGCTCCGTGAATTGCGTCATCTCGATCTTGAACACCATAGAGTGACACTGCTGCTTCCTTGTTTAATAGCCAACTATTACCGTAATGCTCGGTACGAGAAATATCTAATTGAGCAGATAAGGGCTCACGTTCGTTTAATTTATAATCTTGATAGAAATTACCTGAGATTTCTGCATTCCAAAAACCAGTCTGTAGGAAAGGTAGACGTAATTGAGCAGCAAGGCCGCTGTTTCGAGTTTGATCTTTTTGGATACTAGTATCAGAGTAATTGTCGTTTAATACATAATAAGCACGAATTCCGCCCATAATGAAAAACTGATTATTACTGAAACCAGCACCAATTAAGTCACTGTATTCCTCATCATTCATTGCCCATAGACTATAGGTACTGCGTTGCAGTGGATCAGAAAACTCAAACGTCGCGTTATAACGTAATTTTTGTTTACTATCGCCGTTATCCTCTTTCTCTGTTACTGCGCCAACCGTTAGTGCTCCTCGGGTGTAATGAAGGTTATTGAAAAGCCCATAAGAGGTATCTGTGTTGAGTGATTTATCCTCAGCATTCGCTAATTTTTGTTGTTGTTGATCAGCTAGACCGCCTTTGTTATCCCAAAAGAGCTTAACTTGATAGGGCGCTTCTTTTGTTATCTCCATATCCTCAACGACATAATAGTAATCATCTGCAGAGATTGCCGTTGCGAGTACTTGCTGGTCATCAACTAATCGGGCATCGATGACATTATCAGCAGTCAATACACGCTCAATTTTCCCATTTTTGGTGCGATAAAGGGAGCTACCTGTTTCTGTATTTGCAATAAAATAAACTCTACCTTGGCTATCAACATCTTTAACGATGGAATAGAAAGCGGGTAGAGTTAAGAGGGATTCTTTATTGCGATATAACGTTCGATTATTACCTTTTTGGACAAAGTAATAGAGGTTGTCATTGTGAACTAATACCGATGAGTTAACTGCCCTGTATAACTCATCTCCAACATAGAGTTGAGGTTGAACAAAAGACTCTGTAGTTTTGAAATACACGTCTTTGCCATCGCTCGTATAGCCTTGATGCACCCGGCCTTCGCTGCCTTTCTTAATTTGAGCGTCGTTATCAAATAAGCCTTGAGTGGTACGCCAAACCGAAGTGCGACGTCCTGAAACGGTATAGTATTTATCTTGATTGTAATAAACTTTCCCCATATCTAAGCTGCTGCTTTCTTTGGTTACTTCATTATTCGTTAAATTATAATGAATCAGAGTCGGGGCACGGACAGCGGTAGGGTTGGTTAAGAAAAGAATATTCCCTTGTTGGGTGTTGAGCTCACCATAATATTTAGATCGAGCAATGACTTTCCCTTGTGCTAATTGCATCTCTTTTGCTTCTTGGGTTTCTTGCTTAACCCATGCAGCGAAAGTGGTATCAAAATCTTCTCCAACCGTTTTTTTCATTGGTTTGTTGACTTGGAAAGGCCATAACCAATGTTGAGACCGATTTTTAAAATACTTATTAGTGACATCTAGACCGTAAGTTTTAGCTAGATAATATTGGTATTGAGAGCCAAAGACATAAGTACTTTCTCCATATGGGAAGAAAAGCGTATCGTTATAAAGGCGCTCTTGCGATAAATTACCGGCTTTAGCGTGCACATGCGTCATTGCTCTGTATCGACCACTGTAAAGTCGACCACCTTGACCATGCCAAGATTCATTTAAAACTGCGTTCCCCTCAAGCATAAAACTTGAAGAGGTTGAATTGGGTAATACAGCAGGAATAATACCAATAGGCCCAATAGAACCATTGTGAAGAACAGCAAACATAGATTTAGAGACGAGATTATCTTTTGCGTTCATTTGATAATCATGGGCCGTTTCATGAAACAACAAGGTGTCGAGCCAAGAGCTTGATGAAAAATAGTCGGGGAGTTGTGCGCCACCCATATAGTTGATTTGTCGATTTAGTGGGTATTGTGTTGAAAAACCATTAGCAATTTGATTATAAGATGACATCAAGCCGACATTTAAACGGTCATCCATTTGATAGCCAAAAGTATCCTCGTAAGCTGGTTGTAATATGCTCTCAATACCAGCGGCATGCTCTGCGTGTTGTTTGTTTTCTTCGGTGAAAATAAGGCGAGTATTACGTACATCTTGAGTATAGTAGTCTTGGTCTTGGGCTACCCCTGCATTATTAGGTGTTACCAATGGGGCGGCATAGGCAAGCGTAGGAATGGTAAAAAATAGCGTTAATCTGGAAATGAATACTTTCATTTAAATTCTCTTAATATATTAAAGGTTGTGTTGCCTAGAGCTGATATAAATAAGTGAGCAATGGAAATGAAATGGAAATAAAAGGCGATGAGATAAATAAATTATAGGTCTATTTTTAGATATATAGATAGATTAGAAGAATAAAATGGGCAGTTAAAAACTACCCATTGATTAATTCCCTGGCCAACAATTGTTATTATTAGAATTTGTAAGTTGCGCCAGCGTAAAATGTACCTATGGTCATAGCATAATCATCAAAATTATTTGCGGTGCCAGAATCAACAACAAACAAGTCACCTTCATAAGCAACACGGAAAGCAAGGCCACCTAATGCTTTAGGTGTATATTCAACACCTGCCCCGTAGCGGAAAGAAGTCCCACTGTCGCTATCCGAAATGCCGTATGCTTTACCTGATTGTTTAATAGAACCTAGGCCAGCAACAGCAAATGGACGCCAGCCACTATCAAAGGTGTAACCAACATTTGCAGCGAGTGAGATAGAAGAATGTTCAACTGTTCCATGTAGAAGAGAGTAGGGAGCTGTTACTTTTAAGTCTCCGTATTTAGAATATTGCATTTCTACTGCAACAATACGGTTGAATTGATAGCCACCAATTAATTTAAGGGTAGAGTCATCATCATCAACGTTAGCAGAACCAAAGCCCCCATCGTCATCAAAACTAGTAGTACCGAAACCACCCCCTAAGTAAACACCAGACACATCGTTTGTTGCGGCATTTGCGTATGAACAAGCAGACAGTAATGCTAATAATAGTATCGATTTTTTCATTGTTTGATTCCATCTAAATTGAGTATCTAAAACTTAAGCAAATTATAAGAACACAAACAAAATAAACTAAATAAGTTCCACACTAACAGCAAACATTTGAATTTTGTTTGATGTGACGTTTTTTATAAAAATCTAAATTTAACTGATAACCAAATATGTTGATTTATTTAACTTAATGTTTTAAAAGATAAATCTATGATTTAACCTCAAATTAAGAGTCTGTTATTGATTTGTTTTCTAATTGCGGTAGACTTCAAACGTTGATCAGTAAATGTTTAAATGTTTGTTTTTTCAAAGTGTTTTTAGTTTTGTTATTTAAATAATCAGAACGATTTAATCGAATTATCACTAATCGTTAGGCCTAGATGCAGAAAATCATAGTTGCAAATTTGGTGTTAGAGCCAGAAACAAGAACATTACGTAATACTACTGGTGAAGTCATTACTCTTAGACCTCTTCCTTATAGTGTATTTATCTTATTGCTAGAGCAAAAAGGTAACTGTTTAGACCGTGATTATTTATTTGATGTTTGTTGGGAAGGGGCGGTAGTTACAGACCAAGCTTTAACTAATGTAATTTCAAGTTTAAGACGTCACTTAGTCAAATTAAAAGCGGAAGGTATTGAGATAAAAACAGTGAGTAAGGTGGGTTATTTACTGTTTGTGGATAACGCTTTCTCTATCGCTGATGATGTAATTGAACAAGAAGCAGATGAGATAACGGTTCAGGCTATATCTGATCATACGCCATTGACTTTACCTGCAGTTGAAAATAAATCGACACCAGCCATTGTCACTGAGGTCTCTGTCGCTATAGATCAAAAAGACGTGAAGGTTTCAAATGAATCGTGTTTTCGTCATTTTTGGTTAACGAAACCTTCACTAATTTCGGTATTATTATCATTATTTTTATTAGTATTGATTGTGTTTGTATATCAATATAAAGCGATTTCATCGGCGCCTCATTTTCTTGTGAAAGATAATTATCAACATTTTGAAATAAACAATACCGATATTTACTTTCTCAATAAGACACGAAAATCGGTGGGTATTAAGGCTATTCAACAAGAATTAAAAACATTAAACCCTGCAGAGTGTAATGCTGAAGTTTATATTCGAATATATGATTCAGCTTATGACGATGATGTCATTTCCTTACGAGGGTATATTGCCGCTAAAAATAGTAACAGGAATGCAAATTATTCATTGAGTCAATTTTCATATACTGACTTACCTGTAATTATTGCTAAATCGTTTAACAGGACCAAACTCATATGCGAATAGTTAACCTGATTTTGTTGTTATTACTAATGGGAATGCTCTCTTACCATTGGTTATTACAGGACTCAGAACTACAAGGCTCTCGTTGGACCTGTAATGAACTATCAACGAATTTTATATCTACGCCATATCAAAAGTACCAAGAAATTGGTGAGCGATATGTGCTTTATTTTGCGTCTTCTTCTAACTTGACTATTTTTCAAAAAGGCAAATTAGTCTTTAAAAATGGAGAACGCGAGAAGTATGAAGCCATAATAGATGCCGATTACAAAGTAACAAAAGATAAGATCTCAGTGAAATACAGAAAGATTGATTGGCATCTTAAACCCCAAAATGCCCCCGTCTTTATTCAAGACCTTGATTCATTAAAAGACTTTGAAATGGATTTAAATTTTATTATTAGTGATGAACAGCTGTATTTTCATAATCGTAAAAATCATGAAAATACCAATTTTGTTTGTTTTGCTTCTTAACCGATCGAAGTAGCGATACATTTTATTTGTTAGAGTGAATATTTACATTGAACAAAGCATATTAAAACGGCTAATTTAATAAAATTGGTAAGTAAAATTGGATTAAAAAGTAGCGTAATTGTTGTCTGTTTGTTTTTATAAATAACTTCTATAACAATGATTTATATAATTATTGTTTTATTTACATAATTCTTAATGATGTGTGATCTGACGCTATTTATTAAACGAATAACGCGATTATTATCCACTCGATTTTGGAGTTTAAATTACGTCCAATTAATGTCGTAATTTAAAAATTAATTATATAAAAGCTATCATCAGGGAGATTGATATGTTTTTAATTGAGTTTTTAATCGTTTTAGTTTGTATTTTAATTGGTGCTCGAATTGGCGGTATCGGTTTGGGTGTTATGGGTGGTATTGGCTTAGCAATACTGAGTTTTGTATTTGGTCTACAACCTACTAGCCCGCCAATCGACGTTATGTTAATGATCATGGCGGTAGTAGCAGCAGCAGCATCAATGCAAGCCGCTGGTGGTCTTGAATATCTAATTAAGATTGCTTCAAATATTCTTCGTAAAAACCCACGTCATATTACTTTCATTGCTCCTTTAGTGACGTATATGTTCACCTTCTTAGCAGGTACTGGACATGTGGCTTATTCTGTACTACCTGTAATTGCAGAAGTAAGTCGTCGTAGTGGTGTTCGCCCTGAGCGTCCATTAGGTATGGCGGTTATTGCGTCGCAATTTGCGATCGTAGCAAGTCCAATTGCTGCAGCTGTTGTTGCTTTGGTTGCTTTTTTAGAGCCTCAAGGCATTACACTAGCAAACGTATTGATGATAACAATCCCTGGTACTTTTTGTGGTTTAGCGGTTGCTTGCGTTATCGTAAACAAGATCGGTAAAGACTTAAAAGACGATCCTGAATACCAACGTCGTATGGAAGACCCTAAGTTCCGCAGCGAAATGGAAAAAGAAGTTAAAGTTGAAGAGATTGAGATTAAACCGGGCGCTAAAAAAGCGGTGGGTCTGTTCTTATTCGGTGCAATTGTGGTGGTTGTTATGGGTGCATTCCCATCGCTGCGTCCTAACTTCAATGGTTCACCAATGGGAATGGCGCACACAATTGAAATCGTCATGTTAGCAATGGCTGCATTGATTATTCTATTATGTAAGCCTGATGGTAACGAGATCACTCAAGGTTCAGTGTTCCATGCTGGTATGCGTGCCATCGTCGCTATCTTTGGTATTGCATGGTTAGGCGACACATTTATTGCTGGTCACTATGAAATGGTTAAAGAGGCGGTTTCAGGTTTAGTTGAAGTGGCGCCATGGACTTTCGCTTTTGCACTGTTTGGTTTATCTGTAATGGTAAACAGCCAAGGAGCAACAACAGCAGTATTAGTGCCTGTTGGTATCACACTAGGTCTTCCACCTGAAGTGATTATCGCGACATTTGTAGCTGTAAATGGTTACTTCTTTATTCCAAACTACGGTCCAATCATTGCTTCTATTGACTTTGACCGCACAGGTACGACTAAGATTGGTAAATACATATTCAACCACAGCTTTATGATCCCAGGTCTATTAAGCATGGTATTTAGTATTATCTTTGGTTTCATCTTTGCAAGTATGGTTTTATAGCTGATATGTAAATGATGATGTGTATGAGCATCGAATAAAAGAAAAGCGATCAGTAAATACTGGTCGCTTTTTTTATAATGATTTTGTAGTTAACGTAGATAACTGGAATATAGTCAAAAGCTTAACTAACCTTAGATAAAAGGATGGGTAACAAAAATAGACAAGGAGTCTGGATGACTAATACGTATAAACGTTTTCAGCGATATATTTCTCCTTTTATTTTTGTTTTACTCTTTTGTATTAACCTTTCCCTTTGGTTACGTGGATTATCTTCTAATCCGATAGTAAATTCATTGTCTATACTTTTCATTTCAATGTTGTGGCCATTATTCTTTTTTACTCAAAAATCGGTAGTAGTAAAAAGGGTAGTCATTTTTAATTTATTAATATTTACGGTTGGACTCTATTCGTATCAACGTTTTTTTGATGCAGAAACTGAATTAACAACCTTTACAGTACTTTCATGTTTTTGGCTCATTACGTTAATTAGCCTACTTGAACTAAAAAAAGTAGAGAGAACAAAGGTTATTCGATGGGGATTCTATGTTCTAGTAGGGGCTTTTTGGTTAGTGACTTTTGGTTTGTTTTTTACTTATAAAACTTATGGGGATCTTGATAAAGGCTTTATTTTTGCTCTTATGCAAACGAACCCAAATGAGTCATTAGAATATTTTTTAGATGTTCTCTGGAATTGGCAGTTAATAGGTTATGTCTCATTGTTTATTGGCGGGTTCTTTTTTTATTTGAAAGTGGCATCTAGGTCGTACCGTTCATCACAGATTCCCTATGTTCTTCTTGTTATTTCTTTTCTATTTTTAGGCATTTCATCTCAAAATGAATCATCGTTTGGAGGTGTGAAGCGTGCGTATGGCTACGTAAAAGAGTATCAGTATGAATTAAGCCAACTCCAAAAGGTTATCTCAGAACGGCAATTGCTTAATCACCAATATTCTGCAGTGGCAACCTCAGAAGGGAAGTTGCATATTATGGTGATTGGGGAGTCTTTAGCTAAATCTCATTTATCCAGTTACGGCTATCATGTCAGGACAACGCCGTGGATCGATGCGAGTGATAAAATTCTATTTACCAATGCTTACTCTAATCATACGCACACGATGGAATCTTTGTCTCTCGCCTTAACTCAAAGTAATCAATATAACGACCTTCCGTATTATGAGAGCGTATCCTTAATATCATTGCTTAATCAGGCTAAGTTTCAAACTGCATGGCTTAGCAATCAAGTATCCGCAAGTGAGTGGGACAATTTAGTATCGGCCTTAGCTTATGAAAGCTCTTATGTTCGCTTTATTAATAATAACGTTGGGAAATCGGATAGGACTAATAAGTTGGATAAAGCCTTAATTGGTGAGTTATCTCAGTATCTTGCAACGATAGATAAGACAAAAAACCATTTTATAGTTTTACACATGATGGGGAGTCATATTAGCTATTGTGACCGAGTGAAAGGCGAGAATATTGAGTTACCAGAGAACGACTTTTATATGACTTCAGATAAAGATTTACGTTGTTATGACCAGACAGTAAAAAGTACAGATAACTTCTTAAATAAAATTTTTAATTTAGTTAAAGAAGAAAAGGGCTTTGCAAGCTTGACCTATTTTTCTGATCACGGTGAGGATGTGATTAATGGACTAGGGCACGATGCAAAACAATTTACAGAGGCAATGAGTGAAATTCCTTTTTTAATTTGGACCGGAAAAGGGGTAAACAATAAAATACGTGAGCAGTTAATGAGGAATAGGCATAAAATATTTACTAATGACCTAATATTCGACACGATGATTGGGCTTATTGGTATTGAAAATAATGTGTATCAACCTGAGTTTGATGTGAGCTCAGAGCAGTATTATTTACCGAAAGAGATAGCGGCAACATTGCATAATAAAGTGCTTATTTCTCGGTTGCCGGGTCAAAAGAAATAACGGAGGTAAGTCTACCTCTATCTTCTATAGAGATAAAAATACCTGTAAATAGCAGTGAATACCACAACCACAGCTACCTTGATTTATTTATTAGTATTGTTACCAATTCAACTTTGTGGAGACAGCCGTTTCTTATTTGACATTTTTAACACTTATATCACATTTCGGGATCTAAGCAGTTGGACTTTTTTGTCATGACGAGTACGGTATTATTGCTTGAATCATTAGGTATTGATGTAAAAAAAGACATTGATGCGGTGTACTTAAACTATTCTGAAACCACGAACGCATTGGCTAATGGTCAAATTGATGCAGGCTTTATTGTTGGTGGACAAGGAGTAGGGGCGGTTACACAAATCGCGCTAACACATAAAATTAAAGTGCTTTCAATTACACCAGAAGAAAGTGCAATGTTTATGAAAAAATACCCAGCATACAGCAGTTATGATATTCCTGCGGACGTATACAACAACGTTGGTGAAGTATCGACATTAAGCGTTTGGAGCGTATTAGTGGTAAATGCAAAAATGAGCGATGACATGGCGTATAACTTAACGAAAGCCGCGTATGAAAATATGGGTGATATTCGTAAAGTAGTAAAAATGGCTGAGATGACAACACCAAAAAATGCAGACCGCCTGCAAGGTGTTCCTCTTCATCCTGGTGCTCAAAAATATCTTGATTCAATAATGAAATAATAAGTACCAAATACACGTAAAACGAAAGGGTAAGTGTCTCGCTTACCTTTTCTTCTTTTCTGACTTTATCCAAAGGCATTAATATGGATATTATGACCGATAAAAACCAACCTGATGTAGAGCATTTACCTCACGGAAGAACAGTAAATCTATTTGGGTATCTTATTTTAGGTATTGCTGTTACGTTGTCTGTTTTTCAAATTTGGCAGGGAGTAAGTTCGACTATCTCGGCAACGTATTTTCGACCAATTCACCTATGTTGGGCACTTATTCTTATCTTTTTACATTACCCATTAATTACAAATCGAAAGAGTTCATTTTATCTTGCTGGACGAGTCATTGATCTCGCGTTATGTGGTTTGATTGTTTTTGCAGCTTATCGCATATCGATATTTGATTATAACGACATAAATCATCTATTTTATGGCTTACAGTTACCCGATATGATCGCAGGTTGCTCATTACTTTTACTATTAATGGAGGGGTGCCGTAGAACGGTCGGTTGGGTAATGGTCCTTATCGCGGTACTATTCCTATCCTACAGTGCATTGGTGATTTATTACCGAGTGGCTTTGCAATTAAGTCATACTCTCTGCAAGAGCTGATTCAATTTCAGATCTTTTCTGCCAATGGTGTATTTGGTTCAGCCTTAGGTATCGCGGCAACAACAGTATTTATTTTTGTTTTATTCGGCGCATTTTTAGAAGTCACAGGGGCGGGTAAATTCTTTATTGATTTGGCGTTCTCTATTGCAGGTAAATATCGTGGTGGTCCTGCTAAAGCTGCCGTATTGGCCTCGGCAGGGCTAGGCTCTATTTCTGGTTCAGCAATAGCAAACACCGTAACTACAGGCTCAATCACCATTCCTATGATGAAAAAACTCCAGAACAAGCGGCAGGAATTGAAGCGGCGGCCTCAACGGGTGGGCAAATTATGCCACCAATTATGGGGGCGGGTGCGTTTGTAATGGCACAGTTTACCGGTGTGCCTTACAGTGAGATCATGCTTGCTTCTATCGCGCCTGCGATTTTGTATTTCTTCTGTACCTTGTTATATGTGCATTTAATGGCGTGTAAGCTTGATCTTAAAGCGGTAAGTCGAACAGAAGCCGTTATTAGTGTGATGAAAGATGGCGCGCATCACTTAATTCCACTAGCGCTAATCACGACTTTATAATGATGGCATATTCTCCATTATTAGTGGGTGTTGCAGGTTGTGCTGCGATTTTAGTGACGGCAGCGCTGCGAAAACATAGCCGAATTGGCTTGAAAAAATTCATTGAAGGCATGAAAAATGGTGCCTTAATGGCATTACCAATTTCAGCTGCGTGTGGTGCTGCGGGTATTATAGTTGGTGTGGTTGGACAAACGGGGATAGGCTTACAGTTCACTCAATTTGTGATGGATTTCTCTGGTGGCTACATGCTAATTGCTTTGGGTTTAATAAGCCTTGTGGCTTTAGTGTTAGGTATGGGGCTTCCTGTTACTGCTGCATATATTGTATTAGCAGTAATGGCAGTGCCAATGTTAAGTGATTTTGGTTTACCATTATTAACAGCACACCTCATCGTTTTTTGGTTATCGCAAACCTCAAACGTAACCCCTCCAATTGCATTAGCAGCTTTTGCTGGTGCAGGTGTTGCGAACGCAAATCCAATGAAATCCTCTGTTGAGGCATTTAAATTGGCCGGTGGTTTATTCATTATTCCAATTATGATGGCGTATACCGATCTTGTTAATTCAGATGCTGGAGTCGTTGATTTAACGTTTTCAATCATTCAGACGTTAACTATTATTATGGCTATTGAAGGGTATTTATTACGCTCATTAACTGGGATAGAAAGGCTATTGGCATTTTTTACTATACCACTAATTATGTTGAACCCTTTTGGCGTCGGTTTCTTAGGTATTGTAATCATGCTTGGTTTAATTTTGGTTCAGTGGAAGGGTAGAGGGCAGATCAGTCAGAGTTAGTTTTTTATCGTTAAACAACTCACCTTAATTAAAATCCTCTTTGGTAATGAGAATCAAAGAGGATTTTTAGTATTTATTCACGAATATTAAGTCTTATAATTCGAAGAATCATCATTCAACTGCTACCTTTTAATAAGAGAATCAATTCAATAGGGTATTTTCGACATATAGGTGGGAGAGTGCTATGTATGATGAGAAAAGGGTTTTCCGTCATTATATTATTTCAATGGTTATCTTTGTGGCAGCTATGTTTGTAGGGATAGAGAAAAGTAGAGCGAATACCGAACTTAAAGTCGGAACCTATCATTGCCCCCCCTTTATTTTCCACACCAAAGGCCAAGAGTTCGACGGTCTTAGTATGATGTTATGGGAACGAATTGCAGAAATAATGGGCGTGACTTATACATTACAAAATTACGAATTAGACGATTTATTACTAGCGTCAGAAAAAGGTGATATTGATGTAGGTGTTTCTTGTATTTCGATCACGCCAGATCGTGAAGAGCATGTCGATTTCTCTCATTCATTTTATGAAACACACCTTGCGATGGCAGTAAAAAGCCGCAGTTACCTAGATACTTTTATCAGTATTATTACCAATAAAACCTTATGGAAAGCTATTGGGATTTTCTTTGCTGTCGCGATTAGTGTAGGTGGTTTTTTCTATCTGTTAGAACGGAAAAATAACGATAAGTTATATTCAATGCCGACTAAGAGAGGGCGTATAGCTGAAGCCTTTATTCTTGGCGTCTTATTTATCACCAAAGGGCCTTTTAATTATTTCGAGTTTAAAACCTTATCAGCACGAGTGATGACGGTACTCATTGCTATGTTTTCTACCGTTTTTATTGCCAGTATTACGGCTATTTTAACCAGTTCACTTACATTAGAGCAGTTACGGTTTGATGTGAAAAATGTAAATGATTTATCCAAGTTAAGAACAGGCGCAAAACAAGCGACGACAGCATCCCTATTGTTGGCTGATCACAGTATTGCTCATGAAAATTATCAAACAATGGATGAGTTGTTATTAGCGTTAGAAAATGATGAGGTAGATGCCATTGTTGCTGATGATGCGGTACTTCGATATATGATAAAAAAAGGAAAGGGGAAAGACAATTTTTCTGATTTAGTGGTACTGCCATACCAACTTGAAAAACAGAATTATGGTTTGGTATTAATCGAAAATAGTGAGTATGAAGAAGACATCAATCGAGCATTATTGCAAATTAGAGAAACGACAGAGTGGCATCAGATATTATTGGAATATTTTACAGAAAAGTAACCGTAATTGATGGCGAAAAGATATCGAGTTTGTATTTTGTATCGTATGATTAGCCCTCTTAAATTAGGTTCATCGCAGATTAGCGGGAATTGAAAACA
The DNA here is from genome assembly GCF_057368585.1 of Aliivibrio thorii. Taxonomy (NCBI): domain Bacteria; kingdom Pseudomonadati; phylum Pseudomonadota; class Gammaproteobacteria; order Vibrionales; family Vibrionaceae; genus Aliivibrio; species Aliivibrio thorii. The sequence continues at coordinate 1,766,774 of NZ_CM170654.1, read as the reverse complement.
AAAACGGCAGTTAGTGGTAAAGTTACATCGCCAAACACAACTTTTCATAAACTGCCGTTTTCATGCCAAATAATACTTTTTTATCATCATTCTGTAAAGGTTTTCAGATCGTAAAATCTCATAAAACTGATTCATTAATCTCTATAACCTTAAAGCCTGATTCCCCAGCATTCTGCTCTTGCGGGCGACTCTCTGAATTTACTCACGATACTCAGTGGCGAACTATTAAAGACGCTATGATATTAGGAACTCCAGTTGAACTTTTGATTCAGACTAGGCGCATTACATGTTCGCTATGTGGTACAAAAACGGAAGCAATATCTTGGCTTAAACCATACTCACGCCTGACTAATCGATTGATAGAATATATTGAACAACTGCTGCCTTTGCTGCCGATTAAACATATTTCAGAACTGACTGGAGTACATTGGCACACGATAAAGAACATTGATAAACAACGACTTAAACGAGTTATCCCTGACATACCATGGGATAAATTACGTCAACTAGTGATGGATGAGTTTGCCATATTTAAAGGACATCGATATGCAACAGTGATTGCCGATGCGCAGACACATCAAGTGCTTTGGATTGGTTTAGGTAGAAGCCGAACTGATATCAGGCCTTTCTTTGAAGAGCTTGGTGAGCATGCCGAAAATATCGAAGCAGTAGCTATGGATATGAATACAGCTTTCGATCTCGAAGTGAAAGCTCATTGCCCTAATGCGCGTATTGTATACGATCTTTTTCATGTGGTAGCCAAATATGGACGAGAGGTAATGGATAGAGTTAGGGTAGATCAAGCGAATCAACTCAAAGAAGACAAAAAAGCTCGTCGTTGGATTAAGCGTTCACGCTGGATCCTTTTGAAAAATAGAGACAACCTAGACGCAAATCAACAGAGTTATCTAGATGAAATACTTTCGGTAAACCACGATTTAATGGTGACTCATTTGCTAGGAGAGCAATTAAAAGAGCTCTGGTATTGTGATTCAGAAACGCAGGCAATAGAACTATGGGATGTATGGTGGCAACAGGTAAATGAGAGTGGGATCCAACCATTAATCAGTTTTGCACGAAAGTTAAAACCATACCTTCACGGAATTGTTAGTTCGGCTTTATACCGATTAAATACATGTACACTGGAAGGAATAAATAACAAAATTAAGCTGATCAAAAGAATGGGGTATGGCTACAGAGATACAGACTATTTCTTTATGAAGATAAAAGCGGCTTTCCCCGGAAAGCCGCGATGAACCTTAAATTAGCCCCCCTGTTATTAATTACATTTGATGGGATAATACGATGTCTAAAATGTACACCACGTTTGCTGAAAAATACGATTCAGCAGTGCAAGATAATATCTACAATGCACACTTAGAGAGATCATCTTTACAAACCATTCTTGGTGATGTTAGTGGGTTAGATATTATTGATCTAGGCTGTGGAACCGGGGTTTATGTTGAGTATTTGATTAATCAAGGTGCGAGCAAGTTAACATGCATTGATTACTCTAAAGACATGGTCGCAATGGTAAAACGTAAATTTGGTGAACGAATTACGGCTTATGATCAAGATGCGTCTTTGGGCCTTATTAAAGAAGAAACTGAGAGTGCTGATTTGGTGATAGCACCTTTAATGGTTCATTATATTGATGAACTTTTGCCTTTATTTATAGATATTACTCGTGTGTTGAAACACGGCGGTAGTTTTGTTTTTTCAACTCATCATCCTTTTGTTGATTTTGAATCATCAATATCTGGTAACTATTTTGAAAGAGAATTAGTGAGCGAAGTGTGGGATACGATAGGTGAGCCAGTTGAGGTTCAGTTTTACCGTCGATCTTTAACTGAATTGATGCAAGTTATTATGGACAGTGGCCTTGTTGTAACCCATTTATCAGAAGGTAAAGTGTCTGAAAAAGTAAAAGCGATTTCTGAAGAAAAATACGAATACTTATCTAAGAATCCAAATTTTATATTTATTAAATGCCAAAAGTTAGGTTAGTTATTGAGGTTTAATACAAGTAATTCAATGCTATTAATTATGTGAAGATGAATATTTAGTAGCATCGAATGATTACCTGTACTTTATAGTTCAAACATTTCTACAGAGTGTTGATATAACCATGAATGAGCTTGGCCAAGATTGTGATTTTTTATCACGACACGGTCTATATGTAAGAGCCAATTTTTCTCTTCTGAGTCTACATCGAGTATCTTTAATGCTTGATTCTTATTTGTTAGATGGTCAGGAACAAACCCCCAACAATCATCAACCGTTAATAATGATTGCAGAGCATTTACATTGTTCGTTTTAGTTATGGAAGATGAGAAATGAACATTCCAAGGGCTATGCATATTAGTCAATAATATTTGATGGTATCGCTTTAATTCATTGAGGTGAATTGACTCTTGTGAGTGTAGAGGGTGATCTTTATTGGCTACAATCGAAATAGGTAAGTACCCTACTAAACCAAGCTCGACTTTTTTAGGAAGAGCATCATTACACAGCATAAACCCAATAGAGGCTTTTCCTTGTGCTACTAATTCCGATATTTCTTGATTCTCTGCGGTATTAATATTCAACTCAGTATGTGGAAATTGCTGATAAAATTCGTTTATTACTTTGAAAAACGTCGGAGTCAATAATAACTCATTTATAACGATGGTTAATGTATCTTCTATTCCGAGACTAAAAGAGTTGAGCATGGTCTCAATGTCTTTCGCTTGGGATAATAAATGGATGGATTCGATATATAAACGCTTACCGTGAGGTGTCAGTGTAGGTATTCGGGTCGAACGGTCAAAGATCTCCACTCCGGTGTCTATCTCTAAGTTAGCAATAGCAGTACTAATAGCTGATTGTGCTTTCCCCAATTTTCGTGCCGCAGCAGAAAAAGAACCAGATTCAACACATTCAATAAGCGTTTTAAGTTGCTGAAGATTAAACATAAGATCCATCTATTAGATACTAATTTATTACAATATATCAAAATTTTGAATGAGAATAGTGAAACTTAATTTTAGTACATAAATAGGTTGTCTTTATGACTCATTCAGTTTCTCGAGAAAAAAGTTCGGTTCATTTCTTTTAATTGAGGAGGTAAGTGTTATTATCCGCCGCCCATATTCCCTTTGAAATAAAGGACAAGAGAGATGCATGATCGTGCCAGTCAAATGGTGATATTTTACGCCTTAGCAAAAGCAGGTAGTTTTACTGCTGCAGCAAAACAAATGGGTGTGTCTACCTCTCATGTCAGTAAACAACTGGGGGTGCTAGAGTCGAATTTGAATGTAAAATTAGTTCAAAGAACGACACGTTCACTTATTCTTACGGATGCAGGGCAACAGTTTTATCTGTACTGCGAAAAAATGTACAGTGCGATGAGCGAAGCCAGTGCCATTATGGATAATGAACGTGACGGTGTTGCGGGTATTTTGCGACTAGGGCTATCGCAGTCTTTTGGCACCATGCATATTATCCCTGCGATTGATAAATTACGTCAGCAATATCCTGAATTACAAGTGGAAGTTCGCTTGTTTGATCACCGAGCAGATATGCTTAAAGAGGGGTTGGATTTATGGGTGACAAACTTTGAAGATTTACCTGAGGGGTATGTTGCTCAACGTTTAGCTGATTCGCATTTTGTGCTAGCGGCTTCTCCTGATTATTTAATAAATAGGGAAGTTCCTCATCATCCGCAAGATCTTATTAAACATAACTGTTTAACTTATCAAAGTCGTCACCGTGATTACAGTAATTGGGATTTCAGCAAAGGCAATGAAGAGTTGTGTGTCAAAGTTTCTGGGAACTATCGTGTTGACTTAGCAGAAGCGGTAAGGGACGCGGCTATTTCAGGGTGGGGCGTCGCCTATTTAGCCAGTTATTTATTAACAAATGAATTTAATGATGGCAAATTGATTCAGCTCTTACCTGACTGGAAAGCGAGTCAAAAAATGCCAATTTATGCGGTTTACCCAAGTCGTAAACATTTGCCAAGAAAGATAAGTGCGGCCATTGATTTCTTACGTCAGCATATTGGTCAACAGCCATATTGGGATAAAGCGTTAATGAAATGGGTTAAGTTATAATCAAAGTATTATATGGTCGATATTGGCATTGATTAAATTAAATACAGCGCAATGATGCCTTTTTAATCAATGACTTAAATTCATTATCAGCCTTGAAAAAAATATATTTTCCATACAGCAACAATACCCTTTCCAAATACAGCTCTTATTTTATAAATCAATAAGTTAAGAGGGTCTACAAAATGTGATCTAAATCTCATTAACAGGGCGTTAGCAACCTCGACTTGCACGCAAACCTTTGCGCATTAGAATGCAGGCTCATTTTCGATAGCACAGGTTTCTATCATGACATCGCTACTTGGTATTTTTGCCATTTTACTATTTGCTTACTTATGTTCGACTGATCGCCGTAATATCCCTTTAAGAACTGTCTCTTTGGCGTTTGGCTTACAAATTCTATTTGCTCTACTGGTACTTTACGTTCCAGCAGGTAAAGAAGTTTTAAATTCAGTAACTGCTGGCGTTTCAGGCGTGATTGATTATGGCCAACAAGGAATCGCGTTTCTGTTCGGTGGCTTAGCAACAGGTAAAGTGGGCTTTGTATTTGCCGTTAATGTTCTTGGTATCATTATCTTCTTCTCTGCGCTTATCTCTGCACTTTATCATTTGGGTATCATGCCTAGAGTCATCAATTTTATTGGTGGTGGATTACAACGATTATTAGGCACTGGGCGCGCAGAATCACTTGCAGCGACGGCAAACATCTTTGTGAGCATGGTAGAAGCCCCTCTTGTTGTAAAACCTTATTTAAAGCACATGAGTGATTCACAGTTCTTTGCTGTCATGACTTGTGGTTTAGCGTCAGTGGCTGGCGGTACTATGGTCGGTTACGCATCTCTAGGTGTGGATCTTAACTTCCTTATTTCTGCGGCATTCATGTCAGCACCTGCTGGCCTATTAATGGCGAAGATGATGGTTCCACCAGGTGATGAAGCCAATAATGATGATGAAATTACCTCTGTTGAGATTGACCACGCGACAAACGTATTTGAAGCATTAGCGGATGGTGCAATGTCTGGTTTACGTATTGCAGTAGCAGTAGGTACGACGTTATTGGCGTTCGTGAGTGTCATTGCCTTATTAAATGGTTTGCTTGGCCATGTCGGTGATTTCTTTGGCTTAAAACTAAGCTTTGAGTTGATCCTTGGTTACCTATTTGCACCAGTTGCATTCTTATTAGGTGTTCCATGGAATGAAGCGATTCTTGCGGGTTCACTGATTGGTAATAAGATCGTAGTAAATGAGTTTGTCGCCTTTATTCAATTGATGGAAGTTAAAGATCAATTAAGCCCACACTCTGTTGCGATTGTTACCTTTGCTTTGTGTGGTTTTGCCAATATCTCAACCATGGCGATCTTGATTGGTGGTTTAGGAAGTCTTGTTCCTGAGCGTCGTCCATTCATTGCTAAAATGGGGTTCAGAGCGATTACTGCAGGCGTATTAGCAAACTTGATGAGTGCCGCGATTGCCGGTGTGATTTTGTCACTTTAAGTTAATTGCTCAATTTCAAATAAAGAAAAGGTTGCGATCAAAAAGTCGCAACCTTTATTTTTTCTAGATCCTAGTCCTCAAATCTCACTCGAATCGGCGTTGAGCTATCAAATGTAACCTGATCAAAACTATCTAATTTATGATGCTTAATTAGAGATTGTAAATTCTCAACATAAGCGTCACCACGAGTAGAGTAGTGAGATAAAGCCTCGACTAACTCATACCCTGATAATTTACCTTCACGACTTAGTTTTTTACGTAAAACCCAAAGATCTTTATAAGCCGATGTCGTATTTAAGTTATACATATAACGAGCAGTTCCTGCGAACAGGTTATCAAATGCAGCAACTTTTACATGCCCACCAGGGGTACTTAAATACTTACCGCCTTTAGAAGATAAATGCTCTCCATATAATCCATTCCCTTTAACTGCGAAATAACTGGTTCCCCAGCCACTTTCATCAATTCCTTGGGCTAGAACCATACCAACAGGAATAATATCAAGACGTAAAAGTAGGTCATCAATGTTGTTTGATTTAATATCATAAGACGTCATTAAATCATTTAACCACACCGTTCCTTCTTTCGACCATTCACTTTTAGGCTGCTTCGATAGCGTAATTACGTCATTTCTAACCGCACTTATTCGTTTATTCACCTCAATAATGGTAGGCAGTAATAAACGAATAAACCCTGAGATTTTCTCTTGAACAGGTAACGAATTTAAATCACTAGGAAGATTCTCAACAAAGAACGGCGGGATTTTATCTGTACTGCTAACGTTAGCTAATTGATATTGATGCAGTTCAAATTGCTTGATAAGTGATTGAGCTGAGTTAAGCGTGGTGACTTTTACTTCAGGGTAGGGATTGTGGGTCTTCTCTGGTGAAATAGGCAGTTGAGTATCCGCAAGAGTGCTAGAAGATGCGATGAGAAGTAAAGAGGTAGAGATATGTTTTAACTTTTTAGATAAAGACATAAATGGAGTTCCATTTTAATATTAATAGGCTCGAAAACGGCGCTATATTCAGCACCGTTTTTAGTGTTTATGTGGAGTTAACAGTCGCTCTGTTATTCTTCTACAATAGTCACTTTCTCGATCACAATACTCTCTTTTGGAACATCGTCAAATTCACCGATAGATTTAGTTTTAATTTTTGCAATTTTCTTAACTACATCCATACCAATAGTTACTTCACCAAATACCGCATAACCCCAACCAGCATTCGTGGTTGCAGTATGATCAAGAAAAGTATTGTTAGCGATATTAATGAAGAACTCACTGGTTGCAGAGTGGGGTGCATCAGTACGCGCCATAGCGATAGTACCGTTTAAGTTTTTCAAACCACGGTTCGCTTCATTAACAATCGGAGCACGCATCTCTTTTTCTTGCATGTCAGCAGTAAAACCACCGCCTTGGATCATGAACCCTTTAATAACACGGTGAAAAATAGTACCTTCGTAAAAACCATCTTGGCAGTATTTTAAGAAGTTTTTTGAGCTTACAGGTGCTTTTTCTTTGTTAAGCTCAATGTGAATGTCGCCAAAATTGGTGGTTAAAATGATCATATAGTTAATGTCTATTTAAAAGTTTATTGAGAAAGATTATACGTAGTTTCTTAGTTTATGTTGAACTCTTTGAATATCGCATTGCCTACTTCCACAATAATTTGATTGCGTGAAGCCATATCTAAATTCGTTTGAGTCAAGTAAATAGAGATAATGATAGGTGCGCGTTTGTTATTCCAAACAATGGCCGTGATCCCGCGGGATCCAAATCCACCTGCGCCAGAGCGATCAGCAATTGACCACTTAGCAGGTAAAATAGAACGTAATAGCGGATCAGATACCTTGTTATCGACCATCCAGGCCTTTAGCGTGCGTTTGTCTTTGGTATTAAGTGTTTGACCAAATAACAGTTCATTAAGGGTATTTGTCATCGCATTCGGAGTAGTCGTATCTCTAACATCTCCCTTTTGAGCTTCATTTAATGCAGGTTCAATACGGTCCAATCGAGTGATGTTGTCTCCAATTAAACGTAAGAAAAGCGTGAGAGAGGTAGGGCTGCCAATCTTTGTTAGTACAATATTTGCAGCGGTATTGTCACTCATTAGCATGGTGGCTTGGCATGCGCTTTCAGTGCTAATGGTTTCACCGATTAATTTTTCAGTGATAGGAGACCATGGAATAATGGATTTTTTGGTGATCCTTGTTAGCGAATCTTTATCCAAGAGGTTATTGCTTGAGTTATAAAGCATTTGAGCACAAGCAAGAGTTTTAAAGGTACTCATCATCGGAAAGCGTTGGTCGCCTTTATAGCTCCATGATTGATTGTTTGATGTATCAAGAACTGAAACCCCAACCTGACCAGAACTAGCAAGCTCAATCGCTTCAATTGATTTGGTTAGTGATGTTGCTTGTGCAATATGAGAAATCAAAGTTAAACAAAAAAGAAAAGTGATACGTTTCATTATAAGCCCTAAAGAAGTTTTTTTTGTATGCGATTATGGATTAATCAAATTTTCGTTGGTAGCGAGGTAACATACTTTCATTACCTAACAACCCACCTTGGTGGATATAAACTAGCGTCTGATCTGTATTGTTTGGCATCCAATCGACTAAGCAACGCCACATTAAAGGATCGTATAGAAGTTCAAACTCAACATCCGTTTGCGCTTGAAGTTGTTGCCAAATTTCGTAATCATGGCGATATAACTTACCAAAATGGTGCTTTTTCGTTGGAGTTAAAATCTCAGGATGATCCGTTTCCCCAAGTTCTAAAAATTGTTCAGTAAGATAAGAATTACCGCCAACACATGCACAGGTAATCACCTTGATATCGTCGTCTTTTAAGTGTTTATGAAGAAACAGTGCGGTTGTTCCTGTACCAGAAGGCAAAGCCACGGTCAGAGAGGAGAGCTTTTGTTCTTTCTTCCATTCAATAAGCTCAATGGCCAGTTGCTTTACGCCACTTTCAGCTAAACCACAGCGTCCACCTTCAGGCATAAATAACTCATGTTTTTTTGGTTGCCTAACTTGTTGAATGTAATCCAAGCTGCCTAGCGTGCTACCGTTATCTAGTTTGGCATTTTCAGTGTCATTCAAGGCAATAATATTAGCCCCAAGATCTAATGCAGCGCGATAGTTTCCTTTTGGATTTTCTTGTAAAAAGGACGGGATATGGTCGACATAAAAATCTAATTGCCAGTCTTTTAATTGTGCCAGTGATGCTAACGAGTAAAGAGAGTTTGCCTGCGGTGAGCCATAACCAATAATCGTGGTAATCGCAGGAAAATCACCATCTAACAATCCCATAAACTTACGAGCTTTGTTGCCAGAAAATTGAGGGTGGAGCTGGTCATCGCGTTTTAAATAGAAATCGACACCATTAAATTGATGCTGAGTTACTGGGCTGTTTTGGATTTTCATGATGAGGTTTGAATGTTTATGGGGTAAGAAGAGAATAATGACCTTACCGTGAGTGGAAAGGCCATCTTTGCTGTAATGATAATTACTTTTTCATCATCGATTTTAAAGCAGCAAACGGGTTGTGAGTTGCACCTTGGTGATCATCTTCACCTGCTTTAATTTCAGAGCCAAACTGGTCATGCTCTGTGTATTTTGAATGCTCATGATCATGACAGAAAAGACACAAAAGCTCCCAGTTGCTACCATCATTAGGGTTGTTTGTGTGGTCATGATCTTTATGGTGAACCGTTAATTCACGTAGATTTGAGTACACAAATTCACGCGCACAATTACCACAGACCCAAGGGTACAATTTTAATGCTTTTTCGCGGTAACCACTTTCTTGACGGGCATAGGCGGCACTAGAGCCATAAAAATCAGATGACATAATATTCATTTCCTTTCTAACCTTTTAATTTTAAAGGTTTTTCTTTAAAAATAACGACTTAGCATATTAGCTTTGCGTATATATAAACATATAAATACCAATAACGGTATTGTTTTGAGTCACAATATAGTCATTTTTTAAAGTAAGGAATGTATTTAGATTGATGAATTATTTCTGATTTATGTTGTTGTTTTAATTTATAAATAACTATGATTCCGTGACAGTTTGGGTGTTTTTGTCTCGGTATAACCAAGCAGATACCCATTCTATACTTACTCCTCCCATTCTTATTGCTGACATTGATCCCGATATCATAAAGAGCGTAAATTTCAGCCTAAAGCGTTAACTATTTTGGTTGAACGTATTATTCATACTATGGCTAGAACTTGACATTACCTTGACAGAGATTTGCCATTTTTCGTCTTAGAGGTCACGATTTAATCACAATAAATCCATTAAAATATGTTCATAAATCAAACATCATGGTTGGGTGTATTATGAAAAAGAAAATCAAACTTATTATTAAGATCGCACTATTTTTTGCATTTTTCGGCGTTGTTGGGCACGTTTTTGCCGCCGGTTCATTAACTGCAAATGCAATAGTGAAAAAGTCAGATCAACAAATGCGTGGCGATTCGAGCTATACCGAGCTGACCATGAACATCATTCGTCCTGACTGGACTCGTAGCATGAGCATGAAAAGTTGGACGAAAGAACAAAACCTTTCTTTAGTGTTAATTACAGGGCCAGTAGAAGAACGAGGAAGTGCTTCATTAAAGCGTGATAAAGAGATGTGGGGTTGGCTCCCGAATATTGAACGAGTGATCAAAATAGCGCCTTCAATGCTCGGGCAATCATGGATGGGTTCGGATTTCACTAATGATGATTTGATTAACCAATCTTCCATCGTGGTGGATTATGATCATAAAATAATTAAAGAAGACGTGATAGATGGAGATAAAACATGGGTGATCGACGCCATTGCTAAACCAGGTGCTCCTGTTGTATGGAGTAAAGTACGCTTGTGGATTTCAAAAAAGACATTTTTACAGCGCAAAGTTGAATCTTATGATGAGTTTAATGAGTTAGTTCATACTATGACGACCTATGATGTGCAGAACTTCAGTGGAAGAATGGTTGCAACTCGAATGGAAATGGTTCCAGCCGATAAACCGGGTAATAAAACAGAAGTGATCACACATAAAGCCCATTTTAATTTCTTGATAAATGATGAGTTCTTTTCTCAGGCGCAGATGAAATCATTGCGTAATTAATAATAATGATTAGGCAGTAAACATGCTTACTCAATTAGCCTGGCGAAACCTATGACGACAAAAAAGACGTACTTTATTAACGGCGTCTGCCTTAGCATTAGCCCCACAACCACGTTTTATTATGGCGGATGAACCTACTCAACCTTGATGTAAAAAGTACCTCAGAACTGCTTGATATAATGGAGGCATTAAATCAAGAAGAGGGGACGACTTTCATTTTTTCAACTCATGATTCACGGGTATTTAATCGAGCCAAGCGTATTATTGTGTTTGAAGATCGGCAGTTAAAAGAAGATAAAGCACAATAAGTTACCGCTTTATGTGAGATAGATCTTGACCTTAATCTGATAGGACATAAACTTCACTGATTAGATTTATTCAATAACAGGCGTTTGAGCCCTCTCTTACGCCTGTTTCTATTCATTGACGAGGTTAAGTCATGTCTAAACGTGATTATTATGATGTCCTTGGTGTGCCAAAAAGCAGCACAGAAAAAGAGATCAAAAAAGCATATAAACGTCTTGCGATGAAATACCACCCAGATAAGAATCAGGGTGATGCTCAAGCAGCAGACAAATTTAAAGAAATTAAAGAAGCGTATGAAATCCTAACCGATGCAGATAAGCGCGGCCAGTATGATGATTACGGTCATGCTGCATTTAAAAATGGTGGTATGGGCGGCGGCGGCTTTGGTGGTCAAAGTCAGGGTTACGGCGGTTTTGAAGATATTTTTGGTGGTGCATTTGGCGGCGGCGGTCGTAGCCGTAGTGGTTTCGGTGGCGGATTTGAGGACATGTTCTCTCAACAGCGTCAACCTCGTCCTAAAAAAGGACAAGATCGTCAATTCAATTTAACCGTTGAGTTTGCTGAAGCGATTAATGGTTGTGAGCAAATCATCGAGTTACCGATTAATGGCGTAAATAAGAAAATCAATGTTAAAGTACCTGCTGGTATTGAAGATGGTGAAAAGATTCGTTTTGTTGGTAAAGGTGAAGCTGGAGCCTTTGGTGGTCCTGCGGGTGATTTACTTATTCAAATTAATACTCGTCCACATACGCATTTAAAACGTGATGGTAATGATTTAATTTGTCCCGTAACGACTGATTTTGTTACCGCAGCATTGGGTGGTGAAGTCGAGATCCAGACACTAGAAAGTCGTTTTAAACTTAAAGTTCCAGCAGGAACTCAAAGTGGTCGTAAATTCCGAATGAAAGAAAAAGGCGTGAAAAGTCGTAAAGGAATGACCGGAGACTTAATGGTTGAGATTATCGTGGCTACACCGACAAATCTGAGTGAAAAACAGAAAGAATTATTGATGGAGTTTAAAGAGTTAGCGTAAGCTTACTAAGTCAATATATTCTAATAGGAGGCATGAACGATGAATAAATTATTCACAGCGTTCGTGCCTTTTTTATGGTTCTAAATTATACTCAAGAATATGAAAACATGTTGCCTAAACCTTTAGGTAAATTACTCTATTTTCCAGTTAGAATAACTTTGTATTGATGTTGGCGATCAAAATTTATGTCAGATGAATATATTTAATTTTAAACGGTCGCTTCCCCTTCACTGAATAGAGCAAGGAGGGGAAATGGAGGTTGATGCTAATAAACAGTGCACCATTCACTTTTCATGTCGATTAGGTGCCAATTATCGCGTTGATTCGCTTCATCCATTGCTTTATCTAAATGACCAAAATTTGATTTACGATCGTATTTCCACTCACGATCTTTGTCAGTGTGATGGACTATCATTGCCATTGAATTCGGCTGACTTGTTGCCCATTGCATCATAGCCTGATCACCATCAGAGTTACCAATAGCTAATACTGGCTTCTTACCGATGATGTGCTGAATATTTTCCACTTTACCTGCTTTGTCATCGATAGTTAGGATCTCACCTTGTTTCGTTACTGTTGGATTACCATTATTGTAATCGTATTTGTATTTCAATGCGCTGCCGATGATTTGCTCTTCAGGAATACCATAGACTTCTGGTGCCCATGCACGCATAAAGTCAACGCCACCGCCTGAAACGATATAAGTTTTAAATCCATTATCTTGTAGATACGTGATCATCTCGCGCATTGGCTTATACGTTAGCTCAGTATACGCTGTGTCGAAATGTGGGTCTTTTGCCACTTTTAACCATTGAGTCACTGTCTGTTCGTATTCTTCAATCGTCATACCACTGTGAGTTGCCATTACGATGTCTAGTAGCGCTTTTTCTCCTCCTGCAAACACACCTTTAATGTCGTTATTTAAAACAGACTTAAATGGTTCTTGTGTTTTCCATTCTGGATGTTCTTTTGCCATGCTTTTTACTTGGTCTAACGCAAAGGCGACTTGAAAGTAGTAAGGCTGTTCTGACCATAATGTTCCGTCATTATCGAATACAGCAATGCGATCTTGCTTTGGAATAAAGGTTTTTTGTGAGGTGTTGGTTGATTGTTTAACATAGTTCACAATTGCTGTTTTGCTGGTACCATCTTTCCATGAAGGCAGTAAATTTTGATCGCAATCCAAAGCCATCGCTGAAAAGGATAGGCTTGATAAGACTGTTAGGGCACAGATTTTTTTCTTATTCATATAATTATTTACCTAAAGTTTGTATATATTTAAGGCTAAGCGCAAAGCTATATTGGTCTATTTCCAATATAACTATAGACTGGCTATAAAGCCGTTATGAAGATTAGCAATAAATATCATAATTAAAGGTTATAAATGCTATTACGATCACACTGACCTTTGTTTCTCTCGTAGCCATTCATGCTCTCTGCTTTACACGGACTTCTTAAATTCTATCCATGGTTGATGATATTTCATCAATCAATAGTTTTGCTGTATCGCTTTTTATTTGCAGTAACGTCATAAACAATAAATCGGTAATAACATTCTGAGCGGTTCTTGACGATATTGATGAACTGCGGAATTGCCTTTCATCTGCAATGGTATCAATACAGAAATTAGCGAGTTTACGTAAAGGGCTTCTCTTTGTACTGGTTAACGCAATCACTGTTGCTCCTTTATCTAGGGCTGTTTGTGTAGCCATTAAGATTTCCTTTCGACTGCCAGAATACGAAATGACAATTTGAACGTCATTTTTGGTTAAGGCATTGGCGGTTGCAATTTGGACATGGCTATCTTGCTCAGCTAAGGCTGTCATGCCTATTTTTAACAGTTTAAAGGCGAGATCTTTAGCGGTTAATGCTGAGCCTCCAATACCAACTATTTGAATTCGTTGTGCTTGATTAAGCAGGGTGGTGATGGTTTCAAACTCTGAGAAATCAATAGCATTGGTTGTTGCAATAAGCGCGTGGTTTTTTTCTTGTACTAGCTTTTGTGCGATTGTTAGAGAAGAGTCATCACTATTTATTTTGTTATGAATAGGACGCTCAGGTTCTAGTATTGCGTGTTTTCGTCCTATGTCTTCAATAATCGCCAATTTAAAAGCAGTAAACCCTTTGAATCCAAGTCGCTGTGTCAGTTTTACAATACTTGATTGAGATACACCGACTTTAGCGGCAAGCGCTTGGCTTGAATATGAGCTAATTTCGGCGGGTTCATCAAGAATAAAATCCAAAATCTTTATTCCATTAGCAGATAAGCTGCTTCTTTGGTTTTGTATCTTTTCTAAAATACTCATAGTACCTATCTTTTTTTGAATTAATTATTCCAAATTAATTGTTATTATTCTTTATGAGTTAATCTATCTTAATTTATTGAAGTTAAAATAGTTATTTTGTTTTTGGTGTCGAGTTCTTCTTATTGTTAATTTTATTTATTCCACCTATTCTGGAAGTTTAGAATAACTTTTGTTGTGATTTTGGTCACTAAATGGAATTTTTTATTCTTTATGATGGCAACCATTGGAATTGAGAATTTAACGTTTGAAGAGAACCTAATAATGAAAATTGACTTAACTACATTAGTAACAGAAAGTCGTAATCAAGCCAGTGAGACAATCGATGTGCTATCAACGGTTGATATGCTGACAGTGATTAATAAAGAAGATCAAAAAGTCGCTTTAGCTGTTGAAGCTATTCTTCCTCAAATAGCAGAAGTAGTCGATGCCATTGCAATCGCATTTCAATCGGGTGGGCGCTTAATCTATACCGGTGCTGGTACATCAGGCCGTTTAGGTATTTTAGATGCGAGTGAATGTCCTCCAACTTATGGTTCTAATCCTGATTTGGTTGTTGGCTTAATTGCTGGCGGTCACAAAGCCATTTTAAAGGCAGTAGAAAATGCAGAAGATAACCGTGAACTCGGTGCTTCAGATTTACAAGACCTAGGCCTTAATGAGAAAGACGTATTAGTAGGTATCGCAGCGAGTGGTCGTACACCTTACGTTCTTGGTGCAATGGAATACGCGAAATCAGTTGGGGCGACAGTTGCTACATTAAGCTGTAATCCAAATAGCCCAATGACAGAGCTTGCCGATATTAACATGACCCCAGTGGTTGGCCCTGAAGTGGTGACAGGGTCATCTCGTATGAAGGCAGGAACAGCACAAAAGCTAGTTCTAAATATGCTAACAACAGGCGCAATGATCCGTACAGGTAAAGTATTTGGCAACTTAATGGTTGATGTAGAAGCAACTAATGCAAAATTAGTACAAAGACAAAAAAATATTGTAATTGAAGCGACGGGCTGTGCAGAAGAAGAAGCCTCTACTGCGTTATCTCAATGTAATAATCACTGTAAAACCGCAATTCTTATGGTGTTGTCAGGACTAGACGCAAAAAGCGCGACAGAAAAACTAGCGCAACATAATGGATTTATTCGCGACGCTCTCGCTAACAGCTAATCAGACTGGGCAGATCTTCGTGGTCTGCCGCAGCATCTAGAAAGGAAAATGGCATGGCCAAGATAACAACATCAATGATACAAGAGATCTTAAATGCAATCGGTGGCAAAAATAATGTCATCAAATGCGGAAACTGTATGACACGTCTACGCTTAACGCTACATGATGACAGTCTTGCCAATCGAGATACTATCAAACGTATTTCAGGCGTAATGGGTTTAGTTGAAAGTGACGATCAATTTCAAATTGTTTTAGGTCCAGGTAAAGCACAAACTGCCGCTGAAATGATGAACGAGATGATGGAAGGGGATGAAGAAACTTCAGCGCCTATTACAGCTGAAAATAAAAACTTAAAAGATGTAGCTTCTGAACATAAACAGAAGATGAAAAAGAAACAAACCAGTGCGACTCAGCGATTTTTAAGTAAGTTCGCGACCATTTTTACCCCGTTAATTCCGGGTTTCATTGCTGCTGGTCTGTTGTTAGGTTTTGCGACACTGTTAGATCAAGTGTATGTAATGGGTAATGAGTCACCAAATGCTAATTTGGTTGATTTGATCCTCTACATGAAAGTGTTTAGTAAAGGCTTATTTAGCTTTCTTAGTATCTTGATTGGTTACAATGCACAGCAAGCTTTTGGTGGTTCTGGTGTGAACGGGGCGATTTTAGCGTCATTGTTTGTATTGGGTTATAACCCAGAAGCCACGACTGGCATTTATTCTGGTATGACGGATTTCTTTGGCCATGGTATTGATCCAAGAGGTAATATTATCGGGGTGTTAATCGCTGCGATTATTGGTGCAGGTGTCGAGCGTAAAGTGCGTCAATACATGCCTGATAACCTAGATATGATTTTAACCTCGGTAGTGACCTTACTTATCATGGGTGCAGTTACCTTTGTGGTTATCATGCCACTAGGCGGAGTGTTATTCCAAGGCATGTCTTGGTTATTCATTAACTTGAATGGTAATCCATTTGGTAGTGCAATTTTAGCGGGTCTGTTTTTAATCTCGGTAATGTTTGGTATTCACCAAGGTTTTGTTCCTGTGTATTTTGCTTTAATGGATGCACAAGGGTTTAACTCATTGTTCCCAATCCTAGCAATGGCAGGTGCTGGTCAAGTTGGAGCATCATTGGCTCTTTATGCTAAAGCGGGTAAAGATGCGTTATTGCGTACTCAAGTTAAAGGCGCGATTATTCCCGGCTTCTTAGGTATAGGTGAACCATTAATTTATGGTGTGACATTACCAAGAGTTAAGCCATTTATTACGGCATGTATTGGTGGCTCAGCAGGTGGTTTCTTTATTGGATTAGTATCTTACATGGGATTACCAGTTGGTTTGAATACGGTATTTGGTCCATCTGGTATTGTAGCTTTACCTCTAATGACATCAAGTGCAGGTATTTTTGCCGGTATGATGGTATTTGCTGCTGGTCTTGTGATTTCTTATGCGGTTGGTTTCATCGCAACGTGGTTCTTTGGTACCAAAAACGTAGATTTGAGCTAAGCTTATTAAGTTAATTCATTAAATAAGTACTTTCCCCTATAAGTACGTAAAGATCTTTCTGGTACCACAGAGAGGTCTTTTTTTGTCTTGTCCTAAATGTGTAAACACATTTAGGACAAGACAATGTATTAAAGATGAAAAGCCAATGAGAAATTATTGGCTTTTTTATGCCTAGCTAACCAACAAGAATCGCGTACAATGCCTGCAATTCTCAATAGTTAGGAAAGCCAGTGGCTATCAAACCAACCATCTATAAATTTCGTGTTGCTCTAACGGACATGAACCGTGACCATTATGATTCAGTAAACTTAACCATCGCTCAGCATCCTTCAGAAAATGTAGAGCGTATGATGGCTCGAGTATTAGCATTTTGTTTGAATGCAGAAGAGCGCTTAACGTTTACTAAGGGATTATCAGCGGTTGATGAGCCCGATATTTGGGTTCGTGAATACGATGACACTATCTCATTGTGGATTGATGCTGGTGAGCCAGATCCTGAGCGTATGAAAAAAGCCTCACGTCAATCTAAAGTGACTAAAGTGTACAGCTTTAACTCAAAATCGGATGTGTGGTGGAAACAAAATCAAAGCAAATTTAGACAATACCCAGTTGATGTTGTCCGTTTTGATTGGGAGCAGATACAAGAGTTTTCTACGTTCTTAGAAAGAACAATGGAGTTCTCAGTGATGATCACGGGTGATTCGGCGTTTATTTCTACAGTGAAAGGTGATTGTGAAGTGACATGGGAAACATTGCAATCTGTTGACTAATATAGAAGGGTAAAGAGTGTAATACTGCTATTTCCTTTTTAAAATCTAGTTCATAATGCCTTCTGTTATAACCATAGCAGAAGGCATTTTTTATGGAGTTTACTTTAATGGATTTTGGTTTGTTCTTTGCGATGATCTTGATTTTCATTGGCTCATTTATACAAAGTGCGATTGGCTTTGGTTTGGCGATTGTAACCGCTCCTTTATTATTTCTAATCTCGCCCAATTATGTTCCTGGACCTATTGTTATTGTTGGGTTATTTCTTTCCATTATTAACGCCTATAAATACAAAGCGAATGTCTCTTTTCGTGGTTTAGGTTATGCTTTTTTAGGTAGAATTCCGGGTTCGGTATGTGGTGGGTTTTTACTTTATTATGTTGACTCAAAACTCTTGTCACTTTGGATTGGGGTTGTTGTATTACTTGCCGTTGCGGTGAGCTTATTGCCATTTCGTATTGAACCAAATAACTCAAGAATGACGGTTGCGGGTTTCTTTTCTGGTTTGTTTGGCACAAGCTCTGGTATTGGTGGCCCTCCAATGGCGTTATTATTACAGCATCAAGAGGCTAATCTGATTCGAGCTAATTTATCGGCGTTTTTTGTTGTGAGTAGTGTTATCTCATTAGCGATTCAAGTGCCTGCTGGGTACATGAGTCTGAATCATCTGTATCTTACTCTACCATTACTTCCCGCTTCGTTTATTGGCTATTTAGTGGCAATGAAACTGGTCGACAAAATCGACAAAGATACGATAAGAAAAGTATCTCTAGTGATGTGTTCAATCTCTGGTATTGCTGCGATTTTATTGGCGCTAACATAAGGGTTAATCATTAAGACAACATTCATTTCTGACTTTGCCAATATGAGGATGATTTCATGCTCTCCGTTAGGTAATCAATGAATGCTCTCTGCAAGGGAGTCACTTGTTTTCGAGTTGCGTAAATAGCATAAACACTCAAGGTTTTTGGCTGCCACTCTGGTAATAATTGAATTAGCTCGCCACGTTCAATTAAAGGTTGAACCGTCGGGAATGGCTGTTGACTGATCCCATTACCACGCAGCGTTGCAGAAAGTAAGATCTCAGAGAGGTTCGCACTAATATTGCCCTGAATCGGAACGGACTCTGCTCCGTTTGGGCCATAAAATACCCACGCAGAACGTCCAAAATATGTATAAGAAAGGCAGTTATGCTGACTCAACTCTTGTACGTTTTGAGGTCCTCGGTGTTTTTCTAGGTATTTTGGTGAGGCACAAATGACAGATCTGCATTCACCTAATCGTTTAGCGACGACATTGGGTTCTAAATCATTCGTAATACGAATGGCTAAATCAATCCGAGATTCAACAATATTTACAGATTCATCAGTAGAAAGAATATCAACCGATGTCTCTGGCCACATAGTGACAAAGTCATCGATAACATCAATAAGAAAACTATCTATTAATGAATAGCTTGCTGTTATTCTGAGCTGACCTTTTAGTTGTATTGTGTTTTGGTTTCTAATTCCATCCAAGGTGCCAGCCAGTGCGAGTAGATTACGTGCAGCTTCAAGAGTCTCTTCACCTGGGGTTGTTAAACTCAAGCTTCTGGTTGTTCGATGAAGTAATCTTACGTCCATCCAATTCTCTAATTCAGCTAAATAACGTGACACTTTTGCTCGTGACATACCAAGATGCTCAGCCGCTGAGCTTAAGCTCTTCTGTTCAACAATAGTGACAAAAACATGTAATGCGGTCAGCCTATCCATAACAACCTACTCAATATTTATATGTTCGAAAAATGAAACAGTGAAAGTTAGATTATCGGGTATTTCAACGAAATACAATCTAATAACATGGTCTTTTAACGCGACTATTTATTAAAATAATCTTAATTATACGTAGGTAATTTATGACTAAACTTTCTGCTATCACTTTAACGAGCACCTTTATATTGATGAGCTATGCCTCGGCAGCTGATTTGCAATTGTCACCGTATAACCCAGGTAAAGAGGGGGTTTTTCCAACTACATCGGTTCTTGTTAGTGGAGAAAAGAATGCAATTTTATTCGATGCACAATTCAGTACTAACGATGGCTTCGCGTTAGTCAATAAGATCAAAGATCAGGATAAAAAGCTTAGTATGATTTATATCAGTGGTGGCGATCCAGATTATTACTTTGGACTACAACCGCTAGTAAAAGCATTTCCCGACGTAAAAGTAGTCGCAAGTGAATCTGTTGTTGAGCACATTAAGCAGACAATGGACATGAAATTGGCGTATTGGGGACCAATTTTAGGTGATGGTGCGCCAGCAGAGATTATCGTGCCAGAGGTATTAAACGATACAACGCTGATGCTTGATGGTAAAAAGATAGAAGTGAAAGAGATAAACACACACCAAGCTTATTTGTGGGTACCATCAGCGAAGGCTGTGTTTGGTGGTGTATCGATTTCTTCTGGAATGCACGTTTGGACAGCAGATTCACAAACAAAAGAAGCAAGAAATGAGTGGTCACAATCATTAGAGAGAATGATGGCATTAGAGCCAGAGGTAGTTATTCCGGGGCATTATCTTGGAGATATACCGAAAAAGACTGAGGCCGTTTCGTTTACGCTTAACTATTTAAAACACTTTGAAGAGGCGTTATCTCAATCAAATAAATCTAAAAATGTCATTAAAACAATGAAAGGTCATTACCCATTGTTAGCTGGTGAAGAGGATTTGTCATTAAGCGCGAAAGTAAATACAGGTGAGATGGAATGGTAATTTGAATGATATTTTAATTTATTTTTAGGGATTTATGATGCTATTTCATATTTATGATATTTAACGTGAAAAAGGCTTTACCTAAAGTTAGCTTTAGGTATTAAGCTTGATTTCAAGTTTTGAATAATCACATTTAAATATGAAATAAGGTCATTGTATGAACCCAGAAAAACTAACGGCATACTTCAATCGAATAGGCTTTGTCGGAGAGACGGCAATAACTGAAGAGATCCTGAAAAAGATTCATCGTGCCCAGCATCGACATATTCCGTTTGAAAATATTGATGTAATCGACGGTAAAACCATTCTTTTATCGGACGACGCGATATACGACAAACTTGTTGTAAACAAACGAGGAGGCTATTGTCATGAAGTGAACGGTTTACTTCACACAGTGTTGAATACATTAGGCTTTGAAGTAAGAGCGTTGCTGGGCCGAGTTCATTTATCAGAAACACCGACAGGGCGTGGACATCGCGTTACATTAGCCGTTATTAATAATCAACACTGGTTGGTAGACGCGGGTTTTGGTCTTTTTACACCAAGGTCGCCATTACCTATTGTTTTTAATAAAGAACTGACGACGGATCTTCAGTCTTTCCGTTTTGTTCGTTATGAACGTTATGGTGTGATGCTGCAAATTAAAGATGAAGGTGAGTGGAAAAATACCTACAGTTTTGATATGGAGCATGTGTGCATGGGGGATTTAGAGTATGCAAATCACTATTCTTCAACTCATCCGAACTCTGTTTTTACGTCAAAATTAGTTATTGTTTTAGCGACTGAAGTCGGCAGTAATGTAATGGTAAATCAACAGTTGAAAATCAGAGTAGGCGATACGATTAAAGAAACGATTCTTGACGATGAGCAGGCGTATTTTTCAGCACTGAAAGAGTATTTTGGTTTAAAGCCTAATATATCTTATCAAAAAGTTGAGCAGTATTTTTAGGCTAACTCTAATCATATTTGAGCTGGAGGTAGCTATGTTTATTCTGTTATATTTTTTATAGCACCTTGAGCCATATTCTGGTAAAAGATTGATAATATGTGGATGAATAAGCAAAAAACCGCTCTTAGATTGAGCGGTTTTTTGTATTTAGTGTTTGAGTCAATATCTGCGTATTTACAGGAAATATTAACTACAAAACTAGGTTAATTTGGCGAGTTCAACCTTGTTTTAATCGCCGATTTAACATTTTCATTTGCTTGTAAAGTTTCTTCTTCGACCTTTTGGCGCATCAATGCATCAAAAGAAACACGGGCTTCTTGAGCAAGCTCAGACGCCGCTAGTTTTGCTTCTTTAGCTGTCATTGAGTCATCCGTTAATTGACGTAACTTCTCAATGATCTCATCAGGCGCATCGCCTAAATCAACGCTTGATTCTCCACGTGCTAATGCTTCTTTACGTAATTGTTTTTTCAGCATCCAAATTGCGTCGTTTGCTTCACGTTCTAGGTCTGCTGCTTCAATTGCGTTATCACGTAGTTGTTCAAAGCGAGCCAATGCTTGGCCTTCTTTGCTCCAAGGATCAACATCTGGTAAATCGGAGATATTGATTACTGGATCCACGTAATTATCTTGGTGAGATAAGTCTAGCATTGCCGCTTTAACACCAGAGATCATTAGCATTACTGCGATAACCAATAGCGGTAAACCTCCAACAATTGCTGCTGTTTGTAATGTAGCCAAACCACCCATAAACATTAATGCTGATGGCATAAATGATAGAGTGAAAGCCCAGAACAGACGGTTCCAACGCATTGGGTCTTCAGTTACGTTCGTTTGTACTACTGACGCTAAAATATAAGAGATAGAGTCAAACGTTGTCGCGGTGAAAATCACACATAACAAGGTAAACAAAGCAATGACGAAAGTACTAAACGGCAGTGTTTCTAAAGTTGCGAAGATAGCACGAGTTGCGCCCTCTGAATTCAGAATTCCCACTACATCTAGCTCACCTGATAACTGCAGAGATAAACCGTAGTTACCTAGAATGATGAAGTACATTGAACAGCCTAAAGAACCGAAGAATACCGCACCAGAAACCATTTGCTTAATTGTTCTACCGCGTGAAATACGTGCAACGAATAGACCCATGCTTGGTGCAAATACTAACCACCACGCCCAGTAGAAAATCGTCCAATCTTGTGGGAAATGAGTATCTTCAAATGTGCCCATACCACCAAAAGGTTCAGCCCAAGTTGCCATCACAAAGAAGTTAGACAGCATACGACCGATTGAATCTAAGCCTGTTTCCAGCATAAAGATGGTAGGGCCACAAACTAATACAAACAGCAGTAAACCTAGCGCACCCCAGAAATTAATGTTACTTAAAATCTTAATGCCTTTGTCCATACCCATGTAAGATGAGTAAGCAAAGATGGCGGTACATACCATCAATACTAAAATCTGGCTGCCAGTTGTTGCCGGAATACCAAATAAGTAGCTAATACCTTCGTTAATCAGTGGTGCTGCTAAACCTAAGGTTGTAGCCGCGCCGCCTAATAAACCAAAGATAAATAGTACATCAATGACTTTACCTAGCTTACCAAAGCTGTGTGCTTCGCCAATAACAGGCATAAGAGCAGCAGATACTTTGAGTACAGGTTGTTTACGTACATAGAAGAAGTAAGCAATTGGAATTGCAGGGATCATATAGATACACCACGCAATTGGACCCCAGTGGAACAAGCCATAAGTTGCCGCCCAACGTACCGCTTCTTCACTGCCAGCTTCTAGTTGAAACGGGGGATTTTGATAGTAGTATGCCCATTCAATCGTCCCCCAGTATAAAATACTGGCACCGATACCGCCACAAAATAGCATTGCAGCCCAAGACGCTAATGCAAATTCAGGTTTTTCATCTGGATCACCCAGCTTGATTTGGCCGATATCAGAGAACACGATGTAAATCATGAAGAAAAATGCCGCTAAACCTAGAGCTAAATAAGCAAAGCCTAGTTTGTCGGTCATAAATGTTTTAGCTACGGCAATCCACTCAGCGCCTTCCGCTGGAAATACCAGTAAAGGAATAACAACTGCACAAAGCAATAATATTGCGCCGAAAAAAGTGGGTTTATCGATAAGCTCGAAGTGTTTTTTCATTTTTATTGTCCGTAATAAAAACAGATTTAATTAAGTGCACGCACCAATAATTCCCCGTGCTGAGGGGATCAGACGGGTTCAACTTAAATTAATAGAGTATAAATATTGTATGCGGACGGTTTTTTTGTGAGTAATGTAATGCTCGAAAGTTATCCAGATCACGATTAATGTGGATTGAAGATAAAATAGTGCTAATTGGTTCATCTGTCGACAAACTTATTTCTTGAATTAATCAAAAGTGTGATCAAAGTATCATAAATATTTGTGATAAAAACCAACTGTTTAATAAATATTCTAAAGTAAATAAAAACCTTAATGCGTCACTGTAAACCGAACCTTAATACTCTATGCATCAATAACTAGTCTTAAATCATCAAACTGTTGCATTCTTATTTTTAATGAGCGTATTCTACGAATAGATAACTAATTATAAATAGGGATGTATCATGATTTATCCTTTCACAAAAAAAGACTCAACGGTTGATCACTATTTTTCTCATGCCATTGCTGACCCATATCGTTGGTTAGAAGATGACAGAAGTGAAGAAACTGAATCATGGGTAAATAAACAAAACGAAGCCACCTTTGATTATCTTTCTCATATTGATTTTCGTGATGATATTCGTGTTTTAATCGCAAAAGGCCAGGATTATCAAAAAACCTCACAGCCATTCAAGCGTGGTGATTATACTTACTTCTATCAAAATGACGGTTTACAAAATCAGAGTGTTCTGTATCGCTCAAAAGAAGGCGGAGAGATAGAAGTCTTTCTTGACCCAAACACTTTTAGTGAAGAGGGTACCACCTCTTTAGGATCGGTTAGCTTTTCTAAAGACACCTCATTAGTTGCCTATTCGATTTCAGAAGCGGGCAGTGATTGGCGAAAGATTTTTGTATTAAATACTGAAACCAAGAAACAGATTGAA
This sequence comes from Aliivibrio thorii, assembly GCF_057368585.1. NCBI lineage: Bacteria > Pseudomonadati > Pseudomonadota > Gammaproteobacteria > Vibrionales > Vibrionaceae > Aliivibrio > Aliivibrio thorii. The sequence continues at coordinate 1,742,191 of NZ_CM170654.1, read as the reverse complement.
GCACCGATTGTCGATGCAAAATTTACTGATATTTCATGGTTAGGATCTAAAGGTTTTTATTACTCTAGCTATGATAAACCGACTGGCAGTGAGTTATCAGCACGAACTGAGCAACATAAACTCTATTTTCATGAAATCGGTAAACCTCAATCTCAAGATGAAATCATTTTTGGATCTAAAGAAGAAGAGAAGCACCGTTATGTCAGTGGCTATACGACAGAAGACGATGCATATTTGGTTATTTCAGCCGCGACATCAACCTCAGGTAACAAGCTCTTTATTGATCGATTAAACGGTAATAACCCAACTCGAATTACCGTATTAGATCATACTGATTCAGATACTTACGTTATTGAGAATGAAGACACTCGTCTATTAATGTACACCAATCTCAATGCACCAAACGGTAAGATCGTTTCCTATAATGCAGTCACATGTGATTGGATAGATGTTATTCCAGAGCAGCCACAGCCTCTTGAGATCAGTGTTGGTGGGAGTACCTTATTTGCGCATTACATGGTGGATGTTTTAAGCCAAATTAAACAATATGATTTTTCAGGTAACTTACTCCGTGAGATCGAGTTACCGGGAGAAGGCCAAGTGACGGGATTATCAGGTAAGAAAGATCAAACAGATCTATTTTTTACCTTTACCAACTACGTCACACCACCAACTATCTACCAATTTGATGTAAAAACCGGCCATACCGAGTTGTACTTAGCCTCTGCATCACCGTTTGATTCTGATAAGTTTGAATCTAAACAAGTGTTCTATACCTCAAAAGATGGCACTCAAGTCCCAATGCTTATCTCTTATCGTAAAGGCATTGATCTTGATGGCACCAATCCAACCATTCTATATGGCTACGGGGGTTTTAACGTTAGCTTAACGCCAAGTTTTAGTGGTGTAATGGCCAGTTGGCTAGAGTTAGGTGGTATTTATGCGATTCCCAATATTCGCGGTGGCGGTGAGTATGGAAAAGAATGGCACAATGCAGGAACACAACAGAAAAAACAGAACGTATTTGATGATTTCATTGCAGCTGCGGAATATTTAATTGATGCTGGTTATACCGACTCATCACATTTGGCAATTCGTGGCGGCTCAAACGGCGGTCTATTGGTTGGCGCGTGTATGACGCAACGGCCTGAGTTATTTAAAGTCGCTTTGCCTGCAGTAGGCGTGTTGGATATGCTTCGTTATCACACTTTTACTTCTGGTGAAGGTTGGGCGTACGACTACGGCACTTCGGCACAAAGCGAAGAAATGTTTAATTACCTATTAAATTACTCTCCAGTGCATAACGTGAAAGAGGGCGTGGAATACCCAGCTACTTTGGTGACGACAGCGGATCATGATGATCGCGTTGTTCCTGCACACTCTTATAAGTTCATTTCAGAGTTGCAAGCCAAGCAATCGGGTGAGAACCCTGTATTGATCCGCATTGATGTTAATGCTGGTCATGGAGCAGGAATGCCAATTTCAAAATCGATCGACTTAATGGCGGATGTTTACGCATTTACCTTGAGTAATATGAAGGTGAATCCGTTTGAGTAACTGGTTAGTTTATCGTCTTAATTCCCCCTCTATGAATTAACGATATATACCGTTAGTCATTAATATTAAAACCGTATGTAGGTCTGTGTGCGGTTTTTTGTTTTTTATCTTTATTATTCAATATGTTAGATCGGCGTTGTTAGCAGGTTTTTATTACAGAAAAATAAAGTTCGAGTGACATAACAGTAATTAACACAATGATGTGTTGTCGATCGCATGAATGTTTATTTTATGTTGGTAATGTTATCTAATTGATAAAAAATAACTCCGATAAATATAACCAATTTAATATATACGGAGATATTATGAACTTCCCAAAAACGTTGTTGGCTAGTGTTATTGCCTTTTCATTATCGGCATGTGGTGGTGATTCTTCATCGGATAATGGCGCGACCACGCCAAATGAAACTAATATTACTCATGCAGGTAAAGCAGCAGATGGCTACTTACAATATGCAAATGTCTGCTTAGATTTAAATAACAATAAATCTTGTGATGATGACGAACCTTCTGCAACCACCGATGAAAATGGTTCATTTACTCTTGATGTCATTCAAGAACAATTAGATCTTCATCATTTACTTGTTGAAGTCATTGCTAATCAAACCATTGATAGTGATGCTCCTGGTGTTTTATTAACTAAAGGCTATTCACTGACAGCTCCAGCAGGTTCTGATTTTGTCAGTCCGATAAGTACCTTTATTCAAAATCAAATTGAAAAGGGAAATTCTGCTGAAGAGGCGATTCAATTTGTCCAAGCTCAACTAGGTACAGATCTCGATATTACAAAAGACTACATTGCAGAAAAGCAAAGCACTTCATTAAGTGATGCAGAAAAAGCAGAGTTTGAAAAACTACATAAAGTAGCTCAAGTCACGGCGACCGTCCTGGGAGATAAATTAGATGAGCTAAAAGACTCGGCCGCACAAAATGGTATTTCAAATAAAGACCTAATGAATGTTATTACTGAAGAAGTAAGCAATGCGGTTGCAGTCATTGTGTCTAGTGTGCAGTCTGCTGGTGGTGCTTTTGATGTAGGAAGTGTGGCTAATTCGGTGAAAGATGAGCATATCAATATCACCATTGAAAATCTGCAAGACAAAGTTGATGTAAACAATGCTGCTCTTGAATCGAAAAAAGCAAGCGTAGCTGAGTTGGCTGAGAACGAAGGCTTACTCTGGTTAGGTAGCAATACCGGCATTACACCACGTTTAGAGTACGGTGTTATTACTCAGGATAATGATGGCAATGTAGATGAAAAAATATACTTTTCTAACGCCGATTTTGATGGCTTTGATTTACAAGTTTCAGGCTCTTCAGAAAATCTTCAACGTGCACTAACTGCGGATGGTTGGGTTACCGCTGACGACACTATCGTTACTATTGAACCAAGATCAGATGGAGCAGAGACATTAGTTACGGCAACCCGAGATTTATCTCTTAAAGCCAGAATGAAAAAGGTAGATGTATCAGGTCTTAATGTTCAAAAAATCTTAGCGAAAACTGCCGATGATGGTGTTTGGACAAGTCTCTACGCAGATACTCTCGATTTCCCTCAAGGTACTTACGCATATAACTTAAAAATTCAGCCTGAGATTGAGTCTTATTTCACCTTTAATGAAGGCAACTGGTGTACTGAAGAGCAAAAAGCAGAGCGTGGTGGAATGTGTAACTCGGTTGCTGTGGAGACTGGAGTTGGCCCGGGAGCGCCAGCCACAGCACTTGAGCAAATTTTCAAAGACGTGGCAGATGGTGATGTAAATGCGACGGCAATCATGGCTGGTATTTCAAACGGAGGTATTCTAGCTGAAATCGTTGCCGGGGGTGTCGTTAATTTTTATACATGGGACTACATGAATCCAGTTTCAGAAGTTGTGGCCGTTGGACATTGGGAAGATATGAATTCTCACGGAAAAGTAATCAGAAAGGTTACGGCTCCTGAGGCGTTAATGAATCGAGACGATATTACATGGAATAACTTTAGCCGAGAGGATGGAACTCTTTATCTAACGGTAGTTGAAGGATTTGTACGTGTTGCAGCTGAGATATCACTTGAGCTTGAAGAAGAGTATGTATTTGGTGCGAATACACTTCAATTTTTGAAGGACAGCTTACCAGAAGCACTCACTTTTAATGCTTGTTTAGCAAGTTTAGAAGATGCAAGTTATGTATTAGAATCAGGCCATACAATCACTTATAGTGCACAAAAATCTGTTGCTTGGGTTAATGATGGTGCGTTAACTGAGTATATTGAAACAAAGGAGTACATGGGGAACGATTTCTCATGGGCGACAGCGTATAGTAATGTATATGACATGCCTGCTTGGGTTGCGGCTACAAATGAAAGTTTAGAGAAAACCCGATTTAAATCTCATGATGCTGATTTTACGCTACTTTCAATGGAAGATTTCTATTACGACGCAGATTACTATTATGGTGCTGAGGGGTTAAATGCTGATGGATATTTTGGTGGATGGGGTAGCCTAACAGCCACTTTACCAGTGAAAAAATCAAGCTCGCCTAAGCTTCTCAATTACGTTTATGCTAACTCGTATGAGAAAGTATCACTCGTTGCACTTAAAAATTTGGATTTGGTTGGTGGCTCTTTTAACGAGCTTGAGCGTAATGTAATTAACTACTCTGAAACCTTTGAAGGGAAAGAATCAGTTACAGTTGAAGCTGGTACATTTGATGCGTGCCGAGTAACCGAAAAAGTCTTTGTTGGTGATATGGCTGATGTAAATATTCGTTGGTACATTAACCGTGGTTACATTAAACAAGAAATGGTAGCTCCATCATGGGCACCGGTTTATAACCGTGAAGCAATGTATGTTATTGAGTTCGATTAACCAGTAGTTCATAATAACGATACTTAACTCCAAACGCTTCTATCTAGAAGCGTTTTATTTTTTGCTATAAATCATTGTCAAAGACTGGAGGCAATGATGATGTATTTACTGAGCAATTACCTTAGCAATCCTCCCGAAACACTATAATCACAATAACCCCTCATTTGTGTTACAATTCGCCGCTTGGGATTGAGAAAAAGAGTAATTAATCACCTACAGTGGTGATATCTATCATGTTTATTTATATGGTACCGCTACTCAATCAAATAGTAATTGGATAAGGAGTTGTCCTTATATTCGTTAATCCGGATATGCGAACATTATCATTTATGGGTTTTAAATCAAAAAAGTACAGTATTGAATCGACGGATTACGAAGTTGGTCAAGATAACATTAGTAAATGGGGCATGGATGTCCACAACACCGTTTTTATGGCCTCAGTCGGCTTATCTCTTCTCTTCATTATCACTCTTCTCGCATTACCTCCTACAGACGCAAAAGCCGCCATTGATTCAATTAAAGGCTCAGTGTTAGCAAATTTTGACTTCCTCTTTATGTGGGGAGCTAACATATTATTAATTTTGGCGATTATTATTGCGTTTTCACCTTTGGGTAAAATCCGCTTAGGTGGAGAGGGGGCGAAACCAGATTATTCAAAAGCCTCTTGGATCTCGATGTTATTTGCTGCAGGTATGGGGATTGGACTTATATTCTGGGGTGTTGCAGAGCCAACCGCATTCTTTACCAATTGGTTTGGAACCCCGCTTAACGTAGAGCCTTTTACAGAAGCAGGGCGTGAATTAGCATTAGGTGCAACCGTCTTTCATTGGGGCTTACATGCATGGGCTATTTATGGCATGACGGCACTTTGCCTTGCTTATTTTGTTTATAACAAAGGACTGCCATTATCAATGCGTTCGGTGTTTTATCCACTGCTAGGTGATCGAGTTTGGGGTAGAACCGGTGATGTGATTGATATCTTAACGGTATTAGTTACCTTGTTTGGCTTGGCAACGTCTCTTGGTTTAGGTGGCTCGCAAGCAGCCAGTGGCATCAGTCATGTTTTCGGAATGGACAACAGCATTTACCTTCAGCAGTCTATTATCGTGTTGATCATGGGTCTGGCGATCATTTCTGTTCTCCGTGGTATGAATGGCGGTGTTAAGTTTCTAAGTAACCTAAACATGGTTATTGCCTTTATCTTTCTTGGTTTGATTGCTGTTTTGAATTTCACGACGGTATTGGATTCTTTAGTGACGGCAGTTACTGGTTATGTGAAAAATATTATTCCGTTAAGCCAAACGTCTGGCCGTGAGGATACGACTTGGTTGCATGGTTGGACGGTGTTCTATTGGGCATGGTGGGTTGCGTATGCGCCTTTCTTTGGTATGTTTGTAGCTCGTATATCTAAAGGACGTACTGTTCGTGAATTCCTTCTTTGCGTAATGCTTATTCCTACTATGGTAACAACGGCTTGGATGTCTATCTTCGGCGGTGTGGCTATTCAACAAGTGATGGATAAAATTGGGCTATTAGGCGCTCAACAAGGTATTAGCGATGTTTCTCTAAGCTTGTTCCACATGCTAGATGCTTATCCGTTTGGGGATATTTTATCTTTTATTGCGGTAGCATTGATTATCGTTTTCTTTGTGACAACGTTGGACTCAGGCTCTATCGTTATTGATGGCATGACAGCAGGTGGCAAATTAGAAGTACCTGTTAAACAGAAAGTAGTGTGGGCTGTTATTTCTGGTGCTATTGCCATGATTATGTTGTGGATTGGTGGTACTGAATCTATTCAAGCTCTGCAATCAATCACTATTATTGCAGCAATGCCATTCACAATTATTCTCTTACTAGGCAGTGCAAGTCTACTTAAAGGGCTATTGACGGAAGTTGATAAGCCAAAGGCAGCCACTAAGCGAGTTAATTAGTTAGGTTAGCTTGTTGTTAGGTTAAAATTAGATTTACTGAAAAACTCTCTGGTACTTTGTGCTGGGGAGTTTTTTGTTTTATGCAATAACAAATAATTGATACGGTTGAATAACGCAAAATTATTACTTTTTATCTTTATTATTCCCTAAATGGGAAAGTTAAGTTGACATTTTATACAGTTATTCCCATAATGGGAACTTAATCATAGAACGGAGGCTATGTGCGAGTTATTTCAAAACCAATTCTTATAGAGTTTTACTTAAACCCACTCTATAAAGATTCAGAAGAAGCATTAAAAGCGTGGCACGATGAGGTTATTCAAGCAGATTGGAATTCTCCTCATGAAATAAAAGCACAGTATAAAAACGCAAGTATCGTAGGAAATAAAAGGGTCGTTTTTAACATCTGTGGTAACAAATATAGATTGATTGTTTCAGTGAGCTATCGTTTAAAAGCTTTCTACGTGAAATTTGTAGGGACACATAAACAGTATGATGACGTTGATGCAGAAAGCATCGATTTATTCAAATAACAATGTAGTGGTAATAAATTATGAATATTAAGCCAATTAGAACTAAAGATGATTACACAGCAGCTATGGCCCGTATCAGTAGGCTTACTAGCGGAGATCCTGATGCATTACCAGATATTGAGTTTGATGAATTAGAAATTTTAACCACTTTAGCTGAAGCATACGAAAGCGTTCATCATAAAATTGAAGCGCCAGATCCAGTAGAAGCAATTAAATTCAGAATGGAGCAGCTTGGATTAAGTGATAATGACTTAACACCAATATTAGGGCAACGCAGCCGAGTTACGGAGATTTTAAAGAGAAAGAGACGTCTTTCACTCACCATGATTAGAAACTTAAATAGTAAGTTGAATATTCCACTTGAGAGTCTTATTGGCGAATATCAACTTGTGAAATAATCAGTTAACTCCTGATGCTATACTTAACTCCAAACGCTCCTATCTAGGTGTGTTTTTGTTTTTCCGGTATCCTTGATTCTGAATATTTATCACTAATATAATTTAACTGGTGTTTTGGTTATTTTACCTATTACATTCAGTAAAAATGCATTTAGGTTTTCACTTATCATTGCAGATGAGGTTTAAGTAACGATAGGGAATAAATGGAAAAGAAGACGACAAAGTTTGTAAAGGCTTATTTTCCATGGAATGAAGAGGTGGCAAAACAAGCGAAGCCAGATATTCCTCATTATGAGCCAGTTACAGATCCACAAGCGAAAGCCGCTGCTTTTGAATACTCAATTGAAATCGCTTGTTCTCAAGATGAATTGAATACCTATCAAGTCGGTGTTTTTTCTTTAGGTAAGACCAAGGAAGAAGAAAGCATATCATCATGGCATAAAACACAAACCGACGAAGGTTTCACTCTATTCACTGCAAGCGTAAATATTAATGAACCGAAAAAACTTTATCGTGAATTTTTCTGTTCATGTGGCAATGCAATTTTATTTGATGATGTAAAGCCAGTTAAAGCAGGATCTGGAAGCCATACTGAATCTTTTGTTTCTATTAAGCCTGCTGTTCAAGTAGGGGAGCGTTTAGGGTGGCCAACTGAAGGTTATTTTTATCATTTTATTGATGATGTATTAAGTTATGAATATAAATTAAAAGGTTCCGGAAAATGGGCGTTTCAAGTTACTAGCTCAACGAAAGAAACTCTCACTGATGAGTTAGTGTCGGCTCATAATTATGCTTTCATTTTACTGCCTTGGAAAATCAATAACACAGTGATTGCACGTCAGCATTTACTTTATCTTCCGCAAAAAATGTCTTCTAAGCAATTTAAGGATATTGATTCAAATTGGCTTGATACACACGCTTGTTTGCTTGATGTTAATGCTATCGTTCAAAGCAAACATGAAAACAAGTTAGCTCATGGACAAGAAGATGAGACGCTTCCTGCAGTAAAAATTCAAAATATAGGACAATCAATAAGCTTTGCTAATACTTGTACGTCGGCATCTACTCCACAGCTTCGTCATAATGTAAAAGCTGCGATTAATGATAATGCGATACCGCAACAAACGCCGATATTGAATGTATGTAAGATAGATCCAACGGCTAAAGCTACAGAGTTTGGTGATATGACCGTTCTTGCCTTGCCTGCATCAAGCGCCAGTGGCGGTAGTTTATTAGGCACGCTAAGCAGTAATGTCAGTAAACCTATGGGGAGTTGGATTTTATCTGATGCAGCAGTTAGTGGCATGGCTCGTTTAGGTGGTGGTCTTATTGCTGCATTATGGCCGTCACAGTTAGGGGATGGCTCGCTTGATGGCAGTCTTCAATTTGATACCTCAGATGCAATAAATACAACCGTTCGTTTTAACTTATACAAAGATGAAAATGGGGTTGAGCAAGTCGTTGGTATACATTCTGGTGATGGGTATGCTTATGGCGAAAGAGTAAAAAAGAAAGTTGCTAATCGAGATGGTGATAAGTTCGTTATTGATCTTGAAGAGGGTATTACACTAACGTGGGTACCCGATGGCGAAGAGGATAAGCTAGACCCAAGCACAGAGCGTCCTGAGTATGATGGCTTAGATGTCCATGATGTATGGGTGAGACCAATAGAAGAGCATGAGCAAGAATTAGGAACGGTACTTTACCCAGAAGATGAATTAGTTGAGTATATCGTTACATTTCCTGCTGATGCAGGTTTACCACCGTTATATTTGGTTTTTAGTAAAAAGGCATATACCGCAGGATTTAAAACTAAATTATCTCCTAATTCATATCCTGGGGTCTCTAGGGCTAGGCACTTTCAAGAGGCTAATGAAAACTTGTTGAATAAAATGGAAACGGATGCTGATTTTAAAAGACAAATGGAATTATTAGATGTTAATTTAAGTAGAACAATAACAGGCCTTGCTCCACGTAGACCACCAGAAGGTTGGACGTGGCACCATGAACGAGGTGAAGGGGAAATGGTTTTAGTTCCTCGTTCGCATCATACGATTGGTAGTGATGAATGGAAAATATTACACCCTGAAAATAAGGGGGGTTATGCTATATGGGGGAAAAAATGAGAACGTTAGAACAAGTATTATTAAATATTAATAATGAAGATCCTGAGCATACGATTTATGCAGAAAGGCCTTGGACAATAAAATCAAATGCAATAGTTTGCTTAGAGGATTCTATTGATGTTCCAAGTAATTTATCGTATTTTCTTGAAATATTTTTAGTTCTGGATGTTATTGAAGATCTTGGTTCCGACTCTATGCAACGTATTATTGAGTATGCTGAATATGATGGTTAACATGTAAATAAAAATTAGTATTTTTATCATGATGGAAATGGTGCTGATGTGCTTACTTCAAATTGAAAACTATATTGATGGCATGACAGCGGGTGGTAAATTAGAAGTACCCGTTAAACAGAAAGTGGTTTGGGCTGTTATCTCTGGTGCTATCGCCATGATTATGTTGTTAGGCAGTGCAAGTCTACTTAAAGGCCTATTAACGGAAGTTGATAAACCAAAGGTAGCGACTAAGCGAGTTAACTAATCACATTAGTATTTAGCTAGATTAAGAACTAAAGTAAAAGTTAGATCTACAATAAAACTCCCTGGTACTTTGTGCTAGGGAGTTTTTTGTTTTTTAGAGAGTCCATAAACACAAAATAACAATGCAGCTATGGCTCGTATCGGTGAGCTTATTAGCGGCGTTCCTGATGCGTTACTTGAAATTGAGTTTGATTGGCGAGGGGATTAGCCTCTTGTTATTACTTTTAATATCATATACGTTACCCATAAGCATTATATCGTTATACTAACTTCAAATATTTAAGAGTAAAAATGAAACTAGTTGTACTATCTGGAGCCGGTCTTTCTAGTCCATCGGGTATGCCTATATACGATGAAATCAAGTTAGACAGTGATTATCTACTTCTTCATTCAGCACAAGCAGAAGATATTGTGATAGGTGCTATCTCTTCTTTGAAATCTAGGTTTTTGCATATAAAGCCCAATTCTGTACATCGCGAGTTAGTTAAACTGCACCATTATTGTCAGGCACACGGTGTAGAGATGACCCACTATACTTTGAACGTCGACGATCTTATTGAACAAGTAGGAGGAACAGTTCACCACCTCCATGGCAACATTAAGGATCCTAAGAGTATTTTCGATCATAAAGATGTGGCATCTTTGGACCTAAATTCTATTACTTGGACTTCTGGTGATTTAATGGTTGTACTTGGTGTTAGTAATAATGGTTATCCGCTTTCTTATCTAGAGAGTGAAGTACTTGCATGTGGTGGAAGCTTTCTAAACTTTAATATTGTAAACAACGACGACTTATTATCACAGACAACTGTTGGAGATCTTTCAGATACATTTTCTGTTCTTGAACTGAGTCAAAATTTACATAGTGAGTTTAACATAATTGACTTAGGGGATTATGAAATTGATATTAAAACATTTTCTATCAATGAGCGAACATATGAGGTTTACTTTACTCCTACACAGTTTGTAGTAACCTCTGAGGAAGAACAGAAAGAATTAGAAGAACTTGTCGGACAAAAACTCGATCATACTGCTTATGAGATTAAGTTTGATCTACAGTCTAATAGAGAAAGTGAGTCACCCTTCGAACAGCCTGACAATAATTTTACTTTGAGAGAGCTTAACTTACTTGGCATGATCATAGCGTCTACTATCAAAGCTCATTCATCTTTAAGACAAGTCACATTATACACTGCATCGGCAGCTGAAGATAATCTTGTGCTATTCTACAATCGACTTGCCAACGTTTATGCAAGTAGATTACAATATGACCATTGGTGTGGTTTTGGGTTAGAAGGAGTCAACTATGCGTTCAAAAAACAGTAAGACTACAGCGCAACGTAAAACAGAAGGTTTACGTAAGTTATCTCAAGCATATTCTGATGCAATTAAAGCTGGTACGGTAAGAAAAGTTTTGACTGTTGCAAAACCATAATAAAACAATTGATTTAAAAAATAGCCGCGTTCATCGCGGCTTTTTTGTGCGTGTGGTTTTAGAAACTATTGTCCAAGATGGCTGTCCTGTATCTCATGCAACCATTTAAACTTCAGCCTTATCGAATTAAAGTAAGGATTATGGATAAAAAAGTACTTGAAGTGTTTTTCCTACGATAAAGCATATTCAATACTTATTCCTATATAGAGTTCACAAACACTAAACCAGATATTGAGTTTGATGAATTATAAATTTTAACCACTTTAGCTGAAGCATACGAAAACGTTCATTATAAAATTGAAGCGCCAGATCCAGTTGAGGCAATTAAATTTAGAATGGAACAGCTTGGATTAAGTGATAGTGATTTGACACCAATATTAGGGCAACGCAGCCGAGTGACTGAGATCTTGAAAAGAAAGAGACGACTTTCACTCACCATGATTAGAAACTTAAATCATAAGTTGAACATTCCACTTGAGAGCCTCATTGGTGAATATCAACTTGCTAAATAATAATCTAACTCTTGGTTACTACAATCAACTTCAAACACTCTTAATTGGATATGTTTTTATAGTTCATTGGTTTAAATAATATGTAGTAATTATAACTACTCGGTTTAGTTGTTTTACGTAATGAAAATGATACGGAGGACAATGGAAATGCTACATATTGGTATTTAAAGTAATCAGTTAAAGATTTAGTTATAATAAGCAATATATTTCAAATAGGTTAGGTACATGAATAAATTAAATTATTGTTATTATTTTAAAGGTAACTTTGATTTTAATTTGATTCATGTAATGCATATCAGAACATAACGATGGTAAAAATGATAGAGAATCAGATAGTTAACATTAATTATGAGTCAACGTTGATTGATTGGCATGGTCGTATAATAAAGGCTCAGATTGGACATTATAGCCGTTCAGAAACCCTTTACTTAATAGCTAATGTTACAGGGTGGTTGCTTATTATATCGACTGTTTTTGTTACAGCCATGTCTTTTTTTGCTTATGGAAAAGATTTACATGGTATATCGAGTGTAAACCTTTGGTTATTTAAGCTTAATGCGAAAAATATGCAGTACTTCGTAATATTTGTTGGCATCATGGCTGCTTTTTTATCTGGAGTTGTTTCTCAATCGAGATTTGCAGAAAGGGCGGAACAGCATCGTTCTGCTGCTGGGCGATATGGAAATATAAGAAGAAGTATTGAGTATCTTTTAGCTAAAATAGGACAGGATCCTTCAATTGACAATTCTTGTATTGAAATCGAAATTGATAAAATAAAGCTTGAGTGGAGTTATATTTCTACTGATGCTCCTTTGACAACAAGAAGAGCTATTAAGAAAGCAGAAAAAGCTACTTAGAATTTAAATATGCTAAGTCATTGCTTCATTCACAATATCTAAAATAATCTTTGTAGCATAGAAGGAAACCAAATGCGATTTCTTGAAAACGGACCTTCCATACCTGATGAACTATTATTAGCCAGAGACCAAGGCCGAGTTGTGTTTTTCTGTGGTGCAGGGGTTTCGAGAGCAAAAGCCGGTTTTTCCGACTTTTTTGGGCTAGCTTCATTTGTAACATCAGAGCTTGGTGTAGAAACAAGCAGTCCAGCCTTGAAGCTTATAGATGCTGCTAAAGAAATAACCAGTAGAACTGGAGTGGAAGGAGTAGTTTCGGCAGATAGGATATTTGGTTTGTTGGAACAAGAGTTTTTAACGAAAGATATATATAAATCAGTAGCTAAGGCTCTCACTCCTGAGAGAGAAGTTGACCTCAGTGCCCACCAAACGATGCTTAAATTAGCTACAACGAAGGATGGCTTAGTACGTTTGGTAACAACTAACTTTGATTGTTTATTTGATCTTTGCAAACCAGATATACATACCTTTATTCCCCCAAGATTACCTGATCTTAGTCATCCAAATGAATTTAATGGCACAGTATATCTTCATGGTAAAGTAAACGAGGGGGGGACAGGAGCGGCAAGCAACGGTTTTGTTCTATCAAGTTCAGAATTTGGAGATGCTTACTTGGCTAATGGTTGGGCGACTTCATTCGTCAAAGGGATATTGGAAAAATATGTCGTAGTTTTTGTAGGTTATTCCGCGGACGATCCGCCAATTCAGTATCTGTTAGAAGCGCTCAATAAGAATTCAAGCCATCTTAACGATATATATGCATTTCAATCTGGCAATGAAAGCTACGCTAGCTCAAAATGGCACCATAAAGGAGTAAAAGCGATTGCGTATGACGATACAAATGGGCATGTTGCACTTTGGAGTACTCTGGAAGCTTGGGCTGGGAGGGCTTCTGATCCAGATTCCTGGTATCAAGGAATAATCACAAAAGCTGGAATGGGGCCTCACCTCTTACAGCCCTTTGAACGTGGTCAAATTGCACATATTGTTTCTACAACTGAAGGGGCTAAAAAGTTTGCTAATAGTGAAATATTAGCCCCTGCAACTTGGCTTTATGTGTTTGATCCTGAGTTGAGGTATGAAACTCCCCATAAGAATGTATCCAGTACAGAAAACCTAGCTGATATTGTAGATCCATTTTATCTTTATTCTTTGGACTCAGATTGTACTCCACAATATACTGATCCTGAGGATTTTTATAGTAAACGAGAGATTCCTACAGATGTGTGGAGTGCTTTTGAATTTAATTTACTTGATATAAAAAGCTCACAAGAGCAAGGTGTTATCAGTTTTAGAGGAGATAATTCTAATTTCCCTCAGTTTTCTACTTTACCTCAAAGGCTCAACACATTAGCAGGGTGGTTGAGTAAAGTGGCAGAACAACCAGAAGCAATTTGGTGGGTTACGAAACAAAAATGCCTTCATCCTTGGGTTCAATTAATTCTTAAATCTGAATTAGAGCGTCGTTCTAAAGATATGGATAGTGCACTCAGTGAGGCATGGGGCTATATTTTGGACGGCTTTGAACAAATTGATAAAAGAGGAGAACTCAACTGGTTTACTCTGGAAAGAGCAATAAAGAACAATGGCTGGTGCCCCAGGAAATTACGGCATCTTGCAAAGGTAACTAAGCCATACATCAAGGTTACTCCTCCTTACCGAACCTCGAATGAGCTCAATCGAGAGCAGGTTAGTTTAAATGACTTAATTCATTTGGATGTCCATTACCCTGAACTACCAAGAAGGCTAGATATTCCTGATGAATGGATAATTCGTACCGTTGAAATCCTGAGACGTAATCTTGAGCTTGCTGTTGAGTTAGAAAACGAAATAGGAGGGTACGGTCTGAACCTGAGTTGTTCGTTAACACCCGAGAAGAATACAGAGAATAGGTATAGTCGATCTTATGGCCTATCTGCATGGGTATTACTGTTTGTTTCTTACTTAGAGAAATTAGTATTGATTGATCTTGATGCCGCTCAGAAGGAGCTTTCAAAGTGGTCATGCGATGACAATACTATCTTTGCAAGGTTAAGGATTTGGGCATTAGGGAAAACCAATCTGGTGCCTAATGACAGTATTAGTGCTACTTTAAATCAACTATCAGACGAAGCATTTTGGGATAGTTCTCATGCTAGAGACTTGCTTCTAGCTTTTGTAGCCAGATGGCAAGAACTCGATAAATGCAGCCGTTCCACAATAGAAAATAGAATATTGCAAGGACCTAAACCATGGGAAACCGAAGATGAAGGTAGATTTAAGGAACGGAAAGCGAGGAATATTCTGGATAGAGTAACTTGGTTAAAACAAAATGGTTGTGAATTAACAATAGATACAGATAAGCTAAGAGAAGATACACCTCAATGGCAGCCTGAGCATGCGGAAGATGCAGCACGATCCTTTGAATCTCGCGGCGGCTTTGTAACAAAAAATACAGACTATTCTTTGTTAGCTGATGAGTCATTGGCCTCCATCCTTGAAAGAGCAAGTGAATTATCTGGTAGACAAGCTGATTTTTTAATTGATGAAGACCCATTTCTTGGCTTATCACAAGAAAAACCAATTCGAGCTTTCAATGCTTTAACTTATTCGGCAAAGAAAGGAAACGTTGTTGAATGGGCTTGGGATACTTTCCTTTATGCTGAAACCCGTAAGAATGATAAACCTCGATTTATAGCGTTAATTGCTGAGCGTTTGTCTAGTTTTACTAGTGACGATTTGGCAAAAATACTTCGTTCAGTATCAAACTGGTTTGAAAAATCTACGAGTGTGCTGACTGATAACTATCATGCAACATACTTTAAGTTAGCTTTTAAATTGGTTGATGCCATGTCGATACAACCTGCTAAGGGAGTATCCTCAATTATACGAGGAAGTAAAGCCCCTGATTGGTTAATGGAGTCAATAAATTCACCAACTGGAAATTTAACTCGTGCAATACTGCAATCACAGCACAGCGGTACTTTTGAATCTGGAGAGGGCTTTTCTGGCAATTTGTTGTTATTGTTAAACCAATTATTAGCTTTACCTGATGATTTACATCGTTATGCTATGGTTATACTTAGCCGTAGTTTAAGTTTTTGTTTTTACGTTGATCCTGAGTGGACTAAAGAGAACTTGCTTTCTGCCTTAAGCTCTCATTCTATAGAAGATCGTCAGGCATTTTGGGCTGGTGTTTTGCGGGGAGGCATTCAAGGGGAAGAGTTATTCGCAATTCTGAAATCAAACCTTTTTGAGTTGGCATGTAAGGGTGACGTTGAAAGCCGAGGTCATCAGGATGCTATTGTGGGATTAATTTACTCAGCTTGGAAAATTAAAGATGAGAATGAAAGGTGGGTATCTGACCTTGAATTAAAAGAAGTATTAATTAAAGCAAGCGATGACTTTAGGTGTGGAATATTATGGCAAGCTAGGCATGGCGGAAATAAAGATAAAGAAAAATGGCTACAACCATTTAGAGAGCTTATGTCAAATGTTTGGCCTAAACAGCTTGCAGCTAAGTCTCCGGCTGTATCCGAGCGATTATGTGATATTGCATTTTGGTCGGAAAAGCATTTCTCAGAGGTAGTAGAGCTAATAATTCCGTTCTTAACTAAATTAGAAAGAGCTAATCACATCTACTTGAATGATGAAAATGTTGTCAAAAAGTATCCTAATGATCTTTTATTACTCTTGAACACAGTATTACCTGACGATGTTAACAAATGGCCGTACGATATTGGTAGTTATTTAGATAAAATGATGAAAATTAGTAACGAATTAAGTGAAGACGAACGTTTAATTGAACTAAAAAGAAAGTGGGATGCAAGATCAAGGTAGGTAGAATCATTACAAGAATTTGAAATCTTAGAGTATTTTTCTTAAATTAAATAGAGTGTTAGATCTATTCTTCTAACACTCTTTTGTTTAAAAATAAGAAATCATTTAAATAATATAAATATCCATTGCTAATCTAATACACCCAAAGCCCTTAACTTAAGCCCCTCAGTATACCCATTAATCTTCCAATGCTCTGGGCTCCAGCCTTTAACAAAGCGTTGAAAATCAGCCCAAGCAATGCAAAACAGTGGTCGCCACTCTTGTTCAATATCGTCACTTGCTTTGGTGTGGCCTAAACGCAATAGGGCGGTTTTAAGTTGAGCAAAGTAATGATCCAGTAATTCGCTCTCAAGCTCTGCACACTGTTCTGGCTTTACCGCGCTGCTGATAAATAAAATCACATCCTTCATGCCACAGCCTTTTCCTATGTATTGGAAATCTACTGCAGCTACCTGATTACCATCTTCAGAGAAGCAGAAGTTCGCTAACTTAGCGTCCCCATGAACCAAGGTTTGGTAACGGGTGTTTTTTAGTGTTTCATCAATCTTAACTGCGGTTTGCTTTAATGGTAAATCCGTTAAGGCTTCAAGCTCATCAGGGCGCGTGTCTAAATGCCAATACGTGCCAATTTGCCATAATCCAATTGGTTCAACATTAAGGTGTGCGGCATGAAAGTTCGCAAGCCAAGTTAAGCAGGCTTTGGTTTCATTTATTGAGGCGCTGGTTTGTAATGGTCCAGTTTTTACGATGGGAAATCCGCAGGTTGTTAAATCTTCCAATACTAAGATGAGCTCGTTATCACGCTGCTCTACGTATAAACAGCGCGGCACAGGGCAATGAGCAGAAACCGCATTGGCGTAATCTTGATACCAATTGAGTTCCACTTGGTATGAGTCGAGTTTACGTTGGTGTGATAAATCCGTATTCCAACCTCTAGGATGTACTTTAGGCTTGGGTAAGGTGATTTGTTTAATGATGATAGAAGAGGTGGGTGCATGGGTTAAATGCAAACGCACCAACTCCCCATAACCGCCCCACAAGGTTTGTAGGGTATCGGTTTGGGCAATTGATGCGTTTTCGAAACCCGAAATACGTGATAAATCAAACATGTCGAGTTCCTTTATTCATCTAGCTTAACGTAGATTATTTATGGTTTGAGAAGTTTTCGCCTTTTGCCATGCGATCATACATGATCACGTTCACAGCAGCGGCTAAGTTCATGCAGCCATTAGTTGGTACATAAATAGTCTCACGGCAGAAATCAGTGATCTCTTTTTTCAATGTACCGTCTTCTGGGCCAAAAATGTAAAACGCACGTGGTGGGTGCTTGTAATCTGGCAGCGGTTTTGCGCCTTCAATTAAATCAACCGCCACAGGCACACAATCTAAAGGAATGATGTCTTTTAGATCTTCAACGCCAATCAATGGCACGTTAAGATGCTGGCTTTTTGTATCCGTACAAAACTGTTTAGCGATATCGTAACGTCTGCCCGTGTAGAATACCGAGTTTACGCCATAGCAGCCTGCCGCTCGCATTACCGAGCCTACGTTTTCAGGTGTTTTTGGGTTTACCAATCCAATACAAGAGTAGCCTTTAGTCATTTTACCGTCTTTCCAATACAAAATTTGCGCGAAGTATACCTAAATTAAAGGGATTCATATAGACTCATTGGATAATTTCCTAGGAAGGCGAAATATGAAAACCGTTGCGATTCTTGTTGATGTACAAAATATTTATTACACCACGCGTGATGTTTACCAACGTCATTTTGATTACAACGCATTATGGGCAAAAGTGACCGATGGCCGTAAGGTGGTTGGGGCTAATGCGTATGCGATTGCGCGCAGTGATGACAAACAAAAGCAGTTTCATAATATCCTTCGTGGTATTGGTTTTGATGTAAAGCTTAAGCCTTTTATTCAGCGTCGTGATGGGTCAGCAAAAGGTGATTGGGACGTAGGTATCACCCTTGATGCGATTGAGTTGGCAGAGCAGGCGGATATTGTGGTTATTTTGTCTGGCGATGGGGATTTTGACTTACTCGTTAAGCGAATTCAGTCACGTTTTAATAAAGAAGTTGAAGTGTATGGCGTGCAAAATTTAACGGCTAATTCACTTATAGAAGCCGCTGATCGCTTTATTCCAATAGAAGATAACTTGTTATTATAGAATAAGTTAACAAGTAATGTTCTTTATTGTAACGTTATTGAGTAGTACTTATTTATCAAACTACGCCTAAGGCCTCATACTGGATTTTATAGAGTTAAGGAGGAGGGCAGAAAAATAGGGACTTTTTATAATTGAATGACGTTACCTATAAGGATAAAAAATAATGAGCCAGCAAACACAATGGCATTCAACAGAAGTTCCGGTTGTCAGTAATATTATACTTCATGCTTTTGATTGGACTTATCAAGATATTGCTGAACAAGCTGAATTGATTGCCAGTTTGGGCTACCGCTCGGTTTTAGTCTCTCCTGCGATGAAGTCTCTTCGTTTGCCATCGGGTACTCAATGGTGGCAACGATATCAACCTCAAGATTATCGCCTTATAGACAACCCATTAGGAGATACTATTGATTTCACTCGTATGGTGTCACGCTTAGCCGAATTTAATATTTGGGTTTACGTTGATGTTGTGTTTAATCATATGGCGAATGAATCTGATATTCGAGCTGATTTAGAGTTCCCTAATCAATGGGATAGAGAGGATTATGCTCGCTATCCTAAAAAGTATGAATCACTCACGTTATTTGGTGATTTATCTCAGCCACTATTTTCTGAATCTGATTTCGTTGAGGCGTTCGGTATTGAAAACTGGAATGATAAATGGGAAGTGCAAAACGGACGAATTTCTGGTGGGCCACATGATCCCGGTTTACCAACATTATCTGATAATGAACATGTTGTTACGCAGCAAAGGGCTTATCTAAAAGCATTAAAACAGCTTGGTGTCAAAGGTTTCCGTATTGATGCGGCAAAACACATGACGCTTGAACACTTAAATAAAGTATGGGATGAAGAGATAACAAAAGACGTTCATATCTTTGGTGAGATCATTACTGATGGTGGCGCGACAAAAGAAGAATATGAAACGTTTTTAAATCCTTATCTACAAGGAACGACGTTGGGAGCGTATGATTTTCCTCTGTTCAATTCCTTGTATCAAGCGTTAGAAAATAAAGGTTCGTTTAAATCATTAATTGACCCTTATTGCTACGGTATGGCGCTGTCCCCACTTCGAGCAATAATATTTGCCATTACTCACGATATTCCAAATAACGATGTGTTTAAAGATTTGGTCATGAGCGAATCGAACGAATGGCTTGCTTATGCTTATTTATTTGGTCGAGAGGGAGGAATACCATTAGTGTATTCAGAGCTTGAAACCAGTGGGGTTAAAAATGAGGAAGAACAGCCTCGTTGGAAGGATGAATGGAAAAGTACTCGTATGACTCAGTTAATGTCATTTCATAATGAGATGTATGGACAAGAGCAACGATTGGTCGAAGCCAGTGATGAGCACATAGTCTTTGCAAGAGGTGAGTGTGGTTTGGTGGCATTAAATAAATCGGATCATAATATCGAAGTGAATGTTGCTGTGGGAGCTGATGTTGTGTGGTTAGAAAACATCTCTAACAGTTATTACGCACCTCAACAAGGCAATCTTCGCTTCTTTATTCCTGCGAATTCTTACATGTTATTTTCACGCTAAGTTTTCATCTCTGAAAATGATAAAAAGGTGGATAATTTATCCACCTCTTTGTTTTTGCCACTTAATTATTTCCCTCGTTAAACTAAACCTTAAATTGATGCACGATATCACTCTGTTGGTGAGCTAATTCGTTTAATGTCGAACTGACGTTAGCGATGTCATTCATTGCGGTTTGGTTCTCTTCTGCAATGTGACTGATGTCTTCTAAACTGCGTGCAATTTCTGTGGTGGTTGCACTTTGTTCGTTGGCTGCTTGAGAGATGTGATTACTCATGTGACTTATCTCATCAATTAGGCTTTGGATCATCACCATCGCATTATTGGCTTCGTTCGTTTGCATTACGCTTTGTTGCATATCTTCAACACAACTTTCAATAACGGTTGTTGTGGTTTTAGAACTTGATTGAAGATTAGCAATCATGGCTTCAATTTCAGAGGTTGATTTTGCAGTGCGCTGAGCGAGAATACGAACTTCATCGGCAACAACCGCAAAGCCTCGCCCTTGTTCCCCTGCACGAGCTGCTTCAATTGCGGCATTCAATGCCAATAGGTTAGTTTGCTCTGCTATCTTATTAATAACATCTAAAATGGAGCCAATTTCACTGCTGACTTTTTGTAAATTTCCAACGGCTTGAACAGATTCATCAAGGCGACTTGATAATTGTTCAATGGTAGCAATGTTATTCGCCATGACTTTTTGACCATGCTCTGAGGCGGCTTCAACTTCTTGTACTTTCAATAATGAACTTTCTGAGCTTGATGCTACTTCAACAACTGAATGCTCCATTTGAGTCATCGCAGCGGCAACACTTGTTGTTTGTTCACGTTGATTGAGTAGCTGTTGTTTTGCTTTCTCTGCCGTTGAGCTGTTATTTTGAGCAACCGCTGTTAATTCATCAGATGCCCCACTTAGCTGTAGAAGTACTTTTTGTAAATTGTCCGCGACAGTATTGATGTGACGTGATACGCGGCTAAACTCTGTATTGTGTTTAGTCTGAATGCGCTGTGTCATGTCTCCAGAAGTTAGTGACTCTAATATCTTTAGCATATTTTGCAGTGGTGTTCTTACTGATGATGCAAGATGGAAACCAATGATAGTCGCAAGTAGAGAAACAACCACACCTAATGCTATCGCTTTATACACACTTTGTTGATAAATAACTTCAGCTTGTTGTAATGATGTTTGCAGATCTTGATTTGCTAATTCATTAAACGAGGTCAGTAATACCAGTGCGTTATCAATTTGGCGAGCGAGGTTAGATATGTTGTTGTAAAGCGCACCTTTAGCACTTAGATAGGTAAAGTGAGTATTTAGAATTCCTTCTTTTTTCCCTACTTCAGCACTGAACTGATTTACCGATTTATCAAAAGTCTCTTTTAATTGAGGTAATTGATTCACTAAACCACGATAAGCATAATTTAAATGAGTGACGGCTTTTTTGTTTTGATTAACGGCTTTTTTTACAAACTCTACATCGTTACTTGCTAATGCATCAGAGGTAATTAGCTCGGCATCTTCAAGTTTTACAAAATAGCTTTTTGCCATCATTTTAACCGCAATGCTTTCTTGGTCGTTGACGAACTCTTTCATTCTTACACTTAATTCTGTGTATAGGCGTTGAAAGCTACGAGTTGCTTTTTGTTTTTCATTATCAGCAAGTAGTAGAGCTTGATAGTTGTCCATTGCGACTTGTGCTTCATTGAAATAAGCAGCTTGAATATCAGTAAGTTCTGAACGCTGTTGAGTGCCTGTATTTTGTTGTTCGGCAACATTAACTAGACGTTGAAACGTATTATTAAACGTTGTCTCTGCACTAACAAATGCTTGTCGTGCTTGCTGCATTTGAACTGGGTCATTAGTGGTTAAGAAGTCTTTGAAAGATTTGTCAGCCGCAAGAAGAGCAACGCTGGTTTCATTAGATAAGCTGACTAAAGGTAAAGAGTCTGAAGAGACTGACTTCATCTGATTGTGGATATTACTCGTTCCATTGAGCATCAGGATAACCGTCGTAATAAACAAGATCACGATAAGCGAGAATCCTGCGTACATTCGACGTACTACCGAACTATTCATGTTCTATCTCTCTATAGTATTGATTTTATTAAATCTAGTGTTGATTAGTATAAATAACACTCAGTCTTAATATGTTTACAGTAAGTATTCATATTATGATTATTTTCTATTACCTGCTGTGACCATATCTATAAAATTAACAATACATAAAGAGAGATGACTCTCAATTATTCAAGGGATTTTTGCAGATGAAGGCTTAATTTGTCGTTAAGTTATAGTTCAAGTGATTGTTTTCGAGAAATTTGTAACGCATACTAGAGGCAGTAGAAAATAAAAAACTGTGTTTTATTGGAGATGAGTCATGGCTGAAGAAACTATTTTTAGCAAAATTATTCGTAAAGAAATTCCAGCGGATGTTGTTTATCAAGATGATTTAGTTACTGCGTTTCGTGATATTAATCCGCGTGCGCCAAGCCACGTGTTAATTATTCCAAATAAATTGATCCCAACCACGAACGATGTGGAAGCTGAAGATGAATTAGTTATGGGACGTTTATTTACAGTTGCTAAGAAAATAGCGATTGAAGAAGGTATTGCTGAAGACGGTTACCGTTTGATTGTTAACTGTAATCCTCATGGTGGCCAAGAAGTTTATCATATTCATATGCACCTTGTGGGTGGTCGTCCATTAGGTCCAATGCTATTAAGTTAATCGATCTCAAATAAGGCTCCCTAGTTAGGAGCCTTACTTTTTTAGACTGAGAGTTTTCTATTTTAATGACATCGATACTAAAAAAATCCATTATTCTTTCTTTTACTCTGCTTTTGACGGGGTGCGCTAACCTGTCTGTCGGTAATTTATTTAGCCATTATTCAGCTCAGACGGATGACACCTACCTGCTAGTAAAAAATGGTCAGGCGAAGCAAGCGTACAGTGAGGACGCCCCTGAAGTGGGTGGCCCAATCCTTGATAACCTAGAACGTGGCCGAGTGGCTTTGCTGAGCGACCAGTATGCAGCAAGTAAAGCGGATTTTGAGGGAGCAGAACAAGCTGCCAGAATACAAAGTGATCAAGCGGTAATTTCTGTTTCTGATTCAGCGAACCAAGTCGGTTCTTTGGTGACGAATGATAATTTAATTGATTATAAGCCTGCGGATTACGAACTGGGTTATTTACACCTTTATCTTTCATTAAATTATTTAAAAAATAATGATTTGGAAGGTGCTTTGATTGAAGTTAGAAAAGCAAATTACATTCAAGAACAAGCGAAGAGAGATAGAGAAAAAGAACTACGTTCAGCAGAAAAAGACGCTAAAAAGCAAGGTGTTGATGCAAATGTTGGTGCTATTTTAGCGAATTACCCTGATGTAGGTAATAAATTAGCTGCTGTGCAAAATGGCTATCTTTTCTATTACTCTGGTTTGTTGTTTGAAACAAATAGTAACTATAGTGATGCCTATATAGATTATAAGCGAGCGCTTGCGGTAGCTCCGAACAATAAAACGGTAATTGAGTCAGTCCAACGTCTTGCTCGTCGCTTGGGAATGCGTAATGATATTACTTTGTTAGAAAAGCAATATGGTGCTTATAAAGTGCCAAAACGCACTGATAGTCGTGTCATTATTATTGATGAACAGGGGATTCTACCGCAACTTTCTGATTGGCGATTACGATTACCAATGTGGGATAGCCAAGGTAACTTTGTGCAGTATAATTTAGCATTGCCGTATTACAAAAATACAAATCGTGATGTGTTTTCACCACTTAAGGTAAATAATAAAGCATTAGCCTCAGATCAATTGGCTGATGTGACGTTAATGGCACGAAATGACTTAAATGAACGAATTCCTGCGATGGTTATTCGTCAAGCATTACGTGTTGTCGCTAAAGATGAACTGCGAAAAACATCAAGAAACACGAAAGAAGAAGATTTGGCGAATGCGGTATTAACCATATTTAACTCGTTAACAGAACAACCTGACACACGTAGTTGGCAAACATTGCCATCAATGATCAGTGTGGCAAGTGTGAATGTAAAAGCGGGAGAGAACCAAATCCAATATTTAGGAAATGAGCTAAACTTTACAATAAAAGAAGGTCATACCGTCGTCGTCTGGGTATCAAGACAAGGAAATGCCGTCACATGGTGGCATAAACAATTAGGAGAAATATAATGAAAAAATGGCTTATCGTTTTGCTATTACCATTGGCATTGGCTGCTTGTAGTTCAAGCCAAACTGCAGGGATTAGTGTTGATAGCAGTACTCAAAAAGTACTTTTTGGCGATAATGTACTCGGTAACCGCTTATCTGTGGAGCAAATTAGCACTCAAGATAACAATGGTTTAGTTCGCGGTATTGTGTCAGTAACAAGTAAATTCACAGGGGATCAACAGCTTCAATACCGTTTTTACTGGTATGATGACCAAGGCCTAGAAGTTAATGGTTCTGATTCACCTTGGCGTACATTTATTGTTCGTGGCTTAGATACAATGAGCATCCAAGGTGTCGCAATGAAGCCAGAAGCAACTCAATTCCGTGTTCAAATTCGTACATTAGAGTAATATCAATGAATTGTATTGGTATAATTTGAGATAAAACACTCACTAGAGGTAAATAAAAAATGAATAAAAGTGTTATTGCGTTATTAAGCTTAGCTGTATTACTCGGTGGCTGTTCTAACAAAGTAAGTTACGGCGACGCTCAAGCAGTTGAAACAACAACTGTTGATTTTGGTTCGACGGATTTACAGAAAATTGCTGGCGAGATGACTGAAAGCATGCTGTCTTCTGGCGCTGTTGCTCAAATTACTCAAGGCAATCGCCCAATTGTTTTTGTTGAAAGCATTAAGAACAAAACAAGTGAGCACATTGATACTGAATCAGTTACTGACTCTATCAGCACTAAATTGTTAAACTCTGGTAAGTTCCGTTTTGTTGATATGGACCGTGTAGAAGCTGTTCGCTCACAACTTAACTTCCAAAACAATGATGAGTTAGTAAATCAAAATACAGCGATTCAGTTTGGTAAAATGGTCGGCGCTCAGTACATGCTTTATGGCAACCTTTCTAGCATCGTGAAAAATGCAGGTAGCGACAAAGACGTTTACTACAAAATGACAATGCGTTTAATGGATTTAGAAACAGGCCTAATTGAATGGGCTGATGAAACTGAGATCCGTAAACAACAAGAGAAAAGTCTATTAGGTTGGTAATACACTAAACCTTAATTGATAGCTTAATAAAGCCAGAGTAGGAAACTGCTCTGGTTTTTTTGTATTTGAATTTCTTGATTTCTTTCAATCAAAGCTTGGGAAAAGTGATGGAAAGGAGTATAAGTAGTGCTAGATAAATCAAAGAGAGAAATACTATGAAACTTAATAAGTTAGAAAACAAAAATCGCCGTATTCGTAAAAAATTATACCTAGGCGAGTTTGCGCTTCTTGGTTTTGAAGTAAGCTGTGCAACTGAATTTAAAGATTTTGACCAATACGATGTATTCGTAGATGATTTCATTGATTACATCAACAGCATTGAGTTATGTTTCTGTGGTGGTGGTCTAGAGCTGTTTGAAGGTTTTGTATGTTCAACTGAGCGTTACCGTTCAGCAACAGCAGAAGAGCAGCTTCTAGTTGCTAACTGGCTAGACAGCCGTGCTGAAGTAAATAAAGTTGAGATCAGTGAATTAGTTGATGCTAACTATTTATAATTTTGTAATGCAGTTAGCCTGCACCAGAATATAAATAAAAAATCCGCCTCAGTTGGCGGATTTTTTTCTGTATTATTAAAAATAGAATGCACGCTCTATTTTTTTACACAAACCACAATAGCATTGCCTGAACCATTATTTAACGGTGTGATTTTTTCATAATCATGTTCAAACAAATGAACGTCAAAGTACGGTTCTAACAGCGTTTGCAGTTGCTCAAAATCTACCGCTACCATTGGGTGCTTATCATCCCAAATCTCAGTAACACTATCCGTTGTTTTCTCAATTTTAAGTAGCAAATGTTGCTGCTCACCATCACCACAATAGTTCCAACCGGATTGGAAGGTAAATTGGTTACCTCCATATTCAGTTGCATGTTTTACAAATGAGCGATTATCAATCTTGTTTCTAGCGACAGAGTTGAAGCAAAAAATACCGTCTGATTTCAATGCTGTATGAACACTGGCAATACACTCTGTTAATTTTTCAATATTTGCATTGTAGTGAATAGAATAAAGAAAGCAGGTGATCAAATCTAAAGGTTCATCAACCGTAAAGTTACTCATGTCATGCAAAATAAACTCAGCATCAGGATTTCGCAACTTTGCAAGATCAAGCATAGGTTGGTTAATGTCTAAGCCTTTCGCTTGATATCCGTAATTAATAAAATGTTTAACGTGTGGGCCGGTACCACAAGCTAAATCAAGGTAATTTCGTCCTTGATTACCAAAGATTTGATGTATGCGACGAACAAAATTACTTTGCTCTTGGTAGTCGATATCAGCGCACATTAAATCGTAATAGCCAGATAAATCGGTATATAAAGCGTTAGAGGACATCTCTCGATCCTAAATAACACCAGTCTACTCTAAGTGTTTGATTAACCGCTTATTTGGATAGGTATATAATACCAATCGTAGTAAATAACTGTTCATCCTAACTGGTTAAAATGCTCGATAACTACGTTGAAATTTTTGATTGTAGAATAACTACTTATCGAAAAACTTCGCCTTGTTCTCAAGCATTTTTCCTGCGCTATTTCTGATCACTTACTTATTGTGATTGGTATAAGAAGTACGTCTGATGAGGAACTGTATAATAGTTAAGCCAGAAGAGACGCGTAGGGCGCGGATAATAATCCAATTTATTAGGTTTGAATAGCGAAAATTATTAAGATTTTAAAATCAATTTTTAATGCAAATTAGAGACAGAATAAAAGCGCTTGGTTAATTGTGATAAACTTTTATAAGCTTATGTTATTACGAGATTTATGGAGTAGATATGGATATTAATTTTGATGGCTTTGGGTTAAATACTAACAAAGTATCGTTACTGTCTGGTGGATTAACTAATGCCTGTTTAAAAGTCGAAGCGAAAGAGGGAACTTTTGTTTGGCGTCCAGTATCTGAGCAAGCGAAAGTACTTGGGGCAAATAGAGACAAAGAACAAGTCATATTAACAGCATTGCAAACAGTGTCTTTTGCTCCCAATGTTTACGGCTCAAATGATGAGGGTTTATTGGTTGAATGGTTTAAGGGTGATGTGATTGAGCTGGATAAAGCCAAAGACGTTGCGGTTGAACTATTAGTATCAGTTCATCAACTTGCTTTGGATGGGTTTAACGATGAAGTTAAAAATGATGTGATGAGCTTAAAATCACGTATTTTGAGTTATTGGTCATCATTAGAACCAGAAAACCAAACAAGTGAAATGCAAGTTTATGTTGATTACTTCTCTCAAGAAGAAGAACTGCCTTTATTTACTCCTTGTTTATGTCACTTCGACATTGGTGCTTATAATATTATTGTCAAAGAGAAAGGGTATGGGTTGATTGATTGGGAATACGCTTCTATCGGAGATCCAAGCCAAGACTTAGCAACCATGATCATTGCTAATCAGTTCGATGCTGATGAGGTTATTCACCGTTATTGCCTGCTACGAGGTTTTGATGAAAACAAATGGAAGCAAGCGGTGAATAAGTGGACGCCTTGGGTTTGTTTTATGGGGGCGTTATGGTTTTCTCTAGGCCATCAGTTACTGAAAGATGCGTGCTATCAAGAGTTGGCTGAACGAGAAATGAGCAAGTTAAAGAAATTAATGCCATTAATTAAAAAATAAATCGGTAATTACCTAGGCTAGATCACTGTTCTCAGTTTTGCTTAAGTTAATGGCTTTAAAACCATAATTTTCATGGTAGATTAAATTTACTTATATGGACTAATTCTTATTCAGGAACAGGGGGAAACATGATTATTTATCTTCACGGCTTTGACTCAACAAGCCCTGGTAATCATGAGAAAGTGGTACAACTTCAATTTATCGATGAAGATGTTCGTTTCATTAATTACAGCACTCTGCATCCTAAGCATGATATGCAGCACTTATTAAAAGAAGTGCATAAGGTTATTGAGCAAGCGGGTGATCCAAATCCAATTATTTGTGGTGTTGGTCTTGGTGGTTTTTGGGCTGAACGTATTGGCTTTTTATGTGGGATCCGTCAGGTTATTTTTAATCCTAACTTGCACCCAGAAGTGAATATGGAAGGACGTATTGATCGTCCTGAAGAGTATGCTGACATTGCAACTAAGTGTGTTGAGAAGTTCCGTAGTAAAAATAAAGAACATTGCTTATGTATTTTATCTAAAAGTGATGAAATTCGTGATAATTCGGCAACGGCGACAGAGTTAGAACCTTATTATCAAATTATTTGGGATGAAAACGAAACGCATAAATTTAAGAAAATTTCTCAACATCTACAGGCAATGAAAGTATTTAAAGAAGCAGAAACACTGATTTAAAAGCTATTTTTGTAAATTCGATTTGAGAATAAAAAATAGTCGTAACATAATAAAAACCTCACAATATCGTGAGGTTTTTTGATCTAAACCAAAGAAACGACCTCCTGTTACAAAATAGAACAATTTCCCTATTTATTTTACACCTCAAAAGAAATCTTCTACATAACATCTATATCTGCTTGATAACATCTGAAATAGGGATATATAATGCAAAAAACAATGAAAAGAAGTATAAATTGCTCAATCTTGCATTAACGTAAACACTGTTTCCTCAAGACTTTCTATTTTTTACTCATTTAAGTATGTAAAAAAGCAGGAAAGCACAAATTTTTTGATTCGATCAAATCGAATTAATCCCCTTTTTATTTTTTAGAGGAAAATTGTAATGACTAAGATTGTTATTGTAGGTGGCGGGGCTGGTGGTTTAGAGCTTGCTACTAAATTTGGTCGTACACTGGGTCGTAAAGGCCGTGCTGAAGTTACATTAGTAGATCGTAAAGCAAGTCACCTATGGAAGCCACTGTTGCATGAAGTTGCGACAGGTTCTTTGGATGAAGGTGTTGATGCTATTAGCTATCGTGCACATGCAAAGAACCATTCTTTTGATTTCCAAATGGGCAGTTTGTGCGATATTAATCGTGATCGTAAATTCATTACTCTCGCTGAAATTAAAGATGAACACGGTGAAATGCTTATTCCGACAAGAGAGATTGAATATGATTACTTAATTCTTGCGATTGGCTCTACGTCGAATGATTTTAATACTCCAGGAGTTCGTGAAAATTGTATTTTCCTTGATAGCCCAGAGCAAGCACACCGTTTCCGTACTGAGATGAACAATCAGTTCTTAAAGCTGCATGCTCATCCTACACAAAAAACAGTTGATATTGCGATTGTTGGTGCGGGTGCTACGGGTGTAGAACTATCAGCAGAACTTCATAATGCGGTTAAAGAATTACGCGCTTATGGCTTTGGTGATTTAGATTCTGCAAAGCTTAATGTAAACCTTGTTGAAGCGGGTGAGCGAATTCTTCCTGCTTTGCCTCCTCGTATTTCCTCTGCAGCACACAGTGAGTTAACGAAGCTTGGTGTGAACGTTAGAACGATGACGATGGTAACTAAAGCAGATTCTGAAGGCTTACATACTAAAGAAGGAGAGCTTATTCCAGCTCAAATCATGGTATGGGCTGCTGGCATTAAAGCGCCTGACTTCATGAAAGACATTGCAGGTTTAGAAACTAACCGTATTAATCAGCTTGTTGTTAAGCCAACGTTACAAACTACACGTGATGATGATATTTTTGTTATTGGTGATTTGGCATCATGTGAAAAAGCAGATGGTGGCTTTGTTCCTCCTCGTGCACAAGCTGCTCACCAAATGGCAAGTCATGCGTTTAAAAACATTGTTGCTAAAATGACTGATCGTGAAATGAAACCATATATCTATAAAGATCATGGCTCTTTAGTTTCATTAAGTAATTTTTCAACAGTTGGTAGTTTAATGGGGAACTTAACTAAAGGTTCTATGATGGTTGAGGGCCGTATCGCACGTGTTGTATACATTTCACTGTATCGTATGCACCAAATTGCACTGCACGGTCTCTTTAAAACAACCTTGATTATGCTAGTAGGGCGTATTAACCGAGTTCTACGTCCAAACTTAAAACTTCACTAATCGGGTTGTTTTAAAACGAAATAGATAAAAAGGCAGAAATACTTTAGTGTTTCTGCCTTTTTTTATGATTGAATTACAAAAAATGTGCGCTAACTCACCGTAAATCATCTATAATGCGCGGCTAAATTATAGATCACTGAATACATAGACTGTTCGCTTAAGGAATCCACTTTATGTCATTTTCATCTCAAGGTTTCGCACCTGAAGTCGTAAAAGCATTAACTGAATGTGGTTATCAGAAATTAACCCCAATCCAGCAAAAAGCCATTCCTTTGGCACGTAAAGGTCATGATATTCTTGCGAATGCTCAAACCGGTACTGGTAAAACTGCTGCGTTTGCATTGCCTGTGATTCAGCAATTGCTTGATTCGAAAAAAACAGCAACCCGTCGTTCAGCTCGTGCTTTGATTTTAGCGCCAACTCGTGAGCTAGCAGAGCAAATTGCATCAAACATCGCAGATTACACAAAATACACGTCATTATCAGTAACGGCAGTGTTTGGCGGTAAGAAAATGTCTTCTCAAGAGAGAGCATTAGATCCGGGTGTTGATATTTTAGTTGCGACTCCTGGTCGTCTTCAAGAGCATATCGAAGAAGGCAACATCTCTATCGCGAATCTTGAATTTTTAGTATTCGATGAAGCAGACCGTATGTTAGATATGGGTTTTGTTAATGCGATTCGTAACATCATGATGGAAGTGAATACCGCTCCACAAATCATGTTGTTCTCAGCAACGTCTTCGGCACAAATGAACAAATTGGCGAGCGATATTCTACGTCGTCCAAAGCGTGTTTCGGTTGACCGCGAAAATATGACGGCATCAACGATTGCTCACGTTGTTTATCCTGTAGATGAAGAGCGTAAGACGGAATTACTGTCAGAGTTGATTGGTCGTAAAAACTGGCAGCAAGTTCTGGTATTCGTAAACTACAAAGAAACAGCAAATAGCATTGTTAAAGAGCTTAAGCTTGATGGTATTAAAGCGGTTATTTGTCACGGAGATAAAGCACAAAGTGCTCGTCGTCGTGCGTTAGAAGAGTTTAAAGAAGGTAAAGCACGTGTAATGGTTGCAACGGATGTTGCTGCTCGTGGTCTTGATATTGCTGATTTACCACACGTAATTAACTATGACATGCCTTTCTTAGCTGAAGATTATGTTCACCGTATTGGTCGTACAGGTCGTGCAGGTAAAAAAGGTCATGCGGTTTCGTTTGTTAGCCGTGAAGAAGAATTAACGGTTGTTCAAGTTGAAACACTAATTCAGCAACGTATTCACCGTGTAGTTCAAGCAGGTTACGAGCCTAAGAGCCGTGATGCTTACATCGAAAAAGTGAATACTAAAGCTGGATTTAGAGATCGTAAAGGTCGCACAAATAACGCGACTAACGTGAATCAAGATCAGGCTTCTGCAGAACGTCGTATGCGTTTGAAGAATGTGATCCAAAAGAAAGCTGGTATTACTAAGCTTAAAAAGTAGGAGAGTAAAATGGAACGTGATTATACTTTCTCTTGTTTAGTAACAATGCCGCGTCATGATCTTGAAGAGTTCAGTCATCGTGTGATTAGTCGTATGGTGCCTGAAGAGACAATAAAAGAGATCTTTACGTTTGAACAAGAAGAAACGGCAGATCCAGATCGTATGCAAACAGCTCAATTAGATGCCATGCTTCGTCTTGCTGCTGTCGCTCTTGGCGAAGTGACTCATGCATTTTCAGAGTCTGAAAATTCACAACAA
Organism: Aliivibrio thorii; assembly: GCF_057368585.1. NCBI lineage: Bacteria > Pseudomonadati > Pseudomonadota > Gammaproteobacteria > Vibrionales > Vibrionaceae > Aliivibrio > Aliivibrio thorii. The sequence goes on along the minus strand of NZ_CM170654.1, from coordinate 1,709,988 downwards.
AACAGCTTACGAATGATGCGTCTTGTTTTATGGCATGCTTATGCAATGTTATTTAATTTAGAAGAAGCGGTATCGTTAGAAGAGCATTGTGAATTAGTTGAGAAAATCTTAGCTAAGCCCCCAACAGATGCTTTAAATTGGTTGCCGATTTTATCCAAATTACTTGGTGATTACGCCGCAATCGCTGCGAAAAAATCAGTGATTTGAATAGTATAAATAAAAGCCCTTCATCTTTCTGAGTGAAGGTTTTTTATTGTGCACTTAATTATATTGATTAGAGACTTTGAAGAAATTGACTTCTGTTTTTAATGTCTTCCACATTATGAGCGATGTTTTGGTTTACGATTGCTCTTTAGAAGCGGTCGCAACTGATGAGTTAATATCAACAAGCTGAGTTACTTTTTTTGAAATATGGCCTCAATTTTGTCTGATATTTTCCATCGCATCAACGGCTTTAGTTGCTTTTGTTTGTAGGGTTGCAATGATCGTTTGAATATTGGCTGTCGAATCTTGAGTTTTCACCGCAAGTGCTCGAACTTCATCTGAAACTACCGCAAAACCTCTCCCTTGTTCACCTGCGTGTGCAGCTTCAATCGCGGCATTTAAAGCGAGTAGGTTCGTCTGGTCTGAAATGTTAGTAATAACGTCAACCATAGAGCTGGTGTTATCTGATAAGATTTTTAGCTCTTCAATAATGCAAAAGGACTCTTGTAACGTTTTAAACTATGAGAAGAAAGAACTAACGCCGCACTTGTTTCTCCTTCAGCTGATAACGCGTTTGCAGTAATATCGTTTGCAGTGGTCGCCATTTGCCATCAGGCTTTAAGGTTATAGAGATTAATGAATCAGTTTTATGAGATTTTACGATCTGAAAACCTTTCCAGAATGATAAAAAAGTATTATTTGGCATGAAAACGGCAGTTTGTGAAAAGTTGTGTTTGGCGATGTAACTTTACCACTAACTGCCGTTTTTGTTTTCAATTCCCGCTAATCTGCGATGAACCTTATTTATTAACTCAAATTATTAATTCCTTTTTCAGTTGGATAAATATAATATATTTAAAGTTAGACATTACAGATAGTTATTATATTACCCATGATAGGAAGAAGGTTAAAGTAATGATGTTGAAAAGGTTTACTTATAGTACTTTTTTACTGTGCTTATCAATTAATGCACACAGTGAAACTCTTATTGAAATTGATACAAAAACGCCAGATATTCATAGGATAATTGAAAACGCAGGAAACCCATTGGGACCGGTGTCTATTTTTAATTTTCACCACTATGCATTAAATAGAGTCCCATTTGATAATTCAGAAATTGACTTTGTAAATAATCCAATGGGGCTAAGTTTAAGAAGCGTGCATCCATTATTTTCTGAAAATCTAGCAGGGCTTGTTCAAGATTATTATGATAATGGTGAGAAGCCACCGGGAGCCACAAATAGCGTTTGGCAATTTTTAATGAATGCCGATGGCATGCCAAGCACCTATGAGCCGACAATTGAAGATGATCGAATGTGTATTTATACCCACCGAAGATATAAATTGTCCGACATTGCAGCTGATGCAGCGAACTCCATCACAAATTTAGGGTTTGTTAATTCACCAGATCAATGGTGGTTTCAAGTATCACTATACAATCAAGAAACAAATAATTTTGACTTGCCTGCACCGGATTATATCATACGAGATCACCCAGAAGCTGCCATTAATAACTTCTCAAGAATGGCTATTCAGAAAGGAGCTATCCAAACACAGTCAAATGAACGATGGTGTTTTAAATACGATGAGCCTGCAATAATAAGGATTAAAAAAGGCTCTAGAGTTATAAATGAAAATGAATTTGTATGGGATAATGCACTGGCTGACATCGTTGATATTGTAGTCAATGTTCCTAACATTACCGGCTACCCTCATTTTACAGGCATGTCAGATTTAAATATTACAGATCATGAGTTTTGGAGAGACGATAAAATACAATATGTTGGAGTAGATCTATTACGAGACATCTTTTTTGATTTGGAGTCCCCAAGTTTCAACGCCGGTGCTGCCGATGAAAGCATTAAAAACAACTCATTGACAGCGGTTAAGATTATTTGGTCTAAACTTGTTAACTTTAGATTGAATGGTGTAGATTCTACAAATGACGACTTTTCAAGGTTTATTACAATGGTAATGAATGACAATACTATAAGTCTTGAGACAAAATTTAATGAAATTAAATTTGAATCTAACAAAAGGACTCAAAAGGAGTTAAAGAAAGCATTTAAACAATGGACTACGTCTCATTACCAAGGGATTTTAATGGGGAATCTTGGGACACTTGACAATATTAATCGATTTAAAAACAGTATTAAAACAAATGGTGTTAAGCAAACAATAAAATCTATTAGACTGACAAATCCCGTTAGTGTTTTAAAGAGTTTTGGCCCAGACCAACTTTTAAGCATGGGGTTTAATATATGGCAACTTGCAGATAACATTAGAAACCCTGGAAATAGTACATCTGAAATTGCTCTTGCCTATATACCTGGCATATCTGATGGCATGACGCTATTTATTGATACGAGCACAAAAACAAATAATTTCCATGCACTGACTAATTTCAATAACGTTAAGAAAACCGATTATAACACCAACGATTTCCCCTATGAGCTGATCAACAATCACATGATGTCAAAACTAACAGACTCTGACCTCAATTCTGTTGAAAATGCATGTTTTTACGCTGATAAGGAGAATCTAAATGAGCCTTCATTTTGTATAAGTGAAAATTCAGAACCTCAAAGCCCTCAGTCTTATATATCGTTCGTAAATATTCCTGACGGGTATTGGGTTAAAGCGGACTTGAGAGTAAATAAGCCTCCATTCTATTTAACCGAATCAATGGAAAGTATCGGGAATTTATCATCTAGCATCCTTTCAAGAGGAGATGTGGATTTATCTTTAGTGAAAGCTGAAGACATCCAAAAGAATAGTGATTACTGTATCTATTACAATGAACTATTTAAAGGCGTCGCTCAATGTTATAACGGGGAACTAGAGCTTACAGACTCTCGCGTCGCCACTGATTTAAATATTGAGAATCAAGATTCAGAGATATTCAGAGAACAATCAAAAGTTAAGTCATATCAGAAGTTCAGTAAAAAACCGTTTGAACTGGTCATGGGTGTCGATAAGAAATCCCAATTCATAACATCAGTTCCGTATAAACCTGAGAGTATTTTTGGACATGACGTAGTCGCTATTCAAAACACCACTCACGCTGAAGCAATCAACTTTTTCCAACAAAACCATGGCACTGAAGGTGTTGTGATTTATGAACACAGCAATCAGCAAGGAGATTCATTGGTTATCACATCGGATAAGCACGATTTAGGTACCGAAATGAATGACAAAATGTCATCATGGGTTTTACCAACGGACTGGGTGGTTAGATTTTATGAGGATGCCAACTTTGCAGGTAGGTACTATACGCGAGCAACAAGCGGTAATGCCGATGGCTTTCATGACATAATAAACTCAGTAAAAATATTAAGCCCTAGAAATAATCTTGTGATATTTGATTACAATAATTATGGGGGTGATTATATGGAAATTACGTCAGATATGGCCTTCCTTGATTCAATGAATGATCGCTTACAATCATTTATCATCCCTGAGGGCTGGGTGGTTAGATTTTATGAAGATGCCAACTTTGCAGGTAGGTACTATACACGAAATTCCAGTGGTAATGCCCAAGAAGCACTTAGCAACAATATAAGCTCCATTAAGATAATGTCGCGTCCATAGCGTCAAGGTCGTTTTCAATCTACCAAGAACCAAGAGGGCCATTAAGTGCGTCCTCCTGGTTCTTACCCAAAGTGCCTAAACGTAACTAATTTGATTTGTTGTAGGTGAAACTGTATTGAAAACGTCACTGGACACATGAACATAGTCTCAGCGATGCCCTTGTTTAATTCGAACTCAACATTGTTCTGTTAGTTTATTAAATTCTCGGTTTTAACTATAATCGAACTGCCTTTCTCAAAACGGAAGTTTTCAACCATTATAATGCTCTTCAACTCTTTCTAGAGAGAGAAGTCACCATCAAGTTTCGTAATATTAAAAACATAGCATTGGCGAGACTCTATACGTCCACACCCTTGTTTAAGGCTGTGAGGGTATCTACCATATTTGCTCGCTGATATGAGAACGCTTTTTCTATCGCTTGTCGGAGTTTTCCTTGATGCAAGCAAGTAATCACCACCTTGTTTTATAATGGCTTTGGCCATCTTAGCCTGACAGGCCATTGTATCAATGGTTACTAGGGCTACCTTGATATCTAGCATCTTTATCAGTTCAGGGTACACTGTAATCTCATTACTTTTTTCTTCGGTTTTCAGCTGTCCCAACACGAGTTTGTTTGACGATTACAGTTCATATGGATGGTGCTCGTCCTGTCTCACGATTGTATGAGCCTCGAAGCGTTTTGTCATCTATCGTAATCACTTGACCTTCGTAAGAGTGTGTATTGGCGACATTCAGTTAATGAGGCACCTATGATGACCGAGAATGTATTCACGAATATCAAACTAGCCTTTCGCACTTGCAATCACCGCACATAGCGAGCCAAAGAGGACTTTAAACAGGTAATATGTGATCTTTGCACCTTGATGTTAGTCAATAATCGTTTGAAAATGTTCTTTGAAGTGGTCAATGTACATGATGCTTTCCCTAAAAAGGAGTATATGATCACCGCTGAATGTGACCGTCAAGTCGCCCTATTTTTGATTGAAAAACGTTCGCTATCTCACTCTGATATGTTGCCTAAGATAAGTTTTTCCTCAAATGGTTGATTTGGATCTAATTCTACAGCAGTTGATAATGACTTTATGGATCCATAAAGGCCATTTATTGCAGTATTAAAGTTAGCTTGTGTAACGTTGAGCGCAATTTTACTTGCATGAGTCATATTGCTTTCTTTGTATGTTTTAAAAAGCGTCCCGAAGCAATAAGAGTTAAAGCTAAGGTAATTAGTATTACAAAAATCCCCATTAATAATGATTAATGGGGATTCTTTATTTAACTAGATTATTAAGATTGTAGACTTTCTTCTTCTGAATCAATTTCACCTTTGCCTTTTGATTTCACAATAATCAAACCAGCAATTACAAATGCAGAGACTACACCTACAATGGTAGATAGTGTCATCGGTAAGCCAAAACCAAGTTGACTGTTATTTAAGATGAATGTGATACATACGCTTGTCATAAATACAGCAGGTATTGTTGCAACCCAATGTAGCTTGTTGTGACGAAGTAGATAAGCAGACGCTGTCCATAACATCATGACCGCTGTTGTTTGGTTAGCAAAACCAAAGTAGCGCCAGATAATGCCGAAATCTACTTGAGTTAGGATACCACCAAGAACGAACAGTGGAAGCGCCATAAGTAGACGGTTACGTAGTGTTTTCTGTTCCATGTTGAAATATTCAGCAAGGATTAAACGGCTTGAACGGAATGCAGTATCACCAGAAGTAATCGGTAGAATAACCACACCTAAGAACGCGAGGATGCCACCAAATGTACCTAAAAGACCGAATGATGAGGCATAAACTACGTTACCAGGGCCACCGTTTGCAACTGCTGCTTGAAGTGCTTCAATACCATCAAAGAAAGACAGAGCGATAGCACACCAGATCAGAGCTATGATACCTTCACCAATCATTGCGCCGTAGAATACAAAACGACCATTCTTTTCATTTTCCATACAACGCGCCATTAAAGGTGATTGTGTTGCGTGGAAACCAGAGATCGCGCCACAAGCGATAGTGATAAATAGTGCCGGCCACAATGGTAAGTCGTTCGGGTTCATATTGGTGAACATTTCACTTGGCTCATAACCACCAAGTACTGAATGATCATTTGATAGTGCGATTGCAGAAATTAAACCCACTGACATGAAGATTAGTAGAGCACCAAATAGCGGGTAGAAACGTCCGATAATTTTATCAACAGGTACAATTGTCGCTAAGATGTAATAACCAAAAATGATAACAACCATCGCCGTCATGGTGATGCCTAGATCAAATTGGTCATTCATTAGGTTAGTTAGCATACTTGCAGGTGCTGATACAAATACCACACCAACAAGAAGCAATAGAACAATCGCGAACACGTTCATGAAGTGCTTTGCACCATTGCCTAGGTACTTACCTGTAATAGTAGGAACAGAGGCTCCACCATTACGGACAGACAGCATTCCTGAGAAATAATCGTGTACCGCACCTGCAAAAATACAACCAAGTACAATCCATAACATAGCTGCAGGGCCGTAAAGGGCACCCATGATTGGGCCAAAAATTGGGCCGACGCCTGCAATGTTAAGAAGTTGAACTAGGTATACTTTTGGTGTCGACATTGGAACAAAATCTACGCCATCTGTTTTTGTGTGAGCGGGAGTTTTCCTGTCTTCTTTAATACCAAAGACTTTTTCAATAAATGCACCATAGATGAAGTAACCACCGATAAGCGCAGCAACACAGGTTAGAAACCAAACCATAATTTATTCCTTGTTTGAATTACGAATTAAATAGGTAAATTAATATGTTGGTTATCATACTGATGGGCGTAAAGAGTTCACGCCCAAAAAATGTGAGTGGTTGTGATAAGAGGTTAAGCGGTATTATCCAGTGTTGAATGGTGATTGATATGGATTAGCTAGTGACTTAAATAGCTAATCCTATCGTTAATTGTTTATGCAGTTACACCAAGTAGAACACCAAAAATAAGTAATCCTGCACCACAAACTTGGTTAAGTTTCTTCTTCATTTTTAACAGGTGTGTTTGCAGTTTTCTTGAGGTAAATAAAATGGCAACACAGCTAAACCATAAAAAATGTAAAGTGATAATATAAACACCGTAGAATAGAGTTAGGTGATCACCGGATTCAAGTGACATAACTTGGCTGAAAATACTTAAGAAAAAAAGCATAGTCTTAGGATTTAATGCATTACATAAAAAACCTTGAATAAAAAAATTGGATGTTTTTATTTTGTCTTTATCTTGTTCAGTAATGTCTATCTGGGCACTAGCAGAGCAAATGCTTTTGGTTCCCAAATAAATTAAATAAGTTGAACCAGCATATCGAACTAAATTAAAGAGTAGTTCATTCTGTGAGATTAGATAACCGATCCCAAGTAATGAGTAACTAATGTGAATAATAATAGCGAGACTGATACCAATAGCTGTCCATATACCGGAATTTCTACTATGGTTTATGCTATTTTTTAATACTAGGATAAAGTCTGCTCCTGGGCTTATAACGATAAGGATGCCAAGAATAATTAAGCTAAATAGCTCCATGATAACTCCAATGTTGTTTATTATGAATAATTTAAGTCTGCATTGTAAGTGTGTTTTTTAAGATTTATAATCGAAATAACGTCACTACTTATGTGAGGAAAATTCACAGATGAGGCATTTAAAATCTTTTCATGTATTCCATATGGCAGCATTGTTTTCCAGCTACTCTAAAGCGGCGAATGAATTGAATATTACGCATGGTGCTGTCAGTAAGCAGATTAAGATTCTTGAAGATTATTTATCTATTTCTTTGTTTTACAAAAAAGGTAGGAACGTTTGTTTAACCAAAGAAGGTGAGTTGTTAAAAGAATATACGGAGCAAGCGTTTAGTGCGCTAGATACTGGAGTTAATCGGTTGCATCAAATGACAAGTACGTCAATAGAAGTGTCTTGTGAGCCGACATTGACAATGCGGTGGTTAATGCCACGCTTGTCAAATTTTCATGACAATGTTGGTGGAGATGTCAGGCTTTCTACAGCAGGTGGCGCTGTTGTGTTAGGTTATGCTGGGTTATCAATGGCGATACGTCGTGATGATTTTGAGATTCGTCAAGATTATAAACAAACGATGTTAAGTGAGGAGTGGGTCGGGCCCGTCTTCTCTCCTGAATATTGGAAAAGAGTAAAACAAGACTTATCTCAAGTTACATTACTGCACAGTAAAACACGGGTGAATGCGTGGAGTAATTGGGCTAAAGACAATACAGAAATAGAGTTAGGTGATAATTCCGTTCAAATGTTTGATCATTTTTATTTTTGTTTTCAAGCTGCAGTTGATGGGTTAGGTGCAGGGCGGGATCGCACTTTGTTAAAAAATATGATCTAATAGTGCCAAATCCATAATCACGCAGCCACTTTGAACTTAATCGAACACCTATCAGTCGTCCAAGATACCCGATCAGACATTAATCAGAAGCATGACCTTATTGACGTTATGTTCCTTGTAATTAGCGCTATCACATCGGGGTGTGAAGGCTGGCAAGATATTGAATTATTTGGAAAAGATAAATTAGATTGGTTGAGACAATACAGAGCATTCGAACATGGCATTCCACGCCGACATACAATAGCTCGTATTTTACGTTCAATTGTTGCTGAATCTTTGCTAGAAGCGTTAGCCCTTTGGATTAATGAACAACGCACGAGTCAAAACAAGCCGATTATAGCATTCGATGGAAAAGTGTTGCGTGGTTCATACCGAAATGACAAAAAAAACGCGTTACAATTGGTCACAGCCTACGATACTGAACGTGGTCTTGTATTGAGCCAAAAGCCGACAAAGAGCAAGAATGGCGAGATCAACGTTGTACGCCAAATGCTTGATGTTATTAACGTAAAAGACAGTGTCATCACCATTGACGCTCTGCATTGTCAGCGCGATACACTGGAGAAAATTGCAGAAAAAAAGGCTCACGTTGTTGTTCAAGTAAAGAACAATCAGCCCAAATTAAGAGCGGCTGTTGTTGACCAATTTCAAGCTGTCTTTGATGCAGGTAAAGAGAAAATAGTTACCGAAATCAAAGAGAAGCGCCATGGTCGCAGCGAAGAACGATACGTATTCCAGTTAAAGGCCAAGTTACCCGAAGAGCTTGCTAATAAATGGCCGACGGTACGAAGCATCATAGCGGTGGAACGGCACAGAGTGATCAATGGTAAAGGCAGCGTAGACACCTCATACTACATAAGCTCTATGTCTCCAAATCACAAATTATTAGGCCACTATATCCGTCAGCATTGGCGTATTGAAAACAGCCAACATTATGTTTTAGATGTTGTTTTTAAAGAAGATAGCTCGCGAATAACGTTAGATGGTGCAGTGGAGAATATAGCGTTATTTAGACGCTTTGTTATGAACATGCTGAAGCAATGCGATTGTGGGGCACCAAGCCAAAAAGTGAAGTTGAAGAAAGCTAGTTGGAATGATGATTATCGGGCTCGAATCTTCTTTGGGTTATAAATTAATCAAAGTATGCTCGCGCCCTGGGGTTAGGTGGTGCGATTGGCTCATACCCATTAGTAATGGATGACTTAAAAAGAGGCAATTTAATCGCTCCTTTTGGGTTTAGTTTATCGGGACATAATTACATATTATTAAGCGAAGATAGAGCTAAAAATCAGAAAGAAAAAGAGTTCATTGATTGGTTAGAAAATAGTTTTAAAGAGTGCTTACCTATCAATAATTCAACATGAAACTAACTCTGAATACCCAGCCGTTCTTTAATTTCCTTTAGGTAACGGCGACTTACTTGAGCTATATGGCCACTTTGTGTGAGAATTTCACTTGTGCCATTATCGTGTAATTTAATCTCTCGTATAAAATGAGGGTTTATCAAAAATTGACGATGACAGCGAATGAGTGGCGTTTTCTCTTCCAGTACTTTCAAAGTAAGCTGAGTACAGGCTTTTTCTGATTTGGTTGCTAACTCAACGCCTGAAGCTTGAATACTGGCAACTTCAATCTCTTGAGAAGGCAATAGAAGAATGCGGTTGTGGCCAGAGCATGGGATCAGTTCAATTTTAGTTTGAGTGATAGGTGTAAGATCGAGTTTGGTTTCTAGGGCCAATAAACGTTTTACGGTTTTTTTAAGGCGACAAGGCTCAATGGGTTTGAGTAGATAATCAAAAGCGTTATCTTCAAATGCTTTTACTGCAAACTCATCATATGCAGTAACGAAAACTACATTTGGCATGGTGTCAGGATCAAGCATACTGATCAGTTCTATCCCTGTGATCTTAGGCATTTGAATATCAAGAAATACCACATCAGGCTTTAGTTGATTGATCTGCTTTAGCCCGTCAATCGCATTACCACATTCAGCAATAACTTCAATGTGACCAATTTCATTTAATTGTTCTATTAATTCTTCACGAGCAAATAGTTCGTCGTCAATCACAATGGCTTTAAGCATTATTTATTGTCTCTAGTGGTAAATGTATAGTGGCTTTTGTTTGTTGATTTTCTATACAAGATAGAGTTAATCCAAACGCATCACCAAATTGATTTTTTAAGCGTTTATCTACAATGGTTGTACCTAATCCATCGCTGTTTTCTTGTTCTATATACAGACCAGCATTATCTATTACCTCTAAAATCACTTGATGATGTGAGAGGTAAGCTTTAATTGTTATTTCACCAGCTTCAAACATATTAGAGGTTCCATGCTTAATCGCATTTTCAACAAGAGGTTGCAAAGTGAAAGTTGGCAGTTGTAATGAATACAAACGCTCATCAATATCCATGTTAACGGTTAGCCTATCAGCAAAGCGTGCCAATTCTATTTCTAAATAGGATTGTACGTGATGTAGCTCTTCTTTTAGGGTGACTTGCTCAAAGTTCTGTTTTAAATTTCGACGGAAAAATTGCGATAAATGCTGGATTAGCTCTCTTGCGCGGTTTGGATCTCGACGAATAACAGCACTGATAGTGTTTAGTGCATTAAATAAAAAATGAGGATTTACCTGAGCTTGTAATAAGCGTAATTCGGCTTGAGTTAGTAGTGTTTGTTGTTGTAAATAACGGCCAGTTAAAATCTGGTTAGAGAGTAACTTAGCAATGCCTTCTCCTAATGTTAGGTTGATATAGGAAAATAATTTCCGTTTGGGCTCATACAGTTTAATGGTGCCAATCACCTCATTATTTGCTCCAATAAGTGGAATAACCAGTGCAGAACCCAGTTTACATTTATCATCAATTGAGCATTGATAAGGGAATTCATCTCCATCTATATACATTACTTTGCTCTGTGTTATTGCATCTCTGGTGTAATCCGATGCGATAGGGGTACCTGGTAGGTGATGATCATCTCCAATACCAATAAAGGCTAATATTTTCTCTTTATCGGTAATAGAAACGGCACCAACACCTGTCTCTTCATAGATGATTTTTGCTATTTGCTCACTGTTTTCTTGGTTGAACCCTTGGCTTAATATTCCGACAGAGCGTTGAGCAATATTCAGAGCTTTATTTGAGAATGCAGCAGAATATTTTTCATAGATGGCTTTTCTATCTTGGATAATACTCATGAACATAGCAGCACCTATGGAGTTAGCAACAACCATAGGTAAAACAATAGAAGAGACAAGATCGTAAGCTTGATCGAAAGGTTGTGCGACGACCAGAATGATTGTCATCTGCAGTAGTTCGGCGATAAATGCAATCATAAGAACCGTTCTTGGCCTAAATAATTGTTCTATCTGATTTTTTCTTAAAAAATACAAGTGGAATAATCCACCTAAAAGACCTTCTGCTGTTGTTGATATTGCACATGCGAGATCGGTAAACCCTCCCATTGAATAACGATGTAATCCACCCGTTAGACCGACAAAAAAACCGACTAAAGGCCCACCAAGAACGCCCCCCATTACAGCACCAATAGCTCGAGTATTTGCAATTGCATCTTGAATCGCAAGGCCAAAATACGTTCCGAGAATACAGAAGCCAGAAAAGATAATATAGCAAAGGAAACGGTGACTCCAACGCCCTGAAATAGTCGTAATAGGAAGAAATAAGGGAGTTTTACTTAATAGATAAGCCAATACGAGGTAAACGCTTAATTGCTGTAGTAGGGAAAAGACCAGTTCCATGGAGGTTCTCTATAAATAAAGCAGTTTATCTAGTGTAATCGTAAATGTGTAGAGAGTCTAAAAGAGAAGATAAAAAACAAGATTTGTTGTTATTAATGGATAATAAAGTGACTCAACTTTAGGAATATTATAAATGAAATGTAAGATTCCATAATTGGTAGTTGTGATATTCAACGTGCGTAAATAGAATGCGCGTCCTAAACACTTTTTTAATCATTACACTTTTTTTTGAGGCTCCGGCATGTCAAGCAAACTTGCAAATCCAGCACCATTAGGCCTAATGGCTTTTGGTATGACAACTGTGCTACTAAACCTACATAATGCAGGTTTCTTTCCATTAAATACTGCTATTTTATCTATGGGTATTTTTTACGGTGGTATCGCGCAAGTAATTGCAGGCATCATGGAGTATAAAAAGGGTAATACGTTTGGTACTACAGCGTTTACTTCTTACGGTTTCTTCTGGTTATCTCTTGTTGGTTTAATCCTTATGCCTGAAATGGGTCTTGGTCAAGCAACATCAGCTGTATTCATGGGTTGGTACTTAGCAATGTGGGGCGTTCTAACGTTCTTCTTGTTCTTAGGTACATTTAACTACCCACGTGCTAAACAAGTGGTATTTGGTACATTAACTATTTTATTCGCATTGCTTTCAGCTCGTGATTTTACAGGCAGCGTATTCATTGGTCACATGGCTGGTTATGTTGGTCTATTCTGTGGTTTAAGTGCAATGTACTTCTCTATGGCTCAAGTTATTAACGGTGAATACGGTCGCACAGTGTTACCTGTTGGTGAAATGAAAGCAAAAGAAGCGGCAACAGTTACTGCATAAGTTTCTAAAAAAACGAATGTAAAAAGCGGCTCACTAAAGTATTAGTGAGCCGCTTTTTTTGTTATGTAATAAAAGAGAATCAATATTATTGATTAAGCCCCATTAATGCTTCTTGAGTCTCTAGAATTTGAGTTTCTAAATCAGTAGAAGAATGAATACCTAGCTGTTTTTGAGCTTCTTCTTTTGATAATCCCAAGTGACAACAAAGCATATCAATTGCCATCAGATAAGTTTCTTTTTCTGTCATGTTAAATCCTTGAACATTATTTATTTTAAATCATTAAAAACAAGGTAAAGCGAAACTGTATATACCGCAATACGACCAAAGTCTAACTACTAGGGTTGTTTTAATGAGCATGTAAAATGAAAAAGTAATGAACAAAGGTAAATAGATGCCAAGAAAGTGTATCAAAGTACGTCAACCCCTTGTATTTGAATTAAATGACACTATCTTATGCTTATATCCAAAGTGTGTGCTTTGCACTTATGGTATCTACTCGACAAAATACAATAAATGAGTAGAATTTATTAATATATTGGAGAAACAATAAATGAAGCGTATTGCGCTGTTTTTAGCAACAAACTTAGCGGTAATGATCGTATTCAGCATTGTGTTGAATATTGTTTATGCGGTTACGGGGATTCAACAAGGTAGCCTATCAGGCTTACTAGTTATGGCAGTATTGTTTGGTTTTGGTGGCTCATTAGTGTCTTTAATGATGTCAAAATCAATGGCGTTACGTTCTGTTGGTGGTGAAGTAATAGAGCAACCACGTAACGAGACAGAACATTGGTTATTAGAAACGGTTTCACGTCAGGCTCAACAAGTTGGTATTGGTATGCCAACGGTTGCTATTTATGATTCACCAGATATGAATGCTTTTGCTACTGGTGCTAAGCGTGATGATTCATTGGTTGCTGTATCTACTGGTTTACTTCACAGCATGACTCGTGATGAAGCTGAAGCGGTTCTTGCTCATGAAGTGAGCCATATTGCAAATGGCGATATGATTACAATGACGTTAATGCAAGGTGTTGTGAATACGTTTGTTATTTTCTTATCTCGAATGATTGCAAATGCAGTAAGTGGCTTTACATCAAGTGATGAAGAAGGTGAGGGTGAAGGCGGTAGCTTTATGACTTACTTTATTGTATCGACTATTCTTGAGATTGCGTTTGGTTTCTTAGCAAGCTTCTTAACAATGTGGTTTAGCCGCCATCGTGAATTTTATGCCGATGCAGGTGCAGCACAGCTTGTTGGTAAAGAGAAAATGATTGCAGCCTTAGAAAGATTACGTACAGGTCAAGAATCTCAGTTAGAAGGTTCTATGATGGCTTTTGGTATTAATGGTAAGCACACGTTAATGGAATTATTAATGAGTCACCCGCCATTAGATAAGCGTATTAATGCATTACGCCAAATGTAATTAAGCAAGATTACAAGTAATTCAACAAACCCGAGATAATTCTCGGGTTTTTTTATGTTTAGAGATCACATAAATCTTTTACCTATACGCATTACGAGTTATAGTCTGCCCCTAATTTAAATTAAGCTATTTAGGATTTACCTTGACTAATAACGACGTTCTACGACGCATTCGCTATACTTTTGATTTTGACGATACAAAAATGATCGCACTGTTTGGTGCAGCTGATCTTAAAGTAACTCGTGAAGAAGTATGTAACTGGTTAAAAGCGGATGACGATAAAGACTATAAAAGTTGTCAAGATGTTCAATTAGCAACGTTTTTAAATGGTTTAATTAATGATCGTCGTGGTAAACGTGAAGGCGAGCAACCAAAGCCTGAAGAAAAACTAACGAACAACATCATTCTTAAAAAATTACAAATTGCTTTGAACTTAAAAGCAGATGATGTTTTAGACTTAATGAAGTTAGTAAACTTCCGTCTAAGCAAGCACGAACTGAGTGCATTTTTCCGTAAGCCAGATCATAAGCACTACCGTATTTGTAAAGACCAAGTTTTACGTAACTTTTTACAAGGCGTGCAACAAGATTTACGTGGTGAAGAAGCAGTAGAAAACGAAAGCGAGTAAGCTTTTTCTTCATTATTAATAAAAAACCACGATCATTATTTAATGAGTCGTGGTTTTTTGTATTGGGTAATTATATAGTAATATCAATCACAGTAAGTATTTTAACCAACTAGGATAAACAGTTATTTACTACGATTGGTATAAGTAATGTTGTGGTTAAGTTAGAAGCTCCATTGCATACTCATTACAAGGATACCAGGAAGAATAAAACCAGCCTCAACCCCAAAATAGTCAGTTAGATTGTATTGCGCGGCATGGTAGATATAAGGTGCAAATGCAACGCCGAATTTCTCTTTTGAAGTTTTATAAATCCCTCCATCACCACAGTTTTCAAATGCATCAACAAAGAACTCACCCGCATAAGAGTAAACCCCTTTTATAACTACGTTATCACTGACTTGATACCAATCTTTTCGTACACCAATTAGCATACAACGATTAGCTTGGCTATTTAAAAAAGTACCTAACATAAAACTGTAATCTGAATCTTCAGAAAATTTACGCTCTATAGAAAAGTATTCATTACCAAAGTATTGATGAGAGTCTGGGTCATAAGGTACCAAGTGATAAAGGAATGACCCCGTATTCATGGAGTAAAGAGAAAGAGATTCAGCGTTACTTTTAAAAGGTGATAGAAAAAGAAAAAGTAAAGCGGTAAAAAAATAAGGCTTCATAGCTCAAAAGATGTAAAAAAAATGTAGATGCATTATAAATGCTTTATGTCTGAATATAAAGAGAGGGCATAGGTAGCTCTCTCTTTTTATTGATATTAATAGTAAATATAGAACTAGCCGTTTACTTTTTCAGTAAAGATAGCTTCTTCTGTTGACTCTACTTTACCCACTTCGCCTTCAGATTTTGCAACAATCGTATTTACTGCAGTATCACCAACAACGTTAGAAGAAGTACAGAACATATCGTTAATGCGGTCCACAGCAGCAACAATAGCCAAACCTTCAGGTGGAAGGCCTAGTTGGTGCAAAATAACACCTACCATAACAACACCGCCGCCAGGAACACCACCAGCACCGATTGATAGCAATAGAATCGTAAAGCCTAACGTGAATAGGTCAGCAGAGTTAATTGGTTGACCAAATGCGTTGGCAACAAAAATAGCAGCCAGTGCGATATAAATAGATACACCCGACATGTTCATAGTTGCGCCTAGTGGTACGCCGAAACCTGCAACAGACTTAGATACATTTAGTTTATCCGTTAAAGTACGCATTGTTACTGGGATCGTTGCATTTGAACTTGCTGTTGATAGCGAGAATAAAATTTGTTCACGTACCGCACGTAAGAATGTTTTTGGAGAGATCCCTGTTGTTAAGCCAACCATTATTGGATAGAAAACAAAAATCCAGAAAGTAAGCATTGCAATAACAAGAGCTACATAACCAGCAACAGACATTAATGTATTTGCGTTTAATGTCGCACCTAATTGAATCATTAGTGCAAATACACCATAAGGCGCAAGACTCATTACTAAGCTGATTAGCTTCATCATGATTTCATTGGCAACTTTAAATGTTTTAATTGCAGGGCCGCCACGGTGATCAAGCGCTTGAATCGCAAGACCGGTTAGAATAGCCATGAAGATAATTTGTAGCATATCCCCACTAGCGAAAGCTTCTACTGGGTTACTAGGAACGATGTTTGTAATAAGAGAGAAGATATCTGGGGTTTCAGTAGCTTTTAGCTCTACAGAGCCAGCCACAACAGTACCTACTAAATTAGCGTCAGCACCAGGAGCAAATATCATACCTACAGTTAGTGCTGCAGCAATCGCGATGATGGTGTTAATAAGGTAAAGAGCAAAAGTTTTACCACCAAGGCGACCAAATGAAGCAATGTCTTTTAGTTCAACGATACCGCAAACGATCGAAACATACACTAATGGAACTACGAGTAGTTTGATCAGTGAAACAAACATTCCCCCAACACCTTCTGCTGCTCCTAAAAGAAAGGAGTCAAAAAATGCAACTCCATTAAACATGTATTGAATAGCTGTACCAATTAATAGGCCAGCGAATAAACCTATAAAAATTCTACTTGAAAGTGACTTTTTCATAATTTACCTGTTCTCCAGAATATTGTGCTCACTAATAGGTGAGTCCTTGTAATGTTTCTCTATTAACTGAGAAATCAACAGAATGTTTACATATTGTTAATATAAATAAAAGGGATAAAAGCAATGGATTGTTAGTAGTTTTGGATATATTGTGCGATTTTATTGATTGATTTAACATTTATAGTTTATTAAAACCAAATACTTAACTAGGTATCGTTTGCGGTTTACCATGTTGTTATTTTATATTCGTAATGAGTATTGGATTTCAGGAAATATGAGATTGATCACTACTTTGAACGAATGTTACGTATACCTAATGACAATTCGCTTGATAAAAAAATATTAACGTATACCATCCCTGCGAATTATTCTTACTTTTTGCGAGTCAGTCCATGTATTTAAAAAAGACCTTATTAGCAGCGGCAATTGCAGCAAATACTTTTGTCACTTTTTCAGCGCTTGCAGCTCAGCAGGTTGATTTGTTGATTACTGATGCAACGCTATTAACAATGAATGAGTCTAAACAAACATTCGAAAATGGCGTTGTTGCAATTAAAGGTAATAAAATTGTTGCTGTTGGTGATCAAAGCATCGCAAAAAACTACACAGCGAAAACCATGTTAGATGTGGACGGAGATATTGTTTTACCCGGTTTAATTAATACACATACTCATGCCTCAATGACTGTTTTTCGTTCATTAGGCGATGATGTTCCTGATCGTTTACACCGTTATATCTTCCCTTTAGAGAAAAAATTAGTGTCACGCGACATGGTTCGTATTGGTGCTAACCTAGGTAATGTTGAGATGGTTAAGGGTGGGGTAACCACTTATGCGGATATGTATTACTTTGAAGACGAAGTTGCAAAGACGGTCGACAAAATTGGTATGCGTGCAATTTTAGGTGAAAGTGTTATTAAATTCCCTGTTGCTGATGCCGCAAATGCAGATGAGGGGATTCAGTACGCCCTAAACTTTATTGAAGAATACAAAGATCACCCTCGTATCACTCCAGCATTTGCTCCTCATGCACCCTATACAAATACAACTGAGACGTTACAAAAAATTGCTAAGCTATCATTAGAGCTAGATGTTCCAGTCATGATCCACTTAGCTGAATCTCATCGCGAAGAAGAAGTGATTGCTGAGCGTTCTAATGGGATGTCTCCAGTAGAGTACATGCACAGTATTGGCGCGCTTAATAAGAACCTTATTGGTGCGCATATGATTCTTATTGATGATAAAGACATTGAGCTAGTAAAAGAATCAGATATGGGTGTTGCGCATAACATGAGTGCGAACATCAAATCAGCAAAAGGTGTGTCTCCAGCACTTAAAATGTACGATGAAGGTGTTCGTATCGGTTTAGGCACTGATGGCCCAATGTCTGGTAACACATTAAGCATTATTGATGAGTTTAACCAAGTTGCTAAAGTTCATAAATTAGTGAATAAAGATCGTGCAGCAATGCCTCCAATCAAGGTTATCGATATGGCAACAATGGGTGCAGCGAAAGCACTTCATATGGAAGATAAAATTGGTTCTATTGAAGTTGGTAAGCTAGCAGATATCATTGTTATTGATACTAAAGCACCAAATATGTTGCCAGTATATAACCCATATTCAGCATTGGTTTACTCTGCAAATTCAGGCAATGTTCGTCATACAATTGTTGATGGTAATATCTTGATGAAAGATCGTGAAATGTTAACGGTTGATGAAGACAAAATCCGACAAGAAGTGATTGAGTTTACAAAAATAGTACGTAAAACCGTTATTGAAAGCGGTGAAGTCGTTCAATAGTAGACATAAATATATGCCTTTGATGATTTAAAGAGTCGATTATTCGGCTCTTTTTTTGTTTGCCCAGCAAAGCTGGCAAACCCGTCTGCTTGCAAGATAGCAGAGTCACCCCGACTAAGGGGAAGACAATCTGAATGGCAAGGGCGTCACTGGCCAACGGTGGGGTCTGAAGGAAGCCATAGGAAGTTAGATGTACACAACTAACCGTAACCTGTTTCGGCGGGATTGGTGGGTAAGCGTCCAAAATAGCGCGAAGCCCAATACTTAGTCAGACCAATTCTGTGCTTGAGGGTGGCATATCTAACAGGGAGTCAGTGCAATAACTGGGGAAGCCTGGCATCTAAACTTAATTGTCAGTAAGTGGCTTAGATTCAAGAAGAAACTCAAGATCTAATGCCGATGTGAGGTGGCAGATGAACCCATAGTAGTGAGTAAGGCTAGGCCTGTGAAAGCCAGTGATGGTGTGGAGGACAAAACCAAGCCGACTATCAGTAATATATCTGATAGAGTCAATTTGAGCCAAAAGCACTTATTGATTGCGAAGGGGGGAAGTGATTTATAAATTACCTTAAAGTGACGTAATTTATGATGGGTTCACGAATTACCAAATAAGGTAAAGTCTCTATTTTAATGGCTAAGGGTGATACTAAAGCTGTGAATAGAACTGGGCACGGGGAGTAAGTGTTTCTCTTTACTAGAGGCATAGAGGCGGTTAAGCATATTGCGAATAAAAGGGCGTAGCCTTGCTAGAAAACTTAACGCGACAACGAAATAAACCTAACCAACATAAATAAAGTCAGCAGCAGGTGATGTGAGATAATAATTTGAGAGTACACTATAGCCTTTACGGGCGCATGCTATCACTGCAAGCGCTTTACGTGGCATACAAACAAGTGAGAAAGAATGGAGGCGCAGCTGGTATTGACGGGCAGCGTATCGATGATTTCACACAAAATTTGGAAGTAGAGCTCAGAAAACTATTACTTGAACTACAAGAAAAGCGCTATCAAGCGCGGCCCGTAAAACGAGTTGAGATCGCCAAAGACGATGGCGGTATCAGGTTATTGGGGATCCCCACAGTTCGAGACCGAATTGTTCAACAATGTTTAACGAATATAATGACTCCCATATTTGACCCAAACTTTCATCCATCCAGTTATGGATATCGGGTTGGGCGAAGCTGTCATCAAGCCATCAGCAAAGCTACACTCTTTATACGTAAATATAATAAGCGGCATGTTGTTGATATGGATCTGTCTAAATGCTTTGACATGCTTGACCACGATCTGATAATCAAGTTCGTGCGAAAGCGCATCGTGGATGGCAGTATCTTAGGCTTGATCCGTCAATTTCTAAAAAGTGGAGTCATGGTTGGTGAAAACTGGCAGAATAGTGTAATAGGCAGTCCACAAGGTGGGGTGATTAGTCCACTACTTGCTAATATCTACTTAGATGAATTCGATCAAGAAATGATGAGGCGTAAGCATCGAATAGTGCGATACGCGGATGACATTTTGATATTCTGCACCTCGAAAAAGGGTGCAGAGAATGCATTAAAAGTAGCTAGCCATATTTTAGAAGTAACGCTAAAACTTAAAGTGAATGAGCGGAAAACCCATATAGCACATAGCGATACAGGTATTAAATTCTTGGGAGTGGAAATTTTTACAAATTACACTGCAGTTCAAGAAAAGAAGCTCAAAACATTAAAAGCGAAAGTAAGACAACTCACCAAGCGTAATGGAGGATTGAATTTAGCGAGAGTGCTAAAGCAACTGAATCCAGTGCTCAGAGGGTTTGTAAACTACTTCAAAATAGCCAATATTACGAGCACACTGAAAAGCCTTGCGGCTTGGATAAGGCGGAGATTGCGAGCGGTACAAATGAGTTTGTGGAAGAAGCCGTGCAGATTGCATCGTCGTCTTAAGCAACTAAAGTACAAACCGCCATTTAAGTCCATAAAAATGGACTCATGGCGAAACAGTGCGAGTCCGTTAGCAAGCTATGCGATGCCTAATCAGTGGTTCAAAAATCTAGGCTTGTATTCAATAGACGAAGTTAAAACAGGTGTACTCGCTTCTTTTTATTAAGAAATAGTAAATTGCAGGAGCCGTATACGAGGTCCGTACGTACGGTTCTGTGAGAGGGATGAGGCAAAAGCCTCACCCTACTCGATGTTTGCCCAGCAAAGCTGGCAAACCCGTCTGCTTGCAAGATAGCAGAGTCACCCCGACTAAGGGGAAGACAATCTGAATGGCAAGGGCGTCACTGGCTAACGGTGAGGTCTGAAGGAAACCATAGGAAGTTAGATGTACACAACTAACCGTAACCTGTTTCGGCGGGATTGGTGGGTAAGCGTCCAAAATAGCGCGAAGCCCAATACTTAGTCAGACCAATTCTGTGCTTGAGGG
This sequence comes from Aliivibrio thorii, assembly GCF_057368585.1. Classification (NCBI taxonomy): domain Bacteria; kingdom Pseudomonadati; phylum Pseudomonadota; class Gammaproteobacteria; order Vibrionales; family Vibrionaceae; genus Aliivibrio; species Aliivibrio thorii. The sequence goes on along the minus strand of NZ_CM170654.1, from coordinate 1,688,884 downwards.
TGGCATATCTAACAGGGAGTCAGTGCAATAACTGGGGAAGCCTGGCATCTAAACTTAATTGTCAGTAAGTGGCTTAGATTCAAGAAGAAACTCAAGATCTAATGCCGATGTGAGGTGGCAGATGAACCCGTAGTAGTGAGTAAGGCTAGGCCTGTGAAAGCCAGTGATGGTGTGGAGGACAAAACCAAGCCGACTATCAGTAATATATCTGATAGAGTCAATTTGAGCCAAAAGCACTTATTGATTGCGAAGGGGGGAAGTGATTTATAAATTACCTTAAAGTGACGTAATTTATGATGGGTTCACGAATTACCAAATAAGGTAAAGTCTCTATTTTAATGGCTAAGGGTGATACTAAAGCTGTGAATAGAACTGGGCACGGGGCAGGGTTCCCGCATGTTATTTACGCGGATTTTCTTAATTTTTCGGGATAAAAATTTAAAAATAAGTTGAATTTGGCGATCTGACGTGATCTTATACTGTTTAGATAACTAAATGAGATTCAAAAGATGAATTACGACGAATTCAAAGACCATTTTAACATATTAAGTGATAGCCGTCAGAAACGAAAAATCACTTACGATTTCTTCGAAGTTTTGTTCCAAGTGGTGACAGCCATGTTGTGTGGAATGAAAACCTGGGATGAGATAGAAGCCTTTGGAGAAGAGAACTTAGAATGGCTTAAAAAGTTCAGTCCATATTTATCAGGCATTCCAAGTCAAGATACAACGGCTCGCATTGTTGGATTGGTTGACCCAGATGAATTTTCTCTTTGTTTTACTCGATGGTGTAACGACATTCAAAATGAAAAGTCGTTAGAAACCAATCATATAGCTATTGATGGGAAGTCTTTAAAAGGCACGTATGATTATAGTAAGAAGAAATGCCTAACACATATGGTTAATGCTTATTCTGTTGATACTGGTCTGGTTTTAAGTCAACTAAAAACGAGCTCGAAATCGAATGAAATAAAGACTATCCCTGAGTTGCTTAAATTAATCAGAGTTAAAGGTCGAGTAATTAGTGTTGATGCAATGGGTTGCCAGAGAGCAATTGCAGAGCTAATAGTTGAACGTAAAGGGGACTATTTAATGTCAGTAAAAGACAATCAACCAAGTCTCCATAAGGTTTTTACTGAACACTTTTCGTTAGGGCAATTATGCGATTATGCGAGTGATTCTTTTGAGGAAGAAGAAATTTGTCTACGGGGTCGTAAGACCTTAAGAAGTTATATTGTTGTTCCATTTACGGATAAATATGGAGATTTTGCCTCTAAATGGAAAGGCTTAAAAAGTTTATGTATAGCAACGACTTATCAACAGAAAAACGGAGAGCCTTCGGGAAGTTTAGGCGTTAGATACTTCATTTCTTCTAAGGAAATGAAAGCAGAAGAATTTGGCCAATTATGCCGAGGCCATTGGGGCGTAGAAAGTATGCACTGGTGGTTGGACACTGTAATGAATGAAGATAACAGCCGGATCATCTACAAGCATGCATCAGAAAACCTATCTCGAATTCGTCAAATGTGTATGAATTTTATTAAGCTTGTAGAGATGAAAGGGACATTGAAACGAAGACAATTGAAATGCGCGTTAAATACTGAGTTTCGAGAGAGAGTTTTGTTTGGTACTTAAGGGTTTTTAACAATTTTGTAACTCACGAGGGAACCCTGGGGCACGGGGAGTAAGTGTTTCTCTTTACTAGAGGCATAGAGGCGGTTAAGCATATTGCGAATAAAAGGGCGTAGCCTTGCTAGAAAACTTAACGCGACAACGAAATAAACCTAACCAACATAAATAAAGTCAGCAGCAGGTGATGTGAGATAATAATTTGAGAGTACACTATAGCCTTTACGGGCGCATGCTATCACTGCAAGCGCTTTACGTGGCATACAAACAAGTGAGAAAGAATGGAGGCGCAGCTGGTATTGACGGGCAGCGTATCGATGATTTCACACAAAATTTGGAAGTAGAGCTCAGAAAACTATTACTTGAACTACAAGAAAAGCGCTATCAAGCGCGGCCCGTAAAACGAGTTGAGATCGCCAAAGACGATGGCGGTATCAGGTTATTGGGGATCCCCACAGTTCGAGACCGAATTGTTCAACAATGTTTAACGAATATAATGACTCCCATATTTGACCCAAACTTTCATCCATCCAGTTATGGATATCGGGTTGGGCGAAGCTGTCATCAAGCCATCAGCAAAGCTACACTCTTTATACGTAAATATAATAAGCGGCATGTTGTTGATATGGATCTGTCTAAATGCTTTGACATGCTTGACCACGATCTGATAATCAAGTTCGTGCGAAAGCGCATCGTGGATGGCAGTATCTTAGGCTTGCTCCGTCAATTTCTAAAAAGTGGAGTCATGGTTGGTGAAAACTGGCAGAATAGTGTAATAGGCAGTCCACAAGGTGGGGTGATTAGTCCACTACTTGCTAATATCTACTTAGATGAATTCGATCAAGAAATGATGAGGCGTAAGCATCGAATAGTGCGATACGCGGATGACATTTTGATATTCTGCACCTCGAAAAAGGGTGCAGAGAATGCATTAAAAGTAGCTAGCCATATTTTAGAAGTAACGCTAAAACTTAAAGTGAATGAGCGGAAAACCCATATAGCACATAGCGATACAGGTATTAAATTCTTGGGAGTGGAAATTTTTACAAATTACACGGCAATTCAAGAAAAGAAGCTCAAAACATTAAAAGCGAAAGTAAGACAACTCACCAAGCGTAATGGAGGATTGAATTTAGCGAGAGTGCTAAAGCAACTGAATCCAGTGCTCAGAGGGTTTGTAAACTACTTCAAAATAGCCAATATTACGAGCACACTGAAAAGCCTTGCGGCTTGGATAAGGCGGAGATTGCGAGCGGTACAAATGAGTTTGTGGAAGAAGCCGTGCAGATTGCATCGTCGTCTTAAGCAACTAAAGTACAAACCGCCATTTAAGTCCATAAAAATGGACTCATGGCGAAACAGTGCGAGTCCGTTAGCAAGCTATGCGATGCCTAATCAGTGGTTCAAAAATCTAGGCTTGTATTCAATAGACGAAGTTAAAACAGGTGTACTCGCTTCTTTTTATTAAGAAATAGTAAATTGCAGGAGCCGTATACGAGGTCCGTACGTACGGTTCTGTGAGAGGGATGAGGCAAAAGCCTCACCCTACTCGATGGGTTTTTAATTACTAGAGGTTAACTTGATATTCACCTATTGAAGACTAGTATAAAAGTACTGGTGTATTTTATTAGGGGATTTCATGGATAGATTCAATATATTACTTATTGCTTTGTTAATGCATGTATCTTTTGGTGTTTATGCGTCCAGTAGTGTAAATAATTACATTAAAGAATATCAATCCCAGTTATTCTATCCTGAAATCGTGGCTAGCTTTTATCCTTATTCACAACTCAAATGGCAATTAGTTAAAGACAGAAGGCAGTTAAAAAATCAACTTGGTTTGCTTGTATTAGCTGATGTGAACGATGATCTTCAAAAACGATATGATCTTCTTCAACAAACTCAAGGGTTAGAGTTTGATATTCTAGCAACTGATACTTTATTGTATTTCTCTGTATATAAAGAGTTAATTGCAACGCATGGTATTAAATGGTTGTTTGGTGGAAGGCTAGATGGGAATATTGGTCAACCATCAGCATTTGCTATAAATACAATAAATCAGCATTTTCAAACAAATAATTTATATCAATTGGTTATAACATTACAGCCGCAATCTGAGCAATATTCAGATTTATATGAACGCCTGTATCTATATTATGACCCTTACCACCAAGAGGCTCCTAAACTTGAAATTACTCGCTTGCTCAAACCAAATCAAATTATACCTTATAAGTCATTGGTCTACAGGTTGAATATTTCAGGTGATCTAAATAAAAGGCAACTTCAGTATTTCCTGAAGAAAGACAGCAGTATATACAACGAAGAGTTAGTTACGATAGTTAAAGGCTTTCAAGAAAGGCATGGTTTGGTTGCCGACGGGATTATTGGGGAGAAAACACTTTACTGGTTAAACATGAGTGCAAATGAAAGAGTTCGGATCATTGCGCTTAATATTCAGCGACTACGATTGTGGGAAGAAAAGAGTAATCGGTTTGTATTGGTAAACATACCGTCTTATGAAATGGGCTACTTTCAAGAAGGTGAATTAATTTTTAAAAGTAAAGTGATCGTAGGTAAACCAGCCAGAAGAACGCCTTTATTTACCACTCGATTAGATTCGATTGTCTTTAATCCAAAATGGAAAGTACCGACTAAGATCATGAGGGAAGATATATTACCTAAAGCCTTTGATAATAAAGAGTATCTTACAGAGCATAATTTTGAGGTACTCCCTTCATGGCTAAGTAATAACGTAATACCTTTTGAGAGTATTAAATGGGAAGAAATGACAGCGGAGAATTTTCCTTATAAGTTAAGACAAAAGCCTGGAGGAACAAATGCATTAGGAAAGTACAAATTTAATACTCCTAATAAGAACTCAATTTACTTGCATGATACTCCATTAAGATCGTTATTTAAAAAACAGCATCGAGCCTATAGTTCAGGCTGTATTAGGGTAGAAAAAGCATCAGAGTTTGCACAACTTTTGATGGAAGAGTCAGATTATACTGCGACAGATTACGAAAATTATAACCAATTACCAAAAACAAATTCTGTTGGTTTAGGACAAAAAATAGCAGTCTATACAACTTATCAAACGACATGGATAGATGACAAAGATATTATTCAATTTAGAGATGATATTTATAAGTACGATGAATGGAGTAAATCTAAAATTGACTAATAATTTACATTTTTGATTAAGTTTAAAAACATATTTAGTTCAATAAGTAAGCTATTATTTGCTGTTTTAGCTGAAAAATATCACTGTTCATTATTTGACCAGCCTGTGTAAAGTGTGTATCTTGCGCTCAATTATTGATTGATCTATTTATAAGTGAGTTGTTTACTGCATGTCTGAATTTAGTCCATTACGTCGTAAAATCCTTATTGGTGGCGCAGCTACTGTTGGTTTAAGTCTATTCCCTACCTTATCTTTCGCATCACAATTTGAAGAGTCACCGCGTAAATTAGCATTAAATAACCTGCATACCGGTGAAGAGCTACAGACTGAATATTTCAATGGACGAGGTTATCAGAGCGCAGAGTTAGCAAAACTAAATCATTTATGTCGTGATTTCAGACGTAATGAAAGCATCGAAATGGATAAAAGATTATTTGACCAATTGTCGGCGATTCAAAATGTCATTGGTTGTGATACTCAGGTTCAAATTATTTCGGGTTATCGGTCACCAGCAACAAATGAAATGTTACGTGGTAAATCACATGGTGGCGTGGCAAAGAAAAGTTTGCATATGCTAGGCAAAGCAATGGATTTTCGCTTAGAAGGCGTTCCCTTAGCCGAGGTAAGAAAAGCGGCATTATCATTAAAAGCGGGTGGAGTAGGGTATTACCCAGGCAGTAATTTTGTTCATATCGACACTGGTAGAGTTCGTTTCTGGTAATAATACCTAAAAATAAACAGTTAAAAAAATGGCGACCGCATTGGTCGCCATTTTTGTATTCATTACTTGCTAATTTACTTTACCTCAATTGAGATAATACTAATTAGAAGTTAGCTGAACGTGGAGTACGTGGGAATGGGATAACGTCACGAACGTTGCCCATACCAGTTACGTAAGACACTAGACGCTCAAAGCCAAGACCGAAGCCAGCATGAGGAACTGTGCCGTAACGACGTAAATCGCGGTACCAGCTCATGTGCTCAGGGTCGATGCCCATTTCAATCATACGAGCATCAAGAACGTCTAAACGCTCTTCACGTTGAGAACCACCAATGATCTCACCAATACCAGGTGCAAGAACATCCATCGCAGCAACCGTCTTACCATCGTCATTTTGACGCATGTAGAATGCTTTGATGTCTTTCGGGTAGTTTTTAACGATAACTGGTGCTTTGAAGTGCTCTTCAGCAAGGTAACGCTCATGCTCAGAAGACATATCGATGCCCCACTCAACATCAAACTCAAACGTACGGCCAGAATCTTTCAGGATTTGGATTGCATCTGTGTAGTCTACTTGTGCGAAATCAGAGCTTACGAATTGCTCTAGACGAGTGATCGCTTGTTTGTCGATGCGAGAAGCAAAGAATTCAAGATCATCACGACGCTCAGCAAGAACCGCTTCGAATACATATTTAAGCATGTCTTCAGCCAATTTTGCTACGTCATTTAGATCAGCAAAAGCAACTTCAGGTTCAACCATCCAGAACTCAGCTAAGTGACGGCTTGTATGCGAGTTTTCAGCACGGAAAGTAGGACCGAATGTGTAAACTTTGCTTAGTGCACAAGCGTAAGTTTCCGCATTAAGTTGACCAGATACTGTTAGGAATGTTTCTTTACCAAAGAAATCTTTGTCGTAATCAACATTGCCTTTGTCATCTAAAGGAAGGTTCGCATGGTCTAAAGTAGAAACACGGAACATTTCACCAGCACCTTCAGCATCTGATGAAGTGATTAGTGGAGCAGACATCCAGAAGTAGCCTTGCTCGTGGTAAAAACGGTGAATCGCTTGAGATAGACAGTTACGAACACGTGCAACCGCACCAATCACGTTAGTGCGTGGGCGAAGGTGTGCAACTTCACGTAAATACTCAATTGAGTGACGAGTTTTCGCCATTGGGTAAGTATCAGCGTCTTCAACCCAACCTACAACTTTAACGTTAGTTGCTGCAAGTTCAAAATCTTGACCTTTAGCAGGAGAAGCAACGATAGTACCTGTCACTTCAACAGAACAACCTGTTGTTAGTTTTAGGACTTCATCATTGTAATTATTTAAGTCATTAGGAACTACGGCCTGAATCGGATCGAAACAAGAACCGTCATAGATAGCTAGGAAAGAGATTCCAGCTTTAGAGTCGCGACGTGAACGGATCCAACCGCGAACAGTTACTTCACTGTCAACCGCTAGTTTGCCGCTTAATACGTCTGTTACAGGCGCGTAAGTCATGTTAATTACATTCTCCATTGTTGTGCTACATGCACGAATATTTTTATTTCAAGAATGACATATTACCTTTCTTATAGCTCGCATCAAGTGTTGTTACGCGATAAAGATAAAAATTCAGGATAAGAATCAATTTTCGTTCTAAATTAGTCGAAAAAAACACCAATATGGCTAGGTTGTATATACTTAAGTGCCACGAGTCTTGTCGTTTAGTAGGGAAGTAGAGTACTATCCTTGCTTCATAATATAGGTAATAGAGATTTTAACTAATGACAACTGAACTATATAAAGACTTCATGTTTGAAGCAGCACACCATTTACCACATGTACCAGAAGGTCATAAATGTGGTCGTCTTCATGGGCACTCTTTTTTAGTTCGTTTGTATGTTGAAGGTGAAGTTGACCAACATACGGGTTGGGTAATTGATTTCTCTGAAATTAAAGCGGCATTTAAACCAACGTATGACCGTCTTGACCATTACTACCTAAACGACATTGAAGGGTTAGAAAACCCAACAAGTGAAGTATTAGCTAAGTGGATTTGGAACGAAGTAAAACCAAGTCTTCCATTACTAAGTAAAATTGAAATTAAAGAGACATGTACAGCAGGTTGTACTTACCGTGGTGAGTAATTTCAGTTTGAATTAATGTATTTATGAAGGCGCTTGTTTGAAGCGCCTTTTTTATGACTGACGTATACGGGCGGTGATAGAAACCAAAGCGTGATCGGTGCTGAATTGGTCAATATCAAATCTTGGATTCACAATGTGTTGTTCTGTCACTGTATAATCAACGACTTCTAAAATACTGCCCGAAAATGAGCTATCAAATTCATTAGAGAGCAGGATGTAATCTAGCACAGAACCTTTCGCACCGTGATAATGGGTGTAAGCGCGTTTTTCTAATAAATCTATCCCTTTTAGTTCCCCATAAATATCCCAACTGTCTTTTAGTTGAAATTGAGCCAAATAGTCAGAGCTAAACTTATCAAATCGTAATTCATGAGACAGCAAGCCTTTGAATTCATCATGAAACAAGGGCTTATTAAAATCACCCATGACGATAACAGGTTGGTTTGTTTTCTTGCGTTGCTGAATTATATGATTATGTAGAATATTCGCTTCTAATCCACGTTGAGCCGTAGAAAGCCAAGACCCTAATTGTTCATTATGGAGTTGGTTAAGAGAGGAGGTACTCTCTTCATCTATCTTACTAATACCTTCAGGCTCTTTTGGGCGCTGAGATTTAAAATGCACCACATAACAGTCAGTAATTCCAAGGTGAGGTAAGTTGATACTTGCGTGAACGGGAATACGATTAAATTCAAACTCAATGCCAAATCGTTCAAGTTGTGTTTGCTCAGCTATTACAGGTTGAGTGTTCAATATTGGATAACGTGAAGCAAAGGCAACCACAGGAGAGTTGAAGACATAACCATCTTCAGATTTTGGCTCATCTACCGTACAAAAATAGGCATACCCCAGCTCATTGACTAACGCTTTTAGCGCGTTGGGACTGAATACTTCTTGAAAGCCAATCACATCAGAGTTTAATTCGGTAATTCTATCTCTAAACCAACCTTGTTTCTTTTGCCATTCATCTTGGGTCAATATGTTTTCAAAATCATAAAATGCATTAGGCGGCTCAACAAAGTTGAACATATTGATGGTAGTAAAGGTGAGGCTTTCAGGTGATGACAAAATACAAGGCTCTTTATTTTTATGATGAATATGAAGTGGATATACCTTCAGTGTAAAGGGGTTAGTCTACTCTTGCCAGTGAATAGTGTGATTTTAAAAGCTTATAAAAGTACATAGTTCGCGTTTCAAATGGTATAAAAGAGTCATAGTATTCTTCATCTAGCGAACAAGTTGATATATATGCGTATTTTACATACTTCCGATTGGCATTTAGGTCAAAATTTCTTCACGAAAAGTCGTCGTAATGAACATCAAAAATTCATTACCTGGCTACTTGAACAAGTACAAGAAAATGCCATTAACGCGGTGATTATTGCCGGAGATGTGTTTGATACGGGCGCACCACCAAGTTACGCGCGTGAAATGTATAACCAATTTGTGGTGGAGATGAACAAAGTAAATTGCGAATTGCTCGTGCTTGGTGGAAATCATGACTCAGTTTCAACGTTAAATGAATCTAAACAATTATTGGCTCACTTGAACGCGCGAGTGATTGCCAATACTAATGATGATTTATCTACTCAATTACTGACGCTTCCAAACGGTGATGGTTCTGTCGGCGCTATTTTATGCGCGGTTCCATTTATTCGTCCGCGTGACGTTGTCACTAGTATTGCAGGTTCAACCGGTGTAGAGAAACAACAAGCACTCGGCGAAGCGATTAAACAGCATTATCATCAGCTATATCAGAAAGCGTTAGAGTTACGAAAAGAGTTAAATGTAGAAGTCCCTATTATTGCAACAGGTCATTTAACAGCACTTGGTGTTAAACAATCAGATTCGGTTCGTGATATCTACATTGGCACATTGGATGGTTTTGCTGCCGATGGTTTCCCGCCTGCAGATTACATCGCGCTTGGTCATATTCACCGCCCGCAATTGGTGGCTAAATCTGATCATATCCGCTATTCAGGCTCACCAATACCATTAAGCTTTGATGAGTTAAAATCTCAAAAACAAGTGGTGATGGTGGAGTTTGATAAAGCAAGCGTAACTCAAATTACACCAATTAATGTGCCTATGTTTCAACAAATGAAGGCATTAAAGGGGGATTTGGAAACCATCGAAAAAGAGTTAGCACAATTTAAAGAGTGTGAAGATACGACTTGGTTATGCATTGAAGTGGAAGTTCAAGATTATTTATCTGATCTACAACAACGCATTCAAGCACTAACTCAAGATCTTAACGTTGAAGTGTTGCAACTGCGTCGTGCAAGAAACCGCAGTGAACAAACGTTAGCACAAGAAAAAACAGAAACGCTAGCGGAGTTAACGCCTTTTGATGTGTTTACTAAACGGATAGAGCAAGAGACGTTTGAGACAGAGAAAGAGCAGCAACGCGCAGAAAGAATGACAATGAAATTTAAACAGATTTTGTCAGAAGTAGAACATAAAGATACCGATTCACAAGAAGGTGATGCATGAGAATTTTAAGCCTAAGTTTTTCAAATTTAAACTCATTAAAAGGTGAGTGGAAAATTGATTTCTCAGCGTCTCCTTTTGCTGAAAACGGGTTGTTTGCGATTACTGGCCCAACGGGTGCGGGTAAAACGACGATTTTAGATGCGATCTGTTTAGCGCTTTATCATAAAACGCCTCGTCTTGGTGGTATTTCAACCTCAAGCAATGAAATCATGACGCGTGGCACGGCGGAATGTTCTGCAGAAGTGGAATTTGAAGTGAAAGGCAAAGCGTACCGTGCGTTTTGGAGCCAGCGTCGTTCACGTGGCAAAGTGGATGGCAACTTACAAGCCGCTACTGTAGAGCTTGCAGAAGTGGATTCTGAAAAAGTATTAGCAACGCAAGTAAAAAAGAAAGATGAGCTAATTAATACCATTACAGGCTTAGATTTCTCTCGATTTACAAAATCCATGATGCTTTCTCAAGGTCAATTTGCGGCGTTTTTAAATGCTGATGCGAATGATCGTGCCGGTTTATTAGAAGAGCTAACAGGTACAGAGATCTACGGTCAGATCTCAGAGAAGGTGCATGAGCATTACACTGCATCAAAACAAAAATTAGCTGAGCTTAAAGCCAAAGCTGAAGGGGTAGAGCTGCTGTCTGAAGAAGATAAGCAAGTATTAATCGATGAGCAAGCTGAACTGCAAACGGACCAAAAACAGCAACAAGCTCAACTTGCAGATTGGCAAGCACATGTTGAGTGGTGGATTGCAGATGCGAAAAACCAACTCCAGTGGCAGCAAGCGGTTGATAATAATCAATTAGCATTAGAGAAAGAAAAACAAGCCAGCGAACAATTACATCGTTTAGCACAAAGTGAACCTGCTGAAAAACTGCGTACGCCATATCAACTATGGCAAGAAGCACAAACTCGCTTTGAAGAGTTGGTTAAAGAATTAAAGACGACAGAGCAATCTCACCAACAAAAGGCCAGTGATAAAAAAGCACTTGAGTCTCATGTTACACAGCTAAAACAAGAGCTTGATACTATTAAAGGTGAGAGTAAAACATTAGAAAACTTAATTAATGATTCGGTGCAACCGCTAGATACTGCGATTGCTCAACTGACTCAACAATCTCAAGAGAAGCAGCACCAAATCGCAAACCTTACTGCGCGTCTTGAGGATGGTAATAAAAAGCAACAAGGTCTAACAGCAACATTATCTGACATAACAGAGAAACTTTCTTTATTAGCCAATTATGTTGAAGAGCATAAAGCTGATCTGCAAATTGAACGTTATTTAGGTCAGTGGAAGAACCAAGTTAGCCATATTTTACAACAAGATAAAGATACTGCCTCTTTAGATGGTCAATTGACATCAGCGAATGCAGCGCTAGAGACTCTGCTTGATGCTATCAATAAAAAAGAAGCAGAGTTAAATCAAGCTCAAATTATCGTTAATAACGAAATAGAAGCGACGAAGTGCGCAGAGCTTGAATTACAACAATGGCAAGATAAAGGGTCAGAAGCACAACTGACTGAGCAGATAACGGCACTAACGACTCGTCATCAATACCGTGTTGAATTAACTCATACTAATAATGAGTATTTACGAGCGACAAAAGAGCTGAAAATGCTTGCCACCGTGCAGAAAACACAAGCGAATGACATTGAAAAATTGGATGTGCAGCGTACTGAACTAGCGACTCAGTTTAAGCAGCAAGAGCAGCAAGTCATCGATTTAACTACCTTAATCGAGCAAGAAGGCGAGTTAGCAAAATATCGAGCAGAATTAGCAAAAGATCAAGATTGTCCGTTGTGTGGTTCAACGCATCATCCACTATTAGAACAAGCTCAATTGCTTGATTTGAGCGCGACAATACAACGTAAAAAAGAAGCCGAGCAGAAACGCGTAGAGATTGTCGAGCAAGGTAAATCAGTACGTGAACAATTAGATTCGCTTAAAATAAAACAAGATCATTCCCAATCTCAATCAGTGCAGTGGCAACAAACGGTTGAATCCACGCAAAAGCAATGGTCTACGTTATTAGAAACAACGCAACTCACTCTAACCTTAGGCGATACTGATTCGATTACTCAGTTCATTAGTGAGTGTGAAGCCTCTTTATCTACGCTTAATGAGCAAGCAAAGCAATTACGCCAAGCGGGTGATAAGGTTCGAGTGCAACAAAACCAATTACAACAAGTTCAGCATCGTCTTGACGCTGTCACTGCGGCGTTAAATTTTGATCGTCAATCACACCAAACGGCGCTTCAACAGCAACAAGATAACAATCAAAAAAGAGAACAGCTGCAATTACGTCAAACGGAACTTAAGCAGCAGTTGGTCACCGAAATTGAGCAAGCAGGCTTTAATGCACCAGAGTTGAGTCAAATTACCTCTTGGTTTGTACAAAAAGAGCAAGACTTACAACAAATTCAGGAAAAAATCACACAGCAGCAAGTGCAAACCCAACAACAGCTAACGCTACAAAGTGATCACGCTCATTTAGCCGAGCAATTGGTTGAATTGAACACTCAACAGCAACAATCACAAACTGAAATGTCAGTATTAACAACAGAGTTAGAGAAGCAACAAGCAAAACGTATTGAGTTGTTTGGAACACAAGAGATCAAAACAGCACGCTTTATGATGAGTGAGAAATTGTCAATTTCAGAGCAAACGTATGATGTTGAGCAACAGAAATTACAAGCATTAGTACAAGACCTTGCGGCTTTAGATGGCAAGTTGAATAGTCTTAAAGAGAGTTATTTAAGTTGTGAAAAACTATCGGTAGATCGTTCTGATGTATGGAAAGACGCTTTATTACAAAGCCCATTTGAAACGCTTGAGTTATTCCAAGCGGCATTGATTTCAGAAGAAGAACGCCAACAGCTACTCAGCTTAAAAACTGAAATACAACAAGCGATTGAACGAACTACTGCTTTGCTAGAGAGTGCACAGCAAATCAAAGAACATCATTATCAAGCGCCAAAAGCCGCAGAGTGGCAATTAATGCCAAAAGAAACGGTTGAGGCTGAGTTAGCCCAAGTGAAATCTCAATCTGAGACGTTAGTGAAACGTGAAGGTGAAATCGCTCAAGCGTTGCGTTCAGATGGTGAGCGTAAAACCAATCAAAAAGCCTTGTTTGAAGCGATTGAAGCGTATCAATCAGAATACGATGATATTCAATATCTACACTCATTAATTGGTTCGCAAAAAGGGGATAAATTCCGTAAATTTGCTCAAGGGTTAACGCTAGAGAATCTTGTCTATTTAGCCAATAAACAGCTTACTCGCTTACATGGCCGCTATGAGCTTAAACGTAAAGCCAGTAATGGATTAGAGCTTCAAGTGCTGGATACATGGCAAGGTGATGTGGTTCGTGATACAAAAACCTTATCTGGCGGTGAGAGCTTCCTTGTTAGTTTGGCATTGGCATTAGCACTTTCTGATCTGGTTAGTCACAAAACAAGCATTGATTCACTGTTCTTAGATGAAGGGTTTGGTACGCTAGACAGTGAAACGTTAGACATGGCGCTTGATGCATTAGATAACTTAAATGCATCAGGAAAAATGATTGGTGTGATAAGCCACATCGAAGCGATGAAAGAACGCATACCAGTCCAAATAAAAGTCACCAAGCGCAGTGGTTTAGGCGTGAGTGAGCTAGAAAAACAATATAAAAAAGTCAGTTAATTTTGCACAATGTAATGCAGTAAAAAGGAATTTAAAATGGGAAAAACAAAACGAGAAATAACATTACGCTTTTTAGCTGAACCTGGGGATGTGAACTTTGGTGGTAAAGTTCACGGTGGTGCAGTGATGAAATGGATCGATTTAGCCGCTTATGCATCATCGGCAGGGTGGAGTGGTAAATATTGTATTACTGCATACGCAGGTGGTATTCGTTTTGTTGAGCCTATTTTTGTCGGCAACCTTGTAGAAGTCACAGGTAAAGTTATCTATACCGGAAAATCGTCTATGCACATCGCTATTGATGTGCAAGCCAGTGATCCTAAAGAGCAGAATAATCGCTTAACAACGCACTGTATCGTTATCATGGTTGCGGTTGATGGAAATGGTAAACCGACGTCAGTCCCTGAGTGGGTACCAGAGACAGAAGAAGACATTAAGTTAAGAGATTCAGCAATCAAACTAATGAATATGCGTAAAGAAATTGGCGAGGAGATGGAAGCTCACGTTCAATATCTAAAGTAACGCTATATTTCTCGTTACTCTCTATCTGCGCAATATACTTTCGCATTAATTCTTAATGATGAAGATATGTTGCGCATTTTTCTTTTTCAGCGCTGATATAGACACAAAATTCACTTTGTTGTGTATTAAGATAATAAAACATACACAGTAAAGTAGAGGCTCATGCTAATGACATCATTACCTGACGAGAATAAAAAGCGTTTTGTTGCAATCTTAAATAAAAAAATGGACTTAGGGCGTACGCTTAATGTACTAGGTCATATTAGTGTTGGCTTATCTGATTTGCTTGAAGAGCATGATGCGGCATTTGTTGATTATCTTGATAGCTATGCAGCTCTTCACCCTAATGTATCTCATTATCCATTTATTGTTTTAAAGGCTGATAACTCAAATAAAATAAGAACAGTACGTGAGCAAGCGATAGAGCTTGGTATTACGTTTACTGATTTTACCCACACGATGATTGAAGGTGGATCAACGGTTCAACAGCAGATAACAAGTGAAACGAAAGACGAAAACTTTGAATACCTTGGCATTTGTTTATTTGGAAATACGGAAACCATTAAGGCAATAACAAAGAAATTCAGTTTGTATAAATAAGGTGGTTATGGTGGGTTGTCATAGTAATGTCAAGGTTCATATTCTTGCAATCGACCTAACTCTTTTTGTGCCTACTTATGAGTATTCTAGCGATTTTCGATACACTTAATTCACAACTTAAATTTAGTGGTAGAGAGTGTGAAAGAAGTAAGCCCAAGTCTAATTCGTAACGTTTATAATCATGCTAATAGTGATTTTTTCCGCCGTCTCCTTTTGATTGCCATTCCTATTACTCTTCAAAGTATTCTTTTATCTAGTAAAAGCTTAATTGACGTTTTTATGCTCGGGCAACTTTCAGAAGCTGATATTGCTGCGGTTGGTGTTGCTAGTCGAGCTATCTTCTTTACCACGATTATATTAACGGGTGTAGCAACGACAGGCGCGCTATTAGCTGCTCAGCACTGGGGAGCAAAAGACAATAAAGGATTACGAGAAACTACGGCACTAACTTGGCTAACCTCAACGGTTGGTGCGTTAATTATTATTGCTATTTTGCAGTTTAGTGCTGAGATGGTCATGGGATTAGCGTCATCTGATTTTCTCGTCATTGGATTGGGTGCTGAATACATACGGATTACCAGTTGGAGTATGCTCGCTATTGCTTTTAGTGCGAGCTTAGGCGCGAGTTTTCGGTCCATTCAAAGACCCGGAGTCAGCACTTTTTTTAGCGCGATAGGGATTGCCAGTAATATCTTATTAAATTGGATACTCATATTTGGTCATTTTGGTTTTCCTGCGCTGGGCATCAAAGGGGCTGCGATGGCGACAGTAATTAGCTCTCTTATCGAAATTACTCTCTTTTATGGTTATTTGGTTTATCAAAAGCATCTTTTAAGATTTACAGTCACTGACATTATCGCTAGTGCAAGTCTTGATAAAATAACGCCATTTATTCGTTTAGCTATTCCTACGACAACCAATTTTCTTTTATGGGCGGGAGGGTTATTTGCGTATACCGCTATTATGGGACAGACAGGAACCGAAGGTTTAGCTGCGTTTGCTGTTGTTACCCCTGTTGAAGCGGTTTCTCTAAGCTTTTTAATGGGCATTGCAAATGCTTCTGGGGTACTTGTTGGTAATCATATTGGTGCAAAAGAATATGATAAGGTTTATTATCAAGCGATATTAATGATGATGGTTGGTTTTACTGTAACCTTAATGGTGTCAATCGCTCTTTATTTTTCAAAAGAGGGCATTTTAGATCTGTTTACGGCATTAACAGTGGATACCAGAGATCTTGCAGATACATTCTTATCTATTTTGTGTGTAGGAATTATGCTTCGTTCTATTCCTACGACGCTGGTTGTCGGTATTTTAAGAGCGGGTGGTGACGTTAAGTTTTGCCTTTATCAGGATATGTTTACTCAATGGTTTTTCGGTATTCCAATAGCGGCATTCGGGGCAATCTATTTTGGTTACTCTGCGGAAATTGTATACTGTTTATTCTTTCTAGAAACATTATTTAAATGGTTTGCCTGTATCTATCGTTTAAAAAGTAAGAAATGGATAAATAACCTAGTTGAGAAAGAGACATAGAAAAAAGTTGTGCCTTAAGGGGTTGCATTGAAAGCCTCAGTATATAAAATGGATCGGACTACTATATTGGTAGTTCGGTCAGTAAAGGACTTACTGACGTTTTATTAAATGGAATGTGACTAATTAGGATGTACACATGATTTTCCAGCTAACATCAGGCCCATTATTGGAGCCTACAGAAGGTTCACCACACGCGATTTGTTCTACATCGACAGCAATGACTTCTTCACGCTTCCTTTCTTCTCAGTTTCTTGCGTTTCGTTTCCTCTCGTATTTTCGATTTCTCCGTTTTTATTCGTAATTAATCAGCTCTAATTTCAACCGTATTACCCTGTTTATGGTGTTTTTGTATGTGTTGAATTTGACAAAAATTAAAACTAAAGCTCAAACTCGAATGAAAATGAAGGAAAAATAATGAATTTAAAATTAATCGGCAGTTCACTTATTATCTCTGGTACCGCTCTTGGTGCTGGTATGCTCGCAATTCCAATGGTGTTGGCTCAATTTGGCCTACTATGGGGAACTGCGTTAATGTTGTTTATCTTTATTGGGACAACTTATGCCGCTTTACTGCTATTAGAAGCAAGTATTAATGTCGGTGGTGGTTTAGGGATGAACACCATTGCACGTAAAAGTTTAGGTAAAGGTGGGCAATTGGTCACTAATGGCTTGTTGTACGCTTTATTGATCTGTCTCTTAATGGCTTATATCCTTGGGGCAGGGGATTTACTGAATAAATTACTGCGTAATGTCGGTCTTAATTTATCTTTAGTTCAAAGCCAAGTTGCGTTTACTTTAGTTGCCGGCGTTATTGTTGCATCAGGCACTGCAGTTATTGATAAATTAAACCGCGTTCTTTTTGCTGTTATGTTATTAATGCTTTTACTTACATTGGTATTTTTAGTACCAGGTATTTCATTAGATAACTTAACTCAAGTATCAAACTCAAGCGGTTCTGAATTAATTAAAACCAGTGCGATCATTTTCACTAGTTTTGGCTTTATGGTCGTGATCCCATCTTTAGTTTCTTATAATCATGAAGCGACACCAAAGCAATTGAGAAATATGGTGATTATTGGGTCAACTATCCCACTCGTGTGCTATTTAGTATGGTTGTATGCGGTGGTTGGTAATTTAACGCCAGAACAAATCACGCATTTCTCTAACGTATCAGAATTAATTTCAGTATTTAGTGCTGATCATGCATTTATCAATTTAGTACTTTCTAGTTTTACCGGCCTTGCATTATTAACGTCTTTCTTAGGTGTGGCGATGGCTTTGTTTACTCAAAATGAAGATATGTTTAAACAAAATAAAGTAGTGACTTATGTGATAAGTTTTATCTTACCGTTATTGGGTGCGGTTTTTGCTGCAGATCAATTTTTATCCGTACTAAGTTACGCTGGAATTATCTTAGTATTTTTAGCGGTTTTTGTGCCTTTAGGTATGGTTGCTAAATTAAGACAAGTAGAAAACCAAGACAGAAGTTATGTAGCAGAAGGTGGTGCAGTAATGCTTATTTTCTCTTTTATTTTTGGCACTTTTTTATTGGTTTCTCAAATTATTTAGTTACCGACTCTAAAGTTAATATATTGGTGCTCTATGTTACAGGTAGAGCACATACTTTACTCTTTATGGGTAATCATTTTCACGAAATAAGAATACACGATGAATTTTAAATTATTTGGCAGTGCATTAATCCTTTCAGGTACTGCTCTTGGCGCTGGAATGTTAGCTATTCCTATGGTATTGGCGCAATTCGGATTATTTTATAGCACCTTATTAATGTTAGTTATTTGTGCAGGGACCACTTATTCAGCACTATTACTAACAGAGGCGTGTTCAAAAACTGAGTTAGCATTTGGTATTAATACCGTTGCAAATAGAACCTTAGGCAAGGGGGGTCAGATTATCACTAATGCTTTATTTTATTTGCTGCTTATCTGTATGTTGATTGCCTATATTTTAGGAGCTGCAGATCTTTTAAAACGCATACTTGCCATATTTGATATTGAGATGAGTATAGAGGTTGCACAAATTGGCTTTACACTTGTTGCAAGTATGTTTGTGGTATGCGGTACTCAAATTATAGATAAGCTTAATCGTGTTTTATTCTTATTTATGGTATCTATGTTAGCTATTACATTGGTGATTTTAGTTCCTGGTATTTCATCAGATAATTTAATGCAAGTAACGAATACCGATAGTGGAATGTTATTCAATACAAGCACTATTTTGTTTACCAGTTTTGCATCAATGCCTGTGATACCGTCGCTTGTAACTTATAATAAAGAAGCCACAAGTAAACAGTTAAGAAATATGATTATCCTAGGTTCTATCATTCCACTGATCTGCTATTTAGTTTGGCTATATGCAGTTGTTGGGAACTTAAACGCTGATGAGCTTACTCACTTTTCTAATATCTCAGATTTAATTCAAACATTTAGTGCGAAAAATGAATACATTGAAATAATCCTTTCGATCTTTACTTCTCTGGCTCTGCTAACATCGTTTTTGGGTGTGGCAATGTCACTTTATAATCAAAATAAAGACATGATTTCACATAATAAAATAGTGACGTATGTAAGTACTTTTATTTTGCCATTATTGGGTGCAAGCCTTGCTGCAGATCAGTTTCTATCAGTGCTTGGTTATGCAGGAGTCATCCTTGTTTTCTTAGCTATTTTTATTCCATTAGCCATGGTGATAGCATTAAGAAAGAAAAACAAAAATACGGCTGAATTATCTATTCATACGTATGAAGCTGAGGGTGGAAAAATAGCTTTAGGGTTGACGTTAATGTTTGGTCTTTTATTATTAATTAGCCAAGTTTAATAGAAATTATGATCTAATCCTCTACAGTTAACGTAAGATATAATGTGTTTTTTGTAGAGGGTCAGAAAAATGAAAATATTAACTGTCAGTATTGCTGCTTTATTACTTGCAGCGTGTTCATCTACTCCTCCACCAACATCAATGTTAGACAGTGATTGGCAACAATTTGGTTATGACAGAGCGATTAAAGGGCTAATTGTTCAGTCTGATTCGAAATTAAATAATTTACTGACTGGTAGCGAGTTAAAAGAAAATAACTATCAAGCCTACCTTATGGGTTACAAAAACGGTCAAACAGAGTACTGTGAACAAAGTGCTTATATACTAGGTGTTGTAGGTAAACCATATAATGGTATTTGTGACCAAATTGATTGGACATTTAGTCAAGATTACAACAGCGGTAGACACTCAACTGCTGGTGGAATGTAATTTATACTAATCTGATTGAGTAAGCACTTATTAGGATTTGTATTCAATATTCCACATCATTGGATAAATATATAATAAGAGGGTAGTGACATGAGAAAGATATTAATTGCTGTAGTTTCACTTTTTCTAGCAGCTTGTTCAAGTATGGCACCATTAACGTCTACACAAGACAGTGATTGGGGTACTTATGGTTTAGAAAGAGGCGAAAAAGGCTGGAATTTTGAATCTAAAGAGCAAATAGTCGAACTTTTAGATGGCAAAGAATTTAAGGTATCTAATTATGACGCATACGTTGCAGGGTACAATAAAGGCTTACAAGAGTATTGTGGACAAGACGCGTTTGAATTAGGAGCTAAAGGAGGTGTTTATACTGGAGTTTGTGACAGTATTGATGAAAACTTTAAGTTTGAATACCTAAGAGGCTACCATTCAGAAGCGGATAAGATGTAATACCAATCACAGTAAGTAAGTGAACATAAATAGCACAGGGAAAATGCTTGAGAACAAGACGAAGTTTTTCGATAAGTAGTTATTCTACAATCAAAAATTTCAACGCAGTTATCGAGTATTTTAACCAGCTAGGATGATTAGTTATTTACTACGATTGGTATAATACTATCTTACTTTTAAAAATGGCGGATCATAATCCGCCATTTTTTATATAACTATATAAATTAGATCACTTTAATAATATTAAAACGGCCCATTTTTTTCAAAATTGGTAAGAACTCTTTGTTTACTTCAAGCATTACTTTTTTTGCTTTGCTGTAAGCACTTAATTTATCATTACCGTTTCCATGAGAGAATAAACGACTTTTTGGTTTATACTCGCCATCAACTAATTCTTTCCAACGAACAATATAGTAATCAGTAGTACGAACCTCTCCAGAATGCAGAGTACGTTTTTTGGTAATAATATCGGGTTCTAAGCTGTGTGGTAGACGCTCGAATAGACTAGGGTAGTTGAGTACCATACTCCAACAATTTCCCCAGAGTTCCTTCCCAACTTTATTTCGTTGTTTAATTGCTTCTTTTAGCGCTTTTTCTCTGCCTTCTTTTAAACAACCGATAGAACGATTATACATACCATCATCAGGAGTATGTATATGGATTTTAACGCAATTGAATGAATGAGAAATAAAGCGATGATCGCTGTTCATCCCTGTCCATTCAGCTCTTAATTTCTGCGCTCTTGGTGAGAGAGTGTGTTTTTTCTTATTCATCATAGGAATGTACTAATTATTTGCATAAGGTTATTATTACAGTAACTGAGTCATTTGTTAATAGCAAAGGTGGTTTATTCAACAACTTATTGTATATATTTAGTATAGGAGAGATAAAAAAGAAAGTGAGAAATAAAAAGAGGGCGATATACGCCCTCATAATTTAGTAAAGTCAGTTCTAATTAACAGATAACTTTGATTGCTAGGCCACCTTGAGAGGTTTCACGATATTTAGCATTCATGTCTTTACCTGTTTCAAGCATTGTCTCGATAACTTTATCAAGAGAAACGCGAGGGGCAGACGAACGACGAAGTGCCATACGTGTAGCGTTGATTGCCTTAACAGCAGCAATACCATTACGCTCGATACAAGGAACTTGAACTTGACCTGCAACAGGGTCACAAGTTAAGCCTAGGTTATGCTCCATTGCAATTTCAGCGGCCATACATACTTGCTCAGGACTTCCACCCATAAGCTCAGCAAGACCAGCAGCAGCCATAGAACAAGCTACGCCAACTTCACCTTGACAGCCTACTTCAGCACCAGAGATTGACGCATTCTTCTTGTAAAGGCCACCAATCGCACCAGAAGCTGCAAAGTAACGGATGTAATCTTTCTCTGTTACTGTTTGGATAAACTTATCGTAATAAGCTAAAACTGCAGGGATGATGCCACATGCGCCATTGGTTGGAGCAGTAACTACACGACCACCAGCTGCGTTTTCTTCATTTACAGCAAATGCATACATGTTTACCCAATCAACCACTTCCATTGGGTCTTTTGATGTTTTTTCTGATGTAAGTAGCTGTTGGCGAAGCGCTGCCGCACGACGAGGAACACGTAGAGGCCCAGGAAGAATGCCTTCAGTGTTCATGCCTTTTTCCATGCAATCACGCATGGTTTTCCAGATCTTAGCGAAATAAGTACGAACTTCATCTTCTGCAAGAATCGCATGCTCGTTTTTCATCACTAATGTACTAATAGATAAGCCATGTTCTTTACATAGATCAACTAGCTCAGATGCGTAGTTGAATGCATAAGGAACTTGGATTGATGATTCCACTCCTTTACCGAAATGTTCTTCATCAACAATAAAACCACCACCGATAGAGTAGTATGTTTTAGAGTAAACAACGTCGCCATCCACCCAGGCATGGATTTGCATACCATTTTCGTGAAGTGAAAGGTTAGAGGTGTGGAAGTTCATTCCACCTTCTTTTGGAAATTCTACTGTATGGCAATGCATGCCAACAGGTAAGCGCTCTGTTTCTTCAACACGAGCGATGAAGCCCGGAATAGAGTCAATATCTACGTGTTCTGGCGTGTTACCTGCCAGACCCATAATGATAGCGATATCAGTATGGTGACCTTTCCCTGTCAGTGATAATGAACCGTAAACATCAACAGTGATTTTAGTGATATCACGCAGTTTGCCCATGCCACGTAAATCGTCGATAAACTCTTTACCTGCTTTCATTGGACCAACGGTGTGGGAGCTAGAAGGACCAACTCCGATTTTGTAGATATCAAAAACACTAATCATGTTATTACCTCGAATAAGCCCCCAAAAGAGGGGGCTTTATTATCATTATTATTAACTTCGTGTAACTAATGCTTATAAGGATTTATAAACTAGTTATTAAAGAGCGCCGTAGATTACAGAAGTAATCGCCGCAACACCACATAATGCTGTAAAGATTTGCACAGGTGCTGAAGTTTTGTACTTAGCCATAGCTGGTACTTTACGCATTGCGAATACAGGCATTAGGAATAGGATAGCCGCAATCATTGGTGCGCCCATAGTTTCAATCATACCTAAGATGCTTGGGTTGATGATAGAAACGATCCATGTAGTAACAACGATGAAGATAAGAGAGAATTTTTCTAGTTTAGCAACTGGAGCATTCGAACGAGACTTAGCTAGACCTACAAGGCCTTCATGAGCACCAAGGAAGTGACCGAAGTAGCTTGAAGTGATAGCAGCAAATGCAACGATAGGACCCATGATAGAAATCATTGGAGACTCATGTACGTTAGCTAGGTAAGAAAGAACAGAGATGTTTTGTGCTTGTGCTTGTGCTAGTTGCTCTGGAGATAAAGAAAGAACTACAGAGAATACGAAGAACATTACAAAGCTCATTAGCATCATTGCTGCACCGCCAGTGATCATATCAGTTTTCGCAACTGCATCGTCACCGTATATACGACGCTGTTCTTTAGAGAACTGGCTAATCACAGGGCTGTGGTTGAAAGAGAAAACAATGATTGGAATTGCTAACCAAACAACAGAAGGCATTGAACCCCAATCAGGAGAAACAGACATCATTGATGTGTTCCAACCAGGAATTAGGTATACAGAAAGTGCCATTAAGATGAATACAAGAGGGTAAACCATTGCTGATGTTGCTTTCAGCATAAGTTCTTTACCAAATACAACACCACACGTCATCAGAGTGATAAGAACACCTGAAAGTAACCAGCGTGGAATAGATTCCATGCCCATTTGGTTAACCATGAAAGAGTCTACTGTGTTTGTAATACCAACACCGTAGATAAGTACAATTGGGTAAATCGCGAAAAAGTAGGCAAAAGTGATTAGGTTCGCGCCAGTTTTACCAAAATGCTCTTCTACCGTATCGGTAATATCAGCGTTTGGATTTTTAGCAGAAAGAACGAAACGAGCCAAACTTTTGTGTGCAAACCAAGTCATTGGAGCAGCAATTAACGCAAGAATAACTAGAGGCCAAAAACCACCAGCGCCAGCCTTAATTGGAAGGAATAAAACACCGGCACCTACAGCAGTACCGAATAGAGAAAGACACCAAGTGAAATCTTTATAAGTCCACTTTGCTTTTTTTGCACCTACTGATGCAGTATTTGTTGTTTGCATAATAATTATACTCTTAATTTTTTGGAACAGGAATTTTGGGAACGGCGCTATTGTCGTTATTTTGGCGAGAAAAACTTTGACGCAGATCGGAAAATGAAAAAAGATGAACGGAGAACAGAAAATAATTGATAATGATCACAATAGATGTGAATCTGATATTAGTAAAACTTATCAATAATGCTAATTTTTCTAAGTTGAAATGTAATTCATTGAATGAATGATTTCGGCTGTAACTCCCCAAATGAGTTTTTTCTCAAATGGGATAAAAATTAGTTCATAAGTATGTTTTTTGTTAAAAATTTTGTGTTTTGTCGTGTTTTTAGGGTTAAATAGATGGGTGAGTGGTGCTTCAAATGTGCTACTAACCTCACCGTAATCGATTGCGGAGGTATAATTTTCATCAATGAGAGCGACTATGGGGGTTACTTTATAACCAGATATTGTTGGTATAGTGTTAAGTTTTACTAATGGTTTGATCTGCGATGGGAGTATACCTATCTCTTCATTTGTTTCACGAATAGCGGTGTGAATGAGGGATAAATCAGAGGATTCAACCTTGCCTCCGGGGAAGCTAATTTGGTTTGGATGGTGACGTAAATGAGATGCTCTTTGCGTTAAAATTAAGTGCAAACCAGAAGCTCTTTTTACAAGAGGAACAAGAACTGCCGCAGGCTTAAAATTGTCGTTTTCAAAGCGTGGATGTTGCATTAAAGCGTCACTGTAAGAATTTGGCTTATTGAGCAGTAATTGGGGAAGTAAATATCTATCCATAAACCAAATCCTTTATTAATTAATGTTCATAAAATAGGCAGAATTTTCCCTAATTTATGTAATGTCTCTTCATATTCTAGTTCAACTTCGCTGTCGGCAACAATTCCTCCACCAGCAGAGGCATATAAAGTCTGTTTATAAGCGAGTAAAGTACGAATTGTGATACTTGTGTCCATCGACCCACATCGGCTGATATAACCAATGCTACCACAGTATAAATTACGACGATGTGGCTCTAGCTCTTCAATTATTTCCATTGCTCTTATTTTAGGAGCGCCGGTAATTGAACCTCCGGGAAAAGAAGCCTTAAGTAAATCACAGGCAGAATATTCAGGTTTTAGCTCACCTACGATCGTACTAACAAGATGGTGCACCGCAGGAAAAGATTCGATTTCGAAGAGTTTAGGCACTTTTACAGATCCAGGCTTTGCGACTCGACCAATATCATTACGTAATAAATCAACAATCATTAAGTTTTCTGATCGGTCTTTAGGGCTATTACGTAATATTTCAGGTTCTTTAGCATCAAGGATTGGATCTTGTAAACGTGGGCGCGTGCCTTTAATTGGTTTGGTTTCAATCTGTTTATCTTCTACTTGTAAAAAGCGCTCAGGCGAAACGGAAAGAATGGTAAGTTCAGGTGTACGTATAAAAGCAGAGAAAGGAGCCCCATTATTAATGGCGAGCTTCTGGTAAGCAACCCATTCAGAACCCTCATACTGAGCTTGAAATCGTTGTGCCAAGTTAATTTGATAACAATCTCCGGATTGCAGGTAAGCTTGGACTTTATCAAATTTGCTCGCATATTCCTCTTGAGTCATGTTTGATTGCCAGTCAGAGGTTAATGTAAATTCTTGTTTATCCTCTTTTATTGCTACAAATTGTTTTAACCAATCAAGACGATTACTACTTTCTGGTTGTATTAAAGTAAGTGTCGACGTTTTATGATCCGCAATCAATGCCCAATCGTAAATACCAACCGCCATTTCTGCTGTTGGAATATCCTGATCAGCGATAGAAGGGATAGATTCAACTCTACGACCTAAATCGTAACTAAAGTAGCCTAATGCTCCACCAATAAAGGGCAGTTTACTTATTGAATTACAATGAGGTGTTAATCGTTCTTGATAATGAGCAAGTAGTTGAAAAGGACAAGCTTCACTTGTTACCGGATCTTTTCCTATAACATTAATACGAGTGACGTTATGGTGAGTTTCTAAAGTAGCAATAGGATCCGCAACTAAAATATCGTAGCGATTATCTATGTGTTTGTGAGCGGATGAATGAAGCAGCATTGCCCAAGGTTGGTTTTCTATTGCAGAAAATAAATCAATCACAGAATTTGATTGATAATCAAGTAGGGTAACTTGTAGTTTTGCATCTAATTGATTGTTCATTTTGAGTTTTTTATAACCAGAGTGTGATGAGCAACGATAGCCTTGAATGGAGAGCAAGAGTATCATATTGCGAGTTCTAAAAGAAAATATAGATGACAATAGCTCAAGTCATTAAAAAATATAATTTTAAAATAGCCATGGAAGCATAAATATTAAGAGGGCCCTATGACGACTGTTCGTAAAGACACTATCATCCGTAATGAAGATGTGATCAGCTCTGTAGCTGATGCACTGCAGTATATTTCTTACTACCACCCACTTGATTTCGTTCAAGCATTAGAAAAAGCATATCATAGAGAGCAAAGCCAAGCCGCGAAAGACGCCATTGCTCAAATTTTAATAAATTCGCGTATGTCAGCTGAAGGACATCGTCCTATTTGTCAGGATACGGGAATTGTAACTTGCTTTGTTAATATCGGTATGAATGTTCGATGGGAAGGGGACTTAACCGTTCAACAAATGATAGATGAAGGTACTCGTCAAGCGTACACGAATCCAGATAACCCTCTTCGAGCTTCAGTATTGTCCGATCCTGCGGGTAAGCGTATAAATACAAAAGATAACACACCAGCAGTGGTGCACATTAATATGGTACCGGGCGATAAAGTAGAAATTCAAATTGCGGCAAAAGGCGGCGGTTCTGAAAATAAAACAAAAATGGTGATGTTAAACCCTTCAGATGATGTTGCTGAATGGGTAGAAAAAACCTTACCACTAATGGGCGCGGGTTGGTGTCCACCAGGTATGTTAGGCATAGGTATTGGTGGCACGGCTGAAAAAGCAGCAGTATTAGCGAAAGAATCATTAATGGAACATATCGACATTCAAGAATTGATTGATCGTGGTCCAGAGAACGCAGAAGAAGAACTTCGTCTTGATATCTTTAATCGCGTAAATAAGCTTGGTATTGGTGCGCAAGGCCTCGGTGGTTTAACTACTGTTGTTGATGTGAAAATTAAATCAGCACCAACTCATGCTGCGTCAAAACCAGTATGTATGATCCCAAACTGTGCAGCCACTCGCCACGTTCACTTTACACTTGATGGCTCAGGTCCTGCGGATCTACAACCACCAAAATTAGAAGAATGGCCAGACATTACGTGGGAAGCTGGTGCTAATACACGTCGAGTTAATCTTGATGAGCTAACAAAAGACGATGTGCTTGAATGGCGTACCGGTGAAACGGTTCTATTAACAGGTAAAATTCTAACAGGGCGTGACGCAGCACATAAACGGCTTCAAGGGATGATCGAAAGCGGTGAAGGCTTACCCGATGGTGTTGACTTTAATGGTAAGTTTATTTACTACGTAGGCCCAGTTGATGCGGTAGGTGATGAAGCGGTTGGCCCTGCGGGACCTACAACATCAACACGTATGGATAAGTTTACTGACATGATGTTAGCAACAGGGTTAACAGGTATGATCGGTAAAGCGGAACGCGGTCCTGCAACGGTTGCTTCTATTAAAGAAAATAAAGCGGTTTATTTAATGGCCGTTGGTGGTGCAGCGTATCTTGTAGCTAAAGCAATTAAAAAAGCTCGCGTAGTTGCATTTGAAGATCTTGGTATGGAAGCTATTTATGAGTTTGAAGTGGAAGATATGCCTGTAACTGTTGCTGTTGATTCAACTGGTGCAAATGCTCACCAGATAGGTCCAGATACTTGGAAAGTTAAAATAGCAGAAATGGAATAAAACAATAAATAGTTAAATTTCTTCTATAATTTTAATAAGCACTCATTTATTGAGTGCTTTTTTTATATTTGTATCTTTAATGTGAATGAATTGAGTGTAAGATGAGTTATTTGAAAGTAAGTATTTGATATATATTATGGAGGCGCAATGAAAAGGCTAACAACTGGTTTATTAATTACCGCGCTTATGGGTTGCACATCTTCAGCAACTCAGGATGTAAAAAAGAATGCAGATGATTGGTTTAATATTGGAGAAAATCGAGCTCGTAATGGGTTAATTATTCAGCCTGAAGTGCAATTAGCTCAAAATTATTCCGATGATGAAATGACGACTCAATTCTATAACGCTTATCTTCAAGGACACGAATCTGGAGTTAAAATTTACTGTGATCAAAATCCTTATATATTAGGGTTAAGTGAAGAACCATACTTCGGATTATGTAACGAAGGCTACTCTAATTTCTTAGATGAATATAAAAAAGGGTTAAACCATAAAAAGGAATAAAAACTTATTTCTTAATAACTAACGGTCAGTTATTTGCTGGATGCATAGAAATAAATACGTAATAATTCTTATATAAATAAATTCTTCATTACAAGGAACAGTATATGTTCAAGAAAACGGCCATTGCAGCAGTGCTAAGCTCCGTTTTATTAACAGGGTGTGATACTAAAGTCCCTGAAATAGCGGAGCCGGAATCACGTCCTGCAAAAATAATGACGGTTTCTGTTGGTGATCATGAGACTTCTCGGTTATTTCCAGCGCAAGCAGAAGCGGGTGACAAGGCAGTTCTTGCCTTTAGGGTTCCGGGGCAGCTTAATAGTTTAGATGTTCATGCTGGTGAGGTTGTCACTAAAGGACAATTATTAGCAACAATAAACCCAGATGAATACCGTTTAATTCAAAAGCAAGCCCAAGCACAGTATCGATTAATTGATGTTCAATACCAGAGGGTTAAAAAGCTTCGTAAAGACCAAGTTGTGTCAGAGCAAGATTATGATACCGCGGTAGCTAATAGAAAAACGGCGAAAGCAACGCTAGATCAAGCGAGTGCAAATTTAAGTTACACCAAGTTATCCGCACCTTATGATGGAACAATTTCATTATTACCAACCAAAAATTTTGAATATGTAAATGCGAAACAATCAATTATGCATATTCAAACCAATGATATTTTATACGTCGTCTTCCAACTTCCAGATTACTTATTGCAGCGATTTAGTTTTTCTGAGGTCTCTGCAAGTGTTTCTTTTGATTCGTTCCCTAATTCAAAATTCCCTTTAGAATTTGAAGAAATTGATACAGAAGCCAACAGTAAAACATCAAGCTACACTGTAAAAATGAGCATGCCTAGACCTAAGGATTTAGGAATACTACCGGGAATGTCTGGTCAAGTGAAAGTCACGATTCCAAAAGGAGGAAGTGAGAAGTTGCCACTTTCTGCCATTGAACAAGATGGTGATACGACCTATGTATGGCGCGTTTCTGATGATGGTATTGTAGAGAAAGTGGCGGTTCAATTGAACGATAAACGACAAGTCACTTCAGGCCTTAATGATTCAGACCGAATTGTTTCTTCTGGGGTTTCAGGGTTAGAAGAGGGAATTAAAGTACGTAAATGGGTTAAGGAAAGAGGATTATAATAATGCAAAGATTAATGAGATTTTCTTTACTTTTTACCACGTTATTACTTACCGCTTGTAATCCTGAATCTATTGATACAGTAATGAAAGCGCCAAATGTCCTTACAAAAACAATGGACTCCAGTTTAGCAAGTGATCGTCTTTACCTTCCAGCAGTAGCAACAGCGGCAGATCGCTCCCATCTTAGCTTTCGTCTTTCTGGTGAAATAACAGAACTCAACGTAAAAGCGGGTGAAACGGTGAAAAAAGGTCAAGTGTTGGCTGTTTTAGATAAAACTGATTACAACATTGATGTGGATAATGCTCGAGCTCGATATAACGTAGCAAACAGTCAATATCGACGTTCAAAGCCCCTAGTTGATAAAGGTTTACTTGCAAAATCGCAGTTCGATGAATTAGCAGCGCAGCGACAAATTGCATTGGCAGATTTAGAACTAACGAAACTTCGTTTAAGTTTTACAGAATTAAAAGCGCCGATTGATGGGATCATTTCACGAGTGAGTGTTGAGCAATTTGAAAACATTCAAGTTGGACAACAAATTGTGAATATCCATAATCGTGACTCTGTTGATATAACGGTTCAAGTCCCTGATAAGCTATATGCAAAACAGCCGAATCAAGGGGAGATTGATCTAATAAAAACCACCGTTCGTCTTGATGATGGAAGTACTCATCAAGCGAAAGTTAAAGAATACACAACAGAGCCAGACCCAGAGTCAGGTGCTTACCTAGTGACGCTCACCATGCCAATGCCAAAAGATAAATTTATTTTAGACGGTATGGCAGTAGAGGTGACAGCCGATCAAAATGATTTAAGTATTTCCAATCAGTTCGGCATGGTGATCCCTATCGAAGCCGTTTTCAACCAGGATGGAGATGATATTGATAGGAATCATAAGTACGTATGGATTGTGGATGAAAATAATAAAGTTAAGAAGCAAAAAGTGACTACGACAAAAGCCACATCAACAGGGTTAAAAATTGTTGATGGTGTTTCAACAGGTGACCAAATTGTGATTAAAGGGGTATCGCGCTTAAGTGATGGCATGGAAGTAAATATCATTAACGCGGAGGACAAATCATGAGTAAAGAAAAGGGAATAGCGGCTTACTTTATACAAAATAAAGTCATCAGCTGGATGCTGACTTTGATCTTTATGATTGGTGGAACTTCAGCATTTTTTGGTTTAGGACGTTTAGAAGATCCTGCTTTTACGATTAAAGACGCAATGGTTGTCACCAACTATCCAGGAGCAACGCCAGAGCAAGTGGAAGAGGAAGTTACTTATCCAATAGAGAAGGCGATTCAACAATTAACCTATGTTGATGAGGTTAATTCAATTTCAAGTCGTGGGTTATCTCAAATTACCGTCACCATGAAAAATAACTATGGCCCTGATGATTTACCACAAATTTGGGATGAACTGCGTCGTAAGGTCAATGATTTAAAACGTCAATTACCTCCGGGGGTTGGTGAACCGTCTGTTATTGATGATTTTGGTGATGTTTATGGGGTACTTTTGGCTGTAACCGGCCAAGGATATTCATATAAAGAGCTACTTGATTATGTGGATTACCTTCGACGTGAATTAGAATTAGTTGATGGTGTAAGTAAAGTCTCAGTGTCTGGTGTTCAACAAGAACAAGTCTTTATTGAAGCGTCATTAAAACGTATGACCAGTCTTGGTATTTCACCTCAAACCTTATACAACCTATTATCAAATCAAAATACAGTGTCTAGTGCTGGTGCGGTAAAAATTGGTTCTGAATACATTCAAATACACCCAACAGGTGAGTTTGAAGACGTCGCTCAACTCGGTGACTTAATCATTACAGAAGGTGGTGCTCAAGGGCTTATTTATCTAAAAGATATTGCAGAAGTAAAACGTGGTTATGTTGAAGTACCAAGTAATTTAGTTAACTTTAATGGTAACTTTGCACTGAACATGGGTGTTTCATTTAGCGCAGGCGTTAACGTTGTAGAGATCGGGAAACTGGTTGATCAGCGAATGCTAGAGCTGAAAGAACAACAGCCAATTGGCATTGATATTTCAGAGATATACAGTCAACCGAAAGAAGTCGATAAATCCGTTAGTGGCTTTGTTGTTAGTCTTGGTCAAGCCGTTGCTATCGTAATTATTGTACTACTGTTCTTTATGGGAGTTCGCTCAGGCTTATTGATTGGACTTATCCTGTTACTAACCGTATCGGGTACTTTTGTCTTTATGAAGTACTTCGCAATCGACTTACAACGTATTTCACTGGGAGCATTGGTTATTGCCTTAGGGATGTTGGTAGATAATGCCATTGTGGTGGTCGAAGGCATACTCATTGGTATGCAAAAAGGGCGAACACGATTGCAAGCCGCTACCGATATTGTTACGCAGACTAAATGGCCATTGCTTGGTGCGACCGTTATCGCGGTCACCGCGTTTGCGCCAATTGGTTTATCTGATGATGCTACGGGTGAGTATTGTGGGACATTATTTACGGTATTATTAATCTCCTTAATGCTAAGTTGGTTTACCGCGATCTCATTAACCCCTTTCTTTGCTTCTCTTTTCTTTAAAGAGACGGTTCAGAATGAAGACGAAAGTATTGAAGAAAAAGACCCATATAACGGTATGATCTTCGTTGTCTACAAGCGTTTTCTTGAGTTTTGTATGCGTTATTCGATAGCGACCATGATTATTTTGGTTGTCGCTTTAGGGGGGAGTTTGTACGGTTTTACTAAAGTTAAACAGTCTTTCTTCCCATCTTCTACAACCCCAATCTTTATGGTGGATGTATGGATGCCTGAAGGGACGGATATTCGTTCAACTAACGACACATTAAAAGAGTTAGAAGAGTGGATCTTAGATCAACAGCATATTGATCACGTAACCACGACAGCAGGCAAAGGTCTGCAGCGATTTATGCTGACTTACGCGCCAGAAAAAAGTTATGCCGCGTATGGTGAAATCATGACAAGGGTTGATGATTACCAAGCTTTACCTGATTTAATGGCGAAGTTCCGTCAGCACATTGAAGCTAACTACCCTCAAATTCAATATAAATTGAAACAAATTGAATTAGGGCCAGGTGGTGGTGCGAAAGTTGAGGCTCGAATTGTAGGTGCAGATCCGACAATACTTCGAGGTTTAGCAGCGCAAGTTATTGAAGTGATGCATAACGATTCTGGTGCAACAAACGTTCGTCATGACTGGCGTGAACGTACTAAAGTGATTGAACCTCAATTTAATGAGAGCCAAGCTCGTCGTTATGGTATTTCAAAAACTGATGTCAATGATCTGCTTGAAATGGCGTTCTCTGGTAAAGCGATCGGTGTGTATCGTGATGGCACAACATTAATGCCAATCGTTACTCGATTACCTGAAAATGAACGTGTAGATATTAGCACTATTGAAGGCATGAAGATCTGGAGCCCAGCGCTGTCACAATACATTCCACTACAACAAGTAGTATTGGGTTATGACGTAATTTGGGAAGATCCACTGATCGTGCGTAAAAACCGTAAACGTATGTTAACCGTAATGGCAGATCCAGATATCCTTGGTGAAGAAACAGCCGCAACATTACAAAAACGTTTACAACCACAAATTGAAGCGATTGATTTCCCAACAGGTTACAGCTTGGAGTGGGGCGGTGAGTATGAATCGTCTCGTGATGCTCAAGCGTCATTATTCCAAACTATGCCAATGGGTTACCTGTTCATGTTCTTAGTGACAGTGTTCTTGTTTAATAGTGTGAAAGAGTCGGTGATTGTTTGGTTAACCGTGCCATTAGCACTGATTGGCGTAACCAGTGGTCTACTCTTGCTTAATACCCCATTTGGCTTTATGGCACTACTTGGCTTCTTGAGTTTAAGTGGCATGCTGTTGAAAAACGGCATCGTACTGCTTGATCAAATTGAGATAGAAATACACTCAGGAAAAGAACCGTATCATGCAGTAGTCGATGCCGCATTGAGTCGTGTTCGTCCGGTTTGTATGGCGGCGATCACTACGATTCTAGGTATGATCCCACTATTGCCAGATACCTTCTTCAAACCAATGGCCGTAACTATTATGTTTGGTTTAGGTTTTGCAACCGTACTGACCTTGATTGTGGTTCCTGTGCTGTACCGCATGTTCCATAAAATTAAAGTCGTCGAATACTAAAATAGACGCATAGAATAAATGTTCAAAAGCCCATATTAGAATATCTAGTATGGGCTTTTTTTGTGATATTCTATCTGTATCAATCTGGATAATACCATTCTGGATAAGTAGTTGTTCAGATAATTGCGTAGGAAAAATTGATTAGAGCAAGGCATAAATTGCAGTAACTAGTGGTTCTAATTACAAAATTTATAACGCAGATATAATCGATTTTAACAAGCAAGAATGATCAAATACTTATGTAGATTGGTATAATACAAATGCAGTCCACATATTAGGAACAGTAAATGAGCCAATTAGATCAACAAGCAATGGACAAAATCGTAAATTCTCATGAAGAAGAGCGTTTTACTTACTTTATGAAAGAAGTTGTCGCTAATCGTGAAATTTGGATTTTGACTGATGAACACGGTTGTGTGATGTTGAATACCGAAGAAGAAGATTGCGTTCCTGTATGGCCAAATAAAGAGTTTGCAGAGGCATGGGCAACAGGCGAATGGGATGTATGTAAAGCCGAGTCTATTTCATTAAACAAATGGCATAGTCGTTGGACGACAGGTCTTGAAGATGATGAATTAGCGGTTGTTGTATTCCCTAATCAAAATGAAGAAGGGCAAGTATTGTTCCCTGACGAGTTTGATTTTGAATTAACAAAACAAGAAAGAAAGCGTTAATTTTTTATCAGAAGTAATATTAAATATAGACAGATATAAAAAATGGCGACTAACAGATATCTTTTAAAACTGTAGTCGCCATTTTTGTAAGTAAAAACGATATAAACTGAATTAAGCAGATAACATCTCTTGATATCGAGCTAAACCTTGCTCTAAATCTTCAATCAAATCATCGACATCTTCTAGGCCAATATGCACGCGGATCAAAGTCCCTTCAAAGTGAGGATGAGCCACCGTTCTTAACGCATTAAAGCTTTTTGGTTCATTCGCTAAGATCAAGCTTTCAAACCCACCCCAAGAATAACCCATACTAAAATGACTCATGCCATCAAGCAGGGCCGTTGTCGCTTTGCTATCAGATTGTTTTAGCACAAAAGAGAACAAGCCATTACAGCCTTTAAAATCACGTTGATAAAACTCATTGCCCGGGCAGCTTTCAAGTGCAGGGTGACGAACGTGATCAACCAGTGGATGCTGCTCAAGCCACTTAGCCACTTTAATGCTGCTTGCTTCGTGCTGTTTTAGACGAACGCCCATAGTGCGTAAACCACGCATCGCTAAATAGGCGTCATCAGGTGAAATACACTGGCCCATTAAATAGCTTTGTTCACGCAGTTGATCCCAATGCTTTTCGTTCGCTACTGCGGTACCAAGCATCACATCAGAGTGACCGACAATGTATTTAGTTGCCGCTTGAATCGAAATATCAACACCATGATCAAACGGCGAGAAGTTCACCCCCGCAGCCCATGTATTATCAAGCATAACGACAATGTCGGATTCATGCGCGATACGAGCAAGTAGCGGAACGTCTTGAACTTCCATCGTGATAGAACAAGGGGATTCAGTGAATAGCACCGTCGTATTTGGTTTAATTAAATCACGAATGCCTTCACCAATCATTGGATCGTAATAGGTAGTTTCAATGCCCATTTTCTTCAATATGGTGTCACAGTAATCACGAGTCGGTTCATAGCAGCCATCGACCATTAAAATATGATCGCCGGTTTTTACAAAACATAAAATAGCATTGGCAATCGCAGCCGTACCGCAAGGATAAAGGGCACAACCTGCGCCACCTTCAAGTTCAACCATCGCATCTTGAAATGCAAAGTGAGTTTCTGTGCCACGACGGCCATAAAAAAGCGTTTGTTTTGCGCGGTTAATCATGGCGTGCGTTTTTTTAGCAACGGTATTAAATACCACGGTAGAAGCGCGTTGAACAGGAGGGTTTACTACGCCTTTTGTCCATTTTTTGCTACGACCAGCAGTGACGTATTTGGTCTCTAATTTATCTGACATCTGAATCCATTCAATTATAAGTAAATAATACCTCCATAAAGCCAAAGTGAAGGCGAAATATCAAGGATTAAAACGAATTCCTGTCGAATAAATTTTAATTACTGCTAAAATTGCGCTATCTAGATGACATGTTGACTAAAAGAGTTAAATTAAAATGCAACAGAATGAATTTGAAACACTAGTTAAAGAACTATGCCAAAAAGAAAATCTTCCTCAAGTGCTAGAAGCATTAAAAACGAGTGAAGACCAAGACATCGTTGAAGCGGCACAATCGCTAGCGGGTCAATTCCGTCTTGCTGAAGTTGAAGGCGAGCAACGTATTTATCACGTATTTAATGATGAAGATGAAAATGGCGAAGCACAAGAGCTTGCAGAGTGGATCATGAACGAAGGTGATGACGTTATTAAATTCATCGCTTGGTTCTTCTACGCAATGTTCGATATGAAGCAAAAAGAAACGTATCAAGCAGCAGGTAAAACGTACCAGCAGCCAAAGCGTTCTTAATCGCAGTTTAGTTATTCCATGACTTCCAAAAGCCAATGAATTGATTCGTTGGCTTTTTTCTTATCTATTGTCTACGTTTATCTGACGGTTCGATTGCCCCCAACGGCATAACCTCGTAAAATCCACCACATATCAATTCGTTTGAATAGACGTGTTACTTGATACACGTTACCTTTTATATTAATTAGGCTCTATTGCATGACTAACAAGCTATCTCTTCAACAGCTCGAATCCTTCTTATGGGAAACCGCCGACATTCTTCGTGGCAACATGGATGCGTCTGAATTTAAAGATTACATCTTCGGCATGATGTTTTTAAAGCGCCTATCGGATGCCTTTGAAGAATCTCAAGAAAAAGTCATTCAATACTACCTCGACAAAGGCAAAACTCAGGCTCAAGCTGAAGATCTTGCTAATGATGAAGACGAATACGACAGTACCTTTTTTATCCCAGAAAATGCCCGTTGGTCAGCACTTAAAGATTTAAAGCACAACATTGGTGAAACGCTAAACAAAGCGACAGAATCAATCGAAGAATACAACTCGACGCTAGAAGGCGTGTTAGTGACGATTGACTTCAACATCAAAAACAAACTGTCAGATAAAAAGCTGCAAGATTTACTGTCGCATTTCAATAAGCATCGCTTACGTAATGAAGATTTTGAGCGTCCTGATTTACTGGGTACGGCTTACGAATACCTGATTAAAATGTTTGCCGATAGCGCAGGCAAAAAAGGCGGCGAGTTTTATACCCCAAGTGAAGTGGTTCAGCTATTGGTTGAGTTATTAAAGCCCCATGCAGGAATGCGTATTTACGATCCAACATCAGGGTCGGGCGGCATGCTTGTTCAAACACGTAACCAATTAGAAAAGCAGGGTGAAAATGCCGCGAACTTGTCACTGTATGGTCAAGAGATGAACTTGAACACATGGGCAATTTGTAAGATGAACATGTTCTTACATGGCGTACAAAATGCCGATATTCGTAAAGGCGATACACTGCGTGACCCACAGCACACCGAAGGCGGCGAGCTAATGAGCTTTGACCGCGTTATTGCCAACCCTCCGTTCTCATTGAAAAAGTGGGGTAAAGACGAGTGTGATAACGACGGTTTTGGACGTTTCCCTTACGGCACACCACCAAAAGACGCAGGTGATTTAGCTTTTGTACAACACATGATCGCCAGCACCAACAGCGAAGGCATGGTAGGCGTGGTTATGCCTCATGGGGTGTTATTCCGTGGCTCAAGTGAAAAGGCGATCCGCCAAGGGATTTTAGAAGACGATTTATTAGAAGCCGTGGTGGGCTTACCATCAGGGTTATTCTACGGTACGGGCATTCCTGCGTGTTTGCTTATCATCAATAAAAACAAATCAAGCGCACGTAAAGGCAAGGTGTTGTTCATTAATGGTGAATTGGAATTTGCAGAGGGCAAAAACCAAAACAAACTGCGCCCAGAAGACATCGCTAAAATTGTCGCCACCTTTGAAAACCACTCGTTTGAAAGCCAGTGTGATATTAAGCGTTATGCGCGTGTGGTGCCATTATCTGAAATTGCTGAGAACGATTTTAACCTCAATATTCGCCGTTATGCCGATACGTCACCTCCGGCGGAGATCTTTGATGTTCGTGCGATCCTTCACGGTGGCATTCCAATGCGTGAAGTAAATGACGAATACATTCAAGAGGAGATGTTAAACGGCTTTGATGTGTCGGCCGTCTTTGATATAAAAAGTGATAAAAAAGACAACGACTATTATGCATTCAAACCAAGCATTGAAAGCAAAGAGCAGATCCGAGCGGTTGTTGAAGAAGCGGTCGGTGATGTTGATGCGAAGATCATCAGCCAATTAGAACACTGGTGGGACAAATACCAAGTATCTCTGCATGAGTTAGATGCACAAGTGACCGAAGCCGAACAAGTAATGCAAGGTTACTTAAAGGAGTTGGGTTATGAGTGAGTTTGTGCCTGAAGGGTGGAGTGTAAATAAATTATCGGATATTTGTAATATTGTTGGTGGTGGTACACCAGAGAGAGCTAAACCTGAATATTGGGGAGGGGATATTCCATGGGTTTCTCCAACAGAAGTAACTTCTTTAAAAAGTAGATATATTACAAAGACGAAAGAAAAGATTACTGATCTAGGGCTAAATAAAAGTTCTGCGAAATTACATCCGAAAGGAACTGTTTTAATGACTAGCCGTGCAAGTATTGGCTATGTTGCTATAAATACAATTCCTGTAACTACTAATCAGGGTTTTCAATCTTTACAATGTAGAGAGAGTATAAATAATGAATATCTATATCAGCATATATCGTGGATAAAACCAGAATTAGAAAAATTATCGGCAGGTAGTACCTTTTCTGAGATATCATCGACAACTTTAAAAGGTATTCAGTTAACTTACCCACCACTTCCAGAACAACAAAAAATCGCCTCTATTCTCACCTCAGTCGATGAAGTGATAGAAAAAACACAGGCGCAAATTAATAAGCTCAAAGACCTAAAAACAGGCATGATGCAAGAGCTACTAACGCGCGGTGTCGGTGTAGATGGAAAACCACATACGGAGTTTAAAGAGTCGCCAGTGGGCAGGATTCCGAAGCCGTGGGAGGTTGAACTACTAGGTACATTAGCTTCTTTTGTCACTAGTGGTTCACGTGGCTGGGCTCAGTATTATTCAAAGTCAGGTGCTATTTTTATTCGTATCGGTAATTTAACGCGTGAACACATTAATTTCAGGTTCAAAGATACCATTTTTGTTACACCTCCGAATTCAGCTGAAGGTAAAAGAACATTAGTTCAAACAGGAGATGTGTTAATTTCTATTACAGCTGATTTAGGTGTGATAGCAGTTGCTAATGACGATATTGGTGAAGCATATGTTAATCAGCATGTATCTTTAGTTAGATTAAAAGATAAAAATATTTCTCGATGGATAGGTCATTTTTTATCATTTGAAGAGTCTCAAAAGCAATTTACAGCAAATAATGATGCAGGGGCAAAGGCTGGACTTAATTTAACGGCAATAAGAAATACTCTAATCGCATTACCACCATCAGGTGAAATGCAGACAATTGTTAAATCTTTAGATTCAGTTGATCAAGCGATAGCAATGAAGCGTAAGAGATTATTGAAAATCACAGATACTAAAAAAGCCCTTATGCAAGATCTCCTAACAGGCAAAGTACGAGTAAAGGTAGACAGCGAATAACCACATTAGCGTCAATTACACCTTGGGTCATTGGTGATTATTATCAATGACCCCCCAAGTCACCCCCTAAGTCACCCCCCAAGTCGGGACATAATAATAGTGATGAAAAAATCAGGCTAGGTACATGAAAAATAACGAATTCAATAAAGTAGAAGCCCCTGCCATTGCTCAGTTGGTTCAACTAGGGTGGACTTATATTCAAGGCAAACAACTGTCGCCAGATTATGCCTGTGCCGATGGTGTTCCTGAGCGTACTTACCTGCGTGATGTGGTGTTAGTCAAACGCCTTGAAGCTGCGATTAAACGCATTAACCCGTGGATAAGCGACGAGAACCTTCGCAAAGTCTCTCGTGAAGTTACGCACCCCAATTTCGCCGCCTTAATGGAATATAACCACGCCTTCTATCAAACCATGGTTAATTATCTCTCAGTAGAGCAAGACTTAGGCAAAGGGCGAAAAGGGCAGACGGTTAAACTGGTTGATTTTGAAACCCCAAGCAACAACGAATTCTTATGTACCAACCAATTTAAAGTAGAAGGCGCAAACCAAAGCATCATTCCAGATATTGTCTGCTTTGTTAATGGCATTCCACTCGCCGTGATTGAGTGTAAATCACCATATATCTCCGCGCCGATGAGTGATGGCATTAATCAATTACGCCGTTACGCGAATCTACGTCATACCGATGATCACGAAGGGGCTGAAAAACTGTTTTGGTATAACCAACTCATGGTATCGACTTGCCGAGATCAAGCCAAAGTGGGCACCATCAGCTCAAACAGTCAGCATTATGGTGATTGGAAAGACGCGTATCCTTTTTCTGATGCACAATTAGCACAACAGTTATTACGCGATAATATCGTCCCACTTCGTTCTGCTATTACGGTTCAAATCCCTGATGATGCGTTAGACGAGAGTGAAGATAACTCAGCAGGGCATGATGAGTGGCAACAAGCCGCCGAGCC
Source organism: Aliivibrio thorii (assembly GCF_057368585.1). Taxonomy (NCBI): domain Bacteria; kingdom Pseudomonadati; phylum Pseudomonadota; class Gammaproteobacteria; order Vibrionales; family Vibrionaceae; genus Aliivibrio; species Aliivibrio thorii. The sequence goes on along the minus strand of NZ_CM170654.1, from coordinate 1,648,686 downwards.
AGCAGCAAGTTACGAGGTATTAACCGAAGTTACCGCGCAACAGCGTTTATTGGCGGGCATGTTCAGTATTTCAAACTTTCTCGATATTCTGCAAAACTTCATTTTATTTGAAACTGATGATGGTCGCTTAATTAAAAAAGTGGCGCGTTATCAGCAATATCGTGCAGTTAATAAAGTGATTGAACGCTTGAAATCAGGCAAGGATCGAAAAGAAAGAAGTGGCGTGGTTTGGCATACACAAGGCAGTGGTAAATCGCTGACCATGGTGATGCTTGCTGTAAAAATGCGTCGTGATGAAGAATTAAAACAGTACAAATTAGTGTTTATTACCGACCGAACTCAGCTTGATGAGCAGCTATCAAATACCTTCCGTGATGCGCAGGGTGAGACGGTGTATAACGCAGGTTCAGTGGCAGAATTAAAAGAATTACTAAAGAAAGACAGCTCTGATCTTGTGACCGCGATGGTGCAAAAATTTGCCGATCTTGAAAAAGAACAAGAGAAGCAAAAAACGGTAGCCGAAGGTTTTGTTGATTTAAACCCAAGTGACAAAATCATTGTCTTGGCTGATGAAGCGCACCGAACCCAATTTGGTGGTTTGGCAATGACGATTAATGCCGCGTTACCGAATGCGCCTAAAATTGGTTTTACAGGAACACCATTGCTGAAAACTCAAAAAATGAGTCAAGCGTTTGGTGGTTACATCGATGAATACAAAATCAACCAAGCGGTAGAAGATGGTGCAACGGTTAAATTGCTTTATGAAGGCCGTGAAGTGAAATCGGAAGTCGCAGGTGATTCACTCGATAAGCTGTTTGAAGAATACTTTGGTGAATACACTGAAGAAGAACAACGTGAGATCAAAAGAAAATACGGTGTAGAAAAGGCGGTTCGTGAAGCGCCTGCTCGTATTCGTTGGGTGTGTATCGATTTAATCAAACACTACAAAGAACATATTCGTCCTGATGGCTTTAAAGCAATGATCGTGGTGGGTAGTCGTCATGCGGCGGCTATCTTTAAAAAGACCTTAGATGAATTAGGTGCACCTCACTCAGAGGTGATTATCTCTGGCGATCACAATGATGAAAAGTACCTCTCTCAATACACAGATAAAGTGCATCAAAAGAAGGTTATCGCTAATTTTAAAAAACCTTTTGGTATCGATAAACAAGGCACTGAAGAGACAAATAAAAAGTTTAATAACACCGCTTTTTTGATAGTCAAAGACATGCTGTTAACGGGCTTTGATGCGCCTATTGCCCAAGTGATGTACATCGACAGAAAGCTGCAAGATCACACCTTAATGCAAGCCATTGCTCGTGTGAACCGAACTTATAAAGGCAAAGAGTGTGGTTACGTGGTGGATTATCATGGCTTAGCGACCCATCTTACAGAGGCGTTAGAGTTGTTCAGCAGCGATGATATAGAAGGTTCGTATCAAAGCTTAAAAGATGAAATACCAAAGCTGAAAGCCAAGCATACGCGTGCCATGTCGTTCTTTAAGCAAGTCCTTAAAAATGGCAAACCGAGTGACGATATTGATGATTACGTTTTAGTATTAAAAGATGAAACGGTGCGAGCGCAATTTGACATGGCATTTAAGCAGTTTGCCAAGCAATTAAACGTTATCTTGCCTGATGCCGAAGCGGCTCCGTTTATTCCTGATATGAAGTTATTAGGCAAGATCCACAACGCCTCAAAAAGCAAATTTCGAGACGAAGGGCTAGATATGAGCGAGATTGGTGCCAAAGTGCGTCAATTGGTGGATGAGCATATTCTTAGTACAGGTGTTGATCCAAAAATCGCACCGATTGATTTGTTAGCAGCTAATTTTAAAGAAAGCATTACAGCGATTAAATCAGATGAATCAAAAGCCTCTGAAATAGAAAGTGCCATTAAGCACCACATTACGATTAATTTGGATGAAGACCCAGAATATTACCGTTCGTTGAGTTTACGCTTGCGTGACATTATCGAAAAAACCGCAGGCAAATGGGCACAGCAGCTTGAGTTAATGTTAGAAATGAGAGGGGATATTGGGTCACAGTATCAACAAGCGGCGCAAGATGTCGGTTTGTCTGAAACGGAGTTCGCTTTTTACAATATTCTTATCGCTGAAGTCACCAATGTCAGTGATGGCGATGTGATTGCCGAATCTATCCATGATGAGATCAAAGCGGTAACCCAAGCGTTAGTGGTTATGCTTGATGAAGCAACGGAAATTGTCGATTTCTTCAATAAGCAAGATGAAATAAAACGCATGAAGAAAGAGATCAAACGTGCTGTGCTTGACCAATCCTTTGGTGATAAGGCCTTGGTGACGGTTCTACAAGATCGCTTTATGGACTTGGCGAAAACCAAGTTTGGAAATAAGTAGCATGGCAAAAGAGAAAAAGACAGAGCTGATCCAGCGAGAAAGTTATTGCGTTTACATTGAGCGCACTTCTCGCAGAAAAACCGCGTCCATTAAAGTGGAAGAGGGAAAGGTCACTGTTGTTGTACCAAGAAGGCTCGATCTTGATCGCATAGAAAAGGTAATTACAGATAAGCACGCGTGGATTATCGAAAAGCTCGCGTTAAATCAGCATGCGACACCAACGAATACGAGAGAGTATGTGTCGGGTGAAGCTTTCCCTTACCTTGGGCGAAATTATCGTTTAAAAGTAGTGGCGGGTGAGCTGACTCAAACCAAATTGGTCGCAGGGCGCATTTTGGTCACCGTGCCTGAACCTAAACATCAACCGCAGTATATTAATCGCGCTTTGGTGAATTGGTATAAGCGGAATGCTGAAAAGAAAATTCGTGAAAAAGTTCACCGCTATGCGCCGATGGTAGAGGTTGAAACCGCGGTTATTCGTATTAAAGAGTTTAAAAGCCGCTGGGGAAGTTGTACGCCTTACGGGGATTTAGAGTTTAATTGGTTAATTATGCAAGCGCCAAATCGCGTAGTGGATTATGTGGTGATTCATGAATTGTGCCATCTCATTCATCACGATCATTCACCTCAGTTTTGGAAAGAAGTCGAACGAGTAATGCCAGATTTTCAAGAGTGTAAAAAATGGCTTAAAGAGAACGGGCACCAGTTAATTGTTTAATCTATTGTTTTTATTATCAATAAATTGGCGTTTTTTTATGTGATCCTACGCATTAGTGTAAATGCTCTACTTCACAGTTTTATTGCAATAAAATAAACCTGTTTCATTTTTTGTCTTAGATCAAAAAGTTATTATCCTCATCAATGTTACAACATAAGCAGTTCTTAAAATTTATATAAATACTAATGGAGTTGGTTATGAGTGCATTTTTTATCCCTACAGTAAACTTAATGGGTGCAGGTTGTCTTACAGAAGCAATGGACAGCATTAAATCTCAAGGCTACAAAAAAGCGTTAATCGTTACTGATAATGTGCTAGTTGCAATTGGTATGGTTAAGCAGGTGTCTGATCTATTAGCTGAGCGCGGTGTAGACGTTGCTGTGTTCGATGGAACACAACCAAATCCAACGATTGGTAACGTAAAAGCAGGCCTTAAAATCCTACAAGAAAATCAGTGTGATCTTGTTATTTCGCTTGGTGGTGGCTCTCCACACGATTGTGCGAAAGGCATCGCTTTAGTTGCCGCTAATGGGGGTGAAATTGCTGACTATGAAGGTGTAGATCAATCACCTAAACCACAAATGCCGTTAGTTGCTATTAATACAACGGCAGGTACGGCATCTGAAATGACACGTTTCTGTATTATTACTGATGAAGCTCGTCATATTAAAATGGCTATTGTTGATAAACACACAACGCCATTAATGTCGGTAAATGATCCTGAGTTAATGCTTGCTAAACCTGCATCACTAACCGCAGCAACAGGTATGGATGCATTAACGCATGCGATTGAAGCGTATGTATCTATTGCAGCAACGCCAATTACAGACGCTGTTGCGATTAAAGCGATGGAATTAATCCAAGCACATTTGCGTACTGCCGTTTCTGATGGTCAGAATATTGAAGCACGTGAGCAAATGGCTTACGCACAGTTCATGGCGGGTATGGCGTTTAACAATGCTTCTCTAGGTTATGTTCATGCAATGGCGCACCAACTAGGTGGTTTCTATGATCTTCCACACGGTGTATGTAATGCGATTCTTCTTCCTCACGTACAAAGCTACAATGCTAAAGTTTGTCCTGAGCGCTTAAAAGACGTTGCAGAAGCAATGGGTGTCAATGTAGAAGGCATGACAAACGAAGAAGGTGCTCAAGCGGCATTAGAAGCGATTAAACAATTATCAAAAGATGTTGGTATTCCTTCTGGTTTGACTGAACTAAATGCTAAAGAAGAAGATTTTGATACCCTAGCTGAAAACGCATTGAAAGACGCTTGTGGTTTTACAAACCCAAAACAAGCAACTCATGAAGAGATTGTGAGCATTTTTAAAGCGGCAATGTAGCATAAATCTTAAAATCACCTTGCTCTTATGTTGCTTCTCTGCGTAATAATTGAGCACTTGATTGATGTTATTAGTATAAATAAGTAATTTATTAATAAAGGTCTAACATTTGTTAGGCTTTTTTTTGCGTCTTTCATTTTTACTAGCTATGCTTATGATCTTTTTATCTGATTAAATCGTAGAAGGTCTACTCTTCTCATTGAAAAAGGCAGTAAATCAGCATGGCAGACGTAAGAGCCCGTATAGAGTTAATGGTAGGACAACAAAGTAATATCCCAGCAGAAATGCTCTCGTTTGAAGGGTTAGAGACTGAAAAAGAACACGTTGCTGTCGTATTTAAGCAAGCAGATAAAACTCAAGTTACGCCTTTAGTTCGTATGCATTCAGAATGTTTAACCGGTGATGTGTTTCATTCATCACGTTGCGACTGCGGCGAGCAATTAGAAGAGACTATAAATCGTATGTCTGAGAGTGGCGGTATTATTTTATACCTTCGCCAAGAGGGACGCGGCATTGGCTTATATAATAAATTAGATGCATACGAGCTTCAGAGCCAAGGTATGAATACTTATGAAGCAAACAATCATCTTGGTTTTGGGGATGACTTACGTGATTTTAAAGAAGCAGCACAAATGCTTAATGCTCTTGGGATCACGAAAATAAAATTAGTGACTAATAATCCTAAAAAAATACAAGATATTCAGGATTATGGGATTGAATTAGATGAAGTGCTTAATACGCACGTTCATGTAAAAAAAGGCAATGAAGGATATTTGCAATCTAAAGCAGAGCACGGTCATAAACTTGATTTAGATTGATAGAAAATCGAGAAGTACTGGCAATTATACATAGAGCCTCATTATTGAATGGGGCTTTTTTATATCTGCAATATCACCGCTAATCTAAATGATAAATATTTGCATTTCTATTTGTTTTGGGTATATTACGCAAATAAAAATAAATATCATTAATAAAACCTTACAAGATCTGGTTAATGATTTACATATTCTACTCATTTGCTCAACAAGGACGATTTATGAACCACGTCAAATTTGCTCGAAACATCGTTACAGCATCACTCTTTATTTTGCCTACTTTTTCTTATGCCGCGACTCAAACAGAAGTTGTTGAACATTATGCAGATATTGCTCATGCGGTATACAGTGATTCACTAACGACAGCTCAGCAACTTGATAAAGCCATTCATACTTTTTTGAATAACCCATCTGAGAAAGGCTTACAAAGTGTTAAAACTGCATGGAAAGCAGCGCGAGTACCTTATCAGCAATCAGAGGTATTCCGTTTTGGTAATGCGATTGTTGATGATTGGGAAGGGCAACTAAATGCATGGCCATTAGATGAAGGCTTAATTGATTATGTGGCTGATGATTACCAATATGAATTAGGTAACGATGGCGCTAAAGCAAATATCGTTGCTTCTACTTCAATCAAAATTGGCTCAGAAACTCTTGATGTAAAAAATATTGAAGTAGACAAGTTAGCGGATCTTAATGAACTCGGTGGTTCTGAGGCAAATGTAGCTACAGGTTATCATGCGATTGAGTTTCTAGTGTGGGGCCAAGATCTAAATGGTACCAAGGCCGGTGCTGGTGAACGCCCATATACCGATTATGTTATTGGCTCGGCATGTACGAACGGTAATTGTGAGCGTCGTGCGGAGTACTTAAAATCAGCTTCTGAACTGTTAATTAAAGATTTGTCTTGGATGGAAAAGCAGTGGAAAGAAGGTGAGAAAAACTACAGAGCTGAACTGCTATCTGAGTCATCAACTCAAGGTTTACGTAAGATGTTATTTGGTATGGGTTCATTATCTCTTGGTGAGCTAGCTGGTGAGCGTATGAAAGTAGCATTAGAAGCTAACTCTACAGAAGATGAGCACGATTGCTTCTCTGATAATACACACAATTCTCATTATTATAATGAGCAAGGTATCTATAACGTTTACACAGGTACTTATACTCGTGTTGATGGTTCTTTATTATCAGGTCCAAGCATCCATGATCTGGTTGCTAAAGAAGATAAAAAAGCAGCCAAAGAAATTAAACAACAATTTGATGCAACGCGCACTCAAGTCGGTACGTTAGTATCAGCGGCTGAAAAAGATAATCAACATTTCGATCAGTTGATTGCATCAGATAATGCGGCGGGTAATGCATTAGTAAATAAATCAATCATGTCGCTTGTATTGCAAACTGCGTCAATCGAACGTGCTGCAAACGTCATTGGTATTACGAGTCTAAATCCAGATACCGCGGATCATGAATTTTAATTCTAAGAAAAAAACGCAATAAAAATAGCTATTAGCTCAATCACTTCTCCCCCCCGAGACAGTGATTGAGCTCTTTTATTTTCTAATAATTGATCTTATCGAAATAAAACAAATATAAATAATGCCAGTATTAGGCAAGCGATAAGAATAATATTAATGATTATCAGGATGTTAGATATCATGAATTCAGTAATGCTTGGAGCAGTTGCTTTACTATTACCACTCTCTTTTTCTGTTTTTTCTGCTGACGTAGATACTGTTTCTATGAACATCCCCTCTGGTGGAAAAACAAGCGTGAAAAAAGAAGGCCAAAATGCGTTTTCTTTACCTGCAGCAAACCTACCAATGAGTAAACGCCTCGACTTTAGTGTTGGAAACAGTTTTTTTCGTAATCCTTGGGTACAAGCACCGGCCTCTACTGATGCTAGAGATGGTTTAGGGCCTCTGTTTAACACTAATGGTTGTCAGAATTGCCATATTAAAGATGGACGTGGCCATGCACCAAGAGAAGGCGACACTAATGCAGTTTCTATGTTGGTGCGCTTAAGTATTCCGGCATTAACACCTGAACAGAAAAAACGTGTAATCCTTGAAGGGATTATCCCTGAGCCAATTTATGGTGGACAGCTACAAGATTTTTCACTCTCTGGTGCAAAGCCTGAAGGACAAATCCATATTAGCTATACAACACAAACAATCACTCTTTCTGATGGTGACGTTGTCACATTGCGAAAGCCTAAGTTAACTATTAGAGAGTTAGCTTATGGTGATATGTCTGAGAATGTATTGATGTCTGCTCGTATCGCTCCGCCAATGATTGGTTTAGGGCTATTAGAATCTATCCCTGAATCAACGATTTTAGGTTTTTCTGAGCAACAGAAACAAGATAATAACGGTATTTCAGGCAAAGCTAACCGTGTATGGGACGCGGAAGCAAATGAATTAGCTTTAGGTCGTTTTGGTTGGAAGGCAGGACAGCCAACACTAATGCAACAGAATGCCGCAGCGTTTAATGGTGATTTAGGTTTAACCAGTAATATGTTTCCTAAAGATGATTGCACCCAAGCGCAAACTATTTGTGAAAAACTGCCTCATGGTGGAACACCAGAAGTGAGTGATAAGATCTTAAATTTTGTCGAATTCTATTCACAGCATTTAGCTGTGCCTATTCGCCGAAATACGAAAGATCCTCAAGTCATTCAAGGCCAACGACTATTTAAAGAGATTGGCTGTGAAAGTTGTCATAAAACGAATATCAAGACGGCAAAAATTGAAGACAGACCAGCGTTATCTAATCAGTTAATTCATCCTTATACGGACATGTTACTCCATGATATGGGAGAGGGTCTTGCCGATAATAGACCAGAGTTTTTGGCTAATGGTCAAGAGTGGCGAACATCACCGTTATGGGGGCTTGGTTACACGCAAGAAGTGAATGGCCATACTGAGATGCTGCATGATGGTAGAGCTCGAAATGTATTAGAAGCTGTTTTATGGCACGGTGGTGAAGCACAACAAGCGCGCGATAAAGTCGTTCAATTATCAACTCAAGATCGTAATGCGTTATTAGCATTTTTAGATTCGCTGTAAGGGAGTTGTCATGAAAACTATCTATTTATTGTTAAGCAGTACTATTTTTCTTACAGCCTGCCAAAGTACGAATGAGGCTAATCAAGTTCCTCACTCCATAAGTATGATTGACCATGTTTATTATATTGAACAACAATCTGCTCAACGTTTAGTTGAATCTAGTCAACGATTGGCTGAGAGTTTTAAAGGGTATTGTACGAATCAAATAGCAAAAGAAACGGTTGTTATGCAATGGAAACAGACCATGCAATCGTGGATGGCATTGCAAGGTCAAGAGAGAGGGCCAGAAGCCGCGCTCTCATTAAATTGGAATATTCAATTTTGGCCTGATAAGAAAAACACCACTGGGCGAAAAATGTCTCAACTGTTGAAAAAAGATCAAACTTGGAATAATGAGTTGATTCAACAGCAGAGTGTTACGACTCAAGGTTTAGGCGCAGTAGAGTGGTTGTTATTTGATACAGCATCGACGTTGCCAAAAGTAGAATCGTGTCAATTAGGTCAAGCGATTACTGAAAATTTGGCGATGAATACGAAAAAAATAGCCCAAGCATGGCAGGTGAACCCATGGTCACAACTAGATGAAACCATGTGGCTTAACGAGTATATAGCTTTGCTTGCTAATCAGCTTGATTACAGTATGAAAAAACTCAGTCGCCCATTAGCAAAAATAGGGCAGTCTCGGCCTTATTTTTCTGAGTCGTGGCGCTCAGAAACGTCACTCACTTGGCTTAAATATAATGTAATGGCGATGCATGAACTGTATTTGGCAAATGGCGTAGGGTTAGATAATTACTTACGCCAAGAAGGGCATAATGATCTGGCAGAAAGAATTGAAGATCATTTGAATTCAACGCTAGAGACTTGGCCTGAATCGCCGTCATTGTTTGCTGCGCTACAAACTAAATCCGGTTACCAAAATACACTTGCTTTGTATAATAAACTGGAATATTTGAAATATTTAATTCACGAAGAAGTAGCGATCGAATTAAACATTGCGATAGGGTTTAATGCAACCGATGGAGATTGATAATCAGCGACGAATATTATTAAAAGGAACGTTTGGAGTTGCGGTGTTTTCTCCTTGGCTATCAGGCTGCTCTTCTTCTCAATATAAAGATAAAAAAGCCTCTTTGATTTCTTGCTCTAGAACAGCTAATGGTCACTTTGGAGCAGTGGTTGCAGATAGTGAAGGTTATCCTATTTACACGATTCCTTTACCCGAGAGAGGACATGGTGTTGCTATTTCTCCTAGTGGTGAGCTGGCCGTTGCTTTTGCTCGTCGCCCTGGAAATTACATGCAGCTGTTTAATATTAAAACAGGTCAGAGTTATTCTATCACAGCGGCAATGCCTAATCGTTACTTTTATGGACATGGTGTTTTCTCTTCTGATGGGCTTACGTTGTACACAACAGAGGGAGAGAAAGAAACAAGCAAAGGGATTATTGGGGTTTATCAGTTGCAAGGTACTCGTTTAACGAAAATAAATGAGTTTACTGATTTTGGTATTGGGCCGCATGAAGTGATCCGAATTGATGACTCAACGTTAGCGATTGGTGTTGGTGGTGTTCATACTAAAGGGAGAATTCCTGTTAATTTGGAATCAATGGCTCCCGCTTTGGTTTATTTATCCACTAAAACAGGTGAAGTATTAGAGAGCGTTGGTCTTCCTGATCATAAACTAAGTATTCGTCATTTATCTTTAACCGATGACGGACGGGTATTGTGTGGGCAACAATATAGAGGAGAAGCCGAAGATGGCGTTCCATTAGTCGCTGTACATCGCCGTGGTGAACCATTGCAATTATTAACGGCAGAGCCAGAAGAGTGGCTTAGGTTTAATCATTACATTGCAAGTATTGCAGTATTGGGAGAGCACGTTGTAGCGACGTCCCCAAGAGGTAATTGTTATGGTGTTTGGAATTTAAAAACCACTCAGTTAGTTGAGATAGCTTCGCTAGCAGATGCTTCTGGCGTCGTGGTGAATAGTAATGGTAGTGATTTACCTCAGTGGCATATAAGTTCAGGCACTGGCAAGGTGATTAATAGAACGGAAAAAGGAGAGGTCGTCAGTCACCAAACCAATGTGATGTGGGATAACCATTGGAGTCAAATTTAATAGTGGATTAACCTTAAAGGCCGACGAAGATATATCGACATTCCCCTAAAATAATAGCCGTGGTATTCTTAGTGTAATTAATTTAGGAAGAGAAAGTTATGAGTTTACAATATCAAATTATTCCAGTGACTTCTTATGAGCAAAACTGTTCAATTGTGTGGTGTGACGAAACCATGAAAGGCGTTGTTATTGATCCTGGTGGTGATGTTAGCTTACTAATGCAAGCCATTGAAGTATTAAATGTAGACATCGTTAAGCTAGTCTTAACTCATGGTCACTTAGACCATGTGGGTGGAACTGAGTCTTTAGCTGCATTAACAGGAGCACCAATCATTGGTCCTCATAAAGAAGATGATTTTTGGCTACAGAGTCTCCCAAATCAGAGCCAACGTTTTGGTTTTCCACATACTGATGCGTTTGAACCAACTCAATGGCTAAATGAAGGCGATATTGTTGAATTTGGTAATCAAGTATTACATGTGTTGCATACTCCGGGCCATACACCAGGTCATGTCGTATTGTTTAACCAAGAAGCAGAGATGGCTTTTGTTGGTGATGTATTGTTTAAAGGAGCGATTGGTCGATCTGATTTCCCTAAAGGGGATTACGAGACACTTATTTCTTCAATTAAAACAAAATTGTGGCCTTTGGGTAATAACATGAAATTTGTACCAGGGCATGGCCCTGAATCTACATTTGGATATGAACGTAAAACAAACCCGTTTGTTGCGGATGAAATGCCTTTTTGGTAAGAAATTTGGCAAAAGTGCCGTACTTTTCGCCATACAGTGCCAGCATCCCTATAAATATTGCGCGTTTTTTGGTATAAAACGCGCTTCGCCAATTCCAATACAACTATTTGAGTTTCACTTTAGGAATTGACATCTTTTTTCCGCTATCATTTTGAGCGTATTTTGCTTGAAAAATAGAGATAGCGCAACGGAGTTTAAGTTTCATGAAAATTGCTCACAAACGTAAAGTACAGTCTAAGCTGCATAAACGCATTAAAGCAACTGCACCAAAAACTGAAGTGAAAAAAGCAGCTAAGCCTGCAAAAGTAGCTAAACCAGTTGAGAAAAAAGTGGAAGCAGTAGTTGCAGCAGCGCCTAAAGCCGCAGTAATAGCAACAGACATTGCTCTTACACCAAAGCAACAGACTGTATTTGATATTGTTTGCCAGAATCCTGAAGGTATCAATTCAAAAGAGATTGGCGTAGCAGCTGGTCAAGAAGAAGCAAAAGCGGCAGCATGGGCTACAGGTGGTTTGAAAAAGCTAGTTGAAGAAAACCTTGTTGTACGTGAACAACTTGCTGGTAATAAAGTAATTTACAAAGCAGCTTAATGTTTTAGTAAGTAGCTTTAAGATACAAAAAAGCCGAGATTGTCTCGGTTTTTTTGTATCTATATTTAGCTTAGCGAACATTGGTATAAAATCGGGTTAGGGTAAATTCAGATATAAAAAAAGACATCGCTTAGGATGTCTTTTTTTGACCGTCTATATGTTTAGAACTTTAATTTAACTTCAAGTCCAACAAATTGGTCAGTGTAAGGCATGCCTGCATCATAAGCAAATTGTGCAGCATCACCATTACTGAACCATGCATTGTACGCTAGGTTAACTTCTGTATCACCACCCCATGCATCTGTCACCCAATAGTGTATATGGCCTACAGGGTTTAAGAAGAATAGACTAAAGCTACCAAGTGCTTCAGAGCCCATTACTTCACCACCATTTTCGGTAATACTTCGTTCTTGTTGTAGCATTAACTCACCAACAACAGCACCAAAGAATGGAGTAACAAATAAATCTTGAATTGATGGCACTTCAGCGAATGCCTCTACGCCATACTCCCAAAAGAAGGTAGACATAGTCGTAGAGTATAAGAAAGATTCGAACTCGTTAAAGCCAGCATGACGAGCAGCAGTATAGTAAACACCGCCAAAGTAAGGGTGCATAACGTAATTTAAGAAATGTTCATCTTTATCCCAAACAGGGCCTGCACTAACATTATCTTTCCATTTGCTACCAAGCCCTTTGAGACTTGAGTCTTCAGAATCCCATTTTGTAATGCTTTCTGGTAAAAATGTCATTAAACCTACTGTCGCAACACTTAAACCAAGAATGGTATAAGACTGCTCTAATAGATAATCCCAATCACGCTCATCAGATACGCGTAAGTAATGAGGCAGTGGAGTATCTGTAGAAAAAGCATCTGTTTCTGCTACTTTTGATGGCGTCGTATCATCGTCTAATCTCATTGGAGAAAAGTTAAAAGTGGCATTTGAACAATAGCTAGAATAAATGTTTGTAGAACAATCATTTTTATATTCCATGTTATAAGCGCTATTAGTATCGAGTGCGTACACGTGTGTTGACGCTGCACAACCTAAAAGCAAACTGGCTATTGCTTGTTTTTTCACAGAAAGTCCTTAATCAATTAAATACTGAGCTAGATCACAATTATCTACTATTAATTGAGAAAAGCAAAACATAAAAGTAAAAAAAGGCCTCTTTATTCCTCATTCGAAGAGATAAATAGGCCTTAAATACAGAGGTTTATAATATGTGCATTTAGTTCAATTGTTGTGGGTGGAACTTATTAAAGAGAACTGAATAACTGACTACCAATAATGATTAAGCCAAAAATTAAAACAATAACCAAAGCGGGGTTACCACCTGCCACAGTATATCCAGGTTCTTTGTGTGTTCTTCGTGCTGAAATAACCAGAGCCACAGGTAAAAATAGAGCCAATATCACAAGAGCTATTGCTGCGTAGCCTAGTGCAGTAATAAAACCTTGCGGGTAAAATAAAGCAAACATTAAAGGTGGAATGTAGGTTAATAAAGCAGTAATTACTGATGATTTCTGCCATTGTTTTGACGAATCTCTCAGAAATTCAAATAGACCCAAGCTGACTCCAATAAATGAAGTTAATAGTGCTAAATCAGCGAATAAAGATAAAGCCAATTGAATAAACTGATGGTCAATTGATTGTTGAATGGTTGTAATAAATTGATTTAATCCGTTAATTTGCTCAAATTCAGATTGAGAAAGCTGACCTAAAGTAATGCCTTGCCAAAATAAATAGATAACCAAAGGAAGCGAAGAGCCAATGAGTAAACTTGTTTTGATTTTTTTGATATCTAAATCAAGGTAATTAACGATAGCTGGAATGCTTCCATGAAAGCCAAAAGACGTGAAAATTACAGGGAGCGCAGTAATAAATACACCTTGATGAACAGGAAGTGACATCAAGTATTCGCCAGTAATATTCGGAGTCAAGAAAAACAGAATTGATACCAGCATGATTAGCTTTAATGTAAATAAACCACGATTAATCACATCAACTGTTTTTGTTCCCAATGCAATAACAATGGCAACTATTACAGTGAAGAGAATAGTTGAACCAGTTTTAGATAATTCAAAAGGTGAGATGATATTAATTTTTGAATGGAATTGCTCGCTGCCACCGGCGATATAAGCCGCACATAACGCATAAAAAAGAAATAACATTGAAAAAGTAGCAATTCGTTGCCCATTTTTACCTAGAAATTGAAGAGCAAGACTATGTAATGTAGCACTTCGTTGTCCGTACTGATGAACTTCTAGCATCAACAAGCTGGTGTAACTCATGATTGCCCATATTCCAATCATGAGTAGACTTGCTGTAAAGAAACCTAAACTAGCAGATACAAGAGGTAAAGCGAGCATTCCTGCACCAATAGTGGTTCCTGCGATAATTAGAGAGCTTCCGAGAACTTTTGTCTTCATTTATACATCTTCTATACTAAATCAGTTCAAACTGAGTGCTTTTTTCAATGATGTAAATGTACGCCGTATCGAATTTAAATTCAATTATTTGTATAATTTAAATTACACTAAGTGTAAGTTATTATTTACATTGGTTTATGGCTAGAATATTCACTATAATTGGAAGTAGATGGGTTTTTTAAATCGCTTAATGTGATAAATTAGACATAATTATAGAAATATCAAAGAGGAAGAGTGCATGTTGCAAGTTGCAATGATTAGCACAGGTGAAGAAGTCTTACATGGGGATATTGTTGATACCAATGCTGCATGGATGTCTCAACTATTTTATCAACACGGTTTTAAATTATCGAACCGTTCTACTGTTGGCGATAATATTGAGGCGTTAGTTGCTGAAATTCAACATCAAGCGACGACTGCGTCTGTCGTTATTGTAAATGGTGGGTTAGGGCCAACGTCGGATGATATTTCTGGAGAAGCAGCAGCAAAGGTATTAAATACCCCACTTGTAATGTCTCAATATTGGTTAGATCGAATGCAAGCTCGATACTTAGAGCTAGGTAAAGAGATGCCACACAGTAATATTAAGCAGGCTATGCTTCCAGAAGGCGCTCAGCTTATTGATAACCCAGTAGGGACAGCTTGTGGTTTCTTTATTGAAGTAAATCAATCAATAGTGATATTTACTCCAGGTGTGCCGTCTGAATTTAAAGTTATGGTAGAGCATCAGATCTTACCTCGGATGAAACAATGGCACCCAATGGTAGAAGCGTCTGAATGCAGCCGTTTGTTTACTTTTGGTTTATCTGAATCTGGTATTCAAGATAAATTGCAGCAAATCCACTTACCTCATGGATTTGAAATTGGGTATCGTTCATCTTTGCCTTTTATTGAAGTCAAACTATTTGGTCCAGCAAATCATGATGAACGTTTTCCTGTATTAGAAAGAATGTATCATTTACTCGGCGATAATGTTGTTAGCGTTGATGAATCTATGCTTCCTAATGTCGGCGCACTACTAAGTGAGTTTTCACTAAACTTAACGGTTGCAGAACAAGCAACTGGTGGTTGGTTGACGAGTTGGCTACAAGAAGATGAGCAAATTCGTATCAATATGAAGCAAGGCTGGATTTTGTCTTCACTGGTTGATCAGCAAATGGCAGGACAAGACCCTTTGGCCGCCGCATTAGCATTAGCGGCAGCAACACGCGAAAGAACACAAACAGCAATTGGTCTTTCATCAGGTCCAATGATACAAGGCAAGGTTGCAGTGGCACTATCGACACCGTACGGGGAGTGGGGGCAACTGATCAGTCTTAAGCGTAATTATAGTTATAATGAAATGCGCTCAATTGTTTCAACGCTTATGCTTGATATGTTACGTCGATGTCTAGAAAAGAAACCGATGTTTGGTCACTATGAGTCATTAAATAGAGAATCTGAAATTTATGTACCGCAAAGTACATTGCAATAAATATTGATTCTATTAAGAAAAGAAACGATCCAAGCGGATCGTTTTTTTATGCCTTTTTTTCGGACATTTGAAAATTAACCCCTTCAAGGACGAGGTCAGTTTCTGCCTTGCATACACAAGGTAAGATTTCATTAGGGGCTAAAAAAGCTAAAGGGAATGATTGGTAGCTGACTTCTCCTGAGGTAAGTGTGCAGCGACACGTTCCACAGTCACCATTGCGACAATGGGATTCAATTACCATTCCTTGATCTTCCATGAGTTCTAACAGGGATTTATTGACTTGATTAGTTAAAGTGACAATCTGATTAATGTGTATTTTGAGCATATAATATCGAATTATTTAGATAAAATAGATAACAAAATAATAGCATAATAGGAGTAAAAAATAGGGGGCTTGTTGTAAAAAATTCAGTTTAACGCCAAGATCCCAGAATACCGATGGATGAAACTCTAAACCTAAGTAAGACGTTGTACAAAAATGAGAAAAAACATTGTTTGTATTCATACACTGATACTGATTAACACCAGAAACTGATGCGTTAATAGATGTTATACTATGTTGTAATGCTTCTCCCCAAGATTGTTCAGATAAATCAACTACTTTTTTATAATTTGTTTTGTGATTTTTAACTAAATCCACTGTTAAACTTCTCCCATAATTTGAGCTGGACAAGGTTCTAAATACAAACTTAAAAAAGTGGCCCAGCTGCCAATCTGGGCCAAAAAAACTACTGTTTTATAGGGTGTTACCTTGCTAAAAGATTAAAATAGTAGCTTCATTCAAAGTTATTATGGTTGGAGTAAACCATAAAAAAACTAGACATAGACAGAAAATAGGTTCTATTTTTACCTCGTTACGTTGTTAATCAATAAACATAATTTATTATTATATTGATCTTATTTCTACTGTGAAATCTAACAGGTTAATCTCGGATTTAAAGATGGGGTTGTTGCAAAAACTCAGTTTAACGCCAAGATCCCACAATCCTTCATATTATTTCGTAGGCAATGGGCTATTGGAAAGTGGAGCAACCTGTACCTACCTGTCCTTCAGCTGAGTGGGGACAGTTATAGATTATAATCAAAGAGAAAATCAGGAATACTTGATGAAAGTAAAATAAGTGGACTAATATTCAAACGGTGATTTTTAAAAAGTGGGTCAGCTTTCATTTGGTATTGATAACTAAGGTTTTTCCGTTAGTATTTCCATTTGAGAGCCTTCATAGTAACAGTTTCTTCCGTTGTCTTTTGCCTTGTATAATGCTTTATCTGCTTGCTCTATAAGTTTATTAAGAGTTAAAGAACCTGATGGGTCGATAGCGTAGCTAATTCCTACGGATGCCGATATTACCTCTGAGCAGCATGAGTTCTTATGAGGGATCGGTAAGTGTTTAATTTCACTTAATAAGCATTCGATTTTGTTACGCATTTTATCTTGAACGATCTCAGAGATTAGAATGAAAAACTCATCACCACCGTAGCGATATACTCGTGTTTTTAAACAATGAAAATGCTTTTTGATGAGTTGACTTATCTTGATTAAAACTTCATCTCCAGCAATATGGCCATAAGTGTCGTTGTATTCTTTATAATGATCGATATCTAGCATGATCCCCGTATAATTTTGAGTCGATTGTCGCTTGAGTTGATTAAAATGTGACTCAAGAGAGTTACGATTCCAAAGTTGGGTTAGGTGATCTGTTTGTGATAAATACAATAACTGTTGACGGTTGTATTGGTTCTCAAGTGCAATGGAAATATAGTTAATCAATTGAATAAACAGTTCAAAGTGAAATGCTTGGTATTGGTAGCTTTCTTTGGCTTGTACAGTAAAGCAAGCTTGTACTTTTCCATTAAACTTAATGGGAGAGAACATGACTGATTTACAAGTCACTCGTTTATCGCAGTTATCTCCTAGCATTATTACTTTTTGTTCTGAATTCATATGATTAAAATAAAATGAGGAATCGCTTTTTATACAATAACTCATATAAGTCGCTTCAGTTTGGCAATGGGTTATATAAGGGTGTGTGACCAGTTGTTTGTCATCCATGTAGTGAATCGTTATATTGTCTTTTTCTTTATCATAAAAGCCTAATGCCAATGTATCTGTTTGGAATAACGCAGAAAGATCTTCTTGGATCTTAGGTAAGATACTTTGAATATCGGTACTATTATTAATATATTGACCAATCTTATTAATTAGCGCTAAGTTTTCAGACAACGATTTTACTGTACTAAGTTCAAGTTTAGCGATGTTAAGACGATAAAGCTGCTGTAGGTAGTCACTTTCTCTTTTAAGTAATTCTCGTCTAGAGTTCAGTAGAGAAGAGGTTAAGGTTTGATAATGTTTTTCTCTGATGTCTATTTCTTTAATATCTTTAATTCGAAGTAAGATAATGTCATTGAAACCATCAATTAGCTTATCGCTCTCAATGGCTTTAGCAATATCTAGCCCTTGTTTAATATATTGATCAAGCATTGAGTATTTATCATAGCTGGTTAAAAATTGACAATATTCTAAAATCATTTCAGCATAATAATAATCGTGTTGGCTTACTTTCATTTTTTCAATTGAAAGTAGATGATATTTTTCAGCTTCTTCTAGTAGCTCTAATCCATTCGAGATTTCAGCTTTGATTTTATAGTAAAAACCTAAAAAACGAGGCTCATTTTGGATATGATGAAAAAGGGAGTTGAGGATCGCTTGGGATTCAGTAAAACGACATTGTTTTGCTTTAATTTCTGCAATATTAAAGAGTGGTAAAGCGATTGATGACTTTGAGCCGTATTGCTCTAGTCGCTTTTTTGCTTCGTAAAGATAAATAAGAGCTTCACTGAAGTTACCAATTTGACGAAAAATATCACCAATATTATTTTTAATAAGCCCTGTTATATAATTATCACAAAATTGCTGTGATTTTTCTGCTTTTGTTAAAAACTTATGGGCATAAAAATAATTACCAAGCATTCCATAAAGTGTGCCGATATTATAATTACAGAAACAGATTAAGAACTCTTGTTTGTTTTGCTGAGCAAAAGTAATGGCATCAAAAAATAAACTGATGGATTCGATTAATTTCCCTGAACGAGAGAGAAGGTAAGCTTGAAGTATATAGTCAAATTGTGGTGGGACAATTTGATTTTGTTTTAATGCTTCAACTGTGATCGTATTCAGGTGAAATTGAACCTGCTCTTTGGATGAAGCTGAGGGTAACTGGCGTACTTGCTCCAGTAAATAATCATTCCATAGATTCTTTGCCATAATTTACTTTTATAATTATTATGTTATTACAAGAAATTATTGCATATATGAATAATTATATGAAGTGATGTCTCATTTTTAATTCTATCGATAAGTCTAAATTGTGGATGAGGTCATAAATTGTAGGCATAAAAAAACCGAGCAACTAGGCTCGGCTTGTATTTTTCAGATAAACTTAAAGCTCAAAATCGCCTAAATCATCTGCATCCATATCGTTATCAATTTGCCCAACAAGATATGAACTAATTTCTGTTTCTTGAGGAGCAACCTGAACATTATCAGAGCTTAACCAAGAGTTAATCCATGGAATAGGGTTTTGAGTTGCGCCTTCGTATGCACTATTAAGACCAACGGCTTTCATACGTAGGTTAGTGATGTATTCAACGTATTGACAAAGAATATCTTTATTTAAACCAATCATTGAGCCATCTTTAAATAAATAATTTGCCCATTCTTTTTCTTGTTCCGCTGCTGCTTTAAATAAATCAAAGCATTCTTGCTCACACTCTGCTGCAATTTTTACAAATTCAGGATCATCTTGCCCCGTGCGGAGTAGGTTAACCATATGCTGAGTACTGGTTAAATGAAGGGCTTCATCACGAGCAATGAGTTTGATGATCTTTGCATTACCTTCCATTAATTTACGTTCTGCAAACGCAAAAGAACAAGCGAAGCTTACATAGAAACGAATCGCTTCTAGTGCATTAACGGACATTAAACAAAGATAAAGTTTTTTCTTTAATTCACGTTTTGACACGATAACTTCTTCGTCATTGATCGTATGAGTGCCTTCGCCTAGACGGTGGTAATCATTTGTTGCTTGGATCAAATTATCGTAATAGTGTGCAATGTCTTTTGCACGTTTTAGGATTTCTTCATTTTCAACGATGTCATCAAAAATTACTGAAGGATCATTAACAATATTTCGAACAATATGAGTGTATGAACGTGAGTGGATCGTTTCAGAGAAAGACCATGTTTCAATCCATGTTTCTAATTCAGGAATAGAAACCAAAGGCAGTAAAGCAACGTTTGGGCTTCGACCTTGGATTGAATCTAATAAAGTTTGGTATTTTAGGTTACTGATGAAGATATGTTGTTCATGCTCTGGCAGATTATTGTAATCAATGCGGTCACCAGAAACATCAACTTCTTCCGGACGCCAGAAGAACGAAAGTTGCTTTTCGATAAGTTTTTCAAAGATCTGAAATTTTTGTTGGTCATAACGAGCAACATTTACCGAGTTACCTAAGAACATAGGTTCTTTCAATTGATCATTTTTTTCTTGTCGGAAAGTACTGTACGCCATGGAAACCTCAATGTGATTAAAGCCAAAGAAATAGAGAAGGGCTTCTTTATTTAAAAATTATGCCGATAGATACCTATACGAATTTAGGCACATATTGGATTAATAATTATAGATATAGAGCTAAAAGATAAATAAGCCCGCTAATGAAAGCGGGCTTGATTTTAGAATGAAAACTTAGATCTTACAACCGCCGCCTGCACAATCGTCATCTTGTCCAAGATCACCTTGTGAGTCGCTAGCACCATCACGGGTGTTATGATAATAAAGAGTTTTAAGGCCTAGTTTATAAGCCGTTAATAGGTCTTTTAACAACAGTTTCATTGGCACTTTGCCATTTGGCTGAAGGTTTGGATCATAATTTGTATTTGCAGAGATAGCTTGGTCAACAAATTTCTGCATGATACCTACAAGTTGTAGATAACCATCGTTTGAACCGATGTTCCAAAGTAACTCATAGTTATCTTTTAGATTTACGTAATCAGGAACAACTTGCTTCAAGATGCCATCTTTAGATGCTTTTACTGACACAAAGCCACGTGGTGGTTCAATACCATTGGTTGCGTTAGAGATTTGAGAAGACGTTTCTGAAGGCATTAATGCAGACAGTGTTGAGTTACGTAGGCCGTGAGTTTTAATCTCTTGACGCAATGTTTCCCAATCTAGATGTAATTGCTCAGTACATACGTTATCGATGTCTTTCTTATAAGAGTCGATAGGTAAGATACCTTGCGCATAAGTTGTTTCATTGAACGCAGGACAAGCGCCTTGCTCTTTTGCTAAACCAACAGATGCTTTTAGAAGATAAAACTGAATTGCTTCAAACGTTTTGTGTGTTAGTCCGTTTGCACTGCCATCAGAATACTTCACGCCATTTTTCGCAAGGTAGTAAGCGTAGTTAATAACGCCAACACCTAATGTACGGCGATTCATGGTTGATTTGTATGCAGCAGGAAGAGGGTAGTCTTGGTAATCAAGTAATGCATCAAGAGCACGAACTGCAAGCTCAGCTAATTCTTCAAGATCTTCAAGTTTCTCAATCGCACCTAAATTAAACGCAGATAGAGTACAAAGTGCAATTTCACCTTCTTCATCGTTAACATGTGTTAATGGCTTAGTTGGTAGCGCGATTTCTAGACACAAGTTAGATTGACGAACTGGTGCAACACTTGGGTCAAATGGGCTGTGTGTATTACAGTGATCGACATTTTGAATGTAGATACGACCTGTTGACGCACGCTCTTGCATAAGCAAAGAGAACAGGTCAATTGCTTTTACGGTTTCACGCTTGATTGACGTATCTTGTTCATAGATATCATATAGACGCTCAAATTCAACTTGATCAGCAAAGAATGCGTCATATAAACCAGGAACATCAGATGGTGAGAACAAACTAATATGACCACCTTTAATTAGGCGAGTGTACATTAGTTTATTAATTTGTACGCCGTAGTCCATATGACGAACACGGTTTTCTTCAACACCACGGTTGTTTTTTAGAACCAGTAGAGATTCAACTTCACGATGCCAAATAGGGTAGAATAAGGTAGCAGCACCACCACGAACACCACCTTGAGAACAACATTTTACTGCTGTTTGGAAGTATTTGTAGAATGGAATACAACCCGTATGGAAAGCTTCACCATCACGGATCTCAGAGCCAAGAGCACGAATACGACCTGCATTGATACCAATACCAGCACGTTGAGATACATAACGTACAATTGAACCAGCAGTTGCGTTAATTGAATCTAGGCTGTCGTCACACTCAATAAGAACACAAGAGCTGAATTGACGCGTAGGAGTACGTACTCCTGACATAATTGGAGTTGGCAGTGAAATCTTAAAAGTAGATGTTGCATCGTAGAAACGCTTAATATAATCAAGACGCGTATCTCTAGGGTATTTTGCAAATAAACATGCTGCAACAAGGATATAAAGGAATTGTGCACTTTCGTAGATCGCGCCCGTTACACGGTTCTGAACGAAATATTTGCCTTCAAGTTGTTTAACCGCAGCGTATGAAAAGTCCATATCACGACTGTGATCGATCATTTGATCCATCAGGTCGAATTCTGCTTCAGTATAATCTTCAGTAATGTGCTTATCGTATTTACCTAATTCGATTAGATTGAGTACGTGATTAAACAGCCTTGGTGGCTCAAATTCGCCATACGCTTTTTTACGAAGGTGGAAAACAGACAAACGAGCCGCAAGGTATTGGTAATCTGGCGTTTCTTCAGAGATAAGATCGGCAGCTGCTTTGATAATGGTTTCATGAATATCTGATGTCTTCATACCATCATAAAATTGGATATGAGATTTCATTTCAACTTGAGATACTGAAACATTATCTAGATCTTCTGCAGCCCAGGTGATCACTTTGTGGATCTTCTCCAAATTGATCTTTTCTGTGGTGCCATTTCGCTTAGTAACGGTAAGCTGTTGGGTCATTTGCTACTTTTCCTTAGGATGAAGAACGAAAGATGTAATATTTGTAATTTTCGTTATTAATTTGTGATCAAGCTCATAGTGTTGAGTTTGGAACTAAACACAACATGTAGGGCTTAATAAGTAATTGAGTACAAGATAGTGATAAATTGTGAGGTAATCAAGTCAGGAAATGAGACTGCCCTGTGGATAACCTATGAATTAAAAAAAACAGTAAGTAGGCACTAACCGAGTGAGATTAGCTATATCAAGACATCAGAAATAGCGTATTTAGTAATGGTGGAGAAGTAGACAATTGAAAAAATATTTTTCTTGATTTTTGTGGTTTAGGTGGATCTCTAAGAATCAAAAAAAATTGCTGATTTGTTGTTCTAAATTTAGCATTTATGCGGCTTTAGTAAACAAGTTAAGAATTGAGATATTTTGAAATTAATTCACTCTTTATTTGTATTAAGAACACAGATAAAGAGTGAAAATTATGATAGAGACTTATAGGGAGGTATGAACGATATAGTTAACATCTACGTTTTTGCCTAATGAATAGACATCTGTTAACGGATTGTAATGTAAGCCTGTAATACCTTGTTCTTGCAATGCGGTTTGATCTAGCATTTTTAATAGCTCTGATGGACGTATGAACTTATCGTGATCATGCGTGCCTTTAGGTACAAGTTTAAGTAATTGCTCTGCACCAACAATCGCAAATAGGTAAGATTTAATATTACGATTTAATGTAGAGAAAAATACGTGTCCGCCGGGTTTTATCATCTTTGCACAGGATTGGATGACAGAGAGTGGGTCAGGGACGTGTTCTAACATTTCCATACACGTAATGACATCGTATGTTTCAGGGTTTTCTTCGGCATGCTGTTCAGCTGTGGACTGAATATACTCTAATATAGTACCTGTCTCTAAGGCATGTAATCGAGCAACGGTAAGAGGCTCCTTGCCCATATCTAATCCGATAACATCAGCGCCTTGGTTTGCCATGCTCTCAGCTAAGATACCGCCACCACAGCCAACATCTAATACCTTCTTACCAAATAAGCCATTTGCATTATCTAATACGTAGTTTAGGCGCAATGGATTGATTTGATGCAGTGGTTTAAATTCACCTTCTAGATCCCACCAACGAGACGCCATATCTTCAAATTTTTTGATTTCTGCCGGATCGACATTTAACTGCTGAGTCATAGTAATTATTCCTTTTTTATCTTCCTCTTATTATATACAGAAAAAAAACAGAAAGAGAGACTTTAAAATGGTGATTTTTTCACCGTTTTTATGAGCTTTTTCAAGAATATGATGCTCAGCTATGTGACTTGCTCCCGATTTCGTAGGATTCTTAAGCTTAAGAGCTGTTTTACGAATTAAAACGATGCGAAATAGAAGTGTTATGTGCTATATTTTGCAATCTTGCACGTTTATCAGTATCAATTACTTTGTCTTTATAGATAGTATGATTGATAAAGTAATTGATATTGATACGACAGAACTAATTGAGGGATATTGGCTCTATGAGCGATCTTGCTAAAGGGATCACGCCCGTAAATATTGAAGATGAGCTTCGAGGTTCATACCTAGACTATGCGATGTCAGTAATCGTTGGTCGTGCTCTTCCAGATGTGCGTGATGGTCTAAAACCTGTACACCGCCGTGTTTTATTCGCGATGGATGTATTAGGTAATGATTGGAATAAACCATATAAAAAATCTGCCCGTGTAGTCGGCGACGTAATTGGTAAATATCACCCACACGGTGATAGTGCTGTATACGACACGATAGTACGTATGGCGCAGCCGTTCTCACTACGCTACATGCTTGTTGATGGCCAAGGTAACTTTGGTTCTATCGATGGGGATTCAGCGGCGGCGATGCGTTATACCGAAGTTCGTATGTCGAAAATTGCTCACGAACTGTTGGCAGATTTAGACAAAGAAACCGTAGACTACGTTCCTAACTATGATGGTACAGAACAAATCCCTGCAGTATTACCAACTCGTGTACCTAACTTATTAGTTAATGGTGCATCAGGTATCGCTGTTGGTATGGCAACAAACATTCCACCTCATAACTTAACAGAAGTGGTTAATGGTTGCTTAGCATTTATCGAGAATGAAGATATCACTATCGATGAGCTAATAAACTACATTCCAGGTCCTGACTTTCCGACAGCTGCATTAATCAGCGGTCGTAAAGGCATCGTTGATGCATATAAAACAGGCCGTGGTAAAGTTTACATGCGTTCTAAAGCAAACATCGAAGCTGACAAGAATGGCAAAGAAACCATTATTGTTACTGAGATCCCTTATCAAGTAAACAAAGCCCGTGTAATTGAAAAGATTGCAGAGCTTGTTAAAGATAAGAAAGTAGAAGGCATTTCAGCACTGCGTGACGAATCTGATAAAGATGGTATGCGTATTGTTATTGAATGTAAGCGTGATGCAGTCGGTGAGGTGGTTCTTAATAACCTGTACTCATTAACTCAGCTTCAAACTACATTCGGCGTAAACATGGTTGCACTAGACAATGGCCAACCAAAACTGTTCAACTTGAAAGAAATGTTGAAGTGTTTTGTTGATCACCGTCGTGAAGTGGTAACTCGTCGTACTATTTTTGAATTACGCAAAGCGCGTGATCGTGCTCATATCCTTGAAGGTTTAGCACTAGCATTAGCAAACATTGATGAAATCATTGAGCTAATCAAAAATGCGCCAACTCCAGCAGAAGCTAAACTAGGCCTAGTCGCTCGCGGTTGGGATCTTGGCAACGTAGCTGACATGCTAGAGCGTGCAGGAACAGATGCAGCTCGCCCTGATTGGTTAGAGCCAGAGTTTGGTATTCGTGAAGGCAAATACTTCTTAACGGAACAACAAGCTCAAGCAATTCTAGAACTTCGCCTACACCGTTTAACTGGTTTAGAGCATGAAAAGATTCTAGACGAATACAAAGCTTTATTGGATGAGATCGCAGAGCTAATGCATATCCTTGCAAGCACTGAACGTCTAATGGAAGTTATCCGTGACGAATTAGTAGCCGTTCGTGATACTTATGGTGATGAGCGTCGTACTGAAATTGGTGCTGCAATTCACGATATCGACATGGAAGACTTAATCACACAAGAAGACGTAGTAGTAACGCTTTCTCGTGAAGGTTATGTTAAGTACCAAATCCTAGGTGATTACGAAGCTCAGCGTCGTGGTGGTAAAGGTAAGAGTGCAACGAAGATGAAAGACACCGATTATATCGAGCGTCTACTTGTTGCTAATACTCATGATAATATCCTTTGCTTCTCTACGCGTGGTAAAGCATACAGCTTGAAAGTATTCCAACTTCCTCAAGCTAGCCGTACTGCTCGTGGTAAGCCTATCGTAAACATTCTTCCTTTAGAAGAAGGTGAGCGTATTACAGCGATTCTACCAGTATCTGAATACTCTGAAGATAAGTTTATCTTCATGGCAACAGGTGATGGTACGGTTAAGAAAACATCTCTGGATCAATTTGCTAAAGTTCGTGCAAACGGCCTGATTGCAGTTAATCTACGTGAAGATGATTCATTGATCGGTGTTGATATCACTGATGGTTCAAATGAAATCATGCTGTTCTCTAAAGCAGGTAAAGTGGTTCGTTTCAACGAAGAGCATGTTCGTGGAATGGGTCGTACTGCTTCGGGTGTTCGTGGTATGAAACTGACTGGTGAAGATCAGGTTGTTTCGTTAATTGTTCCTCGTGTTAAATTGAATAAAGCAGCAATGCACTTAACTAACCCATTGTTAACGCCTGCATTTTATTCAAGAAAAGTGGGGGATGTATTAACGGCAACTCAAAATGGTTACGGTAAACGTACTAAACTGTCTGAATACCCAACAAAGAGCCGAGCAACACAAGGTGTTGTATCTATCAAAGTTTCTGAGCGTAACGGCAGCGTTGTTGGTGCGGTTCAAGTTGATGTTAAAGATGAGTTCATGATGATTACTGATGCAGGTACGCTAGTTCGTACTCGCGTATCAGAAGTAAGCCAAGTGGGTCGTAATACCCAAGGTGTTACGCTGATCCGTACTGCTGAAGATGAAAATGTAGTTGGCCTACAACGCATTGATGAACCAGAAGAACTTGAAATCCTTGAAGGTGAAGAGGGTGGGATCACAGAAGCGGCAGTAACTACTGAAGCTGGTGATATGCCTCAAGCTGAATCTGATGAAGATACAACAGAAGAGTAATATCTTACTGTAATGTATTTAAAAAGCCCGCTTAGAAATAAGTGGGCTTTTTTATGTCCGGTATTAAGGACAAATAATGACTGCTTACGTTATATAGATATTATCATGAGATAGACTTCAATCTTAATTAAGCGAGTAATTAGAAGATATCAAATTTACCCCTTTCGGAATATAAATCAGTGATGACAACAAACTTTTCTTTTCCACACGCTATGCAGATAGGTTTTCCGAACCAAGCGGCATAACATTCGCAGCATGTGTAATGATTATTTATAAGTGGGGATGTTGTTTTTTCGGAAAGGGGATCTCTTAGTGTAGATCGCCTGGATTGTTCTTGCTCTTTGGTATTTATTGTTGATTTCATTCTAGCCAGCTTTAGTAATGTTATGAAGCTCATAGCATTCATAATCGTTATAGGTATATGTTAAGTATCGTATGATATTTATCGTAAAACAATAGCGCAGATCGTGATTTATCTTGATTTATTCACAAAAAAAAGGAGCAATATGCTTAATGCCACTCGCTTAAGGGCGAGTGGTATGTTTATTAGGATATTTGACTGCCTTTTTTAAAACTGCTCGGGGATATGGTTTCCTATTCCGTTTCTTGGGGAGAATAAGCCGTTTCCCACTTTCCCTGAGAGCCTTTAAGTTTTTTGGTATCGCTCCAGGGCTTCGTGTATCACTCGCCCAAATCATCTCGTCCATAATTAAAAATAGTGCATTGATAAAGCTGATCCGCAGGGGCTCAACTTCGTGCTGTTTAGCCATTTCAGCCATTTCCAGCCTTACTATGTTGTAGCTGGTTAATATTCCCCATAACTCCTGATATACGCCAACTTTTTTCTTGCTTCGTAATACTGGCTTGTTCTGCAACTGATACTGCTTGAGCTCTCCGTAACTGCGCTCGATTTCCCAACGCTCCCAATACACTTTAACCAATGTATCAAATGGGTAGCGTTCCGGACATAGGCAAGAAGTAATAAAGCCTTTGATTTCACCTGTAGGCGTTGGGATAAGAATAAGTCGAGCCTGCCACTTTTTATCAAGATAAGGAGCAAGCTTTTGAGCTTGTGGTGAAACGGGCATATCAATGAGATGATCATGTTCAGTATAACTCTCAACGATGTCATAACGCATCTTAGCCTTGATTGGTGTTAACCAATGAGTGTTACTGCTTGCGCCACGCCAGGTGGTAAATAGCTCTGCAGAAGTGAACCCTCTATCAAAGAGTGTTAATGAATCATCAGGTGCTGAGCCCACTAGTTGTTGAGCATAGGATATTTCACTATTTGTCACTGGCCCAAAAGCAGCATCAGAGACAAGATGGCTGCGTGTTGACATCAATGTTACCGCCAGTACACTCGGAAGCGATGCCCCTTTTTGAGCAAAGCCGAAATGTTGATTTTCTTCTGTATTATGAGTTTTGAAATGTGTGCCATCGACACTAAGAAGCTTCAAACCGCAAACTTCATCAAAGTCTGACTGTTGCTCCCACTGTTGTGCTGTAGTTTTAAATAAGTAGCGCATAGGTTTATCACCGAGACGTTCTTTTCCCTTGATAATACTGCTTGTTGCCATAGGCGTGAATTTGCCATCCACATCAGGGAATGCCAACTCCAACTTATCACAGACATCTTGAATGGAGCGATTACGCTGGAGCCCAATCCCTAGAACTAGCCAAACAGCTTGTTCAGCGGGTAGTCGGCGTTTTCGGAGCGATGTTCGTCCCGTTTGTTGAATCGCTTCTTCAACCCACTCTAAAGGAATATGCTTACTGAACACATCGATTGGACGTT
The DNA here is from genome assembly GCF_057368585.1 of Aliivibrio thorii. Taxonomy (NCBI): domain Bacteria; kingdom Pseudomonadati; phylum Pseudomonadota; class Gammaproteobacteria; order Vibrionales; family Vibrionaceae; genus Aliivibrio; species Aliivibrio thorii. The sequence continues at coordinate 1,619,961 of NZ_CM170654.1, read as the reverse complement.
CGTGGCAAAACTCTGCGGTAATTTGTAACTCTTTTGAAAATTCAGACATAAAAAATCGGCCGTAACTTACGTTACGACCGATTATGAGGCATCTGGAGGATCGTTCAAGTAGCTAAACGATCGGCATTAAGCAATATGCTCCTTTTTGTAAATAACTTTATGTTTTATAAGATTAACTGTTGTAAGCCACTTTCAATGCAGTAAATCTTTCAACAAGATCATCAATTGCCGCTTGATCATAAGCTTTTAAGCCCGTAGCAATCATACGTTTAGTGCCGTGTCCTACTTCTTCACCGTCCTCAGTGAATTTAAAGTTTAATTTAACAAGGCCACGTTTACCTTCGATATCCATAGTTGCTCCCGTAAATTCAACACTTGGTGTTGAAATATCTAGACGGGTAAACTCTATATCCATACTTTCATAAATGACTAAAGGACGTTGGCAATTAATCATTAATTGCTTTTCTTCCATTAATGGAACCATGATGTGAGGGAAGTTCATGCCAGAGAATTGAACGTATTGTTTTACTACGTGCTCGATAAACTCAGGGTTTAAATTTTTCTCACCGCTACGGCTAACGTGCAAGTACTCTTTATCGTTTTCGTCTGATAATGAATATTCACCCTCTTCAAGGTGATTGATATGAAGAGCTGTCCCGCCAGCGACCATTCCGGCAAAGTCAAAATGCATTTTGTTACTAATGCCCGTTTTAGATAGTAAAACGGCAAACAATAAATCACCAGGAACACAGAAACGTTTTGAGTCTACGTTATGAATAGGGTTGAAATCACCAGCTACTTTTTTTGCAAAATCACTTGCTTGCTGACGGGTGAATTCGAATGAATTATCTGTTTCCGAAAAATATTGATTTAACTGCATAATATATTTGGTAAAAACCTAGCTAATGAAATAACGGCGTTAGTATACCCAATCTCTTATCGTCAAATGGTCTATCCAGTCATAATAAACGTAAAAACAATCGGTTAAACGTTTCAAATTGTAGATAAATTGACAATTACTTCACGTTTTAGTCGTTATAATTTCGAAATAATACCTAAATGCAGTGATTGCTTAAATAAAGGGCACCAATGAAATCATTAGTAAAAATAGGAATAGCAGGTTCATTCATTTTTATGAATTCTTTTGCTTGTGCAGAAGAAAAAAAATCAGGAGATATGGCTGCTGATATTGGTGCTGTAGGAATTCCAATCATTGCAGGTTCAATTGCTTTATATAAAGAAGACTATGATGGTTTTTGGATGTTTGCTAAAGGCGCAACCTATACGTTAGCAGCAACACAAGCATTAAAATATACAGTAAGAGAAGAGAGACCAAACGGTGAGGATGATTTAAGTTTTCCTTCGGGGCATTCATCTGCAGTATTTCAAGGGGCGTCTTATTTACAGTTTCGCTACGGTTGGGAGTACGGTCTTCCTGCTTACCTCGGTGCAGGGTTAGTTGGATATTCACGAGTAGAGAATGATCATCATTACTGGCGAGACGTTATTGCAGGTGCAGTATTAGCAACAACGATTCAATATTTGGTGACTGATAAGTATATAGACTCAAATCAAGTGATGATTGTGCCCATAATTAATCAAGATCAGGTTGGAATAGCAGCATCTTTCTCATTTTGATTGGCAAAGGGACAACAAGCGAGTAAAATCGGCTCCCTTTTATCGATGCTAGGTGTACAACATGTTTATTGGATTTGACTACGGAACCGCCAACTGCTCAGTGGCGACCATCCAAAATAATCAAGCGAAGCTATTAAAGCTAGAAGGGGATAGCACCTTTATTCCTTCAGCGTTATGTGCGCCTACACGTGAAGCTGTTTCTGAGTATCTATTCCGTATTTGGGGTGTACAACCAAGTACAGATATTAATGAACGTTTACTTCATACCGCTATTTCATTTAACCGTGAAGAAGATATTGATGTCGATGCTGAGTCGATGACATTTGGCCAAGCAGCACTGAATACTTACATTGATGATCCTGAAGATGTTTATTACGTTAAATCACCAAAGTCCTTCCTAGGGGTTTCTGGTCTGCGTGATGTTCAAGTTAGCTTGTTCGAAGATCTTGTTACTGCGATGATGAAGAACATCAAAAGCAAAGCAGAGCAAGAGCTACAACAAGATATCACCTCCACAGTTATCGGTCGTCCTGTAAACTTTCAAGGTGCAGCGAGTGATGAAGCAAATAGTCAAGCGATTTCAATATTATCTCGTGCGGCCATACGTGTTGGCTTTAAGAATATTGAATTTCAATTTGAACCCGTTGCTGCTGGCCTAGATTACGAACAAACACTAAATGAAGACAAAACAGTTCTTATTGTCGATATTGGCGGTGGTACAACAGACTGTTCAATGATCCAAATGGGACCGTCATGGAGAGAGCATCATGATCGTACCAAAGGGATCTTATCTCACAGTGGTTCTCGTATTGGCGGTAATGATTTAGATATCCATTTAGCACATCGTCAATTAATGCCTTTATTGGGTTCTCAAAGTCGTACTCATAAAGGTCTTGAATTACCAATGACTCAATTCTGGAATCCAATAGCGATCAATAATATTGTGGCTCAATTAGATTTCTTTGGTTTTGGTAACCGTAAACACCTTTTACAGATGATGAACGATACTCAAGAGCCTGAAAAATTAGCGCGTTTAATTAAGCTTTATGATGAGAAATTAAGCTATAAATTATTGCGAGATGCAGAACAAACAAAAATCGCGTTATCAGAACACCTAGAGCATGCGATTGATTTAAGTTACTTAGATGAAGGTTTATCGTTATCTCTTAATCAGTCAGATTTAGCAGAAGCGATTGCAAAGCCACAAGACAACATCAATAAGTTAGTAAAAGAAGCGATTCAGCAAGCCGGTCGAACGCCAGACATTATTTATGTTACAGGTGGTTCAGCTCGTTCACCAATTTTGCGAGCGGCATTACAGCAACAATTACCAAACATTGAAATTGTGGGGGGTAATTACTTTGGTTCGGTAACTGCTGGCTTAGCGCATTGGGCTAACTACTGTTTTGGTCAATAACACCATTTTTATCAATAGTTAATTTTCGAGCTGCACTGTCGCAGCTCGAATTATATTAGGAAAATACAATGAAAGTAGCACCGACAGCCATGACATTTTTTGAACGTTTTGAAGCCGATATTTTGTCAGGTAAAAAAGTAATCACCATTCGTGATGAATCTGAAAAAAATTACGTGGTAGGAACAGAAGTCGAAGTGAGTACCTATGAAGATAATCGTCGTTTTTGTCGCCTAGCAATTGATGCTGTTGACCCAATTAATTTTGACGATCTTAATCAGTATCATGCAGAACAAGAAAACATGACTTTAGAAGAGCTTAAAAACATCATTGAAGAGATCTATCCAAATAAAGGTCAGCTGTACGTTATTTTGTACCATTTAGTATAAGAGAGTAAAGGTAAGTAATGGAACTATTATCTATTGACTTTTTAGGGCAGCCACTCCGTTTAGAAGGTTCAATGGCTGGTTGGCAGCAAGTGTTTTGGGGTAATACTTTAGTTGCACAACAAGCGGCGTCTGCTGATCATCAAGATCATTACGTGCATGAATTTCAGCTCAATCAAGGCGAAAGTATATTAACTTGCCGCTTGGAAGCTACAGTGACATGGCAGCCTTTTCTTATTGAGTATCGTGCAATGGTTGATGGCCAGTTGATTGCAGAAGGCTCTCGTAATACTAAAGATATCGAGCAGCAAGTACCGCATACGCCAATTAAAGCAGAAAGAAAATTCAGCTTGATAGGGCTTGTTTCGTTAGGGATGAAAGCGTTAAAAAGTGCAAAGTTAATTAAAGTGGCTTTAGCTTCCGCCAGTATTGCCGCGTACTCATGGCTCTTTTCTATTGAGTTTGCATTATCACTTATTGCTTGCCTTGTATTTCATGAATACGGCCATATTCGCGCAATGAAATACTTTGGTATGAAAACGAAAGGTATCTACTTAATCCCGTTCCTTGGTGGTTTAGCACTCAGTGATGAGAAAATAAATACACGTTGGCAAGATGTTGTTATCTCTATTATGGGGCCATTCTTTGGTTTGATCCTCTCTTTAATATTGATGGTAGTTTATTGGATAACCGGCGAGATGTTTTTTGCAGGCCTTGCTGTATTTAACGCCTTTTTGAATCTCTTTAATTTATTGCCAATATTGCCGTTAGATGGGGGACACGTACTTAAAAGTATCAGCTTCTCAATGAACAGCAAGTTAGGTATTACATTATGCGCATTAGCTGCAGTAGGTGGTGTTATATTAAGTTACCAATTAGGTCTCGCACTTTTTGGTTTCTTACTTATTATGGGAAGTCTTGAAATCGTATTTGAATGGCGTGCTCGTCATCATAGCCATTTACTGCCTCTCGATAAGTATGGCCAATTGGTATCAGCGGCATGGTATGTAGGGTTAGTAAGTTCACTTATTGGGATTATCTGGTACTTTGCTAGCAGTGGTGATGCTTTATTACAATTACCCATGCAAATTTTAGGTACCTAGTCTAAAAGATTGAGACTAAGTTTTTAGTTGCAAGTAACCTCGGACAGAATTGAATAAAAAGCATATAAAAGGACGAAAGGATGTTTAAAAAATTAAAAGCCTCGTTAGGTATAGGTGCCGCAAAGGTAGATACCATTTTAGAAAATCCAGAGTTATTTCAAGGTGACACTCTAATAGGGACTGTTCATATCCAAGGTGGCGATGTTGAGCAGAAAATTGATGCAATTCACCTAAAACTCAATACAGAAGTTAAAGTAGAAAACGATAACGGTACTAGTTATCAAACATTGACTCTGTTTCATACTCAAGCAGTAAATCCTTTTGTTATCCAAGCAGGGGAGAAGCAGGAGATGCGATTCACAATTAAGCTGCCTGATGAAACTCCGATCACAGCATTAAATGTTCGTGATAACCATTGTGATGTTTGGGTTGAAACTGTTCTAGATATTGATTTTTCGATTGACCCAACCGACCGTGATTTACTGATTGTAAAACCAATGCCTGTTGCAGCAACGATCATTCATCAAATAGAGCACGCAGGCTTTAGTATGGTGAAAGCAGATATAGAGCAGGGCTACCTTAATGGTGGTCACTTTAAATCGCACTCAGGTGGTTACCAAGAGATTGAATTTAGAAGTAATGGATTCATGAATAAAAAAGAGATAGAACTGTCGTTTATTCTTGATGGGCAAGTACTTCATTGTTTAGCTGAAGTCGATCGTTCGATGGGCTTTAATCGCGGTGACCAATATGTGTCGTTTTCACTAAATAGTAATGCATCAAGTGCTGAGATTCATAATGCAGTGCAAAAGATATTACGTGTGTAGTTAACGCTTTCTATTGTTAGATATAATAAAAGAATCGACATCATTTTTGTGATCTCGATTCTTTTTTGCATTAGCTGATTAAGAGTCGTACAATGACCGACTTGTAAGTGTTCCCGACCTTTGTGTGGTTGATTGATCCTTACATCTTAGACAATCTATTATTTAGACTTATTAATTTTTAGCATGTGTTGCTTCGTGTGCAACACCACTGTAAAGGATAAAACATGCCTGTAATTACTCTTCCAGACGGTTCTCAACGTCAATTCGATAATGCTGTTTCTACTATGGATGTTGCTGCTGATATCGGTCCAGGTCTTGCGAAAGCTTGTATCGCTGGTCGTGTTGATGGCGTTCGTGTTGATGCGTGTGATTTAATTGAAAATGATGCACAACTTGAAATCATCACAGCAAAAGATGAAGATGGTTTAGAAATCATTCGTCACTCTTGTGCGCACCTTTTAGGTCACGCAGTTAAGCAGCTTTTCCCAGAAGCTAAAATGGCGATTGGTCCTACTATCGATAACGGTTTCTACTACGATATCGATATGGAGCATTCTTTAACGCAAGAAGATCTTGATAAGATTGAAAAGCGTATGAAAGACCTTGCTAAAACCAAGTACCAAGTAATCAAGAAGAACGTAAGCTGGCAAGAAGCGCGCGATGCATTCGATGCTCGTGGCGAAACGTACAAAATTGAAATCCTTGACGAAAACGTATCTAAAGACGATCGTCCAGGTTTATACCATCATGAAGAATACATCGACATGTGTCGTGGTCCTCACGTACCAAACATGAGTTTCTGCCAGAACTTTAAGATTCTGAGTGTAGCTGGTGCATACTGGCGTGGTAATAGCGACAACAAAATGCTTCAACGTATCTATGGCACTGCATTCCAAGATAAGAAACTGCTTAAAGCACATCTTATCCGCCTAGAAGAAGCAGCAAAGCGTGACCACCGTAAGATTGGTAAACATCTTGATCTGTTCCATATGCAACAAGAAGCACCAGGTATGGTTTTCTGGCACCACAACGGTTGGACTATCTTCCGTGAGCTAGAAGTATTCGTACGTGAAAAACTAACAGAATACGATTACCAAGAAGTTAAAGGCCCATTAATGATGGACCGTGTACTTTGGGAGCGTTCTGGTCACTGGGATAAATACGCTGAGGCGATGTTCACAACAAGCTCTGAGAACCGTGAATACGCTATCAAGCCTATGAACTGTCCTGGTCACGTTCAAATCTTTAACCAAGGTCTGAAATCATACCGTGATCTGCCATTACGTATGGCTGAGTTCGGTTCATGTCACCGTAACGAGCCATCAGGTGCTTTACACGGCATCATGCGTGTTCGTGGCTTTACTCAAGATGATGCACATATCTTCTGTACAGAAGCACAAGTACAAGATGAAGTGAAATCATGTATTGAGATGGTTTATGATACATATACAACGTTCGGTTTTGAAAACATCGTAGTTAAGTTATCTACACGTCCTGAACAACGTGTGGGTTCTGATGAAATGTGGGACAAAGCAGAAGCCGATTTAATCCTTGCTCTAGAGTCGATGGAAATCGCTTATGAGATTCAAGAGGGTGAAGGTGCATTCTACGGACCGAAAATTGAATTTACTTTGCATGATTGTCTGGACCGTGCGTGGCAATGTGGTACAGTACAGCTCGATTTTGCATTACCAGAGCGTTTAGGGGCAACTTACGTAGGTGAAGATAACGAACGTCACACACCAGTGATGATTCACCGCGCGATTTTAGGTTCTCTTGAGCGATTCATTGGTATCTTAATTGAAGACTACGCAGGCTTTTTCCCAACATGGTTGGCGCCAGAACAAGCAATTGTAATGGGCATTACAGACAAACAAGCTGATTATGTACAAGAAATTGCAAAAAAACTGCAAAAAAATGGATTTAGAGTCAAAGCGGACTTGAGAAATGAGAAGATTGGCTTTAAAATCAGGGAACATACTTTGAAACGTGTTCCGTACATGCTTGTTTGTGGTGACCAAGAAATGGAAGCTGGCGAAATTGCAGTACGTACTCGTAAAGGTAAAGATTTGGGTAAATTTAAAATTGATGATTTTGTTGCATTCCTGCAGCAAGAAGTTAGTGCCCGAACGCTCAATACTGTGGAGGAATAAGGTATTAAAGGCGGAAAAAGAGCCCAACAGCCGGCTAAACAAAATGCTCATCGTCTAAACGGTGAAATTACTGGCGTTAAAGAAGTGCGCCTTACAGGTCTAGATGGCGAATCAGTTGGTGTCGTTTCACTAAATGAAGCGTTAGACGTTGCACTTGAAGCAGGTGTCGATCTAGTTGAAATCAGCCCGAATGCCGAGCCACCAGTTTGTCGTGTGATGGACTATGGCAAATTCCTCTTCGAAAAGGCTAAGGCTGCTAAAGAACAGAAGAAAAAACAAAAACAGGTTCAGACTAAAGAAATTAAATTTAGACCTGGAACTGATATTGGAGACTATCAGGTAAAACTACGCAACCTGACTGGTTTCCTTGAAGACGGCAACAAAGTGAAGGTAACAATTCGCTTCCGTGGCCGCGAAATGGCTCACCAAAACATCGGTGTTGACGTTCTTAATCGTTTGAAAGCGGATACTGAAGAGTTTGCTCTAGTTGAATCTTTCCCATCGAGAATTGAAGGTCGCCAGATGATTATGGTGTTGGCCCCTAAGAAGAAGTAATTTAGTGCATTCAAGTAGTAAAGTGGGGTAGCTGCTCGCAGTTATCCTGTTTTATTCGCCTAATTACTATATGTTTAATCACGCAACAATGCGGAGTTATATTCATCATGCCTAAGATGAAATCAAACAAAGGTGCTTCTAAGCGTTTTAAGAAAACTGCTGGTGGTATCAAATTTAAGCACGCTACGAAACGTCACATCCTGACTAAACGTACTACTAAAAACAAGCGTCAGCTTCGTCCAAACTCTCTACTTCCAAAATGTGAAGTAGCAGCAGTTGCACGTATGCTTCCATACGCATAATTTTTAGTATTTATTTAATTTTAGTTTAGGAGAGACATAATGCCTCGCGTAAAACGTGGTGTACAAGCTCGTGCACGTCATAAGAAAGTTCTAAAACAAGCTAAAGGTTACTACGGAGCACGTTCACGTGTTTATCGTGTAGCTTTCCAGGCAGTTACTAAAGCAGGTCAATATGCTTACCGTGACCGTCGCAACAAAAAGCGTGTTTTCCGTCAACTTTGGATCGCTCGTATCAATGCTGCAGCTCGTCAAAACGAGATGTCTTACAGCCGCTTCATTAACGGCCTTAAGAAAGCATCTATTGAAATCGATCGTAAGATCCTAGCTGACATCGCTGTATTCGACAAAGTAGCATTCGCTGCTCTTGTTGCTAAAGCGAAAGCTGCTCTTTAATTAGAACAGTTTCAAAGGCTTAAGACTAAATAAGGAGAGCACTAGCTCTCCTTTTTTTATGCCTGTAAGATAATCCACTAATCCACTAATCCACTAATCCACTAATCCACTAATCCACTAATCGGTCTCATATTCAGTTTGTAGCGATTTATTGCATTTATAATATTTTTGAATCAATGTCAGGTTTTGTAAAAGAATTACAGCTACTGTAAATCTACTTTTGATTTATTTATGAAAGCATATTATTGATGCAATTAATTCAATCTAATGAGTATAGATGATGCGTAAATTTACAATTTTGCTTCTTTTATTGTGGCTACCTTCTTTTGTTTCATCGTTTTTTGAACTCGATAATATTATGAACTTACGTAAGCAACTTATTGTATTAACGGGCTGGCTTTGCTTTGCTTATATGGGAGCTGCGATAATTCTTTCTGCACGATTTAAGTGGGTAGAACGTTTAGTAAAGGGGCTAGATAAAAGTTATGCGCTGCATAAGAAATTAGGGATCTTTGCATTTGTCACTTTGATCTTACACTGGTTAGTTATTAAAAGCGCTCACTGGGCAGTGCAACTTGGTTGGCTTGTCCGTCCATCTCATAGCGGAAAAGAAAGAGTAATCACAGGGATTGATTGGATGTCAGTTGCTGAAAAAGTAGGAGACATATCATTTAAGTTTTTCATCATTTTTACCATTGTCAGTTTAGTCGAAAGAGTCAGTTATAAAAAATTTAAAGGGATCCATAAAATTGGTGGAGCATTAATGCTAGCCGGTGTGTTTCATACTCTGTTTCTGATCAAATGGGATCTTTCATTAATACCAATGAATATCGCAATTGTACTGATATCTGTTATCTCAGTTTGGTGCGCAATACTTTCGCTAACAGGTTCTATTGGTAAGAAAAATAAAATAAAAGGTAAAGTAATACAGGTTGATAAATTTAAGGGTGGATCAGATTTAACAGCAGTAATTCGTCTAAAAATTAAGCTTGAAAACTCACTGCAATATAAAGAAGGTCAGTTTGCTTATATCAATTTCCATGACGGTGAAGCGCCTCATCCTTTTTCTATTCTAAATTATGATGAAGACACAAAATTAGTTGAATTTGGGATAAAAGATCTTGGTGATTACACTCATCAATTAGTTAATGAGATCAAAATAAGAACGAAAGTGACAGTGGAGGGAGGCTATGGATACTTTCAGGTGTCATCTGATGCTAACCAAGTATGGATAGGGGCTGGAATTGGTATTATTCCACTACTTTCACGACTATATTGGCTTCAAAAAACATCTAGTACAGCTCAAAATAAGATTAAAAAGATTCATCTATTTTATTGCGTAAATAGTGAAAAAGAAGCGTTTTTTAATACTGAAATTAAAGCGATTCTAGGTAGTATGGATTTTATTGAATTACATCTTGTTGAATCAAAGAAAGGCAATAGGCTAACGCCTGAACAAGTCTTGAAGAAAGTTGGTAATAAAGTTTATTCAGTTAGCTTTTGTGGGCCAGAAGCCTTTGGGATGAGTTTAAAAAATGCGTTGGTTGAAGATGGCTTACCAGAAAATGCTTTCCATAAAGAAATCTTTAAAATGCGTTAGTTACAATAGATAGTAAATATAGAAATAAAAGAGTGAACAGTAAGTCTGTACGCTCTTTTATATAATGCGATACATAGTAAATTTGTTATGCTGCAAAAACCACCGGTATATCCAAAGTAGGGTGTGGTTGAACTAATGTTGTATGCCCATAGACCTTTTCTATCATTTCAGGTGTTATTGCCTTCCATGGTGTTCCATCAATTTGTAGTTTTCCATCTTGTAATACGATAACTCTGTCTGAATATTGGGCTGCTAAATTCAAATCATGTAATACCACAATAACAGCTGCACCTTCATTAGCTAATTCTCTCGCTAATCTTAATGTCTTATGCTGATGAGAGAGATCCAGAGCAGACGTAGGTTCATCTAACATTACGATCTTTTGCTGATGTTGACTCACTTGCGTCAGAACTCGAGCCAAATGAACTCGTTGTTTTTCACCTCCTGATAGTGATGGATATAACCTATTTATTAAGTGATTAATATCTGTTTTATTCATAATATCATTAGTGATTTTATGCAAGTCTTGATTTGAAAGTCCTAGCGGCAAACCACCAAGTTCAACAACTTCGTGAACATTAAAGGCAAACGAAAGCGTACTGTGCTGTGGAAGAACACCAAGTCGCTTTGCTAGCTCATTACTATTCCATTGAGCGTTCATTTTCCCAAAATAACGAATGTCATTGAAAGATGATATCTCGTTACATAATAGCTTTAATAGTGTGCTTTTCCCGGCACCATTAGGCCCAAGTAGAGTAGTAACCTCACCACAATGAAGGTCTAAATTGATATTATCTAAAATCATTTTAGATCCAATGTGGTAGGAAATATTTTTTGCTGAAATAGCTAACGTAGAATGGCTCATTAAATTTTACCTCGCTGGGTAAATAATAAGTATAAGAAGAAAGGCGCACCAATAATGGCAGTCACGATACCTACAGGCAATTCTGCCGGACTAACCGCGACTCGAGCAAACATATCAGCTGCAGTTAATAAAAGCCCTCCAAGTAATGCTGAAAGAGGTAACAAGGTTTTATGGTTTGGCCCAGATAACATGCGACCAAGGTGAGGAATTATTAACCCAATAAATCCTATCATTCCAGATAAACTAACCGTGATACCAACACCAACCGCGCTTAAAATGATCATGCGCTTCTTTAGTGATTGAACATTAATGCCTAAATGTTTTGCCTCAGCTTCGCCAAGAAGTAGGGCATTAAGTCCAGATGCGTTTTTCATAAATAAAACAAGTAAAGTGATAAGACCAATGCCTGCAAGTAGTAAGTCATTCCATTTTGCTCCAGCTAATGATCCCATCGACCATAAAGAGAGATCACGAAGCATTTGATCATCAGCAATGAAATTTAAATAACCAATCCCAGCACCGGATAAAGCACTAATGGCGACACCAGCAAGTAGCATCACTGTAATTGAGGTACCAAATTTACTGGTTCCTAATCGATAAACAATTAAAGTCGTTAATGCACCACCAAGAAAAGCGAAGATAGGCACTGCGGCAAAATTCATAAATAGAGGGAATTGCTCAGTAATTGATGAAAATAGAACAATAGCTAAGGCGGCTCCAAGTGCAGCGCCTGCTGAAACCCCAATAATTCCAGGTTCAGCTAAAGGGTTGCGAAATAAGCCCTGCATAACAACACCGGAGATCGCTAATATGGCACCGACAAGCATACAAAGAATGGTTCTTGGTAAGCGAACTTGGTGAATAATTAAATCAATATGAGCAGGGATAGCAGAAGTAGACCAAGGAGCAAGACTGTGAAAACTATCACTTAGTGTAATGTTCATTGGCCCAGTTGCAATGGAGCTAACTGCAATAAGTAGAAGAGAAAAAGTACTCAACCATAATAATTTTGAATAAGAGATATATTTTAACAACATAATCACGACTTAAGGATAAAGAAGAGTATTTAAACGTGCGGCTTCATCAAGCGTAGCCAAGCCAAGGCCACCAACCAATGCAGAACCATCAATACCAATGATTTGTTTATTAATCCCCGCAGGTGTTGAGGCTAATGTAGGAATGGATTTAATAATATTATCTATACCTTCTAATTTGGCTAAGCTACGGTTGCTAACAAGAACAACATCAGGCTGCATTGAAATCATCGCTTCTATAGAAAGTGGTTTAAATGATGAAATTAGGGTTTGCGCTGGATTGATTCCACCAGCAAGCTGTATCATTTCATTCATTGTGGTTTCTCTTCCCGCAACGTAAGGAGCACGACCTTCATGAAGTAATAAATAGAGAACCTTTTTCTGCTTTGATTTTTCTGGAATATTATTGCTTAGTTGAGTCACTTTTTTATTAACTTCATCTTTAATATGTTGTGCATTGTTCTGGTGATGAGTAAGTAACGCAATTTCGTCGATACGCTCTAATAAGCCTTTTATCGTTGGTTTTGTATTTACTACATTTACTTTGATATTCGATTGAGCTAGTAAATCCAGTGTTGTTTGTGGTCCCATCTCATTCGATCCAATGAGTTGAGTTGGTTGCAATGCAAGTAACCCTTCAGCGGATAATTGGCGGTGGTAACCAATTTTGGGTAACTTAGATGCTTGCGGCATCTTACTGGTGACATCAACAGCAACAAGAAACTCTTGTGCATTTAATGCATAGATTAATTCAGTAACTGCGCTTCCTGCACTGATAATTCGCTCTTGAGCGAAGGTGGTTGAGGGCATAGAGGAAATGATTAAAGCAAGTAAAGCTGAGGCCAATTTGAATTTGTTCATGATTTATTTTCATCCATTAAAATTTGAGTTGCTTTGATTTTATTGTCTTGTAAGAAGGCGAGTAATTTGACCATATGTTGAATTTCAGCTGATTTATCAGAGGCGATGACGACTTGAAAATCTGGCTTTTGTTTTACTTGAATTAATAATATTTGTGTAAAACTCTCCCAAGAAGAGTAAGACTTTCCATCTAATCCCCAATAAGGCGCTTTTTCTAAAATATTTACTGTAAGAGATTTACTATCTACATCTGATACCGCTTCTGTTTCTGCGCTAGGCAAGCTAACTTCAAGGGATTGAAGCTTTACAGTGGCTGTTAATAGAAGAAATACCATCACAATAAAAATGATGTCTAGCAGAGGGGTTAGATCTGGCTGCAAAGAGTCAGAATGGCTTTCAGTCGTGAGTTTTATCATGCCAAGCGCTCTTTATTTTTTGATACTTCATTTCTTAAGTCTGGTTCATCACTGATAAAAACGCCCTCAATCCATAAATTGGTATAGTTTAGCGAATGCTCCAAGCGAGAAAAAATACGGTCAGCCCATAACCCTAACAGTTGGGCACTTGAAATAGCAGGTAAGGCAATTATTAAACCAATCGCAGTGGTTCGCATTGCAAGGCCTAATCCATCAGCAAGAATATTTGGTGTAATTGAGCCAGTGGTAGCGGCAACATCTTTAAACATATCAATAAGACCAAGTACGGTGCCTAATAGCCCCAATAATGGGCTGATCATCCCTATCAAAGATAACAGTCTAAGTCCTGAACGTAGTTGGTATCGTTTCTCTTGTAACCATAAGCCAGCGACATCTTCACGAAGAGTTTTAGTGAAATTACGATGTGCAAGTAGCATAGCATTGCCTTTTGCAGATAAAGCTCTGCGATGTTTTAATGACTTAATTAATAGATGAATGTTTTGGTTATCGTCTTTATTTAATTGTGCTAAAGATTTTTTAATTGAGTTATGTGAACTACCAGAAAAAAGTAATAGTTGAATTATTCGTTCAATCACTAATGCCAACGTAATGAGAGAGCAGGCTAAAAGCGGCAATGCCATGATGCCTAATTGAGAGTATAAATGGGAAAAATTGAGCATGTTGATATCCATACAACTAGTTTAGAGAGAATCGAACAGGGATCTGAACGCGATGAGCGATAGCCTGACCATTAATAACTTGTGGTGAAAATTTCCAATCGCGTATAGCGTTAAGTGCTGCTTCATCAAGTATGCTTGCCCCAGAAGAAGTGATCAGCTCTTGTTTAATTTGTTTTCCTTTTTCATTCAGCCAAATCTCATATAAAGCGGTTCCTTCAACCCCTTTACGCTGTGCAATTCGAGGGTAACGAGGAGCGCTAGGACGCTTAAGGAAGTTCGGTTTTTGAATTAACTGTGGTTTCTCTGTTGCCCCTGATTTTGATGCAACAGGTTTTGCTGTACTGTCTGTTTTTGCAATGTCTTGCTTTGTTTTTGTTACTGATTTTTTAGGTGTAGGCTTTGATTTCGCTTGTTCTACTGCTGGTTTTGGTTGTTTCTTAACTGGTGGTTTAGAGTTACTTGGCTTTATTTTTGAAGTTTTTCTTGTATTTTCTACTTTCTTATTTACCGTTTTTTGGATTTTAACCGTTTCCACTTTTTTTGGCAGAGTTTCATTTTTCTGCGGCTCGCTTTTTTTAACTGAAGACATTGCTGGTGCGCTAGGAGCAACAAACTGAATATTTACTTGTGAAGATTGACTTCCTGTTGGCATAGCAAATGCTTTCTTTTCTGGCACAGACCAAAGCAGAGCGGTGTGAACAGCTAAAGAAAAACCAACGGCAGCAAGGTAACGAAAGTTCAGCACGAATAACTCCATATCAAATTTATACCAATCAAGATTGGTATTTACACATCAAAAGATAGGAATATTATAAACGGAATGGAAATGAGATCAATTATCAATTGCATTATCATTTAAAAATAATTTATGATATTAGAAGAAACGAAGCTCTTAGCGGTAAAGAGCAGAGAAGTAGAATTGAAATCATGAATAAACAGATAAATTTACATCATCTACCCACATCAATCTTAGGTGAAAACACTCCAGAACCTTTGCTGTATGCTTTTCAAAGAAAATCATCAGCTCATGCTGGTGGGGGTTCACTTCCTATTAATCAGGCGCATTTTACTGAGCGCTTTGATAATGCATTGTCAGAAACAACAGAATTAAGCAATCACCGTTGCTTATACGTACATATTCCTTTTTGTCGTGTGCGTTGTACGTATTGTAATTTCTTCCAACATGCGTCAAGTAAAAGTCTCGTTGCCGATTATTTTAATGCCTTGATGATTGAGTTGAAATGGAAAGCGCAATTAGCTTGGACACAAGCTGCCCCATTTCATGCGGTCTACATCGGTGGAGGAACACCAACGGATCTTAGTGCAGATCAAATTGAGAAATTAGGTAAAGCGATTCGTCATTATTTTCCTCTAACAACAGACTGTGAAATTACGCTAGAAGGACGTATTAATCGATTTGATGAAGAGGTGTTTGATAAATCACTGGAAGGTGGGTTCAATCGGTTTTCCTTTGGTGTGCAAAGCTTTAATACCAAAGTTAGGCGTTCAGCAAAACGCTTAGATGATAAAGAGTATGTGTTAAGACGAATTCAAGAACTTAGTCAATCTAACCAAGCCCCAATTGTGGTGGACCTTCTTTATGGTTTGCCATATCAAACAACAGAGGTGTGGCAACAGGATCTAAAGGATTTCTTAGAAACAGGAGCCCATGGTGTTGATTTGTATCAGCTGATTGAAATGGGCGGGACGCCAATGAAGGGAATGATTGAAAACGGTAAATTACCTCAACCCGCGTCAACAGAAGAAAAAGCGTATATGTACCAATACGGTGTTGATTTTATGAATAAACATCATTTGCGTCGTCTTAGTGTTAATCACTGGGCTAGAGATAATAGAGAAAGAAGTATTTATAACAGCTTAGCGAAAACAACCGCGGAAGTATTGCCTGTTGGTTGCGGTGCAGGAGGTAATGTTGGCGGTGTTGGTATAATGCAACATCGTACGTTAAGCGCTTATATAGAGGCAATTAATACTCACCAAATGCCAATAGCTATGATGACACAATCTGCAGCATCGGCAGGATTGTTTTCTATGATCAAAGCAGGGTTTGATCGTGGGGTTTTATCACGCCAGTTATTACAACAGCATTCAAAGCAAGATATGTTTAATTACTTAATGCCCCTATTTAAGCACTGGCAAAAAAATGGATTAGTTACCGTTAATGATGATTATTTAAGCCTGACATTAGCGGGGGAGTTTTGGTCGGTAACATTGGCTCAAGGAGTTATATCTGCGCTATCTTTAGCTAACGAAAAAGCAGCATAAATCAGATATAAATTTAAAAGTAGAAGAGACAGATATTCATGAAAAAAGACGTTATAGAACTACTAAAACAAAGCCCTTCATTGCTGCCAAGTGATATTGCTAAGCAATTAGAACTATCAGAATGTGCGGTCGTAAAATATTTACCAGAAGAAATGGTCACGTTAATTGATGGGATAAAAGCTCAAGAGATCTTAGAGGGCCTAGTAGGTTTTGGTGATGTCACGACTATTATCCATTCATTCGGTTCAATTTTTGAAGTAAAAGCCCCATTTCCTAAAGGGAAGCTTGCCCACGGTTACTATAATTTAATGGGGCGCAATGGTGAGTTACACGGTCACTTAAAATTGGATTTAATTACGGATATAGCACTTGTAAGTAAACCATTTAGAGGGACAGAAAGTCATTACTTTGGATTCTTTGACCAGAGCGGCCATTCGGTTTTTAAAATTTACTTAGGTCGTGATAAAAAGCGCCAACTTATCCCTGAACAAGTTAGTGCTTTTAATGTCTTAAAACAAAAATATAAATAAGTTAGTCAGAATGTAATTTAGAGGGAAATAAAAATGAGTTCAGCTGTTAAGCAAGAAAGATTACAAAATCGCCTAGGTCCAGAAATTCAAGAGTTTCGAGATTCTCGTAAAACGCTGCAATTAGCAACCGTGGATTGTGAAGGAAAACCAAACGTGAGCTATGCGCCATTTGTTTTATTGGATGATGGTTACTATATATTGATTTCTGAGATCGCACGTCATGCTCGTAATTTACTTCAAAACCCAGACGTTTCATTAATGCTAGTAGAAGATGAGGATACGTCTAAACAACTATTTGCACGTAAGCGTCTGACCTTTGATGCAACAGCCATATTAGTTGAACGTAGTGAAGATAAATGGCAACAAGCAGTCTCAGAAATGAAAGGTCGTTTTGGTGAGATTATTGATGGTTTGAGTTCATTAGAAGATTTTAAAATGTTCAGATTAAAGCCAATACAGGGTCTATTTGTAAAAGGATTTGGCCAAGCTTTTCAAGTTAGTGGCGATGATCTTGTAGACTTTGTTCATTTGGAAGAAGGTCATAAAAAGCGAGAGACAGCTTAATTTGGACGTAATTTTGATGACTTAATCTATGGCCAAGCTAACTAATAGCTTGGTTTTTTATAATTAATATACACCCACGTTTTAACTCCTATATCTATAATTACCGTATAAAAAACCAATTAAATTGGCACGATTTTTAGTTTGATTGATTTTCAAGCGTGAAAGTGCCGTTGATCGCATAATCTTTAACCAAAATAGGTATCTTGTTTTTTACTGATATTATCTGTTCTTAATTACAATAAGTTATTGATTAATTTGTTATTTAAATTAAATTCGGAATGTATATGCAGGATGCAAATCAAACTCAATTTGGACTTGATGTAACAACAATAGAATTACCACTTCAAGTATATGAATTTTCAGGTGAAGAAATATTAGGAGATAACTACCAGTTTGATATTACGTTTGTGTGTGAAGAGCCTGATTTAGAATTAGCACAATGGTTACAATTGCCTGCTAGATTAGTCATTCAACATTTTAATCAAGAAGCGCCGGAGAATACCAAGCGTTATGTACATGGAGTGATTGAATCGATAGAGCAGTTGAGTTCCTCTTTTCGTTTTAGTACCTACCGATTGACTCTAGTACCTATTTTTAGTCTATTAAATTATCGAAAAAACTTTCAAATTTTTCAAAATAAATCCGTTCCAGAAATCATTTCAGATATTTATAGACAAGCAGGAATACTGAGCCACCATTTCGTTATTGAATTATATAATACACACGTACCCCGAGATTATTGTGTGCAATATGGTGAATCAGACGATCAGTTTATTTCACGATTAATGGCTGAGGAAGGACTCGTTTCTTACTTTGAACATACAGAGCTTGGCTCTAAATTAATCATTTCAGATGGAAAAGAAACGTATACCGCTTTAGCACCATTATCGGTTGTTACTGACAGTGGAATGGTGCAAGAGGGGGATACAATCCACTCTCTTAAAGTAAAGCACCAAGTTCAAGTCGGTAAAGCGTCAGTTAAAGATTATATGTTTACTCATCCATCTCAATCTATTTTGGGGGAAGTACAACATCAAGAGCAAGATAAGCAAAGTAGTGAAACTGCATTAGACCATTATCAGTACCCAGCAAATCAAGCGAATTACTCAAAAGCAAAGCAGCAAGCAAAATTGAACCTAGAGCAACGTCGGATTAGTTCTATGGAACTGGTCGGTAGTAGCAACAGTGCGCAGCTTGCAGTAGGGTATTTTCAACCAATAAATAATGCCTCTAATCCTGATTGGGATATCAATTGGTTATTAACCAAGATTGTACATTCAGGTATACAGCCTCAAGTAATGGAAGAACTTGCTGATGGTGGATCTTGTTATTATTGTGATTTTACAGCTACCCCTTGGTTTGTTCCGTATAAATTAGCGAGTGTTAAAAAACCATACATTCGTAATATCGATACCGCGATAGTGACTGGGCCAGAAAGTGAAGAGATTTATTGTGATGAACATGGGCGTGTAAAAGTGCAATTTCATTGGGATAGAAATGGCCAAGCTAATGAAAAAACCAGTTGTTGGCTTCGTACTTCGCAGGGGTGGGCTGGTAATCAATATGGTCAATTTGTATTACCAAGAATAGGACACGAAGTAATAGTCAGTTTTTTACATGGTGATCCAGATAAACCGATAATTACAGGTTCGTTATATAACGGGAATAATAAACCACCATATACACTGCCAGAGCATAAAACACGCAGTACATTTAAAACATCAAGCTCCATTGGTGCAGATAATTTTAATGAGCTGCGCTTTGAGGATAAAAAAGCGTCAGAGCAGATCTATATTCATGCAGCGAAAGACATGGATAGCCAAATTCAAAATAACCGTACCAGCGAGATATTTAATGATGATCACTCTGTTGTGCATCATGATCAATTTCATCAAATCACCAAAGATAATCATCTGACCGTGCAATCAGATAATTTAAGCTCAATTAAAGGTGATGCACATCTGCAAGTATCAGGATCTATTCAACAAAAAATCCAAGGCAGTCGACTTGAACAAATAGGCACCGAGTTACACATTAAGGTGGGTAATAAAGCAGTCCTTGATGCAGGTAGTGAACTGACCATCACCACAGGCAGTAGCACAATGAAGTTAGATTCAGGTGGCATTCATCTACTTGGAGCGGCCATTGACTTAAATAAAGGCGGCAGTGCAGGAAGCGGCAGTGGATATGAGGGTATTACAGCAACCCAACCTGCCATGAAGCAGAGTGAAATGGCAGGCAGTGTGGCTGAAACCGTAACAGCCTCTGAATACACAAGAAGTAAAATTCACGCCACTCGTCAAATCGAGGCATTAAAAACATCGGATCCAGTCTGTGAAGAGTGTGAACAAGATCAGGAACAAGAATAATGGAAACACATTGCTATGATTCTCTGAATATTGATGATTTATCCTCCTTTTATTTGATGCTAGACACAAGTCAGAGTGTTGACGTATTAAAACAATTGTATCAATTGGACACGGTGATTGAGCAGGAACCTCTTTATTTGTATAAGCCTTGGGATGATTTGATATCGGTCTCTCCTTATTTAGTGAAAGCAACGCCTGCTATTGCACAATGGTTTGAAAGTCAACATGGTCAGCTAGATGGTTTCTTATTCAGTTCGGCGTTAGATCTAGGAAGTCTTGTCGAACATTTTAGAGGTTTGATTAAGGTTCAATCGCCTTATGGTTCATCCATCATATTGAAATCTGCAAATTCAGGGTGTGCCAATGTTTTATTCTCAACAGGAACAGATTGGTATTGGCAACACATTAATGAAGTTTGGCTTCCATCTAAAAAAGGATGGGCACATTACCTATCGCCTTGCACTGAGATGAAAAGCGTCAAACCTTATCGTTTAACGGACGAACAATGGCAAGCGTTAGGAGAGTTAGCGACTGAAAATGCCTATGCCTATGTACTTAATCATGTGGAGTATTTCTTCCCACATTGTTTAGAGGGCGTGACAGATAAACAAAAATGGATTCAGTATTGGTTCGATGCCGCTTATAGCAGAGGGTTTCAAAATGAGACAGAAGTCTGTCTATTTATGAATGTGATGGGGTATTTAGGAAAAGAAGCGATAACAACCGATAAATACCCAAAAATCACCGAATTGATCTATCAAACATCGCAGCAAACCACAGAACAAAGAATCAAACAAGCGGCGGATTTGGCCTATCAATATCGTCACTCTATGCAAAAGGATTTACAAGAATGAGCGAAGCAAACAATGCGGCCATGTGTGGCAGTAAAAAAGATGCGAAAAACCCAGCAGGGGCTTGCCCTGTAAAGCTTGGTGTTATTGATATCATTCCGGTTCGTTATGCGATTGATGATATGGATGATGAAGAAAAAGAGCAGAAACACCCATTACTTGATGCCCATAAAGGTCACGGCTTTTTTGATGTTGCTCATTCAAAATATACATTAAGACAATTAAGAGACGGTTGGCTTTACGTTTATAGCAATAAAGATAAAACCTTTCATGAATATCAGGTGAAAGGCACTCAATTCATTAAAATGGATTGGGGCTCAAATGAAGCAGATAAAGCACCAGAAGCGAGAGGGAAAGCAGGAGAGGCTAAAAGCTGTTTGTCTTACTCTAAGAATGACACGGTAACGATATCATTTTCTCACCAACGTTGGACATGGCGCTTATGTGAACATATGCGCTCAAATACTCAGTGCCGAAACGAATGGATGCGAACTGTCGACTTAAAAACCTATTCAAACACATTAGAGATAGAACATGGTGGTGGCATGCGTGATTTTGTTCATGCTGTTGCTGACATTGGGACTCCCAAACCCTCCGATGTCTTGTTTGAAAAAACATGTTCCCCACTAAAAGACGATGATCCCTCTGATGATGAGTTTGATCTCGCTACCCATAAGAAAACCGTATTAGAAACCGATTATCAATGCGATTTATTAGAAAAGAACAGCGCTTTGTATATTGCACTGGATGATCAGTTGGCTGATATAACGGATTTGTTTTTGAAGTTGTCAGAAACATACGTGCGTATTGTTGAACTACAAGGAAGTGAGGAGGATGAGTACAAAGCTCAAATGGCTGAATTAACACGATCGTTAGCAAGGGTGACATTTAGTGATGATCAACTTCCTGAACATATTAAATCAGATCCAATTGAACGGTTAAAGCTAGAAATAGAGATAAATGAGTATTTATACCAAGAGCAAAATGTCCAACAATCTTCAGCATCTTATGAATATCATGTCGGCGAAGGGGTAGAAAATACCTCATGGTATAAGGCGTTAGAAGCGAAAAAACAAGCCATAAAAGAGCGGTTTAATTTTGAAATTAAAAAGGAATATACTTCTCAGTGGAAAAGGCAATATCGAAATTTTGATGAAATTCGCTGGAATGAATTAAATGAATACCTATTTGAACAATACGATAAATTATCAGAAGTAGAAACATTAAATAGTAAGTTAGTTTATCAACATAAAGAGGTAACAGATGCCATTGAACAGATGGGTATCGATCCTATGTATTTCGGAATTGATAACCAAACAGAGGTTGGTCAACGTTATTTATCTGAACTATTTTCACCAATAACCGTTGAGCTTGTTCAATCGGGCTTTAATGTTCCGGAAATTAAGCATTATTTAGAAAAAATGCTAGATCTGAGTAACCCAAACAATTTATTAGCATTAGCCCCGTTTGCTTACTCAAAAGAAGTGGTGGATGAGATAACCACTTACTCAGAGGGTGGCGCTGCACTTAATATGAGTAGTCCTAGTGACATGATCGCACTGCATACTCGATTATCAGAATTCGATACATTAACAGGTGACGTAAGAATTCAAGATTCTGATTGGTACAAGCTACTTCATATCGATATTAAAGCCGTGTTTGCTGCATTTATTGTAAGTAATAAAGCCAATCCGATACTGCAATTTCGACCTTCGATGGAAATGCTCAACGCAATCCAACCTCGAACTAATCAATTCAGTGCACTTAGTTTTATGACTCGCTTCAGAGTTCTCATTATGGAAAATCTAGCAGATAGCAGTTTTATTGTTTCTGTAAATCCTAATTACCCTAAAGAACTGACGGCATTTAATAAAAAATATGATCAGTTTTTATTATCTAACAGTAAAACAATGGCTGCGATTATTCGGAAAGAACAATTTGCTGCCGTGTTAGTACAAAAAACGTCTGAATTTATTTCAGAGAACATGCCTCAAATGCTCAAGATTTCGCAAAACGGCTCAATGTTAAACGTAAAAGGAGCAATCAGTAAAGGCGTGGCAGAGAGTTGGGTTGCATATAAGAATACAAAGGCAGATCTTGTTAGTTTTTCGGAAAGGAAGTGGAAAGGATCAGCAAGTTGGAATGGGGTTGTTGCAGCATTAAACATTTGGAACTCAATAACCGTTTTTTCAAATTTACTTCAAAGAAACCAAGAGAGTAAGACGACAGAGGAATATAAATCAGTCGCCGCAGAGGTTGTTTATACGGCTTCTTGGACAGTAAATGCGTGCGCCTTGGTATCAAGAGACGCGGCATGGGCTGAGGTGATGAAAGATAAAAAACTGTTGAATAAAAACAGATATATTGCTCTGAAATCAAACAAAGAATTAATTACTAAATTTATTAATTTAACTAAGATTGTTGCTGTTACTGGATTAATTGCCAGTGTGTCTGAAATTTATTATGTCTATCAACGCTTAGATAGCCCTCTCTTATCAAAAGAGGAAGTGCTAGCTGAAAAATTGAAAGTTATTTCGTTAATTGGGCAAGCTGGTATTTTTACAACTCAACTAATTTCATGTTTTATGAATGGTTCAATAGGCGCTATTTTTGCTCCTTGGATGGTTATTTGGTTAAGTGTCTTTGGTATTGCTTATATTGCAGCAACGGTATTCATTAATATGTTTAAACGAACCGATATGGAGTTATGGTTAGTGCAATCCATATGGGGAGTAAAGACGGTTAAGTGGTCACCAGAAATTGAACTAGTTAATTTGCAAAACATATTAAATAAACCAGTAGCCCAGATAAACACTGGAATAGTTAGAACGTATCAGTCAATTTCTGATTCAGACAAACAATGGACGTTAACAATTGATTTACCTGGTTACTTATCCAATAAATGGTTTGGAATTAAAGTAATTAAAAGCTCATCTAAAAAAGCAATAAAACATTATAATTTCATTGGAAATAAAGAGATGAGTCAATCAGAAGTAGAAGTCAATTTCACTAAAGTAAGTAATGATAATTGTTATGAAATGAAAATTGAACGAAACCATTCAGAAGATATTTCTAATATAACCATTTATTTAGATGTTTTAGCCAATAGAACACCTCATGTTATTTCTTATTCAGGTTTTCAAGGTGGTAGCGGGGATATAAAGTTAAATGTAAATAAGGTTACTTCATTTAATGATTATTCAAAAAAAGAAAACTTAGGTATGGAGATTGTGAGGTTAAATAATGCTAACTAATAAAGATATAGATAATACAGACAAAATAGAAACCATGAGAATGGATTTATACAACGAAGAAGTACTCTATGAGTATGAAACCATAGAGCATCAATATTTGGGGTATTTTGTGGCACTGTTATGTTCATTATTTATTTTTTGGATGTCGTATGATTCTAGTCATGATGGACTTGATGTTGGAGAGATTATTATTTACGTAGGAGGTGGTCTTTTACTTAATTTGGTTTTTATTTTTTTTGCATCAGCCGATATAAAGCGGATTTACAAGTTCACTAAAAACGGAATATTAACCGAGCAGGCAGATGTGGTACCTGAGTATGCTTATCAATGTATACGAATGATAGGTCGAGTGGGTGTCGTAGTATGTTTAGTTGCAGTTGTTTTTGTTGGCCCTATGGCGTTTGTTGGGGCTGGAGCGAGTGCGTTACTCTCATTCAAACTGGTTAACTTTAGATTGAAACCTATGTTGTTTGAAAGTTTGTATTTTGATGAGTCAGTGATATTTAAAACAAGCAAAGAAAATTATATAGATATTACAGCAAATACTAATGATACCTGCTCTTCGATGGGTTTTTTTTGTAATAAAGATAACGTAGAAGAAATTTTTAATACAATAAAAATATTTTATCCAAATGGATATTTTTTTGAAGTTATGAGTGTTGAAGATATTTGTGAGCACGAAAAATTTAATGAATTCTTACATCCATCAGGTCAGGATTGATGTGGTATTGTAAGGGATGCGGTTAAATAATGCATGATAAAGAAAATGAATTAAAACTTAAGAATGATCTTTATAACGCTAAGGTTATTTATCAGTGGGAAGCTATTGGGCGTAATTTTGGCCATACACTTAGATGGATTGTATCTATAGGAGTCCCTTTTTTTGGTTATAGTTTACTCATGCTATTAATACAGGATATGGCTGCGGTTCCAGTTTTATTTTTCATCGGTTTAATAATGACTTTTGTTATTCGTTATTTATTTCTTGCTGATGAGCATATTTGTTTTTATTTAACAAAAAAAGGCATTCACTTTACAACAGAGCAGATAATTCCTGAAATGGCGTATAAAGTGATGAGAGGTTTTGCTTGGTTTGGTGTGGCGGTAAGTTTTTTTGCTGTAACTATAATAGGACCTATGGCTTTTGTTGGGGCAGGAGCTTGTGCATTGTTGTCATTTAAAATGACAGGGTTTGAGTCAAAAGTCAGCAAGTCGTACATACTTTTTTCTGATGAATATACATTATTTGATATTAGAAAAGAGGACACTTTTGCAATTATAAGCCATCCATATGATTTATATGCTTCATACGAATGGTTATTTTATTTTCCTAAAGATCGAGAAGAAATAAAGAAACATCTATTAAGTGTATTTCGTAAAAGTAGATACGTTGAAATAAATCACCCTAAAGAAATCGATAACTACGGCCCATTTGAACCTTCTGAAATAGTAAAATCATAATACAGCAGACATATTAAAAGCGGCAACGAAGCCGCTTTTATTAGTGTTTAGTTATGAATTTAGAATTTGTAATCTAACTCAATACCCCAATTACGACCTGCTTGAGCTTGACGGTCAATCCCATCTTCACCGGCTTCAGTACCAATCATGTCGTTGTATAGCCAGTACTGCTTATCAAACGCATTAAATAAACCACCACGAAGTGTTAAATCCTTCATTGGCTTATAGTAAGCGGTAAGGTCAACCAAGGTGTAACCAGCAACATTGATGTTTTCATGACCAACGTTTGACCATTTGTCTTTTGCTGCCACCATATTGATGTTTAATAAAGCACCGTAAGTGTAACCAATAGAGTCATAACCTAAACCTAGGTTTGAAGTTAGTGGGGCAACACTGTCTATTGATGCGCCAGTTTTTTTATCTCGGCCTTCAGCATAAGCAATACTTAGTTTAGAATACATACCTTGAGGTGCATTAAACGCTTCATCCAATAAGTAAGTAGAACTAAATTCAACACCATAAATTTCCACAGAATCGATATTTTCTTTTGTGTAATGTTCTTTTCCATCGTTCGGGCCACCAACGACTTTACCTAAATATTGTTGATTGATGAAATCAGAATAATCATTATAGAAAGCAATTAATTCAACTTGTGCAGCATTAGATTGCGCTCGAATACCTGTTTCATAAGAGATACTGCTTTCTGCTTTAAGGTCTGGGTTTGCATCAATGACAGCGCCACTGTCATAGAAGTAGTACATGTCTTGTAGGGTAGGGGCTTTAAAGCCTTGGCTGACTTGAGCAAGTACACTGAAGTTATTGTTTATATGATAAACCGATCCTAATTTCGCCGTAAAAGCGTCATTTTTGCTGTCAGGATATTCTGTTTTAAAACCGTCATTGGTCTCTGGTTTAGCTTCAAATGAGTCATAGCGTAAACCAGCAGTTAGCACTAACTGCTCATCAAGTAGGAAAGCTTGATCCTGTGCAAAAATACCGTATTGAGTCATTGTTGCATCAGGCATATCAGTGTGCCCAGGTCCAACGGTTCCTTTATCGTATTTGTAATCGGTATTTTCAGTTGCGAACTTGTTTTGTCTAAAGCTCAGGCCATAAGAGATTTGATGGAATCCTTCTCCAAATTCGGCGATTTTATCAAACTGTGCGTCAAATTGGATTGAATCATCGTTAGCAATACGTTCACGCATACGACGACCACTGCCGTAAGGTCCAGTTGAAGTATCGTAGTTTTCAGATAATGATTCAGTTTGTTGTACATTTAATTTTGATTCTAGCGTATCGAATAGCGCATTATTAGCTGTCCATTCATGCTCTAAACCAACGCGTAATCGAGTTGTTGTGTCCTTGTTGTAGTTATCATAATAAGTAATGATAGGCACCCCTCTACTCATCATAGAATAACCATTTTGGGAAAGCTCATCTTCATCATATTGGGATGTGTAATATTCCACAGTCGTGCCGATGCGATGCGAATCATTTAATTGGTAAAAGGCTTTTGCTAATAAGTTGCCAATTTGTGCATCTGCTGGGTTTGCAGCTCCACGCTCTGGGCCTTCAATATCTGCACCGTTAGAATGGGTTTGTGATTCACTGCCTTTTTTATACGTCAGCATGACTAGAGTTTCTAGCTCAGCAGCACGCATTGCCCATGTCCCTGTAGTTTTCGTGCTTGAATCTACGCTGTTATAGCCTGTTTTTACTTCAAAAGCGTTTTCGTCCCCCTCGGTTCTTAAAATGTCTTCAGGATTTTTAGTCTCCATTAGAACGGTACCGCCAAGAGAGTCTGAACCATATAGGGTAGAAGACGGCCCTTTATTTACCTCAATCGCTTTTAACGTATCAATTTCAATCGTACTCGGGTATTTACGTTGTTCATTGGAGCCTGGATTGTATGGGGTAGGTTGTTGAACTCCATCAACTAACATTTTAATACGGCTATCGCTCATGCCACGAATGGTAAATCCAGATAAGCCAAAGCGACCACCGCCATTAGCTGTTACACCAGGTGTATATTTTAAAGCATCTTGGACATTAGTTGCCATTGTATTATCGATATCATCAGCAGTAACTTTTGATATAGAGCTTGATACATCTTTGATGCTTTGTTCTGTTCGAGTTGCCGACACTACGACCTCATCAAACATTGTCGCATTCCCATTAGAAGAGGTTTCTGCATGAAGGATAGGGGAGATAGCAACTAAAATAGACGCAGCTAAAAACGTTTTTTTATTAGACATGTTAATTCCTTGAAAGTGTGTAGTCTCATAATTCGGAAAGATAATACATATTGCGAATGATAATTACTATCATTTTCATTTGATCTTTTGTGTTTTTGTTCTATGACGTGAAAAATTGAATAAAAACGATAGCCATGTAAAAAGAAGGGAATTGATAAGTGTTCGACAGGCATTTGGCTAAGAAAAGTACTTTTTTCTATTAGATCAGCTATTTTATCCAATTCAGTTTGGATTTAGCGCTGTGATTTATTACTATGTGCTGATATGTATTTTACTCGCAACGGATACCACCTATAAGTGGATGAGGAAACGATGCAACATCTAGACGAGATCATTGCCAATGCAACGGCAGAAATTGAACAAGCAGGCTCTTTAGTCGCTCTGGACGAAGTCCGTGTTCAATACTTAGGTAAAAAAGGGCATTTGACACTTCAGCTTCAAGGACTAGGTAAACTAGACCCTTCAGAGCGTCGTGAAGCAGGTCAACTGATCAATAAAGCAAAGCAAGCGGTTCAAACGCTATTAGTTGAACGTAAAGATTCTCTTCAAACTGCAGAGCTTGAAGCGAAACTTGCTGCTGAAACTATCGATGTAAGCCTTCCAGGCCGTCGTATCGAGAACGGTGGTTTACACCCAGTTACTCGTACCGTTGAGCGTATTGAGCAATTCTTTGGTGAATTAGGTTTTAGCACTGAATCTGGTCCTGAAATCGAAGATGCATTCCATAACTTCGATGCACTAAATATTGCAGACGATCACCCAGCGCGTACTGACCACGATACGTTCTTCTTTAACCCTGATCTAATGCTACGTACGCATACATCAGGTGTTCAGATCCGTACAATGGAAAATGGCAAACCACCATTCCGTTTCATCGCTCCGGGCCGTGTTTACCGTAACGATTACGATCAAACTCACACACCAATGTTCCACCAAGTGGAAGGTATGCTAGTTGATGAGAACGTAAACTTTGCACAACTTAAAGGTATTCTTCACGATTTCCTTTGTAATTTCTTTGAAGAAGAAGTTGAAGTGCGTTTCCGTCCTTCATTCTTCCCATTCACAGAACCTTCTGCTGAAGTTGATGTGAAGCGTAAAGATGGCAAATGGTTAGAAGTATTAGGTTGTGGCATGGTTCACCCTAACGTACTTCGATCTGTTGGCATCGACCCTGAAAAATACTCAGGCTTTGCGTTTGGTATGGGTGTTGAGCGTCTAACTATGCTTCGTTACGGCGTAAATGACCTTCGTGCGTTCTTCGAGAACGACCTTCGTTTCCTTAAACAATTCAAGTAATTCGGGGCTAGAAATTTATGAAATTCAGTGAATCTTGGCTACGCGAGTGGGTTAAACCTGCTATTAACAGCGAAGAGCTAGCTCACCAAATCACAATGGCTGGTTTGGAAGTTGATGAAGTTGCACCTGTTGCTGGTGAGTTCACCGGCGTTAAAGTAGGTAAAGTGGTTGAGTGTGGTCAACACCCAGACGCAGACAAACTTCGTGTAACTAAAATTGATATCGGCGAAGAAGAGCTTTTAGACATCGTTTGTGGTGCATCTAACTGTCGTCTTGGCCTAACAGTTGCTGTTGCAACGGTTGGTGCTGTACTTCCTGGTGACTTCAAAATTAAGAAAGCAAAACTACGTGGTGTTCCATCACACGGTATGCTTTGTTCTTTCTCTGAGCTGGGTATTGATGTTGAATCTGACGGTATTTTAGAACTACCAGAAGGCTCTACATTAGGTATGGACGTTCGTGAGCTTCTTGAGCTTAACGATGTTGCTATCGATGTTGACCTAACAGCAAACCGTGCTGACTGTTTCAGCATTCGTGGTTTAGCTCGTGAAGTGGGTGTTCTTAACCGCGCAGACGTAGTTGAACCAACTATTGAAGCAGTAGCTACAAGCATTGAAGATACGGTTTCTATTGAAGTTAAAGCAACTGAAGCGTGTCCACGTTACCTTGGTCGTGTTATCAAGAACGTAAATGCAAAAGCTGAAACACCAATCTGGATGCAAGAGAAACTGCGTCGTTGTGGTATCCGTTCAATCGATGCGATTGTTGATATTACAAACTACGTAATGCTTGAGCAAGGCCAACCAATGCACGCGTTTGATCTTGCTAAGATCGACGGCGGCATTGTGGTTCGTATGGCTGAACAAGATGAGAAACTGACTCTTCTTGATGGCAACGAAGCGAAGCTAAATAACAATACATTAGTTATTGCAGACCAAAACAAAGCACTAGCAATCGCTGGTATTTTTGGTGGTAAAGAGTCTGGTGTAACGACTGAAACAACTGACATCATGCTTGAGTGTGCATTCTTCGCTCCTGATCACATTCGTGGTCGTGCGCGTGCATACGGTCTACACACTGATTCTTCTCTACGTTTTGAGCGTGGGGTTGACTCTACATTACAAGCAACAGCGATGGAGCGTGCAACACAGCTTCTTGTTGAACTTTGTGGTGGCGAAGTAGCTCCTATCTCTGCAGCAGAATCTGACGCTGATCTTCCAACAGCAAACACGGTTGAATTACGTCGCAGCAAGCTAGACGGTCTATTAGGCCATCACATCCCATCAACAGATGTGGTTGAGATCTTAACGCGTCTAGGTTGTTCTGTTGAAACGACAGACACAGGTTGGACAGCCACATCTCCATCATGGCGTTTTGATATTGCAATCGAGCAAGACCTAATTGAAGAAGTAGGTCGTATCTACGGTTACAATAACATTCCAAACCAAGCGCCTGTTGCTGCACTAAATATGAACGATCATAAAGAAGCAAACCAACCGCTTAAGCGTGTTCGTGATCTTCTTGTTGACCGTGGTTACCACGAAGCAATTACTTATAGCTTCGTAGAGCCTGAGCAACAAAAACTGATCGTGCCTGAAATTGAGCCGTTAATTCTGCCATTCCCAATTTCAGCTGACATGTCAGCAATGCGTCTAAGCCTATGGACTGGTTTGATCAACACCGTTGTTCATAACCAAAAACGTCAACAACCACGCGTTCGTTTATTCGAATCTGGTCTGCGTTTTATTCCTGAAGAATCAGCAGAAAACGGCATGCGTCAAGAAATGATGCTTGCTGGTATCATCGCTGGTACTCGTGGTGAAGAGCATTGGGATATCGCAACAAACACGGTTGATTTCTTCGACCTTAAAGGCGATTTAGAGGCTGTTCTTGAACTAACTGCTAACGAATTAGCGTATGAGTTTAAAGCCGCTAAACACCCAGCACTTCACCCTGGTCAAACTGCAGCTATCGTTGTTGGCGGAAAAGAAGTTGGTTTCATCGGAACAGTACACCCAGAGCTAGAGCGCAAGTTTGGCTTGAACGGTCGTACAATCATGTTTGAAATCGAGTGGGATGCAATCAACACTCGCGTTATCCCTGAAGCTGCTGCAGTATCTAAGTTCCCTGCAAACCGTCGTGACATCGCGATCGTTGCAGACGAAGCAATTGCATCTGGTGACATCGTTGCTGAATGTTTAGCATCAGGTGGCGATCTATTAACTAGCGCAAAACTGTTTGATGTTTACCGTGGTCAAGGTGTTGAAGATGGTAAGAAGAGTCTTGCAATCGCACTGACACTTCAATCTGTTGAGCGTACGCTAGAAGAGGCTGATATCACTTCAGCTGTTGACGCTATCGTTGCAGCAATTGGTGAGAAATTCTCAGCAACATTACGTGACTAATCGACTTCTTTTTTAACAAAAGAATATAAAATCCAGTGCTGACGTTTGTTGGCACTGGATTTTTTTTATCTGTAATTTTATTAATTAGTTATACCAATCACAGTAAGTAAGTGATCAGAAATAGCGCAGGGAAAATGATTGAGAACAAGGCGAAATTTTTCGATAAGTAGTTATTCTACAATCAAAAATTTCAACGCAGTTATCGAGTATTTTAACTAGCGAGGATGATCAGTTATTTACTACGATTGGTATTACATTGGTATAAAAAACAGTAATAAGTATAAGAATATTCATCTAATCAATATAAAATATGCTTATTTCAGTTTTTTAACATCAGCAGTAGAGGTAAAAAAACCGTTTCAGTATATAATCCTGAAACAGTAGTTAACTTATGCATCTTTGTTTTTTACCCCTTAAAACTAATTACTTCACAATCAATTAGATGGCTTATTTTTAATTCTGTTAGTAATTTCTTGGTCAACATCACAAATTTACATACAGATTAATAAACTGAAAAAATAACCAAAATCAGTGCTATGTACCAATTCAATGACTTAGCATAGCCCGATGTAAGATATCTTAGGGTAATTAGCTTATAATTTTGATCTCTATCTCATAAGTGTGCCATGATTTTTTAGAAAAAAGTTGGCGAAAATCAGTCGGTTGGCATACACTGTCAAGAGTGGAACCAATGTTAAGTCATTGTTCTAACTGTTCAGTTTTCAGTTACAGTAAAAACTGTAGCTATGTCTAACGTAACTTGAGGGTAGTTTTTATGGCACTCACTAAAGCTGATTTGGCTGAGACCTTATTTGAAAAAGTTGGATTAAGTAAACGCGACGCCAAGGAAACGGTAGAAGTATTTTTCGAAGAGATTAAGCAAGCTCTAGAGAGTGGCGAGCAAGTAAAATTATCTGGATTTGGTAATTTTGACCTACGCGAAAAGAGCGAGCGACCAGGACGTAACCCAAAAACTGGGGAAGATATTCCAATTTCTGCACGCCGAGTTGTTACTTTTAAACCGGGTCAGAAACTGAAAGCTCGTGTTGAGAGTCTACCGGTAGAAAAATAATCTTGCCATCTTTGGCTAAAGAAAATGAAAGCTGTATAGCATTTATGTTGTACAGCTTTTTTGTTATCTAAATAATCTCAATTCAGTTAGTTATAGCAATGTAATTATTGAGTGATTTAACCAGTAATAATGATCAGACAATTATTGGAATTGGTATTACTACGATTGCTATTAGATAACCGTTACATCGGTGTTAATTCACACAATTGTTTTTAAATTGTTAATTTAACATGGCTTAAATGGTACAGTTTTTTGGTTAAATATTTTATCAAGAAAGAGAAGTACCAATGGATCATATTTCATTCATTCAAAATACCTTAGATTTATCTACGTCTTTTAAAAAAAGCTCTTGGCTACTTGCTAATGGCACTCAAGCTCTATGGCATAGCCGTGGGGTAGTCGAGTTTATCCCTCATTTGGATTTTGACTCTCACAGTGCCGTTGTTTTATCATCGGGAATACATGGTAATGAAACCTCTCCAATAGAACTGCTTGATACTATCATTGAAGATATTCAAAGCGGTGAATTGTCACTGTCACATCCGTGCTTATTTATCTATGGGCATCCTGCAGCCACACATCAACATACTCGTTTTATTGATACCAATTTAAATAGACTCTTTGCTCACCATCAAGATGAAAACAAAGCCATTGTTGAGATCGACTTAGCCAATCGTTTAATGCGAAGTGTGGATAGCTTTTTTACCAAGCATAATGTAGAAGAAAAGTGGCATTTAGATCTACATTGCGCAATTCGTTCATCTCAACATTATACTTTTGCAATACATCCACATAATCAACATTATAAGCGCTCAGAGTTATTATTAGATTTCCTATCACGTAGCAAGATAGAAGCATGTTTGTTTTCAGAAGCACCGGCTTCAACGTTTAGTTGGTACAGTGCAGAGCATCACGGAGCCCATGCAGCAACCGTTGAACTAGGTAAAGTATCAAGAATGGGAGAGAACGACTTAGAGTTGCTTTCTGAATTTAATGAAGCATTAAGAGATATGCTCAGTCATGCTGACTATTTCGAACAAGTTCCAGTTGATTCGACATTGGTGGAATATCAAGTAACACGCAGCATTATGAAAAATAGTGAACAATTTTCGTTTCATTTCCCTAGCGATCTGGCTAACTTCACTTTATTTACTGAAAACGACTTACTTGCTACCGATGGTGATGTGCAATATACCGCTCAAGCAGGAGGAGAAAGCGTTGTCTTCCCTAATGCCAACGTAGAAAACGGTCATCGAGCGTGTTTGTTGGTTCAAAAAATAGAGAAAACTAAGACTCAATAGCGCGAATGATGAGATTAAGCTATTGAGTGCTTTACCACATAAACGTAATTGCTATGATGTGGAAAACAAAAATAAAAAGGACATAATCATGACAGTACCAAGTTGGGATCTTTCTATCGCTTTTCAATCACTTGATGATCCTAAATTAACCGAGACAATATCTCAAATTGAGCTGCGTATTGCGGCATTCTCAAGTTCTGATGCTAAGCTTGACGTACACCATCTACAACAAGCTGTTCTTGAAAAAGAATCTATCTCAGTTCAGTTAGCAACCGTGGCTAGTTATGGTAATTGCATCGCTTCTGTCGATGCATCAAACACTCAAGCAAAAGCATTAGTTAATCAGATGACAAAGTTATCTTCTGATTTATCACAAGCTTTTAGCCCATATTTAGATGCGATTGTGAATGCGTCAGAAGTACAATTTGAAGCAATACTGACACTTAATGATGATCTTGCTGCTCAGAGATTCTTATTAGAAGAAGAAAGAAAATTAATAGCAACACGATTAAGTGTGAAAGAAGAGCAACTCCTGTCTGCCATGAGTGTGGATGGAAAGAATGCATGGGGTCGTCTGTATGATAACATCACAGGCTCAATGAAAGTGACCCTGCAACTTCCTGACGACACAAATGAGACCATTGGGTTGTCTCAAGCAGCAAGTATCTTATATGGCAGTGATGCGCTTCGTAGAGAGCCTGCCTGGCGTGCAATACAGCTAGCAATGGCACAGAACAAAGAAAGTTTTTCGGCTATCTTAAATGCGCTAGCAGGCTGGAGATTAACAGAATATAAAAAACGTAGCGCTGTAAATAGCGTGCATTTTCTTGAACCGAGCTTACATGGCAGTCGCATTGAACAAGCCACACTTGATAGCATGATGTCGGTAGCGAAAAAGAATCGTGAAGTCGGCCAAAAAGCAGGGCGTTTAATGGCGAAAATGTTCTGCACTAAACAACTTACGCCTTGGGATCAATTAGCGTCAATGCCACCGCTTGTTGGTGAAGCATCAAATTACAGTTTCAATGAAGCAATAGAGATTATAAAAGATGCCTTTGCGGGAGTCTCACAAGAAATGGCTGATTTTGTTGGTTTAATGGTGGAAAACGGTTGGATAGATGCCGCACCACAAGAAACTAAACGTCTTGGCGCTTACTGTACAAAATTTGCTGATTCTCGAACGCCATTGGTCTTTATGACATGGGGTAATAGCATGTCAGATGTATTAACGCTTGCGCATGAACTAGGTCACGCTTTCCATAACTGGGTAATGCGAGACATGCCATTGTGTAAAACTAAATACCCAATGACATTGGCAGAAACAGCGTCGATCTTTGCTGAAAACGTAGTTCGTGATGCATTGATGGCGAAAGCAAAAACAAAAGAAGACAAAATAGAAATGCTATGGGAAGAACTGTCTTCGGCATTAGCGTTAACCATTAATATTCCAGTGCGATATGAGTTTGAAAAAGCATTTTATGAGCAACGCGCAAATAAAGAGTTAGGGTCAGAACAACTCTCCGACTTAATGAGTAAAACTTGGACTGAATGGTATGGAGACTCGATGTCAGAGCCAGACCCATTATTTTGGGCAAGTAAACTGCATTTTAGCATCCCAGAAGTGAGTTTTTATAATTACCCATATTTGTTTGGTTACTTATTCAGTATTGGTGTATACGCTCAGAGAGAAGCAAAAGGGGAATGCTTCTACAGTGATTACGTAAGTTTACTGCGTGATACAGGCTCTATGCGAGCTGAAGAGGTGGTTCAAAAGCACTTACAGATGGATTTAACCCAAGAAACATTTTGGCAGCAGAGCTTAGATAGAGTGAGCCAACAAATTGATGAATTTGAGCGATTAGTCAGCTAATTTTAAACTAGAGACTAACGAAAAATATAACCGAAAATAATAAAAAAGCGCCTCACTGTAGAGACGCTTTTTTTATATCTATCAAATAGTAATGTTTTTTAGAACATTACTATTTGAAAACTGGATTAGTCACGGAAATTTGTGAATTGGAAAGGTTGACCAAAGTCACCTTCACGTACAAGTGCCATTGCAGCTTGCAGATCATCACGATTCTTACCAGTAATACGAAGTTGTTCGCCTTGGATTGCAGCTTGAACTTTAATTTTTGATGCTTTGATTTCTTTTACTAATTTCTTAGCGATAAGCGTATCAACACCTTGTTTAAAGTCGATGTCTTGATAAAAGTTTTTACCAGAGTGAACTGCGTCTTTGATATCCATTGAACGAGCATCAACACCGCGTTTTGCAAGGTTACCACGTAAAATATCTACTAACTGAGATAGTTGGAAGTCATCTTCCGCTTTAATCTTGATGTTTTCGCCTTTTAATTCAAAGCTAGCATCAACACCACGAAAATCGAAACGAGTAGCTAATTCACGAGTAGCATTGTCTACCGCATTTTTTAGTTCAACATTATCAACTTCAGAAACGATATCAAAAGCAGGCATAGTTTTAATCCTTAAATTAACGAGATGTTTTAATTGTGTTTGATAGCATGTCTAACATAGCCACGGTATCTTCCCAACTTAGGCATGGATCAGTAATTGATTTACCGTAAGTCAGGTTATTTAAATCAGTCATTGGTTGATTGCCTTCAACGATGAAGCTTTCAGCCATAATACCAACCACTTTATTGCTGCCAGACTCGATTTGAGCACAAATATCTTTTGCTACATCAAGTTGGCGGCGATGCTGTTTTTCACAGTTTGCATGGCTAAAGTCGACGATCAGGTGAGGGGGTAAGCCCACATTTTCTAAACGTTGGCAAGCATCTGTCACTGAATCAATATCAAAGTTTGGCTTATCATTACCACCACGAAGGATGACATGACCAAACGGATTACCCGCAGTGCGATATACCGTCATGCGACCTTGTTTATCAGGCGAGTAGAAGAAATGAGATGCTTTAGCCGCACGGATAGCATCCATCGCTATTTGTGTGTTGCCATTTGTTCCGTTTTTAAAGCCAACAGGACAAGATAAAGCAGATGCCATTTCACGGTGAATTTGAGATTCAGTTGTACGAGCACCAATGGCACCCCACGTAATGAGATCTGAAATATATTGACCCGTGATCATATCTAAAAACTCAGTTGCCGTAGCTAAACCCAGTTTATTGATATCAAGCAAAAGTTTACGCGCTTTATGTAAACCAGCCTCAAGTGCATAGCTGCCATCTAAGTTAGGATCGGTAATTAATCCTTTCCAACCTACAATTGTGCGCGGTTTTTCGAAATAAGTACGCATAACGATGAAAAGTTCACCTTTATACTGTTCTTGAATATTGGCTAAGCGTTGTGCGTAATCCAATGCGGCAGCTGTATCATGTACAGAGCATGGACCAACAACGACTAAAAGACGTTTATCTTTGCCAGTTAAAATAGCTTCAACCTGTGCGCGAGAGTGCTCAATATGTTCAGCAACATCGTCGGTAATAGGGTGAGCAGTCGTGAGCTCAGCGGGTGTTGGCATTGGGCCTAAAGGCTGAGTACGAAGTTCATCTGTTTGAAATGGCATAGTTTCGCCTGTTAATTCTTTAATACACCCGAGTAAGATAACGGAAAATTCAAAGGGATGAAACCCAAAACTTAATAGAGATAAAGATGTGGGCGTATAAAGTAGCATTATTGTATCTTTTAGACTTGAGTTGTTGCTCATGTATATGTATGTTCAACATAAATAACATTTAATAATAAATCTAACTCAATGAGTTCATTGGAGTAAGCATGACAGATACTATTTTACCAACACTAACACGTATGGCGAGTTTACCTTCTTACCAATCTCAAACAGACTCAGAAGCCTCTTTGTATGTATCTATTGCAGGGTTGATTCAAGAGCATTTATTTTATCATCCAAAAGCCGTGATCAAAGCGCCTAAAATGAGTGATATCGAGGCGCAAAGTTTAGCAATTATCATTGAAGGTGCTGCAGATGGTAAAACACACTTTGTCGATACTTTAGCTAATGAGATTTTAGCGAATATTAAAGAATCAACAACAGAAGTGAAAATCTCCTTTTCTGATGCAGACAGTGCTGCATTTGCAGGCTTACTTGCTGGTCAATTAGAAATGAAAGAAGCGAACCCAATGATGGGCGTTCGTGGCGTAACGCGCTTTGCATCAGAGGCGAGCACAGAACAGTTTGCTCTAGAATGCGCAGTGATTAAAAAAGTAATGGCCGGAACATCGGCAAGTGTACAAATTGTAGTGCCATTTGTGCGTAACTTAAGTGATGCGGCAACCATCATTGATCGTTTAGCAATTCACGGTTTACCACGTGGTCTAAATGGGCTTAAAGTTCATTTTGTGTGTGATGTACCGGCAGCAGCATTGATGGCAGATAAATTACTTCAATACTTTGATGGTATGATCGTAAATGTAGATACGCTAACGCAGTTTACGTTGGGCGTAGATAAACAAAACGAAGCATTAGAACATCATTTTGATCCACAAAACGAAGCGGTTTTGCATCTTGTAGGGCAGGCTATTCAAGCGGCAAACAAAGCAAACAAACCAGTAGTTACAACGATTGATGAATTAGCTCAGAATCCAAGAATTCAAGAGCTATTAGAGCAATTAAGTGCGACAGATGTTGTAGTTACAGCGTAACGAAATTGAGTTGATATAAATACAAAAACGCCTTTAGGTTGTACTAACCTAAAAGCGTTTTTTTGGATATATAGTTAGTTAAGTTTTATTTACTATCAATTGAAATCTTCTCAATATCAATAATCTTTGAGCGGTTAACAATAATTTTCCAACGATGTAATTGAGTACTGTAATCATCCATGGTTTCACGCACAATTAAGTTAATTAAATGACGCTTCTCAACCGATTCTTTAGTGACTTGCCCATCATTTAATTGATAAATCTTTTGAGAACCTTTTTCCATTAAACGAGCAATAGGGCGGAGATCAATCAACATGGTTTCACGAGTCTGTTCATAACCACTCATAAACTTCGTGATCGCCATTTTCGTTTGGCTCTTATATGAGAGGATTATTTCTTCACGTTGCACTACACGATGTTTACGCAGCTTCTGAATATCTGAATCCAACTCAGAAAAGGTCATGTAATCAAGCCATTCTAGCTTTCTTCCTACATAGGTATTGGTTGTAGGATCAAGGTAACGTTTACGCCACTTAGGTTGACCTTTACGTATCCAACGCCACATTACATCACGTAAATCATCTTTAAAGACCTCACGCATGGCATAGATAAATGAGACAGCAAAGATAAAGGAAGCGGTAATTTCACCCAAGAACCCACGTGCTTGAATAACCATCAATGATACAAAGATCATAACAACCGCGGTTGCTCCGCCTTTTACGACTCTTTTAATGTGCTTACCGAGCGCTAACTTCTTTTCTTTAAGTACGATAGGGAATTCGATCAAACGACGTAATAAACGCATTTTATTCGACATTCGAGTCATGTCATCACGAGCTTTACCCGAGTTGTAACTTTTATCAAGGCGGTGAAGCGACTCCAATTCACAAATATCGATAAGACGTTCTTTAACCAGCTTATATTCTTCATTTCTTGGCATGTGAGCAAGCAAAGACAGAAAGCGCTGCTCTGTATACCAAGATAAGTAATTGTCTATATTAGCGTAATAGCGTTTTAACGTATCATCATAAGGTACGTTACGGCGTAACTTTCTAAGGATGTCAATGGCAAGATCAATCGCATCATCAACCTCTTGATGAGTGATTTCTTCACGGGATGTATCATTAAGTTGCTGTACCGCTTTTTCTAATGCTAGGGCATATTGATAAGCGTATAAACTCAAACTTAAACGATATTGTTCAGTAGACAGACGGCCACGTTGAGCAAGACGAGAGTGCACAAGAGGAAGGTGATTTTTATCACTGAAATACGTACGCTGGCTCTGAATGGAGTTGTAATAAAACTCAGATTCAGAAACCATGTCTTTGTTTAAACCAAGCTCACCTGGAATGAAAAGAAACATTTCCAGTTCGTGTTGCTTAGATTCTTCAACAATATGTGAGATCTTTAGTGATAAGCCATCTTTCTTACCAACTGTAATCACAGGAAATTCCTATAAAAATGGTAATTCATAAAGCAAGCATATCAGAGTTCAGGTATAATCGCCGAGTATTTTATTTAGGAATTGAAGTAATGATTAAAATTGGTCAAATCAACAAATTAGAAGTAACAAAAACTGTAGATTTTGGTGTCTTTTTAGATGGCGGAGATTATGGGTCTATTCTTCTTCCAAGTCGTTTTGTTCCAGAAGGCACAGCAGTCGGTGAAGCGCTTGATGTGTTTATTTATCTTGATTCAGAAAATGAAGTGGTAGCCTCTACAGAAACACCAAAAGCGCAAGTAGGTCAATTTGGCCTAATGAACGTTATTGGCACAAACAGCATTGGTGCATTTGTGGATTGGGGTATCGCTAAAAAAGACTTATTGGTTCCATTCAGTGAGCAACGTGGTCGCTTAAACGAAGGTCAATCAATTCTTGTTTATGTATACATTGATAAAGCGTCTAGCCGTATCGTAGGTACAACTCGTTTTAACAAATGGCTAGATAAGACTCCAGCAAATTACGAAAAAGGCCAACAAGTCGATATCTTAATTGCAGAACGTACTGATCTTGGTTACAAAGCCGTGATCAATGGCGAGCATTGGGGACTAATCTTCCATTCAGATGTATTTGGTAAACTATTTATTGGTAAGCAACTAAAAGCGTTTATTGCTGATATGCGTGAAGATGGAAAAATCTCACTGTCTCTACAGCGTCCAGGCGTAGCTCGTATGGATGATTTAAGTGAAAAAGTAATCGCGACCTTAGAGAAAAAAGACGGCTTTTTACCTCTAAGTGATAAATCATCTCCAGACGCAATCTTTGCTGAGTTTAGAACAAGTAAAGGCACGTTTAAAAAGACGATTGGTGGTTTATATAAAGCAGGCAAGATCACAATCGAAAAAGACGGCATTCACCTAGTGAGTACAGAGTCGAAATAAAATTGCCCTAAAAAAATAGCCCGTAACGATAGTCGTTATGGGCTTAGGGAAATGGTTCGATGAGCCTTGCCTAATAAATGGAGAACATTACTTTATTGAGCGTAGTACAGCGTTACCAGT
This sequence comes from Aliivibrio thorii, assembly GCF_057368585.1. NCBI lineage: Bacteria > Pseudomonadati > Pseudomonadota > Gammaproteobacteria > Vibrionales > Vibrionaceae > Aliivibrio > Aliivibrio thorii. Next base: position 1,578,944 of record NZ_CM170654.1, on the reverse strand, counting down.
TTTCCCTTCCTATTTCTATTTTACTTCTTATAGATCTTGATAATGAGTGATTTTATCTCGCCCTGTATCTTTTGAATGGCGCAGAGCTTTATCTGCTTGTTCTATCACGTCATCCAATAATATGTTTGGCTTACTTATTGTAGTGATGCCTGCACTTAATGTAATCGTCTCATTTAACGTGTTGTATTTATTGATTTGTTGACGCACTTTTTCAGTAAACTCAATAACCCGTTTAGGGCGGTTCTCAGAGATAAAGAGAATAAACGCCTCGCCATCGTATCGTGCCGCTAAGACATTTGGGTATTGAGAAATCGCTTTACCTACAATAGTAATAATTTTATCTCCAACAATTTGCCCATAAGTATCATTTATATGCTTAAAGAAATCGATATCTAACAGAGTGATAGAGTAAGACGAAAAAACGGTAGGGTGGTGTTGCTCACTAATTAATGGTGTGACCATATTGTGAAAAGCGTGGCGGTTAAGCAACCCTGTTAAATAATCACGGTTAAGTACGTGAGTTAATTTTTTATGGCGCTGATTAAGCAATATCAACAAGATACCAATAATAGAAACCAAGCTAAAAAGAAGCCCAGATAAGCTGTATAACAATGTGTTTGTTGGTCGGTTCAATTCATCTCTAGAAATACCAGAGACAATCGCCCAATCAAGATAAGGGTAATAGATATAAAGCACGTCTTTTTGGTATGTGTTGCCATCCAAGGTTATTTGATAGCTATAATCTTCGATATTTGCAGCATGTGCTGTTGTTTCAGACATTCCGTTAACTAAGTTCATTTGTAAGCTATAGCGGTTAGCTGATTGTTGAATTTTATGAAGTAAACCATCGGCACTTTCACCAATTAAACTGCGTATATTCTCACCTTCATAACTAGGGTGAAGAATTAACTCTCCCGTTAGGTTTATAACATACACATAGCCAGTATCACCGTATTGATATTTGTTGAGTTTATCTTTAAGGATCGTTTTATTAATGAAGTGTAATAACTCGTCTTTATAAGCGCTTGCCGACACAATAAAATCAAGCTCTTCTACATAAATAGAATACGCCAGTTTTTTACGTGGTTTCTCTTCATTAGGGTTCATCCATAAGTATTCAACAAAGTGATCATCATTATCAATTTGTTCTTGAATGTGACGATACTCACTGACGTTACGGCCTTGGAAGATAGGGTGATACTCTAGTTTTCCTTTAGAGTTCAATATATAGGAATAGCCAGTATCCCCAATTTTATTAGAGTTTATATAATCTTGAATTAGTGCTGTTTTTTGTACAGAGGTCAATGACGTAGATTTTTGAATCTGAGTAATAAACTTAGCAGAAGAGACCACAATGCCTCTTAAATATCGTTTTATCGATTCGTTTAATGCGGTATCGACAATGTCATAACTAGCTTCAATAGAGTTATTGAATGCTTGAAATGATGAAGTTCGTATTGTTTTCTCAACAGATTGAAAACTTTGAATACTAAAAGTAAGCGAGATAGCCGCAATGCCAACAAGCAACAAAACTAAAATAGATGGTAAGAATTGAAAATGATGAAAGCGAGATTGTGGCATGAAATAAATCCTTTTAACGGTATGTGCGATTCTATTTTAAAAGGGGCTTGCAATCAAGTTGTTCTGATTTTGTTCAGTTTGAATATTAAATAGACAAACGATTGATAATCATAAAAAAAGACTTGCAGAGTAAAAAGGAACTCGATATTATCTATCTCGTTCTCAAGGAGAAGTTAATTACTTTCCTGTTAACGATTTGCCCGCTTAGCTCAGTTGGTTAGAGTACTTGCATGACATGCAAGGTGTCACTGGTTCGAGTCCAGTAGCGGGCACCACATTATACAAAAGAGCCCACCTAGTGTGGGCTTTTTTGTGCCTGTAATTCCTACTATGCCTATTCTATTTAAATTTGCATCACTTCCTGTGAGATGGTAATCACACTTGTTCTTTTTTGGTAAATCTGCCTATTCATTCAGTAAAAATGCACTTGAATTCTACGTTATTATTTTAAACGTTTTTTGTAATGATGAGACTTAAGATGAAAGCGTGGGATGAAAAAATAGGTGATTTTGTAGAGCTAGATGCTGTGGGAGAAGAAATAACCAAACCAAAAGCCAAATACATAAATGCCTTTTATAAACCGGTTGAAGATGGGTTTCTTACGCCAGAACAGAAGGTAGAAAAAGAACAACCCCATAATGAACCTGTAGCAGAAAAAAGCACCCCCGCTGCAGCTTATGAATACAATATTGAAATTGCGTGTGCGCAAGAAGATATCGTGACTTATCAGATAGGTGCCTTTTCACTAGGGAAAACGGACGATGAAGCCGTCATCAGTTCGTGGAAGAAATCCGCATCGCAAACCGGGTTTACCTTATTAACGGCTTCCGTCATGGTTAATGAGCCTAAAGCGCTTTATCGAGAGTTTTTTCAATCAAGTGGTAGTGCACTTGCCTTCCAAGACGTTAATCCAGTTAAAAAAGGATCAGGGACGCATACCGAATCTTTTGTTCCTATCAAAACCGCTGTTCAAGTAGGTGAACAACTTGGTTGGCCAACTACAGGATTCTATTACCATTTTATTGGGGATAAATTAGCACATGAATATCAAATTGTAGGTAATGACGCGTCTACTTTTTTCGCAACTCTATCAAGTGCAGAGCAATTAAGCTCATCGCTTTTATCTGATCATCAATACAATTTCATCCTTCTTCCTTGGAAAGTAAATAAAGCGCCAGTGACAAGGCAGCATTTATTGTATTTACCACAAAAAATGACGCAAGAAGAGTTTGATGACTTAAACGCAACATGGTTAGACGAAAACGCCTGTCTATTAGATGTAGAAACCATTGTTAAATCAAAAAATGAAAGCGCACTAGCTCGTGAAAAAACAGAGGGCGACGAAGTAACCTATGTAATTCAGCCCAATGATTCATTATCAAAAATCGCCCACCAGCAAGGAACAACGCTTGAAAGCCTTGTTGAATTAAATCCTCAATACAAAGGAAAAGAAGGGCAAATAGAGATAGGCGACACCCTTGTTATTGAATCGAATAAAGATGAATCAACCCACATTCCCGCGCATATTGTTGTTTTAAATGGAGATGGCAATAGAGAAACGTGGGATGAAATAGCCAAGCAACATTGCATGGCACCTAAAGAACTACTTACTTTAAATTCGATGTTTGAAGATAACCCATCAGCGTTAAAAGTGGGTGATGAATTATGTATAAACGCCCCTCAACAGGCTCAAGATAAAGCGCAAAGAGTAACCTTGCCGCCCATTGTGTTAACGCATATAGGGCAAGTATCAAGCTTTGTGAACAGCTTTAGTTCTATGAGTAAAAGACTATTAAACGCCTTTGTGGTGGCAGCATTAAGTGATAAAAATATTCCAGCTAATACACCTATTGTGAATGTAGGGAAATTAGAAATAGAAAGACATTGGTGTGATCCAATTAAAAACCCGATGAGTACAAATCATTATCAAAATGGAGGAGAATGCGGTTACTGGGGATTATTTGGTGAAGATATGCGACGTGAAGTTAATCGTCCGCATCGTGGATTAGACCTCTTTGCTGAAATTGGAACGGATGTTTATGCTTGTGTTGATGCAGTTATTCAACATGTTCGTTTTTCAAGTTCTAATGGTAATCTTATTGTTTTGAAAATTGATGAAAAAGAGTTTGTTCAACGGATATGGAACGAAAGATTAGAGTATAAAGTGCATTCTTTACCTAATAGGACAGAAGATGTAGAAGGAAAAGATGTTAATGTACAAGAAAATGGTTTACGTTTTGCTTACATGCATTTAGATTCAATAGAAATAAATCCAGAAACAGGCTTAGTTTTTAAAGCTGGAGATAAAGTGCAAAAAGGGCAGATAATTGCAAAATCGGGAGTTTCTGGGATAAAAACAGGAACCAAAGCGCCTCATCTTCACTTTGAAGTATCTAGTGAGCATGAGTACGGGAATTCTAATACCAAAATTAATCCAGGTTTTTTTGTTGATTTTAAGTATATTGAACAGCAATCAGTTAGTAATAAAGATAAACAATCAGTTGTAGCTAAAACTAATCATAAAAGTTATAAGGGAATAAGTTCCTTTAAATGGAGTGGAGATATTGGATAATATGAAATATAACAAAGTGTTTTATTGGTTGTTATTTGCCTTAATAAGTTCTAATACTTATGCACAAGATGAAAACTATCAATTTACGTATCAGTGTGTTGATTCGAACATTGGGAATGAAAATAAGCAAGATTGGCCAAGCCAAGATGACGACGATGATGGATATGATGGCATTGTAAATTTAAGCATTGAAAATAATGAAATATCTATTGTCCATAATGATCTTTTCATTACTAGAAAAGAAATATCTAACAGTAATGTGTCAATTTCAAGCTCTGGACGTTTTAAGGTTTTAGCTTCAGAAGGTCGTTACTATTCATTTTCTTTAGATAAAAAAGCATCGATTTATTTTGTTAATTTAGAGAATGTAGGTAACGAAGGAAGAGGTTTAATTTGCAAGAAGGGAATTTCAGAAAATAAAGCTCATGAAGTAGAAAGTTATATTCGAAGCAAGTTAGATAAAGAAGATGAAAAAGAATGATAAAGTGTGTAGGTGTTTTTTTGTTATGTGTTTCTTATCTTTATTTGTTGGAAATGCAATAGCATCTGCAAATTTAGAGCTTACAAGCATCAAAGAGCATAATTTAATTCAACTCCCAAATAAAAAAATGACACCTGATTACGGCGAGTATTATGGTTATGCTGATTTATTTTATATACCGACGGGAGAATCGATCTATTCATCGTCAAAATATAAAATTGAAATGAATATAAATGGAAATTTAGTTCAGTTAAATGAAGGCAGTTTAGATGATAGTGGCGGTGTTATCTCTGTATCTCGATACCCTATGTATGGTAAAAAAAATGAAGAAGTCGTTTTAATTAGTTTGGTTGATTTAATGCGTGAAATACCAAACGAGATACACACTGTATATATCTATAAGAAAAATAATTTGGAGTACTTAGGTCAGTTTAGTAATGATGTGGCTACCTTTGAAGAGTATAACGCCTTGGTAGAAAATAGCACATTACCTAAAGAAGCTGTAGATTACTTATCAGATTTAACGGTTATAGATGAGGGGAATAAAATCACTATTTATAGCCAATCTAAATACGGTAAATCTAGTAGTGTAAGTTCTTTTGATTTATGAGTTATTTTAAGCTCGTAACAAATAAAAGGAACGTTATGAAAAAAGTAATATTAGCTACTCTTATGCTATTTTGTTTAACACAAAATGTTAATGCAAGTCAACAATTGGAATATCGTTGCTTGGTTGATTACACACAAGAGATAATGAATGAACAAGCTTATTACATTCAAAAGAAATCCTATAAAACAGACTATGATTTCAATGAGTTAGGTGTTGGTGTGGCATCAGGTAATGATCCTTATTACCCAGAACGTTTCTTTCATTTAGGTGAGTCTTTAGTTCGAGATTATAAATTAACAGTAAATGGTTCAAATTTAACGCTTAAAAGTAATGATAAAGTTTTAATAACAACGGATTTAAATAATCTTGGGGAAAATATTCAGATAAGTTCCCGCATACAATCTTACACTCCTTCTTATTTATTAGTGGATTTTTATTTTTATAATGCAGATACAATGAAGAATGAAGTAAATTTACAAATAAATTTTGATGATAGAAAAATTGTCGATGAATTAGTTTCTAGAACTTGGGGATTTAAAGGGAAATATGATTATTATTTAGATTGCCAAAATGAAATCGAAAAAACGACTTTTAAGGAGTATCAACAACATTGGATATCTCTTTATGAAGCGATAAGTAAACAGAAAGCTGAGTATACAAAAAATTAGCTATGGAAAACGTAAAGCTCGTATCAAAAGATACGAGCTTAACTATTATTCTAAATTAATCACATATTTCTAAATTACCATGAATCATGATATTTATTGTTCATATCCTTGTTAAAAAAATGAGTATGACAAATTAGCTAAAAGTATTGTTTTCTCAAAAAGAGCTATAGATTATTTGTCAGATCTAACAGTTATAGATAAAAGGGACAAAATCACTATTTATAGTCAATCTAAATATAGTAAAGCGCATAGTGTAAATTCTTTTGATTTATGAGTCCTTTAAAGACCGTTTCAAAAAAGAGTAGAGGTAGAAGCAGCATCTTAATGTTTAAATATCTAATTAATGTATTTGTGCTTTTAGCCTCTTTTGGTTGTAAGGCGAATTTACCTGAACCAACCGTGTTACTTAAATGCAACTTAGAGAGTGGGTCTTCTTTACTTGCTCAGTATGATGATTCGAAATTTGTAATTTACAAAGGCGAAGAGTCATATATAACAAAAAGAGAAGATGTTTTATATAACGATACTTTTAGATTTCAAAGTGAATATACGATAGTTAAGTTAGATAATCATATGGGTTTGTTTAAAAGTTTTGATGCTACCTTTAGTAATGATATTGAGTATGGTTTTATAAATTCATTAGGTAAAGTTGATGCTTGTAAAGATGTTATTAGTGAAAGTTTTTTTAACTCAGTAAAAGATTTTAAGCGTGATAATAGTGGGATTTAATAAATTATATTTTAAATTTTCTTTGTCGCAAGCTCGCATTTTGTTAATCTTACTTTTAGTATCATGCTCGGCTTTTTCTTATGAGACGAGTATTGATAATGTAAAGTTTGAACAAGGAATAATCTTACTTTCTTTTTCTGATGGTAAAATTCAGCAATTAGAGTCAGAGGTTGAGCCTGATTTTCTTGATTACAAATACACTTTATTAGATGTGAATTTTGATGGTATAGAAGATCTGATTGTTACGGAACAAAATGGACGTAATAGTTTATCTATGGTTTATACATATAATCAGCATTTAGCGCAGGTTAATGAACACATTTATTTTGAAATAACAGGCTTAAGGGTTAATTCAGATAAGAGGTATATTTGTGGAATCAATCAGTTAAGCAGAGAAAATACTCAATTAGTTTATAAGTATTCAGAAAGTAAGTCCGACGTATTTAATTTTAATTATGTGTCAAATAAAGGGTATTCACTTATTCATAATGACAAAAAAGAGATTGATGAGAAAACGTTTAGTCAAATGCTAGATCAATGTGTTATGAATAAAAGTGTTTAGAGTTAGGTATTGTGGGTAAATCATCTATTTACTCGACTTCATGAGTATATCTGTATTAAGCAAAAATAGTTAAAAATACGGAGATGAAAACGAATAAATGAAATATTTAAAAACACTATTATTGCTCGCTGTCTTTTTTCACTATTCAGTTAATGCGAATCCATTAGAGCAACAAATTAGTATAGGGAAGTATGCATCTGTTTTGCTTTCCTTAGATAATTACAATGATGATGGAGAGTCTGTTTGCGAGCTTAAAATTGTTACAGAAGAGAAAACATCAACGAAATATATGTTTGATGCATGTGCTAACTTAAATGTTAAAAAGTTGAATGACAAATTATTCAAATTACAAGTGAACAATGATCGTGGGAATCGTAAAAAAATTGTTTTCATAAATTCGAAGCTTATCGTTTTGGGTGTTCTTGCGGGGGATCTATCTAGTGAAGATCTTGATGTTTTAGAAAATAATTTTAATAACAAAGTTTGTTTTGTCGATATTGAACCATCAGATTTGAAGTTACTGGAAAAATTTGTACTTTAAACGATAGTGAGGTTTGAGTTTAACTATCAGAAACCGCTCACCAGAGCGGTTTTTTATATTTAATAGATTGTAATATTGTCGTGTCGATAATTAATTGTTTTAGGTCTTTATCACCGATTTAGAAGACTAAATATGGTCTCAATTCCTCAAGGTTCCCTAAGATAATCTGCTGTCCTTTGGGGTTCGAGTCTAATACATTGATATCAATATTATATGTGTCTAAAACATAGCGTACTAAAGCAGCGTTAGTCGTTATGTGCAGGTTTCCATTTCCCATACCGTAATCATTAGCAATGATCGCAGCTTGAGCTTCAGTTAATCTAGGGTCTGGCATCAATTCGATATAAAGCTGAGTGTTCCAAGCTTTATCTGCATCTTTTTCCATTACTATTTTATCGTTGATATCAGGAATGCCTCGAATACGGCTAAGAACAAAATCTCTGTAGCCTTTGGAGTGTTCACAATAAGCACGAACATGCCAGCGCAAAGGAGTACAAACGAGCGTATGTGGAGAAATAATTCGTTCAACTTCCTCGCCATCTCTTAATGATGTGTAGCTTATATCGACACGTTTTTTATCTCGAATAGCTTGAACTAGCGGACGTAAAATGTCCGGTGAGATATTACGTGTTACGGGGCGGACCATTGTCGTATTTTCAAAGCCCATATTAAGTTCATCAAAAGTTACCATCATATCTTCAGTGCGAGATAAAATATGTAAGTACTCGTCTGCATGACCTCGTGTAAGCTGAGGAGTAAAGCTCTCACTGGGTTTATAACCTTTTAAATGTTTGTCGTAAATTAGGTTATCAGGTGCGATATTTGCTAAATAACTGTTTATATCTTTTGATGCTTGTTGGCGACCAATACCAAAGCTTTGGATTAGATGATTGGTAGTCAACCTTCCTTCCCATAACGTAATAATCTCAATCATTCTGTATCGAAAAAGAAGATCCCACCGAATTGGCCATTTGGTCATAGTTTATTTCCTGCCTAGTTATGCTACGTGTATATGTAATCAGTATTTACCTGTCGTTAATGGCGTCATATTATTGTGAGTGCAAATGGTAGTCAATAGGTCGATGGATACCTTCTTTAATTAATCGACTTAGTTCGCAATACCCATAAGGGTTTTATGAAATAATTAACAGTATCTACATGATTAAATTGGATTTGATGAAATGAAGCTTAATCAATACCTCACTAAAATTTCACAAGAAAGAACGATAAATTTAGATCGGTTTATCGACTGCTTGCCTCATTCTGATGTTAATGAGTGGCGTAAAATATACAGTGCTACGCGTGTCCGTAGTGGTCATAACTTGACCATACTTGATGAAAAGCGGCATAACGCGCTTTTTGAGCCAGAACTAAGTAATAGAGTTAGTGCATCTCATGTTGGGCGTTCGCATGATTTTTCGAGCAGTTTCGCGCATATGCTCGTTTTGAACCATATCACTAAATCTCAGATTCCGTTTGTTGTTGTATCTAACCTTGAAGGTTACAAGACAGAAGGAAAGCTTATTGGAAAAAAAGCTGTTCTTATTGAAAATATTGAGAATTTTTATCGTTATCGGGAATTTTTAGAGTTCATTGGTCACTCTTCGATGATAGATAGTTGTGATATTATTTTTGGTTCAGGTAATCAAATATGCCATCACCTGAATCACACCTTTCTTTCCAGCTATGACGACATCTATTGTGCTCAAGACATAGATCTAGGTGGTTTAACAATATACAAAACGCTCAAAGCATCTCTTCCTCAGAGCAATTGGCTAGCGCCTAGTGACTGGGAAGTTTTCAGAAATAAATTTAAGCTTAAACCCAAAAATAGTACCAATCTTGAGAAAGCCATACAGCTCGCTCGTGATTTTGAGTTGAACACAGAAGCGGATCTCATGAATCAAACGCGTTCTTTCTTAGAGCAAGAAGCTCTACTACCAGAATTATCACAGGACTAACTCATGTTTAATAAAGCAATAGATAACCTTTTGATCAGTATATCTCGCCTCGTTACTGTAGATTCTGCGGGTGTTGCCATCGCAGAAATTGATTTGCGTGAAGGTGGAATTCTGATAGGTGGTGGAAATATCGGTAAAACCTCAATCCTTAATGCAATAAGATTATTTTTATTGCCGGAAGAAAACTTTAAAGATTCGGCAAAGAAATTTGGGTTTTCAGACAAAGAAGGCAAATTTTATACTAACGATGAGAGCTTCGAGCACTACTTCCCAAGCAGTACAAGCTTTCTGATTTTAGAGTGTGACAATTACTTGGGTGGTCCTTTACCTCATTGCCAGATCCTATATAGAGGCAATTCTGATAAGTTGGATTATCGCCGAATGTTTACCTCATTGCGTTATGAGCAGATTCGACATCTTTTTTGGGATGCAAACGCTGGAGAGGATGGAATTGGTGGACGAGTAGAAGATTTAAGTCCAACAAAAGTTCAAGCCTTCCTCAAACAAGAAGATAAACATTTTAAGACACTTATGCGTTCGGCGGCAATTAAAGAGGTGATTTACGCAAATCAACTGCTAAATATTGATGCAATGCGCTTTTGCCTCTTCCCACTCAGTACGACGAGCGATGCTGATGTTGATGCTTTTCGTGCATTAGTTCGTTTGCTGTTTGATATGAAAACCGGTTCTGACACAGTACGATTAGCCATTGCTAATATTATTGAGTCGCAGAAAAAAGAGCGTAAAGATGAACTCAACTTTGATATTGATGCTTTTATTGCGCATAACGAATCACTGACGCGTCGTGAAGAGCTGCTAAAAAATATCGATAATTTAAGGCCAGAGTTTGAAGCACTGTCTGACAGTCATCAACAGTTAATGAAAAATAGAAACGCTGAAGATGAGTTAATGCAATATGCCATGATGGTGCAAAACCGAATAGGTAATGAAAACCAAGCCTTAGATTTAGAAAAGACTCAACTAGAACTGATAGAAGTTAAAACGCGATCTGCTAATAAAAATTGCAGTGATATAACTGATAAACAGAAGAAATTAGAAGGGGAGAAGAAAGTACTATTTCGTCAGCATAAAAAACTCGATGAAATTGTGCAGAAGACTCAACTACTAATAAACCAATATGATGAATCAGAAACAATAGAGTCAATAATTTCGGGTCATCGAGATCATCAATCGGACAAAGAAGAAGAACTCGCATTAAAGCAGGATGCTGAAAAACGACAGAAAGAATTGGATGAACTTGAAGAAGAGATTAAAAAGTTTGAAGAAATGGAACGTCGCTTTCAATCTTCAGTAAATAAGCAGGAATTTAAGTTATTTAATCAATTACCTAAATTTATTTGGGAGAAGGTAGCTGCAGTAAACTCGGAAGTGGCAGAGGCTAACCCTGAAAGAGAACTCACCTCATCAGAGAAACATGCGATAGAGTCTTTTACTGATTTAATTGAGGTTAATGACTTAGGTTATGAGCTATTCGGTGTAAAACTGGATGCGATTTCTGTCGATGGTCGAGAGTCAGATCAAGTTAAGCTAGATAAAACTCGAGCCGCTCTTGAAAAGAGCCGTAAACGTGCAGCAGAGATTAGTGCAATAGGTAATGAAAGTCGCCTTGAGCGGATTAGAGCTATTAATGTGCTTGAGGCAGAAATTAATCGAACTCAGGTCGAAATTGATCTGCTATTGGCTTTCAATAGTAATACACAGCAGCTTCATAGTGTAACTGAAGAGCTTGAGCGAGCAAAAATCAAAGAGCAGAGACTTGAAGAGCAACTTGAAAGTCAGAAAGTAGTATTAGCGCAAGAAAGAGAAGCATCTGAATCGCAAAAAATCAAAGTAGATCAAATTAAATTAGACCTAGAGACACTAGGTAATTATCACGTTCGGGTTAAGGCAGAGCTTGAAGCCAATGCTTTACCTACTATCGACTTTTCTGTATTGCCAGATCATACAGTAGAACTAAATGAAGAGAACTTACAACATCGTATAAAAGCCCTACAAAATAAACGACAATCGAAAAATGAAATTGTTGAAAAAGTTCAAGGTTTTGTGCGAAATCAGGTGCTTGAGAACGATGATAAATTGATGTCTGCTCATATTGAGGATGATCTACTAGAACACGCCTTCCAACAACTTCAGTTGCGTTATCGTGGCTTAGATGAAGAGTTCGATATTCTTCGTAAAAACTTTGTTGAGCATAAGCATTCAGTTCACGCCATTATTAATGAATTAAAAAATAATCGTGAAATGGTGCGCCAGTTTGAACAGAGTATTAACCGATCTTTTAAGGGTGTTGCTATCAATGATTTAGCAGAGGTCGAAGCAAATATAAAAGTCGAAGCAAGGTTCAGTGATTTAGTTAGTGAAATAGAGCATTTAGATACGCATTCAGACCAAAAAGCATCAGATCAATTTATTGAACGCCTTAAAGCCTTTAGTAAAAAGTTTTTCCCAGATGGCAAAGCAGCGCTGTTGACGATGGAGCAGATTGTTTCTGGTATTGCTTATCGAGTGAAAAAGCAAGGACAGACAGGCTGGGAGAGTAAGTCACAATCCACCTCCACAATAATGCTCATCAATATCAAGTTGGTTGAAATTCTCCTTGGTAGATTAAGAAACAGTGCGTGTACAACTCAGTTTCCTTTAATTATTGACGAAGGCGCTTCCGTTGATAGCTCACAGTTTGATTGGTTATTGCCTAATATGAAACAAGCTGGGTTTAGAGTATTAAGTGCATCGACCAATTCAGCATCCAGTGAGATCATCTTTAAATTCGGACAACACTTCCGATTAGACGCGATGCGTACTGCAACTCCTTATAGCGCAGCGCGAACCATCGTTTTTACGGGGATGCCTGACAGTTTTATTACAGAAGGAAGTGCATTGGATAGAGAACAACTTGATATGTTTGGGGATGAAGATGAGTGATCAACGGCTTCTAACTATTCCGACTTTTTCTATTATGCTTGAACATCACACTATCATGCGTGACATCATTCGTGAAATGGATGAAAAGAGTGAGCCTTATGTACGTGAAGCAACCTTTATTTCTCGGTTACATCGCTATATTCAAGGACAAAACAAAGATAAACAGAAACAGCTGCGTACGGCTTTTTCGACAGATAACTTGCTTGAAGCCCACATTTTGGTTGATAAAGATGAATTTGGTGGTGAAAGTCGACTGATCTTTGATCGTTCCGTGATTGGTGTGTTTCGGCTATTTGATCGCAGCCTATTTCAGGATTTGACCGATGTAGCATTGAAAATTCAACTCGGAGGAATACGTTTATTATTAGCTAAACTTCAGTCGAATACTTTGTTGTTTAGCGATAGTGATCTTGATTTTAAAGAATTGATAGATGAACTGTTTCATCGTTTGAGTGAGTTATTAAATAGCATCCGTTTGAACTTAGTTAAAATGCAGATGATTAACCAAGAGTTGAGTGAAGCGAGTGAATTAGCCGCTAAATCAGATAATCCGCAGGTTTTCTCGGTGTTACAACGAGAATCTATTGAAAAAATCTCGCTACTTTTGTCTAGGCATATTTTACCAACTCGACAGTTTCTTGATGAAAAAAGTCGATTGAAAGATGGTCTTAACTTATTTGAATGTCTGCAAAGTTTGCGTAGCCAGTTTGATCACCATCAAGATCATCAACGTTCAACTGCAATGTTGAGATATGAGGTGAGCTTTAACAGTTTTCATTCACAAATAAGTAAGGTATCTCAGTCGGTTGATCAGTTTTTGGCTCGATCAAAAAAACGCCTTAAACAGTTTAATGCGATTGAAACGGCATTTAGTGATCTAGTCAAAGAAGTAGATGCGACAAGGCATAACCTCAAGCGTAGCCAGATTGATGGGCAATTTGCACGTGATAACGGTGCATTCCTTGGGTTAATGCAACAGGCAAGGCCAAAAGTACTGCGTATTAGCAGTTCTGAAGCTTATCTTAATAACGTAGTCAGTGATATAGAAGCAAGAGTAGCTGATCAAGGTTTGCTAGAAAAGAATCGTTATGTTGATTTAATGAGCTCTAAAGATGATTCTACTGAGCGAAGACTAGAACGAGCAGAATGTATATACAATTTGGTCAAGCAAATGAAAATGACAGAATATCAAGATTTAACACTCGCGCTGCAACGGAGGTTGAAAGGTAACTTACCTGATTATCATTTTATTGATTTGCTAGAAGGGCTAAATTTTCTGATGCGTAGCAATGAAATGCTTGATGGTCATGCAGTAAAAGTAACTAATTTCCGTAATCGTATAGTTCAAGGCGATACTGCGTATTTATATCGTAAAATTCGAACAGAGAGAGTGACACAATGATGACAGCTTTTTCCCAAATAAGTATGGCTAAAAGCCAACAGATTTACTCAACCTTTGTAAACGGGAAGGTGATTACTAAACAAGCTTATGAGCTTTATCAGCAGACCTTTATAGAAAGTACTCTCTATACTGAGTTGTACAATAATCTTGACCATTTTACCCAGCTCTATCTACATATTGGTTACAATCTGAATTTTAACGTTGAAGGGGAGTTTTTCTATATCAGCCGTAGTGAGGCAGAAGAAGACGCAGATACCAACGCCACCAAGATCCAGGCAATATTATTGATTATTGCCCGCTATTGGGTGGATAAAGGTTTTGACCTAGACGATCTCACCACTCCGGTGATTGGATTAGGGCGCTCTGCACTAGAAGAGATTGCAGAACAAACTATTTATGATGATATTCGACAGGCGCTTGGAATCGAAACGTGGGATAAGGCGCTAAACTATCTTGCTGATCGAAACTTTCTCTATCCTTGTGGTGATAAACATTATGTTTTAAGTTCAGCCGGAATGCATTTTTTGAATTTACATGTGGAGAAATACTCACAAGAGCAAGAGTAAACGATTCACACTATTGCAATTACAAGCTTGATTAATGACTGTTAGTTAACTCTATGAATTAACTAACAGTATTAAAAGTAATATTATGATAACTTAGTGGTATTAACCGTTGGCTAAAATTAGCGAAAAGAGACTTTTGAGTGAAAAAGAGTAATTTTGAATTTTTAAAGCATCATGATGAATTACTGTTTAGGTTAGCTAACCGAGCAGAGCAATGTTATGTCCCTGATCCAAATACCACTTTAGTTAAGATACGCCAACTAGGTGAAGCATTAGCACAAAACGTGGCTGCCCGTGTTGGGGTTGAGTATGGCCGTGATGAAAACGGACGAGATATCAAACAGATCGACTTGCTGCGTAATCTCGAATACAAGTTAACGCTTGATCCTCGTATCAATGATTCTTTCCACACCATTAGAAAGCTTGGCAATACCGCTAATCATGACTTCACTTCTTCAAGTCACCGAGATGCACTTAAAGCATTAGTGTTAGGGCATGCACTTAGTGCTTGGTACCACACTTTATTTGGAGGCTCTTATGCCAAAGGTTTTAAGCCAGAACCGTTTATAAAACCAGAAGACCCTTCAGAACATGTGCGCCAACTTGAAGACAAACTACAAGCTTTAGAAGTTACCCAGAAACGAACCTCAGAACGTCTCCAAGTTGCTGAAGAGCTCAAACAAGTTGAAGCAGAAAAAGCAGAAGCTTTGAAACATCGTGCAGATCAAATGCAGGCGGAAAGCCAGCTTTGGGAAGAGGTGGCAACTGAACACGAATCAACATTAGCTAGTTACCGTAAAAAGATGGATGAGGCCAATTTAGCCTATTTAGCCAACTTCAATCAACAAGACAAACCAACGCAAGCCAAGGTTATTGAGCAAGTTGAAAAATCGCGCCTAGAACTCAATGAAGAAGAGACTCGTGTACTTATTGATGAGCAGCTTAATGACGCTCAATGGAAAGCTGACACGGTTAATTTAAGATACTCAAAAGGCTCTAGACCCGTAGCCAATGAGAATCGCGCTATTGCTGAATGGCCAACCTCATCAGGCCCAGCGGACTATGTTTTATTCATGGGTTTAACGCCTGTTGCGGTGGTTGAGGCCAAAAAGAGTGCTAAGAATGTTTATGGCGCAATAGATCAAGCTAAGCGTTATGCAAAAGGGTTAACCGCTAAAGGCGGAATCACAATTGAAACGATCTACGGTGAGTTTCAAGTCCCGATTGTGTTTGCTACCAATGGTCGTCCCTATTTAGAGCAGTTAGAACAAGAAAGTGGTATCTGGTTTTTAGATGTGCGCGATAGCGCTAACCGACGTCGAGCCTTGAAAGGTTGGTATACCCCTCAAGAAATTAAAACATACTTAAGACAAACGCCACAACAGGCTGAGCAAGAACTGGATCAAATGGGGTTTGATTATGACCTGAAGCTACGTGATTATCAGGTAGAAGCGATTAAGTCTGTTGAAGAAGCCATCAAACAAGGAAAAACCAAAGCGTTGGTAGCGATGGCAACAGGAACCGGTAAAACCAAAACGTGTATTGCATTGGTATATCGTTTGCTCAAAGCCGAACGTTTCCGCCGTA
The DNA here is from genome assembly GCF_057368585.1 of Aliivibrio thorii. Lineage (NCBI taxonomy): Bacteria > Pseudomonadati > Pseudomonadota > Gammaproteobacteria > Vibrionales > Vibrionaceae > Aliivibrio > Aliivibrio thorii. Next base: position 1,562,741 of record NZ_CM170654.1, on the reverse strand, counting down.
TTCTATTTCTTGTCGATCGCTCAGCTCTTGGTGTACAAGCCACGACTGACTTTGGTGAAGTACGCCTAGAAAACCTAAATACCTTTGCAGATACCTTTGATGTCATTGGCATGGAAGCAGATAAATCACCCATTACCAAACCAGAAGATGATACCAAGGTTCATGTCGCAACCGTACAAGGATTGGTTAAACGTATTTTGTACCCGAACGATGGTGATACCAAGCCGGGTGTCGGTCAATATGACTGTATCGTTGTCGATGAATGTCACCGTGGTTACCTGCTTGATAGAATATTAAGTGACACCGAATTAGAGTTTCGTGATCAAAAGGATTATCAATCTAAGTATCGCGCGGTATTAGAATATTTTGATGCATTCAAGATAGGATTAACCGCAACACCAGCACTGCACACCGTCGATATTTTTGGTGAGCCAATCTTTAGTTACAGCTATACCGAAGCGGTGTTAGATGGTTATCTTAATGATCATCTTCCGCCTGTTCGCATTCATACTAAGTTGGCAGAGCAGGGCATTCATTATGAAGTCAATGAAGAAGTACAAGCTTACAACGTAGAAGACAACACGATAGAAAAATACAATACGCCCGATGAGCTCGATTTTGATGTCTCGCAGTTTAACCGTAAAGTCATTAGCCCAAGCTTTACTAAGCAAGTGACTAAATGGTTGATTGAGAGTGATTCGATTAACCCATACTCAGAAGCGAAAACCTTAATATTTTGTGTCACAGACAAACATGCTGATCAAGTGGTCGAAGCCCTAAAAGAAGCCTGTGAACATTATCACGGTGAAGTGGAAGACGATGCAATTCAAAAAATCACCGGAGCCAGTGATAAACCACTAGAAAAAATACGTCTGTTTAAAAATGACCGTCTACCTAATATTGCAGTTACGGTTGATTTATTAACTACAGGGGTGGATGTACCAAAGATCTGCAATCTTGTTTTTTTGCGCCGAGTAAATAGCCGTATTTTGTTTGAACAGATGTTAGGCCGCGCAACGCGTTTATGTGATGAAATAGGTAAAGGGCCATTTAGAATTTATGATGCCGTGGATATTTATACCCAGTTAGAAGACGTCAACAGTATGAAGCCCGTCGTTACCAATGTGAATGTGACTTTTACTGAACTTGAAAACGAAATGAAGCAACTTGACGAAGATGAGTTGCAAACACTGGCTAAAAATCAGTTTATTGCTAAGTTGCAAGTTAAGCGCCGTCACTTAACCGATGCTCAACGTGAAAACTTTGAAACCATCGTCGGACAATCGCCAGAAGATTTTATCCAAGACTTAAAGAACCGTCCTTTAAATGAAGTTGCCGAATGGTTTATTCATCATCCGGGGTTAGGGGAGTTATTGGATGCCAAAGTCACAGGGGGCGGAAACCGACCGCCAGTGATCATTTCTGAGCATGATGATGAAATTACTGGCATCACCACAGGTTACGGTGATGGACAAAAACCAGCCGATTATCTGCAAGCGTTCAGTGACTTTGTAAAAGCCAATAGCAATAGATTGATTGCTATTCAAACAGTTGTGCAAAAACCGTGGGAATTAACAAGAAAAAGCCTAAAAGAGTTAGCGTTAGAGCTTGAAAAAAACCGCTTTAGAGAACAAGATCTGCAAGTCGCGTGGAATGAAGTGAAAAATGAAGATATAGCCGCCAAAATTATTGGTTTTATTCGTCAAGCCGCATTGGGTGAGGCCCTTATTCCATTTGAACAGCGTGTCGATAAAGCACTCGAAACCATGTTGGCGAGCCAGCAGTGGAAGACACCACAAAAGAAATGGTTAGAGCTTATCGCCAAACAAATGAAGGCAACCACGATTGTTGATTTACCCGCGTTAGACCAAGGTATTTTTAAACAGCAACAAGGTGGCATTAAACGCGCCAATAAACTCTTTGAACAACCTATTGAGGATGTTCTACTTCAATTTAATAAAGCACTGTGGTTAGCGCCTCAGCAGCAAGCAAAAACGGCTTAGTCATCAATCTAGTTCTGTCATAAACACAGTGCTAGATTGTTGTATTAAAAGCCATTGCATTAATAACAAGGTACGTAATAAATGAGCACTCAAGATCTCGTCGCTAAATTGTGGAATCTATGTAACTTACTCCGAGATGACGGCGTGACTTATCACGAATACCTTAATGAGTTAACGTATCTGGTTTTCCTAAAAATGGTCGATGAAACGGGCCAAGATGAACTGTTGCCAGAAGGCTACCGTTGGGAAAACCTAGAAGCGTATAACTCAGCCACTCGCTTAGAAGCGTACCAACAATTACTTCTTCATTTAGGCACTAATGGCTCACTGATCACCAAAGCCATTTTTAAAGGTGCTAATACTGTTATTCGTAAACCTGCCACATTAAATAAATTGGTGGTGGAAATTGATAAGCTTGATTGGTACAACGCCAAAGCCGAAGGGCTAGGCGATATGTACGAAGGCTTGCTAGAAATTAACGCAGGTGAGAAAAAATCAGGCGCAGGACAATACTTCACGCCACGAGTACTTATCGATGTGATGGTCGAGCTAATGAAGCCAAACCTTGATGATGTGATTGTTGACCCAACCGCCGGTACAGGCGGTTTCTTGATCAGCGCGCATAACTATCTAAAAGAACACAACGATATTGACGGGCTAGATACCTTGCCATATGACAAATATCAACACGACACTTTCTTTGGTATGGAATTGGTGCCAGACACGCGCCGTCTAGCCATGATGAACCTGATGTTGCATGACCTAGCCGTTGATGATGAAAACTCAGGCATTCTATTTGGTGATACCTTATCCAACGAAGGTAAAGCTTTGCCTTCAGCGAGTTTAATTCTTGCTAATCCGCCATTTGGTACTAAGCAAGGTGGTGGCGTGCCAACTCGTGATGACTTAGTGCATTACACCAGTAACAAACAGCTGGCATTTTTGCATTTGATGTACCATAAAATGCTTAAACCGGGTGGCAGAACTGCGGTGGTATTGCCAGATAATGTATTATTTGAAGGCTCAACTGGGCAAACCATCCGTAAAGACTTGATGGAGAAGTGTAACCTACACACCATCTTGCGTCTGCCAACGGGGATTTTCTACGCCGCAGGGGTAAAAACCAATGTGTTGTTCTTCTCTAAATCAGAGGATGTAAAACAAGACAAAGGCCAGACCAAGAACGTGTGGGTGTATGACTTACGCTCAAACATGCCAAAATTTGGTAAGCGTACCGTACTGACTAAAAAACACTTTGAAGAGTTTTACCAAGCAGTAGGCAGTGATTTAATTCAAGTTGATGAAACGGCTCGTCAAGCCTTCATTAGCAATCATAAAGATGATGTAGATGGTTGTCGCTTACGTTGCTTTAGCCGTGAAGATATTAAAGCTAAAGACGAGTCGCTTGATCTAAGCTGGATTCGAGATGAAAACAATGAAGACGCTTCAAAACTGCCAGCGCCAGATGTATTAATAAACGAAGCACTGCTAGAAATGGCAGGGGCAATGGAAGAGCTAAAAGCGATTTTGGTGGATTTGGATTCAGCGGAAAGTGATGAGGTGACTCTGTGAGTGAGTTACCGAAAGGGTGGCAGTTAATTACGCTTAAAGAAGAGTGTACGTCAATAAAGGGGAAAAAACCCAAATCATTGGTAATCGAACAAAGTGAGTCTTTGGTTCCTTATGTCGATATTAAAGCATTTGAAAAAGGAATTGTTGAAAAATTTGCTGAATGTAATAGTGGGATCTTAGCTCAGAAAGACGATACATTGATGGTCTGGGATGGCGCTAGATCTGGTTTGGTTGGAAATGGTGTCAAAGGTGTAATAGGCTCTACATTAGTGAAAATAACAGCTAAGTATTCAAATACTCGTTATCTTCATTATTTCTTGAAGTCACAATTTGATCATATTAATTCAAATGCTAAAGGTACAGGAATTCCCCATGTAGATCCTGCTGTTTTATGGAGTATTCCTTATCCTTTAGCGCCACTAAATGAGCAAATTCGTATTACCAACAAGTTAGATTCTATTCTTGTCAAAGTCGATAAAGCTCAAGCTCGTTTAAATAAAATCCTTACAATTCTAAAACGTTTCCGTCAATCGGTATTGGCTGCCGCAACATCTGGGGAGTTGACGAAAGAGTGGCGCGAGAATTCAGTCCTCGTAGAGATCACTGAGGACTATATAGCCCCAGAATCATGGAATAGGTATACGATAAGTGAACTATCTATGTTAGTGACGAGTGGTTCAAGAGGCTGGGCTAAGTATTATTCACAAGAAGGCTCACTTTTTGTCAGAGCGCAGAATATTAATTCCGACAAGCTAAATCTTGATGATATAGCATATGTAGCTCTACCAGAAAAAATTGAAGGTAGAAGAACTAATATAGAGAAAGATGATCTTCTTATAACCATTACGGGGGCTAACGTAACTAAAGCCGCTAAAGTATATACTGAATTAGAAGATGCATATGTGAGCCAGCACGTATGCTTGGTCAAGTTGCGCGAGAAAGGCTCTGCTAGTTTCATAGAGTTATTTCTACATGATAAAGCTTCGGGAAGAGGCCAATTGGCTGAAGTAGCATACGGTGGTGGTAAGCCTGGACTTAATTTGGCTAACATTAGGAATTTGAAGATTGCTTTACCTCCAACTGAAGAGCAGAAAGAGATCATGCGGCAGGTTGAAAGACTATTGAATAAAGCCAACAAAGTCGAACAACAATACCTAGACGCTAAAGCTCGATTAGATCGCCTAACTCAGTCTATTCTAGCTAAAGCGTTTCGAGGTGAGCTAGTACCACAAGATCCAAACGATGAACCTGCGGAACAACTGTTAGAGCGTATCTTGAAAGAACGACTTTCTCAGCAACAAAAAGCAGATAAACCAAAGAAGACAACTAAAAAGCGTACAATCAAAACCAAAGTTGCAGACAAAGGGTAATACGGACATGAATCAATCACTCTCACTAGTCAATATCAAAGCCAATAACTTTAAGTCGTTGGTGGATTTTTCACTGCCATTTAGCAAGTTCAATTGTTTGGTTGGTTTAAATGGTTCGGGTAAATCGACGGTATTGCAGTTTATTGATTTTCTCTCTCAGCAGGTGAGTGGCGATATAGATGAGTGGTTGGAAAGCCGTCAGTGGAGTGCGAGAGATCTTAATTCAACGCTTACCAAACAATCCAATATTACTTTTTCTGTAGAGCTTGATTTCGCAGGCAAGCCTGTTATTTGGGAAGGCAGTTTTAACCGAACAGAACTGTACTGTACGGCTGAGAAAATCACTTGGAATGGCAAAACGCTGCTTAACGTTGCTGATGGTAAGTTCTCATTGCCAACAGAAGGTCTTCAAGCGCCTATTACTTTTGATTATCAAGGTTCTATTCTGTCTCAGCTAAGAAAAAATCAGCTGCCATTTGAATTAGAAGAGTTTAAAAACTTCTTCAAAGAGCTAAATGCACTAGACATGCTTTCACCCGATATGCTTCGTGACCAACACATCAGTGGTAAAACATTGGGTGCGGGTGGCAAGATGCTATCAAGCTTTATCAGTAACATGACCAAAGAAGAGAAAGCGAACTTAGTCTCAACTTTGAAAGAACTATACCCAAGCTTGATCAAAGTGGAAGCAACAGTTCAAAAATCGGTAGGGACGGTTAGGTTAGAAATAGAAGAAAAATTTGGAGAGAAGAGCATCAAAACGGAAGCCAGACACATCAATGATGGCTTACTACGTTTTATGGCGATCTTTGCTCAATTGACCAAAAAGCAAAGTGCGCTTCTGCTTGATGAAATTGAAAACGGTGTTAACCCAGAGCTTATCGAAAAGCTAGTGGACAGCTTAGTTGAGGCTAACACCCAAGTGATTGTCACCACTCACAGCCCAATGATCCTTAACTACATGGAAGATGAAGTGGCTAAAACTGGCGTTGTTTATTTGTATAAGAATAAAGCAGGTGCAACTCAAGCAATTCGTTTATTTGATATACCGTCGATGCAACGTAAATTGAAATTCATGGGCCCAGGTGAAGCCTATGAAGATACCATGCTTGAGAATCTGGCATCTGAAATTGCCACATTAACATCAATTGATAGCTAAAGAGGGCATTAAGCATGTATTTAGTTGTCAGTGGCGAAGGTGAAACCGACATCGGTAAAAGTAATGAAGCGATTGGACCACTCAGTAAACTGATTGATAAGTTTATTGAGCCACATTCTGGCTTTTCATTGTTAGAAGCAGAAATGCTTGAAGTGGTGCATGAAACTGAAATTACCCGTGTTTCTAAAGATAAAACTATTATTAAATCTCTTTCGAGAAGCGGTAAAAAGCAAGGCAAAGAAACTAGAGAGTTTTATCGTGCGGCAAGAGCATTAGCTCATGTTGCATCGAACCCTGAAAGACAACCTAGTCTAGCTGTATTATTCCATGATTCAGACAGCAATAAGTGGCCTGACTATCAATCAAAACGTCAATCTATGATTACTGGCTTTGAAGCTCAAGGCTTTGAAAATGGTGTTCCTTTTGTTGCTCAGCCTAAATCAGAAGCATGGTTATTATGTGCGTTAAAAAACGGCTATCAAAATTGCAGGGCATTTGAAGGACGTTCGGGCAATGACGATTCCCCAAATTCTTTAAAAGGTGAGTTGGAAACGCATTTAGGTGAACCCGCAACCCGAGTGAAACTCAATGAGCTTGTCGATGATGGCGAAATCGATCTTGCTCAAATCACAGATATGATATCGATGACTGATTTTCAAGAGTCGATGAAAGAAGTACTAGGGCGTATGTTAGGTAGGCCAATCGAATAGACATTTCATAATTACAAATAAGAATTAAAGATGAGATTAAATAGACTTAAGTTAGTTGGTAGATACAAATCGATCGTAGGAACAGAACAACAACCTTTCATTTAACCTTTAAGCCAAATAGCGAGAGCTATTCGCCGATATGTTTGGTTGGCTTAAATGGCTCCGGTAAATCAAACTTCATAGAACTAATTGCTGATATCTTTGGCTATGCGGATAGGTATATTCAATCCACAGTATGAATGTGCAGAAGATCTTACCTATGATTTTGAAATTGATTATCAAACTATTGTAGATGGACACAATTTTTTCATCAAAATCAAAAGCATTAATTCGAAAGTAAAAATGTACTCTTATCCAGATCTTGAGTACATAGATTTCCTTTCATTTGGCAATGTACAGAAAAATCGCTTTCAGGCAATGGCAGTGACAACAACTATTGATAATGAATATGATAAATTTCTCCCAGATAATGTTCTCGCTTATTCATCCGGTAATAACCAAGGGTTAAGTTCGGTCTTTGCTAAAACTCAACTCCAATATTTTGATGTGATCCGAAAACAAGGAGTCTTCTATCGAGAATATAAGCCTAGGTATGATGAAGTAATGGAAGAGCAGGATGCTGAAAATGATGCGGTTTGGGAAGGATTGTCAAAATATGTAAGCGGTGTTTACAAAAAGAATAAAGGGATATTTAGTATTCCTCGAGCCTATCAAGATAACCTTGAGACATACCTTAATTTTCCAGAGGAACCACTTGAGGCAATGGAGTCAAGTTTGCCTATTGGTTTATTTGTAGACCATTCCTTAAACGATGTATTTTTTGTTTACTTAATGGTTTGTCGTGGTGTAAATAAAAGTAAGTCTCAAAATTTTCGTAGATTCGTTTCTGATAAAGTTAATATTAATGGTGTGCGTAGCTTCGAAATTGATTTACGACTTACTGAATATAAAGAGTTTGAAACTGTAGGAAATATTGTCAGAAGGCTTACAGAGTTAAGTTGTGAATCGTTAGGGTTACCAGTTCCACTTATCGACGAAGATATAAGTTTTTCGCCAAAGTTACACTTTAAATTAGGTCGAAAGTTCTTGAAAGCGATGGAACGATTATACCTTGATGAAACTGTATTTTTACATCATTTGCTAACACTTCATCATTTAACTGCTAAAAGGTGGAGTTATGATGAAAAACGTGCGTTAAGAAGCAGTAAGTATGAACGAAACGTACCTAATGTATCTGGTGGTCTTATGCCAATGCGGCTCTTGAATATAGAAGTCTTGCTCAAAGATCCTCATGTAATTACCACCTATGACAGAATTAGTGATGGGGAACATCAGCTAATTCAGATCTTAGGGAGTTTGATTCTATTTGATCATCAACAGACATTATTTATTCTTGATGAGCCAGAGAGTCATTTCAATCCTGAATGGCGTATCGAGTTTGTCGATATTATTAACAAGTACGTTGATTTATCTAAATTAGAATTGATTATTTCTACACATTCTCCTTTTGTCCTTTCAGCATGTAAATCTGAGCGCGTGCTGCACTTTAAGAAAGACCAAGAAGGGTGTGTAGTAATTAATTCTATTCGTGGCAAAGAAACTTATGGCTCTTCTTTTGATTCATTACTCTCATCTGTTTTCGGGTTAGAGGTTCTTATTTCAAAAAGACCTCTAGATGAGATACGAGAAGTGCTATCGAAATATGACAATGGTGACCTTACTAGTGCAGCAGCTCTTGAACAATTAGAGAAGTTTGGCCAATCATTCGAATTAAATTACAGACGAAACAAAATTCGACGAGAGCTGGATGAGCTGGGAGATGAAGAATAATGCTCTGGTCTGTAGTAAAGCCACCTCAATTAAGTTTGTACTGGCTTGATGAAGTTCACAAAAACTTCTATCAGTTGATGTTCCAAGAAGAAGAGGTTGAGGATTGTTTTCCAGCAGAATTCCGGACAGTTCTTGATGCAAGTGCGAAAACAAATGAATACTTCAACTGCGTTTATCGGGAATATAATCGGTTATCTGTTGAGCATAAAGAGTCTTTTCGACAAATATACGACCAACAGATAGGAATTCTACCGATCTATTCTGATGTTCAAATCGTGCTATTGAAGCCTAACGTTAAAACCCCGAGTACAACAGAACACAAAGATTTGTGGAGTGCATGTAAAAAACTAGGGGGCTATTTGTATTCAACTACGTTAGGTTTGCAGTGTTTTAGCAATGCATTGGATGATAAGTTTGGTGAGGTTGAATTCTCAGACATGCATGAACACTACCAAGAGTTTAAGAGGCTAAATACTCCAATATGTTCATTTTGTGGCTTGTCACCTATGACGGCGGAAGTTCTAATTGAACCTGAAGATGGCGCGGATCTTCCAGAAGAAAAGCAGAGACGTGCTTCATATGACCATTATTTGCCCAAAGCCCATTATCCGTTCTTAGCGGTAGATTTCAATAATCTTGTCCCTTGTTGTGATACATGCAATGAAGATTTTAAAGAAGAAAAGGACGCGCTTAGTGAAGAAGGTGATCGCACTCTATCCTTCATCCCTTATTCTCAAGAGCAAGTGCGCCTCCAGGCTTCATATAAGAAGAAAAGAGGGGATTTCTATAAGATGCGTGTGGCAATTTTAGAGACTGGCTGCGCTCTTGAAGAGAAAGGAAAAACGTGGGACCGAGTTTTTGGTGTTTTAGGGCGTGTGAATCATTTGATGGATGAGTCATTTACCGAGGAGTGGTTAGCTCCGTTGTTAGCTGATGTGGAGCGAGTTGATATCGCTAAAGGTAAACTACAACGAGAAGCCGAGAGACTGGAGCTCATAAAGACTTCTAGGAAAGAGGTTTATTACAAATCTTTAAGTTTTTCACACCTGGCCGGTTCAGACGATGAAGTTGTCGAAGATCTACTTCTGGCGATTAAAGACATCTATGAACCCAGACGTAATGCGTTATAAGTAAGGACTAAAAATTGGCTATATATTGTGGCGACAAGAATTCTGCTCATTTACTTACCAACATGTCGGAGTTCAAAGAGCGTTGTTTAATTCAAGGTCGCTCTCTGTTCACTGAGCTCGCCGTGTGGAATTCACCAACCTGCCAAGAGCTCATTGATTATTTTGTTGAAAATTTAGATGAAGGTGACTTCTTTGAAAAGTTAGAAACTCAACTGGCAGGCGCTTCTCCAGAAGCGAAAGTACTTGCGTCTGAAATGCTGTGGTTGATGTTTCTTTGCCCAAGTAATACTGGTCCTGAATCTAAGCGCAAAAGCATTGAACGCGTATTTTCGTGGAGTGGATATGAGGTTACTACAGAATCGAGACAAAGATACCTCTCTGACAGCGCTTTAACTGGAATTGGTAGTGCTGGCACCGCATACAATACACTTCGCTGGCGTGAACTTGTTTAGTTATCCGCTTAGTTGAAGCTTTGCTAAAGCTCTCTGAGCTGGAGAGAAAAGAGCTTTTGAGTGATGTTGAACGGTTGCCTCGATGGTTGGAATCCATTCCAGAAAATGGTTCGAGACAGTTTCGTCATATGTTTTTGTACCTGTTGTTTCCAGATGCCCATGAGCGCATTTTCGGTAGCACGGATAGAAAGTCTATTTTAACGACTTTATCAGATATCACGAGTGCTCAATATAACCGAATGGATACTAAGGAAGCTGACGCTAAACTGTTGGCGCTAAGGCAATCATTTGAAGCTGAGTACGGTACTCAAGAACTTGATTACTATGTCGAGCCATTACGCTCAAAATGGAAACAGCCTAAAGCAGCTTTAACTGGTGACATAAAAGAACCAGGGCAGGAGTATGATGTGAAGACTAATGACGTAAACCAAACGCTTAATACAATTTTATATGGTCCTCCAGGCACAGGGAAAACATACACCACAATTAATAAAGCATTGCAGATTGTGGCTCCTGATTTTTATCTTAAAAATAAAGATGACCGTGAAAAATTGAAATGTCGTTTTGATGAACTCTTGAATAATAATCGTATTGGATTTGTGACCTTTCATCAAAGTTTTAGTTACGAAGATTTTGTTGAAGGCCTTAAAGCATCAACGACAGAAGATAAGCAGATTAGCTATGATGTTGAAGATGGTATTTTCAAAAGTATGTGTAATTCTGCAAGCGTAAAAGCAACAGTTAATACTGAACAACAAGCGTTAGATATATTCAATAGAAAAATCTGGAAAATGTCATTAGGAGATACTTCTGGAGAAGACGCTTTTATATATCAGCAGTGTATTGAAAATAATTATGTTCTTTTAGGCTACGGTTATGACATCGATTTCTCTAATACATCTAATCGCAAAGAGGTAATTGAAGCCTATCGTACTAATGAAGTTATTATTGAAAAAGAAAACAGTGATTACAGAGTCACATCGGTAAATAACTTTAAGAACGAAATGAGTATTGGTGATTTAGTTGTCATTTCTGATGGTAATCGTAAGTTTAGGGCGATTGCTGAAATTACGAGTGATTATATCTTTGATGAAACTTTAGTGAGTGATAGTGGGTATTCTCAAGTAAGAAAAGTAACTTGGCATCGAGTGTATGAACCGTCATTACCTGTAGATGAGTTATTCAAAAAGAACTTATCTCAAATGACATTATATCGCCTTTATGGCGCAACTATTGATTTAGATAAGTTACAGGGTATCTTTTCAGTCCCTTTGATAGAAGAAAAAACAGAAATAAACAATGATCGTGTACTTATCATTGATGAAATTAACCGAGGTAATATCTCTAATATCTTTGGTGAGCTAATTACATTGATTGAACCAAGTAAGCGTAGTGGTGGTTCGGAATCTTTGTCTGTGAAGTTACCGTATTCAAAAGAGACGTTTTCTGTACCATCAAATTTGCACATCATTGGTACGATGAATACCGCAGATAAATCACTGGCACAGCTCGATATCGCACTTCGTCGTCGTTTTGAATTTGTTGAAATGATGACAAATTACGAGTTACTTAAAGGAATTCCAGATATCGAAGGCATTAACGTTGCTAAGCTTGTAAAAACCATGAATCAACGTATTGAATTGTTGTATGACCGAGAGCATACGATTGGTCATAGTTTCTTTTTACCGTTACTTGGTAACCCAAGTCTACAATTGTTAGCAGAGATCTTTGAATTACAGATCTTACCGCTATTAGAAGAGTACTTCTTTGAAGATTGGGAACGTGTAGGGCAAGTACTAGGTGATCATTTAAAAGATAACCATGAGTTACGTTTTGTTATTGAACAATTTGGTAATAGTGAGATCGCCGAGTTAATGGGTGATGATTGGGAAGTGCAAGGAATACAGTCTTATTGCCGTAATCAAAAAGCATTTTTAAACCCTCAAGCGTATATCGGTGTTTATATTCGATGATAAGCACAAAGAGCAATTCTATTGTTAAGGTGCGTGAGTTTGGTTTGTTGCTCAATGGGGGCGACAAATCAGACATTGATTGCCATTCAATCAAGAAAAAAGCATTTGAATGGTTATTAGTGAATGGACAAAGTGCTAATGATAAATCAGTTGAATTAGTTAGAGTCAAAAAATACGGCAAAGAGATAGCGCTTCAAGTGGTTAACTATGTTGGAGTGTTAGAAACACCTTGTGGCACTCGTATTGAGATTCTACCTAAGATATCAGATCAACATGATTCAGAGGCGGCGAAGAAAGTATTATTTAAAATGCTTTCAACGGTAAATAAACTGTCTATGCAGCAATTTGAACAATCTTCTTTAAAGACAGTAAAACTGCCATTGTTTGAGGTTCTGATAGGGTATTTTTTAAAAGAGGTCGCTGATGTTGTTAAACGTGGTATTCGTAGTGAGTATAAACGTGTAGAAGCAAAAACACCGTATTTGAAAGGGCAACTTCAAACATCAAAGCAGCTTCGTGAGCGTCCGGGGTGCCAAAATCGTTTTAACGTATCTTATGATCAATTTTCCTCTGACCGATCAGAAAATAGATTAATACATTCAGCATTGAAGCAAGTGCTTAAATGGACGAAGAACAATGAGAATCATCGTTTAGGCAAAGAGCTATTATTTGTCTTTGATGAGATCCCATTATCATCGAATTATTCTTTAGATTTCAGAAAGTGGTCTGTTGATCGCTCGTTAGTTCACTATCGGAGTGTGAAGCCATGGTGTGAACTAATTTTGAGTTATCAATCTCCAATTGCTTTGTCTGGTGCGTATAAAGGGATTTCTTTTTTATTCCCAATGGAAACTCTGTTTGAGAGATATGTGGCGATAAAACTACAAAAAGCTCTGCCGCCACATTTGAAGTTAAAAACACAAGCAAGCAGTCAGTCTTTAGTTTCTCATACTCCACCTAATGCAGAGAAAGAGCAGGGATGGTTTAAATTAAAGCCTGATATTGTGATTAGTGAAAAGCAAACCAATAAAGTGGTTTGTGTCGCTGATACTAAATGGAATCGGATATACGAGAGTCAAGGAACTGCTAAAGAGAAATATGGAATAAGCCAAGCCGATATGTATCAAATGTTTGCTTATGGTCATAAATACTTAGAAGGCGAGGGAGTAGTGTATTTAATTTATCCTAAGCATGCTCAGTTCAATGATTCGTTAGAGTCATTTAAATTTAGTGAAAAGTTAACGGTTAAAGCAGTCGCGTATGATTTAGATTTAGATAAGTGTGACGTTTCTTTTTAAAGTAAGGGCAATCATTACATCGGATTGATTGTGCTAACTAGGCTAGGTAGGTACTTTATATTGATTAGCCCAATCGAATAAGGTTAATCAATCGGAAACTTTTGCTTTTGGTGGAGGACGCGCATTATTTTAATACTTTCTCCATCAATCATGTATGAAATAATCATTGATATTTCAGGAATAATGAGTAATCGCCCTCTAACAAAGCCTCAACCTTCTTCCCAAAAGATCATTTATCTTTGGCCTCGAATTCGAGCTTTCCGCTCAGCCATTGTTTCTTTTGCTTCATTATGATTAATAAAGTTAGCTTTTCCTGAGTCTAACTTATCTAAAGCTAAATTCACTTGTTCAATTAAGTATTGCTCGTGTGATAACAATTTAGCTTTATCATTAACTCTGAATCGAATTTTAGTATCCATAATTTAGCCCTTAAGAGTAGGTATGCATAAATGTTAGCGTAATTTTGAGTGCTAGCAACCAATATGGACTTTTTGCTGAACTAAACTTTTATTTATAAATAACTGGCACCAAACAAGCAAAATCCACTGATAAAGCTATTTATTACTTGTGCATACATCTTATTTTTATGACAATGGTCGAAGTTATTTGGCAAACAGATGAAGTTGTGAGAAAAGTATGAAACAGACAAAAAATATTATTCTAGTCGCGTCGCTAATGTCTACATTAGTTCTTACTGGCTGTGCATCAAATGATGAACTTATTGCTCAGCAAAAAAATCAGACAGAACAAATAAGCGCCCTAGAATCAAAAGTAGGTACGTTAGAGTCTAAAGTGAATACACTAGAAACTGAATTACAATCACAAAAAGACACTGACAGTGAAATTTACCAAACGGTTCGCAAATTAGATGCTGAGCAAAATGAGCTTAAAGCTCAAGCGCAAAAGCAAGTTGATGAAGCGGTTATGTATTACACAATCAAACAAGATGATACGTTATACAGCATTGCAAGAGAGCAAGGTATTGCATTAGAAGATTTACTTCAATTGAATCCTCAAATCGATAACCCTAAACGTCTGCTTATTGGCGATGTAATTAATACTAAATAGTCATGTTTTAAAGAGGTTATAACTTTACGAAGTTCGGCATCTTAATATCTATAAACTATTTAGCATAAAAGAGCATGTTGGTTGTAATCACAATATGCTCTTTTTTTATTTTCCTCATCATTACTATAAGCCCTTTTATGCTAACTAAATTCCGTGCAGAGCCTATTTTAATTATAACCACTCTTTTGGCTGGTGCTGGGTGGGTTTTCTCAAAACAAGCAATTCAAGAGTTGCCTCCGTTTGGCTTTATTGGCATTCGTTTTGTCATGGCATCGCTGTGTTTATTGCCATTTTGTTTTAGCGCGTTGAAAAGAGCATTATGGCAAGATTGTGTTCGTTCAATGGGAGTTGGCGTATTGCTTTCTGCCGCTTTATTCTGTTGGATCCATGCAATATCAATCAGTGATACTTTAGGTGAAGGGGCGTTTATTATGAGCCTCTCTATGCTGTTTGTTCCTTTACTTGCATGGCCATTGTTTGGTAATAGGCCACCAAGAGCATTTTGGTTCTCTTTACCCATTGCGGTTTCTGGTTTGTTTTTATTGGCATGGAACGATGGTTGGAATGTATCGGCAAGTCAACTATGGTTTATTTTTGCGGCAGTAGGGCTTGCGACGCATTTTAATTTCAACAGTAAATACTCAGCAAGCTTGCCGCCCATTTTATTAACGACATTGCAATTATTCATGGTTGGTTGTTTAGGTGTGGTGTTATCACTGTTTTTAGAAACATGGCCACAAGAGGTGAGCTTAGTTACGTGGAAGTGGGTGTTACTAAGTGTGTTACTGGCAACCAGTTTACGTTATTTATTGCAAACGATAGGACAAAAGTGGGTAACTCCGACTAATGCAGCCATCTTAATGTTACTTGAACCTATTTGGACAATGCTGCTTAGTGTTTGGATATATGATGAATCAATGCCGTTGAATAAACTGGTTGGCTGTGGTTTATTGCTTCTGTCTTTGGTTTTCTATCGCTTTAGTCAAGTGAGGCATAAACTGCGTTCATAGTATCAGATGTTTGGGCTTATAATTACATATTACTAACCCAAACTTTTCTCTTTTATATGTAATTTTTATTTATTAAAACAGATAATTAAGCTGAATCACGAGCAATTAATTCTGGGTTTAAAATCAGACTTTGAGGTGCGCTGTCTTTATTGTTGATTTGATGAATTAATCGATGTCCTGCTTGTCGGCCAATGTCTCGAATAGGGGATGATACAAAGGTGAGTGATGGTTGAATTAATTCAGCT
Source organism: Aliivibrio thorii (assembly GCF_057368585.1). Lineage (NCBI taxonomy): Bacteria > Pseudomonadati > Pseudomonadota > Gammaproteobacteria > Vibrionales > Vibrionaceae > Aliivibrio > Aliivibrio thorii. Next base: position 1,546,921 of record NZ_CM170654.1, on the reverse strand, counting down.
TCAGGCACATCATCAAATCCTATGATAGCGATTTGTTGCCCAATATAATTATCTTTACCCACACTGCGATTAGAGCGATTAACACCGTATACCGCGCCAAATGCTGTTGATGAATAATGGCAAAGTATGGCGGTGATTTTTGGGTTTTTATTAATTAGTTGATTTACAGCTTCTGCGGCAGCGGTTTGACTTTTATCACATTCGACTACCCATTCAGGCTTAAGGGGCAAACCAAACTGCATGAGTGTACTGCAATAACCCCCTAAACGTTCGGCTCTGCTTAATGAATCACTTTGTCCGCCAACGTAAGCAATTTGGCGATGTCCTTGTTTAATCAAATACTCAGTGGCGATTTTAGCCGCTTGCATATTATCTGGCCCAACAAAGTCAATTTGTTGTCCTACTTTTGCTCGAGCGACACACACTAGCGGTAAATTTAAATCTTGTATTTTTTGGACATTAGGAACACCAATGTCACGGATAGGGCAAAATACAATCCCACCCACATCTTGTGCGACCATGGTCTCAATGCATTGATCAAATTTATCTTGATTTGTGCCTGATTGGGTAAGAAAAAGCATATAACCTTTTTCTTCTAATACTTCACTTAACCCTGCCGCAATCTCGGCATAATAGGGATCACTAATATCTCTTAGAACCAATCCAATTAATAGTGACTGTTTTGAGCGTAAGTTAGAGGCTGTACGGTTTTTAATGTAACCAAGCTCTTGTACCGCTTGATTTACTTTTTGAATGGTTTCAGGTGAGATCCGTCCTTTATCGCTCAGTGCCATTGATACGGTTGTTACTGAGACGCCAGCGCGTTTTGCAACATCCTTAATATTTGCTTTTTTGTTTGTCATAGCACTTCTTTTACCGCGAATTAGATAAAACGTTTTACCTAATAAAACACATTTATTGCCGTCATTCTAGCGTAATTATCAATCGAATGGAAAAAGATCGTGATCACTCGCACAAGATTATTGGTAAAACGTTTTACCCATATTTGTCAGGTGTATTGTATTGACCAAGATTAAGAGAAAATTTAAATGAATGAAGACGTTTAAATTACTCGACGGTATTTATTTTAAGTGTTCAATTAAGGATATTTTATGCAGCAAAAAGCGAATAAAACGACTTTATGGGAGTTCTTACAAAGCTTAGGTAAAACCTTCATGGTTCCTGTTGCTTTACTTGCGTTCTCAGGGATATTGCTTGGTATTGGTAGCTCTTTCTCAAGTGCTGCATTAAAAGAGGCGATGCCATTTTTTGATAATGTTGCTTTTCAGTATTTATTTATATGGATGACAAAGATTGGTTTAGTGGCCTTTATTTATCTTCCCGTTATGTTTGCGATTGCCATTCCTATGGGCCTTGCTCGTGAAGAGAAAGGGGTGGCGGCATTCTCTGGTTTGGTTGGTTACGCGGCATTAAATTTAGCGGTTAACTTCTACCTAACAGTGAACGGAGTACTGGATAGTGAAGTGCTACGTGAAGCTTACGGTGTAAAATCTATCTTAGGTACTGAATCGATTGATACCGGTATTTTAGGGGCGGTTATCGTTGGTATTATCGTTGCTAAGCTGCATGTTCGCTTCTACACGTTTAAAATGCCTGATGCATTAGCGTTCTTTGGTGGTGCTCGTTTTGTTCCTATTATTTCAACGATTACGTTAGGTATTGTTGGTTTATTGGTTCCTTTTATTTGGCCTTACTTTGCGGCTGGTATTAACGGTATTGGTCACGTAATTGCAGGTGCGGGTGATTTTGGTCCTTTCTTATTTGGCATGAGCGAACGTCTACTTTTACCCATTGGTCTTCATCATATTTTAGTTGCGCTTATCCGTTTTACTGAAGCGGGCGGCACGATGGAAGTGTGTGGTGATACGGTATCTGGCGCATTAAATATTTTCTATTCAGAGCTTTCTTGTTCTGAAACTCAAGGCTTTACTCCATCGGTTACTGCTTTCTTATCTCAAGGTAAAATGCCTGCGTTCTTGGGTGGCCTTCCTGGTGCAGCTCTAGCGATGTACCACTGTGCTAAAGTTGAAAACCGTAGCAAGATTAAAGCGTTGTTAGTATCTGGTGTGGTTGCTTGTATTGTTGGTGGTATCACTGAGCCTCTTGAGTTCTTGTTCCTATTCGTTGCTCCAGTTTTGTATTTTATTCACGCAATTTTAACTGGTCTTGGCTTCATGATTATGGGAATGCTAGACGTTACGATTGGTAACACCGATGGCAATATTATTGATTTCTTAGTATTTGGTGTACTTCAAGGTCTGTCTACTAAATGGTATCTAGTTCCTGTGGTTGCAGGTGTCTGGTTCGCGGTTTATTACTTTGTGTTTAAGTTTGCGATTCTTAAGTTCAACCTTAAAACCCCGGGCCGTGAAGCGGAAGACGTTGCGATGTCTAGAGAAGAAGCGGCGATTATTGCAACTGCAGGTGGTAAAGGAAAACTTATCCTTGCAGCACTGGGTGGAGCAGAGAATATCACGTCATTAGATAACTGTATTACACGTTTACGCATGACGGTTGCAGACATGAGTTTGGTCGATGATGCTCAGCTAAAACTGTATGGCGCTCTTGGTGTGGTTAAGCTTGATGAACATAGCTTACAGGTTGTTATTGGCGCACAAGTTCATATTGTAAAAAATGAGATGCAATCCTTAATGTCAGCAACGGCTTAATCTTTATAGGTGGAGGTTCTCTCCACCTTTTTCACATTCTTCGTATTTTAATCTTATAGAAATGAGCTTTTGGAGCCGCTATGTTTAATTTCTCTGAGCAAATCAATCGTAAAGGCAGCTACTGCACTCAATGGGATTACGTTGCTGATCGCTTCGGTGAGGCCGATCTTTTGCCATTCACAATATCAGATATGGATTTTGCTGCGCCACCTGTGGTTATGAATGCACTAAAATCACGAATGGAACATCCTGTATTTGGTTATAGCCGTTGGGATCACTGCGATTTTAAAGGGGCGATCACTGATTGGTTTAAGCACCGTTTCAATGCTGAGCTTGATGGTAAGCATCTTGTTTATGGGCCATCTGTTATTTACATTATTTCTCAGCTGATCCGTCAATGGAGCAGTGCAGGTGAAGGTATTATTATTCATATCCCTGCTTATGATGCCTTTGATAAAATGATTTTAGGATTAGAGCGAACCATTATTCCAAATCAATTATCTCCTTCTTCAGATGGTTATCAAATTGATTGGAATGTATTTGAAGCTCAATTATCCGATCCGAATAATACGGTTTTATTGTTGTGTAGCCCTCATAATCCGACAGGTAAAGTCTGGAGTGCTGATGAGTTGAAACGCATGGCAGTTCTTTGTGATAAGTATCATGTGGCAGTGATCAGTGATGAGATCCACATGGACATCTGTTTTAAACCTCATACGCCTTGGCAAGGCTTTGGAATGGGAACTCGTTGGGCTTTAGTTAGTTCAGCATCAAAGTCATTCAATATTCCGGCGCTTAATGGCTCTTATGCTTTTATAGCTGATGATGTTGCAAGGGAGCATTACCTATTTAATCTTAAACAAGTGGATGGGCTTTCTTCTCCTTCTATTCTTGGTGTTATTGGTTTAATGGCTGCCTATCAAGAAGGGGGTCCTTGGCTTGATGAACTGAAGTCATACTTATATGAGAATCATCGCTATGTTCAAGAGATGTTGGCGAAAGAGTTACCAAGTATTGGTTATCAAATCCCTGACTCTACGTATCTTGCATGGATTGATCTTTCTTCTTTATCACTAGATATGGATGCATTAAATCAGTGTTTAATTAAGAACCATAAAGTTGCCATCATGCAAGGCAGTACTTATGGGGTTGCAGGGAAAGGCTTTGTAAGACTTAACTTAGGTTGTCCGCGCATAAAAGTAGAGCAAGGATTAACAGCACTTATTTCTGCAATTAAAGAGTTATCCTAATGAATACCGTATATAACGTTGAAGCAGGGCAGCGCCATTATCAATGGGGCTCTCACTTACTTTATGGGTTGTTTGGGCTTCCGATTAAAGATGATAAACCGTTGGCTGAGTTGTGGCTGGGTGGGCATCCATCGTTGCCTTCTAAAGTTCAACTTGAGGACCGTTCTTGGCAAACACTAGATAAGTTTTTAGAGCAAAAACCGCTGAATTTTTTGTTTAAAGTATTGAGTGCCTCTCAGCCTTTGTCTCTTCAAGTTCATCCGAATAATACTCAAGCGAGAGAAGGGTTTGAGCGTGAAAATGCACAGTACATTCCTTTAGATGCACCACATAGAAATTATAAAGATGCTTACGCGAAACCTGAAATGGTCATGGCGCTGTCACCTTTTAAAATTATGGTGGGATTTAAAAAGCTAGAAGATATTACGGATAATCTTAGTTTGATTCAGTCGGATGCATTAAACGTTATCTTACAAAGTGACGCATTTAATCATCAGACATTATTATTATCACTATTGCAATTAGCACAAGAAGATAAACAACAGATCATTGCACAGGCATTATCTATTGGGATTGGTCACAATGATCCAATGTGGCAGCAATTGGTTGAGCTTGCACATTATTATCCAAGTGATATTGGGGTATTAGCGCCACTTTATATGAACTGCTTAACTCTAGACCCTGGTGAGGCGATGTATTTACCGGCAGGTACTATTCATGCGTATACAAAGGGCACTTGTATTGAGTTGATGGGCTGTTCAGATAATGTATTACGAGCAGGCCTTACTCCAAAATATATTGATACCGCTGAGTTAATGGCTTGTACTCAATTTACTTCGTTTATCCCTGAAAAGTTAGCACCAATGCTTGTTGAATCAGAACAAATATTGCAGCCAACAGAGACCGATTTCGGATTGGCATTATGCCAAGTTACTGAGCATGAGCAATCTTTAACGGTGACGTCTCGTTCAATTTTATTGGTTGCTAAAGGGCGTGTTCAATTTAATGACACTGTGTTGTTAGCAGGGCAATCATTATTCATTGAATCAGGTACTTATCAGGTGTCTGGTGATGGATTATTAGTTCGGGCTTTTGAATCTTAATAACCATAAGAGCCGGTAATGTTACCGGCTTTTTCTTATCAATAGTCTTAAATATTTAATACACCATTTATTTATCTCAATGTATTATTTAGATTAAGCACAAGGGTGTGCAATAGTATTAAGGTTGGATATGTTTAAAAATAAATTGGCAGTGTTATTTACGTGTTTGTCTGTGTTTTCTTTTTCGGCTCAATCAGCGAGTTTTGATACCGTTACTTTAGGGAGTAAAGGAGGGATCCAAGACGGTAATTTAACGGCTTTTTTAATTAAAAAAGTTCGGCAATGAAAACGGCGTGGTCTGCTTTAGCTCCTTTTGTAAAACAAGGGAAATTAAAGGGAATTATTATTGAAGTTTCTTTTACCAATGAAACGCCAGATAAATCCTTGTTTGGACATTTAACGCCAAACTGGTTATTGAAAGAGTTAACAGTACTTGAGAATATGAATGGTAAAGGTTCTTTAAAAGACTTAAATGTAGCCATAAGCCACATCAAATACAGCTTAAAAAATAGCGAAGATCCTAAAGTGATTATTAAAAAGCAGTTAGTAGAAGCAAATAATCTAGGTGTAAATTTTATTTTCCCTGAGCAAGGTGATTCTTTACAGTTTTAAGATAAATGTCATTATTTTTATCTATTAATTGAGAATGATTTGACGGTGCGATGATATTTAGAGTTTAAAACAGTGTTATACTCTCGTTATCAAATGGAGATGTATATGACTGATAAAATTAAACCAGTACGTGAAGTTAAATCAAGGAAGAAAGCAAAGCAAACAAACTCTGATGGGAACATTAAAGTTGATGCTCGCTCTAAAATTGAAGAGATTTTAGCGCAACGCGAGTTTGATAAAATGTACGAACTATAACGCTTAATAAGCGTTAAATAAAAATAGAAAAGAACGTATTGCTATAAACGCTTTACGTTCTTTTTTCTTATAAAAAGACAGTAAGTTTATTTTTCCCTTTACGCTTACTTTGACTCATTATTTAGGGAATATTTAGTTAAGGTTTAGGAATGAAGCTTAAAAGTTTGGTATTTAGTATTAGCGCTGTTTTGCTTTCTGGTTGTGGCGTTGCGACAGAGAAGCAAAAATATAACGCCGATGTGATCATCAATAATGGACAAATATTGACAGTGAACTCTGCAATGAAAGTCATTGATGATGGTGTTGTTGTCATTAAAAATGATGAGATTTTAGCTGTTGGAACGGTTGAGTTATTAAATCAGTACCAAGCGCCAAAAATGATTGATGCAGAAGACGGGATCGTGATGCCAGGGATGATTAATGCTCATAATCATCTTCCAATGATTGCGTTTCGTGGTTTAGGTGAAGAGGGGATTTCAAACCGTTTATTTGCTTATTTTTTCCCTTTAGAATCTGAAATGCTAAGTCGTGAGCTTATTTATAATGCGACTAAATTAGGAACTATCGATTTAGCTCAAAGCGGTGTGACGACATATTCCGATATGTACTATCACATGGATGAAATGGCGAAGGCGACCAAAGAGGTGGGCTTAAGAGCCGTACTTGGTGAAACAGTTATTAAATTTCCAGTGGTGGATGCAAAGCAACCCTATGGTGGTATTGAATACGCCAAAGGCTTTATTGAAGCATACAAAAATGATCCACTAATTACTCCAGCTTATGCTCCCCATGCTGTTTATACGGTGAGTAAAGAGAAACTTCAAGAAATTAACAAGTTATCCGCAGATTATGATGTTCCAGTATTAATACATGTCGCTGAATTTCCAAATGAAGAAACGCGTATTAAAGATCCAACAAAAGCAGCATCACCGGTTGAATATTTAGATGAGATTGGTGTACTTGATGAACGTGTTGTGATTGCGCATGGCATTCATTTATCAGAACACGATCAGGTTTTGCTTAAAGAGGCCGATGCTGGGATTTCATATAATCCAATGGCGAATGCAAAAGGGGCTACAGGTGTTGCTCCTGCGTGGGATATGTATCGAGCCGATATGCGAATTGGTTTAGGTACAGACGGCCCAATGAGCTCAAATCAAGTCGATTTATGGCGAACTCTGAGTTATGCGGCAAACATGCAACGCTTAAAACATTCAGATAGAACGATCATGATACCGGAACAAGTGATTGAAATGGCCACCATAGGTGGAGCAAAAGCACTGCATATGGAAGAGAAAATCGGCTCTTTAGAAGTAGGAAAAAAGGCAGATATCATTATTGTAGAGACTCAATCTGCCAATATGATGCCAAACTATGACCCATATTCCACATTAGTGTATCAAGCGAACCCGAGTAATGTAGATACAACAATTGTGAATGGTAAAGTCATTATGGAAGGCAGAAAAATGTTGACTGTAGAGTTAGATGATATTCGAGAGAGTGTTGATCAGTTTGAAAATGATATTGCTACATTTGCTAAAGAGTTATCCAAAAAGGCGACTAAATCAAAAAGCTTGATGGATTAGCTTAAAAAGGCACAGCCTGCTTAGGCATATAAGCAGGCTGTTTGTTTATCTATCTTATGTATTTTTTATTATGCTCAATTACGAGTAGTGATACAGAGATAAACACAATGTCTTTAAGTAAAAAGAAGTTGGTTGTTAATACGCCATCAACTATCTTCCATGTATTAGGCGTCGTTGCTAAAAAGCTGAGCGTGGCAATGAAAGTCAATAAGGCAAAGATCCCTGAATAGAAACCAACTTTAGGTCTAACGAACCCAGCAATAAGTCCTATTGCAATGACTATCTCAGTAAAACCAATGATGTTCGATACCATTTGTACTGACATAAAATGGTATATCCAGCTCATTAAAGGGTGATTAGCAACCAAAGGTTCGATAGCCGCTGCTTCTGTAGGGGTAAATTTAAAAATACCTATCCACAGCAAAGTAAGAACAACCCCAAAAACGCCAATTTTATAACCTAGAGATGTTTCATTATGTATTCCTGATGTTGTCGTATTGTTCATTTGGTGTCCTTGAATAAACCAAATTAAACTAAACTGTTTAGTTTAATTTATCGATAATCTACACTAAGTCAACTGGTTTTTGAACTAAACGGTTTATTTTGCTATTATGGAACCAATAAAGGAGAGAGATGTCATGAAAGAAGAAAAGAGACTGAATGCATTACAAAAAACGATAGAATTATGTGCTCTGTATGGTTTTCATGGCACGAGCATGGATAAGATTACTGCGGCTACTGGGTTGTCAAAAGCGACTATCTATAAATATTTTCAATCTAAAGAAAATTTGATTGTTAATGCGTTAGAGCTCTTTAGTGAGCAATCTCTATCGGGTGTAAAGGTTCTTTTTGAGAATACAGATCTGACTCTAGAAGAAAAAGTAGCTCTACGTTTTGAAGGACTTGCTACTTGTATTGATATTGATTCATTTAATGGCTGTTATTTTCAATTGGCGTTTAGTGAATACAGTAATGAAGATCTTGCTATTACTCAGGTTAGTTCACAATATAAGCAACGAACTCAAGAGTTACTCATTGCGCTATTAAATCGACATGGAATTGATCATGCTGAACTGAAAGCCAAAAAGGCAGGATTGGTTTATAACGGTTTGTTAGCAACATTGCAATTAACGAAAGATATATCACTTATTGAATTAGCTCATCAATTGTTTTTAGATATTATTTTTAAATCTGAATAGTATGTAGGCAGAGGTTAGTTATGGAAATTAGTCATTTAGATCATCTAGTGCTTACGGTAAAAAGTATTGATGACACTATCGCTTTTTACACTCGCGCACTTGGAATGACGAAAGTAACCTTTGGTGAGGGGCGAGTGGCTTTGTTATTTGGTGATCAAAAAATTAATCTACATGAACAAGGCAATGAGTTTGAACCAAAAGCTCTAAATGTAAAAAACGGAAGTGCTGATCTTTGTTTTATTATGAAAACGCATATTTCAGAAGTAATAAAACACCTAGAAGAACAAGGAATCACGATTATTGATGGGCCGGTCTTACGAACAGGGGCTTTAGGGCATATAATCTCTATCTATCTCAGAGATCCTGATGGCAATCTGATAGAGCTCTCTAATTATCTTTAGTTTTATATCTAAGTAGACAAATCATCACCCATAGATGGTTATCTTATCGTTTATCACCTATATCTTATTTATTATGCAAAAATAACGGCTATTATTAAGTTAATTAATTATGTCTTTTGTTTTTTAATTGTTGACATAAACTTGATATAGGCTAAATTAAACTAAACAGTTCAGTTTAATTTGTATCGGTAAGGGATAAAATCATGAAGCCAATTAAAATCACGTTATATCGTTGGGCAGGCAGTTGGGGACCTTTTAAAGTTAATATTCCTTGCGGTGAATGCACGTTAACGAAAGATATCCTACAAGATACATTTAATACTGAGCTTGCTGGGATCCCAATTGAATTAGAAGTGAAAGATTGGCTATCCCATTGGTGGGAACCATTAAAACTTAAAGCATGGCATGCACCAATTATTATTGTTGAAGATAAAGTGATCAGTGAAGGCGAAGCATTAAATCGTGGCGTTTTAGTTCAGGCAGTTATTGCACAAGTCGCTAAGCAAGATGACATTAAAGGAAATGTTGTTTTTGGTAAGGCTACTTGTCCGTTTTGCATTAAAGCTAAAGCTGCTTTAGATGAGGCAGGAGTAGAGTATGTTTATCATGATGTTGTGAAAGACAGTGCGGCTCTATATCGAATGATCCCTGAAGTTAAAGCGATTATTGGTGAGAAAACACCTGTAACGGTTCCTCAGATTTGGTTAGATGGTAAATATGTTGGTGGCTTTGATGAGCTGACAAAAATCATGAATACTGATGTGAAAGCAGGAGGAGATCATGAATAAGAAACTAATATTACTCATTGTACTTCTTGTTTCATTTGCCGTTGTTTATTTAAATTTTGGTCATTTATTAACGCTAGAACAAATTAAAGGGTTTCATCAATCGCTTCAAAGTGACATACAGGAAAATCTTTTCTTTTATAGTGCGGCTTACTTTTTTTCTTATGTTGTTGTTACTGCATTGTCTATTCCTGGAGCTGCTGTTGTTACGTTACTTGGCGCGGCTTTGTTTGGTTTTTGGTGGAGTTTGCTACTGGTTTCTTTTGCGAGCAGTATCGGTGCGACTATTGCTTTTTTAAGCAGCCGTTATTTGTTAAGAGAGTGGGTAGATAGCAAATTTAAAGATAAACTTGTACCTATAAACCAAGGTGTTGAGAAAGATGGTGCCTTTTACTTACTCACATTACGATTAATTCCTATTTTCCCATTTTTTGTTATTAACTTGCTCATGGGATTAACGAAGATTAGTGCAGGGCGTTTCTATCTCTTTAGTCAATTAGGTATGCTGCCAGGAACGATGGTATACCTTAATGCTGGTACACAATTATCAGAGATTACGTCGTTATCTGGATTGATTTCTCCTCAAATATTAGGTTCATTAGCCTTGCTTGGCGTATTCCCAATTGCGATTAAATTTGTGATTAATTTGATTCAAAAACGACGAGCTCAAGCGGAATAACCATAAATAAAAAAGAACGTATTGATAGTTATCTTTACGTTCTTTTTATGTTTGTACTTTTAAAGTAAAGAAGCTATCGAAGTGAATTTTTTTTCATTAACTCTTCATCAATTCCTTTCAATTTTATCTCATCCATAATGAAATTCATTGTATTTAGCAGTTCTTGTTCACCTTTAGGTACAAGATACCCAAATTGACTTTTTGTAAATGGATTATCACATCGAGCGGCTTCTAAGCGCTGATCTGTTGCTTGGTAATAGAGAGCTTCTGGCGTTTCAGTAACCATGACATCAACTTTTCCTGTTGCGACGGCTTGGGGAACATCTAAGTTGTTTTCATAACGTGTAAAATTAGCTTTCTTTAAATTATCATTAGCAAAAATTTCATTTGTTCCACCGATATTAATACCGACACGAATTTTTTCTAAATTAACTTTATCTAGCGTATTAAATTGCTCAGCTGTACCTTTAGCGACAAGAAAGCACTTACCGAAAGTCATATAACCTTGTGTTTGCTCTGCGTTTAATTGACGCTGCATTTTTCGGGTGATCCCGCCCATTGCTATGTCATATTTGTCTGCGTTTAAATCAGGAATTAGGTTTTTCCATGATGTTTTAACCAGTTCTAGTTTTACTCCAAGTTGATTTGCTACGTGTTTCGCAACATCAATATCGTAGCCTGCGTAGTTTTTGCCATCAAAAGAAGAGAAGGGCTTGTAATCACCAGTGGTACCAACACGAAGGACGCCAGATTGTTGAATATCATTTAGGCGATCGGCTTGGGCTGAACAGGAAGCTGCAAGTAAAAGCGAAAGGAATAATAGTTTTGTTTTCATAAGATATTTTTATTTATAAGTTTAACCAACAAACCTATCACTTTTTTTTAAACTAACACATCAAACCATTCGATAAATAACGATAAAAAAACATCGAAAAGCCTATTTTCGTTGATTGTCCTGCTAAATACATCATTATTATTGATGCTTTTATCTTTAAGTGTTAACGGTATGGATTAATTGTTAGTTGTTATTTCTAGTAGCCCTTTCCCCGTAAGGGCTCTTGCTGGTTTTTCAAATAAAACTGGACTATGATTTGCGCCTTTATTATTACAGTGTGATGTATCATGTCCGTTCTTCTACTCTTACAGATTAGCCTAATTATTGGTGGCGCAATTTTTCTCTATATGCTTATTAAATTATGGATGAGAAACAAGGGAATAGAGAAGAACACAAATGTGATCGCAATTGGTCTTATTGGTGGGTTTGCGAATTTCTGTGACACATTAGGTGTAGGAAGTTTTGCCATAAAAACAGCGGGCTATAAGCAATTTAAGCTTCTTGATGATAAAGACCTACCTGGAACAATGAATGCTCAAGCAACCATGGCGACGGTATTTCAAGCTCTAATATTCTTGACGGCAGTTAATGTTGATTTAACAACATTACTTAGTTTAATTGTTGCCGCGTGTGCGGGTGCAACGATAGGGGCTCGATTGGTTTCTAATTTTGATCGCCAACTGATTCGATTGATTATGACTGGTGCTTTATTTGTGGTGACACTGTTAATGTTTGCTGGACAATTTCATTTGTTCCCACTTGGTGGAGACGCACTTGGTTTATCTGGTGAGAAGTTAATGATCGGTATTATAGGTAACTTTATTTTTGGTGCGTTGATGACGGTTGGGATTGGCTTATATGCACCATGCATGACAATGATTTACTTATTAGGAATGAATCCATTAGCGGCATTTCCTATCATGATGTGTTCATGTGCTTTTTTATGCTTCTTCTCATCAGGTAACTTTATTCAAAAAGAGGCTTTGAACTCAAGAGCTGCGCTAGTTGTAGCGGTGACTGGTTCTATCGGTGTATTTATTGCTGCATTTATCGTGAAATCGTTAGATGTAGAAATGTTGGCTTGGTTAGTGTCTTTTGTTGTTCTTTATACTGCGGTAACTATGTTGCGATCTTGGCAACAAGGTCGAAAAGAAGCAATGATTGAATCAAATGCTCAATAAATAGTCGATAAATGGCGAGTTTCAAGCACATATTTATTGGAGATATAAAAAGTTCATGGTATTTTTCACCTACCAATTATTTATGGATTTTTTATCATGCCAAAGGCAAGTGACATTAAGAAAGGTTCAGCAATTGAACACAACGGTAAAGTATTTTTCGTTAAAGAAATCAGTAAGCTAACACCAAGTGGTCGTGCTGGCGCAACGTTATTCCGTATGCGTATGTATGATGTAGCAACTGGTTCAAAAGCAGATGAGAGCTTTAAAGCGGACGATATCATCAGCCTAGCTGATTTTAGCCGTCGTAGTGCGACTTTCTCTTATGTTGATGGTGATGAGTATGTATTCATGGATGCAGAAGATTACACGCCATACAACTTTAACAAAGAAGCTATCGAAGAAGAGTTACTTTTCATCTCTGAAGAGACGCAAGGTCTTCAAATTTTAATCGTTGATGGTGCGCCAGTTGCGATTGAATTACCTTCAGCAGTTGATCTAGTTATCGTTGATACAGCGCCTTCAATTAAAGGTGCTTCTGCAAGTGCTCGAACTAAACCAGCGACAATGACAACTGGTTTAACGGTACAAGTTCCTGAGTACATTGCTAACGGTGAGAAAGTTAAGATCAATACGACTGAGCATAAGTTCATGAGCCGTGCTTAATCATTTTAGATAATGTTATATCAATTCCATTAATTATCTGATCATTATTACTGGTTAAATAACTCAATAGTTGCGTTAAAAATTATTATTGTAGAATAACTACTTATAAGAGTTTTTCCTTACTCTTAAGTGATTTTCCTGCGTAGTAAATAGATCACTTAATTAGTTATATTGGAATTATTTAAATAAAAATGACATTATTTTAAAGAATTGAAAAGACCAACTATCTGATAGTTGGCCTTTTTTATTATCTTTTTTTGGATAAATATTGGTATTAATATACTTGGTTATAAATCACGTTCAATTTTTGGAGAATAAATTGAATAAGCTGTAATTTGTCCCGCAACAATAGCTGAGAACATAAATAGGGCAGATAATCCGATACTCGGTATTGGTAAGATAGACTGCTCAAAGACGCTTTGACTTGCGCTCACTAAGATACGGCTTCCTGGTACAAGAATGATGATCCCTTGAACAATAAAGATAATGCCAGTTAAGTTCAAACGTCTTGCAATCCAAGTTCCGTAAAGAGTGATTAATACCGTTGTAACCCAAGTCCCAACAACCCATCCACCATCGAATCCAAGATAGAAAGGTCCCCACATGCCTAATGCGGCAACGGGTAAACTGTATAATGTATCTTTTGGTCTTGCTTTAAACATAACTCCAATCGAAAACGAAATAATAGGTAAACCAATTATCTGTAACCAAAGAGGGAATTCATTTTGATAGGTAATGGAGTCGGATACGCCGAAAATTGCTTCTCCAATATGAAGCCCAATGATGATACCAATAAGCAGCTTTATTAAGGTAAGGAAGCATTGACCAAGTAAGCTGGTTCCTGAAACTAAATCATTAAAAGCTAAACATTCTAACGCATTAGAAATTGACAACCCGGGGACAAAAAGCACTACGGCTGCAATGCATAACCCTAAAATTGGGATGGGGAGACCAAGACTAGCAATAAAAGTGACGGTAAAGGCTATTATCAAAGCACTAAAAAATTCGACAGCAATACTGCGACGCTTAGTGCAAATAACTTGGCAGCACCAGACTAGAAAACCAAGAATAAAGCTAACCCAAAGAGCTTCATATGTGGAGCCTACAAGCATTAAAAAAGCGGGTGGGATACAAGTGTTGGCTAAAAGTACTATCCAAGTAGGGTAAGAGACCCCTTCTGCAGGAGCTAAAGGCACAGGTGTAAGAGGTTGCTGAAGTTGGATAATAGTATTAGCGAGTAAACCGAGATCAATACTTGCTGGTTTGTGTCGCTTCATAATGACTGCATTATTATCGTCTGGAAACTGATAATTTATGGAGGTTGGAGTGGCTTGTATCATGCAATTTACGCCGTATTTATCGGCATAAAAAGTGGTGTAACGTTCTACTTTATAAGGGGCACACCCGCAACGGTGCAGAGTGTCCCCAATGTCAACAATCCGGTTGATTCGATATTGTGAAGGCATGTCCGTATTCCTACTATTTAATTACTAAATGAGGGTCTCTATATCGAGAGAGCACTTTATATTATTAAAATAAGTTTCCGTCACGAACCAATTCACGAGGAAGCCCATTTTTAACTCGATTTCCAACCCATTTACCTAGTCCAATAACAGCACCACAATAAGTTATTATCGTTTCGCCTTTTCCTACATCTTCAGGACGGACGTCACGGCCCATATACCATTCACGAGCTTCTTCAATGGTTAACTCTGTTGCTGTTGAGTTATTAGCTTCTGCTAATGCCATGATTGCTTCATGTTGCCAGCGATAGCCTTTTTTATGAGTTTCTGCCAATTTAAATCCAATACGGTGGTAACGCATTTCACCAATTAATGGTTTCATTCGTTTAGGGAAAGCCCAGACTTCTTTATCTCGGATCCATAGTTCATTTGCCTCTGGGATCGATAGATTTAAACTCGTTTTTAATTCCGCTTCAATGTCTTTTTTTTCTTTATTTGATGCTGTAACAAAAGGAAATTTACCTAAACGTTTTTTCACTTCAGGTGGAGTTGTCGCTGAATTTTTACGAATTTTTGCAACGAAGAATCCTTCGCTATCAAAGATCTGTGGGTAAATGTGTAAGAAGCCTTCTTGTGTTAATGCTTTTTCTGCATTCTCAAAAAGATCACCTAATGGCTCAAACGTGACCGCGTCACCAAATTGTTCTACTAAGTAATGGCAAATATTCTGGTTTTCTTGGTGGTTCAACGTACAAGTTGAATAGACCATCACACCACCAGGCTTGAGGGCATGAAAAGCACTTTCAATTAAATCACGTTGAGTATCGCCAATTTCAATAACAGATTCTGGGCTCCAGTTGTGCATGGCATCTGGATCTTTACGTATTGTGCCTTCACCAGAGCAAGGCGCATCTAATAAAATAGAATCAAAAGTTTCTGGTAACCAACCACCAAAAACACGGCCGTCAAAATGGGTAAGGGCGACGTTACTCACACCACAGCGTTGTACATTAGAACACAATACTTTTACACGGCTTGATGAAAACTCATTAGCAACTAGAGCACCTTGGTTTTTCATTCCTGCGGCAAGCTGTGTTGTTTTAGACCCCGGCGCAGAAGCCATGTCTAACGCCATTTCAATCTCATCATTATCTTTCAATAATGCGGTCACTGGCATCATAGAGCTTGCTTCTTGGATATAGAAAAGCCCTGACATGTGCTCAGCGGTACTGCCTAGTTTAACGGTATCTGTTTCTGGTCTTGTTATCCAAAAACCAGTATCACACCAAGGAACCGGCTCTAGTTTCCATTGTTTTTCATCGGCGCGCTGTTTAAATTCTTCTACACTATTTTTTAATGTGTTTACACGAATGCTACGGCGTAAAGGACGTTTACAAGCTGCAACAAACTCTTCCATTGAAAGGTGGGAAGGCATGGTTTCTTGTACTTGTGCTAAGAAGGCTTCAGGTAGATAAATATTATCGTGCACGGATGAATCTCATAGGATGATGTTATGGCAGGGAGTGTAAACGCAATTAACACTATTGTCTAAATGGAATCTACAGTTATAAGAGAATTTAAGGGCTTAAATAAAAAAAGGCAGCCAATGTGAAGTTTGGCTGCCTAAATTTACGATTTTATAGGTCTATTCTTAATTGTTTGGATTGGGTATTGCAGCATTCCATAGAGGCCAATCTTCTTCTGCTGATTTATGCAATAGATAAGATTTATTTGCTTTTGCCTTAGGTTGTAATGCTTCATCATCTGGCGTAGAGAATGCAATACCACCACGTAAGATGCTGTCTACTGTACCGGCTTGTACTTTTGCTCCACTTAAACCAATAGACATATTTACGCCTGAAACATTCCAGAAAACGGTGTTTTCACGAATAAGGTAGCCGAAATCGGGATCAATACCTATGGTGAAAATAACGCGATCAGATAAATCGCCTAATTTCACATCGGTTACTTCACCCACTTCCATTTCTCTAAATAAAATAGGGGTTCCAACTTTTACTGAGCCGCGAGTAATTGATTCTAATGTATAGGTAACTAACTTATTACTTTTAGGTTGGTCTGTTAAATTAAATTGGGTTCTCGTTTTGCCACTTCCCGGAGTGACTTGGATATAACTGCCAAGTAGGGTGTCTAGATTTTCAGCACCGGCTAAACTAATGTTTGGTTTAACGATCCAAAAATGGCTGCCTGAAACTGCAATTTGATCTACATATTCAGGATAGACACGAGCTTGTACGTATACATTACCTTGTTTAAAGTTTGGTGTGACTTTGCTTATTTCACCAACAGAAACACCTTTGTATTTAATTAAGGTTCCTTTTGAAATGGAGTTACTGTCTTTTGCTGTAAAGGCAATGATTTTGCCAAACTCTTGTGCTTCAGATAAGTTTGAGTATAACTTCCATTTTTTACCTAATTTGTTTTCGACGCCTTGTATGTTATCAAAACCAATACCACCTCGGATCATAGACATGAGGGGGGCAGCTTGAATATTCACACCACTTAAACTTGCTTCAACATTCACACCAGAGTAGTTCCAAAATACAGTATCGTCTTGGATCAAGTGTGCGTATTGTTTTTCAATGTTTACTTTAATGTTGACACCATCATTACCTAAGCTGAAATCGGTAATTTTTCCGACCACAAGGTTACGATATAAAATAGGGCTGTTTTTAGTAATAGGCGGTAGCTCAGGACTAAATAGAGTTAGCTCAGTGCTTTTCTCTGTCTTGAACTGCGCTAGCTCTGCAAGAGAGTTATTTTTAAATAACGTATAACTTTTTTGTTTGTAGCCTTTGCCTTCACTAGTAAAGCTGATTGAGCCTGAAATTAATGCTTGCGTGGGTGGAATATCAATATTCACACCAGAGTCGGTTAGTTCTGCAGAAACACTGCCAGAGACAAAGAATTTGTTGTTAGATTTAATTAGATGTTTGTATTTTTCAAAAATCATCACATCGAATTTAACTCGGTCATTAACTAATGCTACGTGAGTTACTGAACCAACTTTAATGCCTTTGTATAAGATTGTGGTATCTGGAGTTAATCCAAAAGAGCGATCTGCATACAGTGAAAAAGTAAGGGCTTTTGCATCTTGTTTGATTAGTTCTGGTTTTCTAATTGCAGCAAATGTTCGTGATTTATCGCCGTTACCTGGGATTAAAGTAAGGAAATTACCACGAACAAGGTTACCAATGTTTTCAACGCCAGATAGGCCTACTTTTGCTTCTTCTAATACAAAGCGAGAGCCATCATTTAAATATTCACTAAACGCAGGTTCCACTGTTGCTGAAGCGATGATGTCTTTTTTATCATCAGACAGTTTTAAACTATTAATCTGACCAATCTCAAGACCACGGTACATAATAGCTGAGCCATTAGGGCTTACTTGGTTGTTATCAGGTAACGTGATTTTAATCGGTATACCGCGACCCGCAGTTTTAATGTTCGAATAAAGACGGAACTCTTTGCCATTTTCAATTTCAGCACCATCGTCAGGTGAGTCGACTGCTATAGCTCCACCAATTAATGCTGATAAGCTTTCAAGTTGAACATCAACACCATTAAAACCTAAACTAGCGCCTATACCACTTGCATTCCAAAAGCGACTTTTAGAGGTGATTAAGTGAGTATATTCTTCTTTAATCAGCGCTTTGATTCGAACGTTATCGGTTTTTTGGTCTAATTTGAAATTATACACTTCACCAATTGGGATTTTTTTGTAATAGATTTTTGAACCAACAGAAATTGACCCTAAATCTTTAGAACGAAGCGTAACACTTAGTCCTGTTGTATCGGGTTGAATTGCTGGGGAGTTTGCTAAGGCGGTAAATGTTGTTTTTGCCTCACCTGAACCAGGTAAAATAGCGATGTAATTACCAGAAACCAGCGCATCTAACCCTGAAATACCCGTTAAAGAGGCTTGAGGCTTAACAAGCCAAAATTGAGTGCTGTCTTTAAGGAGGTTTGATGCTTCTGGGTAAATATCTGCATCCACATAAATATTAGAGAGGTCTTCAGATAAGGTAATATTTTTTACCATACCGACTTCAAGCCCTTGATAACGAATGGTCGTGCGGCCTGCTATTAAACCTTGCGCATCATCAAAATAGATTTGAACACGTTGGCCTGCTTCCATAAAAGCAGAATAAACTAACCAGCCGCCAAGACATAGGGCAAGAAGGGGTAGCATCCAAAGTGGAGATATCCCTCGTTCGTTTTTGATGTTTACTTGTTCAATAGATGAATCAAGATTTTTTGCTTCGCTCATAATTATCCCAAATTAAACGAGAATCAAAACTTTCAGCGGCTAGCATGGTGAATACCACAACTAAGCCAAAGGCAACGGCACCAAGGCCGGGAGTGAAATCTAGAATTTGTCCACGATCGATTAATGTCATCATAATCGAGATTACAAACAAATCCATTACAGACCATTTACCTATCCATTTTACGGCCACATATATTGACATTCTTTGGCGATGAAAAACGGTTCGTTTAAATTGAACGCATAATAATAAATAGCCTAAGCCAAGAATTTTAGCGACAGGTACGATGATACTTGCAACAAAGATAATAATGGCGATGCCATACATATCGGTTTTTATTAATCCTGCAACACCTGAAAATATTGTATCTTCTAATCGCTTACCGTTAGTTAATAGTATAGAGATGGAAAGAATATTTGCAGGAATGATAAATATTGCAGCAGTTAGTAAATAGGTCCATGTTTTCTGTATAGACTTTGGTTTTCTTGAATGTATAGGGCGTTTACAGCGAATGCAGTGACTGCCTTTTTGTTGTGTGAAGTGGCAATGCCCACAATGAACAGACTCTTCTGGTTCACTAATTGGAGCTTCGATATGCTGTTGATGTTTTCTTTGCCATACTCGCCAATAACGTCTTGCACTTACGTGTGTTAATAGCAACGACGTCACAAATTGCAGTAGAATTAATCCATATAAACCTGAACCAATAAAAATATCAGCATGATCTTGTATTTTAAAACACGCAATCGCTAAGCTTACGAGAAAGACATCCAACATCATCCAATCCTTTAAATGCTGAATGGTTGAAATACTGGACCTAAAGAGAGTAAACCACTTTCGCCTAAGTGCTAAATGAGCGGTAACGACGGAACCACAAACAAGGAAAGGAACAATAGAACTACAAAATAAGATTAATAATCCAAGCATAGGAAATCCTTCACCCATTAGAGTGATGGTTCCAGAAGGTAGTGTGGCAGGGATCATGACACCAAATAATTGAATGGTGACCATCGGGAAAAAATGCGAAGGTATAAATAGCAACAAAGCGGCAATGGCGATAGCTAAATCACTGTTTAATGAGATTCGATTACCACGATACAGTTGTGTATTGCAGCGAGGGCATTGGGCATTCTGCTTTCTTTCTACCTTCGCTACTTTTACGACAAGATCACAGCCGTGGCAGCGACGAAATTTAGCGTCTTCCACGGTTTATATCCAATCTATTAACTTTGAATTGATCCATATAGAGTTTGATACAGTCCTTGCTGTGTAACCAGTTCGTGATGTGTGCCTGATTGAGACACTTTACCATCATCTAATACATAAATGGTATCGGCTTGTTTTACCGCACTTAAACGGTGTGCAACAATCAGTGTTGTGCGTCCAACTAAGAATTCACTTAATGCCTTGTGTAGTGCTGCTTCTGTTGCCGTATCTAACGCTGATGTGGCTTCATCTAAAATGACAAATTTAGGGTCGGTTAATACCATTCTTGCAATTGCTAACCGTTGACGCTGTCCTCCTGAGAGTTTTACGCCTTGGCGACCAATTTGTGTGTTCAACCCATCTGTTAGTTGAATGACCACATCTTGCAATTGTGCGACATCGAGTGCATTCCACAATAAATCATCAGAATAATCTGATCCTAAAGTTAGATTATGCCTTAGTGTATCGTTAAATAGTATAGGTTGCTGTAATACAACCGAGATTTGGTTTCTAATATTTTCAAAACCGATGTCTTTTGTATTATGTCCGTTGAAAAGGATATGACCATTAGTAGGTTGATATAACCCTAATAATAGTTGAATAAGCGTTGATTTCCCACCACCACTGGCCCCAACCAAGGCAACTTTTTCACCTGCTCGTATTGTTAAAGAAAGGTCACTTAGTACTTGGTTCTCTTCATTATAGCTAAAATTTAAATTGTTAATGATTATTTCAGTAGCTGCTTTTGTATGAAATGGATTGATTTTTGAACTGACTTTTGGCTCTTCATCAATATGTAGGAGTGTGTTAATTCGTTTTAATGCGGCTGAAGCCCCATACCAAGAAAACTGAATATTAAGTAGTTCTTGAATAGGAGATAGCATCACCCATAAGTAACTAAATATCGCAAACATTTGCCCAATACTTAAATCACTGATTAACACCATAACCATGGCTGCTGCACGAAAAAGCTCAAAACCTAGTAAAAAAAGTAAGAAGGAAAGTCGTCCCGCAGCTTCCGATTGCCAAGCAAATTGGTCGGCACTGTGTCTTATTTCATCCGCTTGAGTTTTTAGCTGATTTAAGAAGATACGCTCACGATTTGATGCTCGTAATTGGTAGATACCATCTAAGGTTTCAATTAAACGGGTTTGGAAGCGTTCATACGATTGATTTTCTTTTCGTTTAAGATCTTTTACGCGATTTCCTAGCTTACGAGATAAATAGATAACAATAGGGTTAACCAGAAGGATAAATAAGCCAAGCTGCCAGTTTATCCATAACAGAACTCCAGCAGTTCCAATAACGGTTAAAAAGGACACAATAAAGCGACTAAGTGTCGGGCCGAGGAACTTATCAATAGTATCTATGTCTGTAATTATATGAGAGTTAATACCACCACTGCCACAAGACTCGTATTCCTTCATACTTATACGGCTTAATTTATCTAATAACTGAAGGCGGATTTGATAGGTAATGGTTTTAGATACTAGGGTGAACTGTCTTCCTTGATAAATGTTTAGTATTTGGCTAACGACACGCATAAGAATGACTAAAACAAGCACCAAAAAGATATAGCCAAAAGGTCCCTGCCAAAATGTAGGGAGCATTGTATTTAATAATTCAATACCGGTTGATGGTTTGTTTAATAAGATCTCATCAACCATTAATGGCATTAATAATGGAATAGGCACACTAATCAAGGTCGCTATGATTGCGATGAGATTTGCAAAAACCAATCGTTTTTTATAGGTTTTTGCTTGCCTTAATAACCAATTCCAGTTAATTGTAGATGAATTGACATTGCTCATAATGAGAGTGATTCCTATTACTGTTTTTATCGAGGCATTGTACTCAGTATATAACGAGTCGCAAGTGAATAAAGGAAAATTACAAATGGAATTAAAACATTACAAACGTTTGACTCAGCAAGCGATAGGGCTGATAGAAGGCGAAACAGACTTTATTGCAAACCTTGCGAATATCAGTGCATTGCTGAATATGGAATTGGATAACATTAATTGGGTTGGTTTTTACTTATTTAAAGAAGACGAATTAGTGTTAGGGCCATTTCAAGGTAAACCTGCTTGTATTCGAATCACGATAGGTAAAGGCGTTTGTGGAACTGTTTTTGCGACAGAGACCGTTCAACGTATAGATGACGTGCACCAATTTGAAGGACATATTGCTTGTGATGTTGAAAGTAACTCTGAAATTGTGATCCCATTTTATAAAAATGGAAAACTAGCAGGAGTGCTGGATATTGATAGCCCAAAAATTGCACGATTTAGTGAAATTGACGAAAAAGGACTGATTGATTTCATGAAAGAAGCAGAAAAGAGACTTTAATTTTCCTTCAGTAGTGGTTTTTCACGCTTAAGTATCTATAATAGCGGAATATCTTTACTAGAAATACACCTAAATACGGGATAAACCGTACTATCAGGAAACTACATGGAAAACTCTGAAAAATTAGCGAACAGCAAAGAAGTAATTGCATACATTGCTGAACGCTTCCCGAAATGCTTTATCTTAGAAGGCGAAGCTAAACCTCTTAAAATTGGTATCTTCCAAGACTTATCAGAGCGTTTAAGCGATGATCCTAAAGTAAGTAAAACTCAGCTACGTGCTGGTTTACGTCAATACACATCTTCTTGGCGTTACCTACACGGTGTTAAGCCGGGCGCATCTCGTGTTGATTTAGATGGTAACCCTTGTGGTGAACTAGAAGAAGAGCACATTGAACACGCTAAAGCTACTCTTGAAGAGAGTAAAGCAAAAGTAGCTGCTCGCCGTAAAGAGCAAGCTAAAAAAGTAAGAGAAGAAGCAAAAGCTAAGAAAACAGCTCGTGCTGCTACTCCACCTAAGCGTCGTCCTCAACCTGCTGCTACTAAAAAAGTAGAACAGCCAGTTGAAACTCGTGCTTTAAACGCAGATGAAATTACTGTTGGTAACAACGTAAGCGTGAACATGGGTAAAGGTAATATGCCTGCGACAATCGTTGAAATTAACAAGGATGATGTACGAATTCGCTTATCGAACGGCCTGCAAATGGTTGTTAAAGCGGAGAATCTTCGTTCATAAAGGAGCACTCCCGACGCATGAATTGTCGATTTAGAGTCTCGCTGATTGCTGCTGGCGTTATGCTAGCAGCATCTGCACACTCACTTGAAGCTAAGGTTCTCGAAGCCAAGTATTCAGAAACGGACTTACCTGTATTAACCGCAGAAACGCAGCATTCAACTGCGAGTAAGCGTGTTACTTCTCGTTTTACACGTTCTCATTACAAGCATTTCTCATTGGATGACGACTTTTCAGTTGCCATTTATGAGCGATATTTAGACATGCTTGATTACAATCGTAATATATTTACTCAAGCCGATCTTACTTCATTCGCCCCATTATCAACTAAGTTAGATGATCAATTAAAAGTAGGTGATTCTCAAGCTGCTTTTGATATCTATAACTTATCACTCAAACGTCGCTTTGAACGTTATGTTTATGCGCTATCTCTTTTAGATAAAGAGTTCGATTATGCGGTTGATGAATCTCTTGAACTTGATCGCTCTGAAGCGGCTTGGCCAAAAGATGAAGCTGAATTAAATGAACTGTGGCGTAAACGTGTTAAATATGACGCTCTTAATCTGTCTATGACAGGTAAAGATTGGCCTGAAATCCAAGAGATGTTAGGTAAACGTTATAATAATGCGCTTAAGCGTTTGACTCAAAGTCATAATGAAGATGCGTTCCAACTTTACATTAATGCGTTTGCGCGTGAAGTTGATCCTCATACCAGTTATCTATCTCCTCGTAATGCAGAGCAATTCCAATCAGAAATGAATCTTTCATTAGAAGGGATCGGTGCAGTATTACAAGCAACGGATGATTATACGGTTATTCGTTCTTTAGTTGCGGGCGGGCCTGCATTAACGAGTAAACAACTTTCTGAAGGCGACCGAATTATTGGTGTCGGACAAGAAGGTGAAAAAATCGTTGATGTTATTGGGTGGCGTTTAGATGATGTTGTTCAACTTATCAAAGGACCAAAAGGGACAAAAGTGAAGCTTGATATCTTGCCAGAAGGCAATGATTCAAAAAGTCACACTGTCACAATTGTTCGAGATAAAATCCGTTTAGAAGATAGAGCAGTTAAATCTGAAGTCATTGAGCAAAATGGCAAGAAAGTAGGTGTGTTAGAAGTACCTAGTTTTTATGTTGGATTAGCCGAAGATACGAAAAAACAGATTGCTGAACTGAAAGAACAAGATATTACCGGCATTATTGTTGATTTACGTAACAATGGTGGTGGTGCGTTAACAGAAGCAACCGCATTATCTGGATTATTTATTACTTCAGGTCCTGTAGTTCAAGTTCGTGATAGTTATGGACGAGTAAATGTTAATGCTGATACCGATGGTGAGATTTCATATACTGGTCCAATGACAGTATTAGTCAATCGCTACAGTGCATCTGCCTCTGAGATTTTTGCTGCAGCAATGCAAGATTATGGCCGTGCCGTGATCTTAGGTGAAAATTCATTTGGTAAAGGTACTGTCCAACAACACCGTTCATTAAATCATATTTATGATCTTTTTGATAAGCCTCTTGGTCATGTTCAATACACGATTCAGAAATTCTACCGAATTAATGGTGGTAGTACTCAAAATCTTGGCGTTGTTCCTGATATTGCGTTCCCAACTGCGATTGAGCCAAAAGAAACTGGTGAAAGTGTTGAAGATAATGCGCTTCCTTGGGATAGCATTAAAGCGGCACCCTATACTCAAACTAACCAGATTGTAAATACAATTGAACCGTTAGCGAAAAAACATGTTGAACGAATTAAAACCGATGAAGAGTTCGGATTTATTCAAGAAGACATTGCTCGTTATAAAGCCGATAAAGACATCACTTCGATTTCATTGAATAAAAAGGTTCGTGAGAAAGAAAGTGATGAAGCTGATGTTCGTCGTCTTACACGGGTGAATGAGAGACAAAAACTTCTTAAAAAAGAAGGATTTAAAACTCTTGATGATATCCCGAAAGATTATGAAGTTCCTGATGCTTATTTAGATGAAGCCGTTTCAATTACAATTGATTTAGCGTTAATGAATCAGAAAAAATAATCTTAGATATAAGTTAAAAACAGAAGTTATAGTGACTTCTGTTTTTTTTGTCTAAAAAACAGCAAATTACTGAGATTTCATCTAGTCTTAAGGTATGAGAGTAAATACATATTCTCTATCTTGTCTGGAGTCTTGTTATGAAGTTGATGGCCTTATTTATATTACTCTTCTTTATGAATCCACTTGCAGCTAATGCAAAGGTTGAACTTGAGAATAATTCACTGACTTATTTTGAAAATCCATTTCTTATTGGAGATTGGTATTTCTTTAAACCACCTCACGTAGAAAATGATTATGATGTTCTTCATATTAGACTAAGTTCAGATAATGAGTTTTCGATTGAAATGATTGAAACATCTTCTAATACTGCTGAAGAATGGAAAGGGACATTTGAGATTTCTCAAGACAGTATTCGTTTTGAAGGTAAGGAAGAAGAGTCTCAAGTCTATCATTATCAAGTCAGTCACAATCGCTTGTACTTAAACGGAGTTGAGTTTTTTAAAGTGGTGCCAGAAAGAATGACTGGCTCGTGGAATTCAAAACTAGTTTCAGGTGAAGATATTATGGTGAGTAATATCGAATCTTTAAATTTAAAGTTACGATCGGACTTTGTCTTTTTACTTGAAGTCGTTTCTGATACTGGAAAAAGAAATCAACAAGTTGGCTATTATTATTTTGAAGATGATGATTTAGTCTTACTGTATGAAGATGGAGAACAAGAATCTACCTTCATAATTAATAATGGAATTTTTGAATTAAAAAATGAACAGTTTGGTATGTATGCCTTATTACAAAGAGAATAATGTGACTCTCGGGATAGAAATATGAGCCTATACCACTTTTAATTAACATTCTTGTTAGATCTTGTGCGAAAATAGTTGGGTTAATTAGTTACTATCACTAAATATCTATTTGTATTCATTCATTAGTGATAGACATCATAAGGATATATTATGAGCCAACAACCTCAGGCTAAATTTCGTAGTGATTATCAATCTCCAGAATTTACCATTTCAGACATCGATTTAGTTTTTGATCTTGATGATACAAAAACGTTCATATCAGCGACTTCAAAAGTACAACAACT
The DNA here is from genome assembly GCF_057368585.1 of Aliivibrio thorii. NCBI lineage: Bacteria > Pseudomonadati > Pseudomonadota > Gammaproteobacteria > Vibrionales > Vibrionaceae > Aliivibrio > Aliivibrio thorii. Next base: position 1,520,517 of record NZ_CM170654.1, on the reverse strand, counting down.
AAAACAATCAACCGATCTTCTTCTTGAAGGGGAAGGGATGATATTAGTGTCGCTGAAAGTAAATGATGTTGATCATTCTGATTATACCCAAACAGATACACAATTAACGATTCATAATGTGAGTGGTGATTTTACATTAACGATTGTGACAGAAGTTAATCCTCAAGAAAATACAGCACTTGAAGGTTTATATAAATCAGGCGATGGTTTTTGTACGCAGTGTGAAGCAGAAGGTTTCCGTCGTATCACTTATTATTTAGATCGTCCTGATGTATTAGCGCGTTTTACAACAAAAGTAATCGCAGATAAAAATGCATACCCACATTTATTAAGTAACGGTAATCGTGTTAGTCATGGGGACCTTAATGACGGTAAACATTTTGTTCATTGGCAAGACCCTTTTCCAAAACCTGCGTATCTTTTTGCATTAGTCGCAGGAAATTTTGATGTATTAACAGATACTTATAAAACTAAATCAGGTCGTGATGTTGCTCTTGAAATCTATGTAGATCAAGGGAATCTAGATCGTACTCCTCACGCAATGACATCATTAATTAACTCAATGAAGTGGGATGAAGAGCGTTTTGATCTTGAGTACGATCTTGATATTTATATGATTGTTGCTGTTGATTTCTTCAATATGGGCGCAATGGAAAATAAAGGTTTAAATGTCTTTAACTCTAAGTTTGTATTAGCAAAACAAGAAACAGCAACGGATACTGATTATTTAGGTATTGAAGCGGTAATTGGTCATGAATATTTCCATAACTGGACGGGCAACCGTGTTACTTGTCGTGATTGGTTCCAATTAAGCTTAAAAGAAGGTTTAACCGTTTTTCGTGATCAAGAGTTCTCATCAGATTTAGGTTCTCGTTCTGTGAACCGAATTAATAATGTTCGTATTATGCGCGGACCTCAATTTGCTGAAGATGCGAGCCCAATGGCACACCCAATTCGCCCAGAAAAAGTAATAGAAATGAATAACTTCTATACGTTGACGGTATACGAAAAGGGCAGTGAAGTAATCCGCATGATGCATACTTTATTGGGCGAAGTAAATTTCCAAAAAGGAATGAAACTTTATTTTGAACGTCATGATGGTACGGCAGCAACTTGTGAAGATTTTGTATTAGCAATGGAAAATGCATCTGGCATCGATTTGACTCAGTTCCGTCTTTGGTACAGTCAATCGGGTACGCCTGTTTTATCTGTTACTTCTGAATACGATGAAGCAAAACAAGAATATGCTTTAACAGTGAAACAGCATACACCAGCAACAGAAGATCAAACTGAAAAATCAGCATTACATATTCCATTAGATATTGAGCTTTATACACGCGATGGGGCAGTAATAGAGTTACGCTGTAACAATAAAAATATTGGTAATGTATTGAATGTAGTTGAAGAACAACAAACGTTTGTTTTCCAAGATGTTTCTGAAAAGCCTGTCGTTTCTTTACTTCGTGAATTTTCAGCACCAGTTAAACTAAATTACGCTTATAGCGATGAAGAATTAATTTTCTTAATGGTTCATGCTAAAAATGATTTTGCTCGTTGGGATGCAGGGCAGATGCTACTTGCAAACTATATTCGTGCGAACATAACTCATGTTCAAAATAATGAATCATTAGTTTTGCCTGAAGTCGTTGTCGATGCTTTCCGCGGTGTATTATTAAATGCAGAATTAGACCATGCCTTTATTGCTGAAATGTTTGTACTGCCAAATCATAATGAGATCACAGGTTGGTTTGATACGGTTGATGTCGATGCGATTGATAAAGCGCTTGGTTTTATTAAACAGACATTAGCAAGAGATCTTAAAGATGAGTTTTCTGCAACTTATCACAGTTTGAAACAAGAGATTTATTCTGTAGATCATGATGCGATTGGTAAACGATCTTTACGAAATTGTGCGCTAAGTTATTTAGCAAAAACAGACGTTGGTGAGTCATTAGTTGAAGCGCAATATAAGAGTGCAGATAACATGACTGATACTATGGCAGCGATGGTTTCTGCTAATTCAGCAGAGCTTTCTATTCGCGAAGTGTTGATGAATGACTTCAGTGAAAAATGGTCTCATGACGGTTTAGTTATGGATAAGTGGTTTATTTTACAGGGCTCAAACCCAAGTGTAGGTGCTTTATCTACGATTAAAGAGACGATGAATCACAAAGCGTTTAGCTTGAAAAACCCAAACCGTATTCGTAGCTTGATCGGATCATTTGCTGCTAATAATGCGGTGAATTTCCATACTAAATCCGGAGAAGGTTACGCATTTTTAGGTGATATATTACTTGATCTTAATGTGAGTAATCCGCAAGTTGCGTCGCGTTTAATTGACCCATTATTGAAATTTAAGAAATACGATAGTGATCGTCAAACGTTAATGAAAGCGCAGTTACAACGCTTGGCGGATCTAGATAATCTAGCTAAAGATCTTTTTGAAAAGGTAACAAAAGCATTAGCGTAATAGTGCGATCTTAATATGATCTAAAGGTGAAATGGTCAGTATTTTATGCTGACCATTTTTTATTTTTTCTTTATACTTCATTTTCTTCTTACAGAGTTAATGCACTTATTTAATCATGAATACGTTTTATTATTTTCGAGTTAATGTCAGTTACCAATCCTTTCTAAGTCACTATTCTGGTACGGCCAGTACTGTGTTAGTGGTGACCGAACAAGGATTAAAGCTTCAGTTACCAGCATCACGGTTTCGTGCGTTTTTAACTCAATTAGGAGTGAAAGGTCGCTTTCGTTTGACTGTTGACCAAAATAATCGTTTTGTAAATCTTGAGCAGATAGGATAAACCTCTACCTTAATCACATTTCTAACTATAAAGCCTCTAGCACGTAAAAAATTCATAACGTTTCTGTCATATTATCCTTACAATATGAGGCGCATAAGCAGTTTCAACTGCTACACTATATATATCAATCGTAGCAAATAACAGGTCATCTTAGCTTGTTAAAACACTCGATAACTGCGTTGAAATTTTTGATTGTAGAGTAACTACTTATCGAAAAATTCCGTCTTGTTCTCAAGTATTTTTCCTTCGCTATTTCTGAACTCTTACTTACTGTGATTGATAAAATAATTCTAATCATAAGAAACGGAGCATTCGCTTTATGACGACGCGTGATCCTATCGTTCCAGTACTACTTGAGAAAGTGTACGCTCTAATTGCTGAAAAGCTTGAAATGCCTCAACAATCCCTAGTAACGCAACTTGCTCAGCGTTTATTTGCCAATATTGATGATGATGATTTACAGCAACGTAATGAATCCGATATGTATGGTGCAACTCTCAGTCTTTGGAATCATTTATCAGATGTTAATTTGTCTGATATTTCGGTTCGTGTTTTTAATCCAACATTAAGTCAAGATGGGTGGCAATCAACCCACAGTGTGGTTGAGATTGTCGCGCCAGATAGTCCTTTCCTGGTTGATTCTGTTAAAATGGCATTAACCCGCCTCGATACGACAAGTCACTTTATGCTTCATGGTCCACATTGTTTTACACGTGATGAAAACGGTGAGATTATTTCGATCTGTAGCAGTGATGGAAAAATGCAACAAACCCTTTTCCACTTCGAGGTCGATCATTTAAATGATGCTTCTGAAATGGAAGCTCTCCAAGCTGAATTAATATTAGTGCTAGAAGATATTCGCCGTGTAGTGAATGAATGGAAGCCAATGTCTGAAAAATTGACAGAGGTTATTCTAGAGCTTCACGCAAATGATTCACCGCTTGAAAAAGAGCAAGTTAATGAAGCGATTGAATTTTTAACTTGGTTACAAAATCATAATTTCACATTAATGGGGTACAAGAACTTTGATTTGGTTGCCGTAGAAGGTGATCATGAACTGACGCCAACACCAGAAATGGGGTTAGGTCTGTTCTCATTAGGATCGAGAATTAGCACTACGAAGTTATCTGAGATGCCATCTTCAGCACGTGCGGCTGCGAAAAAATCTGATTTATTGATTTTAACTAAATCAAATACTAAATCTCGAATTCATCGCCCAGCTTATACGGATTATATTGGTATTAAACGATTGAATAAACAAGGAAAAGTAGTCGGTGAACATCGCTTTACTGGTCTTTATACTTCAACCGCTTATAATCAAAGTGTGTCTAACATTCCTCTTCTGAGTAATAAAGTAGAGCGTATTCTAGAGTCAAGCCAATACATCAAAGGCTCGCATTCTTTTAAAGCATTAACGAATTTGTTTGAAACGTATCCACGTGATGAACTGTTCCAAGCTACCGAAGAAGAGATGCTTGAAGTCGGTACGGGTGTGGTGAAGATGCAAGATCGTGATTTATTACGTTTATTTGTGCGTCGTGATCCGTTCGGTCGTTTCTTTTCATGCATGGTGTATGTAACTAAAGAGCGTTATAACACTGAACTTCGTCGTCAAACTCAACGTATTTTGAAGGACTACTTTGGTTCAGATCAAGAAGTTGAATTTACGACGTTTTTCTCAGAGAGTGCTTTAGCAAGAACTCATTATATTGTGCGTGTAGATAATAATAACGGCGACATTAATGTGAAAGATATTGAAAATAATTTAATGGAAGCAGCATCTACGTGGGATGATCGTCTGTGTGATGTGATTGTTGCGAATCTAGGCGAAAGCATAGGTACAGCGATTGCAAAGAAATATCAACGAGCTTTTCCTCGTTCATATAAAGAAGCAACACTTCCTGGTTCGGCTGTTGCGGACATCGAACTTCTTGAGTTATTGAGCGATGATAATAAGTTGGGAATGTTATTTTATCGTCCACAAGAAGAGAAAAAGGGCTCAGCTAACGTTAAGCTCAAACTGTTCCATCGTGATGAGCCAATTCATTTATCTGATGTGATGCCTATGCTTGAAAACTTAGGATTGCGAGTAATTGGTGAATCACCATATAGCGTTAAGAAGAGTGATGGATCTGTTGATTGGATCTTGGATTTCTCCATGATCCATAATGGCTCGGAAGAAGTCGATTTACGTCAAGCTCGTGGCCGTTTTCAAGAAGCGTTTGCTCAAATTTGGGGTGGGCAATTAGAGAGTGATGGTTTTAACCGCTTAGTTTTAGGTGCAGGTTTATCTGGGCGAGAAGTCACTATTTTACGTGCTTATGCTCGTTATATGCGCCAAGTAGGCTTCCCATTCAGTCAACAATACATTGAAGATACTCTATCTACACATACGAAACTTGCAGTATCTGTGGTTAATCTCTTTGATCTTCGCTTTAACCCTTCAGCAGCTTGGTCTGAGAAGAAAGAGAAAAAACAGCTTGATGCTATCTATGATAGCTTAGATAAAGTAGAAAGTTTAGATGATGACCGTATCATTCGCCGTTATGTAGAGATGATTGTTGCGACGCTTCGTACTAACTATTATCAAGTATGTGAAAATGGTCAACCTAAGCCATGGTTATCACTGAAACTACAGCCATCGAATATCCCTGAAATTCCAGCACCAGTGCCTGCTTTTGAGATCTTTGTTTATGCGCCTGATATTGAAGGTGTGCATTTACGTGGTGGTAAAGTGGCACGTGGTGGATTACGTTGGTCAGATCGTCAAGAAGATTTCCGTACCGAAGTTCTTGGTCTTGTAAAAGCACAACAAGTTAAAAACACGGTTATTGTTCCAGTTGGAGCAAAAGGCGGGTTTGTTTGTAAGAAGCAACATAACTTTACAACACGTGATGATATTTTCGCAGAAGGGCAACGTTGCTACAAACAATTCATTCGTGCGTTGTTAGATGTATCTGACAACATCATTGAAGGTGAGGTTGTTCCACCACAAAATGTCGTTCGTCATGATGATGATGACCCGTATTTAGTTGTTGCAGCAGATAAAGGAACGGCAACATTCTCTGATTTAGCAAACTCAGTATCAGATGAATATAATTTTTGGTTAGGCGATGCCTTTGCTTCAGGCGGCTCTAATGGTTATGACCATAAGGCCATGGGTATTACTGCAAAAGGGGCGTGGGAATCTGTTAAACGTCATTTCCGTGAAATGGATATTGATTGCCAAACGACTGATTTCACCGTTGCTGGTGTTGGTGATATGGCTGGTGATGTGTTTGGTAATGGTATGTTGCTATCTAAACATATTCGCCTTCAAGCAGCGTTTAACCATATGCATATTTTCATCGATCCTAATCCAAATGCTGAGATTACATGGCCGGAACGTGCTCGTTTATTTGAACTGCCTCGTTCAAGTTGGGAAGATTACAATAAAGATCTGATATCTCAAGGCGGTGGTATATTCTCTCGTCGAGCTAAGTCGATAGATCTTTCTCCTGAAATTCAGAAGATGCTAGGCACTCGCAAACAGTCATTAGCGCCAAATGATCTCATTCAGATGATCTTGAAAATGAATGTTGATCTGTTGTGGAATGGCGGCATAGGCACTTACGTTAAATCAAGTAAAGAAACTAGCGCAGATGTCGGTGACCGTGCGAATGATTCCTTACGTATCAATGGATCAGAGCTAAATGCAAAAGTAGTTGGTGAGGGCGGGAACCTTGGTATGACTCAACTGGGTCGTATTGAATATGGCCTTAAAGGTGGTCGAGTTAATACTGATTTCGTTGATAATGTGGGTGGTGTTGACTGCTCTGATAACGAAGTAAACATTAAGATCCTACTTAATGGTCTGGTTGCTAATGGGGATCTAACGTACAAGCAACGTAATGTTCTGCTTCAGAAAATGGAAGATGAAGTCGGTGACATTGTTCTTGATGATGCGTATTGCCAATCAGAGTCGATCTCGGTAACAGAACAACAAGGTACGTCATTAGTTAAAGAGCAGATCCGTTTTATTCATCATTTAGAAAAACAAGGTCAATTGGATCGTGGATTAGAGTTTATTCCTGATGACGAAACATTGATTGAGCGTGAGAAAATGGGGCAGGCGTTAACTCGTCCAGAGCTTTCTGTTCTTGTTGCTTATGGAAAAATGGTGCTTAAAGAACAGTTAGCCTGTGATGAAATAGCAAATAATCCATACCATGCAGATTTACTAACTACGTATTTTCCTACTGAGTTACAGCGTAACTATAAAGCGGCGATGGATAACCACCCATTACGTTCAGAAATCATCGCAACTTGCTTAGCAAATCAGATGGTTAATGAAATGGGGTGCAACTTTATCACTCGCATGCATGAAGAAACTGGTTACAGTGTCACTGATATAACTAATGCTTATTCTGCTACTCGAGCAATTTTTGAATTTGGGGATTTATTCAAAGAGATCCGTAATTTAGATAATATTGCCACGACTGAAGCACAGTATGATGCGTTCTTTACTATGCGTAGAACCATCCGTCGAGTAGCACGCTGGCTATTACGTAATGGTTCACAAAAAATGACGATTCAGGAGTTGATAGTAAAATATAAACCTGCGGTTGATGATATTAAAATGAACCTGGATAGCTATTTGGTAAATGATGAAGTTGTTGAGCATATTGAACAAGCAAATCACTATCTGGAAATGGGAGTCCCGTGTGAGCTGGGTAATGTATTAGCACGTTTAAGTAGCTTGTATTCAGCAATGGATATTTCAGCTGTTGCCGAAGTGACAGAGCGACCAGTATCTACGTCAGCTCGTTTATACTATGTATTAGGAGATAAGTTGTCACTGCATTGGTTCTTGAAACAAATTAATAACCAAGGTGTTGATAACCACTGGCAAGCATTAGCTCGCGCTTCTTTCCGTGAAGATCTAGATTGGCAGCAACGTCAATTAACTCAACTTGTACTTGATGAGTATAAAGACAGTGATTCAGTTGAAAATGCGATAGAAGACTGGTGTAAAAAGAACATGGCATCAGTAGGGCGCTGGGACAACATTTTAAATGAGTTCAAAGTAGGTTCGGTTCATGAATTTGCGAAATTCTCAGTAGCATTAAGAGAGTTAACCTTGCTTAATTTAAGTTGTTCTTCGCACGCTGGCAATTAATGATAATAGGGTTTAGCGTTCCTAGCTAAACGTTTGCATAATAAAAGGGAAAGTGAATTTTTATTCGCTTTCCCTTTTTATTTCCCCGATAAATTTTGTATTTAAGTATATTAATAAGTGATTTTATTGAATTTATATGCCCTTAGGTGGTGGCGAGCTTTTAGATTGCAATAAATAATGATGAATAAAGTACGATTAAGTTTGAATTGTTAATAAAATCAGTGAATAATGACTCCCCGTTTATTCGGGACTTTTTTTGGAGCTACAATGTTATACCGCATCGCCAGAGCTGGCATTTTCAAACTTGATGCTGAAAAAGCACATGATTTAGCTATTCAAAATTTTAAACGCTTTACCGGCACTCCACTTGATCTCTTCTATCGTCAAAAATTGGCTTCTAAACCTGTAGAAGTTATGGGTATTACCTTTAAAAATCCACTTGGCCTTGCGGCTGGTCTTGATAAAAATGGCGAATGTATTGAAGCATTTGGCGCAATGGGTTTTGGCTTTATTGAAGTGGGAACAGTAACTCCTCGTCCTCAAGCAGGTAATGATAAGCCTCGTCTATTCCGTCTTATTGAAGCGGAAGGCATTATTAACCGTATGGGTTTTAATAACCTTGGTGTTGATAATCTTGTTGAGAACGTAAAGAAAGCAAAGTTTGATGGTGTTATTGGTATTAACATTGGTAAAAACAAAGATACGCCAATTGAAAAGGGCACGGAAGATTACTTAATTTGTATGGAGAAGGTATATCAATACGCAGGTTACATTGCGATTAATATCTCATCGCCAAACACTCCAGGTCTTCGTACTCTTCAATATGGTGAAGCATTGGATGATCTTCTTTCTCAATTGAAAGAGAAGCAAAAAGAATTAGCTGAGAAATACGGTAAGTATGTTCCTATCGCTTTGAAGATCGCGCCTGATTTGGATGATAATGAATTATCTCAAATTGCTGACTCTCTAATGAAGTATAAAATTGATGGTGTGATTGCAACCAACACAACATTAGATCGCTCAATGGTTGAAGGCATGAAGCATGCGGAAGAGATGGGAGGCTTAAGTGGTCGTCCTGTTCAAACTCGCAGTACTGAAGTTGTTCGTCGCCTTAAAGAGCTACTTGGTGATTCTTTACCAATCATTGGGGTAGGTGGTGTTGACTCTTATGTTGCAGCAAAAGAAAAAATGATGGCAGGTGCTGATCTGGTGCAAATCTACTCAGGCTTCATTTATAAAGGTCCTGCATTAGTTAAAGATATTGTAAACAATATTTAAATGTTATAAAAAGTAGCGAAAGTTGCTTACAGACTATTCAAACAGAAGGGGGAATGAAAATTTCCCCTTTTTTTATTGCTAACCTCTTGTAAAATTAACGATTAATTGCACCAGTATTATTTTTGACTGAAAATACACATGAATTTTTAGCATGATTTGCAGTAATTGGTGATTGGCTATCGAAGGGATTCTTCCCGTTTTTTCAAGAGAGAAATGATAATGCTTAAACCAAGTGATACATGGAATTGGTATTACGACAATAAAGCACAATCTCTAATGCTTGATTTAGGTATGGACATGGTATTCCGTGTGAACTTACCTTCTAAGGTACTTATTGATAGTGCTTTTGACGAGTGTAAATTCTCTGTTGATGATGCCTCTGCCTACCAAATGTTCGTAGAACATATTTCATTCCTACCATTGTCTGAGCCTCGTAAAGTAGAGCTAGCACTTAATTGTGTAGCAGCTAAGCGCTTTCATAAGCCTATGCTACCTAAAAGCTGGTTTTTTGAATCTCAAGGCCATGGCTATTCTCCTGAAGAGGGAGAAGTTGTCTCTCTTAAGAATGACTTAGGGGAAGGGCATTTCATTATTGTTGAAAACTACGAATGTGCCAGCATGTGTATGCTAGTGGACATGGACTCTTTTGCTCTTAATCCTGTTAAATACATGGCATTTTGTGAACCAATTAAAGTTATGCATGACCGAATGGCTAAGATGCAAGTCGTCAACTCCGCTTATTATGCTTTGGTTGGTTAGTTTACGAGTAAAGCATACCTTACTACTTTTTTATCGTTAACTCCTCCGAAAATACGAACTACCACGCTCCATATACCCTATAGAATATAGCTTAAGCTTTTACTATGAATGGCTTTTTAAGCATTTGTACGCCTTTATCTTTCTTTAAGTTTCCTTAATAACAGCTAAACTCGTTACATTTTGAACTCTTAAAAATGAGACCTAGAGCCAAGAAGTATAAAAAAACATCATAATCATTTCTGATATTTCAAACAGTAAAGTAGTTCCTTTTCTCGTTGAATTCCCCATTTGCGCTGTTTTGTATGAAAGTTACAGCACTGAATTCCACTTGGTATAGTCCAAAAGCTGTGGGTAATTTGGCGGAAGCTTGTGTTTCCACATAAAAACAAACTTTATTGATTGTTGGTTTGGTATTTAATAAACGATTGTTTTAAAAGAAATAATTAAATGTCTTTGCTTAGCATTTATCTACAATCTATTTATCCTCTTTCAGTGAGATTCATGTATAATGCGAGGCAATTTAATAACCAAAAGAATCCCATGAAAAAATACTTAGCCATCACTTCTAAAGGCCTTGAAAACCTACTCGCTGACGAACTTATTGCACTTGGTGTTACTGACCCAAAATTAGTTTATGCAGGGGTTACGTTTGAAGCTCCAATCGAGGTTGTTTATCGTTGTTGTTTATGGAGCCGTATCGCTTCGCGTTTTGTTCAAATTTTGTCTGAATTTGACGTTCGTGATGATATGGATTTATATCTAGGTGCTTCTGCAATCAACTGGCCTAGTTATTTCAGCGCAGATAAAACATTGGTGGTGGATTTTAACGGTACAAACCGTGAGATTCGAAACAGCCAATACGGTGCGTTAAAGGTTAAAGATGCCATTGTTGATCGTTTCACAAAGGCGGATTTAGAGCGTCCGAATATTGATAAAGCAGAACCTGATTTACGTATACATATGCGTTTATCTGGCGAGAAAGGGATTCTTGGCTTTGATTTAATTGGTTCAGGTTTACATCAACGTGGCTACCGTACTGAAGCGGGTCGTGCGCCACTACGTGAAACATTAGCGGCAGCCTTAGTACTTCGTAGTACTTGGGATGAGAGCAAACCATTATTAGACCCTATGTGTGGTTCAGGTACGTTACTGATTGAAGCGGCACTAATGGCTTGTGAAATGGCACCAGGTGTTAAGCGTGAGAAATGGTGTTTTGAAACTCTGAATGATTTTGATGAAGAGTTGTGGACTGAAATTCGTTCAGAAGCTCGTGTTAAGAGTCGTCGTGGCGTTAAGAAAGTAGATACTCATTTTTACGGATTTGACCGTGATTACCGTGTTATTCAAACGGCTCGTGAAAATGCACGTCGTGCTGGCGTTGAAGATTTAATTACGTTTGATGTTGGTGATGCAACTAAGATTGAACGTCCAGAAGCGTTTGAAAATGGCGTAGTGATTTGTAACCCTCCATATGGTGAGCGTTTAAGTACTGAACCTGCATTGATTGCATTGTACAGTGAGTTTGGTCGCCAGCTTAAAGAGCAGTTTGGTGGCTGTACAGCATCAATCTATTCAAGTAACGATGATTTACTTGCGTGTATACGCATGCGTGCTGATAAGCAATTTAAATTGAACAATGGTGCATTACCGTGTGTTCAGAAAAACTACTCAATTACAGAGTCTTCAGAGCGTAAAGACGCAGCGAATATTGAAGTTGCTCCTGAATTCATGAACCGTCTTAAAAAGAATATGTCTAAGATCGGCAAATGGGCACGTAAAGAGAAATTAGATTGTTACCGTTTGTATGATGCAGATTTACCTGATTACAATGCAGCGATTGATGTCTATAAAGATTACATCATCATTCAAGAATATGCGGCACCAAAAACAATTTCTGAAGATAAAACACGTCGTCGTTTAACCGATATGATCCGTGCAACGGTTCTAGTAACGGGTGTAGAAACGAACAATGTGATTTTGAAAGTTCGTCAAAAGCAATCAGGCAAAAACCAATATCAAAAATTAGCTGAGAAATCTCGCTCTTTTGATGTTGATGAGTACGGCGTAAAACTGATTGTTAACCTACAAGATTACCTAGATACAGGGTTATTCTTAGATCATAAGTTAACTCGTAAAATGTTAGGTGAAATGGCTGCAGGTAAAGATTTCTTAAACCTATTTGCTTACACTGGTTCTGCAACCGTGCATGCGGCTTGTGGTGGCGCAAAATCTACCATGACGATTGATATGTCTCGTACCTACCTAGAGTGGGCACAGAAGAACATGAATACCAATGGTCAAACCGGTACTCAGCATCAGTTCTTACAAGCAGACTGTCTACAGTGGTTGCAACAAGCAGAAGGTGAGTTTGATTTAATCTTTATCGATCCACCAACGTTCTCTAACTCTAAGCGTATGGAACAGACGTTTGATGTTCAACGTGATCACATCATGTTACTTGAGAACCTAAAACGTATGCTACGAGAGAACGGTACTATCGTATTCTCGAACAATAAACGTAACTTCAAAATGGATGACGAAGCACTAGAGAAAGCAGGCCTTAAAGCGAAGAACATTTCTAAGCAAACATTGCCGCTTGATTTTGCTCGTAATAAACACATTCATAACTGCTGGATTATTACTCACAAGGAAGGCTAGAGACGAATGATTACTCTCTATAGCACGGAAGGCTGCCACCTTTGCGAGCAAGCGTTTGACTTGCTTGTGGAGGTGGGTGTAGATATCGAAAAAGTAGACACGGTAGACATCGCGTTCAACGATGAGCTTTTCTCTCGTTACGGTGTCACAATACCTGTGGTGGCCAATGGCTTATCTGAGCTAAATTGGCCATTCAATATATCGCAATTAAAGAATTGGTTAGAAGACAATGGCATTACTTACAATTAATAACGGTCAATTAGCGTTTGGTGACCATCCGCTATTAGACAAATCTGATTTCGCTTTACAAGAAAATGAGCGTGTGTGTTTAGTTGGCCGTAACGGTGCAGGTAAATCAACGCTAATGAAAGTAATTGCTGGTGACATCATTATGGATGACGGCAAACTTCAAATTAATCAAGATGTGGTGGTTTCTCGTCTAGAGCAAGATCCACCGCGTAATGAAAGCGGCACTGTATTTGATTACGTATCAGAAGGCCTAGCGGAAGCGGGTAAGTACTTAAAAGAGTATCACCGTCTTCTTGATTTGCTAGAAACTGATCCAAGTGAATCAAACATTAATAAGCTATCTCGTGCTCAAGAAAAAATTGATCACCTTAATGCATGGCATTTTGATATGCGTATTCAATCGGTTCTTGAATCATTGAAACTGGATGGCCATACGCTATTAACAGATTTATCTGGTGGCTGGCAACGTAAAGCGGCATTAGCTCGTGCTTTGGTTTCTGATCCTGATGTATTACTTCTTGATGAACCAACCAACCATTTAGACGTAACGACGATTGAATGGCTTGAAACTTTCTTGAAAGACTTTAAAGGCTCAATCATCTTTATCTCGCATGACCGTGCGTTTATTCAATCAATGGCAACACGTATTGTTGATTTAGACCGTGGTAACTTATCTTCTTACCCTGGTAACTATGAAGAATACTTACTAGCGAAAGAAGAAGCGCTACGTGTAGAAGCTGATCAAAACGCGCAGTTTGATAAAGTGCTAGCTCAAGAAGAAGCGTGGATCCGTGAAGGTATTAAAGCACGTCGTACTCGTAATGAGGGCCGTGTTCGTGCATTAAAACAGTTACGTCGTGAGCGTTCAGAGCGTCGTGAAGTAATGGGTAAAGCCAATATCCAAGTGGATGAGTCAAATCGTTCAGGTAAAATTGTATTTGAAGCTGAAAACCTTCATTACTCAATTGATGGCAAAAACATTGTTAAGAACTTCAGTTTCAATGTTATGCGTGGTGACCGTATTGCACTAATTGGTGCGAATGGCTGTGGTAAGAGTACCTTACTTAAACTGATGCTTGACCAGCTACAACCTGATTCAGGTAAATTGCATTGTGGTACGAAATTAGAAGTGGCTTACTTTGACCAATATCGTGAAGCATTAGATCCTGAAAAAACGGTTATTGATAATCTAGCAGATGGTAAACAAGAAGTAACAGTGGGTGGCCGTGAGCGTCATGCATTAAGCTACTTACAAGATTTCTTATTCTCGCCAAAACGTGCTCGTCAACCTGTTAAAGCATTGTCTGGTGGTGAGAAAAACCGTCTATTACTTGCGCGTTTGTTTCTTCGTCCAAACAATTTATTGATTCTTGATGAACCAACCAATGATTTAGATATCGAAACATTGGAACTTTTAGAAGAATTACTTGCCAACTATCAGGGTACATTATTATTAGTAAGTCACGATCGTCAGTTCGTTGATAACACAGTAATGACCAGTTGGATCTTTGAAGGTGAGGGCCAGATCGAAGAATTCGTAGGTGGCTATCACGATGCACAGCGTCAACGTGCTAATGTACAGGCGACTCGTGATGCAATGGCTCCAAAAGTAAAAGAGAAAGCTGAACCAGTTGCTGCTAAAATTCAAATAGTAGAGCAGACTGTTAAGCCAAAGAAATTATCATATAAGTTACAGCGCGAGCTTGAACAGCTTCCTGAAACATTAGAGAAATTAGAAAACGAAATTACTGAACTTCAAGAGAAAGTGAACGACGCGTCTTTCTTCCAACAAGATCCTAAAAAGACAGATGAAGTCTTAGGGCGTTTAGCAGAAGCTGAGCAAGAGTTGGAAGTCGCATTCGAGCGTTGGGAAGAACTTGAAGCTCTACAATAGGAAGTTAAATGAGTAGTAAATTACAATTAACCACATTAGCTGTTTTGGTGTCCGCTGCGCTTCCTGCGCAAGCGGCGCTTTATAAAGTGGTGGAAGTAACTCCAGGAGTTTCTGGATCTGAGTATTATGGTACAGCTATTCAGCCGTCTCCAATTGCAGATAATACCACTTTTCCTAAGGGATGTTTCGAAAAGGATTGTGGGCTTGGCACTGACTATAAACTAGCAGGCGAGACTCGGGAGCGCCCAGATGGCTTCTCATATCGTGAAGAAGTGCCTTTCGCGATGGATAACTCATTTGGTTACATTGAAGATGATTATGATGGATTTGAAGATTATTGCTTTTTCCAATTAGGTTACGCTACATGTGAGTACTGGGCTTCTGATCGTTGGTCAAGTTGGTCTAATGAAACTTATGGAAGTGACACGCCTAATTCATTGGCATTTATTGAAGGTACAGCTGAAGCTCCAGCAGGTGCCATAAATACAGTTATTAATTCATTTAGCAAAGCGAGTGGTTCCGTTAGTACTATTGGCAACTATAGTACTTCAAGTAAACGTAATGAAGTATTTTCAGATGTTGCTAATGCTGACATTTTAACCAAACCTCAATCTAGAGCATGGGCTAGTGATGGTACCTATGTTGTGGGGAGTACATCAACTAAAAGTGGTGTTGGAGATAATAGGTATTATTACTCATCAAAAGCAGCTGTATGGAATGATACGACGTTAACTGCTATTGATTGGGCGTATAATGACGAACAAGATGGTGATTACTATGCTCAAGGGAGTATGCGTGATCTCTATGTAGATGGTTCAACATTTTATGGTGTTGGTTACAACAACTATAAAGATCAGCATATGAATGCGACTATTTTTACAGCGCACATTGAAGGCAGTGGTGCTTTAACTAAAATTGATTCAATACTGATTAATGGCGCTGAAGTTGATGCTGGTGATGATAATACTAATACAAATTCAGTAGCGACAAACATTAATAAAAATTTGGTTGTTGCAGGTCAAGCTAAACGTTCTGGTCGTTACCCGCAAAATGGAGCTGCGGCGAATCGTTTATTTGTGGTTGCGAATGCCAACTCACCAAGCGCTCACTTTTTAGACAGTTCTGATGGTAGTATTTTCTTCAATGGTGCTGGTGGCGAAATGGGTAGTATTAACAATTATAATGAAATTGTTGGCCGAATTGATTCAGAAAACCACCGTGAATATGATGGTAAGCAGCGTCGTCAACGTGCGTTTATTTATCCATATGATGGAAATGGAACAATAGCTGGGCGTAGAAATATTTTTGAAGATAAAAGAGATGGTAAAGTTAAAGCTTGGTTACTTGATGATTTAACAAATGACGGTAAAGTCTCTGGAACAACGGATAACAACAATCAATATCGTATTTATGATGCAACTGATATAAATGATGCCGGGGTGATTTCTGCTACAGCGGTGATGTGCTCTGGTGGTTATGATTCAACGGCACATAATGCTTATTGTGATGGTGGAGATAGTGACGAAACAGTTGTTGCCGTTAAGCTTGTACCTATATCCGATGAAGCTCAACGAAATATAGAACCGCGTACTTATGAAAGCACCGCAAGTGAACGCCAAGGTGGTTCACTTGGTTTTGGTGCTCTGACACTACTAGGTTTATTTGGTTTCATGCGAAAGAAAATTAAATAAAACTGATTTATAAGATTAAGCCCGGAGTCACAATATGAGACTTCGGGCTTTTTTTATACTTGAAAAAGTCTCTAATTTGTCCGATTCTTAATGTTGTCACCATAAAATGTTTATGGTGAACCCTAACGAAAAGGGTATGAAGTAGTAAAGTAGTATATTTATTGAAGCATTATGCCTTCCATCTATGAGGACTGAACTATGAAGAGACAAAAGCGTGACCGTTTAGAACGAGCACAATCACAAGGGTATAAAGCGGGTTTAAATGGCCGCTCATCAGAGAATTGCCCGTATCAATCAATGGATGCTCGTTCATGTTGGCTTGGGGGCTGGCGGGACGCAAGAGACGACAAACATTCAGGTTTATTTAAATAACCAAACATTAAATAGAATTTTAATTAAAGCCTCTTTATGAGGCTTTAATTTCATCTGAGATAAAGTATATTTAATCTAGTGCACTATAACTTGTTTATTGCTATTAAAAATAAAGCCAACAACTTGCTGGCTTTTATCATTACTAAAATTCTATTAGAATGCAGAAGTATCTTGGAAAAGTCCTACTTTAAGATCTTTAGCAACATAGATTTCTTTACCGTCAACAAGTACGCGACCATCAGCTAAGCCCATAACTAACTTACGGTTAATAACGCGTTTAAAATCAATTTCGTAAGTTACTTTTTTGGCTGTTGGTAGGACTTGACCTGTGAACTTAACTTCACCGACACCTAAAGCACGACCTTTACCTTGACCGCCAACCCAGCCAAGGAAGAAGCCAACAAGCTGCCACATAGCATCAAGGCCAAGACAACCAGGCATTACAGGATCACCAGGGAAGTGACAATCAAAAAACCAAAGGTCTGGAGTAATATCTAGCTCAGCAATCACTTTACCTTTACCAAATAGGCCTTCAGTTTCAGACATAAGAGGGATGCGATCCATCATTAACATGTTTGGTGCCGGTAGTTGTGGGCCATTTGGACCAAACAATTCACCACGGCTTGATGCTAGTAAATCTTCACGATTGTAAGAACTAGGTTTATTTTGCATTAAAGTATTACTCCTAAATAAGTTGCTGAGATTCTAGCGAACACTTGTACGCTTATCAAGTCGGATCATCGCTGGTTAAACCAGTTCTTTATACGACACAATAGAGCTGAACATTGGTTTGGATTGTGCTCAACATCTTCGATATGTTGAGCAATTAAAGAAAAAATTGATTCGTGTTCTTCAGATTGTAATGGTAAACCAGTTAATAGCTCAATAGCTTGTTCTACGTGATTAATACCATGAATAGTAAATTGTTTTTCTTCAACTGCACGAATTACATCGTCTGAAAGTACAAGATTAATTCCATTTGTTTCTGGGATAATAACACCTTGTTCACCTGTTAACCCACGCTTTTCACACAGTTGGAAGAAAGCTTCTATTTTTTCATTTACACCGCCAATAGGTTGTACCATGCCGAATTGATCGACTGAGCCGGTAATTGCGAAACTTTGGCTGATCGGCTTTATTGCTAGAGCACTTAAAAATGCACACAATTCAGCTAAGCTTGCGCTATCACCATCAACTTCACAATAAGATTGTTCAAACACCATAGAGGCCGTAAATGGTAATGGCTCATGAGTATTTAACTGACTAAGTATATAAGCTTGCATGATCAACATCCCTTTGGCATGCAAATCACCTCCTAATTCAACCTTACGTTCTACGTCTGATAATTCCCCATCACCAACATGAACAACACAAGATATACGCGAAGGCTCACCATAAGAAATAGGGTGTCCAGGCACAGATACAACAGTTAGGCCATTGATTTGGCCAACTTTTTCACCGTCAGTTTCAATGAAAATATTCTGTTCTAAAATATCGTCCAATGCTCGTGATGGTAAATAAGACTCTAAATAGTACTTATCATCAAATGATTGGGTAAAATCAGCAGCATTAATATATTTTTGTGATGCTGAAGATAAAGATGCATTGGCTAATATTGCGTTTAGCCATAATAAACATAAATTAATTCGAGTTTGGTCTTCACACTCACGTGCTCCCAGCTTTAGTAATGGAAGTAGAGCGGAGCCATTCTCTAATGGTAAATGTTTATGTTTTATTATGAGAGAATTGATTAGCTGTTGATATGCAGAAATAGAATCGTTAGATACTTTGGTATCAAATTCATATTCTGCAAACATCGACATACCAGCTAGTAAATCCGGCTCCAGTTGTTCAATTTCACCTAACAGAGCACGATCACTTACAATGATTAATTTCACATCTACAGTTAAATGATGTGTTTTAAGTGTTGGTGATTTTGAATCACTTGTAGGGACGGTAACAGTATGACCTTGTAATAGGCTTTTTAAACGCGGCCACAAGATCGGATTTGCAAGTAAGATACTTGGAGAGATAACTAAAAAACCACCATGAGCTTTTTGTAATAATCCGGCTTCTAATACATCACTTTTATTATGATAAACACCAAAAAGCTCAGTCTCTGAAGCGTTTTCTGCAATGATTACAGGAACTGATTCTGAGGTTACTAAACGATTTGAAGTATTTAATTTTAGCCAATTCGCTACGTATTCACGATAAACATGATTATCTAACGCATTGATTTGAAGAATGTTTACACCATTTATGTGAGAGAATCGCTCTAAAGCTTGCGTTAATCTAGGCTGTAGAGAATAGGGTGATTGCGCATCAATTGAGTGAGACTGATTCAACACATCTTGAATATGATCATATTGTGGCGTAATTAAAAATGGTGTGTCTAACTGCATGCTTACTTATAAATAAAAAATAAAATTGATTATACATGACATAACCACATACGTCTGATTTTTCAGTAGTTACATTATCAATTAGGGCTGAATCTCATTATAGCGTTATTTTATTGAAGAAATTGATAAGTAGGGTTACACTGTCACCATATGATTTTCCTTATTCTTGAGTGTGCCTATGAAATATCAACAACTTGAAAACCTAGAAGCTGGTTGGAAATGGATGTATTTATTTAATAAACACCGTATGGGAGAATCTATTACTAGTTATATCGATTCGAGTGAACAGGCACAATTTGTTGGTGAGTTTCTAAAATTAGAACATGAGCCAGTTAAAGCGCTTGAATGGATGCAAAAGCATATGAATCCTGATTTAGAAAACAAATTAAAGCAGGCCATTCGTGCCAAAAGAAAACGTCATTTTAATGCAGAGCAAGAACATACTCGTAAGAAATCCATCGATTTGGATTTTCGTGTGTGGGAAAAATTATCGCTTAGAGCTCAAGATCTTGATTCAACACTTTCTGATACGATTGAATATCTACTAAGCGAAGCCTCTAGAACAGAAAAGGCGAGCCAAACGGTATCATCTTTAAAAGCGGATCTACATGAGTTGCTAAAGCAATAATTAACAAATGTTTTAGCAGTTCCTAGTTATGCACGGTTTAATGCACTATAACTAAATTAACGCTGTATTTTAATCAAACAACTCAATCACGAGCTTATGGTTTTTGATTACCAAATTAGGTTTAGCTGATTTAATTAAAGATTCTTTTAGCTTATCAGAACTCAGTTTATAGGCTGGTTCATTTGATAATGCATAACCAATCATAGACACAGCTGGCTTTAATAAGGTAACAAGATCGGGTGAGAGTTGCTTATTTTTATCTTCAAACTTTTCTAATCGTAGAGATTTTAAATAAATTTCGCCAGCGTCTTTATCATATTCAGGTACAGCGCTAAATTCTAACGTTAAATTTAAATTCTGTTTAATCTCAGCCATCATTTGAATCTCTGCAGTGGTATTGGCAAAAACACTGATTCGATTCGAATCAATACGGCCAATATGCACATCAACATTTTCGACATTAACTTGCGCATAGAGAAAACCAGGAATACCAACCGATTTTTCTACATGAATCTCATCAGAAAGATAGTCGGTCATTTCTTTTTCAGTAATCGAATAACTAGTACAGCCTGAAATTATCGTGACGTTGAAGAGTAAAATCGATAAAACCAGTTTTTTTAAATTCATTGAATAGCCTTAACTTGTTGATGATAGGAAGGAGAATGTTCAAATCGTGACAAGGTAACAAAAAGTATAATATGAAGTTAGTTTAGCTATAAGCAGAAACGGATACAAACCTAATAATGATAAATAACAGATAATTGGTTAAAACGTATAATTATCAGATAATTACTTCTTTGATTTATTGGGCACTTTAGTGCGCATTATGTATATTATGTTAAATAGGGTTTGGTGTATCTAGATAATATCTATATATGCTTCCCCATTCTCTATTTCATCTACTTAAAGCTTATCCATTTAACCATAATCGTATTTACCATAAAATAGCTAATAATCATTAAATAATACTGCGTATTTATCCATTGATTATTAGCTTAGAGATCTAATGATACTAACAGCTTTTTTAATTCTATTGCTCTTATTGGTTTTGAAATAAAATTATCCATACCAGCATCTAAACATATTTTCTTTTCAGTATTCATTGCATGCGCTGTTATTGCAATTATAGGTAATGTAAATCCAAGGTCTCTTAATTCTTTAGTTGCCGTAATCCCATCTTTGATTGGCATAGATACATCCATTAAAACTAAATCATAATTTTGAACCGTTTCTTTTATGATTTCTGAAATGGCCTCTTCACCGTTACTAACTATGTAAACATGATGTCCTTGCCTTTCTAGCATTAGCTGAATAATTGCCTGATTCGCTTTATTATCCTCAGCAACAAGTATTCGAATTTTGTTTATTGCTAGATCTAGCGGTTCTAAATCTGAAGCTTTATTAACGGTTATTAACGGTTATTAATTGTTGCTCGGTTATTTCTTTTAATGGAAATGTAACTGTAAAATTGGAACCTTCATTTAAAATACTTTCTACTTTAATTTCGCAATTCATTAACTCAGTTAAGTGTTTAATAATCGCCAAACCTAATCCAGTTCCTCCATATTGGCGAGTTATTGAGCTATCAGCCTGCACAAATGGTTGGAATAACTGATTTAATGCATTCTTGCCAATTCCAATGCCAGTATCTGTAACGGATATTGAAGTTTGACCATGAACTGTTTGATTGATATTAATACAAATAAGTCCTTTTTTAGTGAATTTTACCGCGTTTCCTACAAGGTTGAATATAATTTGAGCTATTCGTGTTGGGTCGGCATAAACATAGATTGGTACAAGGTGTGACACTGTCACACTTAAAGTAATTAGATCTTTGTCTATCTTATCCTTGAAAAAATCAACCGCACTATTAATTGTACTTAGCAAATCAATAGGTTGTTCATCTAAAGTAAACGACCCTGCTTCTATTCTTGAAATGTCTAATACATCACTAATAATAGTGCTGAACCTTCCATTTGATTAAGCCATTCGATTTGAGATTCAGATAAAGAACTATCGTGAAATATATCGACTAGGCCAAGAATTGCATTCAATCCCGCAACCCTACCTAAAGGATATTGAGCCATATGCTCTAACAAATTTTGGTCTTTATTTATTAAATCAGACATTTGAGTCCACTCTTTATAGACTTCGACTATTGGTCTATTGTCTATTGTCTATTTCATAGAGTGTCCGCTTATTCGTTTTGGTTGCAATACCTGAAATATCAAAAGGAGCATAACCAGAATGAAATGAATATGATACTTTGCAAGAGGGATAAAAAACCGAATTTGAGACAAAACCATCATCAGTCATAATTCCCTGGCATGAAGTACAGCCGTGGATTTTACTGTTTGGGAATTGTTTCTTTAATAAAGACAGTATGATTTTTTCATTGTGCTCTTCAGTGAAATAGCAAAGTATAATACTTGGTTCAGTAAGCTCTTTTTCTAGAATCATGAGGCATTCTTCAATTGCAACTCTTGAGTCTATTTTTTGTGAAATACTGCTAATTATCTTCATAATCGCTCCAAATACTATTACTTATGCTTTAAAAGTATTTTTTTATATATGAGCGGTTAGTTTTTATACTTTATCTATATAACATATTGAAAATATTTATTTTTTAGAATCAAATATAACATTTATTACTCGATTCTCTGAAGATAAGTTTATTTGCCACTTCATTTCATTATGTTTACATTTTGGTACAAAAACTGAATACAATTGCATATTATCTTCAGTTTCTAGAGGATTGAATTTCAATGTTCCCATATTCATATCAACTCCTTCTGCCTCCATTTTCCATTTAGAGTCTATTCCTGCTACTGATACAATGATCTCAGAATTTTGCTTAATTGGTCTTTCTTGTATGTCAATAATGATCTGATTATTATCAGTATTCAACATACATGCTTGATTTGTTATGTCACAAATCTTTAAATTCTCACTTATTAGACTCACATCACTTGTTGGGACATAGGTTATTGTTCTCCAAGTAAACGCGGAGATTAATACTACCAACAAGAAAATAAGTTGATATAAACGAGGACCTGTTAACTTTTCTATAGCCATAGATGAAAAAACCTGTGTTATCTAGTTCAAAAAAAATGAAAAAATGTTGCTTAACCGTAAATATACTGTGGGCATCAACTATGATTCATTTTTGAAGTGAAGTATCATTAATGCCGAAAATGCCATTTTTGCATTAAAAAAGGATATTTCAAAATAAAAGGGTCACAAATCTAATTATTAGAGATTGAATTTTGGATGGCATTGCGAACAATTTGTTCGCACTATGGAAAGTAAAGTGTAGTTATAATAAAAGTGGAAGCATGCAATTATGAGCCAAGTACAGCAGCATGAACAAAACTACAACTATACCGTTGTTCGTCAGTTCTCTTTAGTAACCATACTATGGGGAATTGTTGGCATGGGTGTGGGTGTACTAATTGCCGCTCAGTTAGTTTGGCCGCAACTTAATTTCGACACACCATGGCTTACGTACAGCCGTTTGCGTCCTCTGCATACTAATGCAGTAATTTTCGCATTCGGCACAAGTGCCCTATTCGCAACATCTTATTATGTTGTCCAGCGTACTTGTCAAACACGTTTGTTTGGTGGTCCATTAGTTGCGTTCACCTTCTGGGGTTGGCAAGCAATTATCTTAGCAGCAGCAATTACGTTGCCTCTAGGTATGACATCAGGTAAAGAATACGCAGAATTAGAGTGGCCGATTGATATCGCAATCACTTTAGTTTGGGTTGCGTACGCTATCGTTTTCTTTGGAACCTTGTTTAAACGTAAGACATCTCACATCTACGTTGCAAACTGGTTCTTTGGAGCATTCATTTTAACCGTTGCGGTTCTTCATATTGTGAATAGCCTTGCTGTTCCTGTATCACTAGGTAAGTCATATTCGATTTATTCTGGTGCTGTTGATGCAATGGTTCAATGGTGGTACGGCCATAATGCAGTAGGTTTCCTATTGACTGCTGGTTTCTTAGGTATGATGTATTATTTCGTACCAAAACAAGCAGAACGTCCAGTTTATTCTTACCGTTTATCTATTGTTCACTTTTGGGCATTAGTATCTCTTTATATCTGGGCCGGTCCTCACCATTTACATTACACAGCTTTACCTGACTGGACTCAGTCATTAGGTATGGTTATGTCATTAGTTCTATTCGCACCATCTTGGGGCGGCATGATCAATGGTATAATGACACTGTCTGGTGCTTGGCATAAACTTCGTTATGACCCTATTCTTCGATTCTTAATCGTTTCTCTATCTTTCTATGGTATGTCTACCTTTGAAGGTCCGATGATGGCGATTAAATCTGTAAATGCCCTATCTCACTATACTGACTGGACTATCGGTCACGTACATTCTGGTGCGTTAGGTTGGGTTGCAATGGTTTCAATTGGTTCTTTATATCACTTAATTCCTAAGCTATTTGGTCAAGAACGTATGTACTCTGTATCACTAATCAATGTTCATTTTTGGTTAGCGACTATTGGTACGGTTCTTTACATTGTAGCAATGTGGATTTCAGGTGTTATGCAAGGTCTAATGTGGCGTGCAGTAAATGCGGATGGCACATTAACGTATAGCTTTGTTGAGTCTTTAGAAGCCTCTTATCCATTCTATTTTGTTCGCTTCTTAGGCGGTTTAATCTTCTTATCAGGAATGTTCTTACTTGCATTTAATGCATATAAAACAATTTCTGCTCCGAAGAACAGTCTAAAAGCTATCCCTCAACCAGCACTATAAGGAGATCAGATTATGAGTTCTAATCGTCATGAAATCATAGAAAAAAATGTTGGCCTCCTCGCTGTATTGGTTATTGTTGCTATTAGTTTTGGTGCATTAGTAGAGATCACTCCACTAATATTCCAAAAACAGACAACAGAACCTGTTGAGAACCTACGAGTTTATACTCCTCTAGAAATGGAAGGCCGTGATATCTACATCCGAGAAGGTTGTAATGTTTGTCATAGCCAAATGATCCGCCCATTCCGTGCAGAAACGGAACGTTACGGTCATTATTCAGTTGCTGGTGAAAGTGTTTGGGAGCATCCATTTCTATGGGGTTCTAAGCGTACAGGCCCTGATCTAGCTCGAGTTGGTGATCGATACTCTGATGAGTGGCATCGTGTTCACTTAATGAACCCTCGTGATGTAGTTCCTGAATCAAACATGCCTGGCTTCCCTTGGTTAGCTGAGAACGTGCTTGACGGTGAATTAACATCGAAGAAAATTGCCATTTTCCGTAATAACTTTGGTGTTCCATACACTGAAGATGATGTTAAAAATGCATCTGAAGCGGTTAAAGGCAAGACTGAAATGGATGCACTTATTGCTTACCTTCAGTCTCTTGGCCACGCAATGAAGTAAGGAGGTCCCTATGGACGCTGGAACTATTCATGCAATTTGGACAGTTATTCTGTTTTTAAGCATGGTAGGCATTATTTTCTGGGCATACAGTAAAAAACAAAAGACACGCTTTGAA
Source organism: Aliivibrio thorii (assembly GCF_057368585.1). Lineage (NCBI taxonomy): Bacteria > Pseudomonadati > Pseudomonadota > Gammaproteobacteria > Vibrionales > Vibrionaceae > Aliivibrio > Aliivibrio thorii. Next base: position 1,495,102 of record NZ_CM170654.1, on the reverse strand, counting down.
GAAGCGGCTAATTTGATTTTTGCTGATGAAGAAGAAAATAGTACTTCAAGCCAACTTAAGACAGGAGTCGAAAAATAATGAGTACTTTTTGGAGTCTCTGGATAAGTGTCATTACCATTGGTACGCTAATAGGTTGTGGTTTACTTCTTCGTTTTTGTCTGAAAAATACAACAGGCGTTGAAGAAGGTGAAGACATGGGTCATGAATACGATGGTATTCGTGAGCTAAATAACCCATTACCAAAATGGTGGTCTTATATGTTCTGGGCAACAATCGTTTTTGCGGTTGTTTATTTAATTCTTTACCCAGGATTAGGCAACTTTAAAGGCGTATTAGGTTGGACGAGTTCAGATCAAACCGTTCGAACAGTTGAAGAATCACGAGCATCGATTGAACGTGCTCATAAAGATAAAACGTTAGACCAATTTGCTCGTGAATTAGACGATGCAAATACAAGCTTTGGTGAAACATTCTCTAAACTTGCATATAAGCCAGGAACGTCTGAGTTTAGAGCTATTACTGATATTGCAAATGATGAAGATGCACTAAAAGTGGGTCAACGTTTATTCTTACAAAACTGTTCTCAATGTCATAGTTCAGACGCAAGAGGCATGATTGGTTTCCCTAACCTAACCGATAACGCATGGTTATATGGTGGAGAACCGCAAGCAATCAAAACAACCATTATGAATGGTCGTATTGGTAACATGCCAGCTTGGGGTGATGCTTTAGGGGCTGATGGCGTAGAAGAAGTAGTTAGCTACACGCTTAGCTTATCAGGTCGTAAAGTTAATGCTAAAGATGCTGCTGCAGGTAAACAACGATTTATCGTTTGTGCTGCATGTCATGGAACAGATGGTAAAGGTAACCCTGCTCTAGGAGCTCCTGATCTGACTGACAATGATTGGTTATTTGGTGATTCACGTGCAGCAGTTACTGAGACAGTAACCAATGGCCGTCAAGGCGTTATGCCGGCATGGAAAGACGTATTAGGTGAAGAGAAAGTTCAACTTCTTTCTGCTTATGTCTGGAGTCTAAGCAACAAGTAAATAGAAACAAGGCCCCTGTATGTTCAGGGGCTTTTTCTATTTAAAGAAAATACGTTATAAGCTCATCTTTTTGCCATATATCTTTCAACATAATAAATACTTATAGAAAGATCTTTAATAGGAATTATTACTATGTCTCAACCTTGGTATAAGCAGTTTTGGCCTTGGTTTCTTATCATTCTCCCTGGTACTGTTGTTGTCGCTTGTATTACGACTTTTGTTTTATTTGTCGAAAATGATGTTGATCTAGTTGCTGAAGATTACTACAAAAAAGGAAAGGCGATTAATGTCGACCTGTCGAAAATAAAAGTAGCCCAAGAACTCTCTATTTTTGCGAAAGTTCGTTCGGTTGGAAATACCATTGAAATTAAATTAGACAAAGGAAAACTTGAGCATAATCCGGCTATTAAAGCTATATTCACTCATCGAACCCTACCAAATCACGATTTTTCTCAAGTATTAACGTCTGATGCGAAAAGTGTTTATCGTATTCAATTAGAAGAGCCTTTAGCTGGTCCTTGGTTTATTGAGTTATTACCTCACGATAGTGAATGGATGATCCAAGGTCGTACTAACTTCCCCACCGAAGATTTTTTCCCACTAGGTAAATAAGGCAAGTAGACCTATGTCGAAGGATTGTTACCACTGCAGTGAACCTGTACCTTCCGGTTCACACTTTCAAGTTGATATTTTAGGTCAAACTCGTGATATGTGTTGCCCAGGCTGTGAATCAGTAGCGCAAACTATTGTAGAGAATGGGCTCTCTTCATATTATCAATATCGTACGGCCCCTGCCGATAAAGCAGATTTAGTCCCAGAACAATTAAAAGCATTAGCGCACTATGACCATAGTGAGATCCAAAAAGAATTTATACGAACTAACGACAACTTCAAAGAAGTGACATTGTCACTTGATGGTGTATCTTGTGCGGCCTGTGCTTGGTTAATTGAAAAACAACTTGCTAATGCAAAAGGGATTCATCAAATCAAAGTAAATACCTCGACCCATCGCGCTTTGCTAAGTTGGAATCCAGAAGAAACAAAATTAAGCACCCTTCTTACTCTTATTCACCAATTAGGATATAAAGCGGCGCCATTTGAAGCAGATAAGCAAGAAGAAGAATACCATCATTCAATGAAACAATACCTATATCGATTAGGCGTTGCTGGATTAGCTACAATGCAAGTAATGATGCTTGCTGTGGCATTGTACTTAGAGGTATTCGGAGATCTAGATGCTGAATTTAGAAACTACCTTCGATACGTTAGTTTAGTGTTTGCAACGCCAGTGATGCTGTATTCGGCACTGCCATTTTATATGAATGCTTGGCGCAGTTTAAAAGCGAGAACGCTAGGAATGGATGTTCCCGTTTCGATCGCAATGTTATTTGCCTATTTTGCCAGTGTTGTTGCAACCGTGACTGAAACAGGCGAAGTTTTTTTTGAATCAGTTGCCATGTTTACTTTCTTCTTGTTACTTGGTCGATTTTTAGAAATGCGAGCTCGTCGTAAGGCCGCAGCCATTACTGGTAATCTATTAAAATTAATTCCTGTAATGGCGACATTAACATCAGGTAAAAAAGTACCAGCTAGAACACTCGATGTTGGGGATACCGTAATTGTTCCACCAGGAGAACACTTACCCGCTGATGGTATTGTACTGTCTGGTTGCAGTGCGATTGATGAATCAATGTTTACGGGCGAATCAATGCCTGTCGCTAAAACAGAAACCGATCCAGTTTATGCCGGGACGATTAATGGCGATGGAAATCTAACCATAGAAGTAACGAAAACCAAAGCTGATTCATTAATATCTAATATTGTTAAATTACAAGATGAAGCTCAAATGTCGAAACCTAAAGTGGCAGAGATTGCAGACTTAGTCGCTCGCTATTTTGTGGCTGGTATCTTGATTATTTCAGCTTTCACCTGGTTCTATTGGCATGAAACTAAGCCTGATGACGCTTTTTGGATCATGCTTTCTGTATTAGTTGCAACTTGTCCTTGTGCCTTATCATTAGCAACACCAACAGCGATTACTTGCTCAACATCTCGATTAGCTCAGTTAGGTCTTATGCTTCGTCGTGGCCATGTATTAGAAACCTTGTGTAAAGTGAATCGCTTGGTGATTGATAAAACAGGCACGTTAACTGAAGGGAATATTCGCCTAACGCAAATCAGCACCTTCGGTGGTATTAACCCTCAACAATCAAAAGTCATTGCAGCAGAGCTAGAGTCTTTTGCTAATCACCCTATTGCCCGTGCATTTTCTGAGTATAGAACCCCAGAAAAGACGTATTTCGAGCGTGTTGAGAATATTATTGGTTCTGGTTTAGTTGGTTATTCAGGTCAAGATGAATGGAAAATAGGCCATAAAGCGTTCGCTACGCCTAATTTCCAACTAGAAAATCAGCAAGACTATCAAGTATGGTTATCTAAAAATGGGCAGCCAATAGCTGCTTTTGCTTTAGATGACCCGATCCGAGAAGAAAGCAAAGCATTTATTCAATCACTGCACCATTTAGGCATTAAAGTTACTATGTTAACTGGTGACAGCAGCTCTTCTGTAGAAAAAGTTGCGAAAGCGTTAGATATAGATGGCATCGTTTCAGGTGCAACACCACAAGGAAAACTAGATTATTTAAAATCATTACCAAAACAAGAAGTAAGTCTAATGGTTGGTGATGGTATTAATGATGCTCCGACTCTTGCTGGTGCTCATCTATCAATAGCGATGGGTTCAGGAACTGATGTAGCGAAAGCCTCTGCGGATATGATCCTTCTTGGTGATAACCTTTCTCGGCTTATTGAAGCGCGAGAACTTGCAATGAAAACACGAAAAATCATTCGTGAAAATTTAGCCTGGGCTTTAGGCTATAATGCCATTATATTGCCATTAGCGGTTATGGGCTTAGTTGCTCCTTATATTGCCGTTGTAGGTATGTCTGGTAGCTCTATTATTGTTGTTTCTAATTCTCTTAGGTTATTAAAAGAAAATGGCTAGTTTATATTTATTAATCCCAATCGCAATTATGCTGGTATGTGTGGCTGTTGCTGTCTTTATTTGGGCTGTAAAAAGTGATCAATTTGAAGATCTTGATCGTCAAGGAACAGAAATTTTATTTGATGAAGATACTCCAATTAAAAAGAACAAAGATGAACATTGATTTCATTGGGGCTTTTATCGTCGGGATAATGGGTGCAGGTCATTGTATAGGCATGTGTGGCGGGATTTCTGCAGTAATTACAATGAATTCAGCCAATACTAGCTACCCTCGCTGGTCATTTATCTTACTTTATAATATTGGAAGAATTATTTCATATTCGCTGTTTGGATATATTATTGGTGGGTTATTTATATCTATAGCTGCAACATCAGAAAGTTATAGTGCACTAGTATGCTTAAGAATTATTGCGGGTTTACTTATGTGCTTACTGGCCTTCTATATTGCAAACTGGTGGAAAGGTCTGGTATATGTTGAGGTTATTGGAAAAAAACTCTGGCAATACATATCTCCATTAACGAAGCCTCTATTACCACTAAAAACACCTTTTCATGCAATTCCTTTTGGATTCCTATGGGGTTGGCTACCATGCGGACTTGTTTATTCAACAGTAAGCTGGGCTGCCGTATCTGGAGGTGCTATTAATGGCGCTCTTATTATGGTGGCTTTTGGTTTAGGTACTCTTCCCGCTATGTTTCTCGTAGGGCTAGGAGCTCAAACACTAAAATCATGGTTAAATCATAAGGTAACAAAAAATATAAGTGGCTTATTATTATTAAGTTATGGTCTTCATACGATATCTATTGCTATAGATCAATTAAACTAATTACAATTTTTTTGCATAGTTTTGTTTTTATGCTACCACTTTTGGACAGGTTAATGCTAAAATTGACTTATATCAATTATAAGAGCATTGAATGAGATGATGTCAGATAACTCAGCAAACAAACGAATTCAGTCAGGCGGTTGTGCTATTCACTGCCAAGATTGTAGTATTAGTCAGCTATGTATTCCATTCACATTAAATGAATCAGAATTAGATCAGTTGGATGAAATCATTGAACGCAAAAAACCGATTCAAAAAGGCCAAGAGCTTTTTAAAGCCGGTGATGAATTACGTTCTCTATATGCAATTCGTTCAGGAACGATCAAAAGTTACACAATTACAGAACAAGGCGACGAGCAAATTACCGCTTTTCACTTAGCTGGTGATTTAGTAGGTTTTGATGCTATTACTGATGCTGAACACCCAAGCTTTGCTCAAGCTCTTGAAACATCAATGGTATGTGAAATACCATATGAAATCCTTGATGATTTATCAGGTAAAATGCCTAAGCTTCGTCAACAAATTATGCGTTTAATGAGTAACGAAATTAAAGGCGACCAAGAAATGATTCTGTTGCTTTCAAAAAAGAATGCAGAAGAACGTTTAGCCGCTTTCCTATATAACTTATCAACTCGTTTTCATCAACGTGGTTTCTCTCCAAGAGAGTTCAGATTAACCATGACCCGTGGTGATATCGGCAACTATTTAGGATTAACTGTAGAAACAATCAGTCGTCTATTGGGACGCTTCCAAAAAACAGAGATGCTTACAGTGAAAGGCAAATACATCACGATTAATGATCACGATGCATTAGCTGAACTTGCTGGCTCTGCTAAAGAAATAAAATAAGTAACACCCCATAAAATATCATATAAAAGTGAGATACTACTCTTTGAAGTATCTCACTTTTTTGTATCCTAACACTACAAATCCCTTACTAAACTGCTAAAGTAAATATAACAGAACAATTTAATGAAATTGGTTTACCAAGGAGGTTATTATGAACCGCTACCGTAAAATACTTGCTGTAGGGATCATCGATCAGGACGATCAACCCGCCTTATATCGGGCATTAGATATTGCCAAACGCAGTACAAAATCATCTGAGATCACTCTATTTTGTACTACCTATGACTTCTCCTATGAAATGACATCAATGCTGTCTGCAGATGAAAGGACAGCAATGAGAAATGGTGTTGTATCTCAAAAAGTAAAAATGCTCGATGATGTTATCGAGAGTTACGATATTCCTGAGCATGTCACCATTACTATAAAGATTGTTTGGCATAATCGCCCTTATGAAGCGATTATTAATGAAGTTTTCGACAATGGCTATAATTTATTAGTTAAAGCGACTCGTGAACACGCCAAGTTTGAAACCGTCTTCTTTACACCAACAGATTGGCATTTATTACGTAAATCCCCAATTCCTGTCCTTTTAGTAAAAGCAAGAGGATGGCCAGATAATGGTAATATTTTAGCATCCGTTCATGTTGGATCTGAAAACCCGGTACATCTAGCGCTTAATCATAAAATGGTAGAAGAGGCAAAATACTTTGCCGAGGTTTTAAACTCAACCCCACACCTAGTTAACGCCTATCCTTCTACACCGCCATCAATACATGCTGAATTGCCAGAATTTGATACAGTTCAATACAAAGATGCCATTCGAGGTCACCATCTAACTCAAATGAAAGCATTACGACAAGATCATGGCATACCAGAAGAACAAACTCATGTATATGAAGGGATAACAGAAGAAGTTATCTCAGAGGTTGAAGATGAATTGCATGCAGGTCTTGTTATTCTGGGTACCACTGGCCGTACAGGCTTATCAGCAATCTTTATTGGTAATACAGCAGAAAATACATTATCACTCTTAAACAGCGATATATTAGCGTTAAAACCTGAAGGTTATATTAGTCCTTTAGACCCTAATCATATCTAATCACATTAAGGGCGGCAACTTCGTCGCCCTCTCTTCTTCATTAACAAAATAATCCCTGCTGAAACTCGCTTATTGATCTTGATTGGGTATAATACCCGCCTTATCAGTTCCATCATTAGGTTAGAGTAAATAAATGAGCGAATTAACCAAAGCGCAGCAATTCAATTTCAATAAGCTTCAAAAGAAAATCCGTCGTAATACCGGTAATGCAATTGCCGATTACAATATGATTGAAGATGGCGACCGCATCATGGTTTGCTTATCTGGTGGTAAAGACAGTTTTACCATGTTAGATATTCTTATGGGTTTAAAGAAAAGCGCGCCTATCTCATTTGATCTAATCGCTGTAAATCTTGATCAGAAACAACCTGGTTTCCCTTCACATATTTTGCCTGAATACTTAGAAAAACTAGGTGTTGAATACAAAATTGTCGAAGAAGATACTTACTCAATAGTTCAAGATAAAGTACCAGAAGGCAAAACAACCTGTTCTTTATGCTCACGCTTACGCCGTGGTATTTTGTACCGTACGGCAAATGAATTAGGAGCAACTAAAATTGCACTTGGTCATCATCGCGATGATATTTTAGAAACTATGTTTTTAAATATGTTCTATGGCGGTAAATTGAAGGGTATGCCACCAAAACTAGTTTCTGATAATGGTGAGCATATTGTTATTCGTCCATTAGCTTATTGTCGTGAAAAAGACATCATCAAGTACGCAGACATGGCTGATTACCCTATTATTCCTTGTAACCTTTGTGGCTCACAGCCAAACATGCAACGTCAAAATGTTAAGCAAATGCTTAATACGTGGGATACACAGTTTCCTGGACGTATTGAATCTATGTTTACAGCAATGCAAAACGTAGTTCCGAGTCACCTTGCAGACTTTAATACCTTTGACTTTAAAGGTATTAACCGTGATTCTGGAGTGATTAACGGTGGAGATATTGGTTTTGATAAAGAAGAAATGCCAGTTCAACTAGTTGATTCTGATGACGCCGTAACTGAATTTGACCCGTCACTTCAATTAGATGTTGTTAACGTTCAATAGCCTTGTTGATATAACTACAGACAATAAAAATGGCGCTACTTAATGATTAAGTAGCGCCATTTTTTATGCATTTAATAAACCAAAACCAGTAATTATCTAATCATACTTTCATTAGCATAACTTGATATTATTTCACAAGCCATGGTGTTACTTTCAATGCTGTTGCTGGTAACTCAAAAGAAACGCTCTCATTAAACTTTCTAAGATCAATCGTTGCTTTTGCATTTTCAACAGGAATAACCGTACCATCAGAGGCTGCAATAGGTGACGTTACATTGTCACTAAAAACAAAACGAACCCCTTCAACATCTGGCATGAAGTATTTAGAGAACATACCTCCAATATCTGAAAGCATGGTGTCCATTTGCTTTGTTAATAGCGATAATTCATTAAAGCTTACTGAACCAGTTAAAGGTTTATTAGCTAATACTTCCATTGAAATATCGCATTGTTTCCCTTCTTCAGTTTGAATATAAACTAATGGATTAGCTGATTTTAAATTGTCATCAATTGGAAGAGGTAACTCCTGACTACTTGGAATCGTAAATTCTTCATAGTGCTCTTCTTTTTCCATCCATGCTTTTGTTATTTGACAGGCTTTACCCGTTTGTGAATCATTAAAAAACAAAGCCATACGAACATCTTCATGGCCTTCTTTTTGATTCACTTTTAACTGGTAATACAGTTTCGAATAAGTAAAACGATACTGCTCAGCTTTAACTGGTAACGCCAAACACAACAGTGACAACGTTGTCGCACCAATCCATTTTTTCATTTTATCTCCAATACTGACTATTATGACGGATCATCGCTTGGATCTCTTCAACGTAAGCCTCGCCACGTTCAGAGTAACGAATAAGTCCATGTGCTAATGCATTCGCTTCTTGCTCAGGCGTTAATGCCTCAGGAGAACTGTGTAACTTAGCTCGAATTATACGAAGATCAGCATAAGCATTATTACGGTTTACATTCATAAAGTAAGCATGAACAGCATCTTGTGATGAATTAAACTTTGCCACTTCATGCACAGCACCTTCATTACGCTTACTTGGAACAACCCCACAACCTTTAGTGTAACACCATTGTCCAAAGTAATTATTTGCTTCGCGGGCAAAACGAGACGTTCCCCACGCAGATTCATTCGCGCCCTGACTTAATACTAATGGTGCTGGTATATAGTCGACTTTGACTAACATTGCATTCACCCAACCAGAGGTAATCCCTGCATCGGTTAACTTCTCTTTATATAAATTAGATAGCTTAGTTGCTTGTTCTAATTCTTTTGTAGAAATATCCGCATCATTATCTAATTTCATTACTAAAGACTCTAAGAAAGTACGCTCTTCTTTCACTCGAGCATTCTCAGTAATTACCGCTGGATACATAAAGTTAAAGAAAGCTGCTTTTTTCTCTTTTACATCAGTAAAGGCTTTAAAATCAGGAACATTCTCTTTTGGTGTACAAGCAGACACCATTAATACAGCAGACAGAATAAGAATTTTTTTAATCATTATAGAACTCACGCATTGAAAATATTATTTTTAACATCTTGATTTGGGGTATGGTTGTCATCATTGTTGCTACCATCCTCATCATTTTTCACCATTACTTTTAAAGTAATACCGAACATATTACGATAAAGAATACCTTTAACATTAAAGATAAATGGCATTACTACAATTAAACCTACGCCATATAAAGCAATGCCAAACACCAAAGCAATCATAATCACAACATGAATAAGAAGCATAGATGCCAGTTTTCTATTCGTTGCTCTAAATGAGTATAGTAACGCTTTTAATGGCGGAACTTTTTTCTCACATACCAAAAGAATAGCAAAGCTAAAAGCCATTGATAAATAAAGAGCAACCATTGGTAAATAAATGTTTACTAATCCTTGTAATACCTCAGAAAGGATCGTAACTAAAGCGATCATGCCCGCAGAAGCCATTCCTTTAAAAATATAACTTGAACGACACTTAAGCCCTGCCGCATGACTCATACCCATTAAGCTTGCTCCAGCCGTTAATGGAGAAACAATAACTTGAGCGCTTAATCCTGCCACAAATGCTGCATAAGAGATATTAGTCGTTAGCTCCGTTTCGCCAAGGAAAGCTTTAAACAAAATTGCAGGATCACCTAATTGAACTTGTAAAGCGATGAAGAATACTGCCATATAAGAAAACGTCAGTAATAAAATAGCGGGTGAAAACGTAAAGAAATGCGTAATCGTATTTTTCCACGCTTCTTGCAATACGCTGACAGGGCTCAATTCGACTTGTCCTGTCATTGCCTTTTCAATGCTCCCACCAAGGATAAACGTTTTTTCTTTTGGTTGTTCGCTCATTTCTGTATACCACAATAAAACATGCGGCGATTATACGGCTTTCATCCTCACTGTGCAGTAATCAAAAAAAAGAATTTTAATAATCCTTTGAAAACAACAACTTTTAATTGTAACAAAACCAACCAACTTACTGATTTTTGTCTATAATTAAGCTCAACATATATACACTAAGACGCTAAAAAACAAAGAGTTTAAAAAAAAATAGGGTTATCAAATAAAAAACACTTTTAATATCGTAACTTGGGGTCTATTATGCGCCCGAAATCCCATCTTACATTCATAACACTAAGCGCGGTATCACAACCCGAAGGCGGAGATAAAAAGACATTGAACGTTACAGAACAATCCGAAAAAAAAGCCGTTATTAAATTAACCGGCATTTCAAAAAGCTTTGATGGCAAAGAAGTGATCTCTAATTTTGATTTAGATGTTAATCACGGTGAATTTTTAACAATTCTAGGACCATCAGGTTGTGGTAAAACCACAGTGTTACGCATGATTGCCGGTTTTGAAACCGCTGATGCAGGAACAATTTTACTGGATTCGACAGATGTAACGTCAATACCCGCTGAACAGAGGCATGTGAATACGGTATTCCAGAGCTATGCCCTATTCCCACATATGACGGTATTTGAAAACGTTGCGTTTGGTTTGCGTATGCAAAATGTGCCAAGTAATGAAATTGAACCTCGCGTAACTGAAGCGTTACAGATGGTTCGGCTAGCACAAATGGCAAATCGTAAACCTCATCAGTTATCTGGTGGACAACAGCAACGTATCGCTATTGCTCGCGCAGTAGTAAATAAGCCAAAGGTTCTATTATTAGATGAATCTTTATCTGCACTTGATTACAAACTACGTAAACAAATGCAAATTGAGCTTAAACAATTACAACGTCAATTGGGTATTACTTTTATCTTTGTAACTCACGATCAAGAAGAAGCCCTTTCAATGTCAGACCGTATTATTGTAATGCGTGATGGTGTTATCGAACAGGACGGTACTCCTCGTGAAATTTACGAAGAACCAAAGAACTTATTTGTTGCTCGCTTTATCGGTGAAATCAACGTGTTTGCAGCAACAGTACTAGAACGCCTTGATGAAAAACGCATTAAAGCTGAAATCGAAGATACGTCTGCAATTGTTTATTGTGACCTGGATGTTAATCCTGGTGACAAAGTAAAAGTATTGCTGCGTCCTGAAGATTTACGACTTGAAGAAATTAAAGAATCAGATACTAAAGGCATCACAGGTTACGTTCGTGAACGTACCTACAAAGGGATGACATTAGATTCGGTACTTGAATTAGATTCTGGAATGAGAGTAATGATCAGTGAGTTCTTTAATGAAGATGATCCAGATGTTGATCACTCTTTAGGTCAAAAAGTAGCAATTACTTGGGTTGAAAGCTGGGAAGTGGTGTTAGCAGATGAACAAGAAGTTTAATCTCCAAAATATCATCATCACAATTATCGTAACTTGGTTACTGCTGTTCGTTTTCATTCCAAATGTAATGATTATTGGCACCAGTTTCTTAACTCGTGATGAAGCAAATTTAATTGAAATGACGTTTACGATGGATAACTATCTACGTCTTTTTGATCCTCTATATGCAAAAGTACTGTGGCACTCATTTTATATGGCCATTGTTGCAACGCTAATATGTTTAGTTGTGGGTTACCCATTCGCTTACATTGTTGCAAAAATGCCTGAAAAATGGCGTCCATTTATGCTGTTTTTGATCATTGTTCCTTTTTGGACTAACTCATTGATCCGTACTTACGGGTTAAAAATAGTGTTAGGCACGCAAGGTATCTTGAATAAAAGCTTAATTGCTATAGATATCATCGATAAACCAATACGTATTATGTACACAGAAAGTGCAGTAATGATTGGCTTAGTTTACATTCTATTGCCTTTTATGATTTTGCCACTGTATTCAGCAATTGAAAAACTAGACGGTACTTATCTAGAGGCTGCTCGTGATTTAGGTGCAAACAAACTTCAAACATTATGGAAGATTGTTTTGCCACTAACAATGCCAGGAATTATCGGTGGGTGTCTGTTAGTTCTTCTACCTGCATTAGGGATGTTCTACATTTCTGATCTACTAGGTGGCGCGAAAAACCTATTAATTGGTAACGTTATTAAGAGTCAGGTTCTTAATGCTCGTGACTGGCCATTTGGTGCAGCAACCAGTATTGCCCTAACCTTAGCAATGGCATTGATGCTGTACGCATACTACCGTGCAGGAAAGTTATTAAATAAAAAGGCGGATCTAGATTAATGGGGCGCACAATAAAATTTAGTTTCATGAGTTTGGTATACATCTTCTTATACCTGCCAATCATCGTTTTGATTGCAAACTCATTTAACGCAAGTAAATTTGGCATGAAATGGGGCGGCTTTACTACGAAATGGTATGAAGCTCTCATCAATAACGATAGTTTAATGCAAGCGGCTTGGCACTCAATCACCATTGCTGTGATTTCAGGTACTGCTGCAACGATCATTGGTAGCTTAACAGCTGTTGCCCTATTTCGTTATCAGTTTAAAGGCAAGAAGTTCGTTAATGGTCTATTGTTTATTGTAATGATGTCACCTGATATCGTAATGGCAATTTCATTACTCGCTATCTTCTTGGTGATCGGCTTTGAACTTGGCTTTTTAACCTTGTTAATTGCTCACATTACTTTCTGTCTGCCATTTGTGGTTGTGACAGTATACAGCCGATTAAAAGGCTTTGATGTGAAGATGCTAGAAGCAGCCCGTGATTTAGGTGCAAGTGAATGGGTTATCCTAAAGCAAATTATCTTACCATTAGCAAAACCTGCGGTTGCTGCTGGTTGGTTATTAAGTTTTACTCTGTCGCTGGATGATGTAATCATTAGTTCATTTGTAACAGGTCCTACTTATGAAATTTTACCTCTGAAAATTTATTCAATGGTTAAAGTTGGTATTTCACCAGAAGTGAATGCCCTAGCAACAGTAATGTTAATCGTTTCACTGGCTTTAGTTGTCATTTCACAACTCCTTGCAAGAGAAAAAATTAAGTAACTCTTTCAAAATTTAAATCAATTGCTTACTGCAAGCAATGAAATCTGGAAGACATGCCTTTTGTTCGACATGTCTTCTTTTTTATCACTCTAATGGAGAGTCAATCAATGAACAAAATGGCTGCGTTTTTTACTGGAACCGCCTGTGCATTAGCACTAACAATGAATGTTGCTAACGCAAAAGAAAATGATGAATTGGTATTCATGAACTGGGGACCATACATCAACAGTGATATCTTAGAAGAATTTACTAAAGAGACTGGTATTAAAGTTATCTACTCTACTTACGAGTCTAACGAAACATTATATGCAAAAATGAAAGCGCATAATAAAGGTTACGATTTAGTTGTACCATCAACTTACTTTGTAGCAAAAATGCGTGACGAAAAAATGCTACAACCAATTGATAAATCAAAAATTTCAAACTTCAATGGTTTAGATACAAACTACTTAGATAAAGCATTCGACCCAAAGAATGAATACTCTATCCCACATGTAGTTGCTATTACAGGCCTTGCTGTAAACACTGAAATGTATAATCCAGATGATTTCGATAGCTGGAGCGACCTTTGGAACCCAGAGTTTGAAGGTCAATTAATGTTAATGGACGATACTCGTGAAGTATTCCACATTGCATTACGCAAACTAGGTTACTCAGGTAACTCAACCAATCCAAAAGAAATTGATGAAGCTTACGCTGAACTACAAAAACTAATGCCAAACGTATTAGTGTTTAACTCTGATAACCCTGCTGCACCATACATGGCTGGTGAAGTTGGTTTGGGCATGCTTTGGAATGGTTCTGCTGCTGCTGCACAAGCAGAAGGTTTACCAATCAAACTAATCTTCCCTAAAGAAGGGGGTATTGGTTGGGTTGATAACTTTGCAATTCCATCTGGTGCAAAAAATGTAGAAGCATCTCATAAGATGATCGACTTCTTACTTCGCCCTGAAATTGCAGCTCGTATTTCAAAAGATACTGGTTATTTAACTGCAGTTAAAGCATCAAATGATAAATTTCAAGATGTTGCTCCACTGTTCCCATCTCAAGAAGATCTTGACCGTGTAGAATGGCAATCAGCCGTTGGTGATATGACAGTGAAATACGAAGAGTACTTCTTAAAACTGAAAGCCGGACAGTAACCTAACCCTTTACTGACCTTAATTAATGGCAGTGTTTACGCTGCCATTTTTATATTTATAAATAACGACTATCCTCCTTTAACTCTCCCTTTCTTTTCTTAAAAACTAATCTATATCAAGCCCTTGATTTATAAACCCATGAAGTCTGTCTCAATTATTGTTATAATGTTCGGCTAATTAATGGAAATCCCTCTGATATAGGAGAAGGAAATGAAAAAGTGGACAACTCTCGTCTCTACAGGACTGTGCGCTGCAGCCTTAATCGCTGGTAATGCACAAGCTGCGGATAAAGAGCTCTATTTTTACAACTGGTCAGAATACATCCCTAATGAAGTGCTAGAAGACTTTACCAAAGAAACAGGTATCAAAGTCTATTATTCAACTTATGAGTCTAACGAAAGCATGTATGCTAAGTTAAAAACTCAAGGCTCTGGATACGACCTAGTTGTTCCTTCAACTTACTTTGTGTCTAAAATGCGCAAAGAAGGCATGCTACAAAAGATAGACAAAAGTAAATTGCCTCATTTCAAAGATTTAGATCCTAACTATTTGAACAAACCATTTGATCCAAATAATAACTACTCGATTCCTTACATCTGGGGTGCAACAGGTATTGGTGTTAATGCCGATATGATGAACCCAAATGATCTGAATTCTTGGGATGATTTCTGGGATGAAAAATGGCAAGGCCAATTAATGATGATGGATGACTCTCGTGAAGTCTTCCATATTGCATTAACAAAATTAGGTTACTCAGCAAACACAACCAATCCTGATGAAATCAAAGAAGCATATGAAGAATTGAAAAAACTGATGCCTAACATATTAGTATTTAATTCTGATTTCCCAGCAAATCCGTACTTAGCTGGTGAGACTAGTGTTGGTATGCTTTGGAATGGTTCTGCTTATATGGCTCGTGAAGAAGGCGCAAACATTCAAATCGTATGGCCAGAAAAAGGCACTATTTTCTGGATGGATAGCCTAGCAATTCCTTCTGGCGCTAAAAATGTAGATGCCGCTCATCAAATGATGGACTTTTTACTTCGTCCTGAGAATGCAGCAAAAATTGCACTAGAAATTGGCTACCCAACGCCTGTTAAATCAGCGTACCCTCTTCTTCCTAAAGCATTTGCGAATGATCCAAACATCTTCCCACCACAAGAAGTTATGGACTCTGGTGAATGGCAAGATGAAGTAGGAGCTGCAAGTTCTATTTATGATGAATACTTCCAACGCCTAAAAGTAGATATGTAATATCATTACATATCTACTAAGTCATAAATAAAAACAAAAAAAGCCAATAAATTAAACGATTTATTGGCTTTTTTATTCATAATTTATGATTGAAATAATTAGACTTCTAATAGCTCAGCAATTAATTTTGGTACTAATTCACCCGCTTTTCCATAGCGCTTTTCTTCAAACTCATCATCAACCGCACTTGGCTCTAAGTTAATTTCAATAGTATGAGCACCGTGCAACCTTGCTTCATGAACAAACCCCGCAGCTGGATACACTGAACCTGATGTGCCAATAGAAATAAACAAATCAGCTTTGTTTAATGCATCATGAATTCGCCCCATCTCTAATGGCATCTCACCGAACCAAACCACATGAGGACGCAGCTGCGCAGGTATCTGGCAACAATGACAAAGATCTCCCGTATAAATATCATCAGTGCAATCTATGACTTGATTTGATTCTTCACAACGAACTTTATTTAGTTCACCATGCATATGAATGACGTTTGAACTGCCACCACGTTCATGCAAATTATCAATATTTTGCGTCACAATAGTTACCGTACCATTGAGTTCACTTTCAAGCTTAGCTAATGCTTTATGGGCAGCATTTGGTTGAATATCTTCACTTTTTAACAACGAACGGCGCTTGTTATAGAAATCTTGAACTAAATCAGGGTCTTTAAAAAAGCCTTCAGGTGTCGCTACATCTTCAATACGATGATTTTCCCAAAGACCATCACTTGCTCGAAATGTTTGAATCCCTGATTCAGCAGAAATCCCTGCTCCTGTTAAAATAACAATATTCTGATATGGAAATAGCATTCATCATCCTTAGCTGTCGTCTTTTATCTCTAAACTCTATCATGAAAAAACGAAGCATTTTCAATAGATAACTAAAAACAAAGACACAACTCACTTTATTCAATTCAATCGCTCCATTACAATAGAAGCGTTCTTTTTACTGTTAAATTTACCAATAGAGAAACCTATGTTAAAGCAAGCCAAACAAATGATCGTGTTTAATGCGCTCACTCAACAGAAAAGCTTTACTAAGGCCGCTCAGCTTCTTGAAATTTCAAGAACGCAGGTTAGTTTGCAGATTCAGCTTCTTGAGGAGCGTTTAGGTGTTCAGTTAGTACAACGAACAACACGCTCTTTTTCCCTTACAGAAGCTGGTCAATCATTCGCGGTGCATTGCGCCAATATTGCCGATGAGATTAACGAGGCAGAGAACGAACTGCTATCTAATATGGATACATTAAATGGCAAACTTCGTGTCGGGATCGCTCAATCTTTTGCGACCAATCATATATTGCCCTATCTTTCTGAGCTTCATCAGCGCTATCCACAACTGAATATTGAAATAACCTTGTTTGATCATAAGATTGATGTGATTGCAGAGCAATTAGACTTATGGATAGGTGTGATGGATTCCCCTCCAGAAGGGTTTGTTGCAAGACATCTGATTGATTGTCATTTCGTTCTAGTTGCAAGCCCTAGTTATCTAGCAAAACAAGGGATCCCTTATCATCCTTATGATCTTAAAAAACACAACTGTCTTACTTATATTAGTCGTGAACGTAAGGATAATGTGTGGGGTTTTCATAAAGGTGAAGAGGATCTTCAAATTAAAGTGACTGGTAATTATCGCATCGATTCTGCCGACGCCATTCGTAACGCCACGATTTCCGGTAACGGTATTGGCTATATCGCCACTTATCTTTTATCAGATGAGCTGCGGACAGGTAAACTAGTTCAGCTCTTACCTGATTGGGAATTAAATCAATCAATGCCTTTATATGCAATTTACCCTCGACGTAAATTCCTACCTAAAAAGGTCTATATTTTTATGGAGTTTGTTCGACAGCATATTAACTCAGACAGAATTGATAATATATAATCGAATCTCTACCATATAGAATTAGGGATAGTTACAGTCAATAGCACACCAAATTATCCCATATAGTAACAACTGACTCTTTTATATGTGACAAAGCTCTCAAACAAGCTGTTATTGATGAATAGGCAACCGATCTTCTCTCTTTTTGTTATCATCATGTACATTCAATAACAACTTGATCCTTGTCACACTTTTATTTTTGACTAGAATACCCCCGCAATCATTAACTAAATACTATTGGAGTTTGACCATGAACTTTTTGGTCAGTATTCTAGGCATTGTTTGCCTATTCGCGATTGCCTTTCTCTTTTCTGAAAACCGACAAGCCATAAAATGGCGCACTGTATTAGGCGCATTCCTAATTCAATTACTATTTGCCGGATTCATTCTCTATGTACCTATCGGTCAAACTATCCTTAATAGTATCTCTACTGCCGTCTCTGACATTATTGCTTATGGACGTGTAGGCACTGAATTCCTTTTTGGTGACTTAGCCCAATACAAGTTAGGATTCATTTTTGCCGTCAACGTTTTGCCTACCATCGTTTTCTTCTCAGCATTAATCTCTGTTCTTTATTACTTAGGTATAATGGGATGGATAATTAAATTTATTGGTGGCGGCTTACAGCGCTTCCTTGGTACAACTCGTACAGAATCAATGTCAGCAACCGCTAATATCTTTGTTGGTTCAGTTGAAGCGCCGTTAGTTGTTCGTCCTTTCCTTGCTAAAATGTCACGTTCTGAGTTATTTGCTGTAATGGTTGGTGGTTTAGCGTCTGTAGCTGGTGGCACAATGGTAGGCTACGCGGGTTTAGGCGTTGAATTACGTTATTTAATCGCTGCAAGCTTTATGTCAGCTCCTGCTGGATTAATGATGGCAAAATTAATTGTTCCACAAACAGAAGACATTAACGAAGCAGATCAGTACGAAGACGATGTCGTAGATGATGCTCCTATAAACATCATTGATGCTGCATCACAAGGTGCATTGAATGGCTTACAAATAGTCTTTGCAGTAGGTGCTAGCTTATTGGCGATTATTAGCTTAATTGCCTTAGTTAATGGTGGATTACATAAAGTTGGCTTATTAGTTGGTTTTGATAATTTAAGCTTAGATCTTATTTTTGGTTACCTATTTGCCCCTATTGCTTGGTTAATTGGTGTTCCATGGTCAGAAGCAACCGTTGCTGCAAGTTTAATTGGTAAGAAAATCGCGATTAATGAATTCGTAGCCTTTGCTGACTTAATGGCAGTTAAAGATCAATTAAGCGAACATTCTCAAGCTATTGTTACTTTCGCTTTATGTGGCTTTGCAAACTTAACCTCTATCGCCATGTTAATGGGTGGATTAGGTGGCGTTGTTCCAAGCCGCCGTCCAGACATTGCACGCTTAGGGATGAAAGCAATCTTTGCTGCAACATTAGCAAATTTAATGAGTGCAGCCGTTGCAGGTATCTTCCTTTCCTTCTAAGGGAGCTGATACAGCTAAATACATAAGATATAAAAAAGCCACTCATGATAATACGTGAGTGGCTTTTTGTTATTCATCACTCCCTAGATAACTTGTTATATCTAAGAAAGCTTTATAATTTATCGTTAACTAAAGCTTCGTCATACGATTAAGCACAAATGACACCACTGAGCCGTCTACCGCTTTTACATACTCTGCTATATGAACAGAATTTAAATGGTCTTGTAAAAACGCTTCGCTCTCCCATTGCTCATGGAACACAAATACACATGGGTTGTCATTGTCTTGATGTAAATCGTACTGAATACAACCCACTTCTTTACGTGTCGGTTCAAGCAGTTTAAGCATTTCTGCTTTAACAAATTCAGCTTTACCATCTTGAGCTTCAATTCTTGCAACAATAGTCAGTGTTTGAGTCATTATATTTGTTCCGTTCTATTAATAGAGAAGACAGAGTAAACGATTAAAAGCCCAAATGTAAGAATCTTCATTTACTCAATAAAAAACCGCTAACCAAATCGTTAAATTATCAGGATCCGTTTTACTCACTTTATGTTTTTGATGCGCAGGGATAGTTAAATAATCGCCCTTATTTAACGTTCTCTCTGTTCCATCTTCAAATAAAATAGTACCAAAACCTTCAAGTACTAAAACCCATTCATTCTCATCTTGATCATACCAACCAGATTCAGGAGAGCTTTGGCCTGATGATACAATTCTCTCTATACGTACTGAATGACTTGTGACTAGATCAGTAAATACCTCATTACTTAACTCATTAGGAAGGTTGGTAAACAAATTACTCATCATACTCTCCTATTAATCAGGCAAAACAACTAAACCTAATGGCTCCAATAACTGCTCTTGTTGCCAACCACAAATCTTAACACCTGTTAAATCTACTCTACGGGGATCTAAACCTTCTAATTCACAGTGGCATAAATTAGCATCTTGCATTCTAAATTGCCCCCATGCATCGACAGAGAAAGAACCTCGAGATAGATCAGAACCTTTAAATGAAGCGCCTTGTAGATTTGCTCCATTCCATTTATTTTCAAACAAATCACATTTCTCTATACATAAACGTTCAAGATTAGCGTAGGACAAGTTGCAACCGGTTATGTACACAGAACAAAAATACATCTGATGGCTAATTTGATTTACAAAATTAGCTTGAAGAAAGTTTGCTCCTTTTAAATCACAATCTCTAAACTCAGCCCCAAACCCATTTGCGCCTTTAAAATTAGCCATCGTTAAGCGACAATTTTTAAAAGAAGCATCACGCAAGTCACTGTAATCAAAATGACAACCTTCGATAGCACCTTGTTCGATAAAGACACAATCAACAAATCGAGCGTCTCTAAGGTTTGTACGACTAAAATTACAACAATAAAACTTACACTCTTCGTAATAAGATTCGCTTAAATCTTGGCGTGAAAAGTCTACTTGATTAAATACTTCGTTATATGTAGCCATGTTTTTCCCTCTAAATTCAATGCGAGGAAGATTATCAGTATCTATTATAAATACCAATAAATATAACCCCTTTAAAAACATGAGGTTAAAATCACTTAAAACCGAGATTTTAAATAACCAAACAACCTTTCTTGTAAACAAAAATCAAACTAAAGGACGAGGATTACAAGAAAAAAGTTTTAATCAATTAAAGCGAATAGAGACTGCATTTAACTATTCTATTTATCTCAAACATTAAACAAGTATTTTACTTTTTGAGCGGATAAATACAGAAACTTGGTTGCTACGTGGAAGATTCATCCTCATGATATTTTCACAACAACGCATTAATATTTGATGGGCTTTCTCTTCTAAATCATCATGGCTATCTAGCGAAGAAAACGATATACACAAATCCATTTTATGTGCATATTGCAAAATATCTGGGGATTGGGTTGAATTGAAAATAACATCTTCACAAGCTTTAGCTTGACTATCAATTATCCATTTTTTAACTAAAATCGCCTGAGCAGCATTGCTTAATGTTATCGCACTTACAAAATCTTTCTGATTAAAATAAAGGTCAATAGCCCTATTCAATTGATGTAATGCGATTGCTACATTATCCATAACGTTACCTCCTTGTTTGTTTATAAAACTAGCTCGAATTTAAAACACGAGCTCCTCTATTAAGAGTTTAGATAACTTTACGAACATAAAATGCTATCACGATCACTAATGTATATTTTCGTTTAAAAAAAGAACAATTGTTAATTCTATCGTTAATTATCTTCTTCCATTAGTAAGCGCCACATCTCATCTAATTCTTGATTTGTCGGAATTTTACTATGAGAAATTGACTTAACTACACGGCAAGGATTACCAACAGAAACACAATCAGAAGGGATGTCTTTAGTTACAACACTACCCGCACCAATGATACTTCTATCACCAATGGTTACCCCATCCAGAATAACACTATTAGCGCCTATCCATACGTTATCGCCAATAACAATAGGATTACCTGTAGCAATAGGAAGCACTCGTTCAGCAAGATCAAAAGGATGCCCAGCAGTGCTAATAACTACATTAGGGCCAATTTGAACATACTCACCAATAGTTACGCTAGCAAGATCAAGAATCGTGACACCTGTATTTAAGAACCCTCCTTGTTTAAAGCAAATATTTTTCCCCATATCACAATAAAAAGGAGGAATGATGGTAACCCCTTTATTACTTCCTAAAAGGTCATCCAATAGCTCTTGTCTAAATGCGCCTTGCGACGGACGGCTATGGTTAAACTCATAGAGTTTTTCCTTTACTTGGTTTTGAAAATCCATCAATTCACGATCAATAGGAATATGCACACTAAAATCTGACAATTTATGACTCATTCTCACTCCTTATTAAACGACACTCCCTATTTAAATCCAACCAAATAAAACTATATTGTTACATTCTCAGTCTTTAACTGAGTTTTATGCGGTACAGGGAAAGCTTTATCATAAGCCAAGTTATAGATATAAGCATAAAACAGATAAAATACAACGAGACCAATATCTAAAATAAAGGCTTCAACTAGGCTGACATTTAAGAACCATGCTATTGCAGGAATAGTAAGCACCAATAACCCCCCTTCAAAACCTAAACTGTGCATGACACGATTCATCGTCGTTTTTACTGTGCTGCCAGTTCTTTTTATCATGTAGTTATCAAATAGAATGTTATAAACATAGTTCCATCCCGTAGCCACCACAGAAAAAACAACCCCCATAATACCCACATGCCCCATTTCAAAGCCAAACTGACTTAGGACACCAACAATCAATAACAAACCAATTAATTCAAATAAAATAGCGTGACGAATACGATCAAAACGAGTTCTCATTATATAACTCCAAACGTTAATGTTAGTTCTATTATATAAATTAAAACCGATAGAAAAAGTTAGTTGCCATCTGTTTTTTAGATGGATAAACATAGAAAAAGTCATACCGTAACAATAATTACAAGGAAGGAGTCCATTTCAATTCAGAGGTGGTAAAAAAATCGCCCTCTATCTTGAGTAAATCTCGATAATACATTTCAAACATTAAGATGTTTTTTACGTAGACACGCGTTTCTTTAAAAGAAATAGACTCAATATAACCAAAGATATCAATCTCATTGCTTGCTTGTCGTCTCCATACAGCCACCATTGTAGGCCCCGCATTATAGGCAGCAAAAGCAAGAGCTCTATTTTGATCATAATGACGAAGTAAATGACTTAAGTATCGACTTCCTATTTCAACGTTCTTCTTAGGATTAAAAAGCATAGAACGTTTTTTATAATCTAAATTATACTTATCTGCCACGTAAGCTGCTGTGCTTGGTAACACTTGCATTAGCCCTAATGCTCCCACTGGCGAGTGAGCCAACGGTTCAAACCCACTTTCTTGCCGAGTTAAAGACAATAAGGTAATCATGTTGACCTTATGCTTCTTACTATACTCTTTAAATATAGCTTGATAACGAACAGGGAAACGTAATTCGATGTAATCCCATAGCTCTCCAACCAACGTTGCATCATGAGCAAAAGCATTCCAATTTTTCGTTAGTGCATAGCGGGTCAATAATGCTTTATCACTCTTATCTACTCTGGAAATCAAATGACGCCATTGGCTTTTTGCTGCGGCTTCTTTCCCTAAATTGAGTAATTCATTAACCCGTTCTATATCAGGACGGAAAGGAGATAATTTATCGGTATGAAAATCAACACTCGAAATTGGATATTTAACCATTCTGTTTAACGTGATAGCAGCAGCAACACTATAAAAGTGGCGCTCTCCAGCAATCCGCTTTAACCTCGCCTCTCCACTTTCTTGCTTTCCAAGAGATATTTCACTGCGCCCTAACCAATATTGCCAACGATAGCTAGCTTGTTCTTCCTCTGAAAGACGTAAAATCCAGTGTTTAATATTTTTCCATTCTGCCTTTCGTATTGCTAAACGTATCCTTTGCACTAAAGCTTGATCATTAGTTGATTGTTCAAAAGTCTTATCTCGCCATTGAATTCTTTCTTCATCCTTTATATCTAAAAGTCGTACCGCTGCATATTCTAAACTCGGTTGAAATTCATTTTCGCTAAATGAAAAGTGATCATTTAAAAAAGCAGAAACCTCATAAGCATTATCAATATCATGTCGAACTAAATGTCGAAACATTACCTGTGCATAATCACGATTAAAACGTGAGTCTTTTTTAGTTTCAAAAGTCATGATAAGTTTATCTGGTTGCTTATATAAACGAAGCATTTCAGACATAAGATCTTTCATTTCATCATTAGAGGCAAGTTTACGAAGATAAGTAATAAGACGAGGATTTTTACTTTCAACGGCCAGTAACGCACGTTGAAAAATAACATCATCAGTCCTCTCTCCAGCCTCATCCCAATAAGAAAAAAGGCGGTTACAAGCATTAGAAACACTTTCACCATTTAACCAGAGCTTTTTTGCTCCAATAAATGCCATATCTTTATTATCTTGATGATAAAAAGCGGTGTAATACCAGCATTGATAATCTTGATCTCTAGGAGGCGTGGTCTGGTAATCTAATAATGACTTCCAATTCTTAGAAGCGATCATCGCATTAAGGTAATCAGCTCTTATAGACACCGAGAAAGGATAATCTGAATAATCTAAAGAGAATTGGTTAACCTGATCGGAGGTTTTATTAGTAATATCAAATAAAAAAGCACGATAATCCGTATACGCCGCTAATGCGTAATTATCAATATCTGAGCGCTTTTTGTTATAGACAGAAATATCCTTTTTATTAAACCCTTGCTGAATGGCGTCATAGGCATAACGGTTTAACCACAGTTCCGAGACAGCTGATACACTCGAACTGCTAAGCACACCAATAAATACTACAAACCAATTTACCCTTTTCATCAAACACATTGAAAGTCCTTTTTCATAGATGCACAGATTCAGTTTGGTCTAGTTATAGCAAATTATCTAGCCTAGGATCGTTCCATTTTTGAAAATCTCATTTTGTAATACACCTTTCTTTTCATTCCCTCCAAATTATTAATAATATAATCAGCATTTCTTTTAGTTACATCTCATAGTGAATAACGTCGCAGATTTACGCTCACATATACAAAGCCCTGACTCATTATTTGTTTTGTAATCGGCCTTTACTACACTCTTTTTTCATTTTTAAAAGGAATTTGTAAAGTGATAAAATTAACGATACCTAAGATTTCAATATTTAGCTGTATATTAGCCCTTCATTCAATACCGACACAGGCTTTCCCTGTTGTTAGTGCCAACGTCCCCCCCTCATCAAAGTCACCTATTCCAACATCAGAAACCCCAATGTTTATCAGTTTAGGTTTTGATGACAATGTGGAATCAGATGGTTTGATGTGGGTAATGGAACAATTAGCAAAGACAACTAACCCGGAAGGAGGTGATAAATACGCCGAGCAACCATTATCCGCCTCCTTCTTTATGCATTGCGAACCTGCAAGAGATAATGAAGGAATAAAGTCCTTGTGGCGACAACTTGTCATCTCAGGTCATGATATAGGCAACCACACAGAGACTCACCCTGATGATAAGGTCAATTATAACCCTCTTCAATCATGGATGACTTCAGAACAATGGCAACAAGAAGTAGAAAGTTGTAACTCTTGGTTAAAGCAAACAGTTGCAGAAGGCGGAATTGGAGTACAAAGTATTTCAGGATTCCGGGCACCATTTATGACGTATAACGACAACACACTGCAAGCCATCATTAATGAACAAATTCGTTATGATGTCAGCTTTCCCGCAGGAATTACTACAGAGCAAAATGGCCTTAACAATTATTGGCCATTTACCTTAGATAACGGCAGTCCTTCACATAATCAAGCAGTGAATGACTGGTGGAAGCCGAGTATCAATAACTACCCTGGTTTATGGGAAGTTCCTTTACACACATTAATCGTTCCGCCAGACAATGAATTAGACAATTATGGTTTAGATTATTCACTCAGAGATAAAATTGCGAGTCGTATTGGCTATTTTGATCCTGTCTCAGGAAAAGGAGACAATTTTGACTGGAACCTATACACCACTCCAAATTGGGGGGCAGCAGGTCTTAACGAAAATGATGTAGTTGCTATCTATAGTTACAATCTGGATTTACGCCTAGAAGGAAACAGAGCACCATTGGTTCTAGGGTTACATTCTTCATTTTATGGCTATTTAAATGGACAAGAGCATTATGGTATGCCAGAAACAACGGTTCAGAGTCGTCAAAATGTATTAAAACGATTCATAAAATACGCCTTAACAAAGCCAGAAGTAAGATTTGTAAATCACAAGCAGATCGTTGATTGGATGGTTTCTCCTGAACCATTAACCTTATGTCCGAAAGAAGAGTGGCAGGTGCATGACATTTATAAAAAAGGGACTACTGTCATTTACCAAGGAAAAATGTGGCAAGCTCAATGGTGGACACAATTAGAGATTCCAGGGCTAGTAGAAAACTCACCATGGAAAATAATTAAAACTTGTACCCCAACATAATAAAAGTCCCCTTTTGTGAAGAAGGGGATTTTTAATTTCTATTCGTAAGTACGTCCGTTATGTTTTAGCCATCCATGAGTATGGCGATTTCCTGGGTCGAGATGAGTCCAATGTACGACACCGCCTTTATTTGAGTACTCATACTCACCATAAAACTTCACCATGCCCCCTTTTCTTAAATTTGGAATTCTCGGCGCTAAATCAATATTATGTACAATTAAAATATCAAGAACTCGAATTAATACGTAAAGAATTAGACACCAAGTGGATTGGGAAATTGAACAACCTTGATATCATAACTTTTTGGAATATAAAGACTGCTCTCTTCTGCAAGGTAAGCAACCTCTACATCGCACTCTAATACTGACTTAATGTTTGATAAACAGATTAACTCAGCATCTGAAAGAATTTCATTCTCTTTTTTCACCACCACAAACAATATCGAACCGTCAGGTTTATATAAGAACAAATCTGGTTCTCCAGAGGTTAACCCTGTTCGTAATCCTTTAAAGAGTGACAGCTTATTTGGGTTTATGTATTGGGCAAGTAAGATCCTACCTTCTGTATAAAGTGGATTATCAAGTTCCCAATTGCCTAAAGCATAAAATGCCGTACCTAACCATCCCTGACTCATATATTGAGATAATCCAAAATACGCACCGAAATACTCATCTGGTTGCTGTTCAACTTCTGTGGGGATGAATAAACTCGAAGGTAACCATTCTTCTTTCTTTCCTTCTTTCCAACCATCAAGTAATCGTTGAGGATACGTAAATACCGTCTCTTTAATCGTGTGAATCATCATAAATTCCTTTTATAAACATAACAACGTTTTCCACTTGGTATGAATTATTACAGAGTAGATAAACTCATTTTTTTGAATCTTCGTATTCTTGATATTTCTTTTCTATCCAGCGATGCAAATGCAGTCCTGTCGTCTTTTTCACTGTATAAGCAATAAGAGCGAGTAGTATTAAGCCTATTATTGTTCCCATTACATCCCTTTGATTTAAAACATTTAACATGGAGATAAATTACCATGAATTTAGGATGTAATTTGTGAACTTATTTAAATATCTAGAATGAAAAAAGAAGAGTTTGAAAAGAAACACTCAGCACATTGGAATGCTGAATGTTAATAGCAGGTAATTTTTATTTTTTTCGAGCAGAAAAGAGAGCAACACAACCAATAACATCAATGTTTACATCAACAAAAGTATCGTTCAATACTGCTTCTAATGCGTGAACGTCATCGTCTTCATTCGTAAAAATTCCCTTCTTGTTATAGAAATTCATTAATTTACTTGCAAACACATTTTTCGGAACGCCTTGACCTAGAATAGTACTGCCAAATAACACTCCACCATCATTTAACACCTCATGTAAATGCGTAAAAATAGCGCTTTTTTCTGATAAATCCCCTGGCAAACAATGCAGTAAATAATTGATGCTAATTGAATCAAAGTTCTCACACTTAAGCTCTAAAGGAACCAGTATATTTTTACGATACACTTCTGGGTTAAAATGTTGAATAGCTGTTGCTGTTGATTCAAGACTATTTTCATTAAGATCAACTAAAGCGACTCGCCTCTCTGTTAGCGATAAATGTTTTTTTAGATAGTACCCTGTACCAACCCCTACATCTAAGTGGTTCTTTGATGCAAGATCAATAAACTGTTGGCTAATTAACTTTGTTGGGCACTTCCATAAATAATGGTTTGAAAAACCTAATACCCATAAATCATAGATAGAAAGTACTTTTTTAGAATACACCGCCTGCCCAGCAAACGTCGCTGAATCTTTATTCATTACTCGTACCCGAAACTGTTTGTATAAAGGAACTCGAATTTACCTGAAATACACCAACTAACAAATCTTACCAGACATATTCACCTAGTGAATAGTTTCGATTTTTATAGCACTATAACGACGAATGGCGATCATTAAATGCATTAATAAAAGTATCCCTGTCACCCCTAACCCAACCCCAATACCAGCCCAGATCCCCGCTAACCCGAATAAAGGCATGAGTAACCACGCCGCAGGTAAACCAAATACCCAATAACCAATCGCCGTCATAACAGTTGGTATAGAGACAATCTTCATCCCACGCAATAGATTAATGGCTAACAACTGCCATGCATCCACAATAAAGCACAAAGCCACAACCCAAATAACAGAAGACAGTAATTCCGACATATTATTTGTGCCATCATCGAGTTGAAATAAATTGGCAATGCTGTCTGGCCAAATAATAAAAACAGCAGATAAAAAGACACTAATAGCAGTCACAAGCAAGAGGCTATGTAGTGACGTTTGCTTTATACCGGCGTAATTTTCCGAGCCAAAATCTCTTCCTATTAAAATGGCTGCCGCTTGTGAAAAACCAAAATTAAAATTCCAAGTAAAACTTAAGCATTGCAATAGGATTTGATGCAGTGCTAAAGATGCAATACTGATGGTTCCCGCCATCAACGTACCGCCATAAATTAATCCATGCTCAAGCAGTGCCGCCAAACCAATAGGTAATCCCATCATTAACAAGGGCAACATCAATTTAAGCGAATATTCTTCAAGATGTAACCAAGGAGCAAATTGTTGGAACTCTGTTTGTTTAAATACCCAAATACCGTACCCAACCATCACAATAAACGCCGCAATGGCTGTTCCTAACCCTAACCCAGTTAGGCCCATTCCCAATTGAAACGTTAATAGATAGCTAATAGGCACATTTAAAATCACTGTAATAACTGACATCACCATAATGGACCTAACATTTCCAAGCGCACTGGTTAATCCACGTAATACCAACAAGATTAATGACGGAAACATCACCCATTTCAGTGCATGAACGTATTCCATTGCTAACGTAATCATTTCTTCAGGTTGATTTGCCTCTGTTAATACAAGCGGTGCGTATGAAAAACTAAACATCAATAACACACTGAGTACCACAGAAAGTAAAACCGCACCTTTAACCGCAAAGCGGATCTGTTGATTGCCATAATCAGGTCTTGCTAAACGTTGGCCGTAAGCAATAGCGATTAAATTAGCGACACACCCAACGGTGCTACTCGCAATGATAAAGATGAAAAAATAAATGGAGGCGCCAAGCCCTCCACCTGCCAATGCCGAAACACTTAACCGTGACATCATCCACACATCAGTCAACACCAGTGCCATAGAAATAAGTTGTGAGATGATGAGTGGGAATGCGAGTGACAGTATTTTTTTCATAAAAAGAGAATTCTTATATTAATTAAACCAAGGTATCAATTAGGCCAAAGTTAAAGGGTTAGAGACTGGTATTCAATTGATATATCCGTCACACTGGCATTCTAAAAACTCATGCGAGAAAATTATGACTCCTTACTCTAATTTACCCTACTCACATAATGGTTTAAAAGCCTTTGAATCCGTAGCTCGTTTAATGAGTTTCACTTCTGCTGCCAACGAGCTTAACGTGACTCAAAGCGCAGTAAGTCGTCAGGTTAAACAGCTTGAAGATGATCTCAGCGCATCCTTAATCGTACGGAAACATCGAGCTATCGAATTAACGTTACAAGGGGGAGAGCTTTATCATACTCTACGAGATAATTACTCGGCGTTAGAATCCGTTCTCGCTTCTTGGCAAGAACCAAAGCAAAAACGGATTGTAATTAAAGCGACGCTCAGCTTTGCTACCCGCGTAATGATACCTAAAGTAAGAGAGCTCAATGAACGCTACCCTGATTACGAAATCGTCATTATTCCTTCTTTAGAAGAAGATGAGTGTTTAGATAACCCAGATTATGACCTTTTGATCTTTCATACCCGTCTCAAAGATCACTACGATAACAAACCAAATATGTTTCTGCTTAGAGAAGAGTTTATGGCTCCTGTCTGCGCGGCAAGTATCGCAACGGAGCACACCAATGTAGATTCAATTTTAACCATGCCAAGGCTTCATCCTACTTTAGATCACCATGATTGGAAGATGTGGTTAGCTGATGTCACTACTCCGCCATATCAACAAGTAAGAAACACTAGCTTTCTTTCATTAGATTTAGCATTGAGTGCGTGTTTATCAGGACAAGGCGTTACCGTAACTGATTTACTTCTCATACTTCAAGAATTAGAAAGAGGCTTCTTTTATTGTCCTGAAAACGCCAAAGTACAGCACAGTGCGTGGACATATTACGGACATCAACGTACCCACTCAATGGTGATTGATGATTTAGTTGACTGGTTAAAACTGAACTCAAAAAACGAAATTAACCTATTGAAAAAATTAGCAGAAAAACATCAGTGGCACGGCGTAATATAAAATGAGTACTTTTGCCGTTTTTAGCCTGCAATATAGATTACATTTTTGAGATAGATCACGTAAACTACGCGCTTATTTTCATGCCAACTATCAGGTGAATTATGATACGTATCAACCAAGTTAAATTACCGCTGGATCACAGTGAAGACGAACTGAAAAATGCAGTTTTAAGCACACTGTCTATTACTGAAGAACAGCTGGTTGATATCCATGTATTTAAACGTGGCTATGACGCACGTAAAAAGAATCAAATTTTCTTAATCTATACGTTAGATATTACCCTGCAAGACGTGAATGAAGAGCAGCTATTAGGCAACTTTGAAGACAACCATAATATTCGTGTTTCACCTGACACTGAATACAAATACGTTGCCACTGCTCCTGCTGATTTAACTGAGCGCCCTATTGTTATCGGTATGGGCCCATGTGGTTTATTTGTTGCTCTTATCTTAGCGCAAATGGGATTCAAGCCAATCGTCTTAGAACGTGGTAAATCAGTACACGAACGTGCGAAAGATACCTTCCGTTTTTGGCGTACCAGTGAATTAAACACAGAATCAAATGTTCAGTTTGGTGAAGGCGGCGCAGGCACATTCTCTGATGGCAAGCTATACAGCCAAGTGAAAGATCCAGGTTTCCTAGGACTTAAAGTAAAAACAGAATTTGTTGCAGCCGGTGCGCCTGCTGAAATCATCTACGTAAGTAAGCCTCATATCGGTACTTATAAGCTAGTGACTATGGTTTCACAAATGCGTAGCAAGATCATTGAGCTAGGTGGCGACATTCGTTTTGAAACTCGCGTTGACGAGATCAATATCGAAGACGGACAAGTAACAGGTGTGACGCTAAACGGTGGCGAAGTCATTAATAGTAAACACGTTGTTGCTGCTATTGGCCACAGTGCTCGTGATACATTCCAAATGTTGCACGATAAAGGTGTACACATGGAAGCACAATCATTCTCGATTGGTTTCCGTGTTGAACACAAACAAGAAATGATTGACCAAGCACGCTTCGGCAAGAATGCAGGTCACCCACTTCTAGGTGCTGCCGATTACAAACTTGTTCACCATTGTAAAAATGGCCGTTCAGTTTACAGCTTCTGTATGTGTCCGGGTGGTGTTGTTGTTGCTGCTACCTCAGAAGAGCATGCAGTAGTAACTAACGGTATGAGCCAATATTCACGTAGTGAGCGTAATGCAAACAGTGCAATCGTTGTTGGGATCTCACCTGAAGACTTTAATAACGATCCGCTGCAAGGCATTGCTCTACAACGTAAGCTAGAACGTCATGCATACGTAATGGGCGGAAGCAACTATGATGCACCTGCACAAATGGTTGGCGACTTCCTAGCAGCAGGCAAAGGCAAACCATTCGAAAACGTTGAGCCATCTTACAAGCCTAACGTTAAGATGACTGATCTTAGTGATGCATTACCAGATTTCGCTATTGAAGCAATTCGCGAAGCTCTGCCTGCATTTGCTAAGAAAATCCGTGGTTTTGACAGCAAAGACGCAATGCTAACAGGCGTTGAGACTCGAACTTCATCTCCTGTTCAGATCAAACGTGGTCCAGACTTCCAAAGTTTAAACACCAAAGGTCTATACCCTGGTGGTGAAGGCGCAGGTTATGCCGGTGGTATTCTATCTGCAGGTATTGATGGAATTAAAATCGCTGAGGCGGTTGCTCTAGATATGCTAAAAAACGCGTAATCAAGTATCCAAAATAAACGAATAAAACTAAGAGTGGCATGGTTAATATACCGCTCTTAGCTGTTTAAATCTCTTCTCTTATTTACTCTTATAGCTCGCTCTTACTTATCCCGATAGATCATACAAGTCGCGGTCGCGTGTGCATATAAATTCCCTTTTTCATGCTAGACACCGTCTGGACTGACCACCACTTAAGCTAGCTCATTCACCTTGTCTCTCCATCTTTAACTCTGCAGATACTTTAGTAACACGAACTGAAATCGCAATACAGATCAAATAAGGACTCAAATACCAAAATAGCTCTTCTAATGGGTGTTTCTTTGTTTCTAATACCGTACTTTCATAGACATATTTTTGAGCCTGATAATTATCAAACATACCTTGCAACCACATAACATTCGAATCGATTAGATCAGACTTAAATGTGATTTTTGGCAAACTATCAAACGTAATATTGGGTAATTCGTTAAAATTCATTGATTGTAAATAATGCGCAGACTCTGAAAGCCATAAACAAGATTGTTGTGATGCTACACGCTCATCAACCCTTAAATCATTCACACATAAAAAACTGTTTAATTGATTTACAGTATAATCATTAATAGATTCAAGACTTAACACAGCACGCGTATGTTCTGTTTCAGCCCAATCGCTCGCCACTCTTGATCTCACCTCTGATACTGTCCCCATTAAACCTATACCGGCAACAATAGGCCAAAGATAATCAATTTTTTTCCATTGTATTTTAGACAAGTTTTTACCACACAATAATGGTATATGAAGAAAACCAGTAAGCAGCAAAGTCATAAAGAAAAAGAAGGTCGAGTTAGAGAGAATGATCTCACTACTAAAAAAACTGTCCATAACTACCTATTTATATGCACTATTTTTAAATATAAAAATGCATAATGCCCCACCCTGAGATGTTTTGCTACATAAGTCTAATTAGAAGAAATCACCGACTACCTCTTGATATGAAAGCCTTGCATCTTCATAGCCAGCAAACACCCCATTAAATATCGATGAAAGTATTAGAACTTATTTGTCCTATGTGAAATCTTGACTATTTGTAACATTTTAAATAAGATGCATTTTAAATACACCTTATTGATCACAGAGAGAAATTACCATGACACTATCATTCACAAAGATATTCAAAAAAAGCGAAAATAAACCAACTGATGATAAATTAGTACAGCAACCAATTTTAAATGAAAAAAAATCATTTGAAGATAAAGAAAAAAAGGTAAAAAAACACGGAGAACCAGGAGTTTGCTGTGGTTCATGCTCATAATAGATAATGAAAAACCTCGGATATTAACCGAGGTTTTCCTTACTTAAACATTATTTGCAAATCTAAACTGATTTAATAACGCGACACGGATTACCGACAGCAACACTGTTATCAGGAATATCACGATTAACAACACTGCCGGCACCTATCACACAATTATTACCAATTTTAACTCCCGGTAAAATAGATACATTACCCCCAACCCAAACATCATTACCAATAGAGATGCTCGCGCCGTATTCTGTTTTCTGACGCTCAATAGGATCTAATGGATGAGTGCCCGTCGAGATCATCACATGAGGGCCAAATAAGACATTATTACCAATAGTTACTTTGCACACATCGACAATCGTCAAGTTATGATTAGAATAAAAATTGCTACCAATTTCAATGTTATAACCATAATCACAAAAGAAATTAGGCTCCATGTGAGCGTTATCTTTTATGCATAGCAACTTTTTTAAGATACCCACTCTTTCATCTAATTTGGTTGGATCTGCCAAATTAAACTGATGACATTGCGCCTTAGCATTCATGCGATCATTAAGTAAAATTTCATCCCAAGCATCATATGGAAGACCAGCTAACATTTTTTCTTTTTCAGTCATTTAAAATCCTAGAAAATTTAATAAAAACAATCACCTTAGGATTATACGTAACATAAAAACACGGAATGTGACCTACTTTGCTTAATCTATTTATTTTGCGGTTCACTTACTTAAAACTAAATAAGAAACGCGATAACTTAATACCTATAGTAAAGAAAGTAACTGTAACAAGAAAAACAAGAATAATAGTGACAACGTAACTAACTGTATCTGAAAAACCTAACCCAAATGCCAAAGAAAAGGCAATACCTTGAAATGCATCATAAGGCCACCTATAGATAGGGAAATGAGATCCAATAGATAACGCAGCAATAAGTCCTATCAAACCTAACACTGAGGTAAACAAACCCATAATTGTTGCTTTATTCATATTGATTACTCAAGAAAACGCCCTCTATACGAACATTTGCCCTTTTATCGTGGTTACTGCAGAGCCAATTAACTTTATTCTTCCATTAGAAAGAAGCTCTGTTCCAATATAGCCACCACGAGAAGAGGCTTGATAAGCATTGAAAGTTGATTTCTTCAGTTTCTCAGCCCAATAAACCGTTAATGCACAATGTGCCGAACCCGTGACCGGATCTTCATTATTTCCTACCCAAGGAGCAAAATAGCGAGACACAAAATCCAATTGTTCTGATGAAGACTTCGCAGTAATCAACACCCCACGGCCTGAAAGCTGCTTTAATCCATCGAAATTAGGAGACAACGCCAATAACGCCTCTTCACTTTCTATTTCTATAAGCTCTTTTGAATCAAATATACCAAATGAAATAACCTCTCTTTCATTAATCCCTAAACACGTTAATAACGCCTTATTTTTTATCGAGTTAAACGAAATTGTGGTGGATGGAAAATCTAATTCAATAGTTGAGTCTTGAAGTTTGGCAGACAGGACGCCAGACAGCGTATTAAACTCAATACATTCACCCGCTTTTGCAGCACCAATCTCTTTTAAAATATGCGCAACAGCCAAGGTTCCGTGACCACATAAAGCCACTTCAACTTGAGGTGTAAACCATCTCAATCTCATGTCTGAAAGAGATAAAAAAGCCGTTTCGGATACGGCCATTTCTTCAGCAATAGATAGCATCAGTGCTTCTGTTAAGCCATTTTCACTAATACAAACACCCGCAGGGTTTCCTTTAAACGCTTCACTCGTAAAAGAATCAACCTGATATATATTTAAATCCATTTGCTATTAACTCCTAGATACTTTGATTTATTTGATTCTTGATAATTCGTCTTTAAGTTGTTCTATTTTTTGTTCTTTTTCTGCTATCTTTCTTTGATATTTTTGAATTTTATCTTCTTTCTGATCTTGCTTTGCTTCAATGAGATCGGAGTGATCTTCAGCTATTTCTTCATTTAACTCTTCAATTTCTTCTTTCAAGTCGTCTTTAATGTCTGCATCAGAACAATAAGTAGCAACTTCTTTCAGTGCTATTTTTAAGCCAGAGAGCTTATGTTCGTTCCCATTATCTTTAGCAATACTAATTTGCTTTTCAATCTCACAAGTTTTCTGAGCGCAACCTACTTGATCACGGCAATCCAATGTTGCTGACGCTTGCGCCGTAGACAAACCTAAAAACAATCCACTGCAACTCATTGCAGAGATAACACACAGACGTGATAATTTTTTATTCATAACATTTCTCCGAAAATTGACGACAGTAACTATAAAGCCTCAACCAAGTTAACTTATTATTAATTCTTGTAAAGACACTACTTTGTTCTCATTATGCGTTAATAACTGAATTTCTTTAAAGCCCATTTTTTGATGGAAAAGTAATGAAGGGTCATTCGGTGGCATAATATCAATTTCAGCAACAACACAAGATAACGAACGTTCTGCTGCCAAATCCAACGCCTGCTTATAAAGTCTCGATGCGACTCTTTTTCCTTGAAAATGCTCAGAAACAACAATTCTATCTATATACAAAAATGAATCATAATTTTCATTAAACCACTCATAGTTAATACTTTCATATTTTACTCCTTGAGTAAAAGCCAGCATAAAACCTGCAATATGGTTATCTTCCTCGA
This sequence comes from Aliivibrio thorii, assembly GCF_057368585.1. Taxonomy (NCBI): domain Bacteria; kingdom Pseudomonadati; phylum Pseudomonadota; class Gammaproteobacteria; order Vibrionales; family Vibrionaceae; genus Aliivibrio; species Aliivibrio thorii. The sequence continues at coordinate 1,459,077 of NZ_CM170654.1, read as the reverse complement.
TAACAACAGATATCGCCGACATTTCAATGAGCCGAATTAACTTACTCTTATTCATTGGGCTTAATACGTGCACAAACTGCTCATTTAGCTCAAGTATCGTATCAATGTCTTTCTCTAAAATAGCTCTAATAATCACGTTTTCTCCTTCACGTAAGATTTATGTACCCAATCAAATCGTGGTCTCTATCACGCATTAGAACCAGCAATCCCTCCCCCAAGTATACTCACTTGTCAGTGGTGATTAAATGGCTTATTAATAGACTTAGCAGTTCAACATATTCAATATTAAGGTAACCACCATGAAATTAATCATGAACGCCGATGACTTTGGGTTATCAGAAAGTGTCAATAACGGGATCGTAGAATGTCTACAATCAGGCATCGTTACATCTACAACCGTAATGATGAATCAACAAGGCGTTGATCACGCAGCACTCTTATATAAACAAGGTTTAGTTCCTGAGGTTGGTTTACATTTTACTGTCACTGCAGGACAACCGTTATCTGATCCTTTGACCGTATCAAGCTTGGTTGATGAACATGGTTATTTTCTCGATAGAAAAATATTAATGACAAAGAATGTGAGTGATGAAGAAGTCTATATTGAACTTAAAGCACAGTACAATGCAGCAATTAAGGCAGGTTTTGACATTAATCATATTGATAGCCACCATTTCGCTGGTGTATACCCTCCACTAAAAAAAGCGTTTATTCGATTTGCTAATGAAACAGGTCTTCCGGTTCGCCGCATAGATAATATTATTAGTGGCCAAGATGGATTAATCGTACCAACTCCAGATGCATTTGATGCTCAATTTTTTGATGAAGGCGTCTCTCTTAAGCAGTTACAAGTACTACTTTTAAGCTATAAAGAAACGCTTTCTGATGGCGTTTTAGAACTCATGTGCCACCCAAGTACAGAAGACAATTCAGATCTTACTAAACTAACGAGCTACAGAACTATGCGAGTTGTAGAAAGAGAGTTATTAACATCACCAGAATTGTCACTTTGGCTTAAAAAAGAAGGGATTGAATGTATTGGCTTTAATGCGCTGATTTAATCTAAATTTTAAAACTAAAACCAATGACACAGCATGATTAACACCGTGTCATTGGCATTGATATTGGTAATTGATATTAAATCGACTCAAAACTATCACAACTCATCGTATTCTCTGTAATATCTCCATCTTTTGGGACATATCTAATTTCACCAATATCGAACTGAAACGGTTCATCTGAGTACAAGAGAAATGGCGTATTAATATTAGAAAAATTCACACCATTATCTGAAAAGCAACGCAAGGGAACTTTCACTGTTACCCACTCAGATTCAGAAGCTTCTACAATGGCTTTTAGTTCCTTTTGTATAGGGGCTATCGCACCACAAGGGTAAACACAATGGGAAGCCAGTCTTAATGAGTTAGGGATCTTACTTTGCACTGCAATATCAAACTCTAAGGTTGAATCTGCTGCTAAATAATGACGCATATCAATCCCTTTTTTATCAGGAGTTTGAAGATAAAATTGCATAGGAAGTTGTTTGCCAAAATCAATTCTTAAGGCATCTTGTTGATGCTTATAATTAAGAGGCAGTATTGACGCACTACCCACTGTCATCTTTTTAGCTCTAGAGATAAAGGCTCCTTTCCATTTTGTCACTTTTCCACTCACTTTAGGTACAAACGTGGTTGTCGCTTCACGACTGAATATCTCAAGATTTGTCGTTGGTCGATCTTTCGCTTTTGTTTCTCCACATCCCCATTGGCGTTTATCCATAAACAATGTAGGTAGAGATACCAAAGGTTGCTCACTGGTATAATTCAAACCATAGCCGTAAGGAAACAAAGGTGTAAACTCTTTCCCTATTTGTTCAAAATCTGGAGCATGATAATTAGGTATATTTCGACTGTTTTCGTTAATGGTTGTCATGCATTTACTGTTTGGCCAAGAATAAGAAAGCTTACCGCTAAAATTCGCTCCATTTTGAGCAAATAACACATCAGTAATTCCTCGACCTTCAGTACCTGGTAACCATGCCGCGACAAAAGCATCTGAAAGGGCTAACTCAGGATTTACATATAAAGGACGCCCAGAAAATAAGATCGTTACCACCTTAAATCCTCTCTGTTTTAACTCTTGAATTAGCTGTAAGTCTTTTGCATAACTAGGTTTCAATTCTGAATACGCCAATGTTTGATGAGCTTTAATATCTCCATACATTTCAGCATATGGTTCTTCCCCCATCACCACTACCGCAATTGCATCCATAGACGCTTGATTTGGGTCGGTATACACATGTTTATCTCCCACCACTTGTCTAAACGCATCTAAAACCGTCGTGGCATGGACAAAATCGTGTGGCTTATTTTCATTTCCTTGCCAAGTTAACGTCCAGCCGCCACTCTGTTTTTGAATGTCATTGGCAGCACTTCCTACCACAACATAGCTGCGATTCTTTTGTTTCAATGGTAGTATTTTATTCTCATTCTTTAATAAAACTAGAGATTCACTGACTGCTTGTCGAGCCACTTTTCGATGCTCAAGCGCCCCTAGAATTTGTTGTTCACCCGCAAGGATACGATAAGACGGTCTCGGTTTTTCCCATAAACCCGCTCGCATCTTAACCCGCAGAATACGGGTTACCGCATCATCAATTCGAGCCATTGGTATTTGACCATGTTGAACTTGCTTAATTACGTTTTGATAAAAAGCTTTCCAATCTTTATTGTCAGTTACCATAAATAAATCATTACCGGCATTAACCGCTTTAGGGCAGCTCTGATTTGTACACCCTTTTACTTCACCGTGACCATTCCAATCCGTAATAACAATACCATCGAATCCCATTTTTTCTTTTAAGACATCGGTGATTAAATAACGGCTGCCGTGAAGTTTACCAAAGCGATTACTGTCTATTTTCTTTGTATCTATTGACCGATCTTTAATGTCATTTTTCTGCCAAGAGTTGAATGACGTCATAACTATCTGGGCTCCAGCTTCAAGAGCAGAGTAATACCCCATAGCATGAATATTACGTAAGTCATCCTCACTATAGAACGTAACACCACGATCAACACCGTTAAACGTACCTCCATCTCCAATCCAATGCTTTACAGTAGACAGAACTCGTTGCTCCGAACGCAGCTCTTTTTCCGTTCCTTGCAGGCCTTTAACGATAGCTCTTGCGTATTGGTAGGTAATATCAGGAATTTCTGAATACCCTTCATACACTCTCCCCCAACGATAATCACGCGGCGTAGCAACGGTAGGAGCAAAAGTAAGATCAAGACCTGTCGCTGCAACTTCTTTTGCGGTAATTCGACCAATCTCAAAAAGTAACTCAGGGTTATTTGCGGCTCCTAACCCAATGTTATGAGGGAATAATGTCGCTCCATACACATTGTTATTCCCATGTACAGCATCTGTTGCCCACATAAATGGGATCCGAAAGCCTCTGCCAGCATACGCTTGATCTAATGCGCTCCAATATTTATCAGATTGCAAAGCCCATTCTAATGCCGACGCATGTTTGTTTTCATTTGGCCAACCACCACCGCCATTAAGTACTGATCCTATCTTATATTGCTTCGCTTCTTTAGGCGTAATCTGACGATATTCAGGCATGACCATTTGCCCAACTTTCTCACCTAATGTCATTTGAGCAACGATATTCGCGACCCTTTCTTCAATATAATCTCGTTTTGGAATAGCACTATTTACTTTCGGCCATTCATGAAAATAAGGTAACGAATCGATATCGGCTAAAGAGGAAGATCTTTGATCTGAAGAAACAGGAAAAGTTGTAAGAAAAAAGAGAGAGAAGCTAATTATACTCGTATGAGTACGCTTATTTTTTATAACCATCGAAAACCCCTTCTCTAATTCCATCCATTATTTTTTAGTCTAGGACAGGAAAGAGGCTCAAAAAAGTCGTCGACAAAAATAAATGCTACTTAACGTCACGTAAAACAGAATGCAAGCTATCAGACATCAATTCAAATTTATTAAGAATTTGCTCATAACCAAATTGAGAAGGCAATCCCCAATTTTCACAACCAGAGAGGATTGGAACACCCGGCAATAATGTCAGTTGTAAGCGCGCTTTATGATCTCTGGCCATAAATCGGATATCGTATTCAGAATAGCACTCAACACTATCTAAAGATGAAGGCGACTTCCAACGAACAATCCCTTTACCAAGTAGAGTCCCGCTCGCTTTATTTTCAACACGTAATATGGGCTGGTTTTTTCCATATGCCAGTGTGATATGGCGCCGAGCCTTTTCCCATAATGCCGCTTCCTTCCCATTTAGTCCGCTATAGGTGAACGTCTGTGCTTCTATGTCAAAAACAGTGATCGGCGAATCGAAAGGGCTTAACTGCGTACTACAACCAGAAAATAACGTGGTCAAAATTAAGACGACACTTTGCTTCTTCATTCATTACTCATTTAAATTAAAAGATATCTGTAATTAATCACTTTTTCCATCACCTAATTTACAAGCTTTTGCCCACGAACATCAATCATTTGTTGCTTAACAATCGTAAATCCAAAATGTTCATAAAAAGATTTCGCTGTAAATAGTTACTTCTGAATAATATCGCGATAACCCTTTCTCCTTTCCTATAGAGAAAATGTGATTCATTAATGCGTTACCGACCCCTTTACCTTGATATTGGTGATGGCACCAAACAGTAAAATCAAAATCACTAGGTGCTCATGCGATTACTTGTTCTTTAGAGTAATCATGAATATTTATATTTCTAACCATATTAAAGAATACTTCCCATGACTCACCAGCATCATCTTCAACATAATTTCTTATTCTTAATTCTTTTCAAAGACTTACATTAACAATGGTAACAATAATATTAATACACCTATGTTTAACTATTTTAAATTTCTACGCAATATAAGCGTAATTTTCTTATTAATCATTTATAAGCCCTCTTCGATTTCTATTTATTAAATACCGATAATTTATATTACCTCACTCTTAAATTAACTTTTATCTAACATTGGAAAATAGTTATTAAATCTAAAGCAATAGGCGTAATTACTATATGTGCAATTTCTGAACTGCGATCTTAACAATAAGATTTGCATTGGTATCGTGAATGTTTTGTTGGTAAAAACACACCCCGAAAAATAAACCCAATAACTTAGAGATACTATGATTAATAATTACATCCGCAGTTGGTACCGCATCACTTCGCTCGCACTTGCTATTGCAGGAAGTTTAATTTCACCATCTACACTTGCTATTGAGCCTGGAGAGGCTCAATCATGCTCAATAAAAAGCATCTCAGAATCAAATCAATTTCTCGATCAAATAGAAATTGCAAATAATAATTGCCAGAGATCTTGGTTCGATGCTCCTCGTTCATTATTTGAATCCTTATATAGTGAACCACAATTACAAAAAGTAGTTAACCGACTTAATCTACGCATTATGGAATATAAAGGTGAAGATACACAGGCAAAAAAAATTGAAAATCTAGCAGAATATGTTCGCGCAGCTTATTTCGTTCGTTATGGTTTTAAAGCAGAGCTAGAAGATTATTCTGAGCAACTCGATATGCAATTGGCTGCAAGTATCCAATCTTTTATTGCGCACCCCAAAGCAATGACAAAAGGGAAAAACCAAACGAGTGCCATGTATAGCATGATCTATATGATTGACAGTATTCGACAACTGCCTTCTATCATGAGTTCCCTTGTAAAGTCATTAGATTCCCTCTCTATTGAAAACGCAGAGAGTTGGGAGAATCAGAAAAACTTAAATGTTTTATTTCAAGCAATGAACGGACACTCTGGTATACAAACCTATTACGACAATCTGCAAGCCCATCCAGAATATCTCACACAATTACACCAATTTATCTTAAATAAAGAATGGGCATTAGAAACAAAATCAGGATTCTTAGTCACTAATGCCGGTCGTGAAATGGGTCGCTTACTTGCAAGCCCACACGCAAGCACCCGTCAACAGGTATTTACCATTTTAAAAGATTTATTAGATCGTTATCCATTGGGAGGTAAAAGCGATAAAATGTGGGTTGGTATAGCTGAAATGATAACCTATTTCGCCCCAGATAGAGCAGCTGAGTTTGGTCTTAAAAATGCCAAAGATGAATTAGAACAACGTATCATGACCTTAAATTATCAATGTGATGGTCCTGCAATCATTCGTGGCCAAAATATGACTCAAGAACAAGCCCAAGCAAGTTGTGACACATTAAATGTAAAAGAAGCTGACTTCCATCTAGTTACTAACAGTGGTTACCGTCCAGTCGATGATGACCTAAACGATACCCTTGAGGTTGCTGTCTTCGATAGTAATGCTGATTACATTACTTACTCTTCTTTTTTGTTTGGCAATACAACAAACAATGGTGGCCAATATCTTGAAGGCTCACCAAGTAAAATAAACAATCAAGCTCGATTTATTGCTTATCGCCAAGATAATAACAACAAATTTTCTATCTTAAACCTTGAGCATGAATACATACATTATCTGGATGGCCGCTTTAACCAACATGGCGATTTTAACGATAATTTACGAGAAGGTTATATTGTTTGGTGGCTAGAAGGTTTTGCTGAATATATGTCTTATAAAAACACTTATAGTGCAGCGATTCAAATTGGGCGACAAAAAACCTATCGCTTATCTGACGTGTTAGCCACAACATACGATCATAATACTGACCGTATTTATCGTTGGGGGTATTTAGCCGTTCGTTTTCTTATCGATAACCATCCTGAAAAGGTCGATCTTTTATTAGCACTTTCTCGCGATGGCGATTATAAAGAATGGGCTAAAACAATAAAAAATATTGGTGAACAATACGATAATGAATTCAATGTATGGCTAGATACTGTTGTTGATGAAACGACACTTGATGACAAAGAAACCAATGAGCCTCAGAAACCAACGCAACCTTCAGAAACGATGACCGCACTCAGTGCTAATACAACCATCACACTATCGTCAGAAATTTATAATGAGCAATTATTTTATTTTGATGTCACATCAGATGCAGCAGTCGTGTCTGTATCTATCAATGGAGATGGTGATGCCGATTTATATGCAAGTTTCAATAAAGTCGCTCACTACTATGATTATGAAACAAGTAATTTTCAACGTGGTAGCGATGAAAGCATTCAATTTGGATCAAATAATACCAGTACACCTCTTAAAGTCGGCCGCTATTACTTTAGTGTCGCAGCACGAGAAGCGTTTAAACAAGTGACTTTAGCGGTTAATGTAGACACTAATAATACGTCCACGACTCCTTCAGTGCCATCTGATAATTTAAAACCGATCCTATTAGATAATAATGTCGCAACAGAGATCATAATTAATAAACAGCGTTATTTAGCATTATATGTACCAAAAGATGAGCAAACTGTCCGTATTTGGGTTGATAAGAAAAAAACAGCAGCAAATGTAAATAAAGGTGATATTAATCTCTATGCAGCCAAAGGTTATTGGCCAACAGAGATTCAAAATGAAGTCTCCTCTACAGGTAAAGCACGTAACAAATTCATTGAAATGAACGTTGAAAAAGCAGGTTACGTTTATTTCTCAGTAACAGCCTCTCAACCTGATAATTTAGTGGATGTCTACGCTACATTCTATTAAAACAGTTCTATCTAATAGTTGCGGCATTATCGCCGCAACTATTTATATATCAACTGCTAAGTTCTTTCAATGCCTCTAATGCTAGCTCTGCCTTCTCTTTTTGAATAAAGATATGGTCATGATAATAAGCAGCAATAACATTTGCACTAATGTCATATGACTTCAATTTATTTGCTACAGCAGCAGTTAGCCCCACCGCATCCAAACTAGAATGAACCATTAACGTGATCAAACAATACACACAGGTGAACTCAAACTCCCCTTGACGAGCTTCTTCTAACGGTAATACCAATGTTAGCCCTTCAGTTTCTTGGTATGTTGCTAACGGATTATATTGAACGTATTCACTCAACTTTCCCTGCACTGTACAAAATACATAATGACCATCCATTAATTTTGGAGACATTGATACTAGTAACTTATCCAAATCCGTAATTCCCGACACCTTCTACCCCTGTCTATTTTATCGCTCTAACATAACAAAAAACAGTACGTCTTAATAAGATATTTATTATTATGATCTAAACGTATCATTCACTCATTACAAAGAGAACAAAAATAACATCAATACAAAATCGCCCCTTTCTACACATTAACTCTGTTTTGTTGTGATAAACCTCGTATCAGGAAACGGAATAACCGCGCACTTAACAAAAATAATCAGTGCAAGTAAACTCACAATAACTCCGATGACAAGTTCAGGTACATCTATAAGTGTATGCTCTAAAAAACGATCGAATGTAATGGCAAAGAAAGCGATCACAATGCAAGTAAGTAATTTTGAATACTCATAAGGAAGAAACTCCATCGATTGACTTACTATGTATAACAATACCAAACGTAATGTGTAGGCCGTAGCCAAAACACCTACAACCCCCCATAAACCAAATGTTGGAGTTATAACAAAATAGCCGGCCGCGGCAACAACTGCACAAATGCCTTGAATCCACATTTGAGAGTGGCTCGAATTGCCGCTATAACACCCTAAATTCAAATAGTCACCAGCGTTTTTAATCATACCAATCGCCAGTAAAGCCACAGCAATTGTTCCGGCTAAATTATAGCTACGAGGTAACATTACAGTAATTAATCCAGGAACAATAAGGATCAATAAAGTCCCCATAACAATACCAATATTTACTCCGAGCAACGCTTTATCGGCGCATGTTTTCTTCCCATCTTCAAGTTGTAATATAGAGACTCGATTAGGAAACCACCACAGTGCATAAGGTTGAAGAATAAGCCCTAATATCAACGCAAATTTAGCGCTAACTGCATACACTGCCAATTCCTCCACCCCTATAAAACTGGCTAAAAACCAGCGGTCTAATCCATTAATCATATATACGGAAGATCCGCCAACTAGCACAGGAAGTCCGAAGCTCAATACCAACTTAGATGATTTTAAATAACCAAATGATCCCATTTCTTGCCACTGATAACTCAGTAAGCATATCAGTAAGACAATGCTTGATACCGCACCAGAGATAAGCACACCATCAATACCATATCCTGCTTCTAAAAGTAAAAATGTCATCACTGCTTGTATTGCCGCTTTAAATACATTTAAAAAGCAAAAACGTTTAGCCATTGCGTTCATCCTCAACAAGGTCAACGGAATTGAAATAACACCATCAAGCATTGTAGGAATAAGTAAAAGGAATATTTGATAGGAAGAAAATTTAACCGGTAATACCAGCAATAAAGCAGGTAAGCTAATAGCAATGAATAACCCACCTAAAAGGCAAACAAACACACTTAGCGTAAAACAATTTGACACCAATTGACGTTTCTCTTCTCCTTTAGCAACGCCAACATAACGATACATTGCGTCAACAATACCAAAGCCAAATAAGATGGTTCCTATGTCAGCAAGTAGTACTAAAGACTCTAACGAACCATACTCTTCAAGCGTCATTTTATGTGTGATATAGGGGATCATAACAAGAGAGATCCCCTTCATCATTAAGATCCCAACAGCATAATACGCTGATTGCTTAAGTGAATTCATTCTATCTTCCTCTTAAGCTGGTAATAACATGCTTTTACAATCACCAAGCAAACTACGAACTCTTCTTTTTTGAGGCGCAAGAAATAATGAATAAATTCCATACCTTATTGCAGAGCGGTGTTGACACAAACCACGATGGTAATCAGCATATCCTTCAAATATTCGCGCTCTTGCATTTTTAAGTGCAGAAGAAGACAAGTTCCATTCCCCCCTCCCTTTTTCATAACGACTCAAAATAGACTCAATACATCGAAGATTTCTTAATCGCAATCCATCGGTTTGAGTCGCAGAATTCTGACGCATCAAGTAACCTGTTTGAATGGAATTTAGAACTCCAACGTCATGACTTTCGCATATTCTTAGCCATAGGTCCCAATCTTCACCATACTTTAAATCCTCATTAAACCGATTCATTTGAGTTAAAGCACTGGTTTTTACCATAACCGTCGACGTCCCGATAATATTGTTTTTAATAATGAAGTTGAGTGGGTTTTTAAGCGTAATAAACTCTTCTTTATGTCCTTGAAACTGATTCCAATAACCAAAGCAATCGACAATCGACTCATAACTCTCAGTTAAATGATCATAATTGGTAAAACTCATCGTTAAATTAGGAAAATCAGCATGCAAAGCTAATTGCATTGACAGCTTTTCTGGCAACCAAAAATCATCAGCATCCAAAAATGCGATAAATTCACCTGATGCCTTAGATATCCCTAGATTTCTAGCCAGAGATGCCCCTACACCATTAGTCGTTATCGTTATAATTCTTTCATCTATTAATGTATTTAAATAACTTGCCGTGCAATCTGTACTATTATCATTAATGATCAATAGCTCAAAATCTTGATGTGTTTGCGTTAATACACTGTCTATCGCGGTAGGCAGAAAAACTAAACAATTATATGTTGGAATGATTATCGATACCTTAGCCATAACTTTATCCCTAAACACTGAAGTAATAATTAACTACAGCAGAAAACATGCCAAACGCTAAGGTATTGAATTACATTAATAATTTTTACTTTTATTAAAATGCATACGCTAAATGAAAAATACACTCATCATTATTTCATATTGATTGTCATTTTGAGAACGCATGACAAAGCACGACAAAAAAAACAACAAGATATTGATATTATTAGGAATAATTAATGGCGTACATTTTGCTTTAATTACTTAGTTAGTATTAGAGGGTATGAATATGAAGAAAGTGGCTTTTATTGCTCCAACCTATCCTGTTCTTAGTGAAACCTTCATTCAAACGGAGGTTGACGCTATTAAGGCATGTGGGCATGACGTATGCGTATTAGCGTTTGAAATTGAAGATTATCAACATAAATTTAATTATAACGTTATTAAAATAGGTAAAAACATACAGGCTGATATGTTTAAAAATCTCCACCTGTCAGGCGTTTTAGAAGCAATGAAATTCATTCGAGAACAAAAGCATTTACCTAAGAGATCTCTTTTTAACTACGGATTAAAATTGGCTTTACAGCTTGCCGACATTAAAGCCGATCATATCCATGCACATTTTTGCCAGCATACTGCAGCTCACGCTATTGTTGCTGCTAAATTACTTAATATCACTTGCTCGTTTGTTGCTCATGGCCATGATGTATATGAAGCGGCTTTTGATATAGATAAGAAAATTTTAGCCAGTGACTTCGTTGTTACGGTCTGCAAAGACATGAAAAATGATTTTGAGAAAATGGCAGCCGGCAACATAAAACTCTTACATTGCGGTGTAAAAACAGATCAATTTGTAGTGGAAGATAAAAAACCTTCTAATTACTTAAGCTTTGTATTTCTTGGTCGATTAGTTCAACAAAAAGGAATTCATCACTTAATTGATGCTCTAGCGCCAATCGCTAAGTCGCTTAATGTTCATTTAGATATTATTGGTACGGGTGAAATGGAAGAACAATTAAAAGAGCAGGTAAAACTTAAGGGGTTATCAAATCATGTATGTTTCTTAGGCGCTCAACCACACCATTGGGTAAAAGAAAATCTATCTAAATATGATTGCCTAATTGCCCCTTTCTGTTTCTCTCAAACAGGTTGTGTTGATACTGGTCCGTTAGTGTTAAAAGAAGCCATGGCTGTTGGAACGCCAGTCATCACTACGAATATAATGGGGTGTAAAGAAATAGTCACCTCTGAGACAGGCTACTTAGTCAACGAAAAAAACGTTGTAGAGCTGAAAAAAAGCATTGAACAATTTGCACAACTTACTTTTGAGCAACGAGCTAAAATGGGAGCAATGGCAAGACAACGAGTAGAAAAAAACTTTAATGCATTAAAACAAGCAAAACAATTATCAAACTGGATAGAAAATCGAGTATAAAAGCCGAGAAGCATTCTACTCGGCTTAAGTTTTAGCTACGATAAAAAAACGATTATATTTACACTAGCACTTGTCTTGTATTCGCAATATAGCTATGGATCTGACGTTCAGTTTTTGAATCAATCATCTCTTTAGGTCGGCAGCCATTTGGACATGGCATGTTCGGTGTTGTACCAAAAAGTCGACATATTAACGGTCTTTCTTCATAAACAGTGCAACCTTTCGGTCCTAAATGAACACAATCAAATTCATTTAATGCAGCCTCATGCTCTTCATCGCTTTTTACTGGCAAGCGAGACATTTCTTCTGAAGACGTTGTAACTGGTCCACAACAATCATGACACCCTGGCGTACATTCAAACGTTGGAATACGTTCACGCAAACTCGCGATGATCTCTCGATTATTGTTCATAAATACCTAACCTTTAATTAATTCTAAAAACATTATACTTCATCGTTACTTCACTTACAGTCAGATAAAATAACATAAGATATTTTAATACACGCATGCTCTTCTGCCTTTAATTTAGTGATTAAGAAAATAGAAGTACCGATAAGGTAGGTACTTCTATTTTGTATTTAAAGACCTTCGTGTCCAAGCAATCTAAAATTCCAATTCTCTACGCGGTTAGTCTCAAGACGTTCTATTACTTTCGTCATCCAACTGGCTGATAATTTAGTTTGTTGCTGTAGCTTTAGTAGACCATCATTATTCAGCGGATCACCAAAAAACACATCACACACTTCACGTATTGTCATTGCGTTAGGTTCTCGCTCAATCAATTCGAGAGGTTCATCAACACTGACCATTCCCGGTTGAATGACACGATATAGCCAACCACAGCGACTAATCTCTTGCATATCAACAGAGAAATTCTCTACCTGCCAACGTTTACTCAATTTAAAGCATGGTGAACGAGGTTGACTCACTTCGATAATAGCCTCTCCCCATTGATAACGATCCCCCAAGCAAACAGTCTCTTCTGTCATATCTCTTGAACTAAGGTTCTCCCCCATACCAGGAGCCTCCCACTGAACATCACCACCATACTTTTTTTTCCAGTAAGCATAATGCTCTAGAGGATATTGATGCAACGCACGCTCAACGCCACCATGATGACGTAAATCAGCACACTGATCTCCTTCTAATCCTTCCAGAGAAAGAGATAAGTGAGTATCTACAGGTAGCTTATTCATCGCTGTATCAAAGCCGTAGCGATGCTCCACTTTTCCACGGTAAATTCTATCAAGATAGTTACTTTTCATGCCCTAACCTCATTTGCTTACGGGTATTTTTAATACGTAATCGTATTACACGGTCATCATTAAAACCAATGATACTTAATAATGTTAAAAACCAAATATATGCCAGTGTTTTAATGAGTTTGTTATCTTTTTGCTAAAAATACATACAAAAATAATAAATGCCTAAATAAGATTGTCACTTTTAGAAAGCATTAGAAGATGTTAAGGTGCAAAAAACAATAAACAAGGAGTCTGTTATGTCTAAATTTGCACTCATTACAGGTGCGAGTCGAGGTATAGGAAAAGCGATTTCTCATTACTTTGCTCAACAAGGTTATTCACTTATTTTAGTTTCGTTAAATAAGGGTAATCTCAATACTACAAAGCGAGAACTAGAAGCTCAATATCCATCAAGCAGTATTGAAGCCATTAATATCGATTTTAATAACCCTGTGGATGTTGAATCAAGCATTTCATCAATTATTACTAATTACAGCTCTATCGACGTAATGGTAAATAGCGCAGGTATACTCATGGCTGGGCACACTAATTTAACACTAAATCAGCTCTCAGAATTAGTAAATGTTAACCTACTTTCTACGATTACTGCATGTAATTTGGTTGTCGAAAAAATGAAAGAGCAAGGTTATGGTGAGATTTATAATATCGGCTCAACCGCAGGCCTAGAGCCAGTTCCTAAAATCGCCGTTTACTCAGCAACAAAAGCCGCTATTGTGAGTTATAGCCAGTCGCTCTATCAGGAATTACTTCCTTTTGGAGTTAAGGTTTGCTGTTTATGCCCAAGTGTTGTTGATACAGACATGACTAATGATGGCCGCATTATGAACAACCTTAAAATCGAAACTCAAGACTTAACTAAAGCCATTGATTTTATCCGTAGCTTATCGCCAAGTGCAAGTATGTCTACACTTTCTATCCGTTGTAAAACGATTGATTTAGAAAAATAATGATTTACGCTTAAGCTTCATTTTCATCATTTACAGTCACGACTAACTCATCATTAGCGTTAGTCATGACGTGAATGTGAATGGGTCGGCAACAAACACTGCAGTCATCAATGTACTCTTGGTCATGATCCTCTTGATCAATTAGAATAACAATTAATTCATTACAGTAAGGGCAACATATTGTTTCTTCGTGTAATAATTCCATCACGCCTCCTAAATTACCATTAGACCTTCTATTAAGATTAGAAGACTATTTCCTATTCACGGTTGTCTCTTCAATTCGCTAATAGTAGATAATCCACTAAACCATTTTCTTCAATCGTAAACCGCCAAACACTTCTACCAGAAGAATATTCAAAAACACTATCTTTGCCATTCACAAGAGTGAGTTGTGAAACAAAAACAGTTAAATCTGGTTTAGCTATAACAAAACTCCCTGCTGAAGCGTTGAGATCAAGATCATTATTAACGATAATCTTTGTCGTTGATTCAGGTAAAATATTTGGTAACCAACCACGCTCAAAAAGCTGATTTTCTAAAGCATCTTGATATGTAGGATAGTTATGACTGATAACCTCACTGCATCCTGAAATTAAAAACGCAATAATCAATATAAATTTTTTCAATGCTTTCCTCTGATATATATCTATATAAAATTGACTGCAATTATAAGTATAATAACTATTTTAAAATAAAAAACACCAGATTTAATCTATTATATTAAAAAAGAAAGATCAAAAAAGCCGAATAGAACTATTACTCTACTCGGACCATTAGCAATTATATAATTTAAAGATACTAATATTTATATATAAACCCAGTAATTCCAATAAACTATAGAGTCAAATATAAACATTATTTAAACAATGAATTTAATTTATAACCAACAAGCAGTGAGATATCTTTTTAGTCTAAATCAGAGTGTAAATCAAACTTTATAACAGAGCCCTCATGTTTATTAGTTAATAATACTTTACAAATAAAAGATCAGCATAACCATGCTCATTCTTCGGTTCATGCGTATAAATTTTCTCGTATGTTACAGGTCTTAGATCTCCTCTGATGAAGCCTGTTTTCTGTTCATGGACTTCAAAACCATAACTTACGAGCATATCACCTAAATAATCGTTTTCAGGTTCTTTACCTTTCTCAAATTTCACCCTAAATACGTTCATCGAATTAGAAAATTTCGGAAAAATAGAAAAAACAATCAGATTATCTTTACTTATTCTTAGCTCCATAAAAAAACAGGATAAAGAAAAAGTATAATAAATATAATTAACATAAAACTAAATGATAATTCATCATTTGATTTTTTAAGATAGAAATCAAACAAAAAAATAATTGGAGCACTTAACATATATACCCATAAGTTAAGTTCCACATTCTTATTTATCCAAAAACTAAAACAACATAAAAAAAATAACGAAATACGATGTTTCCATGTATTTGTAGTTAATAATATTAAGATAACAAATTCAGCAATAACAAAAATAAAAGCTAATTGTGGCATGATGAACAACCACCTGAAGCAGATACTCCTAACCCACCGGCGGCAACAGTACCAAAAACTCCAGCTCCCATAATAGGAGTTAACCCTCCACCAACTGCACCGGAAAAAGCGCCAATCGCTACCTCTCTAAAACCAGCATCAGGGTTACTTCCTACCACAGCCATTGCCCCAACAACAGCTCCGCCTCCAGCATAGATCACAGCAGGAGCGATCTTTAAAGTGACCTTCTTTTTATCTAAGTCTCGAGCAACAATAAGCCCTTTTCCTTCCAAGCCAATAACGACACCTTTTGCATTATTAAGTGCAAACTTACCCGTAGTCGTTAAATATTCTTTTGGATATACAATGTATGACGATTGCTTTAAATCTATACTTTCAATTTTAGCTGACGATAAGTTAATAAATACCGCCTTATCAACTTTTGTCTGCAAGCAGTACCCATTATTGGTGTCTAAGCTATAGTACTTCCCTAATTTTAATATATTACAATCATTAATATTGTATGCATCAGCATATGATTGTGGGGCCATTGCTGCCAAACAAAACACTGCGATCATTCTAATTTTCATCCTAGCCATCCTTCTTATTATAAAATTAACAGAACAATAACACTGAATGATAACTATTATCAATAGTTAATGCATTTTTAATGCCCACTGTAATTCGTCACACACAAAAAAACCGAGCGTTGAAAACCCTACCTAAATGTTTTATTAGGCATTTTCACCAAGCAGAGATTTAGATTCTAACCAACGTAGAGCAACCAATGCCGCGACAGAGCATACGCTTTCATCTTATCCGTCAATAAACCTAAGCTCTTCAATTTCTGCATCTGGTTGTAGTTCACCAGAATAGTCAGCAAAATAACAGTGTAGAAAATCATACTGATGCATTTGTTATACCAAATTTTAGTTGCATATAAACTGTTTTTTAGCGATATTGTAATGCTGCGTTAATTTTACCGCACTAACTACTTAACTTGTAGTTTTAGGATCAACTTAGGTAAAAGGTAAAATATGGACTATCCAAAAACTCTCCCTGAGACTCATAAGCAACTTTTAGACAAAATCATTACTACATTAAAAAAGGATCTGCGGATCCTTGGGATTGGTGCTAGTGGATCATATGCTTCTGACGATATGGACAAATATAGTGATTTAGACTTAGTTATTGCTGTAAACCCAGCAGACTTTGACGATATCATGACTGAACGGTTTACTATCATTAACAGCATCGAAGGTAAAATAGCAGCATTTACTGGCGAACATGTTGGTGAGCCACGACTAGTTATCGCTCTTTATGCACCACATGCAATACATGTCGACTACAAATTTGTATCCTTACCCGACGCGGCAACTCGTGTTGATGATACGAAGGTTTTATGGGAAAAAGAGCAGCTTCTAACTGATACTTTTAAAACAAAAAAACATCAATACCCATGCCCAGAGCCACAATGGATTGAAGATCGTTTTTGGATTTGGATTCATTATGCAGCAACTAAAGTTGCTAGAGGTGAATATTTTGAAGCTCTTGAGTTTTTATCATTTCTCAGAAATGTCGCCTTATCACCATTAGCTCTACAACAGGCGGGACTAACTCCATCTGGTGTAAGGAAAATTGAAACTCGTTTACCTGAGTTCAGTAAAGAATTAGAACTTACGGTAGCAAAGCCAGAAAAAGAATCGCTAATTATTGCCACTAATAAATGTATTGAGCTTTACTTAGAGCTTAGAGAAAATGAACAAGTAGAAAGAAACATACAAGCACAAGAAATGTGCATTACCTACTTAAAGCAAGAAACTCAAGGGTAATGTGATATTTAGGGGATTGAGATATATCCCCTTTTCGTTGGTGAAAGTTTGGTATAACGCCGCAATCACACGTTTACTAAGACATAGACTTAACTGAATTTCTCCATCACGTAATTAACAAGCTTTTCACCACGAACCTGGGGAGCATCCACTCTAATGATTCAGTCGATGATGTGATAGAAACGAACTAGATGCATCATGGCATAAACGAAGAAGGTTAGCGGCGGAAGTCAGTGCTTCTGTCGTGGCAATATTACCTTTTAACGGATAATTGAAAACCTCTCCTTCAACATAAGATAAAATTTCATTACCTTTGTCATCAAAACCGTAGGGCTTAGGAGCTGCATTAAAGCCATTCTCGGTAATATGGGACAACAAACTATGTATCGTTTTAGACCACTTACCACGTGGTCGATAAATCTTGTTTTCAGAGCGAAAAACCTGCCCTTCACGCCCACCTTGAAGTTCTTCCATGAATTTCCTTATGAGTGATTTATTTGTTAGGCTTTTATCGACTTAACCATTTGAAGGTCATTTAGAATAGTGCCATCAAGACGTTCTTTACCTTGAAGCCCCGTTTCACAAAAACCGTGCTTACGATAAAAATTCAAAGCTATTTGATTGGTGTCTAAAGCCCATAATACTATCTGTGTATAAGAGGTATTAAGCAGACATTTTTCAAAATAATCGAATAAGTCACTGCCAATGCTACGACCAAATAAGCCAGGAGCTACATACAGAGAATTAAGCTCGATAGAATTACTCGATTGGTCGCCTCGAGGCTCTCGATAACTTAAAAAGCCAACAATCTCATTACCCATCTCAGCAACAAGTACTGATGCTAAGTTATCAGATAGCGTGTTACTCCATAACTTTTGTCGACGTTCAATGTTATAGCTTTCAATGAACGACTTAGGTAGTAAACCATCATAAGCTTGAGCCCAAGAAGTCACGTGAACCAAAGCTATTGAGTGGACATCTTTGATGTCTGCATTTCGAATATTGATTTTCATAATTCCCTTTGTGAAACTTAACCAGACCGTCGTAAACTCAAAACCCTACTGTGGAATGAAAAATACCAAGCGTTAGGGAACTGTCTTAAACGCTTTGTTACATGCGACTCAAAGAATGAGCAGATACTCTATCTTTCGCCAATTCAATAACTGCATGACCTAGTTGAACCAAAGTACCAAAACTTGGTGTTGTTTCAGGTTTTAATGAACGGTAAGCACTCGTCCTACTTTTAATTCCTGCGCGTTCAATTACAACACTGTGACCAAATTGTTCAACATAAGAGCGAATAGCCGCTTGCAAAATGTCAGCTCGACCTTCTTTCATTGAATCCCATGAAGCCTGTTTAATTACCATTTCCATTTCTTTAACGTCAAAAGGCGTTAAATCAGATTCAATATAACTACCAACCGTGATTTCTTTTAACGTTGCTGCTGATAATTCAACACCACTCCAATTAAGAGAGCCGTCAGCCGTTAATGCAAACTTTTGAAAATTAGCTACATGGCTAAATGCTTCTTTTTGGAAATACTCAGTTAAGTTCGCTTCACCGATATAACCGTCACTAAAAGTAAGCTCAAGTGTAAAATCAGCTATCAAATCAACATCAATTACTTTTAACATACGTCACCTATAATTTACCCGGATTAATACCAGCAACAGCTTGTTCCCACATTGCCATCAATTTCACTCGATTACTGTGAATGTGAGCTTCTGCTCGTTTTCGTTGCTTATTTAGCAAATAACCTTCTAAGCACTCACCTGTTTCAATTGCTATGATTAACTCATAGCTACCATATTTGACATGAATATGAGGCAATTTATGCTGCTTGTTATCAAAAAAATACAAACAAAAAGAAAGTCCAAGCAATGCATCTATCTCTGGCATAGCAACCTCTAATTCTCAAATCTGGTTAAACTATAGCACCGTATCCCAAAGGAGACAACTTTAGCATATAACGCCAAATTAAGGTGTAAACAACGCTACCAGTGAATCTAAACCTCTAGGCCGTAGCCACTAAATTCAACCCTGCGACTTACGTTTACTCTTCGAGCAAGCTACTCACAAACTCTTGTGTTTCTTCACTAAAGAAATGAAGCTGATCATCACTCAATACGCCATACTTTTTTAAGAAAACAACTTTCATCAATACATTGTTTCTAGTTGGGTTATTAAACATCTCAGCAATTTTGGCATCTTCTTCGCCAATCAAACGATACAAGTCCAAATACGATTGATGCTCTTTACCAACTCGATTATTGGTTATATTTTCAACTTTCTTAAATACTAAATCACAAGCTTTCGACGTTAATTCAACTTGTAGCTTCCGAAATAATTTCCAATCTTTCTCTGAGACAGATGACATATTGAGTTGCTCCCGAATACTGACGATTTCCTCTGGTGAGACATTTACCTCACTGAGTCATTTACTTGGTGAGTTTTGAGAGTAACTTTACCCTCTGAATGCTCTTTAGCTTCAACAAGAGCTGAACTTAACTCTGAAAATAGATCACGATTGCTCATTACGCCATTCCTCCATAGAAGATTTAAATGGTTTATTAGCCGACATCCACCCGATAAAGCGCATTGACTGGCTTTTCTACAAAATACGACCACACATGCTTAAACACTGCGTGTTGATTTGGAAATGGGGCCAACTCTAGCGCTTCATCTAAACTACACCACTTATATTCTGTGTGCTCTTCATTTAGCACCACCTCTTGCTCTGGTGGGCACATCACAACGAAAACAGGGATAAGCTGAATTACATTCACTCTCGCTTCATAAAACTGCTCTAAAAACTGAGCGTTGTATAGGTTTGAGACTTCAATTTGAGTCTCTTCCTTAAACTCACGAACGATAGCATCAATACCAGTTTCATCTTCTTCAATTGAGCCTGCAACATGACACCAAAAGCCACCTTTTACTCTTTTCATGAGTAGCATTTTCACTTCGCCATCAATTTTAGATAATGCCACGCCTGACACTATTGATGTATTTAATGGGATCATATTAACCTCTTAAAGTGTTGTTATATGCGAGCTTCCGACCAAACTGCGAACTCATTGCCGCTTGGCTCTAGAAAGTGAAAACGACAGCCACCAGGAAACTCAAATATAGGACGAATGATTTCACCATCACTTTGAACGACTTTACTCAATGTAGATTCGATATCCGCACTGTAAAAGACCAAAAGAGCCCCGCCAGAGTTTGTCTGGCTGCAAGAATCTGCCTTAAAGAAACCACCGTCTAAACCCTGATTGGAAAACGCTGAATATTCCGGACCATAATCGACAAAATTCCAACCAAAAACTGAAGAGAAAAATGATTTAGTTGATTCTAAGTCCTTTGCACCAAACTCTACATAATTTAGTTTTTCATGCTGATTCATTTCGTACCCCTTTCTGATTTCCCCGAGCGTGGTAAGTTGTGTTAATGCATTTGCTAACTGCGTGCCAAAATGACACAAACCTTGTTAGCGCATAATAATTAAACTACAATTCGCTTGTGCCACTTTGACACGGAATGGAGATTATTATGGCTACTGCATTACCTCGTATTACAGCACGTGTAGATATTGAGACACAAGAACTACTGTCTCAAGCTGCGGCTATTGCCGGTATGTCTAGCATTAACTCATTTGTGCTTAGTGCAGCTGTAGAAAAAGCTAAAACTATTATGGAACGTGAACGTGCCTTACAACTAAGTCAGCAAGATGCTATGAGTTTAATGACTGCGTTAGACCAACCAGCCAAACCAAATAGCAAGTTACAAAAAGCCGCTTCACGTTACATGGATAAAACTCAATAATGAATACGGTCCAATTAGAAAAAGCTAAACATGACCGAAATCGTTTTGATTGTGGTATTACCCCACTCAATAATTACTTGAAAGTTATGGCAAGCCAACAAGCTAAGAAAGACAATACTCGTACCTTTGTTCTTGAAGATAAACAATGTCCTGAACACATTATTGGTTATTACACATTAACAATGACACCCATTGATATTCAGGATTTACCTCCTAAATTACAAAAGAAACATCACAGTGTAACTTCTGGTGGTTTGATTGCCCGCTTAGCCGTTGACCATAGATACAAAGGTCAAGGTTTCGGTGAATGGCTTTTGATTGATGCGCTTAGAAAACTATTAATGGCAAGTGAAACAGTCGCCTTCCCTGTTGTCATTGTTGACTCAAAAGATGGCGCTGAATATTTCTATGAAAAATACGGTTTTACTGCGTTCAAAGACGCTGATAACAAACTGTTTATTACAATTGCAGACATTAGAGCCAGTATCGGTGAATTAATTTAAACCAAGAACCAGTTAACGAGACTGTAGGATTTATCCCTCGCACATTCTCAACCAAGATCCTATCCACCTTTCATCATAATAGAAGCTTGAATACACCAATAAGTAATCTCCCTGAGCTTGGAAGTGCTTGAGGGGAAACTCCAAAACTGAGTTATTGGCACCATAGTCGTTTGTTAGCTGCGTTTCAAAATTGGTAATACTTCTGCTGTTTCAGTATCTAACATTTCCAAAACACTTTCAAAACCATGTATAGGTAACCAGCCTAATTTCTCACGTGCGGACGATGAATCATATACGCGATCTAAGCTTTGAGGTAACTGCCAATTTCTTTGTTTAAATGCTAGCGCGATTTCAGGGCACTTACGCTTGATGACAGCTTCGGCATCAGTATATAGAGCTTCGCAATCAGAAAGATGAAAAGGTGTTGCCCCTGAGATTATAAAACGATTAAAACCACTTAGCCGTTTTTCCACAGCAGATAAATGAGCATTTGCTACATCGCGAGCATCAATACCACGAGTCAAACGAAATACTGCCATTAAATCCGCAGGCTCAGGAAAGCATCTCGACATTTGGAGCACAGTCACTGGAAGCTGAAACAGATTTGAAATTTCTTCTAGCTTAGTCTCAGCCGCAATTTTACTGTTATGATAAATCGACTTAGGTTGCGGGATAACTTCCTCATCAACCCAACCTGCAATGCTTTTAGGTGTCGAAGCGTAACCATATAACGCAGTTGTACTGGTAAAAATAAAGTGCTTAATACCTGCTTTTACGCCAGCCAAAGCCAGTTTTTCAGTCGCATCTACGTTGATAGATTGAAACTCTGAATCAGGTACTAATCCAACATGAGGGGCATGAAGAGCCGCTGTATGAATGATGACATCGATATTTTCCAGAACCCCATCCATCATTGCACTATCACGAATATCACCAACGTAATCAGCTGTTGAGCAAGGCGTTTTATCAATGCCTACTACGTCATGTGTTCGCATTAATTTAATATAGATTGCACGTCCAACTCTACCCGCAGAGCCTGTTACCAAGATTCTCATTTAAGACACCTTACTAATTGTTGACCTCAAAGCAGCTAACGCCACGTTAAACACAAAATCCAACGATAGAATGAAAAAAGCCATGCGTTGGAAATCTGTCTTAATGCATTTGCTATGATTTGTGGTTAAGACAACACACATTCGTAGAAAGTGACGCCATTGCCACCCTCTTGAGTTGCAACAAAACCAACTTTTTCAAGTAACTTTGCCGAAACTACATTTCCAATATCTACACCACCAATAAGTTTTTCTACTAATTGGTTATCACGACAGCTTTTAAGTAAACCAAATAATAACTCACTGCCGTAACCTTGATGCCAACTAGATTCAGCTAATAGATAACCTAAATGAGCTGTAGCATTATCTGATTCATAAAGGAAAACAAAACCAATAATCGGGTCAAAACCTTTACGTTTAACTGAAAATAAATGGCTTTCTGATACCATTTTAAAAAGCCAGACTTCAGCATCTGATTCAGTATTAATATTATGAAAATATGGAGGTAACGATTCAACAACTGAGGGAGAAAGTAAGTTAACAATTTCAGACAATAACTGTGATTTCAGCAATCCAGACACCAAATAAGAGTCAACATTTTCAACCTCAAGTCTCGTTGTCGTAAATGCTATAGATTTCAACTTTGATTTATTAATCATATTGTTACCTTAAAAAATCATAACGCCCTGAAGACCTTGAACTATTATCTCTTGCCGCAGAACGAGAGAATGAAGAAACGATTTCGGTAAACATCCATGACTTATAAATTAGATTTCAAAAAGATCGCACAATTTACTATAAAGAAGTGGCTACGGGCTTGTTCTACACCCGGGATTTAACGCTGGCTCCGCAGCGCTTAATCCTTATTTGTTATAATTTTATATATCAGCCATAGTCAGCAATTGACTACAGTTACGAACCGTTAAAATATTTATGCTTAACGTTACGCTATAAATAATGCGGTAATGACCAAAAATGATTTCACGATAATTCGCTTTATTCAGCTCAGGGACAAGACGACCCAACTCTGGAAATGAACCTAAATTCTCAGCTTTATCGAATATATCGTTAACCCATTTTTCTGCCGCTGATGGATTGTCTAATGCTATGTATTCTGTTATCTGCCCTATTTTGTCTAAAGCAAGCGGCGACCAAATAACATTCATTAACGTAAGCGCCCTAAGATTTTAGAACGAGCATCGTCATTTGATAAACCCAAACCACTAGCGATTTGTGCTTCAGCTTGTTGCATCTCTTCCAGTAACTCTATTTTTTCTTGCATAGCTTCATACTCAGCAACGTCTAAAACAACAGCGACGCCTTTACCACGCTGAGTGATAACTAAAGGTCTACGAGTTTCGTTAATTTGACGAATAAACGACGCTACGCCAGCTCTAAATTCTGAAAGTGGTTGAATATCTTGGTCCAATCTTAGTCGAGTCATAATAGCACCTTAATTGTACTTAATTTTGTACCAATTATAGTGCAAGTATAAATATTCAGCAATACTAAGAAAAATTATAACGCCGCAATAACACGTGCGAACGCCTTAATTACCAAGCCAATTATACTCTAAACCACGAATGCCGAGTGTAATAAGTATCGTGTTGATTGCTTTGTTGAACGAAGTCGCTTCGCGACTGAGATAGCCGAAAGGCAAATATGAAAAGGATAATGGCTGAGGTTAAATCAGAGGAGATATAACAAATAACTCGACAAAAAAACAGATAAACCATTGATAATATTGCCATTGTAATATTATCTTAGCCTCGTTCGTCTTGAAAAAATTCAAGGCGATGCACCTACCAAGCTAGATCGTACAATTTACTATAAAGATGTGGCTACGGGCTTGTTCACACCCGGGATTTAACGCTGGCTACGCAGCGCTTAATCCTTATTTGTTAGCACTCTTGAACAATCGAAGGTTAAGACATAATCGAGTAGGGTGAGGCTTTTGCCTCATCCCTCTCACAGAACCGTACGTACGGACCTCGTATACGGCTCCTGCAATTTACTATTTCTTAATAAAAAGAAGCGAGTACACCTGTTTTAACTTCGTCTATTGAATACAAGCCTAGATTTTTGAACCACTGATTAGGCATCGCATAGCTTGCTAACGGACTCGCACTGTTTCGCCATGAGTCCATTTTTATGGACTTAAATGGCGGTTTGTACTTTAGTTGCTTAAGACGACGATGCAATCTGCACGGCTTCTTCCATAAACTCATTTGTACCGCTCGCAATCTCCGCCTTATCCAAGCCGCAAGGCTTTTCAGTGTGCTCGTAATATTGGCTATTTTGAAGTAGTTTACAAACCCTCTGAGCACTGGATTCAGTTGCTTTAGCACTCTCGCTAAATTCAATCCTCCATTACGCTTGGTGAGTTGCCTTACTTTCGCTTTTAATGTTTTGAGCTTCTTTTCTTGAATTGCCGTGTAATTTGTAAAAATTTCCACTCCCAAGAATTTAATACCTGTATCGCTATGTGCTATATGGGTTTTCCGCTCATTCACTTTAAGTTTTAGCGTTACTTCTAAAATATGGCTAGCTACTTTTAATGCATTCTCTGCACCCTTTTTCGAGGTGCAGAATATCAAAATGTCATCCGCGTATCGCACTATTCGATGCTTACGCCTCATCATTTCTTGATCGAATTCATCTAAGTAGATATTAGCAAGTAGTGGACTAATCACCCCACCTTGTGGACTGCCTATTACACTATTCTGCCAGTTTTCACCAACCATGACTCCACTTTTTAGAAATTGACGGATCAAGCCTAAGATACTGCCATCCACGATGCGCTTTCGCACGAACTTGATTATCAGATCGTGGTCAAGCATGTCAAAACATTTAGACAGATCCATATCAACAACATGCCGCTTATTATATTTACGTATAAAGAGTGTAGCTTTGCTGATGGCTTGATGACAGCTTCGCCCAACCCGATATCCATAACTGGATGGATGAAAGTTTGGGTCAAATATGGGAGTCATTATATTCGTTAAACATTGTTGAACAATTCGGTCTCGAACTGTGGGGATCCCCAATAACCTGATACCGCCATCGTCTTTGGCGATCTCAACTCGTTTTACGGGCCGCGCTTGATAGCGCTTTTCTTGTAGTTCAAGTAATAGTTTTCTGAGCTCTACTTCCAAATTTTGTGTGAAATCATCGATACGCTGCCCGTCAATACCAGCTGCGCCTCCATTCTTTCTCACTTGTTTGTATGCCACGTAAAGCGCTTGCAGTGATAGCATGCGCCCGTAAAGGCTATAGTGTACTCTCAAATTATTATCTCACATCACCTGCTGCTGACTTTATTTATGTTGGTTAGGTTTATTTCGTTGTCGCGTTAAGTTTTCTAGCAAGGCTACGCCCTTTTATTCGCAATATGCTTAACCGCCTCTATGCCTCTAGTAAAGAGAAACACTTACTCCCCGTGTCCAGTTCTATTCACAGCTTTAGTATCACCCTTAGCCATTAAAATAGAGACTTTACCTTATTTGGTAATTCGTGAACCCATCATAAATTACGTCACTTTAAGGTAATTTATAAATCACTTCCCCCCTTCGCAATCAATAAGTGCTTTTGGCTCAAATTGACTCTATCAGATATATTACTGATAGTCGGCTTGGTTTTGTCCTCCACACCATCACTGGCTTTCACAGGCCTAGCCTTACTCACTACTACGGGTTCATCTGCCACCTCACATCGGCATTAGATCTTGAGTTTCTTCTTGAATCTAAGCCACTTACTGACAATTAAGTTTAGATGCCAGGCTTCCCCAGTTATTGCACTGACTCCCTGTTAGATATGCCACCCTCAAGCACAGAATTGGTCTGACTAAGTATTGGGCTTCGCGCTATTTTGGACGCTTACCCACCAATCCCGCCGAAACAGGTTACGGTTAGTTGTGTACATCTAACTTCCTATGGCTTCCTTCAGACCTCACCGTTAGCCAGTGACGCCCTTGCCATTCAGATTGTCTTCCCCTTAGTCGGGGTGACTCTGCTATCTTGCAAGCAGACGGGTTTGCCAGCTTTGCTGGGCAAACAAAAATGCAGCGTAATAACGCTGCTTAAAAACACTCAGAATCTGCTTGAACAGTAATCTTTGATCCCTTGAGGTGTCCTAGGTGAGCTCAAAAGACCAGCTTTTACAGCTGAGAATAGCGACTCACTAATATCAGGGTACTTGGAAAGAGCCCCACTAGCCAAGCCACTTTCGAGTCGAGAAACTTCAAACAGAGATGCGTGCTCGAATGCAATCACGCTCTCATGTTTTACAAAAGAGTGATCTCCCGGAGTTAAGACTACGGTTGAATCCGATGTTGGTCGTCGAGTGGTAATATTAACCATGACAACTACTGGCGGATCACCTTCAGGAGTTGTCAATACGATAAATAAGTGCTTACATGTTGGCGACGGTACAGGAACAAGAATAGTGTTCTTTTCAATAATAGTGCTCATAAATTATTTAAAAAGTCCTTCGCTGCTTTAACATCTTGTAATTCTTGTAAAATACTGTTTGCATCAGCGTCATCAAAACCAACTGCTTTCAAAATATCTTGGTAATCAATAGGCAATATTGAACCATGAGGATTGTTCCATTCACCGAACTCATGCGTTTTATCCGCTAGCTCAAATCTATCCATTGAGCCAAACTGAGAGAATACAGCATCAGTAATAGCCAATTCTGCCTCTGATAATAAAGCAGTATCAAAGTCACGATTGAGCAATGATATTTTATAATTTCGACTTGGAGACAAAAGTTTTGACCACAAACCATTCGTAGAACGAACACTTCCATCGATTAAAGACAGAGTGTTCAATAAAACAGGTCCATAATTCATGGAGGCATAGTTATCATCACTTATTGTATGCCCTAGTGTCGCCAATGCATTTCTGTCAGAAATGTAAAGCAACTTCATGAGCATAAGATGATAAATTTCACCGCCACTTTTCGAGGTCAAATATGCTGCTAGTTGCGCAGTTTTGTCTTCATCAAAATTTGGTATATAAGTCATATACATCTCCTAACATAATGTTTTCAAGTTAATTAGGTGAAAACACTGTATATAAAACCAATTATATATGAATTGAAATTTTTCGCTAGATCTAGTTGAAGTGATGAGTGCTAACGCCCAATTAAGGTGTGAGCTACGCAATACCGTGTTGCCGCATACCACCGTAAACACCAAACGTAACGCATAGTAAAAACGCCACGAGTTGCGAATCCCTCTTGAACAGTTTGTTGAACGAAACCGCTTCGCGGCAGAATAAAACCTGCATCATCCATACTCTCTGTACCTCCATCATTTCGATGGCAGATAACAGGAGTAAACACCATTAGCCCAACTGAATCATCGCCTTTATGAATTACACCTTACCAACTTAACCCTGCAAGGTAAACGACCTGTCATCATTGATGCCTATTCTCGATCTGTCCGTCGGAGTAGCGAGTTATTCGACCGTTGTCCCGATACATTAAGCACGACTGATTTAAAAAACTTCTTCGCCAGTTTAATTAACACTCACTCGTGGAGCACCGTTAAACTCGACCGCAATGACTTACAGTTTTTCTATCGCCACACTTTAAATTATCAAACTCCGCCAAGCATTATACCTATCCGAGCCAAAGCAATACGAATCTGCCCACACTGTCAGCATGACATGGAGTGCGTGGGAATAACACGACCGAGATAGCCGAAAGGCAAACATAATAAGGATAATGGCTGAGGTTAAACCAGAGGAGATACAACAAATAAGACGATTTAAAAAATAGCTAACCCATTGATAAAATTACTATCGTAATCTTATCTTGGCCTCACTCGCCTTGAGAAAAGACTCAAGGCGATGCGCCCACCAAACTAGATCGCACAATTTACTATAAAGAAGTGGCTACGGGCTTGCTCAACACCCGGGATTTAACGCTGGCTGCGCAGCGCTTGATCCTTATTTGTTATAGCTCAGCGATGTGTGACAGGGTTTCTGGATGACGCTGAACCAATTTTAAAAGGGTTACCGCTTGCCCATTAGGTGCACTACGCCCCTGCTCCCAGTTTTCTAATGTACGTGATGATGTATGCAGTAAACGAGCGAATACACCACGAGACATATTGAACTGCTCACGAATACTCACAATTTCATCAGGCGAGATATCTAACTCACTAATGTCATTAACTTGGTGAGTTTTCAGAGTTACTTTACCCTCTGAATGCTCTTTAGCTTCAACAAGTGCTGAACTTAATTCAATAAATAAGTCACGATTGCTCATTGCGCCATGCCTCCATAAAAGCCTTTAGTTGTTTCTTTTGATCTGCGGTTAAATCGGACATTTCATTCTTGCCATAAATCGTAAGCAAGTAGAAACGACGCTTTTCATCGAAGAAGTAGTAGATAACACGAGATCCGCCGCGCTTACCTTTCCCTTTACTTGCTACTCGAATTTTTCGCAAACCACCTGTACCTTGAATCACATCACCCTGCTTTGGGTTAGACATTAGTTCAGCTTGAAAAAGTCTAAACTCTTCATCGCTGAGATACTCATTACGGTACTTTTCAAATATGGTCGATTCGACAAATATACTTTTCATATGCAAAGTATACGCAAGTAACGTACAGATAGCAAAACTGTACATTATTAAAGTAGTTATAATTTTTTGAAAACGATGCTGACCTGAGCTATAACGCCGCATTAAGTGGTGAACAACGCGACCACCCAACCTAAAACCTTACCACATTTAGCACTGAAGCCAAATTGAGCTGAAATTGCCAAGCGTTGAGAATCCGTCTTAAATGCTTTGTTATGTGGATGTGGGCAAGGAATTGATTATCTGGTTATACATGTTGTTGAAGAAACCAAAAACTTTACTATCCATCCCTTGCTTATCAAAAATATCCAACTCGAAATCAACTTTCTTAAGCTTTAGGTCATCTAGTGATGTAACTACAAATACACCAGTTAGACCATTACCGTCTAAATATGCCATTATCGCATTCTCAGAATAAGCACGAATCAGCACACGCTCAGATTCATCAGTATAAAAGTCCTTTTGATTTGATGCTACGGTATAACCCGCAGCTTGACCTGCAATAATTAAGTAAACACTGATGAGTGCCAAGCGCCAAAATGAAGCATTTCGAAGTACGTTATACCTTTGAACCAAGCCGCTAGTTTTTTGAGTAAACTCGATAACTTCGCGCTGAGCTTCACTATAAGAACCATAATTTTTGATCTCGAATAAAGGCATTACTATCTGAATCCACATATTTACAAATGGTACAGTAAGGAAGAAAAGTTTCTGATACCAAGGAGCGTCAACAAAAAAACATAAAATTAAGCTTGGTACAAAAATAAGCCCATGAGAATCAAAAACCTTAGCCAAAGGTTTGTCGGCATATTTATCATTGATAACTGTCGTTACGAGATCAAGAGCTTGGTAAACTAGTCCCGTTAGCCCAAGAACTGATAGCCCAGCAACAATTATTGATTTTACCTCGACTTGAACTAAGTCTCCTGGCACCTCAAAGTATGACAAGTAACTTTTTTCAAAATTGTACGCTACTAAATAAGATATAGCAGTTACTGCTAAACCTAATATCGCTTCATTAGTAAAAAACGAACTACGAGTTGCCTCTTCTTTCAATCTGGAACCTCTAAATCCACTGGTGTACCCCACATAACGCCCAATTAAGGTGTGAAGCACACTACCCCTACACCCAATTTGAACATCGTAAACACTGAACTAGATTCAAACCAAAAATGCCAAACGTGCTGAATCACTCTTAAATTGTTTGTTATGTTTAATCCCAATACAAACGAAGCTGTTCAATTAAGAACGTCACATACTCAGCATCTGATTGCGGAATAATTTGTGCACAACAAAGTATATGCTCTCTCTGTTCATCATATGTGAGCCTTGCCCATGACGAGTCATTTTTACTTGTGTTGATACCCTTAACAAGAATTTGTAGATTCTTATAAGAGATTGCAGACTTTCGGTCTTGCTTAATTGACGCTGCGTGGTCAACATGAAATATACTACCTAAGTGGTTATTAAGCTTGCGAGCCACCTCCCAAAAACCTTGATATTTTGCTTTGTCAATATTATTCATTTCGGACAAAGCCAACTCTTCAATTTCTGAGCGATTGTACTCATCTTCAACTTCTTCGATTTCATGCTGCTCGTATTCACTTGCACTAACCATAATACTTTCAAGAATAGATTTGGCATTTTCTAATGAATCGATATATTTCCAAACACCGTGCGAACTTGTATTTGAGCCTTGTGTTATTCCGATATTTTCTGACAAAAACTCTGATTGCTCTTCACTAGACCAAAACTCAATGCAAACCCCTTTCGTTTTGGCTTTAGAAACAATAACTCTACGAATCCCGACATTACTAAACTCCTCAACTTTAAGAGAATGGCTGCCACTATTTTTACGAATGGTTTTTTCAAGAACCGTATACTCTTGCTCTATAAGGCTGCTAACTTCACTTCTAGACTTCAAAATTACTCCTTAAACATAACGCCCTGTTAAGGTGTGAGCAACGCAATGCCGACGCTCCCGCATACCACCTTAAACACTAAGCGCAACGCATAGTAAAAATGCCACGCGTTGCGAATAACTCTTAAACAGTTTGTTAGGCATCTACTTGTTTAAGTGCTCAACAATTTTAAATGATTGGAATGCTGCCCTAGCGTAAATTACTGGAACATCCGAATCTTCTACTGATAAATGACGTTGTACTTCTTCTCGCGTTAATGTCGATTGACACCCAATTATAACTTTCTTAAGTCTAATCTCGTGAGAAAATGGTTGGAAGTATAATCCATCATGGTACTCAAAGTTTTTTAACTGACGTATTGTTCTGTATTCTTTTTCATACCCCCAATGTTTAAACTTTGACAATAAAAGCTTCTGAGGAAAACTCTTACTATTCATTAAAGAGTCATCAAATCTTCGAGTAACATAATTTACTTTTTGAGCGTCACCATTATCTGCCAACTCAAGTTCAATACATATTCCTTGGTGATTATTGGCATAGTGCGCCCATTGAACTGGATTTGACCAAATTTTGCTAAAACACAAAATACCAAATTCAGAGGCAACATCACTCTTCATTTTCTTCAATCCCGCTCTGACATCTTTATTTTTTGTGTTAATGCCCAATAGCTCAAAAGGGTCATTTAACCTATCAAACGTAGAGGCTTTAATCCTTCTATTTGCTAAGTTCTGTAATCCGTAATGTGCATCCATATAATGGTAAAGTTTCATTGAATCTCCTGATGCCTAACGCTCTTTCTACGACAAAATGTCTTATAGTTCCCTACCACATTTGTCGTTAGTTATTCTATTAAGGCATCTCGCCTTTTTCTAAAACTCAAATAAATCAACATCATAAACCATGTCATATAGGTCGATGAATTCATACTATGCGGCAACGTGTCGCTTTATGCGGTTAACTCAAAGGCTGCTTCGATAAACCATACACAGCATGGTTGATAATACGACCATTCAGGTTTTCACGATTAGAAATAATGCCTTCTAATGTCATGCCCAAACGCTCACAAACTTTACGGCTTGGTAGGTTGTTCTCGCCTGCTGCTATTTGAATTTTCTCAAGCTGTAAATCTGTGAATGCAATCTCGATTAACTTAGACACAGCGCGAGTAATAATACCCTTACCTTGATAAGACTCACTGAGCCAATAACCAATTTCTGCCATTTTTAACTGATGATTAATCGTATTAAAGCTGACATTACCGACTAATTCACCTTGGTAAATCATGGCACAAACCATTCCTTTACCTTCCGCATAATCAAGTAACGATTTACGCACAAAACGTAAAAAGAAATCTTCAGATTTTGCGTGTAGTGGCCAAGCCAGCCATTGAGATAAATAAGCTTCTTCCTTTGATACGATGTCAAAGTACTTCTTCGCAAAAGATGGCTCAATAAGTGCCAATTTCAATTCACTATCAACTTCCACTGTAAACATAAGTCATCCTTTGAGATGGTTATTTATCTTGCGTATATCATACCCTTTCTTAGGTAAATTTCATGTTTTTCTTTCTGTTTTGTTGTTGTTCTCTAAACTTGCTAACACCTTAAGTTATTGATAATAATCACAACAAATTGAGTTGCATTAGTTCGGCTTTTGCTGAGCTACAGACAAAAAAACCGAGCAAGTTACCCAGCTCGGTTTTTGAATGTCGTATCAATTAAGAAGAACTAGATACTTACTACTTTTTATCTTTTGGCTGATTCTCTGGTAAGTCTTTTACTTCTTCATACCATAAATCGTGGTGTTCTTTAGCCCATGTTTCGTCAACATCGCCAGTCACCATGCCTTCTAGTGCGGCTTCCATACCAAACAGACCAATGTAGATGTGGAAGATGAAACCACAAATCAAGATCAGTGCTGAGAACATGTGGATCAAGTTCGATAATTCCATATCACGGCGTAATTGGCCGAAGATAGGAAAATCTAGCACAAAACCACTGATCGCAGCGATGGCACCAAACCAGATTAAAAGCCAGAAAATCGCTTTTTCACCACCGTTTGAGAAACCCGCTGATGGGTGCGAGCCTTTATGCTTACCAACCATGCCGCCCATTTTCATGAACCATTGAATGTCTGTCTTGTTTACGATGGATTTTCTCCACCATTTCACTAAAACAGTCATTAATAAAATGCCAAAGATTGGGCCCATGTAGTTGTGATACTGCTTCGCGGCATAAATGATCATGCCCCAAATATCGGTTGGTAATACCGGTTTTAAAAAGTGCTTACCATAAACCAAACATAATCCACTAAACGCGAGCGTTAAAAACGTGAACGCCATGCTCCAGTGCAATGCACGGTCCATTTTACTCCAACGTTGAATTCGACGTCCTGTTTTTGGTTTGCTTAATTTTAGGGGACCAATAGTAAAATACGCCAGTGTCACCATTGCTAAACTACCAAAGATCGCTAATGCACCTAATGGTGACATCCACTTCTCTTTTAACACATACCACGTTTCACCAGCCGTACTGATAAGCACACCATGCTCTGGTGATTGTGAGGTCGTATAGCCTTCTTCACCCGCTCTTACTTGACGCCAAAAATCAGCACCACCAAGTTGGGTCATCTCTTTCTCTGCACTTTTCGCGGCTACACTGTCATTTGCCATGCTAGGCATAGCAAATGTCAGTGTTAATGCTGCCAATACTGGCAGCAATAACGAAAGAGAAAGACGTTTTAGTTGTTTCAACATCGCTCTCTCCACCGGATTAGCTCTTAGTTGCATCGAACGATAAGTCTTCACCGTTTGTCCAACCAGCGTCTTTTGCGCCACGCTCTACAACACGTTGACGGAAAATGTCAGACACTTTTTCTGCATCACCAGCAAGCAGTGCTTTAGTCGAACATAAAGAAGCACACATTGGTAGCTTTCCTTCAGCAATACGGTTTGCGCCGTATTTTTCACGCTCTTCTTGTGAACCTGGCTCTACACCTGGTCCACCTGCACAGAATGTACATTTGTCCATTTTTCCACGCTCAGCAAACGCACCCTGTTTAGGGAATTGCGGCGCACCAAATGGGCAAGCGAATAAGCAATAACCACAACCGATACAAAGATCTTTGTTATGCAGTACAATGCCATCTTCTGTGTGTTCAAAACAATCCGCAGGACAAACCGCCATACAAGGCGCATCTGTACAGTGCATACATGCAACAGAGATTGATGTTTCACCCGGCTCACCGTCGTTTAGTGTTACTACGCGACGACGTTGGATGCCCCACTCAAGTGCATCATCATTTTCATTTTTACATGCTGTGACACAGCCGTTACATTCAATACAACGCTTGGTGTCACATAAGAATTTCATTCTAGCCATTTTATATCACCCCTTACGCTTTCGTGATTTTACATAGTGTCACTTTGGTTTCCTGCATTTGTGTTACAGGATCATAACCATAAGTGGTTGCTGTGTTTGCTGCTTCGCCAATAACGTATGGAACTGTCCCTTCTGGGTACTTAGTCGTTAAGTCTTCACCTTGGAATTTACCGCCAAAGTGGAATGGTACGAACGCTAAGCCAGGTTTAACACGACGTGTCACCATTGCTTTAACGTGAATTCGACCTTTCTCTGCACCTTCAACCCAAACCATGTCACCGTCTTTAAAGCCGATGTCGTTTGCGTCTTTCGGGTTAACTTCGACAAACATTTCTTGTTGAAGCTCAGCAAGCCATGGGTTTGAACGCGTTTCTTCACCGCCACCTTCGTACTCAACCAGACGACCAGACGTCAGAATAATTGGGTATTCTTTTGACTTGTCTTGATCTTGAATTGTTTTGTACAACGTTGGAATACGGAAGTTAGCCGCGCGGTCATCCCATGTTGGGTAATCAGCAACTAAATCACGACGTGGTGTGTATAACGGCTCACGGTGTTGTGGAACACGGTCAGGGAACGTCCATACAATCGCACGTGCTTTTGCATTACCAAATGGCATACAACCATGTTTAATCGCAACACGTTGAATACCGCCTGATAGATCGGTTTTCCAGTTTTTACCTTCTGCTGCTACTTTTTCAGCCGCAGTCAGATCGTCCCACCAACCAAGTTGCTTAAGCAGTTTGTCAGTGAATTCTGGGTGACCATCTTCAATCTCACACCCTACTGGGTAGCTGTCTTCTGCTAGTAAGCTTTCGCCTTCAAATTCCACACCAAAACGAGTACGGAAGTTACCGCCGCCTTGCGCTACAGGTTTAGACGTATCATAAAGAATGTGCGTACCTGGGTGCTTCATTTCTGGTGTACCCCAACAAGGCCAAGGAAGACCGTAGGTTTCACCGTTTACAGGGCCACCTTCTGCTTCTAGCGTTGTTTTGTGGAACGTATGCCAGTTCATTGTGTGCGCTTTAATACGCTCTGGGCTTTGGCCTGTGTAACCAATTGTCCACATACCTTTGTTGAATTCACGGGTAATGTCTTCAATTACAGGTTGGTTGTTCTGATCAATTTTGATGTTTTTGAACAGTTGATCTGAGTAACCTAACTTTTTAGTCAGTAGGTACATGATCTCGTGGTCAGGTTTTGATTCAAACAACGGCTGAATTACTTGCTCACGCCATTGGAATGAACGGTTTGATGCCGTTACTGAACCGTGCGTTTCAAACTGCGTTGTTGCAGGAAGAAGGTATACGCCGTCAGTACGATCATTCATTACGGCAGCAACGGTTGGGTATGGATCAACTATAACCATCATATCCAGTTGTTTCATTGCTTTTCTGATCTCAGTACCACGTGTTTGTGAGTTTACTGCGTGACCCCAGTAGAACATTGCACGGATATTGTCGTTTTGTTCGATGTTTGCTTTGTCTTCTAAAACACCATCAACCCAACGAGAGACAGGAATACCAAAGTTGTTCATCGGCGTTTTGCCGTTGTATTTACCTTGGTCGAATCGGTTTTGAACCCACGAGTAATCGAGATCCCACACTTTTGACCAGTGTTTCCATGCGCCTTCACCAACACCGTAGTAGCCAGGAAGCGTATCTGAAAGAACACCTAAATCCGTTGCGCCTTGTACGTTATCGTGACCACGGAAGATGTTTGCGCCGCCGCCTGATTTACCCATGTTACCAAGTGCAAGTTCTAGTACACAGTAAGCACGAGTATTGTTGTTACCTGTTGTATGTTGAGTACCACCCATACACCAAACAACACAACCTGGACGGTTTTCTGAAAGCAGTTTTGCAGTTTCGTACACTTCAGCTTCTGTAATGCCTGTTACGCGCTCAACTTCTGCTGGGTTCCATTTTGCTACTTCTGTGCGGATCTCATCCATACCAAACACACGTTGGTTAATGAATTCTTGATCTTCCCATTTGTTTGCAAAAACGTGGTACAAAACGCCCCAAATGAAGGCAACGTCTGAACCCGGACGCAATGAAACATAGTGATCCGCTTTTGCTGCTGTACGTGTACGACGTGGGTCGGCAACAACGATCTTACAACCATTCTTCTCTTTTGCGATCAGAATATGTTGCATTGCTACTGGGTGTGCTTCTGCAGGGTTTGAACCAATGAATAGCATAGATTTACAGTTATGCATGTCATTGAATGAGTTTGTCATTGCACCGTAACCCCATGTGTTTGCAACACCGGCTACTGTGGTTGAGTGACAAATACGCGCTTGGTGATCGACGTTGTTTGTACCCCATAATGACGCCATTTTACGGTACAAGTACGCTTGTTCGTTGTTGTGCTTTGCAGAACCTAACCAGTACACTGAGTCTGGGCCTGATTCTTTACGGATCTCAAGTGCTTTGTTACCGATCTCTTCGAGCGCTTGCTCCCAAGACAGTTTTACCCATTTGCCATTTTCTAGCTTCATTGGGTATTTTAGACGACGTTCGCCATGACCATGCTCACGCAGTGCTGCGCCTTTTGCACAGTGACCGCCTGCGTTAAATGGGTGATCGAATGCTGGTTCTTGACCAGTCCATACGCCATTTTGTACTTCAGCGTAGATACCACAACCGACAGAACAGTGAGAACAAATTGTACGTTTCACTTCTGTTGGCGCATCAACTGGCACTTCTTTCGCTTGTGCTTTTTTCATCATGCTTGGAACAAACATGCTTGCACTTGCTACTGCACCCGCAGCAATCGTTGAAGTACGCATGAACATACGACGTGTAATGCCAAGCTGGTTCTCTTGCTTTTGTACCGAATCGGAACGTTTAGTTAATTTCATTATTAAGCTCCGTTATAGGCTATCGTAATAATCACGAATATGTTGAGTTTCGCGATATCCATCGCCCTTCTTCTCAACGTCTTTTTTATCCGTTACTGTGTTTGCGCTTGCTGTTCCTGATACCGCTGCTGCTACTGTTCCTGCGGCAGCTGCAGTTGCAAGGCCCTTCAGTAGTGTGCGGCGGTTTAGGTCCGTATTTTTATTGCTCATTCAATGCTCCTTTGCTTCCAATGTACTTGGAATGGGCGTCTGTTTTTATGGTTTTAATTCTTTTAAGTCACAACGACTTTTATACTTCTGTGACTTCAATTGCGTTTGGATTTTTTGCAAAGCGCGTTTGTTCTACAATGAAAAACGCCTCTACTAAACCTGTCACTGATTTGTAGAAATCTGCATTTTCTGCATTATTGATTTGCTCACACAGTGAAACATACCAAGGTTGAATATGGCGATTAAAGAAACGTTGTTGCAGAACTTCAGCATCACCCGCTTCAATAAGCATCGCCATTACCTCACATAATGCTGAGATATGATCTTCAGGCTCTTTTACGTCATCAGCACGTTCAAAACCTAATTGCATTAGATCTTGTCGAAGTGCCACTAACGGTTTTTCCATTAATGCGCCCGCTATGTGCCATGAGCCAAACGGCATCACTTCACCACGGCCAACGCCAATGAATAGGTTTTGGTATTCGTCTGTTAGGGCTTCTTGATTTGATTCTTGAGCCGCTTTTGAAATAACAGACCATGCTTTACTCATTGCATGATCATCGTGACTTTCTACTTCAAGCGTACTTAACCAATCAATCACCATTTGATCTGGTGCAATACGAAATAAATGCGCTAATAAACCATAGATTTCTTGTCTTACTTGCTGTTGTTCATTCATGGTCATTACACCTTTAATTGTTTTTCTGGGTTTGCAGACAGATCAGTAAAGATGTCTTTTACTCGACAATCTTCACACATGTATAGACGGCTAATAGAGGCTTCATCACTAAAGTGTGGGTTACCCTGTAACTTAGCTCGTAACATTTCAATCATTGATGCTGGAGCAAAAGGTGTTCCGCAAGTAATACAACACGCGGCATCTTCTTTATGCATGATTTGTGTTTCTTGACGTGTCTCTTGGTTCCAGTTCATTTGCACTTTCATGCTTAACACTTTTTCTGGACAGGCGCTGACACAAAGGCTACATTGAACACAATCTTGCTCAATGAATTTTAATGTTGGTGAATCTGGATCACTATGAAGTGCACGAGTTGGGCAAACCGCCACACAACCCATACATAACGTACAGTCTTTCGTTTCACAGCTCACACTGCCATAAGGCGCATGAGAAGGCAGAGATTGAATTTCTGTAATTTCAATATGGTTTGAAGCCGCATCAGCAGCGAGGTGATCTAACGCGCCCATTAAGCGTGCACGTTTATTACCCGTTAATGGTTGTTCAATTACCGCTAATGGCGTATCGATAAGCGTCATTTCATGTAACGCTTCCATGTAAACGACTTGGATGCGTTGAGGATCTAACCCTAGTTGAGATAAGAAAGCCTGTGCAATTTCCACTTCTTGCGTTAATACACGCTGAATGGTTTCTGGCATTCTGCGACTTGCAATAAACAGAACTTGCGCAGCACCATTCACCAACGCAGAGAACCATGTATCAATACCAACAGACAATAATTCATCAAGAACCACTGGAATAACATGGTCTGGCATGGTTTTAAGTGCCATTACATTGAAGTTCTCGTGGCGATCACTACAAAATGCGATGATAGGTGTCTCTCCACCCTCTTTTTTGTAGTTTGCTAATAAGCGAGTTGCAAAGTTTTGCGTTTTTTCTGCTTCTGGTAATGCGTAGCTGATCGCTTCTGTTGGACACGCGGTTGCACATGTACCAACACCTTGGCAAAGGTATGGGTTAATTTGAATGTGGTGGCCTGTTTGATCTGAACCTTCACTGGTTAGTGCGCCAGCAGGACAAGCATCAACACAACGCTCACACCCTTTTACGCCACGTGAACTGTGTGCACATAACTCTGGATTTAAGCGAAAGTATTTTGGTTTATCAAACGTACCAACAAGCGCTGGTAATTCATCAAGCACTTGTGCAAGCGTTGGGTAACCACGACCTACAGGGTAGTAACCCGGTACTGGCACTTGCTCTGACATTACGCTGTCTAGTTTCATGTCTAACACAAGATCGAATGCAGCAGCGCCAATGGTTGCTTTTGCAAGATTAACGCGTTCACCATTTAGCGTACATTCAACATCAAACGCACCTAAAAAGCCTTTGATGCTTAGATCTTTAGCGTGGTAAACCGCTCTTTCAGTCTCTTTATCGTGTGCATCAGATTCGGTTGAGACCAGTGTGATGCTGTTCAGCTCTGAGAACTGCTCGGCAACATCAACAATAATGCTAGTAGGTCCAATGATGATCAAGTTACCACGGCTTTCGTAACTTACCGTTGGTGGGATTAAGTTGTTTAACTCAACGGTTTGCGCAATAGCGAACTGACGCGCTTTGGCATTCGTTGTTTCAGATTGTGCTAAAAATTGGGTTAACATTGCTTCACCTATTCTTGACCCCGTTTGGGCCTATTCAGTTCTGTGACTGGTTTCTAGGTGGTATATCGCAATAACCGTACCAACTTAATGGGTAATTATTAGAAATATTAATTGGGTAAAATGCGGTATTTTTAGACTATTTGGCAGGCAGTGTTTTTTGTCGGGACATTTTGTCTCACCTTGGTTCAAAATGTCCCGATTGTTTAAATGGTCTTTTTTGTCTCACTTGACGTTTTTTCGTTGCCAGTAACGTATTGATATTCATTATCATTACTGTTTGTTGTTTCATTTTTAACGGTTAATTCTTGTTGTTCTTTTGGCAATGGTTCTGATAATTGCTCTGCCACTGACTCTTGCTCACTCTCGCCTTCTTCTTCAACTGGCTCTACCATCCAATCTCGTAATTTGGCTGCAGTTTCACTATCCAATTTTGGTGGTGTTGAGTAGTTTGGCTCATCTTCCATTGCAAATTCAGGATTCAAAAACATCTTACGCAATGCGGCTTTTTTCAGGTTTTTATCAACCCCTGTTGCCATAAATTGGCTGACGTTGCTGGTTCCTGTAATTTCACCTAGATCGGCCTCGGTAGGCAGCTCGATCTCAGGCGTTACTTCTGACTCTTCTAAGATTGGTGTTGTTTCAACATCATCGACAGAGGCTTCAATAACAGGTGTTGGCGATACTTGAATAGGCTCATCACTGACCACTTCACCTTGTTTTACCTTCTGTTTTCTCAGTGCCCATCTACTTAGGAAGTTGCTCACTCGCGCGCCCCGCACCTTTACGTTTCTTTCTACGAACTTCTATCAGTTCACCGTTTTTGCCGATAAAAGCTTCTAACCATGCTTGTACTGGTAGTGGCATTCCAATGGATAACACAACGTAATCACCGTCCATGTATTGCCCTATCAAGCTTTGTGAAGCAGTAATCATCACTGGAATGAGTACGTCATTATCATTTTCAAAGGCAAAAAATAGTTTTGGATCTTGAGAGCTTAAGTTAAAACGGTAATCAGTTCGTTCATCTAAGAATATTTCAAGATCACGTTCAAATAATATGCCATTGCTTTGTGCTGCTTGTGTTTTTGACTCATAAAGATGAACGTCACCAATGCGCCATGATGGTGCGCTCCAACGCCCTACTTGTTTGATTTCTTCAATCACTTCAAACTGAAGTGGCCATTGGTTTTCTGTTTTTTGATCCACAAGTCACCCTTCTTTTTATGAGGCTTTTTTATCGCTATTGATAATATAAAGCAATCCTTATACCAACAGCGTTTTATTTCTAATTTATCCTGTGGTATAAATTTTGCGTGTAATAAACCAATAACCTTAAATTTCACTAATTTGGAGCTTACTTTGAGCCAATCACCAAGAATAATAACTACTGGCGCTGTACCTAAACAAACTCTTACTGTGGATGTTTATGATGAATACGGTGAGAAGCTAACAAAAGAAGTGGCTTGCGAACAACCCTTAACGGTGATGCTTAATTGGCAAGAAGTCGTAACGTTAATGACTCTTGGAGCCCGCCCTGCTGAACTCGTTGTTGGCTATTTAAAAAACCAACATTTCATTACTGATGTGACGTTATTAGAGTCCATCATGATTGATTGGGAAACAAAAACAGCGGCAGTAAACACCAAAGAAACCACTGAGCACGTAAAAGAAAACCTTAAAAAGAAAACGGTAACGTCTGGCTGTGGTCAAGGCACTATGTATGGCAATGTTATGAAGCAACTTGAGAATTATCAAGTACCTCAAGTAACAATTAATCAATCAGATCTTTATGCATCACTAGAAGCACTGACTTATCATAATGACACCTATAAAGCCGCTGGAGCGGTTCATGGTTGTGCGATTTGTGAAAAAAACCAAGTGCTTTCATTTGTGGAAGATGTAGGCCGACATAATGCGGTTGATACTCTGGCGGGTGAATTATGGTTAAACCGTGGAACAGGTGACAATAAGTTGTTTTATACAACGGGTCGTTTAACCTCTGAGATGGTGATTAAAGTCGCTCAAATGGGGATCCCCGTTTTGCTTTCTCGTTCAGGCGTAACGCAAATGGGCTTAGATTTGGCTCAGAAGTTTGGTATTACGATTATTGCTCGTGCTAAAGGTAAGCGATTCCAAGTTTTTGCCGGGCATGAAAAAATCAATTTTGATGTGAAAGGCGAAGCTGCGCTTGGGGACTAGAAGCGAGGGACTAGGTTCTAGGAAAAGCACAGGGACGAGTAATTTCTTTGCTCTTACTAATCCCTAGCCCCTAAAAACTAGCCCCTGCTCCTACTACTGATTATTCTCAAAGATCGCTCTGAACTCTCCATGATGCTTTAAAAAAACATCGACAATCGTGGGGTCGAAAGAGACACCTCTTTCCTCAGCAATAATCTCTATTGCAACCTCATGAGTTAACCCTTCTTTGTAGACTCGTTTCTGTCTTAATGCATCATACACATCAACAATACTCACGATTCTTGCTTCAATTGGAATATCTTCACCAACTAAGTTTAAATACCCTTTTCCATTCCACTTTTCATGGTGATAAAGCACGATATTTTTCGTTATCAGACTAAGATCGGTATTCTTTATGATCTCATAACCAATGTTAACGTGTTGCTTCATCACATCGAATTCATCAGGATCAAGCTTACCCGGTTTCTTTAAAATGTAATGAGGGATGCCGATTTTTCCAATATCATGCAGAGAAGCAATCATTCGAATGTCTTCTACGAAGGGCTTTGGCATATTCAACAACTTAGATAAATGCTCAGAATAAGTATTTATCCGTTTGTTATGCTCACTCGTTTCCTCATCACTGTACAGTGATGCCATTTCTAATGAACCAATTAAAGATTCATTCATAGTAAGAAGGCGAGCCTGTGCTTTTTTAGCGATAAAATCTCGA
This sequence comes from Aliivibrio thorii, assembly GCF_057368585.1. Lineage (NCBI taxonomy): Bacteria > Pseudomonadati > Pseudomonadota > Gammaproteobacteria > Vibrionales > Vibrionaceae > Aliivibrio > Aliivibrio thorii. The sequence goes on along the minus strand of NZ_CM170654.1, from coordinate 1,415,908 downwards.
ACTAATAAGAGACTGATAATGAAAAGGCTGCCACTTAAAATACTAATTAATAACCACAAGTCATTTCTTTGATATTTTTCATTTTCATTTATATATATATTCTTAATTAATCGTTCATTATCTGAACTTATCGATATAAGATTGATTGAATCAAACAATGCCTCATATTCTTTTTTTACCGCAATATAAACAGAGACTTTTTCAGTTAATGTTCCCGCTGTTTTTAGATCATACATGTCATGATTAATGGTATGATTTAACAATAATCTTTGGTCACCAAAGGCATAATCTACTCGCCCATCATTTACCGCTTTAATAATTTCATTAAAAGTATCAAAAAATACTATTTTAACATTTCGCGTATTATTCTTTACGTAGTCATAGTAATACGCATTCTTTAACATTCCGACGGTTGAATAATTAACATCTGCAATTCGAGATATAAAATTGCCTTCTAGTTTATTAAAGACAGAAAGTTCAAAGCTATAATAAGGCTTCGTTAAAAAGTAATTATCGGTTATGCATTTATTTTCAAATGTAGAAAGTAGAATGTCATAATCGTTGCAGTCACCAAGAGTTGGCTCTGTAAAGTTCACTACGTCTTTAAAAATCAATTTAATGCTATCAAAGAGCGTTGGCGCGATACCATGATATTGATTGTTTATAAGATAACTGGTTGGAAACTCATTAAACCCATAACCGACACTGATCTCTAATCCTTTAAGATCTTCACTCTTTTTAAATAAATAGATGAAATAATCTTCACGAGACTTTTTCACCATTTCTTTTACTTCTTCTGAAGTTAACTCAGTAAAATATTTAATTAAAATAGCATATAACTCACCATGCTTCTTAGAAATAGCAAATGAGGTATACAAATTCTCCAGTCGTGGCAAAGAAAGCGTTGGATAAGCTTTATCTGTAATCACTTGTGTATCTGCTACAAAAGCATCAATATCTCCAACCTGCAAAGCTGACGTTAGTTCATTTAAATTCTTATACTTAACAGGTATATAGTGTATTTCACCTTCGTATTGATTCACAAAATTAATTGTAGAATACCAATCATCAATGAGGCCAATTTTTTTATGATTTAAGCTCACTAAGTCTTTAATATTTTTAGTATCTTTAAAGAAAACCTTAGTGCTTACTCGATATAAAGTAGGTACAAAAAAGTAATTTTCACGTCTTTCTTTTGTATTCGCAAAATCAAAATATGCGCCAGAATCTAAATTCTTAAACTTATTATGTAATAGGTCAACATCCTCAACATATATAGTAAAGTCTGTGCCTAATTTCTTATTAATATCATCTATTAAAGTCTTATAAAGACCTTTCGTTTCTCCATTTTCAATAAAGAACAGTCTTGAGTCATAGTCATCATTATAAAATGTGAAATTCTTATTATTTTTTAACCAAGTACATTCTTCCTTGGTTAAATCAATTGACCATGCAAATGAAGAGTAAATATATAGGATAAAAACGAAAATTCGTTTCAACTTATTAACACCATAGCAATAATTATAGGCACGAGAAATGCAATAAATCTATTAGCAATATATTGAATTTGATTTATTACACTTCTCAATAAAAAATCTTATTTATGCTTTCTCATTAAATTCTTTTTGAAACTTCAGTACTTTTTCTAGATAACGTCGCGCTTCCGCTTTTGGATGTTTATTAGTTAACGCCCAATATAATTGATTTGGTTGTAAACTATTAATCTCATTAATCGCTTTCGTTTTAATCGGATCAAATGTCGAAAACACACCACCAGAGCCACCATTATAGGCCGAGATCATGCTGTAATGTTTATTTGTCCCATGAGTGATGTCTCTTAGATAGCGGTTCTTTAAAATATAAAAATAGGCCGTACCCGTATCAATGTTGTTTGCGGGGTTAAACAAGTATTCTTTGGTTGGTATACCTGACTTATTTTTTACCAATTTAAATACATCTGCCCCTGCCGTTTTTGGGATTACTTGCATTAACCCATATGCCCCAGCATGGCTTACTGCATAAGGGTTAAAACTACTTTCAGTCTGGATAATGGCATAAATTAAATCGATTGATATATCGTATTCTTTCGATGCTTTTTTGATCAAATCTGCATATTGGAATTCACGCTGCTCTAAATGATCATCTACCATTGAGATCTCAACGTAATACGCTTTACCATTTTTAATGATTTTAGATTGCAGTTTGTTTTCAATTAAATAATCTGCATATTTCCCTGCTCTCCAAGGCCATTCAATGTTTTTATTCTCTTGATCTTTAATTTGACCAAGTAAAAAAGGACGGCCACGTAAAGGGATTGACTTATCACTAAACAAATCAACATGAGAAGGATCTGCTGGCATCAAAACAGTGCCAATAATGGCTTTTTTAAGTGTCTCTTTCGGTTGATATTGAGAAATGGTTGAGACGTAAATTTTACCTTTATCAAAATCAATATGTGCACGTGTACGGTAGCCATCAAGATACTTAACGTAGCGATGCTTACCCGCCTCTAAAAACTCTTTATCGCCCCACTTGTTGTTTACTTGATTAGCAAGGTTAGATAATTGCTCTTCTACTGATTGAGTTGGTTTTGATACGTCACCACTACAATCGCATGATTCTGAATTTGATTGATTGTAATTACTATCGAAAATTGGAGTACAAGAGACAGTTACTAAAGAGATAGCAAGAGCAAATAATACGTTTTTCATTTATGTCCTAAAAGTGTATTTATCTTTACTTTCAATACACTGGAATAATTAACACGTTATGTGTTAGCCGATAAGGAGGCGTATTTTACACCTTGTTTTACTTTTGGGAATAGTTAATGAAAGATGTTTATCAAATATTTTATAAGTTGTTCCTCCCTCTTTCTTTTTGAATGGAAATCACATTTTTTTGACACATCGAGTAGGGTGAGGCTTTTGCCTCATCCCTCTCACAGAACCGTACGTACGGACCTCGTATACGGCTCCTGCAATTTACTATTTCTTAATAAAAAGAAGCGAGTACACCTGTTTTAACTTCGTCTATTGAATACAAGCCTAGATTTTTGAACCACTGATTAGGCATCGCATAGCTTGCTAACGGACTCGCACTGTTTCGCCATGAGTCCATTTTTATGGACTTAAATGGCGGTTTGTACTTTAGTTGCTTAAGACGACGATGCAATCTGCACGGCTTCTTCCACAAACTCATTTGTACCGCTCGCAATCTCCGCCTTATCCAAGCCGCAAGGCTTTTCAGTGTGCTCGTAATATTGGCTATTTTGAAGTAGTTTACAAATCCTCTGAGCACTGGATTCAGTTGCTTTAGCACTCTCGCTAAATTCAATCCTCCATTACGCTTGGTGAGTTGTCTTACTTTCGCTTTTAATGTTTTGAGCTTCTTTTCTTGAATTGCCGTGTAATTTGTAAAAATTTCCACTCCCAAGAATTTAATACCTGTATCGCTATGTGCTATATGGGTTTTCCGCTCATTCACTTTAAGTTTTAGCGTTACTTCTAAAATATGGCTAGCTACTTTTAATGCATTCTCTGCACCCTTTTTCGAGGTGCAGAATATCAAAATGTCATCCGCGTATCGCACTATTCGATGCTTACGCCTCATCATTTCTTGATCGAATTCATCTAAGTAGATATTAGCAAGTAGTGGACTAATCACCCCACCTTGTGGACTGCCTATTACACTATTCTGCCAGTTTTCACCAACCATGACTCCACTTTTTAGAAATTGACGGATCAAGCCTAAGATACTGCCATCCACGATGCGCTTTCGCACGAACTTGATTATCAGATCGTGGTCAAGCATGTCAAAGCATTTAGACAGATCCATATCAACAACATGCCGCTTATTATATTTACGTATAAAGAGTGTAGCTTTGCTGATGGCTTGATGACAGCTTCGCCCAACCCGATATCCATAACTGGATGGATGAAAGTTTGGGTCAAATATGGGAGTCATTATATTCGTTAAACATTGTTGAACAATTCGGTCTCGAACTGTGGGGATCCCCAATAACCTGATACCGCCATCGTCTTTGGCGATCTCAACTCGTTTTACGGGCCGCGCTTGATAGCGCTTTTCTTGTAGTTCAAGTAATAGTTTTCTGAGCTCTACTTCCAAATTTTGTGTGAAATCATCGATACGCTGCCCGTCAATACCAGCTGCGCCTCCATTCTTTCTCACTTGTTTGTATGCCACGTAAAGCGCTTGCAGTGATAGCATGCGCCCGTAAAGGCTATAGTGTACTCTCAAATTATTATCTCACATCACCTGCTGCTGACTTTATTTATGTTGGTTAGGTTTATTTCGTTGTCGCGTTAAGTTTTCTAGCAAGGCTACGCCCTTTTATTCGCAATATGCTTAACCGCCTCTATGCCTCTAGTAAAGAGAAACACTTACTCCCCGTGCCCAGTTCTATTCACAGCTTTAGTATCACCCTTAGCCATTAAAATAGAGACTTTACCTTATTTGGTAATTCGTGAACCCATCATAAATTACGTCACTTTAAGGTAATTTATAAATCACTTCCCCCCTTCGCAATCAATAAGTGCTTTTGGCTCAAATTGACTCTATCAGATATATTACTGATAGTCGGCTTGGTTTTGTCCTCCACACCATCACTGGCTTTCACAGGCCTAGCCTTACTCACTACTACGGGTTCATCTGCCACCTCACATCGGCATTAGATCTTGAGTTTCTTCTTGAATCTAAGCCACTTACTGACAATTAAGTTTAGATGCCAGGCTTCCCCAGTTATTGCACTGACTCCCTGTTAGATATGCCACCCTCAAGCACAGAATTGGTCTGACTAAGTATTGGGCTTCGCGCTATTTTGGACGCTTACCCACCAATCCCGCCGAAACAGGTTACGGTTAGTTGTGTACATCTAACTTCCTATGGCTTCCTTCAGACCCCACCGTTGGCCAGTGACGCCCTTGCCATTCAGATTGTCTTCCCCTTAGTCGGGGTGACTCTGCTATCTTGCAAGCAGATGGGTTTGCCAGCTTTGCTGGGCAAACAAAAAAACCGTCAAAAAATGACGGTTTTTATTAAATTGTTAGCGTTTAAAGTTTATAACGTTTGATCTCTTCTTCTAATGAATCAGCTAACGATTTTAATGCCTCTGCTTGCTGTGCTGCGATTTCTGCTTCACTCGCCATTTGGTTTGCAACTTCTTGCACTCCTTCTGTATTGCGACTGATCTCAGCGGTCACGCTTGATTGCTCTTCAGCTGCTGATGCTATTTGCGTCGCCATGTCGCTAATCACATTAATTTGAGTCGCTATATTTTCAATACTCGTACCTGCTTCATCGACATCTTTCACGCTGGTTTCTGCCAAGTGATGACTGTCCGACATAACAGAGACGGCCTCTTGCGTTGTCGACTGTAATGTTTCAATCATTGATTGAATTTCTTCTGTTGAGGTATGAGTTCGTTGAGATAATACACGGACTTCATCAGCAACGACTGCAAATCCACGCCCTTGTTCTCCAGCTCGTGCAGCTTCAATTGCAGCATTTAAAGCTAGTAAGTTAGTTTGCTCTGCAATCGAACGAATAGTGGCAAGAATTGAGCTGATCTTTTGTGCATGACCATCTAAGTCTTCAATGATCCCTACAGCGCTATTTACTTCTCGCGCTAAGTTACCAATAGAGGATTGGCTTTGGTTAACTTGCTGATGGCCTTCTTGGGTTAAATCTACCGCTTGTGATGCTGACTTCGCCGTATTTTCAGCATTACCTGCAATTTCTTGTGTCGCACTTGCCATTTCTGTTACCGCAGTGGCAACCATAGTAATTTCATCTTGTTGCTGACGAATATTCTCACTTCGCTGAACTGCGGAGTCTGCGGAGTCCGCCGCTGAACGATTAAGCTCTAAGGTAATTGCACGTAAGTTCGATGCCATAGTATGTAAACGAGAAACAAACTGGTTGAAATTTTCAGCTAATTTACCAACTTCATCATCTGATTTAACATTGATTCTAACCGTTAAATCGCCTTCCCCATTAGCAATATCTGCAAGTGCTTCCGATACCGTACCAAGCTCACGTAGTTGACGAGTCACTAACCAACCTGTAAATAAGGAAACAAACAATAAGATCAAGCCACCGATAAGTAATAACTTAACAAGCATGGCATTTAATGGCGCCTCTAGAGTTTCTTGGTCCATAACCAATGCAACAGCCCAATTAGTATTTGGAACGGCTGTTATCATCACTGCTTTTTCTTTATCACCTTGCTTGGTAAAGAAAAAACCATCCGATGCAATTTCACTGCTTAAGTTGTTCGCATCAAAACCTTGACCAAGTTCTGAAATAGGTTTTAACGCCATTTTCTCATTTGGATGTGCAACAACAATTCGGTTACTCACATCTAAAAGCATGGCATAGCCATTTCCTGGAACTGAAATATCAAGAACATCTTCGATTAAAGCACCAAGTGCTAAGTTGGATCCTGTTACCCCAATGATTCGACCATTCTCACGAACAGGTTCTGTTAACGTCACCACTAATGCTTGCATAGTGTGACTAACATAAGGTTTTGTTGTAATCGCTTTATTTGCGGCTAATGTTTCTTTATACCACCCTCGTGTACGAGGATCGTATCCAGCTTTATTTAGCGATGGATCTTGGCGTTGCATAACGCCTTCTGCATCACCGTAATAACTCAAACCAAAACCACCAGAAGTAAACGTTTGTTTTAAATGTGCAACCATATCTAGATTTTGGTCGCGCTCAATCGCTTCTTTCATTGCTGTAATCGCATCTTGACGACCTTTAAACCAATCACCAATACCTAAACTGTATGCTTTTGCGGTATTTCCACTTTCACTACGAATAGAATCCCACGCTTGTGTTTTCATTGTTTGGTAGGAAAAAGTACCTAGCGATATGATCGTTAAAACAATCAGTGCGACACTTGTTAAAACAAGCTTAATTTTTAAGGTTAACTGCATAATATGTCTACTTTTCTAATTCTAAAAATATATAGCAATGTAAAATTATTAGTGGAGCCTACACCGCCTTTACATTGCATGACTTATTAATGAAACAAATGGTTACATCACGAGTCATACTATCAGCATTGTTAATTAAAAGTGTGTTCTTTTTCACAAACCACTGCGTAAATTGTATTTAATTTATACTAACGATTTCAATAAGATATAAAGCAACATTGCAGCATCAAAAACAGCATCAAGATTTAACATTGGCTACATAAAAAGTAAGTTATTAAAATAAAAAAGCCTAACGATAAAAAGTATCATTAGGCTTTTAATTACTTCATTTTGACTTTTCTAAATCAACAAATGGTTCCGGCACCTTGTTGGATATCTTCATCATTATCAATAATGGCCTGTGCCGCAATAGCTAAGCCCTCTGCTATTTGCTCTAACTTCATTGTTGGTTGAGAGCCATCTACTGATTGTTCTGGCAATAATGGAATATGAATAAACCCATGACGAATATTAGAGCCTTTTAAATAATGTTGAATCCCGTAGAACAGGTGGTTACATACAAAAGTACCTGCGGTATTTGATACTTGAGCTGGGATCCCTTTTTGTTGTATTTCACTCACCATCGCTTTGATTGGTAGTGTCGTAAAATAAGCATCTGGACCCCCCTTTACGACGGGCTCATCAATCACTTGAATGCCATCATTATCAGGGATCCGAAAATCATCGACATTAATCGCAATTCGCTCTGGTGTTATTGCAGCGCGACCCGAAGCTTGACCAACAGTGATCACTGCATAGGGTTGCAGCTCTTCAATCGCCTTTTTTACCGTCTCAATAGATTTATAGCGAACAACTGGTACTTGGCAAATACTGATCTCACCGCCATTAAGTTTACGGCCAGCAATTAATCTCACCGCTTCTAGCGCAGGGTTAATTTTGTCATTACCAAAAGGTTCAAAACCTGTAATTAGAATCTTTTTCATCGTTAACCCCTAAAAGGCACAAAAGTACATAAAGGTAGTGTTAATTAGTAGCATAATAAAACCGGGAATAAACTGAGTGATAATCACTTGGTTTTTATTATCGAGCTCTAACAAAGCGGCAGGTACTACATTAAAATTAGCCGCCATTGGCGTCATTAAGGTTCCACAATAGCCAGAAACCATGCCCAGTACCCCCACTACGATAGGATCTCCCCCCATTTCAACAATTAATAGTGGGATACCAATACCTGCGGTAATAACAGCAAAAGCGGCAAACGCGTTACCCATTACAATGGTGAAAATAGCCATACCAAATGTGTACGCAATCACATAGGCTAAAACGCTACCATGTGGCACGATCTCTTTTACTATTTGTGAAACCGTATCACCTACACCAGCCTGGCCAAATAAATAGCCTAATGCCGCTAAGAATTGCGATAAAATCGCTGCCCAGCCAATAGTATCAATTAATCGACGTCCTTCATGGATACTTTGAACAGGCTTACACTTAGTCAGCCAATTAGCGACAAACAATGAAAGAACAGAGCTTATCCCTAAGCCAATAAGTGCACTTTCCCCTGTTACTTGGCTCCATAAAATCGTACCGACAGGAACAATAATCGCCGGAAGAAACAACATGTTCTGTAACGATTTGGCACTGTTTTTTCTAAACTCATTATCACTTGAATTATATGACCCAATACCCATTAAACCCACTGAAGCAATTAACGTCATAATTAAGACTAAAACGCCAACAACCCAATCGGGTAATACGCTGCCTAAACAAAAAGAAACACCATAAGCTAACCAGAAAAGCCCTGTGCCTATTGCTTTTGGGTTCTTTTTATCCATAAAACTTTGAAGAGAAAACGCAATAAGAAGTAAGCCTGTCGCTTGATAAATATACTCTAACATTCTTCTTGCTCCTGCTTACCAGCTTTTGCCAAGCGTGAATCTTCTATCCATGCTCGAACATAAAATACGACACACGAGGCTAAAGCTGTGGGGATTGCCCACATAAACATGTCATTTAAAGCAACACTGTAACCATGCTCTTCAAGCACACCTTTAATTAATAACAAACCGCCAGCACCAATAAAAATTAATTGGCTAAAGAAATTAGCAAAGTTTTCACTCATTGCAGCCAGTGCACGAAGGTGCTGTCTTTCTTTATTCGTTAATGGTTTTCTATTTTTCTCTGCCGCCGCCTCTGCCATTGGAGCAACTAAAGGACGGATCATCGATGGGTGCCCCCCCAAATTTAAACCTAATGCATTCGTTACTTTACGCAGCAATAAATACGTAAACATAACTCGGCCAGCAGAGGCTTGTTTGATTGAACCAATCAGTGTTTCTGCGCGTTCCCTTAAGCCAAATCGTTCTAATACACCAATCATAGGCAATACTAGAATAAATAAGGACATGTAGCGGTTTTGAGTAAATGATGCACCTAGAATGGATAAGATCTCAATAAAATCAATCTTTGCAACTAACCCTGTCACTATCCCTGCGGTTAAAATAACCAATAGTGTATTTAAACGTAAAGCGAGCCCAAGAGTAATTATCACCACTCCAATCAACGGCCAGAAATCAATCATCATATATCCTTATTTGTTTTATCTCAGCCTTACATCATGATGGGCTGATACTTATAAATCTCACATTGCGTTAAAACCTATGAGGCCCTAACACGTCGGTAAACATATTAGGGCCTGCGATTTAGTATATTTAAAATCAAGCAGATAAAAAGCCATTATCTGAATAATAATTCTAAAATATAACTATATTCTCAATATTACTCGCCAACTTGATTAAAAAAACATCACATATAAGGTGTATATACTCATAAGAGCCATCATTGCAGTGATTAACCAGCCAAAGACTGACATCCAAACTGGGTGCTTATAATCACCAACAATTGATGATTTGGTTGCCGCAATCAACATAAGCCCTAATGTGACTGGTAGGATAAACCCATTTAAAGCTCCAGCAACAATCAGTAGCATCACTGGCTTACCAATAAAGCAGAATATAAATGTTGATACGACAATAAACCCAATAATAAATCGACGTGAATGTAACTCAATAATTGGATGTAATGTCTTTAAGAATGATACTGAGGTATACGCCGCACCAATAACAGAAGTGATCGCAGCTGCCCAAAGCACTAAACCAAAGATCTTGTAACCCACATTGCCCGCTGCGTATTTAAACATTGATGCTGGAGGGTTTGTTGGATCTAAGGTAACCCCAGAGCTAATAACACCCAATGCAGCCAGAAATAGGATCACACGAACAACTGACGCTAAACTGATGGCTGAAACTGACCCTCGGTTAACTTGTGGTAGTGCTTCTTGACCCGTTACACCCGCATCAATCAAACGGTGAGCACCTGCAAAAGTAATATAACCGCCAACGGTTCCCCCTACCAAAGTTATAATGGCTAACACATTCAGTTTTTCTGGCCATACCGCTCGATATAACGCTTCCCCTACTGGTGGCGAAGTCGAAAATAAGACATATAAAGTCATCGCTATCAATGCAGCCCCCATGACTATGGTAAAGCGATCCATTACTTTAGCGGCATCTTTCAACATGAAGATAGCAACGGCAACTACCGCACTGATAGCAGCTCCTGCGATTGGCGTGATGCTTGGAAATAATACGTTCATTCCCATTCCTGCACCGCCGATATTACCGATATTAAAAGCTAAACCACCAATGGCAACCATTCCTGTAATCACATAACCAAGCCCAGGTAAAATATCGTTCGCAATATCTTGTGCTCGTTTTTTAGAAACAACGATAATTCGCCAAATATTAAGCTGAGCACCAATATCTAAGATGATAGAAATAAGAATAACAAAGGCAAAGCTTGCACCTAACGTTTGAGTAAACACGGTAGTTTGAGTTAAAAATCCTGGGCCTACTGCTGAGGTCGCCATTAAAAAAGCAGCCCCCATAATCAATGACCAACTAAAGCCCGAGCGCGCCGCTGGTTTTCCTTCTTCATGCGCTGGCTAATAATTCAGAGGCTATTTCTGGGATATTACGGATTGGAGTATCAGAAACAATAGTGCATACATGGTTACCACAGTATCTTTCTTTAATTCACCAAAACTTACCTCATTTAGAGGTTGAGCTTATCGTGGATGCAACGATCAATCTTAGAAAAGAACTGTTAGCTCGCAACATTGATATTGCGATTTTATTAGGAGACGTTGTTGAACCGAATGTGGTTAGCCAACATATTTGTGATTATTCTTTACACTGGGTCGCAAGCCCAACAATACAGCGAACGTCATTGCATGCAACGACCAACTTCTCTCATTGGCCAATCATTACTTATGCACGAAATACAGCGCCGTATCATGAGGTTGAACGTTATTTTACACAACATAACAATCAACCCACGCGATTCTATTCTGCAAGTTCACTCTCTGCCAGTATTCGCTTAGCCGAAAGTGGCGTCGGTATTGCAATGTTACCTAAAGAAGTCATTACCGATGCCCTTAACAATAAAACATTAAAGATCATTAATACTGATTGGACACCAAGCCCGTTGCAATTTTCAGTGGCTTATTTAGATACACCGATTAACTTAATGACGATTGAAGCAATGAAGCTCACTTTTGAGGCCGCAAAACAATATAAAGCCTTCTGTTAATCGATGAATTCTGACGCATTCACTCCTACAGCGGGGTATAGCAATTTGAATAAATTATCGTTCAGAACCGTTTAATAAAAATCAAATATTTATAAGTCGATTACAATCCGAAACCGATTTTAGGTTGACGACGAACAGAGCGAACGCCCCATGGACCTAGATCTGGTTTTGGTTGACCTTCAAAGTCACCAAGACAGATATAGCCTTTAGACAGGTAACGGAACAAGAAGTCACCGCCATCTAGAGAACCTGTTTTATCATCACCGAAAGGTAAATGAATACGCTCAACACGAAGATCTTGTGCTTTCTTGAATGCAGGATAAGCCGTTGAGTTAATTTGGTATGCATCTAAGTTTTTCAGTAACGCTTTATCTGACATCTTTGCTTTCATACGCGCAAAGATCATTATTAGACGTTTCTGTTTTTCAGAAGAGACGATGATCATTTCCATTATAGGAATTCCTTTGAAACAAGAAAGTATATAGCAACCCCTGCTTTAGAGCTATATCTCACTCTATATCACTGTCGACAACAGCTTAATTACGCAGCGATATTCATAACAATCAATAATTTCACCATCCACAATAGTAAATTCAGGCTTAAATCCGACTTGTTTAAAACCATTTTTACTTAGCACCCTTTGTGAGGCTAAATTATCTGTTGCTGCAGTAGCAATTAACTGACTCAGCGCTAATGTCTCTCTGGCAACCTTAATCAATACTTTCGTTGCATAAGTAGCGAGTCCTTGAGAAACAAACTCTTCACCAATTCGATAACCAATAAAGCCTGATTCTTTTTCTCTGTTAATATTATAAAGATTGGCTCGACCACAAATAGTTCCTTGAGCATTCTTCAATATCATTGGGTAAATCCTGTCTTTTTCATATTCCGAGAGATAAAAATCGATATGATCTTTGATCCCTTCTTCACTGAAAAAATCTTCATCTCGCGCTTCAATGAATGATTCAAACCATTCTTGATTGACCAATTCAAACTCTAATAACGCTTCTGCATCTTCTGTTTTGAGTAGTTGTAGTGTCACCATAGCCAATTCCTCTCATTGTTTATAATTGCACTTCTGCTATACCAAACTCATATTTATTATTGAATTATAGACAAAAAAAAGGTTCATCGCAGATTAGCGGGAATTGAAAACAAAAACGGCAGTTAGTGGTAAAGTTACATCGCCAAACACAACTTTTCATAAACTGCCGTTTTCATGCCAAATAATACTTTTTTATCATCATTCTGGAAAGGTTTTCAGATCGTAAAATCTCATAAAACTGATTCATTAATCTCTATAACCTTAAAGCCTGATTCCCCAGCATTCTGCTCTTGCGGGCGACTCTCTGAATTTACTCACGATACTCAGTGGCGAACTATTAAAGACGCTATGATATTAGGAACTCCAGTTGAACTTTTGATTCAGACTAGGCGCATTACATGTTCGCTATGTGGTACAAAAACGGAAGCAATATCTTGGCTTAAACCATACTCACGCCTGACTAATCGATTGATAGAATATATTGAACAACTGCTGCCTTTGCTGCCGATTAAACATATTTCAGAACTGACTGGAGTACATTGGCACACGATAAAGAACATTGATAAACAACGACTTAAACGAGTTATCCCTGACATACCATGGGATAAATTACGTCAACTAGTGATGGATGAGTTTGCCATATTTAAAGGACATCGATATGCAACAGTGATTGCCGATGCGCAGACACATCAAGTGCTTTGGATTGGTTTAGGTAGAAGCCGAACTGATATCAGGCCTTTCTTTGAAGAGCTTGGTGAGCATGCCGAAAATATCGAAGCAGTAGCTATGGATATGAATACAGCTTTCGATCTCGAAGTGAAAGCTCATTGCCCTAATGCGCGTATTGTATACGATCTTTTTCATGTGGTAGCCAAATATGGACGAGAGGTAATGGATAGAGTTAGGGTAGATCAAGCGAATCAACTCAAAGAAGACAAAAAAGCTCGTCGTTGGATTAAGCGTTCACGCTGGATCCTTTTGAAAAATAGAGACAACCTAGACGCAAATCAACAGAGTTATCTAGATGAAATACTTTCGGTAAACCACGATTTAATGGTGACTCATTTGCTAGGAGAGCAATTAAAAGAGCTCTGGTATTGTGATTCAGAAACGCAGGCAATAGAACTATGGGATGTATGGTGGCAACAGGTAAATGAGAGTGGGATCCAACCATTAATCAGTTTTGCACGAAAGTTAAAACCATACCTTCACGGAATTGTTAGTTCGGCTTTATATCGATTAAATACATGTACACTGGAAGGAATAAATAACAAAATTAAGCTGATCAAAAGAATGGGGTATGGCTACAGAGATACAGACTATTTCTTTATGAAGATAAAAGCGGCTTTCCCCGGAAAGCCGCGATGAACCATCGAGTAGGGTGAGGCTTTTGCCTCATCCCTCTCACAGAACCGTACGTACGGACCTCGTATACGGCTCCTGCAATTTACTATTTCTTAATAAAAAGAAGCGAGTACACCTGTTTTAACTTCGTCTATTGAATACAAGCCTAGATTTTTGAACCACTGATTAGGCATCGCATAGCTTGCTAACGGACTCGCACTGTTTCGCCATGAGTCCATTTTTATGGACTTAAATGGCGGTTTGTACTTTAGTTGCTTAAGACGACGATGCAATCTGCACGGCTTCTTCCATAAACTCATTTGTACCGCTCGCAATCTCCGCCTTATCCAAGCCGCAAGGCTTTTCAGTGTGCTCGTAATATTGGCTATTTTGAAGTAGTTTACAAACCCTCTGAGCACTGGATTCAGTTGCTTTAGCACTCTCGCTAAATTCAATCCTCCATTACGCTTGGTGAGTTGCCTTACTTTCGCTTTTAATGTTTTGAGCTTCTTTTCTTGAATTGCCGTGTAATTTGTAAAAATTTCCACTCCCAAGAATTTAATACCTGTATCGCTATGTGCTATATGGGTTTTCCGCTCATTCACTTTAAGTTTTAGCGTTACTTCTAAAATATGGCTAGCTACTTTTAATGCATTCTCTGCACCCTTTTTCGAGGTGCAGAATATCAAAATGTCATCCGCGTATCGCACTATTCGATGCTTACGCCTCATCATTTCTTGATCGAATTCATCTAAGTAGATATTAGCAAGTAGTGGACTAATCACCCCACCTTGTGGACTGCCTATTACACTATTCTGCCAGTTTTCACCAACCATGACTCCACTTTTTAGAAATTGACGGATCAAGCCTAAGATACTGCCATCCACGATGCGCTTTCGCACGAACTTGATTATCAGATCGTGGTCAAGCATGTCAAAACATTTAGACAGATCCATATCAACAACATGCCGCTTATTATATTTACGTATAAAGAGTGTAGCTTTGCTGATGGCTTGATGACAGCTTCGCCCAACCCGATATCCATAACTGGATGGATGAAAGTTTGGGTCAAATATGGGAGTCATTATATTCGTTAAACATTGTTGAACAATTCGGTCTCGAACTGTGGGGATCCCCAATAACCTGATACCGCCATCGTCTTTGGCGATCTCAACTCGTTTTACGGGCCGCGCTTGATAGCGCTTTTCTTGTAGTTCAAGTAATAGTTTTCTGAGCTCTACTTCCAAATTTTGTGTGAAATCATCGATACGCTGCCCGTCAATACCAGCTGCGCCTCCATTCTTTCTCACTTGTTTGTATGCCACGTAAAGCGCTTGCAGTGATAGCATGCGCCCGTAAAGGCTATAGTGTACTCTCAAATTATTATCTCACATCACCTGCTGCTGACTTTATTTATGTTGGTTAGGTTTATTTCGTTGTCGCGTTAAGTTTTCTAGCAAGGCTACGCCCTTTTATTCGCAATATGCTTAACCGCCTCTATGCCTCTAGTAAAGAGAAACACTTACTCCCCGTGTCCAGTTCTATTCACAGCTTTAGTATCACCCTTAGCCATTAAAATAGAGACTTTACCTTATTTGGTAATTCGTGAACCCATCATAAATTACGTCACTTTAAGGTAATTTATAAATCACTTCCCCCCTTCGCAATCAATAAGTGCTTTTGGCTCAAATTGACTCTATCAGATATATTACTGATAGTCGGCTTGGTTTTGTCCTCCACACCATCACTGGCTTTCACAGGCCTAGCCTTACTCACTACTACGGGTTCATCTGCCACCTCACATCGGCATTAGATCTTGAGTTTCTTCTTGAATCTAAGCCACTTACTGACAATTAAGTTTAGATGCCAGGCTTCCCCAGTTATTGCACTGACTCCCTGTTAGATATGCCACCCTCAAGCACAGAATTGGTCTGACTAAGTATTGGGCTTCGCGCTATTTTGGACGCTTACCCACCAATCCCGCCGAAACAGGTTACGGTTAGTTGTGTACATCTAACTTCCTATGGCTTCCTTCAGACCTCACCGTTAGCCAGTGACGCCCTTGCCATTCAGATTGTCTTCCCCTTAGTCGGGGTGACTCTGCTATCTTGCAAGCAGACGGGTTTGCCAGCTTTGCTGGGCAAACAAAAAAAAGCCGCGATACGTAATCACGGCTTTATATTTTTCGGTAATATTAGTTAAGCGTCAATCTTACAGACCTTGTTGATATTGGTCATTAGTATTGATTGGAACCATGGTGAATAGTTCTTCTTGTACACTTACATCGCCATTGATCAGTTTCTCAAAATGCGTAACCAACTCAACTTTATCGGCTTGCTCTTTAGAGCCCCCACCGATATTGGTTAAATCAATGAAGAATTCATCAAATAGATCAGAGAAATCTGTCACGATATCCATATTCAAGAACTGTTCGTGATTATAGATGCTTGGGTAACCACCTTTTTGCTTATCAACCGCGAATGAAATGCCTTTCACATTGGTAATTGTGGTCGCTTTCTCACACTTCAGCATACAACCCGCTTCAATCGCTGGTTTGTTACAACCTACGGTTTGTTGGAAGAAGCACTGACGACTTGTCATCATTAAAATTGGGTGATAAATACTGTACGCCAATTTGAAGTTCTCAGGACGACGAATATGTTTCATCTGGCCTTTATTGATCTCATTTGAAATAAACGCACCTGCACAATTTAGTGTTTCTTTCATTGTCACTAAAGCGTGTGAGTTCGTTGTATTTAAGAATGGACCTGCAACCCATTCAATGCCCATTTCAAAAGCTTTGTAAGCAATACCTGTGTTATTGGTTACGATACGAGCTGGTTTTACTTCTTCAAGTACTTTTACTGCTTCATCGTAATCTTTACCAATAAGAACCGCAGGGAACCATGGGATCAAACGTGGGTTCTCTAAGAAGATATTAATGTACTTACGATCACGCTTCTTAAAGCTTTCTGGTAACTTGAAGTAAATATCAGCATCAGTAGCATCACATACATTTAAGTCAGCAACATCAGCAATAAGCATAGATAGCTTAGGCTTCTCTTCCACTTTTGGATATACTGGCAATGCAGCAACTTCAGTATGTTTAATCACTTCTTTAGAACCATTCATCAAGAAAGCAACTTGATCTTTAAGTTCTGTAAGCTCACGGAATGGAACCGCTAAGTTCTCCCCTAGCTCAGAGAAATCATAACCTAGTAGTTCATAGTTAGGATTGATTACGCCTTTAAAGCGTTTTTCTAACTCTTTTGAAGTGATCGCTTTTTGACCCGCTTCGCTTAGTAATGATGTTGATTTCACTTCAAACGTGTCTTGAGCTTCATCTTTTGGTGTAACAGTCACCGTTAGTGGCTCACCTAATGCGGCTTTGAAAGCAATAGTAACCGCAATTTTATCGATGCTTAGCGATTTCACTTTTTCTTCTAGTGTCGCGCCAATTGCATTTTTATCTGTATATAGATCTTGTTTTACATCTTGGATCTGTACCACATCAATCGCATTACTCTTTTCAACCGCGTAATTCACACTGTTGTCACGAGGGTTATCGATAAACATGTCTTTAGTTAAATTGCCTTTTAAAAACTTGTTGGTTAAACCACGGTTAAACACTTTATGTAGATTTGAGTCATCTTCATATAGCTCGCCCGTCTCAACAAATTTATTGATATTTTTACGCCAGTTTTCAACCACGGTATATACGTAGTGAGCGCCTTTAATACGGCCTTCAATTTTTAATGAATCGACTTTTGCATCAACTAATTCAGGAAGATCAAAATACGCTGAGTTATCTTTTAAGTTTAATGGGTACTTAGTGCCAACATTTGTTACTTCGTATTCATCACGACACGCTTGGCTACAACGACCACGGTTACCTGAGTTACCTACACTTACTGAGCTTGAGTAACATTGACCAGAGAATGCAATACACAAAGAGCCATGCACAAACACTTCTGTCAGCATGTCATGTTCATGAGCAACCGCTGTCATTTCTTTAATTTCATCAATGTTCAATTCACGAGATAAGTTAACGCGAGATGCTCCAACTTTACTTAAGAACTTTAATTGGCCTTCATTGTGTGTTGTTAGCTGAGTAGAAGCATGAACATCCAACGTTGGGAAATACTTTTTGATTAGATTAAAAACACCTAAATCTTGCACGATAATGCCATCAACAGTTGTATTCACTAACTGATTCAGTACTTTAACTAATGATTTGATTTCATGCTCTAAAATAACAACGTTTAAAGTCAGAAATACTTCACAACCGTACTCATGAGCTAATCGCAATACGCCATTTAACTCATCAAATGAAAGATTGGATGCGCGGTTACGGGCATTAAAGATATCTAGGCCACAGTAAACAGCATTTGCCCCAGCAACGATGGCCGCTTTAATCGCTTCAACATCACCACCAGGTGCCAATAATTCAAGTTTTCTACTCATTATGAAATTGCTCGCTTCGGTTTTTATGTAATAATTTTTTTGAGGGGGCATTCTACTCGCCTCACGCTTTCATTACCACTTATTCGGCTTTTATTGATCCAGATCATGAATAAATAAAGGTGAATCCCATTATTTATTCAGTTACCATCCTCTTATTGCCCTCTATTTTGAGTATTTTATCATGACAACGCCGATCCTTTATTCATTACGACAATGCCCTTATGCAATGCGTAGCCGTCTCGCTATTTTGCATGCCCAGCAAACTGTGGTGCTGCGTGATATTGATATGAACAATAAACCTGAAGAAATGTTGTCGATTTCACCAAAAGGGACGGTTCCTGTATTACGATTAAGTGATGGCTTAGTAATAGATGAAAGTATTGATGTAATGGTATGGGCGCTTACTCAATCAGATCCTAATAATTTGCTCTATTCTCACGATAAAAATAGCTTGATTGCCATGCTTGAATTAATAAAAAATAATGACATCAATTTTGTAGGGGCATTACAAAAATATCGCGCAGCTTCTCGCTACCATGATAATAATGAAACAGAATTCCGTGATATGTGTTGCGAGTGGTTGAGAGAAATAGAACTGCGCTTATCTCAGCACGCTTACATTATGGGAGAAACACCAAGTCTGGTTGATTACGCTATCTTACCATTCATTCGTCAGTTTTCACGAGTAGATAAGAAATGGTATGCGCAAGCGCCTTTTCCTTATTTACGTTCATGGCTAGTCAATCATTACAATGATTCCACATTCTCAAAAGCAATGGTTAGTTATCCGAAATGGTCAATAGATTCTGACCCTATCATATTTGGTTAATAGCCCATATAACCATTAAAACAAAGTGATCGTTCCATATCGACGAAATGCTTATCTTCATTCACAATTTGATAGCCTAAAGATAAGTAAAAGTCGATCACCTGTTGATTCGATTTAAACGCAGAAAGGCAGCATTTAGTTACCTTGTCACTATAATGACGTTGGTAATATTTCATAACTGCAGAACCCACTCCTTTCTTCTGATATTTATCAAAAATAATCAACAGATGAATATGAACACTCGCTTCTTCTTGTTTAGTACAAATAAAACCTAAGCGCTCTCCATTAAACATGATCCATTCGAACCATTCTTTTTTATATGCGCTTGTGAAACGCTGAATTTGATACTCTTCATCCCAACCAAAGCTGACTTCAACTGCAGGATAGATATATCTTTTATAGATCGGAAACAATGATGGATATTCACACGTTGTCACTTTTTGAAAGGTGATTCTATCCATCGCTTATCCTTATGCTCTCTGTTTGAACGAGTAACTAATCAATTTTGATTAGGCCTACCTCAATTGTAGACCATAACACCACACTACTTTGAAAGGGGAAGGCTATTATTATGTAGACATATTCTTTTGAAACTTAATCTTACTATTTTCAGAATTGCCTTCATCTTCATATCCTGAAATATGATAACCACTTGAAATAAGAAGTTGTAACATTGCAGGGTAACGATTCATCGATTTAACACTGATCGTTCGGTACCCTTTTTCTTTTACCCATTCTTCTTGGGCGACTCTAAGTTGAGTCGCGATGCCTTTTTTACGGGCATTAGGAATAACGCCACCTAACCAACTGTAGAACTCAGTCCCTGAGAGTTGATAACCCATTTTATACGCAACTGGCAAGCCATTTTCAAATGCAATAAGGATCAGATGCTCTAAACCATTCAATCGCAAAGCCAATTTTTCCTTGGTATTACGATTATCAAATTCAGGGATTTGGCAATCGACACAAACTACATCTTTAATCGTACCTTGACGTATTTCCATCTTCATTGCTTATTCTCTATCATCTTTTTAATCTTAAACGCTTTTTCAAAATGATCTAATTTATGAGTTAAGATCCACCACGTCGCCGCTTCCATCAATACTTCTGGTTCATCATTTTTATTGGCAAAGAAAGCATAAAAAGACAACCCAACATTATCGCCCTTTTGAGCGATTTTCTTATCGCACACTTCAATGATTTTCTTGCGTAAACTGTCTCTCATTAATGGTCCTACTTCTATTACTCAATCGGTAATGTGTGATTAGTTCCCCAATCTGCCCATGAACCATCGTATAAAACAACGTCTTTATAACCAATCGATACCGCAGCAAGCATCAAAATGCATGCAGTGATGCCAGACCCACAACTGAAATACGATTTTGTATCTACTGATGGTACTCTTTCTGAAAAAATAGTTCGTAATGTCTCTTCATCGTGATAAGTATAACTATCTAACAAGATGGAAAACGGGAGGTTTTTCGAACTTGGAATGTGCCCACTACGAACCCCTTCTCGTGGCTCTGGTGCTTTGCCTAAAAAACGCATTTCTGCACGCGCATCTAGAATTGCAACATCACCATTTATCACGCTAAGTACTTCGTCTGATTCACATGCTAAGCCTTTCACTTCTTTTGCTATCGCATTACCCTGTGTAACTGCTGTAGTGTATTCAGAAACCGTTTCTCTTTCTTCTTTTGTCCATTGAGGTAAGCCACCATTCAGAACATAGACATCTTTAAAGCCCATCACTTTAAATGTCCACCACGCCCTAGGAGCAGAATAAATACCTTGGTTATCATAGAGAACAACCACGCTGTCGCTATTAATGCCTAATGCTTGAACAGCTTGAGTAAACTGTTGCTCACTTGGTAGCGCATGACTTTGAGAAGATGAATGGTCACAAAAATCAGCTTCAATATCTAATTTACGAGCTCTTGGTAAACATGAAAATACATCATAAACTAACGGCTCTTTACCGACGACATTCGCCATATAGGCATCAACAATAACTAGATTATCGTCATCAATATGCTCAGCTAACCATGCTGTCGTTACAAGTGGATTAGTGTCTAATAGATTACTCATTATTCTATCCTTAATTAATGTCGTTTAGATGTCATAAGAAATTTGCATCACATCAGGGTAGATAAACTCATAACCCAATGTCTTTTTAATTTTTTCATTACTAATAATTTTAAAAGTTTGAGTTTCTGATTCTATAAATTCCGGAGTGCTCACACCAATGTTTTGAGTTGCTTTGGTATAGAACTCACGTTTACTTGGATGACTATCTGCACATGCATTGAACACTTCACCCCACTTTTTTTGCTTTATAATCTGCGTAATTAACTCAACGCAATCATCCTGATGGATCATATTTACAGGAGCATCTGGATTACTCACAGAACGCCCACTTTTCTGGAAAAATCGTCCCGGATTTCTTTGGTAGCCGACTAAACCACTAAAACGGATCACTGTTGTTGTGAATGCTGGCGATTGAGTAAATAGTGATTCAATTTGAAATAATACAGAAGATTCAGATGCAACCATTTCCTCTGTTATCACAGCATTGTTATCTGCATATACCGACGTTGAACTAACAAAAACCACCTGTTTAACAGAAGAAGTTTCTAAAACAGAGATCAAAGAACTAAAGCCTGCTTGATTCTTAGACGGAATGGCAATAATTAAAATATCTGAGTCTAAAAATGGTGCCCATGATGACTCCTTTATCTCTCCATCAATATCTAATAAAAATGGAGTGACAGATAAGCATTTCAATGAGCCTATTTTATCTTTGGTGCGAACTGAGCCTTTAACGGCAAAACCATTATTGACCAGGTGCTTTGCTAACGGTAAGCCTAGCCAGCCACAACCTAATATACTGATTGATGTCATGACCTTTCCTTAAAATAACTTCAATTGGCTTTCATCGGATAAAACCCACGCGCTGTTATGTGCTTCAAAACCAATTTTCGGGTAATAACCTTCCGCTTGTGGGGCTGCTAATAAAATCAATTTACAATCAGGAGAAACTTCTTCTTTCGTCACTAAGATTAGATATTTACCAACCCCCATTGATTGAATGCTTTCATCAACGGCCAAATCTGATAGATAGCAACAAAAATTAAAATCAGTAACAGAGCGAGCAACACCGATTAACTCACCATCTCCCCACGCCGTTACTATTAAATTCGAGTTATCAAGCATGGCTTGTATTTTTTCAACATCATCAATTGGACGACGAACACCTAAAGAGGTTTTCTTTAGTAAACGAATAAACTGCTCTGCCGTAATAGGTTCATTGACTTTATAATCGATTTCCATGCTCTCTCCGTCTTATTCCAATCCATATAATTCTTTGATTCTTTGATTCTTTGATTCTTTGATTCTTTACAGACACAATAACAAGTTACTCAACAATATCTAGGGCAAGAACGAGACGATCTTCACCAATATCAAAATAGTCTTGTTCTTCTTCTACTAAGTAAAAGCCATACGATTGATATAAGGCATACGCACCTGTATTTTTAGGACACACCGTTAATAGCAGTCGCTTATATTCTTTGGCATTCTTAATTGCTGTCTCTAGCAGCTTCTTACCTAATCCTTTTCCTTGGGCTTGCTTAGAAACCGCTAAAGACAATACCCACGCATCCCCTATAGACTGGCTCGACGGTACTTGAAGAACATAACCAAATACTTGGGCTTTATCTTTTGCAACTAATAACCCATTTGACCAACAATCAAAGGCTTGCCTAATAAAAAATGAAGGATAGCCATGAGAACCAAAGGCTTCGGTTTCTATTTCATAGATCTTTTTTAAATCGTTTTTTTCTGCTGCTTTGATGCCTATCATTATTATAATTCCCTTACTAGCATGTAAATCACACTATGAATGTACTTTTTTTTATAATTTATACTCTTTGAAACAACTCGCATAGTTAAAAGTGATTTATAACTCTCGATAACCAAATCTCATAAAAACTCTTATAGTTATTCCAACTTAATTTTATTTTAAAATTATCACAAGGAGCGTTAATAATGTTTAAACTTGCTTTATTACCAACACTACTCGCTTGTAGTTTTGCAGCTAACAGTACGACAATGAATCCTCAGCCCGATCCTGAAAACCCAACAGGCTATATTGTTACTCAAGCTGAAATTGATGCAGCTGAAGCCGCAAAGACAGCAGATCCAATGTATGATGTTTGGGCGAAAGCCTTAGCAACTCAACCTAACTCCGTTGTTGATGCCATTGATACTGGTTTAGCAACAAACCCTGCCAACGTAAAACGTGTTGAACGTGTTTTCCCTGCATCTGAATGGTTCTTTTTAACTCAGATGGCTGCTCCTGAATATTCTTATACTCGTTTTTTACAAGCAATTGGTAAATTCCCTGCTTTCTGTGGTGATTATACCGATGGGCGTGATGCTGATGCTATTTGTAAAAAATCGATTGTTACCGCATTTGCACACTTTTCTCAAGAAACTGGTGGCCATATTGCTGTAGACAATACATGGGATAACCCATTAGGACTTGAAGAATGGCAACAAGCTTTAGTACATGTTCGCGAAATGGGTTGGTCTGAAGGCCAAGAAGGCTACACCACAGGTTGTGGCCAAAACGATTGGCAAAACAAACGTTGGCCATGTGCGGCGGGACAAGGTTACTTTGGCCGTGGTGCAAAACAATTATCTTACCACTTTAACTACGGCGCTTTTTCTGAAGTGATGTATGACGGTGATGCGACAGTATTGCTAAATAATCCGGGGCTAGTCGCTGATTCTTGGTTAAACCTTGCCTCAGCTATTTGGTTCTTCTTAACACCACAAGCACCAAAACCTGCCATGCTTCATGTTATCGACCGCACTTGGACACCATCTCAACGTGAGACAGATGCCGGTATTGGGTATGGATTCGGTACAACGATTAATGTCATTAACGGTGGTATCGAATGTGGTGAACAAAATAAAGACAAAGGGCAACCTGTTAACCGTATTCGTTATTGGGAAGGACTATCGTCTCATTATCAAATCCCTGTTGAAGCAGATGAAGTAAACACCTGTTGGCAACAAACGCCTTACGGTAGTTTAAACCTAAATGGCGCGACAGATGTTCTTTACACTAACTGGGATGGTAACTGGAAATACTACCCAGATCGCCCAGAAGGCGCTTCATTCGAGTGTGAATTAGTTGGCTTCCAAACCGCATATTCCGCACTTGTACCTGGTGATTATGAGAAATGTGTAACTAACTTCTATGAATCACACGCTAACTGGCCTGCGACTCGTGTTGTTGAAACACTACCAACAGATCCATCTGAACCAACCGACCCGACAGATCCAACAAATACTTGGGATGCTGGCAAGGTTTACAACACGGGCGATCAAGTGGTTGTCGATGGTGTAACTTACCAAGCAAAATGGTGGAACCAAGGCGAAAACCCAGTAACAGGAACCACTGGCGTTTGGGAAGTAATCAGCGGGACTCCAACAACACCTGTCAGCCCTGCTCCAGTAGAACCGACACCACCAGCTCCTGTTGAACCTACACCAGTAGAGCCAACAGATCCATCATCTACATGGAATGCAACGGCAGCTTATAATACCGGTGATCAAGTGACGGTTAATGGCGTGACTTATCAAGCTCAGTGGTGGACTCAAGGTAACAGCCCTGAGACATCTGGCGAATGGGGAGTTTGGAAAAGGGTTTAAAAGACCGTAGAAACAATAATAGGCCGTATTAACGGCCTATTTCATTTAGAATAAATTAAGCAACACTGTTTCTTCCGCTTTAAAATCAAGTGTTATGTTTCCAACATGCTGAACTGGTATAGCCAAATCATTAGTTCCACTAATATTCGCTATAATATTACAGCTTTCATATGATGCCTGAAGCTCTTGAATGGTTTTGTTATATTGAGAGGTTAAATCAATAGATATAGACGGTGACACTTCTTGGCTAACGTATTCAGAATTATTCGGCGCTATATTTTCAACAAGAGCATTCTCGTTATAACAACTCAAAGAGCCAACATCTAACGTATAAGTATGATCTACAAAACCATCCCATGATACCGACACGATACTTATAGCCATCTTTCTCAATACTGAAATATTATTAATCGGCTCAGGAAGTCGGTCTATTGAACTATATCCAACTAAATTATCATTACGATACCAATTAAACTCATACATAGAGGCTGAAGTATCTAACGCTGTATATTGAAGAGACAAAGGATCACTTCTTGTAAGTAGAACACCATCCTGAAGAACTTCTACACGTTCAATATCCGAAATGAGCATTTCATAAGGAAATACAGGCGGCTTATATTCACTGTAAAAACTGCCACTTAACAACATACTATTATCATTATGCAAGTACATTGTGTATTTCAACTCCAATTGTGATACTGGATATGTACATGTCATTTCTTGCTCATTACTACAATAACCATAAGGAGGTTCGGCCACATCGAAGATTTTACAAACAAGAACATCACATTTCATTTACATAAATGATACCGAATGATAGTTGTCGCAATTTTATGTTTTAATAAAAATATTCTGCGAGTAATTTCATTGTTATTCATTAAATATCGATTTATATAATTGACTTATTTAAAAACATCGAATAACAAATTAATCTACGATCCTAGTCTGAGCTAATTTTAGATATGAATGAAGTTCATCATTTTTGTATTCGATGGCAGAATGAATATTGATGCAAGAATTCGCAACAACAACAAAGTCGTATTGGTTTTCACCTTTAAATATTGATACGTACAATAAGCCATCAACTAGCTCCCAATGCCCTACTGTTTTTAATCTATCAAACAACGTAAACTCAGTTAGACTCCCAGTCGCTTTAAAAATAAGCTCTGTAATGTAACCTGCAGTACATGATTTAATCCAATTAGACTCGTCTATTTCTTCAAGTGAAAAATCACGTTTCTCAGAAAGCCATTTATCATACTGTTTTATTTGTATATCGGCTAGTGGTTGGCAGCCACCTTCTATGATTGGTCTTCCTTCTGTCTCTCTAAGAAATAACTGCTGTAAAATAGCGGCTTTATTTTTCATTCTTACCTCACCCTATAAGCTTGTTCAAAACCTATAGCTGTTTTATCACACTAACTGGTGCGTCATCTACCTACTGAGTCTAAATAGCAGGCATTAAAAAAGGCTTACCACAATTTCTGCGATAAGCCTTTCATTCAATATTATATCTAGCTGTTATGCCGTCGCTGTTTTCTGGCTAACCGCTTCAGACTGGTTGCTTTCTTGCTCTACTTTTTTCATTCGTAATACAGCTATCGGTGCTGAAATAAACGTAAAACCTAGTAAGACTGATACAGGAACCGCCGTGATTACAATGAAAGATTGCAGCGCATTTAGTCCACCATCTCCAGCAATCAATAGTACACCAGCAACCACACCCATCATTAACGCCCAAAATAGACGTTGGAAACGTGATGGTTTATCTGTCCCTTCAACGGCCATTGCAATTGAATACGCCATCGAATCACCCGTGGTAGCAACAAACGTTGTCGTCAGTACTAAGAATGCAGGAATTAATAACCAACTTAGTGGTAACTGCTCCAATGATGCTAATAGTACTGCAGGTAATCCAGCTTCTTGTAACGGACCAGAAATACTACCAGGCGTTTGCAACTCAAGGAAAATACCAGTGCCACCTAACGCAGAGAACCAAAAGTTTGTCGCAATAGGTGCAATAATTGCGACCGTAATTACAAGTTCACGAATACTGCGACCTTTAGAAATACGAGCAATGAAAATAGCCATCATTGGTGCAAAACCAATAAACCAACCCCAGAAGAACCATGTCCACCACGAATTCCATACTGGATCAGCAGTGCTTAAACTCATTTCTGGAAGGTGTTGAATATAGTTACCAAAAGCCAGACCAAACTCAGTGAAAATAAAGCTTGTTGGGCCTAATACCAAAATAGCAACTAATAAAGTAACCGCACCAATAACATTCATTCGGCTTAACCACTGTAAGCCCTTGTCCATCCCACTGAAGGCTGAAACTGAATAAATAGCAACTATTATCGATAAAAGACCGATTTGGCTCATCAGCGAACTTTCAAGCCCTGTGAGCACAGTTAGACTATAGCTAAGCTGCGTTGCTAAGAAACCAATCGGACCAATAGTACCTGCTGCAACTGCTATAATTGAACAAGCATCAATTAGTGAACCTAACCAATGATTTTCAAGTTTCGTCCCTAAAATCGGGTATAACAACGCACGAGGACGTAATTTAACACCACAGTTATAGTGTGCATACATTAATACAATCGTACTGAGTGTTCCCAACACAGCCCATGCTAGAAAACCCCAATGCAAAAAACTTTGGCTTAATGCTGGAGTTACCGCAGCAAGAGTGCCACTTTTAACGTCTGAGAAAGTTGGAGAAGGTGTGATGAAGTGAAAGATAGGTTCTGCGGCTGACCAAAAAACGCCACCGCCAGCAAGTAAGGTACACATGATCATTGCGACCCATTTAAACGTACCGAACGTTGGTTTTTCTTCACCACCCATTTTGATTTTGCCGTAGCTGCTCATCGCGATGATAAGAGCTAGAACAAATGTGATGATCATTAACCACTGCCACCACAAACCAAACATTGTCGATGCAGACATGAATACAGTTTGAATCGTTGCAGTAAATGTTGAGAGATCAACAAGAGCAAAGAGAAGAAATAAAAGGATGAAACCTATAGTAAGTGTTGGAACTAGTTTATCGCTATTTTCATTGCTATTTTTAAACATGGGTATCCCACTTGATGCGTGAGGTATGGGACTCTAGCAGTTTGAAAAACGTAAAACCAGTGAAATATTTTTAAAAAAGGCAAAAAAACAGTCAAATAATTATGATTTCAATCACAAAAAATAACATTTATCGATTAAAATCAACATCTTACAAATAACACTATCAAATGCCACAATCACTCACAATAATTTACACATTTATCAAAATAACTCATTATTGGTAGGCCTTTTAAAAGGTAAATTCATGTTCTATTCATCTTCATTGTTTTATACTGCATCATGTATTGACTTAACTAGGAAGCATCATGCTTAGAAAATCTGCTTTATACCTAGCAACCCTTTTTTCCTTGTTTTCAGTTTCTCAACATGCTTTTGCTGATGAACATCAAAATGGACACAAATTAATCCTTGATGTCCCTCAAAATGAAGCTCGAATCGAAATTGAAGAAGATCAAGATGAAGTCTACGATGCTGTCCAAGCTGGATTAGTGAAACCATTCTCAGAGTTATACGCCATGGTTGATAATGATTTTCATGGGCGCATTATTAAAGTTGAGTTGGAGGAAGATGACGATGAATGGACTTATGAGTTAAAACTTGTTCATGATAATAACGTGATTAAAGTTGAATACAACGCAACAACCTTAGCAATTACTGAGATCAAGGGACGTGATATTCGTTCAGCCTTGAAATAACAATCCCTGCATAATCACTAGAGATAAAAATTATAATGAAAATTTTAGTTGTAGAAGATGAACCTCGTCTAGGCGAACAAATTATAGAAACATTAGAAAGTGCAGATTGGGTTCCTGAATTATCTCAAGATGGTATAGATGCACTATATCGAGCAACAACAGAAGAATGGGATGCCATTATTTTAGATCTTGGCCTACCTAAATTAAACGGCTTAACCGTATTAAAAAGTATTCGTGACGAAAACATTAATACGCCTGTTATTATTTTAAGTGCACGTGACACGCTATCTCAACGTGTTGAAGGCTTAAATGCCGGAGCGGATGATTATTTAACTAAACCATTTGAAATGGTCGAGTTGATCGCCCGTATTCGTGCTCAGTTACGTCGAGCATCAGGAAACGCATCCCCTATTCTCAAAATTGGCGACTTAAGTCTAGATACCAGAAGCTCAAAAGTGTTATGGAAAGAGCAAGCCGTTAGTCTTACCGCATTAGAATATAAAGTTATTGCCTATTTTATGCACAACCCTGAAAAGGTAATCTCAAGAACCACTTTAGTTGAACATATTTATAAGCAAGATTTTGATCGTGACTCAAACACCGTTGAAGTTTTCATTGGTCGAATTCGTAAGAAAATTGCCCCTAATATAATAAAAACGGTTCGCGGTCTTGGTTATCAATTAAACCCTTAAAATAAAAGGTCTACTGTGAAAAGAGCACCTAGACACCTAAAAGGTACGTTCAAAAAATTGAGTTTAAAAAGCCGCTTGCTTCTTGCTGCGGCTTTTTGGCTATCTGCCATGATCTTAGCTGCAGGTATTGGTATTCCAAAATTAGTCAGTGACTATTTAGTTCAAGATGAGAAAGATCAGCTCTCTCTTTCTATGGACGAAATTACAGCTAATATAGAAGTGAATAGTAAGGGAGTTCTCACCATGCCCTCTCTTTTATCCGATCCTCGTTTCAATCAGCCTTACAGTGGCCTTTACTGGACAGCCAGTACAAAAAAAACAGAACTACGCTCTCGTTCCTTATGGGATAAAAAGCTCACATTCGAAAAAGATACATTGCACCTTAATCCTAAGGTCAAAGGAGCGAATAATGAAAAGCTCATTTATATTCAAAAGGAAATTTATCTTCCTGAAATAAAAAATCCAGTAACAATTACTATCGGTATTGATGAAGATCCGCTAGAAAAGACATTACAACAACTCACAGGTCAGCTTTGGGTCATTCTTGGTTTATTATTTAGTGGGGTATTATTTCTAATCGGAATTCAAGTCAGTTGGTCACTTCGCCCTTTAGTACGAATGCAAGCAGAGTTAGTAATGCTACGTAAAGGCGAACAAAAGAGTTTAAGTCAACATTACCCTCAGGAGATCTCCCCTTTAGTCTCAGATCTCAATGCACTGCTATTCCATTATCAAGAACTGCTTGAACGAGCTCGTAACCATGCAGGCAACTTATCCCACTCACTTAAAACCCCATTATCGGTATTAAAAAACGAGTTATCTTATTTAACAGACGAAGAAAAAAACCGCCTTTCAGTGCCAATAAAACAATTGCAAGAACACATTGACTATCATCTTGGTCGTGCTCGAATGGCCGGAGCAATGAACATTCTTTCTGTCGCTACATCACCTTCTGAGCGCATCGATGCAATATCAATGGCATTCGATAAAGTCTACGCAGAACGTGAAATTTTATTAATTAATGAACTTGATACAGAATCAAAAATAACTGTCGATAAAACCGATCTCGATGAAATGCTAGGTAACTTACTTGAGAATAGCTATAAATGGACACACTCGATGATCCGAGTTCATTCCTCTATCCCTATTAATAACCAAATAAGCATTATTATTGAAGATGACGGGCACGGAATTCCAAAAGAAGAATTCGAACACGTTTTAAAGCGAGGATTTCGTTTAGATGAATCGACACCAGGTACAGGGCTTGGTTTACACATAGTTAATGAGATGGCACACAGTTATCGAGGTTCATTAGCATTAGATAAGAGCTCAATGGGTGGCTTAAAAGCGACACTGACCTTCCCTTTGGTACAAGATTAGTTTGTCTACTTCATCATAGCTTAATACACCTAACCATACTTGCTTAGTATGGTTATTTTTACCCACATCTCTGCCTCCAAATTATATTAATAGATTAACTTGGAACGAAAATACATAGAGGGGGATTAAGATATAGTGATAAATTTATTCATATTAAGTTAATACCATTGAAGAAAACTAAGGTGTTTTTTTAATAATATACTTTCTTTTATTTTATAAATCTTAAATTCCATTTTTACCTGTAGCACATATTAAATGTAAGACTTATGGTTAAAGAGACATTACGTCATTTGTAGCTAAGGAGAAAGTAAATGAAAGTGCTCATTCAATACATTCAAACTGGTGTTTATAAGGATCATGCTTGGGAGGCTTCAAGTGTACGTTTAAAAGGTCAGCTTCATGCTGTAACGCCTTCTTACGCAGCCCAACTTATCGAACAAAGCAAAGCGCAATTACATACAGATCAAACTGATAGCATTGTAATCATTGACTAATATAGTGATGCGAGAGATTGGTTAGAACTTTAGAATAAGAGTAAATAAAGAAAAGATAAATAGAGGAAAAAGGAAAGCCACACGTCTCAGAATGTGGCTTAATTTGGTACTGTTCGGGGTCATAACCGGACGACCTAACTATCTAATAAGACTGACTAAATTTCAACATTTTTCGATAACATTACGGTCAAAAAACAGACAAAAAACACGCTATTCAGCATTTTTGTGAGGGGGGTAACATTTCCGCCCCTCTTTTTCCTAAATAGATACGGTTTACTTTCTAACCAACCAAATTATTATACTGGTGATGCTCAGATTTGGTCGGTAAATAAATAATAAACGTTGACCCTTCCCCAAGCTGGGAGCGTGCTTTTATTTCTCCTCCCGTTTGACTGAGTAAACTTTGGGATACAGAAAGCCCAAGTCCTGTTCCATCACGCTTAGTCGTATAGAACGGATCAAATATTCGATTCAATTGTTCTGCATTTATTCCAGAGCCAAAGTCTTCAATCTCAATAATTGCACCAAGCTCAATCTCTTCTTCATACCAAGTTCTACTGCGAATAATTAACTTACCTTTGCTGTTCATTGCATGAATGCCATTCATTTGTAAATTAACTAGAACTTGCAGTAAATGGTGTCGATTTACTTCAACTTTTGGCGGTTGCTCAAAATCAAACTCAACTTCAATATCACGCTTATGTGAACCAGTTCGAACTAAAGTGACACTCTCTTCAATAATCGGATTGATGTATTGCCATGTCACCTCATCTTGAATGCCACCCTGTCGACTGTATTGCAATAAACTGCGGGTGATATTACGAATACGATCAATCTGCTCCATTATTGCATCGAGTTCTTCAGAAATAACATGAGCACCGTCACCGAGCTCATACTTAATCAGCTCAGCATTACCAAGAATAACCGCCGTTGGATTATTGATTTCATGAGCAATACCTGCGGTTAACTCACCTAAAGACGCCAGCTTTTCACTCATCACAAGTTTATCTTGTGCTTGTTTCAATAATTTAATGTACTGCTCAAGCTCAACCGTCTTTTCATGCAAACTGGAGGTACGAGATTCAACTTTAGATTCTAATTCTTTAGAAGCACTTTGAATCTCTATATTTCGTTGTTGCAATTGATCCAACATATTATCAAATTGCTGTGCAAGACTAGCTAATTCATGCCCATTATCTAGCCCTAAATCCCCAATTCGCCTTTCTTTTCCAAGCTGAACTGATTTCACCACATAATGAATTTTTTCAATTGGTTGAAAAAGATCTCTTGCTCCACGATGCACAAAAATAGTCGATAGTAATAGAGTGATGAGTATTGTCACCCCAGCTTCCACTAAATTCTGCAAGTATTGCTTAAGTAACGGCCACTCTAAATATCCGGTATACAACATACCTATGACTTTATTATCCATGTCTTTTATTGGTTGATACGCAGAGATATACCAATCGTTGTAAACATAGGCTCGGTTAGTCCAACGTTCTCCATTTTCAACCACTATTTTGTTAACTTCTGGGGAAACTGTGGTTCCTATTGCTCGCCCTTGATTAAGCGATTTATTTGCAAAATCATTATGTAACGGGACATTAGTACTAATGCGTAAATCATCTAAAAACAGAGTAACAGTACCGTAATTATCTGCGGGTAAGTCTCCCTCAGGGTAAATAAGATCTCGAATCCTATCAACTAAGAGAGTGCTATTATTAAGAATAATACCGCTATCAACTATCCACGCTAAATCCCCTTCTTTATCAAAAATAGGAATTAGCGTTCTACTCACTAAACCACGCTTTTCTATGCTGCCGTCTTTCTTATTAATCACTTGAACCTGAGTGCTCAACTGGGGATTAATATTATACAAATCCTTATTCGTCATTACCTGAAAAAAAGTACGAGAGATCCCTAAGGATAAGGCTTTAACTGATGACTCAGGAAGGTGCTTACTATAAGAAACAGGATGAACAACAATGAAATCAGAATTATAATTATCTGCTTGATGCTCAGCCCAATATTGAAGAGCTGGATCATTATCTTTCAATCTTATTTGAAATTGATATGACTCAACAAAACTACGAAGCTCTGCCTCTTGCTCTTGTTGTAAAAAATCAATGCTATTCTCTGCAACTGATAATTTACTGCCAACATCATTAAGTGCGTTTTGCCACGTATAATGCACAGACCAAAACGCAGTAATAATAACTAAAGCGAGTAAAGTTAAAAACAAAGGAACGGAGTTTAACCATAGCAAGCGATATCTCACCATGGTTTTTACTCTGCGTTTCCATAAAAGAGGAGATAACATCATGCGACCTCTTCACTCCACTCTTTAAATTTTCTCTCTAAAGTTTTACGAGCAACACCTAACTGCCTTGCTGCCGCTGACTTGTTCCCGTCATGCAAGTCAACAACCGTAATTATGTGCTTCTTTTCAACTTCTTTTAATGTCCACTGCTCAGGATATTCATCCATCTCTGGCATGCAAGTACATTCCGTTGGTTCTTGATTTAAAATCTGCGCTTGATTAGGTGATTGATGCAATGGCGTATCACCTTGTAAACTAGACCAATGCTCTACTGGTGGCTTTCCTAGTAAGATACAACGCTCAATCATGTTTTTAAGTTCACGAATATTACCAGGCCAATCATAATGAGCCATCGCGACGATATCTTCGTGTGCCCAATGAATAGGCTTTAATCCCATCTCTTTCGCTATCATGTGCGAGAAATGCTCAGTTAAACAGGCTAAATCGGCTTTACGTTCACGTAATGCAGGCAGAGAAACCGTTAATACGTTTAAGCGATAAAATAAATCTTTTCTAAAATTACCCTTTTCAACTTCTTCTAGTAAATTACGGTTAGTTGCGGCAACAATACGAACATCAACGGGGATCTCTTTTTCAGATCCAACAGGTCGAATGGCTTTCTGCTCTAACGCTCGAAGTAATGATGATTGCATCCCAATTGGCATTTCACCAATTTCATCTAAAAATAGAGTTCCACCGTTAGCAACTCTAAATAGCCCTTCCCGACTTTTTTTGGCTCCCGTAAATGCACCAGATGTATGGCCAAACAATTCACTTTCTAAAAGATCTGGGGCAATAGCACCACAGTTAAGAGGAACAAACGGACCATTTCGATTACTTAATTGATGTAAACCACGTGCAACCAACTCTTTACCCGTGCCAGATTCCCCTTCAATTAACACCGCTGCATTTGATGGTGCAAGTTGAGCGACCATTTGTTTTAGTTGTAAGGTTTTATCTGCATTACCAATGATCTCTATTGGATTATTCTTTTCAATTTCTCTTTGCAATGCAAAATTAGTACGTTCAACAAGGCGACGATCCATACAACGCCTCACTGCTTGCAACATGTTTTCTAAATTAAATGGTTTTAAAATAAAATCAGCCGCACCTAAACGAAGCGCTTGGATCGCGGTATCTAACTCTGCGTATCCCGTCATAAATATAACGTCGTAGTTTCGAGAGTCACAAGCAATACTCTCTTGCCACTCTAATCCCGTTTGACCCGGTAAATTAATATCTAAAATAATAAGATCAAGATGGTGAGATTGACGGATAGCTTCTGCATCTTCAATAGTTCCCGCGGTATGAACTTGACCGAATTGTTTGCTTAATGCTTTTTTAAGTATGGTTTGCATACCTATTTCATCATCAACAACAAGAACTGAGAATGCGTGCCAATCTGATTTCGCGACCATAATGTTTCCTAATTAAGAGTACTGACAGGGGGTTGTGGGTCAAAATGTCCTAATTATTCTAACCTGTATTCTACAAAATGTATCCTTTCTAATGAGACATTTTGTCCTAGTCACATTTTTTGTAAGGTTTTTATGGCAGAATGCCATTCAATTATTTATATATCATTGTTTTATAGATAAAAGCATCAATGCAAATTTTGGCATAGTGATTGCTTTAATGCCAATGAGTCTATTCGTTTGAGACATTTACTAACGATATTACCTTTCATTACATGGATATAACATGAACAATAAAATCAGTACATTTTCAGTTATGGCTACACTGGCTCTTGGTTCTTTTTCTGCAACCAACGTATATGCAGATGATGCTAGTATCGTTCGTCTTGCAACGACAACAAGTACTTACCACTCTGGTTTACTTGATTACCTATTGCCTGAATTTAAAAAAGATTCTGGCTACGAAGTTCAAGTATTGGCAGCGGGCACAGGTAAAGCGCTAAAAATGGGCGAAAATGGTGATGTTGATTTAGTAATGACTCACGCCCCTAAAGCGGAAGCAAACTTTGTTGAAAAAGGTTATGGCGTTGCTCCAAAAGCATTAATGTATAACGATTTTGTTCTAGTTGGTCCTAAAGCCGATCCTGCACACATTCACGGCATGAAAGACGTGACTGCGGCATTCAAGAACATGGCGGAATCAGACGTTACTTTCGTTTCTCGCGGTGACGACTCTGGCACAAACAAAAAAGAATTGATTTTATGGTCTCAAGCTAAGATTGAACCAAACTTTGGTGGCTACAAAGCCGTTGGCCAAGGTATGGGACCAACATTGAACATGACTTCTGAGCTACAAGCCTACACATTAACAGACCGTGGTACTTGGCTAGCTTACCAAAACAAACTTGATCTTGAGATCATGGTTGAGGGCGATAAACGTCTATTTAACCCATACCAAGTAATCCTAATTAACCCTGAACGTTACAACAACTTAAACACCAAAGGTGCGCAAGTATTTAGTGACTGGTTAGTTAGCGATAAAGGCCAAGCAATGATCAACAGCTTTAAACTAAACGGTAAACAACTATTTACTGCGGACGCTAAATAATTCATGAGTATATTAGCCACCTCTCACGAAGCAATTCAATTACTGTTCAGTGGTGATACGGCATTATGGAGCATCGTTGGTGTTTCATTTTCTGTGTCATTATTTGCAATGGCGGTTGTATTACTCCCTGCTTTATTACTGGCATTTGCGCTTGCTTATGGCTCGTTTCCGGGACGGTGGCTGCTGCTCTCTATTATTAATACCTTACAATCAGTACCTACCGTCGTTATCGGTTTATTGTTGTATATGATGCTTTCTCGCTCAGGACCTCTGGGAGATTGGCAGCTACTATTTACGCAAGAAGCAATGGTCATTGGCCAAATGTTTATCTGCTTCCCTATCATGGTTGCCATGATGCACGGCGCATTTCAACACAGTGATCGCCGAGTATGGGAAACCGCATTTACACTCGGCGCTTCATTACCGCGTGCTTTTGGTAGCTTAATCTGGGAAACTCGATTCCCTATCCTAGCCGCCGTTATTGCTGGATTTTCTCGGATTATTACAGAAGTCGGCTGCTCGATGATGGTCGGTGGCAACATCTTTAATGCTACACGAAATATTCCAACCGCAATCGCTATGGAAAGCCAAAAAGGTGCGTTTGCTCAAGGGGTTGCCCTTGGTATGGTGCTATTAATCTTAGCGCTAGTGTTAAACTTTTTACTCTCTATCACTCGTGGTAAAGGGTATTTACGTACTTAGTAGGCATAAAAAATGACAATAAGAATTACTGCCGATAATCTATCGATGCGATTCAATGATCGTGTGCTTTTCCACATCCCGCATTTGTCATTAGGGCCAAAAGAATCAGTCTATTTGCGTGGCGCTAATGGTGTGGGTAAAACAACACTGCTTAAGATTTTATCTGGTTTACAAACCCCGACGGCAGGTAAGCTCAACCTTAATCAACCCCATTGGACTGCACGCTTATTTGGTCGCTCAGGTAATAACCAAATTGTGTACCTTCATCAAAACCCATTTTTATTTGATGGTACCGTTTTCGATAATATTATTTATGGTATGAAGTACACCACCATGAATAAACTTGAAAAACGTAATATGGTGATCAATGCGCTACGCATGGTAGGCCTTGAGACCTTAGCTGACGAACATATTTCTGTTTTATCTGGTGGTGAAAAACAACGTGTCGCTATGGCACGAGCTTGGGTGCTAAAACCTTCTATACTGCTAATGGACGAGCCAAGTGCCAGTGTTGACCAAGAATCCATCGATTTATTGGTTATTATGGCGAAAGATCTCCTTGAACGTGGCTCTAGCATTGTCGTCACCAGTCACCAAACCAACGCATTAACTGAAATTTGTCATCGTCAATGGACCATTTCAGACGCAAAGCTGATAGAATCAACCCCATTAAAAGTGATCGTTAGCAAGGATAAATATGCTCCAGCCAAAGCAAACTAGTTGGGTAATTTTAGCGGGTGGACAAGCTCGTCGTATGGGCGGTAAAGATAAAGGGTTTGTTCTATTTCAAGATAAACCGTTAATTGAGCACGCTTTAGATACATTAGCACCTCAAACTGACCAGATTGCCATCAATGCTAACCGCAGTACTGAAGAATACTCACGTTACGCGGTCACCTTTCCAGATCAGTTTAGCGATTACCCAGGGCCATTGGCAGGAATGCATTCTGGTTTAATCAATATGAATTCTGATTGGGTTGGTTTTATTCCTTGTGACTCCCCTAACTTACCTGACAACCTTGTTGCTTTATTGTGTGATGCGGTAAAAGAAGACACTGATATTGTGGTCGCTCATGATGGCGAATACATGCAACCAGTTGTCACTTTAATGCATAAACGTATCATTCCTAAAATTGATGCTTTCTTAGCGCGCGGTGATAGAAAAATCATTCTATTATACAAAGAGTGTAATACTGTTTTTGCTGATTTCTCTGCTTACCCAAATGCTTTTATCAATTTGAATAGCCCTCAAGAACTTGAACAATTTGGAGCTTTATTATGAGCTTAACGACTGCGTCTATCCCACTATTGGGTTTTGCTGCTTATAGCGGCACAGGTAAAACGACATTACTAGAAAAGCTATTACCAAAACTGAATGAAATGGGACTAAAAGTCGCAGTCATCAAACACGCTCATCACAATTTTGATATCGACCAAGAAGGTAAAGACAGCTACCGTTTGCGTAAAGCCGGTGCAAGCCAAATGTTGATCAGCTCTCGTTTTCGTAATGCATTAATTACGGAAACACCTGATGAAGAAACCACCTGTCAGCAACTCATCAATAAGTTAGATCAAACTGAACTTGATTTGATTCTTATTGAAGGCTTTAAACAACTGCCATACACCAAGATTGAATTGCACCGTGATGAAGTCGGTAAGCCGTGGATCTTCCCTGAAGATGACAACATTATTGCGATTGCCTCTGATTCCAAAGCCGAATCAGGACTGCCGCAAATGGACATCCATGATACCGATGCTATCACTGCGTTCATTGTTGACTACGTAAAACAGCATCAGCATAAACAACAAAGTTATTTATCCGCTAATTGTGATGAATTATCCCCTGCGTTTTTATCTGTTAGCCAAGGCAGAGCTAAGATTTTAGAGGCCATCACACCACTAGATTCCCAAAGTGATGTTTCTTTAATTGAATCCATTAACGCATTAGCTGCTCAAGATATTTTATCGCCGATCAATGTTCCTCAACATAATAATTCAGCAATGGATGGCTATGTGATTTGTGGTGATGATTTAGAGCGCGAAAGCTACACCGTCGTTGCTGAGATCATGGCAGGTCACAGTTACGATCGCCCTCTTCAACATGGTGAAGCCGCAAAAATCATGACGGGTGCATCAGTGCCTAAAAATGGTAATACCGTGATCATGCGTGAACAAGCAATTCAAGAAGGCAATCAAGTTCGCTTTGATGCAGGAAAATCTGGCATTCGTAAAGGCCAAAACGTTCGTCTAGCAGGTGAAGATCTTGCTATCGACCAAACCTGTGTGGCTAAAGGTTCACGTATTACAGCTCCTGAAGTCGGTATGCTCGCTTCTTTAGGCATTGCTTCTATTCCTGTTATTTCAAAAACAAAAGTTGCTATATTCTCTACTGGTGATGAAGTTCAAGCACCGGGTGAAGCACAAAAAACCAACTCTATTTACGACTCAAATCGCTTCACGTTAACAGCATTATTGCAGAAGATCGGTTGTGAAGTGATTGATTTCGGTATCATTGAAGACAGTGAAGCCGCTTTAGAATCAACGCTTTCTCAAGCATCACAACAGGCAGATATGATCTTATCTTCTGGTGGTGTGTCGGTTGGTGATGCCGATTACATCAAAACGATCTTAGATAAACTGGGCAATATTAACTTCTGGCGTATCAATATGCGTCCTGGTCGTCCTCTTGCCTTTGGCCATATTGGTGACACGCCTTTCTTTGGTTTACCGGGCAACCCAGTTGCAGTAATGGTGGCGTTCTTACAATTTGTTGAACCTGCATTACGTAAACTTCAAGGCGAAGATGACTGGAAACCTGAGACTTTTACGGCAATTGCAAAAGAATTTATTCGCTCTCGCACTGGCCGAACTGAATACAGCCGTGGCATTTACTCGATTAACCAAAATGGTCAAATGGAAGTGGTAACTACAGGTAAACAAGGCTCTGGGATTTTACGTTCAATGAGTGAAGCCAACTGCTTAATTGAAGTGCAACCTGAAGTCGAGTCGGTGGATATTGGTCAGAAAGTGACAATTATTCCGTTGGGGTCAAGAGTTTAAAGCACTTGAATAACTTAAAATAACGCTAAATTTAGCCTCACTTTTGTGGGGCTTTTTCTTATAAGGCTACATAAAAAAACAATATCTGCATGGCACAAACTTCACTCTTATCACTCCCCGTAAACACTGAACAAATATCACATTTTACTTCCTGTTACACCTTCAATGAAAATACTAAATAGTTTAAAATAGAGGCATAAATTATAAGGAAGAATTATGAAAAACAAATGGTTAGGATTTGCTTGCTTACTACCATTATTAAGCGGCTGCAACGATGCAAACTCCTCTATTAGTGCATCAAGTGACACGGTATCAAAACAACAAATTGATACCATTATTACCAACATCAATAAGCAGTACCCTGATGCATCCAATGAATTAAAACAAAATGCATTAAACACCGCGGTTCGTGCTATTGAGAATCTCGTGTTCGTAAAAGGTGGTAGTTTTGAAATGGGGGATTTTGGCTCCCCTTGTGAAATTCCAAGTGGGACCGTAAACCGAATTGATTGGTCACCCAATGTACAGTGTCTAAGCTCACCATTCAGTACCACCACTGGTGCAGATTACCTACATAAAGTAACACTTAATTCTTATTCTATGTCTAAATATGAAACCAGTTTTATGGATATGGAATGGATGCGACAACTTAGTAACTTACCTGTCGCAGATAATAAATGGGATGGCTATCGCATATTAGAAGGAGAAATTGTTCAACGAAATTCAAAAGAATATGAAGAACTAATTAGCCATAATATCAATACAGCCGCAAAAACAAAAAATTGGCAAGAAGCAAAAGATTATTGTCAATGGTTAGGGAATGTCACCACCTTGCCTTTTGACTTACCAACCGAGGCACAATGGGAGTATGCTGCGCGAAGTCGAGGTGAAAAACGCTACTTCGCAACAAATACAGGTTACTTGCAATTTAAAAATAGTTACTACATAGAATTAAATAGCGGTAAAAACATTCAGTATACAGAAAGCGAAGTCAATGCAGATATCTATGATAGTGAAAAAGAAATTGGATTGTGGCCAGAAAACCCATTAGGTATAAGCGGTATGAATAATAATATAAGTGAGTGGGTCAATGATTGGTTCTCTGCTGAGTATTATTTAGAATCACCTGAAAATAATCCGAAGGGCCCCAAAATAGGTAAAGAAAAAGTAATGCGAGACGCTGTTGGTACTACAATGACATTTTCTCGAATTCCAATGACTCCAGAAAAAAGCTCATATTCTGTTAGATCTAGTTTCCGTTGCTCCCTCCAACAAATATCCCCCGCGACTTAATTACCCCTGATATAAAAAGGCCTACGAAATTACTGTAGGCCTTAGTTGAATTTATTATGTATAGCGTAACTCACTAGAATTATTAAGCATAGCAATCTGTTGGGTTACTTGGGCTTTTTTACGCTCAAAAAGCTCGCCAGTTCTAGCCTCAAATGGCACTGTACTACTCGCAACCTGAAGATTACCTTCAGCTAACTGGTAAACCCAATAATTAAATTCTCGTTGTTGTTCATTGTCTAGAATTGTATTAATGCGTTTTAAATTTTTAAACAATTCAGCGTCTCCGCCAACTTTGTCTCCATTATCATTTATCCGCGATAAAATTTCTTCAAACTTTCGCCAGTTATACGTCGTCTTTTTCAATAACTCACAAATAGCCGTTTCTTGCTTCTCATTCATGCTATCCCAAAACTCTTCTACCAAAGTATTCAGCATCATGCCAACAACTTCTGGTAATAATTGTTCTGGGTGGACCCCACTATACACACTTTTATCCATAATTCGTTCGGCTAAATAGTCAGCTTCACTCTTACGTTCAAGATACGCCATTCTTTTTTTCCATATAGTAGAGATTGCATCATCACCTAATTCAATCATTTTTTGAAGCGCCTGATATGGATCTTGAATAGCTTCATTGGAAAAAGCTAAATAACTTGCTCGGATTAAATATTGATATGCCACATCATCAATGTTTTTTAACATTCGATAATCTATGTACTGCAACCCTTGCCAAATAATTTGAGTTACGTTCCAAAACTCTCTACCATCTAATGCTGCGCCAAAGCTTCCACTCCCACCAACACCCCACACTAATCGACCTGAGCATATTAAACAGAACTTTCCTTCTTTTAAGCTCAACTGAAAATCAGCACCAGCACCTAAACCTGCGGCAACATTACCCTCAACTTTAATTTCTGCCAACGTTGCAAAATCTAACGTATTGTTCTTTTCTGGTGCTAACCACTCAACACCACCAGATAATTGCCCACCAGCTTGCGCACCTGCAAACCCTTCAGCCTTAAACCCAACCTGTCCTTTCGGTGAATTACCAAAACCGACTCTCGGTGTGAATAACATCCCAACGCTACCATCACCTCTAGGTGGTGCTTTTTTATTATTTATTTGCGCCCCAACAGAAGCCATTCCACCAACAAATGCACTCAGTAATAAACACCCTTTTGTTCTAAAACAACCAAACGAGTACGTTGCGTCTTTCCCATTTGCATCTTTATAATTTAATGTGACAGGGTAACCACTTTCATAAGGTAAAAATGAATCAATTTTAACCGACCCTTCAACCAAAGAAACGCTAGCTTCTGCACCAAAACCAACATCTACGTCACCGGTTTGGGGTTTAATGTCAGCCTTAAAAGCGGCTTGAGCTCCCCAACGTAATAACTGAGCATCTTGACTGATGGCAAAACGAGTTTCTCCCTCTTCAGTTAAAATATGTTGCGCCGCTTTAAATTCTAACCAATGCCCACCATCGGCTTTCCATTCTTGAAATTTAATCTCCAGTGGTATGCCATTACTTAACTTACTCTTGATATCATTTTGAATATCTTCTTTCACAGCTCTAGCAAAACCAGCTTTATCATTATTTTCAATGGCCGCCATGGTTTTTGAACGATTTTTTATTGGTCTCCAACGTCCTTTATTTTCAGCTTTCTCTTGCTCAATAAATTCACTTCTCAGATAAAGATATCTGTTATGGCGCATAGAGTAGACTTCAACGATATGCTGCTTCACTTTTGGATTAATTAGCTGCTTACCAATTGAGTTAAAGTTATCCAGATTCACTGACTGTTTATTGGGAGCTTCTGGTTTTT
The DNA here is from genome assembly GCF_057368585.1 of Aliivibrio thorii. NCBI lineage: Bacteria > Pseudomonadati > Pseudomonadota > Gammaproteobacteria > Vibrionales > Vibrionaceae > Aliivibrio > Aliivibrio thorii. The sequence continues at coordinate 1,372,824 of NZ_CM170654.1, read as the reverse complement.
TAGGTGATTTATCCAAGCTCTGCCAATACGAAATCTCATCTTCAATTTTTGCTAATACTTTTCTTTTGAGTACCTCAACAGAGTCGTCATCTAAAAACCATGATTCATCATAATTAGTGACAATACGTTTTCGCTTATCTAACGCTTTTAATTTATCTAATACTCGTTGTTGATTCTCATCATTCTTTTTTTCTGTACCGCCACCAAAAGCTGACGCTACTTTCCGACCTATCTTTGCTTCTGTTGATTCAACCAAACAAATCGCACCTGCATTACTTGCGTCATTTAGCCACACTTGTCTCTTTTTCGCGTGCTGCTCTACTTGTTGTTTAGTAACATTTTTGCCTTGAGGGGTTTCTTTTAAAAGTGTTGCATAACCTTCTAGCAAGGAGTCCATACACTTCGCTTCTTCATCCATGTATTGAATAGATTTTTCATCTAAACAATAGAAATCAGTCATTGCTTCACCAGTAACAAATACAACATCATGCACTTCTTTGGCTTCACATTCTGGTGCAGCCATTAATGTGCATGTTTCCGCTGTGGGGCGTACTTTTGAAATAGGTTCGACGGTGTTGGTTTGCTCTACCTCTTCATCCTCCCCTTCCTCAGGCAGACGAATACTGTCACCCACATGAATTAAATCAGGGTTAGGTTGATATTTTGGGTTCAGTTCAAGTAACGTGGTAAAAGGAACATCATTATCAATGGCAATTTTAAGCAACGTATCACCGCTCTGAACAATATAAGATTGGCTCATGGTGTTAACACTCCTTTACCATTGAGTTGAGATGGATTGCATGGACGCAAAATGCTGTTCAGTCATTGTCCATTGATAATCAGAAAACGGAGGGGTTATAGCAACAGGTACTGAAACAGTAAGCCATGATTTATTAAACCACGTTATTTTAGTCACCGACCCGAAATAGTCTCGACGATCTGTATCAGACATAGATGCCACTAAAGGCAATAATCCTCTTGGATCGTAATAGCGTAAAAATACCTCTCCATTGCCCTTTTTAACTACTAACGCATTACGTAATGAATACATTAATTCACTGCTGTTAGTTGTGTTCTCTGTATAAAGCAACGCACCACAATGCGCTGAACTCATTTTATCAACACAGGCATTTAATAATGGTTGAGAGTGCGATAAATCAATAACAATAGGTCCATTTTTTATCGCATTAAACTGCGTCGCTTTAAATAGCTCAAACGTATTTAATTCCTCAACGTATAGACTCAGCTCCGCATGCCATTCAGGCCATAACTCTGATTCAATTAATGCGTAAATATTTTCTGATGAGTTAAGTAATGGTGTTTCAACAGTATCAATTCGCCATTCACTGTTTAGCTGTGCAGTTGACATACGCCCCCCTTACCACATTGGCATAACTCTTTCATTAATGAACCTTCTTCAACCATTTCACTGTACGCCGCAGAGTTCATCACAGGCTTAGTCGATGCTAATGGAGACATTGAGAAGGCACGAGGAGGGTTTATACTCGCACTGGTATTCTGACCTTGAGCAGCACTAGGATTAATCGCAACACTTGCGCCAACTAAAGCCACTGAGCCTGCACCATCGACAGTAACGTCTGAGCCATATAAGGTTATCGTTCCATTATTTTTTAGAATAAAACCTGAGCTTCCCACTTTTGCACTGATCTCATCAGCACTGATTATGGTATGATCTCCATCAGATTTAATAGAAGCATTACTTCCAACTTCTACCGTGAGATTTTTACCTACAGTTAATGTATCGTCGGCACTAATATCACGACTCATTGACCCCATAGTTATCGTGCTTTGTTCACCCTTAATCGTCAGATCATCATTTTTACCCACTGAACTTTTTCGGTTTTCGTAGATTTTTAAGGCTTGATCAACGGCCACGCTCTTTTCTATATTGGCGTTGTATTTAACGTTTACATCTTGTTCAACCGTTTCTGTAAACGTTTGGTGAGTGGTTGATGTTTTATGACCTTCGATGGTTTCTTTTCTGTCTTGATTTATTTCATTAATTTGATTACGCCCAACCTCTAACTCTTCATCATTACCAATGGTTCTGAATCGATTATTAAGAACATCCGTTCTCATGTCTTTTTGAGCATGAAAATAGACTTCTTCTTGATTGGCTTCGTCTTCAAACGACATTTCGTTATAACCTTCCCCTTTATGGGTTTGGGTACGAAACACCGTTTTGGTTTTATGCTCTGGCAAGGCGTATGGTGGCGTGTTCAGCCCGTTATATACAGCACCTGTCACTAAAGGTCTGTCTGGGTCACCTTCTAAGAACGTAACCACCACTTCATGCCCTATTCTTGGTAAATACACCGCGCCCCATGTAGGAGCTGCCATCGATTGACTCACTCGTAACCAACAACCTGAATTCTCATCATTGTTACCATATCGGTCCCAGTGAAATTGAACCTTAATGCGCCCCATTGGATCGGTATATATTTCTTCGCCTGCAGGGCCTACGACCATTGCGGTTTGAGGACCATCAACCACAGGGGCTGATAGTTTATTTGCTTTATATTCAACATCACGAGGAATACAAGTAAACTGGTTTTGATACGTTGTTGGCAGCTCGCTTGACTCTTCTTCATGCACACGAGGATCATACCCACTGTGCGTTACAGAGGTTAATATATAATCTCTATTTATCGTGCTTCTAGGGTGTTTTGTTAGGTTAAAGCTATAACCTGCAATTAAACGCATTATATTACTTTCAGCGTCAATTTGATGATTATCAACCTGATGATCGGCTATCAAGTAATTACTGCGCTGTTGGCCCTGTTCAATTTCTCCGTAACGTCCCGGATAATCAAAAAATGCTAAATCGTTATCGCGCTCACCCTGTTGTTGAACGTGCTGTGGGATACGAGGCTGCTCGTAGTTATAATCAGTTTGAGTGACATGACCAGTACGTACACGATTATAAGCACTTAATTCAAAGATATGCTCTCTATCAGAATTCCCGCCACCATCCGATTGATAAACCAATGGGCCAACATAAGAAGCATTCAATGGAGTACTAACTAACTCTGGAATCGCATCATTTTTATCGACAATCACCATAGTATGATTACTTGCAGTATGCTCAAAGTAATACCATAGGCCATGCTCTGCCAATAAACGCTGAACAAAATGACTGTCAGTTTCTCGATATTGAAGTAGGTAATCTTGGTTTGGATAGGAATTAAATAACTCAAAGCGATAATCAGTTACCGATGCGTCATCAAGCACTTCAGTTAAGATATCGACAATCGATTTATCTTGAAAAATACGGCAATCTTGTCGTTGAGTCAAAAACCATAATTGAGGGACAAGTGTTATTTGATAGCGAGAGAAGCGGCGTCCTTCACCTAAATAACGGACTTCATGAATCACACCGTGAAATAAACGTCCTACATCCATTCCTTGCCCCAACACCGTTAACAATGCAGGCTTTCGACTTAATACGTCAAACTCTATATCAGGATTCAATGATAATAGCGACAGGGTTACCTTAAATGGTTGAGAGACTTCTTCAACCACATTAAAACTCTCAACTCGAAACTCATGCTGTGTGCCGAGGACTTCAAACTTAAACTCTACCTCTTTACTCATTATGTACACCTGATAGATATGACGACAAATAGGGCCAAAATAAGGCCCTAGCTTTTATAAATAGTTTGCGAAGTGATTATGCTTCGCGCGGCGTACGCCAATCATCGTTACCCCCAGTACCACATGTTTCGTGAGTTACTTCAATTGCACGGTAAGTAAATTTAAGAACTTCTTCAGTTACACGATCAGACGTTGCTGCATCTTGGCAATGAGCCATACGAGTTTGCATATCAACTAATAACGCATCAATAAGCTTAATTGTGTAGTAATGCTCTTGCTTACCAGAAGTCGAAGTACGGTAGAAGTTAATGCTACATTCAGGCAGTTTCTCACCAGAGACTAAAGCGTTAAATAGTAGTGGAGAACAGCGATCTTGCTGTTTAGTTACGATCACTGGGCGGTGAACACGTTGACCAGTAGGTTGACCACTTTGAGGGTCACGAGGAACAGTTAGTACATGGTCAAGCTCTTGAACAAGAAACTCATCAACATGTGCTTCTTGCCATACGTTACCTACTGAATCTGCAGAGTAAGCATCTTTAGTAATATCGCCTTGAGTTTGGCCTTTAATTGACATATAAGCTGGAGTTGGCATCGCTTTATTCCTTAATAATTGAATTCGATTTAGAATCGTGAACCTCACGAGTTAAATTCAATAGAGCAATTAGGATGCCAAAAATAAAACCCAACAAATACAATAAATTAAGAATTTCATGATTTATAAGAACAATAAATAAAAACAACTTCTTGGATAATTATCCAATAAGTTGTTTCAAGCATGTTGTATTTTTTTCTTAGGCTCTCCCTCCTACTCCATCTTGATTTAAAAAACTGTAAAAAAACACCATAACCACGTATTATGCCCCCATATTTCATTCGCTTAATTAGCACTAATACCATTCTGGATAAGTAGTTGTTCAGATAATTGGGTAGATTGGTACAAAATAAGCGTTACACATAACAGCTAGGTAACCCATGCCACATACCCAAATCAACCAAGACGACATCAACAAAGCCGTATGGTCTGCTTGTGATACTTTCCGCGGCACCGTAGATCCATCTATCTACAAAGATTTCATCTTAACCATGCTGTTCTTAAAATACATTTCAGATGTTCACCAAGACAAAGTAGATGAATTAGCTAAAGAATATGGTGACGAGCCAGAGCTGATTGCGGCAATGATGGAAAGCCAATCATTCAAAATTCCAACAGGCTCTACGTTTTGGGACTTGTATGAATCACGCTTTGAAGCAGGTAACGGCTCACGTATTGATAAAGCGCTACACGCCATTGAAGAAGCAAACGGCACTAAATTAAAAGGCGTGTTCCAAGACATTAGCTTTAACACCGATAAATTGGGCGATGAGAAATCAAAAAATGACATTCTACGTCACCTATTAGAAGACTTTGGTAAAGAAGCATTAAGCCTACGCCCAAGCCGTGTTGGGTCGTTAGATGTGATTGGTAACGCTTACGAATACCTAATCAAACACTTTGCGGCTGGCAGTGGTAAATCAGCCGGTGAATTCTATACTCCACCAGAAGTATCAGATCTGCTTTCTATCATCTTAGAGCCACAACAAGGCGACACCATTTGTGATCCTGCGTGTGGCTCTGGCTCACTACTGATGAAATGTGGTAAGCAAGTTCAGAAAAACTTTGGCGGCTCTAAGCAATATGCACTGTTTGGCCAAGAAGCGATTGGCTCTACATGGTCATTGGCAAAAATGAACATGTTCCTACACGGTGAAGACAACCACCGTATTGAATGGGGTGACACCATTCGTAACCCTAAACTTCAAGATAAAGAAGGCGGTCTACTGCACTTTGATGTCGTAACAGCCAACCCTCCTTTCTCTTTAGATAAATGGGGCCATGAAGATGCAGAAAGCGATCACTTTGGTCGTTTCCGCCGTGGCGTACCACCAAAAACCAAAGGTGACTATGCGTTTATCTCACACATGATTGAGACGTTAAAACCTGCAACTCCAACAAGCAAGGGCGGCCGCATGGGTGTGGTTGTGCCTCACGGTGTGCTATTTCGTGCCTCTTCTGAGGGTAAAATCCGTAAACAGCTAATTGATGAAAACCTATTAGATACGGTTATCGGTCTGCCTGAAAAGCTGTTCTTTGGTACAGGTATTCCTGCTGCAATTTTGTTATTCAAAAAACAGAAAGACGACAAGAAAGTTCTGTTTATTGATGCCTCTCGTGAGTTTAAATCAGGCAAGAACCAAAACGTATTAACGAGCGATAACATTCAGAAGATTGTTGATACCTACAAAGCCCGTGAGACGACAGACAAGTACTCTTACCTAGCAACATTAGAAGAGATTGCAGAAAACGACTACAACCTTAATATTCCTCGCTACGTTGATACCTTTGAAGAAGAAGCGGAAATTGATTTGATGGCAGTGCGCAGTGAACGTTTAGCGCTGCAAACTGAACTAGCTGATCTAGAAGCTGAAATGGCGGGCTACCTAGAGGAGTTGGGTTATGGTGCCTAATGACTATCAACCATCTCACCTTGGTGAGATCCCAAATGATTGGAAAAGAGTTCAATTTGTTGATGTAATGAAGGTTCGACAAGGATTGCAAATTGCAATATCAGAACGTTTAAAAGAGCCAACAGCTACATCTAAAGAATACATAACAATCCAATCGATTAAAAAAACTGACCAAGCACGAGAGTATGTAGAAACTCCCTCTTCACGTGTTATTTGTAGTAAAAAAGATGTGCTAATGACTCGTACTGGTAATACAGGAATTGTAGTCAATGGAGTTGAGGGGGTTTTTCATAACAATTTCTTTCTCATGGATTTTAATCGTGGATTGATTGATAGCAAATTTCTTGTTGACTACTTGCGAACTAACAGGGTTCAACATTTAATTTTAACAAAGGCTGGGGCAAGCACTATTCCAGATCTAAACCATAAGGATTTTTACTCAATTGAATTTCCTTTAGCCCCACTCGCAGAACAACGCAAAATCGCCCAAATCCTTTCTACATGGGATAAGGCGATTGCAACCACTGAAAAGCTGATTGATGTCAGTAAGCAGCAGAAAAAAGCCTTAATGCAGCAGTTGCTGACGGGTAAGAAGCGTTTGGTTGACCCTGAAACGGGTAAAGCGTTTCAGGGGGAATGGGAAGAGGTTAAGTTAAAAAAGATTGGTAAATGTATTACTGGTCTTACCTACTCACCAAACGATGTTGTTAATGAAGGCACTTTAGTTCTTCGTTCTTCCAACATTCAAGCCGGAAAATTATCCTTTTTAGATAATGTCTATGTCTCATCACATATTAAGGATGAGTCTAAAACTAGAATTGGTGACATCTTAATCTGTGTACGGAATGGTAGCCGCAACCTTATTGGTAAAAGTGCTTTAATTACGGATAAAGCAAGTGGTCAAGCACATGGTGCGTTCATGACTATGTTCCGCGGTAAATACGCTGAGTTTGTTTTTCAGTTGTTTCAAACACCACTATTCCATCGTCAAGTGAATAAAAACTTGGGAGCAACAATTAACTCAATCAACACGAGTGATTTACACAAGTTTAAGTTTGATTTTCCAAAAAATAAAAATGAAATAGAAAAAATCGCCTCAGTACTAACCGTTGCCGATAAAGAAATCGAATTGCTAAATTCCAAGCTTGCGCACTTCAAGCAAGAGAAAAAGGCACTGATGCAGCAGTTGTTAACGGGCAAGAGAAGAGTACAAGTAGAGGCCGCCTAATGAAAAATCATCTTTCACAATTAAACACCGACTTGTTAAACAATATTCGTACTTTACTGGTTGAGGGACGAAAACAGGTCGCACAAACCGTCAACACCACCATGGTGCAAACCTATTGGCAAATAGGCCGTTTAATTGTGGAAGGTGAACAGCAAGGTGAAACACGAGCTGAATATGGCAAGCAAGTGCTGAAAAGCCTTTCTGTGTCGTTAACAGAGGAGTTCGGTAAGGGCTTTTCAGTACGCAACCTAAGAAATATGCGCAGTTTTTATCAGGCATTTCCAAATCGGCAGACACTGTCTGCCGATTTGAGTTGGTCTCACTACAATAAACTGATTAGCATCGAAAACGAACATGCTCGCCTTTGGTATTTAAAAGAGGCAGCAGAGCAAAACACCAAACCACTAGCAGTTGATGTAAAAGATTATCTTCGCGATCCCTATATTCTCGATTTTCTTAACCTGCCCTCTAGTCAGGTACATGAAAGCGAACTAGAACAAGCCTTAATTGATAACTTGCAAAAGTTCTTACTGGAACTCGGTAAAGGCTTTGCGTTTGTCGAGCGTCAACAACGTATTAGTACCGATGATGGAGACGATTACATTGATTTGGTGTTCTACAACTTCCATCTAAAGTGCTTTCTGCTCATCGATTTAAAGATGCATAAGCTCACCCATCAAGACGTTGGGCAAATGGACATGTATGTTCGTATGTATGAAGAGAAAAAACGCCGCAGTGATGATAACCCTACCATCGGCTTAATTCTGTGTACTGAAAACAACCATACGGTGGCAAAATATTCGGTACTCAATGACAGTGAACACTTGTTTGCATCAAAATACATGATGGAACTACCAAGTGAAGAAGAGCTTCGTATACAGCTTGAAAAAGAACGACAGCTACTGCTTGCACGGGATAAAAACAACGATGACAACTAACGCGGTCCCTAACTTCAAAGAAGAACAAAGCGCAAAAATTCCTGCGCTCACGTTATTAACCAACCTTGGCTATGAGTTCATTCCACCAAGTGACTGCACAGTTATGCGTGGTAACTTATCAAGCGTCATCTTACCCAATATATTGCGTGACGTGCTGCAACACAAAACCTATTCGTTCATGGGTAAAGAGCATCATTTATCACAAGCTGCGATTGATAAAATCATTCAAGAATTAGCCAACCCAGCCATGAATGAAGGCTTAAAAACCGCTAATGAAAAGCTGTATAACTCACTGACGTATGGCATTAGCGTCACTGAGTTTGTGGATGGCAAAAAAGCCAATCCAACCATTCAGATCATTGATTGGGAAAACCCTGACAACAACAAATACCACTTTACTGAAGAGCTTGAAGTCGAAAACACCCACGGCACCAAAAACTACATTCCTGATATGGTCTGCTTCGTAAATGGGTTGCCTTGGGTCGTGATAGAAGCCAAGCGCCCAGACTCCTCAACGGTAGGAAAACCCACCATTGAAGAAGGTGTATCTCAAACCATTCGTAATCAAAAACAAGATTGCATCCCTCACCTATTCGCTTATAGCCAATTGGTCATGTCGGTGAATGGACACGATGGACGCTACGCTACTTGCGGAACCCCAAGTAAATTTTGGGCGAAATGGAAAGAAGAAGAAATCACAGAGCACACTTTTTCACGCTTAAAAAACACGCCATTATCACCAGAAAATTTCGACCGTATTTTTAACCATCGCCCGAATAAGGTGCGTGAAGAGTATCTATCGCTGATCTCAGGCGGTGATTTAATGGTGACTAACCAAGACCGTTTATTGATGTCGCTACTTCGTCATGACCGTCTATTAGAAATGACTCGCCTTTATACCCTGTTTGATAAAAAAGTCGGCAAGATTGTTGCGCGTTATCAACAAGTGTTTGGCATTAAAGCTCTAGTTAAGCGTATCACCTCATTTGATGATCTGGGCGCTCGTAATGGTGGCGTAATTTGGCATACCACAGGCTCTGGTAAATCGTTCACCATGGTGTTTTTATCAAAAGCACTTATCTGGCTTAAAGAGTTAGCAAAATGTCGCGTGATTGTGGTTACTGACCGAGTGGATTTAGAAGACCAACTGGCTCGAACATTTGCCTCTGGTGGCGCATTATCAGACAAAGATAAAAAAGAGGCCATGGCGACCACAGGAAAACGCCTAGCCGAGCAAATTGGTAAAGGTAACGAACGTATTATCTTCTCTATCATCAATAAGTTTGGTACCGCGATTGAGCTACCAGAATGTTACAACAACAGCCCTGATATTATCGTATTAGTAGATGAAGGGCACCGCAGCCAAAACGGTGAAAACAACATTCGTATGCAACAAGCTCTACCCAAAGCCGCTTATATTGGCTTTACGGGAACCCCACTGCTGCAAGACGATAAAACAGAAAATAAATTCGGTAAGATCATCCACTCTTACACCATGCAACAAGCGGTAGAAGACCAAACCGTTACCCCACTATTGTATGAAGAGCGCATTCCTGATCTCAGCACCAACGACAAAGCGATTGATGCGTGGTTTGACCGTATTACCGATAAATTATCAGAAAAACAGCGCACGGATTTAAAGAAAAAGTTTGCTCAAAAAGGGCAAATTTACCAAACTGAAGGACGTTTAGAACTGATCGCCCATGATATTTCTGATCACTTTCAAAACTTTAAACACCAAGGGTTAAAGGGACAATTGGCGTGTGACTCTAAAGCCTCTGCCATTCAATACAAAAAGCTATTGGATAAGATAGGTAAAGTGACATCGGTTGTTGCAATGTCTGCTCCTGATACTCGTGAAGGCCATGACACGGTTGATGGTGAAAGCACTGACACAGTACAAAATTGGTGGAAAGCCAATGTAACAGAAAAAGAATGGCGTGACGAAAAAGCCTACACCAAACACATTATTGATGAGTTTAGTAAAGACGACGGCCCCGACATCATGATTGTGGTTGATAAGCTACTCACAGGCTTTGATGAGCCAAAAAACACCGTGCTTTACATTGATAAACCGCTTAAACAACATAACTTAATTCAAGCCATTGCGCGTGTGAACCGTTTGCACGCTAAAAAGCAATTTGGCTATTTGATTGATTATCGTGGCATTTTAAAAGAGCTTGATGCATCGATAGCAAACTACCAAGAGCTAGAAGAGCGCATTAAAGGCGGTTTTGATATTGATGACCTAGAAGGTCTTTACCATCGCATGGATACCGAATATAAAAAATTACCAGGCTTATATCGCGATATCTGGGCTATTTTTGATGGGGTATCAAACAAACAAGATGGCCCTGCATTGCGCCAAGCATTAGCACCAAAAATCGATACCATTGATGGATTATTAACGGATACCAATCTTAAAAAACGTAACGATTTTTATGACGCATTAACCGCGTTCTCTAACTGTTTAAAAGTGGCACTGCAATCGGCAACCTACTTTGAAGATAAGAGTTTTGACGACAAACGAGATTTATACAAAAAGACCTTAAAATCCATGTCTGATCTGCGTAAACAAGCCCGTGAAGATGCAGAAGAAACGGTCGATTACGATGAATATGCAGAAAACATTCGCACCATGTTGGATAAACATATTGGTGGCGTAGAAATTCAAGAATCCGAAGGCGCTTATCTGGTGGGTAATATGGGTAAACACGCCAAACCAGAAGAGATGAGTGACGATGAAGCACGTAACAAAAAAGACGTGATAACAGGCCGTATCACTAAGATGATTGAGCAAGATTTAGCGGATGATCCTTATGCCCAAGCGTATTTCTCTAAATTATTGAAACAGGCCATCGATAAAACCAAAGAGATGTTTGATGCCCCTATTAAGCAATATCTGTTATTTGCTGATTTTGAAGAGCAAGTGATCGAGCGTAACGTTGAAGGGTTACCAACAGACCGTTTCTCTGAGCTTGATCCAAAAATCAAACGTCATGTGCAAGCGTACTTTGGTCTTTTCTTAAAACACGTAGAAGATACCAATACCTTGAGCGAAGATGAACGTTTCAACTACGCATTAAACATTGATGAAATAGTTACCGCTGCCGTTGCTGAGTTTTCAATTAACCCACAAGAGATTGAAAACCAGATCCGCCGTCAACTATTGCCTGTTCTATTCAAAGCGATTGGGATGGATAAAACTAACCTAGTGATTGCGGACATTATCCAGATCACTCGTTTAGGCGTAGCAGGTCATCATTAATGGCATCGGTAAACGAAAAAGAGAGTAACAAAGAAGAGTACAGCTTTATCTATGGCGATGAAGCGGTCTCCTACTCTGTTATTAGGAAAAATGTTATTAGAAAAACCGTTACTCAAAAAAACAATAACGAGAACGCAAAGCGTAAAATTACCATCAAGGTTCATCCTAACTGCGAAGTAGTGATTAATGCCCCTGATGATACAGAGCGAAGCGACATTCATGATGCCGTGATGAAACGTGCCAGTTGGATTTACGACGCACTAAAAGAGTTTCGTGCCCATTTAGCGTATGTAGAAACCAAACAGTATGTAAGCGGTGAAATGCAATTTTATTTAGGCCGTCGCTATGTGCTTAAAGTCGTTGAAGATAACTCCGCGTTACCCAAAGTGAAAATGAGTCGAGGCAAACTGCTTGTTACCCTCACCCGTTTTAATGACGACAAACACGCCCTAACCAAAGCGTTAGTCTCTGGTTGGTACGGCGTAAAAGCAGAGCGTATTTTTCATGAACGGTTAGCAGAGCTATTGCCACAAGCAACATGGGTTGATGGTATTCCAAGTTTTCGTGTGATGCCAATGCAAAAACAATGGGGAAGCTGCTCTGCCAAAGGGAATTTGATGCTTAATCCTCACCTAATCAAAGCCCCGAAAGAATGCATTGATTATGTAATACTGCATGAGCTTTGCCACATTGCAGAGCACAATCACAGCGAACGTTTTTGGCGCTTATTAACCAGTGTTATGCCAAATTGGAAAGAAGTAAAAAGCAAGCTCGATGGCATGGCAGAGCTGTATTTGAATGAGTAAATCAAGATTACTTTTTTTAAACCTTTATCACCACTGCTGTTTATAGTATAAACATGCCTAAAATACTGTGTTCAAAAATTATAAGGCTCCAAGATGTCTAAAATGTTCTTCAAAGGTCGTATCGAGACTCGTCAAAACCACGTTCTTTCTGGTTTTAACACTAAGCGTGACGTTAAGTTAGGTACTGAAGAAGCACCACTAACTTTAGTTGTTCAAACAGAAGAACGTAAAGTTGAAATTGAAGCGCAGCTTACTGAGCACAACTTATTCGCAAACATCGAAGTGAATACTGAGAAAGAAGAAAATATTCTTGAGCTTGAAGGCGTTTTAAACAAGCCAAAAACAACTCGCTTTGAAAAAACACCTAACCGCAACGAACCTTGTTCTTGTGGTAGCGGTAAAAAATACAAAAAATGTTGTGCTTAATAACGACTCCGTTATTTAACTTTTAGCTAAACAGCTGATTGTATTTCAAAAAAAGAGCCTCTGTTTGTCTGTTAATAATAACAAACAACATGAGGCTCTTTTTGTATCTGCATTTTCTATTCTAAATATTGAGTCAAGATTAGTCTTTAATATTTAAGAATGCTGCACCACGAACGCCGCCAGAATCACCGTGTTTTGCTTTGATAATACGAGGCACGCGACCTACTGATAATAAGTGCTTTGGAAGACGTTTCGGCAACTCTTCATAAATCAATTCAAAGTTTGATAAACCACCACCCAGTGCTACAACATGTGGGTCAAAGCAGGTAAACAGGTTAGCAAAGCAGATCGCTAATAGCTCCATAAAGCGCTCTACGTGCTCAACAGCATTCGCCTCACCCGCTTCATTGGCTTTAATGATATCAATCGCTTTTTTCTCTTCGCCGTAATAGTGAGCATAAAGTAGTTCAAAACCACGACCAGACAGATAGCTATCTAAACACCCTTTATTACCACAACCACAGCCTAATAGAGGCGCTTTCTCGCCTAAATGAAACCATGCATCAATAGGTAAACGAGAATGACCTAACTCACCAGCAACATGGCTATAACCAGAGAATGCTTTACCATCAAAAATTAAACCACCACCAAAGCCAGTCCCTAAGATTAGCCCCATTACTGATGGAGAGTCTTTTAATTCTTCATCCCACGCTTCTGATAGTGCAAAACAGTTAGCATCGTTATCAATTTTTACTGAACGACCAATTTTTGCTTCTAAGTCTTTACGTAAAAATTGACCTTTAGCAGCTGGAACATTACTTGTTAATAAAGCGCCTGTCTCAGCATCTTCCATTCCAGGAATACCTAAACCAACTTTGCCTTCAACACCAAATTCAGCATCATATTTTGCAATTAAGCCAGCAATGTCATCAACCAATAATGCGTAATCTTCTGTTTGTGTTGGAATTCGTTCAGTGGCAACGCGCTCTAATTTCTCATTAAACGCACCAAATTCAATCTTTGTGCCACCCACATCAAAACCGTAGTACATAAGGTATCCTTGTCCTAATCTATTCTAAATTTTTTATGGTGTTATCTTACCTAATTTTTATAAATACAGACTGTGACCTAGACGATATTCACTGGTTTTTAGTGTGAGATGAACCTCAAAGTGATACTAGATTTCGTTGCTTTCTTTCAGAACTGTACGAAATTCAATCAAGCGTTTTAATCCCATGCCACGCTCTGCCCCTTTCACTGGACGCTTGCTGTATAAATAATGTTCTCTAAACAGTTCAAACCAGCATTCAAGATGCCTCGCGTTCTCTTTCTCACCAAACAAATCCAATACCAAGCTTGCCACTTCAACCGTTGATAGCTGGTGGTCTTTTGAGGCCTTACGCATAATGTAACTAGATAAGTGCTCACGATTAAAAGACAGTACGGGTAAGTGGTGTAAATAAGCACTTTTACGATACATACGCCCTGCTTCACGCCAGCTTCCATCAAGAAGGATAAACAAAGGTGTCTTGCCTTTCTCCATCACAATCTCACTCGTTACAAGCGCTTTATTTTCAATCTGCTCTTCAGGAAAAATAACAAATGGCTGATACGATTCATCTTGTAATAGCGCAAGCATCTCAGCGTTAGGTTCCGTTCTAGACCAAAGATAAGCATGAGTTTCAGGCACTAAATCAGCAATAAGTTTTCCAGTATTGCTTGGTTTTAGTACTTCTGTATCAAACATGATCAATAAAAATGCCGCATCAGATTCTACTGAGGGCTGATGCTCACAAATACAATAATCTTGATGTACTTGACAAAATTCGCAGCGATTAACATTGGCACCACGCGCGTTAAACGGTTTTGTAGAACGAGCTAATCTTTCTTTGTGTAATTGATGGACTTTATGAACGCGCATTTGCAATAACCAAGCTATTTATATGGAAAAAAAAGCGCATTTTACTTACAGTATCGGTAATAACAAGTTCTATAAGAGAATTCCTGATGGAAATTAATTGGATTGAATACAACGAACCTCTACGTTTAGGGTGTTTTATTGCTGCATTCATCATTTTGGCTTTAGCAGAATACAAATGGCCACGTAAAACCTTAACGCAAAAAAAATCCACACGTTGGGTTAACAATATTGGTTTAGTCTTTTTTAACAGCTTAATTCTTCGACTCGCTTTACCTCTATTAGCCGTCGACGCAGCTTTAATTGCCAACCAAGAACAATGGGGTTTATTCAACTATCTAAGCACTCCACCATTTTTAACTGGGCTCTTATCCATCTTACTGTTGGATTGGCTGATCTATTGGCAGCACCGTGCTTTTCATCGTATCCCTCTATTGTGGCGATTACATCGAATGCACCACTCAGACCAAGATATTGATGTCACAACAGGCACACGCTTTCATCCTGTTGAGATAATTTTCTCTATGCTTATTAAGATTGCAGCCATTGGATTATTAGGCATCCCTGTTGAGGCAGTGATCTTATTTGAAATTATTCTAAACGTAAGCGCTATGTTTAATCACAGCAATTTATTTATTCCAAAATGGTTAGATCGCTATGTACGAGTATTATTAGTGACTCCTGATTTCCATCGAGTGCATCATTCCGTTCATATCTCTGAAATGCATAATAACTATGGATTCTTTTTATCCATTTGGGACTATTTCGGTAAAACCTATTTAGTAAAACCGAAAGATGGTCATGAAGAAATGAAAATTGGCCTTGGTTTTTTCAGAAAAGAAAAAGAGCAACGCCTAGATAAAATGCTGACTCAACCATTTAGGAATAAATAAAAACCACGATGAGGTGCTTGCTGCACCTCATTCTTATTACCTAAATGAATTCACTTCTTCTTCTGTTAAATACCGCCACTCACCTTCATTTACATCAAGCTTGATTCCACCAATCTGCTCTCGATGTAAAGAAACGACTTTATTACCAATCGCTGAAAACATCCGTTTTACTTGATGAAACTTACCTTCAGTAATAGTAAGTAAAACCTCTTGAGAGCTTATTATATCAAGCTTAGCAGGACGAGTAAGCTGTGATTCTCCTTGTAACTGTACACCAACTGCAAATTTCTCTATTGCATCTTCTGTTATCGGCTTACGTAAACCGACTCGATATACTTTTTCACACTGCTTACTTGGCGTAATTATATTGTAAGACCAACGACCATCATCGGTAATTAACACTAACCCTGTCGTATCTGCATCCAACCGCCCTGCTACATGTAACTCCGCATTATTGCCTTCAGTGATGCAATTAAATAAAGAGGGATACGCTTCATCAATATTTGAACAAATAATATCAGCTGGCTTATTCATTAACAGGTGACGGAAAGGTCGAGCGACTAACTCTTCTTCATTCAGAGTAATGTAATTGTTCTCATGCACTTGAGTTGCCTTGCATGTGACAACGTCACCATTAATTTTTACTCTTCCTTCACAAATTAACTCCACCGCTTGGTTTTTTGTTAATTCTGTACTTTTACAAATAAACTTATCAAGGCGCATAGAACCACACATTACCACTCATCATAACGTCATTATCCTTGCTCTATTTAAATAAGCAATCGCATTACATAAGCGAACGATCAAAAAAAACGACCCGAAGATCGCCTTTTTATTTATATGCTTAGGGCTAATTACATACTCAGAGCTAAGCGTTTATTCTATTAACCGTTATGGTGTGTAGAACGTTGCTGCACCCGGACCTACTGGTAAACCGAATACGAATACCCATAGGTAGAACAAGATACTCCAACCAAACATGAACACCATTGAGTATGGAAGCATGGTTGCAATCAGTGTACCTATGCCTAGATTCTTCATGTAACGTGTCGCTACCGCCAGAATAAGGCCGAAGTAACTCATCATTGGTGTAATAATGTTTGTTGTTGAATCACCAATACGGTAAGCCGCTTGAATCGTCTCTGGTGCGTAACCTACTAGCATTAACATAGGTACGAAGATAGGAGCAGTCACAGCCCATTGTGCTGACGCCGAACCAATCATCAAGTTAATGAAGCCACACATTAAGATGAATGCGAAAAACAGCATTGGACCCGTAAGACCAACATCTTGTAAGAAGCTAGCCCCACCCACTGCGATTACTTGACCAAAGTTAGTCCACTTAAAGAAAGCAACAAACTGTGCAGCAAAGAATACAAGAACAATATACATGCCCATTGAAGACATTGATGTTGCCATTGCATTGATCACATCACGGTCATTTTTCATTGAACCTGTAACTTTACCGTAAACAAAGCCTGGAATAGCAAAGAATACAAAGATAAAGGCAACAATACTTTTAAGGAATGGAGAGCCTGCAACCGTACCTGTTTCTGAACGTAATACACCATCTTCAGGAACAATCGTCCATGCAAGTAATGCACTCACCACAAGAACAGCCACACCTGCAAATTTAAGACCTTTCTTCTCAACGGCAGTCAACTTGCCCATTTTATCATTTGATAGATCTTCTGACGCTTCTTCATCATGATATTTACCTAACTTAGGCTCAACAATTTTCTCAGTTACAAATGCACCAGTAATTGAGATAAAGAAGGTTGATACAAACATGAAGTACCAGTTAGCTTCAGGACCAACGGTATAAGTTGGGTCAATCATTTGTGCTGCAGTTTCTGTAATACCAGAAAGCAATGGATCAACCGTGCCAATTAGAAGATTTGCAGAATAACCACCAGATACACCAGCGAACGCAGCTGCAAGACCCGCTAACGGATGACGGCCTAATGAATGGAAAAGCATTGCTGCTAGAGGAATAAGCACTACGTAACCAAGTTCAGAGGCTGTATTTGAAATAATACCAGCAAAAACAACGGTTATAGTAACCATACGTTTAGATGCGCCCATTACCATACCGCGCATAGCAGCAGATAACATGCCTGAATGCTCAGCAATTGCAACACCAAGCATTGCAACAAGAACCGTACCTAATGGTGCAAAACCGACAAAGTTTTTCACTAGGTTAGTAACGATAAGCTGTAAACCTTCAGCGTTAAATAAACTAATAACATGGATCATGCCATCGGCAGCACGACCTTTCGCGCCTTCAGGACGAGGATCGATTACGGATAATTCAAAATAACCAGCAATCCCAGATGAAACAAGAATAGCCACACAAAAGATTGCAAACAGAGTAATTGGGTGTGGTAAAAGATTTCCTAAGTATTCTACTGAATCAAGAAAACGTGTGAACAACGGCCTTTTTGGCTGTTGTTGATTTTGTTGTTGCGATGCAGACGAACTCATCTGTAACTCCTTGTTTTTGTCTTACCATTTCTATAATTCAGCACACCATCACGAACTAAATAGTTAAATGATGAGCGCTTTCGTTAAAAGTAAGTACTTCCAAAATTCACGCAAAGGTTACATGATTGTAAAATTCAATGAAAGTTTGAAATGTCACAAAATATTTCACTTGTAGCTTTTTCAACTAAGAACAACCAATAATATAAAACTTTAAATTAACAATCACACAATAAACACTGCAAAAGTAACACTTGAACCACCTTCTTGTTCTATCTAAAGAGAATATGGTTAAATAAACATGTAACAAAATTAATTAAAACAACCAAAATGATGAAGCTTAGATTGCCTAAGTCGTACTCGCATTAATATTGCTTTTTCTACCCGTGATGAGTCAAAATAGTGATATTGCTTTTTATTCATCTAGGATTGATTATGATTCGCCAATCTATCTGTATTCTTGCTTTACTTGGGCTATTTGGATGCGCCTCGTCTCCATCACCACAATTAACAGAGCAAGAAATAGAAACAAAATACCCTCAGCTATCGCAATCAAATGGTTACCAAGACTATTTTCAAGAATGGCAAGGTGTCCCTTATAAATATGGCGGTACTAATAAAGATGGCGTCGATTGTTCTGCTTTCACACAAAATGCATTAATTAACCTTCACCAATTATCGTTACCGAGAACAACTCAGAACCAAGTGGTTACAGGAATAAAGATTCCATTATCAGAAGCAAAAAAAGGCGATCTTGTTTTCTTTAAAACTAGCGTAAAAGTTAGACATGTTGGTGTATATATTGGCAATCGTGAATTTATGCATGCATCCACCTCAAAAGGTGTGATCATTTCAAGTTTAGATAACCCATATTGGAAAAAAGCATTCTGGCAAGTAAGACGTGTATTATAAAAGAAGGCAATGAAGAATTACCCAAGTAAAATAATGACCCATTAGGCCCTTATTTTACTTGGTGTTATAAATAAATTTAATCGTGATTATTAAAATGCGCTATCGAATAGATTTTTAATAAGCCCAATGTAGTCATCTAAAAACATAACTTGTTCATTTGTTGCTTTTTGAACCCAAGCCCCTGCCAATACTTCACCTAAGTCAGCAACAACAGCATCTGCTTCACGCAATAACGTAAATCGTACATCGGCGTCCAACTCTGGATTTTGTTGGAAAACAGCCATCAAGTTAGAAGCAACTAAATCATTTACGATATCTTCTACCGTCTCTTCACCTGTATCTCCTTGCTGATTAGCAAAAATAGCCAGATGCTCGGTAAGGTATTCAATCAGTGCGTGGTAACCCTCTGTGTTGACAATCATAATCTGTCCGTTTTGTAATGGTTCATAATAATGATAAATGCTTATTTTATGTAAGCTCTTTGACTAATTTATCAAAATAGAGAATAACTCTCAAACTCTTTCCATTTATATTGACAAGCAAAACTTATATATTTTTTCATACCTCATTTCTTTAAACTCAATCATTTAAACGATTACTCAAAAAACGACGTATTTTTTAGCTTTAGTTCACAGATATTTATTAAGAATACACTATTCTTAGTTAAGTAATTTTTAAGACAACAAAGAGAGGTAATTATGTGGCAGGCTATCGCAAAACAAATCTCTGATGTAACGGGACGTCCTTTTATTATTTCTGAACGAGAAACAGTTAATGGCGGTGAGATTAATGACTGCTACATGATCAGTGATGGTAATCAACGCTACTTTGTTAAGGTGAATGAACGAGCAGAACTTCCTATTTTTGAAACAGAGGTAGAGAGCCTAAATCAACTTGACCAATCAGATCATATGTTTGTCCCATCGCCTCTCCATGTTGGCACCACAAAAGAACACTCTTTTTTAGTTTTAAATTTCTTACCGACGAAACCAATTGATAAACAAACATCTTATGAACTTGGTATCAGTCTTGCGAACCATCACGAGTGGGGGGATCAACTAGAGTATGGGTTTGATTGCGATAACTATTTAGGTAACGTACTTCAAGTCAATACTTGGCACAGAAGATGGGATTGCTTCTTTGCCGAGCAACGCATCGGATGGCAACTGCAATTACTGCATGAAAAAGGCATGGATCTTGGCGATATAGAAACCCTAGTCAAAAATGCAAAACGTATCTTACATAACCACCAGCCAAAGCCTGCGTTATTACACGGCGACTTCTGGCATGGTAATATTGCACTTAGTGTAAAAGGTCCAGTAAGTTATGATCCCGCTTCTTATTGGGGTGATCCTGAATGTGACCTTGCAATGGCTAAACTATTTGGTGGTTTTCAAGACAGCTTCTTTGATGGGTACGAATCCGTCTCTCCTATTTCAGAAGGGTTTGAGACTCGCCAACATTTATACAGCCTGTACCATGTACTTAATCATTGCACCATGTTTGGTGGGGAGTATATGTTCCATGCTCAACAACTCATCGATAAATTAAATCTTAATCAAAAATAAACCGCTAGTTTATAGGGTAGCTAATTGTCTACCCTATAACGGTAACAAATTCACAAATTAGACCCCTGATCAACTTTTCCACTTAATTTACTTCTAAAATGAACTCTTTTTCTTATTATCTACGTATCACATTGTTGTCTCTTTTCGTTTTATCCATGTTAAACAAAGTGACTCATCTTAAGGTTAAGCATTCGTTAAGGTGAATAATTGATGTACTAATTAATTAGGAGTGATTGTGATGAATTATATAAGAAAAGACATTAAGTGCCCTAACTGCCAATACACGATTGGCTTAGTTATAGATAAAAATCAATCAAGTCAGCAAGTCTACGATGACTGCCCATCTTGCCATCGCGCCATTGAAATGAAAATGACGGTAAATCCACTGACTCAATCTGTTAATTTTACTTTCGATAGCGTTGAGGATGGGCTATTTTGAATCCCTCTTTTTATACTTTATTTTGATTCGCTAATACACGCTCAACCGTATCCACTATCGCTTGTGTTTGCGGATCAATTTCTAAGTTAATTTTATCGCCAATGTTACGTTGGCTTAAATTGGTTCTTTCTAACGTCTCAGGGATTAAATTCACATTAAATCCATTTTCATCTACATCCCCAATCGTTAGACTGATCCCATCAACACTAACATAACCTTTATGTAAAATGTATTTACACCACTCGGTCGGCACATCGAACCAAATTTGACAGTTTTCTACTGTTTTATTTATAGCTCTAACAGCCATAACACCGACGATGTGTCCCGACATTGAATGCCCACCAATCTCATCGCCGAATCGGGCTGCACGTTCAATATTAACTGAATCCCCCACACTTAATAGACCAAGATTCGTTAAACGTAGTGTTTCTTCAATTAAGTCAAACTGTATATGATTATTATTGATCTTCGTTACCGTTAAACAACAGCCGTTATGAGCCACTGATGCACCTATGTCTAAACCTTGTTCATAAGGCGTGGGAATTTCAATTATATGGGTTTGAAATTTTTCTTTTTTAATGATCTCAATAACCTTGGCAGTGGTAGCCACAATTCCAGTAAACATCAGTATCTCCAATACATATAAGAAAAATAATTCAAGAGTATTATTCTACCCTATCTCTTTTTTAAAAATATCTACCATACGTCTAATATTTCATTTTGTGAAGTGCGATGACTTCTATATACTGTCGCCTTTCTGCTTACCTTTAACAGTTCCTCTGTTTAAAGCACTCAATCAGACCTTTTTATTCTTATTGCGGTCATCACCGTAATGAAGAATCAACACTTATATTCCTTATTTACACATATATTAATACGGTGACGTAGTGCACAGATACCAGAAAGAAATCGTTCGAGTAATCAAATTATCAACTCCTGTCCTTATTGCGAGTGTCGCTCAAACAGGCATGGGTTTTGTTGACACAGTAATGGCTGGTGGCGTAAGTGCTACAGATATGGCTGCCGTAGCTATTGCTGCAAGTGTTTGGCTTCCATCGGTATTATTCGGTGTTGGCCTCCTAATGGCTCTTGTTCCTGTTGTTGCTCAACTAAACGGCTCAGGGAAGTCTAAAAAAGTGCCATTTGAGATCCATCAAGGTATCTATCTAGCACTGCTTACTTCTATTCCGATTATGTTAATCCTTTATAATGCAGGCTTCATTATTGCAGCAATGGACGTAGAACCTGAATTGTTTGAAAAAACACAAGGTTACTTACATGCAGTATTATGGGCTGCACCTGCATTCTTATTATTCCAAGCATTACGCAGCTTTTGTGAAGGCTTGTCTTTAACCACACCTGCAATGATCATCGGTTTTATCGGTCTTGCCGCTAACGTCCCGTTAAACTGGATGTTTGTATATGGTGAAATGGGCGCTCCTGCACTTGGTGGCGTTGGTTGTGGTGTGGCGACTGCAATCGTGTATTGGTTAATGTTTATCACCATGGTTATTTATACGTTTATCGCGCCTAAATTACGCCGCGTAAACTTGTATGAAAACTGGAACAAACCACAAACTAAAGAGATCTACCGTTTATTCAAATTAGGTTTACCTGTTGCTTTATCTATTTTCTTTGAAGTAACACTATTTGCTGCGGTAGCCCTTCTTATCTCTCCATTAGGGTCAACGATTGTTGCTGCACATCAGGTAGCAACGAATTTCTCTTCTTTGATCTTTATGATGCCAATGAGTATTGCTGTCGCTGTCAGTATTCGTGTTGGTCATAAACTCGGTGAAAACGACCTTGAAGGCGCGAAAATTGCGAGTTATTGCGGTCTAGGTTTTGGTCTGATGATGGCATGTTGTACCGCAGTGTTAACTTTCATCTTCCGTGAAAATATTGCGTATTTATACTCAGACAATCAAGAAGTGGTTGAGCTTGCTGTTAGCCTGATGCTTTTAGCTGTGATTTACCAATGTACCGATGCTGTACAAGTTGTTGCTGCAGGCGCCCTTCGTGGTTATAAAGATATGAATGCCATCTTTAAGCGTACTTTCGTTTCTTACTGGATTGTTGGCTTACCGACGGGTTATATCCTTGGTATGACTGATTGGATCGTAGAACCTATGGGTGTTTATGGATTCTGGTTCGGCTTTATTGGTGGTTTAACTACCTCTGCAGTATTGTTGAGCTTACGCTTACGTTGGTTACAAAAGAATCCAGCACAAATTAATATGGAAGTTGATGAACTGCAAATCATGCATTAGTTCAGAAACACGATAAACAATAAAGCCCGAGGTATTAACTACCTCGGGCTTTTTTTATGACATTTTAAAATGTATCTCAGTTACTTCTGTTTTTCTTTCAATTGAGTAATAACATATTCAGGGGCAACCTTTGCTAACTCAACTAAACACGTATCGGCTTTTTCATTATTATACCGAACGTAAATATCACATACCGCATACAGTTGCTCTGGAGAGCCTGAAATCATATACGCTTTTTCAAACGATTCAGTTGCTACTCCAACATCGATATCTTCTTGTAATACCCCGTTTAAGTACCAATAATAGCTGTTATTTTCCGCTAGTGTAGCAGCAACCTTAATTGCTTGTGCGGCACTTTCTTTATGATTTAAGCGAACTTGAGTCAAGGCTTTTGAGTAATATAAACTCGCCTCCTTAGGTAATTGAACAAGCCCCTTATTCAAAACCTCTAACGCTTGTGCATCTTGATTTTGAGCACGATAGTTATCGGATAAATTTAACCATACTTGGCTATTTTTAGCGGCACTTTGTGTTAATGGTTGATACAGCGCATCCGCCTTTACCCATTCTTTATGCCAACGATAAACATCTGCTAATAATAATTGAGATGCCGTATTTTGTTTTTCTTCTAATTGTGCAGAAAGATAAGCCACCACTTCATTGTAAGGCGTTTCTATTTGCTGTTGTTGCTCTGCTGTCATTGCGCTGTATTCACGCAATAAATTAGTAGTTGCCGTCATTCGAACCGTTAAATTCTCATCGGTGAGTAACGGAGAAATCATGCGCCAACGATGTTCAAATTGATACAGTTCCGACCCAATAATTGCAGCCTCACGTAGCAAAGGATCGCTTTCTTTTAAACCTCTTGCTACTGCAACTAAACTGTTTTGGTTTGGATAGCGTGCCAATTGTCGTAATGCATCTGCTCTTTTCTCTACACTCTCATTTTTATTCTGAGCGGTATAGGCTAATTGTTGCTCAGGCGTCAAGTTTTGAGCTTGATTAGCTGGCTCTGCTCCTGTCGATGCATATGATGGAGCTGAAAGCCCTAATAAACCCACTAAACCAATTGCGACGAACTTCTTTACTGCGTGATTCACGAATACACTCCCCACTCTCTATGTTTATGCTCTTGATTAAAATTTAGTTGGAAATACCGCGTTTCTTTGCGCCTGCTGCATTTTTACATCACTGTATTTACCATGCTGAACAGGGTTACCTAACATTTTTAAAATATACGCAATTGATTTATCTGCATGAGAAAAGAATTTTTTCCAACCCGCACATAAATAGTTCAATCCTGGCTCGCCATCTCTTGTTTTAATAAAACGGTTTTTTGGGCACTCACCATGGCACGCAAATTTGTACTCACATTGCTGACATTGACTAGTTAATGTTTTTGATTTTGCAAAACCAAACTCTTGCTGCTTACGACTGTAAGCTAGCTCATCCAATTCTTGAGTATGAATATTGCCAATTTTATATTCTGGATATACATAATGGTCACAAGCAAATACATCACCATTGTGCTCCATAGCTAACCCTTTACCGCAAATTTCACCCAACGTACAAAGCGGGTTTTTACGTCCCATCCATGTTTCAACGCTGGCTTCAAAATATTGCACAAACACTTTACCTAAATCGTGCTCAGTCCATTCATCAAATACGGCAATTAAAAAGTTACCCCACGCTTCATCTGATACACACCATGGTTCCATAATGGATTCTTTATTACCTGGAATTAAACGTTTATCCCCTTGACGTAATTGCGCGGCAATTTGCTCTGTTTGTGGCGCAACGGTTCTGAATGTTTTTTGCTCTACAATTGGGATGAATTGCATTTGAGGGGATTTAACAACATCACGTAAAAAACGATATACTTCAAGAGGGTTACGGCTTGTTAAATTATTTACACAGGTTAATGTCGCAAATTTCACATTATGCTTGTGCAATAACTCAACCGCTTTCATTACTTGATTAAACGTGCCACGCCCTGCTTTATTGGTTCGATATGCATTATGTAATAACTCAGGGCCATCAATACTCAAGCCTACAAGGAAATTATTTTGAGCAAGAAATTCACACCACTTATCCGTTAATAGTGTGCCATTAGTTTGAAGATCATTTGAAATGATGATCCCATCCGGTTGATATTGTTTTTGAAACTTAACAATCTTTTGGAAATACTCTAGACCCAGTAGCGTTGGTTCACCACCTTGCCATGAAAAGATAATCTCAGGCGTATTTTGGCCCTCGATATACTGCCGAATATAAGTTTCAAGAGTCTCATCATCCATCTGTGGAGAGCACCCTTTCTTATACTCAAGTAAATCTTCTTTACTCAAATAATAACAATAAGAACAATCAATATTACAAACTGCACCAATAGGCTTGGCCATAACATGTAATCGTTTTGATGCTTTACCTTGAAATTGCGGGCCTTGAGTAATGATCATATTAATTCCTATTATCTTACAAATGTGATGAGTAGAACTTACCTAGCAAAACGATAAACCACCCTCATAGTTCCCGCTAAGTAAGTTCTAACCTTATAATAAACAAAAAGAACACACGTATTAGTTATACACGTTATTCCATTTTGGAAAGTCCTTTCACTGTATGATAAATACTCAATCATTACTGTAGAGAACGTCATGTTTAGAGTGCCTTTTTTAAGCAATACAAAAATATTACTCACCACGATAATTCTTAGCTCAACATTAATAGGATGTGCTAGCTCTCCTCCCCATCCTATCGCTCTTAAAATAGATCAAAATATGATTCATATTGATGGTGGCGAATATCTAATGGGTTCTGATTCCTCTGAGGCAAAAAAAGCCGAAAAGCCTGCTCACCTTGTTATGGTGAATGACTTCTACATGTCTAAATTTGAAGTGACGCAAGAGCTATTTGAATCAGTTATGGGGTCATCATTAAGCTACTTCCAATCTCCAGATATTCCTGTGAACAATCTAAGTTGGCAACAAGCTAATTTCTTCATCGAAAAATTGAATGAAATAACTGGCGAAACATATCGTCTTCCAACGGAAGCTGAATGGGAATATGCAGCACGTGGCGGCAATGCAAGCCAAGGTTATGCTTACAGTGGTTCAAATAACATTGATGATGTCGCATGGTATTCACAAAACGCCAATAACCAGGCTCATCCTGTTGGAATGAAACACCCTAATGAACTAGGCTTATATGACATGACAGGAAATGTAGGTGAATTTGTAAGTGATGCCTATGATGATAATTTTTATCGCTATTCTCCAAAAGACAATCCAAACAACGCACGCGATGAAACCAGTGGCTTAGCACATAAATCGGTGCGAGGAAGTAGCTTTTCTTATAACGCAGATGAATCTGAAAATTACCGTCGAGATTTTGCAAGCCAGTCGATCATCATGTCAGATATGGGGCTTCGCTTAGTAAAAGACGCACAATAAAACATCCATACACTTGGCAAGGAACCAATAATGAAAAATAAAACAATGCATTATGTAGCGTTAGCCAGCGTTTTAATAACCCCTGCACTTTCATTAGCCTCAGAGCAAAAGCCTAAACTCGTATTACAAATTACTGTGGATGCGTTAAGAGGCGATTTATTAGAGCGCTATAAAGCAAACTTTGGAAAAGATGGCTTTCGTTATTTAATGGATGACGGCACTTATTATACTAATGCCTATTACCAACATGGCAACACAGAAACCATTGTTGGTCATGTATCCTTAGCCACAGGAGCACCACCCAATGTGCATGGCATGGTGGGTAATGTTTGGTACGACAGAAACGAAAAGCGCTTAGTTTATAACGTTGAAGACGGTAACTACAGCATACTCTCTTCTGGTGCTGGAGTAAATAAATCAACAGAAATAGATCCAACTCAAAAAGTTGCAACACAAGATGGTCGTTCTCCTAACCCTATTTTATCAACCACATTTAGTGATGAACTGGCTATCGCAACCAATGGGGAATCAAAAATATTCTCTGTATCAGTTAAAGACAGAGGTGCTATTTCTCTAGGTGGACATTCAGGTAAAGCGTTTTGGTTCTCTAAAGCGGGTTCTGAATTTGTAACCAGTAATTACTATTACGATGCATACCCAAATTGGGTAACGGCTTGGAATGAGAAAAAACTCCCAAACCAATATTCAGGTACGCGTTGGGAACTCTCTCTTCCTGCCGACCAATACACTCTTAAAGAAAGCAATCCTGATTACAAAGTTGACTTAGCTGGATTCAAACGCAGCTTCCCTCACCCTTATGGACCTGCAAGTTATAAATACTACACAACCATGCTGACACTTAGTCCTGCTGGTGATGAATTAACTGAAGATTTCGCCAGTACTTTATTGAAAGAAGAGAACTTAGGCCAAGGTAAATTTACCGACTATCTCGCAGTTAGCTTCTCTGCCAATGACTACGTCATTCATATGTATGGTCCAACAAGTCTAGAGGCTGAAGACAATCTAATCCGGTTAGATAAAACCATCGCCAAACTATTGAAAAGTGTTGATAAGCAAGTTGGGTTAGAAAATACATTAATTGTCTTATCTGCTGATCATGGCGCACCAGAGGCTCCTGCAGTAGTTAACGCTTTAGGCGCGAGTCAATCATCAACATTTGATCAGAAAAAACTCATCTCTCCAACACTATTATCTCGTTTAAAAATAGAGTTTGGCTTAGGGGAAGACGCTATTCGTTTGTACGCACAACCATACATTTACTTAAATCATGATGTGATAAAAAAGAAAGGTGTTTCATTAGAGAAAGTACAAAAAGTCGTTGCTGAAGAGCTCTTAAAAATAAAAGGGATAGCTTACGCAGTAACAAGCTCTGACATAGAAAAAAATCAGGTACCAAATACTCATACCATGCAATTGGTTAAAAATAATTATCATCCCTTACGCTCAGGGGATGTCTATGTAGTTTACCAACCAAGGAACTTCATTAATGATATGGATGGCTTAACCATTGCATCTACTCATGGTTCTCCTTGGCGTTATGATACTTACGTTCCTGTCATTTTTGCCGGTTATAACATTGATGACGAAAAGATCAGTCGCGAAATCACGCCTTATGATATTGCTCCAACCTTATCGAGCATCTTAGGGATAACTCAACCAAGTGGCGCAACAGGAAAAGTCTTAACTGAAGTCACTCAACACTGATATTAATTCACACAATACTCCTCCATATAAGTCAATGTTTAGATACTTATTTGGATTGGTAATAAATTATTATCTATAAAGTAAAAATGAGAAAGCAGTGTTGGTATATCAACACTGCTTTTTATTTTATAACATACTTAATTTATATCAAACTCAGCTTTTGCTGCTTTTTGAATTTGTAGTCTTAACCAACGATGTCCACTTTCAGAGGTACGACTTGGGTGCCAAATCGTACATAAATCATGCTGATGGCGACCGAAAGGTAAATCTAATGATTTAAGGTTGTAGTGCGCACCTAAGTCATCGATTGCTGATTGTGGCAACATGCCAATCATTTCTGTCGAACTAATGATGGGCATCATTTCAAACGCACCTGCGGCTCTAATTACAATATTTCGAGCATCAAGCTCTCCAATATCATCCGCATTCAATAAACTACTGCGACTATGCCAGCGAGATGCAGCAACATGCTCTTCACTTAGAAATTCACTCAACGAAATTTCGTCACCAATTCTTGGGTGATTTTGACTGCACACGACTCTTAATTTTTCAGTATAAATCACTTCTGACTTTAAAATTGTACGCCCTCTTATGGCCATATCAATGACTAAATCATAACGCTGTAAACGTAAGTCAGATTCAAGATCTTCAGTAAACTGAGGATGTACTTCTAATGATATATTCGGCGCACAAGCTCGAATTTGGCGTATTAACCTTGGAATAAGCGAATAACTCACCGTAGAAACGACAGCAATAGAAAAGATACGATTTGATGTTTTTGGATCAAATTCTCTTGACGCTGATAGTGTTGATGTAAAGTTTTTTAGAGCTGCAGACATCGCAGGATAAATATCAGAGGAGAACACTGTTGGCTCTACCCCTGATGTATTACGATGAAATAAAGGGTCGTCATAAATTTCACGTAGCCTTTTTAGCGCTTTACTTACCGCGGGTTGACTAATATTCATTCTTGCTGCGGCTTTAGAAAGGTTTTTTTCTTCATAAATCGCGACAAAAATAGGTATTAAATTAAGCTCTGTACTTTTCATTGCTACTGGCACTACTGATTGATCCTACTATGCACTGTATATAACTAAAGGTTCTACACAACCTTTAATCTTTTCTTTTGTGTTGATTCTCTTGGTTTTTTACATATTTTCTTCGTAATTGATCAAACTGAGGAAATACGGCTTTTGGTTTCCACACAGAAAAGAAAGAAAATAATCCATTCAATGAATGAGACATCTTCTTCCATAAACGTGAAGACAACTTTTTTGTAATCTCATTTGATTGAAACGTTGAAGAATCTTGTCGCCAATCAGCTGTCGAATAACAATGTTTTAATTCTAACTGTTCGCTCTTACTTCTTAATGAACGATAAAGAAGCGTTCGTACTTTACCCCACTCTTGTTTATTTACAGCTCTTGAATACATAAACCAAGCTGGTAATGGATGAGTTTGATAATACCGTACTGTTTTAATCACGATAAATAAAATAACCATTGCGCTCATCATCAATACCGCTAACCAATACCAATATTGATGTAACCAAGAACTCATAGTATGAGAAACAGAAAATGATTGACCATCAAGCGTAATGGTCTTTAATTCTTGAGCATCTGTATCCCACCAAGTTAAATGAATCGCTGGAAACGTTACCTCACCTCCATTCTGGAGTACATAAACCACCGACTCTTTTCGTTTGGATAAATAATCACCACGGGTTTGTGAATCATCTAATTGATTTGGTTGTGAATAGGTTTGATAATTCGTGGTCGAGGTTTGCTTAATCAATTCAGGGATCAGCATTGCTAATGTATCAGACCCTTTAATAGTAACGGTTCGAGTGATCGCATCGCCCGCTTTTAAATCATCGTTTGATTTATCCCATTGTTGCTCAACTGAAAAATCGCGGCCTGACACCCATTCAGAGTCATCACTCAATAAACCTGATGGCGTAATAGCTGTAAATCTTTGGGGTTCTGTATACAAAACTCCG
This sequence comes from Aliivibrio thorii, assembly GCF_057368585.1. Classification (NCBI taxonomy): domain Bacteria; kingdom Pseudomonadati; phylum Pseudomonadota; class Gammaproteobacteria; order Vibrionales; family Vibrionaceae; genus Aliivibrio; species Aliivibrio thorii. The sequence continues at coordinate 1,342,381 of NZ_CM170654.1, read as the reverse complement.
GAAACATTCCCTCCCCCTTCTCTTGATACTTGAACTTTAACCGCTGTCGGGGGGATGACAAAATTACCTTCAGATTGTGGATATAGCGTAATCTCCCAGCGTTGATGAGTCCAAGTTACACCATTACGTCTTTCCGTAAAATTCGTTGCTAATTGATTACGCTGCTTTGCAACCACATTGGATATTTCAATAGGAGCAATTCGAGTTCCACCAGTAAACCATCTTGGCGTAACGACTTCTATATATAAGATAACCTGCTGATTTACAGCGTAAACTGCTGCTTTCTTGCCATTACTCTCTTTAAGCTTATTCGAACCACTTAACCATGTTTTTATTGTCACTTGATCTGATTTATCAAGTGTCTCAACCATACTGGCTCTAGAACCAAAGCTTATTACCATTAATATAACAGCGACAAAAATGAAAAGGTGTATGACTCGACGTTTATCATTATTCTGAGACATTATTTACCCTCTCCACTGTTAGTTGGTTCAGAAAGCGATGATGTTGAAACAGATTGCTTGGAGGCCGCCTGCTGATCGCGAAGTTGAAGCTGAAATTTTGCGCGTAAGAAATATTTAGGGTCAGCCTCCACACGACGTAACCATTTATCAGCAAGTTCTTGGCTTCCTAGAATTTCATTCGCATTCAGTTTCTCTTCTTTCATTAACGCAGAATCTACTTTCTCATCGGCTCCATCACCCGTTTTAGGTTTATCTTCACCTAATTCAAAAGACTCCTCAGGCCCATCTGTGCTGCCTTTCTGGCTTTCACTCATGCGATTCACTTCCTCAACAATGCTTTGCATAATCGATAAGTTATTTTCTGTTTTTTCTTTTAATCCGCTTTCAAGATCTCTTTCTAACAATAATAGATAAATGTCACGAGCAGCCAGATACTCTCTTTGTCTTGCCAGCGAATTAGCAGCATTAAAAATACCTAAGTTGGTTTTTATTTGTAAAAAGGCACTATGAGCTAATTTGTATTCGCCAGCATAATAATAAGCGATGCCTTTTTTAAGAGGGTCTTGATAGCGCTTTGCGGCCGTTAAATATTCAAATTTATCAAAATACCACTGTCCTTGTTGGTCTGGCGTTAACCATAAATCCATCCACCATTGCGTCGTTTTATCCCATGCCGTCACTTCTTTTACTGGTTCATTTTTTTTGGCTTTTAAGCTCACCGTTTCAGCATAAGTTGAAGTCGAATAAAAGCTAGGAAAAACAACCAATGCCACCAAACACCATTTTACTAACCAGCCTTTTCTAAACCATGACAGCATCAAAAGAGATACAGGGAATAAAAGAAAATACCCCATGTCTTTCCACGGCATTGCCGATTCATTATTTAACTGCATGTGACGTTCTATTTTACTGTTTAACGTCTTAATATCACTGTCGTCAATCGTCACTTCAACGACGCTACCATTACTTTTACTGGCTAATAATTTAAGCGAGGAAAGATCCATAGGATTATCACTTGCCCTGTCACCATTTCCCGCCGCCAATACTAATAATTGATGTCGACTATCGGCAAAATAATCTTGATACGCTTTAATCGTGGTCGGGTTTACTCCATCAGTAATTAATAAGACCGTGCCAACACTCTCTTTACCTAGTTGTGGTTCTATCAGAGGCAATGCTGTCTCTGCATTTTTACCTTCTACAGGCATAATATCGGGTTGAATAGCGGCTAAAAATGGCGCGAATACCGAGTCATCTTTAGTTAATGGCATGGCTAAATGCGCTGAACCAGAAAAGACAACTAACCCTGTTTTACCACCTTGTCGTTGCTTGATTAAATCTCGTATTTTTTGCTTTGAACGCTCTAAACGGTTCGGCGCAAGATCCTTTTGCAACATCGACTCACTGTTATCCAAAACAATAAGTAACGCCGCTTTATCTTCACCAAATGGAGATGCTTCACGCTGCCAAGTTGGGCCTGCACATACAATAATTGCGACAAACATAGAGATACTTAGCAACTTTAATGGCAGTTGTTTTTTCCACCCGGCATCATTAATGGTTAATGCATTACGTAAATGTTTTGGTAATTGTTCTTGCCACTCATTTTTTGAATCTTGTTTCCAACGTAAATAAATCACAATACCAAACGGGATTAAGACCAATAACCATAACGGTCGAATAAAGTGGAGTTGTTCAGCAATTTGCTGCCACATCAGGGAATCAAACATGCTTTTCTCCCGATTTAACATGACGCTTAATCGTCGCAAAGCCAAAAGCGAATAAGTACATCATGACGATCAACATCATTGGGTATTGATGAATTGACTGCTTTGGTCGATAAGTCGTGCTTTCATACAATTGAGGCTCTAGTTCACCAATGGCTTCATAAGCTTGCTCTAATTCATCGCGATTAATAGCTTGAAACGCTTTACCACCAGAGGCTTCTGCTACTCTATTAATTACATTCATGTCTAGAGCTTGTTCCCCAACAGTTCTTGGATCACCCATTGCGATCATATGAATACGTACATTTTTGGCTGCCGCAACCTTAGCTGCATCAATCGGTTCGACATAACTGCCTGTATCATTACCATCCGTTAAAACAATGGCCACTTTCTCACGTGGTTTTACGTTGCTGTCTTTGGTATCAACCTCACTGCTTGTCTCTTCTTTTGAGCTTTGCTCAAAGACTTTAATCGCAAGCCCAATAGCATCACCTAAATGGGTACTTTGCCCTGCCATTGCCACATCGGTTTGATTTAATAACTCTAACCACACTCTTTGATCCGCGGTAAATGGGGTTTGAACAAACGCAGCATCACCAAATAAAATTAAACCTAGACGGTCCCCTTTACGAGTCTTAACGAAATCGGCCAACACTTCTTTTGTTGCTTCTAAACGAGAAATTTTTTGAATAGAACCTTTGCTTGAAGAACCTTTGGACACAAAGTCTTGCTCAGCCATCGAACCAGATAAATCCACCACAACCATCACATCTCGCCCCAAGCTTTCACGAGTTTGAGGTTCGCCTAAAATAGTCGGTTTGGTCAGTGCGAAAATTAATAAGCACCATGACATAATCAAAAATGCTTTTTGCCAATAACTTGCTTGTAACTGACTTGCCCCCTCAGATGGAGACTCATCTAATGCTTTTACTAACACATCAAAGAAAGGTACTTTAATGGCAGATTGGCGTGTACGGTAAGCTGGTATTAACCAATAAATAATGATCGGTAATGGCAACATCCATAGCCAATATGGATTTGCTAATTCTAACTGATTAAACTGCATCTTCGCCTCCATGTTGATTTAATGTAGGCATTACATGGTTAGATAACCATTGCTGGCATAACACAGTTAACTCAGTGAGTTGTTGCTCTGATAATGCATATCTCTGTTGTACCAATGAACGCATCCATTGCTGCCCAAGCTCCCCATTAAAATCACACACACTATCGGATGAATAAGAATCTAATGCGATAAGAAAATCATCTTTAAAGAGCGTTGCGTTTTTTGGATTGACGTGAGTTAATACGGCTTTCATCACTTCAAAAATCTCATAACTTAATGATGGATTATTCACTGAACTTGATACCAAATTTAATAAACTGCTTGCTTCACGACGATAGCGATTTACCCACCATTTTTTAATCCATGTCACAATGCAGTAAGCCGAAAAAACAAACAGAATGATGGCGACAATTTTCCAACCTATCGTTTGAGGAAACCAACTCACATGATCGGGAACGGTCACCTCACTCATTTTTCTCAGCATATAACTGCTTGGCGGCTCATGAATACTCATCGTCTGCCTCCTATTGCACGCTTCAACTGCTCGATATGATGCCCTGACGTATCCGCTTCAATAAGAGGAAGACCTTTTGCTGCCATCAACTGAATTAATTGCTCTTTCTTTAAATCTTGATGGTCACTAAGCCCCTTATTGGCTATATCAAATTTCTTTGAATCATTAAGGTTAATCTGAAATGCACCGTCACCCACAACCCATGAACTGCTTTGTGATGGAAAATTGGACTCGAACGGATCTGAAATTAATACACCTAATACATCATTATGTTGTTGAAGGTGTTTTAAATGAGTGATCTCATCAGGAGTAACGCCATGCCAATCACTTAAAATAATGATGGTTGCTTCTTTGAGCTTTAATCGGCCTAGTAACGTTACAAACTGTGTAAAATCAACATCACCTGTATCTTTACTTCCTACATCTAACGACTGATTAATACTAGATAACAATTGTAATCGATGGAGTAAATCACCCTGAGAACGCTTTGGTGTTAACCAATGCATTTTCTCACTTGAGCTAATAACAAAACCAACGCGATCACTGTCTTGTAAAATTCGCCATGCAGTGAGTGCAGCCAATTCAGCTGCCACAACCGATTTCATGGTCTCTACTGATGAAAAATACATACTGCTGCGTTGATCTACACAGATAATAAAATTTCGGTCTTTTTCTTCCGTGTACGATCTCACATGAGGCTTGCCAGTTCGCATTGTCACCTTCCAATCAAGATTACGAATATCGTCACCGAGTTGGTAATGCCTTAGCTCCTCAAAATTTAAACCACGCCCACGAAAAATAGACGAATGACGACCAGACAACGCAGTGCCTGATTTTAAATTCGGTAATAAACTGAATGATCTCGCTTGAGATTGCAGTTTTACTAATTGGCTGTATTCACAATGAATACGTGTGTCAGTGCTTTTTTCGTTCATAAAAAGCCCTACCCAATAACAACGTGGTCCAATAACTCATTGATGACTTGTTCTTGTGTCACACCATCAGCTAAAGCGTCATAACTTAAGGTGATACGATGTCCCAGTACTGAATGCGCCATTGCACGAATATCATCCGGTTCTACGTAATTTCGCCCCTGCAACCATGCATACGCACGCGCACATTTATCAAGTGATATAGAGGCTCGGGGACTCGAACCAATATCTATCCAACGAGACAAGTTTGATTCTGAATAACGCTCAGGTTTTCGTGTTGCCATAACCAAAGCTACAATGTAGCACTCGCTGATCTCAGAAACTTCAATTTGAGATAATTCGGTTCTTGCTTGCATTACTATGGAAGGATCAAGCTGAATCAATTCTTGCTCTGGTGATTTTGAGTCATGACTTATTCCCTCATTATTTTCTTCACTACGAACAAGGCGAATAATATCGAGCTCGGCATCATCATCTGGATAATCAACAGATACTTTCATTATAAATCGATCCATTTGCGCTTCAGGCAATGGATACGTCCCTTCTTGCTCTACAGGGTTCTGTGTTGCAAGTACCATAAACAGCTCAGGTAAGGTATGTGTTTGATCGCCAACGGTTATAGTACCTTCTGCCATCGCTTCTAATAATGCCGCTTGTACCTTAGCTGGCGCGCGGTTAATTTCATCGGCTAAAACGATACTGTTAAAAATAGGGCCCGGCTGAAAATGCAATTGTGGTTTGCCATTTTGCTCTTGGTATACTTCAGTCCCCGTAACATCAGATGGTAGTAAATCTGGCGTAAATTGAATACGTCCAAACGAGGTATGTAAATTATCAGCTAATGATTTAACCGAGCGTGTTTTTGCCGTACCGGGTAAGCCTTCTAGCAAAACATGCCCTTGAGTTAATAACCCAATAACCAATGAACGCACGACGTGGGATTGACCAATCACCGATTTCTCTACTTGAGAGATAAGCGATGTAATAGCCTGCTGAGTTTGATTCATGTTTTCTCCTTACGTTCACGAGTTAGACCAATAGATACTAGAGTTTAGCTTTCACTATTCTAGTTAAGTCCATCATAACTATTGGTTATAGTGTTCATTAATAAAGCCTTTTTTTAAGCTCACTGATCACACTTTTAGGGGCATATTGTTCAAGCTGAGTAATGCATTGTGCAGCTTGAGGTAATTTTCCTTTTAACAATAAATCACATTGGGCAAATAAGTGTTGAGGATTACCACTCAACTCAAACGCTTTTCCTAGCGCATCAGCCCCTTGTTCACTATTTATTCCTTCTAACGAAAGGCCATAAACATACCAATATTGAGCATTCTGCTTTTCTATATTTGCAGCTTGTTTGAAATAATTTGCAGCTTCTGATTTATTACCGAGTCTTAATAACGACAACCCTGTGCTATAAGGCAATGCACCTGATTTAGGTTGAGCTTGAATACCTTGTTTCAGTAACTCTAATCCCTTATTCTCATCACCTTGCCTACGATATAAATCAGCTAGATTTACGTAACTGTTTACAAAGTACGGTTCAATATCTATAGCCCCTAAATAGGCTTTCTCCGCTTTTTTCAACTGACCTTTTGCTCGATACACGTTACCTAAGTTGGTACGCCCAAATCCTCTATCAGAATTAAACAACTGAATATTAATATACTCATTTAATACAGGATTAAGTTGTTCTCTTTGTAGAGGATTTAATTCTGGCCAATAGGCACCTAATGCGCCTGCAGCTTCAGTTCTAACACCAAGTACAGGATCGTTTAATAACGGAGACAATATTTGCCAGCGATCATGAGATGAATATCCAGCAGAGCCTTGAACCGCCCCTAAACGCATCAATTCATCTTCATTTTTAACCGCTCGCCCTAATGCAACTAACGTATTTTTACTTGGAAACGCACTTAAACGATACAGTGCAGAACCTCGAATAATCCCAGCCTGCTTTGCATCTTGTGCCGTATAAGAAAGCGCATCTCCTGCACCACGATAATTGATGTCTGATGCGTAAAATGCGACAGCAAAATGTTGCTGATTTCGATAGGCAGAATCAGGGAACCATTCACCGACTTTTTTATCTGCCCACACATCGTCTTTCTCTTCATGACACTGTGTACACACATTGGGGGTTCCTATGTTTTTACTTAAATCAGGCCTTGGGATCTGCCAGCTATGGTCTCGCCTTGCATCAACCCCCATATAAGTCGTCTCTGGCATATGACACGTCGTGCATTGTGATGCTTCGGTATTGGCTTTATGAAAGGTGTGTTTTTCTGGTGTATATTCTGATGCAATATGACATTGGCTACACACGGCTTGTTCTGGAATATCCAGTTTTGTGGAATGCGGGTTATGACAATTGCTGCACGTAACCCCTTTATCAGCCATTTTAGATTGCATAAAAGACCCATAAACATAGTCTTCATCGTAAACCTGACCGTCATTATGATAAAGCTCAGGTGTAATTAAACTTGGCAGATAGCTGTCTAATAATGAGCGAGAATCACCATTCACATGAGCTTGGTCTTCGTTTAATTGGCTTCTACGACTATGACATTGCGCGCATACCGTAACTTGATCTGTTTTTTGAATGTCCTTTGGTTGAAGCGTTGAATGACCTTCTTTAAATACCCACTCTTTAACCGATTTACTTAAATCTCTATCAAAGCCATAATGAAGATTAGTGGCATTATTTTGATTTTTACTCCAATTGACATGCTTACTCGCTGGGCCATGACAGGCCTCACAACTGACATTAATTTCAGACCATGTCGTTTGGTAGGTATCAGTTGTTGAATCGTAGTTTTTCTTTACATCAGTAGAGTGGCAATCCGCACACATGAAGTTCCAATTTTGACCAGAGTTAGTCCAATAAAATTCATCTGTTTTTTTCATTTCAGGATACAGATGATACCAACGCTGACCACCCTCTGTTTTTTCTCTTGAATCCCATGCAAATGGAATTAACTGGATACGCCCATCTTCAAATTCCACCATGTATTGTTGCAGTGGTTCAAAGCCAAACGTATAAGTAATTTGATAATCGTGAAACTTTCCATCCGGTCCTTCGATATTGACCCAATATTGGTCACCTTTTTTAAAAAAACGATTCGTATTACCTTCAAATTCAAATGTCGCGTTAGTAAAGTCACCCAACACACTAGCGTCGTCTGCGTGTTTCATTGCCATATCATGATCTGAACCAATCCAAGCTTCAACTTCCTCTTTATGGCAATCAACACAAGTTTCGTTACCCACAAAGTCGGCAGAAAAAGCATTTGATGAAAACCCAATAATGCTTATCCATATAACCCACAGTCCATAGACGATTTGTTTACTACTCATATACATCCTTGTATTGATATTTATTCTATTTTTCATCTCTAACGCTAAAGATAACAACATCTTAGATATAGCCTATATCTTCACATCTTTCCATTACTGTTCGTGAATATGTGAATGCTAACTGAAATAAAAAAGGGCTCCGAAGAGCCCAAACATTATGGGAGATTTAATTACTTATTATGAGGCTGTTGCAGCTTTTCCATTACCTGATCCAAGCTGAAGCTTGCGGCTTTTTGACGAGGTGGGAACTCTTCAAATGTCGCTAAATACTTACCAACATACGCTTGCGCAGGAACAAACATATACGCATGATCTAATAACCAATCATAATAAGTATTTGACGTTACGTCAGCAACTTCGTATGGGTCCATGCGTAAGTTAAACAGCTTAGGCACACGTAATGTAACAAACGGTTCAGCCCAAATTTGAAGCGTACCTTTCACACGTTGCTCCATGAATACCGCTTTCCATTTGTTATAACGAAGTGCCGCTAAATCGCCATCATCCGTAAAATAGAAAATTTCTTCACGGCGACCTTTTTCTTCTTCACCAGTTAGATAAGGAAGAAAGTTGTAGCCATCTAGGTGGTTTTTAAAGCTCTTATTACCAAGCTTAGTTCCTTTTTTAAGCTGGTCTTTGATCTTGTCGTTTCCAGCAATAGCTGCAAATGTTGGAAGCCAATCCATATGGTGCATAATCTCATTCGATACTACACCCGGTTCAATCTTACCCGGCCAACGAACCATTGCAGGAACGCGGTATGCCCCTTCCCAGTTGGTATTTTTTTCACTACGGAACGGCGTTGTACCTGCGTCTGGCCACGAATTCATGTGAGGGCCATTATCCGTGGAATAGAAAACTATCGTATTATCTTTAATACCTAGTTTATCGACCGCTTTTAAGACTTCACCAACGTGATTATCATGCTCAACCATACCATCAGCGTAATTACTGATACCCGTTGAACCTTGTAATTCAGGTTTTACGTGAGTTCTAAAATGCATTCGTGTTGCGTTCCACCATACAAAGAATGGCTTATCCGCTTTAACTGCTCGACCCATAAAGTCAATCGCAGCAGAAACCGTTTCATCATCGACAGTTTCCATACGTTTACGTGTTAAAGGACCCGTATCTTCAATTTTTCCATCAGCATAAGATTTAATAACACCACGAGGACCGAATTTTTTACGGAATTCAGGATCTTTAGGGTAATCAATATTCTCTGGCTCTTCTTCAGCGTTTAGATGGTAAAGGTTGCCAAAAAATTCATCAAATCCGTGCGCTGTAGGTAAAAATTCATCTTTATCACCAAGGTGGTTTTTACCAAATTGGCCAGTCATATAACCCAATGGCTTAAGCACTTCAGCAATGGTTGCATCTTCTGCTTGTAGGCCAATATCAGCACCTGGTAACCCAACTTTACTTAAACCAGTTCGTAGAACACTTTGTCCAGTAATAAAAGTAGATCTACCCGCCGTACAGGATTGTTCACCATAATAGTCGGTAAACATCATCCCTTCTTTAGCAATACTATCGATATTCGGTGTTTTGTATCCCATTAAACCAAAGGTATACGCACTAATGTTAGATTGACCAATATCATCGCCCCAAATAACCAAAATATTTGGTTTTTCAGCGGCCAATGTATAACCCGAAGCTCCCATCAATACTGCACTTAGTATTGTTAGCCTGCGCTTCATTCCTTTTTTGACTTCCATATAAACTCCTGTTTCCATTGACAAAAAGAGCACCATTAAAGGTATAGTACATAAACCCTAAAACGACAATAAATATACAACAATTACTTCACTTTTTAACTACATAACTACTGGTTATGAACTTAATAACCAATTTCGATACATCGTTTTTTCCGCTTTTGCAGGATAATGCCGTTTTCTTTCCAATATTATCTAGCTGAAATTATTCTTTCAGGAGATATCGATGAACAAAGTAGTAAAAAAAACAGCCATCGCAACAGGGCTTGTTTTGTCAGGAATTCAAGTTGCTTACGCTGCAGATCAACCAAACATCCTTGTCATTTTTGGTGATGACATTGGTTATGGCAATATATCAGCTTATAACCAAGGTATGCTGGGTTATCAAACACCGAATATCGATAGTATCGCCAATGAAGGTGCTCTATTTACCTCTTATTATGCGCAGCAATCTTGTACTGCCGGACGATCTGCATTTATTACAGGACAAATGCCGATTCGAACGGGCTTAACTAAAGTTGGGATGCCGGGAGCTAAACAAGGATTACAAGCACAAGATATTACCCTTGCTCAAACCCTAAAAGATTTAGGTTATACGACAGGACAATTCGGTAAAAACCACTTAGGCGATCGTGACGATATGTTACCGACTAATCATGGTTTTGATGAATTTATGGGTAACCTTTACCACTTAAATGCGGAAGAAGAACCTGAATACGATGATTACCCTAAAGACCCTAATTTCCGTAAAAACTTTGGTCCTCGAGGAGTCATCCACTCTTACGCTGATGGAAAAATTGAAGATACGGGTCCTTTAACACGTAAACGCATGGAAACCATTGATGAAGAAACCCTTGATGCTGCTATGAATTTCATGACAAAAGCAGTGAAAGCAGATAAACCATTCTTCACTTGGTATAACGCAACTCGTATGCATATTCAAACTCATGTTAAAGAAGAAAATCTAGGTAAAACCGGACTTGGGTTTTACGCCGATGGCATGGTAGAGCACGATAGCATTGTCGGTGACTTACTGGATAAAGTTGATGACTTAGGCATCAGTGATAATACCGTTATTATTTACACCACAGATAACGGACCAATGAATGCAACATGGCCAGATGCTGCATTTGGCCCATTCCGCGGTGAAAAAAATACAGGCTGGGAAGGCGGATTCCGTGTACCTGCAGTAATTAAATGGCCGGGCCACATCAATCCTGGAACAAAACTAAACGGAATGTTTGCAGGTGAAGATTGGCTACCAACATTAACTGCGATTGCTGGGAATAAAAACATCAAGCAAGAGTTATTAAAAGGCTATAAAGCAGATAATGGCACCACTTATAAAAACCATTTAGATGGTTACGACCAAGTAAATTACTTAACAGGTAAATCAAAGGACAGCGCACGTAAAGAGTTCTTCTATTGGTCTGATGATGGTGACCTACTTGCAATGCGTGATGGTCGCTGGAAACTTCACTTTAAGATCCAAGAGCATCAAGGTTGGGAAGTATGGACTCGTGAATTCACAAACTTACGTATTCCTATGATTTTCGATATGGAAGTAGACCCATACGAGAAAGCAGATCAAGGTTTTGGTTACGATGAGTGGATGTTTAAGCATGTATTCTTACTTGTTCCTGCACAAGCAAAAGTAGCAGCAATGCTACAAAGCTTTAAAGAGTTTCCACCACGTCAAGAAATCCCTAGCTTCTCCGTTGATAAAGTTATGGATCAAATGATGAATATGGAAAAAGTAGCTAACGCTCGTAAATAATTCCAATATTATTTAGGGCTCCCATGAGCCCTATTTTAACGCTTTTAAGATAGATAAAAGGCTAACTCATGCCATTAAATAAACACTTCACTTTTGATGAATTTAGTGAAAAATTATGGTCTTTATTCCATGGGCAAGCACTTATCACTACATTTAATTCTCCACTGAATGAAGCCTGCTTTTCGTTTCAATACCTTGAACGAAATAATGTAGATTTTTATTTATTTGAAAGTCCTGAACCTTTATCTTTATTCAGTTTTCATCTACCCCAATCATTCAAACCAAAAACACTATTATTATTAGACGTCAACAATAAAGGATTACGTTTTAATGGCCTCCTTTGCGAAGAACATCAATTTGCGTTAATTTCAGAAAAAAGCCAACACCCTTTTTGCCTTCAAATACCAGCCAACTGCCCTATTTTAGTTTGTGATATAAATACAAATAACAAACAATTCCAGGAACTTTGTAATAGTTTGGTTCCTGTTAATATCGATATAAAATATGCACAAGAATTAAAAACTGTTGTTCGCCATGCTAGTAAGATACTCCCTAACAAAGATTCAAATGTTGGCGCAATATTATTAATGCGAATTGTCGAAATCTTATCTTTGCACCCTACACCAATGCGTCCCCAATCGTTAACAGGAAGAAGTCGCTTGCCAAGACGAAGTTTCATTCCTAAATGTGTCGATTATATGATGGAAATGTCCTCCACCGATGCCATTAAGCAATTAGCAAAAGAAAAAAACATTTCCGAAAAAACAATCAGAAATGCTTTCAAAGAAACGGTTGGATTTACCCCAAAAGAGTTTGAACAAATCAGTAAATTGTTTGCCTTTCGTAGAGCATTAAAACAACCTGAAATTGTTACCGTATTCGAAGCAGCCATAGCAAGTGATGTATATCGATGGTCTCGCTATGCCAGTCGATATTCTAAAATTTTTAAAGAGTTACCAATTAAAACTCTTTGAGAAAGCTCTCACTTTACGTGAAATCAAAAAACACTACCAAACCAAATAAAATCTTTAATATTCAACCAATTAAATATAAAAATAACTTTTGGTTATAACGCCTATAAAGCGACGACTAATTATTTCTCATTTAGAGTGCAGCTAATTAATCATAACTAATTGGAGTTCTTTATGGGTCATCATTTAAGTAAGATCGCTGTTGGTGTCGGCTTACTTGCCACATCAGGTGCCGCACTCGCGGCTTCTCAACCTAATATCCTTGCCATTTTTGGTGATGATGTAGGCTATTGGAATATCAGTGCTTATAATCAAGGCATGATGGGCTATCAAACCCCAAACATTGACCGTATCGCTAATGAAGGTGCACTTTTTACTGATCACTATGGACAACAATCTTGTACAGCAGGACGTGCTGCTTTCATTACAGGCCAAGAACCTTTCCGTACCGGTTTATTAACCATTGGTATGCCAGGATCTGATCACGGTATTCCTGATTGGGCTCCAACTATTGCCGATCTTCTTAAAGAACAAGGTTACATGACTGCTCAGTTTGGTAAAAACCACCTTGGCGATCAAGATAAACACCTACCAACAAATCATGGTTTTGATGAGTTCTTCGGCAACCTTTATCACTTAAACGCAGAAGAAGAACCTGAAACTTATTACTACCCTAAAGATCCTGAGTTCCGTAAAAATTACGGGCCTCGTGGTGTTATAAAATCATACGCTGACGGCAAGATTGAAGATACCGGTCCTATGACACGTAAGCGTATGGAACATGCAGATGAAGAGTTCTTAGATTCATCACTTGCTTTCATGGAGAAAGCAGTAAAAGCAGATAAACCATTCTTTATCTGGCATAACACAACACGTATGCACGTGTGGACTCGCCTACAAGAAAAATACCAAGGTAAATCAGGAGTAAGTATTTATGCTGATGGCATGCTTGAGCACGATGACCAAGTTGGTATCTTACTTGATAAGCTTGACGAGTTAGGCGTTGCAGACAATACCATTGTTATTTATTCAACGGATAATGGAGCAGAAACAGCAACATGGCCAGATGGCGGTGCAACTCCATTCTATGGTGAAAAAGGGACAACATGGGAAGGCGGTATGCGCGTTCCACAGCTTGTACGTTGGCCTGGTACAATCAAACCAGGAACTAAAATCAATGAAATGATGGCACACCAAGATTGGCTTCCAACCTTACTTGATGCCGCTGGTGTTCCTAATGTGAAAGAAAAACTGGCTAAAGGCTATAAAGCTAATGGCAAAGAATTCAAAGTACATATTGATGGTTACGATTTCAAACCGTTGTTTGAAGGTAAAGTTGATAAAGGCCCTCGTGAATCACTACTTTACTTCACAGCAAATGGTGAATTAAATGCGGTTCGCTGGAAAGATTGGAAACTAAACTTTGCAGTGATGGAAGGTAATATCTCGAATGCCGTTCGTCTAGAGCCAAACTGGCCTCAAATCATCCACCTACGTGCTGACCCATTTGAAAAAGCACCACATGAGTCTGGTATGTATATGCGCTGGATGGCAGACAACATGTGGTTATTCGTTCCAATGCAAGATGTATTAGGTCAGTTCTTTAACACTCTACCTGATTACCCAATGCAGATGAGTACGCAAATGAACCCAGCAGCAATTAGCTCTCAATCACTTCAATTGAAAGCAAAAATGCAGCAATTAGATAAGCTTCAACAACAAATGAATAGCTTAAATATTAAGTAATTCATTCGTTAAATAAAATCCCCTTAATGTTTATTCACTAAGGGGATTTTTTATATCTCATTATCGACGTTGGCACGTAGTACAGCCTCGACAAGCAGACCGAGTATGTTTACTCAAATAGCTCCTTTGCACCTTACAATATGCATTTTTAAGGGCGCGGCGAGCAGAAAACCAATCATCCGGCTTTGTCAGTAACAAATACCCATTAAAACGCTTCATGAGCTGTAGGCGATTCTCATCAATAAAACGACTATCAAAACCAATGTCAAAATGATCTAATGCTTGCTCTATCTTGGTAAAACTCGCTATTGTTTTTTGAATCTCTTCTTGGCTCATTATTTATACCAATACCATTGACTAGCTATTCTGCTCATTACAGAAATTAGTGTAAAAGTTAATAGATATTCAATTCTTGATGTAAAACGTCTATTGCCTTATTTATATTGATAAATAATCGAAAAAATGCCCCCAATACTCAAAATATTGAGGGCATCCCTTATTATTATCTGCTAACTTTCACACTGCATTTAGTGCTTAAAAGTATTCATTTCTGTGGCACTTGTTGCAGTTAAATCACCCGCTGGATTCAATAAATGCGGTAAGATTTTAGGTAGATTCAATACAATATCTTTATCTTCAACCGGATAAATCACTTCATTATACCAACCCAGCAACCCCATTGATGCATAACCAATAGCATCGTTGTCTTCACGGTGTTCAATGATGATTTGTAGAAAACGCAAGATTGCTCTGTCGTTTGATCCTGCTTGCTCACGCGTTGTGTGAAAAATCTTAGTCGCTTCAACTACTAGCCCTGCATATTCAGTTTCAACTGAAACCTTAAAAGAGCCACCATCAACAGATATTTTCATAATATTTAGCCAATTAAATTATTCTAATTAGGCCGAATAATAACGAAAAATACGTTCTTTGTCGTGATTACTTCTACAAACCAATTGTTCTAAGTAAAGGAAAATAGCGCCGTGATTACTTTTTAATCTGACTACTGAACTAGTTTTTAGCATATGCCAAGAATAATTATTGGCATATGCTAAAAACATTCTTATAATCGTTTTATATTTAATGGAGAGTATTCATGGCTAGACCTAAAAAGTGTCGCAGAATCTGTGGCAGAGCACCTTACAGTTGCTTTAAGCCAAATGGTGTACCTACAACTGAACTACCACAAATTAAGTTACTTGCTGAGGAATTAGAAGCTCTACGCCTCGCCGATTTTGAAGGTCTCAGCCAACAAGAAGCGGCTGAACAAATGATGGTTTCACGTCAAACCTTCGGGAATATTGTTAAACAGGCAAGGTTCAAAGTAACGAGTTGCTTAGTGCAAGGAAAGGCCTTAATGCTCCAAACGGAGAAAGAAGAATGATATTTGCAATCCCCTATCAAAATGAACGCATCGCTGGCCATTTTTCAAAAGCAGAGTCGTTTGTATTTACCAATAAGAACGACTCTATAATCAGAAATAATCCAGCATTGAATAACGACAGTTGTGGTGGAAAAAAATCCCTATTAGCACTATTAAAAGAACAACAGACAGATGCTGTCTTAATTCGAAATATTGGACAGAAGATATTAGCAAAACTACTTAATGCTAATATTCGTGTTTTTCGCACATCTGGTCGTGTATCACTAGAAACACTAAAACTTTCTGAACTAACAGAACTAATCGACCCCTCTCAAGGACGCCCATGTAAAAACAGCAAAAAAAACTGCTGTAAAAAAGAAGTAAATACACCACCGAGAATATTAAAGCCTCAACAAAACATCAACGGGCAGTTTACTGTATTTGGAGTGAAACAATGAGTACCCTATTCATTACTTTTAGCGTTTTTATACTCGTTATTTTATTAATGGCGCTAGGGGTAATTTTTGGTCGAAAAGAAATTCAAGGCAGTTGCGGCGGGCTAAATAATGTCGGAGTTAATAAGGTATGTAATTGTGAGACTACCTGCGACGAACACAAACTGTATCAAATATCAGAGCCTACCGATAAATAAATTAAATCTTATCACTTACAGTCAGTATACTTAGAAAATAAGCAGTGATGATTAACTCACTTCACTGCTTTATTTAATATCATCGGTTAAATATGGTTACTATATTTGTTATTATGCTGACGGTTTTACTTCTTCTTTTTTATCACATAGATAAGCGTTACCAAACATAGTTACTGAACTTGAAAAATTCAAAGGCTGAAATAAATATAATGTATTAGCCCCCAATGCTGCAGTTTTAATACGCATTTGGTTTAATGTTCCCCAAACCATATTTTTATCTGCATGTAACCAATAATCATAAAAATGGCCTTCAGAACCAAATACAATTCCCATTCGTTGACAGTCTTTTACCTCATCAACCTCATCCCAGATAACGTCTACTTTTTCTGATTCTTGAGTTGGAAAAGTAACACAGCCAGTTAATAGCATAATAGTAGATGCCAGCATGATGCCAGCCATTAGCGTTTTCATTAAATAATCACTAACAAAATAAATGTTGCGCGATTTTAGTGAAAAAAAATCTGCTGGCAAGTTAAAAATGAATAGACGCGTAAATTAAATAAGAATAAAGTGCGAATTTATTAGGTAGATATATTATTTATATAAAGATAAATAGCATCAATAACAATGATATTATCGATGCTATTTGATATTACACTTATCGCCACTTATCTGCTTCTGCTCTTGCATTTGCATTACGAGCGGCCGCTGCAACTTCTTTATCTACAATTGTCTGCCCAATAGGAGCAATAGAAATGGCAGCAAGCTTTAAGTGCTGAATCGCAAATGGAATACCAATAATAGTAACAAAGCACGCAACCGCTGATATTACATGTCCGATTGCCAGCCAGAAACCCGCAAAAATAAACCAAAGCACATTACCTATAAAACCAAGGCTACCTGTACCAATGTCTTCATTTAACGTCAATTCATCACGCGCAATCGCTTCTTTTCCAAAAGGAAAAAATGAAAATCCAGCAATAACAAAACACGCTCTCCCCCATGGGATACCAATAATACTAATGAAAGCAAGAATGCCAAAAAAGCACCAAGCCAAGCCCATGAATACACCACCAAAAAGGAACCAAATTAAATTACCAATTGCGCTCATTTTCTTTCCTTAACTTAAATATGATTACTTATATAACGTGAAACATAGTACCACTATTACAAATCAATACTGTAATTAATCATCAGCACCACATTTTGCACATTCATCATAGGTTCTTTCCCCTTCGCTGATCACTGTATATTGAATGACACACTTTTCACACAAAGCGAGAATTGGGTATACTTCTTTTCTTTTTTTTGAAGCAGTATTACCTTCGGTTGTATAAAACTTTCTCATCGAGATACCTTATATTTTTCCAAATTTACTTTGGATTAAGATTCAATATATTATCTATTTAAAAATAGTTTTCGCTTTTAAGGTTTCTTCTTCACTAACACCATCCTGCAAAGAAGGGTTAGTTGGGTAGCTCTTACCATCAAATGTCATAAGTACATTCCCCTTCCCTTTGGACCAAACAATTAAGTTATTCCATCCATTCTTTTTTGTCTCAGTAACCCTTATTGGCGTACCAATAACCGTACTTTTAGAAGTAAGAGCAAAGTCTGATCCTGTATTTTGAAAAACCAACATTGAACAACCACCAGAACCACACCAGTTCATGCCTTTTAGCATAACAACGGCATCTTCAAGTCCATCATTATTTAAATCGGTATAAGCGACATCAAAATCTGCGGCATTATTTTCAAGCGCAACTGAAACCGCTTGATGTATATCTGGCCTTAACTGGGGTTGCTCACTACAACCAAACAAAAACAATGAAAAAGGTATCCATAACAATTTCATACAAGCTTCTCCCTAATAATCTTAGTTATATCAGTCTAAATTCACCTTTCAATAGTACCATTAAAACAAAAACACCCGACAAGGTTAAGTGTCGAGTGCTTTTCATTCTAATTTAATAACTTACGTTATATTTACCAGTTATCTGGGTATTTTCTTTTGTTCTTCTTGCCAGTGCCTTCTGGTTTTGCCACTGGTTTAATCGCTTCTAATAAAGCTTCTGTGATCTCTTCATCCACTTCAAAACCTGCGATTTGTTCACGCTCAAGACGAATTTTGTTTTTCTTCTCAATGATTTTGAAGTGATGATAATCTTCAAAATCAATTAATGATAATGCTAAACCCACTTCACCTGCACGGCCACTTCGACCTATACGGTGCATGTAATCAGCAGGGCTTCTTGGTAAATCAAAGTTAATTACTACTGGTAGCTTTTCAATATCTAAACCACGAGCCGCAATATCAGTTGCGATTAACACTTCAATCTCACCGGCTTTAAAGGCTTCAAGAACACGACTACGAGCGCCCTGTCCTTTATCACCATGGAATACTTCAGCAGTAATACCACGTTTAGAAAGTTTATCAGCTAAGTGATTACAGCTGTTTTTCGCATTAACGAAAATAAGTGCTTGTCGCCATTCATTCTGATTAATCAAATGTGCTAAAACTGCGGTTTTCTCACCTTTATTAACGGTAAATACACGCTGTACTAGTGTACTTGCATCTGCACTTTGTAATTGAATCTCAACAGGGTCATTAAGTAACTCTTGAGTTAATGTTTGTACTTCTTCAGGGAACGTTGCTGAGAACAATAATGTTTGCTTGTTCTTTGGTACTAATGAAAGCAACTGATTAAGCTCATCAGTAAAGCCAAGGCTTAGCATTCTATCTGCTTCATCAAGTACTAAGGTTTTTACTTTATCAAGCTTAATAGCATTACTTGAAATCAAATCCAGTAATCGACCCGGAGTCGCAACCAAAATATCAGCACCACCACGCAGTGCCAGCATTTGAGTATTGACTGAAACGCCACCAAAAACAGAAACGGTTTTAATCGCACCATTAAAATGCACCGCATAAGATTTAATGCTGTCAGCCACTTGCTTAGCAAGCTCACGAGTTGGAACTAACACTAGACCAGTAACATAGTTACCTTTCGTATTTTGTACTTTGCCTGATTGCTGAAGTTCAGCGATTTGCTGCAACATAGGTAAAGCAAATGTTGCTGTTTTACCTGAGCCTGTGTTTGCTCCCGCAATTAAGTCACGTCCAGCTAAGACACTTGGGATAGCTTGCGCTTGAATAGGCGTTGGCTGTTGATATTCCAGCTCAGTTAACCGCGCTAACAAAGGAGAAATAAGGCCAAGTTCAGTAAAGTTGGCTGGAGATGTAATAGTGCTCATTAATATAAAGGGCTCAAAGCTAAGATAATAACTGACTATTTTAACTTATTTTTGCTTTCTAAAGTGAATTAAATCCATCATCCAAGCTGTTCTATTAATAAAAATAATAGCTCAAATACAACAACGCCCCATTTTAAACGGGACGCTTTTTCTTCAGACAACGAAAGAAAATCTAAAGTAGCTGTCTAAGCTTATGTTCAACTAAAGGATCGTTTGGCACTAATTGCTGAGCCATTTCTAATAATTTAATCGCATCTTTAGGATGATCATCTTGATGTCTAATTGCGATATCAATAAGCGGCTGCACATCAATTTGTGCTTGATGCTCTTGCACATGTTCTTCTTTCTCATCAATCAGAATATTATGAGCTTTACTTAAAAGACCCAAACGATGTTCTGAACTCGAATTCACTTTGCTAAGACTTTTGTAATAATCTTCTTTAAAGCGCAATGTTCTCGTTTGTTGGCGGAACTGAGCAATATCAATCTGTTGATTACGAATGAAATCGACGGCGACTTGTTTATAAAAGCCAAATTTATTCAAGTAAGTTGCATGAGTTCCATGCCCCATACCAAACACTCGTAAGTGGGTCAGTTCTGGGTAGCGTTTAGCATGCAAACGGTCTATACGGTTGGTTGGGTCATAAATGATGTAACCCTTCGCTTTACCTAAATCAAGATCGTGATAGTCACCTTCCCAATCAAACTGCTGTGCAATTTCAGTACTAGAGCGATCATCCCAAGGAGCTGTTTTTTGGTTTTTAGTACTAACTGGGTGAAACAGTAATACTTGGTCAAGTTGCAATAAATTTGCAAAAGCACCGACAGCAAAACCACCACGACTCAGCCCATAACCTAAACGATAAGTAAAAGGTTCAAGCAACGTAGCTAATTGTTCTAAAAAGAAAATCAAATTTCGACTACGAAACCAATTGCTTTTTCCTAAGTGTTGGAAAGAGATAACGTTCACTTGCTGTTTTTGTGCTAAGTGGTAACCCCAAGGTGCAAAATCTTCATGCAGATCTTGCTCTTGTACGTTAGTTCCAGCAGGAGAAAAAGTGAATAATAGCGGCTTGTTCACATCAACAAAGTTATATTTAACATATACGTTGTCTAGTAAGTCTCCACCAGACATTGGCAGTTGTGCTTGTTGCTCTGAACGTGAGTTGGTTAACCACTCATCTAACCAATATAGTAATTTCATTTAATCTTCCATCAAAAACAGGCGCGAGATTGTATCAAAGATAGCCGTTAAACGAAAATTTTAGTTTGAACACTAATAATTACAGTTGGAATGATTTCGGTACAAAAAATGCCAAGTTATACATATAACTTGGCATTTAATATGAAAGAAGTGAAGAACATTCGATGACTCGGTTAAATCCATCGGAAACGATTTAATCGTTATTTTTACTCTAGATGGCCAATAAACTTATCTACTTCCTTGTAAAAAAGAGGAGCATCGTTTTGAACCCAATGATTAGCATTTTGAAATGGTATATTTTCTAACGAGTTAATAAAGTTTAATGCTTCTTTACACTCATCAAGACTATTTGTTCCCCAAAAATAACATTTAGGTAAGTCTAAATTCTCATACATTTGCCCCCATTCAACAACGCCTCTTGAGTCAAGTGTTTTATGTTGTGCATATATTTCACTGGCGGTTTCCCCTAATACGGTAGAAGAACAACGCCTCAATGATGATAAATATTTAATCCCTGCACTGTGCCCCCAAAAGAACGAGAATTGTTTAGCAAAGCCATCTCCATGCACCCATGATTCAAACTCAACCTTATCAGTGCTACGATATTTATCAGAGATAATTTTGGACAAAATAATGCTTTCTTCGTGTAATCCACCTTCTGCATTAATAAACCCATCAATTCTATTTTGATCATCAAGGTTACACGCTAACGTACCAACATCCCCACCCCAAGAATGGCCAATAAGAACACACTTTTTAACCTCTAGTAAATCAAGCGCTTTTAATACACGCAAAGCTTGAAACTTAGTAGTATGGGAAATATTAGATGCAGGAGAGTATCCATACCCACACATATCAAACATGACTAAATTATATTGAGCAAGATAATCAAGCGCATCAACAAAACAAAGATGAGACTCCCCTAACCCATGAATAAAAACGACTGTTTTCTTAGACGATTCAAATTGGGTTGATAAACAATATAGCTTATCATCATCAATATCTAACCATTGTTCATTTAGCATGTAATCCCTCAACCTTACAATTAATACACCTATTGATACTATACAAATCAATAAATAATTTAAATCATAAAAGAGCAAATCTAAAGACAGGTTATGAACAATAATGCATCTATTTATCGATATTTAACAAAAAATACCAAGTCAATCTCATAGCTTGGTATTTAATACTAAGTATTACAACCCTACAGATCTAAAATTGGCTGTTTTCAAAACGATATTTAAGATCGATAGCCAGGTTGCTTGGTAACGTAAGTTTGACATCAAGCGCGTCAGGCAATCTGTCACCATCCGTATTTTGATAATTATATTCATACTGAGTAATATTATCACCGCTTGTTTCTTTGAGGTATTTAATCGGAAAGAAAGCAAGCCCAAAAAAGTCCATATCAACTTTCCACTCTTTTATTGGGTCTACATAATGTACACCGTATATCAATGAACCATCATCTATGTATTCTAACTCCACTACTCTTACCAAGTTACCTTGTTTTTCATGGGTTGCTTTTTTAATTTCACCATTATCATAATAGTCTAATTTCAGAGTATTTCTATCCAAAACGGTATGGCTCAATTTCTTAATCTCTTTCACTCTTTTTAGTCGTCCATCAGAGTAATAAGAATAACGGTAAACAAGTTTCAATTTATCTAAACGGTTATCTGATTTTTGAATACGTTTAATTAAACGTCCTTCATCACTGTATTCATATTTAATAGTATACGTTTCCTCTGGTAACCCCTCTAAATTGGAAACATGATCGTTAAACACCTTTTTACGCTCAATACTAACAACCCTTTTGTCATTAATTTCTTTGTATTCATATTCAGAAATAAAATTTTGTTTGGTATGTTTAATATGAGAATCAGGATTATTAGGTTGCATCAAAGCCTTCGCTACTTTTACAGTCCCATCGGGGTTATATTCGTAGTTAAAAATACTGTCTAAATACTTACGTTGAGTGACTTTATTTTGTTCATTATAGAGATACTCTCCAACAATACTTTCCTTTTCCTTAAGGATTTTAACGAAGGTGTTTAGCCGTAAATTATTTGCTATTACTGAATTTTGATCGACATAATCTTCAAAAACAGAATAACGTTCATAAGCATAAAGTTGAGGACTTATTATTAAAGCGATAGCGGTAACCGCACATTTTATATTCACAATTATTTACTCTTAATTAATAGTTAATACGAAGGAATGATTTAGTGTTCAGTCACTGTATAAGTAAGCATGTTCTGTCTACCTATAGGTTCATTCACTCCCGATATCTGAGTAAATATTGCCATACCATAAGTATTTGTTAAGCATTTAAAAAGAACAGAATGAGAAGGTTTAGTTAAAGGGAATTGCTCATCTCCAAAATAAATCCCAATACCATTATCTTTGTCTAATACCTTATAAGTATAACTACCATTAAAAGGACCTAATTCTCTATTAAGAAATTCAGTCACATACTTTTCATTAGAATACGTTACTTTAACAATAGCACCTGCATTAGAATTTAAAGTAGAGTAAGTAGGATCAACGACATTAATAAATGTCATATTTTCTAAAGTGTCAGGAACCGAACAATTTGCGAAAGTGAATCCTGAAAATGTCATTAGTAACATCGTAATGTGTTTTTTTAGCATAAAATTATTCCCTTTAATATTTTATAATAATCCGCCCCATCATGGGAACGATACCAATAGGAATATATATCATTTATATGCTTTACAACTATAGTGTATGTCTATAATTGCTGTGAGACATTTGCTATATTTATGATAAGTGTCAACTATTACAAAAAACTAATGGCTAATCAGTTAAATTGAAACTCTCCCTTCTCTATTTATCATGAGAATTTAAATGAAAGGCTTTGTGTTAAAAATAATTTAAGTCTTACCAAGGTTGAATAATAAAAATTTGCGCCAGATCTCTTATTCGGTCTTTCATCAATTAGATTTCTGCGTTTGATCACACTTAGTTACATTCCTTGATGCAAAGTGATATTTCTTGCTCTAAATTCACCATCGAAACGTTTACGCAAACGTTTCGATGAGCATTAAATAAGCAGTATGTGTTCATTATTAATTAACTAAAGGTATTCTCATGAAGAAAAATACACTACTAAATGCTGAGTTATCGTATGTAATCGCCACGCTTGGCCATACTGATGAAATTACGATTTGTGATGCAGGCTTGCCTGTTCCAGAAGACTCACAACGAATCGATTTGGCATTAGTTCAGGGAATACCAACCTTTATTGATACCGTAAAAGCAACGCTTGCTGAAATGCAAATTGAAGGCGTGGTTGTTGCTGAAGAATTCAAAACCGTTAGCCCACAATTACATGATGCGCTAATGAGCCTAATTCACCTTGAGGAAGAACTGCGTGGTAAGCCAATCACGGTTTCATATACTCCTCATGAAGAATTCAAAGTCCATACTCGTAACAGCAAAGCCATTGTTCGCACAGGTGAATGCACTCCTTACGCTAACGTGATTTTCCAATCTGGCGTTGTATTTTAAATAGGACACGTTATGACTCAAGCTATCTTAGAATTAAACGGCATTGAGAAAGCCTTCCCCGGTGTTAAAGCACTGGATGGCGCTTGTCTTAATGTCTATCCCGGCAAAGTTATGGCCTTAATGGGCGAAAATGGCGCGGGTAAATCAACCTTAATGAAATCATTAACCGGCATTTACGCAATGGATGCAGGTGAAATTCGCTACGAAGGAAAAGCCGTTAACTTTAATGGACCTAAGCATTCTCAAGAATCTGGTATCAGTATTATTCACCAAGAACTTAATCTTATTCCTGAACTGACCATTGCTGAGAACATCTTTTTAAGCCGTGAGAAAACCAATGCATTTGGTGGCATCAAATGGGCTGAAATGTACAGTGATGCCGACGCCCTACTTAAACGCTTAAATGTAAAACACCACTCTCGTCAGCTATTAGGTGAACTGAGTTTAGGTGAACAACAAATGGTTGAGATTGCCAAAGCACTGTCATTCAAATCTAAAGTTATCATTATGGATGAACCGACAGATGCATTAACAGACACTGAAACTGAATCTCTATTTAAAGTGATTAATGAGCTTCGTGATGAAGGTTGCGGCATTGTTTATATCTCACACCGTCTAAAAGAGATCTTCGAGATCTGTGATGATATTACCGTGCTTCGTGATGGTAAATTCATTGGTGAAAGAGTCGTTGCCGAGATTGATGAAGACATACTTATCGAAATGATGGTAGGCCGTCGTTTAGATGAGCAATACCCTCGAATTGAAGTTCAACACGGTGAAAAATCTCTAGAACTTATCGATGTATCTGGTCCTGGTGTTCATAATGTTAGCTTCTCATTAGATCGCGGAGAAATCCTTGGGGTCTCAGGTTTAATGGGCGCTGGTCGTACTGAATTGATGAAAATCATCTACGGTGCAGAGCCAATGACATGCGGCGTTATCAAGCTAAACAACAAGATGATTAACCCAATCTCACCTCGTGATGGATTGGCAAACGGCATCGCTTATATCTCTGAAGATCGCAAAGGTGATGGACTTGTTTTAGGTCTATCAGTTAAAGAAAACATGTCTTTATGCTCACTCGATAAATTATCGAAAGGGGTTCAATTAGATCACTACGCAGAAGTCACTGCTGTCGAAGATTTCATTCGTCTCTTTAACATTAAGACCCCTACTCGTGATCAAATCATTGGTAATTTATCTGGCGGAAATCAACAAAAAGTAGCAATTGCTAAAGGCTTGATGACTCGCCCTAAAGTGTTGATCTTAGATGAACCGACACGTGGTGTTGATGTTGGCGCAAAGAAAGAGATCTACCAACTAATTAACCAATTTAAAGCAGAAGGCATGAGTATTATTTTGGTCTCATCTGAAATGCCTGAAGTATTAGGAATGAGTGATCGCATTTTAGTTATGCATGAAGGCCATATCAGTGGCGAATTTATGGCAAAAGATGCCGATCAAGAAAAATTACTGGCTTGTGCAGTGGGTAAAACTGTTGAGCAAAACGTCGAGGTAACAGCATGAGCACTAAATCTATGACTCCAGCAGAATCACAACAAAAGAAAGGCGGCATCTTCTCTAAAGAATGGCTGATTGAACAAAAATCATTAATCGCGCTATTGCTTTTGATTGTCGTGGTTTCTTTTTTGAATGACAACTTTTTCACTGTCGACAATATCTTAAACATCTTACGTCAAACCTCGGTTAACGCGATCATCGCAGTAGGTATGACATTGGTTATCTTAACCGCAGGTATCGATTTAAGTGTTGGCTCTGTATTAGCCCTTTGTGGTGCCTTTGCTGCAACCATGATTGGTCTTGAAATTCCGGTAATGATTGCGGTTCCTACTGCACTGCTTGCAGGTGCTGCTCTGGGTGCAATCAGCGGTATCATTATCGCTAAAGGTAAGGTTCAAGCCTTTATCGCAACGCTAGTAACAATGACGTTATTACGTGGTGTGACAATGGTTTACACCGAAGGTCGCCCTATTTCAACAGGCTTTACTGATGTTGCAGATAGCTTTGCATGGTTCGGTACAGGTTATGCACTTGGCATCCCAGTTCCAATCTGGTTGATGGTTATTGTATTTGCATCAGTATGGTACTTACTCAATCACACACGCTTTGGTCGTTATGTTTACGCACTGGGTGGCAATGAATCAGCAACACGTTTATCTGGTATCAATGTGGATCGCGTTAAAATCGGTGTTTACGCTATTTGTGGTCTACTTGCAGCACTGGCTGGTTTAATCGTAACGTCTCGTCTTTCTTCAGCTCAACCAACAGCAGGTATGGGTTATGAGCTAGATGCTATCGCAGCGGTAGTTCTTGGCGGTACAAGCCTAGCGGGTGGTAAAGGTCGCATTATGGGTACTTTAGTTGGTGCTCTGATTATCGGCTTCTTGAACAACGCACTAAACCTATTAGATGTTTCTTCTTACTACCAAATGATTGCCAAAGCTGTGGTTATCTTGCTGGCAGTACTAGTGGACAACAAAAACAAGTAATACCTAATAATTATATAATCAAGCATATTTTAAATAACGATACCCCTATAAATTCGTTTGCTGTTTAAAACAAGAATAGGCACAACCAGACGTACCATGTTTGACTTGTGCCGCCCTACACCCTTATAAGGAATATAGAATGAAAAAGTTAGCAACCCTAATCTCTGCAGCACTACTTTCTGCCTCTTTTGCATCAACAGCTTCGGCTCAAGATACAATGGCGATGGTCGTCTCTACTTTAAACAACCCATTCTTTGTGACCATGAAAGAAGGCGCTGAAGCAAAAGCAAAAGACCTAGGCTACAAACTGATTGTTCTGGATTCTCAAAATGATCCAAGTAAAGAGCTTTCAAACATTGAAGATCTTACGGTTCGTGGTGTAAAAGCAATTCTAATTAACCCAACAGATTCTGACGCGGTATCAAATGCGATTCGTATGGCTAACCGCTCTGGCATCCCTGTATTAACGCTTGACCGTGGTGCAAGCCGTGGTGACGTAGTGAGCCATATTGCTTCAGATAACGTTGCTGGTGGCGAAATGGCCGGTAAATACATCATGGAAAAAGTGGGCGAAAAAGCACGCGTTATCCAACTTGAAGGTATTGCAGGTACATCGGCTGCGCGTGAGCGTGGTGAAGGCTTCATGAAAACGGTTGATAATGGCGATCTGACTCTACTTGGTAGCCAACCTGCTGATTTTGACCGTACTAAAGGTCTTAACGTAATGGAAAACATGATTGCAGCAAACCCTGATGTTCAAGCGGTATTTGCTCAAAATGATGAAATGGCGTTAGGTGCTCTACGTGCTGTTCAAGCATCAGGTAAAGAGGTATTAATCGTAGGTTTTGATGGCACAGAAGATGGTATTGCAGCGGTTAATCGTGGCCTACTTAGTGCAACTATCGCACAACAACCAGACCTAATCGGTGCACTTGGTGTTGAAACTGCCGTTAAGGTACTTAAAGGCGAAACTGTTGAAAAATACATCCCTGTTGACCTGAAAGTTATCGCAAAAAAATAAGATAGCTTAATAAATAAAACTGGGGCATTGATACGCTCACAACTAAATTGTATCGATGCTCCACTCTTCTCAGAAGAGTAAAAATACACATAAAACGTATCGTTAAATGAAGTAAAGAAAAAACATTTACCCATAGGTTTTAAGACCACATTCCGGTCACAGATAAGAAACAAGGCACATTATGAATAAATTAGTTGTTTTAGGTAGCGTAAACGCAGACCACGTCCTTCAAGTTGCTTCTTTCCCTCGCCCTGGCGAGACGTTACACGGTCACAGCTATTCTGTTATTCCTGGAGGTAAAGGCGCAAACCAAGCCGTTGCTGCTGCTCGTTTAGGTGCTGATATCGCATTTATCGCAAGCGTAGGTGACGACAGCTTTGGTCACCAAATGATCGAAGCATTTAAAATCGATGGCATTAATACCCAAGCCGTAATGATAGAAGAAAACACCCCAACAGGCATTGCAATGATCCAAGTGGCTGCAACGGGTGAAAACAGCATCTGTATCTCTGCTGAAGCGAACGCACGACTAACGGCAGATCGTATCGCTCCTCACCACGGATTAATCGAAGCAGCTGATACCCTATTAATGCAGCTTGAAACACCTATTAAAACTATAGAAAAAGCAGCACAAATTGCAAAATCAGCAGGCACAAAGGTTGTATTAAACCCTGCCCCTGCTCACCAATTAAGTGATGACTTATTACAACTTGTTGATATGATTACGCCTAATGAAACAGAAGCTGAATTACTAACAGGCATTGAAGTGACAGATATGACAAGTGCACAACAGGCTGCCGACGCGCTTCATGCTAAAGGCATTGAAACAGTGATGATTACTCTGGGTAGCAAAGGGGTATGGATCAGCCAAGATGGTAAAGGCCGTCAAGTTGAAGGTTTTAGAGTTCAAGCAACTGACACAACAGGTGCCGGTGATACTTTTAATGGCGCGTTCTTAACAGGATTACAATCTGGTCGCAAATTAGATGATGCCATTAAATTCGCTCATGCCGCCGCCGCTATTTCAGTTACACGAATGGGTGCTCAAACGTCTATTCCTTCTATTACAGAAGTAGAACGTTTTTTACTAGAACATTAATACCGATTTTGATGTCTTTATGAGCAAAATACCTTTGTGATTTGCTCATAAAGACATAAATAAAGGATTGAATTTATGGCAACAATCAAAGATGTAGCCAAGCATGCAGGAGTTTCAACTTCTACCGTCAGTCATGTATTAAACAAAACACGTTTTGTCAGTGAAGACATCTCAGAGCGTGTTGCGCTTGCTGTTACAGAGCTAAACTATGCACCTTC
This sequence comes from Aliivibrio thorii, assembly GCF_057368585.1. Taxonomy (NCBI): domain Bacteria; kingdom Pseudomonadati; phylum Pseudomonadota; class Gammaproteobacteria; order Vibrionales; family Vibrionaceae; genus Aliivibrio; species Aliivibrio thorii. The sequence continues at coordinate 1,313,250 of NZ_CM170654.1, read as the reverse complement.
AGCACTCGCTCGTAGCTTAAAAGTCAATCATACAAAAACCTTTGGTATGCTAGTTACTACCTCTACCAACCCTTTCTTTGGTGAAGTCGTAAAAGGCGTAGAAAGACGTTGCTATGAAATGGGCTATAACCTTATTTTATGCAACACCGAGGGCGATGCACAACGAGTTCATTCAAGCTTAGATACCCTACTACAAAAGCGTGTTGATGGCTTATTATTGATGTGTACTGAGATTGAAAACCAAGTACTTGAGTTGTTCTCTCGTTACCAAGCGGTTCCAACCGTTGTGATGGATTGGGGCTTAATTGATTTTCCAAGTGATAAAATCCAAGATAACTCGCATCATGGCGGCTATTTAGCAACAAAGCACCTGATTGAACAGGGCCACACTGAAATCGGTTGTTTAACAGGCCCTCTTAATAAACTCCAAGCACAACAGCGTTTAAGTGGGTTTGTGCAAGCGATGGAAGAGTCTGGATTAGAAATCAACAAACAATGGATTGCGTCAGGAAACTTTGAGTGTGAAGGTGGTGAAAGTGCATTTAATGAACTTCATGCAAGAGGAAAGCTACCAACAGCCCTATTTGTGTCTAATGACATGATGGCAATGGGTATGATCAATTGTGCGAGTAAGAAAGGAATTTCAGTTCCTAACGACATTTCTATTGTCGGTTACGATGATATAAAGATGGCAAAATACATCACGCCATCATTGACGACAATTCATCAACCAAAACATCGTTTAGGCCAACAAGCTGTTGATTCTCTATTAGAAAAAATTGCAACAAAATCAGAAACCAACCGAGTGTTTCAGTTAGAGCCAACTCTTATGATTCGTGATAGCGTTAAAGCTTTATAGGCCCGTATCTTTTTATAAATGCACATATATCCTGTAAAAATAGAGCCACCCTTCCCCCCGAGGCGCTCTATTAATACCCTTCTCGTACTGCAATATATCTCGCAAACTTAGGGATACCACTGTCTGTAAACCCATTGTAGCGATAGGTCACTTGAGCGCCTAGCTCTGGTGGATTCTCTCTCACAGCAAGTGTTAAACCACTGCCAATTTTAAATTCTTTTCCATTAGGCATTCTTAATATCAATGCCCCAACCATTCCTTTGAATTTTCCTTTCCCATCGGTGTAACCAACAATAATCGCTTCATCATCTTGATGTTTTTTTACTTTAATTAAATCATCACTACGCCCCGGACGATACTCTTCCTCAAGTTTTCTTAACATCAGCCCTTCACCATTTTGGGCAGAAATCACTTCTAATGCTTTTAAAAGAGCTTCTTCTGTACTGATAGGATAATGCTCAACTAATTTCAAATGGGGACGATTTAATGTATTCACTAACGCTTCAAGTTCATAATAACGTTTAGGAAACATGCCTGCCGACTGTGGTAAATCAAACATCATAAAACGAATATCAGCCCACTGTTTATCATCAGGTTGGCTATCAAGAACTGTTCTTGCTACGTGTTGAAATCCTCCTCGACCAGCCCATAACTCACCATCAATAGCATAATCAGGTAGTGATTCAATAAACCAATCAGGAGCCACAATAGTATGCCCTTTACGAGTAAGTAATTCACTTCCAGTCCAATAAGCCCTTATCCCATCTAGTTTTTCACTTACCCAATACGCATCAATATCGATTCCTTGCTCATAGCTGTTCGCTAATGAAACCGCAATAGACGCAATGTTTGGCTCATCATGTGAAAAAACAGGAGTCGACATTAACCCTATGGAAATCAAAATAGAAAGAGTGGTCTTCTTCATTAAAATGCGCCTATAAATAGTGATGGTTTTTTATAATTACATGCCAATCAGAGTTTCATTAGCTCTTTTTATTATAAATTCATACAGTTTCGACTCATGCCAAAAATCAATGTAAGTGTTAGAACTAATAACTTTCAATTAATCTTATACCATAGATACCTGTCTAAATATCCACTATTACCGATCTTGTTATTTAATTGACCTATGCCAAATTTACACCTTTTCAAAACGATTTAGATCTCAGTCTTAATGCAAAGGTAATGAATATGACATATCAATATGAGAGCTTTTAACAATAAATATTATAAATAAATCTTTAATTCATATAACAACAACTATGGAAAGCAGTAAAATGAAAACAACTCAGTTAAAAAGCTCTCTGGCGATGGCAATTGGCTTAGCGATCTCTGGTAATGTTTCTGCAGATATTGTTATTTCTCAATATGTTGAAGGCGGAAGTTACAATAAATCATTAGAGATCAGTAATACAGGAAACAGTCCAGTCTCTCTTTCTGGCTATGTTCTTAAATCTAAATACAACGGATTAAATGAATGGAAAAATGACCTCGATCTATCCGCAATAACACTGAACGCAAAAAGTGTTTATGTGATTTCAAATAGCCGCGCCTCTGATGAAATTAAAACCGTAACCGACAGTATTGAAAGTATCGTCAACCATAATGGCGACGAGACATACATGTTATTTAAAGATGGTACAGAGCATGACCGAATTGGTATTGATGGTGACGTTGATTGGGGCAAAGACAAAAGTTTTGTACGTGCAGTTCAAACGCCAAGTACCACATTTGATGCCAACATGTGGCTTGAAAAACCAAAAGATAACATTGAAGGCTTGGGAGCATACCAAGAAGGCGTAACGCCACCTCCACCGTTTGCTTGTGAAACAGATTCTGGTAATACCCCAACCTTTACAGAGATCAATTCGATTCAAGGTACGGGCGATAAGTCACCATTAATTACAAGTGGATTCATTTCTGATGATGACTATTTTGTGCAAGGTATTGTCACCGCTCGTGGCGAAAGCTTATTAAAAGGCTTTTACCTACAAGGCTTAAATGATGATCATGATTCAAATAGCTCTGAAGGTATTTTTGTCAGTACTGGTAGCGCCCCAGCACAAGATATTCAACCGGGCGCTGTTGTTTGTGTAAAAGCAAAAGTACAAGAATACTACAACCAAACACAACTAAAACCAGACACCAATAACTATCTTGTTCAACGTTCAGTGTCTCCAGTTGCAGTAACAGAACTGATAATTAATGAAGGGGAAACGCTGGCTCAAGCACTAGAACGTCACGAAGGCATGCACGTTAAATTAACCTCTCATTCCGATCTACGTATCACACGAAACTTTAGCTTTGATTACGATAGCAAGCGCAACAACATGATGCTTTCTCATGGTGAGCCTCTATTTAAACCTACTCAACTGTTCGCAGCAGAAAGTACTGAAGCAATTCAATTAGCGAAAGATAACGCTAACCGCCAAATTACCATTGAATCAGACAATAAAGCAGCAAACGGAAAAGTCCCTTACTTCCCAGATTTTTCATCTGATATAGATCAAGATGGCAGTGCCGATTCTTACCTTCGTTTAGGCGCTCGTATTGAAGGATTAGAAGGCGTTATTGCTTATTCCTATGACCAATATCGATTAGTCGCGACCAATACAATCACACAAGAAAACATCATTACTAAAGCGTTCAACGCGGATGGCGACACGCTATTCAACGTAGAACGAACTGATGAACCAAGCATTGAAGATGAAGATTTAACCATCACAAGCTTTAACGTTTTAAACTACTTTACGTCAGTGGCAACGGGTGGTGATGCCAACCCAACAGGTCAAAACCGTGGCGCGATAAATGCCGATGACTTTGCGGTGCAACAAGCAAAAATCATTGCCGCTCTAACCGCCATTGATGCAGACATCATTGGTTTAATGGAAGTTGAAAACAACGGCTTTGGTGAAAACAGTGCAATTTATGATCTAACCAAAGCACTAAATGCCAACTTTGAAGATGAAGAAGATCATTATAAATTCGTTGAAATTGAAGCCGCTGATAAATATCAAAGTGAATATTTAGGCTCTGATGCCATTATGGTTGCCCTACTTTACCGTCCTAGCGAAGTGAAACTAGAAGGAAAAGCACGAGTAATCAAAACACCGGAACAACACGTGGCTGAAAACACCGTCACTCGTGATAACAAAGGCACCATTGAGTTTAACCCTGCATATGATAAATACCAACGTCACAGCTTAGTGCAAGAGTTCATTGTTAAAGAAGCAAAAGAGCCTCTAACCGTTGTTGTGAATCACTTAAAATCGAAAGGCTCTGAGTGTATTGAGCAATGGCAGAACTTCGAAGAAGACAGTGATCCTGCCGATCTACAAGGCAACTGTAATCGCTTTAGAGTATCAGCAGCGAAAGCCATTGGTGACGAGTTAAGTACCGTTGAAGGTGATGTACTTATCTTAGGTGATATGAATGCCTATGGCATGGAAGATCCACTACTGACACTGACAGATTACAGCCCTGAAAAATATGACCGCGATATCTTCACAGCCTCATACACTACGTTGGGGAATGATGCCGCAGGTAACCCACTGCCATATGAAGAAATCGGTAGCCAAATTACACAAGGTTATGGGTATTTAAATCTAAATACACTGTTACACGGAACAGAAACTTTCTCTTATACTTACTCAGGTGAATTAGGAAATCTTGATCACGCATTAGCAAATGAATCACTGGCTGATCGAGTCACAGAAATTGAAGATTGGCACATCAATGCCGCAGAAAGTAACTTATTTGAATACAGCCCGAAATACACAGGAGACATGGTGAAATACAAAGATGTGTATTCCGCTTCAGATCACGACCCTATCGTTATCTCACTTGAGTATAAAAAGGCCGCATCATTCAATTTATTCGCTTTAGTTTCTTTATTCGGTTTTGGTTTCTTACGCAGAAAAACAGTTAAAAGAAGCTAATACTCAATACCATAGCAAATAAAATGGTGGCTCTGTATCTCAAATATCAAGCATACAGAGCCACCATCTTTTATGTATTAAACCTTTAACTATTTAGCCAGAAAGAGAAGGGTTTTCTAATTTTTCTTCATTCTCAATACCACTTTGCATTATTACCGCATCATTATTACAAAACGGAGTCATGGTAACGCTAATATCAGCCAATGAATCTTCAGTACATACTTTCTGGCAATGCTCTTTCACCATATAAATAACGTGTGTTCTCAATGCAATAATACTGATAATACCAAACACAACATTACCTAATGCCTGACCATACAATACGCCTAACCCACCAAACCATTGAGCACCAAAATACACAAATGGTAACGTACCAATGGTTGCTTTGCTCAAATTAAGAGCCGTTGAATACAGAGGTTTACCTAAATTATTAAATGAGGTGTTAGCGACAAACATCGCACCATTAAAAATAAAGGTAATTGCCACCACAGTGCAAAACGTAGCCATAATCAAGGCGGCATCACCAACCAAATTAAAGGCACTTATGATTTGATCTTGAAGCACATATAAAATTAAAGATACCCCAATACAGTAGATTGAAGAGAAGAATAGCGAGTTCCTCAATGTATCTTTCACTCTATCGATTCGCTCAGCACCGTAGTTTTGCCCAATAATAGGTCCAACCGCACCTGACATCGCAAAAATAACGGCAAAGGTCACTGGTATTAACCGTCCAATTACCGCAAAGCCGGCAACAAAATCTTCACCAAACGGCGCTAATGTTGACGTAACAATTGCGTTACCAATAGGCGTTGCAGTGTTAGTCACAATAGCAGGCACCGCAATCGTAAAAATAGCCGGAGAATGATGTTTAATATCAGCCCATTTAGGCAAAGAAATCAGTTTATGAGTCACAATTAACGGGTACAGTGAAAAAGCCAATACCGTTGCTCTTGAAATAACAGAAGCAATCGCCGCCCCTTCCACATTCATATTAAACCCAAAGATGAAAATAGGATCTAAAATCGCATTAACAATGCCACCATATAACGTTGCTAGCATCGAACGCTTTGCATCCCCGACCGCCCTTAAACCTGCTCCCGCAGCCATCGCAATTGCAATCAATGGCGTGCTTGGTAAAAGAATCGAAAGATACGCTTGGGCTCGCTCTGCCACAAATCCCTTTGCTCCAATCATTGATAATAATTCAGGGATAAAACAAAACATCGCGATCGTAATAATACTGTTTACGATAAAAGCAATAACAAGCGTACTTGAGGCTAACTGTTTCGCTTTTTCGTTTTCTTTTGCGCCCAGCGCTTTTGATACTAACGCCCCCATCGCAATGGATGAACCAATAGATACCGACGTTGAAAAGAAAATAATTGTCCCAGCAAATCCAATTGCCGCCGCCAATTCAACCTGCCCTAATAAACTAATAAAAAACATGTCTAGTAAATCAACAACAAACAAAGCCATTAACCCAATTGACGCGGTTCCTGACATTACCAAAATATGGCGCATTGTCGAGCCTTGGACAAACTTCGCCGTTTGACTACTCATTCATGTTCTCCTTCAATATCAAACCATACGATGTCATTGTTCTGTGCATCTCCCTAAAAAGCTAATGAAAATTATTATCACTACAAATTGAAGGTATAAAAAAAAGCCACAATATTCTGTAGCTTTTCTTAAAATAAACCGACTTACATGCCTAAATCATCACTGATGCTGTCGATTTCTTTAATATCCATTTGTAAAAGTTGAAGCTCATCGTTGTATCCAGCTATTTGTTTCTTAGCCATTTCTTGACGCTTACATACATCCGATTTTACATCCCAACTCTTACCTTCAAGATAAACAGCACATTCTTTCGATAATTTCTTTTCATTTGATTTAGTCACTTCAATCTTAACTTCTAAATCACTCGCTTCTTCTTTTAGTTGAAGCTGACGCTGAAATAACTGTTTCGCACGGGACAGCATCGTAATTTGCAAATCAACTTGGTTCGTCAATTTATCAATTTGCTTATTTTGTTCTTCAACTTGCATACCTAACGAGGCGTTCTGCGATTTTAACGCGCCCACCTCTTTTTTCATCGATGCTTGTTTCTTTGATTCAGTTACAATTGCTTGATTCTTTTCTTCATCAAGCGTCTTCTTTTGTTCTTCAAGTGCTTGTTGTTTTTCTTGCTCAATCAAAGCGTCAACTTCAGTGCTTTTCACATTTGCTTGCTTTAATTCTGTTTGGTATTGCTTAGTTTTAGCTTCTAACTGAGCATAAGTATCAGACCATTTATTATCTGAAACACTCGACCCAATTAATCCACCTGCAATAACACCAATAATTAGTGTGACTCCGGCAACCCAGTGGCTCGATTTTGATTTTTCTTCAATGATGATGACATCCTCATCATGCTCGTCAGTCGCTCTGGTCTGATTTTCTACACTCACGCGTTAACCCCAAACATTATAGATAGTGAATAGTATAGATTTGTTCTCTACACATTTTGTTAATTATAAGACAACTTATCGGATTAGCTCTGAAACCATGACGTATGCCACATAAACAACCACTCCAATCACCGACGTATACACCACCGACTTTTGGATCTTTTCATTCGCTCTGTACTTAAACAGCAGCGCCGAAAGAGCTAACAATAAAATAATCACAGCAATTCGTAACATAGTACACCTCACTTTTTGTTTATTTTAGCATACTTTAGCCATGTAAATACTTGAGTTATCGTTGTTATTTTGAACAAAGAAACCGATTTCGATCAATTTTTATCTAAATTGTAAATAAAAGTGATGACAAAAAAATGTGACTTGTCTAACATACTCGACTTAGCTACTTCGTAGCTTACAATTTGTTGATCCGATGAAGACTGCAGGAGAGCGGCAATGCCATTATTTGGCAACGCCCACCGAAGAAGTAAATCTTTCAGGTGCCTAGTTCATTTTTATGAATAAGGTGAGGACTGTAGTTGGAGGAATCTCTGGAGAGAGCCGTTAAATCGGCCGCCGAAGGAGCAAGCCCTTATCTGAAAAATGATAAGGGTGAAACTCTCAGGCAAAAGGACAGAGGAGAAAGTGATCCGATTAATCTCGGCTCTATACTATTGCCTATTTTTTGGTTTTGGTACACCACTCTCTCTTCTCCTTACTATATGCTTTATTAAGGGGAAACCATGAACACCATTCACAACACACTTGTTACTATCGATAACTTCATTTGGGGTCCACCTCTATTGATTTTATTAGTGGGTACAGGTATCTACTTTACGTTCCGACTTCGTATTTTCCAATTACGTCATTTACCAACTGCGCTTAAAATGGTCTTCTCAAAAGAAGAAAATCAAAGCATAGGAAAAGGCGACGTGTCCAGCTTTGCTGCCTTATGTACCGCCCTTTCTGCCACGATTGGTACGGGTAATATTGTCGGTGTAGCAACCGCAATTAAAATGGGTGGCCCTGGTGCTCTATTTTGGATGTGGCTTGCTGCGGTATTTGGCATGGCGACAAAATACGCGGAATGTTTACTTGCAGTAAAATATCGAAAAACAGACAGCAAAGGCCAAATGGTTGGCGGACCAATGTATTACATTGAATACGGCATGGGTAATAAATGGCTAGCAAAGCTATTTGCATTATTCGCGTTAGGCGTTGCTTGTTTTGGTATCGGTACTTTCCCGCAAATCAATGCCATTGTTGATTCTGCTCAATTAACAATGAATGCACCAGCTTGGTTAACAGGTACGGTCCTAACTATTTTAGTGGCTATTGTTACTTTAGGCGGTATCCAATCTATTGCAAAAGTCGCTGAAAAAGTCGTCCCAACCATGGCCGTAGTCTATGTTGTTTCTTGTTTAACTGTACTAATCATGCAAGTAGAAGCATTACCAGCAGCGATTCAATTGGTTATCACTTCTGCATTTACTGGTTCAGCCGCTACTGGTGGCTTTGTTGGTGCATCTATCATGCTTGCAATCCAATCAGGTGTCGCTCGTGGTGTGTTCTCAAACGAATCAGGTCTAGGTAGTGCACCTATCGCAGCCGCCGCTGCAAAAACAGATTCTTGTGTGAAGCAAGGTTTAGTCTCAATGACTGGTACCTTCTTTGATACCGTGATTATCTGTACTATGACAGGCTTAACCTTAATTGTTACTGGCGTTTGGCAAGGCGATGCCGCTGGTGCGTTAATGACAACACAAGCTTTTGCTTTAGGCCTAGGTTCTGATCAAATTGGTCCTTACTTAGTTTCTATTGGTTTAATGTTCTTTGCCTTTACCACTATCCTAGGTTGGAACTACTATGGCGAACGTTGTGTGACCTACTTATTCGGTAACAAAGGGGTTCTACCGTACAAAGTCATTTTCATCGCTTTAGTTGCTTCTGGCGCTTATATGAAACTTGATACGATTTGGGTAATTGCTGATATTGTTAACGGATTAATGGCAATACCAAATTTAATAGGCTTAATTGCATTGCGTCATATTATTATTGAAGAAACACACCTTTTCTTTATTAAACAAAAAGATAATGAAGAAGAACCTGTTTTAAATCGTGCTTAACGCTAACTAAAGATGTCTCTACACTCCAAGATAGAGACATCTTGATACATTTATTTAACCTACTTAACAAGCAAAGCCTTATCATTTTGATATACTCACTTAGTACTACTTTACGAGGTGATATATGGAAATATTAACTCTGATACTTGGCTCGGTATTATTGGTTATGGTACTAGGATTCTTCTTTTCCTTTTTCAAAGCCTTAATCATTGAGTATAAAAATCTTAAATAAAAGCATGATGTAACTTAATTAAAGCAGTCTTAGCGGCTGCTTTTTCATTTTTGTGACAACCATTTAAAAAGTTCTCCTGCCACTTTCCTTTATATTTCACTACAATAAGCTTGTTATCTGCTAATTTATTTCAATGCAATAGAGGCTCTATGCGTAATTTTATTTGGTTCCTTCTTATATTCAGTTCTTTCACTTTTGCTAATGAAGCTCAAGATCTGGCTGATTTAAATAAAATTAATAACGAAGTTGCACGATTAAAAAAAGAAGCCTCGTCATTCTCAGGAAGCGATTTAGCGGTTATTAGAGTTCAACAAGTCGATAAAAACAATCAACTTAGAACGGTACTGTCTGATTTAATTAAACGTCATGATGAAGCCACAACCCCCCTCCTAATCAAAGAAGTAGAAGGACAAATAACCTACGCAGAACGCTCTATCGCATACCTTGATAAAGACATAAAAGACAAACAAGACAAATTAGATAACGCCGATATAGAGCAAAAACTTGCTTTACAAAACACATTAAAAGAATCGAGAGATTACTATTACCTCTCGCTTAATGATCAATTAGAAAACTACCAGTGGCTGACGACACTAGGCCAATCTACAGATGCTCAACTTGCAGCCTATAAGCTATTTATTGATCAGAAAATTAAATTCCTTTCAGCATCATTAAGTTTTGATACAAGCCGAGAGCAACTACTTTCAGATCAACTTCAACGTTCTTCTGATTCAGAAAAATCATCACTCACTCTAGAACATCTCTTTTTTGAACGAAAAGCCTCTAACTCAACCTACGGCCTAGCCAAGCTCATAGCCATAGCCGATCAATTGGATATCAATACCACCAATTACAAACGCCAACTGTTTTCTACTACGGGGAATTTAACCGAAGACATTCTCAACTTCCCTGTCATTACCGCTATTGTAAGTAATTGGATCTCATCTGGCAGTAACTGGCTACTTAAACACGCACCAGACCAACTCCTTAAATTCTTTGTTTTCTTCTTAATCCTATTGGCAACACGTTTGCTGGCAAAATTAACTCGTAAAGTCGTATTAAAAGCAGTAGTACAACCTCACTTACGAATGAGTAAATTGATGCAGGACTTCTTTGTCTCTATGTCGAGTAAACTTATTTACTTTATCGGTATTTTGATCGCGTTCTCCAAAGTGGGGTTAGATCTCGCTCCGGTTTTAACTGGTTTTGGTGTCGCCGGTATTATTATTGGTTTCGCATTACAAGACACCCTATCCAACTTTGCCTCAGGCATGATGCTGCTTATCTACCGTCCATTTGATGTTGGTGACCTGGTTGAGGCTGGCGGAGTCTCTGGCAAAGTAAGCTCCATGAGCTTGGTAAATACCACAATCAAAACCTTTGATAACCAAATCATTATCTTACCCAACAGTAAAATTTGGGGAGACGTAATAAAGAACGTAACGCATGAGCGATTACGTCGCGTAGACATGGTATTTGGCATTGGATACGAAGACAGCATTGAAAAAGCAGAAAAAATCCTCGCGGAGATTGTTGATGCTCATCCTGCAGCATTAAAAAAACCAGAACCAAACATTCGTGTTCACGTACTAGGCGCTTCTTCTGTTGATTTTATTGTTCGCCCTTGGGTTAAAACCGATGACTACTGGGACGTCTATTGGGATGTGACTCGTGAAGTGAAATTACGTTTTGATAAAGAAGGGATTTCAATTCCATTTGCACAACAGGATGTGCATGTTCATTTTGCTAAAAAAGACAAAAAACCAAAGAAGCCAAACCCAATAACAGAGAAGATTGGGAATGTAATTGAATCTGTCCGCAATAAAGACAGTTAACCTCCCTCAAGTTATCTTTTCAATAAATTAAACAAAAGAATGCTATACCTTTGATTGTAAACTATCAGGTATAGCATTCTTATTTTTATAGCTTACTTAGACACTAATAAATTCACACCAAGTAAAATAAGTACACTACCCGTGATCCTTTCTATTCGATGCGTCATTTTCTCACTCGACATTAATACCTGTGCTTTCTCAACAAGCAATGCAATTCCACCTTGCCAAAACATAGCAATGATAAAATGGACACTTGCCATCAATAATGATTGAGCGAACGCATTATATTCAGGGTTAATAAATTGCGGTAATAAAGCCAAATAAAACACAGCGGTTTTAGGGTTTAAAATATTAGAAAGAAACCCCTCTTTAAAAGAAAGAGTTAAAGAAGCCTTCTTCTCTTTTATCTTATCTGTGACTTCTACGGTATTTCTACGTTTGCTAAAAGTACTTTTAATTGACTGGATACCCAACCAAATCAAGTACGCAGCCCCTATCGTCTTTATTACGGTAAATAACTCAGCAGAGCTTACCAACAATACAGATAAACCAATCGCCGACATAGTCGCATGAACAAACAAACCACAGCAAATACCCAGACTACAAGTGATGCCGTCTTTCCAGCCACCACGAGTAGTATTTCGGATAACCAAAGCAGTATCTAACCCTGGGGTCATTGTTAACAGTAGAATGGCAATAAAAAATGCCCAAAAATCTAGAATCACGTAAATGTCCATTTAATGGTGAGTTTCATTAATATATCTCGTTTTCTTTTAATTACTACTTAATTTCAATCAACTTATAAAATCGAACATTTAGTCTATTCATTTTTCGAGATTTAACCTATTTATCGTATTTATATAAATTAACCCAAATATCAAACCATTTGACCCTAATACGAAAGTTATTAAGAACAAAGCCCGATAAAGTACGCGCATCTATCGGGGAGAGACAAATAATGAATCACGTAACATTTAAATATCAAATAATGGGTTTTGGTAATTGGATTTCGGCAACAGTATCAACGGATGTTGCCAATAAATTAGCGGAAGAATATCGATCTTATGGCTGGCCTGTAAAAATTAGTTAAGCCTACATAATCACTGTTACCTCTTATTTACCTCGCTTATGCGGGGTATTTTTTTATCTGCACTTTGAGAAAAAGAATGCTCGTAACTAGTTCAGAATGAATATTAATGAGCCCTTATGTATTAAAAACGGTGTTATGAATACATGAACCATTTCTTTCTAAGTGAAACCGATCAACAATGAAACTATCACTCCAATGACGTATGAATAAAAAATAATAATGAGGGTATCTATGAGCCATTATCAGAAACTTGTTCAACACAGTTTAAAAATATCTCGATTTGAACACCTAGGATCTATTTGTGGTTGGGACCAAGCAGCCGTTATGCCATCTGGCGGTAACAAAGCTCGCTCAGAAGCAATGGCTGAACTGTCTGTTCATTTGCATCAACTAGGCAATGCACCACAACTGGCCGAATGGTTTGATAAAGCAGAATCCGAATCTTTATCTACTAATGAACAAGCAAGCCTTCGTGAAATGAAATCACAATGGCAACAAACCACGGCCCTGCCTGAAACCTTAGTAGAAGCGCAATCTCTTGCAGGCTCTAAGTGTGAGCATGCATGGCGCTCACAACGTAGTGAAAACGACTGGGAAGGTTTCAGCAAAAACTTTGCAGATGTGGTTGCCCTATCTCAAGAAGAAGCACAAATTCGCGCAGAGATCACAGGCCTAACCCCTTACGATGCCATGCTTGAACTATACGAACCGGGAACCACCACAGCCAAACTTGATGTTGTATTTAACGACGTAAAAACGTGGCTCCCTTCTCTTATTCAAAACATTCAAGAGAAGCAAGCAACAGAAGCAATCTATTTACCTGAGGGCAATTACCCAACAGAGCAACAACGCCAGCTGAGTTTGGATGTAATGAAGTTTTTAAACTTCGATTTTGATCACGGTCGTCTTGATGTCAGCATGCACCCTTTCTGTGGCGGTGTACCAACAGATGTACGTATCACTACGCGTTATGATAAAAACGATTTTGTGCAATCACTCATGGGTACAGTGCATGAAACGGGTCACGCACGTTACGAGCAAGGATTACCAAAAGAATTTGCAGGCCTTGCTGTTGGTCAAGCTCGCTCAATGGGGATTCATGAGTCTCAGAGCCTATTTTTTGAGATGCAATTAGGCCGCAGTGCTGAATTTATCTCTCAACTCTCGCCATTAGTGCAAAAGAACTTTATAAACGCAGATCAGAAGATCTTTGAGACCGATAACCTACAAAAGATCTACACACGCGTAAACCCAGATTTTATCCGTGTAGATGCCGATGAAGCGACATACCCTGCCCACGTTATTTTACGTTATGAAATCGAGCGTGATTTAATGAACGGTAACATCAGCTATAAAGATATCCCTGAACTGTGGGATGCAAAAATGCAGCAGTACCTAGGTTTAACCACTAAAGGCAATTACAAAAACGGCTGTATGCAAGACATTCACTGGACAGACGGCAGCTTTGGTTACTTCCCAAGTTACACATTAGGGGCAATGTACGCAGCACAGTTTATGGCAGCAATGAAACAAACGGTAGATGTAGAGAAAGCCACACTAAGCGGTGATTTAAGCCCTATTTTCACTTGGTTATCAGATAATATCTGGAGCAAGGCATCACTATTCTCAACCGATGATTTAGTGAAGCAAGCAACAGGTGATGTGCTAAATGCGAGTTTCTTTAAGGCGCATTTAGAGAAGCGTTATTTGGGGTAAGAGCTAGACGTTAATTCGTCACTTTACTTTGAGTAATTAAGAAAATGGATGTGGTTTTGGCTGCATCCATTTTTTATAATTCGTTTTTGACCATCACTTTATCCCCGACAAGGGATAAGACCTGCTTTATCCTCGATCGGGGATATATATTGACTTATCCCCGATCGGGTATATATTATTAATTATCCTCTATCGGGGATATCACATAATATGATGGGGTGTATGATGATTTATAATCCAAAACAATTAGCTAACCACTTAAAGCTTATTAGAACCAAACACAATTTGACTCAAACAGAGCTTGCTAAAAAAGTTGGTGTAAAACAATCCACCCTATCTAGCTTTGAGAATCATCCTGAAACCACTCAGTTACAGACACTCTTTAAGATCCTTCATGCATTAGAAGTTCATTGCATTATTCAAGAGCAAGTGCCAACAAGTCACGAAGACAATCTAGACGATGAGGCGTGGTAATGGCTGTATTAATTGCATACATGAATGGTGAGCGTGTTGGGGAATTTACTAAACTTAGTAACGGTGCACACCAATTTCAATACGATAAATCATGGATTGAAAGCAAGGTAGGAAGACCTCTTTCATTATCCCTTCCCCTGCAATATCCAAAGATAACCAGTGATTGCGTTATTAATTACTTCGACAACCTATTACCTGATTTATCAGAAGTCAGAGATCGCATCGTTGCCAGATACCAAGCTAAATCTCGTCAAACGTTCGATTTACTTCATGAAGTTGGTAAAGACAGCGTCGGTGCCATTTCTTTATTAACTGACGATGAAGAACCAAATACCAAACAACTGGATTATGAAGTTTTAACTCCAGCACGGCTCAAACAAGTACTCTCAGCCTATCAGTCCAATATCCCATTAGGAATGTTAGAAGATGAATCAGACTTTCGAATTTCGGTTGCCGGAGCACAAGAAAAAACAGCGCTACTCAGAATAAATGAGCAATGGTGTATACCGAAAGCATCAACGCCAACAACACATATAATCAAATTACCCATAGGTAAAATTCAACAACCTAATGCCACTCTCGATATGAGTGATAGTGTAGAAAATGAATACCTGTGCATTCAATTAGCGAAGAAGCTAGGATTCAATGTACCTAATGTTGAAATAATCCATTGTGATGGAATAAAAGCCATTGCAGTAGAGCGATTTGATAGACGATGGATTAAAAATAACACCAAGCTATTAAGATTACCGCAAGAAGATATGTGCCAAGCATTTGGATTACCCTCGTCAATCAAATATGAAGCAGATGGAGGCCCAAGTATAAAAACCATTATGGATCTTCTTATGGGCTCAAGCCAATCACTAAAAGATCGTGATGCTTTTATGCGATTTCAGGTATTTCAATGGTTAATTGGTGCAACAGATGGACACGCAAAAAACTTCTCCATTTTTATTAATGCACAAGGCAGTTATCACCTTACGCCCTTTTATGACATCTTATCCGCCTACCCAATCTTAGGTGGTAAAGGGATGAATATCCGCTCATTAAAACTGGCAATGGGACTAACAGCATCGAAAGGAAAGAAATACCCTATTGATAAAATATACACACGTCATTTTATTGATACGGCTAAAGCAGTTGGATTTGATACTGCGAGAATGGAAGAGATAATGAAGGAATTTGCGATAAATATGCCTAAGGCCATTAAGGCATTAGAAGCAGAATTACCAAGCGATTTTCCAAAAAGTATCTCTGACAGCATATTCAGTAACGCATTGAGAATGGTAAATAAGATCCGCTTGAGTAATTATTTATAATTTTTCTAGTTAGGTGACTTGTTTTTGGACAATTGTAAGCTACATACTTTGCTAAATTAGTAAAGTATGTATCATCTCAGGTATTACGAATACGGCCAAATCGACTAGGCCATAACAATGACTCTAACTAAGTGACCAAATTTACCGTACCGCTACAACTTGACTCTCTTAGTTATCAGCAACGGTTCTATAATGAAATTTATTGCTCGGGACATGTTCTTTCCGTTGCATTAAATTGACAATTTTCACATTCTCACTATATTTCAAATATTTGTAAGTAAAATATCTAGCTACTTTAGCTTCGTGTGTAGAAATAATGATTTGTTTTCCTGTGAAGTCATTCCGCAATACCTCAACCAATGAGGACATATTTATATCATCCATTGTCTGAACAGGATCATCGATCAAAACGCTGCCAAAATTAGAGGCGTATACTTTATGCAAAGCCAAAGTCAATGCGATAACAACTGCTGATATCTGCCCTGAACTCATAGTATTGAGAATGTCATGATCACTTTCCCAATTAGAAACAAGTCGTACATTTTTTAACTCATCATCCCCTGTCGGGTCTTTGATGAAGATCCCCTGACCAAGCCCTGCTTGATGGGATTGGAGGATTTTACCGGAGTAGATATAAAAAGGGATCTCGATATCGGTAATTAGTTGCTTCCTGTACTGTTTAATCTTTCTTTGCAAAATTTTAATCAGTTCGCCCAAATCAATCCTAGCTTGTTCCAATAACTTTTGTTCTCTTAGATGCTTGGAAAAGCTCTCTGATATTTCTTTCAAAGAGCTGAAATAAAGGCTCTTGATATATATTTCTTTTTGTTCGAGTTGAGCAATACTCACCTGATCCAGTTTCACATTCTGGCTATTAAAATAATCCCTATATATACGGTCGAATATATTTTCACCATTGGTCTCATAATAGTTATCAGGAGCTGTACCAATAGCAGAGCGTATACGTTCGCAAAGGTGATCTGTAACCTCGATAATTTTATCCTTCCCTCCCTCTACAGGAAAGTTAGCTGCTAACAAATCATCATGCAGAATACCTTCAGACAGAAGCCAACCTTGAAGTTTGCCAAAACGCTCTCTCATGGATAGCGCCCTAGAAATTGCAAGAAAGTCTTCCTGAGATGGCGGTGATGCTTGCTCAAGATAAACCGCACATGCTTTAACTAAGGGGGAGATATATGTGCTATGAAAACTATCTCTATAAGCAACTAAAAGCTTATCTTGTCCCATCAACTCTGAACGGAGTAAATCTCCATGCTGAGATATTACTTGAGATAACGAATCATGAGACTCGTACTCTTGTCCACAAAGCAAACATGAAGACTCATCCGGTATCTTCTGAAGTCCAGCAGACATGGCATTGTGATGTTTAATAAGTTCCGAATAAATAGAACTAAGTCCGTTTGCTTTACTTTCTTGTTCGATAAGGGATCGTAGCGCCGATTTAAATGTCTCGCCGTCTTCAAACTCCAAAATATGAAAAATCTCGTCAATGTTATTAATGATAGATATCTTTTTGGGATCGCCACTTCTGAGCGTAATCTCGAAACTCTTAATAAGTTGATACTTTTTACTTCGCGTGACATGTATATCGTAGTCATTGATGGAATTAAAGTAGCCTAGATAAGATTCAAGTACTTCCCTCTGACGAATCGCGTTTTCAAAGTTTCGACTTCTAAGAAAATAATGTTGATGCTCAAGGAAGTTTTTAATGTTGATTATCTCTGCCAAAGAGCTGTTAAGTTTATCTTGGTTCAACTCTGGAATTTTAATATCGTCCCAGAAAGGACTCTTGTTGTCTTCAGCTAACCATGGAAGAGCATAAGCATGAGGCTCACTCGCTCCTGTTGTTACATTTGTATTCTCATCAATTCGGTACAGTTGCTTGATAGCATCAATTTCTTTGCTTTTGGTTTTTTCTGACTTCTTCACTTTTCCAAGAATATCTATAAGCTTGTTAAGTTTTTCATCAGCCTCACGAGTATCACCGAAAAGTTGTGCTAATTTTTCAGCTCGCTGTGTTTCACTGTTACCCTTTAGAAATCGTGACGTATCTTCCTGCTGTATGTAATGGAATAAGTGAAAATCTCGCTTAAAATCGTGACTATCTAAGTACTGGTCCAAAAATAACTGATTTGATGACACTGGCTGCCCATCAACAATCTCATACAGCTCCCAAAGTTCTGCAAACCTAGATATTTTTTTGGAGCTGTTAGGGACTGATGTTTTCAACTTTCTTTTGAATATTTTTACTTTGGAATTAGTGTCTTTAAATTCTAGCTCTATTTCGACATGTCCTTTTCCTTGATGCGCAACAACAACATCTGTGGGATTTTGGCGACCATCCAAAGATACAAGACGAGTCAATTCCCCAGTCAAACCTAACTCGATGCCATCAAAGACTGATGTCTTTCCATACCCATTCGGCCCATCAAGCAAAACTAGGCGATAGTTCTCAAAATTAATGGTATATGGCTCTTCACCAAATATTTTAAAGTTCTTAAAGGTGATTCTATTTAGGGTAATCATACTAAGCGGCCCCAAATCATTTCAACATTCTGGACGCAATTACTTTCAGTCCATTCTACATCCAAATTGGTTAATTGGTTGTAGATTGAAGCTAACTCTGGTGATAATGAATTATCAATATCACTAAGAAGATTGCTAAGTTGCTGCTCTTGTGGGATATAAGTAATAAAAGGCAGTTTGAGTGCGATCTTTAAAATTAGAGAATAATGGTCTTTTTGAAGCTTGTTATTCTCTTTAAAATCAAGGAAGCCTTTACCACTATCTACATTAATTATGTTATTTATGACTTTAATAGTTATCTTTTCAATTTGCTCTTGAACCAAATAATTTTGTAAAGCCTGTACCTCCTCTTGAGAGCTGGCTATTACATTTTTTTTAAAGTTATACTGATCCTCTTCAAACATCAGTATTGTTTGCCTGCTAATTTTATCTTCTTCTTGGCAGAGAAGCATAGTGCAATTTTTCTCAAAGGTTTGATCTACTTTACCCGAGTGGCTAATTGTTTCGAACCAGTCCTGAACTTGGTTTTCCAGTAGACGTTGTGCATTACTATCAGACTGCGTGCGAAGTTTTACCGTGACAAAATATTCTTCTCGTTTACTATCTGTTAATGGGCAAAATAAGTAGAGGTCTGCCACATCTTGTTCTAACAAGAGTTCGACTTGTTTATATCCATTGTTGGAGAGTATGTTATTAATAATATTAATCATTAGTTTAATGCTTCCTTTGCGGTAGATATGGGCACAAGTGTTATATGTTTCAATATATCGTCTCTTTTAGTTCGAGGATCTTCATCTTCAGCTTGTGGTGCTTCCGTATGTGCCATCGAAGTTGGAGAAAATGTATGAGCCTCTAAACCACTGTAAATCAGGTTTTCAACCTCAAACAAAGTCTCAAACATATTGGGATTTGATGTGATTTTTCTTTCTATTTGTGTAACTCTAGCGGTAGAGGTAATAGTTGTAGGAAGAAAACTCTTGTGTGGTGGTGTCGTTGCACGATAACTAAAATTATATTTTGATGCGTTGTGTAAAGCTCGATCAAAATTGATTTCATGAAGGATTCTTATAAGTACATATCTGATACCATCAAGATCCGTTACCAAAGCATTAGTCGTGTTATTGTCATGTGCTAGATCAATATGGGGACAGAAGTTTCGGTAATACGCCCATAAATCCGTTGGGTTAAGGTTTAAAAGAAACTTACTTGCTTCTTTTAGATTACAAAGAACGTTTTCTTCTGGGTCGGTGTAATCATCGGGATCACTTATATATTCATCTATCTGATGGGCAAATTGATTTTTAAATTTATATGCCAGATATTCATCCCCAATATCTTCATGATCATTTTCAAGAACCTCAAGAATCTCATTAAATGCTATCGATATTTTTTCTTCTTGTTGCTTAGTCTTATGTCGCTGGATAATATATCTATCCATCATACTTAAAAAATAGTGAAATGTTTTCTCTAACTGCTCTGTCGTACTAGTAATATTGCGAGCTTCCATTGCTATTGAAATTTCTAACTTAATCTTTTTGTTAACTTCCTCAAGATCGCAAAACCTATTATTATCCTCGTACAGATAGCTATCTAGTCGATTTATTGCGTCGCTCTGCCCGCCATGAATAGAATTTAAAACATCAAATAACTGTGCTGCGGTAAGTTCTGGAAAGGCCGCCCTCAAGATAGCAGCCTGCTTGGGTTTATTTCTATCTGTAGATACCGCTTTTTCTATTATCGAACTTCCATCCTTTGGATTGATGCTTCGATATTGTTCTAAAACAATCTTTAAATCATCCTTAATCGAATTTTCAAGGTCTTGGAAATTTGGTTTTGAGTTAATGTGCTTCCAAGTATGAATTCTTCCGATAACTCGTGGTTGTTTATACAGCTCTAAAGTTATTTCAAGTAGAGCATCAGAATACTTACCATAAGCGCTAGAATTATACGCTTTAACCTGATGGATTGAGACAGAGTTTCCATTACACAATATTTCAAAATCTTCATTATCTTCCAGCATCAGATCGCGGTCGGAAAAATCTGTCCCTACAGGATCTCCATTGATCAAAGATAAAGCATAGTAGAGTGCTACCTTGCCTTGGTAATTAAAGCCACTCCAAGATGGGGACGCATCAAAAGCCATAAAAACTCCAGTACCGACAACAATTTCATTGGAAGCAATATACCACAACAAACCAAATAAACACCTGATTTTGTTGGATTTTGATTCAAGAAGAGGGCGAGAGAATAATTAACCTACCCATTCAGTATGAAGTAAATGTTATATTATGAGGAAAACGAATTGGGTGATGTAATGAACAACACAATACGAGCAAAATATACTGCCGCAATTAAGTTTTAAGTAGCCCGAGGATTTCAGATAAATTTTGATAAAGTAAAGTTACATTAACAGAATATAAATGAGTATTTGATCTAACAAACTTCGAGACAAAATCAAGTCACATTGCTCAAATATTTTAATAAATAAAACCTACAACTCCTCAATACCCAACAACAACTGCTCCGCTCTATCTAATATCACTTGCTGCTGTTCTTCTGATTTTTTCTGCCAATTTGCATAGACCATTCTGGTACGAGGATTGTTATTAAACTGCTCAATATGTGTATGCATAAAGTGCCAATACAGTGCATTTAGTGGGCATGCTTTTGGTTCAGTTATTTGTTTCACGTTATAGTGACAATCAGAGCAATAATCACTCATTTTATTCACGTAGTTACCACTGGCTGCGTAAGCCTTAGAGGCAACAATGCCACCATCTGCAAACTGGCTCATGCCCCGCGTATTTGGCATTTCAACCCACTCAATTGCATCAACATAAATCCCTAAATACCACTCATCTACTTCATCAGGTTTAATGCCCGTTAATAAGCAAAAATTACCGGTAATCATTAATCGTTGAATATGGTGTGCATAGGAAAAATCAAGAGACTGCTGTATTGCATGATGCATACAATTCATTTTTGTTTTCCCTGTCCAAAACCAACTTGGCAATGATAATGACGCTTCAAGTGTATTTAGGTTTTGGTAATCAGGCATATTGCGCCAGTAAATCCCACGTACAAACTCTCTCCACCCTAGAATTTGACGAACAAAACCTTCTATCTGAGCAATATCTATGGCATCTGGCTGTTGATTAAATTCCGTAATAGCAGCATCAATCACTTGCTTAGGGCTGAGTATTTTTGTATTGAGAGCAAAGGATAAACGGCTATGAAACCAACTCCATTGTTTTTGCGTGAGCATATCATCAAGCTTACATGTCATGGCATCTTGAAACTTCCCAAACAACGGTAAGCAATAGCGACAGAAAAACACTAATAACTCACTCGCCTGCTGCCGATTTACAGGCCATAGTAGGTGATTATCCGCTTGGCCTATCATCGTCACATTATGACGTTCTAGACGCTTAAGAATATCAGTGACATCGTTAGCGAATAATAATGGCGTGGGTACACTATCAAACTCGCTCGGCTTTAATTTGTTTTGATTTGCACCATCAAAGTTCCACTTTCCTGCAACGGGCTCCCCCTCATCCATCAGAATATTAAAGCGCTTTCTCATTTTACGATAAAAGGGTTCCATACGATGATGATGGTTCGGTTTAAACTCTTTTTCAATGTTCGCTTCAGAGAGAAAGAAGTGTTCACTTTCATAAGCTTGAGAAGATATGGCTAACGACAAACAGTATTTATCAAGCATGTTACGTAAACGGTATTCGTCAGGGAGTTGATACTCAAAATGGGTAATTTGGTGTTTAGCAATAAGGTGATTTAATAGATCGTCTATTTTTTCAAATGGCTCTGTATCGTCCAAGGTTAAATGCATCACTCGATGCCCTGCACTTTCTAATGCGGTTGCAAACTGGGTCATCGCAGCAAAAAAAGCACACACTTTTTGCACATGGTGTTTTACATAGGCGGTTTCTTGATGCATTTCTGCAATCACGTAAATCGTTAGTGGATCGCGATGTTGAAACCATGAATGACGGGCATTTAATTGGTCACCTAAAATGAGTCGTAATCGGTCAGCGGTGTCGTTCATAATCATCCCTTATCTTAAGCCATTGTTTGTAAATTTATTATTCACTTTGATGTCGTAAAGACCGACAACGCTTAGAGCAATATTTAACCATTGGCCAATCTCGCTCCCATTTCTTCCGCCAACTAAATGGTCTTTGACAAACAACACATATCTTTTCTGGCAACTGTGATTTTTTCATTGTCTTATGCTCGTACTGACTTCCACGAAAACACGATTTATCAGCATTATCATTCCTCAACTTGCCACTTATTAATATAGTGACCATCTGGGTCATATTGCTGAGTCTGTTTTTCAATATTAAATGTACTGAGATAATTACGTAAAAGGGAGCGCAATGGTTCACAAAACAACCGAATAACAACTCAAATTCCACTATCTCCTTTTTCCTTCTCCCTTCAACTGTTGTTTAAAAGACAATAGTGATTCGCATTTTTCCTTATATATAACCGAATTAAAACAGGTAATAATACGTTTAACTTAACGATTACAACCTTCACATTAAATCATGGGAAACTGATTTATGATTACTTTGCACGGTTTCGCGGCTAGTAACTATTACAACTTGATTAAACATGTACTGCTATACAAACAACTGCCCTTTCAAGAAAACCTAATTTACGGTGGTAGTGATGAGTTATTAGCAATAAGTCCGGCTGGTAAAGTACCTGTGATTACCACAAGCGAAGGCCTTAATATTTCAGAGTCGAGTGTCATTTGTGATTTTATTGAAGAAACATACCCCGAAATACCCCTGTATCCTGAAGATGCAGGAGAACGCGCAGTGGTTCGTCAAATCATGAAAATAGCTGAGCTTTACTTTGAACTGCCAAGCAGACGATTTATACCTTACGTCTTCTCTGGTACTGAAATTCCTGAATCGATTAAAGTGGAAGTTCGCCAAGTATTAACCCGTGGGGTTTCGGCCTTAAATAGCTTATGTAAATTCTCCCCTTGGATTGCAGGAGACAAATTAACAATGGCTGATATCTACGTTTATTACGTAAACACCATTGTTAGCACGTTTGGCTCTAGCCAACTTGATTGGGACATCCTTGCCGAAGTCACAGGAATGAAAGAGTGGAACGACGCCATGGGTCAATCAGCCATTGCTCAAAGCGTGGAGTCAGATCGTCAAACAAACATGCCCGAGTTTATCCAAAAGGTGAAAGCTCAAGTTCAAGCGGCAAAGCTAAGTAACGCTTAGTGATAAAAACAAATAGTGAATTACAAATAAAGCAGGCCAAATACAATGCCATTATTGGCTCAAAAAATGTAACTATTTTCAGGAGAAACCCTATGACAGATACAAATATTCAACTTATTTCAACAATCAGCGAAGACAATAAACTAACGCTTTCCTTGCAAGCCATCGACATGCCACAACCTAGTGCCGATGAAGTTGTTGTTCGTATTGAAGCTGCACCACTAAACCCATCAGACTTAGGCGTTTTATTCGGTGCCGCTGATATGTCTACTGCAGAGCAATCAGGCACAGATCAATATCCTGTTATTACTGCAGAGGTTCCTACTCAGTTTATGCCATCGCAAGCAAAGCGCGTAGGTAAAGCAATTCCTGTTGGTAATGAAGGCGCAGGAACGGTTATCGCAGCAGGCTCATCACCAGCGGCACAAGCCTTAATAGGTAAAACCGTTGCAGTAATTGGCGGTGGAACTTACCGTCAATTTAAATGTGCTAATGTGCAAAGTTGCCTAGAATTAAAAGAAGGCACGACAGCGAAAGAAGGAGCATCATCATTTGTTAACCCACTGACTGCATTAGCAATGGTTGAAACAATGCGTACGGAAGGTCATAAAGCCATCATTCATGCCGCTGCCGCTTCTAACCTTGGCCAAATGCTAAACCGTATTTGTATTGCCGATGGCGTTGATTTAATTAATATTGTACGTAAAGAAGAGCAAGAAACGTTATTGCGTGATATGGGCGCAAAATATGTGGTTAACTCAAGTAGCGAGACTTTCCTTACTGATTTAACGGCTGCAATTATTGAAACGGGAGCAACGATTGCGTTTGACCCAATTGGTGGCGGTCAATTAACCAGTGACATCCTTAACTGTATGGAAGTTGCTGCCGCTCGTGATATGAAAGAGCACAGCGTTTATGGCTCTGACACTTTCAAGCAAGTGTATATTTATGGCGCATTAGATCGCGGCCCTATTACGTTAAATCGTAACTTTGGTTTTGCTTGGGGAGTAAATGGATTTTTACTATTCAATGCATTGGGTAAATTAGGGACAAAAACAGCAATGGCAATGCGTAAACGTGTTGCAGATGAAATTACTACCACATTTGCTAGTCACTACACACATGAGGTGTCATTAGCTGAGGTATTACAGTTACAATCATTGGCCGCTTACTCTAAACAAGCGACAGGTGAAAAGTACTTAATTACGCCTCAGAGATAATCTAAAGATCTATCGGTTGTTTAAATGATAATGGATGCAGTTGACTGAACTGCATCCATTTTTCTATTCAATCCCCGGACATACTCTTTGTGATCTAAGTGCGGTGCTGAACCGTAGCTACTTTGGTGATACAAAATAAAAATAATCATTAAATTTTCTAATTAAAGTATTGACACCAAAGTTTCGGAAGAATATATTGATTACATGAATTGCCATTTGGAGTTCATTGATAACTGGTTCGCCTTATTATAGGGAACAGAACGTTATCAAAATGAAGCGGCTCTACTGATTACTTATTTAAGAATAGTAGCGTTGTTTCTAACATTTAATCCTGAACCATATGTCATTAATGAGTCTATGTTGGCTCTGAATATGTGTTCTTTCTCCTCGCTTAGTGCGTCGAGAACTATTGCTTATTTTAAAGGATAGTATTATGCGTAATATCGATTTCTCTCCCCTGTACCGTCATGCCATTGGCTTTGATCGCCTGTTTAATCTTGTAGAGAACAGCGCTAACAAACCATCTCAAAATGGTTACCCACCATATAACATCGAACAGAAAGACGAGAACAACTACCGTATTACAATGGCAGTTGCTGGTTTCTCTGAAGATTCGTTAACAATTTCTCAAGACGAACATATGCTGATTGTGTCAGGTGATATTACCTCATCTGAAATAAAACCAACTTACGTCTATCAAGGCATTGCAGAGCGCAACTTTGAAAGAAAATTTCAACTTGCTGATTATGTAACCGTATCTGCAGCAAGCATGGAAAATGGATTACTTCATATCGATCTTGTTCGAGAAGTTCCTGAAGCTGTTCAAGCACGTAAGATTTTAATCAATCAATAACACATATTGTCGTTATTCTCAGGTGATAACAAGACATTGTATTTAGTATAAAATACAGCCTTCACCTATTGATTAACGCGAATATAGATCATCATATTTCATTGAGAATAGCGTAACCCCGTAAATATACGTTAGGTTTACGCTTATTAAACAACATCAAATTTAAATCATTTGCATTAAAATAACTAATGCGAATTAAAAGGAAAAATTATTATGGGTAAAATCATTGGTATCGACCTAGGTACAACGAATTCTTGTGTTGCTGTTTTAGATGGCGACACACCACGTATCTTAGAAAATGCGGAAGGCGAGCGTACAACGGCATCGGTAATTGCATACACAGATGGCGAAACTCTTGTAGGTCAGCCAGCTAAACGTCAAGCGATTACTAACCCACAAAATACATTATTTGCGATTAAGCGTCTGATCGGTCGTCGTTTTGAAGACGAAGAAGTACAACGTGATATCCAAATTATGCCGTACAAAATTGTTAAAGCTGACAACGGTGATGCTTGGGTTGAAGCGCAAGGCCAAAAAATGGCTGCTCCTCAAGTTTCTGCTGAAATTCTTAAGAAAATGAAGAAAACAGCGGAAGATTTCCTAGGCGAAGAAGTGACTGGCGCAGTAGTAACTGTACCTGCTTACTTTAACGATGCTCAACGTCAAGCAACGAAAGATGCTGGTCGTATCGCAGGTCTTGATGTTAAACGTATCATCAACGAACCAACAGCAGCAGCGCTAGCTTACGGTCTAGACAAAAAAGGCGGCGATCGCACTATCGCAGTATATGACCTTGGTGGTGGTACGTTCGATATCTCTATCATTGAAATCGACAACGTTGATGGTGAGCAGACGTTCGAAGTGCTTGCAACAAACGGCGACACTCACCTAGGTGGTGAAGATTTCGATAACCGTATGATCAACTACTTAGTAGATGAGTTCAAAAAAGAGCAAGGTATCGATCTTAAAACTGATCCTCTTGCTATGCAACGTGTTAAAGAAGCAGCAGAAAAAGCGAAGATTGAACTGTCTTCAGCTCAACAAACTGACGTAAACCTTCCTTACGTTACTGCTGATGCGACTGGTCCTAAGCACATGAACGTTAAAGTGACGCGTGCAAAACTAGAATCTCTAGTTGAAGACTTAGTAATTCGTACGCTTGAACCGCTAAAAGTAGCTCTAGCAGATGCTGATTTATCAGTAAGCGAAATCACTGACGTTATTCTAGTTGGTGGTCAAACACGTATGCCTATGGTTCAAGCTAAAGTAGCTGAATTCTTCGGTAAAGAAGCGCGTCGTGACGTGAACCCTGATGAAGCAGTAGCAATGGGTGCTGCAGTTCAAGGTGGTGTATTAGCTGGTGACGTTAAAGACGTTCTACTACTAGACGTTACTCCTCTGTCTTTCGGTATCGAAACGATGGGTGGCGTAATGACTAAGCTAATCGAGAAGAACACAACAATCCCAACTAAAGCGGACCAAACGTTCTCTACTGCTGAAGACAACCAAAGTGCGGTAACTATCCACGTACTTCAAGGTGAGCGTAAGCAAGCAAGTTACAACAAATCTCTAGGTCAATTTAACCTAGAAGGTATCCAAGCAGCACCACGTGGCATGCCACAAATCGAAGTAACATTCGACCTAGATGCTGATGGTATCCTAAACGTATCTGCTAAAGATAAATCGACTGGTAAAGAGCAGAAGATCACAATCCAAGCTTCTGGTGGTCTAACAGACGAAGAAATCGAAGCAATGGTACAAGAAGCTGAAGCTAACAAAGACGCGGACAAAAAGTTCGAAGAGTTAGTAACTGCACGTAACCAAGCGGATCAAATGATCCACGGTACGAAGAAACAAATCGAAGACGCTGGCGATGCACTTCCCGCTGACGAGAAAGAAAAAATCGAATCAGCAATCAAAGCTCTAGAAGACGTTAAGTCAGGCGATGATAAAGAAGCAATCGATGCGAAGACTCAAGAGCTAGGCCAAGCAGCACAAAAGCTGATGGAAATAGCTCAACAGAAAGCGCAAGCGCAACAAGGTGCTGAAACTGGAGCGCAACCTAAGCAAGAAGATGATGTGGTAGATGCAGAGTTTGAAGAGGTAAAATAATACCTAACTCAACAACAGTAATTATCTAGCATTAATAAGTAAGTTCAGGGCGTATTGAGGATACTCATACGCCCTTTTTCTTGGATTTAAATAAAAAGCTACGTATCTTGATGATAATACTGCCAAAGGAATAGCGAACCGACACTCCTCCATGGTTGCCAATGCTTTACGATTTCTCTCGCTTGTTTTGGTGTCGGCTTATCAGCAAGCCCTTTTAGTCTTCCTAACGCAATCAATACCCCTAGATCATCCGCAGGGAAAATATCTTGTCGCCCTAACGAAAACATCAAATAAATCTCAGCACTCCAACGGCCAAAGCCCTTTAGGTTAGTAATTGCAGTAATCGCCTCTTCATCACTTAATGTCTTTAGCCCATCAATATCCAGACTCCCAGATTGAACCGCTAACGCTAACCCTTTTGCATATTCAATCTTGCGCCAAGATAAACCGGCATCTCGAAGATTTTGATCTTCAATACTTAATAAACGTTCTGGAGTAACCTCTCCCAATAAGGCAACTAAGCGCCCCATTGATCACTGCCGCTACTTTAGTTGATAGTTGCTGACTAACGATAATAGATAAGAAAGCATCAAAACCATGAGGGTTCACTCTCGGTGATGGATAACCTTGGATTTTCATTGCGGCTTCCAACTCCTTATCTATCAAACAGAGCGCTTTTAATCCCTGTTTTATTGTTTGTTCATCCATACTCACCGACTCCTACACTGACATGATTATCTCTTTTGAATTTTATGCGAAGTGAGGGAAAAAAGCAGCTAAGGGATTAATCTCCTATTCATAAATAAATTCTACTCAATCTCTTTTCTAAAAAGAAAAGGGGATATAAAGGCTTGTATAATCCAAGCTAATAAAAGCAGATATATATAATCCAAATTAGTTACAACGCCATCGTTAAACTCTATCCACATTCGATGCAGAACTTGAGGCAACAAAATGATAGAGATAATTTGATTGCAGCGCCTAGTTAAGTTACTTTTCTCTTTCATCTTATAAGTGCCCTTTTTCCCATAGATTATATATCTTATTGAGATCATCATCGGATGCATTCATTTCAAACGGCGTAAATTCAATCGAAATAGAACAATATGGGTATTTAGCTATCGCATCAAAATCAACACTTTCCAGTTCACTATCACTTAGCTTGATCATATCAAGGTGTGGTTTTTTCCCTATATACCCTAGTCTTTTAAACTTACTATCGGATAAATCAATTTCAACCAGACTCTCTAATGGAAAAAGTGCTGATATATCAGTAATTTCATTCTTTTCAAATCTGACGTATTTTAAGCTTGTTAGTTTTTCTATACCATCTAATGACGTTAGCTTAGTTTTAGATATTGCTAGTTTTTCTAGTTTAGGTAAGTTTTCTAACATTGGGACTTTAACAATATCGCCACCACTAAATATAACTTCTTTCAAGTTAGGTAAATTTATTAATGGCATTATTGCATTTTTATCTGATTCAAATACTTTTATTATTCTAAGGGATCTTGGTAGTTTAATCTTCGCAAGATCATCATCTTTTCCCCACCATATCTCTAGCTTTTCAAGATTAACAAGACCCTCTATTTTTTCAACATCTTCATATTTTGGATAAAATAAATCAAGATAAACTAGATTTTTCATACTACTTACATCTAATCTTTCTTCACCCATAACTAGTGTCAATTTCTTTAATGACTTATTGCCAAACAAATCTTTATAGTCATTAATTTTATTTGTTTTTAAAACAAGACCATTTAATTTTTTTTGCCTTTCAAAATTATTTACACCCTCTAATTTACTACTCTCTATTTCAATATAACTGAGTTGCCCTTTTTGTGGTAGGTCTATTATTTTAATTTCTCCCCGCATAACCTCCAATCCTTTCAAATTATTAAATTCATTTAGATCAAGATATTCAAAATCATATCTAGCATTCCATAATGTTAAATATTTAATTTTTTTCAAATTTGTAATAATTAATTCACTTAATAAAGCATTTCCACTAACTACCGCATGATTAGCATCTCCAACTTGATTAAGTAATACTGATATTTTAGGTATATATTCAGTACCAATAATCATTTCTCCAGTATTAAGTACTATTGAAGGCGTTACATAATCAATATCACCTGAAGATATTGGCCCAATATGAGCAGTCAAACCCTCGACATAAAAGTAAATGTCAGTCCCAATATCATCGGCTAACTTTTGTAATTTTTGAGCCGTTGGAGATGTTAAAATAACAACTTGAGCTTGCTCTTCTTTTGATAAGGAAGATGCCTGAAGCAGCTTACTAAAAGTAAACAACAGGAATACTATAAATAAAGAGAATGTTTGATTCCGGCCCCTAGTTAAGTTACTTTTCTCTTTCATCTTATAAGTGCCCTTTTTCCCATAGGTTATATATCTTATCGAGATCATCATCGGATGCATTCATTTCAAACGGCGTAAATTCAATCGAAATAGAACAATATGGGTATTTAGCTATCGCATCAAAATCAACACTTTCCAGTTCACTATCACTTAGCTTGATCATATCAAGGTGTGGTTTTTTCCCTATATACCCTAGTCTTTTAAACTTACTATCGGATAAATCAATTTCAACCAGACTCTCTAATGGAAAAAGTGCTGATATATCAGTAATTTCATTCTTTTCAAATCTGACGTATTTTAAGCTTGTTAGTTTTTCTATACCGTCTAATGACGTTAACTTGCTGTCAGAAATCTCTAATGTTTCTAACTCAGGCAACTCTTCTAGTATAGGGACTTGAGTAATATCACCGCCATTAAAGGTAACTTCTTTTAAGTTAGGTAAGTTTACTAATGGCATTAATGAATATCGATAAGGGTTCATTATCATTAATATCTCTAATGACTTCGGTAATGTCACTGTAGATATCCCCCTATCCTCTGGCCATTTAAGTATTAAATATTTTAATTTATTCAACTTTGAAATATTTTCGATATCATTAGCTTTAGGATTATATAACGTGACTTCTTTTAAATTTATTAATGTTTCAATCGCAATAGTTTGAATATTTAGCATTAATGTCAGGTGCGTTAATGATTCATTTTTTTCTAAATATTTATAATCAATGCTTTCCTTTGCATTTAAATATAAATATTGCAGTATTTTTTGCTGAGATAAATGATTAATATTAACTAATGTTCCACTTTCTATAATTGCATAAGTAAGTTTTCCATACTCAGGTAAACTAAGAGTTTTTATCTCTCCACCAGTTACTCTCAGTCTTTTTAATTTAGTAAATAGACTTAAATCTAAATGTTCAAATCGAAAGTCGACATCCCACAACCCTAAATATTCTACATCCCTCAAATTAAATAATATTTCTTTACTTAATTTAGCTCGCCCTCCAGAAATAGCATGAATTACTTCACCTGACTCATTTAATAGTACTGTAATTTTAGGAATAGAAGCAGTGCTTGAAATGCGGTCGCCATCAGATGTAATTATAGATGGCACAAAAATCATACTTTCCCCTCTACCAATTTTTCCTCCCGTATCTCCTGTTAAGCCTTTTACATAAAAGTAAATATCCGTCCCAATACTACTAGCCAGCTTATTCAATTGCTGAGCAGTTCGTGATTCAGAAATAACAACTTGAGCTTGCTCTTCTTTTGATAAGGAAGATGCCTGAAGCAGCTTACTAAAAGTAAACAACAGGAATACTATAAATAAAGAGAACGTTTGATTCCGGCGCCTAGTTAAGTTACTTTTCTCTTTCATCTTATAAGTGCCCTTTTTCCCATAGGTTATATATCTTATTGAGATCATCATCGGATGCATTCATTTCAAACGGCGTAAATTCAATCGAAATAGAACAATATGGGTATTTAGCTATCGCATCAAAATCAACACTTTCCAGTTCACTATCACTTAGCTTGATCATATCAAGGTGTGGTTTTTTTCCTATATACCCTAGTCTTTTAAACTTACTATCGGATAAATCAATTTCAACCAGACTCTCTAATGGAAAAAGTGCTGATATATCAGTAATTTCATTCTTTTCAAATCTGACGTATTTTAAGCTTGTTAGTTTTTCTATACCGTCTAATGACGTTAACTTACTTTTAATAATAACTAATTTTTCTAATTTAGGTAGGTCCTCTAATTGAGGCACTACTTCTAATTGAGGGTATCCTCTTATATTATCACTACTTAATATTACTTCATTTAAATTAGGTAAATTTATCAATGGTATTATTGATTTTCTACTTGATGCTATCATAGCAAAAACCTCTAAACTTTTTGGAAGAGATATTGTCGAGATCCGCTCATCCTTAGCCCACCAAAATGTGAGAGACTTTATATTATTTAATTTCGCCACACTCTTAATACTTTCATATTCAACATTAAATATCGATAAAGACTTTAAATTAACAATATTACTAACATCAATCGAGTCCTTCCCCATCCATAAATCTAATTTTTCTAAAGACGAATTATTTTCAAGTTTGTTATAACCAATGCTATTTATTGCTTCTAATCTTAATATTTTTAACTTATCTTGATATTCAAAATTATTTATCTCCTTTAATTTAAAATCTTGAATTTCAATTTTTTTCAATACACTATTTATCGGTAAATTAATTAACATTAAATCATTATCAATAATTCTTAAGCCTTCTAAATTTGAAAACTCTCTTAAATACAAATAATCAACGTCATATTTGACATCCCATAAGGACAAATACCTTGTTTCATTTAACTCTAATATTATTTCTTCTGATAATCGAACCCCCCCTTCACCAAACACTTGAACCGTTTTTCCTAAAGTATCTAGTAATATACTTAATCTAGGAATACTCGCTGTACCTACGATAGTACCATTATTTTCTGATAACAAAGCTGGGACATATAAAATGTTTTTTGTACTTATATTTCCAGTCAAACCCTCGACATAAAAGTAAACATCTATTCCAATATCGTCAGCTAGTTTTTGTAATTTTTGAGCCGTTGGAGATGTTAAAATAACAACTTTAGCTTGCTCTTCTTTTGATAAGAGAGATGCTTGAAGGCAACTACTAAACGCAATTAGTAATACTCCTATATATGAAACCAAGGTTTTGTTTAGATTCATCATTTAAATCCTTCTGATTTTAGTTTTGGGATACGATAAGTTTCGTGTTGCCAAACAGAATCTAAGAAGAAACGCTGATCCTCTTTATTTGGTGGAATAAATACACCTTGTTCAAGCAAAGTAGCTACATGAATACGGTCAAATTGATTTTCTGCATTGCTATTTACAATAGAAATAAAAGCAGATTCTTTATTGTTCTCTAAATCTATGTTGATACTTTTGACTTGCTCATAATAATTAATGATATCGTAAATATTCTTTATTCCAGAAAATTCATCTAAGCGAGTATCGAATGTAACCAGTGATTCAATGTGTGCCTTTTGATAACCCAATAAGTACATTGGAATAACCGCTCTCCATGATAAACCGCCTAGTTCGACATATCCTTTGTTTGTAAATAGCCCCCACATTGATTCCGATAACTTATCAGCAACTATAGCCACCTCTTTTTTGGTTTTTTGACAATTATTTAATTGATCAAATGGAGAGCTATGTAATACTTTTATCAGTTCATCTTTTGATTTGTTGTACTTAATATCAATATCGAGTTCAAGTGGAGTCCCTGAACGATAATCTCTTAGTGTCGTGACTACCTCGCTACTATTGATCAAAGCGGTGACTTTATCCCTTTCAAAGCCCTCTTTAAATTGAGACCAAAGTGTTAAAAGTCTTTTTTGTGCTTCTGCGCTATTAGCAAGTTGATACATTTGCACTAACTCTACAGCAATCACTAAAACAGTAATTGCGGTCCCTACCACAACTAACACACCACTGCTTGCCATCCAACCATATAACAGTAGACTATCCGCGATTAAAGAGGCGGTACTCGCCATTAACAGGGCATCGCCATCTGCGGGAGCATATTCATTAATAGCTATCGCTGTGGTAATAAGCGTCGCTACTGTTAATATTTTGGCCAAATGGTCAAGAGAACTACCCAGTAACTTTATAGAAAAGTCAAAATGTCCTTTTGCAATACTTGTGACTTTCAGCCTCTCGACTACTACGGCAATACTTTTTGCCATGCTTAACGTATCTGAAGTGACTGTTAATGTAGATTTAATTAACTCTAACTGAACTCTATTACTGTCCCACCCTTTCTCTTTTGCTTGATCTTCAAGGCTTAACGCAGTTTGAATATTAGTGGTTAAGTTGTAATATACGTAAAGCACTTTAGCAAAAGCAAACTGGTTATATTTACTTTGTCTGCCATCAAAGTGTTTATAAAATGTATCGGTCAATCCGCCATCACCATTAGCTATGTTTTCTGAATAGCGCTTTAAGCTCTTGCTTGCTGCAAAGCGCCTTTCTTTATTACCCTGTGTATTCTGCGTAACTACAAATGCTCTAAATATATCACTTAAATCGAAGGCTCTCGATTTCCCTTTTGTTACTTCTAATACCCTGAAAACTCGTGAAACCGAATTAAAGAACCTTAAATGATACGCGGCATCTCCTTTAATTTTTTTATATAGATCAGAGAATATTTCTTTTTGAAAACAAGAGAGTATCACCTGAAGTACGCAAGGAGAGCCAGGCCCAGGAACAACAAGTCCTTTTAAATCCCATATTTGTTCAAAAGTAATTAATACATCTTTAGAAAACACAACATCTAATAAGCTGCTTGATTTAGAATCTATTTCTTTTGTAGATAACTCTAATAATGTATAAACCTGCTCTAAAATATATGCATTGTCTTTAGCTGCCCGCTTATCGTTACTGCCTATACCAACAGCAACCATTTCATCATTACCATCTACACTCCCCCAAACACTATCAAACTGCTTATACAATTCATGCTCGGGATCAATCGATAATAATGAATCTAAGCTTGGTGAAATAACCTCATCAAATAATTTTTGCTTGTGTTTAGAAGACGAAGACAGCGCAGCATAACACTCGGCTATGGTGTTAAAAATTAATGCCCAATTTCCTTCTTCGACCATATAAGGGCCGGGAGCAAAGCCATTTTTAATTTTTTCATGCTGTGATTCATCATTAATGGCTGCTTTTGCACATTCGACATAGCGCTGTAGCTCAGATTTTAAAGCTGAAGAATTGATTAAATCCCATAATTGATCACAACTATAATTTACGTGTCCTTTCTCTTTTGCGAGAGCATTATGAAGCGGACTTATTGTGCTCTCTGGGTTTTCCATAGTCTCCATCATGGCATTTCTTAAAGCGACTAATGCCTTATACAGTGACTCGCGATCTTCTGCTTCTAAGATCCTTTCTTTATCTTCATTACGAAAGAACACATCCCATGTCATGCTCAGCACTTTCATTTTAATTCCACTAAGTGCTAAGGCAGTCCAATCCATTTTCTCGACACCTTTAAATGGATATTCAGTTTGTAACTTAAGCAAGTCAATCATTTCATTTAAGGCAGATAAACGTACGTAGAAGGCACTCAACACAAGGTTATATTCATTAATCTGGCGCTGAACAATACTTAGTACTTTACGCAAACGATGATTCCACTCTGGCAATGTGCAATGAACTGCAATCTTGCCGTTATAAAGGTATTCTTGGTATCTGTATTTACGTGTATCAATATCATCAGGACTCACACCAAAGGCTACGACACTTTCAATACAGTCTCCCGACGAAGCGTTATTAGCTTCCTCTTTTTTTATGGAAGAAAGGGTTTCCATTGATTTAGACAAGAAAGGGGATTCATCTAAAGGGTATACGAAAAAGCGAGCCTTCGTTGTTAACTTTATGGGTGAAGATGAAATTCCATACCGAGCATGATTCTTTTCTCCTTCTCTCTCCATCATGAATGCTTGTATTGAAAGTATTTTTGCTAAACGTAACCTACCCTCTTTAGTTTCTTCATTTTTCTCCATCATCAAATGATATGAAATAACTGAAATCGGTTGTGCAAAGCCAAAACTGTTAGTTATCGCAACGTTAGGGTTCGTTGGCACCCAACTAGCTTCACCTGTCTCTGCATAATGATTTTTTTCTTCCTCCCAGTACCAAACATATCGGTTATCAAGTGCCGAATCATCATCTGCATAAACAAAATTAGCAATGCTATAATCAACCTTTCGATTGCTCGTTATATGGGTCGCTTTTCCATTCAGTTTATTCTCTGCTTTATGAGTACAAATCTGCCTAGTTTCTCTTGGTATAAAAGGAGGGATCTTTTTATTATCTTGTAATTCAAGCTCCCAATGCTGTACCGGATAATATTCGTCATTGTCGGTTTTTATTTTCTGCAATTCAGAGTTTTGATAGAGAGCCTTATAATCTTGTTGTCGTTGTTTTAACTTTATAAGATTAAAATTAAGATCGTCTTTACCTATTTCATTAAATTGGGGGCTATTTTCTAAAGCCTCTTTATGACCGATAATTAAACGTTCAATATTATCTAGCTTCTGCTGAAGCTCATCACAACGCAGGCGGATCTCACGTTGAATTACAAGTTCATTCTCTCCAAACTCTTCTTTTTTATCAGTAAGTCGTAAGATCAACGCACGGTTATATTCAAGTTGCTCGAGCAATCCATCAAAATTTGGTTGCTGTGATGTTAATGTTGACTTCATACTTTCCCTAGCTCTTATATTATTCAGCGTCATGGCAATCAAACCAATTGTTCGTTTCTTCGTTTCGAGTCGCACTCATCGACAGACCACAATGATATTGCATATTTTTAAGTGCATTCTTCTGAAGGCTCTCATCAATATTACCGTGCTCAGCTATCATAAAATCATGGTTTTTTAATCGTTGATTTAAGCCAATCTCACCTTCCAATGATTGCAAGGTACCAAGCTCAACAAAAAGTCGATTTGAAAAATCAGTATCGTATTCATTTGCTTTCATATTAATAAACACACTCTCTAATTCAGAAAATTCATCGAGAGGTATAAAGCCAAGATCATCAGTTATTCGTTCGTATGTTTTTCCATCAGCTTCAAGTATGTAATCCATGTTGGCATAACGCTGATCAAATTGATCTCTTAATATAATACCTAGTCTTCCACTATTATTGGTTAACCTAATTACTGCGGTTTTATTATTTTGTTGGTTTAAGTAACCTTGACTTGGTGCGCTTAAAGCATCACTCAACTTATTTTTATTAAGCGATGAGAACTCTTGTAGATCTATAGCTACAATATTATTTTGATTATCAAATGACTGATTCACTGAGTAACTTTTTAATTCATCTGCTGATATTAATGTTTTGTATGAATCATAATCAGTTTCGATATTTTTAATTACATTCCACGGGAGAGCAGCCCTACTATATAAAAGAGCCACCCCTTTATCTGCTGTTTGAGCTTCTCCTGCGATTTTATAAGGCAACCAAAGGTGTGGAAGCGGATAACCTTCAGCTTTCCTTAAATTTTTATTTACATGCTCTTCAGGTAGATTACGGTAATATTCGAGATCGATATCACTGAAGGTACTATTTTTATCTACAAAGACTTCTCGCCACAATCTCTGTTTCCAAAAAATATAAATATAGCCTTTTATTATATCTGCTAATTGTTTCTTTTCTTTCTTTTCAGAGACATATATCAAGGGTCTCACTGGCACTAGTACATTATCCCACTCTCCCATTTCTATTTCTTTTTTCACTGGGCTGATGCCTTCACCCAGTAAAAAATTAAACTCTTTAGCGGAGTGCGTTTTAGGGATCGTTAAATAGAGAGATCTTGGTGTTGTATCTAAATCAGAGAATTCAACAAGGCTTCGATGAATAAGCTTACTGTCTTTTTGTATCTTCTTGGTTTTCTCATTTAAGCCTTTTAGCTTAGATATTGAAATAGACGCAGCATTGTTAGGCCATTGGCCTGCAAATTCTATCACTATTTTATTATCTGCTCGTTTCTCTATTGCCATAACAGGTATGGTTGATTGGACTTCTTGGTGTCTTAGTGTTGGCCTTGTTTTTATTCGTGAATAACTCGTTGGATTTTGAACGCGATCAATTCGTTGCTGCAAACCTGACATAACAGGCAAGTGTAACTGTTCAACACTTCTATTTTGAGGAGAAAGAGATAAAGCCACCCATTCTCCCTTTTCTATTAATCGCCTTAAGTTACGTGTCAAACCATGTGTATCTTGTGCATTACTTATACTTCTATTCTTCTGAAGTTTTTCAGGTAAAGAACGACGAAAGGAAACAAGAGTAGATGTATTTCTTACCAATACGATAAATTCATTGGGTGTTAAAAGATACGGAATATCTTTTTTAGTAAGCGAGTAACCTGGAAGCAGGCGATAACGACAGAGCATGGTATTCCCTACATACAAACACGAAATTAATACAGTTGAAATTGTTATATAGATATAAGCTAGAGGTGGTCAAACTCAATAGTTAACTTCTAGGTCGGCTTCTCTTGTTTTTGTAAATGGGATATTTCATAGTTACATGCCTTCTTGTTTAGACCTTTTATCTTTACTTTTCTACCTCCCTATAGCTACACTGTTGCCGTCTTTTTATTGTTAATAATTTTATATTTATGGTTCGTTCGATTCTGCTTATTATTACTCTGCTTTTTAGTTTAGCTACTCATGCCAATTCTTTAGAAGAAAAAGCAGAATTAGGTGATGCTCGCGCACAACTAAAACTCGCCATGGAGTACGAATCAGGAACTAATCGACCAATTAATATTGATCATGCTATTCAGTGGTTTAAACAAGCTGCTATGCAAGATAATACGACAGCACAGTTCAATTTAGGTCAGATATATAAGAATGGGTATGGTGTAGCTCAAGACAGTAAACAAGCCATCTATTGGTTTACTCGTGCAGCAACACAAAATAACCCTCCTTCTCAATTCTATCTTGGTGAGATTTATGAGTACGGCTTATCTGGAAAAGTTGATTTATATAATGCGTCACTGTGGTACCAAATTGCGTCTCATAATGGTCACGGTGAAGCGATGCTTGGTTATAAACGAGTATTGAAGTCGTTAGCCGAAGAACAACAGAAACCGAAGCAAGCTCAAGACACACAAGAAGTCGCTTCTCAGAGTGAAACAGTCCAACCAACACATAGTGAACCAGCACCTGAACCAAAACCAATTATTATCACTCAGATGGAAAAACCAACGGCATTAATCACTTTTGGTAGTTATTTACTGATCGCTATTATGATAGTTATTTTGATTTTTTTATTATTGCGATTAAAAAAAGCAATGAACCAAAATAAAGAAAACCCACCACAGCATTCTAATTTTGCTAAGTCACTACAAAACGAAAAGCTTAAGCAACTGCAAGATACAAGCGAAAAATTAAAGATCAGAGCGGACGCTCAAGAAGTCACGATAAAACGTTTAAACATTGAATTAGATACCGCAAAAAAAGCGTCTTTTAGTGCTCCTCCTTTTACTCCATATCAATTATTAGGTGTTACTACGCAAAGTAATACTTCTAATATAAAGAAACAATACCGTAAACTTGCTCAACTTCATCACCCTGATCATGGAACTGATGGTGTGATGTTAACTGAGATAAATAAGGCCTATCGCCAAATAAAACCGTGAAAGGTCTCAAAGCTGGCCGAATATCTTTACAATCTAGAACGACTCTATAAAATCTTTGCACTCAAAATATGTTATAAAAATGTAATCAAAACAACTTAACATATAAAAATTAATGCATTAATTGCCTTGGTATTATAAGTAGAGAAAGTCATATGTTTAATCTAGAAGGTCACTGCGACTGGTGTAAACAGCCAGCAATGGTATTGCAACATCAATATTGTGATGGAGCAAAATACTACGCTTGTCAGAATTGTAACGATTATGCAAAAATCGATATTAGAGAATACGATTTAGCTGAGATGGAACACATAAACCAAAAGTAGCAACTCAATCAATCCTATAAAATAGCTGATATAAAAATGCCGATGACTACAATCATCGGCATTTTTTACATTCTACATCTAATACCAATTCCACTAATTATCGGATCATTATTACTGGTTACATTGGTATAAAAAGCTGACTCTAAATTATGCTTCTTCTTTAGCAATAACTTTGTAGATCAACGCACCTATTACAGCACCTACAATTGGAGCAACCCAGAACAACCAAAGTTGAGATGTCGCCCAATCACCAACATAAACCGCAACAGCAGTACTACGTGCAGGGTTAACAGACGTGTTTGTTACAGGGATACTGATTAAGTGAATAAGAGTTAGACACAAGCCAATCGCAA
The DNA here is from genome assembly GCF_057368585.1 of Aliivibrio thorii. Taxonomy (NCBI): domain Bacteria; kingdom Pseudomonadati; phylum Pseudomonadota; class Gammaproteobacteria; order Vibrionales; family Vibrionaceae; genus Aliivibrio; species Aliivibrio thorii. The sequence continues at coordinate 1,272,928 of NZ_CM170654.1, read as the reverse complement.
TAGGTGCAAAACCAGCTGGAGCACGGCTATCCGTTGCACCCATAATAACAATTAGGAACATAGCAGTTAGTACCACTTCAATGATAAGTGCTGACATCATTGAGTAACCACCAGGAGAATGTTCACCGAAACCATTTGAAGCAAAGCCGCCCGCCAAATCAAAGCCAGCTTGACCGCTTGCGATTAGGTATAAGATACCACCTGCTGCAATCCCGCCTAAAACTTGTGAGATAATGTAAGGAAGAAGATCTTTCACATCAAAGCGTCCACCAACCCAAAGGCCAATTGAAACTGCAGGGTTTAGGTGACAACCAGAGATATGACCTATCGCAAATGCCATTGTTAATACTGTTAAACCAAATGCAAGGGCTACGCCCGCAAACCCTATACCTAGCTCAGGAAAACCAGCAGCTAATACAGCACTACCACACCCTCCTAACACTAGCCAAAACGTACCGATAAACTCTGCCATGTATTTATTCATAATTATTCCTATATAGTTATTATTACTTGATTTAAATAAAATTTTTTACCTCAAATCAAGTTCTTGTTCAAATGAAATATAGGCGATGATTAACAAAATAGACACTTTTATATTTCAATTTATTTTCAACTCTTATTTTTAAGACTCCATTCCAAGAGCTGTAACACTATATTTTCATTCATTTAAGTTGCTTATGTCTATTTTAATATAGTTAGGACAATCAAAAATTTCTAATTTAAAAACATATCATTTGAATTTCTTGTAGTGCTTCTTACCTCCAATGTCAGTTTTACGTCAAAAATGATGGATTGTATCGCAAGAACATTCTAAATGAGTATATTGGCGTCATAGTCATTGCCGCCCCTAGCTGATTAGATATTTCATAAAAATAAAAAGGAAAGTAGCGGGGTTCTTCCAATCATTTAAGAGTTTCTATGTTTAAACAAAAGATACCATTCCGAAATCACGAATTTGAAGTATCCCTATTCAACCAACGAGTCATTATTGCTTTTCTATTTATGCTAATTGCTATCGGTGGACTCATCTTTAACCTATATTATTTACAAGTTAAAGATCACGATAAGTACCAAGTTCGCTCAAACCATAATAGAATTAAAATTATCCCTATAGCTCCAAATCGCGGTCTAATTTACGATCATAATGGCGTGTTATTAGCACAAAACATCCCAATCTCAACCTTAGAATTAATTCCCGCAAAAATAGACAATATCAACGAGACTCTCACATCATTAAAAAAATTATTGAGTCTAAGTGACAAGGATATTTCTGAGTTTAAAAAAGTCATGCACCAAAACCGAAGTACCCACCCCATTACTTTAATAGAGCAAATGAGTGAGGTGCAAATAGCCAAGTTTTCTGTAAATCAATTTCATTATGATGGCACTCATATTAATGCCTACCTCGAACGTCATTATCCATACGGTGCAAGCTTGACGCATGTTTTAGGTTATGTGGGTAAAATTAATGACCGTGATATTCGCAATCTAAAAAAAGACCATAAATATATAAATTACAAAGGCACTAAAGCTATCGGAAAACTCGGTATTGAACTCTATTATGAAGATATGTTGCATGGTAAATCGGGCTATGAAAAAGTAGAAATAGACAGTCGTGGACGTATCGTCCGAACGCTTTATTATGTAGCACCAACGTCAGGAAAAGACATTAAATTAAATATCGATTTAGGCCTTCAATTGTATGCTTATAATCAATTAAAGATGAAAAAAGAGAACCCTATAACCCACAAGATGGAAGATTATCAACGTCGTGGTTCTATCGTTGTATTAGACCCTAGAGATAATTCAATATTGGCGATGGTATCTAGCCCTAGCTATGACCCAAATCTGTTTGTTCATGGCATTTCATCAAAACGTTACAATGCATTATTAAATAATCCAGACCTTCCTTTATTAAATAGAACAACTTTAGGTATTTATCCCCCCGGCTCTACTGTAAAACCACAAATTGCCGTAGCTGCATTAAGTGAGAAAGTTATTACCCCGAATACGACAAGTAATTTTCCTGGTTGGTGGCAAATCCCACACTCTAATAGCCGTAAATTTCGTGATGATATTCGTTGGGGTCACGGTGAAGTTAATGTTGTAAAAGCAATAGAAAAATCAGTAGATACTTTCTTTTACCAAGTAGCTTACGACATGGGCATTGACCGATTATCTGTATGGATGAATAAATTTGGCTACGGCAAACCATCAGGCATTGATATTAGAGAAGAAAGCTCTGCCAATATGCCAACTCGAGACTGGAAGTATACGAATTACCATCAAGCTTGGTATAAAGGCGATACTATTCCCGTTGGAATTGGGCAAGGTTATTGGACCGCAACAACAATACAGATTGCAAAAGCAACAGCCGTTATCGCTGATGAAGGCATCGTTCATCGCCCTCATTTATTAAAATCAGTAATGGAACATGGAAAATTTAAAGACGTTACGTTTAAAGATTTCCCGCAAGTAAGCCATACTAAAAAGCTCTATTGGGATTTAGCTAAAGAAGGAATGCGTCGCGTATTAGTGTCAGGAACGGCACGTAAATTATTCCAAAACTTAGCTTATGATGCAGGTGGAAAGACAGGAACGAGTCAGGTTTTTGGTTTAGATAAGGGTGAAAAATATAATTCTAAAGAGCTTGCTGAGCACCTTCGAGATCATGCTTTATTCACTAGTTTTGCCCCTTTAGATACGCCAAAGGTTTTAGTTACTGCGATATTAGAAAATGCGGGATGGGGTAAATATGCAGCTCCAATTGGTCGTAATATCATGGATTATGTGTTGGTTAATCCTAAAATTAATTTAGAGCATAATTAAAAATTGAAGACAGAAATAACTTTTCTTCCTCTTCTCTTTCTAATGCCTTGCGATTATGTGATAGATCTCTGATAATTAATGTATTGCTCTTAATTGGACACACTTATGCCGCAGGATAACGCACCAAGTTTCTTCTTCTTTGATTATGAAACATGGGGAACTAGCCCATCTCTCGATCGCCCATGCCAATTTGCTGGGGTTCGTACCGATGAAGATTTCAATATCATTGGTGAGCCATTAGTTATTTACTGCCGCCCTCCAATTGATTACCTACCTTCTCCTGAAGCGTGTTTAATTACGGGTATCACTCCACAAACCGCAGTAAGCAAGGGGTTATCTGAGCCTGAGTTTATCGCCAAAATTCATCATGAATTATCACAGCCAAATACGTGTTCATTAGGCTACAACAACATTCGTTTTGATGATGAAGTCTCACGCTACACCTTATATCGTAACTTCTTTGAACCGTATGGTTGGAGCTGGCAAAATGGTAACTCGCGTTGGGATTTATTAGATGTGATGCGCGCGGTTTACGCTCTGCGCCCTGAAGGTATTGAGTGGCCAAAAGATGAAGAAGGCAAGCCAAGCTTTAGATTAGAAAAACTCTCTCAAGCAAACGACATTGAACATGAAAACGCCCACGATGCGATGGCCGATGTTATTGCGACTATTGAGTTAGCTAAAGTCGTTAAAAAAGCACAACCAAAAATGTTTAACTATCTGCTTTCTATGCGTCATAAAAAGAAAGCGGCGACGTTAATCGATATCGTTGATATGACACCATTGATGCACGTGTCTGGTATGTTTGGCGTAGATAGAGGCAATATCAGTTGGATTGTGCCTGTTGCTTGGCACCCTACTAACAACAACGCCGTCATTACGATTGATTTAGCGTTAGACCCAAGTGTGTTCCTAGAATTAGATGCAGAGCAGTTACATCAACGCATGTATACCAAGCGTGCTGATCTTGCGCCTGATGAATTACCGGTTCCTGTTAAATTAGTTCATTTAAACAAATGCCCTATTCTTGCACCGGCTAAAACACTGACCGCTGAAAATGCTGAAAACTTAAATGTGGACAGAGCGGCTTGTTTAAAAAATCTTAAAGTGATCCGCGATAATCCAGAAATCAGACAGAAACTAATTGCGCTTTACAGCATTGAACCTAACTATGAGAAATCAACCAATGTAGATACCCTTCTATATGATGGTTTCTTCTCTCATGCTGATAAAACGACGATTGATATTATCCGTCAATCAACGCCTGAGCAGCTTATCGATTTTGAGCCAAATGTGACAGATCCTCGTATTAAGCCGTTGTTGTTCCGTTACCGTGCGCGTAATTTCCCACACACGCTAAACGAGACTGAGCAATTAAAGTGGCAAGCTCACCTGCAAGATTATTTCCAAACTAATTTGCCAGAATATGAATCAAGTTTTGAAAACCTATACCTTGAATTAGAAGGCAATGAGAAAAAGACTGCGATTCTTCGCGCCGTTTATAATTACGTACAACAGTTAGTATCATGATTAAATATCTTTACTCTTTCGCATGGATTTTTGCCTCATTGTTTGCTGGAAACGGTATTCAATCTTGGTTAAATCTCCCAGTACCGGGCAGTATTCTTGGAATGCTTATTTTATTCTCCGCGATGGTTATCGGCGTATGTAGGTCGGATTGGGCAGCAACAGGTTGCCAATTTTTCATGCGTAATATGCTGATTTTATTTATCCCAATTTCGGTCGGTTTAATGACGCATTTTGATTTATTACTTACTAATGCTATTCCTATTATTGTCAGTACTGCGGGCGGGTCATTATTAGTCTTAGTTTGTCTGTCATTATTTATCGATCGTCTTGATAGAGGTAATAAATAATGTGGGTAATTCTAACGGTTATTGTTTTTTATTCTGCTCGTTGGTTTGCAAAACGCTTTCCTCACCCACTCAATAATCCATTGTTATTAAGTGTCTTTATCGTCATTCCTATTTTAATGTTATGCAAAGTGCCTTATGAAACTTACTATGCCGATAATGCATTTTTAAGTTATTTATTGCAGCCTGCCGTCGTTGCATTGGCTTACCCATTGTACGAACAATTGCCTCATATACGTGCTAACTGGAAGATTATCTTACTGGCTTGCAGTGTTGGGTCTTTATTCTCGATGTTGTCTGGCGCATTCTTAGCGGTATGGATGGGAGCTGATATGCAACTCGTTGCGAGTATCTTGCCAAAATCAGTGACAACGCCTATTGCAATGGCAATTTCATCACAACTTGAAGGTGAAGCAGCAATTGCGGCTATCTTAGTGTTACTTGCTGGGTTAATGGGAGCAATTTGTGCGTACCCGATTTACAATATGCTAGGAATAAAAAGTTCGTTAGCTCGCGGCTTAACTATGGGCAATGTCTCTCACGCTTTAGGTACAGCTCAAGCCGCTGAAGTGAACCCTCAAGATGCCGCTTTTAGTTCATTAGCCCTCGTAATTTGCGGCATTATTACCTCTTTGGTTGCTCCCATTATTTATTCTTTAATGCTATTGATTAAATAATTATTGGATAAAAGAGCATCAAACACGGTGTGACCTCTCTCTCAATGATGTAATTAATGTAAATTTGCATCATTGAGTGTGAGTTTGATCTATGTTTCGTTTCAAATTCCCTCTAAAATGATCTCATAATATTTAAAAAGGATCATATAGATGACCACCCTACATAAAGACTCTCTGCAACAACGCTTAGAAGAAAGCATGAAAATACTGCCTTCTGCATTGCAACCTGCTATTACTCCTTTAATTAACGAGCAATTCACTGGTGTAATCACCAAAGAACAATTCCTTTCTTTACTTTCTCACAGTGAATTAAGTGATAAAGAATTAAGATTGGCACTTCTTCCTTTAGCCGCTGCATTTTCTGTTGCCCCTATCTCAAATTTCTATGTTGGTGCAATCGCTCGTGGTGTTTCTGGTGATTTATATTTTGGCGCGAATATGGAATTCAATAATGTTCAGTTAGGCCAAACAATTCACGCAGAACAATCGGCAATTAGTCATGCTTGGATCCATGGTGAAACGGGCATTCTAGACATCACGATTAATTTCAGCCCTTGTGGTCACTGTCGTCAATTTATGAATGAATTAACGACTGCAGATAGCTTGATGGTTCAACTTCCTGAGCGTGATGAAAAATCACTACAAGAGTATTTACCAGAATCTTTTGGTCCTAAGGATTTAGGCATTGAAGGGGGATTACTTGCGAAAGTATCTCATGAGCTGACTTTTGAATCTGATTCCCCATTGCTACTTAAAGCATTCGAAGCTGCAAATCGCAGTCATGCGCCTTATTCTAAAAACTTTAGTGGTGTGGCATTAGAAATGAACAACGGCAATATTTACTCAGGTATGTATGCAGAAAATGCCGCGTTTAACCCTAGCTTACCACCATTACAAGTCGCTTTAGTACACGCAAACATGTCTCGTGAAGCGTTATCTGAAATCAAAAAAGCAGCATTGATTGAAGATCATAAAGGTGCGATTAGTCATTTAGCAATTACAACATGTACGCTAAAAGACCTAAGCCCTAACATGGTGCTAGAATACATTTCTTTGTAATGAAGAGTAAATAGAGGGGGTCATGCCCTCCTCTATTTTTATTTACGGTTTACTTATCAAGAGCAATAGATCTATTGATTACTCTTCCAACGAATAGCCGCATCAATAAGCTGTCTATCCATTCCTTTTTGACCAATTAATGAAATGCCCCACGGTGAATTGTTTACTGAGAACCACGGAAGATGTAATTGTGGTAAATCAGCTAAACTGGCCAATGACGTATATTTCAATATTTGAGTATTAAGCTTATATAACTGTTCATCTGAAGCGGTTCTTGGTGGTGCAATATTCGCAGTTGTTGGCATTAATATTAACGTCTTTTCATCTAAAATAGATTCTAGAACCGATTGAACCAACTCTCTTTGCTCTAAAGCGATGCGTTCATCTTTATATTTTAATGAAGCGAGCCACTTCATCTGCATCTTAATTTCATTATTAATAACAGAATTATTTTTTTCAATCCAAGGCTCAATATTGCGTAGCCCTCTTGTCGCACAAATAACTTTGAAACTCTCTGCAGCCTTTGTGGTAATAATCTTACTGATCGCTTTACTACGAACTACTTTATACGGAGATGATGCGAGCAATTTTTCTAATTTTTCTTTTGCTTCATCTGGTACATCAAGAAATAAACTATCCAATACCACAATACGCTCAATCATCACGAGTGGTGACATTGGTGTTAAGGTTGCAGCAACCTTTCTTATATCCGATAAATTTTTAGCAATCCAACCAAGCGAAGTGTCTTCTTTTGCAATGCTAAATACACCATCCATATTGACGCCACAAGTCGACGATTTAAATCCATATAAACCTGCATATAACGCAGGGATCCGAATGCCACCGTTTAGGTCTGTTCCTAAACCAATATCAGCAAAACCATTTGCAACAGCGGCAACTGCACCGCAAGAAGAACCGCCTATAAATCGCCCTTCACTGTTTGGATTTAAAATCGCTTCATAATGAGAGTTATTACCATGAAGACCAAAACCAAACTCATCCATTTGAGTTTTACCAACAAAGATAGCACCTTTTTTTAATATCAGATCGACAACAGGCGCGTTCGCTTTCGCCATTTTTTGTTGTAATAACCACGTAGGATTGCCTAATCCATTTGGAGTATCTTTTATATCAATACAATCACTTACAACAAATTTCTTATTTTCTAAAAGACCATAAAACGCCCATTGTTGTGTCTCCCCTGAATGAGGTACGCAGGTGGTTTGATCATCCATAATTTAGTACTACTACTTAATTCAAAAAAAATAGAATACCAGTCATGGCATTGAATACAAATCAACACATCCACTCTGTCTACAATTTACTCAGTAGTGTGATCTATGTTCCAGTGCTATAAGCTAGCTAAAGAAATAAAACCAAAAGCAAACGTTTGCGTATTTATTAAATTTTAGTATGATACCGCCATATTTCACTACTACATGAGAATTTATTATGTTTGGTACTGCTCTATCTTCTTCTGCAACAAAAGTATTATTGCTTGGTTCTGGTGAACTCGGTAAAGAGGTAGCAATTGAATGTCAACGCCTTGGTCTAGAAGTCATTGCGGTTGACCGATACTTAAATGCCCCTGCAATGCAAGTGGCTCACCGTAGTTATGCGATTGATATGTTAGATACTGATGCACTAGAAGAAATTATCAAAAAAGAGCAACCAGATTATGTAGTGCCAGAAATTGAAGCCATTGCAACAGACAAGTTAGTTGAATTAGAAAAACAAGGGCTTAATGTAGTCCCTACGGCTAACGCAACAAAACTAACCATGAACCGTGAAGGTATTCGTCGTTTAGCTGCAGAAGAATTAAAGCTTCCGACGTCTCCTTACCGTTTTGTAGATACCTACGATGAATTAGTTGAAGCGGTTAAATTTGTTGGCATGCCTTGTGTTATCAAACCTGTGATGAGTTCATCGGGTAAAGGTCAAAGTGTGATAAAAACAGAAGCTGATATCAAAACATCGTGGGATTACGCACAAGATGGCGGCCGTACCGGGGCTGGACGCGCCATTGTTGAAGGGTTTGTTGATTTTGATTATGAGATTTCGTTATTAACCATTCGCGCTGTCGATGGTGTATATTTCTGTGCTCCAATCGGTCATAGACAAGAAGATGGTGACTATCGTGAATCTTGGCAACCACAGATAATGACAGAAGCCGCATTAAAACAAGCGCAACAAGCCGCTGAAAAAGTAGTAAATGCACTTGGTGGATATGGTTTATTTGGTGTTGAACTCTTTATTAAAGGTAACAATATTTACTTTAATGAAGTATCACCTCGTCCGCATGATACTGGTTTGGTAACGCTTATCTCTCAAGAAATGTCTGAGTTTGCTCTTCATGTACGTGCCTTTACTGGTATGCCAATTAATAGCATAACTCAGTATGGACCTTCTGCTTCTTCTGTAATTTTAGGCCAGGGAACATCAATTAATATTCGTTTTGATGGGCTCACTGACGCATTAAGCCAACCACAAACTCAGGTGAAATTGTTTGGTAAACCAGAAATTGATGGTCGCCGCCGCTTAGGGGTTACGATGACTCGTCGTGATAATCTTGAAGCGGCAATTAAAGACGCTATCTCTGCATCGAACAAAATTAAGATCATGTACTAAAACACCAAACCAACCTATCAGAATGCTGAATGAATGCTATTCTGATGGTTTTTTTACCACTTTTTATCTGATTTCATTCTTTAATCAATAAATTTTGGCTTTTTCGTTATCTAACCGTTGCAAACTTACAAGGTTAACAGGTATAAATAACTAAATTGCTCGTTAACTTTTTATTTTAATCTCACCATGGATGATGACTATGTTTGAAAAAATATCTGCTGCACCAGCCGACCCAATTTTAGGTCTTACTGATGAATTTAAAAATGATCCTCGTGCTGAAAAGATCAACCTTGGTGTTGGTATTTATAAGAACGAAGCAGGTCAAACACCTGTATTAAAAACGGTAAAAAAAGCAGAAGCAGTATTGCTTGATACTGAAAAAACAAAGTCATACTTAACCATCCAAGGTACAGCAGAATACGGCCTAGCTGTTCAAAAATTGTTATTTGGTAGCGATGCTGAAGTAATTACAGAAAAACGAGCTCAAACGGCTCAAGCTCCTGGTGGTACTGGTGCATTACGTGTTGCTGGTGAATTCATTAAACGTCAACTTGGCGATGTGAAAATCTGGATCAGTAACCCTACGTGGGCAAACCACATTGGCGTATTTACCGCAGCAGGAATTGAAACGGCACAATATAGCTACTATAACGCTGAAACTAAATCAAAAGACTTCACTGCAATGCTCACTGATTTACAACAAGCAAGCGAAGGCGATGTCGTTCTACTTCATGGTTGCTGCCATAACCCAACAGGTATCGACCCAACAGCTGAAGAATGGGAAGAGCTAGCTAAACTTTGTTCAAATAAAGGTTTACTGCCTCTATTTGACTTTGCATACCAAGGCTTTGCTAAAGGTGTAGAAGAAGATGCTTCTGGTCTTCGTATTTTCTCTAAATATTGCCCAGAATTACTAGTAGCAAGCTCATTCTCGAAAAACTTTGGTCTATATAACGAACGTGTTGGAGCTTTCACTTTAGTAGCAAAAGATGCTGCTGTTGCTGCCGATGCTTTCTCTCAAGTTAAAGCGATTATCCGTTCTATCTACTCTAACCCTCCTGCTCATGGCGCAGGTGTTGTTACACACATCTTAAATGATGATGCACTACGCACAGAGTGGGAACAAGAAGTAGCAGAGATGCGTGACCGTATCCAAGAAATGCGTACTCTTTTTGTTGCAACACTAAAAGAGCAAGGTGTTGCTGCTGATTTTAGCTTTATTGAAGGTCAAAACGGCATGTTCTCTTTTTCTGGTCTTTCTAAAGAACAAGTAAATCGCCTAAAAGACGAATTTGCTATCTACATTGTTGGCTCTGGCCGTATCAGTGTCGCTGGTATGACAAAAGACAACATGCTTCCTTTATGTAAAGGAATTGCAGCGGTTCTTTAACTCTCAGCTGATCACATAAACCAATAAAGGCGCTAATTTAAGCGCCTTTATTACTTCAACCATCGAATCGTTATTTCTGTTTTTTCGCTTGAATAACAATGTTTCTAGGGGTGTCTTCTTTTAAACAAAACTCTCCAATTCGTACATCATAACCCGCCTCTTCCATCAATAAAGCACGATCTAAACACAGCCATACTTCTAATGGTCTTTTAAATAGGTGCTGCACTAAATCGCATTTTTCCATAACAATAAATGCTGCTTCACCTTTTTTTAACCAGAGTTCATAATCCATATCATCGGGCAATATCAGTCCTTTCTTCTCAGCAGCCCAAAGACAAAATGCTTCAAAGCCATCACTTAATAATGACTTTTTAATACTTGGAATAGAAAGATACGTCTTACTTTCACTTAATGATTGTTGTAATGCTTTAAACCCTAAACGAAAACACATCTCTAGTTCACGGTGATGTTGAGTTCGCAATCCCGCAACAACAGTTTCTTGTAGAGGTAAACGCAGATCATCTTTCGATAATTCTAAAACTGATTTTTGTGATAGTGAAGAGAGGCCCAAGTAATTTGTTGATTGCGTTAAATGAAAACAACAAGGTGAAATAGTGATGGCATCAATATTATTTGAAATGCCTTTCGTCAATAAATTTATATGTAGATCACCACAGGCATGCAAGGCTATCGCGTGTTGTTTCTCTTGTATCAACTTATCACTTTGTGAAGAGAGAGCATCGCCTTGTATAAAGGTCATGTCTAATTGATGGTTATTCGCATAGGTTTGGCCGCTGTCACATAAAGACTGTTGCCACTCTAATGTTGTAACTGGCTTTCCAGTAGTTACGGCTAATACTCGCCCTAAATACCCTTTACCTCCACACCACTCTAACCAACCATTTTCTGGTTTATGGAATTCAGCACCTAGCGCACTTAGCTTAGTTATTTGCTGCCATTTACGCCCATTAATTCCTGAATCTAACCCTTTAGGAAACGCAGGTACAGCTACCGTAAACCCTGGTAATTGAGCTAAAAAGTAGAGTTCTAGTAATTCTGGAATATAGACAGAAAGTTTAATGGCGAGTTCTTCAGGATTTAATTTTAAACGCTGAACTTCTTGGAGTGATAATCCATCAAGCCAATGACTTAACTCAGTGTGGGTTTCACGCCATGAATAATCAGAACTGTGAAACGCAGAAAATTGCCAAAAAAAGACCGTCTGAGCTAACAAACGGTCTATGTTTAAAAATTGCTGAGAATGCATGAAAATGGCCCTGAAAATAGTATCAGGGCGATCTTAACGGACAGGAAGATTAATGTCTTTAAACATCTCTTCAATTTCGTGATTATTTTTAAGCATTGTTGCCTGTTCAACAATTGGGCGAGTTAAATGAGGTGCAAAACGCTCCATGAAATCAAACATGTAACTCTTTAAGAATGAGCCACGTTTAAAGCCAATCGTTGTCGTACTTGCATCAAATATATGACTCGCATCTAATGCAACAAGATCTGAATCTCTTTCTTCATCCATTGCCATACTTGCAATAACCCCAACGCCGACTCCTAAACGTACATACGTTTTAATGACATCAGCATCGGTTGCAGTAAAGACAATCTTAGGTTTTAGTCCGGCTTTATTGAAAGCACTGTCTAATGCAGAACGACCAGTAAAACCAAAAACATAAGTCACTAACTCATAAGCAGCTAAGTCTTCGATAGTAATGGTTGTTTTTTTCGCTAATGGATGATCTTTAGTGACGACAATAGAGCGATTCCAATGATAACAAGGAAGCATAATCGCATCTTGATACAAATGAAGCGCTTCTGTTGCTATTGCAAAATCCGCCGTCCCTTTTGCAATGGCATCTGACATTTGAGCAGGCGTCCCTTGATGCATGTGTAAAGACACATCAGGATAACGAGTAGTAAAACCTTTAATCACATCAGGCAAGGCATAACGCGCTTGAGTATGTGTGGTTGTAATATTCAATGTGCCTCTTTCTGGATGAGTGTGCTCACCTGCGACAGATTTAATACTTTCAACACGAGATAATATTTCACGAGATATCTTAATTATCTCTTCACCTGATGGCGTAACTCTTGTTAAGTGCTTACCACTACGTTCAAAAATTTGTACACCCAGTTCATCTTCTAGCAAACGTACTTGCTTACTAATACCAGGTTGTGAAGTGTATAGTGACTCTGCGGTTGAAGAGACATTTAGACTATGATTAACCACTTCGACAATATATCTTAGTTGTTGTAATTTCATATTAATTTACCTGTAATCCTTTACATAAAAATTTATTATACTTATACGATACAGTTATATACCTATTCCTATCTATTTTCAAAGTCTTATCGTTAATATCTATAAATTTTTTAAATTAAAATTAAATACATTAAAGAAATGTGAACACTTGTCGATAACGTTAATTAAGGCCAAGTAGCATTACTTCCTTTCGGGTAATTTACTCGTAGGAACCACCCCTTGCTATTCATTTAGTTTACAAGGTGTTACACTGGAAATAATTACTAATGGATGTATGTTATAAACTATGAATATTGCTCTAATTATTGGACTTTTTGCGATTCTACTTACCTTAATTATTGGCTATAACGTCATTGTTCAGTACAGAACAAAGATCGAATCAGCCAAAAAACAAGAATCTGCAAAACATATGGTTATTATTGACTCAACCGAAGAACTTATAGGTAATGCTCATCATCTTCCATACAGTAAAGAACTATTAGTTTGTTTAAATCAACGAATTCTTGATGCATTACGTGCACTTTCAGAGCTTGAACCAAGTGAGCGCTCTTACCCTGCTCGTATTGAGAATATGGAACAACAACTGCAACAGTTAAAAACAAACTATACTGCCGGCGACAGTACCAATTTCAAAGTGCCAAGTAATGATAAACAAGCTCTTATCATGTTGAGGCTAGTAAAACGTCTTCGTGATACATTACGAGCAGAACACAAAAAAGGCCGAGTAAATACACAAGTATTTGTTGCTGAGAATGCACGCCTTGAATCAATTCAAGTTCGAATTAATATTGAAAATGTAGTTAAGCGCGCTAAAGAAGCAACACAACGTGGTCAAGCCGGCACAGCTCGTCAACTGCTTAAAAAAGGCATCGATGCTTTATCCAGTAAGAATGATGGCTACTCGAACAAAGCACGTAATCAACTGCAAGACATGCTTGATGAACTAAACAACAAAACTAAGAAAAAACAAGATCAAGAACTTCAAGATCAATTAGATAAAAATAAAGATGATGATATTGACGTTTTATTCCAGCCAAAGAAAAAATGGTAATGATCTGATTCAATTAAAAACAACTAAAAAAGGTCGCTCATCGCGACCTTTTTTATTTCTATCTAGCCTAAGTTAGACTGAAGATATTTCGTAGAGGGTTTACCACTATGGAATTTAAAATCATCATCATCTGATTGGATTAAATTAACTTCTACCTTTGCAAAGTGCGCTACTCGTTCACTCACATCCCCACCAGCCACCAGCTCTGCTAATGTAATATAATCTTGATAATGTCTAGACTCTGAACGTAATAAAGAAATATAGAATTTCGCTAAATCTTCTTCTAAATGCGGAGCAAGTTTAGCAAAGCGTTCACAAGAGCGAGCCTCAATAAAAGCGCCGATAATAAGCTTATCAATCAGTGTATGAGGTTCATGAGTAATGATATTACTCAACATACCTTTTGCATAACGACTTGCTTTAATACCTTCATAAGGAATATTTCTCTCTTCCATTATTTCGAGTACTTGATAAAAATGATGTAATTCTTCTTTTATTAGCAAGACCATTTTATCTATCAACTCTTGACTGTATTTCGCATCTTTACGAGCAGTAATCTTTTTAGAAATATTACTTTTTCCTTTTAACGTCTCTAAAGATCCCACCTTTTTATAAGCAAACTCTTCATAGGGTTTGAACCATTCTAATAAAGTCACAGCACTTTCTTTATCTACCGCATACTTACGAATTAAATACATCGCACTTTGTGCCGCTTTCAGCTCACACAACAAATGATCTTTGAGGATCACCGCTAAGTTCTGTGGTTTTTTGGCTTCATCAATCCATTCATCTGGTGTTTCACACTCTAGAAAAGAGTAAATTGGTTCTAATAATGATTTATCGTACATGCTTTTTTATCATCAAAAAATTCTAAATGAATTATACCAAACCTATCTCTGACAGTTCAGGATTTCCTTTATATAATCTCAATTCAATTAATATCAATGTCTTGCATTAAAAAATCTTCATTTAAAGGTATGAAAGACCATATATAAAAGAAAAAACAGCTTGATCATTAACCAAACAAAAAGTACTGTATAAATACACACTGTACAAATGAACAGGTATCTTATTATGAACAGCGCAATGGCACTAACAACGTACTCAAACTCATTTAATCACTCTATTCCACAACGTATCACTAGCGCTGCAAGCCAAGTGAATGCACAATGTGAAGCTCATTTCATACAGATATTAAAGAGCCTATCCAAACAAGATAAGTGGATTTTCATCACGGCGAATACATCAATGCCAAGTTGTGAAACACTATTGAAATATGGAATTGAATTAAATAGATTAGTTCGATTAAAAGCATCTAATCATCTTACAGAGAAAGAAACGATAGAAAAGGCAAAACAATTTGGTACCGCTAGCGCTATTATTTGTAATTCTAGCTGTTACTATTTTTCTGACTCACAATGGTTAACACTAAATCGAAAAATAACAGTATTACACTAATATGAAATCAAACCATGAAGACAGCTAAATAAATTACCTTTCTTTTAAATGAACATATAACAAGTCAATATCATCATTTGATTGAGATATATCTGTATAAGTATTTTCTAAAATATAATCAACTTGATCTTTGTCCAGTATATAAGGCAATTTGATTTCTAAATCAGTAATGCCTTCAATACGTGCCAAGCGGATAAGACGAATCATATTAGACTCATCATTAATATGAGAAGAGAGCACCTGTAGAGCTTCTTTACGAAGTCTTTCTTTAGTCGGAGTCGAGTCATGAACAGACGCATTCCAAATGGTTCCAAACGTGGGAATGATACTTTTTAATGCTTGAGAAAAAGTCCATTTTTGTTTACTTGAGTCGACAAGAAATGCACTGTAATCAAACTCAATTATATTACTCATATTTGCCTCGATATAATTCCGACATCTACTTTCAACATCCTATTGAAAAGCACAAATGTTTTACTACAGGTATTTAGTATCGCGAATATTGGAAGCTCCGCAAGTTTAAAATCAATTACTGATCACACTTAAGAGTTCTTAACTCTGAACCTTATCATTGCGCTAACACATCATTTACACAAGTACATTTTAATAACAAAAAACCGCTACTAAGAGCGGTTTAAATTCAAATTATCGTCTATAAATTAGTCATTTATTAGATTAGTATTTTTGGTAATTATTGGGTCAATTTTAATTTCATACTCATTAAAATAAATCTTACATGGGCTGTGCTCACGCTTTGTGGTTACTTGTTCATCAGAGTATTGAATAGTCACTCTTGGGTACATTCTTTCTGTTACTTTAACAACATTCTCATTAAGCTGCTTTCTTAGTTCTTCTTCTGCTAATTGAAATCGCGTCATTGAAAGTGTAATTTCTTTGTTTGACTCTTCTTTCATTGTTTGAACACGTTCAATTTGCTCAGATGTACGATCTGCTTTTGGCACTTTAGCCAAATCCATTTCTGCTCGAACTATCTTCATTGTGTTTTCTTGAGCTGCTTTATATTTAGCATTCAAGTCTGCAATGTTTTCTTTATATTTATCAAAACGAGTAAACGCTTTAACTAAAGTTTGAGTACCTGCAGTTGCACCTAGATTAACGGTTGTAATAGTAGAGCCCGCATAAACTTCACCACCAACAATCGAACCTGTTCGACCAGATTTGTCCATAACGGTGACTGCATTTTTACTTTTCACAAAACTTTGAATAGAGTGTAAGCCTAACTCAATATCTCCAGAGGCTTGTAAGTTTGCTGATTGCACGAATTTAGCCGTGATTTTACCACCCGCTTTAACAAAACACGTGTGCTCTTCACCCTCTTCAACGTGGTGCCCAATGATCCCTTTCATAGCAATGACATCACCATGAGCCTGAACATTTGCAGATTCAATAAAGCCACCAACAGTCACACTACCAGTCGCTTTTACGATCATATCTGCCGCAATATCACCACTGACAATAACACTGCCTTTAAATTTCACATGCCCTGTAGAAATATCAACGGCATTAAGGCACAACGCATTATCTACATCTGCACCATCTTGATTAATCCATGGCATACCTGAAATGGTTGCAATAACTAATTCAGGATCTCTTGGTGAAATAGCCGCACCTTTACCTGCACGAAGCTTACTATTCTTACCTGGTGTTGCAGGAATTATTTCCCCTTTAACTGTATAACCTTCTACGCCTTTCGTTGGTGGAATGCGTCGGATTAATTCATCTCCTTCCACTACTGTAATGGTCTCTCCTAGATCACGCATATCAACTTTATCTTCGTCATCCTCTTTCTCTTGAGGCTGTAGTGCTTGTTCACGAAAATCTTCAACTAAAGGGGTAAAGCTCGCGTTCTCACCATCAATAGGCTCTTTGCCTTTAGCTACAAGAAGAGATATTTTCTCTCCTGCCTCTAAATTACGGCTTAACACCATAATTTTCTTTAATGCATTTTTACTAATACCGCGAGTGATTTCCATGCTAGTCAAAGCCGATATAATATCGCCACTTTGAATATCTTGCCCACCATAAGCACCAACGACCGCCATCGTTGCTTTCATATCACGATCTTCTAAAGCTATGATAACTTCAGCATCACGCCGTGTAGCAACCACTCGTTCTTGATGATGAGCGCTCATGCCGTTCTTAACATCTTGTATGACTGATGTAATTATTTTTTCATCAAAATGAAAATTATGCGCATTAATCTCTTCTAAACGATCTTTAAAGTTTTTTAATGTCGGTTCTTCATCCGGCTGAAACTCATCAGGAAAACGCAGTACAACTACTGAATCATCCATTAATGTTAGAAGAGGTTTCCACATATTTTTATTACTCTTATTTATTATCAGTTACCAAATAAACGGTATAATTAGTATTTGTTAATTATATTCTACAGCTCAAAACCGCCAAGATCCATGCCAGTATCTTGACGTTCAAAAAACGCCACTAAATCGTCATGTCCACCTATGTATTTTCCATCTAGATAAATTTGAGGCACTGTATTAACAACAATCCCTTCTTTTTCTTGAATTAAAGCAACCATTTCTTCTTTGCTTAAATCTACGTCTAATGTTAATACTTTATAGGCTATGTTTTTATCGTCCAAAATTGCTTTTGCTTTAACACAAAATGGGCATACTGTTTTTGAAAAAATAATTGTTTCTACTGTGCTGAACATCGTAAGCTATCTCTTTTTATATAATTAAATGGTGAATACTGGGTACGGTTGTAATTCTGGTACAAGTTGATGTAAATCTTGCTCTTCTTCTGCAATATCTTTTGCTGAATCACACAATTCTTGAGCTTCTTTTTTTACTTCGACTCGGTGCTCTTCCATCTTTGACTTCATTGCTGTCTGGGCATCAGCAAATTGTTGCTGCAGTTCAGAAAAGTTAAGCTCACCTTCCTGCATTTTGTTTGATAATGAATTGAATACGCTTGCAAATATCTCTTTATCAAGGCTCTTGATCATTACTTCAAAATCTTGCTTCCAAGTCGTATTCACTTCTTTAAAGAAATCTTGCTCTAAAATGAGGTCTTTACCTTGATAAAACTTTTGTTTTGCTGTCACACCATATTCATCGATCTTGATTTTTACAGCATCAAACGAACCTTGTGCATCAAAAGACGTTTCAATCTCACTAACAAAATCATTCGCGGCAGCAATTCCTTTATCAGTAAAATCAACAACCGTTGGAATATAGCTAGAGATTTGTTGCTGATATTTTTCAACCGCTTGCTTTTGTTTTGCAGTTAAATCAAGCTCTTGACCATTAACATACACACGACCATCGTGATCAATTCTCAATTTGTCTTGAGCTTTGTCTACTTTTACTTCTCCTGTTGGAGTCAGTAATACATCGTTTTTAACGTTAACTGGACACATGTTTGCCCAGCTGTTACTTGAAACCATTAACATAGCTAAAGCGATGATTTTTTTAGATCGCATAAGTGCCCTATTTAAGTCATTTTTTTGTGTACGTTAGTTTAACTGATTGCTGCTCCCTAGCTCAACACGGTTTTTAAACAAAAAAATAGCAAACGTTTGCTTTTTATTCTGGTAGTCATAAATAGTTCTGGTATGATGCGCCTTGTATTTAAATAGTTTATATAGGAATTCTATCATGAGTCTTTCCGATCAAGTGCTTGCTGTTAATGACGATCTCCCTATCCGTACTGATAAACCAGTACACAGCGGTAAAGTTCGTTCTGTCTATTGGTTAACAGAGGAAGACAGCCGCCGTCTAATCAAAGAAAAAGGCTACAATGTTGCTTCTGATGCACCTTTAGCGATCATGGTTATTAGTGATCGTATTTCGGCATTTGATTGTATTTGGCATGGTGAAGGTGGACTTAAAGGTATTCCAGGTAAAGGTGCTGCATTAAATGCGATTTCTAACCACTGGTTTCAACTATTTAAGGATAATGATTTAGCAGACAGCCATATTCTAGATATCCCTCACCCATTCGTATGGATCGTTCAAAAAGCCAAGCCTGTAATGATTGAGGCTATTTGCCGTCAGTATATTACAGGTTCCATGTGGCGTGCTTACACCAATGGTGAACGTGAATTCTGTGGTATTCAAATTCCAGAACGCTTAGAAAAAGATGAGCAATTACCTGAATTACTATTAACTCCATCAACCAAAGGCATTTTAAAAGGTATTGATGGCGTACCAGAAGTTGATGATGTGAACATCACTCGTAAAAATATTGAAGATAGCTATGAGAAATTCAACTTCTCATGCACTGAAGATATTGATTTATACGAGAAACTTCTTAAAGAAGGCTTTGCGGTTATCTCTAAAGCATTAAACAAAATCGATCAAATCTTTGTTGATACAAAATTTGAATTTGGTTACGTTAATGATGCCGATGGCAATGAAAAACTGATTTATATGGATGAAGTAGGTACTCCTGATTCTTCACGTATTTGGGATAAAAATGCGTATCGCTCTGGCCATATTATCGAAAACTCTAAAGAAGGTTTCCGTCAGTTTTTACTTAATCATTTCTCTGAACCAGATATTCTTTTAAATAAAAACCGTATGGATGAGCGCTTTTCTTTAGCTGAGGAGAATGCATTACCATTAGAAGCGATGATGGACTTGTCTAAAACTTATTTAGAAATCGCAGCCAAAATTACCGGGGCACCCATTACACTAAGTGATAACCCAAAAGCAGAGATCATTAAAGTATTAAAAGAAGAATATCAATTAGTTGATTAATTTTTTACTTTTATCTTATTAATAAAATGGCGACCGATTGGTCGCCACTTTTGTATTCAGATAACCACAAGATTATAGGAAATGAACCGTTAGGTTAACTGATGCAAAATCGATGTTTTTGTCATCGACTGTAAAGTTATTGTAACCTGCACCAATAGTAAACATTGGGATAATCTTGTATTCAACACCCAAACCAAAGAATGGATCAACACCATCATCTTTACGGTAACCGTCAGCTTCCCAACTGTGCATACCGGCTTTACCGTAAACGTGCAGTGGACCAAAATCGATGCTTGGTTTAACAGCAAAGTTAACAGAAGTTACATCTGTAGTTTCACTACCAAAATCATAAGAACCTAGGTTCCACGCACCCATTTCTAAGCCAATAAAAGGAAGAATACCTGTACCAATATGAGCACCATATACCGTTGAGCTTTCGCCTCTATAATCAGCAGAACCTACTTGCGCACCGCCATAAATCCATGAATCAGCAGCAGCAGTTACTGATACGCTTGCTAAAGCTAACGCTAAAAGTGTCTTTTTCATTTTCAATCCTATTTATTTAAAGGAAGCGGCAATCTTTGCCGCTTTTTTTAATCTTATTTATAGTAAAGCAATTAATATGCCGACATTACCTATAGTCTAGGGGATACCTTAACAATCGGCAATGGCATTTTTAACTCGTTTATCAGAAACTGGATACGGTGTCCCAAGTTGTTGAGCAAAATAGCTCACTCTTAGCTCTTCTATCATCCAACGAATGTCTTTTACACTGTCAGGAATTGGCTGCCCTTTGGGGATTTTATTCAGCAATTCTTTATATTCATTATTAATACTTTCCACTTTCAATAAGTGTACACGGTCTCGATTTGGATCAATTGGCAATTTTTCCATTCGACGTTCAATCGCTTTCATATAACGATGAATGTCTGCCAATCGCTTCCAACCACACTCTGTCGCAAAGCCTTTGAAAATTAAATTCTCGATTTGGGCTTTAATATCAGAAAGCGCAAATGCCATACTTAAATCAACACGGCCTTTTAGTTTTTTCTGTATTTGAAATGCCGTTGTCAAAATCGTCTCAACTTGTTTGGCTATCTCAACAACCGTATCCCCAAGCTCTGCTCGAATGTGTTCTTTCATTTGTTCAAAAGCTTCAGGCTCCCATACTAGGCCGCCCTTCTCTTCAATCAACTTATCAATACCACAAGCGATACAGTCATCAATTAAATCTAACACTCGACCATATTGATTAAAGTACAAACCTAATTTCGACTTGTTTGGTAAATTGCTATGTAAGTACTTAATTGGCGATGGGACATTAAGAAGGATCAAGCGACGTTGACCAGCTTTCATTGCATTGTGCTGCTCTTCTTCTGTCTCAAACAGTTTGATTTCAACACTGTCTTTACCATCCACAATTGCAGGGTAAGCTTTAACTTCAAAGCCACCACGTTTCTGTGTGTAAAGTGCAGGTAGCTCACCAAAACTCCACGTTTTAAGCCCTTTTTGCTCAATATCATCATCTGCGACTTGGGATAAGGTTTCTTGAACTTTGTCTTTTAAACCATCTTTCAAATCAAACAGATCGCGGCTTTCTTTTAATTTACGATTACGGTGATCAACCACTCGGTAAGTTACTTTTAAATGATCTGGAATTTGCTCTAACTTCCAATCTTCACGCAATACCTCTACCCCAGTCATACGACGTAGCTCTTTTTCAAGACTGTCTAATAACGGCGCATCAAATGGTGTTGCTCGAGATAAAAACGCATCTGCATAATTAGGTGCTGGTACAAAATTACGACGAATTGTTTTTGGTAATGACTTAATCAACGCCACGACTAATTCATGACGTAAACCTGGGATCTGCCAATCAAAGCCATCCATTGTCACTTGGTTTAAGATTGGCAATGGTACGTGTACTGTTACCCCGTCACTGTCTTGCCCCGGTTCGAATTGATAACTTAGTTTAAGTTTTAAACTGCCTTGATGCCAGAAGTTAGGATAATCAAGATCCGTTACATGACTTGCATCATTACGGAATAACATCTCTTTTTCAAAATTCAATAAATCTGGGGTATCTTTCTGTGCTTTCTTCCACCAAGAATCAAAGTGGCGACCTGATACAACCTCAGTATTCACGCGTTGATCATAAAATTCAGCAAGCTGATCATCATCAACCAAGATGTCACGACGACGTGATTTATGCTCTAACTCTTCAACTTCTTGCAGTAGCTTTCGGTTTTCTTTGAAGAATTTATGATTGGTATTCCAATCCCCTTCAACTAGTGCTGAGCGAATAAATATTTCACGACACACTGGAGCATCAATCGAGCCATAATTAATTTGGCGTTTAGGTACAA
Organism: Aliivibrio thorii; assembly: GCF_057368585.1. NCBI lineage: Bacteria > Pseudomonadati > Pseudomonadota > Gammaproteobacteria > Vibrionales > Vibrionaceae > Aliivibrio > Aliivibrio thorii. The sequence continues at coordinate 1,250,576 of NZ_CM170654.1, read as the reverse complement.
TTGGAATGCCATAAATAGTGACTTTTTCGTATGCCATTACCGCTGCTGATTTTTTAGACCAATGTGGCTCACTGTAACTACGCTTAATCAAGTGCCCTGCTAATGGTTCAATCCATTCTGGTTGAATTTTCGCAACAATACGACCCCATAATTTCGAGGTTTCAACCAGCTCGGCCACCATTATCCATTTAGGTTGCTTCTTAAATAGACCAGACGCAGGGAAAATATGGTAACGCGCATTACGTGCACCTTGGTATTCGTTTTTTTCTTGATCTTTTTGACCAATATGAGAAAGCATACCGGCTAAAATAGCAGTATGAACACCTTGATAACCTGCGGCTTCTTGGTTCACTTTATAATTAAGTTCTTTCATTACTTGGCTTAATTGATAATGAACATCTTGCCACTCACGAACACGTAAGTAATTTAAGAAGTCTTTACGACATTGCTTTCTAAATTGGTTACTTGAAAGTGCCTTTTGCTGCTCTTTCACGTGCTGCCATAGGTTCACAAAGGTCAAGAAATCCGAGTCTTCATGGTTAAAGCGTTTATGCTTATCATCAGACTGTTGTTTTTTGTCACTTGGACGTTCACGAGGATCTTGAATCGATAGTGCTGCCGCAATGATCATCACTTCTTGCAATGCATTGTAATTTGGCGCTTCTAGAACCATACGAGCCAAACGTGGATCGATTGGCAAACGAGCCAACTCACGTCCAACTTTCGTTAAGCTTTTCTTCGAATCTTTCGCATTAGGGTTAATAGCCCCCAACTCTTCAAGCAGTTTAACACCGTCTTGAATGTTACGATTATCTGGCGCTTCTACAAATGGGAAGGCTTGAATATCACCTAAACCTAATGCGGTCATTTGTAAAATAACAGATGCCAAGTTAGTACGTAAAATTTCAGGATCGGTAAATTCAGGGCGCGCAACAAAGTCTTCTTCTGAGTACAGACGAATACACACACCTTCAGATACACGCCCACAACGGCCCATACGCTGATTGGCACTCGCTTGTGAGATCGCTTCAATTGGAAGACGTTGTACTTTAGTTCGGTAACTATAGCGACTAATACGCGCAGTACCCGGATCAATAACGTATTTGATTCCAGGAACGGTTAACGACGTTTCTGCCACGTTGGTTGCCAATACAATTCGACGACCTGCGTGAGGTTGGAAAACACGATTTTGCTCTTGAGATGATAAACGTGCGTATAAAGGCACAATTTCAGTGTCTCGTAAGTTACGTTTTTCTAATGCTTCTGCGGTATCACGAATTTCTCGCTCACCCGTCATAAACAACAGAATATCCCCTAACCCTTCTTCACATAATTCATCGACGGCATCAAAAATGGCTTCAAGCTGATCTCTATCGGTATCATCGCCATCTTCAACAATTGGACGATAACGTGTTTCAACTGGGTAAGTTCGCCCTGATACTTCAATAATAGGTGCATTATTAAAGTGCTTTGAAAAACGTTCAGGATCGATGGTTGCCGAAGTAATGATGATTTTTAAATCTGGACGCTTTGGTAATAACTCACGCAAATACCCCATAATAAAATCGATATTTAGACTGCGTTCGTGCGCTTCATCGATAATAATGGTGTCGTATTGATTTAAGTATCTGTCGTTTTGGATCTCCGCAAGTAAGATACCATCCGTCATCAATTTAACTTGAGTGCGCTCAGAGACTTGATCATTAAATCGAACTTTGTAACCAACATGGCTACCTAGCTCGGTTTCCATCTCTTCGGCAATACGATCAGCAACAGAACGAGCAGCTAGACGACGTGGCTGTGTATGACCAATATTACCAAATTTACCTCGGCCTAATTCCAAACAAATTTTTGGTAGCTGTGTGGTTTTACCTGAGCCCGTTTCACCTGCAACGATAACCACTTGGTTATTCGCAATTGCTTCTGCTATTTCGTCTTTCTTTTGACTAACAGGCAGATCTGGGTATTGAATTGTTGGACGATCGGCTTCACGGTTATTAGCAACCTGCATAGATTGTGCGATGTCTAATGCTATTTCATCAAACACGGCATTTCTTGATTCTTCTTTTTTAATTCGTGATGCGCCTTGAATGCGTTTGCTTAGGCGAAAACGGTCACGCAGCATACATTCACTTAAGGCTTTTCTAAGTGTGGTTGCTGAATTTTGATTTGATTGACTCAAAATATATCCTACTGAATCTTTTATTATTCATTAACTATGGTAATTCTATCACATTCTTTGTGTTATCTGCCTTTGAGAGATAAAAATCTGTTTTACTTAAATGTAATAATTCTCGATTGCTCGAACTGATATCTGTTTGCTAAACTCAATAGATTAATCCTAACCATTAAGATAGTTGTATGGAATTTAACGGAAAGCATATTGAACGCGATGCTCAAGGGTACTTAATGAATCATACCGATTGGTGTGAGGACTTAGTGCCTATGTTAGCTGCGGAAGAAAATATTGAATTAACAGAAGCTCATTGGGAAGTGGTTCGTTTTGTTCGCTCTTTTTATGAAGAGTTTAAAACATCCCCTGCGGTTCGCATGCTAGTAAAAGCAATGGAAAAAGAACACGGTCCAGAAAAAGGCAACAGCAAATATCTGTTTACGCTATTCAAATTAGGCCCTGCAAAACAAGCCACTAAGTTAGCTGGCTTACCAAAACCTGCAAAATGCCTATAATTGTTTATTTAAAAGAGTCCGATGGTTTTAATACATTTTAAAATCAGATAACGCTTGCCACTGGGTTTCAACTTGCTCAAGTGAATTGACACGAGCCAATTGAGGCCCAGATCTTAGCCATTCAGCTAACGCATTTATCTTTTCTTCTTCTCCACAAGCCAGCACCTCAACCGATCCATCAGCTTGATTTCGAGCATAACCAGTTAACCCTAGTTTCAATGCTATATGTGCGGTATGAAAACGAAAACCAACCCGCTGTACTTTTCCCTTTACAGTAAACTTAACTGATTTTTGCGACATAACTCACCTATAGCTGTAATTTATAATAAATAATTCTTAATTATGAGATATTATCAATTTTCCCCTCATATATACGGATCTCATATGAAAGAATCAGCGTTTCGTTGGATTGACAAATACCTTATCCATCTAAAAATTCAAGAAAAGTTCTATTTACTTTTCTTACTTCCTATTATCGCCCTTTTAAGTCTAACAGCAATTATGGATTCTGCTGCTGATAGCATGATGGCAGAAACATTAGAGCATGAAGTTCAATTTATTGCTTCTATGTTGGACCAACAACAAGTTTCTCGTCAAGATGCCGTCACCCTTTTGTCTCAATCTGCTGAGTTTTCTGTTGGCTCTGGTGAGCACAGTGCTGCTGTTAACTCTGGAAATTATAGCATCAGTGCTAATTCTAATGTGACGCTTTGGTCTGCATTATCTGCGTTACAAGTTTCTTTGATCATCGTGGTTTTATTCGTCATGGCTATTAGTGTTTATTACATTATGACCTTCATTGGCGGTGCGATGTTTGCTATGAATAAAGCATTAGAAACACTGGAGTCTGGTGATTTAACACAGCGTATGAACTATTTTCCTGTACGAGATGAGTTCAGTACTATTGCGATTACCATTGATAAATTAGCAGACCGTGAACAACAATTAGTATTGGCTATGCAAGAGTCAGTGGCTCTTATTCAGCAAATGAGCTCGGAATTAAGTCAAAACAGCCATAAAAGCTCAGATGCCTCTGACAAACAGTTAGCGCAACTTGACCTTCTATCTAGTGCAACAGAAGAGATGACGACATCAATTCAAGAAGTGGCTAATTACACTCACGAAGCTTCTTCTCAATCTACAGATGCAATGGATTCGGCTCGCTTTGGCCAATCTCAGGTCGATTCTGCAGTACAAGCAATTCGTCATTTATCGGAAGAAATCAATCAAGCTGCACATGCGGTACAAGAGCTAGACAGCAATGCAGCCAAAATTGATGATTCAGTTGCAACCATCAATGGTATTTCACAACAGACAAATTTATTAGCCTTAAATGCTGCGATTGAAGCAGCACGAGCAGGTGAACAAGGTCGTGGATTTGCTGTCGTTGCAGATGAAGTTCGTACATTAGCAAGCCGAACTCAACAAGCAACGGTTGAGATCCAAGCAATGATAGAAGCACTGCAAACAAACAGTAAATCATTATTAACACTAACATCGAATACGGTGAGTAATGCTGAAACTGGCCAAGAGTTAATGCAGCAGGTAAATAACGATATTTCAAATATTGCCGATCGTAATAATACTATTGCACAAAGTAACAATGAAATTGCAACAGCGGCTAGCCAGCAAGGCGAAGTTGCGGTAAGTATTGCTTCAACGGTTGAAGATGTTCGAACTCAATCAAATCAAGTTCATAAGATGATCAAAGATTCTGAATCTAATATCGAACAACTTAGATTAAAGGGACAAGATTTAGAGCTACTGCTTAATGGATTAAAAGCATAGTCCTTTACTATTTAAAATTTCAATAGCCTAATTCATGCAGTAATAATTCATTTTATTACTGCATTTTTGCTCTATCTTTCTATATTAGAATTTATAACGTTTTCTAATCTTCTATGCTTCTCCCATCACCATCATGGTATGAGTTCATTTCTATATGGCAGAAAAGAATCCAGTCAACTGAAGGTAAAGCTTTACTGTATAACCAACCTTGCATGACATTTACTCCTAAAGCTTGTAAATGCTTGCTCTGCTGTTCTGTTTCCACCCCTTCTGCAACTAAATCTAAATTTAATGTTTTTGCCATATCGATAATGTGTTTCGTTACAGAACTTGACGCAGATTTATCGACAAGACTATCTACAAACACTTTATCTATTTTTAAAGTATCTAATGGTAAATCCTTTAAATACGCTAAACTTGAATATCCAGTACCAAAATCATCAACATATATTTTAAATCCCGCCTCTCTATATCGATGTAAAGCAGATATTGAACATTCTTTATCTATAAACTGTCGCTCAGTCAACTCAATACGGATCTGTCTTGAAGATAATTTATAATTTTTTGTCTCTTTTATCAGCAAGTTATAAACTGAATCATCGTTTAAATCGTCTAGTGACAAGTTAATCGAAATATAATGTTCAGGATGCTGTGCTAAAAATAACCCTACATCTTTTAATGCTTTAACAATAATACGTTGGGTTAATGTTGTAATAAGTCCATATCTCTCAGCTGCAGGAATAAACTCCATAGGAGATATAAACTCACCATCACTACGAATCCAACGGGTTAATACTTCTGCACCAACACATTTTTTAGTTTTTGCATCTATAATAGGTTGAAAATAAGGAATAAATTCATCTTTGTTAAACCCATCAACTATTTTTAATTTAAAAGATTTTTGGCGATTTTTCACAGAGAAATATAATACACAACAAAGGAATATTGAAACTAATGACATAACCTTAAAATAATCAATAAAAGACTCTAAGATCATTAAGTTTATGTTTCCTTTATTTCTAGCAACAATCACTGAGAATGACTCAAAACTTGATATTATTTTTTTTACTTTCCATTCATCTTCATTCAGAAAAGATAAAGACGTCATATTTGTCAACTTCGAACTTGAAACAACTTTGCCTTTAGATAAAATTTGAGCTTTTAAATAAGGTCTTACTTTGATGTATGAATTAAAAATAATGTTTAAATGCATATCTATCCTAGAGTCCCCTTTTCCCATAACAAAATGATAGCTTTTAGGATTATTTTGATCTGCTATTTGATTAAACCAATAATTAACACTATTTAGTAATATATCTGGCTTTACCCCTTCAAGTTTGTCTTGATGTTGACCATGCATACTAGAACAAATTTCATCATTATCTTTATCTTTATCTAACCATGTAATATTTTTAATCAACGAATAGTTAAAATTGATAAGTTTAAGCTTATCAATAGTATCAGCTGAGCACGTAGGCAAAGATAAGCTATTTATCTCATCTAATTTTTTTTCAGCATTTTTAAGATACGCTTCCAATTTATCAAGAAGTGACAAGCTATACTCCTCCATTTCTTGATCTGCTTTTCTATTAATACAGGGTGAGATCGTGAACGTTTTTTAGTCAATTTAAAGATCGATTTGACGATCACATTTAGTTGTGATCATATACTCCCTTTTTAGGGAGAGCATCATGCATATTGACCATTTTAAAGAGCATTTTCACACTGTTACTGACCAACGCCAAAGTGCGAAGACCACTTATTGTCTGTTTGAGGTTCTATTTGGCTCTTTATGCTCTGTAATCGCAGGAGCTAAAGGGTGGTTCGATATTCGTGAATATATTCTTGGGCATCATGACTGGTTTAAACTCAATGGATTGTTTTTAAATGAAATTCCTGCTGATGATACTATTGCACGCATCATATCTACTATCGAGCCTAAGCAGTTTCAAGAATGCTTTATTAATTGGATGTCTTCAATTCATACACTAACGAAAGGTCAAGTGATTGCTATTGATGGAAAAACACTTCGAGGCTCCTACAATCGTGAAGATAGAGCCAGTACCATCCATATGATCAGTGCCTACGCTTCATCAAATAAACTCGTGCTGGGGCAGTTAAAGACCGAACAAAAAAGTAATGAAATTACGGCAATACCAGAACTAATACAGATGCTCGACATAAAGGGAGCATTGATAACTATCGATGCAATGGCATGTCAAACCAAGATAGCAAAAGTCATTACTGACAAAGGCGGAGACTACTTACTTGCAGTAAAAAGTAACCAAGGAAAGCTTCGTAAAGCAATAGAAAAAGCATTTTCAAAAGAGCGAGCAAACATGGCAGATACTGTTGTTTTTGAAGAAAGTCATGGACGCATCGAATCACGTCAATGTTATGTATTAGGGAGTAACAAGCTTGAGGGTGACTTCAGTCGTTGGGTTAGCCTAAAAAGCATAGTAATGATTGAAAACTTTCGTTTTGAGAAAGGAAAGAAGCTAGATTTAGAGTACCGTTACTACATTAGCTCAAAGGAGCTGAGTGCAGAGCAGGCTGCTAATGCGGTTAGAGAGCATTGGGGTATTGAATCTATGCATTGGGTACTTGATGTTAGTATGAATGAAGATGCGTGTCAGATATACAAGGGGCATGGTTCAGAAAACGTAGCCTGCTTGCGCCATATGAGTCTGAATATGCTTCGAGAAGAGCCGACTAAACTCAGTATTGTCGGAAAGCAGAAACGCTGCATGATGAATACCTCTATGTTAGAGGCAGTATTAAACGCTGGTTTTAATAGTATGGCTAAAAACTAAACACTCATGCGGTCGCCCTGTCTATTAATATCAAATGAAATTGCACTATAAAATGCAAAGAATGTCATAAGCCATATAAGAAACATACTAATGAAAAAAGAGCTATATTTCATATCATGACTTGACCAAATTTTATCTTTTATGTTCATTTTTTCACTTACAGTAATTACATCCATATTACTTATAAATTAACTCATATATTCTTATATGATTTTACATATCAAAAATAGTGTTATTTCTTCTTGAATCGATTAACTCTATTTAAAGATTGTGTAAGAATGGATTCTATATCAAAAAGACTTATCTGCGTTTGATCAACTTGTTTCATTACATTTAAATCTTTTTCTAAAAACTCAATAATTATATCAATTTGAGATACTTTCTTATTTATCTTTTTGCTTTTCATAAGGCTTCCATTTTTAAATTTTTATATTCTCTTTCTGATGAACTAATTAAAAGTGTAATCTCTGAAAGTGATAACTCAGAAAATAGAGAATTACTCAATTTTAATCTTTGATGCATTATTTTGATAACCTCTAAGTGAAGGTCATCAAACAAACTAATAATACACATTAGTTCATTAATAGTTTGAGATTCTGTTTTTTTTAACGTATGAGGCATAAGTAATACTTTAAATAAATATTTACGATATAAACATAAGAATGTAATTAGAAAATTTCATTAACAAACAACATGATTATATATCATTATTCACAGTCAATATAACTGTATGAAATAATTTCTCCCGGATAAATAAGATTAATATTACGAGAGTTAAACTGTTTATTTACTTTTAAAAAATGAGATAACGTCATATTGTGTTGCCTAGCAATACTAATAATATAATCACCTTCTTTTACCTTGTAATCAGCCGATTTTTTAACACATGCTACTATCTCTTCTACTGGAACAATCGTTTTTTTCTCTTCAGAAACGACTGGTATAGTTGGGGGATCTTTTACAATTGGTATTACCTCTACTGCTGGTATTACTTCTTTTTTATTTTTAAATCGATAAACCAACGAAACATTAAACGAGTATAAATTTGTATCTACCGTTTCTATATTAAAAATGCCTTGATAACCGGCATCTACATACCAATGATCATCTATACGATAGTTTACCCCTGCTGTTAATAATGGATATGACTTATCATCATATGCAGCCCCACCACCTAAATATAGTGAAGCATAATCACTAACCGGGATCATTGATTTAAACCTAACAAGTGCTGATTTAAATTCATACGGTTTAGAACCACTCAAACCATAGTTACCTAAACCCGCTTCAAACAAAATAGACTCTTTAAAGCGGTAACCTAGCATCGCTTCATACCCTATCGATTCTGATTCTTTTACATCATCCAAAACCGAAAATGCAGCACCTATACTCATTTGATATGGAGAGATTTGTGCATAGGACAGCGAAGGTAAATATATTAATAATAGTAATAACTTGATGCTCTTCATTTACATAATCCACGTTATACAGTTACTCTGAACTTCTATCTGTGAGAACAATTCACACAGACGCATTTAATCTCATTAAGAACAGTAATATTGCAAACTATCTGTACAAATAAGATGTTAATCATCCTCTCACAAAATTGAGATGCAGTTCACTAATTAACGACAAAAATGAAATTTATTACCCATAACCTAATAAACAAGTCCATAATAAAAACATAAAAAAAACATAAAAAAAACATGAAGAAACGAAAAATTCACATAAAGCTAATTCACCCTTTTATTACTTCATTAAACCTGCGATGAGTGCATAATGTGATGAGCATCACAGTTAGGGGCACGAATTTCACAGTAATTTCATTTTAATAAGGTATTCACACTAATTATGGCGATTTATCAGATAAATGACCGAGTTTTTAATACGCTAGACAGAACAATCACAGGCGATGGGGATGACGTTAGAAAATTAAGCCAAAGCGAAGTATATTTACTCGCTTACTTACTTGAAAATCAAGGAAAAATAATAGATAAAATGGAGTTAATGGCGATTGGATGGCCAAAAAAAGTTGTCGTTGTTAACTCTCTAACAGTTGCTGTTAGTAATTTAAGAAAAGCTTTAGAAGACCCTGATATCATTAATTCTAACAAAGGAATTGGTTATACATTTTCACAACAAGCAACAGTTATACATAACGTCATCGATGAACTAGAAGATGAAGAAATCATTAAAGACTATAATAAAAGTAGTAGTAGTAGTAGTAGTAGTATTACATTAACCATTTTATTTTATTTAAGTGTATTAATTTTCTTAACTTGTACATTTTTTGCAATAAACTGGCTGTTTTTATACGTACCAAAAATATAAGGAGGGTAATAATGATAAAACAAAAGATTAAAATTCTAATTATAACTATTTTATTAATTAGCTCGACTCTATGTTTACTGCCTGTCATTAATGGAACTCGATGTAACACTTCATTTTACTATGAAATTGAAGATTATAACATTACTGGAAATTGTAAATATGGTTTTTTTAATGCTTATATTTTTCCTAAAAATGAAAATATTAACCAAAGTAGTTATTTACATATTAAAGCTATATACATGAAGTTAAAAACAAACAGTGCTATTTATATATATCACTTTGATGATCACAACATGATCCATAATAGAAAAAACATGCGGTTCTTAAATAGCTTGAAATCAAATAATTATTATCAATATCACACTACAAGAATCGAAGATACTTTAAGAGTTCAACGACGTAATGGGAACGTTACTATAGTTAATCTATATAATAATAATTCACATTTATTTTAACCACAAATTAGTAACTTTATTAAGCATCCATCCCTCAGTTCGATAACACTCTATTAAGTAGGAGGCCCCTTCCCTACTTAATAGAGTGTTATCGAACTGAGATTATACAGGGTGAGACGTTGATACTTATCTATTCCAAAAAATTACGTTGTAATTATCAATTAAGCCATAATTGTAGTGGTCTGATAGTTTTTGTTAAGCATTACACTCCATCAAACAATAACTTCCAATCAGGGATAGACGTATCAGCAGTGTAGTCATCTAATTTTTCTACTATCCACTGTGGCATCCAAACTTTAATAAACCTATTATCTACTTTTGGTTGAGCTTTTACCTCAGGTAACTTAACTACTAATAACTTCCTTTTATTTAATTGATACCACGATTCCCAACCTGCCATATCTGTTTTAAAGTCAATGGTAACCATGCCATTTTTGTCAGGAGTGATAACTACTTTAGTTAAGCTGCTGTATAGGGAGTCCACCTGAGAATACACATTGAGAGCCCAGCTTTTTAAGTTCGGCACCCAAAACTTTCACAGTAGGCAATTGTGGGGGCTTAGCCACCCATAACTGCCATGCACGAGGCCAAGTCAAGAGGGGTTAGAGCCATAGTCGTTTCTCGCCGCGCCCGAAATGAGCCGCACGCGAAATAGTTGTTAGAAGGAGCTATCCTCGACGTCCAGTAGTTAATGGTGACCGGCCAACCCATCGCATCATACATATTGTTTCCCATAAGGACCAAAAGAACCGGATTCAAAATAAGAATCTACGTAGTCAGCCAATTTGGATCATAAACGTCAACCCGTGTCTGACCTATATCATAACCACCGTTGTGATCAGATACTGCGTAAGTCACAAAATGCTCACCTGCGCGCTCAGTATTAAAAGTAAATGCTGTATTATTTTTATCACTAAGATCTAACGGTGTTATCGATGCATACCAAGAATCAACATATATCAATTAAAGCTTCTCACCATTAGGGTCTGATATATAAGACCCTACATCAATGATTACATCTGTATGCTAGATCGTAACAATAACCGACACACGCTTACCGTTTAAAAACTCACTCGGACTCAGAAAATTTAATGCCTTTCTAGGCCTCGAATTAATCAAAAGCTCTGCCTGTTTAATCTCTTTTGCTGCAAGTTCTCCAATGGCCATTCCCTTTGGGAAAAAACGTCTTAGTAAACCATTGGTATTCTCATTCAAACCTCGCTGCCAGGAATGGTAAGGTTTAGCAAAATAAATGTCACAGTTCAGATGCTTAGCTATCTTAGCATGACCCGCAAACTCTCCGCCATTATCAAATGTGATTGTTTTGCAAAGCCCTTTAAAGGGCTTCATCATGCGATTTATTCCACGAGTAACGGCTTTTTTGGACTTACTGCGTACTTTACAGGTAACTAATAGCTTAGATACTCGCTCTACCATCGTGACTAAATACCCATCTTGGCCATAAACTGTATCACCTTCCCAGTGGCCAACTTCTGATTTATCGTCAACAATTGTAGGCCGTTGAGAGATATCAACACGGTTAGGGATTAATCTTGCTCCTGCTTCTACACCTTTACGTAGTTTGTATTTTTTACCTTTTCGAGCAAGCATTCTTTGCCAATGCTCTCTTTTAACTACATTGTAAATCGTACTGCAACATATTGTATTTTCTATTTTTTCTTTACGCATCCGTCCAGATATCTGCTCTGGACTCCAACCAAGTCGCAGGTATGTTTGAATAATTTTCTTATTCTTTTGGTTACATTTTGTATGCTTAATTGAAAGTGTTCTTTTTTGAAAAGCATGTCTATGCGCTTGCTCGGCAGAATAACTTCCAGCAGGACAGCGTCGTAATTCCCTTGAAATGGAACCATTGCTCCGTTTTAATTTTTGTCCTATTTCCCGAGCAGAAATACAGTGTGTATTCCAAGCTTCAATCTGGTATCTTTCACTTAGTGTCAGTTGCTTATATTGGTGTCCCATGGGATTACCTTAGTTGATTGTGTGAGAGCTTGAAGCTTATAGGCAACTGACTCTCTAATCTATACCAAAGTGTGTCGGTTATTCTTGGGATCTAGGTATTAATCTTTACCGTTTCATTTCCATAAGAATAAATTATTTGGCTATAGCTAGGCTCATCAGAGATAAAAGTAATTATTTGATTATCAATATCTAAAGAAGCACTACCAACACCTAAATTAATGATTTTTTCCTTAATTATTCGATGCTACTCTTCTTAATGGTTTTGAATGAACAAAGCGCTGGCTTTTTTAATATACCAATCTCTCTCTGTTCTAGTGAGTTGTTGTTTTTAAACTCTTTAATTCTTTACAGCTCGGAGTGATTGCACTTCCAATGACTGGAGTGTTGCCATTCCTCTCTGGGATATATTGTCGCTTCCCGCGAACAATAGCCGACTATGAGGCCCATAAAAAAGGTTCATCGCGGCTTTCCGGGGAAAGCCGCTTTTATCTTCATAAAGAAATAGTCTGTATCTCTGTAGCCATACCCCATTCTTTTGATCAGCTTAATTTTGTTATTTATTCCTTCCAGTGTACATGTATTTAATCGATATAAAGCCGAACTAACAATTCCGTGAAGGTATGGTTTTAACTTTCGTGCAAAACTGATTAATGGTTGGATCCCACTCTCATTTACCTGTTGCCACCATACATCCCATAGTTCTATTGCCTGCGTTTCTGAGTCACAATACCAGAGCTCTTTTAATTGCTCTCCTAGCAAATGAGTCACCATTAAATCGTGGTTTACCGAAAGTATTTCATCTAGATAACTCTGTTGATTTGCGTCTAGGTTGTCTCTATTTTTCAAAAGGATCCAGCGTGAACGCTTAATCCAACGACGAGCTTTTTTGTCTTCTTTGAGTTGATTCGCTTGATCTACCCTAACTCTATCCATTACCTCTCGTCCATATTTGGCTACCACATGAAAAAGATCGTATACAATACGCGCATTAGGGCAATGAGCTTTCACTTCGAGATCGAAAGCTGTATTCATATCCATAGCTACTGCTTCGATATTTTCGGCATGCTCACCAAGCTCTTCAAAGAAAGGCCTGATATCAGTTCGGCTTCTACCTAAACCAATCCAAAGCACTTGATGTGTCTGCGCATCGGCAATCACTGTTGCATATCGATGTCCTTTAAATATGGCAAACTCATCCATCACTAGTTGACGTAATTTATCCCATGGTATGTCAGGGATAACTCGTTTAAGTCGTTGTTTATCAATGTTCTTTATCGTGTGCCAATGTACTCCAGTCAGTTCTGAAATATGTTTAATCGGCAGCAAAGGCAGCAGTTGTTCAATATATTCTATCAATCGATTAGTCAGGCGTGAGTATGGTTTAAGCCAAGATATTGCTTCCGTTTTTGTACCACATAGCGAACATGTAATGCGCCTAGTCTGAATCAAAAGTTCAACTGGAGTTCCTAATATCATAGCGTCTTTAATAGTTCGCCACTGAGTATCGTGAGTAAATTCAGAGAGTCGCCCGCAAGAGCAGAATGCTGGGGAATCAGGCTTTAAGGTTATAGATATTAATGAATCAGTTTTATGAGATTTTACGATCTGAAAACCTTTCCAGAATGATGATAAAAAAGTATTATTTGGCATGAAAACGGCAGTTTATGAAAAGTTGTGTTTGGCGATGTAACTTTACCACTAACTGCCGTTTTTGTTTTCAATTCCCGCTAATCTGCGATGAACCATAAAAAAGGCTAAGTGTTATCCACTTAGCCTTTCATTAAAACAGCAAACTATTTTGGGAAGAAATAATCATTAGATGATATTATCAATTGTCTTTTGCACACATAATATACACTATCACGCCCCTAACCCTCGCCGACCTTGATAATGAATAATATATAATTTCCCCGCCAAAATATTTTTACTGTTTATTTCATTCCTATTTACCATCGTTAAAATTACTTAATTGTTAATAGCATCGCTTCTTATATTTAATTAATAGATAATATAATAGTTATATTTATATACTAAGACCACTTTCCTCAAACAGCATATAGTTTAATATGTACTAGAGTCCCATTCATATTACGAAACAGGACTCAAAATCATATGAAACAACTAAATACTATTCAGGAAAAATTATCCAACCCGAATCACTTATGTCTTCAGCAACCCACAACACTTTCACCCAACAATGACCATAACCATTATTATTATCTTGATCAGTTCTAGTAACCTTCTGAGCAGGCGTATAGCCACCTTCCCCGGTAGTTGCCCATATAACAGTTGAGTTATTAGCAAAGCGACAAGTGGTGTTCCAGTTATAACCTTGAGCAACTGATAAAGTAAATTTTATTTGCTGTCCAGATTTTTTTGGTGTTAACCTTGCAGCGGCGGCAGTAGTATAATAGTCAGGATCAATACCCGCAGTAGAAGTATATGCTTCTATTTCAGGATCTTCCTCGCTAAAATATACTGTAGCTGTATCTATTTCTCCTAGTGCACTTGCAGTGACTGTACAGTTTCCGATTATAGACGAAGTAAGAGTTATAATAACAATACCTTGTTCATTTGTGTTAACGACCTTTTCACCGTTATAACCAGTACTGCACGTTAAGCTAGATGAAAACGTTACTGGTATTCCAACTGCTGGACTTCCATCAGAAAGTGATACTTTTGCATGAACTTTATTTCTTCCAGTGTAAATTGGTTCATAATTAACATCAATAGATAACCCTTTAAATACAGCAGTACTAAAAGTGATATCGTTATTTACAAAAATCACTTCACCATTTGGTTTAGTATAACTTGAAGTTATATTTATATTTGGATCACTAGTTATAGTTTCGCTACCTATCCATTCTATACTGGCTTTTTGCACTCCTTGAGAATCAACAACACTCGTCTCTGGAGTAATTTTAACATCAGAGCTATCAGAAGAAAAAATTACGGATTCTCCCTGCAATCCATTATTAAAATAATCTTTTAATGTTGCCGCTATTTCATTAGAGCCACCGATAAGCAATGCATTATCTATCATAACTTCTGAAACAAGTTCTGCCGTATTTTTATCTCCAATAAAAGTAATGTTTATATTTCGTTCTTCACCATTATATTCGGCAGTAAACTCTACTGTTTCTGCTTTTATATCTGTAACTTTAAAAGTAGCAATGCCATCATCATCTGTTGTCACTGAGCTCTCATCTAACTGCGCAAGCGTCTTATCAGGAACACTTGCATTAATAACTGCACCAGATACAGGCTGCTGATTAAATGTAAGCTCTACGACTACCTCTGCAATACCTTCATTTGTAGCACCACCATTAGCAATAACATCTGAAGTAAAAGACTGCTCACTATCAATAATAAAGCCACCTTCATTAACACAAGTTACGTAATATGCGCCCGCACCAACTGGTGCAGAACTTTGTCCGTTAAATAAACTAACTACTTTATTTACATCATTTGACCAATAATTAAGTGCAACAGGCCAATTTTGGTTTACTGGAGAACTGTTAGCGTATAGCTCTTGTAATTGAATCTCAGATGGTAATCCTCCTTTGCTCTCACAAGAATCTTTAGCATAATTATAACTAAATGTTGATACGATTTTATCCCTGTCAGAGTTTGTTCCACTAGATATTACGCCTTGTCCAATAGCCTCATGATGAGTTAATGGTCCATAAAACAGCGCTAAACCTTGCTGAATATTCCCCCAATCAGCTCCACTATCTGGATCGTACACTTCAATACGTATCTGCCCTATATCATAACCACCGTTGTGATCTGATATCGCGTAAGTCACAAAATGCTCACCTACGCGCTCTGTATAAAAAGTAAATTTGGTATTATTTTCATTATTAAAATCTAGCGGTGCTACTGATGCGTACCAAGAATCTACATATACCAGTTGAAGTGGTTCATCATCTGGATCTGATATATAAGAACCCACATCAATGGTTACCTCTGTATTAATATTCACGGTTTCATTCTCTATATCAGCAGAATAATCAATATTTGGGGCGACTGGAGCTGTATTTAACTCAGTTGATACCGCAATATTAATAGAACCAATTTTTACTTGAGTTTCATTTTCATAAGAATAAATAATTTGACTATAACCAGGTTCATTAGAGATAAAGGTTATCGTTTGACGACCAATATCTAAAGAGGCACTGCCAATACCTAAGTTAGTGATTGTTTCACTTAACATATACCCTTCAGGAATTTGCCCCGTTAACTCATCAGCAAGATTGATCACTAAAGAAGTACTCGCCTCGGTAGTTTCAGCTATAGGATCAAATGTATCAATGGACCCGACAGCATCTTCTTGAACCACTAATGTCGAATAAGCAACTGCGCTTGCTGTTGAGTCTACTGTATTTTGTACCGTATATTCATAAACACAGGTACCGATATAGTCGGTAGAATTGATTGAGTATCCTAAAGGATAAACATCAATATCACGGCACGCAGGCTGGTCTGATAACAACACAACCTCAGACACCGTGTTATCACCAACTGATGAGGTAGCGTGAATTTTATCTTCTAGTGAGACATAAGACTCTAAACCACTAGAGACGCTATCAGTGGTATTATCAGCAGATAACGTTACTTGTTGAGTTTGGCTATTACCTACATTGCTTTCGCTTTCATCAACGCCACAGGCACTTAATAGTACTAACAACGCTGTTAATAATAAGCATTTAGATACTTGGTTGAAGTTCAAATCATATTCCTCATCAATCAATATCATACTCCTTTATGACATTTCTCTGTTAATGGTACAAAGCCAAGTCAACTGCCTGGTTATTTCGTTAACTGCTCATAGCAAACGTTATGTCTACATATTGAAACCAATAGTACGAGACAGAAGGTGGGAAAACATAAAGAGGGGGTAATAAAATAAGAATAAAAAAAATAATAGTTAAGATATTGATTTAATTAAACATTAAACTAATATAAATTAAACTCAAACTATTTTAATGAACAATCAATTTCAAACTATCGATAAGAGTGATAAGTAAGGTCCGAAATTTCGAACCTTATTATAATTTTCACTTAGGGAATGCAGCTATCATTGTTACATCAACTTTTTCGGAAGTCGTTGTATCAAAGATATCTATAATGTCTAATAACACTGTTTTTTATTACAAATTGAACTTCTACACTAATCACTAGTTACCCCCAAATAATAATTAGTAGGTTAAATGAATATGTCTCGTCATTAAGATTTTCATCTTACCTTTTACATATAAGTCCACGGCTATATTGTGTAGTGTAGAGGTAAGCACCGGAATTATAATACCGACCATTATTTTTAAATAATCCCTCCCACCAAAAAGCAGTATCAATATTGTTATTAATCGCTAGCCCACCTTTTTCATACACCCCGTAAGAAACACCAAATTCAGAAGATATAGAAGTTTCTCTCCAATCACGAACCCTACTTTCATCTTCCCTAACCCAATTTAAAAAAGCGCTACCATCTTCAACTGTTGAGTAACCAGCATCATGACACATTCTATCTAGATCCGTATTGGTCATATAATGATAAACGTTCAAATCAAGTTGAACGTACTCAAGATATGTAAATGTTAAATTCCTAGATAATATTTGACTCCCCATAGTAGCAGTTACATTACATTCTACATTTTGCTGAGTATCAACGATATATTTAACATTAACATGAGCAAAACCATTACTATCAGTGATTTTAGCTATTGATGCATCAAAAGCATACATGTCATCGATCGTACAATTTGGATTATCGGTTTCAAAATATACAGTTCGGTCTTGAGCAGCTGCACCATCTCCATTTCTAACAACAGCATGAATACGGTTAATCCCACTAACAATTAACGCATTATTTACATCTATGATTAAATCTGTCAATTTTGCAGTTGAGAAAGTTACCAAGCTCTCTGACGACAGTTCAACAGTATCTACGCGAGTATAACTAGAGGTAACGGTAGCTGTTGGATCAAAATTTAAGTCAATAGCACCAGTCCATAGCACCAGAGCAGATTGTTGACCATTGTCATCAGTAGTTGATGCTCCGCCAATACTTACAGTATTACTGGAATCAAAACTAATAGACTCCCCTTTTAATAGGTTACCATTACTATCTTTAAGTGTCGCTACCACTTTATTTATACCACCTGAAATATCAGCAGCATCTGTTTTAACTGTCGAAGAAAGTATCGCAGTCTCTTTATCTCCAATAAAAATAAGGCCTATCTTTCGTACTTCACCATTAAATTCGGCAGTAAAGTCTACTGTTTCTGCTTTAATATCAGTAACTTCAAAAGTGGCAATGCCATTTTCATCTGTTGTCACTGAGCTCATCTCTAATTGCGCATGTGTCATATCAGGAACACTTGCAGTGATAACGGCGCCAGATACAGGCTGCTGATCAAATGTAAGCTCTACTACTATCTTTGCAATACCTTCATCTGTAAGGCCACCATTAGCAATAACATTTTCAGTAAAAGAGTGCTCACTATCAATAACCAAGCCACCTTCATTAACACAAGTTACGTAATATGCGCCCGCACCAACTGGTGCAGAACTTTGTCCGTTAAATAAACTAACTACTTTATTTACATCATTTGACCAATAATTAAGTACAACAGGCCAATTTTGGTTTACTGGAGAACTGTTAGTGTATAGCTCTTGTAATTGAATCTCAGATGGTAATCCTCCTTTGCTCTCACAAGAATCTTTAGCATAATTATAACTAAATGTTGATACAATTTTATCCCTGTCAGAGTTTGTTCCACTAGATATTACGCCTTGTCCAATAGCCTCATTATGAGTCAATGGTCCATAAAACAGCGTTAAACCTTGCTGAATATTCCCCCAATCAGATCCACTAGCTAGATCGTACACTTCAATTCGTACCAGTCCTATATCATAACCACCGTTATGATCAGATACCGCATAAGTAACAAAATGCTCACCTGCACGAGCGGTATTAAAGGTAAATGCAGTATTATTTTCATCATTAAAATCTAACGGAACTACCGATGCATACCAAGAATCCATATATACTAATTGAAGCGGCTCACTATCAGGATCTGATATATAAGACCCTACATCAATGATTATCTCAGTATTAATATTCACCGTTTCATTATTTATATCAGCTGAGTAATCAATATTTGGAGCAACTGGTGCCGTATTTAACTCAGTCGATACCGCTATATTAATAGAACCAATTTTAACTTCTGTTGCACTCGCATAAGAATAGATAATTTGACTATAACCGGGCTCATCAGAGATGAAGGTTATCATTTGACCATCAATATCTAAAGAGGCACTACCAACACCTAAGTTCGTTATTGTTTCACTTAACATATATCCATCAGGAATTTGTCCAGCTAATTCATCAGCAAGATTAATCGCTAAAGAAGTACTTGCCTCGGCAGTTTCAGCTAAAGGTTCAAATTTATCAATAGAGCCGACTGCGTCTTCTTGAATCACAGCTGTCGAATAAGCAACTGCACGTGCTGTTGAGTCTACTGTATTTTGTACCGTATATTCATAAACACAGGTACCGATATAGTCGGTAGAATTGATTGAGTATCCTAAAGGATAAACATCAATATCACGGCACGCAGGCTGGTCTGATAACAACACAACCTCAGACACCGCGTTATCGCCAACTGATGAGGTAGCGTGAATTTTATCTTCTAGTGAGACATAAGACTCTAAGCCACTAGAAACGCTATCAGTGGTATTATCAGCAGATAACGTTACTTGTTGGGTTTGGCTATTACCGACATTGCTTTCGTTTTCATCAATGCCACAGGCACTTAATAGTACTAACAACGCTGTTAATAATAAGTATTTAGATACTTGGTTGAAGTTCAAATTATATCCCTCATCAATATCATACTCCTTTATGACATTCATCTGTAATAGTAAGAAGCTAAGCTAACTGAACTGTCCTATTATTTCGTTAACCATTCATAGCCTACGTTATGCCTATAAAATATTAAAATATATATATTAAAATAAAGAGTACGGGATAAATGGCGGAAATACATAAAGAAGGGTAATAAAATAAGAATAAAAAAACAAACTGTTAAGGTATTGATTATAAATAGAAAAAATTAAGATTAAATTTAACTTATATTAAATCAACCATTTATTGCGTTCTATCTTAGATGTTCGGTTAGAGGCTAGAGAAATAAATTGAATAGATAAATAAATAAGGCCTGAATATTCAGGCCTTATTAAATGATTACAATTTAAAACTATGCTGGAAATGCTGCTGTCATTGTCACATCGACTTTAGCTGAAGCGGTTGTATCAGAAATATCGGTAATATCTAATGGCACTACATTTTTAACTTGCAACGACATATCTGTAATACCTGGCATCTCTTCACCGATAACCAGCGCACTATTCGACCCGATTGGCCCTGCCTTTTTATTAAACACTTGAACCTCTGCTTTTGCTACTTGGTTTCCACCCCAAGAATAATTCACAGACTGCAATGTCCATGTTGCAGCTGCGAGTTCTGGAGAAACGATTAGGTTTGTTGAGTCGTACTCATGTGTTTCTAGCACAATTTCTGTTGATTCAAACGTGCCATTAGTTTGTAAGTTTAAGTCACCACTTGGGATCTCAACCGAACCAGCAACACCTGTTATTATAATATTATCACCTGGGATAATATCAGAAATAGAGCCAACCCAATGAATCGTTGTTTGAGCAGGAATTGCTGTAAAAGTTGGTAAAGTGTGGTCTGGCGTCACAGCAAAAACTAATGGTGCCAAAGCCAAATTAGAAGCAATTAAAGAAATGCCTAATAATGTTTTTTTCATGTTTAATCCTATTTTTTATGTTGATAAATAAATAACGTTCTATGAGCCATCGGATTAATTTTCGCAATGACTCTTATGAGTATGAAAACATTTGTGTTAAAAATTAAAAATAATTCTTAAATAATTACTTAATATGCCACCTGAATGAAATGACCTATATATCAGCCCCAAACATTACAGTAAAGCTTCCTGAATACTCACCAATACGAATAGTCTCTTTTTCTATACTGTCATAATGAACTCTGAAACTAAATGGAATTTTTGTCGAATTAGGTTTTGAAATAAAAGAACTTTCAAGTTGAGCAACACCGCTATCGACTAATAAAGAATTTTCACAAGCATCACAGGTTAAAGAAAATGGAATATCATAATCAGCCCCTTCCATGGTTAATTTATATACATTAGTAGCATCAAGCTCAACAACTAATCCTTCAACAAAAAGACCTGTAGCTAAAAGTTGAAAGGTTGTAAATGCAGATATTGACTCACCACCAGTATCAAGTGTAGGGACCAAATTTGCTACCCCACCGATAGGGGTCACGATTTTTATTTCAGTTAATTCACTTGGTTTATAATAGACTTTCATTGAAAAGGTATGATTAATATTTCGATAGGTTACAACACCACCAATCGAGCGATACCAATAACGTAATGGTAATGATATCGAACCAAAATAGTACCCTTCTTGTTTATTATCAAGTGATTGAAAACTAGCTGCTATGCTTTGTTTATCGAGCTGAATAATTGGTCTTAGAAAATAAAATGGCATTACTGACTTTTGGTTTTCTAAGTGGTAGCCGGTTGAGCATTCACCAACGCTATTCTTTTCAAGGTGTATGATATTTCCATTAAACTCATCAGAATCACAAACTGATAAAACATTAAGACCTGGAGATGAAGAAGTTGGAGATGCCCCTCCTGTATTATATTCCATACCTACAATAGCGACATCAACGTCAACACTTCCTCCAGGACCTGATAGCACTAAGCTTGCTCCTGAATTATTAAAGCCTGGAGCCCACTCAAGGGTTGGTGGTAAATTAGATTGCGGTTCCCAATCTGATAAAGTGTATTTATTTGTATCTTGTTGAATGCCATTACTAAGCGTAACATTATTTCCTGATACTGTGGCATTCAACGTAAAAGCATAACAACTTGCATTAAATAACGTAAAAAAGACGTAAATAAATACCTTATTCATGCTACTTCCTCGTCAGCTTAGTTCCTGATGTTACTGTTCTTTCTTGGTAATACGTTAAATCATGATTACCAATCGCTAAATTAATGCTTGGGTTTACTGCATTATCAAGTAACTTAAATTCTTTATCTCGCCCCGCTAATACCGTTAACCTTTGGCTACAACCTGTTGTTATTTCAGACGTACACTGATTCACGTGAATTTTTAAGAATGTATTACCACTATTTTTAACTCGAAGTGTTTTTCCTTTATTTTCAATCGTATACTGAATGTCACTTTTTTCAGCAGGGATAACAAAAATAGGTGCATAACCATAATTAAAGTTTACTGCCGATTCTTGTTTTTCACCTTCTTTGTAATAGACACTTGGTATAAATTCAACGCGATAAACTTGATCTTCACTTGTATCACAGCTTTCAGAACAAAGTGAACGAACACCTATATTTTTAGCTCTATGTGCATCTAAAATAAGCTTTGGTTGAGTTGTTGTCACTTCCCAATCTTTCAAGTTCTCTTTTACATAAGGAATATAAGAAACGACATTATCTGAAATATCGACTTTACTCACTTTTGTTTTAATAAAGCTGGCCTTGTCTGTTTCATTCGTCAGAGTAAAAACACCAGAGCCTCCTTTATCCGATACTTTTACCATGGTGTCTATTTGTAACGCTTGAGCGCCAGTAGACAAAAGCAATAAACTCAGTAAATAGGATATTTTCATTTTATCTCCACGAATCATCTAAAACTAAAACAACTGGAACACCAAATCTGGAATCATTATCCGCTGTCATTAATATATTATTAAACAATGTTTTATCATTTTTTGTTATTTCATAACCGTCATCCACTGTGACATAAACTAATAAATCATCTTCAATTTTCTTTTCAATTAACTTATATGGTTTTTTATTAAGATATGAATAAACCTCTTTCGATTCTTTTGTATCTTTAAATTTACCAATATAATATACAGGCTTATCTTTACCCTCTTTATCCGCTAATCTAAATTCCGCATCACTTTCTTCATCAACAAAAGGAACACAGTGATTTTGGCCTAGATTTAACGATGTAATATTTTTAACGCCGGGTGTTAAACACACCATATCATCAGCACGTAAAATAAATTCTTGTCCCTCTCTTACTGCTACTTTATATACGCCATCAGAAATAGGAGCAATATCTACACAACCGTCACCTTGACAGCTAATTCCCTCAACAGTGTTTGCAAAAAGATCATCAAATGTAGCAACAAAAGTAATCACCTTGCCAACTTGTACATCCATCTGGTAAATACTTCCCGGAAAAGAAAAACCAGTAAAACTGTTATCGCCATAATTTTCTAGTGAAACACTTTCCGTATCGATTTCACCTTGGTAGCTTTCATATTTATCAAGAGGTACTAAAATCTGGTCGTCATAAATAAATGAAGACGCTACATTTCTTTCATTTCGCTTAAGTGATAACAAGCCTAAATTATCAATATTCTCACTTTCTGTATCTACATTGAGTAATAAGTAAGAGTCAGATTTTTTATTTGTCGCAATAACTCCATCTTCCGTGACAACTTGTGAACTACTGAATCCAGCATTAACATAGCGTTCTCCAGAGGTATCAGCATATGCATAGACATTTGATTCATAAGTTCTACCCGAAGCATTGCCATAAGTAACGATTTCAGATACAGCTCGATCACTGTAATTAGATTGAGCCACTTTGACTTGTAAATTTTGATCTTTATTTTCTATTAGATCCGATGTTTCTAACCCATTGGTAAATTGTGAAGCCCTGCCATCATGAGTATATAATGATGACGTTGCAGTTAACGAATCTCCCAAAGGTATTGTCAAGTTGAGCGTCAATTCTAAACCATCAGAATTAGTCTCCTCACCATAACCTGCATACATCAAATTAGCATTCAATAAATTACCACCTGAAAATTGATAGTTTAAGCTTGAATTGATAGACCAATACTCATAATCATTACCACTTTCACCGTAACTATAGCTTGATTGCCCAGATAAACGGCTAGAAATAGCATAGTTTGTATTTACAGTTAATGACTTTCGACTCGATGAGCCCTGTAAATATTCTGCAAAAACATCCTCTTCGACATAATCATAATCTTCATAATTTAAACCAAACCAACGTGTGTTTAAGTTAATTGTTTGAGAGCTTGAACCTTGATTATAATGACTATATAAATACGTAATATCGCTGCCTACCGGTAACATCAGTTTTGATGCTATTTTTCCAACAAGATTATTGTCTTTTGCTGCTGTGAGTCCTGTTCCAACTAATATTGTGTTATTTACTTGATATGAGTATAGACCCTTTAAGAAAAGTGTGTCGTCAAAATCTTCTGCATATACCTTTTCACCAGAGCTCTCAGTGTTTTCATCAAAAGGATCATCGAGGTTATCATATAATGTATAACTTGATTCTTTATAAACCCCCGCCGAAAACATGAAGCTACTCTCTTTGGCACTCAGTGTATTATCACCCGTATTATAAACGGGGTAAATTTGATTTAGCGACACGACACCATTGGATACAATCTCTATACGAACATCATATCTTCCTGATGGTAATTCTGTATAAGGGATATTTCCAGAACCCGCATTAACGGTGTATTGCTTAATTATACGACCGTCTTTATAGACTGTCATCGACCCTGCAGAGGGAGCATAAAAATACACTTTCTTATAATAACTTTGAGAGTTTTCTAATAAATTTTTTGATGACCCAAAATGTATAGATAAATCTTTTGTATTGTCTTTTTCAAATAGAACATCTGTTGCGTTCGTATTTTGATTATTGTCAAATAACCCAACTTGTAATTGATAAGCATTAAAATCAATATTATAAGCCAATTTATTTACATCAAAATAATCATCGGCACTATCATTAAGATAAGCCGTTACATCAGAGGAAAGGTAGCCATAAGCCAATCCAATAGATGTTAAATCATTAACCGACAACGAGTTAGAATCAGTATCTGCTGATAAGTAAGCATCTACATGATTAACTAGAGCAGTGTCTTTGTTATGATTATTTACATAACTTTGTTGGTTTTTATCATCTAATAATACATTTGGAGAGAAATACACATACAATTTATTTTTATCAAAATCATAAACAAAGTCGTATTTCTGTGAGTTAACTACGCATTCTGAAATCATACCCACGCATAACGTTGAGTTTTCAATACCTTCTGTTTTCAAAGAATGAATAATAGTATTTATTGTTTTCTCTTTAACACGAGAAGCAGTTAAGTAATTACGAAAATCTATCTCACTCTTTTTAGAATTAATCTTAACGGTATTGTAATTAGCAAGAAGTATTACTTCTGCACGCTTTCCTTCAACATTAGTTACTGTGATTTTAGTTTCTTTATATTCATACATCACTATAAAGTCATCTGGGACAGTATCAGCAAGTAAAACAGAAGAAAATAAGGCCAGAAGCAACATAAAATAACGCATTAAATATCGACTCCTACTTCAACTGATATATCGCCAGAACATGATATGATCGACTTATCTAGCTTTTCAAATAATAGGGTGACGTCATTTTCATCTGATAGAAAGCCATTGATTTCACTTTCAAAACCCAGAGAAGTGACAGGAACATTTAACGCCAATAATTCTTTATTAAACATTACATTAGGGGGTAGTGATTCGATAACTTCATCATTTCCATTAATACAGACACTTTTATTTTCTATCAGGCTTAATGAATAAGTAAAATTATCAGCACCTTCATCTACTGGTATGTTCGTTTCAACATTCAGAGATAAATCAGCCGACATGAATGCTCCTGTTTCTTTATCGTATTTAAGAAATATTGTATTTGGAAAGAAATTTACATTAGTGATTTTATAGTCAAGAACCTCACTAGTAATTGAAGAGGTCACTTGAAAAAATAAAGGTATACGCGGAGTAGACCAAACATTAAATGACATCAAAAAAAACACAAATATAAATTTATTCACCATTACTTATCCCTCGCTTGAGCCGTAAATAAAAAATAAGGTTCGGAATGCCGAACCTTATTAGCGTAATAATTAAGTAAACTTATAGAACAAATGCAGCAGTCATTGTTACATCTACATTTGCAGTTGCAGTTTTATCAGTAATATCAGCAGGAGATAGTGGTGCTGTATTTTTAACATTTAGGCTCATTGATTGTGTCGTAGGAATCTCTGTACCAACAACTAACGCCGTTGCTGGATCTGTTGCATCAAACACTTCAACGTTTGAGCTATTCATTGTGTTTGCACCCCAAGTGTATTGAACTGACTCTAACTTCCACGTAGCAGAAGCCATATCACCAACTATTAAAGTAGCGCTATCGTATTCACGAGATTCAAGTTCGATATCAGTCGAGTCAAATGTACCATTCGCTTCAAGATTAAGAGTACCTTTAGGAATACTTACACTACCATCTTTACCAGTAATAATAATGTTATCGCCAGGAATAATGTCTGCAATAGAGCCTTCCCAATGAATTGTTGTTTGAGCAGGAACTGTTGTAGCAGTTGGTGCGGCAAAAACAGCAGATGAAGAAACTAATGTAGTTGCGATGATAGCAGTAGTTAATAGTGTTTTTTTCATTTTAAATCCCGTCGTTCATATATAATTAATGTAAAGGTAAGTAACTTTTCAATACTTACATTAAGCAGCGAGAGTCGAGCCTCGCCGTCAGTCATTAAATATTCACACGAAAAGTTGAGTTAAAAAAGTAATAAAAAAAACAATCAATAAAAATCACAAACCAGATCTGTGCCACACTTTTTTATTACCCCTAACAACCCAACAAGCCCAAAATAGAACCAAGATCAACAAATAAGCAACCCCATTAATAACAACAACTTAGATATAAAAAAACATAAAACCCTCGCCCTACCCTCTAAAAACAGACCTTGTAAATCGGATAAACAGCCATATTTGATATAAACTGATTTTTATATTGAAAATCATTTCATTTAACCAATGACTTTATTTTAGTACATTTACATAAACAAACTTTCAATAAAAATACGCCTACTTTATATTCACGAGCTATATTTAAATTCAGCATTTAAATGAGGTTTACTATTCATTAGCTATCTTAAAAAATAAAATATAGAGAAATCTTCAATCTAAGTTATTACTGCCTTCTTTGCTAAATGTAGCTTTTACCTCTAATATTCTCTTTAAATACACAATTCTCCCTATCTCTCCTTCTTAGTTTGCTTTTCCTTGTGACTTAAAAGAGAATAGCCCCCTAATTAACTCATCAGAGCATCAATATGACTGTTTCAATCTATTTAGTAAAAGGACGTGATAAAGCATTGCGTCGCCGTCACCCTTGGATCTTTTCTCGTGGTATTGACCGCATTGATGGAAAAGCAGAGCTAGGTGAAACAGTTGAGATCTATTCAAACAGTGGTGAATGGCTAGCTCGTGGTGCATTTTCTCCACAATCTCAAATCCGCGCTCGTGTTTGGACGTTTGATAAAAACGAAGCAATTGATAAAGACTTTTTCGTTCGTCGTTTAAATCAAGCACAAGGCTTACGTGATGTTCTTGCTGAACGTGAAGGTTTAACTGGCTACCGTTTAATTGCTGCTGAGTCTGATGGTTTACCAGGTATTACTATTGACCGTTACCAAAACTATTTTGTTTGCCAATTATTGAGTGCTGGTGCTGAAGCAACTAAAGATTTATTAGTGGAAGCATTAATTGAATGCTACCCAGACTGTAATATTTACGAGCGTTCTGACGTTTCTGTTCGTAAAAAAGAAGGTCTAAAACAACGCACTGGTGTTTTACACGGTGAAGAGCCGCCAGAATCAGTGATCATTGAAGAGAACGGTGTAAAAATTAGCGTTGATATCGTTAATGGTCATAAAACAGGTTTCTACCTTGACCAACGTGATAGCCGTGAGCGTTCATGTAAATACGTTAAAGACAAAACAGTACTTAACTGTTTCTCTTACACGGGTGGCTTTGGTCTTTACTCTCTTAAAGGTGGAGCTAAACACGTTATTAATGCTGATGTTTCTCAACTTGCTTTGGATAACGCAAAAAACAACACGGAAATTAACGGATTTGACTTATCAAAAGCTGAATTCTTAAACGCTGATGTATTTAAGCTGCTTCGTGAATACCGTGATAACGGCACTAAATTTGATGTTGTGATCATGGATCCACCCAAATTTGCTGAATCTAAAAATCAGCTTACTGGTGCATGCCGTGGTTATAAAGACATCAATATGCTTGCGATGCAGATCCTAAATCCAGGCGGTACGTTATTAACGTATTCTTGTTCTGGTCTTATGGATACGGGCTTATTCCAAAAAATCGTTGCGGATGCAGCTCTTGATGCTAAGCGTACCGTTCAGTTTATTGAGCGTTTTGAGCAAGCAGCGGATCACCCTCTTGATTCAGC
The DNA here is from genome assembly GCF_057368585.1 of Aliivibrio thorii. Lineage (NCBI taxonomy): Bacteria > Pseudomonadati > Pseudomonadota > Gammaproteobacteria > Vibrionales > Vibrionaceae > Aliivibrio > Aliivibrio thorii. The sequence goes on along the minus strand of NZ_CM170654.1, from coordinate 1,222,051 downwards.
TTACCCTGAAGGTTTCTACCTGAAAGGCTTTGCTTGTCGCGTTGTATAAAACGAAATTAAGCACGCTTTAAAGTATTAAAAAAGGCGAGAAGGTTAACCCTTCTCGCCTTTTTATTTACATCAACTAAATATTATAAATAGTACTAATCCACTTTAAACATGTTGAAATCATTATATATTGTACTCAAGATATCTTGATCACTCATTGAGCCTAAATCACTGATCCCAAGAGTGGTACTATCTACGCCTTCTAACGTTATATCGGTTTTATTACCCAACTCATCAGTGACAGACAATACTGTTTGTGCATTACCATCATCAATATTTACATTAATGTGTTGTAACATATCATCCATTGTCGAGCTTGCTTGAATTGAATCAGGTAATAGGTCAGCCAAATCTAAAATATCAGCTTCACCATTAGCGGCTACGCCATCAACAGCAAAATCAGCAATTGAGGTTTGAGATGGCGTCGCAGGACTTCCTCCAATATCTTCAGCAAAATAGAAGATATCATTACCTGCACCACCAGTTAAAATATCATTCTCTCCTGATGCGTATAAGACGTTGTCACTTTCGTTACCAAACGTATCTGAAACAACCAGATGACCAGAATTAGTTAATGCATTCAACTTCTCTTCATCAGTCATTGAGGCGGTTGATTCTCCGGCTAATTCATCTAATGTTATACCATCGACAATAATAGTTTGAACCGTTGCCCCTGCTTCATTTATATAAATCTCGGTACTACCATCTACTTCACCAATTTGGATTTGAGATGCTAATACGGCAGAATCCCAAACTGTTGTGATATTTGCAATATCACTTAAGTCAATTTTGTCACTATCAAGATCAAAATCTTTAATCACATCACGAGCTAAGTCACCACCAATAGAGGCATTAGTCCAAGTGAAGGTATCTGCAGTACCTGTATCAGAAAGATCTAATGGATTACCAAATAGAAGTTCATCGTTTGTTGTTCCGGTTAAAATATCTGAACCAACAGCACCTTGAATGATGGTTGGAGCTGCAACCACCACGGTAATTACTTGCTGAGTAACGCCTCCTTTTCCATCAGAAGCCTCGACTGTAAACTCGTCTGTTGTATCTGCGGCTAATGCTAATGTACTGTCTTCAAGAAGAATATATGTCCATAAACCTGCCGAGTTAATACTTAATGTTCCATAAGCACTTGTCGCTGAAGACGTAGAAGCAAGCTGCCAGGTTATTGAATCATTTTCAGCATCGGTTGCTGTTAATTGCCCATTAGCCGTTTCAACTACACCTTCTTTTACGTCTGCCGTGCTTATTCCTGATATCTCTGGTGAGTCATTTTCTCCAGTGATATTAATTGTGATTACTTGCTGTGTTACCAGTCCAGAGGCATCAGTTACATCAATAACTAAAGACTCTTGAGCACCATCAATGCCTATCGCTTGTGAGAGTCCACTATCTAAATCGTATTCCCACTTACCTGTTATTGGGTCAACAATAAATGTCCCATACAAAGGTGTCGATGATGTTGATACAGTATAACCTATATCTGTACCTTCTGGGTCTAGATAAGCAATGGTACCTTCTGCATGCAGCGCTCCGTCTTCAACAACAGCTCCTGTCGTTTCTTGAGTAACCCCTGCATCGACAATTGGTTGGTCATCATTACCTGTGACACTAACAGTAATTTCTTGAGTTATTGTGCCTCCATTACCATCTGCCACTTCAATCGTGAATTTTTCTGTCGCTACAGTATCACCCAACACTTGAGCTTTATTGTTATCAAGTAAATAGGTCCACTCACCATTGCCATCAACAGTTAAAGCACCATATAAACCAGATAAATCTCCTGGCGTCCCTGCGGTGTTAGGCCCAGAAATCACTGAATAAGTGAAACTTGTATCGGTAAGATCAACATCGGATACATTTAATTGACCTGTAGCCGTTGCTGTACCGTCTTCATCAACACTACCAATAATGACGCTCGATACATCTATCGTTGGATCGTCATTTTCACCTGTAATATTAATAGTGATCTCTTGCTGTATTGTTCCACCGGTTTGATCTGTTACTTCAATTGTGTAAGTTTCTTGAGCACCAGCAACACCAATTTCTTGCGCTAATGCATTATCTAACTCATATGTCCATGTACCATCGGCACCCACAGTGAAGGTCCCATAAGGCGAGGATGGCGGATTAATCACATTGTAATTGATTAGATCCCCTTCAGGATCCACATAAGCAACTTGACCTGTTGCTGTCAGTGTTCCGTCTTCGACTACCGTACTCTCTACGACTTGAGGAATTGTCGTATCGATAATAGGATCATCATCTGTACCTGTAATATTTACGGTAACGTCTTGTGTAATTACACCACCATTCCCATCATCAATTTGAATAGTAAACGTTTCTGTGATGGTTTCATCACCGATATCTTGAGCTTTATCGTTATCTAATACGTAAGTCCATTCTCCGTTTGCATCAACGGTTACAGAGCCATAAGCATTTGTTGGTGATGTAATGACACTGAAATCAAACGTTGTATCTGAAATATCAATATCCGTAATATCTAATTGTCCAGATTGAGTCAAAGTACCATCTTCTTCAACATCAACAGAGAGAACACTAGTATTAACCACTTCAGGATCGTCATTTGTGCCATTGACTGTAAAAGTAATGTCTTGCGTACTACTTAAGCCATGTTCATCGGTCACTTTAACCGTGTAAGTTAATTCTAGTTTTTCACCTACACCAAGTTGTTGAATTTCTAATACTGAATTATCAACAACTAATTTATAGTCACCATTTGGTTCAAAGGTTAATATTCCAAGGCTATCACCACTTAGAACTTCCCATATGTGAGTATCTGCAGTATCAGGATCACCATCGTCCCAATTACCTGTGACTTCAATAGTATTCGATACTGTTACACCACTATCCTCTGTTAATTCAGTTGGTGTGGTAACGACTAGACTTGGGGCATCATTTTCACCATTGATGATGATAGTTATTGTCATATCCGTAGAAGCACCGAACTCATCTGTTGCTGTAATTGTGACGGTATCGGTCAGTGTTTCACCTTTTGATAAACTATTTACTGTAGGATCGTTACCATCAACTGTATAGATCCACTTACCTGTAGCTTCATCTACACTAACGACACCATAGCTTCCTTGCATACCAGCACTAACACTGATGCTATCCCCAATATCAGTTACATTAGTTACAAAGTTACCTGATGTAGTACTGCCATCTGTTTCTTGTACGACACCAGTATCCATTCCTGAAATTTGCGGGATATCATTGGTACCAGTGATATTTACCGTTACTTCTTGTGCTGTTTTTGCTCTGTGAACATCAACCGCAAATACGGTAAAGACCTCAGAAACCATCTCACCTTCTTTTAACCCTTGGATATGAGCTTCATTATTATCTAAGGTATAAGTCCATACACCATTTTCATCAATAGTGAACGTACCGTAGGTACCAGTGAGAGTTTTTGCGCTAAAGGTAACCGTATCACCGTTTGGATCCGTTGCGACTAATGCCTTAGAGTCGGTAATTGTTTCATCTTCTTTTAACTCCATAATGATTTGATCATTTTGAACTATTTCTGGTGGTAAATTTGAGCCATCAATGGTGACTGTCACTGTTTCAGTTGAGGTAGCACCATAAAGGTCCGTAACAGTCACTTCAAAAGTGTCTGATAATGTCTCACCAATACCAAGGAATTTCACTGCATCTAGCGAAGTGTTTAACTTATATGTCCATCGTCCAGTGTTTTCATTAAGAACTAATTCACCATAGGTTCCTACTTCTGTATTACCAAGATCGACAGTCCCTCCATTATCAGTAATTGACCATACATGAAAATCACCAGCATCAACGTCACCATCATTTAAGTTACCTGAAATTTGGCTATCAGAATCTGTATTTGAAATACTGCCAGTTAATGATCCTGAAATATCTGGAACATCATTTGTACCGGTAACATCAACTTTAAAGATCATCATCACGGGATTGCCGTGCTCATCAACAACTGTCTTACCAAACTTATCTACAACGGTAAGGCTAAATGTATCAGTAACCAGCTCATTTTTATTTAACTGCTGAACTTCTAAAGCGTCATTATCAAGTACATAGGTCCAATTGCCATCATTATCTAAAACCAGTGTACCGTACGTCCCATCACCAGAAACTAAATTCCAAGTAAGGTTAGGCGTTAAACCATCAACATCGTCTAGTTTACCCGTTTGTTCTAATGGACTTCCATCCTCTATGAAATCTATTTCTTCAATAATTAAAACCGTTTCGACATCATCGGCAACACCTATAATTTTAATGGTGATGAGAGAATCTGTACTCTTAGCCCCATGGTTATCTTCGACAACAACTCTAAAGAAATCACGTTCAATTTGTTCTGGTGTGAGCGCTTGTACCGTAGGATCTGCATTATCTAATACGTAAGTCCATTGTCCTGTCGCTTCATCTAACGTTAACCAACCATAAGTGCCTTTAACGGTTATAGAACCGTTAGTTGTATCACCATCTTCATCTGTAAGTTTATTGCCGAATATATCCACTAAGTACCAAGTGTGCGTATCACAGCTATCTGGATCGCTCACTTCTAGCTGACCTGAGACTTCAAGAATATCATCTTCAATTACTTCTCCTTGTTCACCGAACAATGGAGAATCAACTATAATTCCCGGAGTATCATTTGTTCCTAAAATAGTTACATTAACTAATACGCTAGAAGTCGTTCCACAACTATCAACAACGGTTACTGTCCATTTTTCGGTGACACTCTCTCCTTCGCACAATGAGTCTACATAGGGCTGAGAGTCATCAACATCGTAAACCCAAGTACCATCAGGATTAACAACAAGATCCCCAAATAAACCACCATTAACAGAAGATGCACCAGATACACTAGTAATCGTACAGCCTGAGGGTAACCCTAAGTCACCAGCAGTTATTGAACCACTTCCATCACCACCAACAAGGACTCCATTTTCATCTACACCTTCTTCTTTCGCTTCAATGTCAATAATTTCATCATACGAACCACCACCACCACCGCCATCAGGATCCGTATTTCCTTTTACGGTAACTTTGACTTCAAACGGTTCAGATACACCACCGTGCTTATCCGTAGCCGTGACCCAGAAAGAATCAATCCCAATTTCATCAAAATTAAGTGCATTAGTATCTGGATCAAAGTTATCTAACAAATAGGTCCATTGCCCATGTTCATCAATGGTTAATATTCCGTATATTCCCGCCCCATCTTGAACCTGCCAGCTAACTACCTCATCACCTAAATCAATATCATCTGCAATTACGTTGCCTGTTACTTTAGTAAATTGTCCATTAAACGCTTCATCTGCAGGTAAGAAATCCTGTGCATCTTCAATGACTGTTGCAGAACTATCACCAGAAACGACAGGTTTATCATTGGTGCCCACAATAGTAAAATCGATTTGTTCTGTAGTAAAACCACCATTAGAATCATGCGCAACAGCGGCAAAAGTCTCAGAGATGGTTTCCCCTTCATTTAAAGACTGAATCGCGGTCGAATTTTTATCAATTTCATAACGCCATGAACCATTAGCTTCAAGATAAAACGTACCATAGTTACCTACATAGGTTCGAACTTCAAAAGACGTTGTATCTCCAGCATCTACATCTGTGGCAATCAATTGACCAGTAACAATATCTGTCGCTTGATCTTCTTTATACTCTCCAGTTGCTCCGCCTGTAATTTCAGGTAGATCATTAGTGCCTTGAATGGTAATAACGATATCATCGGTTGATTCTAACCCCATAGAATCAGTTACCGTTACGGCAAATGTCTCAGTAAATATGTCATTAGGTCCAAGCGCTTGAATGGCAGTAAGAGAATTCATTAGTGTATATGTCCAACGACCATTAGAATTCATCGTTAATGAGCCATATTGGCCAACACCGTTTAATAAATTCCAAGCATGAATATCACCCACATCAGGGTCTGAACTGTTTAACTGCCCCTCAATTATTGTTGTTTGGTCTTCTATTACTGTTCCGGTTAAAGCACCACTTAAAGATGGTGCATCATTTGTCCCTTCAATCGTAATTTCAACTTCTTTTTCAGAGACTTCACCAAATGAATCCGTTACTTTTACTGTAATAGTATCAACAAGCTCTACACCTTCTCTTAAGCCATTAACAGTACTGTTATTATTGTTAAGAACATAGGTCCAATGCCCGTTATTATCGAGAGTAAACGTCCCGTACTGCCCTGCAGAACCAACAATTTCCCATTCAAGGGTATCCATTGAATCTAAATCACCAGACCGTAAATCGCCTGAGATTTCATTCGGATTCGCATCTTCTTTTATTTCACCAGTAGTATCACCAATAATGCCAGGAGAACTGTTTGTACCCGCAATATCAATAATCACTTCTATTTGATTAGTACCACCTTCACCATCATCAACTTCAACAACAAACTTATCTTGAACCGTTTGGCCAGAAGAAATCCCTATTGTGGCTGGTCTAGAGTTATCTAGTTGATAAATCCATTTGCCAGTATTAGGGTCAATACTTAATGTTCCGTAAACACCATCCGGAGTGAGAATTGACCATGTGTGATCATCTAAGCTATCCATATCAACAGCGGTTAACTCACCAGTTGCTACGTCTTTTCCTGTTGTTCCTTCAATAGCACTACCAGTTATTGCACCACCAATCGAAGGTTGATCATTATCACCAATAATATCAATGACGATTTCTTTTGATGTTGATGCACCAAAACTGTCCGTAACTGTTACCGTAAAGCTATCCTGTGCATTTTCACCTTCAGATAGACTTTGAACTGAAGCCTTATCATTATCTAAATTATAAACCCAACGTCCATCCGCACTTAATGTTAATGTTCCGTATGAACCTGTTTTAGAGTCAAGGGTCCATGTATAAGTATCTCTAATATCTTTATCATCAGGTTCAAGTTGACCATTAACAATAGTGATTGCTGAATCTTCTTCAACAATTCCAGTTAAATTACCGGATAACTCAGGTATATCATTAGTTCCCGTTACCTCGACAGTAACTTCAACAGTATCAATTGCACCATATTGGTCTTCAACTTGAATAATGAATTTTTCTTGAACTACTTGACCTTCAAGTAGGCCTTGAGTTAGTCGTGAAGAATTATCTATGGTGTATGTCCACTCACCATTAGCATCAAGGAACATTGAACCAAATATTCCTTTAGGATCAGTTAATAACGTCCAGCTATGCGTATCAGTAATATCAACATCGCCATCAGTTAGCTGACCAGAAACAGAGACTTGATCATCTTCAATAATAGTATTAGATGTTTTACCACCAATAACGGGTATATCATTGGTACCTAAAACCTCAACAGTGATCATTATGGCGTTAGTTCCACCATTACCATCATCAACCGCTATGGTAAATGTTTCAAATTCTTGTTGGTTCTCAGCTAATGCTTGAGTATCAGGATTTGATGGGTCTAATGCATAAATCCAGTTCCCATCAGCGTCTACCGTCATGGTTCCGTATTTACCGACACCACCCCCCTCGACAAGCCAAGTATGGGTATCCGTAAAATCAACATCAACTGCAGTTAATGCGCCCGTTGCTGTCGGTATAATGTCTTCGACTGCCGTACCTGCTGTTCTACCTGTAATCTCGGGTCTATCATTAGTGCCTATGATGGTAACTTCAACAGTATGCTGAGCATAACCGTTATTTCCATCACCAACGACTACAACAAAACTTTCAACAACCGTTTCATCTTTTGCCAGTAGCTGAGCTTCATCATTTTTAAGAACATAAGTCCATTTACCAGTAGCTGCATCAATAGAGAAATTACCTAATTTAGACTCATCTGCACCGATAACAAACCAATTATGAGTATCTGAATCATCTACATCATTAACTATTAAGGTATCTGAAATCGTTTGAACTCCGTCCTCTATGACAGTACCGGTATCATTACTATCTACAACGGTAGGTAAATCGTTAGTTCCTTCTAGCGAAATAACGATTTCTTTTTGAGCCGTTCCACCTTGCCCATCATCAACCGTGACAATGAACTTATCTTCACCCGCCTCTCCCTCTGCCAATTTTTGCGTAGCATCTAATGCATTATTTATGGTGTAAACCCATTTACCGTTTGCATCAACAGTAATAGAGCCATAGGTTCCACTAGCTGGTTGAACATCCCATGTATGAGTATCACTTAAATCAACATCATCAACAATTAATTGGCCTTCTGTGGTTTCAATTGAATCTTCTTTTACTGATCCTGTAGCTTGTCCCGATAATTCAGGTAAATCATTGGTTCCGTTAATAGTAATTTCAATCGTTTCTGTAATGACACCACCAGCACCATCACTTAATTCCACAGTATAGTATTCTTTTACCGGATCATCACCAGCACCAAGCGATTGAGCGGCATCGTTATCTAAAGTGTATAACCAAACACCAGTAGCAGCATCAAGCGTAAACTTACCGTAAGTACCCGTATCTGAGCCAACGATATTCCAATTAAATGAACTTGTAGCGTCTTCATCTGTTGCTGTTAACGTTCCTGTTGTAGTTAGTGTCATATCTTCTGTCACATCACCAACAGCATCGCCACCAATTACAGGAACACCATTTGTACCAACCACAGTAATGACAATTTCAATTGTGTCAGTTCCACCTTGGTTATCATCAACCGTTACCGTGAACTTATCTTCTACACTTTGGCCTTCAATCAATTCTTGAGTAGCAGATAATGTGTTGTCTATGGTGTAAACCCATTTACCGGTTACAGGATCAATCGCAATCGAACCATAAGTACCGTTATTACTGTCTACACTCCAAGCGTGAACATCGATTAAGTCGACATCTTCAACGGTCAATTGACCTTCTGCTTCAGTTTGGGTTGCCGTATCTTCTTTTACTAAGCCTGTGGCTTGACCAGATACCACGGGTTCATCATTAGTGCCTGTTATTTCAATAGAAACTGTTTCAGTGGTTAAACCACCTTGGCCATCATCGACTTGAATTTGATATTCAACAGTATGCGTTTCACCATTAGCCAGCGCTTGAACTTGTGAAGCGGTATTATTCAGGGTGTATTCCCATTTGCCTGAACCGTCAGCATTAGTCGAAACAACAATAGAACCATAAGGATCTGTATTTGAAGAAAGCAGTGTCCAAGTGTGTGAATCTAGTATATCGACATCATCAACAAACAGATCGCCGCTTGCACTCAGAACAGTCTCTTCGGTTATATATCCAGAGGTTACTGATGATCCTGCAACACTCGGAAGATCATTGGTGCCAGTGACTTCAACAGTCACTGTGTGCGTCACCGTTCCGCCATTGCCATCATCGGCAACGATCTCAAACGTTTCAGTTTTCACTTCGCCATTAGAAATAGCTTGAGTCACATCCAAGCTATTATCTAAGGTGTAAGTCCACTTACCTGTTGCATCAACGGTTAATGCGCCATATGTGCCTGCACCATCAGTCACTGACCACGCATGCGTATCGGTGGTATCTGCATCGGTTACTTCTAATTGACCTTCTGCAACCCCTACGCTGCCTTCAACAACCGCACCTGTATCCGTACCACTGATGGTTGGGCCATCATTTGAGCCTGTAACCGTAATCGTGACTTCTTGTGTATCGATGCCACCGTGGTTGTCTTCAACTTGAACCACATAGACGATGTCCATCGTCTCGCCAACGCCCAACGCAATCACACTCGCTGACGCGGTGTTTAAATCAAACGTCCACTTACCATTCACATCAACGCTGAACGTACCCAATTCATCATTGGTGTTCGCTTCCACAGTCCACGTGTGCGTGTCTAATGTATCGACATCTTCTAGAGCTAAATCGCCGGTTGCACTTTCTGTTGCTCGGTGCTCTACCTCCCCCACAATCACGGATGTGTCTGTAATTTCTGGAATGTCATTGGTACCGGTGACTTCAACAGTCACTGTGTGCGTCACCGTACCGCCGTTGCCATCATTGACCACAACCTCAAACGTTTCTGTTTTCACTTCGCCATTAGAAATAGCTTGAGTCACATCTAAGCCATTATCTAAGGTGTAAGTCCACTTACCTGTTGCATCAACGGTTAATACGCCATATGTGCCTGCACCATCAGTCACTGACCATGCATGCGTATCAGTGGTATCTGCATCGGTTGCTTCTAATTGACCTTCTGCAACCCCTACGCTGTCTTCAACAACCGAACCTGTATCGGTGCCGCTGATGGTTGGGCCATCGTTTGAGCCTGTAACCGTAATAGTGACTTCTTGTGTATCGATGCCACCGTGGTTGTCTTCAACTTGAACCACATAGACGATGTCCATCGTCTCGCCAACGCCCAACGCAATCACACTCGCTGACGCGGTGTTTAAATCAAACGTCCACTTACCATCCGCATCAACGCTGAACGTACCCAATTCGTCATTACTGTTCGCTTCCACAGTCCACGTGTGCGTGTCTAATGTATCGACATCTTCTAAAGCTAAATCGCCGGTTGCACTTTCTGTTGCTCGGTGCTCTACCGCACCCACAATCACGGATGTGTCTGTAATTTCTGGAATGTCATTGGTACCGGTGACTTCAACAGTCACTGTGTGCGTCACCGCTCCGCCATTGCCATCGTCGGCAACGATCTCAAATATTTCAGTTTTAATTTCATCTTTAGAAATAGCTTGAGTAACATCTAAACTATTATCTAGGGTGTAGGTCCACTTACCGGCGCTATCTACGCTTAAAGAACCAAATACCCCAGCACCGTTAGTAACAGACCATGATACCGAGTCATTAACATCACCATCTGTTGCAATTAACTCCCCAGTAGTACTTCCCAACACATCTTCAACAACAGAGCCTGTATCAGAACCACTAATAACAGGGCCATCATTTGAACCTGTAACAGTAATAGTTACATCTTGAAGATCAGTGCCACCGTGGTTATCTGCCACTTCTACTCTGTATATGATATCTAGTGTTTCGCCCGCACCTAACCCAATCACGGCGATAGATGCTGAGTTCAAATTAAATGTCCATTTACCTGCCGCATCAACAGAAAAGGAACCAAGGTCATCATTTGAATTTGGTTGAACAGTCCATGTATGAGTATCTAAAGTATCAACATCTTCAAAAGTCAGATCGCCAGTTGCACTTTCTACAACACGATGCTCAACAGCACCTGCAATAACAGAGGTATCCGTAATTTCTGGATTATCGTTAGTGCCTGTTACATCAATGGTGATGGTATGGGTTACTTGACCACCATTACCATCATCAGCAACCACTTCAAACGTTTCAGTTTGAGTTTCACCTTGTGATAACGCTTGAGTCGCAGATAAGTTATTATCAATGCTATAAGTCCATTTACCTGTACTATCAATAACAAGCGAACCGTACATACCTAGATTTGGAGCAGTCACCGACCATGACACTGAATCTCCAGCGTCGACATCAACAGCTGTTAATTGCCCATTAGCAGAGTCAATTAAATCCTCAACAACACGCCCTGTACTTGTACCACTAATGACGGGTTCATCATTGGTACCATTAATCGTAATAACCACTTCTTGTTCGGCAATGCCGCCATTACCATCATCGACTTGAATGGTAAATGTTTCAGTAACAACATCGCCTTTCCCCAGAGCTTGAGTCTCATCTCTAGAATTATCTAATGTGTATTCCCACACACCATTATTTATGGTTAATACACCATAAGTAGCATTACCACCTTCAACAATTGTCCAAGTATGAGTATCTAATGTATCTACATCTGCAACTGTTAATGTCTCACTGACGGTTGGATCAGTATCATCAACATCCCCCTCAGTCAGCTCACCAACAGAAATACCTGAAATCACAGGTTCATCATTAGTACCTACAATAACTACTGTAACCTGCTGAGTTGATGTTAAATTTCCACCAGCAGAAACTGAAACCTCAAACACATCAGTAATAATCTGACCATTAGCTAATGACTGAACTGATAAAGCACTATTATCAAGAATGTATTCCCACTCACCCGTAATTGGGTTTAAAGTTAACGTACCAAATTCACTTGTAGGAGAGCCATTAATCGACCAAGTGTACGAAAAGTTACTTTGAGGATTAGTAACAGCTAATTGACCTTCAGACTCAAAAAGTTCATCTTCTTTTGTTAAACCTGAATTATTTGGTGTAATAATTGGTGTCGCAGGAGCATTCGTTGGATCATTACCACTTAAATTATCGATATCATCTTGATTATCATAGGAGAATACATCCGAAGTAGTGAAGTTTGTTGTTGCGATATCTGAATAATAGCCGTACTCAATCACAACAAAACCACCGTTTGCTGAGCCATCGCCTTCACCAGCAGCAGAAGCTTCAAGGATCTCAGTTGGATCTTCCCCCGCTAAAATAGCATCTTGAATAGCCGAAATATCTAATTCATCCGTTGCTTCTGTAGGATCAAAAGTTACTTTCCCATCTATTGATTGCACTTGCAGTGGATCATCAGTTTTCGTTTCGTCAAGACAGCCCATACAGTTTTTATCAATGGTTACTAACTTACCGTTAATTTGAACAACCACTTTAGCGTCATACCCAGTAAACAAAACTAAATCACGCCCAATATTTTGACCTACACTTACTTTTGTAGGTACACCAGACTGGTTTAATGTATAGGCGTCACCTTCAATTTTTTTTATTTCTATTTGAGAAGGGATTATTGTTTCTTTCATGCAATCACCTACAATCCATTTAGCGGTATAACAAATTAATTTTCATGTGTGTTTTAAGCATAGAATAAAAATGCGTCAATACACAAAATGACAAACCGTTAATTTGTTGTTATAAAATTATTATCTGATAGTTTTATAACATAATTTTTTCCAAATTTAAGTATCATAATCCGCATAATCCTTTATTATTCACCATGTTTATTTTAATCGAGACATCATCATGAGCAAATTAACGTCAGATACTCAAACAAACCTAGATCTTTTCATCGCTGAAACGAAAGAAACGCAGCTAGTTTGGAGCCTTTATAACGAAGAAGGTTGGATCTCTGTTGAGTCAACTGAATTTGAAAACTCTGAAGTAATGCCATTCTGGTCTAATAAAGAAGACGCAGCATTTCATAATGTTGAAGAGTGGGCTGATTTTGAAGTAACCGAAATTCCACTAGATATCTTCGCAGAAGACTGGCTAGTAACGTTATCTGAAGATGGTGTTTTAGTTGGTGCTAACTGGAACCAACAACTTGAAGGCAAAGAAGTTGAAGCAAGTGATCTTGTAAAGCTTTACCTGTAATTCGACTTGTTTTAGATAAGTAATAAGAAGGCAGTAATCATACTGCCTTTTTTGTTTCCGCTTACTTACTGTTTATTTAAAAAATTCACAGCTTTATCTGGGTAATCTGTAAACACACCGTCTACTTTCACTTTGTTATAAAATACATCTAACATATCTTCAAAGCTCGTCGCATATGGTGCAATACGATCTGGTTCAGCTCGGAAAGTAAATGGATGTACTACTAACCCAGCATCTTTTGCTTGTTTCATTAATGGTTTAATAATGATGTTATCTTTGATTGATTCATTATCAACTAACATTGGTTTCCAAGGACCAATACCATCAGCATAGGCTGCCACTTTTCTCATACCATCAAGCTCAAACATCCAATCATAACTATAAGGTTCTACAAACTCCCCATGATAAGTCATGGTTTCATTTCAATCAGTATAAGCAATCAATTGAACCAGTTTTAAATCCATCTTCATCGCTGGTAGTAACTCATCATTAATCCTTTTTAATTCAATTGGATCAAAGGATTGTAGATAAATTTTATCGTTTTTACTGTCATAGCCATATTTTTTCAATACTGTGAGTACTGCTTTACTAATATCTTTCCCTTCATGACGATGAAACCAAGGCGCTTTTATTTCAGGATACAAACCAATATCGTAGCCTAACGTTTGATTTAAGCCTTGAATCAATTCAATTTCTTCAGCAAGAGTTGGTACCGTAAAGCTCGATTTCCACATAGGGAAGCGATTTGGATAACCTGCTACTTTATCTCCTTTCTCATCAACGTTAAAACCTTCAGTTACGCGCAGACTCTTTATCTCAGCTAAAGTAAAATCAATAGCGTAATAACGACCATCATCACGAGCACGCTCAGGAAAGCGTTCAGCAACATCAGTAACTCGATCAAGGTAATGATCATGCAACATAACGAGTTGGTCATCTTTCGTCATTACTACATCTTGTTCGATGTAATCAGGCTTCATCGCATAAGCAAGGGTTTTGGCTTCTAATGTATGTTCAGGTAAATAACCTGACGCACCTCGATGAGCAATAACAAGAGGGTCAGCATTTGCCCATGTAGAACAAACTAGAGTGAAGATAGAGAGAGGGAGTATTTTACATTTCATAATTCAGTCCTTAAAAATTCCCAAAGATTAATCTAGAGGAAAAAGCCATAAATGATTAACTTGCTGATAATACATACTAATGAATACACAAATTAACCAAATATGACTTCAAATTTATGATATTTTAATGACGATTAAGCGATTGTTGCGTGTTCCTTTTCTTTCGCTTTATGATGATTACGCTCACCGATAAAAGCGTAAAACAAGCAAACTATCGATAGAATACAAGAAGCGACTAAAATCATGAAACCGCCATCCCATCCAAAGTGATCAACGGTATAACCAAGAATAATGTTGGCTGTCACTGCGCCGCCAAGATAACCGAATAATCCCGTTAAGCCTGCCGCTGTACCTGCCGCTTTTTTAGGAACAAGCTCAAGTGCATAAAGTCCAATAAGCATAACAGGGCCATAAATTAAAAAACCAATCGCAACCAAAGCAATCATATCAATCGTTGGATTACCTGCTGGGTTAAACCAATAAACCAACACCGCAAAAGTTACAAGAGCCATAAATAAAATACCGGCCGGAAGCGAGGCGTTTTATATGTGCTTGGGGTTTAAATATACCAAACATAGTTAACTCCATTATGATATTTGCGATGGGAGATGAAAGCTCGAACGAATGAATTAAACGCTCGTTCGAAAGTAAACACATTGTGATGCCCAAGGAGAATTGTTTCTGTGACTAACCTTACAAGTTGAGAAATTATCAAAATTAATTAAGTAAAAGTTAGAGAGTAATTGATTTAATTTTGGCTGGATTTCTTATTGCTTGTGACGCTAGTTCATACAATTAACATTTGAGTCTGATAAATAAAAATAAATACGATTGCGCTCACAGCACACCATTTTCTCAAATCGTAGGATGACTTCTTCTTGTTGATAACTTTGGAATCATTATGAAACGCACACTCTTAACCCTTTCTTTGGCGGCTATCCTTTCTAGCTCTCTTTACTCAGCGCCAAGCATTGCTGCATTAGATGCGGTTCAACCACAGATTAATTACACAGAAATGACCTCTCAGCGTCAGGTAGTCGACCAATTACTTAATGATGCTTATCAAACCTTTAAAAACCCAGCTCGTATCTCTCATGCAGGTTTTACGGCTAAAATGCCAAGCAACATGGAGATGATCACTAACAACTTACTTGATGCTTATAAACTTGAACCCTATCGTGTCGATTTATTGTTTTCTGCCGCTAATGCTCAGATTTATAACAGCAATGTAGACCGAGCAATTGAGCTATTTTCTCAAATTTTAGATGTGGCTCCTGATGATGTAGACGCTCATTCATATCTTGTTATTTGGCAAAACTTTAAAGGCAACCAAAGCGAAGTAACCAAACATTTAAATGCTCTAGAACAGCTAAATAAAGGACGTGTTGCTGATTTGAAAAAAATCATGTCGACCATTGATAGAATCGTTGATACGCCATTAAGTAATACAATCAAAAAACCAGCCAAAGGTAATAATGCAATCATCACCCTAGGGTACGCCTTAAATCCAGATGGCAGCATGAACGACATCTTAATTGATCGATTAAATGCAACGCTAACGATGGCGAAGAAGAACCCTAACACTTACATCGTAGTGACTGGCGGTGTACCTAAAAATCACAAAACCGAAGGTAAGTTAATGGCTGATTGGTTAGTGAAAAATGGAATAGATAAATCTCGTATTATTGAAGACAACTACGCCAGAAGTACGGTAGAAAACGCATTATACAGCAGCTACGCATTAGCTCGTCATGATATTGACCACGCTACAATTATTAGTTCGGCAAGCCATGTTCGCCGTGGACAAGCATTATTTGAAGTGGCTAGCTGGCAGACTGGCCCTAAAGGGATCACGTTTGATACCTATGCCGCTAACGATCGTCCATTAGAAGAATTGAAAGTCCCGACAGACGGTGAGTTATTAGGTATTTATCGTGATGCATTACGTGTTTATGGTATGTGGAGCTACCGTTCGTATCCTTTAGAACAACGATAATTTCATTTACTTTCTACATGATAAATAAGCAAAAGGTGACTAATCTATATGGTCACCTTTTATATTCTGACTATTTATTAATTCTCAATCAACCACACTTCTTCCGCAAAGCGTGATAATCCTTTTTTAATTCTGGGATGATTTGCATCGGCTTCATCACGCAGTAAGCGAGTAATCGTCATACCTGAAAATAGTGAACGAACTTCCTCTTCTGGCACTGAGAATGGAGGTCCTGACATTTCATCTTGAGCGTAATCTAATGTCACTAATAAGATACGTCCGCCCTCTTTTAAACGAGTGCGTAAAACTTGCACATACTCTACTCGCATCTCTTTAGGCAGGGCAACAAGGGCTGCGCGATCATAAATAAGGTCGGTGGCTTCAATAGGCGCAGTAAAGTAATCACCAGAATAAATGGTAAATTCATCAAACTCATACAATTCAAGACTGCTAGTTAATGCAGTGACTGTTGGTGTGTACAGACGCTCAGCAAAAAAAGCACGCACTGCTATTTTACTTAACTCAACACCCGTGACTGAATTATGCTTCTCTGCAAGCCAATCTAAATCCATTGATTTACCACATAAAGGAACAAAAACACTCTCATTACTACTTGGTTTCAACGCCGACCAATACTGAGTCAAGATTGGGTTTATGTCCGATAGATGAAAACCTATAACGTTACTTGCCCATTTCTTTTCCCAAAATTCATGATCCATTTCATTTTCCTTTCTGATTAACTTTTATTATTTAGAAATGGTACCTCATCCCCTTATTCTGTTCTACAAATACTCAAATTAGCACCGAACTGATTTATCTATAACCTAAAATACAACCGTTATTCCATTTGATTATATATGATAACTTTTATTACTTATCTTACCAATAGCCTTACCGTTATTATGCCTTTAAATACAAAGGGCTTGTTTCAAATAAATACAATAACGAGCGCACTAACATAAACAGGAAAAGCAGTATGTCATTAGCCGTTATCATCAATTTGATCGTCTTTATCGGTCTTATCTTCTTTCTTAATACCCAACAGCGCAAAGAATATACGCTGTCTCGCCTTGTTCTTATTGGTTTAATTGCTGGTAGTCTTTATGGTTTAGGTCTTCATGTCATTCATGGAGAAGGCAGTACTGTAATCAAGACTACTCTTGATTGGGTGAATATTGTTGGTAGCGGTTATGTTGGTCTATTAAAAATGGTTATCATGCCATTAGTATTAGTCTCTATGTTCTCTGCGGTTGTTAAGCTCGATAAATCAGGCTCTTTAGGAAAAATTAGCGGCGTTACTATTAGTGTACTTTTAGTCACAACAATGATCTCTGCCTTAATTGGTATTGCAGTAACTCACACTTTTGGTTTAACTGCGGAAGGCTTAACTGAAGGCGCTCGTGAAACGGCTCGTGTTGCGGTGTTAGAATCTCGTATCAGCACGGTTAGTGATTTAACCATTCCTCAAATGCTTGTCAGCTTTATTCCCACAAATCCATTTGCTGATTTAACAGGTACTCGCTCAACGTCTATTATTGCGGTAGTCATCTTTGCTATTCTTGCTGGTATCGCTGCTCGTAAAGTAAGCCAAGAGAAAGAAGAGTTAGCAGGCCCAATTAATACTTTTGTAGACGTAGCTCAATCTATTGTGATGCGTTTAGTTAAAATGATCATGGCACTAACCCCTTACGGTATCTTGGCGTTATTAACAAAAGTAGTCGCAACCTCAAATGCGGCGGATATTTTAAATCTACTTGGTTTTATTATTGCTTCTTATGTCGCTATTCTTCTTATGTTTGTGGTTCACGGTTTATTGGTTTCATTTGTTGGTGTGAACCCGATTGATTACTTTAAGAAAATTTGGCCTGTATTGACGTTTGCATTTAGCTCTCGTAGCTCTGCTGCAACAATCCCACTAAACGTTGAAGCGCAAATTACAAAACTTCGCGTTCCACCTGCAATTGCAAACTTATCAGCAACATTTGGTGCTACGATTGGTCAAAACGGTTGTGCAGGTATTTACCCTGCAATGCTAGCAGTAATGGTTGCGCCAACAATGGGGATCCCAATTGATGCTCACTTTATTCTGTCTTTAGTTGCCATTATCACGGTGAGTTCATTTGGTATTGCAGGTGTCGGTGGCGGTGCAACATTCGCAGCTCTTATTGTACTTCCTGCAATGGGCTTACCTGTAACAATTGCAGCTCTACTTATCTCTATCGAACCATTAATTGATATGGCTCGTACGGCACTAAATGTCAGCGGTGCAATGACCGCAGGTACAATTACAAGTCGAGTGCTTGGTGAGAAAAGCACGGATGAACAGGTAGAAAGTGCACAAGCGTAAATAAAAATACATGTTCTAATCGTAAAAAGGAAGTCGACATGACTTCCTTTTTATTCTGTAAAAAATGAATACTTCATTTTCATTAATACCAAAGATAATGAAATAAGCATTAGATAAACTAATCTTAAAAAACAATTTTACTTGCTAGAAATAATAAAAAAATGACCTATAATGCGCGCCATACAAAGACGAAATATCTCGTCTTATTACTAAATTAAAGGGTGACGCTGCTATGGCTAAAAAAATCATAACTAAAATCGCAACTGCTTATCAGCGTTCATTTGTTGAACTATACAAGCGCGATAATAAATAAAGTCGATTGAATCAAACGAAAAAAGGAGCTAATCAGCTCCTTTTTTAATGTATCTATTAAATAACCTATTACAATCTATAATATTTTTAATGCTAATTGCGCAAGGTTATATGCATCAACATAACCTGAGTGCTGTCTTCCTTCCCACTCAATATTAAGCTCTTCCATTGCTTTTCGCTGACCCATTCTTTCATTTCTCTTACGTGATTTAATTCGATAAATCGTCGCTAAGTTAATAAATTCAACAAATGGAAACTCAATATCTTTCGCTTCACATTCAGCTTTTAAGATCAGTTCATCGTGACCCCAAGCCGCATAAATTTTATTTGTGCCACCAAAGTTTTTAATCATAGACTTCAATACACCAGCTAATGGGCGGCCTTGCTTTTCAATTTTACGCGGTGTAATACCCGTTAGCTCTACACAGAAAAGAGAAATTTCATCATACTCTGGTTTTACATAATATTGAGCACGTCTAACAACTTCACCTTTAGTTAAATCAATCTCAGCTAACCCAACTTCAATGATCTCCCCTGTTGTTCCTTTACCGTCGACATTCCAACAACACATTTCTAAATCAAAGCAGACGATACGATTAAAGTTCATGGAGATCCTTGGTACTCAAATAAAACGGGAGCGCTATTCTACCTAATCAAAGAGAAGAGCGCGATACTATAAAATTTAACTGCTGAAAATTTATTCGTTGATTGTGACTTGATTACGCCCCATTCCTTTACTTTTATACAAAGCCTGATCCGTCACTTTTAATAACGCTTCCAATGTTTCCCCCTTCCAAAGAGAGGCACCAAGGCTGATCGTTTGATTAATTTCGTAACCATCAAGTTGAGTCGGCGATTGAGCGACAAGTATATGAATCTCATTTGATATTTTAGTTAGCTCTTCTATATTTTTATTCTTAATCACAATAGAAAACTCATCGCCACCAAGACGAGAAATATGGGCGGTATCCCCCAACATATCAGTAACCAGTTGGCTAATGTGGCACAACACTTCATCTCCTTCAGGGTGCCCATAAGAATCATTGATTTGCTTAAATTCATCAATATCAAAACAAAGCAAAGCAAACGGTGTGCTTTCTGCAATATAACGATTCATTACATCTCGTATTGCTCTTCGATTTAATAAACCTGAAAGGTCATCATGCATCGCCATGTAATGTAGTTCTTTGGTTCTTATTTCTAATAAATTTTCTATACGACGTCTATCACGAGTAACAATTGAAGTTAGTGTCGCTATTAAAACCGAAATAGTGAATACACCAAAGAACATCCAAACTAAAGTAAGTCGTTGATATTCGGTTAATGTGTTATTCGTTTTATACTCAATTTCCCAAATGCGCCCTTCAATATCGATACTCGTCGTGTAATCAATACCACTAAAATCGTTCCACGTTGCACTTTCGTACATAACAGGGTCATCTTCTGTATCAAATCCAGTATCAACAATGCGAACAACAAGCTCTTCACCTAACGATGTTGTATCCACTAAACGCTCAAAGTAACTGGTAATTCTGATTACCCCAACCATGACACCTTTTAATGATGCCTTATCGTCAGTAAATACGGGATGATAAACTAACATACCTGTTTTAGGGCTATCTTGATCTATTAGACTGTCTTGTAATAAACGGACTTTATCAGAGACGCTTGGTTGGCCCGTTTTCAAGAATTCATTAACCACGCGTTGAAAACGCTCTCTTGATGAATAAAAGCCGATAAGTGGAATATTCTTAGGGTCTCTGGGGAAAATATCTGTCGCAATATAAATTGGTTCATTTTGAGGCATGATATAGCCGTAGGTTTTAGTTCGGCCTTCAGGAACAGTGTAAAGCTTTGCTAAAGGATAGTTTTTATTTATTTCAATTAGATGCTTTTTAATGCCGCTTTTTTCAACTTTTTCCATCCACTGGAGAGAAACCAAACTATTCGTTCTTAATAATAAGGAGCCTGCAAATAGTGGAAACTGAGCCCAATCTTTTTTATTACTAACTTGGTAGAAGTTTGCTCCGGCACCAATAAAGTCGACATCTTTTTCTATCAATAAAGAAAGCAAGGCTGATTGTCTATCAGCCTCTTTATAAAAGTTCTTCTGGTTATTATCCAAATCAGATAAATAAACGAACCTCATACTTAATAAACCTAGAGATAGGGCCAGTAAAAAACTGGTTATTACATAAAAGTAATTACTCTTAAACACTTTCTTCCCCACTCATTGATAACTGTTTAATTCTAATCAAATTTTAAAACTAACGAAACTAAAAGACTCCAATTTATTTTTATTACATAAATTTAGTCGATTATGCTCAAAATTACATCATTTAGCCTCTATTCCTTAACTAGAAAACGCTTCTTTTTCTCTCTTATCCCTTGAATATGCTACTATTCACCACAATTTAGTTAAAAACGTTTGGTGTATTACACCCCAAAATATAGAGAATTAATTATGAATTTTGACGTAAATGCTATTCCTTCTACCTTCGATTTAGGTCATATCGTCCTATTCGGAACATCTGCTTTATTCGTATTACTTTATGCTATGAAAAAAGGCAAAACTGTAGAAGTTGAAAAGATTGTTGAAATTGAAAAAGAAAAGATCGTTGAAAAACCAGTTGAGAAGATTGTCGAAATCGAAAAAGTGGTTGAAGTAGAAAAGATCATTGAGAAAATCATCGAAGTTGAACCAAAAGTAAAAGCCTCAACACCTGAATCTGCTCTGCAATTATTATCTCTTTTACAAAAAGAAGCGCGTTTTATCGACTTTATGCAAGAAGACCTTAAAGGCTTTGCTGATGCAGAAGTTGGCGCAGCGGCTCGTGTTATTCATGAAGGTGGCCAGAAAGTATTATCCGACTACTTCACTCTTACTCCAGTTCGTACTGAAGAAGAAGAATCTCGATTAACTATTCCTGCTGGTTTTAATCCATCAGAAGTTCGCCTAACAGGTAATGTAGTAGGTGAAGCTCCATTTAACGGCACACTTATCCACCGTGGTTGGAAGGTAGCCGAAGTGAAACTGCCAAAACTGGCTGATGGTTATGACGCAAAAATCGTTGCTCCAGCAGAGGTTGAACTATAATGGAACAAGCTAAATACAGCATTGGTATCGATTTAGGTACAACTCACTGTGTTCTTTCTTATGTGGATTTATATGATAAAGATGCAAGCGTTCAAGTGATGCCAATCCCTCAATTAACCGCTCCTGGGCAAGTTGAAGAGAAATCACAGCTGCCTTCTTTCATGTATCAAGCGCATGACGCTGAACTATTAGAAGGTGACACAAGTCTTCCTTGGACAACCAAACCAAACGCGATTGTAGGTAGCATTGCTCGCAATCTTGGCAGCAAAACACCAATCCGCTTAATTGCGAGTGCTAAAAGCTGGTTGTGTCATGGTGGCGTAAACCGTCGTGAAGCATTTTTACCGCTAAATAGTCCAGAAGAAGTGAACAAAGCATCACCTCTTGAAGTAACAAAACGTTATTTAGAGCATCTTCAGAATGCATGGGATTTTCAAAATCCTGAACACCCTCTAAATGAACAAGACATTACCGTTACGGTACCGGCATCGTTTGACCCTGCTGCTCGTGATTTAACGGCTGAAGCAGCAAATAACCTAGGCTTCCGTAACTTAACGCTTTTAGAAGAGCCACAAGCGGCGGTTTATAGCTGGATTAAAAACAACGGCGATTCTTGGCGTGATCAAGTTTCGATTGGCGATGTGATTCTAGTTGTCGATATCGGTGGCGGTACTACCGATTTATCTTTAGTTGCTGTGACTGAAGAAGAAGGAAACTTGAGCCTAAACCGTGTTGCGGTGGGTGATCATATTCTTCTTGGTGGCGACAACATGGATTTAGCCCTAGCTTATCGTTTAAAAATGAAGCTAGCGCAGGAAGGTAAGCAACTGCAACCTTGGCAAATCCAAGTAATGACACATGCGTGTCGTGATGCTAAAGAAGCCCTCCTTAATGATTCAGAGTTACGTGCTGTCCCAATTGTGGTTCCTAGCCGTGGGTCTAAATTGTTAGGTGCGACACTGCAGACTGAACTGACTCAAGAAGAAGTACAGCAAACATTGGTAGAAGGTTTCTTCCCTGTTGTTCCTGTTACTGAACACCCTGTTCAATCAACTCGTGGTGCACTGACTCAAATGGGTCTACCTTACGCACAAGATGCAGCAGTAACTCGTCACCTAGCTAGCTTCTTAACTCGTCAACAAGCGGCAACTGATGACGTATTTGGTCAACAGAATGACGCTGATTTTATTAAGCCTACTGCAATTCTTTTAAACGGTGGCGTTTTAAAATCAAACCTTCTTGCTGAGCGTTTACTGGGCATTATAAATGACTGGTTAATTGATGCTGAAGCAGAAGATGCAAAACTGCTTGAAGGTCTAGATCTTGATTTAGCGGTTGCTTCAGGTGCTTCTTACTACGGTTCTGTTCGTACTGGTAACGGTGTTCGTATCCGTGGTGGTATCGCATCAAGCTACTATGTTGGTATCGAAAGCTCTATGCCTGCGATTCCAGGAATGGAACTACCAATGGAAGCGCTGTGTGTTGCTCCATTTGGCATGGAAGAAGGCTCTCATGCTGATGTTCCTAGCCAACAATTTGGTTTGGTAATTGGTCAGCCGGTGCAGTTTAAGTTCTACGGTTCAACGACTCGTCGTGACGACCAAGCTGGTACACACTTGGATTTCTGGATGCCAGAAGAGCTAGAAGAGTTACCTGCAATTCAAGTGACGTTACCTGTAACTGAAGGCCGCACAGCAGGTGAGGTTGTTCCTGTTCGTTTAGCGTCTAAAGTGACAGAACTTGGTACTCTTTATCTTGAAGCCATTGCTGCTGATAGCGGTGAGAAATGGCACGTTGAATTTGATGTTCGTGAAGCGTAATTTGGATATTATTCTTCGCTAGTTGCGCATCTTAAGAGTTCAGTCACCGTTATGGAGGCTGAACTCTTTTACTATATGCCCCTATATTTTATCGCTGCCGCTTTCTCTTTTATTGCAGCTTCAATGGAGTTTCTATGAGTTCTTCTAATCGTTATTTAATTGGTATTGATCTTGGTACTACTCACACTGTTGTGGCTTATACTGATATTTCTCTTGGTATTGAAACTAGCCCAATTGAAATCTTCAATATCGACCAATTAATTGGACCGGGTGAAGTTGCTCGTAAACCCCTACTTCCATCATTTCGTTACCATGCTTCACAAAGCCAAATCACTGAAAATGACCTAACACTGCCTTGGAATGTAAAAGCGATTGATGGTGAAATAAAAAACGCAATCATTGGTGAGTGGGCACGTGAATTAGGCTCAAAGGTAGAAGGTCGCCAAGTCGTCAGCGCTAAGAGCTGGTTATCTCACACTAAAGTCGATCGCACTTCCGATATTCTGCCTTGGGCAGGTGCAGAAGATGTTGAAAAAGTATCACCTATTGTAGCGAGCGCCAGTTATTTAAACCACGTTCGTCAGTCTTGGAATTACCACCACCCTGATGCGCCAATGGAACTTCAAGAAGTGGTTGTTACGGTACCCGCTTCGTTTGATGAGAGTGCTCGTTCATTTACTATACAAGCCGCAAAACTGGCAGGTCTTGATAAGATCATTCTATTGGAAGAACCACAAGCCGTTTGTTATGACTGGTATCACCATAATCAAGACACTGCAAAAGACATTCTAAAGAACATTCCGTTAATGGTGGTGTGCGATGTAGGTGGCGGCACTACCGATTTAAGTTTAATCCAAGCGCATTTTAATAAAGACGAATTAGCTCTTGATCGTATCGGCGTGGGTGATCACCTAATGTTAGGTGGTGACAACATTGATTTAGCCTTAGCGCATTTAGCTGAGCAACGCTTAGACAGCGGTAAGAAAATGACGGCAGCCGCGTTAACCAAACTTATTCAACAAACGCGTAAAACCAAAGAACGTTTACTGTCAGCTAATGCACCAGAATCTGGCCATATCACTCTATTAGGGTCTGGCTCTAAATTATTAGGTGGCAGTCGTAAAGTTGAGTTAACCAAAGAAGAAGTTCATCAAATTGCGCTTGATGGATTCTTACCACTGACTGACTTTAATGACCGTCCAAATCAACGTCAAACCGCTGTTGTTGAATTTGGCTTACCTTACGCTTCTGATCCTGCTATCAGTAAGCACTTAGCTCAGTTCTTGGATAATCATAAAGAAGTGTCAGCAAAAGCACTCGGTTGGGATGATAATGATTTAGCTGCTCATCAAGATCGTGCTATTCCTGTTGGCCTATTATTAAACGGTGGCGTATTTAATAGCCCTCTCCTTGCTGAACGTTCACTTGAATTGATGAACAGCTGGAAAGGTGACACTGTCACTCAACTATCTAACCCTCATCCAGATTTAGCTGTTGCTTATGGTGCCGTAGCTTATGGTAAAGCTCGTCATGGTGCACAATTAAAAATCGGTGGTGGCTCTGCGCGTTCATTCTATTTACAGTTAGAAGAGAAAAATAAACAGCCACAAGGTTTATGTTTATTGGCAAAAGGCAGCGACGAAGGTGAAGAAATTCGTATGACAAGCCGCCGTTTCTCACTAACATTGGGCGAACCTGTTCGTTTTAATTTGCTTTCAACAACAAAAGATCAGCTTGCTACCTCAGGTATGATCACTGAGTTAGCCGATCCAAGTTTTGTTAGCTTACCGCCTTATGTCGTAACACTTGAATCAAGTAAATCAAAAGAAGAATTACACGCAAACCAAAAAGATCGCGTTGAAGTAACCCTAGCCTGTCAATTCACAGAAGTCGGAACCGTTAAAATTGAATGTGTTTCTGTTGAGGACGATTCACAGCGTTGGTTAGTCGAATTTGAAGTACGTAATCAAGCCTCCAATAAAAGTGCTAACCTTGCGGATCAAATTAGCCTTCCTCCTCGTCTACCGAATGCTATAGCAAGTATTAAAGAGGCTTATGGCGGCAGCAAACAAAACCCAAATGCCATTAAAGCCTTTTCTAAAAACATAGAGAAGCTGATAGGTAAACGTGAATCATGGGATTTAATTACCTCACGGGAACTAGCAACCGCATTACTTGACAGTAAAAAACGTCGCCGCCGCTCTGATAAACATGAACAAAACTGGTTAAAAATGACAGGTTTTGCTCTGCGTCCTGGTTTTGGCTACCCTGCCGATGAATGGAAGATATCTCAAGCATGGGAAACCTATCAACAAGGCATTCAATTCGAGTCGAAACAATCTTGGAACGACTGGTGGACATTCTGGCGTCGTATCTCTGGCGGTTTAAGCCAAGAGCAGCAAGAAACCATTTTGGCTGATATGGCAAAATACCTACACCCGGGCTCTTTGCGTAATCCAAAAACATTAGAAGAGGCCAGTAACAAAAGTTATGAAGCTATGGTTCGTCTAGCTGCTGCACTTGAGCATCTGGATGTTGAAGATAAGACACTGATTGCCTCTTGGGTATTAGGCCATGCAAAAAATGACAACCAACCGCAAGTCCATTGGTGGGCGTTAGGACGTATTTGTTCTCGCTCTCCATTCTATGGTAGTCAGCATAATTTAATACCAGCAACCCAAGTGGCTCAATGGTTACCAACACTATTAGCTCAAGATTGGAAAATACAACCAATGGCAGGTTTTGCCGCAGTTATGATGGCACGATTGACTGGTGATAGAACCTTAGATGTCTCAGATGAACTACGTGAAAGTATTATTGATAAACTGAAGAAGAGTCGCTCTCCACAAAGTTGGATAGATCTCGTCTCTAGTCAGCAAGCATTAAGCGAAGCCGACTCTAAACGACTTTTCGGTGACGCTCTACCAGCTGGGTTACGTTTAATTAATTAAACTGTTGGCATGACAGAAATAAAACAAATGACGCTTTTTGCTTCTTTTTTGTCAAAGCTTCGCAAACTAACTAAAATTGTCTTCAAAAAAGTGATGGATTGAGTATACTGAATTCATCACAATTTTTAGGTAACCTTAATGTTCCATATCGTTATTTTAGCGAGTATGGTGTTACTTTATTTTGTTGGTTGGTTTCGCTTCGGTACTCGAGAATTACGCAATGCAGCCAAGAGGTTTAGTGAAATAATTCCTGCCCCTCAAGAGCTAGTTATTGAATGGATTATGTATAATAAACAGATATTGGATATCAATGAGTTTCAACGTTTTATCATCCATTTAAATAGAGCAAGCACTGAAGATTTAAAAGCAGAGCTAGATAGTTTTTCACATTATCTTGAAATACACGC
This sequence comes from Aliivibrio thorii, assembly GCF_057368585.1. Classification (NCBI taxonomy): domain Bacteria; kingdom Pseudomonadati; phylum Pseudomonadota; class Gammaproteobacteria; order Vibrionales; family Vibrionaceae; genus Aliivibrio; species Aliivibrio thorii. The sequence continues at coordinate 1,194,662 of NZ_CM170654.1, read as the reverse complement.
GCCAGAGTATGTAATCTCAAGAATTCATTCTTAATGGCTATCACTCACCAATTGAAAAAGGCTCATAGTAAATGACTATGAGCCTTTTTATTTTAACTTCAGAATAAAATTAGCTTCGAGACCCTAATTTTACTTTGCCTTTTGAATTAAACCACAATGCTTGTGACTTTTTCTTGCCAATCAATATTGGCAAATCATCATAAAATAAGAAGTTTTTCCACGTTTGCTTAAACGTACCCCATGAAGTTTCAATTACATTGTATTTTTCATAACAAAAGTAAACCGTAACATCATCAGCCCAATCAATGAACTCTAACACTTCTTCTGGTAATTCTTCGTTGTCGCTATCCCAGCGGTGCTGCCAATCAATTTCATTTTCCCATGAGCTTTTCTTCATAGGCCATTCTTTTGAACCAAAATGATCTGCAGTTGGACTGTTCGCACTAATAAAATCATTCCAAACTTGAGCTGACTTTGCTTGGGTAAATGGTTTAATTAATGATAATAATGCATCATCAACGGGCATTGATTGATGAGTAAAAATCCATTTGCGGTTGTATTCATCTAACGGTAAATAGCTCATAGTTCATTCTGTATTTAAGGCATGTATCCCTATTCTATCGTCTTTTATTATTAAGCCCAAATAAGAATATTTAATCGTGGGTTGATTTTTATCATTTAACCCCTCATTACATTAGTATTGAATAAGAAACTTATACTGATCGCACAAAATAGTCTTATTAGTCTTATTTATCATAACTATAATTATCTGGTTACACATGCCTTCTACTTCTATTTATGTGTAATCACCATTACAAGGATTACTGTATGATTACGCATGTTGGCATATTAGATCAAGACCCCGTTCGTCTCATTACTCCCCTTTTAGATTTATCTGTAAAAGGAGAACACATGGTTTTTATTGGTGATGAAACGCAAAAAGACATGTTCCATCGACTAGAGAGCATTCTTAAATACAAAGGGATCAGTTCTGATTTTTTTGAGATCCCAAACATCGTAGATACCCACATCATTAAAGAATCATTACAAGCACTTGCTGCTGAAATGAAAATTCACTTTAGTGATATAAAATTAAACGCCAGCTGTGGTCTTCGTCACCGTCTTCTTTCTGCCTATGAAGTCTTTCGCTCTTATCATTGGCCAATCTTTGTTGTCGAACCATTCAGTGATAAATTATGCTGGCTTTACCCTGATGGTCGCAAACAAAAACACGTAGCTGATAATATCCGTTTAAGTGATTACCTTGCTATCTTTGGCGCACGCTGTGAGTTTTCTGAATCTGAACTTCCAGAGAGCATTGATAAACGTCTGCGTGAGCTTTGCCAACGCTGGGCAAGTAATGCACTAGAATTAGGCCCAGGTCTTGCTACATTAAACTACTTAGCAACGACTTGTCGTAAAGAACAACGCCTTGATGTTGAGGTGACAGAGAAGCAGCAGAGTTATAAAGAACTTAATATGCTACTGACTGATCTTGTTGAAACGGGTTTAGCTACCTATGAAAACGGCACCTTAACGTTTGATTGCGAAGAAGCACGACGTTTAGCTAACGGTGAATGGTTAGAGATCTTAGTTCATAATACCGTGGTCGATATTCAACAATATTTACCTACGCTTCAAGATCATTCATTGAACGTACAAGTTCACCGTGAAATTGGCGATAAAGATGTTCGTAATGAGCTTGATGTGGTTAGTATTGTGAATAACAAGCTACATATCATTGAATGCAAAACAAAAGGCATGCGTGATGATGGTGATGACACTCTCTATAAATTAGAGTCGTTACGTGACCTTCTAGGTGGCTTACAAGCACGAGCTATGTTGGTGAGCTTCCGCCCTCTACGTAATAACGACATTATCCGAGCGCAAGATTTAGGCTTAGCGATTATTGGTCCAGATGAGTTAGGCGATCTTAAAAAGCATCTTCTCAATTGGTTCTTAGCCGCTGGTGGTCATTAATCATCACCAAAATTATAAATAAACAATAAAAAGGCCATTAATTTGGCCTTTTATTAGCTGCTTCAAACAAAAAATGGCGCTGATTCATTACGAACCAGCGCCATTTTTATATCTATTTATTATCTTCTTTTATAGAAGATTACGAGCAGCTTCAATAACAACTTTAATTGAACGTGCTTCTGTCTCTTTTAGTGTTGCGTGATCTGGTATCTCTTTTTGTGTACGGTTAATGATTACACCCGCAACGCAACCCGCACGTAAACCAGAGCTTGCACACATTGTTAATAATGTTGCTGATTCCATTTCAAAGTTAAGTACGCCCATGTCTTGCCATTCTTGCATAGAACCTTGGAAACGCTTAACAACACGACCTGAGAACGTATCGTAACGCTCTTGACCTGGGTAGAAAGTATCACTTGATGCTGTCACACCGGTGTGAACAGCTGCACCTTGATCAACAACCGCTTTACGCATTGCTGTTGCAACATCAAAGTCAGCAACTGCAGGGAATTCCATTGGAGCAAAGTGAAGACTTGCGCCATCTAAACGAACAGAACCAGTAGTCACAATCATGTCACCTACATTTACATGCGGTTGAATTGCGCCTGTTGTACCTACACGTAGGAAAGTACGAACACCCAATTGCGCTAGCTCTTCAACAGCAATTGAAGTCGATGGACCACCAATACCCGTTGAACATACTACAATTTTCTTGCCATCTAGCTCAGCTAGGTACACTGTGTATTCACGGTGGCTTGCTAGAAATTTAGGGTTTTCCATTTGCTCTGCGATTTTTTGAACACGCGCTGGGTCACCAGGAATGATCGCCATTTCTGCACCTTGAAGATCTGCCTGTGTTACGCCTAAATGGAATACTGCTGCTGTCATGGTTAGCTCCTTGCGATTGTAGGGTCGCGTTAATTTAATTAGTTATAATTGATTCGATGAAGTTACTTTACCCAAACACCCCTTGCATTAGTGTGATTAAGATCCCGAAAGGAATGTTGATAACATACACTCTTGCAAGGAAAACCGATTGGCATCACAGAAAAATGAAAAGGCGTTCAATATCTGAACACCTTTTTTAGACTCTACTCACTTATTTATCGCCCGAATTATCCTATTTCTCTTTAAAGCGTAACAAACGAAGTGCATTCAAAGTCACAAGAGCTGTTGCACCGCTATCTGCTAATACTGCAACCCATAAGCCCGTAATACCAAATAAACTAGTGACTAAGAATACCGCTTTTAAACCAAGCGCTAAGGTAATGTTCTGGCGAATATTACTTAGTGTTGCTTTTGATAACGCAACCATTGGTGCTAACTCTTCTAAACGGTTATGAGTTAATGCTGCATCTGCTGTTTCAAGAGCAACATCTGTCCCTCCCCCCATAGCGATACCAATAGAAGCTGTCTTCATTGCTGGCGCATCATTAATACCATCACCAATCATTGCCGTTTTAGACTGTGCTGTTAATTGCTCAACATATTTCACTTTGTCTGAAGGCAGTAATCCTGCCTTGTAGTCAATATTTAACTCTGTTGCAATTGCTTTGGCTGCTCGCTCATTATCACCTGTCAGCATGATTGGTTTGATACCTAATTTAACTAGTTTCTCAACGGCTATTTTCGCATCTGGACGAAGTTCATCACGCCATGCAAGTAACCCTGATATCTGCTCATTAATTAGTACCAGTACCACCGTTTTTCCTTGTTGTTCTAAGAATGCAACTTGGCTTTCAATTTCAGGAACAACTTCACCGTCAAACTGCTGAGGTGCATAAAGTGCGATTTGTTTTTCATCAACAAATCCTTTGATCCCTTTACCTACAACTGTTTCACGATCACTCGCTTCAATTACTGTTAAGCCTTGTTCTTGCGCCTTGATAACAACGGCTCTTGCCAGTGGGTGCGATGATCCCATTTCAACCGCGGCTGATTGAAAAAGAATACTCTCTTCTGTTTCTGCTTCCAGCAAAACACGAATATCAGTTAACACCGGTTTACCTTGCGTTAAGGTCCCCGTCTTATCAAAAGCAATATTTTGGATATGACCTAACTCTTCTAATGCTGCGCCACCTTTAATTAAGGCTCCACGTTTTGCTGCAGTCGCAAGACCTGAAGTAATCGCTGCTGGTGTTGATATCACTAATGCACAAGGACAAGCGATTAATAGCATCGCTAAACCACGGTAAATCCAAGTATCCCACGATTGACCAAACATCAATGGTGGAATAATGATAACTAATAAAGAAAGCAGCATCATCGCAGGTGTGTACCAACGACTAAACTTATCAAGAAAACGTTCTAACGGTGCTTTACGTGATTCCGCTTCTTCAATCAAGTGCAGAATACGATCTATCGCATTCTCACCTTGCGCAGAAGTGATCTCGATTTCAATGACACGATCATTAACAATCGATCCAGCCATTAGTGGATCATTTGTTCTTTTATCAACAGGAACAGATTCACCAGTTAACGCACTTTCATCAAACGAAGCAAATTCAGAAAGCAAAACAGCATCAGCAGCTAAGCGATCTCCAGGGGATACTTGAACTTTATCGCCTACATTTAATTCTGATGCAGGCACTTCTTCTTTAGTTCCATCACTCTTAATTCGAATCGCAGTATCTGGCACTAAGTCCATTAATGCTTTAACACCGCTTCTTGCTTTGGCTGACGCATAGCCTTCTAATTGTTCACCTAACATAAACAATAAGATGACCATCGCCGCTTCAACCGTTTCTCCAAGATAAACAGCACCAATTGCAGCTACTGTCATTAGAGTTTCAATTGAGAATGGTGACCCATTTATCGCTAAACGAATTGCTTTACGTCCAATTGGAATTAATCCAAATAGACCTGCGATAGTAAAGGCGATGGTACCTAACTCTTTATTTACTAAATTAATACCCGTTGCGATAACTAAGAAAGCAACTAAGGTTAATAACAATATATTCTTTTTCCAAAACGGCTGATCTTCATTCTCTGATGTGTTTTTTGAACCTATGTCAGATAACGGAAAACCCGTCGTTTTCGCGACACTAATCACTTCTTCAAAGACGGATTCAGAATGTGTTCTCACCGTTAATTTTTCAGTCGCAAAAATAACATTAGCATCGGCAACATCTGGAATTGCAAGAATCGCTTTTTTTAACTTAGCTGCACAACTTGGACAGTCCATCTCTGCGATCAACCAACTTCGCGAGAAAGTCGTCGTATTTTTTTCTGTGGAAAAAGTCGAAACTAAGGGGTCTGAATCTCCTGGTTCAGAGCTGCAGCATGAATCCGATTCATTATTATCAATATTACTGCAACACCCTGAAACGGCGCTTTCAGCCTTAATCGCTGTAATTTTTGGCGCAGCACAACATGAACTTGATGGGTTATGTTTATGCTCGTGCCTATTGGTTTTTTTATGAGTTGTACACATGAGATGATCCTTTCTTATTGTTAGGTATTAATTTACTCTCAAGATTAACTATAGACCTTAGAGTTAACTCCAAGGTCAAGAGTAATTTTATTCAGATATAAAAAAAGACACCTAAGTGCCTTTTAAAAGATAGATTAGAGAAAAGATTATTAAACTGGGTGCTTAAAGCAATGTCCAATCGATTCACTTATCGCTTGCAATACATTACGTCGAGTAATAATACCTACCAATTTCCCATTCTCTACTACAGGGTAAATTTTAGGTTTATTTTCAGTCATATTTTGCGCTAAATCGATGATAGTATCTTCTGGAGTTACCGTAAGTACCTCCTTTCTCATTACATCACTAACAACATGTGTATCTTGACAATGATAACTAACACCAAGCAGTGACTTAATCAAATCTTGTTCTGAAATAAAACCAATCACTTCTTTTTGTTCATTCACTACCGGACCACCGATATGCTGCGAAGTAATAAATTGATCTAAAGCCGCTGCTAATGACATATCCGCAGTCAAATAAAGAGGTCGTGCGCTCATGTATTGTTTTACTTTTTTATTTTCCATCATAGCTCCCTAACGTGCTATCAATCAGTTTTGATAGGTTAAGTGTGGACCATTTTTGAAAAAATGCGAAATCACTCTTTCCTATCTCTGTGATGGATGAAACCTATTAAGACAAAAAGAAGATAAATTTATGAACTACCTAACAATACATCAATTAATATTTTCTTATTTTGCTCAACAGAAGACATTACATTTTCATAACCAGCCGTATTATTAGTTCTTTCCATTCGGTGTATAACTGCTAAGCATTGCTTAATGTTTTCTGGTGCTTTCATTAAATTCTTCCCTTTTAGGGTTAAAGTAAGAAGCATATAATTTAAGTCTGATGAGTATGGGTATGTTTGACCAATTTTAGTCAATTGCGCGCTATTATCATCCGCTGATTTTTGAGCTCTTAGCCATTGATAAACTTTATTCAGCTTTTGGAAATGAATCATTGATTGCTGTAACAATAACGGCGCGCTTTTTTTCAAGCCTGCCTGATCAAAGACTTTGTACAAAGCAACACACAGTTTAACTTCACCAGCCATGGCTAGAACACCGAAGGTCGCTACTCTAAATTCATCAGAAGCAACTTTGCGTTCAGATAAGAAACGATGATAGCAAGTCGCAGCAATCGCTTTTGCTTTATAACGCTTCCCTTGCTTAAACAACTGACGTGCAATGAATATATTAATATAACCTTGTAATTCATCGCGCTTATCCATTGATATACGCTTTTTCAACGTCATGACCAATTGCCCAAAGAAACGTCGATATTGCTCTTTATTAAGAGTAATTTTCGATTTATAAATAATATCAGCAATATCCATAATCATTTTATTTAATGTTACTGGACTGATCCCGATATGATAAAAACGCTTCATCACCATATTATGCAGTAATGCTGATTTGTTATTTTCAATAATAAAAGTTAAATAAGAATAAAAAGCATTATCGTCTTTTGGGTTGTTTTCATATGCATTAGATAACGAAGATTGAACCTTACTTGGTTGCTTTGCCTCGACATAAATATCAGCCAACATTAAGTTAGCTTGAAATAAATATTTTTTTGAGCGCAATAACAATTCAAGTACTGGAATTGCTTTCGGCTTTTCAACAATTTGACAGTATGCCATCAAATTTTGCGGCATAATTTCGCTTTTATCATGACGTTGGTATACTTTTTTAAACGTTAAAAAATCTTTGGCTTTAAACAACTCTTCTAACGTCATATTAAGTAACATACGATTTTTATAAGTACCTGGGTATGTTTGAGCTCGTTTAATAAATGCCGATTGTGACCCTTTTACCTCTCCAATTAATTTCTCAATTAATAACGTAAGGTTAAACGATTTTTTAATTAATTCATCAATATAGCCAAAGTTAATTGGACTATTTACAATAAAATCAGGAAAGAGTTCTCTAGCGTTAATGTCATCAACTTGAGAGTCATCATTATCGATATCAACAATGAAAATTGGACGTTTACCAAATTTAGCTTTCTCGCGCGCGCGAACAACTATATCTCGAATCACTTCATGCTCGGCATAGTGATATTCAATAAAATAGTAGTCATAAACAGGCAGATCTGATGTTTTCATACTGACATTAAAGCTATCAGCACTTTTAAATCCAGCTTTTTGAAAAAATTGACGGATTTGAGTACTACGTTCTCGTTTTTCAGTAAAAACCAAAACATTCATTTGTGGAATACGTCTAATAAGTTCAGCACTGCTCATTTATATAACAACTCTAGTAAAAACAAAAAACACAATATACCAACCTGTAAAAATTAGCAGAGTTTTATTTTAACAAATCTCAAACACTCGATTTGCATTTATCTTATTACAGGCAATTCGCGCTACTCTATCACAAAGTAGCGCAAGATTAGATCATTATATGTTAGTTAGGAGCGCTTGTAATGGATGCTTTAGTTGCTTTCCTTCAAATCGCTTTACCTGACTTCGACATGAATAGCCTGTAATCAAGCAACGTTCCGTGTCAGTATTGGCTAAACTTCCTTTCCAACTTAATTCGTAAATCGCTTGTGATGACTCGAGCTTATCCGCTTCATGCCCATATGTTCCTGCCATGCCACAACATCCAACTGGAACGGTATTTAATATCATCCCAAAATGGCGAAAAATATCACCCCACTCTTTTTCTGCGTTTGGTAATTTCGTCTTTTCAGTACAATGGGCAAATAATTTCCAAGCTCTTTTATCAAATATTGTCGCTTTTACAAACGATGATAATTGAGGGTGAAGCCACTCATGAACCGTTAAAACACTAAAGTCACCTCGTTTATCCGCCAAGATTTCATTATATTCATCTCGATAACAAAGAACTAAAGCAGGATCTACGCCAACCATTGGAATTTTTAATTCTGCAATTCGATTTAAAAACTCACTGCTTGTTTTTGCCGTAGACGTGAATTGCTTTAAAAAACCTTTAATATGCTGCGCTTTACCATTTGGTTTAAATGGCAACAAAACCGGTTTTAGTCCTAGTCGTTTGATCAATTCAACAAAGTCACTCACCACTTCGGCGTCATAATAACTAGTGAAAGGATCTTGAACAATCAATACATGCTTCTTACGTTCATTTTCGGAAAGTTCTGTCAGGTTTTCGAGATTAAATGTCGAAATTTCTTTACTTTTGCAACGTTCTTTTAGTGTCGGAATCGAAAGTAATGGCATATCTACATAGCCTAACGTCTTCTTCGTTAAACCCTGAGTAAATGATTGCTTCAATACACCATTAATAATTTTCGGTGCCTTAGCCATTATTGGTAGCATCGTCTCAATATTAGCCACCATATAATCTTTCATTGGGCGTTGATAACGGCTGTGATAAATATTTAAGAATCGAGCACGAAAACTTGGCACATCAACTTTTATAGGGCATTGGCTTGCACATGCTTTACATGCTAAACACCCCATCATGGCTTCATGAACTTCATGTGAGTAATCGTATTCTTTTTCTTTATTTATACGATTCCGGATACGGTCAATAATTTGCTTTATTGATGGGCGCTTAGTTAACAAATCTTGCTCTAGTGCAACAGGATCAACCCCTTGCTCAGCTAATTGACGTAACCATTCGCGAACCAATCCAGCTCGACCTTTTGGAGAATGGCGACGATCTGCCGTCACTTTCATTGATGGGCACATTGGGGAGCTCGTTTCATAATTAAAACAAAGTCCGTTCCCATTACATTCCATCGCTTGATTAAAGCTATCTCTTATTTCGACAGGGATCTGTCTGTCATAATATCCACGTTTTGTATCACTGACTTTAACAAGCTCATCACGACTGTCTAATGGCGTACAAATTTTTCCTGGATTCATTTTATTATGAGGATCAAATACCCCTTTTACTCGTCGTAATTCAACGAATAATTCCTCTCCAAAAAACTCAGGACCATATTCAGAACGGAAGCCTTTACCATGCTCTCCCCACATTAGACCGCCATATTTTGACACCAAAGCAACCACTTGGTCAGAAATAGTATGCATCAACACTTCTTGGGTAGGGTCACACATATCTAAAGCAGGACGAACGTGAAGCACTCCAGCATCAACGTGCCCAAACATACCGTACTTTAATCGATGTGAGTCTAATAACTGTCTAAATTCTTGAATAAAATCAGCCAAATTTTCAGGAGGTACACAGGTATCTTCAGCAAAAGCGACAGGCTTAGCTGCCCCTTTCGTTGCTCCTAACAACCCCACCGCTTTTTTACGCATAGTATAAATACGACCAATACTTGCTACGTCTTTAATGATTTGATATCCAATGATACCTGCCTCTTCAGCTTGCATTAAAGTATCAAGCTTAACGATGAGTTCTGATACCTGTTGTTCAACCAATTCAGATTCGGTACCAGCAAACTCCACCATATTTAAGCCAAGCATCTCTTTATTTGGTACATCAGTGATTAAATCACTCACGCTATGCCAAACAATGTCTTGCTTCGCAAAGTTAAGTACCCTTGAATCAATAGTTTCTACAGAAAGCGCATTTGCTTGCACCATAAATGGCGCATTTCTTAATGCAGCATCAAAAGTGTCGTATTTCACATTGATCAATGTTCTGGCTTTCGGAATAGGCGTGATGTTAACTTTTGCCTCAGTAAGAAAAGCCAATGAACCTTCAGCACCACATAACACTCGAGTGATATCGAATTGATCTGTTTCTGTATTTAATGCGTTTTTTAAATCATATCCCGTTAAAAAACGGTTCAATGGAGGGAATCTCTCTTCTATTTTTTGACGATTTTGACGACAAACCGCAGCAGTAGCCTCTAAAACAGTACGTATAGAGTCTGGTTGCTCATCATAAGAGAGTTCTGTATTCAGATTCGCTCCATTAGCAAGCACAGCAGTAACCCCTAATACGTGATCAGAAGTTTTTCCATATTTTAATGAACCTTGCCCAGATGCATCAGTATTAATCATACCACCAATGGTTGCCCTATTACTGGTCGATAAATCAGGTGAGAAAAAATACCCATATGGGCGAAGAGCATCATTTAACTGATCTTTCACTAAACCGGTTTGTACTCTTGCCCAACCTTTCTCAGTATTAATTTCAATGACTTGATTCATATACCGAGATAAATCGACAACCACGCCTTTGGTTAAGGATTGTCCGTTTGTCCCCGTACCGCCGCCACGAGGAGAAAACGTCACCATTTTATATTTATCTTGATTAGCCAGTGAAGCTAAGCATTCAACATCTTTTGTATTTCTTGGCAATAACACTGCTTGTGGTAACTGTTGATAAACACTGTTATCTGTCGCAACAGCTAAACGACTTGAATACGTCGTTTCTATATCACCACTAAAATCGCTTTCTTTTAATTCTTCTAGATAATCCAATACCATTGGATCGATGGTAGATTGGAATGGTAATACTGGTAACATTGCTCCCTGCTCCTTTAATCGCTGTTCCTCAGCGTCATAATGTTGTTCTAAACACACTTTACAACATCTCGCATGGATAAAACATCTCGCCTATGCTATATCCGGTAAATAATCACAATTTTACAGTTCAATGAGTAAATTACTGACGCGATTTAAACGTATTAAAGAACTTTGCTGAGTACGATATAAAACAGATAGCAAGGTGACATTTCACCTTAAACTCCATGGCATATATTTTGCTTTATATTATTTATACAACCGTGACACCTTATTAGAGAAAGTTATGAAACCAGCAATTAAAAAGAACAAAACAAAAATCATTACCACTGACGATATTTTATTAATCCTATGTCGCTCAATGTCAGGGGTATTAAGTAAAGCGACACAAAGTTCTGTTAACTATTCTGCTATGATGCAAAAGATATCGAAGACGAGCCTAAAGCCCGACTTTGGTTGTTTTGTTCTTTTTGATGGGGGTTTTTCTGGTTTAGTCGTGACTAACTTTACTAAAGATGCAGCCCTAGAGCTCTACACTAAATATATGAGTAATATGGGGATGCCTGAAGAAGATCTCGCAATCCTCCATACTTCTGATGAAGTGGGTGATGTATTGGGCGAATTGATGAATCAAATAGTTGGTGACTTTACAGGAGAAATCCGTAAAACATTACAAACGACGATTTCTCAAAATCAACCCAAAATGCTCGCTTTAAACAAGCAGGTCATTCTTTCTGTTGATACAAATCTAGATCGCCCACAAGCTCGTCGCGTTACTTTTACAACAGAAAAAAACAATATTTTCTATCTTGAACTTGCGATGGATAAAACTGAATTTATTCAACTTAAAGAATTTGAGCAAGAAGAAGAGTTCGATACCGACGACCTATTTGAACAACATAAACCAGGAAATACTCAACAACCAACATCAAAGGGATCATCATCTCAAGATTTTGATGATTCGTTATTTGACGAGTTAGGTATTTAATTCCAAAAAAGATAAAACAGCCATCGTGAATAATGGCTGTTTTACTATTACCAATTTTTACTTAAATACGTATCAGTAATGCTGAAACATCTTTTGAATTTCTTTGTAGTTTTCAGTTTCAGTCAACGACAACATTAATAAAATACGCGCTTTTTGAGGATTCAATGTACCAGATGCTACAAAGCCATATTTAGCATCATCAATTTCGGCATCAAGAGTTGTTGAGCCAGATCCAGTACGGGCACTACGAACGACAACGACACCTTCTTTACTTGCCTTAGCTAACTCATCAAATACGGAGTGGTAGATATTGCCATTACCCACTCCCGCACTAACAATACCATCAAATTTTGCATCAACCATTGCTGTAACAGGTAACGCAGAAGCATTGGCATAGTTATATACAATACCTACCTTAGGTAACGTTTTTAGCTTAGATACATCGAATTCCGCTTCTGTTGTATGCTTACGTTCAGGGCTACGCTGATACTGAACATCACCATTATGAATATAACCTAGCGAACCAAAATTTGGTGACTGAAATGTATTTACAGAGGTTGTGTTGGTTTTTGTTACGTCACGGGCATCAAACACCGTGTCATTCATTGCGACTAATACACCACGACCCGAAGAATCTTTATCCGTTGCAGCGACAACAGCATTGTATAAATTGACAGGGCCATCAGCACTCATTGCTGTCGATGGGCGCATTGCACCAACCAAAATTACTGGTTTATCACTCTTAACAGTAAGGTCTAAAAAATAAGCCGTCTCTTCCATAGTGTCAGTACCATGTGTAATAACCACGCCGTCAACATCATCTTGTGCTAATAGCTCATTGACGCGCTTTGATAATGTTAACCACACCTCATCATTCATGTCTTGAGAACCAATACTAACAACCTGCTCACCACTAATATCAGCAATTTTAGTCATTTGAGGTACAGCATGAATTAAAGAATCGACCCCTACTTTACCCGATGTATAACTAGATCCAATTGCTGATTGACCAGCACCTGCAATTGTACCGCCGGTTGCTAGTATCTTAATATTTGGTAGGTCGTCTGCAAAGCTGAGCGAACTAAAGCAAAGGCCAGAAAGCAGCATACCTAATGCAATGGCATTCTTTTTCATGTTTGTACTCCATTATGAAAATAATTAATTACACAATAAAAATTAAACTTATATATTGTGATTTAATTTATCATATTTACTTTTAAATAATGTGTCGTGATAACAATCACAACTATCATTTCAATTCATCGTAACCTTAGATTTAACACATCATAATCAACAGTTTAAAAACAAATATTCAATATCAAGATCATTAAATAACACAGTAATTACATACTTATTTTCATAATTCAACCGCTCATTACCTTTCGAACTTTACGCCTTATCACTGCATTGTATTTCTTTCAAAATATGAAAGAGACAGGTAAAATAGTTGCCCCGTAAAAAGTAAGGTAAATCTATGTCATCTGCAAAGCAAAAGGCTCTAAAAAAGATCGCTAAATGTCTTGAACTCGGTAATTCCGCTAATGTGAATGAAGCCGCTCAAGCCATTAGAATGGCGCATCGCCTTATGCTTAAGTATGGTCTTGAAAAAGATGATATTGAGTTTATTAAGATGGGAAAAACACAAAGCTCTCATCTTCTCCCTGCGAATGTAGGGAGTAATATTCTAAAAATTATTCGTGGAATTAATACTCGCTTTGGTGTTGAAGCCGTCCTATTGAATCATAAAGGATTGAAAAAAGCGGAGTTTATTGGCTCTGCAGATCGCGCTATTTTTGCCGCTTTTGCTTTTGATATTGTATATCGCGAAATGAATGAACAGACAGGACAGTTCAAAAATAGCTTCGCGGGCTCAGGGACGGGACAGCTTGAAGTAACGAAACGAGTTAATTCTTTCTTGGCTGGTTGGATTGAAGGCGCTCTTGAAAAGCTTCCTGTCATTGCCCCTGACGATGAATCAGCAAATAAGATTAACGATTATATTGATAAAGAATTTAAAAATATTGACCGCGAAACATTTAAGCAGCAACTAAGAGAAGCAATGGCCAATATTACTGCTGACTACGAAAAAGGATTAAAGAAAGGTCGAACTCTTTCTGTAAACCGACCAGTAGCAGGTGCTCAAGCTCCAAAGCGCTTAAGATAACAATTAAGTAACAAAGTAAAGTTAAATCAACTTACATCTGATTTAGATCAAAAATATCTCCAGTATTGAACGATACATTAAATTTTGTTATCGAAATGTATCAAGGAGCGATTTATGACTTTATTAAGAAATCCTAAATGCTATACCGACGTTTGTATTGATGGAAGGTGGTACCATTATGATCACTGCGGTATCACTGTTTATATGCTAAGAGGCGGTGCTTCTACTGAGTTTACTCTCGGTTCAGAGCCGATTACTGAAGGTGAAGTGATTGACCAAATCAAACAACTCACGACATTCTAAGTTCTTTATTCAATTTCAATTTTTAACGCATCATGACAACAACATACCACCTGTAATAAATAACCTTCTTTGTTGTTATTTATTGCAGATTGATTAATGTTCATCAACATACTCCCCGAGCTTATATTCAACAACCCAGACTCCACTTCCGTTGCTGGAAGTACGCCTATTTTCACGCTTATATTCTGATAATCTGAAAAATATTGCTCTTTTAAGATAGAAACAACATCAATATCTCCATCCATTTTTGCCAATGAAGGGAATAACGCTTCTGGTAGATATTGATATTGAACGGCGACCTTTCTTCCTTCGATCACAATTAAGCGGCTAAACATTAATACATATGAAAAAGGAGGTAGTCCTAAACGCTCAGCCACCATTTTTGGCGCTAATATACGTTTTGAATCAATGTGTTCTGTTGCATAGCTTCGATTGTATTCTTTACATACTTTCAAAAGATCTAACTCTTGAATAGGATTAAAGAGCAATGCTTCCTTTGATACAAACCATCCTCGGCGCTCTTCTTTATAAACTTTCCCGGATAGAGCTAAGTAGTTTAATGCCTCTCGTAATGTAATACGTGTCGTTGAAAAAGCCTCAGCAAGTACTCGCTCTGAAGGCAATTTATGCCCTGGCTCTAACATACCGCTTTCAATCTGCTCCGCAATCGCATTTTTTATAGTCAAATACTGCATGAATATCCCTTATAGGGTCTGTACGTATACATCATTAGAAAGAAAAGCGTGTAGTTGAGAATTCGAGATTAAATGCCCCTTCCTAATTAAAATGGTTACTCTTACCTGTTCTTTATCGGCTTGTTCTAAATAATCAACAATTTCTTGCTCTGATTTAACGGAAATACGTTCAGCATCCCGACGGCATAATTCCACGAACTCTGGGGGACAATCATTAAAATAAATAACCCATTCAGCTTGTTGCATCAATCGTAATGACTTTAATGTAAGCATTTCTGTTTCTTGATGATATTCAATCCAATTGCGCTCAGACTTTAGCGTAATGTCATTTGATAGGTAACGAGAAAATAAACGCTCTAACTCATTTCTTGTCGTTAATGCTTCTATTTCTGGTAAGCGCAAAAACAGTTCCCAAAACTTTCTACGCTCATCTACTGTAGCAAAGTGTTGTTTTACTAGATTTCTTTTATCTGCCCCAAAATCAGCTAACATTGCTATCTTCGAGGATAATTGTGTCTCTAATTGCTCACGAATAATACGAATAAGTACAGGTGAAGATCCACCACTTGAAATAGCAACTTGAACACGTCCACGGTTAACCATTGAAGGGGTTATAAAGTCACAATGAGCTGTGTCATCAACGACATTAACCAATATGCCTGCATCATGTGCGTCTTTATATACTTGGTGATTTAATTCTGAATTATCGGTTGTGGCCCAGACTTGTACATACTTATTATCTAACAAATTACGGTGGTAAAAGCCTTTATGATACGTAATTTTATCTTGTTCAACATAACGCGCTAAATACGCCTTAATTGAAGGGGCGATAACGGTGATATCTGCATCCGCCTGCAATAACATGTCTATTTTACGACAAGCCACTTCCCCACCGCCAACCACTAATACTGGTCGTTTTTGAATATCCATAAAAATGGGAAAATATCTCATTACATCCTCACTGAGTCTTTTATTTAATATCAACAATATACCTTGCTTCGGTTCATTAAGGTAGAGGTTGTGGCGTCCAAAGATAAATTACGACTTAACATATTCACAAAATATAGCAATTAACAATTAATTAACAACAAAGAACATCAGACCAGATCGGTAAGGCTAGCTTTTATAAATAAAGCAGTATTTATCACTAAATATACTGGATAAGACAGATCGATTTACCTATATTTTACTTGTTAGTCAATTTCACAAATCATTAACTATTGTATATCGTTTAAATACAGCTGCTTATAAATACAGCAACTAAGTACCACCTGATGACTAACGCAACACACTAGATTGTGATATGCCTGTTCAATATAAGGAAGAACACAGATGAAATTTAAAACAAACACTCTTTACGCTGCTCTTACCGCCTCAGCACTGCTAGTGTCGACACAAGCTACCGCTGCAGAAGGAACTCTAGATAAAGTAATGAAGAATGGATATGTTCAATGTGGGGTGAGTACTGGCCTTCCAGGATTTTCAAACCCTAATTCAAAGGGTGTATGGGAAGGGATTGATGTTGAATTCTGCCAAGCGGTTGCAGCTGCTGTATTAGGTGATAAATCTAAAGTTAAATACGTTCCACTAACCGCTAAAGAACGTTTTACTGCACTTCAATCTGGTGAGATTGATGTCCTATCCCGTAATACAACCTGGACACTGCACCGTGATACATCCCTCGGTTTAAACTTTGTCGGTGTAAACTATTATGATGGTCAAGGTTTTATGGTGAAAAAAGAACTTGGCCTAACCAGTGCGAAAGAGCTTGATGGTGCTTCTATTTGTGTTCAATCAGGAACAACAACCGAGCTTAACCTTGCCGATTACTTTCGTAATAATGACATGGAATATAAACCTGTCGTATTTGATACGGCAGCACAAACCTCAAAAGGATTCGATGCAGGTCGCTGTGATGCTCTTACTACTGACCAATCAGGCCTTTATGCGCTTCGTTTAAATCTTAAAGATCCTAAAACAGCTCAAGTTCTGCCTGAAATCATTTCCAAAGAACCGCTAGGACCAGTTGTACGCCAAGGTGATGACCAATGGTTTAACATCAATAAATGGGTGCTAAATGCCATGATTAATGCTGAAGAGTACGGTATTAACTCACAAAATGCAGACCAAATGATGAAATCTAAAGATCCAAATATCAAACGTATTCTTGGTGTTGACGGACCAAAAGGCAAGGGGTTAGGGATTCGTGATGATTGGGGTTACCAAGTTATCAAACAAGTGGGTAACTATGGCGAAAGTTTTGAACGTACTGTCGGTAAGGGCTCTCCACTACAAATTTCTCGTGGGGTGAATGCACTTTGGAACGCTGGAGGCTTTATGTACGCGGCTCCTATTCGTTAATTTTAATAGAACCAAATAATAAATAGAAACTAATACAATTTTATGGGGTGAGTTTTCACCCCTTTTATAAATGGATTTAAGGTTGTAGTTGTATGTCATCTAAAAATAAAAGCCTCTTTTATAATCCAACATTTCGTGCCATTTTATTTCAAGTGATTGCCGTAGCTGCACTTGTCTTTTTCTTTTACTCCATAGTTAACAATGCATTATCCAATTTAGAGTCTCGCGGTATCGCGACAGGTCTTGCTTTTTTAGATCAAGAGGCTGGCTTTGGTATCGGTTTATCTCTAGTGGAGTACGATGAAACACATACTTATGGACGCACGTTCGTTGTTGGTCTGTTAAATACGGCATTAGTCTCTGTATTAGGGATACTATTTGCCACTCTGCTTGGGTTTACTGTTGGTATCGCTCGTTTATCCAGTAATTGGTTAGTGAGTCGGTGTGCCGCGTTATATATTGAAACGTTCCGAAATATCCCTCTTCTATTACAAATTTTCTTTTGGTATTTCGCCGTTTTACAAGCACTTCCCTCACCTCGACAAAGTCTTAGCCTAGGCGATAGTATTTTCTTAAACGTACGAGGTTTGTTCTTTCCTAGCCCTGTATTTGAACAAGGCTCAAACCTTATTGGAATGGCCGTTATTCTAGCTATCGTCTTCATTATTTTTCTATCTCGTTGGGCACACAACAAGCAAATACTAACTGGTCAGCAAACACCAGTATTACGTTACTCTGTTCTTTTACTCATTGGTTTACCTACCTTGGCTTACTTTATTTCAGGTATGCCAATATCGATTGAATATCCAGAACTAAAAGGGTTTAACTTTCGCGGAGGGATAAGCATTATTCCAGAATTAGCCGCCTTAGTTGTGGCATTAAGTGTTTATACAGCATCATTCATTGCCGAAATTGTTCGATCTGGCATCAATGCGGTGAGTCACGGTCAAACCGAGGCAGCAATGGCTCTAGGTCTACCAAAAAATAAAACCTTACAGCTTGTTGTTATTCCACAAGCAATGCGCATTATCATTCCACCTCTAACAAGCCAATATTTAAACTTAACTAAAAACTCTTCATTGGCGATGGCCATTGGTTATCCTGATCTTGTTTCTGTTTTTGCCGGAACAACCCTCAATCAAACAGGTCAAGCTATTGAAATAATTACAATGACAATGGCAGTTTATCTAACACTGAGTTTATTAACGTCATTCTTAATGAATATCTATAACAATAAAGTCGCATTGGTTGAGAGGTAACTATGAGCATACATCAATTTCAGCCTGACCTTCCGCCCCCAGCAAACACAGTAGGTGCGGTAACTTGGCTTAAAAAAAATTTATTTAATGGCGTTACTAACTCGATTCTTACAGTAGTTATTGCTTATTTATCCTTTAGCGGTTTATGGAATGCTATTAACTGGTCGCTAGTCAATGCAGATTGGGTAGGAACAACGCGGGATGCTTGTACAAGTGAAGGAGCTTGTTGGGTAATGATTAATGTGCGTTGGGATCAATTCATGTATGGATTTTACCCAACCGAAGAACTTTGGCGCCCTCAGCTGTTCTATGGTTTCTTGGCAATATTTGTTGCTTTGCTTGCCTACGAACATACCCCTAAAAAAGTGGCTATTTGGTTAGTATTTGTAAATATTTTCCCATTCTTTGCCGCCTTTTTATTGTATGGCGGCGTATTCGGTTTACCCGTTGTTGATACTCACCTGTGGGGTGGATTATTAATTACGTTGGTTATTGCCATTGTAGGTATTGTCGTCTCATTACCGATTGGGGTCGCTCTTGCACTAGGTCGCCGTTCTGAAATGCCAATAATCCGCAGTATGTGTACCGTTTACATTGAAATTTGGCGTGGTGTTCCTCTTATCACCGTTCTTTTCATGGCTTCAGTAATGCTGCCATTGTTTTTATCAGAAGGTATGGAACTGGATAAACTCTTTAGAGCCCTCATCGGTGTAGTTCTATTTAGTGCTGCTTATATGGCGGAAGTGGTTCGAGGAGGCTTACAAGCAATACCCAAAGGCCAATACGAAGCCGCTGATGCGCTAGGATTAGGTTATTGGAAGAAAATGCGTTTAATTATTCTTCCTCAAGCATTAAAAATTACTATTCCATCCATCGTGAATACCTTTATTGGTTTATTTAAAGACACCAGTCTTGTCCTTATTATCGGCATGTTTGATGTGTTAGGTATTGGCCAAGCAGCCAATACTGACCCTGAATGGTTAGGTTTCTCAACGGAAAGTTATGTCTTTGTCGCTTTAGTTTTCTGGGTGTTCTGCTTCTCCATGTCGAGATATTCCATCTATTTAGAAAACAAACTTCATACAGGCCATAAGCGATAATTAACAGAATTCAAGGATGTAGTTATGACGACTCAACAAGATTATATGATCCAATTGGAAGACATGAACAAATGGTATGGTCAATTTCATGTACTTAAAAACATTAACTTACAAGTTAAAAAAGGCGAGAAAATAGTTATCTGTGGCCCATCAGGTTCAGGTAAATCAACCATGATCCGTTGTATTAACCGTTTAGAAGAACACCAAAAAGGTCACATTTTTGTCTCGGGTACAGAACTCACTGAAGATTTAAAA
Organism: Aliivibrio thorii; assembly: GCF_057368585.1. Lineage (NCBI taxonomy): Bacteria > Pseudomonadati > Pseudomonadota > Gammaproteobacteria > Vibrionales > Vibrionaceae > Aliivibrio > Aliivibrio thorii. The sequence continues at coordinate 1,174,651 of NZ_CM170654.1, read as the reverse complement.
AACATAGAAGCGGTACGTAGAGAAGTCGGTATGTGTTTTCAGCACTTTAATCTATTCCCTCACCTAACGGTTCTTGAAAACTGCACACTTGCACTTATTTGGGTGAAAAAAATGCCGAAATCAGAAGCCGATGCATTGGGAATGAAATACCTTGAACGTGTAAAAATTCCAGATCAAGCCGATAAATATCCAGGTCAACTTTCTGGCGGACAACAACAGCGTGTCGCCATTGCTCGCTCTCTTTGTATGAACCCACAAGTGATGTTATTTGATGAGCCAACCTCAGCGCTCGACCCTGAAATGGTACGAGAAGTATTAGACGTAATGGTCGAATTGGCTGATGAAGGGATGACAATGTTGTGTGTAACTCACGAAATGGGCTTTGCCAAAGAAGTTGCCGATCGCGTTATTTTTATGGACGCAGGAGAAATCATAGAAGAAAACAACCCAGTAGACTTCTTTGAAAATCCACAATCGGACCGTACACAGTTGTTTTTAAGTCAGATCCTGCATCATTAGCTCTAAATGATAAGTTAACAGTCATTTAAATTGCAGCAAACCACATAAACAGCGATCTTAGGATCGCTGTTTATTGTTACAGATACTTACAAACTTCATCAGCTAAGTTAATGTACTGATGTAAAATGGTTTCTAGTTCAATTAATTCAGTTCAAAAAAGAGAACAAACTTGATTTTTTGAACTATAGACGCCATAACTGTCTATATATTTATGTCAGTCCATTCCAAGGGGAATATGATGAATAATCAAATGTTCGGCCAAACTCGTACACAAGAGTCGACTCTACAAACAAATAAAGTATTGCGTAATACTTATTTCTTACTGTCGATGACACTATTATGGTCAGCATTAGTTGCTGGCGTATCAATGGCGTTAAACCTACCTCGTCCAGGTATTATCATTATGCTAGTTGGTTTCTACGGCTTACTATTCTTAACGGAAAAGAACCGTAACAATAGCATGGGTCTTTTGTTTACCTTCTTATTTACAGGTTTCTTAGGATACACTATTGGTCCAATCCTAAACATGTACATTGGTGCAGGTATGGGGGATGTGATCTTAACGGCTCTTGGTGGTACTGCACTTTCTTTCATGGCAGCATCTGCTTATGCGTTAACAACTAAACGTGACTTATCATTCCTTAATGGTGTGTTAATGGCTGGTTTTGTTGTGTTACTTATTGGTATGGTAGCGAACATCTTCCTACAAATGCCTTTATTACACCTTGCTATGAGCGGTATGTTTATCCTGTTCTCAACAGGTGCGATTCTATTGACGACACAATCAATCATTCGTGGTGGTGAAACAAGCTACATTTCAGCAACGATTACGCTGTATGTTTCTATCTACAACATCTTCATCAGCCTACTAAGTATTCTTGGTATTATGCGTGATGATTAATCGATAATTAATTCGATATACAAAAATGCCAGTCCTCACGGACTGGCATTTTTTTACGACTACTTCTATCCGCGCTATAACTCTAGTCGGTATACATCGCGCATTCATCATTGATATCTTCTGGTGGGAAATAATTCTCTCTGACATAAAATTTATTAAGCAAACGAATCACAGAATGTTTCTTTACTGGCTTTTCATTCATTAAACCATGTAATTTACGAGCGACATTTTGAATTGTTAATAAATTTTCCAAAGGTAAGCTTGCTTCAAGATCATTCTTTAAACTGTGCGCTTCTTCATAGCCATTAGCAACAGCAAGGTAAGCCCAAATATAAGCAACCGCATTGTGAGACGATGATATCTTTTGATTATATTGTGCAGAGCGTAACTGAGACTCAGGACTTTTCAGTTCTCCTCCTCTCTCTGACCAATAGATTGCCTTATAAATATTTTTCTTCGTTCCGATACCATGATAATAACAAGAGCTCACCGTCACCATTGCTTTAGCATCATCTTTATAAGCCGCTTTTAACATCCAATAAAATCCTTCAGGATGTCCGTCTTGCAATTTTTGATACCATTGTGCGAGAAATAGTTGCGCCTTAAGATTATCTTTTAATGCTAAGTCCGTGATAATTTGAGTCCCAAAATCTATGTTTTTATCACAGCCAACACCTTCAAGATAAAGTTTTCCAAGAATAAGAGATGACTCTTGTAAGCCTTTTGAATCCCCTAAACGTGCAGCCCAATACTTAGACTTCTCGCTCGAGTTTGGATCATCATAATTGTCATCATAAAGTCGAACTAAAGCATAAAAAGCTTGTTGACTATTTTGCTCTGCCGCTTTTAAGTACCATTTTATGGCTCCATTCTGATCGACTAATTCTAGATCTGCTCCAAGCGCAAGCTGAGCGGTGATGTTGCCGCTCATTGCTCGCTCTATTTTATCTTTCCTATCTGTTTCGTCATCAAAGGTAACGAGTGTAGAGGAATGCAAAGAACGATTTCTTCGCTGAGCCGCCATTATTTTTTTCTTCTCGATAGATTGAAAATATAAAATCACAACAATTAAACAAATCACACCACCAAAAAATAGGAACCAATACATATTAAGACCATCGAAAAAAGGAATACGTTTGTATTTCTCTATTCTAATGATTTTCACCTCCAATTAGAATTAATACCTTTTGGAAAGTGGTTTTATCTGTCTATTTTTTATAAAAAAGGCCAATTTTGGCAAAATAAAAGGCCGCGATTTTTTTTGTTCTCAATTCCCACCTTTATTACTGGTTTTTTCTTCAAATTTAGCTAAGGTATTATTAATACTATTCATTTTCTTGGTCTATATGAAAAAACTTTCTCATTACCTTTTGTTTACCGTTCTATTCATTTTACCTCAATTGACTTATGCCAGTTGGGGGCTTTCTGATGAGCAACCAATAGAAATCACACCGCAAGCCAAAAAAATTGACACGGATATTAGATCGCTTCCAGAACAACATTTTTTTTCTAATAATGATTACTCTCAAGTAAAACGTTTGTTGTCCTCGACGATTATCGAACAAAAAAAACACTCTGAAAGCCTTAAAAATGCATTAATTAATTACCGAAATGATAGCAATGAAGCTCACTGGTTAGTCGTAGAAAGTAATCATCAATCGCTAAACTCTTTAAATTTGAGCAAACAACAGCTTCTAAAATTAACGGATCAAACCACTAGAGAGCAACTCACTGGTTTTGGACCATATGGCGTCACACAATTTTATTCTGAACTCTCTATTACTAAACTAAATATTGAGTATTATTTACATTATCAAATCCGTAGTTTTAAGAGTTTACTGCACGATTTACAAATATCTCCAGTTCCAATAATCAGTGTCATATTTAAAGTACTGTGTGTATTTTTTATTTTCAGTTGGTGGATGAGAAACTCTGCTCGTTTAATTAATGACTTTAAAACGTCAAGATTAGAAGGCTCAACTAAACCAAACATGTTCATTAGAAGCATTTGGTATCTTACTCGTGCACACAAAGCAATTGCTTGGCTACTGCTAATTACTGTGACATTACGTATTGTGTCAACGCTTCCAAGCTTGCAACACTTAATTTTTCTTGAAATCTTTACTTGGTGGATATTAGGTGGTTCTATTGCCGTAAGCTTTATCCTTGAATTTACTTATCGTAATAGTAAGCATAATAAAAAAGACGTCACTGCTTTGCGATTGGCGACCATACGCCACTACGTATGGGGAGCAATTGTTGCGGGTGTTATTCTACAAATTTCATCAAGAACTCTTGGTGAAGGTACGATATACGCTTGGATTAATTCATTAGTTTATTTATTCTTTGTTCTTCTCACTATTTATACGCTAAAACAGTGGAAAACGACTATTTTTGAGCGTATCTATCAGATTGAACCATTACCTGTATCAATTCAGTGGGCAGTCCGTAATCAGCATACTTTTTTAATCTCAATTGCAGCAACTGGCTGCGGAGCTATTTGGCTATCTTGGAGAGCAATTCAACACAGCATCATTAGTGTTTTATCTCAATATGCAGCGTTCAGTCATGCCTTAGCGTATTTATTTCGAATTGAAGTTGCAAAACAAACTGAAGTCTCACGAGAGCTATCTAATTTAGTCCGCATTAAAGGAGCAACAGCGTTTGACTACATCGCACCAGGAGCAGAAGACTCCCCTTTAATCGAGACTTATGCGAAAGATGAAATGACTGCTCTTTCTCGCTATTTATTAACTGAAAGCCCAGCGGTATGTGTTCTTTCTGGAGAGAGAGGCGTTGGTACCACAACGTTACTTAATCGTATTTTAACTAAAGTAAAGAATGCTCAGCCAATTTACATTAACTGCCCATACGATGGTTATTCAGCCCTACTTCCTGAGCTTTCAGCTCAATTAGGTTTGGATAGCGAATCAACAGAAAGAGAGATTCTTCAACACTTAAGAAACAGTGATGAATGTTATTTAATTGCGTTTGATAATGCACAGCGCTTGGTAAAACCAAAAGTTAATGGCTTATCAGACTTAATGAAGTTAACGAATTTATTGCGACGAGCTCGTAAAAGCCACCGAGTGGTTCTTGCTATCGAAAAATCAAGCTGGCGTTTTATTGACCGTGCTCGTGGTGAACGCTTATTATTTGATTTAGTTACCTTCATGCCTAAATGGGGTGAAAAACAAATCGGTCAATTACTTGAATCTCGAATTACAACAGTACCTAAAACAGAGACAGAAGAACAACGACCTTCCATTTCTTTCGATGGTTTAGTGCTACCAAGGCAATGGGATGAAGAGAATTTAACCGAAGAAGAACGAGCTAAAAACGGTTTCTATCGTATATTATGGGACTATTCTGATGGTAACCCTACCGTTGCACTACGATTTTTTAGACTTTCACTGCATCGTGATAAAGATTCTAACGAAATTCTTGTTCGTTTATTTAAAGCGCCTCATTCTGATGATCTTGAAACAATGCCAAAACCTATGTTGGCTGTACTTCGCTCAATTGTGCAATTAGAAATTGCCTCCCCTGCCGATGTGAGTGAATGTAGTCGTTTAAGTATGGCTGAAGTAATTAGTACTCTGCGTTATTTCCAAAGCCGCGGTTACATTGAGTGGAATGACAGCAAAGCACGAATTTCAGATCACTGGTTCCGTCACATTACTAACGTTCTTCATCGTCAACACTTATTGGTGAAATAATATGCTTCGATTATTTGTCTTTTTTATTGCATTCAGCTTTGGACATACCGCATTAGCGGAAGATGCTCAATCAATTGATAACCTGCACCAGTTCGCAAGTTTGATCCGATGGAGCGGTGTCGCGTTTTCATTCATCATTGTCTTTATTGCTTGGTTATTACTTCGATTTACTCAGTCAATTGTTGATGGGATCAGTAGTCAATTTGCTCAACGCCGAATGTTAATGCAAAAACTGCAATCTTTTTTCCAATTCTTTATTTATATGTCTACGGGGATGACAGTATTCATGCTCAGCTTCCGTGTAGATGAAAGAGTACTAGCGTTAATTGGGGGTACTCTAGCGGTATCTGTCGGTTTTGCGCTTAAAGATCTTACCGCTTCTTTTATTGCTGGTTTAACCATTATGATTGATCGTCCTTTTCAAGTTGGTGACCGAGTCACTTTTGAAGGGCACTATGGCGATATCATTGCCATTGGTTTACGTTCTGTTCGTATGCAAACACTTACTGACGATATCATTACCATCCCAAACAACAAATTCTTAAATGAAGTGGCAATGAGTGGAAATTATGGTGCTTTAGACATGCAGGTTGTCATTCCGTTTTATATCGGCATGGATCAAGATATAAATACCGCTCGTGATATTATCCAAGAAGCGGCGTCATCAAGTCGTTATATTCATCTACCTAAGCCGGTTGTCGTTTTGGTTAAACAAAGTATTACCGACAATTACTTAGCCATTCAGCTTACTTGTAAAGCTTATGTTGTTGATATTAAATTTGAAAAGTTATTTGAAACCGACATTACATTACGAGTAATGCAAGAATTTAGAAAATCTGATATTTTCCCACCTACAATCTCTATTAAAAATAAATAAAAACCTCAATGACCAGATTAAATCCGCTCATGTCCTATTAATAAATTAATTATTAACACTAATGGTTTTAAAATTAGAAAACAACATTATAGCAATCCACATAAATATTTGGTCATTCTTGCTTGCTAAAATCGATTATAGCTGTGTCATAATACCAATTCCAGTAATTATCTAAATAACTACTTATCTGAATTGGTATTAGTAAGCATCCTGCAATAATTTACAGTAATAATGTAGCTAAATTTGTAATAAAATCATTGACAATAATTAAATTCGTTATAAATAAACGAATTAATATCAATTATATATGTGTAGTTAAAATTTTAATTCACTATTATATAGAGTCCATTGTCATGAATCGAGCAAACCCAACATTGAATAACTGATTCATAACAAATATTTCTCTCTTACTTAAATAAAAGGTATTCTTTATGTTTAAAGGTAATGTTCAAGGAGTCGGTACAGTTGAAAATATAGATAAAGGAGCTAAATTTCAAAGCCTTCATGGTGTTTCTTTGTTACCCATAGATGCTGATCTCCAAAGCCACGATATCATTTTTCCAAAAGATATATTAGAGGGAGTGACTTCAGGAGAATTAATAGCAATTAACGGAGTTCGTCTTACAGTGGTTCACACTGATAAAAGTATCGTACGTTTTGATATAAATGATGCACTAGAACTAACCACCTTAGGTCAATTAAAGGTAGGGGATAAAGTTAATATAGAGAAATCCTTTAAATTTGGAGATATGACTGGAGGTCGTTCATTATCTGGTATTGTCACCGGTGTCGCAGATATCGTTGAATTTATAGAAAAAGAAAATAATCGTCAAATATGGATTGAAGCTCCTGAACACTTAACGGAGTTTCTAGTCGAAAAAAAATATATCGGTGTTGATGGTGTTTACTTAGTTATTGATGCTATTGAAAATAATCGCTTTTGCATTAATTTACTCCTAGAAACAGATATGAGGTGGTACAAAAAAGGAAGCAAGGTGAATATTGAAATTCCAGATATTGCAGGTAATTGGTAAAATCAGACTGTACCGAAAAGTTTTTCTAATACCAATACAATTAATTAAATGATCTATTTTTACGCAGAAAAATCGCTTAAAAATAAGGCAAAAATTCTTATAAGTAGTTATTCTACAATACTAATTTTTAAGTGATTTAACCAGTAAGAATGAACAGATAATTACTGGAATTGGTATTACTTCTTTTGAATCTTCAATTTTTTTGATAACCATGCTGAAAAAATTATGATCACAAACATAAGCATAAAATTCGCGATAGTTTTTATTGTCAGCACAAGAATACTCCTAGAAGGAAGAGCGGCTAACAGCTCGTAAGTACCAAAACGGAACACCAACATCAACGTAATAATAGAACAAAACGCAATCAAACGACCTTTTGTTGTATTTAATATAGCCTGCTCTTTCTTCAATACAAGCGCAAGGGTTGTTCCCCAACATAACGCTGCAACATACAAATAATTCATATGGAACATAATAAACGCTATACCACTAGTGATAATCGCCATTAATAACCAAAATGAAATACTTCCCATTACTCGATACAATAAATCTCCATGCTTCTTTTGTATACTTGAAAAATGGTAAACAACCATCATACCTAACAAAACCCCAACAATAACATCACTCAAGAAATGTACGCCTAACCATACATGCGCAATAGATTGCATGATAAATAAAGGCACACACACTTGAACAAAGAGCTTAAGTGTCGAAGCTTCAACTTTATTTCTCTTCAAAGCAAGATAAAAAGTTCCATAAACAACAGTAGAAAGCATAGATTGCATACTAGGCATTCCAAATCCATTTGCTGAAGTTAATTGCAATTGTGGAACATAAACAAACGGTCGGGGTAAATTCAATCCTTGCCTTGCTAACTCACTCAATACTATCGAAAAGACAATACTGAACAATAATGTTAACGCAGACTCTCTTCCAAAATAAACTAAAGCGACAACAACTAAAAAATAAAAGAAGGCTTCTTGCCCAGTTTCATTTATAAATGTAAAAAAAACTTTAACAGTCACGTTAATAATAGAAGGTAGCGCATTAATACTCTCACGCAATGACATCAGTAGCTTCAATTCATACTGATGAATACCTGAAGCTTGATCAACTAAATTAGTAATCCAAATAACTTTATTGTCATTATCTAATGGTTTTGCGAACCATCGTTTAAGTTGATCTAATTGCTCAGGATAACGATAGTTACTCGGTTTTATTTTATAAGGTTCTGTTAAATATACCGCTTCAGTTTCTATTCCATAATGAGGGGCAAACCAAGATGGAATTCGGAAAAAGCCATCCGCTGTTTGGAAATCAAAAGCAATAATATCGGACTCACTGACGCAACGGAAAATAGTAGCTCTTTCATCTTGATGAAGTACCTCCTTTGCCGTAACAATAAGACCTGTTTCTTCCCATGTTTCACGCTCAGCAGCTTGCTGTAAAGTTTCCCCCTGATCTATTCCACCACCAGGTAATGATAATTTCCCGGTAACAAGCTCCTCAATAAGAACAACTCTAAAACCATCATCAACAACACAAACCGCACCTTTAGATAAAGAGAGTTCATTAGCTAAAGTTGGTAATGAAAAAAAAGTCGATAAGAATAAGAAACAAGCTAAAAACTTATTCATGCACCACTCTCTTTAATCGATTTACGTAAATAATGAATATGCTCATTTAAACCTTGTTGATGATAAAAATTCAAAGCCGATTGATTAAAGTCCCAGACCTCAACAAATATCTCTTTTACACCATAATCTTTTAATTCTTGTTCAATACGCACCATCAACTTTTCAGCGATACCTTCACGTCTTGCTTTTATCTCAACATATAACTCATCAATAGTAGCCATTGTCACAGGTTTGCTAACAGTCGAAATTAATTCACAAAAATGTCCTGTCACAAAGCCAATTACTTCACCATTTAATTCTGCAACATATACCATACATTGAGGGTCATCCAAATACTGAGATATGCTTTTTTCTTCTTGAATTTCAGACGCAGTTTTAAATAACTCTGGGCACTGTTGATGATGTTCATCATGTAACTGATACATCATTAAGTTTAAGCGGAAGAGGTCAAGCTCGCTTGCTCGACGAATAACAGGTTCCATGTTGATACCAAACGAAAAATGAACCGCAATTAAACCATTTTTTATAAGCAAAAAAAAGACTCTATACTATTAGAGTCTATATTCATTGAGCGACTTATCAGTTTTATGAATCAAATCAAAAAGAATGGCTTAATTGTATAGCCGCTAAAACAGCATCAGCGTGAGTGGTTGCTGTAACCGATGGCGCTGGAAGTGCTTCATCAATAAACTCATGAACTTCCACATCTTTACCTAATAGGTAGGTAACACCAAAATCCAATGCTGTATTTGAACTCCAATTGTATGTAAAGCCAGCAGAGAACCATTGACGATCAGAATCAGGAATTGAAATAGACGTTAATTCATCTACTGGAGTTTGGTCATACATATAACCAGTACGTAATGTCCATTTATTATTTAAATAATGGGTCGCACCAACTGAATAATGGTAAGAATTTTTCCAATTATATTCTTTCACTGTCACACTTTCTGTTTCAATACTATCAAACGCTGACCATCCAACCCATTGAATACTATAATGAATAGCGGTTTTATTTGTAATCATATGAAAACCTGAAAACTCAGCAATATCTGGCAAGGGCAAATATACGGCATCATAACTTTGCTTCATAAAAGAAACATCACCTTTCGCCTCTATTTCTGGGCTGTATTTATAGCTAAAGCCAAAACGATTTCCGTCATTAACTTCATACACCATACCAATATTAGCGCCAAGACCGACACCGGTTGCTTGGATATCAACAGCTGTTGTTTTAATACCTTGATTGATCAAATCAACATCACCCAATGGTGTTTGCATCTTTACATTAACAGTTCCATCAACGTCTCGGTATAGGTCCCCCATACCATAAATAACATCAATGCCACCACCAAAACTTAAATGTTCATTAACGCGATACGCTAAACTTAACCCTAAGTTCATACTTTGAACTTTAGTTGTTCCACCAAAAATAGGCGCTGCATAATCTGACTCAAATTCAGTCCCTGTACCAAAATTTGAATACGCTGCAACACCAACCGCAAACTTCTCATTAATAGGGTGTATATAATAAAAATTTGGAACAACTGCAGTAGGTGCGATGCCATCTACATCATCAAGAGCTACAGCTTCAGAAGTTATAGAGCCAGACCCAGGGATATAATTCATTCCTTTATCAACAGTTAAACTTCCATTTGGTTTATAATAAGTGCCATTTTTTACAGATACGTCAGGTTTCACAACTGTCATCCCCATAGAAAAGGCATCTTTATCAAACATCATCATTGCAGCCGCATTTCGACTTAATACTGAAGCATTGTCTGCAATAACCGCTTCCCCTGCGAATGCTCGGCCTAAACCTGTCGCTGAGTGTTCATTGACTTGAAAACCAGCAGCCAAAGAAGTTGCGCTAACTAATAATGTACTTGTTGCTAACAGTGTGCGAGAAAAAGGTGTGTTCATCATTTACTTCATATCCGCTAATGGCAGTGAAAAGGTTCGAACTCTTTGACTAAAAGAATGTCTTATTATCTTGGTTCGATTTTTATAATGCGCCGAGTGTATGGGTATGCATTTACGTCAGAAATCTGACCAGTGTTTTTTTGACGAACATTTAAAAGCGCCCTGACAATGGTTAATATAAATGAGAATATTTGTAAAAATAAAAGTTATGCTTGTTGAAGCTTTTTGTTACACATTAGAGTTATAGCTCTATACTGTGCTTATTTTCCTTACTTTATTTTGACTATCAATCGCTCAAATAAAGTACACTACCTCTACTTAATTTTATTAAATGAATTATTATGTTATTTTCTTTTTTACCAAAATACCGCATCTATGAATTAGCCGTTTTCTTTCTTTTTATTTTAAGTATGTTGATCGTACTTTTAATTGTGCCAACACCTAATTTATTTGATCCTTTATCCAACATCGGAAGTAGCGCAGTGAGCTGGTTAAGTCGCTCTGCTGGCTCTCCTATGTTTCTTCTAACTTCAGCGATATTCTGTAGTATTCCTATTATCAAGCGACTATCAATAAAGAAGCTATGCGCTTTATATGTGCAGTTTGCCATTCTTTTAGTATTAAGTTTAATGCTAAAAATTGGCGTTAAAGCAATTACAGAAATACCTCGCCCTTATACCCAAGCATTAGTTCAAGTCGATTTAATTGATAGCACAGATAATTTCTATGCATTAAGTGAAAATAATAAAGAAATTATTATAAATCAATCAGATAAAATCGTTAGCTCCGCTCGTATCGAACAATGGAAAGAGGGAACAAACTATTCGTTCCCATCTGGACATACTATATTTGCTGCCATTTGTGTCTTGTTCTGGGGTGGTTTTTTATTACGTCATAAACATTATATTTTAACAGCTATCGTCATTACTTGGGGCGTGGGGGTTGGCTTCAGCCGTATATGGCTTGGTATGCACTGGCCAACTGACCTTATTGCTTCAATGGTCAGTGCTTCCATTCTAATTCTTTGTGTTCCAACTATTAGCTTTGATAAAGAACCAATAGCTGATAATTAAAACTCAATATCACAAAGAATACTCCACACTTTTTCACCAGCGGGATGCAATCTCGCTTGATAACGGTATGCATAGTATTCAATTGGAAGTCGCAATGATTGGTTACCAATAATTGCGACTTTTTTTTGTTTTAATTCTTGAGTAATACTATAAGCAGGAAGCCAAGCGACCCCTTTACAGTTCAACACTAACTGCTTCAACATATCCGTCATTGATGATGAGAATATTGGGTTCAATTGTACTTGCTCCCTCACCGTTTCAACTTGCCTTCCCATATACGATGTTGAGCTATAAGCTAACCACGGTACAGGCTCACTACTGTCAAAACTAAATATCGCTATACCTTGCTCATTACACGCACTAACTGGTAATAATTCTGTTTTAGAAAGCAATTGAGATTGATAAGGTGGCAACCTTAAAACCTCATCGTCAAACGCGAGTAAAATATCACATGCCCCCTCTCTCAACTCCTTGATCGCCTGATCAACATCAATCGCCTCAACACTTAATATCGGCTTGTAGCCACTTTCTGGTAATGCATTTTGAATTTCAGGAATTAAACTGGTTGCTAATGAGTGCGCCGCTGCCATTTGAACAACATTACCGCCAAGTCTAGACAAATCTGATATTTGACTAATGCCTGTCATCATTTGATTAATCAATGTTCGTGCCGTGATACGAAATAATTTACCACTGGGAGTTAACTCAATAGGTTTGCTTTTTCGATCAATCAATTCAGCACCCACGGTATCTTCTAATAAACGAATACGTCGACTAAACGCTGGTTGAGTTACATTCCTTAATGCCGCCGCTTGAGAAAAGTTACGCACTTTTGCCAATACTAAAAAATCTTCCAACCATTTACTTTCTACATTCATGCCATTTTCTCACGCCCCTTTAAAGGGACAAATATCACTATTCTTAAAATGCATTATCACGATAATCAAATTATTTTTATGCTGGATAACTCTAATAAACAACACATAATTAAAATAAATCACCATTAAATAAATAGAAAACAAACAAAAAACGCACATACTGAGACTCTGATCAGATTTTAGTTATTTTGACTATGCCGATTTGACATACACCTATAATTCTTAGCATTTAACAAAAACTATAACGACTGACATGATTTATTCAAACAAGCTTAAAGTATGGTTGTCGCCATTGGGTTTGGTTTCTTACTTGCTCCTATCGTTCTTTAACTCTCATAAATACACGTATTGAAGGAATAATATTATGAATAAAAAATTAGGTATTTTAGGTGGTATGGGGCCATTGGCAACGGTTGAGTTTATGATGAAAATAATCACTCAAACACCAGCACATAATGACCAAGAACACATTCCAATGGTGGTAAGTAGTGTTCCGCAGATCCCAGATAGAACCGCATTTATAATGGGACACGGTACAGATCCTTACCCAGAACTAAAACACAGTTTTGACCAGTTAGAAAAGTCTGGCGCAGAATGTATTGTTATCCCGTGTAATACTGCACATTATTGGTATCCACAGTTAAGCGCGACTAGTCATGTCCATACTATTAGTATCATTGATAGTGTTGTACAAGAAACTCAAATACGAAAACATAAAACCGTTGGATTATTAGCAACAACCGCAACCATGAAAGCCAGAATGTACCAACAAAAGCTCAACCAATATAATATTGATGTGATTGAAACTGACGATTTACAACAACAAGCAGTAATGGCAGGTATTTACGAAGTAAAAACTGGCAATGTTGAGAAAGGGAAAACGATGATGTTACCTGTGTTTGAGAATATGCTAGCCCAAGGTGCAGAAGCAGTTATTTTTGGTTGTACTGAAATTCCAGTGGCATTAGCTGAACAAAATATGACATCACCAACCCAGTGCTTAGACTCACTAGAAATATTAGCAAAATACTGTGTTGAATGGTCTTATGAAACTGAACCAGCTGCATTAGCAAGCTGAGTTTACTCTTTACGACTCTTCTTCACTGATTTAACCGCCATAATGCCAAAACCAATAAGCAACAATAGCGGCAATAGCCAAAGCACATAGGTTTTCGCATTTAATGGCGGTTCATATAAAACAAAATCACCAAAACGATGAGTCATGAAACTCACGACCTCTTCATCTGTCTTTCCTGCTTTTATTTTCTGATAGACCTCTAAGCGAAGATCTTTTGCTATTGGAGAGTTTGACTCTACTAAGTTTTGATTCTGACATTGAGGGCAACGCAGCTGTTTCGCTAAATTGATGGAACGTTTCTGCTCTTCAGGTGAATTAAATTCAAACAGCTCAACACTTTCTATAACCTCTTTATCTGCCCCAACAAACAGGCTTGAACCATTATCAGGATTAGCGAGGACTGATACAGAGCTGAATAATAGAACGACTGATAGCAATACTTTCGCCCATTTATTCATTATTTATCCTTAAAGAAATCAGCAAATTCACGTTGCCATTTTTTCTCATCTAAAGCACCAGTAAAACGGTGTAATATCACTCCGTTCTGATCAATTAAAAAAGTGGTTGGCGTACCAAAAACGCCTAAATCCATTGCCAATGATCCTCTTGGATCAAAAATCACCGCTTGATATGGTGAACCTGTCTGCTCTAACACTTGTTTAGCGGCAATGCGATCATCTCGATAGTCTAAACCAATGATGGTTATGCCCTGTTCTTTTAACTGATGTAAAAACTGATGTTCAGTTTTACAAATACCACACCACGCAGCCCAAACGTTTAACAATGTTAGTGGCTGTTGTTGAAATAAAGACTCATTTAATAATATCGACGTATCCATGACTTCTGGTAATTCAAAAGCCGGTACGAACTCTCCCACCATCGCCGTCGATGTGCTCGATTTTTTAGTTTCTAACCCTGTAAATAGCACACTAAAAATTATTGTGCATATTCCAATCGCCAATCCTATTTTTATTGCTGGCTTCATTTATTACTACTCTTTCGCTTTATCATTGCCAATATCCCGCCTAGCGCCATTAAAATAGAACCAAACCAAATCCATCGAACATATGCTTTATATTGTAAACGTAATGCGAAACTGCCGTCTTTTAATTTTTCACCTAACGTCATGTATATATCCCCATGCCAAAACCAATGCATCGCAGGCTCACTCATGTTCATCACTCGCACTTGGTAATGACGACGTTGCGGCTGAACCATGGCTATTTCTTTACCATTTTCACGGATCACTAAATTAGCTTGCTCTGCGGTATAGTTCGAAGCAACCAACAGATCAGTTTCTACATAACTAATCTCATAATCAGCTAATTTTGCAGTAACACCCGGTTCCATTTTCGCACTACGCTCAAAAGAGTGCTCACTGTTCATCGCCGCACCTATCATCACTATCGCAATACCAATATGGGCAATAACCATTCCTATCGCTTTGCCTTTAGATTGCTTCAGTGACCACACCGATCCCATGATTACCGACAAAGCCAGTACCCAAACCAAACTAGGAATAAGCGCTATATTTTCATATTGAAAACGATATATTCCCAACCCCACCGCAACCGAAGCTAAGCTTGAAATAATGATCATCTTGGTATTCGCAATTGTCGTCTTTCCCTCCCAACGAACAAAAACCGACACCGCCATCATGAACAAAGCAACAATCGCCATTGGCACAAATAACAGATTAAAATATGGCGCACCAACAGAGATATTTCCTAACCCTAGAATTTGGAAAATCATAGGATAGAAGGTGCCAAGTAATACCGTGATTGTTGCGATTGAAAATAAACCCGCTAATAATAAAAACAGAAAATCACGACTGATAAAATAGCGAATAGGTTGGCTATTTAACTGCCTACTTTTTAAAGTATACAAAGACAAAGAGACCAACATAACCACAAACAAAATCAGAAGCAGAATGATCCCACGCGTTGGGTCCACAGCAAATGCATGAACAGAAGTCAGTACCCCAGAGCGAACAACAAACGTCCCTAAAATACTTAAACAAAACGTCACTAACGATAGGATTATAGACGTTTTTACTAGTTGGTTTTTCTTATCGCTCGCAATTAAAGTATGCAGCAATCCCGTAGCAGTTAACCAAGGAAGTAACGACGCATTTTCAACCGGGTCCCAAAACCACCATCCACCCCAACCAAGTTCATAATATGCCCACCACGAGCCTAAACTGATCCCGACCGTCAATAAGGACCAAGCCAGTAGTGTCCAATACCTTGCATGTTTAACCCAATACCGAGGTACGTCTTTCATCATTAATGCAGCAAGCGCAAAAGCAAACGTTGCGGCAAAACCGACATAACCTAAATACAACAATGGTGGGTGAAATATCAATCCAATATCTTGCAACATTGGATTCAGATCTCGGCCTTCTAATGGCGTATTTAGATAGATAATAAATGGATTTGAAGCGAAAAGAGTAAAAGTGGAAAAAATCACAATCAGTGTATTTAACACCAATAAAACACGAACGACATAAGCCTGTTCAATCCGTTTTCTATTTAACGTTATAAGCCCTGCCCACAACGTTAAGGTTAATACCCAGAACAATAATGAGCCTTCGTGGCCTCCCCAAATAGCGGCAATTTTAAAAAAGACAGGCAACGCTGAATTTGAATGCTCAGCAATGTATCGGATCGAAAAATCATCGATATAAAAACCATAACCAAGCGCAGAAACCGAAAGAATACAAAACAAACAGCTCAGTAAAGAAAGAGGAAAAATAGCTATTGACCATTGTTCGTTACTTTTAATAAGACCATATCCAACCGAGCCCATAGCGACAAATGATAATATCATCGTTGCTATTAACCAAAACTGACCGATTTCAGCAATCATACTGCTCCATTGATTTTCAATAAATTATTTAATAATGATGAAACGCCATATCTGTATTACCCTGATAAACAAGGCAGCACTGATATAGCATTACACTTTATACGACGGTCATTTGCCCTGCATAGAGAACAAAAGTTCGCAGCATTAATACACCAAGTAAACTTAGTGACGTAACAACAAAAATAAAGCCTTTGCCATGTGTCATTTCTTTTGGTGCAAAAGCGTTAAGAACCAATGGCGCAATCATACCCAAACCAATAACGCCAACCCAGAACCAAGTGCCCCAAAATCCACCACCAATCGCAGCCCAAGCGGCAACTTCACCTTGGCCTCCGCTGAAGATTAATCCAGTAAAGAACGTGACTAAAACAAATAATTCGAACAGTACGACTGGACGTTCAAAATTATGAATCCACGTCACCGAAGAACTTGCGCTCGATTCACCAAAACCTAAAATACCAAACAATAAACACGCCGCAGCACCTGAAGATAAACTTGAGAACAAGAATAAAATCGGCAGTACTGGGTTATTTAACATTGGATAAGTTTGTAATGCTGATAACAAGAAACCAGTATAAGCAGCAAGCATAATAGCTAACACCGCTAACACGATTTCTAATGCATTCTCAAACTGTTCTATCTTCAACAAGATCGTATCAATAAAACCAAACTTCCCTTTTAAGAACCCCATGATTTCTTTTCTAAAAATTATCCCTATCCAAGCAAACAAAACAACCATATACACTTGGAATAAGATAACCCCCATCGACATTACCGATGTTGGGTTGAAGTAAATCATGATTTTCCAGAACGCTAACGGTTTAGTTAGATGGAATACCAGAATTAACAAACCAACAATAATGCCAAATGGTGCCAGAATTGCCATGGCTTTAATGATGCCATTATGAGCAGGATCTCCTTCGATGACTTTACGTTTCAAATAAATTGAAATCATAACGGCACCCGCAGACATGCCTGCTAAGAAAAGATAGATCGCAATGATCCAATCCCAAACTAAGGAGTCAAAATTAAACGCAGCTTCCCATGCACTCATCTTAAATCTCCCCTTTTTGGTTTGGGATCTTAAATAACTTAGGCTTAGTGCCTAGATCCACTTTGTCTCGATAAAATACGCTATTGCTTAATACCGCATTAATCTCACTGTTTTTATCGTTTAAGTCACCAAAGATCAGTGCTTTTGTTGGACACGATTCAACACACGCAGGTTGTTTGCCTTGAGCTAAATTCGTCTCACGACAAAAATCACATTTATCTGCTGATTTGGTAACCGGGTTAAAGAAACGAACTTGATAAGGACACGCCGCTAAACAATAACCACAGCCTACGCATTTCTCATTATGGACATCAACAATACCGGTTGCTTCATCTTTATAAGCAGCGCCTGTCGGACACACCATGACACACGGTGCATTCTCACAATGTTGGCATGATTTACGAGTAAAGCGATAATCGACATCAGGAAACTCACCACGAGGTTCACTACGGATAATCTCTAAGCGAGAAACGCCTTCTGGCACACTGTTCACTTCTCGGCACGCTTCAGTACAGGCAGTACAACCAATACAGGCCGTCTCATCATGCACCATACCATAGCGTTTTGCGCCGTCTTCCATCGAATAAGCTAGCGTTTTTTTGCTGCTGATTAATGAGGTAGTTGCCACTCCAGTAGTAAAGATCACCGCACCTGAACCCGCTAAAAAATTTCGTCTAGAACAACTCATACTATTCTCCTAGCTTATTTTCTTTCTGATTAAAATCAGCGTGGCAATCAACACACATCTTTATCTTTGATGAATGGTCAAAAGAAAGTACCGCTTCTTTTTCTCCATGCACAATATGACAAGATGAGCAGGTTAAGTTTTTGGCGTGAACGTCATGCGTCCAGCTATCATCACGTAATCTTTCTGAGGTATGACAATCAGTACATTGGCTATTAGCTTGTAAAATTTCATCAAATGAGAGGGTCACTTTTTCCGTGCCTTGCTTTGATTGTGCTGCAGAATATTTCGTTACTTGAGGCGCGCCTTCTCGGTGAACTGGCCCAATTGATTTATGACACTCTACACAATTCACATCACGTTTAAGAGTCGCAAATGACTCTTCACCGTGTGAACCTTTAAGTGTCTCTTTTTCATCTTTATGACATTGAGTACATGCGTAATCTCGGTCACGAATTAACGTCACTTCATGTCGAGTTGATGAGTTAGCCTCTATTTTGGACGATTCATCTGCTGCAACATTGAGAGACAAACCATAGAGACAAAATGCGAAGAGTAGCTTCAACATTGTGGCTATGGCTAAATTAACTTTGCCCATGTTATATCCTTCCCTTTCCTACTTTATTTCCGTCAAATCCATTAAAGATCGACACATAAAATAAAGTGGATGAGTTATTGTATTGATGAAGAAATAAGCTCTTCATTGAAATCAATTCTCATTGGATAGTTAGCCACAACGCTTAACAGAGACAGTTTATATATAAATGTATCGAAATAATACAAAGTGTATCTTATAAAATACATCTATCTACCACTTTTGTGATATAGCGCAGACAGCAGTATCTCCCTGTTATTTAAAGTAAATAAGAACCATTATTAATAAGATGGATTTAAATTAACACTTTAGAGGTATAAGTATTTATTGGTGATATAGATCACTTATGTAACTTGATGTAAATCAATGCAACCTCCGATGAAAAAATGACCACCTCTTATCTACGATATACTCATTATGTTTCCAATTCTGATTGATAGTCGCTCTCACAACGCTTGGCTAATTCATAACAAGAATATTGGAGATATCTACTGTGAAAAAGCAATGGACCCGTCGTTCAGCCGCTGCAATTGCCATGGTGACTACGTTATTACTGAGTAGCCACAGCTTTGCTGCCTCTGAAAAAACTGAGCGAGTTGACCCTCGTAACGAAGCGTATTCAAAAGAACATGCTGAGCAATATAAATCTTGGCGAGCAACCTCTGACAGCGTACAAATTGAAGATGCCTTAGCTGAAGATCCAAACATGGTGATCATGTGGGCAGGTTATGGCTTTGCTAAAGACTACAATAAAGCCCGTGGACATTTTTACGCTATAGATGATGTTCGTGAAACATTACGTACCGCAGGCCCTACAGATGCCAATTCAGGCCCAATGCCAATGGCATGTTGGAGCTGTAAAAGCCCTGATGTGGGTCGAGTGATCGAAGAAAAAGGCGAAGACGGCTACTTCTCTGGCAAATGGGCTCGTCTTGGAAGTGAAATCCAAAACCCTATTGGTTGTGCCGATTGCCACGATACCCGTAGCGAAGAGTTTAAAAATGGCGAACCCGCTTTAGCGATTACTAAACCTCATGTTGAACGTGCAATGGATGCGATTGGTAAACCTTTTGGTGACCAATCTCGTTTAGATCAACAAGCATCAGTCTGTGGTCAATGTCACGTTGAGTACTATTTCACAGGGAAAACCAAAGCGGTTAAATTCCCTTGGGATAAAGGCACGAGCGTTGATGAAATGGAAGAATACTACGACGAAATTGGCTTTAGCGATTGGACTCATAAAGTTTCTAAAGCCCCTATGTTAAAAGCTCAACATCCTGGCTATGAAACATGGCGTGACGGCATCCACGGAAAAAACAAGGTAACTTGTGTTGACTGTCATATGCCAAAAGTAACGAATGAAGATGGCACGATTTATACCGACCACAAAGTGGGTAACCCATTTGATCGCTTTGAAGATACCTGTGCGAACTGTCACACGCAATCAAAAGAAATGCTACAAGGCGTAGTTGCAAGCCGTAAAGCTCAAGTTTTAAAAATGAAGTTAACCGCTGAGCGTCAAATCGTAGCGGCCCATTTTGAAGCTGGTGCAGCATGGGATGCAGGCGCAACCAAAACAGAGATGGAACCAATCTTGTTAGATATCCGTCACGCTCAATGGCGTTGGGACTACGCGATAGCTTCGCATGGTATCCATATGCATGCACCTGAAATTGCGCTAGAAGTATTAGGTACTGCTGTGGATAAAGCCGCAGATGCTCGAACTAAACTAATTCGTCTGTTAGCGAAAAAAGGCATCACGGAGCCAGTGGCTATTCCTGACATTTCAACTAAAGCAGCTGCACAAAAAGCATTGGGTATGGATATGGAAGGCATGGAAGCTGAGAAAAAACACTTCTTAGAAACTGTCGTTCCGAAATGGGAACATGAAGCGAAAGAACGCGAGTCTAAAGATTACGCTCCAATAGAGTAATTAAATAAATCTAATTAACTGATTAGTGAGCACCAACATCGAGTAGGGTGAGGCTTTTGCCTCATCCCTCTCACAGAACCGTACGTACGGACCTCGTATACGGCTCCTGCAATTTACTATTTCTTAATAAAAAGAAGCGAGTACACCTGTTTTAACTTCGTCTATTGAATACAAGCCTAGATTTTTGAACCACTGATTAGGCATCGCATAGCTTGCTAACGGACTCGCACTGTTTCGCCATGAGTCCATTTTTATGGACTTAAATGGCGGTTTGTACTTTAGTTGCTTAAGACGACGATGCAATCTGCACGGCTTCTTCCACAAACTCATTTGTACCGCTCGCAATCTCCGCCTTATCCAAGCCGCAAGGCTTTTCAGTGTGCTCGTAATATTGGCTATTTTGAAGTAGTTTACAAACACTCTGAGCACTGGATTCAGTTGCTTTAGCACTCTCGCTAAATTCAATCCTCCATTACGCTTGGTGAGTTGTCTTACTTTCGCTTTTAATGTTTTGAGCTTCTTTTCTTGAATTGCCGTGTAATTTGTAAAAATTTCCACTCCCAAGAATTTAATACCTGTATCGCTATGTGCTATATGGGTTTTCCGCTCATTCACTTTAAGTTTTAGCGTTACTTCTAAAATATGGCTAGCTACTTTTAATGCATTCTCTGCACCCTTTTTCGAGGTGCAGAATATCAAAATGTCATCCGCGTATCGCACTATTCGATGCTTACGCCTCATCATTTCTTGATCGAATTCATCTAAGTAGATATTAGCAAGTAGTGGACTAATCACCCCACCTTGTGGACTGCCTATTACACTATTCTGCCAGTTTTCACCAACCATGACTCCACTTTTTAGAAATTGACGGATCAAGCCTAAGATACTGCCATCCACGATGCGCTTTCGCACGAACTTGATTATCAGATCGTGGTCAAGCATGTCAAAGCATTTAGACAGATCCATATCAACAACATGCCGCTTATTATATTTACGTATAAAGAGTGTAGCTTTGCTGATGGCTTGATGACAGCTTCGCCCAACCCGATATCCATAACTGGATGGATGAAAGTTTGGGTCAAATATGGGAGTCATTATATTCGTTAAACATTGTTGAACAATTCGGTCTCGAACTGTGTGGATCCCCAATAACCTGATACCGCCATCGTCTTTGGCGATCTCAACTCGTTTTACGGGCCGCGCTTGATAGCGCTTTTCTTGTAGTTCAAGTAATAGTTTTCTGAGCTCTACTTCCAAATTTTGTGTGAAATCATCGATACGCTGCCCGTCAATACCAGCTGCGCCTCCATTCTTTCTCACTTGTTTGTATGCCACGTAAAGCGCTTGCAGTGATAGCATGCGCCCGTAAAGGCTATAGTGTACTCTCAAATTATTATCTCACATCACCTGCTGCTGACTTTATTTATGTTGGTTAGGTTTATTTCGTTGTCGCGTTAAGTTTTCTAGCAAGGCTACGCCCTTTTATTCGCAATATGCTTAACCGCCTCTATGCCTCTAGTAAAGAGAAACACTTACTCCCCGTGCCCAGTTCTATTCACAGCTTTAGTATCACCCTTAGCCATTGAAATAGAGACTTTACCTTATTTGGTAATTCGTGAACCCATCATAAATTACGTCACTTTAAGGTAATTTATAAATCACTTCCCCCCTTCGCAATCAATAAGTGCTTTTGGCTCAAATTGACTCTATCAGATATATTACTGATAGTCGGCTTGGTTTTGTCCTCCACACCATCACTGGCTTTCACAGGCCTAGCCTTACTCACTACTACGGGTTCATCTGCCACCTCACATCGGCATTAGATCTTGAGTTTCTTCTTGAATCTAAGCCACTTACTGACAATTAAGTTTAGATGCCAGGCTTCCCCAGTTATTGCACTGACTCCCTGTTAGATATGCCACCCTCAAGCACAGAATTGGTCTGACTAAGTATTGGGCTTCGCGCTATTTTGGACGCTTACCCACCAATCCCGCCGAAACAGGTTACGGTTAGTTGTGTACATCTAACTTCCTATGGCTTCCTTCAGACCTCACCGTTAGCCAGTGACGCCCTTGCCATTCAGATTGTCTTCCCCTTAGTCGGGGTGACTCTGCTATCTTGCAAGCAGACGGGTTTGCCAGCTTTGCTGGGCAAACAAAAAAGCCGACATTTCACAAAAGAAAT
The DNA here is from genome assembly GCF_057368585.1 of Aliivibrio thorii. Taxonomy (NCBI): domain Bacteria; kingdom Pseudomonadati; phylum Pseudomonadota; class Gammaproteobacteria; order Vibrionales; family Vibrionaceae; genus Aliivibrio; species Aliivibrio thorii. Next base: position 1,151,693 of record NZ_CM170654.1, on the reverse strand, counting down.
GTCGGCTTTTTCATATCTTTAACTCTTTAACTCTTTAACTAGCGACGAGCTTGCATTAATTGTTTCGCTTGGTTAATTGAATTAATAATCGTTACTCTATCTACATCAACACGTTCTGAATCTAAAATCTTCTGCCATGCATTAATTGCTTTTTGATAACGGAAACTCACAAAATGGTCAGAAGCAATCAAAGTTAATGCCGCTTGGTTGTATTCATCTAATGCTAAGGCTTTCTTTACTAACTCTTCGACATCTTCATCAAACAATTGAGAGTGTAAATAATATTGAGCAGTTGCTTTTGCTGCATATTGATTAGCAGTTGGATCTTCAGTTAAACGGATAGCATAACCAAAACAAATATTAGCTGGCTTTAGTTCACCATTAAGTAAATAACCTTGGCCAATTTCAAACCAAAGATCTGCATTGTTCGGAGACTCTTTTAACTGGTCTTCCAAATGACGCATCTTATCTTCATAAGAAAGAGGGCCTAACGGCTCTGTAATGGCTTTATTATTCACAGCAAATTTCTCTGGGCGTAAACCAGAAGAAAAAATAACAATCATGCTAATTACGACAAAAAATATCATCCAGACAGGATTTAAAGAAGTCGCTTTATCTCTGCTGTAAAACCACCACAGTACCGCTGCAATGACTACAAAACTCAACAACATCATTATTATCATATTGTGTACCCAAATAAAAAACTGGCGCGATCGTAATTCAATTTAAAACTGATAGCAATGATCATCATCATAGTCCAAATAATCATTAAAGAGTGGGGAATTTAAAAACAAAAAAGCTTCATGAATAGAAGCTTTTTGTCATATCGCAGCAATAATATTTTCGATTAGTTTGGTGGAATTAACTTCATGCCTAAACCAATACGAGTTTGATCGTAATTATAATCAATTAACGTTTCGCCATAACCTTTCCACGCTTGAACATACAAACCGACAAATTTATTTAAATAAAGGGTGTAACCGGCTTCTACTCCACCTTTGTCTGTCTCAAAGTTATAATGAAAACGAGTATTAAACTCACCAATATCATTACCTGCTTTCACCCATACGTCGTAATGACCGAGGTAATCAAGAATATCTTCATTATTTTCTTCATCAGCAAACACATACCAAGTTCTAAACCCATATTGAATTGGGCCATCAATACGCTCCAATGCACCATATATGCGATCCCAACTGCGAGATAGACTTGATGTTTGACCGTTTGATTCATGCATATAACCAAATTCTGCATTATTAAATAACAGCATATTTGATTGATGCATTAAAAAGAACTGAGGCTTATAGTTTGTTTCTCTAAAAGGCGATGAAATATCGCTGTTGCCTAATTGCCACAGCGATTTTTGCGTATAAGAAAACATAAATGCCGTCGTATTATTGATAGGTATAATTGGTACCGCTAATGAGAATTGAAACTTTACTTCCACATTCTGAAGTCCATCAGCGTCTTCAAAACCACCATTAATGTATTCATCTTTATTAATGCTATCTGTATAGCTTCCTAATAAATAACTGTCTTCATACGAAGAAATACGGTTCAATGTTTTTGCTGATGTCATGAAGGGTAGAGTCAATGCAATCAATAGCATCCATTTGTTCATAATTTACCTTTGTCAGTAACTTGCCTTTTTATATTGAAAAGCAAAATACATACCTACATTCCAATTTACCTTATTAAATTATTTAACATCAATATTACGACTGGCTTTTTTATATTGAATCCGCCAACCAGACCAGACTGGAAGCTCCCACCTTTTAATATCCCCTTTTCGTTGACCTTTTACATAATTCAGTAAAATACGCTTACTTTGTGGGAAATAGTCAACAGATAAGGTGATATCCGGCAAAGTAACATGTTGAGGATAGGTTTTCATAAAATCAGATATCTCCCATTCAGGGATCCCATCAAATATAAAATCTGTTTCATCAAATAACGTCATATCTTCTAAAGACGTAATACCAAGCCCTTCTAGTTGTAATGTAAACCAAGATTCAAACGTCAAGACTGAATTCAATTTATTGCCATTAAGTTGACAATAAAGCTGCCAAGCGGCAATTTCGTTCATTCTTTTCTCTTTAAATGACGGTAATATTATCCCTTCTATTACTTGAGATACAATTACTGGAATTGCATTCTCCCCTGTCGGCTCTACATATTTAATCATTAATCGTCGATTTGCATAATAATATTCATGCGTAATTTTAAGATCTTGATTGTCATTAATGCACTCGCCAATACGGCACTCAGCAAGTCCAGTATCAACAATTGAGGACAAATCTATCGGCGCTAATGCTGTTCCTATTGTTAAGGTTTTATTGCCTCTTCCTGGAAGAGAAAATTGATCCAATACGATTACGGCTTCATGAGTGGGTAAAAAATAATTCTGTCGTCCTAAGACAACTTCTTGCTTACCATTCCCAAACGCTTCTCTTCGTTTTTCTCTACGAACATACACCAACTCAGGTAACTTCTTAACGAGTTGAAGCAACACCTCATCTCTTTTTAATCGGCTACTCGCATCTAAATCAGGCAGTAGAAGCTCTGTTCTAATTTGCATAGCAAGGGCTTGTGCTTCCTTACGCAAGTCATCATCTATAATTAATCCATTACAATCATGACCGCGAATAATAGAAGCTAGCGTTACAGCATCACACGACTTTGGATTCCAACGTAACACGTCATCTAACGCCATTTCTGAATTAGATAATGAAAACAATTTATTTGATACAGATAATCCCGCGACTACATCAACCACCGTTTCTTTTTCTGCTTTACCTTCGACCACTGAGATCATATGTGAAAAAAGAGCATCAATGGGTAAGGGGAATAAACGTAAACCATAATCAGTAATGAAGAGCTCAGAATCGATTGCCCCCATTAGCTTTAATTTGTCTTCTGCTGCAGAGAGTGATTTTTCAGGTAGCGATTCAAGAAGGAGCATATCTCGTAATTTAGCACCACAGCTTGCCGCAGCCAGTACTGCTTCCACCAACTCTTCCCTTTGTAACTCTGGTGGTGTCATCGATTCTAATGGGGCATGTTCGCCAAATAATCGAATGGCTCGTCCTTCCTGAGTGCGCCCTGCTCGCCCTGAACGCTGCTCTCTACTTGCTTTTGAAATCGTTTGCAGTGAAAGAGTTGTTCGCCCATTTTTCTGATGAGTCCTTCGCTCCAAACCAGAATCAATCACCAAGGTAACATTAGGAATCGTCAATGAGGTTTCTGCTACGTTAGTAGAAAAAATAATACGTTGCTGAGAAGATGAGGTTAGCGCCTGATTACGGTGTATATCTGAAACACCAGCAAAAAGAGGAATGACTTGGGCATTAGGGTATTTAGCTGCTGCAATTTGAACGCATTGAATAATTTCTTTTTTCCCGGGCAGAAAAACGAGAATATCCCCAGGCTCCCCCTTCAGAATAGTTTGTTGCAATGCATCTGTAACTCGCTGTACAAGGTCTTTGCTCGTGGGGATCTGCTGTGAATGACTTGCTATATGAGACACTTCCACGGTAAATTGGCGCCCTTCAGCAACAAGCACATCGGCATCAACATACTTGGCCAGCGGCCCACTTTCTATCGTAGCTGAAGTTAAGATCAGACGATGAGCTTTATGTTTATTCAATAACGCGAGTAATATGTCGGTATCCCAACGACGTTCATGAAATTCGTCTATCATTACAAACTCAAACGTAGCGAGCTTATCTTCCATAAACCATTTTAACGCAATGCCGGGAGTTACAAATACTACTTTGCTGTCTTCAGTAAATTGGCTATCTAACTTGATTGCATAGCCAATTTCAGTGCCTAAATCAGTCCCATTTTGCTGCGCAAGATATTCAGCTAAAGCAGTACAGGCAATTCGTCTTGGTTCAATCACCAATACTCGCCCTTTTTCTGCAGCCCATAATGGTAAATGTGTTGATTTCCCAGACCCAGTTTCAGATTGAATAACTAAATTCTTCTGTGGAATAGAAGCAGAAAACTCAGATCGTATGGCACAAATTGGTAACAAAATCATATAAACCGCATAATAATAGAATATTTCACTACTTTAGCGGATTTGATTGATAAAAACATGACTGTATTCGCACTTTATTTTCATTCACACTTTGATATTTGCGTTAAGTAGGCATAGGATCTGTGATTCATTCTTGATTTGAAGAAGCATAACAATGAATAACAACAAACGTCCCCTATATATACCTTATGCTGGCCCAGCACTTCTAAGTACTCCTCTGCTAAATAAAGGTAGCGCATTCAGCACTACTGAGCGTAAATATTTTAACTTAGAAGGCTTACTTCCTGAAGCTATCGAAAGTATTGAAGAGCAAACTGGTCGTGCTTATAAGCAATATCAAAGTTTTGAAAATGATATGGATAAGCATATTTACCTTCGCAATATTCAAGACACGAATGAGACCTTGTTTTATCGCTTAGTCCAAAACCACATCAGCGAAATGATGCCAATTATTTACACGCCAACCGTTGGCGCAGCGTGTGAAAACTTCTCAAACATTTATCGTCGTGGCCGTGGCTTATTCATCTCATATGAAAATAAAAACCGCATTGATGACCTGCTAAATAACGCAGCAAACCAAAATGTAAAAGTTATCGTTGTTACTGATGGCGAACGTATTCTTGGTCTTGGTGATCAGGGGATCGGCGGCATGGGTATCCCTATTGGTAAATTAGCACTTTATACCGCATGTGGTGGTATTAGTCCTGCACATACTCTACCTATCGTTCTTGATGTAGGTACTAACAACCCTCAACGCCTTGCTGACCCTATGTACATGGGCTGGCGTCACCCTCGCGTTACTGGTGACGAATATAAAGATTTCGTTGAAGATTTCATTCAAGCTGTACAACGTCGCTGGCCTCAAGCTCTGGTTCAGTTTGAAGATTTTGCACAAAAAAATGCGATGCCTCTACTTGAGCGTTATAAAAACCGCATCTGTTGCTTTAACGATGATATTCAAGGTACTGCTGCCGTTACTGTTGGCTCTCTACTTGCTGCCTGTAAAGCGGCGGGGAGCTCACTAGCTCAACAACGTGTGACTTTCCTTGGTGCCGGTTCTGCAGGGTGTGGTATTGCAGAAGCAATCATTGCCCAGATGGTATCGGAAGGTATCTCAGATGCTCAAGCTCGCTCGCAAGTTTACATGGTTGACCGTTGGGGTTTATTACAAGAAGGCATGCCAAACCTACTTGACTTCCAACAACGCTTAGTTCAAAAAACTGAAAATACAAAAGATTGGGTTTCTGAAGAACCTAACTACTCTCTTGTTGATGTAATGCGTAATGCTAAACCAACAGTATTGATTGGTGTATCTGGTGCTCCTGGATTGTTCAGTAAAGAAGTAATCCAAGAGATGCACAAACATTGTGAACGTCCAATTGTATTCCCATTATCAAACCCAACAAGTCGTGTAGAAGCAACACCAAACGACATTATTCGTTGGACTGATGGTCAAGCATTAGTCGCAACAGGGAGCCCGTTTGATCCAGTAACACACAATGGTCAAACCTACCCAATTGCACAGTGTAATAACAGCTTCATCTTCCCAGGTATTGGTTTAGGTGTATTAGCAATTAAAGCGACTCGTGTTTCTGATGAGATGCTACAAGAGTCAAGCCGTGCATTATCTGAGTGCTCTCCACTTGCGATTAACGGCTCTGGTGCGCTTCTTCCACCACTAGAAGAAATTCATACGGTATCTAAAAAAATTGCTTTTGCTGTTGCTAAAAAAGCGATTGAACAAGGCTATGCTTTAGAGATCACCGATGAAGCATTACACCAGAAAATTGAACAATATTTCTGGAAACCAGTGTATCGTCGCTACAAACGTACTGCTTTTTAATTAAAAACTTCCACCAAAATCAAAACCAGAGAAAATTTCTCTGGTTTTTTTTTAACTATCTGTTCTATAAGAGATAGAATAGCTAGCAATTATTATTTTATAAAAAGGCTTTTTACATGAATCACATTATTTCTTTTTTTAATACGATGGGAAGTTATTTAACTCCTTATTTAGCTGACATCTCAATCGCAATGATTGCCTGTGCGCTTGTTATGCTTGGTAGCGATATTAATCGCGCAGTTAGAGCCTTTTTATCTGGTAAACATTTCCTAATTCGTACAGGTGCTTTTATTGGCATTAATGCCTTTGGTTATGGCTTACTTATTGTCAAAGCATCCCCAATTCTCAGTTCTGCTTTGCGCTCTATTCAACCCGCCTTTATGCTTGCTATTGTATTTTCGACCTTTATTATAATTGGTGCATGGGCACAGAAAAATCGACAAGTGTAAATACCGTTAATTTAAGTTGAGGCATAATGACAATCTCAGTGTTTGACATCATTAAGAAGTGGTTAAAAATCACGGCGATCATAAGTATCATTTTTATCGCCTCTGTTTTAGCTGCCGATTTTTATATGTCACTTTCAACACGAACACAGTTATATCAAAATATTGAAGCACTTCCAGTTCAAGAAACCGCATTGGTTCTAGGCACTAGTAAATATATTCGTCGAACATTAAACCCTTATTATCAATACCGTATTGATGCAGCTATTGAGCTTTATAAGAAAAATAAAGTTACTCATTTTTTATTAAGTGGAGATAATGCTCATCGCTCATACAATGAACCATGGACGATGAAAAGGGATTTATTAGAGGCAGGTATTCCAGAAGAGAATATTACGTTGGATTATGCAGGATTTAGAACGTTAGATTCAGTCCAACGCGCAAAAGAAATTTTTGATGCCAACAGCTTAACCATTGTGACTCAAAAATTTCACTGTGGACGTGCGGTCTTTATCTCTAATCATTTTGATATGGATACTGTTTGTTTAGTGGTTCCATCCCCTACCGGATGGGCAAACAGAAAAATTCGATTCAGAGAAGTTCTTGCAAGAACCAAAGCGATGCTTGATCTCTATATTTTCAATGTCCAAGCTAAGTTTTTAGGTCCTAAAGAACCGATTGATCACCGCTCTCTTCCTATCGAATAAAATAAAGCCTTATCGTATTATTTACCATAAGGCTTTATCGTAATTCAGTAACAGTGAATAATTATTAGACTAGTTGATGAACCGTGAGTTAGCATCAACATCGGTGACATTAACACTTGTAATCACTTTATTCCTTCCTGCATTTTTTGCTTTATATAATGCATCATCTGCACGAGCAATCACTTCCGTTATACGCTCATCTTTCATCTCTGTAACACCTAGACTGCAAGTCAGTGACTCGTTATGGCACCATAGATGATGTTCAACGGTCTTACGAATATGCTCTGCTTTTTCTGTTGCTTGCTCGGCATTGTACTTTGGGCAGAAGACAACAAATTCCTCTCCTCCCCAACGAACTAAAAAGTCTGTACGCTGAATAGCACCTGTAACCACAAGAACAAACTCTCTTAAAATATCATCTCCAGTTTGGTGACCTAAATTATCATTAATCTTTTTAAAAAAATCGATATCAATGTAAATCACAGAGAAGGTTTGCTTACCCCAACGGACTTGCTGAGCCATTCGCTCTAACCAATCCCTCACTGCATTTCGATTACGAGCGCCCGTTAATGAATCACGATGAGCAAGCTCTGCAAACTCTACATTTTTCTCTTTTAAATTATCATTAAGCTTTCTTAAACGACCTTCACGGTAAGTACTTGCCTTAAGCTTTTTACTTAACCTTTTTTGTTCGTATAACACATAAGTAATAATCATCACCAACCATGCATACAAAATACTTTTCAGTAATGTTGTCTCTTTTATCCAAGCCCCATGCAATTCGATGCTATTTATCGTCATTTCAAAATCGCCCTCTCGAACACCAGAAGAGGTCGCAATTTCAATAATAGAGACATTAGAGAACTCTGGTGCCGCATGCTCAACTGCGACTTTATAATCGGCAATCCACCAAGTCAGGACTTGAAAATCAGAGAGAGTAATCTCTTTTGGACCCGCATTAAAACCAGGTTCATATTCAATACCATTAAATTTTAGTGACGCTGCATCATTTCTTTTTGTATAAGCAGGATTACTATTACGTAAGTAAACACGTAAACGCCCATTAGGATCAGTGCTTTTATAATCAATATCTAACACTAATTTAGAATAACCAGACAAATCAATCCCTTCAAAAATGCTATCTGAAAGATGGATTGCAGCTTCACAATATGGCCAAGGATAATTGCCCTTTTTTAGCTTACAAATTAAATTAGGTCGACCATCTTTATCAACAAGAACAGACTCACTAACTCCTCCTACTTTTTTATCATCCGTCGCATAATATTGATACACATCGGGGTTAATAGTGATGGTTTTAGTGTCTCCACGAAAGTGATACCAAGTCAGCGTACCAATAGAAAGAATTAACATGACTATCGCAATTTTTTGAAATACTCGCATAGCAGTCCTTTATACAAGTGTTAATTTTATATGATCTTCATTCCAAAAAAATAATAGCGCACTTAATTTTCATCACAAAGTAATATCATAAGCATTCCCCTAAAATCATGAATATTAAGTCTGTTTTATGACGAACATCAAGAAATCAACAGTCTATCACTCATAAGTAGCAACATAACAAACAATACATAACCCATTGATTGTAATATCAAAAAATTGACGCAACGCTTTAATTTTGACAGCTAATCTTTATGCCCCCCAATATAGAGCCTCATCCTACATTTCACTCTAATGGCAATGTATCAATATAAAAAAGGCACTCATTAGAAAATACAGTGCTTTTTTATTCAGAAGAAAAACTTAAATATCAAATTGAACATAGATACTATTGTAATTACTACCACCTTTAATTCTTCCGTATTGAGATGAGTTTTCAAAAATAGCAGAGCGATGATGGATACTATATCCGAGCCAAACACCATCAAGATCTCGATGGTTGAATAAATCTCCTAAATTCACATCAAAAGAAAAATCAAGGTAATTTAATAGCTTACTTTCCTTATAGCCTTTTTCATCCATCTCAGACTGTTCTATGTACGATACATGGTTAATATAAGATAAGCCCTCTGCGACACCAAAACGCCATTTCGTTGGCCAGGGTATGGTTACATAGGCTTTAATTGCCACAACAAACTCAGAGCTTAAATCTTGTACATCTGACTTCCAATGTTGTACATAACCTGGTGTCAAATAAAGATCAATCGGCAAAGAAAACAGCTCGTCTGTTAATGGTAACCCATAAAAAACAGACGTCATTTGATTATTGTAAGGATCCTTTTCTGAATCTAAATTAATAATATCGCCAATGTTTGAGGGGGTAGCCCAACCGTGTGCTATTCGTAAATACGGTTTGTTTTTAATGTTTTTTCGAGAAGAAGTACTGTTATCGGTGAAAAAGCCTACCCCTAAAAAGTATTCAAACTCCCAACGATTATCAATATATTCGCTGTTATAGGCATTGTCATCCAAACGAGAAACATAGCTTCCCCCCAACAGATATAAATTAGACGTCACATGGTAACGAGACATGAAACCAACTTTAACATCAATCCCTGCACTTAATGTGTCATTAGTATCGTCATTTAAACCATAGTAATAATTATTAAACTCTGATTCTTTCCATCGAGTTTCAATGCTTGGATTAAACCACCAGTCACCAGATTCAATCTCAGCGCCTAATTTAAAATTCATATAAGCACGAAACTCAGGATCAACCACTAGTTCTGAATCAAAAAACCACTCTTTGTTTATATGATAGCGAACCTGAAATCCGGTATCGACAACATCACCTCCCGCCTGATTTTGAGCTTCTTTAGGTAAATCAAAATAACGGAGCCTCATTAAAGCACTAAGTTGCCAATTACTTTCTTGATATAAAAAAATACCGCCTTCCATTCCGTTGATAAATACATAATCATTTTCAAAAAACATCATAGGAATGAAAGTAGATACTGTTTCAGTGTCTGTCGCATAAGGAATACTTGCTGTACGAACTACACCAGCAATACCCCACTGTTTTTCTTTCTCAGTTGAAGCGGTACTTATATTTTCTTTTATTTCCTCATGATCCGCTTTCTCAGCATTAGCTAAACCAGCCAAAAAAAATGAAAAGGTTAAAAGAAATATATATTTCACGTTAAAAAAGTATTTGTGCAAAAGAGTTACTCTGGGTTAAATAAATGGTGGAAAAACAAACGCTCTAAGCAATTGAACTAAATATAAATTCAATCAACTTTAAATTTTAAGTATAGTATAGTATTGATATACATAAATAATACTCCACATCTTGAGAATAAATGTGAAAATATCTGAATTAATTAAAAGCTTACAAGATATTCAAGCGACTCACGGCAATGAATTAGAAGTTGTGACTGGTGAAGAATGGTTTCCTGAACAACTATTAACCTCTAGTGTTAATCATAATATGGCGTTTTTACAATTTGATCGTATGCCCAGCGATATACCAGTAGAGATTGATGCTCGCGGTTTTCTAGAGCATGAAGAATTACTGATTAAAACACTGATTAATAATGTGATTTTTAGTGATCTAGAACCAGAAGCAATGGTTGAGAAACTAACATCAATGCTTATTTTTAGTCATAAAAACATCAGTTCAGATGTGATTGAGCATTTCAGCCAAACAGAAAAATAAAAAGTAGGCCAAGCAGCCTACTTTTATCTTATTAACGGTATTAGTTAAATGGATACCAAAATAATGATGTCTCTATAACCCGCTTGGTTATGGCCAAAATCACAATAATTAACAAACCTAACATCACTACCTTATCTGTTTTAGTTATTACTTTTTCACTAAACCAAGTTCGGCTTTTTCCTCTCCCAAAACCACGTAATACCATGGCATTGGATATTTCATCTGCTCTGTCTAAACTTGAAAAAATTAAGGGACCTAATATTTTCGCGATATTACTGATACGAGTAAATACAGGAACATTTTTAGATAAATCAACACCGCGAGCTTGCTGTGCGTGCATGATATTTATAAAGTCACTTTTAACTTCAGGTAAATATCGTAATGTTAAACTGACTGCATAAGCAATTTTGTAAGGTAAACCAAGGCGATTTAAACTTGCAGCAAATTCAGTTGGGTGTGTAGTAAACACAAATACAAGCGCAATGGGGAACATACTAAAATATTTAAGCGTTACTGTGATTAAATAAAATAATGTTTCTTGGGTAATAACATAATGCCCCAAAATAGGCACTAAAACCGTTGTTGACCCTAATAACTCATTCCCTTGATTTGGAGCCAGTAAAAACATAAATACTGCATTCATGCTTAATACCGTGGCAGTACCAATCAATAGTGGTTTATAAGCAGAAAAAGGGACTTTTGTCTCTTTTAATAAATACAGACCAATCAATATTAATGGAATAATAATTCGTAAATCGAACGTCGTTAATACTACGGTTATCCATGTGATAAACAGCAGAAACTTAGTCACACCATTTAAACGGTGTAGCCAAGTATCAAGATCCACATAGTTAATACCAAAACTTTGCTTATTAGTGGACATTCTGTTTGCTCTCATGCTCAGTAGCAATAAATTGCTGTATAAAACCGGTAATATTCTCTATTTCTAACTTCTCAGCTAATTCATACAAACTAGTTACCGTTAGATTTGCTTTATTAAGCAATTCAGGCTGACTAAACACTTCTGTTACATCTTGATCAGCAATACATTTACTGTCTGCAATAACAATAGCACGCGTCGTATGCTCTAAAACTAAATGCATATCATGAGAAATAATAATGACGGTCAAACCAAGCTTTTGATTTAACTGATTAATAAAGCTAAGCATTGAAGTATAATTTTTATAATCTTGACCTGCCGTTGGCTCATCAAGAATTAATAATTCAGGCTCAAGAACAAGAATAGAAGCAATAGTTACTCGCTTTTTCTGTCCGTAGCTTAATGCATCAATTGGCCAATGACGGAAACGACTTAAGCCACATAATTCAAGAGCATTAAGCACTTTCTTTTCGATATCGCTATCAGATAGTCCACTATTCACTAAACCAAATGCGACTTCATCATAAATCATGTGATGTGAAATCATATGGTTTGGGTTTTGTAAAACCACACCAACTTTCTGTGAACGCTCATAGATAGAAAGTTCTATCAGATCTTGACCATTTAAGAAAAGTGCTCCCTGATCTGGTTGTAATACCCCCATCACCAATTTCGTAATCGTAGATTTTCCAGAACCATTCTTACCAAGGATAGAAACAAACTCACCTTTCTTTACATTAAACGAAACATCTTCTAATGCGTTTATTTCCCCATCATAAGAATAAGTAAGGTTATCAACACGCAGCAGAATATCCTTATTTTCAGAAAAAGAGAGGGTTGCTTCCACATCACTAAACCAAGTACATACGGCTTGTTTTAGTGATTCAGCAGGGATTGATGCTAGATAACTAATATTAGGAATCAAAGCAAGGTCTAGTTGACATTTTTTTAATAAAGAAACGTATAAAGGCTCTCTGATCCCATGCTTTGCGAGCAATGAAGATTGAATTAACTCATCAGGAGTCATGTCCGCAATGATTTCGCCATTATCCATTAAAATAATACGGTCAACTGAGCAATAAAGAACATCTTCTAAACGATGCTCAATGATAACTATCGTTTTTCCCCTACCTTTATGCAGCTCATCAATGATATCAATCGTCGCTTTACCTGTTTTTGGGTCTAAGCTCGCTAACGGCTCATCAAAAAGAAGTAAATCAACATCATCAACTAAAATCCCCCCCAACGAAACACGTTGTTTTTGACCACCACTGAGGTCATAAGGTGATTTATTTAATAGATTTTCTAAATCGACTAGTTTTGCGATATCACGAACTATAGGATACATTTTTGCTTTTGATACCATTTGATTCTCAAGTGCAAAAGCAATGTCTTCACCCACAGTTAGTCCCACAAACTGGCTATCTGTGTCTTGTAAAACTGTACCTACATTCTCTGTGTATTGTTCAATTTTCCAGTCTGAAATCTCTTTGTCATTAATACAAAGTTGACCTTCAATTTCACCTTTTACCGTGTGGGGAATAAGGCCATTTAAACACTGACCTAATGTCGATTTTCCGCTGCCGCTAGGGCCAACGATTAAGATCTTTTCTCCTTGCTCTATCCTTAGATTGATATTTTTAAGCGTCGGTTTGTCCTGTGACGCATATCGAAAAGAGAAGTTTGAAAAGGTTACGCTCATTAATTATGGCGCCTCTGTTAGGTTTGTACTTTGTTTTTTACGCTTTGCTAAGTTGGTCAAAATTAAGTAACCCACAATAGCAATTAATACTGTGTTACCAGCAGCAATAATACAAAGTTGCATAAATACTTTACTGAAAGGTTCTGCGTACAAAATGGTATCTAAAAAAGCAGAAGTACCATAGCCAATAACATTACCTGCAAATGCCAATGCGACAAAGATAAGAAAATCTTTCTTATCAAAAGATCCAACTTCAATGCGATTTTTGATAATCATCGGAAATAAACCAATAATCATACCAACAATACCCGAACCTAGTACCCAAGTTAACCAAACACCCCATCCTGCAAATAAGTCCGTTACCCAATGGCCAATAAAACCAACTAAGAAACCAACAATAGGCCCATATAGTACAGAGAATAGCGCAAGCACAGCCATCGCTGGTTTTAATGTTGTATTAGCAAAAACAGGAATACCAAACATAGGTAAGCCACCAATGCCATATAGAGCGGCACCAATAGCAATAACAACAACAGTTTTAGCAGAAAGGTTCATAATGTTCGCCTTGAAGCAAAAATAATACATAAGAAGAAAGGCGCGCATTATACAGTAACTTAGTTGGTTTGGAAATGTTTACATCTAGACGGCTAATACTAATCAGGTCAAGTAATTACTTAAATAATCACATTAAGTAAATTGATTAAAATAAAGCACAAATTGAGTAAAAAATAAGTGATTATGACAATTTATAACGAAAGGCTGCTAATTTTAGTACTACTTACATTATAAGTATCAATTTACTTAAGTAAATTAAGATAAATATCATCGCTGGATAAAAGCAGTTAAATATTTTTAATAATCGAGTAGGGTGAGGCTTTTGCCTCATCCCTCTCACAGAACCGTACGTACGGACCTCGTATACGGCTCCTGCAATTTACTATTTCTTAATAAAAAGAAGCGAGTACACCTGTTTTAACTTCGTCTATTGAATACAAGCCTAGATTTTTGAACCACTGATTAGGCATCGCATAGCTTGCTAACGGACTCGCACTGTTTCGCCATGAGTCCATTTTTATGGACTTAAATGGCGGTTTGTACTTTAGTTGCTTAAGACGACGATGCAATCTGCACGGCTTCTTCCATAAACTCATTTGTACCGCTCGCAATCTCCGCCTTATCCAAGCCGCAAGGCTTTTCAGTGTGCTCGTAATATTGGCTATTTTGAAGTAGTTTACAAACCCTCTGAGCACTGGATTCAGTTGCTTTAGCACTCTCGCTAAATTCAATCCTCCATTACGCTTGGTGAGTTGCCTTACTTTCGCTTTTAATGTTTTGAGCTTCTTTTCTTGAATTGCCGTGTAATTTGTAAAAATTTCCACTCCCAAGAATTTAATACCTGTATCGCTATGTGCTATATGGGTTTTCCGCTCATTCACTTTAAGTTTTAGCGTTACTTCTAAAATATGGCTAGCTACTTTTAATGCATTCTCTGCACCCTTTTTCGAGGTGCAGAATATCAAAATGTCATCCGCGTATCGCACTATTCGATGCTTACGCCTCATCATTTCTTGATCGAATTCATCTAAGTAGATATTAGCAAGTAGTGGACTAATCACCCCACCTTGTGGACTGCCTATTACACTATTCTGCCAGTTTTCACCAACCATGACTCCACTTTTTAGAAATTGACGGATCAAGCCTAAGATACTGCCATCCACGATGCGCTTTCGCACGAACTTGATTATCAGATCGTGGTCAAGCATGTCAAAACATTTAGACAGATCCATATCAACAACATGCCGCTTATTATATTTACGTATAAAGAGTGTAGCTTTGCTGATGGCTTGATGACAGCTTCGCCCAACCCGATATCCATAACTGGATGGATGAAAGTTTGGGTCAAATATGGGAGTCATTATATTCGTTAAACATTGTTGAACAATTCGGTCTCGAACTGTGGGGATCCCCAATAACCTGATACCGCCATCGTCTTTGGCGATCTCAACTCGTTTTACGGGCCGCGCTTGATAGCGCTTTTCTTGTAGTTCAAGTAATAGTTTTCTGAGCTCTACTTCCAAATTTTGTGTGAAATCATCGATACGCTGCCCGTCAATACCAGCTGCGCCTCCATTCTTTCTCACTTGTTTGTATGCCACGTAAAGCGCTTGCAGTGATAGCATGCGCCCGTAAAGGCTATAGTGTACTCTCAAATTATTATCTCACATCACCTGCTGCTGACTTTATTTATGTTGGTTAGGTTTATTTCGTTGTCGCGTTAAGTTTTCTAGCAAGGCTACGCCCTTTTATTCGCAATATGCTTAACCGCCTCTATGCCTCTAGTAAAGAGAAACACTTACTCCCCGTGTCCAGTTCTATTCACAGCTTTAGTATCACCCTTAGCCATTAAAATAGAGACTTTACCTTATTTGGTAATTCGTGAACCCATCATAAATTACGTCACTTTAAGGTAATTTATAAATCACTTCCCCCCTTCGCAATCAATAAGTGCTTTTGGCTCAAATTGACTCTATCAGATATATTACTGATAGTCGGCTTGGTTTTGTCCTCCACACCATCACTGGCTTTCACAGGCCTAGCCTTACTCACTACTACGGGTTCATCTGCCACCTCACATCGGCATTAGATCTTGAGTTTCTTCTTGAATCTAAGCCACTTACTGACAATTAAGTTTAGATGCCAGGCTTCCCCAGTTATTGCACTGACTCCCTGTTAGATATGCCACCCTCAAGCACAGAATTGGTCTGACTAAGTATTGGGCTTCGCGCTATTTTGGACGCTTACCCACCAATCCCGCCGAAACAGGTTACGGTTAGTTGTGTACATCTAACTTCCTATGGCTTCCTTCAGACCTCACCGTTAGCCAGTGACGCCCTTGCCATTCAGATTGTCTTCCCCTTAGTCGGGGTGACTCTGCTATCTTGCAAGCAGACGGGTTTGCCAGCTTTGCTGGGCAAACAAAAAAGGCTCATCATTTCTGATAAGCCTTCTTAAAAGATGGTGCCCCGGGCCGGACTTGAACCAGCACAGCGCGAACGCCGAGGGATTTTAAATCCCTTGTGTCTACCAATTCCACCACCAGGGCACGCAATTTAATGCGATGCTTCTAACCATGTTCCCCATTAAATAGAGAGGCTGACACCATCTGTAATTACCGCCTAAGCCGTAATTTTTAATTCTTTACACATTTACTAAAGAGTAAATGGAGGCGCCTCCCGGAATCGAACCGAGGTTCACGGATTTGCAATCCGCTGCATAGCCACTCTGCCAAGGCGCCAGTTTTACTTATTTTATTAATCCAACATTAATCTGCTGAATAAATAGATGGTGCCCCGGGCCGGACTTGAACCGGCACAGCGCGAACGCCGAGGGATTTTAAATCCCTTGTGTCTACCAATTCCACCACCAGGGCACGCAATTTAATGCGATGCTTCTAACCATGTTCCCCATTAAATAGAGAGGCTGACACCATCTGTAATTACCGCCTAGGCCGTAATTTTTAATTCTGTTTATAATAAGGAAATGGAGGCGCCTCCCGGAATCGAACCGAGGTTCACGGATTTGCAATCCGCTGCATAGCCACTCTGCCAAGGCGCCATCTCTCTTACGGGGCTTAATGTAACTGATTTAAAAAAAGTGTCAAATAAAAAATTGTATTTAACACTTCGTTTGTAGACTTTATCGCCAATACACAGAAAATTTAGTTAAGATGTTGAAAAAACGGTCTATTTCTGACGCCAAACTTTAATTTCTGATTGTGGTTTACCTTGTTCTTTACGATCATTTCGTCGCTTAGGTGTCGATTTTCCGAAACGCTCTTCTTTCGCTTTTTCACGACGCTTTTCATTAAAGCTATTATTTGAGTGGTGATTACGGCCTGAGCTCGCTTTTTTAATCACTCTTACTTTTCCATCAATTTCTTGAACTTTACGTGATGCTTCTTCTGTTTTGCTTGATGTGCCAATCATATTGTTAATTTGATCCATTTCTGAATCAGTTAAATAACGCCATTCTCCAGATTGCAACTCACCTAAATCAATATTCATAATTCGAACGCGCTTTAATTTAAATACTTCATAATCTAAATATTCACACATACGACGAATTTGGCGGTTTAATCCTTGAGTTAACGTAATTCGGAATACAAAACGAGATTCTTTCTCTATCTTACAAGGCAAAGTCACGGTATCTAGAATAGGTACACCTGCAGCCATTTTTGTTAAGAAGTTATCTGTAATGGGTTTATCAACTCGAACTACGTATTCTTTTTCATGGGCATTACCTGCACGCAAGATCTTATTAACGATGTCGCCATCACTGGTCAAAAAGATTAAGCCATCCGAAGGTTTATCTAATCGTCCAATAGGAAAAATACGTTGTTCATGATTAATATAATCAACAATATTACCTTCAACATGACGCTCAGTCGTACACGTGATCCCTACTGGCTTATTGAATGCAATATAAATGCGATCTTGCTTCTCTTTTAATGGCTTTCCATCCACCAGAACTTCATCACCTTCTGCAACTTTAGTTCCCATTTCAGGAACCTTGCCATTAATAGTAATACGTTGTTGATCAATAAGCTTATCTGCTTCTCTACGTGAGCAATAACCCGTATCACTAATGAATTTATTTAAACGGGTTAATTTAGGTTCTGGTGATGTCATGATGTACCTCTAAAAAGTGAACAGCCGCAGTGTATCAGAAACGGATAAATATCCAATAAAAAAGCACCTTAAACCAATGCCTAAGGTGCTCTATACTTATTAGCAGTTAACGGCGTTTATTTAATGTCAGTCGTTGCAGTAACTTCAGCTATTGGTGTTGTTGCTTCTGTTATTGGCTTTATTTCTGTTGGAATATCGACAATTTCAGTACTCTCTGTTTTAGCAGAAGTCGCCTCTACAGTCGGTGCATTTTGAGCTAATTCTGAAGATTCAGGTAAGGTTACCGTTTCTTCTTGTTTTACAGAATTACTCTGTACTTTCTCTTCTGTCGTTGCTGAATTATCTGTTTTTGCAATTTCTTCTTTTTCTTTATAAGATCCAATGACTGTATTTAAGTTATTAATCAAATTATCATTTCTTTCAAGTTGTTGAGTTAAAACTAGCACTTGCTTTTGAACGCCTGCATGGCTTTCTGTTTGGCTTTCAATAGTGGCCTCTAAGGTTTTAATTTGAGCATTCAGCTCTTTAATCTTAACCTCTAAATCAATCGTATTATTAACATCATGCATTTGTTGAACAGCATCTAAAATCGAAGATGTTTGCGTTCTTAATGGCTGATCACGGTAATCATCACCATTAATTGCTTGCGAAATAGATAATAATTTATTTTCTACTTCCAAAACAGATTGTTCAAATTGACCATTTTTAACCGCTTTTAGCAATTTAACTTCTGCAGCCATATTTTTAAGGTGATCAAGTTGGAATCGAGTTTTAGCAATCGCATCAACAATTAATGCTTGATCACGATTATTTGCTTGAACCGCTTTTTTCGTTTTGTCTAATTCTGCTTTAGTTTGGCCATAACTAATTGGTGCAATGGCTTTAAAACCTTTATTCGTTAACCCAGAAAATTCTTTCTCTAATGGTGTAACGTATATTTTTAGTGTGGTTTTGATTTCAGTTACTTTAGCTTTGGTTAAAAAAGACGCTTGGTTGGTTTGCGCTTCTGCAATACCATCTTCAATTACAGATACGAATAGTGCTTTGTATTGAGAATTTAAACTTGAAAACTCTTGTGGATAATACGCATTAACATCAATTGAATTCATGTATGCCATTTGTGCAATTGCATCAGACAACACAACATCTGCTGTTTCTTTATAATTTTTAAGTTTTTTTAGTTCATTATCCGCAGCAGAAACCAACTCCATATATTTCGCTGAATAGCTTCCAGAAGAGAACATTGAATATTCTTCATTCATCAGACTTGGTTCTTTTTCTATTTCAGAATAGGCCTCTTTCGCTTCGCTCCAATCTTCCATCATTGCAGTGTAAGACGTCGCAGAATAAATCTTAAAATCTGCTATAGAATCGAAGGTTACCTTATCTAATAAATACTGCTTTTGAAGTGCATCGAAAGTTGATATTGAAGATACTGCTGAATTCGTTTCTGTCGCCGTAGCTACAGATGCATTATCTGTACTTTGACAACCTGAGATACCAGCTAACGCAGAGGCAACCATTGCCATTTTAAGAAATTGTTTCATTTACAACCTATAATAATTTTATTTTTGAATAGACAAGTGCGAGCACTCCTACTTATTATTTTATTATAAAAAACAATTAAAATCACAATTTCTTATGAATGAGTCACAGTTTATATTGACAGCTATATAAATAAAAAACCACTCAAATATGAGTAATGCCGATCAGTTAAGAAATTTTCCAGATCATTTGACTGATCGTTAAAAACCTTCAAAATCCGATATTGGGTAACCAATATCGGATTTTTTATGCAACTAACTAAAGCTCTAACACTGGCTAATGATTTCGTCCCTGATTCTGATTCTCTCGGAAAACTCAGTGATATATTACCTCCTGAATTTATTAATCAATGTTTAGAAGAGGCTGGGATAGCTACGATCCGTAAGCGCCGATTACCATTAGATATGATGATTTGGGTTGTGTTAGGCATGGCTTTCTATCGAGATGAGTCAGTCTGGGACATTACCAGTAATATGCAGCTTATGCTGCCAGGAAAGCGGCCACTAGTGGCTCCGAGTGCAGTAGTTCAAGCGAGACAAAGACTTGGAAGCGAAGCAGTAAGACATATTTTCACATCAACAGCTGAAATCTGGAATACCGAAGCAAACCATCCAACATGGAACGGTTTACAATTATTAGGTGTTGATGGCGTAGTTTGGCGAGCGCCTGACACAAAAGAAAACCTTCAAGTATTTGAACCTAAAAGTAATCAGCATGGCGAAACCTGCTACCCTCAAATCAGAATGGTATGCCAAATGGAACTCACTAGCCATTTATTGATCAATAGTGCTTTTGATAGCACAAAAGTCAGTGAAATGGTTTTAGCTGAACAACTTATCTCATCCACTCCAGATAACTCTATAACTTTGTTTGATAAAGGATTTTATTCCCTTGGCTTACTTCATAAATGGTCTACAACAGGATCGGAACGTCATTGGTTGCTTCCTGTGAAGAAAGGAACAATATATGAGGAAGTACGAACTTTAGGTCGACAAGATAAATTAGTGCGTTTAAAAACATCGCCACAAGCTAGAAAGAAGTTCCTTGATCTGCCGGAATATATTGAAGCTCGGTTAGTGAGTAAAAAAGTGAAAGGAAAAGAGACTCAAATTTTAACTTCAATGGTTGATCCAATGCGTTTTCCATCGTCTGAAATGGTAGAGCTGTACAGTGAGCGTTGGGAGATAGAAGTCGGTTATAGAGAAATGAAACAGACGCTTCTAAATAGTGAGCATCACCTTCGAAGTAAAAAGCCTGAGATGATTAGACAAGAATTATGGGGGATATTACTTGGTTATAACTTACTTAGATATCAAATGGTTAAGATGTCACATACGGTGAAGGGGCTTCACGCAAACCAATTAAGTTTCACATCATGCTCGCTGGCAATCATAAATATGTTGTACACAATGTCACTAAATAGTGCAGGTAATATCCCGAAGACTATCGCCTCTTTACAGGCAAATACCGCTCACTACATTTTACCGCCAAAGAGAGAAGATAGGCGCTATCCAAGGAGAGTTCGAGCTAAAGCCGTGAAGTACCCTTGCTGGAAAAAGAAAAAAGCCAGTCAGCTTAACTGACTGGCATTACTCAAATATGAGTGGTTCAATTTAAATCTTTTAACGATAATTAATAACTATCAATCACCAGCGAACATGTAACCTTCACCGTGTACGGTAACAAAGATCTGTGGGTTTTTAGGGTCCACTTCCATTTTTGCGCGCATTCTTCGAATCAATACATCAATCGTTCTATCATTTGGTGCATCTACACGGTGGCTAATCATATTTAAAATACGTTCACGCGAAAGAACCGTATTTGGGTACGAAGATAACGCCACCAACAGTTCATATTCAGCTTTAGTTAATTTAACTGGTTCGCCATTATTTGATAATGCACGGCGCTGAATATCAAATGTCCATTCACCAAAACGAACTACATTTGACTCATCCAATTCAACTGGCTCATTAACTAAAGACATACGCCAAAACAAGTTCTTAACTCGAACCAATAATTCACGTAGCTCTACAGGTTTAGTGACATAGTCATCTGCACCCATTTCTAAACCGACAATTCGGTCAATACTATCTGTTCGTCCTGTAACGAGAATAATACCAATATTAGATTGACTGCGCAGTTCGCGAGCCAATAATAAACCATCCTCTCCTGGTAGGTTTATATCAAGCATAATTAAATCAACTTTTTGTTCAGCCAAAATAGTTCGCATTTCTGCCCCTGTTTCAGCCTCGCTCACTTGATATCCCTCGGCTTCAAAGTAGCCTACAAGCTTAGAGCGAGTTACCACTTCGTCTTCAACAACTAAAATGTGATAGCTCATAATATTCTCTTTTAATGGTTATTTGGATAGTTCTTATCTTATTCTATTCATATTTTGTAATAATGCCAATTCTCAATTGATATTTCTGTATTTTAATTGATTCAAAACAATTATTAATAAAAATCGAAATTTAATCTTTACACATATCTTTATACACCCTGTTAATGATAGGTGCTATTCCTTTTCATACTTATCCAGTACAATTCTTAAATAAATTTCTTGGAGCAAAGAGACATGAACGAATTAACTGCATTTAACGAACAACGCGCTGAAATTTACTGGTGGTTGTCGAACTTATTAGCGAATGAACTAACAGAAGAACAATTAGAACAATATAACAGTTTTGAAGTTCGTACTTTCCTGTCTGATTTAGGGAAGACGCCAGAATTAGCGTCATCGGTAAATGAATTGGTTGAAAAGTTAAATAAACTTCAAGCTCGCGACGATGCACAGCTTGAATTATCAGCTGATTTTTGCCAAGCATTTTTAGGTTCTGACAAAAACAGTGCTCTACCTTATGCATCAATCTATTTAGATAAATCAGGCCTTCTTAATGCAAAACCTGCTCAAGATATGCGTGAATTACTAGAAAAGTACAAGATTGCTCAAAAAGCAGAATTCAATGAACCCGCAGACCATATAGCTATTGAACTAGATTTCCTTGGGAATTTAATCCTAATGACAAATCAGCAAACTTCTGAAGAAGACTTTGAAGCTTATATGAGTGCGCAACTTTCTTTTATTAATAAACAGCTATTATCTTGGACTCCAAAATTTAACCATATTTGTAAGGAGAGAGATGAATTCGGCTTTTATGCTGCAGTAACGACTTTCCTTGTAACCTTTCTACAACTTGATGTTACTTTCCTTACAGGTGAGTAATTTATAGTTTATATATTGGTACAATATTTTTACAGGTGTGTGATATAAATCAAATCATTAACAAAATTAATTAAATCACTAATTGTTTGCACTATGCTTTACCTATAAAATGTGAGCGCAAACGATAAAATTTGATCATTAAATGAAAACCGCATTTTTGGCGGTTTTTTTCATTTATAACCAGGGCCTATTTATCTTCCATCATATCTACATAATGTAATATCAATTTTGTTGGAACATAAATAGCCCCTTATTTTACCCATTAAGGCTTTTATATGGCTACTATTAAAGATGTTGCAAAACTTGCAGCTGTTTCTACTACCACTGTCTCTCATGTAATTAATAAAACTCGTTTTGTTGCCGAAGCAACTCAAAAACGTGTATGGGAAGCGGTTGAAGAACTAAACTACGCACCTAGTGCCGTTGCTCGCAGTTTAAAATGCAATACAACACGTACGATTGGTATGTTAGTAACACAATCTTTCAACCCATTTTTTGCAGAGGTTATGCATGGTGTTGAGAATTACTGTTACAAACAAGGTTACACTTTATTTATGTGTAATACTGAAGGCGATTTAGATAAGCAAAAACATTATCTTCGCATGCTTTCAGAAAAACGTGTTGATGGCCTATTAGTCATGTGTTCAGACCTTAATGAACAACTATTAGCGCTGCTTGAAAAAAACACTGAGCTACCAATGGTTATTATGGATTGGGGCCCAGATAGCCCACGTACAGATAAAATCATTGATAATTCAGAAAAAGGCGGTTACTTAGCAACAAAACATTTAATTGAAAACGGCCATGAAAAAATCGCTTGTATTACAGGTCAGTTAGATAAATTAACGTGTAAAGAGCGTGTTCGTGGGTTCGAACGAGCTTTAGCTGAATCAAACTTAAGCGCTAACCCTGACTGGATTTTGGAAGGCGACTTCGAGTGTGCTTCAGCATCAAAAGCTGTAGATAAAGTACTAGCAATGACAGAGCGTCCAACAGCACTATTTTGCTTTAACGATATTATGGCACTGGCGGCAATAAGTAAAATTCAACAAGCGGGCTTAAAAGTACCTGAAGACATCTCAGTTATTGGTTACGACAATATTGAATTATCGGCGTATTTCTCTCCACCCCTGACAACTATTCACCAACCTAAACGTCGTGTTGGTAAAACAGCGGTAGAGATTTTATTAGAGCGCATTAAAGATAAGCACCATGAGCGTCGCATTTTTGAAATGCAGCCTGAAGTTGTCTCTCGTAGCAGCGTATCAAATAGAATCAAATAGCGCTTATTTACTTATTAAAATACGAGTTGGTTCAATTTACACTTAAAATTTGAACCGACTTAACAAAAATAAATGATCATTTTTTGAAGCAACATCACACTACGCTCAATTGTGCAACAACTCTTACTATAAATTGCTATATTATCAGCAAAGTCACGAACAGGGCAAACTGTACGAAAGTACAGGACGCAAAGCTTCCGGCCTACGTATTTATATATAAGGTAGCGGGGTTGCCGACAGTAAGTATTCTCTCAAGTATTGTTAATTTTTACTTTAAAATAACAATACCTTACTTTGAACTTGCTACCATTTCCTCGGGCTCAGTTGTTTAGTGACATAGACTTACTAACCGAGAATTATTGCAATGGATAAACCAGTACTAAAAGAATCACTTCATTTACTTTCATCTTTAGGTAAGATCACTTCACGCTCAATGTTTGGTGGTTTTGGCATTTTTATTGATGGCACTATGTTCGCTCTTGTTGTTCAAGATAAACTTCATTTAAGAGCTAGTGATGAGACTATCAATTTATTTAAAGAGCAAGGGTTTGAACCATACGTTTATAAAAAGCGTGGTTTTCCTGTTGTAACTAAATACTTTGCAATTTCAGCTGAATGTTGGGAAGAGCCAGACTCAATCTTAATTCAAGCTGTCATAGCTTTAGATGTCGCTAAAAAAGATAAAAAGAAACAGCAAACAGCCGGACCTTCTCGTATCAAAGATTTACCAAATCTAAGATTAGCGACAGAAAGAATGCTTAAAAAAGCAGGCATTAATACTGTTGAAGAGTTGCGCACCACTGGAGCTGTTAATGCTTATAAAGCAATTCAACAGACACATTCAAACAGTGTGAGTGATGAATTACTTTGGTCGCTTGAAGGAGCGATTAAAGGAACTCATTGGTCTGTTGTTTCAGCAGAAACACGAAGTGAATTAAGAAAGCAATTATAAACTAAGTGTTAATCTATACGTCTTAATCTTATGCTCTATCAAAGAGATTAAGGCGTTAACCCTCCCTAAACCAAGCTCCCCCCCCTTAAAACTAAATAAAGCGACAAGCCTTCACACTTTAACTCTCCTTTGTAACAATATCTGTTACTTTATATAACTATCAGTTATGCTACGTCTTCATATATAGAACATAAAACTGTTAAATGGCGTGCGTTTTATAAGGCGGTGTTAATGAGTAAAAATACAATCAGCAAAAAGTGGCTTTATTTACCTATAATATCAATGGTATTTACAATATCTATTGGCTTATTTGTGTTTAATTCAACACTCTCAAATTGGCTTGAGCACAAAGTTGAAGGTAGTCTATCTGAAGAAGCCTCTCGTATTATAAAAGACATCAATGACGACCAAGTTTCCTTTTCTGATTTAAAAGCATTGGATGTATACATAAAAACAAAACTAGTTATTGCCAAAGAAGACCATATTACTCTGATAAAATCAGACGGCACGCCAATTGCTGATAGTGATATTTCTTTAAACGCCGTCTTACAGCTTGAAAACCATTTAAACCGAGAAGAAGTGAATAACGCTAAAGATATTGGCTATGGCACTGCTACCCGCTTCAGTACTTCTCGCTTTAAAAACTTACTCTACTCTGCACAATCATTTGAATACCAAGGTCAAACATATATTCTTAGAACGGCAACGCCACTAACTCGTATCGATGCCATGGTAGAAGAATTGATGAACATCCTAATTATTTTAATGGGGATTAACATTGTACTTGTCATTGGCTCATCTCTACTCAGTAATAAGCTTATTCAACAGCAAGTAAAAAATGAGCAAGATCTACAAGAAGAGCGTATAGAACAACGTACTCAAGAAATTGAGCTATTACACCGTCTTGCAAATATGCTTGCGGCTTGTAACTCAATCAATGAAGCTCAAATGGTCGTTGAAGATATCCTTCCTAGGATTTTAGGGGATGTAAATGGCGTCGTATCTCTAATGCGTTCATCTAGGAATCAACTACTAGTAAAACTCGATTGGGGCGGAGCTTGGCCAGGCAATAAAACTTACGCACCTGAAGAATGCTGGGCATTACGAAAAGGTAAATTTCATCTCGCTAATGATAAATATACCACCCTGCCATGTTCCCATATGTCTGCGACCGGAACAGACCAAACACTATGCATCCCATTGACCGCACATGGCAACACCATTGGTATGATGCATATCTACCTTGGTGATAAAGAACATTTAGACAAGAGCGTTCAAAAACTTGCTTTCACGGTTGCTGAGCATCTTGGTTTGGCACTCGCGAACTTAAATTTACAAGAGAAATTGAGAGAGCAAGCCATAAGCGATCCTTTAACTGGTTTATACAACCGTCGTTACTACGAAGAAACCATTAACCAAGAAATAATGCGAGCTCACCGACACAAACAAGAAATGTCGATTCTTATGTTAGATCTTGACCACTTTAAACGCTTTAATGATAACTATGGGCATGATGCTGGTGATTATGTATTAAAAACCATCGGTTCATTATTACTTAATACTATGCGTGGAGAAGATACAATTTGTCGCCTTGGCGGAGAAGAACTAGCGATTATTTTACCAAATACAGGTGCTGAAGGTGCATTACATGCAGCAAAGTCTTTATGTGAAGCCGTTAGCGATCTTCATTTGGCAATTAAAGAATTGTCATTAGGTAAATTGAGTGTTTCTATTGGTATCGCAACTTACCCTAAAAATGGGCTTCAATCTGATGATTTAACTAAGCTCGCAGATATTGCACTTTATGAAGCAAAAGGCCGAGGACGGGATCAAGCTTGTCATTATGATGAGCTGATCCAGCCTTCAGAATATCCAGAGCCCATTGAAGTAGAAGAAAAAGCAAAAACCAGTGACGAAAATACGATTAACTCTTAGTTTCTCTAAAAATGATGGGCCTAATCCACAGGCTCATCATCTACTTGCATCATAAAATCAGTTACCCAGCCAATCAGTAGGATCATTAACCAAGAAACCATAATCGAAGTCGGGACTTCAAATTTAGGCGATATAATTAATGTACTAAATCCTATAACAGGTAAAAGCCAAGACATCATCGGCAACCAATCTTTATATTTTGAACGCCCTACACTCTGTAAACATACAATAAGTCCTGTAATAGATAATGCGACAAGCGCAGCATGCTGTAAGCCCCCAATCCATAGTGGGATAACTAAAACTAATGGCCACCATGCATTACTATTTACAGGTTTCCAACTTCTTACCGCCACCCACACAAGTACAACACTGATTATCTGGATTAACGTCGAATAGGCGCTCCCTGCTAATTTCCCTTCATATTGTAATGCCATTATTCCGGCTTCCATGGCTATAACAACAGACACAATAAAAACCACTAAATGAACACTTTTACGTCGAGAAAATATCACCATAAGTAATGGAAATAGAGTCCAAACTGCGATAGATAGCGATAGCGGCTGAGAAGAGTTTAACGTTAAACCAAACAATGACATTCCTACGAGTAATATCCAAGTAGCGACACCACCTTGAGGAATAAGCCAAAGCATCGGAATAGCCAAAGCAAGTAAAGGAAGTTGCCCACCACTAACCCCAAATGCTAATACACCAACAACAACGAGAACAAAACTTAATAATATAGATAACACAGCTAATAACATCACCTTCCCTCCTTGGTACAGAGTTGTTTACTTTGTTACTATTTCAGTTTAGCGGTAATAACTCGCTTTATCACTGACCTATCTCTCTTTTCTAAAATAAGGCCGTTAATTCAATGAATGAATTTATCCAGAGTATCTATACAAATTTACGCTTCGTCCCAAAGGGGAGAGTAATTACCTATGGGCAACTTGCTAAACTGGCAGGGTTCCCTAACCACTCTCGTCATGTAGGAAAAACATTGGCTAAATTACCTAAAGACAGCACATTGCCTTGGCATCGAGTGGTTAATTCTCAAGGAAAGGTTTCATTGCAAGGTGAGCAATTTAAAGAACAAAAAGGGAAGCTCGAAGAGGAAGGTATTATCGTTCGTGAAGATGGGAAAATTTTACATTTTAAAAAAGTAGTCATGCCTTAAAGCACAACTACTTATTTATAAAAGGTTAATCAATCTTATTGACGAACACCCTTAAGTAATAAATCTTGTTGCATTGTTTTTTCTTGATCAGTGATCACAGTGTAGCTTGTATCGGTAGTAAAACGTAATTTACCATCAATCTTAATTGTTGCACGAACTGCATACGTATGATTTGGTTGAATATCTGCCGTATTAAACGCTAAAGAATAATCAAATGGTGATGATTTTTCACCCGCTTCAAATGTCTCTTCTGTAATTGTTTTTGATGGCGCATCAGCCAAAGAAACATCTGATAACGTAACAGTAATAACTGCGTTTGCAGGTAGAGCGATACGCTCACGGTAACCAACACTGCCCGTCACTACTTGCGTTTCAGCCACTTCAATAACGTCTGTATTTGCAGCATCACTTTGAGCTACATCTTCTTGTACCACAACTTCTTGTTTTACTGTTTCTTTTTCCGTTTTATCCGCTGAATTGCAGCCAACCATTGTGATCCCTGTAGCCACAGATAACGCCACTAATAATGATTTTTTCATTTTATTCTCTCTTTATTTATATATTCTGATAAAAACAACATAAATATAAACCTAATATAATGAACTGTCTTCTTATCAAGTTCACCTTTGACAGAAAACTAACTAAATCACAGCAAAATCACACGAGCTTGATGTTATTTTGACCCAATTAACATCCTGTTTAACTTATTGAACTCAACCTGAATCTACCTCACAATAGAGCAATAACGTCAGAAGCATTTAAGGCACAGAAATGAATAAACCATTAAACGAATTATTAACCCTTTTACAGCTCGAGCAATTAGAGCAAGGCTTATTCAGAGGGCAAAGTGAGAATTTAGGATTACCCCAAGTTTATGGTGGTCAAGTTATCGGCCAAGCACTCTCAGCGGCTCGCTATACTGTTGATAATGCTAGAACCGTTCATTCTTTCCATAGCTACTTTCTTTATCCTGGCGATCCAGAAAAAGCGATAATTTATGATGTCGAAAATTTAAGAGATGGCAGAAGTTTCAGCACTCGTCGCGTTAAAGCGATTCAAAATGGCCGCCCTATCTTCTATTTAACCGCCTCATATCATGGCGATGAGCCCGGATTTGAGCACCAATCAGCAATGCCAGATATTGCGGGACCAGAAAACTTTGCCTCTGAGACGCAACTTGCAGAAGCAATTAAACATGTTTTACCTCCTGCGGTTCAAAAGATTTTCTGCGGTGAAAAACCTATTGAGGTTCGTCCTGTAAACATCGTTAACCCATTAGCACCTAAAAAAGCAGCACCAACACAGCATTTATGGATAAGAGCAAATGGAGATTTGCCTGACGATCAGTTAATTCATCAATATCTATTAGCGTACTCTTCAGATTGGGGCTTTTTACCAACAGCACTTCACCCACATGAAGTCAGCTTATTAACGCCTAATTTCCAAGTAGCAACAATTGACCACTCAATGTGGTTCCACCGCCCATTCAAAATGGATGAGTGGTTGCTTTACTCTATTGAAAGTACCAATGCGAGCGGCTCACGAGGCTTAGTTCGTGGTGAGGTCTTTAACCAAAAAGGTGAGCTTGTTGCCTCTGCAATACAAGAGGGTGTGATGAGAATGAAAAAGAAATAACATAATAAATAATGCGGGCCTAAATAACGGCCTGCATTGTTAATGTAAATACTATAAAGGCAATTCAGTTGTATACTTCAATGGTTCCATAGCAAAGGTACTCGTCACATTAGATATCCCATCAACACTATTCACTAGTTTTTTGTAAAAACCATCAAACGACTTCATATCTTCAGCAAGCACCTTGATCATATAATCATATTCTCCTGCCATTCGATAAAACTCCATGACTTCTGGAAAATCAGAGACCGTATCTACAAATTTGTTATACCACTCTTGTGAATGATTTGATGTTTTAATCAGCACAAACGCATTAAAGCTAAGCCCTAATTTTTCAGGGTTAAGTAAAGCGACTTTCTTTTCAATCACTCCTTCCTCTTCTAAGCGTTTTAATCGTTTCCAGCATGGTGTTGTCGTTAAATTAACCGCTTCAGCCAACTCTTGGAGTGAGATAGTACAATCTTTTTGCAATAACAAAAGTAAAGTTTTATCCACCTTATCTAGTTCGTGCTTTCCCATACAAACCTCAAAATAGAAAAATATTCTATTAAAAAACCAATTTACAGTAAATATAGCAAAGTTTTTCTCATTAGATAAAGGTAAATTATTCACATCGCTACTACTATTTACATTGACCGAATTTAAGGAAAGTAATTATGTGTACAGATCATAACTGGATTAATAACGCTATTCGTAAAATTGAAGCAGATTACCAACGTTCTGCGGACACGCACCTTATTAAACTTGATTTGCCAATGCTCGATGGTATCGATTTATATTTAAAAGATGAAAGCACTCATCCAACAGGCTCTCTTAAGCATCGATTAGCTCGATCTCTTTTTCTTTATGCGATTTCAAATGGATGGATAGGTCCAAATACACCAATCATTGAATCCTCCTCTGGCAGCACTGCCGTATCCGAAGCCTATTTTGCTCGCTTACTTGGCTTACCGTTTATTGCTGTAGTTCCTCGTAAAACAGCCAGTAAAAAAATTGAGATGATCAATTTTTACGGTGGCAAAGCACATTTTGTAGAACGCTCTGATGAGATTTATGCTGAATCACGTCGACTTGCTGAAGAATTAAATGGTCACTATATGGACCAATTTACGTATGCAGAGCGAGCAACCGACTGGCGCGGTAATAACAACATTGCAGACAGTATTTTTAACCAAATGCAATTAGAAGATAACCCTGAGCCTACATGGATAGTAATGAGTCCTGGGACAGGCGGTACATCAGCAACCATTGGTCGATTTATTCGCTACCAAAAATACGACACAAAATTATGTGTTGTAGACCCTGAAAATTCAGTATTCCATGACTATTTCAAAACAGGAAATAAAGAACTTACTTTAGAATGTGGAAGCAGAATCGAAGGCATTGGACGTCCTCGTGTAGAACCAAGCTTCATTCCCGGCGTTATCGATGAAATGCGCACTATTTCTGATATTGCCAGTGTTGCAACTGCTCGTTGGTTAGAAAACATACTTGGTAGAAAAGCTGGTGCATCAACAGGGACAAATTTATTTGGTGCATTACAACTCGCTTGTGAAATGCAACAACGAGGTGAAAAAGGCTCTATCGTTACGCTATTATGCGACAGTGGTGAACGATACCTAGATACTTACTATAATGATGAATGGGTAACTGAAAATATAGGAGACTTAACTCCAGTACTTTCACAATTAGAAGAATTTGAGAAGACTGGTCAATTATAAGCCGAATCTCCTAATAACGTCTTGCTAAGGCTAAATCTTGCGGATGATTAAATAAACGCTACCAGTAGAACAACTATAAAAGCCATCGATCATCGTTGGCTTTTTTATTACAATACAACTAAATAATCCTACTGAGATTCATTATGTCTACAGCAATTGTTGTATTTAGTGGCGGTCAAGACTCCACCACCTGTTTAATTCAAGCACTGACTCAATATGACCATGTTCATTGTATTACTTTTGATTATGGCCAGCGTCATAATCAAGAAATTGAAGTAGCTAAAAAAGTCGCTCTTGAACTAGGAGCTGCATCTCATAAAGTAATGGATGTCGGCCTTTTAAACGAATTAGCTGTCAGTTCATTAACTCGCGACAATATTCCTGTTTCTCATGAACTTCAAGCAAATGGCCTTCCTAATTCTTTTGTTCCTGGCCGTAATATTCTTTTCTTAACACTCGCTGGTATTTACGCTTATCAATTAGGTGCGGAATCAGTCATTACAGGTGTTTGTGAAACAGATTTTTCTGGTTACCCAGATTGTCGTGACGAATTCGTAAAATCGATCAACCAGTCTCTTGTATTAGGAATGGATCGTAAACTGAAAATTGACACACCATTAATGTGGCTAAATAAAGCGGAAACGTGGGCACTAGCTGACAAATATGGCAAATTAAACTATGTACGTAATCAAACATTAACGTGTTATAACGGCGTCATTGGCGATGGCTGTGGTGACTGCCCATCGTGTAACTTACGTAAGAATGGTTTAGATGAGTACTTAGAAAATAAAGACGCAGTAATGGCTGATTTAATCTCTAAGATCTAAAACGAACGGATCTTATTTTTAAACTAATTTCGTTTAAGTTATAAATAAAAAATCGCCCATCTTCAATAAAAAAGATGGGCGCTTTTCTTTTAGTTAAGATACAACATTAATGCGAGATTCTGCCTTTAATGTCGTGATCTAATTCTTTATTTAGTTGCTCTTCAACGTAACCAGGAGAATGCGTACTACCAGAAATCAATCGATACATTGCAGGAATAACAAACAGCGTTACTAATGTCGCAAATGCCATACCAAAGAAAATCACCGTACCGACTGCTACTCGGCTTTCATAGCCAGCACCTGTGGACATAATCAACGGAATAGCACCCGCTAATGTCGTAAATGCCGTCATTAAGATCGGACGTAAACGACGAGCTGACGCATCTACAATCGCTTGTTCCAACTCAACCCCTTTATCACGTAATTGGTTAGCGAACTCTACAATCAAAATACCATTTTTAGTGACCATACCAATCAACATGATCATGCCAATTTGACTGTAAATATTTAGACCTTGATCCATGATAACGAGACCAAGAAACCCACCAAAAACCCCCATAGGGACAGTGAACATCACTACCATTGGGTTAATAAAGCTTTCAAATTGAGCGGCCAATACAAGATAAGCAACCAATAGAGCTAAACCAAATACCACTAAAATGCTTGATTGGTTCTCTTTAAAATCTTTCGATTCCCCTGTATAAGCAACTGAAATATCACTTGGGAGTATTTCTATGGCCTTAGCATCAAGGTAATCCAATGCGTCCCCTAAAGTCGCACCATCTTTTAAGTTTGCAGTTAACGTAATCGATTTTTGTTTATTAATGTGTGACAAACGAATCGCTGATGCAACTTCGTTAATTTTCGTTACCGTATCAAGAGTAACCAGATCACCCGTCGCAGTTCTCATGTAGATCTGACTTAAGTCAGCCGCATTATTAAAACTGTTTTCATCACCACGTAAATACACATCGTATTCTTCACCACGATCCACATACGTGGTTTCACTTTTACCACCAAGCATGATTTCAAGCGTATCAGAAATATCAGAGATTTTAATGCCTAACTCAGAAGCTCGATTACGGTCAACAGACACTACCAATTCTGGCGTTTTCTCTGAATAGTTAATATCTGCCCCTTCCATTAATGGGCTATTATTAGCATCGGCTTTTAATAGTTCACCCCATTTTTGAAGTTCTTTATAATCAGAACCGCCTAGAACAAATTGCACTGGCTCACTCGACCCACCTCTGAAGCCAGGCATCATAGGGAACACTCGAGCATCGGGGATGTCCGCCAAGGTCTTACGTATCATATTAAGACCTTCTTGTGCTGTTAGCTCTCTATCAGCCCAATCTTCTAAGATCATAATAACAAAACCCGTCTGGTCCCCTGCATTACCACCAAAAGCCGGAGATTGGATACTAAATGATTTTAAGAACCCTTTGCCTAGTAGTGGCATCAATCGTTCTTCAACAACATCCATGTTCGCACTCATTCGATTGTAACTGGTGGCATCAGCACCACGAACAAATGCAAACAGTACGCCACGGTCTTCTTGAGGTGTTAATTGTGATGGAACTTGCTGCATTAAACCGTAACTACCGCCAATACACGCTAAGATAATCACAGGAGCTAATAAACGCCATGCCACCGCTTTAGATACCGATTTACGGTAGCCACGCTCAAGACTTGCAAATAGTTTATCTACAAACAAATTAAAGCGATTTGGTTTTACATTGGCTTTTAAAATCTTACTGCCAAGTACAGGTGTCAGCGTCAAGGCAATTAATGATGAGAATAAGACCGACATTGCAAGCAATACAGAGAACTCAGTAAATAAGAGACCTACCATGCCATCCATAAAGGAAATAGGTAAGAACACCATTACGAGCACAAGTGTCGTAGCAATAACCGCAAAGCCCACTTCTCTAGTGCCCTTATAGGCAGCTAAAAGTGGTGACTCTCCTTTTTCTAAATGATGGAAAATATTCTCAACCACTACAATGGCATCATCAACCACTAAACCGATCGACAAGATTAATGCCATCAAGGTAATCAGGTTTATCGAGAATCCAAAATAATACGCCGCCATAAACGACGAAATCAAAGAGACTGGAACCGTAACAGCAGGAATTAATGTTGCACGAGCTTGACCAATAAAGATATACAGCACCAAAATAACCAAACCACCGGTAATAAAGAGCGTGCTATAAACTTCTGAAATTGAACGATCAATAAAAACAGTAGAATCATAATCGATCGCTAAACGAGTACCTTCAGGTAGAAACTGTTGGATCTTCTCGACTTCTTCATGAACTAAGTTTGCAACATCTAATGGGTTAGCATCCGATTGTGGAACAATACCCATACTTACGTTAACAACGCCATCACTTTTAAAGGTTGAGTTTTCATTTTCAGCGCCAATGAACACATCAGCAACATCTTTTAGATAAATAGGCGTACCATCACTGGCCGTTTTTACCACAAGATAATTGAAGTCTTCTGCTTGGTTATACAGGCGCTCAGTACGTACGGACATAACGATAGCGTCATTACGAACTTCCCCCCCAGGGCTTTCTATATTTTCAGAACGCAATGCGGCAGTAATATCTGATGCTGTCACACCTCTGCCTGCCATTAAAGCTGGCTTCAATTTCACATACATTACTTTGTAAAGACCACCAGAAATATCAACCGAGCTTACACCTGTGATCAAACTAAAACGGTCAACCAATACACGTTCGGTGTAATCGGTTAATTCCGTTCTATCCATCACACTTGAACTCAAATTAATGTATAGCGAGGCTTCACCACTGCCGTTATTTTTAAAAACAATCGGATCATCCGCTTCATCTGGTAGGCTTCGCTGAGCACGTGCTACTGCATCACGAACATCACTCACCCCTGTATTTAAGTCATAACCTAAATCAAAGGTAATCGTAATACGAGACATACTATTACGCGTGGTTGATTCGATCTCATCAATACCACTAATACCCGAAAGTTGATCTTCTAATACTGTCGTGATTTGACTTTCAATGATCGTCGCCGATGCACCTTCATAACGAGTACTGATAGAGACTACAGGGCTTTCAATATCTGGCATTTCACGTACAGCAAGTTTACTAAATGAAACCGCACCAAATACACACAACAATAAGCTTAAAACAATGGCGACAACTGGTCTTTTTACTGAGACATCAGACAACCACATAATTATTGTCCTTCAGAAACAGGTTCGGCCATAGACGCTGATTCTTGCTCAAGCAGTTTAACAACCACACCATCACGCATATTCACTAAGCCTTGGACTACAATGTCTTGGCCAATAGATAAACCATGGCTAATAACAACACGGTTTTCTACACGAGCACCAAGTGTCACTTCTGTTCGTGTCACTTTATTGTCTTCACCAATGACATAAACATAACGTTTAGTACCTGAGTATTCTAATGCTTGAACTGGAATAATTGGGGCATTAATCGCAGGAAAATCTAATGTTGCCGCCATTAGCATACCTGGCTTCATCTTCAGTTCTTTATTTGGGAATTCAATACGAATACGTAAATTCAACGTTTCAGCATTAATACGAGAATCAACACCAACAACTTCTCCAGAGAATGTCGTAGCTCCCCACGCTTGGCTTGTTGCCTCAACCGTCATTCCCGTTGATAACATAGATAGATAACGTTCTGGAACTTGTAAATCTAACTGCATCATAGATAAGTTATCTAATGTCAGCAGCTCCGTTCCTACACTGACCATTTTACCGCGGCTAAAATCAATAAAACCAACCGTGCCAGCAAAAGGCGCAGAGATATGAAGATCCGTTAAATTTGCATTAGCGGCTTCTAAGCGTGCCTCTGCAATATCTACACTTGCTTTTTGACCATCAATTTCAGTTTGAGTAATCGCATTCTTTTTTGCTAAACGTTGAAATTCTTTTAGCTTACGCTTTTCATCATTTAAATATGCACGCGCTTCTTTTATTGAAGCACTGGCCTTATCATCATTTAGTTGAATTAAAAGCTGACCTTTCTTTACCTCTTGATTCGCTTTTATAGCAATGCGGTCAATTTTCCCTGAAACCTCGGGAGATATAATGACAGACTCCGCTGCTTTCAACTTACCGATAAGAGATAATGACTGAGAGATCTCATGTGTTGCAACTTCTTCAGCCACAACAGCAACCGCTTGATTTCCTCTTGGTTTCTTAGCATAAGAAGGTGTAGATAAAGTACATGCTAGTAAAACAGAAAGAGCAATAGACTTAGTTTGATTCATATTGATACTTATTATTTGAATTATTAAAATTACTTACTGGTTATAGTTTACCAAGTGAAAGCACTTTTGTTCGTCAATGAATGTAAAGATGACGCAATAAACTGTAAAAACAATTACTTCTGTATGACTCATTTTAAATTAATTTGTTCAAAAACGGTGATTTTTACTCCTTTTTGACGAAAAACCAATCATTTAAACCAAAAAACCAAGAAAAGTACTTTACAGGTAAACGAAGTTTGCTATTATTCGCTCCGCACTTGGCAAGGTCGTTGGGAAAACTCTTGCTAAGTATAAAAATCTCTCGTTGGGGGGGTTCCCGAGTGGCCAAAGGGAGCAGACTGTAAATCTGCCGCGTAAGCTTCGATGGTTCGAATCCGTCCCCCCCCACCATTATTCTTCTTAATTGTGTTAACGATTAAGATAACTTGATTGCTCTGTTGGAAAACGAGTTAGTTAAGTATAAAAATCTCCGTTGGGGGGGTTCCCGAGTGGCCAAAGGGAGCAGACTGTAAATCTGCCGCGTAAGCTTCGATGGTTCGAATCCGTCCCCCCCCACCATTATTCTTCTTAATTGTGTTAACGATTAAGATAACTTGATTGCTCTGTTGGGAAACGAGTTAGTTAAGTATAAAAATCTCCGTTGGGGGGGTTCCCGAGTGGCCAAAGGGAGCAGACTGTAAATCTGCCGCGTAAGCTTCGATGGTTCGAATCCGTCCCCCCCCACCATTATTCTTCTTAATTGTGTTAACGATTAAGATAACTTGATTGCTCTGTTGAGAAACGAGTTAGTTAAGTATAAAAATCTCCGTTGGGGGGGTTCCCGAGTGGCCAAAGGGAGCAGACTGTAAATCTGCCGCGTAAGCTTCGATGGTTCGAATCCGTCCCCCCCCACCATTATTCTTCTTAATTGTGTTAACAATTAAGATAACTTGATTGCTCTGTTGGGAAACGAGTTAGTTAAGTATAAAAATCTCCGTTGGGGGGGTTCCCGAGTGGCCAAAGGGAGCAGACTGTAAATCTGCCGCGTAAGCTTCGATGGTTCGAATCCGTCCCCCCCCACCATTATTCTTCTTAATTGTGTTAACGATTAAGATAACTTGATTGCTCTGTTGAGAAACGAGTTAGTTAAGTATAAAAATCTCCGTTGGGGGGGTTCCCGAGTGGCCAAAGGGAGCAGACTGTAAATCTGCCGCGTAAGCTTCGATGGTTCGAATCCGTCCCCCCCCACCATTATTCTTCTTAATTGTGTTAACAATTAAGATAACTTGATTGCTCTGTTGGGAAACGAGTTAGTTAAGTATAAAAATCTCCGTTGGGGGGGTTCCCGAGTGGCCAAAGGGAGCAGACTGTAAATCTGCCGCGTAAGCTTCGATGGTTCGAATCCGTCCCCCCCCACCATTATTTGTCTCGTTTAGAGATCGAAAAGCCAATTCATAAATGAGTTGGCTTTTTTTGTGTCTATAAGAAATAAAACGCGAATTTTTTCTTTTTATTACTTGCCAAAAACACTGTCCAAATATACAGTACCTTTGTTTTCAATAATATAAATAGAGGCATTAAAATGCACATAGCACAAACTCAAAAGCAGCAAGAACCTTCACAATGGAAAACTTGTAGCTTATGTAATAAAGAGGCCTTTTGTAATCCATCAACTAGTGTAACAATGGCGTGGATAAAAGCAGGCTTTGGCCAACAAAAATGCACTTGGCATTGTGAAACGTGCAAGCCTTCTGCCAAGCTAATGAATTAACTTATCTATCAAGTTAATGATAATTTGATTTTAAATAATAATTAAATGCATTTACTCTCAAGTAGTTAGAAGAGATCACCAGTATAACTGTCACAAAAAGTGTCTACACCTTCATATGCTATTACTACAAATACAATGAAGCCTCTCTAGCTATATGCTTTTTTACGCGGCTTCGTTTCTTTTTGTTGAAAGCCTCCATGCTGACCTCCTTCTTTATTTAGTCACCACAATTGTAATTGAAAGAAAATCAACAAAAACGTGTTTTGTAATGACCTAATAATACCTGGAAATTCTGGAAATAAATCTCTACTACGTTCCCCTCTAAATAGTGATAAAATCTCCGCACCAGAATAACCGAGAAATCCTATGTTTATCCATCATGTTAACGACATCGACTGGCTGGTGATTACAGCTTTTGAAGAACTGAAAACTTTATTTATCGAAGAAGCCGGTGAAATCCCTTTTTGCTTCTCTGCCGCCAGCGAATTGAGCCTGATTGATCAAGCCAAGCGCACTTATGGATATTTACCGACACTCTGCGGCGTAATCACCGATACCGGTACGTTTCAAAGTCAGGATGACGAAGAAGATTTAAGCCCACAGCTTGCCTGCCTAGTTGAGGGGCGTGGTCGAGTGTTTATCTATCACGGCAGCTTTGTAGCTTTTGTGGATGACGAGAAAACCTTTATTACCCGAATGGGCTGAAAATAGTCCATTTTCTTACCCGCAAGAAATCCTGTATAAAAAAGCCACTTTAAAAAGTGGCGTTTTAAAAAAGATAAACTGGCTTCAATTTATTGGTAACTTTTTTGGCCATTGATACGTCACTACCTGATTAATCAACTCTTGCCACATTAACGTACGTTTAAGTGGGTTGTTGTGTTTCGGCGGGACATTTGGCGCACTAGCCCAAAAAAGCACCCCCGGCTCATTTGTACTTTGCGATACAACAAGTGCACTTAAGGGTGGCGCATGGGCATCTGCCAATACCTTGTTTAACTGACTTAATGCCTCACCCCAAGATTGAGGAGAGTGCCAATCACCTGTTCTACATTTATAATCTTGAGTTAAATCCGAGTACGTTTTCGGTTTATTCCACGACACTAAGATTAAATAGATAACGCTAATATCTACAATCACTCATACCTCCTTATTATTACACCACTAATTAACAATAGACGCCAAAACTAAGATTAACTACTGTCTGCATAAAAATATGCTGTATTGTGCGCAAAAAGCATTTGGTTATATCGATATTAAATAGACAAAGGGTTACGCGTACTTTTCATCAGAGCACCTAAGTAATGCTATTGAATTTAACCCGATAAATCGAAATCAAAAAATGACTACAAAATGACTCAAATACATACCTTTATTGTTATTTATATGTTTATATACACAGTAAGGTTAAAATATAAGTCATTGTTATATAAGAAAGACAATAAGAATCAAAAGGTTAAAAATCCAATGAAAGTAATCTCATTCAACATAAATGGCCTTCGTGCTCGCCTTCATCAACTTCAAGCTATCATTGATAAGCACAACCCTGACGTTATTGGTCTCCAAGAGATCAAAGTACATAACGAAATGTTTCCTATCGAAGCTGTTGAAGCGATGGGTTATAAAGTGTATTTTCATGGTCAAAAAGCACACTACGGTGTTGCTATGCTATGTAAAGAAGAGCCTATCTTTGTTCAATATGGCTTTGATACGGATACCGAAGAGCATCAAAAACGTATGATCATGACAACACATCAACGTAAAGATGGCTCTCAGTTCACCGTTATGAATGGTTATTTCCCACAGGGTGATAGCATTAAACATGAAACTAAATTCCCGTATAAACGCCAGTTCTATAAAGATCTCATGACTCATCTAAATACTCACCATAAGAGCGATGAAGAACTAATCATTATGGGTGACATTAATATCAGCCCTATTGATTTAGATATTGGTATTGGTGAGCCAAATGCGAAACGTTGGTTAAGAACAGGTAAATGCTCATTCCAGCCAGAAGAACGTGAATGGCTACAAACAGTAAAAGATTGGGGATTTGAAGATACCTTCCGTAACCTTCATCCTGATGTAACTGATCAGTTTTCTTGGTTTGATTATCGCTCAAAAGGCTTTGTTGATAACCGTGGTCTTCGTATTGATGTTGTTATGGCTACACCAGCACTTGCAACTAAATGTACTGAAGCAGGTATTGATTACGAACTACGCGGTATTGAAAAACCTTCAGACCATGCTCCAATCTGGTCTACGTTTAAATAATAATAAGCTCTACCTTAATTTAAGGGGGAGCTTTCTTATTACGTTACTATTACAAATAAAAATAAGTTTGCCACGATACCCATTAAATACTCCATTTAGATGATCTAGATATAGGCTAGAACTTATTTAGACTCGTGTTATTGAGGAAATACAATGAAATTATTCATCTTTGACCACTGTCCATTTTGTATGAAAGCAAAAATGGTCGCAGGAATAAAAAAGCTTCCTGTTGAATTTACTTATCTTCAAAATGATGATGTCGATACTCGTATCGAAATGGTAGGTGCAAACATGGTACCTATTCTAGAAAAAGACGACGGTAGCTATATGGCTGAAAGTCTTGATATTGCAAAGTATCTCGATGAAAACGATCATCATCCAGTCATAGAGCAAGGCACTCACGCTGACGATACCTCTGAGTGGCTAAGTAATGCTCGCCCTTTATTTAATAAATTAACCTTCCCTCGTTGGACTCAATTTGAGCTACCTGAGTTTGATCGCCCTGAAGCGGTAACGTGGTTTACCGAGAAAAAAGAAGCATTTATTGAAATGAGTTTTAAAGAGGCTCTTAGCCAAAGTGATGAATATATCGCTGCACTTAAACCTTTATTGGTTGATGTGAACTTCATTACTTTACCGTCAGAAAAAGGCAATAAGATCACTTGGGATGACGTCAACTTTTTTCCATTCCTACGCAACCTCACTGTCGTTAAAGGACTAGACTTCCCTCCTCATTTGAAGAACTATTTAGAAGAAATCAGCGAGCTAACGGGGGTGAATCTATATCTAGATATCGCAGTATAATACTAATCGTAGCAAATAACGGATCATTCTAGCTGGCTATAAAGTAAAAAGAGCACTTAAAGGTGCTCTTTTTTTTATCATTACAATTAGAACCAACGTTGATACCAAAGTATTTCACCATGCTCAATGAAATCAAAAAGACTCAAAAAGAAGACGCAAATAACAACTAACTTTACTAGCCTTATCAATAAAAATGATAAGTTCATAACAATTTCCCCAAGAGTGTGACCTAGCTATGCTACATAAAAAATAGCACAGTTTCGTGCTCTTTTTCATTATAACTTAAATGTAATTAACTTAATGGTCTCATAAACCTAAGCAGTCGAGTTTCGAGCTGCTTAAATATAAAAATAATAATAAACGTTAAACACATATAAAACAGGCCAGCAGCAATGTAGGATTCAAAAGGCGCGTAATAACGTGAATTAACTAACCGAGCAGCACCTGTTAAATCCATCAAAGTAACAATCCCTGCTATTGCAGAGCCATGCAACATGAAAATCACTTCATTACTGTAAGCAGGAAGCGATCTACGTAATGCACTTGGCAGAATGATACGTTTGTAGGTTTGAAATTGGTTCATGCCATACGCTTTTGCCGCTTCTATTTCACCTTGCGGTAAACCATTAATTGAACCACGAACAATCTCTGAAGTATATGCCCCTGTATTTAGAGCAAATGCCACTAAGGCACAAAAAGAGGCGTGCTCCCAAAGCGTATCTTTCACTGGAAAAAATTGATCCATGCCATAATAGATGAGATATAACTGGATCAATAAAGGCGTACCTCGGAAGAAGTAAATATAAGCCCAAGCTGGAATCCAAATTAATGGATTATGACTATTTCTTGCTATTGCTGAAGGAACCGCAATACACAACCCTATAACTAAAGAAAGAACAACTAACCAAACCGTAGTCCAAAGCCCTTCTAAATAAACAGGTAGGCTCTCAATAATAATTGAAAAATCCATGCTTACCTCGTATGAATACTAAATTTACGCTCAACTAGCTTTAAAGCACCCGTTGAAACAGCAGTGAATAATAAGAAAATACACGCAACAGTCATATAAAACGTAAATGGCATTTTTGTAGTACCCGCCGCCATTGAACTCACTCGAACCATATCTTCTAAACCGATAATCGAAACTAGTGCGGTTGTTTTTAATAACACTAACCAATTATTACCAAAACCTGGTAATGCATGCCTAATCATTTGTGGGAACAAAATACGACGAAAAGCCATCGCACCACTCATCCCATAAGCTTTTGCTGCCTCCATTTCACCGCGGTCTACTGCCATTATTGCACCACGGAATGTTTCTGCCATATAAGCACCAAAAATAAAACCAATAGTAAGAACACCAGCAATAAAAGGACTGATTTCAATATAATCTGGAAGGTAGGAGACCCACTCATGATCAGGATTTGAGCTTATCATCCACTCATTAATCCATTCATTCGCTGCGTATAAGCCATTATTAAGCAGCATTTGGCCGCCAAAAAATAACAGCATCATTAATACAAGATCAGGGATACCACGAACAACTGTTGTATATACGGTTGCTATTGACCTTGCCCAACGATAAGGCGCCATTTTAGCTAACGCTCCAAGTAAACCTAAGAATACCGCTAAGATCAGAGATAATAGAGCCACTT
Organism: Aliivibrio thorii; assembly: GCF_057368585.1. NCBI lineage: Bacteria > Pseudomonadati > Pseudomonadota > Gammaproteobacteria > Vibrionales > Vibrionaceae > Aliivibrio > Aliivibrio thorii. The sequence goes on along the minus strand of NZ_CM170654.1, from coordinate 1,108,704 downwards.
GTAGTGTCACTATTGCCCCTTCTAGGATGGAGGATTCATATCCTTGCAAATCTAACATACTGCTTCCAAGCTTTCGCTTTAATACCTACTCCAATACATAAGAGTTACTCGATATATATTGGGGTAAGTATGACTATTAGAAATAATGGAAGAGACACTGAGCGTGTCTCCTCCCTTTAATACTTAGTTTGCATGTTTACTCGCCATAAACATCGTAATTAAAGTATTTAGAGGCGATCTCTTGATAAATGCCTTTTTCACGTAATGAATCAATTGCTGCATTTAGCTGCTGAGTTAAATCTTTATCTTGCTTACGAGTTGCGATACCAAAGCCATCGCCAAACCATTTAGGGTCAGTTAATGATGGACCAACAAACTCATATTCTTTACCGCCCGGTTTATTTAATAAACCTTCTTCAAGTGCTGATGCATCACCAAGAACCGTATCAATACGGCCTGCTTTAAGATCTAGATACGCTTCATCAAATGAGCCATAACGTTTAAGATCAACACCTTTACCAAAATTATCTGTTAAGTATTTATCATGTGTGGTAGCACGCTGAACACCAACAGTGACACCTTTAAGACCCGCTTTTGTCATTACTAAATCTGTGCCTTTTTTAGCAACAAACTTATTTGGGATCAGTGCGTATTTTTCTGTGAAATCAATTTTCTTTTTACGTTCTTCAGTAATCGACATAGCTGCAATGATTGCGTCATATTTACGAGCTAGCAGTGATGGGATAATGCCATCCCAATCTTGAGCTACGATTTTACAGCGTGCTTCCATCTCTTTACACAATGCGTTTGCAATATCAACATCAAAACCTTTTAATTCACCAGAAGGCTCTGTCCAACTAAAAGGAGGGTAAGCTCCTTCAATACCAAACCGGATTTGCTTCCATTCTTTTGCTTGAGCTGCGCCAGTAACGGCTGTAGATGCAACAATTGCTGCTAATAACCACTTTTTCATTTCCTTGCTCCTGTAACTAATTTAATTATTCTTATCCATATTTACTGTGTTGTGTTTCGGTAGTACTCATTTCACCAATCTAATAAATAGATGAAATAAACTGTTTCAGCCTTTCTGATTCAGGATTCGTGAAGAGTTTTGCAGGATCCCCCTGCTCTTCAACCAATCCCTGATGTAAAAACATCACATGATTTGAGACGTCTCTAGCAAATGCCATTTCATGAGTTACCACTAACATGGTGCGACCATCTTCAGCAAGGTCTCTCATTACACCCAACACTTCCCCGACTAACTCTGGATCAAGTGCTGACGTTGGTTCATCAAACAACATTACTTCAGGATCAACGGCTAATGCACGAGCAATAGCAGCTCGTTGCTGTTGACCACCAGATAAGTGTCCCGGGTAGTAATCTCTGCGCTCATACAACCCTACTTGTTTTAATATTTGTTCCGCTTTTTCAATCGCTTCGGCTTTTGGCATACCTAAGACATGTACAGGAGCTTCAATCACATTCTGTAAGACGGTCATATGAGACCAAAGATTAAAACCTTGAAAAACCATTGCTAAACGAGATCGGATTCGCTGAACTTGTTTTTCATTCGCAGGAATGGACTCACCTAAACGATTGTTTTTCATTTCAATCAGCTCACCATTAACCCAAATTTCACCTTGAGTTGGTGTTTCAAGTAAGTTGATACAACGTAGGAAGGTACTTTTACCTGAACCAGATGAACCAATAATAGAGATTACATCACCTTTATTAGCCTCCAACGAAATCCCTTTTAAGACTTCATTTTGCCCAAAGTGCTTATGTAAGTCTTTCACTTCTAGCGCGACAGCATCCTTCATGCGCCATAACTCCTAATTAAAATACATATTAATCGTTTGTTTTTCTCTTTATTCTTAGAATTTAACACTCAAGATTATCACAAGCAACAATTTATTAACTAAACTATAAAGGTCAAACATAATTCAACCCCACAAAGAATTTTAATTCAAATTAGTCTAAAAACTACTCACTTATCAGTTTAATTTAAATATTTATATTCACTATAAAACTAACAATATGAAAACATTTCATTTTTATAATTTATGTTGAAATCCGCACAATCTAGCACATACTATATGTTCCACATGTAAACGAATTACTACTATTATTTGTTTTTTATTAAGAAATATTAACAAATTCAATATTGTTGATACCATTCTAAATATGCATCAAAAACACTGTAGAGCCATGTTATTAAAAGAAAAATAAAGTAACAAATCTATCATTAACATAATAACACCAAAGTATTAACGGTCTCATTTTGTAGTTTTCTTTCATATACAAATATATAGTGATCAAGATCAATCATTGGCTTAATTTTCGTGTGCTACACTCGACTCAAATAACAAGAAACATCCATCAATATTATTAATATATTGACTCTTTATTTTACTTTAAAATTTATTATGAGGATTCCATGTCTTTAGACAAAGATCAGAACGAAAAGAGCTATAGCGAGCTACATCGCCCAGCCTCTGAGTTCGCTAGCCGTTCAGATTACTTAGATCATGAACTTCAAATCATGAAACCACGTCGTTTTCGTTTAAATTTACCAGGCCGTGATTTCCGTTTTGAACTTGAAGATCTTGTTCCTGCTTTAGCCGGTACTATTGGCATTATCGCAATGTACTCTGCGGTAATGATGTCTTGGGCTGATGGCCTTACGCAAGCATGGCCACACATCAACTTAGGTAAAGAATTTGCCATCGAAGTTGCTCGTGTAGAAATGCTTATCCCTGCTTTTTTATTCTGTATCTTAGCGTCTGGTTTTTTTAACCCTCGTGCTAACCTTGCAGGTAACCACGGCCCAATGATCCCACTTATCGGTGCGATCGCCTTAGCTGGTGCACACCCTCTTGCTCTTGCCATTTTATTAGGTGTATTCGGCTTACTATTAAGTTATTTCAAAGGGGGCTCAAAACTTGTTAACTTGACCTCTGAAGGGGTTGCTGGTGGTCTTCTTGTCTTCTTAGGCTTTAGCGGTGCAATGGGTCAAATTGGTAATATCCAATCTTGGTCTACTGGTCTTGAAGGTGAGCTTGGTTACATTGGTTTAATCGTATTAGCGGTAAATATCGTTCTGTACGCTTACCTTGCTCGTATTAACAAACGTTGGTTAGCAATTCCTGCTTGTGCATTTGCTGGTTTAGCGGTTGCCCTTGCTCTTGGTGCTGGTTTCGATCTTAAATTTGAAACTGAAATGGGTATCCCTAACCTAAATCCTGTTTACTGGTGGGGCTCTACAACTGAAGGTTGGATGTTAGGTCTTCCAAACCTGCAGCACTTCTTAGCATCTCTACCATTTGCAATTCTTGCTGTTGCTATGTGGTCTCCTGATTTTCTTGGTCACCGTATTTTCCAAGAACTAAACTACCCACGCCGTACTGAAAAAGTATTAATGGATGTTGATGACACAATGACCATGTGTTCTATCCGCCAAATGGTTGGTACTGCTGTTGGTGGTGGTAACATCACGTCTTCTTGGGGTACATACATGATCCCAGCGGCTATTGCGAAGCGTCCAATCCCAGCTGGTGCTATTCTGTTGGGTACGATTGTAATGATCATCGCTATCCTAGGTTTTCCTATGGATGTCGCAGTTTGGCCGCCAGTTATGTGTATGGCTTTATTAGTTGGTGTATTCTTACCAATGCTTGAAGCTGGTGTACAAATGGTTAAAGAAAGTAAAGATGCACAATCTGCTGGTATCTGCATCTTTGCTGCTGCTGTTGCTAACCCTGTATTAGCTTGGGCTATGACTATGCTTCTTGATAATAATGGATTAATCGGTGATAAAGAGCGTCCTAAGAATCTTTCTTTTGTTGACCGTATCGTGATCCCTGGTGGCGTATTAGTCATTTGTTTAGTAGCGATGCTTGCAGTAGGTATGCTAGAAGGCCAATACGGCATTAAGGCACTACTATAATAGACACTCCTCACGTATAATACTTATGGGGTAACAAACTAGTTACCCTATTTTTATTAAAAAAATTGAAGATTTATTGATTTAGTTTAAGGTTTACAGAAAAAGTTTAATGTATTCTTGAAAAATCGAACGGTTAGTCGCAATATGAATGCTTATAGACTAGTTTTTATAACCATTCATATTGTTATTAATATTAGAGTGTACTATTTGCCCATACGGGTTGTGGTCTATTCATAACACCACTTAAATAGTACGTATTTTTTCTACTAAGAAAGGTAGGTATATCATGGCAGAGCAATTTGCTAAAGCTTGGACAGGTTTTGCAGACGGTGAGTGGCAAAACGAAGTTAACGTTCGCGATTTCATCCAAAAGAACTATGCACCTTATGAAGGTGACGAAGAATTCCTAGTTTCTGAAGGTACTGAAGCAACTAACAAGCTTTGGGCTAAAGTAATGGAAGGAATCAAACAGGAAAACGCAACTCATGCACCTGTTGATTTTGATACTTCTCTTATCTCTACCATTACAGCTCACGACGCTGGCTACATCAATAAAGACCTAGAAACAATCGTTGGTCTTCAAACTGATGCTCCTCTAAAACGTGCAATCATCCCTAACGGTGGCGTACGTATGGTTGAAGGTTCTTGTAAAGCATATGATCGTGAACTTGATCCTATGGTTTCAAAAATCTACTCTGAATACCGCAAAACACACAATGCAGGTGTTTTCGATATCTACACTAAAGACATCCTAAACTGTCGTAAATCAGGTGTTCTAACTGGTCTTCCTGATGCATACGGCCGTGGTCGTATCATTGGTGATTACCGTCGTGTTGCACTTTACGGTATTGATTTTCTAATCAAAGACAAACTAGCTCAATTCGCTTCTTTACAAGAACGTTTTGAAAAAGGCGAAGATCTAACAGCAACAATGCAACTTCGTGAAGAAATTGCTGAACAACACCGCGCTCTAGGTCAAATCAAAGTTATGGCAGCTAAATACGGCTGTGATATCTCTGAGCCTGCTACTACTGCTCAAGAAGCTATTCAGTGGACTTACTTCGGCTACCTAGCTGCTGTTAAATCTCAAAACGGTGCTGCAATGTCTCTAGGTCGTACTTCGACTTTCCTAGACATCTACATCCAACGTGATATCGAAGCGGGTCTTCTAACTGAAGAACAAGCTCAAGAAATGATTGACCATTTCGTAATGAAGCTACGTATGGTTCGTTTCCTACGTACTCCTGAATACGATGAACTATTCTCTGGTGACCCTATCTGGGCTACAGAATCTATGGGTGGTATGGGTCTTGACGGTCGTACACTAGTTACACGTACTAACTTCCGTTTCCTAAACAGCCTATACACAATGGGGCCTTCTCCAGAGCCAAACATCACGGTTCTTTGGTCTGAACAACTGCCTGTAGGCTTCAAACGTTTCTGTGCGAAAGTATCTATCGATACTTCTTCTATCCAGTACGAAAATGATGACCTAATGCGTCCTGACCTAGGTTCTGACGATTACGCAATCGCTTGTTGTGTATCTCCAATGATCGTTGGTAAGCAAATGCAGTTCTTCGGTGCTCGTGCTAACCTTGCGAAAACAATGCTTTACTCTATCAACGGCGGCGTTGATGAGAAGCTGAAAATCCAAGTTGGCCCTAAAGAAGCGCCAATGACTGATGAAGTTCTTGATTACGCTAAAGTAATGGATCGTCTAGATCACTTTATGGATTGGTTAGCAACTCAATACGTTACAGCATTGAACTCTATCCACTACATGCACGACAAATACAGCTACGAAGCGTCTCTAATGGCTCTTCATGACCGTGACGTTCGTCGTACAATGGCTTGTGGTATTGCTGGTCTATCTGTTGCAGCCGATTCACTATCTGCAATCAAATACGCTACAGTTAAACCAATTCGTGACGAAGATGGCATCGCTATCGATTTCGACATCGAAGGTGATTACCCTAAATTTGGTAACAACGACGCTCGCGTTGATGATATCGCATGTGAACTAGTTTCTACGTTCATGGGTAAAATCCGTAAGCTTAAAATGTACCGTAACGCTATCCCTACTCAATCTATCCTTACTATTACATCTAACGTTGTATACGGTAAGAAAACTGGTAACACACCAGATGGTCGTCAAGCAGGTGCTCCTTTTGCTCCTGGTGCTAACCCAATGCACGGCCGTGATGAGAAAGGTGCTGTAGCATCTCTAACTTCAGTAGGTAAGCTACCGTTTGCTGATGCACAAGATGGTATTTCTTACACATTCTCTATCGTTCCTAACGCACTAGGTAAAGACGATGACAACCGTCGTTCTAACCTTGCTGGCCTAATGGATGGTTACTTCCACCACGAAGCTAACGTAGAGGGTGGTCAACACCTTAACGTAAACGTTCTTAACCGTGAAACTCTAGAAGACGCAGTTAAGCACCCAGAGAACTACCCACAACTGACTATCCGTGTATCGGGTTACGCTGTGCGTTTTAACTCTCTAACTACTGAACAACAAAAAGACGTAATCGCACGTACTTTCACTGAAACTCTATAATTTCAGCGTTAATTAAGTAGCATTGAGCCCTGCCATTTTGGCGGGGCTTTTTTATTTCTACTTTCCTCATAATTCCCTTCTTTTCTCTCTGGTTTACCCTACTTAATTCACTCAAAGTGTAATAAAATGACTCTATAATTATAGTTCGGAGAAATGTCGTCATGTCTGTAGGTCGTATTCACTCTTTTGAATCTTGTGGTACCGTTGATGGTCCAGGTATTCGCTTTATCATCTTTTTACAAGGCTGTTTAATGCGCTGTATGTATTGTCATAACCGCGATACTTGGGATACCCATGAAGGTAAAGAAGTTACTGTCACTGAGCTAATTGAAGAAGCTAAAAGCTACCGTCACTTCATGAAAGCATCTGGCGGCGGTATTACTTGTTCTGGTGGTGAAGCGATGCTTCAGCCTGAATTTGTTCGTGATTTCTTCCGTGCAGCACAAGCTGAAGGCATACATACCTGCCTAGACACAAATGGCTATATTCGTAAGCATACTGATGTTATTGATGAAGTATTAGAAGTATCTGATCTTGTTATGCTTGACCTTAAACAGATGAAAGATGACGTTCATAAAGAACTAATTGGTGTATCAAACACTCGAGTTCTAGATTTCGCACGTTATTTGCATAAAGTTGGCCAGAAAACATGGATCCGCTACGTTATTGTTCCTGGCTATACTGATGATGAAGAATCAGCACACTTGCTTGGTGAATTCATTAAAGACATGGATAATATCGAGAAAATTGAACTACTTCCTTACCACCAATTAGGTGCGCATAAATGGGAAGCCATGGGGCTTGAATACCCTCTTGATGGAGTAAATCCTCCTTCTAAAGAAACCATGGAAAAAATGGTAGAGATCCTGAGTCAATATCATAACAACGTGAAATTCTAAGCTCGAACTTCACCCTAAATTTATTCTAAATGCCCGGCTATCGGGCATTTTTATTGGAAAAATTATGTATCAATTAAGATTTTCGTTAAAAGAATTCCTTGCTGAATATTGGCAGAAAAAACCCGTGATCATCAAAGGTGGTTTTGAAAATTTCCAAGACCCAGTTACACCAGAAGAACTCGCTGGCTTAACGCTAGAAAATGACGTAGATTCTCGCTTTGTTTCTAACTTAAACAACGAATGGAAAGCGGAACACGGCCCATTAAGCGAAGAACTATTCGATACGCTTGGTGAAACTAATTGGTCTATTATTGTTCAAGCAGCTAACCACTGGCACGAAGGTGCGGCTGAACTATTCAAGCCATTCAAACAAATGCCAAACTGGTTATTTGATGACATCATGATCAGCTATTCTGTGCCTGATGGAGGCGTAGGTCCACACATTGATCAATACGATGTTTTCATCATTCAAGGTCAAGGTAAACGTCATTGGCGTGTTGGTGATATTGGTGAATATCAAGAAGAACACCGTCATGGTGCATTAAAGCAAATCACAGGCTTTGATCCTATCATTGATCAAATCTTAGAACCTGGTGATATTCTTTATATCCCACCGGGCTTCCCACATGATGGTTATGCACTAGAACCATCAATGAGTTATTCCGCAGGTTTCCGTTCTCCAAAAGAACAAGAATTAGTGAGTAATTTTGCAGACTTCATTATTGAGAATGACAAAGGTGATGAGCATTACCATAATCCAGATCTTCAAGCGCAAAATCACGGTACTAAAATTAGCACGCAGAGCTTTGAAGATTTAAAAGCAATGATGTTAAATGCTATGTCGGATGAACAAACTCTAAAGCAATTTATGGGTGAATATTTAAGTAATTCTCGTCATCATTTAAATATCCTTCCTGATTCTGAAAAATGGACAACTGAAGAATTAATTAGCTATTTACAGTCAGGTCAAGCTCTGATTAAAGTCGCTGGAATTAGAGCTTTCTATCATGAAGTCGAAACATGTGAAGATAACATGACGCTTTATATTGATGGTGAAAGCTATGTTTTCCCTTTAAGCGTAAAAAATGATGTGATTGCTTTATGTGAAACGTCAGAATTCACACAACTCGATGTTGAGGGTTTACTGCAAGATCCACATTCAGTGGCTAATTTACTGCAATTTGTAAATATCGGTTACTGGTTTGCTGACATTGACGGCGAAGCAGAATAATACCATTCTGGATAAGTAGTTGTTCAGATAATTGCGTAGGAAAAATCGATTAGAGCAAGGCATAAATTGCAGTAACTAGTGGATCTAATTACAAAAGTTATAACGCAGATATAATCGATTTTAACAAGTAAGAATGATCAAATACTTATGTAGATTGGTATAAACATAAAAAAAGCGCGATATAAATAGATTATCGCGCTTAAGCCTGTCACAGGCTGAATGATTAAAACTGAAATTGCCATCATAATTCATCGAATTATGATGGCTTTTTACATTAGATATCGGTTACCGCTAAACAAGAAACGGCGTGTACATCTGTTCCTTTTAGCTCTGGTTTAGTCTGTGCACATATATCTGTAGCTTGAGGGCAACGAGTACGGAATACACAACCAGATGGTGGATTAATAGGTGAAGGTAAATCCCCTTCTAGCATCTCAATTGTTTTGGCTCTTTCAAGCTTTGGATCTGGAATTGGAACCGCTGACATTAGCGCTTTAGTGTATGGGTGCTTAGGGTCACTAAACAACGCATCAGACTCGCCAAGTTCAACTTCGTTACCTAAATACATAACCAATACACGATCAGAAATGTGCTTCACTACTGATAAGTCATGAGCAATGAAAACTAAGCTTAATCCTAACTCTTTTTGTAGCTCTTTCAGTAGATTTACTACTTGTGCTTGAATTGAAACATCCAGAGCTGATACTGGTTCATCACAGATGATCATTTTTGGTTTTAAAATAAGCGCACGCGCAATACCGATACGCTGACATTGCCCACCAGAGAATTCATGAGGGTAACGGTTAATAACATTAGGTAATAAACCCACCTTTGCCATCATTTCTTTTACCCTATCTTTCACTTCATCTTTCGTCAACTTTGGATAGAAGGTTTGTAATGGTTCAGCAATAATATCGCCTACAGTCATACGTGGATTAAGAGAAGCAAGTGGATCTTGGAAGATCATTTGAATCTCTTTACGTTTTTGGCGTAATGGCTCATCTTCCAGTTTAGTCAAGTCCTGACCAAGCCACACAACTTCACCTTCTGTTGCTTCTACTAAACCAATAATTGCACGAGCAAACGTTGATTTACCACAACCAGACTCACCAACAACACCCAATGTTTCGCCTTCATATAAGCGAACGTTTACACCATCTACCGCTTTTAAATTTGCAGGTTTCGCCCAAGGCCACACTGATTTTGATGGTATGCTAAAGTGAACTTTTAAGTTCTTTATGTCTAATATTAATTTTTTATCTGCTGACATTACCACGTCTCCTGTTCAGAAAAACAAGCACGTAAACGACCGTTTGCAAATGGTTGCAGTATCGGTGCTTCTTGCTTACAACGCTCCATTACACGATGACAACGCTCTTGATAAGGGCAGCCTGTAGGTAATCGAAGTAAGTTTGGTGGATTACCAGGGATAGTTGGTAAAATATCACCCTCTTGATCTAAACGAGGAATAGCTTTTAACAAACCTTCTGCGTATGGATGGCTTGGCTCATAGAAAATTTCATTCACTGAACCATATTCCATTGTACGACCTGCGTACATCACTAATACTTTATCACACGAGCCTGCAACCACACCCAAGTCATGGGTAATCATAATGATAGCGGTATTAAATTCACTTTTTAGTTCATTCAATAGCTGCATGATTTGTGCTTGGATAGTTACATCTAGTGCTGTTGTTGGTTCATCCGCAATAAGTAGTTTAGGACGACACAATAATGCCATCGCAATCATTACACGTTGACGCATACCACCAGAAAACTCATGTGGGTACATAGTAATACGCTTACGAGCTTCTGGGATCTTAACCGCTTCTAACATACGAACTGACTCTTCAAATGCTTCTGCTTTACCCATGCCTTTATGAAGCATTAATACTTCCATTAGCTGATGACTAACTTTCATATATGGATTAAGTGACGTCATTGGATCTTGGAAAATCATCGCCATTTGTTCAGCACGAATTTTATTCAGCTCTTTTTCAGGAAGATTAAGAACCTCTCTACCTTCAAATTTTGCGCTACCAGTAATAATACCGTTTTTAGCTAATAGACCCATTAGTGCAAATACTGTCTGTGACTTACCAGAGCCTGACTCACCTACGATGCCCAATGTCTCACCTTGCTGAAGTGAAAAATTTAAATCATTTACTGCTGTTACGTTACCATCTTGAGTTGTAAACTCTACGCGCAGATCTTTTACATCTAATAAACTCATAATTCTTTCCTACTCAAATTTGTTTAATAATTAGCTGTCCACACAGAGAATTATCTGTCTTTTGGATCCAGCGCATCACGTAAACCATCACCCACGTAGTTAAAGCAAAATAAGGTAACAACCATAAATAAAGCGGGGAAAGTTAGTTGCCAAATAGCGACTTCCATTGTTTGAGAGCCTTCTTGAAGTAAAGCACCCCAGCTTGTCATTGGCTCTTGAACACCAAGACCGAGGAAGGATAAGAAAGATTCTGTTAAGATCATACTTGGAATAAGTAACGTTGAATAAACAGCAACAATACCTAATACGTTTGGTACGATATGGCGAGTGATAATACCCCACTTACTCACACCACAAACGTGTGCCGCTTCGATAAACTCTTTACTACGTAAGCTCAGTGTCTGACCACGAACTATACGAGCCATATCAAGCCAAGCAATTGCACCGATAGCAACAAAGATAAGTACGATATTACGGCCAAAGAATGTCACTAGTACAATTACGAGGAACATAAATGGGACCGCATATAAAATCTCAATAAAACGCATCATGATACGGTCGACTTTACCGCCAACAAATCCTGAAGTTGCACCATAAAGCGTACCGATAAGTACCGCGACAAATGCACCGAGGATACCAACCATCAATGAGATTCGGCCACCAACTAAAGTACGAACAAAAAGATCTCGCCCTAAACTATCTGTACCAAAAAGGTGAGTCATACTTGGTGCTTCATGCAATGCATACCAATCGGTATCATCATAAGCATACTGACTAAACATAGGTAAAAAAATCACAGCTAATGTCATTACTGTAAGCACACAAAGGCTTATCATTGCCGCTTTGTTTCGCATAAAACGAAGACGCGCATCTTGCCACAAACTACGACCTTCAATCTCTAGATTTTCTGAGAACTTTTCGATCGCTTCTAAATTTTCTTTTTTCGTTAACATACGTCCGTTCCCTATTAATAACGAATTTTCGGGTCAATTACAGCTAGTAATACATCAACAATGGCGTTGAATAAGATGAATAGGAAACCAATTAAAATGGTTATCCCCATTACTAACGAATAATCACGGTTGAAGGCTGCATTTACGAATAACTTACCAATACCCGGTAAACCAAAAATGGTTTCGATAACAACAGAACCGGTGATAATACCTACGAATGCTGGACCCATATAAGAAACAACAGGTAGCATTGCTGGTTTTAACGCATGTTTTAGAACGATGTAGCGGTAACTTAATCCTTTTGCTCGAGCCGTACGAATAAAGTTACTATTAAGTGTTTCAATCATGCTACCGCGAGTGATACGAGCAAACGTTGCTACGTAGAGAAAGGACATACCCATAATTGGTAAAAACATGTATTTAAATGAACCATCATGCCAGCCCCCGGCAGGGAACCAACCAAGTTCAATAGAAAAGAGATAAATAAGTGCAGGGGCCAATACAAAGGATGGCATTACGACCCCTATCATGGCTGTTGACATTATACTGTAATCTAACCAGGTATTTTGCCTCAATGCGGCTAACGTACCAATGGAGACACCAAGTACAACGGTAAAGATAAAGGCAAAAAAACCGACTTTTGCAGAAACGGGTAATGCCGCTTCAACCAGCTCATTAACTGTGTAATCTTGGTATTTAAATGATGGTCCAAAATCACCTTGCAGAATGTTTCCAAGGTAAGTGGTGTATTGTTCAAATACAGGCTTATCTAAACCATACTTTGCATTGATATTCGCCATTACTTCTGGCGGAAGTGGCCGCTCTGTAGAAAATGGGTTACCAGGAGCAAACCTCATTAAAAAAAATGAGATAGTGATCAATACCAACATTGTTGGGACTGCTTCAAGGATCCGTTTGATAATGAATTGAAACATAATTCACTCTTCCAGTCTGTGACAAAAAATAAAATAAAGATCGATCTAACCACTACACGCTATCCTGCGTGTAGTGGCTTTTTTTATAGTTTTAGTTACTACTAATTACTTAGCTTTGATGTAAAGATCTTTTGAGTAGATTTTCTCTTCTGCGTTTCCTGTTGGGAAACCACCAACTTGAGGGGATAATAGACGAGATTTAACGTACTGATAGATAGGCGCAATTGGCATATCTTTCGCTAATAGCTGCTCAGCTTGTAGATAGATAGCAGTACGCTCTTCTTCTGAAGTTGATGCCAATGCTTTTTCAATCAATGCATCATATTCAGCACTTCCGTAATGTTGACCACCAGTTGTATTCTTACTAACCATTAATGTTAAAAAAGCAGATGCTTCATTGTAATCACCACACCAGCCAGCACGTGCTACTTCAAATTGACCTTGATCTTTTGAATCTAGGTAGGTTTTCCATTCTTGGTTTTCTAAAACAACTTCTAAGCCAAGAGTCTTCTTCCACATAGAGCCTGCAGCGACTGCAATTTTCTTATGGTTTTCTGACGTGTTGTATAGAAGTGTAAATTTAAGTGGATTTTGAGGACCAAAGCCCGCTTCAGCTAATAAACGTTTTGCTTCAGCATCACGTTCATCTTGCGTCATTTTACCGTAAGCAGGAAGCTCAGGATTAAAGCCCGCTGTAATTTCTGGTGTTAAGAAATACGCTGGTTTTTGACCTTGACCTAAAATGACATCAGAAATAATTGGGCGGTCAATGGCATAAGAGATAGCTTTACGAACTCGAACGTCATCAAACGGTGCTTTTTTTGTATTAAACGAGTAGTAGTAAGTACATAGACTACCAACAACTGAAACAGATTCAGGCTCTTCTTTTTTCAGACGTTTAAAGTGTTCCACAGGCAATTCGTTTGTAAAATCCAACTCACCAGAAAGGAAACGATTCATTTCTGACACTTGATTTTCAATCGGTAAGAAAGTGACTTTATTGATTTTCGTATTCGCGTTATCCCAATACTGTTCGTTACGAACTAGATCTAAACGCTCATTCACAACCCATTGGTCAACAACATAAGCACCATTACCAACAAAATTACCCGGTTTAGTCCACTGATCACCAAATTTTTCAATCGTTGCTTTATGAACAGGTTTTACTGTTGTATGACCCATCATTTTAACAAAGTAAGGAACAGCAGTATCAAGTTGAACTTCTAAAGTGTTGGCATCAATTGCTTTAACACCTAGTTCACTCTTATCTTTTTTACCCGCAACGATGTCTTTAGCATTCGCCATCTTAGTATATTCCATATACCAAGAGTAAGGAGATCCAGTTGCAGGATCAACAGCACGTTGGAAGCTGTATACGAAATCATCTGCAGTTACAGGATCGCCATTTGACCACTTAGCATCTTTACGTAAATGGAAAATGAATTTTTGGTTGTCCGTTGTTTCCCAACTTTCTGCAACACCAGGAATGGTATTACCTTCTGCATCTTGATTTACCAAACCTTCAAGTAAATCACGAATCACGTGAGACTCAGGTACACCTTGAGACTTATGAGGATCAAGAGTTGCAACTTCAGTACCATTACCACGAGTCAGTTCTTGAACATCTGCATAAACCACTTCTGTCGACATTCGTTTTTCAGCAGGTTTAGTTTCTTTAACTGGTTGCTCTGCGGTTTTATCTCCACAGCCGGCAAGTGTTAGTGACAGGCCACCAAGCAAGATCGCTTGTGTAATTTTATTCTTATACATGCATTAACTCCAATACATTTTATTTAGCTTCCATGACACTCTTCGGGCAAAACGACTTGCCAATCATTTATTATCTAAAAACGTGAAATACGCTTAAAAAACATAAAAACCTTCGAAGAATTGTGGGAAACATTATCAACCATTGAAGTAATTTGCCACATTTTTGTTACAAAACGCCTAATAATTTTTAAAAACATCACAACCAGCAGGATAAACGACCACATTTTAACCTTTCAGCAAATATGAGTACCGATACACTATAAAAAAATAAAATTCCATACCATTTCGACTAGAAGAACATTAAAAACAAGAATAGAAAGCTAAAAAATCGCTAAAAATATAGATAAAAACGCTAATTAATAGCTTTTTTTACGCAAATAAGTTAATTAACTCTAATAATTAAGCACCTTAAGTAACGCAATACATAAAGCATAAATTTTAGACAGACCCTTCATTATTTTAGCTGCATTACAAATCAAACATGTTGATTATCCTAGATTGCTACCAAATTCAGCATCGTAATTGGATATTTATAAAATATGAACAAAGATAGTAGCAATGCTGAATTTTTCAGCAGCAATCCATTTAGGATGAATTAATCAAGGATGTTATTTATGTTTAAAAATAAACTAGGGGTTTGCTCTGCAGCAATTGCCCTTGCTCTATCCGCTCCAGGCTATGCTGCGGTCCCTGGCCAAGCAATTATTTCTTGGATGGAAAGTGATTTTTCAATTATCGATGTAGATCAAGCAGCTACCTCATATAAAGATTTAGTGACAATTAAAGAATTTGCAGAAGTACCTGTTACTTGGGATCGCTGGTCTGGTGAATCTGCAGAAAAATGGCGCGTGCTATTAAATGGCGTTGTGGTTCATGAAGAAGCGGTTTCTCCTTCGGCTTCACAAAAAGCGTCTACGGTTCTACAAGTTCGTCAAGGCGGTCAATACGAAATGACGATAGAACTTTGTAATGGCTCAGGCGCAACAGAAGAATGTAGCACCAGTGCAGCCAAAGCAATTGTTGTTGCCGATACTGATGGTAGCCATTTAGATCCTCTGCCAATGAATGTCGATCCTGCTAATGGAAATTACACCACGCCAGATGGAATGGTTTCTGGTGCTTATTTTGTTGAATGGGGGGTTTACGGTCGTAAGTTTGCTGTTGACCAAATTCCAGCACAAAATCTAACCCATATTCTTTATGGTTTTGTTCCTATCTGTGGCCCTAACCCTTCTTTAGGTGAAATTGAAAACGGCAACAGCTTAGCTGCTCTAAACCGTGCTTGTGCAGGAACTCCTGACTATGAAGTTGTTATTCATGACCCATGGGCTGCTGTTCAAATGCCGCAGCCTCAATCTGGTCACGTTCATAGTACTCCTTATAAAGGGACTTATGGACAAATGATGGCACTTAAGCAACGTTATCCAGACCTAAAAATTGTTCCATCAATCGGTGGTTGGACTTTATCAGACCCTTTTTATGACTTTGTTGATAAACCTAAGCGAGACATCTTCGTTGCTTCAGTTAAAAAATTCCTTAAAACATGGAAATTTTATGATGGTGTAGATATCGATTGGGAATTCCCTGGTGGTGACGGTGCAAGTGCAACAGGTGGTGACCCTGTAAATGATGGCCCAGCTTATGTTGCATTAATGCAAGAACTAAGAGCAATGCTTGATGAGTTAAGTGCTGAAACAGGTAAAACGTATGAGTTAACCTCTGCGATTGGTGCTGGTTACGATAAGATTGAGGATGTTGATTATGCAGCAGCTTCTCAATATATGGATTATATCTTTGCGATGACTTATGACTTCTTTGGCGGCTGGAATAACGTCGTTGGGCATCAAACTGCGTTAAACTGTGGCTCACACATGTCACAAGGCGAATGTGATGGGACAGGGTTAGATGATAAAGGCGAGCCTCGTAAAGGTCCTGCTTATACAATCACTAATGCGATCGACTTATTACTTGCTCAAGGTGTTGATGCTAAAAAATTAGTCGTTGGTGCTGCTATGTATGCGCGTGGCTGGACTGGTGTTACACGTGACAGCATGACTGATCCGACAAACCCTATGACAGGTGTTGGTAATGGTAAAGTTGCAGGTTCTTGGGAAGCTGGCGTAATTGATTATAAAGATGTAGTGACCAATTACGTAAATAAAGCAGGCGTTGAAGTGGGTTATGATGATATTGCTCAAGCCGCTTACGCTTATGATCCAAGCAATGGTGATTTAATCACTTATGACAATAAACAATCTGTACTTGCTAAAGGTGAATACGTTCGTTCACTTGGGTTAGGTGGCTTATTTGCATGGGAAATTGACGCAGATAATGGTGATATTCTTAATGCAATGCAAGAAGGTCTTGCTGGTGATGGTACGGTAACTCCTCCAGTAAATAAGAAACCAATTGCTAATGCCGGAGTTGATATTGCTGTTATCGCTCCTGCTACAGTTCGACTTGATGGATCTTTATCATCAGACAGCGATGGAACTATTGTCTCTTATGTTTGGACTCAAACCTCTGGTCCAGTAATAACATTAAGCAATCCAAATAGTGCTAACGCTAGTTTTTCTACCGATGGTTTTGCTCAATCTGAAACTCTACAATTTACATTAACGGTAACTGACAATAAAGGCGCAACAGCTTCTGACTCTACCTCTGTAGCAGTCACAGTTGAGGGAACTGAACCAGTTAATACCCCACCAGTGGCAGCAATTATTGCACCAAGCTCTGTCAATAAAGGTGATGTCGTTATATTAGATGCCTCTTCTTCTACTGATGCAGATAACGATCCCCTTACGTTTACGTGGGCTGTTCCATCAGGAATAGATGCAACAGTTACAGGGTCTAAAGTAACCTTTACTTCAGGTTCTTATACAACAGATACTCCGTTATCATTCTCGGTCACTGCAAATGATGGCCAAGCATCAAATACAGCAACAGTAAGCGTTACTGTACTAAAAGATGTTGGGAACCCACCTGTAACTTGTGACAATGCATGGGATGCAACAGCGGTTTACACTGGTGGCGATCAAGTGTCTCAAGCAGGTAAAACATGGGAAGCAAAATGGTGGACTCAAGGTAATGATCCATCAACCTCTGGTGAATGGGGAGTATGGAAGGAAGTAGGTATTTCTACTTGTAATTAATACTCTTTTAAAACAACGATAAAAAGGCCAAATCCATTACGATGGATTTGGCCTTAATTTCTTCACTATAAGAATTTACATATCCATTGCTATTGGCACTGGTTTTATTTACCTAACGCCTCTTTATAGTGAGTACGACAAACTGATACATACAATTCATTACCACCAATAGCAACCTGATCGCCATCAGCAATAGCAACCCCATGCTCATCAGTACGAATAACCATGTTCGCTTTACGGCCACAATGACAAATTGTTTTTAGTTCAACTAATTTATCAGCCCAAGATAACAAGTACTTACTGCCTTCAAATAGTTCACCTAAAAAATCAGTACGTAAACCATAACACAACGCAGGAATATGCAGCTTATCAACTACTTCTGTCAGCTGATAAACTTGTTCTTTAGTTAAGAATTGGCATTCATCAATTAACACACAATGAAGTTTCTCTTTTTCATGAAGTGTTTTAATTACCTCAAACAAATCCATATCAATATTAAATAAATGCGCATCCGCATCTAAACCAATACGAGAACTCACTTTTCCCACACCATAACGATCATCAATAGCTGCAGTGAAAATTGCAGGGTTCATTCCGCGTTCTTGGTAATTAAAAGACGATTGAAGAAGTGTTGTTGATTTACCCGCATTCATTGCTGAGTAATAAAAGTACATTTGAGCCACAAATGTGTCCTCTATTAAAGTTTAAAAGTTTGGTAATAAAAAAGGCTGGAAATACCAGCCCTTTATATAAAACTGTTTATATTATTTACGACGCCATGTCGTGCCCTCTGGGCCATCTTCAAAAACAATATTTAGCGCTGCAATAGCATCACGAGCGGCATCAGCAGCTGCCCAATCTTTTGCTGCACGAGCATCATTACGCGCTTTAATCAATGCTTCAATTTCAGCAACTTCATCATCGCTGCCACTATCGCCTTGTAAAAAAGCTTCTGGATCTTGAGATAATAAGCCTAATACTTCAGCAAGTTCACGCATCAACGCACCAAGCTTAGAGGCAGCTTCAACATTTTCTGTTTTCAGGCGGTTTACTTCACGCGCCATCTCAAACAATACAGAATAAGCCTCTGGCGTATTGAAATCATCATTCATTGCGGTTGAAAAACGAGAAACAAACTCTTCACCACCAGCAGCAGTAACGGTTAAATCAAGGCCACGTAAAGAGGTATACAAACGCTCTAGTGAAGCACGAGCTTGGTTTAAATTATCTTCACTGTAATTCAATTGGCTACGGTAATGACCAGACATTAAGAAATAGCGAACTGTTTCAGAATCGTAATGCGCTAATACGTCACGGATAGTAAAAAAGTTTCCTAATGACTTAGACATTTTTTCACGGTCAACCATTACCATGCCACTGTGCATCCAAGTATTTACGTACTTAGAATCATGTGCGCAACATGATTGAGCGATTTCATTTTCATGATGTGGGAACATAAGGTCAGAGCCCCCCCCATGAATATCAAAATGATTACCCAAAATAGAAGAGTTCATTGCAGAACATTCGATATGCCAGCCTGGACGGCCAGGACCCCATGGTGATTCCCATGTTGGTTCGCCTGGTTTAGACATTTTCCATAATACGAAGTCCATACCACTACGCTTTACACTTGCTTCTTCAATTGTGACGCGAGAGCCCGCTTGAAGTTGCTCAAGGTCTTGACGAGAAAGGCGACCGTATTCGTCGTATTTTTTCACTTCAAACATAACATCACCATTAGATGCAACGTAAGCAAAACCACGCTCGATCAAACGCTCTACTAACTCTACAATTTCAGTAATGTATTCTGTTGCTCTTGGTTCAACATCTGGACGTTTCATATTTAAAGCGTCAAAATCAGCATGCATATCAGCAATTAGACGCTCAGTTAATGTATCACACGTTTCGCCATTTTCAGCGGCACGTTTAATGATCTTATCGTCAATATCTGTAATGTTACGAACAAAAGTAAGATCGTAACCTAAAAAACGTAAATAACGAGAAATCACATCAAAAGAGACAAACGTACGGCCATGACCAATATGACACAAGTCGTAAATGGTAACCCCACACACATACATACCGATTTTACCTTCGGTAATTGGTTTAAATTCTTCTTTTTGGCGTGTAAGTGAGTTATATATTTTCAACATGCTCTTTTTTTACTCATTATTTGTTTAAAGGATATATAAAGGCTATTAAACCTATATTAAGTAATGATAGCAAGAAAATTCCCTGTAGATCCTCCTTAATCTTAGGTAAAATCAAATTCTATTTAAATACAATTACAAAGGTAATTTCATGATCATCCTTCACACATCTTTTGGTGACATCACAGTTAAACTTCACGAAGATAAAGCACCTGCAACTTGTGCTAACTTCTTACAATACTGTCAAGAAGGTTTCTACGACAACACGCTTTTCCACCGTGTAATTGATGGCTTTATGGTTCAAGGCGGCGGCATGACTGCTGGTCTTGAAGAAAAAACTGGCCGTGCAACAATCAAAAACGAAGCAAACAATGGCCTAAGCAACAAAGTAGGTACATTAGCAATGGCTCGTACTATGGAACCACATTCAGCAAGTTCTCAATTCTTCATCAACGTTAATGACAACAAATTCCTAGATTTTAAATCTGAGTCTATGGATGGTTGGGGTTACTGTGTATTCGCTGAAGTTGTTGAAGGTATGGACGTAGTAAATAAAATCAAAGGTGTTGCAACAGGTAACTACGGTTATGTACACCAAGATGTTCCAGTTGAAGAAGTATTCATTACTGGTACTACAATTACAGAATAATTCTGTTTTTATGCCAGCTTTATAAATTAGAGCTGGCATCATCCTAATAAACCAAAAGCATTTTATGACTATTTTATTTATCTCTGATCTCCACCTATCCCCTCTTAGACCTGAAATCACTGATTGCTTTCTAGATTTTATGAGCAATGAAGCTATTCATGCAGAAAAGCTTTATGTATTAGGTGATTTATTTGAATTTTGGATTGGCGATGATGATAACTCACCATTTAATGTTGTAATTAAAGATGCATTTAAAGCGTTAACCCAACAAGGTGTTGAGTGTTACTTTATTCAAGGAAACCGAGACTTCTTACTTAATAAGCGCTTTTGTAAAGAAACCGGAGTGCAACTTTTAGCTGACCACACCGTTATTCATATGGATGGCGAAAAAGTTCTAATCATGCACGGTGATACGCTTTGTATTGATGACATCAAATATCAAGAATTCCGCGCAAAAGTTCACCAACCATGGCTCCAATGGGTATTCAATCGTATCCCTCTTTTTATACGTCAACGTATCGTTAAAAACGTACAAGATAAAATCAAAGAGAAGAAACAACATAAAGAATTAACGATTATGGATGTCACTCAGAGTGAGGTTGAAAAAGTGATGTCAGAAGAAGGTGTAAAAAGATTGATTCATGGACACACTCACCGTCCAGATACTCATGTTTTCACTTTTAATGATCAAGAAATGACTCGTATTGTACTTGGGGATTGGTATACGCAAGGCTCGATTCTTGAATATAAGAACAATATATATACACTTCATGAAAAAAGTTTTAAATAAATCACATTAATAACCCACTCTTATTCTGTAATAAGGAGAATCATAGTCTTTTCTTAATAAAGAGATTATGATTAGGCCAGTTTCGATTCAACACGCTGTAGAGAATAACGTTTTATGTATTCATATGTTGCTCGTCAACCTATCTTAGACATCAAAAAAAATACGATTGGTTACGAATTATTATTCCGAGATGGTCCAAAAAATACGTTTCCAGCAGTAGAAGCAGAAGAAGCAACAAGTCGATTACTATCTGATCACTTTTTAAGCTCACAGTGTAATGCTATCAATGATAAATTAGGCTTTGTAAATTTTCCTCAACAAAGTTTAATTAACTTAGTTCCAATGCTATTTAACTCTCATAATCTAGTCGTTGAGATCCTTGAGGATTGTATCCCAAACCAAGACTTACTTAATGCAGTTAAAACTCTTGCAGAACGCGGCTATAAATTAGCACTTGATGATTTCGAACCAAATCCTCAATGGACTCCATTTTTACCTTATATCGACATTATTAAGTTTGATATTCGTACTACACCTATTTTAAAAGCAAAACTATTCATTCGTCATTGTGAAAAATATAATATTTCTTTCCTTGCTGAAAAAGTAGAGACTTATGAAGAATTTGAGCAAGCAAAAGCTGCTGGGTTTATTTATTTTCAAGGTTATTTTTTCAGTAAACCAGAAATGTTTCAACAGCGAGCGATTCAACCAAATCAATTATCAATAATGCAGCTATATAAAGAAATCTCAGCACCGATTGTTGACTTTAATGCCGTTGAAAAATACTTAGTCCAAGATGTCTCATTATCTTATAAATTACTGCGTTTTGTTAATGCCTCTTCAGTCATTGATAAACCAATAACTTCTTTTAAGCAGGCTCTGGTCTATTTAGGTGAAACCAAGTTACGTCAATTTGTATCGCTGGTTGCTGTCGCTCATGCAACACAACACAAACCACAATCTCTTTATACTCTTTCCATACATCGTGCAAAGTTATGTGAGTTAATTGTAAATAAAACCAATATCAACCTAGAGCCAAGCCAAGCATTTTTGGTCGGTTTGTTCTCACTATTAGAACCTTTATTAGATCAACCTTTGAATAGTCTAATCCAACACTTACCAATTTCGACTGAAATAAAGCTAGCATTAACAGAGCGTCAAGGTTCTTTAGGTAAATTAATCTTAGCGATAGAAAGTTATGAAAAAGCCAATTGGAACACCGTATCTCAATGTTGTGTTTCCTTGAAAATTACAGAACAAGAATTTACAACCTGTTATAAAGAATCTGCCGAATGGGTAGATGACATAGAAAAATAGAGAACAAACGCTATTATGCCTAAAAAAAATCATTGTCCATGTGGTACAAAAAAAAATTATTCTGTTTGTTGTGAGCCAATTCATAACAACCATGAATTAGCAAAAACACCAGAATTACTAATGCGTTCTCGTTATAGTGCTCATGTGAAACAATTGACACAATATATTATTGATACTTACCATCCCTCTTGTCACGCTAAAGAGTTTAGAAATGGTATAGAAGAATCCATAGAGATCGAGTGGCGAAAACTGAAAGTTGTATCTTCACACTTATCAGATACTAGCGATGATGAAGGTTTTGTTTCTTTTAAAGCAACCTATTCTGAAAATAGGCAATTACATCAATTAAAAGAACACTCTCGCTTCCTAAAAGAAGATGGAAAATGGTACTACGTTGATGGTGAGATTGAATAAACCATACTCTCACATTAAAATACATTAAGGCCTGATATTTATATCAGGCTTTTTCATTTCCATTAAATCATCGAGTAGGGTGAGGCTTTTGCCTCATCCCTCTCACAGAACCGTACGTACGGACCTCGTATACGGCTCCTGCAATTTACTATTTCTTAATAAAAAGAAGCGAGTACACCTGTTTTAACTTCGTCTATTGAATACAAGCCTAGATTTTTGAACCACTGATTAGGCATCGCATAGCTTGCTAACGGACTCGCACTGTTTCGCCATGAGTCCATTTTTATGGACTTAAATGGCGGTTTGTACTTTAGTTGCTTAAGACGACGATGCAATCTGCACCGCTTCTTCCACAAACTCATTTGTACCGCTCGCAATCTCCGCCTTATCCAAGCCGCAAGGCTTTTCAGTGTGCTCGTAATATTGGCTATTTTGAAGTAGTTTACAAACCCTCTGAGCACTGGATTCAGTTGCTTTAGCACTCTCGCTAAATTCAATCCTCCATTACGCTTGGTGAGTTGTCTTACTTTCGCTTTTAATGTTTTGAGCTTCTTTTCTTGAACTGCAGTGTAATTTGTAAAAATTTCCACTCCCAAGAATTTAATACCTGTATCGCTATGTGCTATATGGGTTTTCCGCTCATTCACTTTAAGTTTTAGCGTTACTTCTAAAATATGGCTAGCTACTTTTAATGCATTCTCTGCACCCTTTTTCGAGGTGCAGAATATCAAAATGTCATCCGCGTATCGCACTATTCGATGCTTACGCCTCATCATTTCTTGATCGAATTCATCTAAGTAGATATTAGCAAGTAGTGGACTAATCACCCCACCTTGTGGACTGCCTATTACACTATTCTGCCAGTTTTCACCAACCATGACTCCACTTTTTAGAAATTGACGGATCAAGCCTAAGATACTGCCATCCACGATGCGCTTTCGCACGAACTTGATTATCAGATCGTGGTCAAGCATGTCAAAGCATTTAGACAGATCCATATCAACAACATGCCGCTTATTATATTTACGTATAAAGAGTGTAGCTTTGCTGATGGCTTGATGACAGCTTCGCCCAACCCGATATCCATAACTGGATGGATGAAAGTTTGGGTCAAATATGGGAGTCATTATATTCGTTAAACATTGTTGAACAATTCGGTCTCGAACTGTGGGGATCCCCAATAACCTGATACCGCCATCGTCTTTGGCGATCTCAACTCGTTTTACGGGCCGCGCTTGATAGCGCTTTTCTTGTAGTTCAAGTAATAGTTTTCTGAGCTCTACTTCCAAATTTTGTGTGAAATCATCGATACGCTGCCCGTCAATACCAGCTGCGCCTCCATTCTTTCTCACTTGTTTGTATGCCACGTAAAGCGCTTGCAGTGATAGCATGCGCCCGTAAAGGCTATAGTGTACTCTCAAATTATTATCTCACATCACCTGCTGCTGACTTTATTTATGTTGGTTAGGTTTATTTCGTTGTCGCGTTAAGTTTTCTAGCAAGGCTACGCCCTTTTATTCGCAATATGCTTAACCGCCTCTATGCCTCTAGTAAAGAGAAACACTTACTCCCCGTGCCCAGTTCTATTCACAGCTTTAGTATCACCCTTAGCCATTAAAATAGAGACTTTACCTTATTTGGTAATTCGTGAACCCATCATAAATTACGTCACTTTAAGGTAATTTATAAATCACTTCCCCCCTTCGCAATCAATAAGTGCTTTTGGCTCAAATTGACTCTATCAGATATATTACTGATAGTCGGCTTGGTTTTGTCCTCCACACCATCACTGGCTTTCACAGGCCTAGCCTTACTCACTACTACGGGTTCATCTGCCACCTCACATCGGCATTAGATCTTGAGTTTCTTCTTGAATCTAAGCCACTTACTGACAATTAAGTTTAGATGCCAGGCTTCCCCAGTTATTGCACTGACTCCCTGTTAGATATGCCACCCTCAAGCACAGAATTGGTCTGACTAAGTATTGGGCTTCGCGCTATTTTGGACGCTTACCCACCAATCCAGGGTTCCCTCGTGAGTTACAAAATTGTTAAAAACCCTTAAGTACCAAACAAAACTCTCTCTCGAAACTCAGTATTTAACGCGCATTTCAATTGTCTTCGTTTCAATGTCCCTTTCATCTCTACAAGCTTAATAAAATTCATACACATTTGACGAATTCGAGATAGGTTTTCTGATGCATGCTTGTAGATGATCCGGCTGTTATCTTCATTCATTACAGTGTCCAACCACCAGTGCATACTTTCTACGCCCCAATGGCCTCGGCATAATTGGCCAAATTCTTCTGCTTTCATTTCCTTAGAAGAAATGAAGTATCTAACGCCTAAACTTCCCGAAGGCTCTCCGTTTTTCTGTTGATAAGTCGTTGCTATACATAAACTTTTTAAGCCTTTCCATTTAGAGGCAAAATCTCCATATTTATCCGTAAATGGAACAACAATATAACTTCTTAAGGTCTTACGACCCCGTAGACAAATTTCTTCTTCCTCAAAAGAATCACTCGCATAATCGCATAATTGCCCTAACGAAAAGTGTTCAGTAAAAACCTTATGGAGACTTGGTTGATTGTCTTTTACTGACATTAAATAGTCCCCTTTACGTTCAACTATTAGCTCTGCAATTGCTCTCTGGCAACCCATTGCATCAACACTAATTACTCGACCTTTAACTCTGATTAATTTAAGCAACTCAGGGATAGTCTTTATTTCATTCGATTTCGAGCTCGTTTTTAGTTGACTTAAAACCAGACCAGTATCAACAGAATAAGCATTAACCATATGTGTTAGGCATTTCTTCTTACTATAATCATACGTGCCTTTTAAAGACTTCCCATCAATAGCTATATGATTGGTTTCTAACGACTTTTCATTTTGAATGTCGTTACACCATCGAGTAAAACAAAGAGAAAATTCATCTGGGTCAACCAATCCAACAATGCGAGCCGTTGTATCTTGACTTGGAATGCCTGATAAATATGGACTGAACTTTTTAAGCCATTCTAAGTTCTCTTCTCCAAAGGCTTCTATCTCATCCCAGGTTTTCATTCCACACAACATGGCTGTCACCACTTGGAACAAAACTTCGAAGAAATCGTAAGTGATTTTTCGTTTCTGACGGCTATCACTTAATATGTTAAAATGGTCTTTGAATTCGTCGTAATTCATCTTTTGAATCTCATTTAGTTATCTAAACAGTATAAGATCACGTCAGATCGCCAAATTCAACTTATTTTTAAATTTTTATCCCGAAAAATTAAGAAAATCCGCGTAAATAACATGCGGGAACCCTGCCCACCAATCCCGCCGAAACAGGTTACGGTTAGTTGTGTACATCTAACTTCCTATGGCTTCCTTCAGACCTCACCGTTAGCCAGTGACGCCCTTGCCATTCAGATTGTCTTCCCCTTAGTCGGGGTGACTCTGCTATCTTGCAAGCAGACGGGTTTGCCAGCTTTGCTGGGCAAACAAAAAAACGAGGGTCATAAGACTCTCGTTTATATTTAATAGTTCTGTATATTTACTGCCACTTATCTTAAATTAGAACTTCTTAGAAATAAGCGCAGAACCAGCAATAATAGCAACACCTAACAGCATGATTGGACCTTTACCACCATCAAAGCCAGATGAAATCCCCATGAATGCAACGATTGCGATTGCAACAGGAATAATATACTTAACCAATGCGTACCATAAACCAAATAGTGGGAATTTAATTTCACCGCCATTGGTTACTTCATCTTCAAGATCTTCACGTTTCAATCTCCAACCAGCGAAAATACATACCAACATACCACCAACGGCTAAGAATATCTTATCAGTTAATAAATCAA
This sequence comes from Aliivibrio thorii, assembly GCF_057368585.1. NCBI lineage: Bacteria > Pseudomonadati > Pseudomonadota > Gammaproteobacteria > Vibrionales > Vibrionaceae > Aliivibrio > Aliivibrio thorii. The sequence continues at coordinate 1,081,847 of NZ_CM170654.1, read as the reverse complement.
AGATATCAAACGCACCAGTATCAAACAATGTTGGTCCAAGACCACCTAAAGATAATGAAGCAAACACACATAAAATAGCCATTACAGAACTTGCAGCAATTACCGCTTTAATTCGAGTAAATTTCTTCTCATCAATTAAGTAAGAAACGACTACTTCTAGTAGAGATACTGAAGACGTTAATGCTGCAACACTTAAACCAATAAAGAATAATAAGGCAAGCAGAAGACCAATCAGGCCACCCATCTCGGCGAATATTTGTGGAACAACAACAAACACCAAACCTGGACCGGCTGTCGGCGCCATGCCAAATGCAAACATTGCAGGGAACATAGCGACACCAGCAAGAACAGCAACACCTGTATCCATTGCCGTAACCATCGCGGTTGTTTGAACTAAATTCTCTTTTTTCTTCAGGTAAGAACCATAAGTCATCATACAACCCATACCAAGAGATAATGAGAAGAAGGCTTGACCTAACGCAGCAAGAATTACATTACTGTCAATTTTAGAAAAATCAGGACTAAATAAGAAATCAAGACCAGCCATCGCACCTGGAAGCATTAATCCTTTTACAGAAACAATGACTAAGATAAGAAACAGTAAAGGCATTAATATTTTACCGGCTTTCTCTATACCACCAGAAATCCCTTTTATTACTATAACAATGTTTAGAAATAGGTATAGCCCCATCCACATAAGCGGCTCTACAGGGTTCGAAATAAAAGCACCAAAGCTATCGCCAATAGCGGAGGGAGTATCTAAAAGCCCCGTACCTACTTTAGCAATATAAGCAATGGCCCAACCACCAACTACCGGGTAGAAGCCCATGATCAATAGACCACTGACAACGCCAATAACACCAGCAAAAGTCCAACGACGATCTGTCGATTTAAATGCACCTACTGCAGATTTTTGAGTTCGTCGGCCGATAGCAAATTCAGTCAACATCACACTAAAACCAATAAAAATCACGAAGAATAAATAGATAGCAACAAATGCACCACCACCATTTTCTCCGGCTGTATATGGGAATTTCCAAATGTTACCTAAACCAACAGCAGATCCTGCCGCAGCCATTACAAATCCTAATTTTGAACCCCAGGTATCACGGGGATTAGTGGTATTACTCATAGCCACAAGTTCTCCAAATATTTTATATCGTTATATATGCGCTGTGTTTGTATATGAGCATCAAAATGGTGTACAAAAAAGTATACACTTATAAAAGGTTGGGTTAACGCTCAATATTGCAAGTAAAACAGTTTAGGAATAAAATTGAAACCCCCTTATGTTACATTTTTTAACGTACACCTCTCTTTTTTAACTTAAATGTTTACAAAACCAGCAATGAATTTTATTTTGTAAATTTTTCCCTCCTTATCTACTCTTTTCCTACAACACCTGATTTAATAGAGATTCATTTACTATCTCAATGACAAAGGCTAATGGATAAATTTTATCAAGCACTTACTCTTATTGGTTTTATTTTATATTGGCTACTCGTCGCCGGTGTAACGATACGTGTTGTTTTTAAACCAAGACCTGTTGGTGTCTCTTTAGCTTGGTTAATGATCATTTATATCATTCCAGTATTAGGGGTAATGGCATATTTCTTAATTGGAGAACTAAATCTTGGCCGAACCCGTGGTGAACGAGCTAGAGCTATGTTTACTCCTTATGAAGAATGGTTTGCACAAGTCCATAATTGTCAGCACCACCAACCTCAATCTATTTCTCATAGAATCTCAACAATTCATAATCTCTGCTCAAATAGATTAGGTATTCCCGCGTTGAGTGGCGATACTCTTTCGCTATTAAATACACCATCTGAAATTTTAACGGCTATTGTTAGAGATATTGAAAAAGCAGAACATGAAATCAATATGGAGTTTTACATTTGGCATCATGGGGGGCTAGCTGACAGTGTTGCAAGTGCATTAATAAAAGCAGCAAAACGTGGCGTTGTCGTTAATGTACTTTTAGATTCGGCAGGAAGTATCGATTTCTTTAAAAGTCATTGGCCTAAGCTTCTTAGAAGTTCAGGCGTCAATATTGTAGAAGCACTCAGTGTTAGCCCTCTTCGTATGTTTTTTAGACGGTTAGATTTACGTCTCCATCGTAAAATTGTCGTCATCGATAATATGATTGCTTATACTGGTTCAATGAATCTAGTTGATCCTCAATATTTCAAGCAAAACTCAGGGGTTGGGCAATGGGTTGACGTAATGATCCGCTTAACTGGTCCTAATGTCGCAGTGTTAAATACGATTCATGCGTGGGATTGGGAAGTAGAAACAGGGATCAGAGAATTACCGACGTTACCTGAATGTCCTATTTCAATAGACCCATTCAATCACACAACTCAAGTGGTTCCATCAGGGCCAGGGATGCCTGATGATATTATTCAACAGGTTCTAATCACTGCAATTAATCAAGCAAGAGCATCAATTACGATCACAACTCCTTATTTTGTGCCTAGTGAAATATTGCTTCATACATTACGAACTACAGCACATCGAGGAGTTGAAGTTAAATTAATTTTACCGAAGAAAAATGACTCATTGATGGTGAGTTGGGCATCTAAATCTTTCTTTGAGACACTACTTAAAGCCGGTGTTCAAATCCATGAATTTAATGGAGGGCTATTGCATACCAAATCCGTCGTTATTGATAATAGCCATTGTATTATTGGTACCGTCAACTTAGATATGCGAAGTTTTTGGCTCAACTTTGAAGTAAGTTTAATTGTCGATGATCCTGAATTTACTAAACAACTCTCATGGGTTCTTGATAGTTACTTAGATCAATCAACACCTGTTGATTTAGCAACTTGGCAACAACGTAATTTACCGCATCGTTTTACTGAACGATTCTTTTCTATGTTTAGTCCATTGCTTTAACAGTACTAATTCCAAAACTTAATATAAGAAAATCTAATAAACATAAAAAAGCCCGTCTCTTAGCATTTAAGTGACGGGCTTTTAAATATCATATTTCTATTAACGAATACCGCTTAAAAACTCATGTCTTGTTGCTGGGTTTCGTTTAAAAATCCCACCAAGAGCAGTGGTTGTTGTACTGCTTGTTGCGTCCATAATGCCACGAGATTTAACGCAATAATGCGTAGCTTCCATCGTTATCGCAACATCATCACTACCAAGTAACGTTTGCAACGCAACTAAAATTTGTTGAGTCATGCGTTCTTGCACTTGTGGGCGCTGCGCAAAGAATCGAACAATACGATTAATTTTAGATAAGCCAATAATTTTCTGACGAGGGATATAAGCAACCGTTGCTTTCCCGTCAATAGTGACTAAGTGATGCTCACAAGTACTAGTAAGTGTAATATCATTCACTCGTACCATTTCATCACAATTCATCTTATTTTCAATGACAGTAATTTTAGGGAAATTCGCGTAATCTAAACCAGAAAAAATCTCATCTACATACATTTTAGCAATTCGGTGAGGCGTTTCCTCTAAACTATCATCACTAAGATCTAGACTTAACAGCGTTAAGATTTCACGCATGTGGTCTTCTATACGTTCTTTTTTTTCTTCACGACTAATTCCATTTTCCTTCATTGGCGTCTCAAGACCACGCGCGATAAGGGCATCACGCACTAAAATGGCTGATTCACTGAATGATGACATCGTATACTCCAAATAACCTAATCAATTGAACTTTGCTAAGGATACTCGCTCTGTCAGATAAATACACCCTGATTTTACTGGGTCTATTAGATGTTCAGAGGTAAAATATGATAATGTGCAGTCATTATTACTATTAATTTAGAGAGTATCATGATGGATTGCTGCGCAACTCAAGGTTTGCTCCCCGTAGAAACCGCTTTGGACACCCTTTTATCTCAAGTTTCCCCTATCTCAAATACAAACACATTACCGCTTTCTGATGCGATTGGTTTTGTTTTAGCTGAAGATATCTGCTCTCCAATTAATGTTCCTCCTTTTGCAAACTCTGCAATGGATGGCTATGCCGTTCGTATCTCTGACTTAGAGCAATCCTTAACACTGCCTCTAACAGGAAAATCATTTGCAGGGATCCCCTTTGAAGGAAAGTGGGCAGCACAAAGTACCATCAGAATCATGACCGGAGCAAAAATCCCTGAGGGTTGTGACGCCGTTATTATGCAAGAACTGACTTCAGATTCAGGCGGTAACATTACCTTTGATCTGTCTTTAGCTGATGTTAAACCACAAACCAATATCCGCCCAATTGGTGATGATGTTGCTCAAGGACAAACCGTTTTAGAAAAAGGCCATCGCTTAACACCACGAGATATCCCTCTAATTGCTTCTTTAGGCATTAATGATATTCCAGTGGTAGTAAAACCAAAAGTTGCCTTCTTCTCTACCGGTGATGAGCTAAAACCGTTAGGCCAACCATTAGAAGATGGTCAGATCTACGACAGTAACCGCTATGGTATCAAAGTACTCATCGAACGTTTTGGTTGCGAAGCTATTGATTTAGGTATCATCCCTGATTGCCCAAAAACACTAAAAGAAGTGTTCTTAAAAGCAGATAAAGAAGCCGATGTTGTCGTTACTTCTGGCGGAGTAAGCGTTGGTGAAGCTGATTATACAAAAGACATTTTAGATGAACTCGGGAAAATTGGCTTTTGGAAGCTCGCGATTAAACCGGGTAAACCGTTCGCATTTGGTAATTTACCACATTCTTATTTCTGCGGATTACCAGGTAATCCAGTTTCTGCGATGCTAACCATGTATGTGTTAGTTCAGCCAATGTTAGCGAAATTAGCGGGTCACTCAAAGTGGGAAGCACCACAATCCATCCCTGCCGTCTCAACAACACTATTTAAGAAACGCCCAGGCCGTACAGATTATCAGCGTGGCATTTACTCTATTAATGCTCAAGGACAATTTGAAGTAGCAACAACAGGCAACCAAGGTTCAGGCGCATTCAGCTCAATGAGTGTTGCAAACTGTTTTGTTGTGTTAGAACGCGAGCGCGGCCGTGTTGAAGCGGGCGAAATGGTCACTATTGAATTGTTTAACTCTTCTTTGTATTAAAGAGCATTTAAAGATGGCTGAATTAACCGATCAAGAAATGTTGCGCTACAATCGTCAAATCATTCTAAGAAATTTTGATTTTGATGGTCAAGAACGCTTAAAAGAAAGTTCAATTCTAATTATTGGTGCTGGCGGTTTAGGCTGTACTTCGAGCCAATATTTAGCAGCTGCGGGTGTGGGAAAGCTCACCTTAGTGGACGATGATATTGTTGAACTCTCTAATCTCCAACGCCAAGTTCTTCATTGCGATGAAACCATTGGAGGTAAAAAAGTTATTTCTGCAAAAATGGCATTGAATCGCATCAATCCTCATTGCCATATTGATACTCTTGATAAGCGCTTATCTGATGATGAGTTACGTACACTTATTACTAATCATGATCTAGTACTAGATGGTACTGATAACGTAGATACTCGTAATCAATTAAATCGCTTATGCTTTGAGTCAAAAACACCATTGGTATCTGGTGCAGCGATACGCATGGAAGGTCAAGTAAGCGTTTATACTTATCAAGATAATGAACCATGTTATCAGTGCTTAAGCAGTTTATTTGGTCAACAAGCATTAACCTGTGTTGAAGCTGGAGTAATGTCCCCTGTCGTTGGGATTATTGGCGCAACTCAAGCCTTGGAAGCAATTAAAGTATTAGCTAATTATGGCCAACCGCTGATCAATAAATTACTAATATTAGATGCCCTTTCAATGAACTGGCGTGAAATGAAGTTGATGAAGCAATCTTCATGTTCGGTATGCTCTATATAAGTTCACTGGTCATTTAAAGCTACTTATCTACTAAAAATAAGTAGCTTTAATTAACCGTTTTACAGCAGATTGAATTCCTTTTTTCTTTCGCTTTATATAATTGAATATCCGCTTCATGATATATATGGTCGATACTTTTGACGGCTTTGTTTGCAACAATACAACCAATAGAAACAGTTAAAAACTCAGAAACAGAACTTAAGTTATGCTCAATTTTCTTAACCGCTAATAGATGTTGAATACGACATGCTATTTGTTCTAAATCATCAATATTAACGCCAGATAAACACACTGCAAACTCCTCCCCACCTATACGGCAAAAAGAAGCTCCCGGAAGCGCATTAACAGTATCATTTAAAATCCTTGCGAGCATCAACAGTGCTTTATCTCCCTGTAAATGCCCATAACAAGTGTTATAAAGTCCAAAAAAATCAATATCAATTAAAAGCACAGCTACGTTTGATGCATTTGGTGTTTTTAATATCTGATTGAATTTTTTTTCAAACTGTCGCCGATTACCAAGCTCAGTTAAAGGGTCTTGCAAAGATAATAACTCTAACTGTTCATTCATTGTTTCTAACTGCTTTGTTCTCGCTTTAATTTTAAGTTCTAGTTCTTTATTTAATTTCTCTAAACGTTCAGTTGCTTGGGTACGTTGTAAGACCTCACTTAATGTAGATATAAATAAATTAACTATTTCTCTTTCTTCTGTACTGAGAACTTTCTTCGTCAAAAAGTTATCTACAACAACAAAGGCAAAGGGTTTCTTATCTGTAGTTTGTATTAATGCAATGCCTTTACACCCAAAACCAATCACTTCCATGTCATGAAAAATAGGGGCTGATTCTGTATATATAAGTGTTTCAGGTTTATCTATTGCTTCTTGAACTACATCTAAATTTTCACTATAGAAATAAGATTCATCAACGGTGTTGCCTTGCTGATCTGTCCCCCATGTTCCTTGCAAACTTGTACAGTCTTCATTAGTTAATAAAATGCCAAGACGGTCTACTCCTAAATGCTTAATAGCAAAAGAAACTGCACTTTGACATACATCACTTAATGTTTCACAACGAGAGAAACCGACTAAACTGATATTCAATAAACGTACCGCTTGCTCACGTCGTTTTCTAATATAAATCTGAGATAATAATGCTGCAAAAGACTTCAACATCTCTTGCTGATAAATAGTAATTGGTTCACGATTAATAAAATTATCTAACGCTAACCAACCTACAGGGTAATTCTCCCCCCTTAATATCAACATCGCATTCCATCCTTCGCCAACAACCTCCCCTGCTGTATAAAGTGGTGCGGACTCAACAACAACTAACGTTTCTGAACGGCTGTATAATGCATCAATATAAGAAGGTTCTAATTGATTTAAGTCGTATGTTTTATGATGCTCTCGAACCGTCTCTCCATTCTCATTTGTCCCATATGTACTACTAAAGGATCTCTGCTTATAATCCAGTAGCATAAATACACTACGATCAAAACCCATATCATCTCGAACGGCTTCAACCGCCGCTTTAAACAATTCATCCAATGTTTCATGTTTTGATAAGTTAAGAGAGATATTTTGGACTAGTTTCATTTTATCAAGAAAAAGATCGCGTTCTTTTATCTCATCTAAGTATTTAGCCGCTCTCATGTCTCTTAAGCGAATTTCATTACTCGCATTCCTTTCAGCTCTAATACATTGCCACTGAGATGCAGCGATGTATAGAAAGTTCAGCCTATGCTGTTCAGCTAAAATTTCAGGAGAGATCGTTATGTTTTCAATCACTAAATAGGTACGATTACTGGTATGGCTATCTAATACAAACAAGAATGTGTTATGACTCAATGCTTGTCTGTAATCCCAGCCAATGCTATTACTAGCAATAGAAATTAGCCCATCACTACTGCCAAATTGACTAGCCCAAACCCAAAGGCTCATAGGAATACGGTCTAAAGGTAAGTCATCACCATATATATAATCTTCATGATAATCATAGCTGTCTTTACGAAGAGAAATAATGGCTGCTGATGTCGCTTCAAAATTAGATGAGAAGTACTCAAAAAGAAGATCCGAAATGATTTGTCTATCATGACATTGAATTATTTTTTGCTCTAACGTTTGTTTACTCTCAGCGTTAGTCAGTTCAAGACTCTGAATCATTTTTATTTATCAGCACCCAATTCGGATTAATACACAATAATGCATATTTTAAAAAAAATAAGCGAATAAACCACTAGCGCCGTTTATTTATTTGCGAAACACATCAATAAAAAGTTGATTAAATAACAAACGATTACATTCTCATTGGTTGAAATATCACCAAAAAATTAACCATACATGAAGTATCTTCTTATAATATCATGAATAAAAGTATTATTTATTTTTCATTAAAAACACAAAGAAAAAACATATCTCCATGATAATTAAAAACAAATAGATAAAAAACATTTCCTTAAAAAAATAAATATAGCCTTGTCATACACTTTTAAGAAAACTGAAATATTACTGTCATATAAATTTCCTAAAGTGACCTCGTCAACTTAATCCGGCACGTATGCCTCATAAAGGAAATGAAAATGAAAAAGTCAGTTATCGGCGCACTAGCAATTCTGAGTTCAGTAGTAGCATTACCAGCATCAGCGAAAGAAACTATTTCTGCCGTTGGTTCAAGCAGCGTGACCCCTCTAATGGAGGTTTTTTCTGAAACTTACATGAAAGATCACTCAAACGTGTATATCGAAGTTCAAGGTCCTGGTTCTTCAGCTGGTGTAAAAGCGGCAAAGAATGGTTCTGCAGATTTAGGTATGTCATCACGTAACCTTAAAGCATCAGAAAAAGAATCAACACTAAAAGAATTAGTAGTTGCACACGATGGCATCGCTGTTGTGGTTAACCCAAGTAATAAATTAAAAGGGTTAACTTCTGAACAAGTAACTGCTATCTACAAAGGTGAAGTGAAAAACTGGAAAGAAGTTGGTGGTGCAGACAAACCAATCGTTGCTATTACTCGTGACACCGCTTCTGGTACTCGTGGCGCATTTGAAGACATCATGAGCCTAAAGAAAAAAGTATCAGGTATGAAAGTTTCAGCGATTTCACAACGAGCTCAAGTTGCTAATGGCAATGGCGCCTTAAAAACAATGGTTGCAAGTAATCCATACGCTATTGGTTACATTTCTTTAGGCACTGTAGATAGCTCTGTTCATGCACTTTCAATTGATAATGTAGTACCAAGCGTTGCCGATATTAAAAATGGTACATATAAAGTATCTCGCCCTTTCCTTGTCCTATACAAAGAAGGACAACCATCAGCTGAAGCTCAAAAATTCCTAGAATGGATGACAGCAGAAACAGCTCAAAACCTAGTTGAAAAGAAAGGCTACATCTCAGTTAACTAATTTCTACCTTAATTTGCCTGACCTGCGAAGGTCAGGCTTTTTCCATTTCGAATTTTTCGACATGTGAGTATTTTTATGACCATCGCAATGAATAATCAAAATTCAGTAAATCAAGATACCCCTTCAAAAAGCCCGCTAAGGCAAAAAAAGCGAGTGGATTGGAGAGAACGAATTTTTCACGGTTTATTTTTAAGTTGTGCTGTTATTGGTATCGTTTCACTAGCAACTATTGCTTACTTCATCGTTAAAGAAAGTATTCCAGCATTCCAACAAGTTGGTGTAAGCGGTATTGTACTTGGTCAAGATTGGCTACCGCCTGCGCTCTATGGTGTCTTCACCATGATTGTTGCTTCTGTTGTGTCAACCTTCGGTGCCGTTCTTGTTGGTGTGCCTATTGGAATACTAACGGCTATTTTTATTGCAGAAATCGCCCCTAAACGTGTTGCTGATATCATTCGTCCTGCCGTTGAGCTGCTGGCTGGTATCCCATCAGTTGTTTATGGTTTTTTTGGTCTTGTTATTATCGTTCCGCTTATTCAAGACGTCTTTCAAGTTCCTGCTGGTAACACCATTCTGGCTGGTATTATCGTGCTAGGAGTAATGATCTTACCTACCGTTATTACGGTATCAGAAACCTCTATCAGAGCAGTTCCTGCCACTTATAAAGAAGGGTCTTTGGCACTCGGGGCATCTAAAATATTTACCATATTCCGCATCCTTCTTCCTGCTGCTCGTTCAGGCATAATGACTGGCGTAATTTTAGGTATTGCTCGAGCATTAGGCGAAACGATGGCAATCATTATGGTTATGGGTAATGCCCCTGCCATGCCTGAAGGTATCTTAGATTCAGCGCGAACATTAACCGCAAACATCGCAATTGAAATGTCATACGCAAGTGGTATCCATGCTAACGCGTTATACGCAACGGGTGTTGTTCTGTTAGTTTTCATCATGTCACTTAACGGCATTCTTCTTTACTTAAATCGTGAAACGGCGAAATAAGACAATGAATAAACTTAAAAAGCAACGTCAAATAAAAGATCAGATTGCCGCGGGATTAATCTGGCTATCAGCCGCGATTACCGTTGGATTCTTATTCTGGATCATCTGGTATATTCTTTCAAATGGCTTACAACACGTAAGTTGGTCATTCATTACCGATGACTACACTCGTACAGGTGAAGAACACGGCATCTTCCCAATGATAGTCGCTACGCTCTATATGGTATTAGCCTCTATTGCTGTCGCTGCTCCTCTAGGAATAATGACCGCAATATACCTAACCGAGTACGCCAAGATTGGCAGTAAGTTCGTTAAAGTTATCCGCTTCTGCACTGAATCTCTTGCGGGCATTCCATCGATTATTTTCGGTTTATTTGGTATGACTTTCTTTGTGGGGATCTTAGGCCTAGGCTTCTCAATCCTTTCGGGTGCATTAACACTAAGTATACTTATTTTACCTGTCATTATCCGAACAACAGAAGAGGCATTAATGGCAGTTCCTCAAACCTTCCGAGAAGGGTCTTATGGGTTAGGAGCATCAAAAATCTATACTATCTGGCGTTTAATTTTACCAAGCGCAATGCCTGGCATTTTAACCTCAGTTATTTTAAGTATCGGTCGAGTAATCGGTGAGTCTGCGCCAGTATTCTTAACCGCAGGTATGGTCGCTCGTATCCCTGATTCATTATTTGATTCGGGTAGAACATTAACCGTTCACCTATATAAGTTAACGACTGAACTCTTCACTATAGAAGAATGGAATCAGGCCTATGGCACAGCAACAGTACTTATTGTTCTTGTCTTAGTTATTAATATGCTTACGAAGCTACTAGCTCAAAAAATAAATAAAGCATCACATTAATATAAAACTTATTACCCATTATTTATTCACTGGTTGCACGAAAAGAAGTTGCAGCCAGTAAGGAAATTAAAATGAACAAATTTAATATTGAAAGCTTAGACCTTTTTTACGGTCAAAACCAAGCACTAAAAAGCATTAACTTACCGATCCCAGCAAAACAAGTGACGGCGTTAATTGGTCCATCTGGTTGTGGTAAATCAACCCTACTTCGTTGTTTGAACCGCATGAATGATTTGATTGAAGGCGTAAAAATAACGGGGCTTGTAAGTCTAGATAGCGATGATATTTACGGTAACATTGACGTTGCCGACCTACGTATCAAAGTAGGAATGGTTTTCCAAAAGGCGAATCCCTTCCCAATGAGTATTTATGAAAATGTCGCGTATGGTTTAAAAGCACAAGGCGTTAAAGATAAGAAAGTATTAGATGCGGTAGTAGAGAAATCATTACGCAGTGCCGCTCTTTGGGATGAAGTAAAAGACCGCTTAAAATCTCATGCTTTTGGACTATCTGGGGGCCAACAACAACGTCTATGTATCGCTCGAACTATAGCTATGGAACCAGATGTAATTTTAATGGATGAACCTACATCTGCATTGGATCCAATTGCTACACATAAAATTGAAGAATTAATGGAAACACTTAAAAAAGATTATACGATTGTTATCGTTACTCACTCTATGCAGCAAGCTCGTCGTATTTCAGATAAAACAGCTTTCTTTTTGATGGGCGAATTAGTAGAGCATGACGATACTCATATTATCTTTTCAAATCCAAAAGATGATCGTACCCAAGGTTATGTAAATGGTGACTTCGGTTAATCCTATTTTTGAATTATAACAAAAGCGATGGAAACTTTTGCCCCTACTAGCTAGGGGCTTTTTTTTGTTAAAATTTGTAATTAACTTGTTATGTTTATGGATTTATTATATTCATTATGAATAATAAAGATAACTAGATTAAATTACGGATAATTGCATGAAGTTATTGAGTTTTATATCATTTATATTGTTTTCTTTTTCTGTACAAGCTGATAAATCAGGCTATTACATAACAACTAATCTCGAAGAATCTTCAGTAACTTTTCTTGGGGTTCAAACAGATCTTGATCGTGGTTATAACATTAAAGGTGGTTATGATTTCCCAATTTCAGATACATTTTATATGTCTGTTGAACTTGAATATAACAATATGGGCAGCTTTGATTACGACTGGAAGAAAGATAATGAGTTTGCAAGGAGTCATGTCGATGCCCATTTTTTTGGTGCAAACTTGAAATACCGAGCTTATATATTGGAATCTGATTTCTTTATCACTAGTATGTTTGGGTATGGCTATTACTACTTAGATATGGATATTGATTTTTACTTAGAAGAAGGAAATAAAGGTTTTAAAGGAAAAGGAGCCCAAAGCCAAAGTGCCTTAGGCTTATCTTATGGTTTTGAAGCTGGATATGACTTTACAACACATTTCACTTTGACAGCAGGTCACAACATAGCACGTGCGATTATGGATGGTATTGGATATGACTTTGGGACCACTTATCTCGGATTAACGTATAATTTCTAATTCAGTTAAGCGTTTATTTATTACTAGAATCTAAGTACACTTAATCTAATAATAATGATTAGGTGTATTTATAATGAAATTTCATTCTCTCTTTGCTGCTAGCCTTTGTCTTTTTACTTCAGTCAGTGTAAATGCTGCAATTCAACTTACTATTCCTGGAGATGTTGAATTACTGTTGGTTGACAATCAAGAAGTCGAATTAGAAAGCTCTTTCTTCTCTACTTCATCTTCTCTTAAATTAGAGAATGGCGTGCACCAAATTGCATTTAGATACAACCCAGTCTTTAAGCAAGGTAAAGATAATATCATCGTCTCTAGCGATATTATCATTTCTAAATTTTCAGCGTCAGATAAAGAAATTACCTTTAAGTTTCCAACCTATAATTCGCCAGAAAAAGCAGAAGCTTTTAATACTGATTTAAATTGGCAACTTATCGATCAAAATAATACCGAGATCCCTTACGCTCAATCACAGCTTATCCATCACGGTGTTCAAGTTGGTCGAAATATTCAATTTGAACTAGCCCAATTCAATACAACTAACGATCCTGCTGCTTTTAAAGAAGGTATGGTAACCGTAACACATAAAGAAATTAAAAATGAACAAGGCCAGAATACAGCTGAACAAATGCTGCATTACTGGTATGAAAAAGCAGATAAAGAAACGCAAGACCGTTTTTCCGCTTACTTATTACAAAATAAATAAACGCTCTATACAAATATAATAGACATAAAAATAGCCCACAATCATTGTGGGCTATTTTTTATAAGTACTTAAATTTAAAAATTATACCAATCACAGTAAGTAAGCAATCAGAAATAGCGCAGGGAAAATGCTTGAGAACAAGGCGGCACTTTTCGACAAATAGCTTCGATAAGTAGTTATTCTACAATCAAAATTTACTACGATTGGTATTACACTTTAAATTGTGAAACCAAACCATCAAGTCTCTCACACTGTTCTGATAATGAAACACATGCACTTTCGGAGCTATTCACCATCTGTACCATTTGAGTACTATTATCAGCAATACGCTGTACATTCGAGTTGACATCATCGCTAACATGACTTTGTTCATTAGCTGCTGTCGCTATATGTGTATTCATATCGTTCATAATAACAATCGCTCTTGTGATCTGTTTTAATGATTTAGAGGCTTCATTTGCTAGATCAATCGTTTCTTTGCCACTTTTAGTACTCGACTCCATCGCAACTACCGCTTCTTTCGCTCCCGATTGTAAGCGTTCAATCATCTTTTCAATTTCACCAGTACTGTCTTGTGTTTTACTTGCTAACGCTCTTACTTCATCAGCAACAACCGCAAAACCGCGTCCTTGCTCGCCAGCTCGTGCAGCCTCTATTGCTGCATTTAACGCTAATAAATTCGTTTGGTCTGCAATCCCTTTAATTACATCTAAAATTGATGCTATGTTTGATACATCACTATCCAAAGTATGAATTACAGTACCTGCTTGAGTGATCTCATTAGCCAATCCTTCAATCGATACCACGGTTTGTTGTAAAATGGCTTCTGTCGTATCGGCTTCTGTTGTTGCTCCTAAACTTGCGCGCGCCGCTTCATTAGCATTTTCATTCACCGTATTACTCGTCACTTGCATTTCATGTACAGCAGCTGCAACCACTTCACTTTCTTGTTGCTGGCTTGAAGAGAATTTAGCGATATTGTTTGTTAATACTTGAATATTATCCATTTCTGAACGAACGGTATTAGACGATACAATCACATCTGAAACTGTGCCGTGAATCTTTGATACAAATAAATTAAACGCTTGTGCCAGTTTACCAATTTCATCAGTTGAGGTAACCGCGATGCGCTTTGTAAGATCTCCTTCGCCAGAAGCTACCTCTGACATTGCTAGCTCTAATGACTGAATTGGTTTCACAATCCAGTTAATTGATAACCAAATAACAAACAAGCCAAAAATCACAGCACTAATGGCACCAACCTCAGAAATTATTTTACCTGAATTAATCCCATAATGACTTTGCTCTCCTAGTTTGACCTGTTCACTCATAATTAACTTACTAATTGATTTCAGTTGCTTACGTATAATCTTAAACTGGTCTTCTAACTGACTATTATTTTCTTCATAATAGAATTGAGCATCATCAGGGTTTGAAAACAAAGGCTCATAGAGAGAGACCCATTTTTCAGCCGCGTTAATTAACGTAGTTAATTCAAATTGAGTATTTAAAGGTAGGATATTTTCTTGATATAAGACTTCTACTTTTTTTAAACGAGGAATCGCTTTGTAGGCGTTATCTTTAAATTCAAACGAGTGGTGATCTCTTTCTGCTTTCGTGGTTGAAAGCATTAAACCTTGTGCTGCAGCGGTAACTTGATAAAGATCTCGGTATGCATCTTCTAAAGATTCATTTACTGGTTGAACAAGCTCGATTAATTTGTAATTAACCTCCGCTTGCTCATTTAGCTTCATCACATTAAGAGTTGAAATAATACTGAATAAAAAAACAATAGCTACCATTGGCAATGCTATTTTTGTTTTTACTGACAAACGTCCTGCTAACTTCATAACCTATCCATATGACATAAAAATAATTCAACGGACTATATCAAATCGTCATAAATATAAATTGATCACACCCATAGGTATCAGGAATAAATTTACCTCATACCATTGATATTTATAAAGTTAATTTCATTTATCAAAAAAATCATTTAGTGCATCTATTGAGAGCTCATAAACTTGAACTATTTCAATCTCACTGCATTCAGATAAATCACCATTTTTTCCTCTTGCTTCATAAGCATTACAAATCGCATGCAATTGCATTAATCCAAGACTACCTGCAGATCCTTTTAACTTATGAGCGAGCTGATTGACTTGGTAAGCCTCTTTATTAACAATCGCATCTTGCAGTTGAATTAAATTATCTTTAGAGGACAGTCTAAATAATTCAATAATTTTAAGCATTCTAGCCTCACCCAATACGGCAAGATCACTTATAAGCACTTTTTCATTTAAAATCATATCAATTTCCTCAACAGGGGAACTGTCAATTGTAGGATTAAATCCCTCTTGGTTTATATCAAATTCTTTCATAGGATAAACACTACTTAAAAAGCGATTTAACATTTTTATTAATTGATTTTCTATAAGAGGCTTAGCTAAAAAACCATCAAAACCTGCTGCTAAATAGCTTTCTACATCTTCACTAAATACATGCGCAGACACAGCGAGTATCGGCGTATTCTTCGTATCGCCTTCTTTTAATTGCTCGATCTTTCGCAATCGTTTTTGTAAAGTCACTCCATCAGTATCAGGTAAATTGATATCTAAAAGTAGCATATCAAATTGGTCTTTTTTCAAAGCCTCTTCCGCAAGAAGACCAGTATCAACAGCAGTAATCTTATGACCTAAACGTTCTAAAAAACCAACAGCGACCATTTGATTAACAGGATTATCTTCTACTAAAAGAATATGAGCAGGTGCAACATCAGGAACCGTACTATCTTCAGTATGAACGGTAATACAATGCCCTTCTTCCAACTCTAAAGAGAACCAAAATGTACTTCCGCCCCCTTCTTTTGAATCAACACCGATTTCCCCATCCATTGCTTCAATTAAGCGCTGGCTGATGGCTAGTCCTAAACCGGTTCCACCATAGACTTTCTGCCCTTCTTCTGCTTGTGTAAACGCTTCAAATAAACTACTTATCTCATGTTCAGCAATACCAACACCTGTATCAACAACTTCAAATAATAATGTGGTATCTAAAATGATATGCAATTGAATTGTTACACTACCTGTATGAGTAAATTTAACCGCATTGCCGACAAAATTATTTAGCACTTGTCTGATCCGAGTACAATCCCCCATCCACCACGCAGGAATGTCTGCAGGAACATCAAAAGCAAGCGTGATCCCTTTTTGTTGGGCTCTTGAACTAAATAAGTGGTGTACGTCGGTAATCATCGAATGGACATTAAAATTAACCTGACGAATTGATAGGTGACCAGCTTCAATTTTCGAGTAGTCTAAAATATCATTAAGTAAATCAAGTAAGTTCTCACCACTACGATTGATAATATCTACATATTGTTGCTGTTGTGCTGTTAATCCACTTCCACGTAATAATTCACCCGTTCCGAGTACACCATTAAGTGGAGTTCGGATCTCATGACTCATCGTAGCTAAAAACGCTGACTTAGCACGATTAGCTTGTTCTGCTAAATCACGCGCTTTATCATGATTAATTATTTCAACATTTAAACGTTCGTTACTCGATTTTAACTCTTGAGTTCTTTGAGCTATTTGTAACTCTAAGCTATCTTTATAATCTTGCAGTTCTTGCGCGGTATCTCTAGCTACAAGAATAGAGCGCCCCATTTGAGCCAATTCATCATCTCCTGATGTATCTAGCTCTATGTCTAATCGCCCATTAGCAACATCGGTAATTGCTTGTTCATATTGATTAAGTCGCATAATTACGCGGGCATATACATAGCGCCACATAATGTAGATAACTAAACATAAACCTAATAATGTAATTGATATAAGAAGCTGTTGAACAACTTTCAAAACAAAGTTCACATCAGCAACGGCTTGTTGCGTAACGTCATTTGCTTGCTCTAAAAGTTGTGCAATAGTGAGATTTAATTCTTGGAATTGATGAATATTTTCATCACTTAATGATTTCAGTTTTTGATTTATATTTACTAATTGAATTAGCTCATTAAAAAGGCGTTCACTCTTAGTTAAATTATTTGCTAATGCCAACATTTGCTTTGTTCTGCTTGGATCTTCTACAGCTTGCACACGGCGAGTAATAATTGTCATGTCTCGATTGAAATCTTGACGTAATTTCTCAACATTCACAATACTATCGCTATTTCTCGCATCATCAATAGTATTAACAACTTTAAAAGTAAGTAGACGTAATTCATGCAAACGCTCCGCTAAATCAAGGTCTATTTCCACCAAAGTATCTAATGCTTTATATACCGAATTTTTATCGTTATTTTCGACAAAATCATAGATTTTAACAACATTCGCAATAGTGATTGTATTAGAGTTAAGTACTTGCGAACGCGCTAATTCTTCTAATTGAAGGGCAGTTTGAGTGAGTTTCTGACTTTTATTTTGAATAAGGCTGTGCAGGACAACTTTCTCACCGACGTTATTTCCCATCGTTGCTAAGTTATCAACAATGTCTTGCACTTGATGATCTAAGCGAGTAAGTAACGCCTTATCAAATGGATAAACCCCTAATCCTTTCAACCTAACATACAAACTTTCAATCGATGTAAATAATTCTTTGCCGTATTTTTTGCGTTCTTTTTCTGAGTTTACTTGAGAAAGTAACTGAGAAGTGGAAATGATTTTTGTACTTAAATCGGAAATATATCGAGCTTCAATAACCGCAGGGATCGCAGAATCTATCACTGTTCTTTCTGTTTTTTCAACATAAGAAAAGCCAAGGACACCTACAACAGATCCAAAAGCCATAAGAGCAATCATCACCATAAAAGTAAGAAATAGCTTTCGACCTATCCCTGTAGAAGCAAATAACATAATCTTGAATACACTTTAGAAAATGAAGTAATGCGAGTATCATATCATCAACCTAAAGTCAGTGCGAAGAGACCATGAAACTTACTTTTCATTCCGTAGCTATCTTATTTATTTCCATCTTATTATCCCCTCTTTCTCACGCAAAAGAGTCATGGAAATTGTGTGCTATTTATCCACACTTAAAAGATTCTTATTGGCTTTCAGTCAATTACGGCATGGTTGAAGAAGCAAAGCGTAATAATGTTGAATTAACCGTTTATGAGTCAGGTGGTTACCCTAATGTTGAACGTCAAAAAGAACAAATCAAACAATGCGTATCTATTGGTGCTGACGCTATTCTGTTAGGTACGGTTGACCCTATTATCTATCAACATGATTTAAAAAGCTTAACCTCGGGAATCCCTACTTTTGCTACTGTAAATCAATTAACAAGTTCATTTCCGACACTCCCTCCTATTCACCTTGGTGAAGTAGGCGTAGATTGGTATGACATGGGCTATAAAGCTGGGGAATTTTTGGCTAAAAGACACCCTAAAGACTCTGGTATCACTTATATTGGTTGGTTACCAGGACCAAAAACTCGTGGCGGAACAAAACCGGTAACTAGAGGGTTTAATGACGCAATAAAAGAAAGTGATATTGTAGTTAGTGCTACCTATTGGGGAGACAATAGCAAAGAATTACAACGCAACCTTATTCAAGACGCGCTTCAAAGTGAAAAACTAGATTATTTAGTAGGTGGCGCCGTGGCAATTGAGGTTGCTATTAGTGAACTTGCTAGTAGAAAGATGCAAAATGAAGTTGAATTAGTATCTACTTATCTAAGTCATGCGGTATATCGCGGTTTATTACGTAAACGTGTGCTATTTTCTCCTACTGACAAAATGGTTTTACAAGGTAGATTAAGTGTTCAACAGGCGATTGGGTACTTAAATCATAAACCTCTACCTTTTAGATTATCTCCAAAGATAGAAGCATTAACACCAAACCATTTACCAAAAAATGTATTACTCGACTCTCTCTCTCCTGCGGAATACCGCCCTACATTTTTTGTAGGTGTGCAACGTTAGTTTCGGTGTCATTTAATTGAGATGTAAAAGTAATAAATTAAAGAAAATTATAATTAAGGAACCTTTAATGAAAAAGACAACACGGATTATCCCTGCCCATAAAAATATAGCGCTTGTGGCTCATGACCATTACAAACCAGAGCTTTTACGTTGGGTTACAGAAAACAAGGAAGCATTACAAGGTCACTTTCTATTTGCGACAGGTACAACAGGTAATATTCTTAGCAGAGAAACCGGGTTAGCAATTAAAAGTTTATTAAGCGGCCCTATGGGTGGAGATCAGCAATTAGGCGCTTTAATTTCAGAAGGTAAGATTGATATGATGATCTTTTTCTGGGATCCATTAAACGCAGTTCCTCATGATCCTGATGTTAAAGCTCTACTACGCATAGCGACTGTATGGAACGTTCCTGTTGCGATGAATCGCGCAAGTGCGAAACTAATGATTACATCTCCAAACATGACAAAAGAAGTTAAGATTGAGATCCCCGATTACGCAGCCTATTTAGCTGAACGTTTATAATCCAATACGTTATCTAGTCACCGGTTAATAAAAAGCCCTTACCTATTGTTAAGTAAGGGCTTTTTCATATATAAGCAATCAAATCATTCAAGAATAACAGGGTAATCTTTATCGACTATTTCTTGAACAAAAGGAGAAGGCTTACCATGATATGCGATCCAGACTTTTTTCTTTGCTCTGGTTAATGCGACATAAAATAAACGACGCTCTTCTGCATAGCTAAACTCCTCTTCATGAGGAAGTAATGCACCATCTAACGATTCAGCTCGAGTTTTCATTGGAAACTGCCCATCTGTCATTTCAACAATGAATACATAATCTGCTTCTGTACCTTTACTTGCATGGCACGTTTTATATTCCAAATTCAATCCAGGATAAAATGTTTTCCATTCATCAAAGCTGTCTGGTTTGTGGTTATGATTACGGCCTAAAATGAGTACAGTATCTCCTGTTTTACTATTTTTTGATAATGACAGTAATTCTTTTTCAATTGAATTATGCTCTATCACTTTTACAGCTTTTCGCTTTTGCTTAGTAAAACTGTTCAGCTCTTTTTTAAGTTGCATTGGATTTTCTTGAACGAATCTATTTGCTACCGCACCAATTTGATCATTAAAACGATATGTTGTCGATAAATGTGCAATTTGAGTTGATTGAAAACGTTTTTCAAATCCAGTAGTTAAAGATACATCAGCACCAGCAAAACGATAAATTGCCTGCCAATCATCACCCACAGCAAACAAGGTCGCTTTTTCTTGTCGTGCATTTTCATTATGACAAATAGCTTCAATTAAATCTAAACGCTGTGGTGAAATATCTTGATATTCATCAACCATGACAAATGCCCAAGGCAAAGCGTATTTTTTATTATTTATATATTGCTTCGCTTTTAAGATCATCAATTCATAATCAATCGCTTCTTCATGCTTTAACGTTCGTTCATATGCCTTGAAAAACGGCCACACGATATTTAATTCACTTTTTAATCGTGCCGCATCAACATGCGATTCTATCTTTTCTAAAATTGCCTTTTTATCCAATTGCAGGGCGTTTAGTTGACAAATTTGTTTATATAACCATTCTTGAAGTTTTTCATTATGTGATTCTTCTTTTAAATCTACATCACCACGAAGATAGGCAATTGGCCACTTTTTAAGGTGTTTTTTCCAACGATTGGTTGCCGTCGCATTTTTCCATTCAGAATCAAGTACATGAATAAACCACTCTTTACGACTTTTTACATCAGTAACAAGACAAGAAAGTTTAGGCTGTTGGTATTCGGCATGACGAATAATTTCTAAACCTAGTTGATGGAACGTAGCAACTTTAATCTTTTGGCCAATATCAGTGCCCAACTTTTCAATGATTCTACCTGACATTTCTTGGGCTGCTTGACGACCAAAAGCAAGTAATAATATTTCCTCTGGTTGCGCTTGACCACTTTCAATTAAATAATTCACTCGGGCAACCAACACACTTGTTTTGCCAGAACCAGCCCCTGCCAAAACTAAAGTATGATCTTCATTTAACAATAACGCACTTTGCTGAGATTCATTTAAAGGCTGAGATTCGCAACCAGAAAAAAAGGCCTTCCATTCTGTTTTTTGGTCTTCTAACCAATCATCATTAAGAACCTTTAATTGTAATTCAGGATCAGTAAGCCAATCTAAAACAGGCGCAATACAATCTGGTTGAAGTTGCTCAGCAAGCGGAATAGAAATTCCGGTTTTTTCAAATAAATCATACAACTTTTCAACCATCAACAGAGCTTCTGTTTGCTTTAAAAAACGACGCTGCGCTCTAAACTCTTCAACTAAATCCAACATTTGTGGTTTCAGTTGATTAAGCATCGAAATTTTAGATTCTTTCCAATCTGCGTATGAATTTAGTACTGTATTAATGATGGCATCACACTCTTGCCAAGGTAAACCAGAAACTCGCCATGCCACTTGCTCGTTGCGGTTATAAAAACACAGTGAACTCCAAATTAATCCTCTTTGAAAGGTAACCTTGCCACTCCATTTATCAAACGGAACAGATACTTGGAACTTATGTGAAGTAAACAACAGCTGCTCTTGCTCTAATTCAAGTTGATAATAGTCACCTTGAACTAACCACTGAGCGAAGGTGGTTGCTTTTATCTGCATGATTCGATACTACCTAAAGATAATTGTATTTATGAGTGAATTTCTACACTCATGAATGATTGGAAGATGGATAGGATATCAGGTTCTTTTTTTGTTGTCCCAGATCAGTATTAAGACAATGATCTACTCTCTACTACTTTTTTCTCAATAAGACTTTGTTATGATGGTTTTTTTTCAACAAATTAGATAATACCTATCGTGAGCTATCGCCAACTTTTTCGTCAATATTGGTCCAATAAAACCATTAATTTTAGTGTTCGTGTATTAATCGCTCTGGTGGGTGCCGTTATCCCATGTTGGTATCTAGAACAAAACACCGCTATAACCCCATTAATTTTAGGTATTATTGCTGCTGCATTAGCAGAAACTGACGATAAATTATCTGGTCGACTCAAAGCTCTTTTCTTAACCTTTATTTGCTTTGCCGTTGCGGCTTTCTCGATTGAACTTCTTTTCAAAACCCCCATATTATTTGCGATTGGTCTTTTCTGTTCGACTTTCTCTTTTATCATGCTTGGTGCTTTAGGTCCTCGCTATGCAAGCATTGCGTTTGGCTCTTTATTGATAGCGATTTACACCATGCTCGGTGCATCTGAAAGCCCTAATATTTGGTATCAACCCATGCTTCTGCTTAGTGGTGCTGCTTGGTATTATTCAATTTCACTGACTTGGCAAATTTTCTGGCCTTTACAGCCAGTACAACAAAACTTGGCCACTGTTTTTGAAACCATGGCGACTTATTTGAATAGTAAAAGTGAGTTGTTTCATCCCGTCACAAATTTAATACCGCAACCTTACCGCCTTCAAGAAGCAAAAAATAACGCACAAATGGTGACGGCATTGAATAACAGCAAGGCATCTTTATTAACAAGAGCAAAAGGTGGTCATGTTGTCGGTGCAAGCGACCGTTTTCTGAAAATTTATTTTATTGCTCAAGACATTCATGAGCGAGTAAGCTCTAGCCATTATCGCTATCAAGATCTTGCTAATACATTTAATCGAAGTGACATTCTCTTTCGCTTTAAGCATTTATTACATAGTCAATCGGAAGCTTGTAAAGAAGTCGCTCGTTGCTTGTCTCTTGGCTTACCTTACCAACACGCTCAAACTTCTATATTTGCTTTAGATGAACTACAGCAGTCACTTATTGCTTTAAAAGAACAACAGCGACCAGAATGGCGTTTATCTGTCATTCAATTGGAGTATTTGTTTAATAATCTCGCAACCGTTGAGCGCCAGTTTGCCAATATAAGTAACCCAGAACGAAGCTTAGAAAGTGAAGAAGATACAGTATTAGCCGATCAAGGCGCGCATACACCAAAAGCAATGTGGCAACGATTAAAAGCGAATCTAACAACAGATTCCGTTCTATTTCGCCATGCAATTCGAATGGCATTAGCATTGACTACTGGCTATGGAATTATTCAAGCATTTGATTTAGAACGTGGTTATTGGATTTTATTAACCACACTTTTTGTTTGCCAACCAAACTACAGTGCAACCAAAGAAAAACTCGTTGCTCGCGTCGCTGGAACACTTATTGGCTTATTGGCAGGGACGGCACTGTTAGTCTTGTTCCCCTCTCTTGATAGTCAGTTAGTTTTAATGGTTATTGCTGGCGTACTCTTTTTTGCTTTTCGTCTTGCTAATTACGGCTTTGCTACAGCATTCATCACCATCTTGGTTTTATTCTGCTTTAACCAATTAGGCGAAGGCTATGCGGTGATTCTTCCTCGTTTAGGCGATACAATCGTTGGCTGTATCTTAGCGGTAGTTGCTGTTACCTATATTTTGCCTGACTGGCAATCTAAACGTTTACACAAAGTAATGGCTGATACCGTTCATGCCCACCAAGACTATTTATCAAACATTATTGCTCAGTATCGAGCAGGGAAAAAAGATTCTCTTCAATATCGATTATCTCGACGCCAAGCCCATAATAATGAAGCTGCACTTAGCTCGGCAATTAGTAACATGCTTATTGAGCCAGGAAAATACCAAACCGCAGTGGACGAATCATTCCGCTTTCTTTGTTTATGCCATGCAATGCTTAGCTACATATCTGCACTTGGAGCCCATAGAGTCCGCCTAAAAGATGAAGAAACACATCAATTAGTTGCCGAATCACACCGTATTATTCATTCGCATTTGAATCAAATTCAATGCCAACTGAGTAATACCGAGTGCAGTGAAAAACTAAATATTGTCGCAGAAGAAAGCATTGAGAAACGATTATCCGAATGGCGTGATGAAGATGAAGACTCAGTCAAAATGGTACTGCAACAACTTCATTTAATGCATCAAATCTTACCTGAAATGCATGCATTATCAGCAACATTAGGCACTCAAGGAACAGAGACAAAATAGAAGGCTAAAGTTTGAACTAGATCTTTTTGGCTTATCGATAACTTGATGTTTATCAAATTTTTTTAGAACGAGGCGTCTACACTGGTGTTAGAGATACTTTTTAATAAAAGAACACCCTAACTCAGTTGGAGGCCTCACTATGAAAAGTGTATTTATTGCTGCTTTTGTTGGAATTGCTAGCCCAGATTTAATTAAACAACTCGCCTCTGTTACCCATGAGGAAGGAGGAAAATGGCTAGTAAGTAAAGTTCATTACCTTGATGCTCATATCTCAGCGGTAATAAAAATAGAAGTCCCAACAAACCATAAAAAAGCAGTACAAGATTATTTTGCATCGCAAGATGACTTATTGGTCACTTTCACTGATGCATTAGAAACGATTGTTGAACATCAACACACAAGATTAAAAGTCGATGCGGAAGACCGAGCAGGGATCGTTAATGATATTAGTAATATCTTGCAAAAAGAATCAGTTGAATTAATTGATATGAACAGCCACCGTATTGGGGTTCCAGCGAATGGCACCAGTGTATTTACCGCTACATTAAGCTTAAAGTTGCCAATATCAGCTAATATAAATGACTTAGCAGCGGAGATTGAAGCGCTGAGTAATGATATGGTCGTTACTGTTATTTAAATAAAAGCGACGAAGCAATCAAAAATGGCAGCTTACTACGCTGCCATTTTTACATCTAACGATACATATTAGCTTACCGCCCACCTCGATAATGATCGTTTAAAATCGTCATAACCAAATTCATTGAGTTTTTCGATCTCTCCTGTTGCTCTCTCGCAATATACAGATGGCATTTTCAGACCATTAAACCAGTTTAGCTTCACCATGGTATAACCCGCACTATCCAAAAAATGCAGTTTTTGACCTATTTTTAGTGGTTGCTCAAATTGCGTTTCGCAAAACTGATCTCCAGCTAAACATGAACATGAACCAATAACATAATGGTGCTGCCCCTTCTCTGACGCTTCTAATATTGAGGCTGGCTCATTATAAATTAATGTATCAAGGCGATGAGCTTCAGTAGCGGAATCTACAATGGCCGTTTTTTTGCCGTTTTCAACAATATCTACCACACTTACCACTAAGTCTGTCGTTTTGGTAATGATCGCCTCGCCCGGCTCCAGGTATAATTGAACTTGATGTTTTTCAGAAAACGCTTTTAACACCAACGCCAATTTCTCTACATCATAATTAGGCCAAGTAAAGAAGACACCGCCGCCTAAACTAACCCACTCCAAGCCATCCAAGTATGTGCCGAATTTAGCTGAAATAGCCTCTAGCAACGATGAAAATGCATCCACGTCTTTATTCTCACAATTCATGTGAAACATAACGCCATTCAAATTTTCAAACACAAGAGGATCAAGTTGATCAACTTGTACGCCTAAACGTGAAAATTCACGCGCAGGATTCGCAAGATCTTGCCCTGCATAACTAACCCCTGGATTTAAGCGAAGACCAATCGA
The DNA here is from genome assembly GCF_057368585.1 of Aliivibrio thorii. Lineage (NCBI taxonomy): Bacteria > Pseudomonadati > Pseudomonadota > Gammaproteobacteria > Vibrionales > Vibrionaceae > Aliivibrio > Aliivibrio thorii. The sequence goes on along the minus strand of NZ_CM170654.1, from coordinate 1,056,049 downwards.
TGCTTTACCTTCAACTAAGTGACGATAAGCAGCCAATTGCGATTGCGAATTAAAGATCATCTTATCGCAAATATCGACGACTTCTTTTACATCATCTTCGCTGTAACCCACACTGTAAGCATGCGTTTCACCACCAAAAGTTTCATGGCCTAATTTTACTTCGTATGGACCACTGCTAGTTGAACCATCAAGATAAGGCTTGATGATGTCAAAAATTCCCCATGTCGAAAAACATTTCAATGCCAGTACTAATTTAACACCAGAAAGATCTTTCAAGCGCTTCGCGACTTCAAGGTTCGCTATCAGCTTGGCTTCATCAATCATGAAATATGGGGTTTTAAACTCACTTTTTTTCAATTGAGCAGTCATGATTCTCTTCTCTATAAATCGAACAAAGCCGATGAATTCATCGGCTTAAAATTAATTCACCATCATTTATAATGACGATAGTTATACCCTATTATTTTAGGGTTTTAATGTCTGGTTGTCCCGGCGTTAGCTCTTGAACATGCCAATCTAGACCAATTTTAGGCATTGTTTCTAAAAATGGATCAGGGTTTAACTGCTCCATATTAAATACACCGGCATCAGCCCATTCACCACGGAAGAATTGCAGCGCCGCAGTAATCGCTGGCACTCCTGTCGTATAAGAAATCGCTTGGTGCTCTACGTCTTTATACGCAACTTCATGATCAGCATTATTGTAGATAAATACGCTACGCTCTTTTCCGTCTTTTTGGCCTTGCACCCAAGTACCGATACAAGTTAACCCGGTATAACCCGGAGCTAATGAGGTTGGATCGGGTAATAGCGCTTTTAATACATGCAGTGGTTGAACAACTGTACCATCATGCAATGTCAGCGGCTCAGGACTTAACAAACCAATATCGCGCATACAATTAAAGTAATTTAAATAGGTGTCACCAAAACCCATCCAGAATTCAATCCGTTTTGCAGGGATAAACTCTTTCATTGAACGCACTTCATCATGTGCCATTGAATAGACTTTATGACGACCACAATGTGGGAAATCAAACTCAAGCATACGTGTATGACACGCAACTTGCTTCCACTCTCCATTTTCCCAATAGAAAGAATCCCCTTGTATTTCTAACATGTTAGTTTCAGGATCAAAATTGGTTGCAAATTTTTTACCGTGATCACCGTTATTGATGTCCATTACATCAATCGTTTCAATCTCATCAAACAGATGCTTAACCGCATATGCTGCAAAAACACTAACCACACCGGGATCAAAACCCGCACCAAGAATACCGGTAATACCCGCTTCTTTAAACTTTTCACGATAGCCCCACTGCCAATCATAGGCTTCTGGCACTTGTTGGCCTTCTGAGCATAAATCAACAGCAACAGACGTATCTAAGTAAGAAACCTGTGCTTGATAACACGCTTCCATAATTGAAATGTTAACCCAAGGAGGGCCAGTATTAATAACAAGATCAGGCTGAACTTCTTTGATAAGAGCAACAAGTGCATCAACATCATCAGCATTTACTGCTTTTGCTTCTAATTTTTTAGTCGTATCTTTCAGGTTACTTTTACCTTTAATCGATTCGATAATTTTTTCACACTTTTCAATAGTGCGAGAAGCAATCGTAATATCACCCAGTGTGTCATTATTTTGTGCTGCTTTATGTGCAACAACCCATCCAACGCCACCAGCACCAATTTGTAGAATAGACATTATTGTTTTACCCTTATTTGCTCTTGTTCAATTACTAAGTTATCAATTTGTTCCAATAAAGATTCAAAATCTGAAACCTTCAAGCATGGATTTAAGATGGTTAGTTTCAACGCGACATTATGATTAACGACCGTTTCACCTAACACGGCTATACCACGCGTTAACGCTTCTAGCCTGACTGTTTTATTTAGTTTACCTAAATCCTTGATAATTTTACTGTTAGAGCGAAACAATACGGTTGAAAGTGACGGTTCTTCCAGTAATTCAAAACGATCATTGTTTTGAATTACATCTGCTACTTGCTTGGTTTGTATCAACAAATGGTCGTACATTTTTCCTAATTGCTCTGCCCCTACATTTTGCATTGTCATGAAGACCTTTAGGGCATCAAAACGTTTAGTTGTCGCTATGGATTTGTCGACTAAGTTAGGTAGCAACTCTTCTTCGCGATTGAGATAGTCAGTATGGTGCAATACAAATTTAAAATTTGCTTTATCTTTAAGCAGCAACGCCCCGCAACTCACCGTTTGATAAAATAGCTTATGGAAATCAACACTGAGTGAATCTGCCTGCTCAATACCTGATAATCTATGCTTACTATTACTTAGAATAAGAGCTCCACCATAAGCTGCATCAACGTGAAACCACATACCTTCTGCTTGTGCTATAGAGGACAATGCAGATAAATCATCAATGGCTCCGTGATCTGTCGTACCAGCGGTTCCCACTAAAACAAATGGAATTAACCCTTCTGCTTTCAATTCACGGAGTGTTATCTCTAATGAATCGATATGGATCGTGCCATTTGAGTTTGTTTCAACACTAGATACTGAATGCTCGCCCAACCCTAATAAAGACGAAGACTTATGTACTGTAAAGTGTGATTTTTTAGAGCATATGATGCGTAATTTATTTGAATACTCTGGTAAGCCCATTTTTTGAATTGAGTGTTGACTTATTTTGTCTGCTATCCAATCGCGGGCAAGTAATAATCCCATTAGATTGCTTTGTGTCCCACCACTAGTAAACACGCCATCAGACACTGTTCCAAGCTGGTATTTTCCACATACCCAATCTATTATTTTTGCTCTACATAGGTTGCTGATGAGGCTTGATCCCACGAATCCATTGATTGATTAAGCGCTGCTATCATAGCTTCAGCAGCAATAGAGGAAAGTAATGGCGGAGTATGAAGATGCGCAATACAGTTTGGGTGCTGAACAAATATTGAGTTTTTAACCACTAGATCTGTTGTTCTATCAATCACATTCCGCAGTTCTGATGGTTCATCATCTAGATTTACGTTTTGAATGGCTTTTTCAAGTAAGGCTGGTGTAACTCCTGAATACGGGGATCTCACCTGTTCAAATACCGAAACTAATGCTTGATTGGTATGATTCAACATAGAAAGGAATTTATCACTTCCTCCTGTCCCTATTTGAATAAAGTGTTGTTTCCATTTTTCTTGTTGGTTGAATTCTTCCTGACTATTTGATTCTACCAATTGAACTGATAACTGCGACATAGCAACATCAGTTCTCTCATCAAAGAGTGCACTCATTTTTATAACTTTGAAAATTAAGATGTGAAAAATCTATCCATAGCAAAATGCATATAGAAATTAAGCCACGTAATGGCCATTATTTTTCAAAGGATCAAGGTTCGGTGATGCTTCCTGTTTCTAGGACAGGGCATAATGGAAGTATTAAGCAGATTTGAGAATGTAATTTAAATGTGTCCAATGTTGGGTTTCCCATAAGCATGACGTTACCGTCACTAGTATCCCTTCTATCAACAAATTGTTGTTGATACCTACCCTACGTATTTACTCTTTAAATTCTAATAAAAATATAAAGTTAAAACGCGTCTCCCCCAGAATTATTCCGAGATTGTGAAGGAAAATAGCACAGCTGTTCATATTATGGAAATTTTTATTCATAATCATTAAATTATAAACGTAAAAAAGCCCAATCATTTCTGACTGGGCTCTTCAATTTGGAGCGACACACGAGGCTCGAACTCGTGACCTCAACCTTGGCAAGGTTGCGCTCTACCAGCTGAGCTAGTGTCGCATGCTACATCTTACGATATAGACTTTAATCGATGGTGCCCCGGGCCGGACTTGAACCGGCACAGCGCGAACGCCGAGGGATTTTAAATCCCTTGTGTCTACCAATTCCACCACCAGGGCACGCAATTCTTTATTGCGATGCTCCTAACCAATGTGTTCTAAAAAGAACGGTTAGACACCATCTTTAAAACAGTCTGCCAATGTTACGTGACTGCTTTTTTACAAATTTGGAGCGACACACGAGGCTCGAACTCGTGACCTCAACCTTGGCAAGGTTGCGCTCTACCAGCTGAGCTAGTGTCGCATGCTACATCTTACGATATAGACTTTAATCGATGGTGCCCCGGGCCGGACTTGAACCGGCACAGCGCGAACGCCGAGGGATTTTAAATCCCTTGTGTCTACCAATTCCACCACCAGGGCACGCAATTCTTTATTGCGATGCTCCCAACCAATGCGCTTTATAATAAAGCAGGTTAGACACCATCTTTTAAGCAGTCTGCCAATGTAACTTGACTACTTTTTTACAAAATTTGGAGCGACACACGAGGCTCGAACTCGTGACCTCAACCTTGGCAAGGTTGCGCTCTACCAGCTGAGCTAGTGTCGCAAGTCTTCTCTACAAAAGAGAATGGAGGCGCCTCCCGGAATCGAACCGAGGTTCACGGATTTGCAATCCGCTGCATAGCCACTCTGCCAAGGCGCCGTTGTAGCCTCAATTGGTCGACTGCTTATTTTCGGCCTTCCTCTTGGGTACAGGACGCATTCTACTGATTCAGCACTTAGAGTCAACACTATTTTTGTGTTTTTGTTTCGTTTGAATAAAATGCGTTCAAAATGAATATAAAACAAACGAAAACAAGCTCTTCAGCCTACTTAAGGAGTAAGTTAATTGAAAAAATCGCTCTGATTACAAGAAAAGATTCAATACAAAAGCTTGTTATATCAGATCACTATACATAATTTATTTTTAAAATATAATCGAGTAGGGTGAGGCTTTTGCCTCATCCCTCTCACAGAACCGTACGTACGGACCTCGTATACGGCTCCTGCAATTTACTATTTCTTAATAAAAAGAAGCGAGTACACCTGTTTTAACTTCGTCTATTGAATACAAGCCTAGATTTTTGAACCACTGATTAGGCATCGCATAGCTTGCTAACGGACTCGCACTGTTTCGCCATGAGTCCATTTTTATGGACTTAAATGGCGGTTTGTACTTTAGTTGCTTAAGACGACGATGCAATCTGCACCGCTTCTTCCACAAACTCATTTGTACCGCTCGCAATCTCCGCCTTATCCAAGCCGCAAGGCTTTTCAGTGTGCTCGTAATATTGGCTATTTTGAAGTAGTTTACAAACCCTCTGAGCACTGGATTCAGTTGCTTTAGCACTCTCGCTAAATTCAATCCTCCATTACGCTTGGTGAGTTGTCTTACTTTCGCTTTTAATGTTTTGAGCTTCTTTTCTTGAATTGCCGTGTAATTTGTAAAAATTTCCACTCCCAAGAATTTAATACCTGTATCGCTATGTGCTATATGGGTTTTCCGCTCATTCACTTTAAGTTTTAGCGTTACTTCTAAAATATGGCTAGCTACTTTTAATGCATTCTCTGCACCCTTTTTAGAGGTGCAGAATATCAAAATGTCATCCGCGTATCGCACTATTCGATGCTTACGCCTCATCATTTCTTGATCGAATTCATCTAAGTAGATATTAGCAAGTAGTGGACTAATCACCCCACCTTGTGGACTGCCTATTACACTATTCTGCCAGTTTTCACCAACCATGACTCCACTTTTTAGAAATTGACGGAGCAAGCCTAAGATACTGCCATCCACGATGCGCTTTCGCACGAACTTGATTATCAGATCGTGGTCAAGCATGTCAAAGCATTTAGACAGATCCATATCAACAACATGCCGCTTATTATATTTACGTATAAAGAGTGTAGCTTTGCTGATGGCTTGATGACAGCTTCGCCCAACCCGATATCCATAACTGGATGGATGAAAGTTTGGGTCAAATATGGGAGTCATTATATTCGTTAAACATTGTTGAACAATTCGGTCTCGAACTGTGGGGATCCCCAATAACCTGATACCGCCATCGTCTTTGGCGATCTCAACTCGTTTTACGGGCCGCGCTTGATAGCGCTTTTCTTGTAGTTCAAGTAATAGTTTTCTGAGCTCTACTTCCAAATTTTGTGTGAAATCATCGATACGCTGCCCGTCAATACCAGCTGCGCCTCCATTCTTTCTCACTTGTTTGTATGCCACGTAAAGCGCTTGCAGTGATAGCATGCGCCCGTAAAGGCTATAGTGTACTCTCAAATTATTATCTCACATCACCTGCTGCTGACTTTATTTATGTTGGTTAGGTTTATTTCGTTGTCGCGTTAAGTTTTCTAGCAAGGCTACGCCCTTTTATTCGCAATATGCTTAACCGCCTCTATGCCTCTAGTAAAGAGAAACACTTACTCCCCGTGCCCAGTTCTATTCACAGCTTTAGTATCACCCTTAGCCATTAAAATAGAGACTTTACCTTATTTGGTAATTCGTGAACCCATCATAAATTACGTCACTTTAAGGTAATTTATAAATCACTTCCCCCCTTCGCAATCAATAAGTGCTTTTGGCTCAAATTGACTCTATCAGATATATTACTGATAGTCGGCTTGGTTTTGTCCTCCACACCATCACTGGCTTTCACAGGCCTAGCCTTACTCACTACTACGGGTTCATCTGCCACCTCACATCGGCATTAGATCTTGAGTTTCTTCTTGAATCTAAGCCACTTACTGACAATTAAGTTTAGATGCCAGGCTTCCCCAGTTATTGCACTGACTCCCTGTTAGATATGCCACCCTCAAGCACAGAATTGGTCTGACTAAGTATTGGGCTTCGCGCTATTTTGGACGCTTACCCACCAATCCCGCCGAAACAGGTTACGGTTAGTTGTGTACATCTAACTTCCTATGGCTTCCTTCAGACCTCACCGTTAGCCAGTGACGCCCTTGCCATTCAGATTGTCTTCCCCTTAGTCGGGGTGACTCTGCTATCTTGCAAGCAGACGGGTTTGCCAGCTTTGCTGGGCAAACAAAAAAGCGAACCTAAGTTCGCTTTTCATCTCAATTAACTAACTAATCGTCTGCATTAAGCAGATCATTTTTTGCGGCAGCTAAGTATTGGACCATAGACCAGTATGTCAAAATTGTTGCTACATAAAGCGCAACATAACCAACCCATACCATCCAATCATCATAACGCCAAATCAAAACCCATAGAGCAAACATTTGAGAAACTGTTTTTACTTTTCCAATCCATGAAACAGCAACACTTGCACGTTTACCAATTTCCGCCATCCATTCTCTGAGAGCTGAAATAATAAGTTCACGGCCAATCATTGTTATTGCAGGAATAGTAATCCAAATAGAATGGTAATGCTCAGTGATCAAGATTAAAGCCGCTGCAACCATTACTTTATCAGCTACAGGGTCTAAAAAAGCACCAAAACGAGAGGTTTGACCTAATTTTCTTGCAAGTAATCCATCCAACCAGTCTGTAAAACCTGCGACCCAGAATACCATTGCAGCAGCAACCGCTGACCATTCATAAGGTAAGTAAAAAACAACAACAAACACTGGAATAAGTGCTAGCCGGATAAACGTGAGTATATTTGGTATCGTTAATCGCATAATAATTCTTAAATTTTGGTCTGCTGATCCTATGGTGCGCTTTTTTTATCCGTGTTTCAACGCATCCTGTATTTTTTCTGCCAAAGAATGACTAATTCCAGGCACTTTGGCTATTTCTTCAACACTTGCACTTTTTAATTCTTGTAGACCACCTAAATATTGCAATAAAGCCTGCCTTCGTTTCGGGCCAACCCCTTCGATATTCTGTAACGTACTGGTTTTTCTTACTTTCGCACGTTGCGCTCGATGACCGCTAATCGCGTGGTTATGGCTTTCATCCCTAATATGCTGAATTAAATGCAGAGCTGGTGAATCACTTGGCATTGAAAATTCTTCACCCGACGTTTTAACCAAAGTCTCCAGCCCATGTTTACGTGTCACTCCTTTTGCGATACCCAGTAAAAGAGGTTGTTTTGGCCAATCATCCCAATACTTAGAAATAACATCATAGGCCCTATTCAACTGCCCTTTACCACCATCAATAAAGATAATATCTGGAATTTTATCTACATCGAGTTGTTTACTGTAACGACGTTCAAGCACTTGAGCCATCGCTGCGTAATCATCGCCTCCGGTTATTCCAGTTATATTATAACGTCTATACTCTGCTTTTACTGGTCCTTCCTGATTAAAAACAACGCACGAAGCAACTGTCTTCTCCCCCATAGTATGACTAATATCAAAACATTCCATCCGTTGAATTGACGCTAAGGATAATGCCTCTTCAAGCTGTTTAAATCTCTGGTAAATCGTTAATTTATGATTCGACTTACTCGTCAATGCCGTGAATGCATTGGTATCCGCTAATTTTAAATAGCGACCTTTTATTCCTTTAGGGTTTAACTGAAAAGTCACTTTTCGACCAGAAAGTTCAGTTAATGCAGCCTCTAAACTCTCACCATTAAATTCGAAACTCGTTACCACTCGGTTTGGAATGGTTCTACCCTGAGAATGATTTAAATAGTACTGTGTTAAAAAGCTTAGAAAAACTTCATCTTTTTCTGTTTTAGCTGGAATTTTAGGGAAGAAACTACGGCTACCTAAAATCTTACCTTGCCTTATCATCAGCAAATGAACGCAAGCCAATCCATTTTCTATTGCAAAACCTAAGACGTCTAAATCATCACCACTATCATCAGACACGTACTGCTGTTCTTGCACTCGCCTCATCGCTTGAATTTGATCGCGGATCATTGCGGCTTTTTCAAACTTCAATGACTGACTTGCTTCTTCCATTTGTTCAACTAATGTCTGGATAACTTGCCTGTCTTTTCCTTGCAAAAATAAACGAATAAAATCGGTTTGCTCTTTATATTCTTCATCACTAACAATTCCTTTTACACAAGGAGCTAAGCAACGACCAATTTGATGCATCAAACAAGGACGGTGTCGATTTGCATAGACTGAATCTTCGCATTGACGGATAGGAAATAGTTTTTGAATTAAATGAAGACTTTCACGAACGGCTCCAGAGTCGGGATAAGGACCAAAATACTCCCCTTTTTTTCGTTTCGTACCACGATGGATAGAGATCCTTGGATGTTTATGATTGGAAATAAAAATATAAGGGTATGACTTATCATCTCTAAGCAATACATTATATTTAGGCAAATACTGCTTAATATAATTGTGCTCTAAGATGAGGGCTTCGGTTTCTGAATGTGTCACTGTTACGTCTATTTGGGCAATATGAGTAACAAGAGCTTTTGTTTTTTCTGAAGGGATATTACTGCGAAAATAGCTAGATAATCGCTTTTTTAAATCTTTTGCTTTACCTACATAAATAACTTCAGCCTCAGTGTTATACATTCGATAAACACCGGGCTGATGAGTTACAGACTTTAAGAAAGCATTTGAATCAAAAGAAGGCACTACAATGTCTCAGCATCTAAGATACCATGACGAATAGCTAAATGAGTTAATTCAACATCACCGCTTATGTTCAATTTACTAAATAATCGATAACGATAGCTGTTTACTGTTTTTGGGCTTAAATTTAGCTGTTCGGAAATATCCGTTACTTTTTCGCCTTTAGTAATCATCATCATTATTTGTAATTCACGCTCTGACAACTCTTTAAATGGGTTCTCAGAATCAGGAGTAAATTGACTTAATGCCATCTGTTGTGCAATTTCTGGTGATAAGTAACGTTGTCCACTTTGTACCATACGAATAGCATTTACCATTTCGTCTGGACCAGCCCCTTTCGTTAAATATCCAGCCGCTCCAGCTTGCATCACTTTCGTTGGAAACGGATTTTCAGTATGAATAGTTAATACTATTACTTTCATATCTGGATTGAATCGTAAAATCTTTTTAGTCGCCTCTAGGCCACCTATTCCAGGCATGTTCATATCCATTAGAACAATATCTGCCTGCTCTGTTCGACACCATTTTACGGCATCTTCACCGCTGTGAGCTTCCCCTACTACTTTAATTCCACGGACGTCTTCAAGAATACGTCTAATCCCTGTGCGAACCAGCTCATGATCATCTACAAGGAAAACTTTAATCACAACTGACACTCCGACTTAAATTTACAGCTACCTCTACTGAGGTAAATTTTATGCTCTATTTTACCTTAAAAAATAAGGCTGTCTCATATTGATTATGCGTTAAGACGCAAAGTTTTACTATTAAAATAGTATTGACTTTAAGGTTCATTTACCTATCTATATCACGTATTAAAAAAATAAGTACATGAAATAAGAGAAGTAAGTTTCAACCTTATTACATCAATATACAATAAAAACATTCGTTAAAATAGGCCTAATTGCGACGCAGATAACTGCGTAAAATCTAAACCAATAAAAGGCAATATCCCATCCGCAATCGGTTTTAATTGTTTTTCAACATAGTGATCGTAATCTATTGGATTTTTTAGATACTCAATAGGCTCAGGCCCTGCGGTTGTAATGATATATTCAATCCAACCACCATATTTATATTGAGGTGGCTTCCCCATTTTTTGACGATAATGATCAGCCAGTCTCGCCGCTTTAACATGAGGGGGGACATTCTTTTGGTAATCATCTAGTTTTCGTCTTAATCGTTTTCTATAGATTAATTGACTATCTAGCTTTCCTGATTTCGTATCATCGACATAAGTACGAACATAGTCTTTGACTTCTTGCTGATGAAAAACTTTATCAAATAATACTTTTTGGAACGTTTGTGACAAAGGCGTCCAATCCGTTCTTACTGTCTCTAGCCCTTTGAAAACAATCTCTTCTTTACCATTTTTTCTAATCAATCCGGCATAACGTTTTTTTGAACCCGTTTCTGAACCTCGAATTGTTGGCATCAAAAACGTACGATAATGTGTTTCATATTCAATCTCTAAGGCAGAATCAATGTTGTAAATCGATACTAAATGCTGTGTCCACCACTGATTAATATGCGAAACCAAGCTCTGTCCTATATCATCCGCTTCTTCTGATGACATCGCTTTTCCTAAGGTAACAAATGTCGAATCTGTATCACCATAAATAACCTCATAACCTTTTTCTTCAATTAGCTCTCGAGTCGTTTTCATTATTTCATGTCCACGCATCGTAATTGAAGATGCTAATCGATGATCAAAGAATCGACATCCAGATGAGCCTAAAACGCCATAAAAAGAGTTCATGATTATCTTAATTGCTTGAGAAAAAGCTTTCTCATTATTACGTTTTGCTTCGTCTCTCGCAGACCACAATGATTCAATTAGTACTGGTAAGAAGTGTTTTTTTCTATGAAAACGCCCACCTCTAAAGCCTTCAATCGCTTGTTCTTCTTCTTTTCCTATCTCTTGTTTTAATCCTTCAATCAAACCAAGAGGGTCAATTCTAAATGTTCGAATGATTGAGGGGTATAATGATTTAAAATCTAGAACAAGCACTGATTCATATAAACCCGGTTTTGAATTCATAACATAGCCACCAGGGCTTGCTATCCAACTTTCACTCTCTAAGTTTGGCGCGATATAACCCGAGCGATGCAATCTTGGTAAATATAAATTAGTAAAAGCGGCAACAGACCCTCCTATACGATCTAATTCCACACCTGTTAATTTAGTTCGTTCAATAACAAACTCAATCAAATGGGTTAATTCAAAGATACGGGTAACCAAAATACAGTCTTGTAAGTTATATTTAGCGAGCGATTGCTTATCTTCACGATACATTCGATTAATTTCACCCATACGATCACTTGGGTCATGTATCGATTTACCTTCATTCAGTAACTCTTGCGCTACTGACTCTAAAGACCAACTCGAAAAGTGATATGTCGCGGTTTTAAGTGCATCGATACCATCTAAAACCACTCTTCCAGGAAAAGAAAGAAAGCCTTGTTGACGGTTTTTATCTGAATCTCGCCAATATAATGTGCTATTACCCCTACCAATTCGAAAAGCTAGGTTATGCCATTTAGCTCGTTGAATTAATAATCTAAAGTCAAAATTAATAACGTTCCACCCAATAACAATATCAGGGTCAAATGTCTGAAACCAATGTTCAAGAGCTAGTAACAGTGCTTTTTCATTATCTACCCATTGAATAGATTGAGCCGAATTTTCAGGTTCTCCCACCATAATTATTCGAGAGTCTAAATCACTATGGAGTGCCACCGAATACAAAATGCCTTTTTCAGAACATTCGATATCAAGCGAGACTTTGGTGAATTGAGGGGAGATAGGAGCTGACTTTATTTTAACATTGCGGTATTCAATATAACCTTTCTTCTGTATCGCGGTTCCTACAAAATTCAAACCGCCACAAATAAAACGCTCCATTAAATAACGGTCAGCTAATCGAATATCACTTTCAAAAATAGGCAAATCGGCATGTTCAAGCAATTGACTTACTTGACGTTTTTGTTGAGTCGTTGAAAAGTAAAGACCTACAACAGGTTCATGGTGAAAGGTTGCTAACTGGGTTTCCTTGATAAGATAACGAATGTTCTCTAATTTCAGTAAAGATTCATATTCAGGTAAGCGTTCTTTCAAAATAAAAGCAACGGCTTGTTCATTCTCAATCAATAGATGTGCGATATGACCATCACATTTAACCCATAAATCAATCAAAGTATTAGAGTTTATCTCTTTATTTTGTCGAGTAAGTAAAAAACCACTCTGATATGAATTCAATGCTTACCCTATTCTTCTTTCAATTTTATTAAACTCACTGACAACCCAACCACCAAATTCTTCTAATAAAGCAACAGTTGAACGCTTAGGGATTTTGCGTCCTTTTAATAACATGACGACCCTTTCAATTTCAGTTTGTTTTTCTGGATAATATTCCAAAAACTTTCGAGCACAAAGTACTGGATGATCATACCAGCCCTTATCCTTATGCATGACTAAAGAATAGCAGCTTCGTAATAATTTTTTCGCTATCGTTTTCTGTTGTTCCACTTGAACATTGATGTTGGTACTACCTGATATTTTTTTAGTGTATACCTGTAACCATTCCTCTATGTCCATATTCATATTTTTTGCGATCTCCCAACTTGGTTCAAAATCACCAAATCGTGTAGATAAATCATCACCGAAAACACAAACACAGCAATGACGAAGCCAAAAACCCCAACTGAATATGGATTCTAACTGCAATACCTCATTTACTTCTCCAATAGTAAACGTAATCCCAGTTATTTGAGGGTACTTAGATTGAAACCTTACCTTAATTGTATTAATTAAAGTTTGTTCTTTATTGGTTAAAGGAACTGTTGTTATCAATGTTACATCTAAATTAGAGCGGCCAGGAATCGCTTCACGCCTTGCTACACTGCCATATAAATAAATACTATGAATCGATTTAGGTACAGCAGAGCGAACATGGACGATAAGATCTTGAATGACAGGCTCGAATTCTTTTTGAAAGGGTGAATGTTTATCAATATTAGGTAAAGTATAACGAGACACAAAGCACTCCAATCAGTATAGATAAGAGAGTCATGATCGCGATTTAAAGAATAAAAAGCAATAAAAAACCGGCCATGATGGCCGGTTTATTTATAACTAAAAGACGCTTACGCTGTTACAGTACGCTTTTTAGACAGAACCATTAAACCACTACAAACAAAGATAAATGCAGCAGTAGAAGCAAGGAATGCCATCAATACAGAACCTGTAAAACCAAGAGCGATATAGCCAACCGCAGAAACAGCAGCAATTGATAATGCATAAGGTAATTGAGTTGCAACGTGATCAATATGGCTACAACGAGCACCAGTTGAAGAGAGAATCGTCGTATCTGAGATTGGAGAACAATGGTCGCCAAATACAGCCCCAGCCAATACAGCACCTAGCATTGGTAAGATTAGCGTAATATCTGTTGCTCCAGCCATGTCACCTGCGATTGGAAGCATGATGCCGAATGTACCCCATGAGGTACCTGTACTGAATGCCATTAAGCCAGACAGTAAGAATAAAATAACAGGGATCCAGTGAATACCAATACTGCCTTGCGCTAAACTAGATAAGTAGGAGCCCGTTTGCATATCACCAATTACAGAACCAATTGTCCATGCAAATAATAAGATCAGAATTGCACCAAACATAGACTTAGCACCGATCCACATTGTCATAGCGATATCTTTAATATCAATACCTTGACGGAATACAGTAAGTAATGCTGCCGCTAAACCGATTAGGCCGCCGTAACATAATGAAGCACCAACATCTGTATTTTCAAATGCACCAAGAATATTAAATTCTTTACCGTCGCCAATTAATGCTTGAGCACCAGTATAAATCATGAAGAAAATAGTCGCTACGATAAGTACGATAATAGGGAAAATCAAATCTGATACTTTACCCGTTTCACTTTCCGTAATATTTAGCTCTTCATTTAAATCTTTAGATTCAGCATTAACCGCTTGATCATCAAATCCATTACCACGCGCAGCTTCATTTTCATGATCGCGCATTGGACCAACATCCAATTGAAACCAAACAACGGCAAATACCATTAATAAAGCAAACACTGCATAAAAGTTCATTGGGATTAAACGTACATAAGCGCCTAATGCCGAATATTCAGTCACACCATGGGAAACTAAAATGCCACCAATAATAGTAATAATGTAAGCACCCCAGCTTGACGCAGGCATTAACACACACATTGGAGCAGCCGTTGAATCTAGGATATAAGCAAGCTTGGCTCTTGAAACATAAAAACGGTCAGTTACAGGGCGGGATATTGAACCAACAGCTAAGCTATTAAAATAATCATCAACAAAAATGAAGACACCAAGAAAGGCAGCAAGTAGTTTTGCACCACGTTTACTTTTAATTCTTGTTTGTGCCCATTCTGCGAATGCACGAGTACCACCAGAAAGAGTCAGCAGTGCTGTTGTCATACCTAATAAGATTAGGAAGGCAACAATACTCATATTCCAAGTATTAATAGAACCATCATCGATGAAAACACCTTTAACAGAACTAAAGGTATAAGATGCAGTGCCAGAAATGGAGTAATTAGACAGCAAAATTGCGCCTAAAACGATACCTACACCAAGAGAAAGTAATACTCGGCGTGTAACAATTGCTAAACCCAAAGCCACTAATGGGGGCAATATTGATATCGGAGAATTTGAAAAATCAGCTAAGTTCATGATCTACAACAACCAGTTTGGTTGGAGATCTACTGTTGACACGGCAATGCCGTTATAAAGGAAGTGAATATTAAAACATTTCCCCACAGTAGCGCTCCATAGTTAAAAAATAAAATTGACTATGGCAGTGTTATTCCTTTTCGAAATAACCCCAGCTAATACGTTTGATGAACGTCATTAACTTCGGCATTGACTCCTTTCGATTGTTGTCATAGGAATCACCCTCAAACAATCTACTCTTAGACAATGCGCCTCTACCCGTTTAGGTGGAAGTCATTGTACGGACTGAACACAATTTTGCAATACTATATCTGAGTATTTTAACATTAGATTACCAGCTAACTAGAATGGGATACTCTATCAATATTTAATTACAATTTTTACAATTTTTACAATCATAAGGAACCACTCTTAATATTCTTATCATTAAGATGGTTTTTATTTATTTATTTATTAAAAAATTTGTTATATTATTTTCTTGTTATATAATAATTGTATTATCAAAAATAAATTATGGAATCAAAAATGTCTGATACTATTAAAACACTGCTAAACTTACGTAGCCTACGCGTACTATCTCGTGAAATGACACTTGAGCAATTAGAAGAAGCACTTGAAAAACTACAATCAGTTGTAGCAGAACGTCAAGAGTCAGAAGCTGAAGAGCGCTCTCAACTTGCTGAGAAACAAGCAAAACTTGAAGAGTTCCGTCAAATGATGATTGAAAGTGGAATCGCACCAGAAGACCTATTAGATACAATGTCTTCTACAACAGTTAAAACTAAGCAAAAACGAGCTCCTCGTCCTGCTAAATATAAGTTCTTAGACCATGCGGGCGCTGAGAAAACATGGACAGGCCAAGGCCGTACTCCATCAGCTCTTCAAACTCAACTTGATGCTGGTAAATCTTTAGAAGATTTCTTAGTTTAATCATAGCGTATAATTTTTATATAAAGGGCCATTCTATAATAGAACGGCCCTTTTTATTTATGGCTGAACACTATCAACCTTCATAATTTATATCTCTAGTTTGGAAAGCATAGATAAACATGACTGTAATGGATCAATTAAAAACCACCATTTATATTTTTAGAATACGTATGCTATACCAACGTTACCTGTAGAGCTCGTCGTATGTTCTATCATAGGGCTATCCTCTAAATTTCCTTCTAGATTAACGTAGCGAAAACCACCTGTAGCACGAATATTTGGTGTTACATGAAAATACGTTGATAAACCAATAAAAAATTGCCCATCCCAGTCAGCATCAAATTGATGCTAGATCGTAACAATAACCGACACACGCTTACCGTTTAAAAACTCACTCGGACTCAGAAAATTTAATGCCTTTCTAGGCCTCGAATTAATCAAAAACTCTGCCTGTTTAATCTCTTTTGCTGCAAGTTCTCCAATGGCCATTCCCTTTGGGAAAAAACGTCTTAGTAAACCATTGGTATTCTCATTCAAACCTCGCTGCCAGGAATGGTAAGGTTTAGCAAAATAAATGTCACAGTTCAGATGCTTAGCTATCTTAGCATGACCCGCAAACTCTCCGCCATTATCAAATGTGATTGTTTTGCAAAGCCCTTTAAAGGGCTTCATCATGCGATTTATTCCACGAGTAACGGCTTTTTTGGACTTACTGCGTACTTTACAGGTAACTAATAGCTTAGATACTCGCTCTACCATCGTGACTAAATACCCATCTTGGCCATAAACTGTATCACCTTCCCAGTGGCCAACTTCTGATTTATCGTCAACAATTGTAGGCCGTTGAGAGATATCAACACGGTTAGGGATTAATCTTGCTCCTGCTTCTACACCTTTACGTAGTTTGTATTTTTTACCTTTTCGAGCAAGCATTCTTTGCCAATGCTCTCTTTTAACTACATTGTAAATCGTACTGCAACATATTGTATTTTCTATTTTTTCTTTACGAATCCGTCCAGATATCTGCTCTGGACTCCAACCAAGTTGCAGGTATGTTTGAATAATTTTCTTATTCTTTTGGTTACATTTTGTATGCTTAATTGAAAGTGTTCTTTTTTGAAAAGCATGTCTATGCGCTTGCTTGGCAGAATAACTTCCAGCAGGACAGCGTCGTAATTCCCTTGAAATGGAACCATTGCTCCGTTTTAATTTTTGTCCTATTTCCCGAGCAGAAATACAGTGTGTATTCCAAGCTTCAATCTGGTATCTTTCACTTAGTGTCAGTTGCTTATATTGGTGTCCCATGGGATTACCTTAGTTGATTGTGTGAGAGCTTGAAGCTTATAGGCAACTGACTCTCTAATCTATACCAAAGTGTGTCGGTTATTCTTGGGATCTAGGGATTAATTGCACCATTTGTTCTTTGAGATTCCTCCAAAGATACTCCATATAAATGATTATTCAGCTTTTCACTATTATATGAATAACCAAACGACGGAGTTATCGCCCACCCTTTTCCTCTAATAGGTAAACGCCAGGCTGCTTCTGCATATATCCCATTATGAGCACGTCCAACATCAATTCCACCGGTTAATTCAACAATAACTACATGAGTAATCAATAACTAACGCCGCCTAAAATAGATCTCTTACGCTCATCTAACTGTTGCATAGCTATATTATCAGAGTCTTCAGGTTGAAATGTACGTGGATCATACATAAAACGAAATATAATATTTTGTGGGGTTCCTACAGGGTATAAGCGATATCCCCCGCTAAGCCCACGTAAAAAGATATGCTCTCCCTCATAGCCGCTCACAGGAATAATGGTCGTATTAGAAGAAGTATTTTTATAGAATGAAGGAGAATAAGCAGCAGCACCAATCGACCACTGAGAAATTTTAGCATGTGCGTTGACAGCAACGGCAAGTGCTGCACCAACAATCAATCTACTTATTACTTTATTCACAACAGCCTTTTAGTGCTTTATATAACTTACAGTGATGCAATTTAACATTAACTAATGCACTATACAGTGCTTGATACTTTTTCATAGTTTTTTAGCCTTACTGTTTACGGTTCTTCCCTATTTACTTATTTGTAGGCGTATCGAGTAGGGTGAGGCGTTGCCGCCTCATCCCTCTCACAGAACCGTACGTACGGACCTCGTATACGGCTCCTGCTTACTTATATTCGTATGTGAACACCTTTCCGACACTTACCGTTTCAAGATTAAATAGTCCTAACTCGGTAAACCACTGATTTGGCATAGCATAGCTCGCTAGTGGACTCTTTGACGAGTTCCATACTCGCATGTTGATGTGCTTAAAAGGCGGTTTGTAGTTATGCTGCTTTAACCATCGATGAAGCCTTTCTGGCTTCTTCCATAGCCTTAACTGGATACTACGAAGTCGCCTTCTTATCCAACCTGCTAATGCTTTAAACTGCTTACTGGCATTGGCTATCCGAAAGTATTGGCTAAAACCACGCAACAGAGGATTTAGCTCTTTGATTACCTGTAATAGTGGCTTACCACCATTCCTTCGGGTTAAATCTCGAACTTTATCTTTAAAGGCCTTTAATTTCTTAGCTTGAATTTGAGTATATCTACTCTTTATTTCTACACCTAAAAACTTAACGCCCTTATCGCTGTGTGCATGTGGCTTTTATCTTTTTTGGTCAACAACTTGAGTTCGCCCTCTAGGATTTTTTCCGCCATCTCATAAGCATTTTCCGCTGCCTTTTTCGAACGGCATAAAATCAAAATGTCATCTGCATAGCGCACCATGCGATGGTCTCTTTTCATCATTTGTTGATCGAATCTATCGAGATAGATATTGGCAATAAGGGGGCTAATTACGCCACCTTGCGGACTGCCTATCGTCGTCGGCTCGTATGTCCCATTTATCATTACTCCACTCTCGAAAAACTGCCTGATGAGTTTTAGGATACTTCCATCTGTTACTCGTCTCTTTATGCTCTCAATTATCAAGTCATGATCGAGCATGTCGAAGCATTTCGATAAATCCATATCAACGACATATTGTCGTTGATATTGTCGGATAAACATTGATGCTTTATTGATTGCATGGTGGCAACTTCGCCCTTTTCTGTATCCCTAGCTTGACGGATGAAAGTTTGGGTCCAAAATGGGGTCAAGCACATCAACGATGGCTTGTTGTACAATGCGATCTCGAACCGCCGGAACACCTAATAAACGAATTCCACCGCCATCTTTGGGTATTTCTCCCCGTTTAACAGGTTGAGGTTGATACGTTTTAAGGCTTAATTCCTGATGAAGAGCCGTTAAGTTTTCTACTAAACTTTGTTCAAAGTCACTCAGGCTCTGCCTGTCTATTCCGGCCGCACCTTTTGCTCTTTTCACTTGTTTAAATGCATTATATAACCCCTCAAATCAAGTAGGCGTCCATATAAACTGTAGAATTTTCTCATCGTTTCTCTATCAATTAAGTGCGCTATTATTTCGTATTTTCTTGTCTGTATGGTGAGTGTCATCACTGGTTTAAGGCGTTCTAGCCAGTTGGCAATCTACCTCAGGGACCATGATTACTCCTCTGTACGGCTCTTGGTATCAGTCTACTTATTCCTAAATAACCAAATCCAGATGTCCTATTTCGCCAAATAGCTTGTGTACTCATATAGCGTTGTTAATATGAATAATAGTCTTTAAGTAAGCTTCCCCCCTTCGCAATCAATTGCACTTTTGGTAGCAATAGACTCTATCAGACATGCTGCTGATAGTCGGCTTGGTTTTGTCCTCCACACCATTACTGGCTTTCATCGGCCTAGCCTTACTCACTACTACGGGTTCATCTGCCACCTCACACCAACATTACTCTTGAGTCACCTCTTGATATAATGCTTCCAGCTGATAGCTGGAGCTGATGTCAGGCTTCCCCAGTTATTGCACTGACTCCCTGTTAGATATCCCACCCTCAAACACAGCATTGGTCTGACTAAGTATTGGGCTTCGCGCTATTTCGGACACTTACCCACCAATTGCTGCCGAAACAGGTTACGGTTAGTTGTGTACATCTAACTTCCTATGGCTTCCTTCAGACCTCACCGTTAGCCAGTGACGCCCTTGCCATTCAGATTGTCTTCCCCTTAGTCGGGGTGACTCTGCTATCTTGCAAGCAGACGGGTTTGCCAGCTTTGCTGGGCAAACATCGAGTAGGGTGAGGCTTTTGCCTCATCCCTCTCACAGAACCGTACGTACGGACCTCGTATACGGCTCCTGCAATTTACTATTTCTTAATAAAAAGAAGCGAGTACACCTGTTTTAACTTCGTCTATTGAATACAAGCCTAGATTTTTGAACCACTGATTAGGCATCGCATAGCTTGCTAACGGACTCGCACTGTTTCGCCATGAGTCCATTTTTATGGACTTAAATGGCGGTTTGTACTTTAGTTGCTTAAGACGACGATGCAATCTGCACGGCTTCTTCCACAAACTCATTTGTACCGCTCGCAATCTCCGCCTTATCCAAGCCGCAAGGCTTTTCAGTGTGCTCGTAATATTGGCTATTTTGAAGTAGTTTACAAACCCTCTGAGCACTGGATTCAGTTGCTTTAGCACTCTCGCTAAATTCAATCCTCCATTACGCTTGGTGAGTTGTCTTACTTTCGCTTTTAATGTTTTGAGCTTCTTTTCTTGAACTGCAGTGTAATTTGTAAAAATTTCCACTCCCAAGAATTTAATACCTGTATCGCTATGTGCTATATGGGTTTTCCGCTCATTCACTTTAAGTTTTAGCGTTACTTCTAAAATATGGCTAGCTACTTTTAATGCATTCTCTGCACCCTTTTTCGAGGTGCAGAATATCAAAATGTCATCCGCGTATCGCACTATTCGATGCTTACGCCTCATCATTTCTTGATCGAATTCATCTAAGTAGATATTAGCAAGTAGTGGACTAATCACCCCACCTTGTGGACTGCCTATTACACTATTCTGCCAGTTTTCACCAACCATGACTCCACTTTTTAGAAATTGACGGATCAAGCCTAAGATACTGCCATCCACGATGCGCTTTCGCACGAACTTGATTATCAGATCGTGGTCAAGCATGTCAAAGCATTTAGACAGATCCATATCAACAACATGCCGCTTATTATATTTACGTATAAAGAGTGTAGCTTTGCTGATGGCTTGATGACAGCTTCGCCCAACCCGATATCCATAACTGGATGGATGAAAGTTTGGGTCAAATATGGGAGTCATTATATTCGTTAAACATTGTTGAACAATTCGGTCTCGAACTGTGGGGATCCCCAATAACCTGATACCGCCATCGTCTTTG
The DNA here is from genome assembly GCF_057368585.1 of Aliivibrio thorii. Lineage (NCBI taxonomy): Bacteria > Pseudomonadati > Pseudomonadota > Gammaproteobacteria > Vibrionales > Vibrionaceae > Aliivibrio > Aliivibrio thorii. Next base: position 1,034,720 of record NZ_CM170654.1, on the reverse strand, counting down.
GCGATCTCAACTCGTTTTACGGGCCGCGCTTGATAGCGCTTTTCTTGTAGTTCAAGTAATAGTTTTCTGAGCTCTACTTCCAAATTTTGTGTGAAATCATCGATACGCTGCCCGTCAATACCAGCTGCGCCTCCATTCTTTCTCACTTGTTTGTATGCCACGTAAAGCGCTTGCAGTGATAGCATGCGCCCGTAAAGGCTATAGTGTACTCTCAAATTATTATCTCACATCACCTGCTGCTGACTTTATTTATGTTGGTTAGGTTTATTTCGTTGTCGCGTTAAGTTTTCTAGCAAGGCTACGCCCTTTTATTCGCAATATGCTTAACCGCCTCTATGCCTCTAGTAAAGAGAAACACTTACTCCCCGTGCCCAGTTCTATTCACAGCTTTAGTATCACCCTTAGCCATTAAAATAGAGACTTTACCTTATTTGGTAATTCGTGAACCCATCATAAATTACGTCACTTTAAGGTAATTTATAAATCACTTCCCCCCTTCGCAATCAATAAGTGCTTTTGGCTCAAATTGACTCTATCAGATATATTACTGATAGTCGGCTTGGTTTTGTCCTCCACACCATCACTGGCTTTCACAGGCCTAGCCTTACTCACTACTACGGGTTCATCTGCCACCTCACATCGGCATTAGATCTTGAGTTTCTTCTTGAATCTAAGCCACTTACTGACAATTAAGTTTAGATGCCAGGCTTCCCCAGTTATTGCACTGACTCCCTGTTAGATATGCCACCCTCAAGCACAGAATTGGTCTGACTAAGTATTGGGCTTCGCGCTATTTTGGACGCTTACCCACCAATCCCGCCGAAACAGGTTACGGTTAGTTGTGTACATCTAACTTCCTATGGCTTCCTTCAGACCTCACCGTTAGCCAGTGACGCCCTTGCCATTCAGATTGTCTTCCCCTTAGTCGGGGTGACTCTGCTATCTTGCAAGCAGACGGGTTTGCCAGCTTTGCTGGGCAAACAAAAAAGGCAGGTTTAATAACCTGCCTTTTAATATATTTTTAGATAATTATATTAACGATCATCTTCTCTAAAGTTACTTGGTAAATTTAATTTCATCTCATTCCAAATAAGATTACCTTCAATACCATATTGACGCATTCTTGGCATGACAGCATCTTTTCTTTCTTCTTCACAGATCTGCTTTAAATCACGATAAAACTGCAGTGCAAGTTCACGAGCCTCAGGGTTCGAAAAGTAATAACTGCCTACCCGTGCATACAGCTTTTTAAGACCATTAAAAATTAAACCATAGATTTGATTTCCAGATTTAAATGCTACGCCTTGAAAAAGCATATAATCATAATAATTAAATGTTTTAGCGATTAAAATTTCTTCACGCTTCGCAGGATCTTTTTCATTATCTTCTTTTACTTCAGCTTTAATCTTTACACCATAAGGAGAGGCATCAATAAAAGCATTCCAGTTTTCAGAAGCTAATAGTTGTTCACAAGAATCAATTACACGATTAAGGGTACGTAAAGAGCCTTCTTTATTCGTTTTAAATGCTTGTCTTATAAAGATACAACTAATATTAGTTCTCGCCGCTAGTAAGTCTTCTACGATAGAAGTCGCATTATTTGCATCAACTAAAGTCATCAATGTATCTAAAATATGAAGGCCAGATGTTTCCATATAATCATTTACTTTTGTTGGCTTACCATGCTGAATTGTTAACCAACCATCGCGTGCTAAACGTTGCAAAACTTCACGTAATGTCGTTCTAGTTACACCAATTAACTCTGAAAGCTCACGCTCTGCAGGTAAAATAGACCCAGGTGGAAAACGACCATTCCAAATACTTTCAATAATGTATTTTTCAGCAAATGCTGCAGGACTTTTTGCCTTAATAACCATACAAGTTTACAATCCGTTTTTTATATAAAATAACTTTACTCATCATACCACCAGTTCAATAAATTCTTAACCACTTATTAATTCAAATCTCTATTTATACACATTTCTCCCACTTTTAAGCATTAATTCCCCTGAATAATCAATACTGATAACGCTTTTTTTTTATGTGTTTTATAGGTTTTGCCAATAAAACCGAGCAAAGACACATTTTGATCAATTTATCTATTTTCAAATATTGACTATTGATTAATAAAGAGTAAAGTTCAGTCCTTTACTCTGGGGTTAGGTCTGTTTAGGTAGTTATTTGGCAAAATAGTAAAATTTAGTTTTGTTGTTTTTCTAAATAGTTGTTTATCCTTAATAATAACAATACGTTAGGCGATTATTATCAACTCCCTACTTACCCCTATTTTTATATAACCAACGTAACAATGTAGAGAGCATCACATGTCTATTTCGCTAGGGAATGCATTTATCAAAAACTTTCTTGGTAAAGCCCCCGACTGGTACAAACTTGCAATACTGTCTTTTTTAATTATCAACCCTTTTGTTTTCTTTTTGGTCGACCCGTTTACTGCAGGTTGGCTATTAGTTATTGAATTCATTTTTACCTTAGCGATGGCATTAAAATGTTATCCTCTACAACCTGGTGGCTTGCTCGCTATTGAAGCCATTGCCATTGGTATGACAAGTGCTGAGCAAGTGAAGCATGAACTTGTTGCTAACATTGAAGTGCTTTTACTTCTTGTATTCATGGTTGCTGGTATCTACTTTATGAAGCAATTGCTTCTATTTATTTTTACCAAAATACTAATTGGCATCAAATCTAAACCAGCCCTATCTGCTGCATTTTGTTTCACAGCAGCTTTCTTATCAGCTTTCCTTGATGCCTTAACAGTTATTGCTGTTGTTATCAGTGTTGCTGTTGGCTTTTATGCGATTTATCACCGTGTTGCTTCAGGGCAAGGCGGGACACCAAGCCACGATCATACGTGTGATTCAAATGTAACTGATGAATTAACTCGTGATGACTTAGAAAACTACCGTGCATTTTTACGTAGCTTACTTATGCATGCAGGTGTAGGTACTGCCCTTGGTGGTGTAATGACAATGGTCGGTGAGCCTCAAAACCTAATCATTGCAGATCAAGCAGGTTGGATGTTTGGCGAGTTCATCATTCGAATGCTACCAATTACAGCACCTGTATTTGTTTGTGGAATGCTAACCTGTGTTGCGGTTGAGAAATTAGGTATATGCGGTTACGGTGCAAAGCTGCCTATTAATGTTCGAAATATTCTTGAAGAATATGAATCAGAAGAACGTAAAAACCGTACTAATATCGATAATGCTAAACTCATTATTCAAGCCGTTATTGCGGTTTGGTTAATTGTCGCTCTTGCGCTTCATTTAGCTGCCGTTGGTCTTATCGGTCTATCTGTTATTATCTTAGCGACGGCTTTCACTGGAGTGATAGAAGAACACTCAATGGGGAAAGCTTTTGAAGAAGCCTTACCTTTTACCGCTCTATTAGCTGTTTTCTTCGCGGTTGTTGCTGTAATTATCGATCAGGAGCTATTTAAACCTATTATTGATGCAGTACTCGCTGTTGAAGATAAAGGCACTCAACTTGCTCTATTCTATGTTGCTAATGGTGTACTATCGATGGTTTCCGATAATGTATTCGTTGGTACCGTTTATATCAACGAAGTAAAAAGTGCATTACTAGATGGCCAAATTACTCGTGACCAATTTGATTTATTAGCGGTAGCAATCAACACAGGTACCAATTTACCATCAGTGGCAACACCAAATGGCCAAGCTGCATTCCTGTTCTTGCTAACATCAGCACTTGCTCCATTAATTCAATTATCATACGGGCGTATGGTGTGGATGGCCTTACCATATACAATTGTACTAGCCCTTGTTGGTTTATTTGGTATTGTTTTCTTCCTTGAGCCGATGACAGCAATGTTCTACGATTTAGGATGGATTACACATGGTGCAATAGAAAGTGCAACTTCTGCGGTTTCTAGTGGTCATTAATAAGGTATAATCACTTTTGATAAAAAGGCTCTGTATATACGGAGCCTTTATTTTTACAAGGAATAAAAATGCAAACCCTTAACCACTTTTCTCGCATTCGCTTATCTTGGCTTTTATTACTTCTATGTATTGCCTTTTTTGAAGCAGCAGCCCTTACTTTTCAGCATGTAATGAAACTACCGCCATGTGTTATGTGTATTTATGAGCGTGTCGCTATGATGGGAATTGGAGGCGCTGCAATTATTGGATTATTAAATCCAAATAATCTTATTATTCGTTGGTGTGGGTTCATTGCTTGGGGAGTAAGTGCTGGTTGGGGCTTAAAACTAGCGATGCAACATGTAGATTTTCAACTGAACCCATCGCCTTTTGCAACTTGTGATTTATTTGTACAATTCCCTTCATGGGCACCTCTAAATAAGTGGGCCCCTTGGATGTTTGAAGCATATGGTGATTGTAGCAAAATTGTTTGGCATTTCTTAACGCTAACTATGCCTCAATGGTTGGTTATTATCTTTGCAGGTAATTTGGTCGCTTTAACTATTTTTGTTATTGCCCAATTTTTTAGTAAGAAATCAGCCTAAAAATCTTTCAATTTAATACATCGAGTAGGGTGAGGCTTTTGCCTCATCCCTCTCACAGAACCGTACGTACGGACCTCGTATACGGCTCCTGCAACTTACTATTTCTTAATAAAAAGAAGCGAGTACACCTGTTTTAACTTCGTCTATTGAATACAAGCCTAGATTTTTGAACCACTGATTAGGCATCGCATAGCTTGCTAACGGACTCGCACTGTTTCGCCATGAGTCCATTTTTATGGACTTAAATGGCGGTTTGTACTTTAGTTGCTTAAGACGACGATGCAATCTGCACGGCTTCTTCCACAAACTCATTTGTACCGCTCGCAATCTCCGCCTTATCCAAGCCGCAAGGCTTTTCAGTGTGCTCGTAATATTGGCTATTTTGAAGTAGTTTACAAACCCTCTGAGCACTGGATTCAGTTGCTTTAGCACTCTCGCTAAATTCAATCCTCCATTACGCTTGGTGAGTTGTCTTACTTTCGCTTTTAATGTTTTGAGCTTCTTTTCTTGAACTGCAGTGTAATTTGTAAAAATTTCCACTCCCAAGAATTTAATACCTGTATCGCTATGTGCTATATGGGTTTTCCGCTCATTCACTTTAAGTTTTAGCGTTACTTCTAAAATATGGCTAGCTACTTTTAATGCATTCTCTGCACCCTTTTTCGAGGTGCAGAATATCAAAATGTCATCCGCGTATCGCACTATTCGATGCTTACGCCTCATCATTTCTTGATCGAATTCATCTAAGTAGATATTAGCAAGTAGTGGACTAATCACCCCACCTTGTGGACTGCCTATTACACTATTCTGCCAGTTTTCACCAACCATGACTCCACTTTTTAGAAATTGACGGATCAAGCCTAAGATACTGCCATCCACGATGCGCTTTCGCACGAACTTGATTATCAGATCGTGGTCAAGCATGTCAAAGCATTTAGACAGATCCATATCAACAACATGCCGCTTATTATATTTACGTATAAAGAGTGTAGCTTTGCTGATGGCTTGATGACAGCTTCGCCCAACCCGATATCCATAACTGGATGGATGAAAGTTTGGGTCAAATATGGGAGTCATTATATTCGTTAAACATTGTTGAACAATTCGGTCTCGAACTGTGGGGATCCCCAATAACCTGATACCGCCATCGTCTTTGGCGATCTCAACTCGTTTTACGGGCCGCGCTTGATAGCGCTTTTCTTGTAGTTTTACCTTATTTGGTAATTCGTGAACCCATCATAAATTACGTCACTTTAAGGTAATTTATAAATCACTTCCCCCCTTCGCAATCAATAAGTGCTTTTGGCTCAAATTGACTCTATCAGATATATTACTGATAGTCGGCTTGGTTTTGTCCTCCACACCATCACTGGCTTTCACAGGCCTAGCCTTACTCACTACTACGGGTTCATCTGCCACCTCACATCGGCATTAGATCTTGAGTTTCTTCTTGAATCTAAGCCACTTACTGACAATTAAGTTTAGATGCCAGGCTTCCCCAGTTATTGCACTGACTCCCTGTTAGATATGCCACCCTCAAGCACAGAATTGGTCTGACTAAGTATTGGGCTTCGCGCTATTTTGGACGCTTACCCACCAATCCCGCCGAAACAGGTTACGGTTAGTTGTGTACATCTAACTTCCTATGGCTTCCTTCAGACCCCACCGTTGGCCAGTGACGCCCTTGCCATTCAGATTGTCTTCCCCTTAGTCGGGGTGACTCTGCTATCTTGCAAGCAGATGGGTTTGCCAGCTTTGCTGGGCAAACAAAAAAGCCATCAATCAATCGATGGCTTTTTTATTCTATTTTCACTAATACCATTCTGGATAAGTAGTTGTTCAGATAATTGCGTAAAAAAATCGATTAGAGCAAGGCATAAATTACAGTAACTAGTGGGTCTAATTACACCTAATTTTTGCAATAGAAAGGTATAACGCAGATATAATCGATTTTAACAAGCAAGAATGATCAAATACTTATGTAGATTGGTATAAAAGATAGCTTAGTGTTATTTCCCACAACACTTCTTAAATTTCTTGCCGCTTTCACACGGACAAGCATCATTACGACCCACATCTTTATATGGGTTTACCTTTTGGCCTTTATAACCAATTTGGTATTCATCCGCAGCCATTGCAACTTCCTGTATCATAAAATCAATTTTAGGTAACATCTGCTCTAGCGTTGGCGGCGTATCAATTCCGTTTTCTGCCATTTGACGATGCGTTTCTTCTTCATCAACCGCAAGCATCATGGTCGTTAATAATGCTGATAACATGCGTGTTGTTCCATCAGCAACTTGAAGATCAGTCCATAGCTCTTCTATCACAGGCCATAAAGTCATAAACCCTTCAGCGAAATCAGAAAGTTGCTCAAGATCATCAAAATTAACCACTTTTGTCACTTCATATTCATTACGTTTAAGTAGTAAATATTGATGCTCTATTTGCTGAGAAATTGGCTTCGTCATTTTAAGTGCATTATCCGCACCAATAATGTCACCTAACCACGCCTCTGGATCCAATGGCTTCGTTGCCATATTTGCGGCAAGCACTGCGCCTTCAAGAAAAAGGCTAGAGCAGTTCAAATCAACGCCATCAAGCGTAATTAATTGATACTTCATGATTTATTCACTTCTGAAATTAAGTTTTCGGCGTAGTATAGCGTAAATAATTATTAGAACCTAAATGCCGTTATATTTTTTATTTTGTTGTCGAGAAATGTTATGAAAAAAAGTCGAGGATTCACCTTAATTGAGTTAATCGCGGTTATTATTATTTTGGGGATTTTAGCAGTTACTGCTGCTCCGAAATTTTTAAGTTTACAAGATGATTCACATAAATCTAGAGCCGCTGGGGTATTTTCAGCCTTCACTGCTGCTGTAAACTTGTACAATGAGGCATGGGTCTTACAAGGTGAGCCTTCTGCAAGTTCAGCGGTTGGCGTTATTTTTGCTGACGATACTATTTACCCATCAAATGAAGGCTTTCCATTAGGTACTACCTATCATGGGAAAATTACAGGTGAAGGTTGCGGTGAACTTTGGAACGCACTATTAAATCAAGATTTAACTATTGCTCCATACAAAGGAGATAATTTTGTCACCACTAGTGCAGATATAGAATATTGGTATGGATCACCTATCGCAGGCAAACCACAAGCATGTATGTATTACTATACATCAGATATATCAAATACAAATCAGCTCGGTTACCAATTAAATTACTTTCCTTCTACAGGCGAGACGATAACTAAAAGCTATAATAAAGGAAGTAAGTGACATCCCTCCCCTTTCCCCCTACAATCCCACCTCCAATAAAAGAGGTGGGATATGCAAGTAATACTAGGCCCTATGGAGGGTGTTCTTGATCATTTAATGCGTGAGCTATTAACAGAGATTAATGATTATGATTTCTGTGTAACAGAATTTGTTCGAATCGTTGACCAACTCTTACCCACTCATGTTTTCCACCGCATCTGTCCAGAGCTACATAACAACAGTAAAACCAAATCTGGCACGCCAATTCGCCTACAATTATTAGGGCAAGAGCCTAATTGGATGGCTGAAAATGCAGCTCGCGCTATTGATCTTGGATCCGACGGCATTGATTTAAATTTTGGCTGCCCAGCAAAAGCCGTAAATAAAAGCCGAGGCGGGGCTGCGCTATTAAAAGAACCAGAATTAATTTATCAGGTAGTCAAAGCGTGTAGAGATGCAGTACCCAATAATAAAAAAGTGACTGCAAAAATTCGTTTAGGCTGGGAAAAACCGGAAGAATGCTTTGCCATTGCGGATGCAATTAAACAAGCGGGTGCGAACGAATTAACAATTCATGCAAGAACCAAAGTCGATGGCTACAGAGCCGAAGAAATAAAATGGGATTACATAAACCAAGCTCGCCAAAAAGTAGATATACCAATTATTGCTAATGGTGAAATTTGGAACTACGAAGATGGTCAGCGTTGTATTGCCGCTACAGGTATTGATTCATTAATGGTATGCAGAGGCGCGTTTAACGTTCCTAATTTAGGGAATGTAGTAAAACACAATCATGCCGCCATGCCATGGCCTGAAGTGATTGCATTATTAATTCATTACTCTAAATTACAAATGGCAGGTGACAAAGGTCAATATTACTCTAACCGAGTAAAACAATGGCTCGTTTATCTTCGTCAAGAATACTCTGAAGCCAAAGATATTTTTATGGATATTCGAAGCCATAAAAAATCAGAACCTATTGTTCAACGCCTACACCAAGAATTAGAACGAATAAGCTAAGTGTAGTTGACCGAGTTTATGAGAAATAAACTCGGTTCTTTCCTTCTTCTTTTGCTTTATAAAGCAAATCATCTGCTTTTTTAATCACATTTTCAAAAGAAAAGTCTTGATGAGAATCGATAATTGTCACGCCACCAGACACAGTAAAACCACCAGTTACCACCTTACCTGACGAATCTTGAATTGACTTTCTGACACGTTCACAGACACTTTCAATACTGGCTTTTGATTCTGCATTAATACAGATAACAAACTCCTCCCCACCGAATCGTGAGACAATATCGCTATCTCTGACACTTTTATTCAGTATTTTAGCCATATATTTAATCGCTTCATCACCCACATCATGACCAAACACATCATTAATTTGCTTAAAGTCATCAATGTCGTACAGAGCAAAACCGACAAATTTCTTAACCACTCGATCTTGTAAACTCATTTCAAAACCACGTCGATTATAAAGTCCTGTCATTGGATCCTGTTTTGCCAAACCTCGGTAATATCGATGAGATAAACGGCTTTGATAATAAAAAATAAGTAAAACAGCTAGAATATAAGTAACACCAATTAAGGTTAATGTTTTAGCATCATGCAGAATAAAACCCATAACTTCTTCTTTTATCGAATTTTTATAGTATAAGAAATAAGTAAAATTCGTATCTTTAAGAGTAATAGGTTGCATAAATTTATATTGTTCAAAATGCTCATATTCATCGCTATCTAATAATTGAATATGCTTAGATACTTCACTGTCTGAATGCAAAAGTTTATCTACCGATAAATCGAGAACCAAAACACCTTTAAATAAGTTTTTATAATATATAGGAGTTGAAAAGGTCAGCACTTCTAAACCATCAAAAAAAACATCGGTATAAGGAGGTGTGAACGTAATATGCTTTTGATTATCATTCTTCATACTGTTTTTCCAGTATGGCCGTGAATAGATGGTTTCTAAACTTTGTTTAGTTAAATTCTCAGCAATCGTTCTTGGTGAAGAAATAATATATTTATATTTAGAAATGAAATAGATGCCATGAAGATAGTTTTCATAATCATGAATAAAAGAAATAACAGGAGCGAGCGTCATTTTTTTAGAGGCTAATTGATATAATTCTGATTTTGGATCGCATAACTCTTCAATGCCTGCAATGCTGTAGTCTAATCGAGTTTCAGGTACAGAGACCTCTTGACTCTCCATTACGGCTTCTAGGTTGTTATTCGGGTGAATAACACATAAACCAGCCTCGTCATCGATTTGAATATTATGGTTATAAAATTTACCAGTACTTTGCTTATAAAGCTGAGATAAATTGTAATCAAGCGAGATCATTACTTTTATTGAACGCTGTAAAGAATCAATAATACGATCATATTCACGGTTAACTTGTCTTTTAACTGCGATATATGATTATTTAAAACAATACTTAGGATTAGCACTAAAAATAGCGTCGGGATCATGAAGACATGTTTTAAATTTAGCTTTGGCATATATAAATTCTTAACAGAAAATGAACAGCTATAATACCTATATTTCTGTGAAAGATCTTTCAGAAACAAGGTCTTTTACATTTACGTGACAGTATATTGACGCCAAAATAATGGAAGCACTTATTTAACTAATTGAGATAATAACGATATCTCTGCGCTTTCAAACTTTCTATTATCAACCATCATTTCAATCTCTTTTGGATTGTATTTATCGCCGTTATAAACAACGACAATACTTTCATCTCCTGGTTGCAAAAAATTACTTTCTCCAAACTCTGTATAGCGTGTTGCACCAATACTAATAATCGCTTGTTCTGGATAATTTGCATTAGATAAATATAAAGCTAGATTTTCAGCGGGACCTTCATCTTTCTGGTTATTCATTCGGTCAATCATCCACTCACTCAATTGTTCATGAAAATAGCTGTAATCAATCGCAGCACTGTCTTCTCCATATCGATTCATTTGACCGTTACGAATATGAAAACTTGCAATACGGTAGGAGTCTAGCTCACATCCTTTAGTGAACGAAGTTAACCCAATAAAATCTTGTGAGATCCCTTTGGTATTTTCACCCCAGTTTTTCTTCTCACTTATCTTTTTTGCATTGGGCTTTCTAATTGAACAATCATTGTATGCCGCAAACTTCACCGGGGTTAAGGCCACCACTTTATTGTCTTGATAAGTGATATCAAACACAATCGCAACTTCTGGTTCAATTTGCAGGTTATCAGCATCATTAGGTGGAATAATAGAATCAGACGACAAAGGATATTGAGATAAGAATCCTGCTTGTTGTGATGGGATATAAAATGGAAACAGTGCTTTTGGTTGAATGGCATTTTCAACTTTCACATTTAAAAAATCAGTTGCTTCCCCTGCTTGTTCCAGATGCCCAGCAAAGTTACCTGCTACACCAAAACCCACTGCATGTTTAAATGTCATATTGCCTTCTTAGTTATTCTAAAAGTAACGTTAAGAAGGCACCTTAATTTATTCTTTAATTCTGTTCGATGATACGGATCTAGTTTTATGATTTCTTTGCTTTTCTACGACGTTTAAATTGCGGTTTTGTCGGGCTTTTCAACGTTTTTAATGATTCTGGTACCGGACCTTGCTGAACCCTTTGCATAAAGTTTAGGACTTTGGTTTCTAATTCAGACATAAAAGGACGATATGCACAGGTTCTTTCTGTCATTCCTTGTAGCTGAAACTCCCAATGAGCAGTCATATCTGGGTAAGTCGCCTCATTCGGTAACGCGTTAATCAAGCCTTTTCCAGCCTCACTCGCATGAATGTTTTTACCATTGCGAGTTAATAGTTGGCGTTTAAATAAAGTATCTAATATCCCTGCTCGTGTGGCCTCGGTTCCTAATCCATCGGTATCTCTTAGGATCTTTTTCAGCTCTTTATCTTCAACAAAGCGTGCAATACCCGTCATGGCTTGCAGCAACGTGGCCTCAGTAAAATACTTAGGAGGCTCCGTCATCTTGTGTTTTATTTCACCTTCACGACAAGTATGTACTTCGCCTTTTTTAAGCGGAGGAACTTTATTCGCTACATCATCATCGCTATTTTGTGCTTGAGCTTTGCCCAGTAATACTCGCCAGCCTGCAAACAACATCTGCTTGCCTTTGGCTGCAAAGACACCCCCTGCAATATCAAACACCAACTCAGCTTCGGCGTAAACAGCAGCAGGATAAAACTGCATTAAATACTGACGGGCAATTAAGTGATAAACCTTCTCTTCAAGCCCAGAAAGCCCTGCCGAACCACTCGATTTTGGGGTTGGAATAATCGCATGGTGAGCATCTACTTTACTGTCATTCCATGCTCGTGATTTCAACGTTAAATCGGCATTGCTTACGGCGCTAGATAATTGCTTATCGTTATTACCAATTGCAGCGCATACTTGTTCACGCTGCTTATAATGATCTTTGGGTAAATGACGACTGTCTGAGCGTGGGTAAGTGATTAATTTGTGCTTTTCATACAACGCTTGGCACGCATCTAATACTTGCTGTGCACTTAGGTTGTAACGTTTTGAAGCATCTATTTGTAATGACGATAACGAATAAGGTAAAGGCGCATTTTGCTTGGTTTCTTTATTTTCAGCTTTAGTGACGGTTGCTGGTTGATTCGCAATTCTCTGAGCTACGTTTTCGACCAATTTCAGACTGAGCACGCGCCCTTCTTCGTCTTGCCATTGCTGACACGCTTCACTTGGCTTCCACTTCGCTCGAATATCAAACGCTTGTCCGTCATTCAACTGAGGATTTTGATAAGGAATTAATGCGTCTAAGGTGAAATACGCTTTAGGAACAAAATTAGCAATCTCTTCATCACGACGGGTCACTAAGCCTAATACTGGCGTTTGTACACGGCCTACGGATAATACGCCTTGATAACCACCACGTTGACCTAATAAGGTATAAGCACGAGTCATGTTCATGCCATACAACCAATCGGCACGAGAGCGCGCTAACGCTGAAATAGAGAGAGGAATAAACTCTTGGTTACTTCGCATTGACGTTAATGCACGTTTTACTGCCGGTAAATTTAAATCGCTGATTAATAACCGTTGAGTTGCGGCTTTTTTCATTTTAGACAGTTTTAAATAATCCAAAACTTCATCAACTAATAACTGTCCTTCTCTATCAGGATCGCCTGCGTGAACCACTTGAGAAGCGGTTTTCAATAACTTTCGGATCACCGTTAATTGTTTGCTCGACGATTTTCTTGGACGAAGTTGCCACTGTTCAGGAACAATAGGTAAATGCTCCATACGCCACGATTTGTATTTATCATCATAAGCATCAGGCTCAACTTGCTCTAATAGGTGACCAATACACCAAGTTACAATGTCGCCATTGCCACATTCTATGTAGCCTTGTTGATTCTTCTGTGGCTTTGCTAGGCCTGCGGCAATCGCTCGACCTAAACTCGGTTTTTCTGCAATAAATAATCGTGACATAAAAAAGTGCTGATGTTGTGAATAACATCAGCACTATACCTGTATAAATAGACAGTTATCAAGTTTTGTTGCCTAACTTGTTGGAATTTTAGCTTAAAGTTTTGCGGCTAGTTCAACCCCTTGACGAATTGCTCGTTTCGCATCCAATTCACCGGCATGATCTGCACCACCAATAACGTGATGCTCAATCTTTTCTGAGGTTAATATTTCAACTAAGTCATTGACAGATACTTGGCCTGCACACATTAAAACATGATCAACATCGAGCAGCTTAACCTCTTCATTTTGACGAATATACAAACCTTCATCATTCACTTTTAAATATTCAACACCTGCTAGCATATGTACGCCACGTTTTTGTAAGGTACGTTTATGGATCCAACCCGTCGTTTTGCCAGGACCTTTACCTATGCTGCCTTTTTTACGCTGCATCAACCATACTTCACGAGTCGTTTGATCTGTTTCTTGTGGCTTTAAGCCGCCTTCAAATTCTATATTTTTATCAATATCCCAATCTTTTAACCACGCATCTAATGTGTGATCTTCAGGCTCAGTGATCATGGTCGCGACATCAACGCCAATACCACCCGCCCCAATCACCGCCACTTTTTGACCAAGTTTAGGTTGAGTCTTAATGTAAGTTTGGTAATCAATCACTTTTGGATGATCGCTACCTTCTAACGGTGGGGTTCTTGGCTTAACGCCTGTTGCCACTACCACCTCATCAAACTGGCGCAGTTCATCCATTTCAACGGTATAATTCAACTTAACGATAATGTTCTTATGATCTAATTTATTGGAGAAATAACGAATGGTTTCTTTAAACTCTTCTTTTCCTGGGATCTGCATGGCTAAATTAAACTGCCCACCAATGCGATCACTTCGCTCAAATACTGTTACTTGATAACCACGTTCGGCCGCTGATGTCGCACAAGATAAACCAGCCATTCCTGCACCAATCACTGCAATTGACTTCACTTTTTCAGTAGGAGTAAGTACTAACTCGGTTTCATAACAGGCTTGAGGGTTAACCAAACACGTGGCTCGCTTAGCTTTAAATACATGGTCCAAACAGGCTTGATTACAGCCAATACAAGTATTAATTAATTCTGATTTGTCTTGCTCTGCTTTATTTACAAATTCAGCATCCGCTAAAAATGGACGCGCCATTGACACCATATCGGCCTGTCCCGATGCTAATATATTCTCTGCAACTTCTGGCGTATTAATGCGATTACACGTAACTAAAGGAATAGAGACTTTATCTTTTAATTTTTCTGTCACCCAACTAAATGCTGCGCGTGGCACTTGAGTTGCTATGGTTGGTATTCTTGCTTCATGCCAACCAATCCCGGTATTTAAAATTGTCACACCGGCTTTTTCTAACGCTTGAGCAAGCTCCACCACCTCGTCAAACGTGCTGCCTTGTTCCACTAAATCAAGCATAGATAATCGGAAGATAATAATAAAATCAGTACCTACTTTTTCACGTATCGCTTTAATAATTTCTAACGGGAAGCGTATTCTATTTTGATAATTACCGCCCCAATCGTCATATCTCATGTTTGTTCTAGCACAGATAAATTGATTAATGAGATACCCCTCAGATCCCATTACTTCAATGCCATCGTAATTGGCTTGTTTTGCATAATGCGCACTATTAGCAAAATCATGGATAGTTTTTTGAATTTGGCGCTCACTCATTTGGCTTGGCGTAAACATACCTATCGGTGCTCTAATGTCAGAAGCACTCACCGCTAAAGGATGCATCGCATAGCGACCCGCATGAAGAAGCTGAAGGGCAATTTTTCCGCCATTATCATGTACAGCACGAGTTAACGCTTTATGTTTCTCCGCTGCACGAGAAGAGCTAAACTGTGCACTAAAGGGCGTTAGACGTCCTCGAAAGTTTGGCGCAAAACCACCAGTAACAATAAGCCCAACCCCACCTTTAGCTCGAGCAGCATAAAAAGCGGACAATTTTTTAAAACCATCATTACTTTCTTCCAATCCAGTATGCATAGAGCCCATTAAGACTCGATTTTTTAATTGAGTAAACCCAAGTTCTAACGGCTGAAAAAGGTGTGGGTACGTCATAACAATCCATCGCTTTTATAATTATTGTGGTCTGACCAGAATAGTAGCTATAGGCCTTTGCTACAATTAACTATTTACAAATATGCAACATTCATCAATATTTTTCTTATTTACACTAATTAGCATTCATTCTCATTCAGGATTATTTCGCTTAGTTACTTTTTGCTTCACTTAGCGTAGGATAGTCACAGAGTTCAAACTAATAATAAGGAACAATATGAAAGGGTTATTCCACTTCATAGGGAAATGTTTTCAAGCGATATGGAAGTTACTTTCCTTTACGCGTCAATTGGTATTAAACCTAGTTTTTCTTGCTTTTGTGGGAGTTATTGCTTTCACTTTTCTAAGCAATGATGACTCTAATGTTGAAACTCAACAAGTAGAGAAAAAAGCCCTCATTCTTGACTTATCAGGCCCCATTGTTGAAGAGAGTAAGTTTCGTGAACCATTAGAGCGTGTTACCTCTGATTTATTAGGCAGTCAAAAATCACAAGAGAACGTCTTATTTGATATTGTCGATACCATTCGCTTTGCTGCTCACGATGATAATGTGTCAGGTTTAGTGCTTCATTTAAAAGAAATGAATGAAACCAGCCTAACCAAATTACGTTATATCGCTAAAGCCATTAATACATTTAAAGCGGCAGGTAAGCCTGTTTATGCCATTGGTGATTACTACAACCAAAGCCAATACTATTTGGCAAGTTACGCTGATAAAATTTTTATGGCTCCAGATGGCACTGTTTTATTACGTGGCTATGGTGCTTATACTCTGTACTACAAAGATTTACTTGAGAAATTAAATGTCTCTACACATGTTTTCCGTGTTGGAACATATAAGTCAGCAGTAGAACCATACCTTAGAAATGACATGTCTGATGCGGCAAAAGAATCAACATCCGTATGGCTAACTCAATTGTGGGATGCTTATTTAGATGATGTTGCCACTAACCGTCAAATTGATGCAAAAACGTTAACCATGCCAATGGATCAATTCATTGCAAAATTAAAGACTGTTAATGGTGATTTATCACAAATGACAGTGGAGCTTGGTTTAGTCGATAAGCTGGCTACACGACAAGAAGTTCGTAAAGATCTCATTGAGCAATTTGGCTCAAATGGCTACGACAGCTTTAAACAAATCAGTTATTACGATTATCGCCCACAAGTTCGCCCTGCGATCATTCCTGATGCTCAAGATATTGCGGTTGTTGTAGCAAGTGGGGCAATTATGGATGGCACTCAACGCCAAGGCACTGTTGGTGGTGACTCAACTGCTGCCCTACTTCGTCAAGCCCGTGGTGATGACAACGTAAAAGCAGTCGTTCTACGAGTTGACAGTCCAGGAGGCAGTGCTTTTGCTTCTGAAGTGATCCGTAATGAAGTCGATGCCCTTAAAGAAGCAGGGAAACCTGTGGTTATTTCGATGTCGAGTGTTGCAGCCTCTGGTGGGTATTGGATCTCTGCAAGTGCAGACAAGATCATTGCACAACCAACCACCATTACTGGCTCTATCGGTATTTTTGGCATTTTAACCACCTTTGAAAAAGGTTTAAATAAAATGGGGATCCACAGTGATGGGATTTCAACCTCTCCATTTAATGGCGTTGGCTTAACTCGCCCGTTAAATGATGATGTTGCTCAAGTAATGCAGTTAGGTATCGAACATGGCTACCACCGCTTTATTAAACTGGTGAGTGATCATCGTGATCTATCCTTAGAAGCGGTTGATAACGTAGCCCAAGGTCGTGTTTGGACAGGTAAAGATGCGCTAAAACATGGTTTAGTTGATCAATTAGGTGATTTTGATGATGCAGTACAAGCCGCAGCTCAATTAGCCAATATGGAGTCATATAACCTCTACTGGGTTAAAGAGCCGCTATCTCCAATGGAGCAATTCCTTGAAGAGTTAAGTATGAGCTTTAACGCTAATATCAAGACAGAATTATTTTCACTTGCTCCTGAAGCATTGCAACCGACTATCAGCAAAGTTGCAACAGACATCAACATGTTGAATAACTTTAATGATCCAAAAGGGCAATATCTCTTCTGTTTGAACTGTAGCAATCTTTAAAAGCATGACGAGCCCGACACATGTCGGGCTTTCTTTATGCCAAATGCACAGTATAATCGCACCACCTCCCATAACTCTGTACCGTTGTTATTATGGAAAGAAAACACATTTACATCGCCTACACTGGCGGCACAATCGGCATGTTAAAATCAGATGATCATGGCTATGTTCCTGCTGCAGGATTCATGCAACATCAATTAAAACAAATGCCTGAGTTCCATCGTGCAGAAATGCCTATTTTCACCATTCACGAATATGAGCCACTGATTGACTCATCTGATATGACGCCTGAAGATTGGCAACGCATTGCAGATGATATTCGTGCTAACTACGATAAATACGACGGATTTGTAATTCTGCATGGTACGGATACCATGGCCTACACTGCCTCAGCACTGTCATTTATGCTTGAGAACCTTGGTAAACCAGTTATCGTTACTGGCTCTCAAATTCCTCTTGCTGAGCTACGCTCTGATGGTCAAAGCAACTTATTAAACGCTTTACACATTGCGGCGAACTACCCAATTAATGAAGTCACGTTATTTTTCAATAACAAACTTATTCGAGGCAATCGCAGTACAAAATCTCACGCAGATGGCTTTGATGCGTTTTCTTCACCAAACTTGTCACCACTATTGGAAGCGGGTATTAATATTCAAATTAATGGTGCGGAAATTAATAAACAGCCAAAAGGCGAATTCACAGTTAATAACATTACACCACAACCAATAGGTGTAGTAACCATGTACCCAGGTATCTCTGCTGAAGTAATTAAAAATACATTACGTCAACCAGTGAATGCGATGATTTTACTGACCTTTGGTGTTGGTAATGCTCCGCAAAATCCAGAACTTCTTGCTCAATTAAAAGAAGCCTCTGAACGTGGGGTTGTGGTTGTAAACCTAACGCAATGTTTATCAGGAAAAGTAAACATGGGTGGTTATGCTACAGGCTGTGCCCTAGCAGAAGCTGGCGTTATCAGTGGTTACGACATGACACCTGAAGCCGCACTTGCTAAATTACACTTCCTACTAAGTAAAGACCTGCCTTATGAAACGATGCGTACAATGATGCAGCAAAGTTTACGTGGTGAATTAACTCACTAAATAAAGCACCAGTCTGAATATAATAAAAAGGCTTCCCAGATTATCTCATGGGGAGCCTTTTTTTTCACTAAATACTAGTTATTCTACAATCAAAAATTTCAACGCAATTATCGAGCATTTTAACCAGTTAGGATGGTCAGTTATTTACTACGATTGGTATTAATTAAGAAACTATCTTTTCTCATTTAGAATGATTCTTAATGTACGACGAAGTGGCTCTGCTGCACCCCATAACAACTGGTCACCAACCATAAAGGCATTTAAGAAATCGTTACCCATCGACATTTTACGTAAACGACCAACAGGAACAGATAGCGTACCAGTCACTTTTGCTGGCGTTAGCTCTTGTGCGGTAATATCACGTTCATTAGGAATAACTTTAACCCAATCATTGTGGGTAGCGATGATCTCTTCAATCTCATCCATTGGCACATCTTGTTTCAGCTTAATCGTTAATGCTTGCGAGTGACAACGCATTGCACCGATACGTACACAGGTACCATCAATCGCAATAGGTGAATCTTGAAGACCAAGGATCTTATTGGTTTCAACAGTTGCTTTCCACTCTTCTTTGCTCTGGCCATTTTCGCGCTTAACGTCAATCCAAGGGATCAATGAACCCGCCAGTGGAGCACCAAACTCTGATGTTGGGAATGAATCAGAACGAATTGTTTCTGCTACTTTTCTATCAATATCTAAAATAGAGCTTGAAGGGTTTGCCAATTCAGATGTCACGCAATCATTCACTACGCCCATTTGAGAAATTAGCTCACGCATATTTTTCGCACCAGCACCAGAAGCCGCTTGATACGTCATAGCACTCACCCACTCAACTAAACCTGCTTTATATAAGCCACCAAGCCCCATTAGCATCAGGCTAACCGTACAGTTACCACCAACATAGGTGTTAGTACCCGCATGAATGCCTTGCTGAATTTGATCAAAGTTCACTGGATCAAGCGTAATAATCGCATCATCTTTCATACGTAATGTAGACGCGGCATCAATCCAATAGCCTTTCCAACCTGCTTGACGGAGTGCTGGGTATACTTTCTCAGTATAGCTACCGCCTTGACAGGTAATAATGGCATCTAATTTTAGTAAGGACTGAATATCAAATGCATCTTGAAGTAAACCGGCATCCTTTCCAAGGTTTGGTGCTGGAATTCCCACTTGTGATGTGGTGTAAAATACAGGTTCAATATGGTCAAAATCACGTTCTTCGACCATACGTTGCATTAAAACAGAACCCACCATGCCACGCCAGCCAACTAAACCTACTCTCATTGTACTCTCCCTGTAATTTCAAAAATAAAAAGTGCTTACACCATCTATATGATGAACAGACAAAAATCTCAAGTACTATTTTCCCTATACTTATTATTTTCTGAATCATATTCTTTCAAATTTTAAGACTCACTCTTTTCTTAAAAGAACAAAAAACAAACAATTTAAAAGTTAACGTCATCAACCCACGGCTTTGAAGTTAATAAGAAGTTATTTTTCAATAATTAATTACAGGAAATTAAATTAAAGTATCAAAAAACAACATTTGGTTATAAAAACATCTCGTTACACTTCATAAAAGTTCACAGATAACAATAAAAGCCAACAATTACTCCGAAATATAGGGCATTAATGAAAAACAAAATCACAACAACACTATATTCACAATATAAAATAAAAAAATCACTTTCGGATTAGATTCAAACATTATCAATTTTAAATAAAAAATTTAACCATTTAATTACTTTAAACTCATCAAATTAACAGCCCTAGAGATAAGAATCACAAATAAGCCATACTTAATCGATCTATTGTTGATCATAAGGTAAAGTGCACCTCGTTTAGAAAACACAATCCCTTATCGTATGAATTTTATTCATGCATACAAAAAAGAGGCTTTATACATGAAGCAAGCAACGACAAAGTTACCTTCGATAACACAGGTAATTATATCTTTAGGGCTATTTCTACTTCTTGCCTTTTCTTTCACGGCACAACTTGATTTACCTATCCAATTAGCACTTTATATTGGTTGGTTCATTATCATTACTCTTGGTATCAAGTTAGGTCATGATTACAAATCTTTAGAAAAAGCGGCTCTAAATGGCATCTCCAACGGACTAGGAGCAGTATTAATTCTCTTGGCTGTAGGTGCTTTGGTAGGTACTTGGATTTCTGGCGGTATTGTTCCAACCATTATTTACTATGGTTTAAAAGCAATTCACCCATCGATCTTCCTTCTTGCAACGATGATCATCTGTTCATTAACGGCATTAGCAACCGGTACTTCTTGGGGTGCTGCAGGTACTGCGGGTATTGCGATGATGGGAATTGGTCAAGGTCTTGGTGTTCCTGCCCCGATTACTGCCGGTGCTATCCTTTCTGGTTGTTACTTTGGCGATAAAATGTCTCCACTATCAGACTCAGTAATTCTTGCTTCTTCTATGTCTGGTGTTGAGGTGATGGAACATATCAAAGGTATGCTTCCAGTTGCACTTATCAGCTATATCATTACTGGTATCATGTTCACTGCATTTGGTTTCCACTTTGCAGGTAACGTTGATATGAGCCAAGTAGACTCAGTTATCCTTGCAATGGAAGAGCAATTTGTTATTTCTCCATTCTCATTTGTTCCTGTGGTTATTGTTCTTGGCCTACTGGCAATGCGTATGCCTTCTTTCCCAGTAATCAGCTTTGGTTCACTGCTGGGGATTATCTGGGCGGTAATGGTTCAAGACATTGACTTCTTAACAGCATTTAACACAGCGTGGGCTCCATTCTCTATTTCATCTGGTGTTGATTTCATTGATGCAATACTCAACCGTGGCGGTATGTCTTCAATGCTTGGCTCTGTTGCTGTTATCGTCTTTGGTTTAGGTTTTGGTGGCCTACTAGATAAAGTTGGCGTATTAGAAACCGTTGCTAAACTTTTCGAAAAACGCGTTCAAGGTCCAGGTTCACTAGCGACAAGTACTATTGCTACCGCTTTCTTTGGTAACATCTTTGGTTCAGCAATGTACGTATCACTTATCCTTACCCCAAAGATTTGTGCGAAAAACTACGACCGCTTAGGTTACAAACGTAAAAACCTTTCTCGTAACGCTGAGTTTGGCGGCACGCTAACTTCAGGTATGGTTCCATGGAGTGATAACGGTATTTACATGGCGAGTATTCTTGGTGTTGCAACACTGTCTTACGCACCATTCATGTGGTTAAGCTTTGTATGTATTATCGTAACGATTGTAACGTCTTACATGGGCTGGTTTGTTGATAAATGCGAACCAACTATCACAATAGAAGAAACAGATGAAGCTATTGCTGTAGAAACAAAAACAGCGTAACTCATACTGTTCTATTCTAAATCGCATATCTAAAAAAAGCCCGAGGTTGATTATTCAACCTCGGGCTTTTTATATCTAAACCTTACAACCAATATCTATACAGTCGTTTTCTTTATTGCTGCTCGTTTGCCTAGAAAGTAACCTAAGCCCAAAGGTGCAAAGAAAATCGCTAGGATGAATAAGATAAAGTAAATAATGGTACTTTTAATTAAGTCTATAACCTTATCCATGGCAAGCGTTAAGACATCTTGTGACACTTTATCAAGGTCTTGAGTAAACTTCTCCCGCTCTTGAGAAACAATAACCGCAATTGCTTTACGTTCTCTCTCGACCATATTCACCAACTCTTCACGTTCTCTTGCGACCATAGCCTCTAAAGCCACACGTTCGGCACTAAGCTGGTTTAATTTATCATCGGTTTTCATATCCAAGTCATCAAGCAATGGCTGCAGTTGCAAGCTCATTTGCTCTGCTAAGTTTTGCATATACTCAGGGTTATTTTTAACAAAATCTTGGAATGACTCCGAAGTATGACGCAAGCTTTCCATGGTTTTATTAATGTCATTACCATTTACATTACTATTCAATGCAATCAGTTGTGCTTTCCATGTCATGATCTTCGGGGTTTGCTCTGAGACTAAACCAAGACGATCAGAAACATCACCTAACGCTTCCGGCATTGTTCCTAATGTTGCTACCGCTTCTGATTCATCAATGTTTTGGTGAGCTAACCACGCCTTTAATGCAGGAGTTCTACGCATCATTAAACTTTCAAACTGATTTTTCGACACAAAGTCAGTAATAAATTCTTGAGCTTCATTAAATTCAGATTTCGATAGCAGCTTTTCTGCCAAAGCTTTAATATCCTCATGCAAAAGTTGACTGGCTTTAAAATCCGCATCGCTTTCAAATAATGCAGCCCCTTTCCCACCTACGGAGAAAAACTGCTCCATCTGTGCCGCAAAAACCCACGAATCAATTAAGGCAATTTGAGGAGAGACTTGATATGCCGCTCGTTGCAACCCTTCTTCTGCATTTATTTTCCACAGCAAAACATAAGATTGATGTAAAACATCGTCTTTTGGATAGCTTGAAGAAATCTTATCTGCAGCAGCTTCAACTTCACTAAAGAAATGTTTGCTGTAACCACGAGTTAATATTCGAGTATTTAACTCTGTCGTTGTTAATGGCACAGATTGAGATTCTATTTTCAGCTCAAGTAAAGAACAGCCATTGAGAAAAAGGAGGGGAAGAGCGATAGCGAAAAGCTTGGAGACAAAAAGTTTAGAGGTATATTTCATGAACAACCCTACCTAACCAGAGTTTTATAATTAAAGGACTGGTAGAGTATCATTTTGTAAAAATTAAATGCTCAAATATTTGAGAACAAGCCGTCAATTATAAGTAAATTAACAGCTTTAATTTTTATAATATAAACACGAATTATGATTCAGAAGAACCTAGACGTCGCGTTAATTGATCTTTAAGGTTTGGAGGGGTGCCTTTAATCGTCAAAGTGTCGGTTTCTGGATCATAGAACACACGTTCACCTAGTAGCATCGCATCAAAATTCAATGACAAGCCACCACCAGCGCCAACAAATTTCGTTAACTTACGTAATGCGGTACGGTCAACAGGAAACGATTCTTCTAGCTCATAACCTTGCTCTTCTGCAAACTGATAGAAATTAGAACCAGATTCAGACGTTGGTAACTCACCCGATAATTCTTTTACCGTTAGCTCTTCACCCGCTTGTAATTGACCATTACAGTAATCATATACTTGCTTACGATATTGTTGCTTTTCGTCTTTTTCTAAACGCTCATCAGCACAGAAGTCTTCTACTGCTTGCATCAATACTTGGTTTTGAACCTTTGTATCCATACCAACATCTGCTTGTAAAAAATCTAAGAAGAAATCAGAGACTTTACGACCTACACGCCCCTTAATAAACGTAAGGTAGCGATTTGAATCTGAATCCGTTTCCCACGTTGATAAATCAATACGAGCCGCAATATCCATTTTTGCAATATCAAGGTAATCAGTCGAACTAATATCTAGTTGCTCCGTAACCTTCATGCTTTCATTTGATGGTAGAACAGCAACAAACAAATATTCTGTTGCTAACGAGCGGTACTCAGCAATCACTAAGATACCTTCTTCAGCAAACGGATATTTAATCAATTCTGATTTTAATTTTTCAGCCGATTTATTACTGAATTCTAAGAAGGGTGTTTCATTCTTACGAACAGATCCTAGCCAATGGCCAAACTCACTCTCAGTCTTGAAAACACCAAAGCCTTTACCTGCTTTAGAGTTAAAGACACGATGCAGCTCTGAAACTAGAGCTTCAGTGAACTCTTCGTTGTCAAGAGTTTGATTTCGTAGACAAACTTCGAGTTCATCTTGCTCATTTTTTACTAATTTATGTAAAATTACGTTTGAAAGGGTTAAACTCATAATAGAAAAGGTTTTTAGTTGACGTACATAGTAGGTTATCATAAGCCGCTTTCACTATCATTAACTGAAAAGACTTATGGCTATTACTTCTAAATACAGCAACAAACAAATTGAACAAATGTTAACAGAGATGGTCGATGTACTAGATAAACATCGCGCACCGGCAGATCTATCTCTAATGTTGGTTGGTAACATTGCAACGAATGTACTAAACCAAGAAGTGCCAGCAGAACAGCGTAA
Organism: Aliivibrio thorii; assembly: GCF_057368585.1. NCBI lineage: Bacteria > Pseudomonadati > Pseudomonadota > Gammaproteobacteria > Vibrionales > Vibrionaceae > Aliivibrio > Aliivibrio thorii. The sequence continues at coordinate 1,010,150 of NZ_CM170654.1, read as the reverse complement.
AATCATCGCTGAAAAATTTGCTCAAGCACTGCTTAGCTCATTAGATACACCAAAAACTCACTAAGAGCGAGAATTCAATTACCATGGTTGATAGCGGAAATACTTACGGCGACAAAGTCTCTAAGTTAATAACTTGGGGCCACTGGTTCAGCTTTTTCAATATCATTGCTGCAATGCTTATTGGCACACGTTATATATCGCAATCTCCATGGCCTGAAACGCTACTAGGTCAGACCTATCTGGTTTTAAACTGGATAGGTCATTTTGGCTTCCTAGTCTTTGGCTTTTATATTCTGGTTTTATTTCCTTTAACCTTTATTACGCCATCCCAACGCTTAATGCGGGTGTTAAGTGTCATTATTGCTACAGCAGGTATGACATTATTACTTCTTGATACCTACGCATATCAAAATCTTCATTTGCATATCACGCCTCTGGTTTGGGATATGCTTTTAAACAACGATAAATCAAATTTAAATACACAATGGCAATATTTATTCATTGTCGTTCCCGTGATTTTCCTACTTCAACTTTCTCTATCTGAATGGGTTTGGAATAAGCTACGTAAATTAGCTCATAAACATGTAGGTCGTCCTTTTGCTATTCTATTTTCTGTTGCTTTTATTGGCAGCCATTTAATTCATACATGGGCAGATGCTTCTGCTTATGGCCCCGTAACTGCTCAACGTGCAACTTTCCCACTATCATATCCAATGACCGCACGTTCGTTTTTAGAAAAGCATGGATTTATTGATCGCGAAGCACTAGCAAAACAAATTCAAGAAGAAGGTACTGGCGGAGCTCAAGAAGCAATGCGTTATCCGTTAGAGCCGATTAAATTTAAAACAAAACAAACGGGTTATAATTTACAAATCATCATGATCGATAGTCTTCGTGCTGATACATTAAATCATACAGATACGCCCAACCTAACCCGCTTTGCGCAGAACAACATAAATTACAACAATCATTATAGTGCAAGTAATAACCCAACAAGCCTATTTGGTCTTTTCTATGGCCTTCCTGGGAATTACGTTGATAATTTTAGAAATTCAAATATTGAATCTCCTATTTTAGCTGAATTACATAACCGTAATTACTCTTTTGGGTTATTCAGCGGTGATGATTTCAACTCTTCATTATATAAACAAATCATCTTTACTAAAGGTGAGCTAAGTGACGCTAAAGAAAAGATGTCTGACACAAAAGCTATTAACCAATGGAATGATTGGTTTAAAGCACAAACGCCTGACACTCCTTGGTTTAGTTACTTAGAACTAACCTCTGTTTCTGAATACGATGCAACTAGCCCTATCTCTACAGAAAATTCAGACCAAAGTGCATTTGAAATTAATTACCGTAAAGCGGTACAGAAAACAGACCAACAACTAAAGAGTGTATTAAGAGCACTAAAACAGTCTCCTGATTGGGAAAAAACCATCGTGATTATTACCTCAAATCACGGAATGGAATTTGATGAGACCAAAACAAATAGTTGGGGTTCAAGTACAAACTTTAGCCAATATCAATTACGAGTACCTATGCTCATTCATTGGCCTGACGTAGAGCCAGAATTAATCACAACACGTTCAAGTCATTTAGATTTAGCACCAACGCTAATGGAGTCATTCTTAAAAACAACGACACCATCAGAAAGTTACAGCAGTGGCTTAAACTTATTTACCCAAGACAATGATCGTAGCTGGTTATTAGCCGGGGATAGAAAGAATATCGCTTTAATAACAAATACAAACACTGTTGTTATCGATACATTTGGTAATTACAAAGTATATGATGAAAACTATAATCGACTTACTGATGAAAAACCAAAACTCTCCTTATTGATGCAAGGCATCTCCGAGTTAAAACGATTTTATCATCCGAAAAAATAAGTAATCTTTAAAATCCCTTTCTTAGCAAAGGGATTTTTTATGTCAGTAATAAAAAATTAGCTATTAAATAACGACTGTTTTATATAGAAAAACAGCTTAATTAAGTTAAAAATAGAACATAATGCGCAAAAATAGCGCAACCAAACACTTTTTTGCATTTTATGCTTTACAAGAAGTAAGGATATTACTATTATTCACCGCACTGGAGGGATGGCTGAGTGGTCGAAAGCACCGGTCTTGAAAACCGGCAACCGTTAATAGCGGTTCTAGGGTTCAAATCCCTATCCCTCCACCACTTTTCAAAATTCAGATAGAGTCTGAGTTTTAAAAATTGGAGCGGTAGTTCAGTTGGTTAGAATACCGGCCTGTCACGCCGGGGGTCGCGGGTTCGAGTCCCGTCCGCTCCGCCAACATCAACGAAGCCTTGTCAGAAATGACGAGGCTTTTTTGTATCTGTCGAATATGAGTTCCCTCTCTACTAATCCATTGGTCATATCTAACTAGATCCCCATTATTCCCGGCCTATATTTATCCAGCTTAAGAGAACTCAATAATCAAACCTTCAATATTGCTTTAAACACCCTCAAATTGTTTAAAATTAAATCAAACAGAATATTTTTTAAAATTAGTACTTTACAACAAAAGTAGTTCAGCCTATTATGCTCGGCATTGGAGGGATGGCTGAGTGGTCGAAAGCACCGGTCTTGAAAACCGGCAACCGTTAATAGCGGTTCTAGGGTTCAAATCCCTATCCCTCCACCACTTTTCAAAATTCAGATAGAGTCTGAGTTTTAAAAATTGGAGCGGTAGTTCAGTTGGTTAGAATACCGGCCTGTCACGCCGGGGGTCGCGGGTTCGAGTCCCGTCCGCTCCGCCAATACAACGAAGCCTTGTCAGAAATGACGAGGCTTTTTTGTATCTGTTGAATATGAGTTCTCATCGATATCTGCATTTAATGACTAACCTTAGAATTCAAATCCCCCCCTCCACCACTTTCAAAACTCAGATAGAGTCTGAGTTTTAAAAATTGCTTAATTCCAATCAATAATGCCTTAAAAGTAAAACAAATTCTCAAGCCGTTTCATATAAATGGAAGTAGCTGTCTAAATTTAATTCAAAGCGTTTTAATCTCATGATCGTCTGTACTAGCCTGTCTCTTCATTAATAAAATAATAAGGACCTAAGTTCCATGAAAAAGATAATTACTACGTTAACGGCTTTAACCGCTCTATCTGCTAGTTGCTTTGTTTCTGCTTCTGAATGGAGTTACTCTGGTAAAACTGCTCCTGAGCACTAGCATGGAACCTGTCAGACAGGTGTTAACCAATCTCCTATAGATATTACTGGTGCGATTGAAAGCACATTAAGTCCTATCGTATTTAACTATGCTCAAGCTGGGAAAAACATCGTCAATAACGGGCATACAGTGCAAGTGAATTTTGATGGTAAACAATCGATAGAAATAGAAGGTAAAATATTTAATCTCCTTCAGTTGCATTTCCATGCCCCAAGTGAAAACCTCATTGCTGGTCATTCTTTTCCACTAGAGATGCATTTAGTCCATTCTGACAAAAACGGAAATCTCGCAGTTGTTGGTGTAATGTTGAAAGAAGGGAAAACAAATCTTGAATTGGCAAAAATTTGGTCAAAAATGCCTAAATCGGGAGAAGTGGATTTAGGTTCTAAAATTGATCTAACAAACCTACTTCCAAAGGAGCAAGCTTATTATCGATTTAATGGCTCACTAACAACACCACCATGCACAGAAGGAGTGACTTGGTTTGTAATGAAGAATCCAATTACGATTTCATCGCAACAATTAGCTCAATTTAAATCCTTGTACGAAGGAAATAACCGCCCTGTACAAACGATTAATGCACGTCCTGTTTTAAAATAAACGATAAGCATAACGAGATTTGCTCTAACTTTCATCGATATGATCGAATTTAGAGCAAACGAATTTTTAATTCAAAAGAATCCTTTACAAGAAGAACGGTTCCCACTATTATTCACCGCATCGGAGGGATGGCTGAGTGGTCGAAAGCACCGGTCTTGAAAACCGGCAACCGTTAATAGCGGTTCTAGGGTTCAAATCCCTATCCCTCCACCACATTCAAAGCCCTAGCAGAAATGCTGGGGCTTTTTTGTATCTGCTTATTACTTCTGCTCTGCAATCCACTGCTTCACAAAGTCAATAACGTACTTTTGATTCGTTACCGCTGTCTCTGGGTCAAAATCTTGATTATGTAAATCCGTGTTCGATAAGATTCGAATACCAATGAATGGAACTTTGTAGGCCTCAGCCACTAGGGCAGCTGATGAACTTTCCATTTCTTCTGCCGCCGTTTGATATGTTTTATGCAGCCAATTAATTCTAGCAACCTCACGGTTCCACTCATCAGCAGTACCAATCACGCCTTTCACGACTTTTCCTTTCGCTGGGTGTTTCACATTTTCATAGGCAAACTCAACAAGCTCTGATGCTGAATAAAACGCATCGTGCTCAACCAATTTATTTTCTTCTCTTAAACGCATAGTTACTGTGAAGTTTTTCCATTTCTCAGGCTGAATACCCTCTTCCTCTTTAGAGAACTCAGAGCGGTTCGCTCCCATGTTGAAACTTTTCGTTGCTAATACGATATCACCACGATAAAGCTCAGGATCATGTCCTCCTGAAGTCCCTTGGTTCACAATCATTTCTGGAGAGAAATTTTCAATCGCTAATGTTGTTGATGCAGAAGCATTTGCGATACCCACTTCAGTTCGAGATACAATCACAGGGTAATTATCTATTGTTCCCGTCCAGAACGTCCAAGACCCAAAAGTAACTTCTTGTGCATCTTTTAACTGCTCCACCATATAATTAACTTCAATATCCATCGCGCCTTGCAAAACGATAGGCTTTGACGCTGCTGATACAGAAAACGACAGAAAAACAAATAAACCAGTAAATAAATAGCGTAGGTATGACATGTATATATCCTAATTAATATTTTTATAAGTAAAAATTTTGGCGGATAATACAGGAAAGAGGAAGAAAAGCAAACGTTTGCCTGGTTATTTATGCCTCCGTAAATTTTTTAAGCATCCACACATCACAGCCATTATGCTCAGAACCATCAAGCGGTTTTAACAGTCTCCTAAAACCGAGAGTTTCATATAAGTTAATCGCTGATTTCATACTTGAAAGAGTGTCCAAGTAGCATTGAGTGTATCCAAACTCTTTGCCATATTTTAGCACTTTTTCTGCTATCGTTTTGCCAAAGCCTCTTCCTCGCGCTTCTGGTAGTAAAAACAATTTACGTAGCTCACAGACCGTATCACTACCATTAAATGGCGCTAAGCCACAGCCACCGACCACTCGCCCATCAAGTAAAAGAATGAGGTATTTACTCTTAAATGCGGGATTATAATGCTTACTCATTTCCAACACTTCATCATCAGAGGGACCAAAGCCCTCACCTACTGCGCCAAACTCAACACCAACGTTTTTAATGATGTAGCAAATATCGTTATCATGCTCACTAGCAATGCCAACAATTCGATATTCCATATCTTTTATCTCCACTAATCTTTCTCTCTCTTCATTATAGAAAAATATAAATACCTAATTGCGGCACTCTCCACAAAGTAGCTATAGAGGAACAATCTCGATCACAGTGACACAAAAAAGCGAGCAACCTAAATTACTCGCTTATTCATATGATTCTTCGCTGTTACTTATTAAATCACGCCTAGCTCGCGTAAACGTTCCATTAAGTAGCTATTTGCAGTATGACGCTCAGACAACACTACTTCAGGTTTTGGATGCAAAAACAGCGGTAATGAGATACGAGATTTCGTTTTATCTGCACCTTCTGGGTTAATTACACGATGCGTTGTTGATGGATAATAGCCACCTGACGCTTCTTGTAACATATCACCAATATTAATGATTAAATTACCGAAATCACAAGGGACATCTAGCCAATCGCCTTCTTTCGTCTTAACTTGTAATCCCGGCTCGTTAGCTGCAGGAAGTACTGTTAATAAGTTAATGTCTTCATGCGCACCAGCACGAATAGCACCAAGCTCTTCATCGCCTTCTAACGGTGGGTAATGCAGAACTCGAAGCAATGTTTTATCACTGTTTTCGACCATGCTAGAAAGCGATTGAGAGTACAATGCAGAAACATCTTCTGGTGAGTATTTTTCAACCCAAGACAATAACTCAGCGGCAAGTACATTTGCATTATCGTAATACTCTTGAATTTGAGTCTTCAATTGAGCAGGACATTGGCCTGTTGGGTAATAATGGTAGTACTCTTTGATGTCTTTTTTAGTGTGTCCTTTCGCAACTTCTGACACTGACGCTGGGAAAAAACCATCTTGCGTCTCTACATTGAAGTGGAAATTTTCTTTCTCTTCACTGTTGAAAAACTCATACCAATTATCATAAATACTTTGCACAAGCTCTTGTTGAATTGGGTGATTCTTCAATACACCAAAGCCTGTCTCACGCAGTGATTTAACAAACAGTTCGGCTGCATTCTCAGCAGTGTAATCAATTGCTTCTAATTTCATAATTATTATCTTATCGTTGGCTGACTGGTTTTTATAATATGTTTTATAATGTACTGTTAAATTGTATTAAGATGAGCAGAGAGCCTCAAGCGCTAATGTCTAAAAAAAGACAACAATTCGTTTACACATAGAAACACAACTATTCTGTGCGACAACATTAAAGGAAGCGAATAAACAAGATTTATTTCAGAAGAGGATTAAAGAAGTGATTGCCTTACCATCAGTGACAACAGCAGGCAATGTTAAGATGTTGATAGAACGGCATTATCTTGATAATGGCTCTAAAATTCCATTTCGAACTAAACCACGACGAACGTTTTTACACAGTTTGGCAAAGCTTTCGATCTCTGAGAAATTCGGCGTTTCTCCGCGTTGAACGTAAGACTCCCAATACAACAACTCACCTTCTACCAACTCAATCAACTTACGTGGGCAACCCACACAGGTATCACCGCATATCTGAGCTTCAGGCGCATCAAATGGAAAGTCTGCTTTCACCAACTCAATGATGTTAAGCATCGCTGTTTTACGATCAGGTTTTTGTGTTTTTGGTTTGTTGATCATTAGTTTCTGTGCGGGTAGTTGGTAACATGATTACACTGAACACATAAATAAAATTCAATATTTAACAATGAGTTAGCCCTCTATTGTAAATTAACTGTCGCAACAGTAATTACATATCAATAAGTTAGTTTTTTAGGAATCAAATAATAACCTGATATAAGATATTATATACCAAGAACTTGAACTGAGCTAACCAACAATTTATCAACCGTTGCCAGGACGTATCTAACACGATCGAATTATTTTTATCTCTTATTAAACAATCTATATCAATACGTACAACCAGCTCCTTTCACATACTCAATTCAAGTTATAAATTTGAACTAATAATAACGTAGAAACTAAAGGTTATGTTGATGCTAGCCTCATATGCATAATGTAGAAAAACCAACGTCGATATTGTTTTTTTAAGCATAAAAGATATCATTGATGACTCAAACTAAATTTTTTACAAAAGCGAATAAAAATCAGCCAATTTCGATACGGGCCTATCGATTAATTGGGATTCTAGATTGCATGAAAAGATATAAATAACATATTTGTCTAAGCAAATGTAAAGTTTCAAAACAAAAAAATAATTCGTAGGGTAATAATGAAAATATATATTTTAACGACTGGTAACAAAGACCGAATGTCAATGATGGAAAGACAATTAAATAGTCTGAATTTAAAGTTTGAATTTATTTATTCTGAATCGATAGAGAATTTAAAAAGAGAAAATTTAAATTACGGCGATAGGCAATTGTCTTTTAAATCGAGAAAGCTTTCTACTGGACAATTTGGAGCTTGGAAAGCTCATACATCAGCTTGGAGTCGAGTTGTTAACGATTTAGAACCTGCAATAATTATTGAAGATAACGCTCTCATACATCAAGACATAATGTTAGATGCTATAAAGTGTGAGACAATTAAACTCGGAATGGTTTCATTTTCTGAAACTGGTTGGCGTGAGAGTTCGACTGAACCATTCATAAAAACACATGGATTTTTTCCGTTATATGTTTATGGAATAACGCCATATTTTGCGGATATGCTACTATCTAGAGCGAGTAAAACAGGCTATTCAATGCAAATAGATACCTGGATTACCAAACGTCTATTATCTGGAATTTCGCCATTTTGTAGTAATACTGTTATTGGTTCTAGAATGCCGAGAAAATCCATTGTGACAATAGCGCAAAAAGATTTACCCAAAAAAAACAAAAGCATTAAATACAAAATAATAAGAATGCTAAATAAGAGAAAGTATAAGCTTTAGCTTTCATCCCCCTATCAACCGCTTAGGACATGATAAATTTCATAACTTGATTGAGATATGCGATGCTTTATTGAATACCAATGTACTATAAACCCATTAATTATAAGTAAATACCTCCTTGATACTAACCTAGTTTAATATCAGCACCTTTACACTTTAAAGGTAGTAAAAGTTAGCCTTATCACTGGTGGTCGATTTTTAGAAATAGCTAACCTAAAAGCTCTCAGCTGAATAAATACAAAAGCGAAGGGAAAGAAAACCGCACAGTGCCGATTAGTGAAACACTTTATGATGAAACTCACAAGGAAGGTACTGTAACTAAGAATTCCCTACCCCACCTATAAAATATCACTATATCTAGTGGTTACAAAATGGCGATAGATCTTCATAATATAGAGGGTTATTAATTGAAAAGAAAAATATAACCCTCTGAAAAAACTTGATTTACTTAGTTTCTGTGAGGATGATTCGTAATGTGATCTTCCCAGTTTTTCACATCAATCGCGTAAACAACCTTGTTTCTTACGCTTTCACCAGCGGCATGCATTGCTGATTTAGAGCCGGTGATCAGTGGGTGCCATTCTGGGATGTCTTTGCCTTCTGCCAATAGGCGATATGCGCAAGTCACTGGTAACCAGTTAAATTCAGCGATATTTTCACGGCTTAGTTTTAGACAGTTTTCACCAGAGGTAAAACGCTTAGCGTAATCTTTACACGAACACGTTTTGCTATTTAACCAGCTACATGCAACATTGGTGTAGTAAACTTCATCGGTATCTTCATCCATTAACTTGTGTAGACAGCACTTACCACAGCCGTCACAAAGAGATTCCCACTCTTGCTCTGTCATTTCTTCTAATTTTTTTTGTTGCCAATATTGCTCAGTCATTGCTTTACACTCGTTATGGGAAGAGGCGGTTTTATACCCATCTTGAGCTAAAAGTGCAAGTGGTTTACTAATCACCGAATAAGAATCCGGAGTTCTTTTGACCTGAAAGGGGAAGAGTGCTATTTTGCGCATCCTTTAATTGATATGCAATGAGATAGCGTTATGGAATGTAGATTATATTGCGGAGCTTGCTGTATAGCGCCAAGTATTACGTCATTTATTCCTGGAATGCCTGATGGAAAGCCAGCTGGTGTTCGCTGTGTACAATTAAACGATGAGAACTTATGCAAGTTATTTGGCAAGACTGAACGCCCAAAGGTATGTCATCAATTTAAAGCTTGCCCTGATGTATGTGGGTCAACACCTGAACAAGCTATTCAAACCATCACTGAACTAGAGTCAATGACGCTCTAACTTCTATGTATAGAAGTTACGATAAAACGCGAACTACGTTTTGTACTTGCTCTGAAATTTCAGTACCGTGACTTGTTAAGTAGCCACCGTCCTCTTGTGTTACCAAACCTTTCTCGAAAAGACGCTTCATTGCTTTGATTGCTTCGGGTGCTGCGTCTGAATGAACTTTTAAACCCGCTTGAGTGCTTTCTAGTGGGAATTGCTTGAGAAGATTCATTTCTTCAACGATGTCTTTATTAAATGGCATAATATATCTCTCTTATTTTATTAACTGAATTCAGCATAGACTGTCTTTAAAAGATTAAAACAGAGCTAGATCACACCTATAAAAAATCCCCATAGGATTACTCGCTATGAGGATATTTTTTAATCAAATTATTAAGCATTTAAGCTTGAATACCAATAATCAACCAAGGTGCATTAGGTTGTGTAAGATCGCGCTCTAAGTGCCAGATATCAGTAATGGCTTCTTCAACGCCCTCTACTGAATCACGGTAACGACCAGAGAACTGCAAACTTAGCTGTGCACTGTTTGCATCATGATCAGCACGCACTACTTCTGCATCAACAAACATTACATCTGTGTGCTGCGCACCTTCAAGATTTGCACGCTCTTGAACCAAGTCATTATACAGACTGATTGATACGTACTCTTGAATTGTCTCAAGTTGGTTATGGTTCCATGCTCCTTGCAAAATACGATAATGCTCACGAGAACCGTTGATGAAACCTTGCAGATCAAAACCTGGTGGATAGTTGTGCGGTACTTCATCAGCAGCTGGAGCACCAAAACCACCTGTAGGCTGTGATTGTGCTTGTTCACCTTGGAAATACTGTTGGTTATCACGGAAGCTTGGTTGCTCATTATGAGAGGCTTGTGGGCCGGCATATGCGGTCCCTTGCCTCTGATTGATGCTGCCTGCTTTCGATGCCATAAACATACGGAAAAGCTTAAACAGAACAAATGCAACACCCGCCATAATGATGATATCCATAAATTGGATACCTTCAAAGCCGCCGCCACCAAAGACTGATGCTAAAAGACCACCAACAAGAAGACCACCAAGTAATCCCCCCATCAAGCCTTTTTTGCTTGATGCGCCTTTAGCTGTATCTTGTTTACCAATGGTATTTGTATTTTGTTGTTTTTGTTTTGGTGCAGGTGCTGTTTTAAAGCTCTTACCAAATGATTTACCACCACCAAATTTCTTTGCTTCTGCATGAGGCGCAGAAAGAACAAAAACAAACATTAGGGCAGCAATAGATAGAAGACGTTTCATTGTCTATTCCTTTACTATATTAAAATAATTTGACCTGATAATAGCCTGCCTCGCTTCATATTGGGAGCATTAAAATACATGAGTATGTTTCAGAGTGTTAAAAACCCTCTATTTTATTCTCAACATTGTGCTTTGTGCCCTAATTGATAAAACTCTTACTTGAAGAATCGACAGATACATTTAAAATTAAGAACATTGTTCATAATTATCTAATTAGGTTTATATGGCTCGCAGAAACGACCATACCCATCACGAAATACGCCACATGGCCTTGGAGAATGTAAAGGTATTTCTTGGTGAGCATAGTCATCACGAACTTAGCTTAAGAAAACTGGCAAAAAGCATTGGCTACGTACCGAGTACGTTAGTTAATATTTTTGGTAGTTATAACTTATTGCTGCTGCGCGCGATTGCTCAAACCTTAGATGAGATTATGTTGCAAGTAAATCAAGGGCTCGAAAACAGCGCTACACCTGCAGAAGCATTAAAAGCCATTGCCTACTGTTATTATGATTTTGCTCAGCAGCACCCTAATCGTTGGCGTTTAGTATTTCAACATAATATGAATGGCGAGGCCTTACCTGATTGGCAAAAGAACCGTATTAGCCAAATGATGGGCGTACTTGAAGAGATAATTAAAACCATTAATCCAATTAAAGAACAAAATGAGATAGAACAAAGTAGTCGCGTTATTTGGGCCAGTGTTCACGGAATTACGTTATTAAGCTTAGATGATTTACTGTTTTCATCAACACCTATTGATGGTCATCTGCTCATTGATAATCTACTATTGAATTATATTAATCAGTGGAAGCAACACTAGCTTTATAATTAAAGGGATTTTTCATGGCGAAGCAAGCCAAACTCTTAACTCAACGTCGTTTTTTACCTTACTTCTTGACTCAATCTTTCGGTGCATTTAACGACAATATTTATAAGAATACCCTACTATTATTTGTCGCTTTTGCCAGTGTTGATAGTTTACCCATCTCTTCCAATTTATTTATTAACCTTGCTGCTGGTTTATTTATTCTCCCTTTCTTTCTTTTTTCTGCACCCGCAGGGATCCTTGCAGATAAATATGAAAAATCAGCGTTCATTAGGAAAGTAAAGCTAGCTGAAATTATCATTATGCTGTTTGGTGCTCTTGCTTTTATTCTTCAAAATTACACTTTACTGCTAATTCTTTTGTTTTTAATGGGAACGCAATCTGCCTTTTTTGGTCCGGTTAAATACGCCCTTCTTCCTCAACAACTAAAAGACGAAGAACTCGTTTCTGGTAATGCCTTGGTTGAAACAGGTACTTTTCTCGCTATTTTATTCGGGACTATTGCTGCAGGTTTTATCACATCACAAGAACATTCAGAATACATCGCAGCAGGTGCCGTCGTTCTATTTGCTATATTAGGGTATCTCGCTAGTCGTTCAATTCCTTATGCAGAAGCGCTTGCACCAGATTTACGTTTTAAATGGCAACCTATTAAACAAACAAAACAAACTTTCCGCATTGCCAAACAAGACCGTACTGTATTTCTTTCTATTATGGGGACCAGTTGGTTTTGGTTTCTTGGGGCAAGCTATTTAACACAATTCCCAAACTTTACACATTTACATCTCAATGATAATGCGATTACGGTAACCGTTTTATTAGCTTTATTTTCTATTGGAATTGCAATGGGATCACTTGGCTGTGATCTGTTATCCAAACACAGAGTCGAACTTGGTATTATTCCTTTAGGCTGCCTAGGCATTACCATCTTCGGTCTAAACCTTGCTTTATATACACCAGCATCACCGGTTGATATTACAGGCTTCATCACGATTTTTCGCCACCCTGATTTATGGCCTGTTTTTATTAATTTATTCTTTTTAGGGATCTCCGGTGGTTTATTTATTGTTCCCTTATACACATTGATTCAAAAACGTCCTGAAGCTAAACATCGTGCACAAATCATTGCCGCTAATAATATTTATAATGCATTGTTTATGGTTGCTAGCGCCATTCTAGGGATTGTATGCTTGTCTGTTTTAGAGCTCTCTATTCCTCAGTTTTTCATCTTGCTAGCCGCATTAAATGGCGTTGTCACACTCTTTTTACTCTGTAAAGTACCTGTCTTTGTCATTCGTTTTTTATTATGGGCACTCACGCATACGTTATATCGAGTTAAACACCAAGGTTTACAGAACTTACCAAAAGAAGGCGGCGCTTTATTAGTCTGTAACCATATTACTTATATGGACGCTTTTATTCTAAGTGGCGCGTGCCCACGCCCTATTCGATTTGTAATGGAAGAAGAGTATGCAGAATTACCTTTGGTTAAATACTTCTTTCGCCTAACCAAGGTAATTCCTATTAATGCGTCAAAAAGTGGCTCTATTCGTCGTGCATTTTTCGATGTCGAACAGGCGTTATCTAACGGTGAAATCGTGTTAATTTTTCCAGAAGGGGTATTAACTCACAATGGTGAAGTTGGTGCATTTTTACGAGGGATAGACATTATTTTGAAGCGTTCGCCAGTGCCAGTAATACCAATGGCATTATGTGGTTTATGGGGGAGCTTCTTTAGCCGTCACGGTGGGAAAGCGATATTAAAACGACCAAGTCGCTGTTGGTCAAAAATAGAAGTGGTAGCCGGAGAGCCCGTACCACCACATCTAGCTACATCAAGCGTAATGCGTGAAAAAGTAATTCAATTACGCGGTGATTGCCAATGAGTTAACCCACTCTTTTACTTGTGGACGGGAAATTTTCAAACCTGTTCCAAGTAAATGTTCTGGCATAGTTTCATAGCGAATTGGACACTCAAACTGAGTTAACTTCTCTTTTAAGAAAGAATGCAGTTCGTCATGGCTAATCGATTCTGTCGTTTTAATAACAGCAACAGGGCGTTGACCAAATTCGTCATCTGACACATCAACAACGATCACTTGTTCAATAGCATCATGTGCTAACAACGCTAATTCAATTTTTTCAGGGTGAATATTTTCACCACCAGAAATAAACATATTGTCAGCTCTGCCCTGAATATGAAGTTCTGCCCCTTCAACATGACCAAGATCATTACTTTGATACCAACCATCTTCATTGGTAATACTCATAACCCCAGCCGAACGGTAATAACCTAATGCTAAGGCCTCACCTCGAACCAAGACTTCCCCTTTTTCGATACGTAATTCACGATAAGGAAGTACATGGCCAACGCCAGATAGACCATCTGCCAACTTGGCTGTCACTGTGGAAGACATCTCTGTCATACCGTAGCCCAACCAACACTCAATACCATTTTCTTTAGCTCTATCCGTTAGCTCGGTTGGAATAACAGAGCCACCAAGTAAAACACGCTTTAAAGCCAGACGAGATGCGTCACTACTAGCAAGAATACGCTGCAATTGTGTTGGAACTAATGAGGCATGAGTGACCCCAGACAAGTCATTCAATAATCCATCTTCGGAAGGCATCACTAATGTCGCACCACAAAGTAACCAACGCCACACAATCGCTAAGCCTGATATATGAAATAACGGCAATGACAACAACCACGAATCAGAAGTATCAAACGGCATCCAACTTAATAATCCAGACGCTGAATGTAGGTGATTGCTTGCACTATGAGCAACCGCTTTTGGTAAACCAGTAGAACCTGATGTAAAGGTCAATGTGGCTAAACGAGCTGGTTGCCATGTCGTTGCAATAACACCATAGTCCGCATTAATTAATTGCAGATGATGCCACGTGCCTGAAATGGTTTCTTGCCCCTCGCCAAACCAAATATGTTTCGCTGAAATACTCGTTACAAGTTGATGCAATTTTTTTGTTGGCGTTTTTGGGTTGATCGCTGAAAAATGAGCTCCAATACGAATCGACGCAAGCTGCAACCAAATCAGCTCAATGCTATTTTTAGCGACGCCAACAACGACATCATCACGTTTAACGCCTTGTTGTAATAAGCCATTAGCATAACGGTTAATCTGCGTTAGTACTTCAGACCATGTCCATACGTTAACTCCATCACGAAGCGCGATTTCTAGTTCACGCTCTTCACCCCATTTAATCCAAGGCCATGTTGTGAAGAGTGGTGAGATCAGTTTTCCCATACGACGTTAAGCTCTGATAAAGTAATCATTGGTAATGTGCAATTAGGCCATGCGGTATCTAATTGTGCCTTAAACAAATCAATCGTATCTAATCCTGGGATAGTGTCAGGCGTTTTCCAAGCTGCAAGTCGTGCAAGCTGCGTTAATGCTAAGCTTGATTCAATGCTCGAACTGATCACTGCTTGCATTCCCAATTGATGAGCTTTCTCAATAAGTTCGATACATTTAGCAATTGAGCCTACCATTGTTGGTTTGATCACAATTGCTTTCACGCCGTCTTGGGCTGTTACTTCAAAACCATCATCGCGCACGGTTTCATCCCAAGCTATCGCAATGCCTGTAGCTTCAGTAAACTCAAGGCTTTCTTGTGGTGTATGACAAGGCTCTTCTAAGAACTCAATACGTGAGCGGAATTGTGGATTCACATAATTAGCAAACTGCTCTGCTTTTTTCGGTGTCCAACCACGGTTCGCATCAAGGCGTAAAGAAAGATCGGGGATCAGTTCTAAGAACATATTAGCAACCATGCCATCACGAATAGCTTCATATAACCCAACTTTAATTTTTGCTATTTTTCGGCCACTCATCTCATTCAGTTTAACAACTAAATCATCAGGATCACCAGAGCACAAAGGAGCAGCTTGATAGTTACCGTCTTGTGGTAAGCCGCCTTCAAGTTCTAACAGTGCCATGCTAAAGCCAAATGCAACTGATGGACAGTTCGCATCTAGATCTAACTCTTCACCATTTAGCCAAGCTTGAGTTACTGACTGTAGGTCTTCACGTGCTTGTTCTAAGGTTTCTTGATTAAATTCAGGCAGAGGAGCTATTTCCCCTTTACCAAAGCGTGCTCCATCACTTAGTTCAATAACCAATCCATCTCGTTGCTGAAGACGTTGTTCACGAAGGATAACTCCACTGTCCATAGGGAGTTGGTACTGATATATCTTGGCTGTTTTCATCTGTTACTCCAACCAATAAAAGAAAAAAGAGACTCAACCGAGCCTCTTAAACTTATGAAGATAAGTGATCGTATCGCTTATGGATTACGAGGAAATTTGTCGAAATCAGGACGGCGCTTTTCATTAAATGCATTACGGCCTTCTTGACCTTCTTCAGTCATGTAGAACATCATTGTCGCGTTACCCGCCAACTCTTGAAGACCCGCTTGACCATCACAATCTGCATTTAATGCTGCTTTTAGACAACGTAGTGCCATTGGGCTATGTTGTAGTGTCTCACGGCACCAACGAACGGTTTCTTTCTCTAAATCAGCAACAGGAACAACTGTATTTACTAGGCCCATGTCCAATGCTTCTTGAGCATCATAAAAACGACAAAGGAACCAGATTTCACGTGCTTTCTTTTGACCAA
Source organism: Aliivibrio thorii (assembly GCF_057368585.1). Classification (NCBI taxonomy): domain Bacteria; kingdom Pseudomonadati; phylum Pseudomonadota; class Gammaproteobacteria; order Vibrionales; family Vibrionaceae; genus Aliivibrio; species Aliivibrio thorii. The sequence goes on along the minus strand of NZ_CM170654.1, from coordinate 993,821 downwards.
CGATACGAGCCATGTAAGAGGCACCCCATCCACCATCAAAAGAACCTACTTTAGGGCCCGTTTGACCAAATTGAGCATTCTCTGCTGCGATAGTTAAATCACACATCATATGAAGAACATGACCACCACCAACAGCATAACCTGCAACAGCAGCAATAACTGGTTTTGGACAAGTACGAATTTGACGCTGGAAATCCAATACGTTTAAGTGGTGTGTACCACTGTCATCGCGATAACCACCGTAATCGCCACGGATCTTCTGATCTCCACCTGAGCAGAACGCGTCTTCACCTAAACCGGTAAGAATAATAACGCCAACTTTCTCGTCATAACGAGCATCAGCTAATGCATCAATCATCTCTTTAACCGTACCAGGACGGAAGGCGTTACGTACTTGTGGACGTGCGATAATGATTTTCGCAATGCCGTCAGCCGATTTATGATATTGAATGTCTTCGTATTGAGCGGTGCAGTCTGTCCAATCTACTGGAGCGTAAAGTTCTTGTTCTGAAATGCCAACAGTTCTTGCCATGGGTTTTATTTCCATTGTTGTAAGAATGTATTAAGTACATGTGTAAAGCGTTCGGGCTGTTCCACATGAGCGTTATGACCCGCCTGAGCAATGATTTGATACGTTAATTGACTTTGCTCAGCCAAGTGTTGAAATTTGTTATCTGCTTCGCCGCAAATATAAAGCATAGGAATGGTGCTACGATGTAAAGCATCAAGCAAGTACGGTTGCTTAGCGAGTGACGTCGATCTCAACATCATTCCAATTGAGTGACCAAGGTTATCACTTCTTTTAGTGACTAAAACTTGTTTTTGCTCAGGGTTTAGTGAAGAAAATACTTTTTGTTGATACCAAGTGTCTAAAACATCAGCAATGGGTTGTTGCTCAAATCGTTCTGCCCATTGAATATCGTGATTAAGTCGAGCTCGTTTATCTTTCTCTGAGCGCAAACCAAAATTGCCACCTTCAATACATAAACCACAAAGAGAAATTGATGACGGCAATTCAAAGTACGAACTCAAATACATAGCCACTCGCCCACCTAAAGAGTAACCAACAAAAACAAACGATTGATACGGTGTTTGCTGCAATGATTCAACAATAAATTGGCATGTTTGCTCAAATCCTAAAATTTCATCCAATACTATTGATTTACTCAGTCCATGCCCGGGTAAATCAATCAATAACACAGGATATGATTGAGCAATACCAGAAACAACCTCATCCCAATCTTGAGTTGACCCTAATAACCCATGCAAAAATACGACACAAGATTGCGTCGTATTTTCTTTTGGCACACTTAATTTAGAATAAAGTGGCATGTTTAATCGTTTGGAATAAACGAGTTAGCTCTTCACCCACTTGGCCCGATGGTGTGTTAATTTCAACTAAATGAAGCCCCTCTTTAAGGCCCTCATTTATCATAGACATAGCACAAGTTAGTGTTTCTGGCCTATGGTAGTTCAAACTAAACATCTCTGCGGCATAGCTAAACTCTAACTGATGCGGCATACGATAGAAGTCATCTTTTTTCTTCTCATCAACAGGCAATAAATCAAAAATACCGCCACCATCATTATTCATTACAATCAATACAACGGGAGCCATTGCTTGCTTTAGTAATGCTAATGAATTCAAATCGTACAGCAATGAGGTATCACCAACTAACACCAATAAAGGCTGTTGATTTGCCAACTGAACACCAACGGCCGTAGCAACAAGCCCGTCAATACCTGACGCGCCACGATTGGTATAGGTATGTTGTTGGTTTAATTCTCCAACCATATCTAACAATCGAACAATTAAGCTATTACCTATAAACCAATCACACGATTCAGCTTTTTGGCCTATGCTAAGCGCAAAACTTAATTCTGATAATGTTTCACTATGACAAACCATTGAACGCGCTAACGTGAGCGCATTTTGTGAAGCAACTTTAAGTGACTCACTCCACTCTAATAATGGTGCGTGATCAAAGAAACAACCTCGCTCCTCTAAACTTTGGGTATGTACCTGACACCATATCGTGATCTCTGCACGATAACGTACATGAGAATGATAACTTGCATCGAGTAATTCTGCGTGTGGGTCAATCAAGTAATAATCTTGTTGGTATTTTTCTAACCATGCAGCTAAGCGTTTAGAAACTAAACGAGCTCCAAATTGCAATACGCACTCCACATCAGCAAGCAGCTCTTCACATGCCTGATTTTGCAGCCACAAATCGTAATGAGCCCACGATGAGTAATAACCTGATTGTGGGTCTGCCAACACTGGCCAACCTAGCTCTTTTGCTAATGCCGCAGCCGCTTGTGCTTCTTCTAACGTCACTTTACCAATAATAACCATCCCTTTCTTTTGTGCTACTTTCATCCATTGAGGTGATACGGTCACATTTGAGGAATAGGTCGGTTGTTCAATATAAGGAGAGAATGCAGCTTTCCACGCTTGAATAGGTGCAAGATAATCACGTAGAAGATCTTCGTCTTTTTTACCATAAAACGGTTCAGGAAAAGGACAGTTAATATGAATAGACCCACCCTGTTGTTGCTGTGTAAAGCATGCTTGATCAAGTCGACTTAATAACCATTGTGCAGGAACATTAAGACTTGGTGAAGGCAATTGTAGAGAATGACAAACATGAGATGTAAATATACTTTGCTGATTGATTGCTTGGTTTGCACCACAATTAATTAACTCAACCGGTCTGTCAGCAGTAAGCAACACCAGTTTTTCTTTTGTTAGACCCGACTCCGCGACAGAAGGCAATAAATTAGCGACAGCTGTTCCAGAAGTAACAATAACAGCAACTGCTTCATTTGAGGCTTTGGCAATACCAAGCGCTAAAAAACCCAACCCTCGCTCATCAAAATGTGTATGAATAGATAAATGTGCGTGCTCTGAAGCAGCAAGTGTTAATGGGGTTGAGCGAGATCCCGGAGCAATACAAATATGCTTCACTCCATTTCGAACTAACTCTTCAATAATCAACTCAGCCCAAACTTGGTTTAGCATTATTTGCTGCTCTGGTTGCATCATGCGACTTGCGACTCCGTGATATCTGAATTTATAGAAATATCAGATTCTAATAAGGTACATAACGTGGATGTTTTTCTATCTAACTCTTCCCATTCGCTGCTTGGCTCAGAACCTGGAACAATCCCTGCGCCAGCAAACAAATGTAATTTATTTCCCATCACTAATGCGCTTCTAATCGCAACACAAAATTCACTGCGTTGTTGACTTAAAAAACCAACGGCACCGCTGTACCAACCGCGGGCAAAAGGTTCATTATCAATAATAAAGTCCAATGCTGACATTCGAGGTAATCCTGCGATAGCTGCTGTGGGCTGCAAATTATCAAGCAATTGTGAATCACTACAATCACTGTTTATTTCAGCAGAGATTGGGCGTTTTAAATGTTGAACTTTACGCAGTTTCACTAGCTCAGATGTTTCAGCCACATTCATAGACAAGCTAAACTTAGATAATCGATTAACAATGTCATCCACCACTAGGCGGTTTTCATATTGGTTTTTCTTATCTGAAATTAACCATGATGCTAATTGATTATCTTCTTCTTCGTCATACCCACGACCAATAGTTCCTGCTAACGCTTCAGTTTTTAGTGCATAACCATTACGTACATATAGGCGCTCTGGTGTTGAGCCAATGAAGCAGTGTTCACTGTCTAATGCCATCATAAAATGGAAACTGTGACTATTTGCTTTACGACTGGCTTTCAAAAACTGCGCAGAAGATAAATTTTGATCTAACGTCAGTGTCGTTTTTCGTGCTAGCACTACCTTCTCAAACTGTTTATTTGAAATGGCCGTCAGTGCTTTATTGACCATATTGGTCCAATCCGCTTTTTCTGGCGTATTGATACGTTGTGTCACTCGACAATGTAATTCAGACAACGAGATAAAACTCTCAGATAATTTATTTAATGTCGATAGCAAGCGACTATTGTCTTCTGATAAGTTCACCATGATCTGCCATGATGACGCTAAACGTGAGATCTCAACTTGCGGCAAAAAGAAGAATGATGACATGCAACGACGATTACGCTCGGTACGACCATCAAACGAACGTCCTCCCCAAATGCGCTGTTGTGGAGCTAATACTTGTTGTGCTGCACTTGGGTCTGTGAATGTTTTTACTTGGCCTAATACCGCGACTTCCTCTTGGCCATCACGAGACTGCCAATAAAATTTAGGGTAAACAGGTTGAGCTTCAAGCCAATCAATCAGTTGATCACCAACAGACCAATCTAACTCAAGACAGATCGTATGAAATGACGTTGCCTGCGCTATTTGATGACGAATCGATTCAATGGCATTTTGAAAAGTGGACAAATTAACCTCTCTTGATCGTTTTCAGCCATCATGGCACCGTATTGCACAAGCGGAATTGCTTGTTATTTCCTTGTATGAATTGGTGATTCTAGCAAAAGGTGACAAAATAAAAAATAATTCACATCAATTGTATGTATAAAAAATAAAACTCTTATCAAATTTTTATTTTTTGTGAAAATCTAAAACAAAGTAAATTATCCTTTATTTTGCCTAATTCCGCTCATAATCTCTACTTTCACTACAAATGAATCAGAAACTCCCCATAAATTAGTAGGAAATATTGTAGAGCCCTTTTTTACATGATTATTTTCTAAAAATTATTTCTCAGTCTCCTAAAAATAGTGTAATTTGGTGGTATAACGTTTTTCATTTTATCAGGGTTTCACCATGCAAAATATTGGAATGTCATCAAAACTTAGCAGTGTATGCTACGACATCCGCGGTCCAGTTCTTAAACATGCTAAAAGAATGGAAGAAGAAGGACAGAAAATTCTTAAACTAAACATCGGAAATCCCGCCCCGTTTGGTTTTGATGCCCCTGATGAAATTCTTGTTGATGTAATTAAAAACCTACCAACATCACAAGGTTACTGTGATTCAAAAGGCATTTATTCTGCTCGTAAGGCGGTCGTTCAACACTATCAACGCCGTGGTTTATTAGATTTAGACGTTGAAGATGTATACATCGGTAACGGAGCATCTGAACTTATCGTAATGGCAATGCAAGCGCTATTAAATAATGGTGATGAAATGCTGGTTCCTGCACCAGATTATCCATTATGGACAGCTTCTGTTGCGCTTTCTGGTGGTAAACCAGTTCATTACATGTGTGATGAAAGCGCTGACTGGTATCCTGACCTTGATGATATCAAAAAGAAAATCACGCCAAATACCAAAGGGATTGTATTAATCAACCCGAATAACCCAACGGGTGCGGTATACAGTCGTGATTTCTTATTGCAAGTCGTTGAGATTGCCCGTCAAAACAATCTGATTATCTTTGCCGATGAAATTTACGATAAAGTACTTTATGACGGTGCAGTTCATACGACTCTTGCTACTCTTGCTCCTGATATTTTAACTGTAACTTTCAACGGTCTATCAAAAGCATACCGTGTATGTGGTTTCCGTGGTGGTTGGATGTTCTTGAATGGTCCTAAAGATCACGCTCAAGGTTACATTGCTGGTTTAGACATGCTGGCTTCTATGCGCTTGTGTGCCAATGTACCAATGCAACACGCAATTCAGACTGCATTAGGTGGTTATCAAAGTATCAATGAACTTCTGCTTCCTGGTGGACGTTTACTAGAACAACGTGATAAAGCATATGATTTAATAACACAAATCCCTGGTGTAAGTTGTGTTAAGCCAAAAGGCGCAATGTATTTATTCCCGAAACTTGATCCAAAAATGTACAAAATCAAAGATGATCAGAAGTTTGTACTGGATTTCCTAATTAAAGAAAAAGTATTGCTAGTGCAAGGTACTGGCTTTAATTGGCCAAAACCGGATCACTTCCGTATCGTAACACTGCCTCGTGTTGATGATTTAGAAACAGCAATTGGTCGTTTAGAGCGTTTCTTACATACTTATAAACAATAACTTTTCTAGTTAAAATAAAAATGCCTGCATTCAATGCAGGCATTTTTTATTCTCATTAATCCTCAGTCCACACATCTTGAATCGCAGGCCAGCCCCACCCTGTAATAGAAACCCCTTTAAGCACGCCCTGAAAACGTAGAGTCTGTCTATGATGAAATAAAGGCAATAACCTATAGTCACTGATCATACTTGAAGCAACAGATTCTAATTTCCCTAAATAATCCGCTAATTGACTCTCGCTTCTAATATTAATTAACTCTGCTTTCAACCACACCTTAATATCAGCAGAAAGGCTTTGATGTAAAATTGGATTGGATAAGAGCCAACGATATACAGATGTAGGGCGATTATCATCTAAATCTAAGCTAGTTAAAATGATGTCTTCAAGCAATGTATTTTCTTTCGCCTTTTGATAAAAATCATCAAACACATAACTATTAACTTCACACTTAATTCCAACCTGATTTAATAGCTCGATAATAATGCTCGCGCATCTAAACAAAGCTTGATGGTCAAATACTGCAATGGTTAAAGTATCAGGTAACTCTTGTTTGTCCGAAGGAGAATGAATCGTTTTCATCCAATGCTGAAGTAAATTATACGCAGGCACAGCTTCTATTTTACCTCTAGATTGGACCAATTGTTCCTGCAATTTATCAGGCGCTAAAATCTGACTTAAATATTTACGCTGTAATAATGATAACCCTGAATTATGGTTAAAAAGTGCAAGTAAACATCCATCTTCAATTCGTGTTCTTACCTCATTATTTTTAACTTTTTTATTGTCTTCATTCTTTTCAAGGTAATGGGTGCATTCCCCTTCTTTACTTAAATCAGCACCACCGCTTTTCATTCCTATTTTGCCTAATGAATCTCTCATCACCTTCCATATAGTGACCGTATCGGCCAATGCTCTACAGCCATAATATCGGTCAAAAGCCTGCAGTTGTAATCGAGTTTCTGAATGCTCTTCTACTTGAAAAGCACCACTACCGACAATTGCTTTTGATGAAAATAATTGAGAGACAGGTTGAATAGAATAACGAGCATCCGCCAGTAGTCCGACAAAACCAAAATCAGGTTGATCTAGTTGAAATTGAATACAGTGAGAATTGCTTGCAGATATAGCGACAACATGTGCCAGTTCGTCTTGATATTCCGGCAACACTTTTAATTTTTGGAATAGTTCCACAATGCATTCTGCGGTAATGGCACTTCCATCATGAAAAGACAAATCCGGACGTAAATAAAAGCGCCATTGATACGATTGTTCATTATAAACCCAATGATGTGCCAATTGAGAAGAAAGTACCCCATTGCTGTCACACTGAGTTAAACAACAATAAACCTGGCGTAAAAGAAAGCGTTCACTGTTTCTTAAAGAACGATGTGGTAATAATGTAGAGAAAGAACGGCGATAAGTAAGTTGAATATGTAGTTGCCCTTCACGTCGAACCACACCAGATGTGTTTTGGAGTAATGCACCAAACAAAGCACGATCATTGTTGATTAAAGATAAGGCTTTTTCATATTTACCATTCGAGATCATTATCTTAGCTAATTCTGACTTTAGCTCGTCAATGTGAAAGCTTAAGTAAAGAATAGACCGCTGATTTCGACCCACTTTCGGTCGCCATTCTAGCCAACCTAAACGACTCATTTCTTTTAATATCGTACGACAATGCCTCGCGCTGGTAAAAACGAGATCGGCGACCTCATTTAAGGTAATTAACACCTCAGTTCTAACACCTAATTTGACCATTCGGAAATAATACTGAGCTAACTTATCTTCAATCAAAATATCACCTATCTTTAGCAACCAACATCCTCATTTAAAGAAAATACAGCTAATTTGAGTAGATTTACAGCTAAAAATAAAGATAACAGGAAGAAAAAATAAAAATACCCTCTCTTTTTTACTTCCTTATAATTTGAAATAATTTGCTTATACCAATGTAGCTAATTAAATGATCAGGTAATTAATAGAATTGGTATTATTCAATAATAACTGTAGGTTCTATTATGAAATTATTATCAACAACACACACAACAGCCCTTAAAGACTATTATCAATCGAAATTAGTCATAACAAAAAATTGGCTTGAAGTTGAGGCTATTTTATATATGTCTTCACTACTCAATCTCAACTCTACAGAAATAAATAACGAGGAGTTAAATGGCAAAAATAAGAATATTCAGGACTAAATTAATGATCAAAAATATTTCAACGCTCTCGTATAAAATGGTTCTGAACGATAGCACCAAGAAAGGAGCCACTCTTGACGAACTTAAAATTTAAGGGAGCGTTTAAATCACCAAATAGCGGAGAACCGCCACCTAAAAGCACAGGTATAGTAGTAATAATTAACTCATCAATCAGATCTTCTTTTAAGAAATTCTGAATGGTTACACCACCATCAATATATAAATTTTTGAATCCTTTTGCATGAATATCCGCCAATACTTCTACTAGCGCACCTTTCACTAAAAAAATCTTATCTTCATATCCTTCAGGCACTGAAGTCATCGTGGTGCTCAATACAAAAACAGGTTTTGAGTAAGGCCAATCGATACCAAAGCTCAATACCATATCTAACGTATTGCGCCCCATCACCAACGCATCAATACTATCTATATGCTTAGCATACCCCATGTCATTGCCTTCTGGGTTAGGGATGGTATGTAACCAATCTATCCCTCCATTTTTATCCGCGATATACCCGTCTAAGCTTGTTGCTATAAATACGACATTTGACATATTTAAATTCCTATTTTATCTAAACTAAGCGACGCACCCTTTAGGTGTCATATTAAAATGACGTTTAAACTCTCGGCTAAATTGTGATGTACTGGTATAACCGACAGAATGAGCGGCATCATTAACACGTCGCCCTTCTAGTTGAATCAACTCTTTGGCTTTGTTTAAACGTACTTTTTTTAAATATTGTAGCGGAGACTCTAGCGTGACTTTGCGAAAAGCAGAATGAAACGCAGAAACACTCATATTCGCTTCTTCTGCTAGATGCTGAACAGTTAACCCATCGGCATACGATTGATGCATTTTATTCATCGCTTTAGCCACTCGAGCATATTGCCCATCATGATGTGCTAAGTTGAATAATACATGCCCTTCTGTACCAGTAAGAACCCGATATACGATCTCATTTAATAGAGATTCACCGAGTAACTTAGTATCAAGATCACTGTGTAACGCCAACATTAAGCGCTTACAACTATCAAGCATGTCATCAGCCATTTTTACTGATGTTAGCCCAAAACCATCTTGATTCGATTTGTCTGGAGCTTGAAAATTAGCGACCTCAAGCTCATTAACTAAGCGATGAAGTAAGGTTGAATCAACATTAATTGTTAAACCAAGTAATGGGCTGTCATCTTCAGGAAAGGCTTCACATTCTAATGGCATTGGCACACCGACAACCAGATAATCGTCAGGCCCATAGTGCACAGGTTGATTGCCAATATGAATATGCTTGTGCCCTTTCCCCATGACAATAATGCCTGATTGATAGACAAACGGTTGTCGTTGATTTCCTTTACTACTTCGGTAAAACCACACGTTTGGTATTGCAGTTTCTCTAATACCTTCCAGATCATTAAAACCATAACGATCGGCATAACTTTGCATTAATTCACCAAGAGATTTCATCACCGCTCCTTTATCTTATCAAGATCACATCTATCAATTTCTTTTCCCAAAATACCAAAAATTGTAGAAATAGGCAATAAAAATGCAGAAATTCACCTTTCTAATACCACCATTGAATACTAATATGCACTTATTGAAATAATAAATTCTGTCGCAAACAGAATATTCACCTTTTGGAACCAATGAGGTACAGCAATGAAATTCTCTTATGTTAACCCTACTCAAATTCATTTTGGCCAAGGTCAAATCGCAGCAATCGCTACATCTATTCCACAAGATCAAAAAGTATTAGTCATTTATGGCGGAGGTTCTATCAAGAACAACGGTGTTTATGACCAAGTGGTTACAGCATTGGCTAACCATTCTTGGATTGAGTTTTCAGGTGTTGAGCCAAACCCAACAGTTGAAACATTAGATAAAGCAGTTGCTATCGCTAAAGCTGAGAACGTTGATTACATTCTTGCTGTGGGTGGGGGGTCTGTCATCGATGGTTCGAAGTACGTCGCTGCAGCAACAAAATACGATGGTAACGGTTGGGATATCTTAATTGGTAAACACACCGTGATAGAAGCGGTTGCTTTAGGTGCTATTTTAACGCTCCCTGCGACAGGATCTGAATCGAACTCAGGCGCGGTTATTACTCAAAAATCAACACAAACGAAACTGCCTTTCATGGCGGCAGCAGTACAACCAAAATTCGCAGTGCTTGATCCTGATTCAATGAAAACACTACCAGAGCGCCAATTAACAAATGGTTTAGTTGATGCTTGGGTTCATACCTGTGAGCAGTACCTAACTATGCCTGTGGGTGCAATGGTTCAAGATGGCTACGCTGAAACTCTACTTCGTAATCTATTAGTTCTTGGTGAGCAATACGAAAACCGTGACAACAACGAATGGCGTTCAAATCTAATGTGGACAGCAAACCAAGCATTAAACGGTTTAATTGGTACTGGTGTTCCCCACGACTGGGCTACTCACATGATTGGTCATGAGCTAACAGCCCTTTATCATGTAGATCACGCTCGTTCTTTATCTATCATTCAACCGTCTTTACTTCGTAATCAAATCGAAGCAAAACGTGCGAAACTAGAGAAAATGGGTAAAAACGTATTTGGCTTAGACGCTTCTGATGATTTAGCAGAACGCACTATCATTGAGATCGAAACGTTCTACCACAGCCTGAACTCTCCAACAGAATTAACTGAGCACGGTGATGATAAAGCAACAGCAATTGATGCAATCATTAAACAACTAGAAGCTCATGGTATGGTAGCTCTAGGTGAAAACCAAGCAATCACTCTTGAGGTATCTCGTCAAATTCTTGAAGATGCAGTGAAGTAAACCTAACCTAATTTAAGAATACGACTAAATAAAAAAGCCGATTCAATCTAACGTTAATGTTAATTGAATCGGCTTTCTCGTTATTAATAGAAAGTAACGCTATTTAATAACCGTTTTCTTCTTACGTTCCCATTGCGTAATAAAAGCAACTGAAGCAATAATAATCACAGCACCTAACCATAAACGCCCTGGTGGTGCCCAACCAAATACCACCCAACCCGCTAACACGTTCAATGGTAATTTTGCATGATCAAACGGTTGCACAAATGACGCATCAGCGACTGCATATGCTTTTACTATTGCCCACTGAGCTAATGCCGTCATCACACCAGCACCAAAAAGTAATAACCATACATTCATGCCACTTGGCGTATGCCAATCAGGTAATGCGAGCAAAATATTAAAAGGGGTAATAAGAACTAAAAGATAAACCACCATGGTTGATGGAGAATCATTTGCTGACATTTTCTTAACCATTAGTGAATAACACGCCCAGAAGAATGCTGCACCAACGGGCAGTAACGTAGCCCATGTAAAACTATCTGCCCATGGCTCAAGAATGATCATTGCACCCGCGAATCCAGCTAACGTTGCACACCAGCGAGCTGCACCCACTTTTTCTTTTAAGAATAAGCCAGAACCAATAGTTGCAAATAAAGGGGATGTCATTAACAGTGCAATACCTTGCCAAATTGGTACTGGATACGCCAGAGCCCATAGCCAAAGTTGAATACCAATTACGGATAAAAATACACGTAACGCATGCATTCCAAAATGTTCAGTTCGGAGCGAATTACGAAGCCCTAATGTGCGTAAATAAGGCAAGATGACGATCAACGCAATCCCATATTGAACCAAAGCAACCATGGTTGATGGTAAACCAAAGTTCATACTCACGTATTGAGCAATGCTGTTAACTATCGCAAAGGCAAGGCCTGCGGTTAACATCCAAGACGCACCTTGGACAGGTTGATGCTGAGACATAAAAAGGGTCATCATTCACATTAAAAAAGGGAAACAGATCATACGACTGTTCCCCTCATTTGCCAACCGTTAAGCCATTCCAATAGCGTCTAAATTAGAACTATTACCTCATAAACTGCCGACTTAGTAATTTAAGCATCAATTTTTTGTGCTTTAACAACAATCTTGCTCTTGGTAACCAAGTTGGGGTGCTCAATATTGTTTTAGCATGGGAGAAGGTTTTAAAGCCTTCAATGCCGTGATAACTGCCCATTCCTGAGTCTCCAATACCACCAAAAGGCGCATCATCTGCAGCAACATGCATGGTCGTGTCATTGATAGCTATTCCACCACTGTGTGTATTTTGGCTAATCTTTTTAATCAATTCTTTATCCAAAGACATGATATACAGTGCTAATGGGCGCGGACGATCTTGAATGTAACTAATGGCTTCTTCAATATGTTGATATCCAATAATAGGCAAAATAGGACCAAAAACCTCCTCTTTCATTAGCAGCATATCGTCATTCACATTAGTTACAATACGAGGTAAAAATGACCGTCCTTGAGTTTTCTCTGGCTCACCAATTGAGGTAATTTTTGCACCCTTACCTTCAGCGTCTTCTAAATAGCGAGTTAACCGGTCATATTGCGTTTGATTAATAATATGACTGTATTCTCGATGTCCTTTTTTCTCAGGAAAAGCCTGTAAAAAACGATGAGAATAAAGCGCAATAAATTTATCGACCTTCTCTTTTGGAACAAAAATATAATCGGGCGCAACGCATATTTGCCCTGCATTCATCGATTTCCCTAACATAATGGCATCAACCGCCGAGATTAAATCCGCATCTTCCGCAACGATTACTGGAGACTTCCCTCCAAGTTCAAGCGTTACTGGCGTAAGGTTTTTGGCTGCAGCACTGGCAACTAATTTTCCAACCTGAGTCGAGCCCGTAAATAAAAGATGATTAAAAGGAAGTTGAGAAAATTCAGCAGCTACATCTCCCTCCCCTTCGACAACGAAAATATGTTCGGAAATAGAGGCAAATACTCGGCGAAGCACTTGATTGGTCTCTGGTGTGTATTCACTTAATTTCACCATCACACGGTTACCCGCGGCGATAGCCGTTACTATTGGTGCAATACTCAGATAAATAGGGAAATTCCAAGGCACAATAACGCCTACAACCCCTAGAGGCTGATATTTAATATGTAATTTAGAAGGCGAGAGCAATAAACCCGCATGACGTTTTTGAGGTTTAAGCCATTTGGGTAAGCGTTTAGTGGTGTAGTTAATATGCTGTATTGACGGCATTAAGTCGCAGATTGTTGAATCAAACTGACTACGATAGCCATAATCTTTTTCTAAGGCTTCAACCGCGTTTTTCTTTTCTGATAATAACGACGTTTTCAGCTCATTGAGTAAAAAGAGTCGTTCTTCTTTTGAAGAATATGGCGACGCTTGATATGCCTGTTGAAGCTGTTCAAATTCATACGGTAAATTAACGACACTGCTCATGCTCTATATTCCATATAACAAAGTGAACTTGATTATAGCAACCCACTTTAATGAACTAAATAATGATAATTTCACAATGTGTTCTGGCTCTATTTTTCAAATAAGTCGTTGATCTTTTTTTACCAAGCCTGTAATGATATAGGGGTAGCAATAACTTCGAGAACAATAATAATGAATAAAACAATCGATATTACTCTATTCCCACATTGGGAAGATCGCATCAGTAACGAACAAAAGTTACGTCGTAATGATCAGCGCAGCGTTTTTCAACGGGATCGTGCCCGAATTCTTCATTCAGCTGCCTTTCGTCGCCTGCAAGCAAAAACTCAAGTTCATGGGCCAGGCAGCGTAAATGACTTTTACCGCACACGCTTAACACACTCTCTAGAAGTATCACAAATTGGTACTGGTGTAGTCGCTCAATTAAAATTAAGACAACCTGAATTCCGCAACCTATTAACCTCAACAAGCTTGATGGAAAGTATTTGTTTGGCCCATGATATTGGCCACCCTCCTTTTGGTCATGGCGGTGAAATCGCACTTAACTATATGATGCGTAACCATGGCGGCTTTGAAGGTAACGGGCAGACCTTACGCATATTAAGTAAATTAGAACCTTATACTGAACATTTCGGGATGAACTTAGCGAGAAGAACTCTGCTTGGTGTTTTAAAATATCCCGCTTTTTTAGATCAAGTTCATTCAACATTCCGCCCTGAAGATGTCACTAATCTACGTCATTTAAAATCCATTGAGTGGCATCCACCAAAAGGGATCTATCGTGATGACGAGCAAATCTTAAATTGGATTTTATCGCCATTATCAGATCACGATAAAGCGCTTTTATCGACACTTCGCTTCCAAAAAGAAGACGATGATAGCCATAGAAAAACACGCTTTAAATCTATTGATTGCTCTATTATGGAATTGGCTGACGATATTGCTTATGGTGTTCATGATTTAGAAGATGCAATTGTGATGGGAATTGTCACTCGAAATCAGTGGCAAGAATCAGTAGCCAGCAAACTTGCGGACTGCGGAGATGAATGGTTTGAAGAAAACATTGAAACTATCAGCGATAAGTTATTTTCAGGTCTGCAATATAAACGTAAAGATGGTATTGGCAGTATCGTAAATGCATTACTGACTTCGATTACGATTAAGAAAACAACCTTTGAAGAAGAACCTGAATTCGAGTCAGAATTGCTCCGCTGGAACGCATATTTGAGTCCTTCAATGACCTATGCTTTAGAGGTCCTTAAAAAGTTTGTTGGTCAGTACGTCATTCATAACTCTGAAATGCAGCGAATCGAATACAAAGGTCAACAAATTGTAATGGAAATATTTGATGCGTTGAATTCAGATCCTGAACGTTTATTACCTGAAAATGATAAACGAGAGTGGCAAGAGGCAATCGCTTCTGGTGGGAATGCTCATCGTGTCATCGCTGATTATATTGCAGGCATGACCGATGGCTATGCCCAACGTTTATATAATCAGCTATTTGTTCCTATTTAACGGTGATAAACCACACCTTGATATCAATAACCAAAGAACTACTCTGAGCGGTAGTTCTTTTGGTATACCCCTTCAGGCATTTGACTGATATGAAATTCAATCATGTTATCGAATGCCGTTAATATCGAATCAAATTTCTCCGTATCATTACCATTACTTACGTCACTATCCAGTTGGCTCAACACGTGATAACCCGCTTCTGCTGTTGATAACGCATTATCTTTAGGTGCTTTACGAACTCGATAATTACCAGATAATTCAGTATCAAGATGTACTTTTGGTAACGCATGCAAATTGGTTGAAAGTTGCCACATTTTATACGCTTTTTTCCATGTGCCATCTAATAAAATTACACGTTGCTTTTTCTCAAGATAATTCAACGTCGATGAAATTGCTTGGCTAGTTCCATCTAAAAATAGAACTTGGTGTTGATATTTATCATCGTCTAATAATTGGTTTAACTCCGTATGCTCAGTAAAGTTTTCACCGATAAAAGTACGGCAATTAGCTAAACTTAACGATAAAATTTTAGCCGTTCCTAATGGTCGCTTAGCTTCTGTTGGATGCT
Source organism: Aliivibrio thorii (assembly GCF_057368585.1). Lineage (NCBI taxonomy): Bacteria > Pseudomonadati > Pseudomonadota > Gammaproteobacteria > Vibrionales > Vibrionaceae > Aliivibrio > Aliivibrio thorii. Next base: position 978,269 of record NZ_CM170654.1, on the reverse strand, counting down.
GTAGTATGATGAGTTCAACCTCTGTTAAGATTGGCTTTATCCACTCACAGATGCAGGCTTTTTTTGTTTTTAGGCATTGAAGACAAAATCGAATCACAAGGAACCTTTGCTTTGTTAAAATTACTCTTTCCCGTTTTAGTTGCACTTGGTATTGCACAGCTGACTCCGGTATCTGATTTTTTTGTTTGGAATAGAAGCTTAATTTTACAAGGCGAGGTTTGGCGATTAATTACTGGTAACTTTACCCATACTAATCTTGCTCACCTAATAATGAATGCTGCCGCACTAATGGTATTTTGTTTTATTTTTAAGGACATATTAAATCCAAAAAAATTGTGGGGTCTATTGTTTTTTATAAGCTTAATCACAGGGGTATTTTTATTACTGTCCCCTATCCAATCCTATGTTGGATTATCTGGTGTATTACATGGCTTATTTATTTGGGCTGCAATTGAAGACATAAAACAAAAACGCAACACTGGGTGGTTATTGTTAATTGGTATTATCACTAAGATTTGCTGGGAGCAATACTTTGGAGCAAGTGCTTCAACCATTTCTCTTATCAATGCAAAAGTCGCAACAGAAGCTCATCTTATTGGAGCATTCAGTGGTGGAACACTCCAATTAGCTACGCGCTTAATTACTCTTAGTAAAGTTTCTGACGACCCAAAATAGAATGAGATAACGTTGTGCCATCAACTAACTCTAACTCTCCCCCCATAGGGACACCATGCGCGATTCGGCTAGCACTTACTTGGTGTTCTTGGCATAACTCTGCAATATAATGAGCAGTTGCTTCACCTTCAACCGTCGGGTTCGTTGCCAGAATGACTTCCTTGATATCACCACGACCTAAGCGATGATCGAATAAATCTAATCCAATATCACTAGGACCAATACCATCAAGAGGGGATAAGTGCCCCATAAGTACAAAATAACGTCCAGAGAATTGTCCTGTTGCTTCTACTGCAACAATATCTGCAGGGCTTTCAACAATACACAGTTCACCACTAGCTTGACGTTTTGGATTCAAACAAATAGAACAGGTATCTTCTTCTGTAAATGTTCGACATTCAGAGCAGTGACCGATTTCAGACATAGCGCGAGAGAGAGAATCGGCTAATTGCATTCCACCCTGTCGATTACGCTGCAAAAGATGAAATGCCATTCGTTGAGCTGATTTTGGACCAACCCCCGGAAGACATCGTAACGATTCCATTAATTGTTCTAATAAACCACTTGTACGCATAGTTTTTTTATATTCCAGAAAAGAAAAAGGCAGCCACTTAGCCGCCTAATTTTACCAAGATAAATACGAATAATCTGTCTTGATTTTTATCATTTAAGATAAATTAAAATGGCATTTTAAAGCCCGGTGGCATTTGCATTCCACCAGTAACACCAGCCATTTTTTCTTTTTGTGTTTCTTCGATACGACGAGATGCATCATTGAACGCTGCTGCGATCAAATCTTCTAGCATTTCTTTTTCGTCTTCTTCCATTAAACTTGGATCAATCTCAACACGGCGAACACTGTGAGAGCCAGTGATCGTTACTTTAACAAGACCTGCGCCTGATTCACCAGTCACTTCTGTATTTGCGATTTCTTCTTGTACTTTCTGCATGCGATCTTGCATTTGCTGGGCTTGCTTCATTAAGTTGCCCATGCCGCCTTTTCCACCGAACATAATAATTCTCTCTTAAGTTTACTTCTTTAATATTAAGAAAATGGGGGTAAAAAATACCAATTTCAACCCACATTGAATATTTTTACTTTAGATAATGCATACCACTATTTTATATTGGTCTAACACTTTCTTGATCTATTTCTGCACCAAACCTCTTCATAAAGAAATTCACGTGCGGATCTTGCTGCAAACTCTGATATGCCGCCTGCAACTTAGCTTGATACATTTGTTCACGTAACTCCAAAGGACTTACGCCTTCAGAGCTAATATCAATAGAGACTGTTACGTCTTTGTTTAGCGCTTTGCTTAACTCTTGAGTGATCTGCTCGTTAGCTTTATCTCTATCCAAGTGAGCTTGCTCTGCTCTCAAATGCAATGACACTTGATTATCCTGTTCAACAAAAGCCGAATTTAACACTAACTGTTGAACCAATTTTGGTAATGTTAAAGACATCGCTAACGCTGACCACGCATCTTGCTGAGATGATTCATCAACCAACTGTTGTACCATTTCTGGTGATTTTTCATGCTCTAATGCTTGCTTAAGTTTTGTCGGTGTAATGTCACTAACAACTCTTTTAGCTTCTGGTTTTGTCGATTTCCAACGATACGGTTCTTCTGGTTTTTTCTCTTGTGTTGCTGAATTTCCAATTTGCGACACCTGAGTACGAGGGGCTAAATGTTGCTTTTCAGCAATACGTTCTAGCACTGAACTCGTTTTTTTATTATCGGATGCCGCACTAACCTTTTTTGAGCCAGTACCATTGGTTGTATTCGTTAAATTATTTTTAGCACTACGCAATTGATTACGCACGCCTAACAAACCACTTTTAGGAGTTGCTACAGGCTCTTGTTGTACTGAAGATACAGAAGGTGATGGTTGTTGCATCGTTTGATGCGATTCGCCCATCGGTGGTGCATCATACCTTGGTGGTTGCTCTGAATGCATTGGTGGTATATTTTGCACCGGCGCATAGTTCTGTTGTTGATTTTGTTGAACTGGTGGCACGCTAGGACGTGACATCGGTTCTTGCCCCCTTGCTGCTGGCTGTCTATTAGTTAGAACTCTTTGAGAAGATGCAGCTTGAGTTTGAGAGCTTTGAGGCGCAACTTGTGGCTCTACCGCAGGAACGGCAATTGGTTGCGTTTCTAATGTTTGGGCATGAACAGGACGAAATGCCACCATTCTTAATAGCATCATCTCAACCCCCGTCTTTTCACTTGGCGCTAATGGCAAGTCTTTACGGCTTTGTAATGCAATTTGATAAAATAGCTGAACTTCTTGAGGAGACAGTTGATTACTCAATAACTCAATACGTTCTGCATCTGGTTGAGATTTATCAAGGGTTGCAGGCAATGCTTGGTACATGGCGAGTTTATGAAGTTGATTTGCAATCTCTTTTGCTAACCCACCCCACTCAATTCCCATATCAGCCAGATCATTTACACAGCTCATTAATGTCTGCATGTTTTTAGTGCTAATCGCTTCTAAAATACGCACCGCTTGATCTGTATCTAACGTCCCTAGCATTGCTGAAACGATATCAGAGGTTACTGAACCATTTCCAAGTGCAATTGCTTGATCTGTTAAACTAAGAGCATCACGCATACTGCCATCCGCAGCATGAGCAATTAGCCCTAATGCTCTCGCATCTTTAGTGACTTCTTCTTTGTCTAAAACAAAATCAAGTTGTTCATGAATTTGATCAACACTGATATGTTTTAAATGAAACTGTAAACAACGCGACAAAATCGTCACAGGTAATTTCTGTGGATCGGTCGTTGCTAATAAGAATTTGACGTATTCTGGCGGCTCTTCCAATGTTTTTAATAACGCATTGAAACTGTGGCGCGACAGCATATGAACTTCATCGATCAGATAAACCTTAAAGCGACCACGCGCAGGTTTATATTGAACATTATCAAGTAGCTCACGAGTATCTTCTACCTTAGTTCTAGAAGCCGCATCGATTTCAAGTAAATCAACAAAACGCCCTTCATCAATTTCTTTACAAGTAGAACACACACCACAAGGTGTTGACGTGATCCCTTCTTCACAGTTCAGTCCTTTCGCGAACAAACGTGCAATAGTGGTTTTACCCACACCACGAGTACCGCTAAACAGATAAGCGTGATGAAGTCGATTATGGTCAAGCGCGTTTTCTAACGCAGTAAGCACATGAGGTTGGCCAACAACATCTTTAAAATGATGTGGACGCCACTTACGCGCCAGAACTTGATAGCTCATAGAATACAGCCCAAAATAAAATAGATCTAAATCGTAGCACAGCAAAAAAATGAGATCTCCCTTGAATAGAGAAATCTCACTAAATTTAGTGTGTATATGAAGAATTAGTGACCAGCAAACTCACAGATGCTGTATACGTTTAGCCCTAGGCTCTCTAAACGTGTTTGACCACCAATTTCTGGTAGGTTGATAACAAAAGCAGCTTGCTCTACTTCACCACCAAGTTGACGGATAAGTTTTACTGTTGCTTCAATGGTTCCCCCCGTCGCTAATAGGTCATCAACAACAAGAACTTTATCACCTTCAACAATCGCATCTGTGTGAATTTCTAACGTATCTGTACCGTATTCAAGATCGTACGTTTGAGCGATAGTTGGGCGAGGCAATTTACCAGGTTTACGAACTGGAATAAAACCAACGCCTAATTCTAACGCCAGTGGCGCACCAAATAGGAAACCACGCGCTTCTGTACCTACAATCTTAGTGAAACCACCTTTCTTGTACTTTTCTACAAGTAATTGGATTGTTGCTTGGTATGCTTTAGGGTCTTCCATTAAGCTTGTAACATCACGAAACATGATGCCTGCTTTTGGGTAATCAGGGATTGATTTAATGCTATTTCTAATCAGTTCTACTGTTTCTGTCGACATGGTTATATGACCTACTTTGCCTAAATTTGGCATTAAAATAAATTAACCGACTTATGTTATTCACTTTCTTTGTTATGAGCAAGTCATACCAACTGAGATGAGTCGTTGATCAAGCTATGGTATGGAATAAAAATCACGACACAGGGACTGTAGAAAACCAGTAAAGAAGTATGATTGCAAAAAGTAAAAGCATCACTTTAACCCATAAGATAGGTGCGAGTATTATCGATAATATAAAGCTTAACACTATCATTACGGTGGCTTTCTTTTTTATCGATGCTTTAATTGTTTTATGTTTTTGCCATTCAACAATAGGAGGACCTAATTTAGGATGAGAAATAAGCCAAGCATGTATACGTGGAGAGACACGCATAAAGCAAACACTCGCTAATAGTAAAAAGGGAGTTGTTGGCAATAAAGGCAAAAATATTCCCACAAAACCAAGAATAAGTGCCACTGCTCCAAGAACAAACCAGAGCACTCTACGAGTAAAATGCAAATCAACGTCTCTATTTAGATAAGAATCTTTATTATGATACCTTCTTAGCTAAAGAATCAATCTAGAATGCCCCCAGTTCTAGTTTAAAGCTACTGCAACCAAGGTTATTTAGTGACAAACTATTATGATCTGTAACAGGAAAGCGATGCACTTGGTTTTTCGCAGCATTTAAGGTTAATTGTTCATTAGCATGAAGAACATGACGTTCAGTGTTATTTTCCCATACAGCATCAAGGCCTGCTGAAAGTACAAACAGAGCTTGTTCTGCAAAATCGACATAACCAAAAATCGCTGACATTGGCTGAGAATCTTCCATTGTTTCCATGCCTTTTTCTATCGACATAACCATCTGAGAAATTGCATTAAGTGAAATATTTTGATCTCGAATAAAATCGTTAAAAAAAGCGCGGACTAGCAAGCACGAGATAACACCGTTATCCCCACCAGACTCCGAATCAACAAGGTAGAAGAACAAACGTCCATCAAGCAACCATTCATAATCAAAAATTAAAGGCATTCCATCTGTCGACTGTAAAAGCCGATAACCCAACTTCCATTTTCCATGTTGAGCATCACTCTCCGGTAATAGCTCAAATAACAACTCTCTACCTATGTTAGGTTCATTCTGTAAGTGATCCAAATGCCAATGCAATTCATCATTACAACTTTTATCCAATTCAGAAGTTCTAAACCACTGACTTGAAAAATCCTGCATTCGTAGGCTACTTTCTTCACTTAATTTAAGCGCAGATGCCAATGATTTAATTAAAATAGACACATCGCTAATGGGTTTAACTAAAAAGTCCTTCGCACCAAGTCTCAATACCTTAGCGACATCTTGCATGTCACCCGTTCCAGAAATAACAATAATGGGCAGCATTGGGTATTCCAATACGGCTTCTTCAACAAACTCAATACCATTTAAGATTGGCATAGATAAGTCACACAACAACACATCAGGCAATGAGTGCTGTAGTATCTGTAATCCTTCGAGTCCATTACTTGCTTCTTTTACATTGCAAGAATAACTCTCTACAACCGCTTTAATCATAGAGCGAAAAATAGGATCATCATCTACTATTAAAATATCTTTATTTAACAGTAAATCTTCTACTGGTGCTTTACTAACATCCACATTTTTTTGACATTGCTCTACCGACATACGACTACCCTCTGCACGTTCCTTCAGCAAATAATGAAAATTCCTTTCATATTTCTAATTATCACTCTAAATAAAGTTAGTTCGATATTCGCCTGAGCACAAATATTTTTAGATAAGATTGTTAATAACTGTTACGTTAAGGGGGAATTTGGTCTTTTATTTATAGATTTCACTTTAGTTGACTTATAACAACACCTACATTAGGGTTTTAGTTACAATTCATCGTTCGAAAAAACAGAGAGTATCTTAATATAATGAAGTTAGATGATTTAAATCTGTTTCGACAGGTAGTTGATAATGGCAGCTATACTGCCGCCTCAAGAAAGACACTTATACCTGTTGCGACAATTACTCGTCGTATTCAAGCCTTAGAAGATTCTTTAGATATTCGCTTACTCAATCGTCACGCTCGTAAGTTATCGCTAACCGAGGCTGGACAAAAGTTTTATGATGAGTGTGCCCCTATTTTAGCGACCTTGGTAAATACAAGTGAATGCTTAGGCGAAGAGTGCCGTGGTGCCGCAGGGAAGCTCAAAATCTCTGCTCCTTCTAATCTAACCAAGCGTATGATCCAACCCATTTTAAATAAATTTATGTTGCTTTACCCTAATATCAGCATCAATTTAACCATGAGTAACCAACCCGAGCAACTTGACCCGACAGATTGGGATATCATTTTCAGAGTTGGTAAACAGCGAGATTCTTCTCTTATTGCTCGTCAAATTGGTTCTTTGGAAGATATTTTAGTAGCAAGCCCTGCTTATTTAGAAACGAATTCAGAGCCAACACATGCACAAGAATTGCATGAACACAGTTTATTGAAAGGTCACCCTTTAATGCGCTGGCGTTTAACCAATAGTGAAGGCGAATCTGTAACGATTACTGATGCTGGTCGCTTTGAAGCAAGTGAATTAAATGTAATTCGAATGGCTTGTTCTGATGGCTTGGGGATAACACTCATGCCAGATATTATGATCAGTCAATATATTGAAGATGGTTCATTAGTTCGCGTACTGAAAAATTGGTCTGCAAACCCTAGAGATATCTATATGGTTTATAACTATAAGAATCATCAACCCGAGAAAGTACGTTTATTCATTGATTTTGTAAGTAACCACATCTCTGATTAATGGGCCTCCCAATCAGAAAAACAAAAAAGCCTGTGGGAAAGCACAGGCTTTTTTATTAACTAAAAATTAAAACTACACGCCTTCGTTGTAAATATCTAGGCTTGCTATATCTTGAGCTTCGCTTTCTTTTTTCGCATCATCACCACGTAACCCTTCTAAATATTCAAGGTAGTTCTGATCAACATCACCTGTAACATAATGAGCATTAAATACAGATGTTTCAAAGCGTTCAATTTCACGATTCCCACAACCCACTGCATCAACTAAGTCAGGTAAGTCTTGGAAAATTAGCGCATCGGCACCAATTGCTTTACAAATCTCATCAACTTCACGCCCATGAGCGATCAATTCGTTTGCACTTGGCATATCAATACCATATACATTCGGGAAACGGATTTCGGGGGCTGCAGAAACCATATAAACATTTTTAGCACCTGAATCGCGTGCCATTTCAATGATCTGTTCTGACGTTGTACCACGAACAATTGAATCATCAACTAGTAATACGTTTTTATCTTTAAACTCAGAGCGGATTGCATTTAATTTACGACGTACTGATTTCTTACGCTCTTGTTGCCCAGGCATGATAAACGTACGTCCAACATAACGGTTTTTCACAAAACCTTGGCGGTATGGTTTATTAATGATCTGCGCTATTTCAAGTGCGATATCACATGATGTTTCTGGAATTGGCAGTACAACATCAATGTCTAAATGATCCCATTCACGCTTAATCTTTTCACCAAGGCGTTTCCCCATTTCAACACGTGCGCTATACACTGAAATTTTGTCGATAAATGAATCAGGGCGAGCAAAATAAACAAATTCAAAAATACATGGGTTAAGCTTTGGAGCATGTGCACATTGTTGCGTATATAAACCACCTTCAAAAGGTGCGTAGATTGCTTCACCAGGTGCTACATCACGAATAAAGTCGAAACCAACGGCATCAAGAGCGACTGATTCAGAAGCAACCATATACTCAGTATGACCTTCAACTTCACGCTTACCTAAACATAAAGGACGGATACCATTAGGATCGCGGAAGGCGACCATTCCATGCCCAATGATCATTGCCGTTACTGCATAAGCACCACGAATTTGCTCATGAACCTTAGCAACAGTTCTAAAGATATCTTCTTGAGTTAGTGGATAATTTTTTGACTCATCAAGATGATGAGCAAAGATGTTTAATAATACTTCAGAATCAGAAGTAGTATTAACATGGCGACGTTCTTGTTCAAATAAGGTCTCACGGATTTCATTCGCATTAGTTAGATTACCATTGTGCGCTAATGTGATCCCGAAAGGTGAATTTACATAGAAAGGTTGAGCTTCTGAAGCACTAGAACTACCCGCCGTAGGGTAACGAACATGACCAATACCTACATTACCTTGTAGACGTTGCATGTGTTTTGCTTCAAATACATCCTTCACCAAGCCGTTCGCCTTTCTTAGACGGAAACGATTGCTTTCTATGGTAATAATACCAGCAGCGTCTTGGCCACGATGTTGTAACACTGTCAAAGCGTCATAAATTGACTGGTTTACAGGTGTTGCGCCTACGATTCCAACAATACCGCACATGTCCTAGAGTCCTCAATTTGCTAAAAAACTGGCGCTATTTAGCGCCAGGAAGAAAACTTGATGTATCCTTTAAATAATCGAAGAACCATTCAATGACAACCGAAAATTGCGGTATCAATTGAGATTGCTTCCACCACTCAGAGTCTGATAATGAGGTAAAGGCATCGATAAAGAAAAGGACCGCGGCTATAATTAATACGCCCCTTAACCCACCAAAGACAATACCCAACACTCGATCGGTTCCTGATAATCCGGTTTTTTGAACTAGCTGTCCAACAACATAGTTCACCACCGCACCAACGATCAGTGTCGCTACAAACAAGGCAGCAATCGCACTGCCATTTCTTATCATTTCATCATGTATATTTGTGAAATAAACGGCCAGCTTGGGATAAAAGTTACTAGCGACAAAAAAGGCGCCAAACCAAATCACTAACGACAACGCTTCTTTAACAAAACCTCTAACCAAACTGATTAAAGCTGATAGGCTAATAACACCTAAAATGACAAAATCGATCCAAATCATAATTTATCTTTTCTCTGTTGCTGCGCATTTTAACAGAAAAATCCGCGACGCAAACGTTTTCTTATGGGTTTAGTGGTGTAAATTTAAGCAATTGACCATTTAAGCCTGTTATTTCTTTTAATTTCGGCAACTGTTTTTCAAGATCCGGTTTAGAAACATCTGGGCCAACGGCGACTCTAACTAAATCACCTTTTTTAGGTTCTTTAGGAAAAGTATGCGCTTGGAAACCTTGCTTACGTAGTTTAAGTGCTAAATTTGTCGCATTATCTGCATTTCTGAACACGCCAAGCTGGATAATCCAAGCACTCTTTGCGTAATCTATTTTTTCTACTTTCTCTGATTGTTTTCTCTCAACAATTGAGAGTATTTCTTTTTTTGGTTCCGTTTTTGATGATTCAATCGTCACCTCTACTGGCTCGCCAGGAAGCTCCGCATCAAAATCTATTGGTTCTTGGATCTCAAACTGCCCAACATCCTTTGATAGTTCAGGTTTAATCGGAATACTCGCAAACTCTTCTTGGTAATGTTTTTTCTTACCATCAAATAAATCAGGTAAAACAATCACCCCAATGGCAACCAATATAATGGTTCCAACTAAACGTCGTTGAAATGGACTAGACACTCATGTACCTCATGCTTCTTCTTTCCAGTAATCCCATACCTCACCAACCGTATGAAAAGAACCGAAGACTAAAATTAAATCGTCATTATTTGCCTGTGTCAGTGCGACTTTAAACGCCTCTACAGGTGATGAATACTCTGTTGCTTCTACTTCTATTACAGCGGTTAACTCACAAGCATTTGCCGCTCTTGGGCCTGATAATGATGCAGGATACCAAACATCCACACTTCCCGTGAACTCAGCTAAAGTAGATTTGATGTCTTTGTCATGCAACATACCAACTACTGCATGAATTTTCTTATTTGGGAAACGTTGTCTTACTTGTTGTACGAGATAATGCGCTGAATGTGGATTATGTGCCACATCAAGAATAATTGTTGCGTCATTCTCGACACCATCACGAGTTAAACGCTGCATTCGTCCTGGTAAACTTGCAGATCTTAAGCCTTCAACAATATTAACATCTGTCAGTTCTAGCCCTGATGTACCTAACGCCATTATCGCCGTTGCAGCATTCGCTAATGGTAAATTTGGTAATGGCAAATTATCTAAATCAAAAGCCCCACTTTTCCAAGACCATGTTTGGTTTTCTGCATTTACTTGATAATCAAATTGATAGCCGACTTGGTATAGCTCAGCTTTAATATCATCGGCATGAGCAGCAACACTTGACGGTGGATTAGGTTGTCCACAAATTGCTGGCTTTTCAGAGCGATAAATCCCTGCTTTTTCAAAACCAATCACTTCTATATCGTCACCTAGCCAATCAACATGATCAACAGCAAGGCTCGTAATAATTGAAACATCGTGGTCAACAACATTTGTTGCATCTAAACGTCCACCAAGACCAACTTCTAAAAGTACAACATCAACTTGATGTGCTTTAAATGCCCATAAAGCAGAAAGTGTTCCAAATTCGAAAAGACTTAACGACGTTTCTTTGCGCCATGCTTCAATTGCAGCAAAAGATTGAGTGATCAGAGAATCAGATAAATCATTACCGTTGATACGGATGCGTTCGTTATAACGAATAAGATGAGGGGAGCTATAAACACCAACACGATAGCCTGCATTAATTAAAATGGATTCCATTAACGCACAGGTTGAACCCTTGCCGTTAGTTCCTGCAACTGTAATGACCGTTGAGGCTGGTTTAGTTAATTTAGCTCGTTGTGCAACACGCTGAACACGTTCAAGGCCTAAATCTATTGCACTTGTATGAATGCTTTCTAAATAACGAAGCCACACCGATAAATCAGATGTGGCTTTCGGAGAATCAAATGGTGTCATAATTCAACTACTTCACTGACGGAATATAGTGACAGTATATATGACTTAGGTTGCTGTTTTAAAGTAAGAACTCGCAACCTTATCTGCATTTAATTTGATTTTTACTTTGAACCATCAACTGAAACAACTAATGAAGAAGACTGATTCGTCATTTTCGCCATTAAGCCACCAATACGTTGACGCATTTCACGACGGTCAACGATCATGTCGATAGCACCATGTTCAAGTAAGAACTCACTACGTTGGAAGCCTTCTGGTAAGTCTTCACGTACTGTTTGTTCAATTACACGACGACCAGCAAAACCGATCAAAGCTTTTGGTTCACCAATATTAATATCGCCTAGCATTGCTAAACTTGCAGATACGCCACCCATTGTTGGATCAGTTAATACAGAGAAGAATGGTAGACCTTTACGAGATAAACGCGCTAGCGCTGCACTTGTTTTTGCCATTTGCATTAGAGACATTAATGCCTCTTGCATACGTGCACCACCACTTGCAGAGAAACATACAAGAGGACAGTTGTTTTCAATTGCAGCATCAACCGCTTTAACAAAGCGAGCACCAACAACAGAACCCATTGAACCACCCATAAAGGAGAATTCAAACGCACACGCAACAACTGGTAATTCTAATAATGTGCCTTTCATTACGATAAGAGCATCAGTTTCATTACTTGATTTTTGTGCTGCTGAAATACGATCTTTATAACGTTTTGAATCTTTAAATTTTAAAAGATCTTTTGGTTCTAGTTCTTGACCAATTTCTACACGGCCTTCTGCATCTAAAAATGTTTCAAGGCGCTTACGTGCTTTCATTCGCATATGATGGTCACATTTAGGACACACTTCTAGATTACGTTCTAGCTCTGCAGAATAAAGCACTTGTTCACATGACGTACATTTCGTCCAAACCCCTTCAGGGATCGATGCTTTACGTGAACTAACAATATTGCTTGTATTAAAAATCTTTTCAAGCCAACTCATGGACGACCTTTTTATTAGTGATCTCTCACACCATCGCAAGAGAAATAAAATCAATTAAATAGATTAAACCATAAATAATAGCCAGTGTAGATAAAAAACTGGTTGTACCTATTTTCAAGATTGAACCTACCTCTAATTTTTGCTTATTAAATACGCATATTTAATCTAAATGAAATATCAGTTATCAGTTAAAAATAATGGTCCTAGTGGAACTCGTGGCAATTCCCACACTTGCGGATAATCAACATCAATTAAATACAAGCCTTCCGCCTTCGCTGTTGCCCCCGCTAATTTACGGTCTTTCGCTTCAAGTAACCATTCGATCCATTCTGGTTTTTGTTTACCTTTACCAACCTGAATTAAACTGCCCGTAATATTACGAACCATGTGGTGAACAAAAGCATTTGCCTTAATATCAATGACAATGAAGTCACCATGACGAGTGACTTTTAAATGCATCAGATTGCGCCAAGGGCTACGAGACTGGCAGTGTATTGCTCTAAAAGAGGTAAAGTCATTTTCACCCAATAGATACTGACCCGCTTGATGCATTAAATCAGCATCTAAAGGTTCGTGGTAGTGACTAACACCATGCCCTAATATTGCAGGACGTAAACGATTGTTATAGATAATATAACGATAACGTCGAGCAGTAGCGGTAAAACGAGCATGGAAATCTTCAGTAACTTCTTTTGCCCAACGCACTGTTATATTCTTAGGTAAATTCGCATTAGCACCCATCATCCATGCAGCTAGCTTACGAGAACTTGTTGTATCAAAATGAACAACCTGACCTGTACCATGAACACCGGCATCAGTTCGACCAGCACACATCACTTCAATCGGTTCATTGGCAACAACCGTCAATGCTTTCTCTAGTTCCGCTTGGACACTATTTACGTCCTTCTGACGTTGCCAACCGTAATAATCAGCACCATCGTATTCAATACATAAAGCTATTCGCATGATATTTAATTCTTTTAATTCAGTTATACATCATTATAAAAAAAGGCGGGGCACACTGCCACCGCCTTTTTAAGATAGTTCAAAAGAACTAATCAATTTGTTTCATTAATTTTGCAGCTTCAACCTTAAGAGCAGGATCATCACAACGTAAAACTTCTTCTAGCAACTCTAAAGCACCTTTGTCATCTGACATTTCAATATACGCTTTAGCTAAATCAAGTTTACTTTGAGCATCGCTATTTACATCAACGTCATGTGCTTCTCGATTATTTAGCATGTCAGGAAATTCATCTAAACCAACATCTAAATTTAACTCTTCTTCTTCAAACTCTGATTTATCGCCACTTTCACTTTCGACAATCAGAGCTTCAATACTTAAGAAACGGTCAGCCCCATGAGGGTCATTCTCAACACTTGGTTGTTCTGACCAATCTTCATCTTCCAGTTCTGAATCAGTGCTTGATGCGTTATCTAAATTGAACCCACTCCAATCACTAGCTCCATCATCTAACATACTATCAAGATCTAAACCTGAACTATCAAGATGAGTTAGTGCTTCTTTTTCTTCATCAGATACCCGTGATTGAAAGTCAAAAGCTGCTGATTTATCTTCAGCATCTGATGCTTCATTTTCACAGGCTGATTCCTCAGAAACAAGCTCATCAGGAGTCGCAAATTCAGAATTAATGTTTTCAACATCTTTATCGTCTTCTAAAGACGCCAAAGCATCTTCAATCGATAACCCTTCAAAGCTGCTGTCATCATTTTCAATCTCATCAGACTGAGGTAAAACTTCGTCGCTTTCTTTTGAAAAATCAACAGCATTGTTTTCTAAAAAGTCATCTAAAGAGAAATCATTTTCGTCATCGATATTAAATACTTCAGTCTTAGTCTCTTCTTGCTCTGTCGCTTCTAAACTTGGAACCTCTTGTTCTAATGACTCTTCAAGCTCAAGAGAAACATCATCTTGCTCTATTTCTAACCCAGCTTCTGGCTCATCAAGTTCGAACGATGCTTCATCGTCTTCAGTCAGAAGTTCATCATTCTCAACATCTAGCTCTTCTGTTTCACCAAACAAGTCATCAAATTCATCATCAGTTTCTGTAACTAATTCTGATTCCTGTACTTGCTCTGTCGCTTCTAAACTTGGAACCTCTTGTTCTAATGACTCTTCAAGCTCAAGAGAAACATCATCTTGCTCTATTTCTAACCCAGCTTCTGGATCATCAAGTTCGAACGATGCTTCATCGTCTTCAGTCAGAAGTTCATCATTCTCAACATCTAGCTCTTCTGTTTCACCAAACAGGTCGTCTAATTCATCATCAGTTTCTGTAATTAATTCTGATTCCTCTACTTGCTCTGTCGCTTCTAAACTTGGAACCTCTTGTTCTAATGACTCTTCAAGCTCAAGAGAAACATCATCTTGTTTTGTTTCTAACCCAGCTTCTGGCTCATCAAGTTCGAACGATGCTTCATCGTCTTCAGTCAGAAGTTCATCATTCTCAACATCTAGCTCTTCTGTTTCACCAAACAAGTCATCAAATTCATCATCAGTTTCTGTAACTAATTCTGACTCCTCTACTTGCTCTGTCGCTTCTACATTTGGAATGTCTTGTTCTAGTGGCTCTTCAAGCTCAAGAGAAACATCATCTTGCTCTGTTTCTAACCCAGCTTCTGGCTCATCAAGTTCGAACGATGCTTCATCGTCTTCAGTCAGAAGTTCATCATTCTCAACATCTAGCTCTTCTGTTTCACCAAACAAGTCATCAAATTCATCATCAGTTTCTGTAACTAATTCTGATTCCTGTACTTGCTCTGTCGCTTCTAAACTTGGAACCTCTTGTTCTAATGACTCTTCAAGCTCAAGAGAAACATCATCTTGCTCTATTTCTAACCCAGCTTCTGGCTCATCAAGTTCGAACGATGCTTCATCGTCTTCAGTCAGAAGTTCATCATTCTCAACATCTAGCTCTTCTGTTTCACCAAACAAGTCATCAAATTCATCATCAGTTTCTGTAATTAATTCTGATTCCTCTACTTGCTCTGTCGCTTCTAAACTTGGAACCTCTTGTTCTAATGACTCTTCAAGCTCAAGAGAAACATCATCTTGTTTTGTATCAGATTCAAATAATGGAATGTCATCATCTTCATCTTCGTCTGCTTCAATTAACCAATCTTCATCACGAGGTGCGTCTTCTGAAATTGTCTCTGATACTGCTACACCTTCAACTTCAGTATCATCGCCACTCTTTCCCGAGGTGGTTTCTTCCTCTTCAACATCATCGCCAAGCAATTCATCTAAAAGTACTGTGCTATCTTCACCTAATTCAATTATTTCTTCTTCGTCCTCATCAGCTAAAAGCTCATCAAGAAGCGCTGTACTGTCTTCATCTAGTTCAATATCAGCATCGCCTTCACTCAGCTCTTCATCATCACCAAGCAATTCGTCAAGTAATGCGGTACTGTCATCTTCGATATCTAAATCAATGCTATCTTCTTCGTTATCAGATTCATCTAATAGCTCATCAAGTAACGCTGTACTATCATCTTCAATATCGAGCTCAATACTCTCTTCATCATCAGATTCCTCAAGTAATTCATCTAACAATGTAGTGGCATCTTCTTCAGACTCTAAATTGACGCTGTCTTCGTTTTGCTCACCAAACAAAGCAGCATCAATATCTAACTCGATGCTTTCTCCTTTATTTGGTTCTTCATCAAGTTTATTAGTGTCTTCTATTCCTGATAATAAAGTATCAAAATCCAACTCGTCTTCTACAGAATTAGACATAGGCTCAGGCGCTAGCTTAGTTTCTTCTTTTTCGTCTAGATCCCAACCTTGATCTAATTCAGAATCTTCTGAATCATCTTCCATATCCATTGACGAGAATAGATCATCTAACATTGATTGATCGAGCTCTCCATCTTCAAGATCTTCGTTATCATCAAGTTCTGGAGCCGATTTATCTAACGCGGATAATTCTGAATCATCTATAAGCGACAAATCAAAATCATCATCTTCTTCTTCTAAATCGCTTGCTGAGAATAAATCACTGTCAAAATCATTCAGTGCTTTTTCCATTTCCTCAAGGCCTAGTGCTTTTTCTTCTGCATCAACAGTTAACGCACTTGAAGACATATCAATATCGTCATCTAAACCATCAAGGTCTAAATCAAGATCAAGCTCTTCACCAGATAACATTGAATCTAGATCATCATTGTCTTCATCATCTAACGAAGCAAATGGGTCGTCGTTATCTGACGTGCTTTTCTCTGTTTCAAACTCAGCAAATAAGTCATCATTTGAATCAGAATCATCGTCACCAAATAAGAATTCATCATCATTTAAATCACCTAAAAGGTCATCATCGTCATCTAAGCTAATTTCAGGAATATCATCATCCATATTGAAATTATCATCAGGCATGATTAGTGCTGAAGGTTGCTCTGTTGCTGCACTTTCTGAGCTCTCTTCGTCTTCTTCTTTCTTACGGCGGAATAAGAAGAAAGCAATAAGACCAGCAATTAAAGCGCCAGGGATTAGAGCAAGCAAGGCAATTAAACCAGGGCTTGAGGCTAGATTATCCATTGCACTTGGTTCTGCTTTTTTCTCAGCTGCTGCAAGTTGCTTTTGTTCATTAATGAATTTTTCGACTTCACTTCGAATTCGATCTTCATCCCCTAATGAATTTTTTAGATTGTCGACTTCATTTTGAACTTCAGCCAATCGAACACGCAATTGGTGGTTGTTTTCTTGTAATGAAGAGAACTCTTGCTCTGTAGTTTCTAATTCAGATTTCAATTCCACAGCAGAGGCAGAAGGCGTCGCCACTTTAATGATATCTTTAGTTGGTTTTGCTTCTACTGCCGATGGTTTTACTTTATTTACCGTCGGCGCTACTTCTTTTTTAACTGAAACAGGCGCTTTCTCTGTTGTCGTAGACCTTGCTGTTTTTTGAGCTGATGCATGTTGAGGTGCTTGCTTCTTTTTATGAGCGATAAGTAGCTGTTTTGCATCATCTGTATTTTCACGACGAACTTGTTCTAGTGTCGGTAATCGCAAACGACTATTTGGCTCTAATCCATGAATATTATTATTTTCAAAGGCTTGTGGATTTAAGCGATAAATAGCAATTAACGTTTGTTGAACCGATGTGGTATTCGATGGGTTAACACGGCTTGCAATTGACCATAAGGTTTCATCTTCCCTTGTTGGGCCATAAACTTTTGTCGGAGCCGATTTTCTTTCTTTTATTACCGTAGCAGGAATTGTTGTGGCTCTCGCTGGCTGTGATTGTGTCACTACCTGTGAACTGACAGTTTTATCCTTTCCTTCTGGGCCTACAATTTGAATTGTACCTGCGGCATTGGCAACAGAACACTGTGATGCAACGAATAAGGCTAAAGGAGTTAGCGTTTTTAACAATTTTTTGGATGCGTCAGACACTAGAGATGCCTCTTAAATAAAATGAAAAATTAATATCTGTATAACTATATCGGATAATAATAAGAAAACTGTAGCTTTTAAGTAAAAACTGTGTGGTTTATGGAAGAAAAAAGCCTTAGCTTTCACTAAGACTTTCAATTTAAGAGATTATACTGCTCATTTATCAACGAATAATAATCTCTTAAATCATAAATTAATTACAATGATTAGTAATAATCACGAATTAATACTTCAGCAATTTGTACTGCGTTTGTTGCTGCACCTTTACGTACGTTATCTGCAACAACCCACATATTTAGTCCCATAGAATGGCTAATATCTTCACGAATACGAGCAACCATTACATGGTCTTTACCTGTCGCATCACTTACTTGTGTTGGGTAATCATTTCCATGAAATACTTCAATTCCATCCGTTTCTTCAAGTAAGCGAGTAGCTTCTGCTGCATCAATAGGTGCACGAGTTTCAACATGAACCGCTTCAGCATGGCCATAGAATACAGGAACACGTACACACGTTGGGTTTACTGTAATAGTATCGTCAGCAAAAATTTTCTGCGTTTCCCACACCATTTTCATTTCTTCTTTGGTGTAGCCGTTATCCATAAACTCATCAATGTGTGGTAAGCAGTTAAATGCGATTTGTTTATCGTATGCTTTATTCTCTGCTGGTAGGCCATTTAATAACTTAGCCGCTTGACCTGCAAGCTCATCAATACCAGCTTTGCCTGAACCAGACACTGATTGGTATGTTGATACGTTAATTCGGTCAATACCCACAGCATCGTGAATTGGTTTTAATGCAACTAACATTTGAATCGTTGAACAGTTAGGGTTCGCGATAATGTTACGGTTACGGAAATCAACAAGTGCTTCTGGGTTTACTTCAGGGATCACTAATGGAATATCGTGATCGTAACGGAAGTGTGATGTATTATCGATAACAACAACACCTGATTCCGCTGCAATTGGGGCCCATTTTTCAGAAAGTTCACTACCTGCAGAAAATAGACCAATTTGTACTTGACTCCAATCGAACTCTTCTACATTTTCAACGGTTAATGTTTTACCATCAAAACGAACTGTTTTGCCTTCGCTACGTTCAGACGCTAAAAGATATAAATTACGTACAGGAAACTTACGCTCTTGTAATACACTAATAATTGCTTCGCCAACGGCACCAGTTGCGCCAAGAATGGCAACATCAAATTCTTGAGTCATTAGACTTCCTCGATTGTAAATCCAAGTTGTTGTAACGGGGTAAGACCACAATTTTTATCGCCTGTGATCGTGATAGCACTGTATTCTCTTCTATCCCAATAATCCTTACGCATTTTATCAAATGCACCGACAGTTGAGATCTCTTTTCTAAATACGGCATCATCTTTTCGCACATCATAGACTAACTGAATCAAATTGTGCAGTGTTGAATGATCCCATTGCTGATTTAATGTCACATTAGGGATTGGGGCTACTGGCAATAAACTCTGTGGTTCTGCTCGTTCTTCGCGATTTAAAAACTCACAATAAGAGTTAAAAATCATCGTCGTACCACGAGCTTTTCCCTCTAAACCATAGCCTGCAATATGTGGCGTTGCAAAAGAGAGTAATGGCAATAAATCCATATCTACTTGCGGCTCAAACTCGAAAACATCTAATACCGCTTTAAAACTGTCTTGCTTTAATAGACGCTGTTTTAATGCTTGATTATCAACAACTGGCCCACGAGCGGCATTAATTAAGATTTGATTATCTCGAAGTTCTGATAATTGAGTTTGATCGATTAGATGATAAGTTGGAAATTCACCATCTCGGGTAATTGGAGTATGAAGAGTAATAACGTCTGAATGTTCCAATAGCTTATCTAAAGAAACAAATGCACGAGTATCACCTTCTTGCTCTTTAATCGGATCATTCAATAAATAAGAAATGTCTAATGCATCTAGGCATTGTGCAAGATAAGAACCAACCTGCCCCGCACCAATAATCCCAAATGTTTTACCAAAGATAGAAAAACCATGCTGCTGAGCCAATACCATAATGCAACTTAGTACGTATTCAGCAACACCTACTTTGTTACAACCAGGCACGGCTGTAAAATAAATTCCTTTATCTTTTAATAAAACCTGATCAACATGATCCATACCTGCGGTTGCTGTACCAACAAATTTCAGTTTATTGGCTTTACTTAATAACTCCGCATTCACTTTAGTCACAGAGCGGATCATTAACGCATCAACATCAATTAAATCATCAGCAGTTAACGTTCGCCCAGACTTAGCGATAACCTCACCTAATTCACTAAAGAGATCGGCCGCATAAGGCATATTTTCATCAATCAATATTTTCATATTTTCAATATCTGTCCTTTAGGTTTATAAATTCAGTGTATCACTGCGCTCTATTAAGCAACATCAGTATCGTCATAAAAAATAGATATAAAAAAACCCAGTCAATTGAATTAACTGGGTTTTTATTACTTATGCTTTACGCAAATATTACGCTTCGTATTTCTTAATTACTAGCGTTGCGTTTGTCCCACCAAAGCCAAAGCTGTTAGACATAACAGTTGTTAGTTTTTGATCACGTTTTTCAGTAACGATATCAAGACCTTCAGCTGCAGGATCTAATGTTTCAACGTTGATGCTTGGCGCGATAAAACCGTGCTCTAGCATTAGCGTTGAGTAAATAGCTTCATGAACACCAGCGGCACCTAGTGCGTGGCCTGTCATTGCTTTAGTTGCAGAGATTGCTGGACTGTTCGCGCCAAATACTTCTTGGATAGCACCTAGCTCTTTTGCATCACCAACAGGTGTTGATGTACCGTGAGTATTCACGTAATCAACGCTGTCTACATTTTGCATTGCCATCTTCATACAACGAACTGCGCCTTCACCTGACGGTGCTACCATGTCGTAGCCATCTGATGTTGCACCGTAACCTACGATTTCACCGTAGATTTTAGCGCCACGAGCAAGTGCGTGTTCAAGTTCTTCGATAACAACCATACCGCCGCCGCCAGAGATAACGAAACCGTCACGATCGGCATCGTAAGTACGAGATGCTTTTTCTGGTGTGTCATTGTATTTCGATGATAGTGCGCCCATCGCATCAAACATCATCGTTAATGACCAATCTAGCTCTTCACCACCACCAGCAAACATTACGTCTTGTTTACCTAGTTGGATAAGCTCTACTGCGTGACCAATACAGTGTGCTGAAGTTGCACATGCAGAACTCATCGAGTAGTTAACACCGCGAATTTTAAACGGAGTTGCAAGACATGCAGAAACCGTAGACGCCATTGTACGTGGAACCATATATGGACCAACACGCTTAACGCCTTTTTCACGCAAGATATCTACTGCATTTACTTGGTTTAGTGATGATGCACCACCAGAACCAGCAACGATACCTGTACGGTCATTTGAAACTTGATCTTCTGTTAAGCCAGAATCTGCTACTGCTTGCTCCATTGAAATGTAAGCAAACGCAGCCGCATCACCCATGAAACGCATTTTTTTGCGATCGATGTGTTCTGCAGGGTTCATTTTCAAATCGCCCCAAACATTACTGCGCAGACCCTTTTCAGCGAACTGTTCAGAGAAGTTAATACCTGATTTACCAGCTTTCAGAGACTCTAATACTTCTTCTGCATTGTTACCGATACTTGAAACAATGCCCATGCCTGTAATTACGGCTCTTTTCATGATTCTTTCCTAATAAGTCATAAATCTTGGTAGATAATAGCGAAGATAGCACAACAAAGTGGTCAGCTTTCCTATAAGTCGTTAAAATCCGACGTAGATTATCTTTAATGGTACAAATTTATGTCACGTAACCACACTTTACCACAAAACAGCATCACAAATGCAGTCCTTGATTGGAATGAGTCTGGCACGCCGGTCTCAAATGATTTTGGTGATGTCTATTTTTCTAACGATAATGGGTTAGAAGAAACACGATATGTTTTCTTGCAACAAAATCATCTACCACAAAAATGGCAGGAATATGACCAACGTCGTTTTGTTATTGGTGAAACTGGATTTGGTACGGGATTAAACTTTCTTGCCGTGTGGCAATGGTTTAAAACCTTTAGAGAACAAAATCCTGACGCCCCTCTTAAAGAGCTTCATTTCGTTAGCTTTGAAAAATTCCCAGTAACCAAAACAGATTTAATTAAAGCCCATCAAGCGTGGCCTGAATTGGCTGAATTGGCTGAACAGTTACAAGAACATTATCCTGCCGCTGTGCCTGACTGTCATCGTTTAGTACTGGAAGATGGCATGATAACACTCGATCTCTGGTTTGGTGACATAAAAGATTGCATGCCACAAATTTGGATGGACGATAACGGTATTATTGATGCATGGTTCTTAGATGGCTTTGCACCAAGTAAAAACCCTGAAATGTGGAATCAAGACTTGTTCAATAATATGGCAAGCCTTGCTAAAGAAGGCTGTACTTGCGCCACCTTTACGGCAGCAGGTTTTGTTCGTAGAGGCTTGATTGAAGCAGGCTTTGATATGAAAAAAGTCAAAGGCTTCGCTCATAAAAGAGAAATGATTGCAGGTACATTAACAGAGCGTAAAACAAAAGCGAACCATGCAGTTTGGTATGCTCGTTCAACTCCTGAAGATATTACTGATGTGGCTATCATTGGCGGTGGCGTTGCCAGTGCAGCATTGGCGACAACACTGCTTCGTCGTGGTGTAAAAGTAACGGTTTATTGTAAAGATGATAAAGCGGCACAAGGGGCATCAGGTAATAAACAAGGGGCAGTTTACCCACTACTTAATGAGAAGTTTAATTCATTATCACGATTCTTTGCGCCCGGTTTTATTTTTGCTCGTCAGTTTATCGACCAAGCCGCGAAACACGCCGAATTTGATCACGATTGGTGCGGTGTAACCCAACTCAAATGGGATGAAAAATCAGAAAATAAACTAAATAAAATGCTAACGGCTAATTTCCCTAACGAATTAGTTACTGCGTTTAATAAAGAAGAAACCAATCAACATGTTGGATTACCAATCAATATGGAGAGCGTTCATTACCCTCTTGGTGGTTGGCTGTGTCCAAAACAGCTTACTCGTGGCCTATTTGAACATTTATCAAATAATCCATTATTTACTCTTCATTGTGATGTAGAAATAACCGGACTAGCACAGGGTGAAGCAAAGCAATGGACTCTTTCATCAAATAAAGGGGCTTACCTACACCAAGCAGCAGTGGTTGCAAATGGGCATAAATTTACTGATTTTGAGCAGACCAAAGACATTCCAGCGACTCCTGTTCGAGGGCAAGTAAGTCATATTCCTACAACAGAATCATTGAAACAATTGAAAACAGTACTGTGTTATGACGGCTATTTAACGCCTGAAAATACCAAACATCAAACTCACTGTATTGGCGCAAGCTACGATCGTCGTGATTTAGACTTAGCGTTTAACGAATCAGATCAAATAGAAAATGGCGATCGCCTAAAAAAATGCATTCCTAATGAAGCTTGGGTGAAAGAGGCAGATACGTCTGACAATCACGCTCGTGTTGGCATTCGCTGTGCCAGTCGTGATCACCTGCCATTTCTTGGTAATGTGGTTCGTTTTGAGGATATGCAAGAAGAGTACAAATATATCTATAAAAAACGCCACTGGTTACGTGAAGCGAAAGATATTCCTGTCTATGAAGGTCTGTTCTGTATGCTGACATTAGGTTCAAGAGGATTAAGCTCTGCCCCACTACTGGCTGAGACCTTAGCATCACAGATCATGGGAGACCCAATTCCGCTACCAAATACAGTACTTGAAGGATTGCACCCAGGAAGATTGTGGGTGAGAAGATTGCTAAAAGGAAAGCCGTTGGATATTTAAATCCTCAAGAGCAGAGCGGTCGCAAGCTCCCTTTAAGACGGAATAAATTCCTTGAGACGCTTCGCTGGAGAAATTCTCTAGCGAAGCGTCTTAAGTAAACGCAGTTTGCGCCCTCAAGCAGCTCGCTGCGTCTCGCTTTTACTTAATAGAATCTGCCAAGTGACTCACCGCCAGCGCAAAGTAATGCGAACGGTTCCAATCCATTAATACTTGGTAATTATTGTAAACAAGGTAAGCACGGCCATCTTTGTCATCTGGTTGCACTAACCATGCTTCGATATCTACATCAGGTAACGCTTTGCCCGTTAAACGACGAACACCCAATTCTTGCCATTGAGCTAATGTCTTACCTTTTTCTTCAGATAAACCTTTTAAACTTTCAGCATCCAACGATTCAGGTAACTGAACTTGACGACCCCAAGTATAAGTATCATCCCAGCCCACTTGTTTTAAATAATTTGCAGCTGAAGCAAATACATCGGCTTCGGTAGTCCAAATATCTTTACGCCCATCATCATTACCATCAACAGCGTAAGCTAAGAATGAAGTCGGCATAAATTGACACTGCCCCATAGCTCCTGCCCATGAACCTTTCATGTTTTCAGGTGTAATGTGACCTTGTTGTAAAATGGTTAATGCAGCCATCGTTTGTTTTTTGAAAAATTCTTCGCGGCGACCGTCATAAGCTAATGTCGTCAATGCCTCAATAACATTGTAACCGCCAGTTAATTTACCAAAATTACTTTCAACGCCCCATAACGCAACAATAAAACGAGGCTGAACACCATATTCATTTCCAATTCGGTTTAATTCTTTATAGTGTTTTTGATATAAATCGTTCGCTTGTTTGATTTTCCACTTCGGCACAGCACGTGGAATATACTCATCTAACGTTAATTTTTTTTCTGGTTGGCTACGATCTGATTTGACCGCTTTTTCTTTGAATGCAATATCTTTAAATGCACGCTCAAGAATAGGATCTGAAATACCAATGCCTCTCGCTTCATTTTTTAATTCTACAATATAGTCCTGAAATTCCCCTTCTGGAGTATTTGCTGTTACCGATGTTGCCATGAGCAAACTGACTATCCCTAGCAGTAATTTTTTCTTCATTATTATCTCTCTTTTCGTGCAGCTTTATCTTTTTTATATTTTTCAAGCAAATTTTCTGGTGGTGGTGGAAGTTGTAAAAAGAAACCTTCTTCTTTTATTGCTGTTTTCACCTTCTCAACATCAACTGAAGCTAATGTTCTACCCGCTAAATTTACCACCATAACCATGGTTGGAGTACCAAACATGGTCATTAATTCTTTAGGAACAGGAGTAAAATCATCTTTTTTTTCAATATAAAGATAAGCACCCTGTTTTTTGGTACTTTTGTAAACTGAACAGAACATTTTATAACCTATTTTTGAAAGGATTGGGCCTACTCTCAACTTAACGCATTCAATCAATGTCTATTTGATGAGAGCCCTACTAAAAAGTACACTTAAGACAATAAGATAACTTGCTGTGCGGTCAAACTGACTATAACATGGTATCAGATTTGTGGTATTAAATTTATCAAGATACAGAATAGCATGACAAAAACAGCCGATTTAAAGGGCAGTAATTTCACCCTTTCAGTATTACATTTACCTAATGATGACATCGCAAAAGCTCTAAATATGCTTGAAGAAAAAGTGGCTCAAGCACCTTCTTTTTTTGCTTCTGCTCCTGTTGTGGTCAATATTGAAAATGTATCGAATGAAATTAACTTTGTTGATCTAAAATCTGGTGTCGAACGCACTGGTATGATCCCTGTAGGGATTACGGGCTGCAAAGATAAAAATAAACAGGCTCAGGCAACCGCAGCTGGTTTTGCAGTGATGACCTCTTTTACACCTCAACAAGTAACACAAAAAGCCAATATGCGGCCAACGATGGTAGTAAAAACACCAATTCGTTCAGGACAACAAGTGTACGCAAAAGATGCTGACCTTGTGATTTTAAATCATGTAAGTCCTGGGGCTGAAGTTATTGCTGATGGTAGTATACATATACATGGAACCTTGCGTGGCAGAGCAATTGCTGGAGCAAGTGGACAAGCAGAAGCAAAAGTCTTCTGTAAAAACTTACAAGCTGAACTGATTTCCATTGCGGGTAATTATTGGTTAAGCGACCAAATTGACAAAGAGTATTGGCATCAAAATGTCATGATCACTATGGTCGAAGACCGTATTCAGATCGATACCCTCACGTTATAGCACAACATAAAAGGAATAATAAAAATGGCACGTATTGTCGTTGTGACTTCAGGCAAGGGCGGCGTAGGTAAAACTACTTCTAGTTCTGCTATTGCATCCGGTCTTGCGCTGGCTGGCAAGAAAACTGCAGTAATCGATTTTGATATTGGTTTACGTAACCTTGATTTGATCATGGGTTGTGAGCGTCGCGTTGTTTATGATTTTGTAAATGTAATCAATGGTGAAGCAACACTAAACCAAGCATTAATTAAAGATAAGCGTGTAGGTAATTTATTTATCCTTCCGGCTTCTCAAACTCGTGATAAAGACGCACTAACTAAAGATGGTGTACGTCGAGTTCTTGATGAACTTATCGCTATGAATTTTGACTTCATTATTTGTGATTCTCCTGCGGGTATTGAAGCTGGTGCATTAATGGCGCTATATTTTGCTGATGAAGCAATCATCACAACGAACCCTGAGGTTTCTTCTGTTCGAGATTCTGACCGTATTCTTGGTATCCTAGATTCGAAGTCTCGCCGTGCAGAAGATGCGCTTGAGCCAGTAAAACAGCATTTATTGCTAACTCGTTACTGCCCTGCTCGTGTAAACCAAGGTGAAATGCTAAGTGTTGGTGATGTAGAAGAAATTCTAAATATTCCACTACTAGGGGTTATTCCTGAAAGCCAATCTGTACTGAACGCATCAAATAAAGGTGTTCCAGTTATTTTTGACGAAGAATCAAATGCAGGCTCTGCATACCAAGATGCAGTAGACCGTCTGTTAGGCAAGGAAGTTTCATTCCGCTTCTTAGAAGAAGAGAAGAAAGGTATCTTTAAACGACTATTTGGAGGTTAAGCATGGCATTGCTTGAGTTTTTCAGACCACAAAAAAAAGCCACTGCTAACATAGCTAAGGAAAGGCTACAGATCATCGTTGCAGAACGCCGTAATGGCGGCCCTGCTCCTTCGTATTTACCACAATTAAAAGAAGATATTCTTAAAGTGATCAGTAAATACGTAAACGTAAGCCCTGATATGGTAACAGTATCTCTTGAACAAAAAGAAGAAGACCTATCAGTATTAGAGCTGAATGTGACTCTGCCAGAAGATGACCATTAATCCCCATGATTAATATCGGATATTAAAAAGGGTGACTATCACAGTCACCCTTTTTTGATCAAACAGATAATGACTATTATCTCTCAAGTACTGACATAAAACGAGCTTCTAATAATTTACCACGCCAGCCTTGAACAACATCCGGTTTACATTCAGGCGCACACCCTTTTTTCCATTTCCAAGATAACAACTGGTTTAATTGCTTTTTCGACGCTAAGAATTCAGGCATTAAACCTGATTCTTCTGAAGCTTCTTTTACTTCATCCTTTAATAACTTAAATATTTGCTTGTAGCCAGGGTAATCCATTAAACGTGTAATCACTTCAGGATACTCATCGGCAGAAAGCTCATCAGCTAAGTAAGTAAAACGCAATAACTTCCCACCATGGCGTTGTACTTCTCTTGGATCAAATGCTTCTTTTAACATCTGCTCTTTACTACGCAGGCTAAAACGCGCTAATTTCCATAAGCTTAGTTCATGCACAACAAAATTAACTGCTAAATCACGTTTTCTTGCTTCTTCTAAACGCCATTTTGCGGCCATTTTTAGAATCGCTAATTGTTTAGGATTCAGTTGCCACGCATTCTTAATATCTCGATACGCTTGCTCTGCATCTGGTTGCTTTTCACGTTTTCTTACTGCAAGAGTCGATTCTTGGTATGCTGCATCAGTCCATTCTGTTTGTGCTAATTCCGCTTGTAACTTTTCAAATAATGGTAATAAATAATGTACATCTGCTGCTGCATAGTTTAATTGCTTATCAGATAAAGGACGCGCCATCCAATCTGTGCGAGATTCACCTTTATCAAGATCTACACCTAAGTAATCAGAAACAAGTTTTGCAAAACCTGTCGACAATCCATAACCTAAAAATGCAGCCATGATTTGAGTGTCAATCATTGGCGTTGGCATACAACCCGCATAATGTTGAAACACTTCTAAATCTTCACCACACGCATGAAGCACTTTAGTTACCGATTCATTTTTTAATAAACCCCAAAGCGGTGTTAAATCATCAATTTCAACGGGATCTACTAAAGCTAATGTCTCGCCATCAAACATTTGAATTAAACCTAAGCGAGCATATAACGTTCGTGTTCTTACAAACTCAGTATCTAACATTAAAAATGGTTTACTACTTGCTTGCTGACAGATCTCAGCCAAACGCTGACTCTGAGTGACGATTTCAAATTTCACTATTCTTCCTTAAAAATTAATAAGGCAAGATAGCTTAACCTCGAAAAACTAAGCTATCTTGTCTCTATTATTTATATTTATTATAAAAATAATGCCAGCGATCATAGGCTGGCATTATCATGTTTCTATATAGTAACTAAATTATGCGTTTTCTTCTGCTTTATATTCATCTCGCAGTTCACGACGCAAAATTTTACCTACGTTTGTTTTTGGAAGATCATCTCTGAACTCAACAATACGAGGAATTTTATAACCAGTTAGATGCTTACGGCAATGAGCAATCAACTCATCCTTAGTAAGGCTTGGATCGCGCTTAACAACACAAATACGAACCACTTCACCTGATGTTGGGTGTGGTTTACCTACAGCAGCAACTTCTAACACTTTCCCATGAAGCGCAACAACATCTTCAATCTCATTTGGATATACATTAAAACCTGATACTAAGATCATGTCTTTTTTACGGTCAACAATGTGTAAGAAGCCTTCTTCATCAAATTTAACGATGTCACCCGTGCTTACCCAACCATCATTAGTGATCATATCTTTAGTAGCTTCAGAACGGTTCCAGTAGCCTTTCATTACTTGAGGACCACGAACTTGAAGCTCACCTATTTGATCATTCGCAACAACATTGCCTTCTTCATCAACTATTCGCACTTCAGTTGACGGAACGGGTAAGCCAATCGAACCATTATATGATGTTAGGTTATGAGGGTATGCGGCAACCAATGGAGAACACTCTGTTAAACCATAACCTTCTAATAAGTAACAACCAGTATGCTGCTGCCATTTTTCAGCAACGGCACGCTGCACAGCCATACCACCACCAACAGATAAACGAAGGTTACTGAAATCTAATTCGTGGAAATCTTCATTGTTCACTAATGCATTAAATAACGTATTTACGCCTGTAATTGCAGTGAATGGGTATTTTTGCAATTCTTTAATAAAACCTGGAATATCACGTGGATTCGTAATTAGCAGATTACGACCGCCCATTTCAATAAACAATAAACAGTTTACGGTTAATGCAAATACATGATACAGAGGTAGAGCTGTCACAATAAGCTCGCGGCCTTCGGTTAAAACCGGACCATAAGCCCCTTTTGCTTGCATTACGTTAGCAATCATATTGCGATGAGTCAGCATTGCGCCTTTTGCTACGCCTGTAGTACCGCCTGTGTATTGTAGGAAGGCTAAGTCTTCACTATCAATAAATGGCTTGATGTACTGCATTCTACGCCCTTTACGTAATGCATTACGCATTGATGTCGCATCTGGCAAGTCGTATTTTGGCACCATTTTTTTCACGTACTTAACCACGAAGTTAACAATTGTGCCTTTTGCTCGAGGCAGCTGTTCACCTAAGTTAGTTAAAATTACGTGTTTTACTGGCGTATTATCTACAATCTCTTCTAGCGTACTAGCAAAGTTTGACACAATAACAATTGCCGCAGCACCTGAGTCTGTTAATTGATGCTCTAACTCACGTGGCGTATAAAGTGGATTAACATTTACCGCGACCATACCTGCACGCAGCACACCAAATAATGCAATTGGGTATTGCAGTAAGTTTGGCATCATTAACGCAACACGATCACCTTTTTTAAGCTTCAGTTCATTTTGTAAATAAGCAGCAAAAGCACGACTGCGCTCTTCTAACTTACGAAATGTCATTACTGAACCCATATTAATAAATGCTGGTTGATCGGCATACTTATGAACCGACTGCTCAAACATATCAACCAATGAGCTATATTGGTCTGGGTTAATTTCTGCTGGTACGTCTTCTGGGTAACGTGAAAGCCAAACTTTATCCACGCTTTTCTCCTATTCTATATGCGACTTATTGCTCTTTTAGCAATAGTTCAAAACAGTGATCATTATCACTTTTACGAGTAGACTATTTACTCTACAAGTATAGTCAACTAATTTTATTATCAATTCTCCATTCGGTTGCTATTTAACCATAAATGAAGTCTTTTTTTAAATATGTGAAGCAACTATGTGGTTATTTTGTTAACAAGGGCACCAATATGGGTACTAATTTGCTCAGGGTATTCTAAATGACAATGATGCCCCCCCTCTATTTGGTAACATTGAAAATCTGAAATATAACGATAACGATGAGACTTTTGCTTTAAATGACCATAGCCGTCATTACCAATAACAGCAATTACGGGGCACTCTATTTTTGAGAGTAATGATAAAGCATGCGCTTCACTCATTCGATATAAAGAATCGCATTTTACTTTTGCATCCGTTCTCCATTTCACATCACCACCTTTTGATACCAATGAACGAAGTACCATAGGCTCTACCAGGTGTTCAGGAAGCTGATTAACTTTAGATCGTAATTCAATTGCGGACTGGTGATCTTTTAATGTGCGCTGAGGCTTATTACGATAACGCTGACGACTTAAGATCCCTTGACGTATTCTGTCGGAAATCTCAGTTTCTTCTTCACTCAATGGACCTAACCCTTCAATCATCATTAATGCGGATACTTTCTCAGGAAATACGGCACAATAGGCACTTGCAATTAACGCTCCTAAAGAATGCCCAATTAAAACCACCTGCTCTAATTTGATGTGCAAAATGATTTGGTGAAGATCATCAATATAATCAAAGAAATGATAAAAATTATCATGCCCTTTATGGGATGACAATCCATGCCCAAACCAATCTACAGCAATTAAATGGTGGTGAGGATTGTGTTTTGCATACGCTTCCATCGTTGTTTTGAACGTCGCAGCATTATCTTGCCAGCCATGTAAAAACACCAACGTTTGATGAATTTCTTCCGGTTTAATTTCCATGACAGCCAGTAAACCATGGTGCAATGAAAATGTAGATTCCTGAAATGAAATCATTCTAACTATTTCACTTCTTGTACGACTTTACCTCGTCGGCTTTCAATACTACGCTGATGAAAGCAACGAGCACCAGTACAAGGCATATAACTCATATCTATATCATTACTCATCACGTACTCTTGAATTTGCCATAAATGCAAAGCAGAGCCGTTTATCACAGGGAAAGGATACAAAAACTCCCCAACATTCGCTTCTTCAATGCCCATCGACTGCCCTAAAACAGTCACTAATCGTCCAACAGAATAAGTAATAGGATCAATAAAACCATCAAGATAAACAACAAAGCGTCCAGTTGGTTCTTGAGAGAGGTCGGGCTTACCTGATGAGGAGATAGGGAGATTCACAATTTCAATGCGAGTCGTGTCTTTTAGGTTATCAATACGAGCAATAACACCACCTAAGCGAACTTCGACATTTTCATCATTTTGAGCAGCAGTAACAAAAGCGTTATACTCAATAAGTGTATTGGTCTGAGACGAGGTTAATTCTTTAGGAAGGGAGCTGCAACCCGCAAGAAATAAAATACAAAGAAACAGTAATGAAGATTTCATAAATATCCTTAATTAAATGTTTAGATATACAGGTCGACACCGACGAGCTGTGCAAGTTCCTCTCTGCGTTTTTGCAACATAATATCCATATACTCTTCCATCGCTTTACGATTTCCACCTTCTGGTAAATCATAATGAATACGGGAATTAGCATATTCGGATGCGTTAAGTTGCTTTACTTGATTGGTTATCGCAGTAGCCACTTTAGAAGGTTGAGCAACCATGGCCTTACTGCCACCCGTTTTCTTAACCTGACTTTTCTTTTCAACGGCTTGCTGCTTTTGTACCTTTTGATTCGGTACTAATGCTGGCGGTAGCCCATGAATTGATACCATAGTGACCTTTCTTTATTTATCAAAAAACGGGGAGCGGCGTCCCCATTCATTTATCTATTATTCACGACCTGGAAGTTTTTTCCACGTCACAGTATCACGGACATAAACAGGCGCAGATTCTTCTACTGGCAGTGCCAAACCTTGCTCAAACTTCTGTTGTGCAAGTAATGCCATGTCTTCAGCATCAGGATAAAGTATATCTGATGCTTTACGCTCTAATGGTAATTCTGCTAATGCTTCTGTATACGCATCCCAACCAGTGCCTACGGTTAACCATTCACCAGACTGTTCTGGTAAATAGGTAGCTAGTCCTTCAGGAACAGAAACTGTTTCAGCAACATTATAAGTCCAAGTACCATCACCGTTACGTTGGTACATACCAAAGTATACTTCCCCCATACGCGCATCAATCGCCGCCGCAACGTGTGTAGCGCCATGCACTCGGTAACCCGCTTGAGCCATCGCTTCTAATGTAGAAATACCCACCATAGGTAAATCGGCACCAAACGCTAAACCTTGAGCAATTCCAA
The DNA here is from genome assembly GCF_057368585.1 of Aliivibrio thorii. Taxonomy (NCBI): domain Bacteria; kingdom Pseudomonadati; phylum Pseudomonadota; class Gammaproteobacteria; order Vibrionales; family Vibrionaceae; genus Aliivibrio; species Aliivibrio thorii. The sequence goes on along the minus strand of NZ_CM170654.1, from coordinate 945,757 downwards.
TACCGATACGAACGCCGGTAAAACTACCTGGACCTTGACCAAATGCTAACGCATCTAAATCTTGTAAGCGCACACCCGCTTCTTTTAATACTTCATCAACAAAAGGAAGTACTTTAATAGTGTGCTCACGCGGTGCCACTGCACGTCGAGAATAGACTTTTCCATCAACAATCAATGTAACAGAACAGTTTTCAGTGGCGGTATCTACCGCTAAAATTTTTGCGCTCATTAATGCCTCAATCTTCTAAAATGGCTTCTTGTTTTTCTGATTCATTTTCATCGGTCTGATTGGCTTTCGCTAAAAACTCAGACACATTACGTAAATCTCGTGTTCGCGGTATTGGCGGTAAGCTTTGTAAAAATATTGAACCATAAGGTCTTGTCACCAAACGGTTATCACAAATAACCAATACCCCTTTGTCTTTTGTATCTCGGATAAGTCGACCGACACCTTGTTTCAAGGTAATCACCGCGTCTGGAATTTGAACTTGTGCAAAGGCATCACCTCCACTTAGCTGACAATCTTCAATGCGCGCTTTTAAGAGCGGATCATCTGGTGCGGTAAAAGGAAGTTTATCAATGATAACACAGCTTAGGGCATCACCTCTAACATCGATTCCTTCCCAAAAAGCACCTGTAGCCACCAATAATGCATTACCTAATTCCATAAACTCGGAAAGCAGTTGTTGCTTAGTGGTCTCCCCTTGCACCAACACAGGAAGATCAAGTGTTTGTCTAAATTGCTCAGCTAAATCACGCATCATTTGATGTGAGGTACACAAGAAAAAACAACGTCCATTATTCTGTTTTATTACTGGCTGCAGTAATTCAACTAACTTATCCGCAATGCCATAACTATTTGGCTCTGGCAAAAATCTAGGTACACACAATAATGCTTGAGTTTGATAGTCAAATGGACTCGGTAACGTAAACTGTTTTTTAGGTGATAACCCTAAACGTTGAGTAAAATGCGAGAAATCATCATTTACAGCTAAGGTCGCTGAGGTAAATATCCAAGCGCCTTCTTTATCAGCTAAATGTTCTTTAAATTTATCGGCCACAGACAATGGCGTAATGTTCAAACTAAAATGACGAGGAGTACATTCATACCAATACGAATAACCACTAATCGTCGTATCACATACTCGCTCTAAACGATTTTTTAATAATGCACAGCGATCAAAAGCCGCATCTAATAACTGACTACGACCTAATGCTAACTTCAAGACATCATGAGCCAATTCAAAGGCATCATTAATTCGTACAATTTCACGTTGTACTGCTTGTGATTTTATCGCTTCACGCCAATTACCACGAAAACTGGTATCGCCTAAAATAATACGAAGATCCATTGCGGCACCAACCAAACGTTCCGCTACTTTTTGTAACTGACGCATGTCTTTGGCTTCAGTGCGGTAACCGATCTCAATGTCTTTCGCTAATTCAGTTAATTGGCGACTAGAAAGGTTTTGACCAAAATACTGACTCGCTATATCTGGTAGTTGATGCGCCTCATCAAAAATAAAGATATCAGCTTCAGGAATTAACTCACCAAAACCAGTTTCTTTAATCGCTAAATCAGCCAGAAATAGATGATGATTTACGACCACAACATCGGCATCCATTGCTTTTTTACGCGCTTTTACCACAAAGCAATCTTCAAAACTTGGGCAATCTTTACCTAAGCAGTTGTCATTGGTAGAAGTTATTGAAGGAATAATGGGACTATCTTCTGCAATCGCAGTGCAATCACCTAAATCACCTGTTTTCGTTTCAGATGACCAAGATCGTACTTTCACTAATTGTGTTAATAACTCGGGATTCGCTTGTGGGGTATGACTCTCAACTAACTGCTGATTTAAACGCTCAGGACAAAGATAATTTGAGCGCCCTTTTAATAAAGCAACTTGACCATAAAATCCAAGAGATGAAGTCATTAAAGGCAAATCACGATGAAAAAGTTGTTCCTGTAAGTTTTTCGAACCGGTACTGATGATGGTTTTTTTACCACTAACTAAAGCAGGAACAAGATACGCAAAAGTTTTACCTGTACCTGTACCTGCCTCAACAACAAGCTGAGTACTATTTTTAATCGCATCATGAACCGCATGAGCCATATCAAGCTGAGGTTGACGAGGTTGGAAACCAGGAATGGCTTTACCTAACGCGCCTGAAGAAGAAAAAATCTTGGCAATCATATCAACCTACATTCATCGTGAATTTAAAATAAGACTGGGATTATGCCAAGATTTTCACAGAAACTAAACGTTAAGTTTCCTGAAGGATATTTATTAATATCTCCATATAACCATAAGCTTTGATGAGTTTTCATATTTATATTTTAAATTTTACTCGATGAAAAACGCTTTACCTATCCTTCTTTTATCGGTACAACCATAGGTATATCAAATTAATAGACAACACTTCGTGAGCACAAGAGATAAAATGGAAAAGAAAATATTATTAACGGATTGCCCTGATTCTCGTGGGCTAATAGCGAAAATAACCAACATTTGTTACAAACATCAACTTAATATTGTTCACAATAATGAATATGTAGATAACGTTACGGGTCAGTTTTTTATGAGAACTGAGCTAGAAGGGATTTTCAATGATGAGACCTTCTTACTTGATATTGACCAAGCTTTACCCGAAGGTAGCCATCGTAAATTAGTTACTGAGCCTTGTAAGAAAGTCGTCATTCTAGTTACAAAAGAAGCACACTGTATTGGTGATATTTTAATTAAAGCTTATTCCGGTGCGATGAATATCGAAATTGCTGCGGTCATTGGGAATCACGATACACTAGGTGGATTAATCGAAAAATTCGATATTCCTTTCCATCATGTTTGTCATCAAGGCTTATCTCGTGAAGAGCATGAAGAAAAAATGTTGGATGTGATTAATTCATACGACCCAGAATATGTCGTATTAGCAAAATACATGCGTGTACTAACACCAAATTTTGTCGCTCAATTCCCAAGAAAAATCATTAACATTCATCACAGCTTCTTACCTGCCTTTATTGGCGCAAAACCATACCAACAAGCGTATGACCGCGGTGTAAAAATCATTGGTGCAACAGCACACTTTGTAACGAATGATTTAGATGAAGGCCCAATCATTAAACAAGACGTGATTCCTGTCGACCACAACTTCAGTGCAGAAGACATGGCAATGGCTGGTCGTGATGTAGAAAAATCGGTATTAAGTAAAGCGTTGACAAAAGTATTAAATGATCATGTTTTCGTCTATGGCAACAAAACCGTTATCCTTTAATTTTAAAAAAATCAAAAGCAAAACGGCGATCATAATGATCGCCGTTTCTATTTTAAGCTACCACAGGCTTATTGAGCTGCGATAAATTCTATCGCGTGCTTATTAAACTCTTTTGGTCTATCAATATTACACACGTGGCCACATTCAGGGATCTGTAACAACTGACTGTATTTATGCACTGCAACCATTTCTTCTACTGGTTTCATAAATAAATAATCATTTGCTCCCATTACATATAGTGTCGGGATTGCTAACTCTTTATCTTTGAAGTAACGCATCAATGGATTCACATCAGCCGCTAACTTAAACCAGCGTTTAAATTCTTTCTGGCACAGTTTTTTTGCTTCTCTTGTAAAAATATGACGTGACTCTTTTTGACTTTTTTGTGGCATAACAACATAAGAAAACAATTTATATAACCACATGTAAGGCATGATATTTTTCGTCATATCTCCCATCTTAATCAAAAATTGAGATCGGAAATTAAAACGAGTGATCGCACCTGCAAGCACCATAGAGCTAACTCTATCTTGTGCCAATTCAGCTAAATTACGAATGATAATGGTACCAAGAGACATTCCAACAAAATGAGCTGATTTAATATTTAAGTGGTCAAGAACATCAATAATATCTTGGCTTACGACTTTAAAAGAGTACTGCTTATTCATAAACTCTTTAATTTGAGAGAAATGGTTTGAACGACCATGCCCTCTTAAATCAATTAATAAGACATTAAAGTTCTTTCTAAAAGCGGCGATCTGCTTAAACCAGGTTGTTGAACTTCCCCCTGCACCATGAACAAACACAACCCATTTGGCGCTTGATTCATGTTTATAGGTTCTATGAAATAACAAAGAATTAGACATTCACTCTACTTTAATTAGAAAAGACATATAACGCAGACTATACCATCCTACATCGCCAATGAATACTTACAAAGAAGTAGTCGAACAAAAACCTGACATCTAGTAATAAAATGTATCTAAACTATTGATTTATTAGATGACATTAAGAGTTATTACTCTATAAATATCATTAAAATAATCAATATACACCAAGCAACCTTGCTTTGAATTTAAGTAACTATTTAATACAAACAATCCATTAGTTTCATAAAAATCAGCAACTTCATTCCATCCAAACTCCGGAATATTAATTCTGGATAATAATAAGTCAGAACAGAACTTAGGCATCCTCTGCCCAAATGCAACATGAGTGACTTCTTCTTGGTTGTTGAGATATTCAATAACGCCGACACTATCAAATACTAACGTCAACACATCAACGGTTGCTAATGCATCTTGCTTATTTGCACTCAGTAGCATCCAATTAGAGCCCTCACCGATAGGCGTATTCGCCGAAAGACCTAAATATCTATATGAATTATTAGATTGCTCTACGCCCTCATCTACACCACCCAGTAATATCGTTTCTTCTTGCTTCGTTTTTAGGCTCGCATCAGCCAATAAGAATGCATTTTCTATTGCAAAACCTTGCTGTGCTAAATTAAGGTTTTTACTTTCAAGCTCTAAATATTTTGCAATATAAAAGCCCGCGGTATTGCTTAATGAGTTAATAAAATCAACAGGTTTTGGTGGCATTTTTTCAACATAGCGCTGCTGACATAAACGATTAAAAACGGATAAATCCCCTTGTCCCGACACCATAAACAGCGCGGTATTTTTATCTAATTCTTGCTGATTTTTAATGCCGGATACCCCTAATAAACCAAGCTGGATAAAACGGTCAGTACGACGAACAAACGCAGGCGCAACCTTTTTACATTCAGCTTTTACATCCACGTTTTGATCCTGTCTTATATTGACACTGGCAGTGCAATGGATATACATCATGCTGACATTTTCTCCACAACAAGTACATTGTTGTTACCACCAAAACCAAAACAGTTAAGTAAGAACACCCCAGAATCACACGGGATCATTACTTGTGTCGGGGTCCAGTTAATTTCATCATCTTGTTGTTCGAAATTTGGGGTTTTGGGTATAAAACCATTATTGATGGCATTCATCATAATGACTAATTCACTCACCCCACAACTGCCTAATGTATGGCCTATGTATGGCTTTAAGGAAAAGAATGAAGGCGATTGATTAAAGATTTGCTTCATACCATTTACCTCAGCTAAGTCGCTGAGATTACTGGCTGTTCCGTGTGATTTTACTGCGGTTATATCTTCTGCACTAACACCACTGGCCTGTAGTGCACTTTTAATCACTTGAGCCACTCCAGAACCATCAGAGTTTACGCCTGTCACACTGTGTGTTTCACACTGGCTACTGCCACCACAAAACTGCCAAGGTGATGGTTTGACATCATCACGACTCATTAGTAGTACACCAAGCGCTTCTCCCAATAGCAACCCATCTCTGTTCGCATCAAAAGGCTTGGTTTGCTGTTGAGCAAGCAATTGCATCGAAACAAACCCCTCAAAAGAGTGAGGCGCAAACATCTCCATACCAATAACAAGTGCATAATCAACAACACCGGCTTCTAGCATAGTAGCCGCGTCTAAAATAGCATTAGAACTAGAGGTACAAGCAGTGTTATAAGTCAGACTTAGCGGGTTCAAACCAAATTCAGACGCCAGCTTATCTGCGTAAACCCCATTCCCTACTCTACCCCCTGAAAATTGAGGACATTGATTTTCTTGAATACTCGTCCCGAGAGGGATCATCAGAGAAATATCATTAGCAGCGCAGCCCAAAAACAAGCCACAACGTTGACGGTCATGCTCAGAAAAATCATGTTGTTCAAACAGGGAAGTGACCAACTGAATTAAATAAGGAATAGGATCAAATAAAGGTTCAAAACTGCCTTCATCTTGAATCGCATAGTAAGGCAGTGTTTTAATTTGCTCAAATACATTAACCGATTTATCTACGGTTTGGTATTTACCTTCTTTCATTAACTGCAATTGCAGCGTTTTATTTCCAAGCGCGCTGAGTACTTCACCACCAAGTATCGTAATCATCGTTATTATTCTGGTTGTAGGTGATCAGCAAGGTAGTTAATCGTCGTTACAATACGACGAAACTCTTTTGGGTCTACCAAACGTAGATTAAAGTGACGCTGTAATAACATTGAAATTTGCAATCCATCTACTGAATCTAACTCTAAACCACTCTCATCAGAAAACAGCTCCACGTCATCTGCTAATTCATCTGCTGCAATTTCTTCTCTGTCGCACTCTTCAAGGATCATGTTTTTAAGCTTTATTTTGAATTCTGTATCTAACGACCCTTTCATTAACTTTTCCTTTGTTTATAAGTAAATACAATACTGGCAATCAATAGTGAAACCACGCCAAATAACGTCAATGCCATGGCTTCATTAAGCACGTCCATCACGCTTCCTCGACGTAAGAAAATATCTAAAAAACCTTCTAAGCCCCACGACATTGGAGAAATATTGGAGAAAGTTTGCATTGCTTCTGGCATCACAAACTTAGGCACCATGACGCCACCAATCGCACCCAATAAAATATTAATAATGCCACCAATCGTGGTGGCTTGTTCAATGCTGTCAACGGCGGTAGCAACAAGAATAGATAATCCGATAGCAGATAAACTTAATGACAGTGAGACTAAAACTAAGCCTAAGACTGAGCCGCCAATAGTTAATGGTGCCGCTCCAAATAGAGGGACTATATACATACCGACCCCAATCATCAGCCAAACCTGAACTTGGTTTATTAGCATATAAGGCAAAATTTTCCCGCCAAATAACACAGGCAAGCTTAAATTCATGGTGCTTAAGCGCATTAAAGTATTTTGTTTACGCTCACTGATAAAGATGGTCGACATTGGAATAATGACAAAAAACAGACCAAACACGATCCAAGAAGGCACACTTTGTTGAGTTGAGGTTGGCTTTTCATCTTGTGCTAATTTGGCGTATTGAATTTCCATCAAGGCAGCTTCATCAAAAGATGTATCTGCCGTTGCCTCATCTAAGAAACCAAAGCTGTCTTGATTGGCAGAGTTGACCTCATCAAGCTTATTCCCCATCCAACTCAGTGCTATTTGATTCTTAAAAATAGTTAATAGTGAGGGAGAAGTATCCGCAGCAACACTGATCTCTAGTGGTAATTCATCTTGATAAAACCCCTGAGGAATATCGATAATAAATTGAACCCCTTCCTCTTCTGGCGAGCGATATTCACTAGAATCCAATGCGTATTTGGTTAGTGTTGGTATATTGGATAATTTATTGATTAATGCTTCACTGCCGCTACTTTGATCGTTATCCACTAATGCATATGTCATTAGTGATTTATCTTCATTCATCACATCTTTAAGTGCTAAGGACATAATCAAAATGAACACCACAGGCATAATAAATAAAGCAGCTAAGGCATGTTTATCTCGGCTAACTAGCAAGAATTCTTTCATTAACATTGCTTTAAACATCAGTTCTTCCTTTTGATGTTAAGTTAATAAATAGAGACTCAAGCGTCGTTGCACCATAACGAAGCTGCTTTACTTTAATATGGGCGTTTTCAAGCCACGTTAATACTTGAGCAACCAAGACACTATTTGAACTTGATAACAATAATGTTGTTTCATCAATCAAGCTCACCTCACAGCATTGAGCAAGGAGTAAATGCCATTGAGTCGAAGAATTAGGATAGAGCTCGATAATGACTTGTTGGCTTTCTTCGTTATTTACCATTGATGAAATTGAACCTTGTTTCACCACTTGCCCTGCATTCATAATTGCCACTTCATCACAAATTTTTTCAATTTCAGGCATGTAATGTGAAGTGTAAATAACGGTTTTATTATCTGACTTATAGGCCTTAATTGTATCTAAAATTTCATTACGAGACTCAGGATCAATCCCCACTGTCGGCTCATCAAAAAACAGAACATCAGGGTTATTTAACAAACCAATCGCTATATTTAAACGGCGTTTTTGACCGCCAGATAAGGTTGATGATTTTTGATCCATCATGGCTGCAAGGCGATTCGTTTCTACCGCATACGCTAAATTATCTTTTAAGGTTTTGCCTTTTATTTTTTGCACACCAGCAAAGAAGTTTAAGTTCTCTTTTACACTTAAATTCTCATAAAAAGCCAAGCTTTGAGGGATCAAAGAGCAGCGCTGACGAATAGCATTTAGATTCTTTTTTAACGGTAAATCAAAAAAAGAGACCTCCCCAGAATCAAACGATACTAAGCCATTTAAAATGGAGATCAACGTGGTTTTTCCTGCTCCGTTAGGACCGAGCAAACCATAAATACTATTTAAGGGAATGGAGAGCGTTAAGTTATCTAACGCTTTCTTGTTACCATAGGATTTATTTAAGCCACTAATTTTGATCATTAAAACGCTCGCATTAATGATAAGTACAGCTGCTTTTCTTGCTCGGCAACTGATTCTAATTTTGCTGCAATAATATCAAATTCAATGGCTTTTTTATTTCGAGGACGGATCGCTTTGGCTATTAACAATGCAAACTCACGCCATTCATCACCAATCGCCGTCATCTCAATAGAAGCGGTTTTTAGTTTTTCGTTATTAATTAGCTCTGACGCTTCTTGTAAAAAAGATGCGTAGATATAACGAAAACCTGCACCACCGGTACCAATCTCTTCTTGCATACGAATGATATGACCTAAAAATAACTTGGCATAATGCTCGTCTTTATTTTCTAACTGGCGAATATGTTTTGCTAGAAAATGCATCCCTTTTAAGCCCGCAATAGGGACCGGTGTTTTCAACATCGTTTTAGCGGTTTTCTTAATGCTTTTTTCAATCACACTAGGGTAATCAATCGACGTTGGAATATGCGTTGGGTAATACAATGACCCTTTGGGTGCCATTACCCCTTTCACAAAGCGTGCTTTTTGTAGCGCTTTCTCTTCGGCTTCAACTAAGTGCTCAAAAACAGGATCACTGATCTTATAGCTACCATGTTTTTTGCCTACTATGATCAAATTATGCGCATTGAAATGGAAACGCATCTCTTCAGGAAAGTACGGTAACCAAAATACTGACGTTTGTGCTCCAACGATTTTACCTTGTTCCAGTAACTCATCTAATCGCTTGGTGCCTTGCTCTGGTTTTGAAAATTTCTCTAACTTCATTTTCAAACCGATGCTTTTTTGTAATCCTTTCATAATGGATTTAGGCATCGAACGATAGGCAATCAATGGCATGCCGCTGAGTTTCACAAACGGAAGATAAGCAAACACTAAAGCACTTGATAAACCAAACACCATTGGCTCTGATAATGGCAGGCCATGATGAGTAAGCATCGAAGACATGACACCGCTCTCGCAGTGTGCATAGTGTTTATGTTGAAACTGAGTATTATTTTTTTTCAAGGTAGTGGTCATAAACACGCTTTATTTATTTTTTATTCGAAAGGTTAGGTAATTTCGTTAATTGCTTAACTGAAATACCTAATGCATCACTATAGGCCGAAAGCTTAGCTGGCGATAACTTAGCAAACACCGATGGTGAAAAATGACGTTTAACTCGCCATTGAAACCAACCAACGGATTGCGCTAACACCATTAAATCCATACGCTGAGCAAACATATGATAATACAAAGAGGACTTTTCTCCTGTTCTTACCAAGTCATACGCTACTTGTGCTTGTCGTTCAAATTCATTTAAGGCTTGCTTTGTGACTTCTTCTTCGACTTCCCAACCGGTAGACGCGACCACTGAGTACTCGCCATTTTCATCAGTGGCATACACGGCTTTCGCATTATTAGCGTAGGTTGAGATGTTATCTTGCGGTACTTTTTTAGCTTCCATTACACGACCTTTAATTGCATAAATGCAGTAGAGAATCGTCCACTCTCAGGTACGTAACACAATAATGTGTCACCCACTTTTAACTCACCAGAATGGAACAGCTCTTCTAACATAATATAAATTGATGCAGATCCCGTGTTACCCTTACTTGGTAAGTTAGTAAACCAACGCTCTTGTGGAATATCACAGTCGGCATCAAGCATTCCTTGGTATAAACGATCACGGAAATAACCAGACGAGTAATGAGGTACAAAATAGGTGATTTCATCAGCCTTCACTTTACCTTGCTCAACTAGCTCTTTTAGTGGTTTAGTCACCGTATATTCAACAATGTTTTCGTTAAGTTGTTTTACGTCTTGCTTAACAGAGAAAATAGATTGAGCTAACCATTCTTGAGATTCATACTCACGCCAGCCTTTTAAACGACCATTCGCTTGTTTATCACAACCGGCATACATACAAGCATCAAGCTCATTGGCATACGATTTTTGCATCATCCATTCAATTTCAAGTGAGATTGAATCGGGATTTGGCTGAGAAGTCAGTAAAGCGGCACCCGCACCATCACTTAACATCCAACGTAAGAAGTCTTTCTCAAACGCGATTTCAGGTTGGCGTTCTAGCTCATCAACAACGGTTTCAATTTCCGCTTCAAACTTGTTAGCACGCATCATAGCTGACGCATTTTCCGAACCAGTAACTATCGCGTTACTACTTTGACCACTCAAGATCGACATATAACCATATTTTAATGACATGGTACCGGACAAACAGATGCCTGATGTCGCTATCACTTCACAGCTAGGGCTCCCTAGTTCACCGTGCACCATTAGGGCATGATTTGGTAAAATTTGATCCGCAATCGTCGTACCACAAGCTAACAACTCAGTGGAATTAATATCAAAGGAAGATGACGATAATTTTCTAATCGCTTCTGCTGTAAGCTCAGTATTCGTATGCGTCGTTTCACCTGTTGTAGGATTAATTGCATAATAGCGCTGCTTAATTTTGTTGGATCGCAAAATGAGATTTTTTGCACGAGAAGGACGTAAGCCCACTTGCCCAAGGACGTTTTCGATTTCTTTATTACCAACGGCATCATTAGGCAAAAAAGCCTGAATATCGTTAATGTATACTTTGTTATTCATTCTAACGTCCTGACGGTTTTTCGTAATAGGTAATACTTTCTTCTACTGCTTTTTTTCTAAAAGGAGAAATTAATTTCTTCACTAATAAGTTTATCGGCACTAATGTCAAGACCATGAGCGCAAGAAAAGTAGCATAAATAGTAATAACAATTTTACGTGGAAAAGAGCCTGGTTTTCCTGACTTTTGAATCAGTTTCCCCCATACCATAAATGAACGTGTTGCTATTTTTTCAGAACCAATCAGCTTCCCATTTACTGTCACTGCATTCAGGTTTTTAAGTAATGGTTCTTTTTTCTTTTCTAGATCATTTTCTAATGCATTAACAAGGCGATGTCCAAAACGCTCACTCTCTTGTAAGTCTTGTTCAGAAACGCCTGCCGTTGGAAATATCAAAAATGGATCTTTTTTACCGGTAAGCAACCAACGAGGAGTAGTAATGAAGGCATAAATTGAACCGCCCTGATCGGTTAATACTGCATTATCAATTAGTGTTCCACCTAGATCGGCAATAACTGTTTTCATTTTTTCTTGCGCCATTACCCACATATCACGACAGGCAATAAAAGTAACAACAGGTTTACCTTTAATCAGAGTCTTGGCTTGTGAGGTTTGTAAAAAACCAGTAATTGGAATTGAAGGGGACAAAAACCATACTGTATAACCCAAAATAATTAAGTCATACTCTTCTTCTAGATTCTCAGCAGGTTTAACTTCACAACCGTTCATATAGATCGCTTCAGGAAAAGCATCAAAAAAGGGGTAAAACGACCAAGGATATGGATATTTTTTAACGGGTTCAACACAATGATAATCGACTTGAATTGAATCAGCTTGGCGTAGATGAGCCGTTGCTAAGTCTACAAATTTTGCTAATTGTCCACTTTGAGAGTGAGAAATAACGAGAACTTTTTTCATAAAAGAGACCTAAAACAACTTTAAAATAGCTTAATTAGTTGCGAGGTATTTTATAGCATCTATTTTTAATATAAATAGATAATCATTCTTTTTAACAATTAACAATTCTATTCATCCTCTGTGCTGTTAATTTTTTTATTCATAAATAACAATAACGCCTTACTTGTAAAACTTTCCCTAAAAAAAACGAATGACTTGTTGATATATAACAATAGCCACTCATAATAAATAAATGGAATACATTTAGTTAACAAAAAAAAGGATCTATTTATGAACAAACTCGTTTTAATCATTCTTTGTGTTTTACTCCCTCCTGTCGGTGTTTTTTTTGCAAAGGGAGCAGGAAAAGATTTCTTAATTAATATCGTTCTTACCATTCTTTTCTGGTTCCCAGGTATGATCCATGCACTTTGGATTACAACTCGTTAGTTTACATAAATAAAAAGCGAAACCCTTAAATGAAAAGGTTTCGCTTTATTCGTTTAGTGTAAATGCACACTAACTATAAGTAGATTATGTCAAGTTAAGCAGCATTTACCTGTAATTTTTTACGTAATGCTTTCGCAGCTTTGACCATATTCTCTAGTGCTGCTTCTGTTTCTTTCCAGTTTCGTGTTTTCAAACCACAATCTGGGTTCACCCATAAACGCTCTACAGGAACTTTCGCTGCTGCCGTTTCAATTAAATCAATGATCCACTCTTCACTTGGAATATTTGGTGAATGAATATCATAAACACCCGGTCCAATCTCATTTGGATAATTAAAGTCTTCAAACGCTTTCAATAATTCCATGTTTGAACGAGAGGTTTCAATCGTGATCACATCTGCATCTAACGCCGCCACTGATTCGATAATCTCATTAAACTCGCTGTAACACATGTGAGTATGAATTTGAGTTTCTGATTTCGCACTTGCCGCTGAGATCTTAAACGCTTCAACAGCCCAATCTAAGTACGCTTTTTGATCGCTCTTTTTAATTGGTAATCCTTCACGAATTGCTGGCTCATCAATTTGAATAATATTAATACCCGCTTGCTGAAGATCAGAAACCTCATCACGTAATACCAGAGCTAATTGCTGTGCGATTTCTTTACGAGTAATGTCTTCACGTGGGAACGTCCAACCAAGAATCGTTACAGGACCTGTTAGCATGCCTTTCATTTGTTTGGTTGTTAGAGACTGTGCGTACTGAGTCCAATTGACTGTAATTGGAGCTTCACGCTCAATATCTGCCACCACGATAGCCGGTTTAACACAACGTGAGCCATAGCTTTGAACCCAACCAAATCGTGTTGCTTGAAAACCATTTAAGTTCTCGGCAAAATATTCCACCATGTCATTACGTTCTGCTTCACCATGCACTAATACATCCAAATCTAAACGCTCTTGACGCTCAACTGCATCAGAAATATGACCTTTCATTGCTGCAACATAATCTTGTTCGTTTAATTTACCTGCACGATACGCGCTGCGCTGTTGACGAATATCAGAGGTTTGTGGGAATGAACCAATCGTTGTCGTTGGTAATAATGGTAAACCCAATTTTTCCGCTTGGTGTTGCGCTCGAACTGAATACCCATCTACTCGCTCTGCTAATGCTGGAGTAATTGCCGCTAAACGTTGCTGTACCGCAGGCTTATTAATGTGCTCTGCTGTCTCACGTTCACGCAATGGCTGACTGTATTGATGACACGCTAAGATTGCATTTTGATTTCCATCCAGTGCACTACCTAACAAAGTCACTTCTTTTAGCTTTTGTTTTGCAAACGCAAACCACTGTGTCGTTTCTTGTGATAATTCTGTTTCTTGTTCTAAATCAACCGGACTATGCAGCAATGAACATGAACTTGCGATCCATAACTTATCACCCAAGGCTTCTTTTATTGGTTGAAGCTTTTCATGCAAACGTTCTAAATCTGCACGCCATACATTGCGCCCATTAACCGCACCTACGGATAGTACCCACTCTTTTGGCAATGCACTCACTATTGCATCTAACTGGTGTGGATCGGCAGAAATATCAATATGTAAACCATTTACCGCAAGTTTTGTGATTTTATCTAAATGATGCTCAACGCCATCAAAATACGTTGTTAAGAGTAATTTCACGTCACTTTGAATCACTTGATAAGCCAATTTGAATGAATCAGCCCATGCTTTTGGTAGCTCTAGTGCCAGAATTGGCTCATCAATTTGAACCCATTCAACACCTAATGCATTTAATTTAGAGAAAATAGCTTGATAAGCCGTCAACAAGCGAGGCAGAAGAGACAGACGATCGAACCCTTGCTCTACTTCCTCGTCATTCACTTCTTTACCTAACCAAAGGTAGCTAAGCGGCCCTAGTAACACCGGCTTAACGTTATGGCCTTGCTTTTGTGCTTCAGCAATTTCATCAAAAAGTTGTGACCAACTGACATTAAATTTATCGTTTTTAGAAAATTCTGGCACGATGTAATGGTAATTAGTATTGAACCACTTAGTCATATCCGACGCTGCTTCACCACAACCACAGCTGTTTTGAGATTGACCACGCCCCACTTTAAATAAGGTATCTAAATCAGGAAATCCGTTATTGTGACGAGCAGGCACGTGACCTAAAAGTAAACTTGTGGTTAATACATGATCGTACCAAGCAAAATCACCCGCAGTAACAAAATCTAACCCTGATGTGGATTGATCTTGCCAATGGCGCTGACGTAGCTCACTGCCCACGGCCAGTAATTCTTTTTGTTCTATCTCGCCACGCCAATATTTTTCCTGAGCAAATTTTAATTCTCGTTGAGCACCGACTCGTGGATAACCTAAAATATGAGTGACTGTTTTTCCTACTGTATTGTTTAATTTTGTTGTCATTTGTCTAATTCCCTTAGCCGTTTGGATGGCTAAACAATGACCTTTTTTCGAACTATCTACAACGTCGAATACTTCATTTTGATTATGAATTTATTTCAACTAAGCTAGATTTTATTTAAATGCACTAATTTTATTTAGCCGTCTAGATGTTTACTTTATGGCCTTTTCACTTTACTGTGAAGATTGTTGAACTTACTCAAACGGACCTTGAGGTACAGTAATGATTGAATTAAAACACCTAAAAACCTTAACTACATTACGTGACACTGGCTCATTAACCGCAACAGCCAATGCACTCCATTTAACTCAATCAGCGCTTTCTCATCAATTGAAAGATTTTGAAGCTCGACTTGGTAACCATGTTTTTTTACGCAAAACTCGTCCTGTAAAATTCACATCAGAAGGGGAGATATTATTAAAGCTAGCGGATGATATTTTGCCGAAAATGGCCAGAGCTGAATATGATATTGCTAGTTTAAAAGAAGATTTACACGGACGACTGCACATGGCGATTGAATGCCATTCTTGCTTTCAATGGTTAATGCCTGCGATTAAAGAATATCAAGTGGGTTGGCCAGAAGTAGAGTTGGACTTTTCATCGGGTTTTGGGTTTGAGCCTTTACCAGCCTTGGTTAATGGCGATTTAGATCTCGTTATTACCTCTGATATCCAACCTCGCGGAGAAGTTCATTATGAGCCGTTGTTTGATTTCGAAATGCGCCTAGTAATGGCAACTAACCACCCGCTTGCCAATAAAGAATATATAGAACCAGAGGACTTACTCGATCAAACTATGCTGACTTACCCCGTACAAAAACAGCGTTTAGATGTAGTAAAACATTTCCTATCGCCAAACAATGTAGAACCAGCAAAATGGAAACAAGCAGAGAACACACTCATGTTAATACAAATGGTGTCAGCAGGTTTGGGGGTTGCAGCATTACCTAATTGGGCTATCAGTGAGTTTTCAAGACAAGGCTTAATTGAGAGTAAACCGCTAGGGAAAGGTTTATGGCGAAGATTGTTCGCTGCCGTTAGAGACAGCGAACATGATAAAAAATATTTACAAGCATTTTTCTCTACTGCGAAACAGCAGAGCCAGAGTCATTTAGATGGAATTAAAATGACTTAAACGAAGTGTGTTTTCTATTGCGTGTATTAAAAAACCTATTTATTTTTAAATTGATTCGTTAATGGGTCATATTGATAACCCAAGCCACTGAGCTTGTCTTGAACTCCTTGTGTATCAAGCTCATACATACTAGATAATTCTTCTAGACTGTGACATTCCAATCGCAATTTTTCATTAATTATGCCGAGTAGAATTCCACTTTCTAGTCCGTGAGCATTACTTAAATCCAATCTTCACCCTCCATGTTGCTTAAGAGACATACTTAGAGTAGACCAGTTTTAAGAATGAATGCGTGGACTACATCACAAAAAACAACTGAAATTGATAATAACCAGAAATAGCCATAATTACGCTTGCTAACGCTAGATTTTGCCACTTCACGGCTTGCTGTTTGAATAAGTGAAAACTCCAAAAACCAATACTTACTAACATCAAACTTAACGCAATACCGAGCTTAACGGCCATTCGGTCCAAGAAGATTTCATGAATACTTAATGTCTGACATAACAAGATAACCGACATAACTATCCCACTCACTATTCCACTAATAGGTAATAATTTATGAAACGCCTGCAAGCGAGTTCTCGCTAGAGTTAATAGAAGATGCGCTAATAATGCCCCAAATAAGAATGGGCCAGTAACAGCAAAAAATAATTGCGTAAATGAACCTGAACCCAAAGCTAAATTAACAAAACTTGCTGCAGCAAAACCATTCGCAAGCGCCATAACTATTAAGGGGCCTTTATCACGCGTTTTACCCGTTTTAACACTTAAGTAAAAACCAGCAATGGCGATGGCAGGAACAAAATTAATCGCAAAAATTGAAGCGTAAGTCATACCTACACCGGCAATAACACACCAGCCTAGAATCAACACTGGCAACCATTTATGTATACGACCTCGTTGACCTGGGCAAATATCCCCTTTATGCAAAATGATCGTTAATAATATTTGCGCCCCTAAAAGAGCTGGAATAAGAATATATTGTAAGGTTTGAAAGAACATAATTATGGCCGGATTTTAGAATGCTAAATAGTAGAATGACGATAGTATAAACGCTATTTTTACTTCGTCTAGTAGTGCTCAAAAAAGAACCAACTTATGTTAAGTTCTCAAATTTCAGCTTATTAATTTTCAACTCGTTATCCTTTCCTCGCAACAAGAACAACAGTTAAGTATCATCTTATTAACAGAATTATTTTTTATTTGTTTTAGATCATGATGGTGCTAAGTAGCAGATGTGCTACAGGTGAAAATTAGGTAAGTTTCTATTACGAAATGTGTAAGAATATGTAGATAAGTTACACAATTTTTGTATTTTAATATTTTAATTAGAGGGAAATTCCATGTTGGAGTTAATGATTGGTTTAGTAATTACCGTTTTGGTCGGTTACTTTATCGTAAAAGGATATAAAGCCGCTGGCGTACTACTCACTGCTGGTTTGGCACTACTTATTATTGCTGGCTTATTAGGTCATACCGTTCTACCAGCAAAAGTAACCGCGACAGGTAACTTACTAACTGATGCGTTAGAGTACGTGAAATATATGCTGCAATATCGTGGGGGCGGCCTAGGTATGCAGATCATGCTACTTTGTGGTTTTGCTTCTTACATGACTCACATTGGCGCAAACAATGTGGTTGTAAAACAGTTTTCTAAACCATTAGCATTTATTAAATCACCTTATGTTTTGCTGGTTGCTGCTTATATCGTGGCGTGTTTAATGTCTCTTGCAGTGAGTTCAGCAACGGGTCTTGGTGTGCTATTAATGGCAACACTATTCCCAATGATGACAGCAATGGGTATTTCTCGCCCAGCAGCAGTAGCCGTTTGTGCCTCTCCAGCGGCAATCATTCTTTCTCCTACTTCTGGTGACGTTATTGTTGCAGCAGAAAAATCTGGCCTTCCTCTACATACATTTGCAGTTGAGACGGTATTACCTGTTTCAATCTGTGCAATCATTGTAATGGCAGCGGCGGCTTTCTTCTGGAATAAATACCTAGATAAGAAAGAAAATACGCCAATGGAAAAAGTAGATATTTCTGCAATGGAAGTAAACGCTCCTTCTTACTATGCGATTTTACCTTTCTTGCCAATCGTTGGTGTCTTTGTCTTCAATGGCGAAACTATCCCTGGTTTATCTTTAGATATTTATACTATCGTTGTGGGTTCAATCTTCATTGGTGCAGTCATTAACTTTATCACTAATAAGCTAGATGGCAGAGCAACGCTAGAAGATCTAGAGTCTTGTTATGCGGGTATGGCTGATGCCTTTAAAGGCGTGGTAATGCTATTAGTTGCGGCAGGTGTATTTGCACAAGGCCTAATGTCTGTTGGTGCGATTGATAACTTACTTCACCTTGCTGATTCTGCGGGTGCTGGTGGTGTTGCACTGATGCTTCTTCTTACTGGTCTAACAGTAGCAGCGGCTATTG
Source organism: Aliivibrio thorii (assembly GCF_057368585.1). Classification (NCBI taxonomy): domain Bacteria; kingdom Pseudomonadati; phylum Pseudomonadota; class Gammaproteobacteria; order Vibrionales; family Vibrionaceae; genus Aliivibrio; species Aliivibrio thorii. The sequence continues at coordinate 927,200 of NZ_CM170654.1, read as the reverse complement.
CAACAGGTTCTGGTAACGCGCCGTTCTATGCATTCGTAGAACTTGCACCACAATTGGCTGGTAAAATGGGTCTTAGCCCTGCATTCCTTATCATCCCAATGCTTCAAGCATCTAACCTTGGTCGCACAATCTCTCCAGTATCTGGCGTTATTGTAGCGACATCTGGTATGGCGAAAATCAGCCCATTTGAAGTTGTGAAACGTACTTCTGTCCCTGTTATTTGTGGTTTAATCACTGTAATTGCAGGAACCATGGTACTTGTTCCAATGTATGCATAATTAAGTTAGATAGATAACGATTCTTAAACGCCAGTGGTTAATGCTACTGGCGTTTTTTTTGATTTTATTCGTTTTATTCTGTGATGCTTTAGCCAATAGGCACTTTCCTTACAAACAATTTACCTAATGCTCACGTAAATCTTATGAAATAAAGCTAAATTTAGCTTATCAATACATACGACAAAAACAGGCACAACCATCATGATCAAAGATACGACTATTATTTTTACCCTATCCTTTCTGGCGATTTCTATCACCTACCTATGTCGTTTATATCTATAACTTTAATACCCAATGAAACTCCCTTACTAATATTGAGGGCTTTCTTTTCTGGTTAAACTCACCTCAAATCGGTATAATTCGGCCTCCAAATTCTGAGGTGAACTAATGCATAACGTAACTCCAATAAACGAATACCCTAAATTCTGGGCAGAATGCTATGGAACAGCCCCTTTCTTTCCTACTTCTCGTAAAGAAATGGACCAACTTGGTTGGGATAGCTGCGACATTATCATTGTAACTGGGGATGCGTACGTGGATCACCCAAGTTTTGGTATGGCGATCATCGGACGTTTGCTAGAATCACAAGGCTTTCGCGTTGGTATCATTGCCCAACCAAAATGGGACAATAAAGACGAATTTATGGCTCTTGGTCAACCAAATCTATTTTTTGGTATTACTGCGGGTAACATGGATTCAATGATCAACCGTTATACCTCAGATAAAAAACTTCGCCATGATGATGCTTATACCCCAAATAATGAAGGTGGTAAGCGTCCTGACCGTGCTGTACTGGTATATTCTCAACGCTGTCGTGAAGCCTTTAAAGATACGCCTATTGTTTTAGGTGGTATTGAGGCAAGCCTACGTCGTTTAGCACATTACGATTACTGGTCTGATAAAGTTCGTCGCTCAGTACTGTTTGATGCGAAAGGTGACATTCTTCTGTTTGGTAATGCTGAACGTGCATTGGTTGAAGTTGCTCATCGCCTTGCCAATGGCGAAGACGTAAAAACAATGACTGACATTCGTGGTACTGCAGTAAACTTACCAGCAGAGCCTGAAGGTTTTAAAATCATTGATTCTTCTCGTATTGAAAAACCAAGCAAAGCTGTCTTTGTTCCAATCAATCCATACGCAACAGAAGAGCAGTGCGAAACCAACAAATCGGAAGTAAAAGAAGAACAACCGCAAGTTATTACGGTTCGTGCTTCAAGCCATGATTCAAAAACAACAGCGATTCGTATTCCACCGTATGAAAAACTAAACGGTGACCGTATTCTTTATGCTCACGCTAGTCGTATTATGCATTTAGAAACTAACCCATACTCTGGCCGAGCATTAATTCAGCGTCATGGTGATCGTGAATTATGGGTAAACCAAGCTCCTATTCCTCTAACAACAGAAGAAATGGATTTTGTGTTTGATCTGCCTTACGCACGTGTACCACACCCTATGTATGGTAAAGCTAAGATCCCTGCGTATGACATGATTAAAACATCAGTCAACATTATGCGTGGTTGTTTTGGTGGTTGTTCATTCTGTAGTATTACTGAACACGAAGGTCGTATTATTCAAAACCGCTCTAAAGAATCTATTATCAATGAATTAGAAGAAATTAGAGATAAAGTTCCAGGATTTACCGGCACAATTTCAGATCTTGGTGGCCCAACCGCGAACATGTATCGTTTAGGTTGTTCTATTCCTAAAGCAGAAGCAACCTGTCGTCGCCCTTCATGTGTTTTCCCTAAGATCTGTGACAAGTTAAATACTGATCACGTACATACAATTGATTTGTACCGTGAAGCACGTAAAGTCAAAGGCATTAATAAAGTATTAATTGCTTCTGGTGTTCGTTACGACTTAGCCATTGAATCTCCAGAATACGTGCGTGAGTTAGTGACCCATCACGTTGGCGGTTATTTGAAGATTGCACCAGAGCATACCGAAAAAGGCCCATTAGATTTAATGATGAAGCCAGGTATGGGTACGTACGATCGCTTTAAGTCTATGTTTGAAAAATACAGCCAAGAGGCCGGTAAGAAGCAATATCTTATCCCTTATTTTATCTCTGCTCATCCGGGTACAGAAGATGAAGACATGCTGAACCTAGCGATGTGGCTGAAGAAAAACAACCTTGAGTGTGATCAGGTTCAGAACTTCTATCCATCACCAATGTGTAATGCAACGTCAATGTATTACTCAGAAACAAACCCACTGAAACGCGTGAAATATAAAAAACGTGAAGATGTAACAGTGGCTAAAGGTGAACGCCAACGTCGACTGCATAAAGGCTTATTACGTTATCACGATCCTAAAAACTGGAAAATGATCCGTGAAGCACTAACAGAGATGGGTAAAAAGCACCTTATTGGTGACAAGCCACATTGTTTAGTGCCTGAAGACGATATCGATACACAAACACCTGCTGAACGTCGTCAAACAGGACGTCACGGCGCGAAACGTTTTGCAACTAAGCATACTCAAGCACAGTTTGATGGTGATCCACGTAATAGTAATAGTCGCGGTGGTCAAAATAAGAGTAATCGCAACGGTAAGCCTAGCTCTCAAGGTCAAGGTCAAAACCGCAATGGGAATGGTGGAAAACCTAGTGGAAATACAGGTTCAGATAAGCCAGCATCAAGCGGACAAAAAAATGGCGTTCGTAATGGTTATTCAAATAATAAACCAAGTGGCAATGGTAAACCTAAAACCACTGGTAATAAACCAACCGCCAATAAGCCAAGCGGTACAGGTGCTAAACGTAAACCAAAGCACCGTTAAGTAAATAGAAAAAATTAACAAGTATAAAAAAAGCGAACCAATGCGGTTCGCTTTTTTATTGCCTGAATATAAAGTAATGAAACAGAGTTATCTACTCCACTCCATTACTAATTTATTCTATTTCCAAACGTATAAATTAAACAGTTTTTTACCACGCTTAATTACGCTGTATTTACCGAATAATGCGTCTTCTTTCTTAAGAACAACTTCAGAATCAGCAACTTTCTCACCGTTTACTGAAACTGCACCATTACCAATAAATTCACGCGCCATCTTATTCGATTTTGCTAGTTCAGATTGAGTCAGAATTTCAACGATAGTTTGCTCAGAAGCGTCAAGCTCAGTCGTTGGCAGACCATCTTGCGCTAGTTGTGCTAAATCAGTTTCAGTTAGTGATGCTAGGTCACCTGAGAACAGCGCTTCTGTAATACGGATAGAAGAAGCTAAACCTTCCTCACCGTGAACCAAACGAGTCACTTCTTTAGCAAGTACGCCTTGACCAGCAGGACGGCCTTGAACACTCTTGTCACTTTCTTCAATTGCAGCAATTTCGTCTACAGATAGGAAAGTGAAGAAACGTAGGAAGTTATATACGTCAGCATCCGCAGTACCCAACCAGAATTGGTAGAAAGCGTATGGTGATGTTTTGCTTGGGTCTAACCAAATTGTACCTGATTCAGTCTTACCAAATTTAGTACCATCTGATTTAGTTACTAGCGGTAGCGTTAAACCAAATACTTTATTGCGGTTCATACGACGAGTTAGATCGATACCACCAGTGATGTTACCCCACTGATCAGAACCACCAATTTGAAGCGTACATTCTTTTGCTTTGTTTAGCGCAGCAAAGTCATACGATTGAAGTAGCATGTAGCTGAACTCAGTAAATGAGATACCAGAACCTTCACGGTCGATACGTTGTTTTACTGATTCTTTTTGAATCATTGCATTTACGCTGAAATGCTTACCGATATCACGCATGAATTCGATTACATTGATTTCACCAATCCAATCTAGGTTATTCACCACTTCTGCGCCATTTTTCTCTTCTGTAAACTCAACAAAAGCAGAAACTTGAGCACGGATTTTATTAACCCAATCACCAACAACATCAGAGGTGTTCAATTGACGCTCTGCCGCTTTAAAGCTTGGATCACCAATTAGACCTGTTGCACCACCAACAAGTGCTAATGGCTTATGGCCCGCTTGTTGAAAACGCTTAAGAACTAACAAAGGTACTAGGCTACCAATATGTAGGCTGTCTGCTGTCGGATCGAAACCACAATAAAGAGTACGACAGTCAGTAGAAAGGTGCTCAGCTAATTCTTCGTCTGCTGTGCACTGTGCAATAAGCCCACGAGCTTTTAAATCCTGCAATAATTCATTTGTTGCTGTCATAGATAACCTACTTGTACTCTAAATTTAGGTATAAAAAAGAAGACTCGATTTTACACATTTAGCCGCTAAATAACAGACTTTGTGAGTAAAAAGCCACTTTGAACTAATATCTATTTTATCTCCCCATTTGATTAACAATTTCCTAGTTACAATTGCTTTCAATTTCAAGAAGAAAAAGTTCAAAAATTGACCTTAATTTAACGTCAAGAATTGTAATTCTGTGATGCTTAACTCAAACAAAAACAATGTTATTTTTGAAAGCTTGAATCTGCTATCTACGCCCATATTTCTTTTATAGGTGTTGCTAATATACGTTTACTTAGTTGCTATTTCTTTCTATCTTGCTAAGGAAAAAGAATGAAAAAGTTTGCCCGTGCCGCCGTCTTAATGGTCCTTGTCTTTGGACGACCTCAAGCACAAGCTTCATCATTAATTGAGTTTATTGAACCTGATTATCAAGAAGCAAATCAATCAGAAATCGATCACCAACATGTCCTTCACAGCCTAAACGGTCTACTTTCAATTCAAAGTTGGAACCATTTCTCATCCCAACCTTATGATGATTTTGATATTTTGAACTCTAAAGCTCATCAAGCTCAGAGAGAATTAGAAAACATCTGTAAAGAGACCGCATTAATGTCTAATGCTCAATCTCAATTTGCCGGTGTAAAAAGCTCAGAACGCGCACTATTGAAAATTGAACAAGAGCTCAATGGTCAAGTAAATAAACTAACGGATATCGCAAGAGCAACCGTTGTTGCTGACTCTATCCCTGATTTAATTACTGCTTACGAGTCAATAAACAGAGAAACAACAGTACTCAGTGTCACGAACCGTTTCGCTCAACCAGCAAAGTCAGGCTATCGAGATATTAAATTGCTCGTAGAATTGCCTAAAACAAAATTAGTTGCTGAGATACAACTGCACTTAAAAGAGATCGCTATGGTCAAAAACGGAGCTGAGCATAAATTGTATGAAGAAATTCAAGCGATTGAACGCTTAGCTCTAGTTGATAATCGAGAATCAACCCAATTCGAACAAGCTCGAATCAACAAGCTAAGAACTTTATCTCAATCCTTATATGCTGATGCATGGGAAGGCTACCTACCAACTAAAGCACAAGCCTAAACATCGAGTAGGGTGAGGCGTTACCGCCTCATCCCTCTCACAGAACCGTGCGTACGGACCTCGTACACGGCTCCTGCTTACTTATATTCGTATGTGAGCACTTTTCCGACACTTACTCGTTTCAAGATTAAATACTCCTAACTCGGTAAACCACTGATTTGGCATAGCATAGCTCGCTAGTGGACTCTTTGACGAGTTCCATACTCGCATGTTGATGCATTTGAAGGGCGGTTTGTAACCATGCTGCTTTAACCATCGATGAAGCCTTAACTGGATACTACGAAGTCGCCTTCTTATCCAAACTGCTAATGCTTTAAACTGCTTACTGGCATTGGCTATCCGAAAGTATTGGCTAAAACCACGCAACAGAGGATTTAGCTCTTTGATTACCTGTAATAGTGGCTTACCACCATTCCTTCGGGTTAAATCTCGAACTTTATCTTTAAAGGCCTTTAATTTCTTAGCTTGAATTTGAGTATATCTACTCTTTATTTCTACACCTAAAAACTTAACGCCCTTATCGCTGTGTGCATGTGGCTTTTATCTTTGTTGGTCAACAACTTGAGTTCGCCCTCTAGGATTTTTTCCGCCGTCTCATAAGCATTTTCCGCTGCCTTTTTCGAACGGCATAAAATCAAAATGTCATCTGCATAGCGCACCATGCGATGATCTCTTTTCATCATTTGTTGATCGAATCTATCGAGATAGATATTGGCAATAAGGGGGCTAATTACGCCACCTTGCGGACTGCCTATCGTCGTCGGCTCGTATGTCCCATTTATCATTACTCCACTCTCGAAAAACTGCCTGATGAGTTTTAGGATACTTCCATCTGTTACTCGTCTCTTTATGCTCTCAATTATCAAGTCATGATCGAGCATGTCGAAGCATTTCGATAAATCCATATCAACGACATATTGTCGTTGATATTGTCGGATAAACATTGATGCTTTATTGATTGCATGGTGGCAACTTCGCCCTTTTCTGTATCCCTAGCTTGACGGATGAAAGTTTGGGTCCAAAATGGGGTCAAGCACATCAACGATGGCTTGTTGTACAATGCGATCTCGAACCGTCGGAACACCTAATAAACGAATTCCACCGCCATCTTTGGGTATTTCTCCCCGTTTAACAGGTTGAGGTTGATACGTTTTAAGGCTTAATTCCTGATGAAGAGCCGTTAAGTTTTCTACTAAACTTTGTTCAAAGTCACTCAGGCTCTGCCTGTCTATTCCGGCCGCACCTTTTGCTCTTTTCACTTGTTTAAATGCATTATATAACCCCTCAAATCAAGTAGGCGTCCATATAAACTGTAGAATTTTCTCATCGTTTCTCTATCAATTAAGTGCGCTATTATTTCGTATTTTCTTGTCTGTATGGTGAGTGTCATCACTGGTTTAAGGCGTTCTAGCCAGTTGGCAATCTACCTCAGGGACCATGATTACTCCTCTGTACGGCTCTTGGTATCAGTCTACTTATTCCTAAATAACCAAATCCAGATGTCCTATTTCGCCAAATAGCTTGTGTACTCATATAGCGTTGTTAATATGAATAATAGTCTTTAAGTAAGCTTCCCCCTTCGCAACCAATTGCACTTTTGGTAACAATTGACTCTAATCAGACACGCTGCTGATAGTCGGCTTGGTTTTATCCTCCACACCATTACTGGCTTTCATCGGCCTAGCCTTACTCACTACTACGGGTTCATCTGCCACCTCACACCAACACTATTCTTGAGTCACCTCTTGATATAATGCTTCCAGCTGATAGCTGGATCTGATGCCAGGCTTCCCCAGTTATTGCACTGACTCCCTGTTAGATATCCCACCCTCAAGCACAACATTGGTCTGACTAAGTATCGGGCTTCGCGCTATTTCGGACGCTTACCCACCAAATGCTGCCGAAACAGGTTACGGTTAGTTGTGTACATCTAATTTCCTATGGCTTCCTTCAGACCCCACCGTTGGCCAGTGACGCCCTTGCCATTCAGATTGTCTTCCCCTTAGTCGGGGTGACTCTGCTTTCTTACAAGCAGACGGGTTTGCCAGCTTTGCTGGGCAAACAAAAAAAGGCCGCTAAATTTAGTAATGCCGATCAGTTAGTCACTTTATTGAGTAATTATGCACTATTTATTCAATGTCTAATAGATATGGCAAAGTACCCGTTAAGAGAGTGAAAGATAGATACAACAAGGGCCCCAGAATGATTGTAATAAATTCGTCTGAAGCCCTGTTTTTATTGATGTTCACTTAACTGACTGGCATTAGCTAAATTTAACGACCTTTGCTGCGATTCTTACTACGGCTGTTATGGTAAATTAGCACTAAGTGTCGTTACGTTAAATCAACGAAAAAATGCACACCCCTTACAATGGGGATTATGATTTATCCACCTTAAAAAATCCCAATTCAGCATTAAGCTCTTTCGTCACTTCGACTACCGATTCGTTGGCTTTAACTAAGTTGTCAACTCCTTCAATATTCTGCTGAACCAATACACTCATATTTTCAAGTTGATTAGAGATATCAGCGGTTACAGTACTCTGCTCTTCTGAAGCAGTAACTAAGATAGAGTTCACATCCGAAATGATCGATACCTTTTCGGATATAGCGTAAAACGATTGAATGAGTTGGTCTGTCGTGGACTGAGTTAAGCTCATCAAATCCACATTTCGGCCCATTGATTCATCCGCTTGCTTTGATTGGTCTTGAAGCTGTGTAATAATTTCTTGAATATCAACCGTTGATTGTTGAGTTTTCCCCGCCAACGCTCTAACCTCATCAGCGACAACAGCAAAACCTCGCCCTTGCTCACCGGCTCTAGCTGCCTCTATCGCAGCATTAAGAGCCAATAGGTTGGTTTGCTCTGAGATATTATTAATCACATCCACGACACTACTAATACTCTCCGAATGATCTCTAAGTAAACTAACAATCGTCTGTGTTTCTGATATTGATTTAGATATCTGCTCGGTGGTGTCGGTGGAGTTTTTAAGAGAGCTCTGACTCACCTGTATAATATCGTTTGCTTCCATTGCTAATTGCTCAGCTCTTTGAGCGTTGTCGGCAACGTCTCTTGCCGTTAAAGATATTTCTGTAGAAGCGGTTGCAATCTGCTCAGCATACGACAATTCATTTAAAGCGTTAGCCTGACTGATATCAATGAGACCAATAGACTGTTCTTGCTTTTGATTAATCGTCCACATATTGGAATTAACTTGAGATAAGGTAGCGTTCAGTTTCAAAGCTAAACTAGATAATGATTCAGAAATTGTATCTAATTCATTATTACTTTTTTTCAGTTTAACTTGAGATAAATCCCCTTCAGAAAGAGAGTTAATCCAATTCAAAATTAAGGGTAAATTTCGAAACTCTCTCCTCATAATAAAGATCATAACAAAAACAAATAAAACACAAAGCAAGACAATCCCCATCAAAGAACGCCACACGCTACCTTCGATTTCTTTTCTTATGTCTTTAGTTTTAATACCATTACCCATGAGCCAGCCCCATCCACTCGTTTTTAATGCAACACTGTTAACATCTTCCACCACGCCATCAGTAGTAAGTTCCCATGTATAATTTACTACGTCAGAGCCTCTCTTGTTAGAAAGGTTAGATATCAAGGCACTCTCAGTTTCCTGACCTGAAATATCAGCAAATAGCTTACCTTGAAATTGAGGATCATTAGGCGTTGAGAGAAAACGTAACGATTCATCATCCCCTCTCGACGCAATCCAAACATACTCAACATCCGAATAATTAATCCCCGTCAAGATCTCTAAAGCAATATGTTTAGCTTGTGACTCGGACAAATAACCACTTTGCGTTAACTGCTCTAGTTTAGAGACTACTTGACCTTGTATATTTAAAATTTGTTCAACTCTAACTTTATTTTGCTCAGACAATAAGTTAAATGAAGAAAAGGCACCATACGAAACCAAAATCACAGAAAGAGCAACACACAAAAACACCAACATTATTATTATTCTTTTAAGCACAGTATAGACCTTCACATAAATAAGCCCTATCCATAGTAAGATAGAGCAGGGATAGAGAGAACATTAACTTAAACACTCAATATAATCGTCGTTGGAAGCTTCATTTTGCTAAAAAAGACAAACAATGTAAAACCGACGATGAACTATCTTGGTCGGTATTTAAAACAGCCACCAATTTCAGCGTCACGCTTAAGTCATTACGCCAAAGGCGGAATGATAACGTTTAATTATTTAGACCATCGAACAGGAGCAACAGACAGCCTAACATTATCACCAGAAGAGATGATAAGACGGATAGTAGATCACTATCCTGATAAACATTTCAAGATGATCCGATACTATGGTTTTTTATCAATGCGTCGTCGTGGAGAAGCTCTGCCTAGAGTTTATGCAGCTTTAGGTATGACAATAGAAGCTGAGCCGAAAATGCCAGAGTATGCCGCAATGTTAAAAGGATATGTAAAAGTAGATCCGTACGAATGTATTTTATGTGAAAGTCGTCTGGTGTTTACGAATTTCCGAGTCGGAAATTCGGTCAATGATTTAGTCACCCATGCGATAGTCCAGTCAGAATTGAGGGCAGCATAATAAGGTTTGTAGGATAAGTGTATCTAAAACTCATGAAATAGGGCTAAAACAGTTATAAAAGCCCCGATAATTATATTTTCGATACCTTTTAAGAAAACAGCGATGGTGAAATTGGCTTTTTAGACGGGCCAACGCTAACTCATCAACATTCAAATTCCTTAGATTGTGACTGTTATTATGAGGGGTTATCAATTAAATATAACCATAAAAAATAAATATCGCGATCTCATTCACTTAATAAATTCCACCTCTCACCTTATGTAAAGAATAATGATTACTTAAAAGTGTAGGTCGATATTGCTGTTGCTCTCAACTTTGAAATTCCTGTCCATTTTAATAAAACTGTATATTGGCCATTTTTTGTAATAACCCCAAAACCTGTAAAATAAAGCAGCTTTCAATAAGATGAAAAATGTAGCATATATATAATAATATCGTTCAATTTAATTTGAATGATTAGGATAATAATATAAAGTTAATAAATAAGGTGAAAATATGAGAAACATCGCGATATATGCAGCGTTATTTTTAAGTTTTGGTGCTAATGCATCTGACCTTTCTAAAATTGAATATTCAGATATATTGTCTCTTCCTGACTGTAATAATTTAAACGAAGAAATATTAAATGGGAAGGTTGAATATAGTTGTATTGATTATAATTATATTTATGAGAATGAAACTGAGGAGTATGAAAAATTCTCTGTTAATAAAACGCCTGATTACATAAATTTTAACAATAAAAGTACTCAGTTTATTTTGAATAATAAAGGTGGGTATTTTGCCCGACTGATTGTTGAGCATGATTGGTATGATGAGAGTACAGGAGATCGTTATCGTCATCGAAATGTAACAAACTCAATTTCTGTAGGGAATAAAACTAGTATAGCGGTAGGCAGAACGGTGCCATATGCAGAGGTTACCGTTCAAATTAGGAAACTTGAAGGATGGAGACCTATTCTAACCGACCGTATATATCCTTTACAAAATAAATGGTTTAATTCTAACAGTAATATAAATCAAATGCAGTGGGATGTTTGGGGAACGGTATTCAATGCTCCTCATCGTCAGGTTCAACCAGCGGGTACATATAATTATATTGAGACTAACTATGTAGTTCTTTACGGTAATGTTCTTAATAGTGATTGGCTTGATAAAGGTTTAGCTATTTTAACAACATCAGATATTGCCGATTTAAATACTGAAGATATGTCGTATATCAATGATCGTATCAAAGCATGGAGTATACCAAAAGGCTGGACCGTTCGTTTTTATGAAGATCCTAATTTTCAGGGTAACTTTTGGACACGTCAAGGCGGACGAGGGGATGAGGTTGAACTAAGGGACAAAATTAGTTCAATACAGATATTAAGTAAATAAAAATTATACGGCATAATTTTATATCTTAATAAAGTATTACAGCTAAATCTGGAGCCTATTGCTGGTTCCGGATTTTTTATATTAAATAAACTTGAGTATCTTAAAAAGAGGCGTCCCTATTTATGTAATGCCGATCGTTTAAGGTACTTGAACGATCGGCATTAGAGCAATACGCAGGGCTTAAATCCATTATGACTATTTTTGCCCATCCCCCGATATGTAGTGGTCTAATAGTTCCGGACACCTCTATAAGTTTTTAGTTATTATGTCGCTAGAGGTGAATATGAATAAGAAAAATACACGTAGAACGTTTACTCTTGAGTATAAACAAGATGCAGTTAAATTAGTTACAGAGCAAGGCTATTCAAGACAGAAGGCAGCTGACAGTTTAGGTATCTCATTAAGCGCTATCACTACCTGGGTTAGGCAAGAATCACCAATAGGTGATTCAAAGAAGCTAAATCAGTTACATTAAACCTTTCAGAACGCAGTGAATTAGAGCGCTTAAGAAAAGAGAATCAACGCTTATTGATGGAGCGCGATATTCTAAAAAAGGCCGCAGTCTTCTTTGCGAAAGAAAACGGATAAGATACCAATTTATTCAACAGCATAAAGAAGACTGGCCAATAACAATACTTTGCGCGGTCATGAATGTAGGTACGAGTTCTTTTTACACATGGTGTCAACAACAGCTGAAAATTGATCCACCCTTTACTTATTTACGATTCTAAAATACCGCTTTTTCTCTTTGCTCTTAACCTATAACTGTCACCATTCAACTGTAATACATGTGAATGATGAAGTAGCCGATCAAGCATAGCTGCTGTTAATGTCGCATCATCTGCAAAAGTATTTGGCCAAATGGTAAATTACTTGTCAAAATCAAACTTCCTTTTTCATAACGTTTTACTATGACATTAAAAAATAAGTTAGCTTCTTCTCTTCCGAAAGGTAAATATCCAATCTCATCAATGACGAGCAATTGTGGACCCATAATTACTCGTTGCATAAAATGTTTTAATTTATCTTGTCGTTTAGCGCTGCTTAGCTGCAACATCAAATCAGCTGCGGTTATAAAGCGAGCCTTCCTTCTGAATTGAATTGCTTTATAAGCTAGTGCTATAGCTAAATGTGTTTTTCCTGTGCCACTCGCCCTAAAAGAATAATGTTCTCTGTTTTATCTATGAATGATAAGGAACTTAAGTCCATTAAGGCTTTTCTCGGCACTCCCGTTGCGAATTTAAAATCAAACTGTTCAAGCGTTTTAAGGCTTGGAAAACCAGCCGTTTTTAGTAGCATATCCTTAGCTCGAAGCCTCTTAGCATCTACCTCATGCTTAAGAAGAGCATAAAGAAAATCAGCATTACTGGATTTCTCTTTAATGACTTTTTAAGAAATGCTTGGCCATTCATGGCCAATGCTTTTCAAGCCAATTTCATTACATAACTCAAGAATTTGTTCATATTTGGTACTATTCACTAGCTTAATACCTCTTCATAAACTGACATTGGATGCTGAAACGAGTTAAAGTTTGCAGGAGGAACGATTTGAATCGTTTCGTATTCATCTTTTTGAATATTGTTATGCACTAATTGAGGTAGCGGTAAAAAGTTTTCTTGTTCTATAACAAGTAATTCAGATGGTTGCTCCTTTATTGTTCCATGTATGCGTTGATGAGCAATATCGGCAAGCCAAGGGCCAACCTTTGCATTTGCAATAGATACATCGAGTGTTAAATTTGACTGCTTCAACGATGCTGTCAATGGAACAATAAAGCTATTTTTTAAGTAATGGTTAATCGTTCAACTTTCCCCTTTGTTTTTGCTCTGTATGGTTTGCAGGCTTTTAATTGAAACCCATACTCAACAGAGAGTTCCAGCATCTTATCATTCCATTTATGATTACCTTCACCGTAGCGATTTCTCTCAATTACAATAGCTTTTTCGTTATCACAAAGGACCTGCTTTGGAACGCCACCAAAAAAGTAAAATGCTTCAGTTAAACCATCAATCCAAGCATTTGTTTTCTCATTATAATAAAATTTAACGAAACAAGCTCTAGAGTATCCAAGCGTAGCAACAAACGCATCTACATTAAAACCCATACTACAGCCTTTTCAAAAATAACGGAGGACTATTCTATATTTTTATTTACAACTGGTGAATCTTTAACAAAGGACTCACATTAGAGCTATCACATCTTAGGGCAGAAATAAGTTAGGAAGAAATATAAATAAGTACGTTTATTCTATCGATTTCCATTTCCCCAACTCTTTTGTTGCTAACCATTTCTCACCTACATCATAAATCTCAATGCTTTCCATATTCATTGGGGCCATTGACGATGAAGAACGTTTAGCTGCTCCAATATTTTTCATGAAAATACTTTCACAATGTAATAACTCTTTTTTAGAGTTAAGGTATTTAACTTTAAACACTGGCATTATTATTCCTTTACTAATTTCCACACCCAATCTATTAAACTAAACTGGACCCATTTTCTCTTTATATTGCTTAACAATTCTAATCACCGTTCTTGCAGAGACACCGACTAGCTTAGCGGTAGAATTAATACTCAATTAATTATAGACACGCCTCCAGAGCAAGAAAGTATCCAGTTTCATGTGTGTAAAATCAACTCAGAGACAGGGCAGCGTGAAACGTGGGGAGGGGACTAATTACGCCACCTTGCGGACTGCCTATCGTCGTCGGCTCGTATGTCCCATTTATCATTACCCCACTTTCGAGAAATTGCCTGATGAGCTTTAAGATGCTTCCATCGGCCACTCGTCTCTTTATGCTGTCAATTATCAAGTCATGATCGAGCATGTCGAAGCATTTCGATAAATCCATATCAACGACATATTGTCGGATAAACATTGATGCTTTATTGTATACAACCCTCTTAAATTGAGCAGACGGCCATATAAGCTGTAGAATTTTCTCATCGTTTCTCTATCAATTAAGTGCGCTATTATTTCGTATTTTCTTGTCTGTATGGTGAGTGTGTTTCATCACAGATTTGAGACGTTCTAGCCAGTTGGCAATCTACCTCAAGGTCTGTGATTACTCCTCTGTACGGCTCTTGGTATCAGTCCACTTATTCCTAAGTAACCAAATCCAGATGTCCTATTTCGTCAAATAGCTTGTGTACCCATATAACATCGCTAATATTCCGTAATAGTCTTTAAGTAAGCTTCCCCCCTTCGCAACCAATTGCACTTTTGGTAACAATTGACTCTAATCAGACACGCTGCTGATAGTCGGCTTGGTTTTATCCTCCACACCATTACTGGCTTTCATCGGCCTAGCCTTACTCACTACTACGGGTTCATCTGCCACCTCACACCAACACTATTCTTGAGTCACCTCTTGATATAATGCTTCCAGCTGATAGCTGGATCTGATGCCAGGCTTCCCCAGTTATTGCACTGACTCCCTGTTAGATATCCCACCCTCAAGCACAACATTGGTCTGACTAAGTATCGGGCTTCGCGCTATTTCGGACGCTTACCCACCAATGCTGCCGAAACAGGTTACGGTTAGTTGTGTACATCTAACTTCCTATGGCTTCCTTCAGACCCCACCGTTGGCCAGTGACGCCCTTGCCATTCAGATTGTCTTCCCCTTAGTCGGGGTGACTCTGCTTTCTTACAAGCAGACGGGTTTGCCAGCTTTGCTGGGCAAACAAAAAAGAGCAATCAACATTACATTGATTGCTCTTTTCATATATATATCTGCTATTTATTCATGCCATCAAAACTAAACTTCCAAAGAAAGCTAATCCCGAAAACACAACTATAGTTGTAATTAAAGCAAACTTAAAATCACTATCCATAACGACTCCTTGTTTTATAAGTAACAAAAATTTAACAGTAATTTGAAGTATCTTCAAGGAATCAGGTTAACTAAGCCATCAAGTTGGTATTAACATCACAATGTCTACATAATACGTTAAATATGAGTACAAAATATCATCACAAAATTTAGGAGTTCAGATGAAACGGATAGCACTACTAGCCCTAATAGCAACAGCCCCTTTCCCTGCTTTTGCTCAATTTTATATCACACCAGCAATAGGGATCGCAGCAGGCGGGGAAGTTGAAAATCAAGACGGTGATACTTTTAAAATAAAGAACAATGAGGCTTTATCATTCGCTTTAGAAACGGATATGGATGCTGGCCGTATTGGTTTATTTTACAGCACTCAAAGTAGTGAAGTAAAAACATTAGGTAATAAGTCTCGCTTTGATTATTTACACTTTCAAAGTGCACTAGATTATCCATTAACGAAACGCCTTAGTTCTTTTTTCGGTTTAAGTATTGGTGCAACCTATACCGATGTTGATTGGAGTGAAGAAAATATTAACTTCTCAGCAGGTGCTTTCACTGGTTTGCAGTACCATTTTACTAATAATTTAGCCTTACAGCTTGAAGCTCGTTGGTTAGGCACAGCAGTCGATAGCGATATCGACAGCACTTGTATTTCAGAACCTGCGCAAACTCGCTGTGTTATTCGCTACGAAAGTAGTTGGATAAATCAAGTTCAAGGAAACCTTGGATTGCGTTTTAGTTTTTAGCTTAGATAGGCATTTCTTTTTAATAATTCCGATTGAAGTGCTTATTTTCTCATCAATTGGAATTATTTATAAAAAACACAATCATTTAATTAACCTTATTTTAACAAAATCACTATCCACATAAGAATATCCCGTCAATACCTCTCGCTAGAAAAAACGAATAAATCAGAATAAAACCCTAATAACACTATATTTAACTACCTTTATGTAATATTGCCTTAACAATTATAAATAGGTAATCTGGCTGTAATGCTTAGCTAATACCTCTAGTTTGAGCAAATTAATTTTAATTTAAATAGAGAATGATACTAAATAGGCTTCAATTCTCAGGGAAAAGTTTCTTAAAGGAGTGTTTTATGAAGCGTGAACAATGGGGATCTCGTGCAGGATTTATTCTTGCCGCAGTAGGATCTGCTATCGGTCTAGGTAATATATGGCGCTTTCCATACATGGCATATGAAAATGGCGGTGGTGCTTTCTTCATCCCTTATCTATTTGCAATGTTAACTGCTGGTATTCCATTTATGATAATGGAATTTGGTATGGGCCATAAATTCAGAGGCTCAGCACCACGAACATTTGCAAAACTAAATCAAAAATACGAATGGCTTGGTTGGTTTCAAGTTCTCATTGCTGCAGTTATTGCTGTGTATTATGTTGCCGTTATTGGCTGGGCAATTTCTTATTTTAGTATGTCTTTCTCTCAAAGTTGGGGACAAGATACCAACGCTTATTTCTTCAGCGAATACCTGAAATTAGGCGATAATTCACCAACAAAACTTGGCAGTATCCAATGGCATATCGCTATCCCAATGGTAATTGCTTGGGCTATCACTTTTACAGCTATCTTTGGTGGTGTAAAACGCGGTATCGAGCGAGCAAGTAAAATAATGATGCCTTTATTATTTATCATGGTAATTGCACTGATCGGACGAATGGTTTTCTTACCTGGTGCGTTAGATGGTCTTAATTATCTATTCCAACCAGACTTTAGTAAAATCACAGATCCAAAAGTATGGTCTGCGGCTTATGGCCAAATCTTCTTTACACTGAGTGTCGGTTTCGCAATCATGCTAGCTTATTCAAGTTACCTTCCTGAAAAATCAGATGTAAATAACAATGCCTTTATGACAGTACTGATTAACTGCGGTTTTTCTATTATCGCAGGTATTCTTATTTTCTCTATCCTAGGAAATATGGCGCATGAACAAAGCAAACCATTAACTGAGGTTGTTAGTGCTGGTGTTGGTCTTGCATTTGTTACTATTCCAGCAGCCATCAATTTATTACCTGCTCCTTATATTCTTGGTCCTCTGTTCTTCTTTGCTTTAGTTGTTGCTGGACTAAGTTCTCACATTTCAATTATTGAAGCGGTAACCTCTGCATTTATTGATAAATTAAATTGTTCACGCAAAAAAGCGGCATCGATTGTATGTAGCGTTGGCTTAATTGTATCAATGGCGTTCGCAACTAATGGTGGACTACTGCTTCTTGACCTAGTCGATTACTTCATTAATAACATTGCGCTACTAGCAAGTTGTTTGATCGAACTATTTATTATGGGCTGGTTGGTCAAACTTGCGGACATTCGCTCACACGTCAATAAAATATCTGAATTTACTATTGGGAAATGGTTTGAAATCTGCTTACGCTTTATCAGTCCTATATTCTTAATCGTTATCTTAGGCACTAATATTGTAAATACATTAACTGATGGTTACGGCGGCTATGCTCAATCAGACCTATTACTATTAGGTTGGGGCCTTATCGCCGCAATGCTAGTGGTAGGTATTATTATTAATAAATCAAGCAAGGAGGCTTAATATGACAACTGGGGCAATTATCATGATGATTATTGGTTTAGGGATCACTTGGGGAGGCGCAGCCTTCTGTATCCGTAAAGCGATGAACAGTAACTAGAAACTACTTTCTAGAAAATGTTAGTCTTAAAGCAGATCTTCAGATCTGCTTTTTTTTCGCCGTTTCATTTTAAATTAATTTAGAAGGTAAAAATGACCATTCTCTATTCATTTCGTCGCTGCCCTTACGCTATGCGAGCACGGCTTGGGCTTGCTCTCTCTGAAAAATCGGTACAACTTCGTGAAATCATATTAAAACATAAACCCGAAGCAATGATACAAGCATCCCCTAAAGGTACTGTTCCTGTTTTAATTGAAAAAGATGGGTATGTGATAGATGAAAGCTTAGATATCATGAAATGGGCTTTAGAAGGCTCACAACTATTAAATTCAGCAACGAGTACCATGCATTTATTAATAAAAGAAAATGATGAGGTATTTAAAGGCTGGTTAGATAAATACAAATACGCTGATCGCTACCCTGAACATTCAGAAGTTTACTACCGTGAACAAGGTGAGATATTTTTAGAGAAACTAGAACGACAGTTAACTAATTCAAATAGATTATTTAGCGATGAATACAGTTTTGCTGATATTGCTATTTTACCTTTTATACGACAATTTGCGTTTGTAGATATTCATTGGTTTAACCAAAGTAAATATCAACATGTACAGCACTGGCTTACGACTTTCATTGATTCAGAGCTGTTCCTCTCGATTATGAAGAAATACCCTACTTGGCTAGACTCAAATCAAGACATCTCATTTCCTGAAAGATAATACCTTTGCTTATCTTCGATTTTCTTCAAGCCAGAAACAGAAAAAAGGAGACTCGAAAGTCTCCTTTTATTATTCATCGATAGAATCGCAAATTAGTTATGACTAATCCACTCATTCATATCTGTTTTCAAGTTATCAGACTTAGTACCAAAAATAGCTTGAACACCAGAACCCGCAACAACAACACCAGCTGCACCAAGTTTTTTCAGTTTATCTTGGTCAACGGCTTCAACGTTTGCTACCGATACACGTAGACGAGTGATACAAGCATCAAGGTTTGTGATGTTCTCTTTGCCACCAAATGCAGCAACTAACTCACCTGCTAATTCAGAACCAGTAACAGCAGGACCTGCATTCTCATCTTCGTCTTCACGACCAGGAGTCTTAAGGTCCATCGCTTTAATTACAAAACGGAATACAATGTAGTAAACAACTGCATAAACAAGGCCAAGACCAACAAGAAGAAGCATGTTCTCTGCGCGTGGTGATTGAACTACAAAGTCAATGAAACCATTCGAGAATGTGTGACCGTGAACAATACCTAACGCATTAGTTAGCATGTATGCAACACCAGCAAGTACTGCGTGGATAGCATAAAGAACAGGAGCAACAAATAGGAACGCGAATTCAATTGGTTCTGTGATACCAGTAAGGAATGAAGTTAACGCAGCAGATGCCATGATACCCATTACTTTAGCACGGTTTTCAGGTTTTGCTGAGTGTGCAATTGCAATTGCAGCAGCAGGAAGACCGAACATTTTGAATAAGTAACCACCGGCAAGTTGACCAAAACCATTACCAGCAGCACGAGATGCGTCATCAGCAGTAAGGAAACAAGTCATGATACCGTGAACTTGCTCACCAGCATTGTTTGTACAAGTACCTGCTTCGTAGAAGAATGGTACGTTCCAAATATGGTGAAGACCAAAAGGAATAAGAGAACGTTCAATTACACCATAGATACCAAATGCAGCTACAGGGTTTTGATGTGCAGCCCAATCAGAGAATGCAGCAATAGCACCGCCAACAGGAGGCCAAACTACAGATAGGATTAAACCTAGAGCGATAGATGCAAAACCAGTAACGATTGGCACAGCACGCTTACCAGCGAAGAAGCCTAGGTATTCAGGAAGTTGAATACGGTAAAACTTGTTGAATGCCCAACCAGCAAGACCACCAGCAAGGATACCACCAAGAACACCAGTCTCGATACCATCAACACCCATTACTGTTGCCATCACTTTAAGTGTAGCAACCATGATGCCGTAGCCAACAACAGCGGCTAGACCAGCAACACCATCATTGTTTGTAAAACCAAGTGCAGTACCCACAGCAAATAGCAGAGCCATTTGACCGAATACTGAACCACCAGCTTGTTCCATTAAATGAGAAACAACTTCTGGAAGGAAACTAAAGTTGGCTGCACCAACTCCTAAAAGAATACCTGCTACAGGAAGAACTGATACAGGCAACATAAGTGCCTTACCAACTTTCTGTAAACTGGCAAAAAGGTGTTTAAACATGTTTTGCTCCTAATATTTATAAATACAATTGGAAACAGTTAGTTCTTACTTATCAATTACGGCAATATCCCCCTTGCCTATATGTAACTCATAACTTTGTAAGCATTCGTGTCTCTAATCAAACTGTCGCTAAATATAGACCTATGTAAAAACAGTTTCTAGCATGTTTTCATTTAATGTTTTAAAACCCTGCAGTGATCACAAAAGCAAGGCGTAGTAAAAGTGACAATAAAAATACAAGTTTTCTTCAACCATATGATTTTATTTAAAAAAAACCAACAAGTTAAAAAAAACAAATGTTATTTTTAGCAACAAAAATAGATAGGTCAAATAAAGCGCACAGTTAATCGTTTGCCTGCTTAAATTCTGCTTTAAAGCTGTGTAAAATCAATCAAACAAAAAAAGAGAGGGAAAAACCTTCCTTTTGATTGTTTTTCAATCTAAATAAAATTATTTGTTCAAAAAAAGATTTTTGAAATTGTTCGTTGTTACCTGAGCGACTTCTTCGAATGGTTTCCCTTTTAATAGCCCAATATATTCAGCAACATCTCTTACATAAGCTGGTTGATTCTCTTTTCCTCTAAATGGAACCGGTGCCAAATAAGGTGAATCAGTTTCAACAAGTAAACGTTCTAGTGGTAAACGACGAACCACATCTTTCAACTCTGCCGCTTTATTAAAAGTTACTATGCCTGAAATTGAAATATAAAAGCCAAGCTCCATAGCCGCTTCTGCGAATGCCCAATCTTCTGTAAAACAATGAATAACGCCACCACATTTATCTGCTTTACCATTTTTTAGAATAGCTAACGTATCCTCTCGAGCTTGTCGAGTATGTATAATAAGTGGCTTATTATACTCAACAGCGACTTCAACTTGCTGCTCGAATAGATCGCGCTGACGAGGGGCACTTTCTGGTTGATAAAAATAATCTAACCCAGTTTCACCTATAGCAATAACACGTTCATTTTCAGCGTATTGACGAAAAAGAAATAAATCAAAATCAGAATCAACATCTAGTGGATGAATACCACAAGAAGCATGAACTTCAGGATGATCTTTAATCATTTCCATCATATTAGGAAAAGCATCTAATGTTACGCCAACAGTCAGAAACTGTTCAACACCACGTTGTTTTGCCTTTTCAAGTACATCCGCAACATTTGTATGTAAATCACTGTAATTTAATTTGTCTAAATGGCAGTGTGAATCAACTAACACATTACTCTCCAATGAACTCAAATAACCATTCAGTTAATAATAACTCTTTATTTAATCCTGAATGAGCATTCAACTGTTGTCTTAACGCATTCAAACTTAAATATTGTTTATAAATTGTATTAGCAGGGATACTCATTGCTAAGCGTTCAATAATGCCTTTTTCATCGCAATGCACCCAACCTGTAATAATTCCCAATTGCCTCTTTTGAACATCTGACAATAAGTAGCTTAACCAACATAAACCTTCATCATCTAACTTTATCAGGCTTTTCACGATATCAGATGTATGACAAAAAGAAGAATTAACACAAGCATCAAAACAAGACAGTAACTGTTGATGAGCCGATTGTTTTTTATCTTGATAAAAACTTTTAACCGCTAGAGGTAAGTAACCATTTAATATAATAGATTGCTTGCTCACTTTTAGCTTTTCTGTGTCTTCTAACCACTGCTCTATAACTTCACTACTGACCTCTGGTTGCTGCCAAACCTGACAACGGCTCCGGATCGTAGGCAATAAATGATGCGGTGAATTAGCCAACAAAACAAACTGACAGTTTTTAGGTGGAGCTTCTAATGTTTTTAACAGTGCATTTGCCGCTGATTCTGTCATTTTCTCTGCAGGTTCAATAATAATCATTCGCTTAGCATTAAATTGCGATGATTCTAGAGCCCACAAATTACATTGTCTTATCTGATCAACCGATATCGATTTACCTTCAACTTCAGGTTTGATCCAGTGTAAATCAGGATGATTTCCTGATTCAACTAAACCACAGCTATGACAGAAACCACAAGGTTCAGTACCTTGTGTTAAGCACAATAAAGTATCAGAAAAGTATTGAACAAGTGTCTCTCTACCTGTTCCATCTGGCATCGCGCATAAAATTGCATGAGGCAACCTATCTGTCGATATTAATTGTTGCCATTGCTGCCAAACACCCTGTTGCCAAGGGTAAAGTTTAGTTGCCATTCGTTACTAACCAAGTGTCTAATTCACTAATAATTGACTCTGTTACTGTATCTAAATCTTGTCCTGCATCAATAATAATAATACTTTCATCACTATTAGCAAATTCTAAATAACGTTCACGACTGCGCTCAAAGAAATCCAGCTTCATCTGTTCAATTCGATCTAGCTCTCCACGAGCGGATGCCCGTTGAAGACCTAATTTCGGGTCAATATCCATATAGATAGTGAAATCTGGTTTGAAATCACCAAGAACAGTATTTCGCATTGTCGCCATTAAATCACGATCAAAACCACGACCACCACCTTGATAAGCTTGTGAAGAGAGATCGTGTCGATCACCAACCA
Organism: Aliivibrio thorii; assembly: GCF_057368585.1. NCBI lineage: Bacteria > Pseudomonadati > Pseudomonadota > Gammaproteobacteria > Vibrionales > Vibrionaceae > Aliivibrio > Aliivibrio thorii. Next base: position 904,367 of record NZ_CM170654.1, on the reverse strand, counting down.
CCCACTCGCCTCTCGCTAATGCCGGCTTAATTACATTACCAACTAGCTGTGCTCGTGCTGCATACAGTAATAATAACTCAGCCATATCAGTTAGGGGCTCATCAGGGTGACCTTCCTTTACCAGTTCACGCATTTTCTCAGCTAATGGCGTACCACCAGGCTCTCGTGTTGTTACAGGATTCTCAATACCATGCTTAGCTAAAGTCGCTAATACATTTTTAATTGCAGTGCTTTTACCTGCGCCTTCTAGGCCTTCAATTACAATAAACTTAGACATGATTAATTTCTTAAGGTTCGTAGGTAAGCTCTAACTGCTTTGTTATGCTCAACTAATGATTTAGTAAATTTGTGACCGCCAGTACCGTCTGCAACAAAATAAAGGTAACGGCTAGTTTCTGGGTGTAATGCGGCTTTAATTGAAGCAGGGCCAGCCATTGCTATCGGCGTTGGCGGTAAACCACTCATGGTATACGTATTATAAGCTGTTGGTGTACGTAGGTCTTTCTTGCGGATATTACCGTCATATTTATCTCCCATACCGTAGATTACGGTTGGATCCGTTTGTAAACGCATACTACGCTTTAAACGATTCACAAATACCGAAGATACTCGCTCTCTTTCTGAGTCAATCGCCGTTTCTTTTTCTATAATAGAGGCTAAAATCAGCGCTTCATAAGATGACTTTAAAGGTAGGTTTGCTGATTTAGTTTCCCACTCACTATCTAATACTGTCACTAATGCGTTATGAGAACGCTCTAGAATATCAAGATCACTCATACCTGCTGTATAGTGATACGTTTCAGCTAAAAATAACCCTTCTAATTTTAAGCGTTCAATACCCAGTTTATTGGCTATCTCTTTTTCTGATAACTCACTTAATTCGTGCTTTAAATACGGAGCTTGTTCTAGTTGTTGTTGCCATTCAGAAAAGCGACTTCCTTCAACAAAAGTGATCGAAAATTGGTGCTCTTTTCCTGTTTTCAATTGCATTAATACAGAAGCAAGTGATTGATTGGGCTCAATCCAATAAGTTCCCGCTTTAATTTCTGTTAACTCTGGTGATAATTTATGAGTAAAACGGGCCCATTTTATATCGGTAATCCAACCATTTTTTTCAAATTGACTGATCAATTTTCGATAACTAGTACCCGATTTCACTTCAATTAATTGAGCTTTATCTAGTGCAACTTGTTGCTCTGTAAATTGACTGGCTTGTTGGTAACTCCAGAAGCCTAAACCAGCTGTTCCTATCGCTATCAATAAAATAAGGAATAAAAATTTCTTTAACACGAGTACAACTTCTCCTGAAATCTGTGTGTAAATTTATGTTGAGTGAATTCTGTATTAACAATTGCATTGATTGGTACAATTTCAAATAAAGCATTAGTTATAAAGACTTCGTCTGCATTTTCCAACTCAGATAGCGCAGCACTTACTTCTTCTAGCTCTAATTGAAACTCTTTTGCTAGTTGCCCAATGTGCTTTTTCATCACACCTTCTACACCAGAAAAAGATAATTTTGGAGTAAAGATTCTATCATCCTTAACCCAAAAAAGATTACCTATTGATGTTTCGATAACATGGTTATTAAGATCAAGAACAATTGCATCAAGATACACAGTTTTTGAAATTTCATCTTTAATTAATACTTGCTCTAAACGATTTAAGTGCTTCATCCCTACCAGTAACGGAGATGATAGGCCAAGCTTAATTGCTGAAACACCTAATTCGATACCTTTTTCTTGCCATTGCTTATAATGAGCTGGATATTGAAAATCAGAGATAATCACTTGAGTATTATTACAACCTTTAGGGGAGTAACCTCGACCTCCAGCCCCTCGACTGATTAAAATTTTAATTCCACCATTATTTATCTTTTCAGCAATAGTATGAACTTGCTTTTCAATCTTTTTCCAGTTAGGCGGAGTAATACCTAAACGCTGAGATGAACTAGTTAAGCGCTCGAAATGAAAAGACCACAAACGTATTTCACCGTTGTTTACCTTCATGGTCGTGAAAAATCCATCACCGTATTGAGTACTTCGATCATTAATTGGCAATGTTTCTGATTCCACTCCATTAACCCAATACATAAAAGCTCCAGATAAGAAAAAGGCGGTTTGATATAATATCAAACCGCCTTTAAAGTGTAACTGACTCTTGGAAACTAATTAAGCCTCACAAACAAGTTATTACATTTTCTTAAAGATTAATGAACCGTTCGTACCACCAAAGCCGAATGAATTACAAATCGCGTATTCCATATCAGTTACTTTACGAGCAGTATGAGGAACTAGATCAATATCTAGGCCATCTTCAGGATCATCAAGATTGATCGTAGGTGGAACAATTTGATCAACTAAAGAAAGTGCTGTAATAATTGCTTCAACAGAACCGGCAGCACCTAATAAGTGACCTGTCATTGATTTTGTTGATGATACTAATACTTGTTTAGTACCCGCTTCGCCAAGCGCACGTTTAATGCCCTTAACTTCAGCAACATCACCCGCAGGTGTTGAAGTACCATGAGCATTAACATAACCGATTTGTTCACCCGTTACGCCAGCATCACGCATTGCAGCTTCCATCGCTAGCGCACCACCAGAACCGTCTGGTGTTGGTGAAGTCATGTGATAAGCATCACCGCTCATACCAAAACCAACTAGTTCACAGTAGATTTTTGCACCGCGAGCTTTTGCGTGTTCATATTCTTCAAGAACCATCATGCCTGCACCATCACCTAGAACAAAACCATCACGGTTTTTATCCCAAGGACGTGAAGCACCTTGTGGGTTCTCATTGTTCGTTGATAGTGCTTTAGCTGCACCAAAACCGCCCATACCTAGCTCAGTAGATGCTTTTTCAGCACCACCCGCTAGCATTGCATCTGCATCACCATAAGCAATCATACGAGCCGCATGACCAATATTATGAAGACCTGTTGTACAAGCAGTTGAAATTGCGATATTTGGACCACGTAGACCGCGCATGATCGACATATGACCAGCGATCATATTAACGATAGTTGAAGGCACGAAAAACGGGCTGATCTTACGAGGACCTTTTTCACTAAATGCTTTGTAGCCTGCTTCAATTAAGCCAAGACCACCAATACCTGAACCAATTGCAGCACCAATACGGTGAGCATTTTCTTCAGTAACTTTAAAACCCGAGTCATCTAATGCCTGAATGCCAGCAGCTACGCCGTATTGGATAAATAAATCCATCTTACGAGCGTCTTTCTTAGACATGTACTCTTCAGCATTAAAGTCTTTAACTAGACCTGCAAAACGAGTAGTAAACTCAGTGGTGTCAAAGTGTTCGATATTAACGATACCGCTTTGGCCTGCTAACAGCGCTTTCCAAGATGCTTCAACAGTGTTACCCACCGGTGTTAGCATACCCATGCCTGTAACAACTACACGACGTTTGGACACGATATATTTCTCCGGAATTATTTGAAATTTAGATAGGGATTGTAGCGTATTAAAAACTCAGGCGGTCAAGATGACCGCCTGGAGGGTATTTCTTACTGTGCGCTAGTTACGTAGTCGATAGCAGCTTGAACAGTAGTGATCTTCTCAGCTTCTTCATCTGGAATCTCAGTGTCAAACTCTTCTTCTAGAGCCATAACTAGTTCAACTGTATCTAGTGAATCTGCACCTAGGTCATCAACAAATGATGCTTCGTTTTTAACTTCAGCTTCATCCACACCCAGTTGCTCAATGATGATTTTCTTTACGCGTTCTTCAAGATTGCTCATTTTAATTTTCCTAATTACAGACTTCGCTGATTTGCGATACTTGCTGTATTCTATTCATTAATAAGAAAGTTGCAAGGCTAAGATTGCTGGTCAAACCACGAAATTCGTGATTTTTAGTGCAATTTTGACCCAAAATTGACCTAAGTCACCCTTAGATCAATTTTAGTGATTAAACCATGTACATGCCGCCATTCACATGCAATGTCTCACCTGTGATGTAAGCCGCTTCTGGAGATGCTAAAAATACAACTGCAGCTGCGATTTCTTTAGGATCACCTAAACGACCTGCAGGTACAGATGATAGTGTTGCAGCTCGCTGTTCATCATTCAAGGCTTTTGTCATGTCTGTTTCAATAAAGCCTGGTGCAACAGTATTCACTGTTACGCCGCGTGAAGCAACTTCACGAGCCATAGATTTAGTAAAGCCAATTACGCCTGCTTTTGCAGCAGCATAGTTTGTTTGGCCAGCGTTACCCATAGTACCAACAACAGAACCTACGTTGATAATACGACCATTACGTTTTTTCATCATGCCACGAAGAACCGCTTTAGATAAACGGAAAATAGACGTTAGGTTAGTATCTAAGATATCCATCCATTCGTCATCTTTCATGCGCATAAGTAAGTTATCACGAGTAATACCTGCGTTATTAACCAAAATATCAATCGCACCAAACTCGTCATTGATTGTTTTAAGTACAGCTGCAATAGACTCTGCATCAGTAACATTTAATGCAAGACCTTTACCGTTCTCGCCTAAATATTCACCAATTGCAGCGGCACCATTTTCAGAAGTCGCTGTACCAATAACCGTTGCTCCGCGTGATACTAATTGCTCAGCAATCGCACGACCAATGCCACGGCTAGCGCCAGTAACTAAGGCAATTTTGCCTTCTAAATTCATCATTTACTATTCCCTTTAATTACTTAGCAGCTTCAAGAGAAGCAGCATCATTTACTGCTGCTGCGCTAAGTGATTTAACGATTCGTTTAGTTAAACCAGTAAGAACTTTACCTGGGCCAACTTCATATAGTGTTTCTACGCCTTGTTCTGCCATTGTTTCTACTACTTCAGTCCAACGTACTGGGCAGTATAATTGACGAACAAGCGCGTCTTTAATTTTTGCAGGATCTGATTCAGCAACCACATCAACATTATTGATAACAGGTAATGTCGGTGTTGAAAATTCAATATTTTCTAATGCAACAGCTAATTTATCAGCCGCAGGTTTCATTAATGCACAATGAGAAGGTACTGATACTGGTAAAGGCAATACTCGTTTTGCACCCGCTTCTTTACATAATACACCAGCACGCTCTACTGCATCTTTATTACCAGCGATAACAACTTGACCTGGCGAGTTAAAGTTTACAGGAGAAACCACTTCACCTTGTGCAGCGTCTTCACATGCTTTAGCAATAGATTCATTGTCTAAGCCAATGATCGCGTACATTGCACCAACACCAACAGGAACCGCTTCTTGCATCAATTGGCCACGTAGTTCCACCAATTTAATTGCTTCTTTAAAATCAATAACACCAGCACATACAAGTGCTGAGTATTCACCAAGACTATGACCCGCTAAAACAGCTGGTTGTGTTAAGCCTTGCTCTTGCCATACACGCCATAATGCAACAGAGGTTGCTAATAATGCAGGCTGAGTACGAAATGTTTGATTTAAATCTTCCGCAGGGCCATTTTGAACAAGTGACCATAAGTCATAACCCAGCGCTTCTGATGCTTCTGCAAAAGTTTGCGTTACAACCTCGTGTTGCTCACCTAATTCAGCAAGCATGCCAATAGCTTGTGAGCCTTGACCTGGGAAAACGATAGCAAAATTGCTCATGAACATTATTTCCTTTAAATAAGCGTATATAAAGAAACTAGGTCAATAGAAGACCTAGCTTCTTACTTAAAACTTAACGAGTGCCGAACCCCACGTAAAGCCGCCCCCGAATGCTTCAAGCAATAAGGTTTGACCACGTTGAATTCGTCCATCACGAACTGCTTCATCTAATGCCGTAGGCACTGTGGCTGCAGAGGTATTACCGTGACGATCCAGAGTGACAACAACTTGATCCATTGACATAGATAGTTTCTTTGCTGTTGCTTTAATAATTCGTAAATTCGCTTGATGTGGTACTAACCAATCAAGTTCTGATTTATCCATTTGGTTCTTTTGTAGTGTTTCTTTAACTAGGTTTGATAGCTGAGTAACGGCAACTTTAAAGACTTCATTACCCGCCATATATAACCATTTATCTGCTTCTTCATTTTTACGAGAAGGTACAGGTAAAGAAAGCAACTCACCAAATTTTCCATCAGCATGTAAATGCGTAGAGATAATACCCGGTTCTTCACTTTGACCAATAACAACCGCACCAGCACCGTCACCAAACAAAATGACAGTTGAACGGTCCTCAGGATCACAAGTATGAGAAACAGCATCAGAACCAATAACTAATACATTCTTTGCCATGCCTGTTTTGATGTGTTGATCTGCAACACTCAATGCATAAACAAAGCCTGAACAAGCGGCTGATAAATCAAATGCAGGGCATCCTTGAATGCCTAGTAAGCCTTGAACTTCACATGCAGCAGATGGAAATGAGTACGTTGGTGTACTTGTCGCTAGGATAATAAGATCAATATCATTCTTATCTATTCCAGCCATTTCAATTGCATTAACAGAAGCAAGGTGACCCATTGTGGCCACTGATTCATTTTCACCAGCAATGCGGCGTTCACTAATACCTGTACGAGCTAAGATCCACTCATCACTAGTATCGACCATTTTTTCTAAATCCGCATTTGAGCGAATTTGTGCTGGTAAATAGCTACCAGTACCTAAAATTTTGCTATACATGAAGACTAATAATGCCTCTCGAGTAAAACTGCCTCCAAGCGATCACTAATACGGTTAGGTATTTGTCGCTTGACCTCATGAACCGCTTCCTTGATGGCATTGTTAAAGGCAAATACATCTGCACTTCCATGACTCTTAACAACAATGCCACGCAATCCTATCAGACTTGCGCCGTTATACTGGTCGGGGTTCAGCTCTTTTAAGCTAGAAATGACATCACCAAAGAGCCATTTCGCTAAAACTTGTTTAAATTTAGATGTGATCAGGTGTGATTTTAGTTGATCTAAAAATAAATGCGCAACACCTTCACTGGTTTTTAAGCATACATTACCAACAAAACCATCACACACTACTACATCAGCATTACCTTGATAAAGTTTATCGCCTTCAATATAACCGATAAATTCAATATCTTTGCATTGATGTAGCATTTCTGCGCATCGTTTTATTTGATCGTTGCCTTTGATTTCTTCTTCACCAATATTCAATAACGCCACTTTAGCCCTGCGTCCTAATGACTGCTCAGCTAATTCAGATCCCATTACGGCAAATTGAAATAACGTCTCAGCATCACACGATACATTCGCGCCAAGATCAAGCATCCAAGTGCGTTGATTATTTTTCGTAGGTAAAGGACTAATTAATGCAGGACGTTCAACACCAGAGAGAAGCTTCAAGGTAAAACGAGAAAGTCCCATAAGTGCACCAGTATTGCCAGCGCTAATGCACGCGTCAGCTTCTTTACTAGCAACTAAATCAATGGCCATTCGCATTGAACTGCCACGACTGTGTCGTAATGCTTTTGAAGGTGGTGTGTTATTGCCTATAACGCTGTCGCTATGTGCAATAGAAAGTCGTTGGTTGGGGGTATAATTTAGATGTGTTAGCTGTGTAGAAATCGCATGGCGATCTCCAACAACAATAATTTTTAGCTCTGGGAATTGCGACAATGCCTGCACGATGGCAGGCACTGTAACTTGGGGACCGAAATCCCCACCCATCGCATCAATTGCAATGGTTAGCTGCTGCAAAGCGTCAACCTTACTTGTTGATTACCTTGCGGCCACGGTAGTAACCGTCAGCTGTAACGTTGTGACGAAGGTGAGTTTCGCCACTAGTTGCGTCTACAGATAATGCACTTGTAGTTAGTGCATCGTGTGAACGACGCATGCCACGCATTGAACGTGATTTCTTGCTCTTTTGTACGGCCATGGACCCTACTCCTCAATTACTGTTGTTTTAAAGATTTTAAAACATCAAACGGATTCGGTTTCTCTTCCTCTTCAGGAATTTCACCAAATACCAAATTGTTAGATTTGACCTGACAATCTTTAATGTCATGCATAGCGACTTGCGGCAACGCTAGAATGAACTCATCAGTTACCAACTCAACGAGATCAACTTCACCTACTTCATTTAAATCTACAAACTCATATTCCTCAGGAACAAGAGCTGCCTTCTCTTCGCTTAAAAAAGGCGTACACTTAAATGATACATTTAGGTGATGTTCAAAATTTTCATTACAGCGTTGACATTCCAACAACACATTGACGTTAGCTTTACCAGAGATAACGGCTAGTCGTTGTTCGTCAACTTTAAACGACATTGTGACTTCAGCATCACTTTTCACATCTACAGTAGACTCAGCCAAACGCTTTAAAATATCAGATTGGATGATTCCATCGTAGTCTAATCTTCGTTGAGCGTTTTGGATTGCATCAACTGTTCGTGGTAATTTTACCTTTTGCATAGGGCGCGCATCTTATCTTTCTAAAGCCTTCGAGTCAAAGAAAAATGGCAAAAATTATGCTTTTTTTCTTCCCAGTTGCTATTTCAGCAGAGTTGCTAATAATAAACGAAAAATTAAAGAAGAAGAACCCATTATGCAACCAAAACTGATTCTAGCTTCAACATCACCTTTTCGCCGCTCGATCTTGGAGAAGATCCAAGTTCCTTTTGATGCAATTTCACCCAATTGCGATGAAACACCACAAGAAAATGAATTACCTACTGCATTAGTCATTCGCTTAGCAGAACAAAAAGCCCGCTCCTGTAACATAAAAGATCCTAATCACCTGATCATAGGATCCGACCAAGTCTGCGTAATCAACGGGCAGATTATTGGCAAACCATTAACACGCGAAAAAGCAATTATTCAGCTTCAAAAAGCCAGTGGGCAAACCATCACTTTTTACACGGGCTTATCCTTGCTCAATACAACAACAATGATCGCGGAAACTCTTTGTGAAGAGTTTCATGTTCATTTTCGTCAATTAACCTCACAGCAAATTGAAAACTATGTTGATAAAGAAATGCCATTGTATTGTGCTGGTAGTTTTAAATGTGAAGGTTTAGGTATCGCATTATTTAATAAATTAGAAGGAAAAGACCCTAACTCGCTTATCGGCCTTCCTCTAATATCTTTAATTGATATGTTAGAACGTCAACATTTTTCAGTTCTTTAAATCGTATTAAAAAAAAGCGATAAGTATCAATTCGACACTTATCGCTAAAATAATAAAAAATTAGCAACACGTTACTTTTTAGAACGCAATCCTTTTAAAACTCTTTCTAGTCGATTTTCCATTGGAGCGCTGATATCCATTAACTCTTCCGTACTTGGGTGAGTAAATTTGATATTTGCTGCGTGTAAGAACAATCGGTCTAAACCAAATTTACCAGAATAAGCATCAAATCGTCTATCGCCATAACGGTCATCCCAACCAATTGGGTGGCCAGTGTACTGTGCATGAACACGAATTTGATGGGTACGCCCTGTAATCGGACTTGCCTGAATTAATGTCGCTTGCTCAAATTTTTCTAAAATTTTAAAACGGGTTTCAGAAGGCTTGCCGTTCGGATTAACACGGACAATACTATTCACTTCATTTTTAAGTAAAGGAACATTAACCACTTTACACGTGCTCTTCCATTGGCCCATAACTAAAGCAAAATAGTATTTTTGTACTGTTTTGTTTCTGAATTGTTCTTGTAAGCGACGTAACGCTGAACGTTTTTTCGCAATTAAGAGGATCCCAGAAGTATCTCTATCAATTCGGTGCACTAACTCTAAAAAACGAGCATCGGGACGCAAAGCTCGTAATGCTTCAATCGCACCAAACTTTAAGCCACTACCACCATGTACAGCGGTACCTGATGGTTTATTTAAAATAAGAAGATGGTCATCTTCATAAATAATACAGCTTTCAAGTTCTGAAACTTTAGACAGTTTAACGCTTGGTAACTCAGGCGCTGTCGATTCAGGAATCTTCACGGGAGGAATACGAACCAAATCCCCTTCTTGAAGTTTGTATTCTGGTTTAATACGTTTTTTATTTACACGAACTTCGCCTTTACGCACAATTCGGTAAATCATACTTTTTGGTACATTTTTTAAGCGGGCAAGAAGAAAATTATCGATTCGTTGCCCTGCAAAGTCGTCATCGATCTCGACGAATTGCACTTTAGGTTTATCTTCATTCATTCTCTTATTCTACTGTCTTAATTCTAATTGATGAACCTTTTTTACCTCAGTTTCAAATAATGAAGATTGCTGAGGCTTGATCTGACTGTTATAGTTAGCACCTGAAATCGGCCCAGATGGCCATTTCTTCACCTTGGTGAGCATAAAAGCACCAAAAGAACAAAAAATATACTGCTCGAATGCGGTGATGCAGCAATTGGCGTAAGACATCTACACTGCTTTGAGTTTTTTTGCTTGTTATGCCTAAACCATTTTTTATGTTTTAACGACCGCGAATAATTGCGGATCAGCACTATTTTATCGATAGTGTTGATGTGGATTGTGCCCTAGAGCATCCCTGAGTTCCAGCCGTGAGGCTGCACATGTAATCAGCCTTGGGATCTGGCACCATTTAAAATGGATTAAGATATACAAGCTCGACAATTTGTAATGAGTATTCCCTAATGAAAAGAATGTTGATTAACGCAACCCAAAAGGAAGAGTTGCGCGTCGCATTAGTTGATGGCCAGCGCCTTTTTGATTTAGATATCGAAAGCCCAGGTCACGAATCTAAGAAAGCTAATATTTATAAAGGTAAAATCACCCGTATCGAACCAAGCTTGGAAGCAGCTTTTGTTGATTACGGTGCTGATCGCCACGGTTTCCTTCCCCTTAAGGAAATCGCTAAAGAATATTTCCCACAAGGTTACACTTATCAAGGTCGTCCAAATATCAAGGACGTATTGAAAGAAGGCCAAGAAGTTATTGTTCAAGTTGAAAAAGAAGAGCGTGGCAACAAAGGCGCAGCTTTAACAACGTTCATATCTCTGGCTGGTAGCTACCTTGTTCTTATGCCTAATAACCCTCGTGCTGGCGGTATTTCTCGTCGTATCGAAGGTGAAGAACGTACTCAATTAAAAGCAGCATTAAGCACATTAGAATTACCTCAAGGTATGGGTCTAATTGTTCGTACTGCCGGTGTTGGTAAATCAGCTGAAGAACTTGAATGGGACTTAAACGTACTCCTAAATCATTGGGAAGCCGTTAAACACGCCTCTGAATCAAACCAAGCACCTTTCCTAATTCATCAAGAAAGTAATGTAATTGTTCGCGCAATTCGTGATTACTTACGTCGTGACATTGGCGAAATCTTGATTGATAGCCCAACAATTTTTGATCGTGCTCGTCAACACATCCAACTTATTCGTCCTGATTTCTTATCTCGCGTTAAGTTATATGAAGGCGAAGTACCGCTATTTAGCCACTACCAAATTGAAAGCCAGATTGAATCGGCTTTTGAACGTGAAGTGCGCTTACCTTCTGGCGGCTCAATTGTTATTGACCCAACAGAAGCACTGACTTCTATTGATATCAACTCAGCTCGTGCAACTAAAGGCGGCGATATCGAAGAAACAGCATTAAATACTAACCTAGAAGCTGCTGATGAAATTGCTCGTCAATTACGTTTGCGTGATCTAGGTGGCCTAGTTGTTATCGATTTCATTGATATGACGCCTGTTCGTCATCAACGTGAAGTAGAAAACCGTATGCGTGAAGCTGTTCGTATGGACCGCGCTCGTGTTCAAATTGGTCGTATTTCTCGCTTTGGTTTATTAGAAATGTCTCGCCAACGCTTAAGCCCGTCTTTAGCTGAAGCAAGCCATCACATTTGTCCTCGTTGTACAGGTACAGGTGTTGTTCGTGATAATGAATCTCTAGCACTGTCTGTTTTACGTTTAATCGAAGAAGAATCTCTAAAAGACAACACAACTCAAGTACTTGCTGTTGTACCTGTTGCTATTGCTTCTTACTTACTAAATGAAAAACGTCGTTCTGTTCAGCATATTGAGAAATTCCATAGCGTTCGTGTAATCATTGTTCCAAACTCAGATATGGAAACACCTCACTTTGAAGTGATTCGTATCCGTGAAGGTGAAGAACAAGAAATGCTGTCTTACCTTCTTCCTAAGAAGTTAGAAGCATTACGTGAAGCAGAAGCAAAAGAAGTTCCTGCGATTAATGTTGCACCAAGAAAACGTGAAGAACCGGTTCTTCAAGGTTTCAGTGCTCCAACTCAAGCTGCACCAGTAGCTAAAGCTCCAGAAGCTAAAACTACAGCACCTAAAGCTTCAGCAGCAACAGAAGAAAAACCTGGCCTAATTAGCCGTTTCTTCTCTGCGATTGCTAATTTCTTCTCTGCACCAGAAACAGCACCTGCTGAGACTGAGAAAAAAGAAGAAGAAAAACCAGCACAACCGCAACGTCGTAATCAAAACCGTAATAACGATCGTCGTCGTAACGAAAATGGTCGTAATAACCGTAATAATCGTCGTAACGGCAATGACAATCGTACCAACAACGAAAATCGTAATGATAATCGTCGAGGTAAGAAAGTTGAAGATGCTCCAGTTGCTGCAACTAAACCAGTAAAAGCAACTGAAAATAAATCAACGAAACAACCTAAAGTTCGCAAAGAAATTGCTGAACAAGGTATTCAGTTGGCAGCTGAAGCACAACAAACTCCAGCTCAAGCATCAGAAAAACCAGCTGAGAAGCGTGAGAAGACGGTTCAAGTAAAACAACGTCGTCAACGTCGTCAGCTACAGAAAAAAGTTCGTACAGGTCAAGCAGTTGAAGCTGAAGTAGAAACTAAAGTTGTCACAACGGTTGAAGCTCAAGCGCAACAGCCTACAGTAGCGACTGAAGCAAATACAGAGCGTAAAGAAGGACAACGTCGTAATCGTCGCTCACCTCGTCATTTACGTGCAAGTGGTCAACGCCGTCGTCGTCGTGATCGTCGTCCTGTAAATCCTGCTCGTCTATTTTCAGGTGTTGCATCACCTGAAATGGCTATGGGTAAAGTTTATCCTGATTACGCTCAAATCTTAGAGCAGAAATTGGCTAGACAGCAACAAGAAAAATTTGTTGATAACGATACTCAAAATGCACAGGATGAAGCAAACAAATCAACAACAGTGAAAACACTAGTTGGTGGTGTTGCTTTCCCTGAAATGGCAATGGGTAAAGTATTACTTCCTTACGTAGCTGCTCCAGTGGTTGAAGAAGCAATTATTGTTGAAGCTCCTATTACAGAAGCACCAGTAATAGAGACACCTGCAGCAGTAGAACCGACTAAAGTAGAGGCACCCGTTGCTATCGAACCAGTAGAGGTTGTTGTTGAAGAGAAAGTCGCTCCTCTTGAAGTAGCAGAAGTAGTAGAGCCAGCGCCTATTGTTGAAATTGCAGTAGAAACTCCATCTAAAGCTGATGTTGTGATTACTAAGCCACAATATAAAGGTCAAGCATCTTCAGGGATGACGAAAGCAGCAGGCCCTACAGAGATTAAAGAAATCACTGTAACGGCAGCCGCATTCAGAACTGAGCGCTTTACACCTAAGCAAGCCGGTAGCCAAACTGCTACAGGTAAAGCAAGCGCAGCAATGGCAAAAACAGCAGGTTTATAATTTTTTAGGCATTAACCTCTAAATAACAAAACCATCTAATTAAGCAAGTTACATTTCGATGTAACTTGCTTTTTTTTATATCAATAATCTGAATAGATATTGAAGTTCATCACGCTTTTCTGTACGATTCGCCGCATACTATGCTTGAAAAACAACCAAGAAGATATCTAAAAATAATGTTTGAATTCCCAAAATTTTCTAATCATTCAGTGAAGAATGATGTTCTATCAGGGTTAACCGTTGCGTTAGCTCTGGTCCCTGAAGCTGTTGCTTTCGCCTTTGTTGCTGGTGTTGACCCTATGGTTGGCCTATATGCTGCTTTCATTGTCGGTTTAATTACATCAATTATTGGTGGTCGCCCAGGAATGATTTCTGGCGCAACTGGCGCGATGGCCGTTGTAATGGTTAGCTTAGTAGCAGTTCACGGCGTACAGTACCTTTTTGCAGCAATCTTACTCGCCGGCCTACTACAAATAACAGCAGGTTTATTCAAATTAGGTAAGTTCATTCGTATCGTGCCACACCCAGTAATGATTGGTTTTGTTAATGGCTTAGCTATCGTCATATTCCTTGCTCAACTTGGTCAATTTAAAGCGCCTGATGCACTAGGTAATTTAGATTGGCTTCAGGGCGAGCAAATGATGCTAATGCTTGGCTTAGTTACTGTAACTATGGCAATTATTCACTTCTTACCTAAATTAACAACAGCAGTACCTTCTTCATTGGTTGCTATCATTGTTGTTACAGGATTAGTTCAAGGCTTAGATTTAGATACTCGTACGGTTGTTGATTTCCTACGTACAATGAGTGGTGATGAAGCAGCTACTCTAGCTGGCTCTCTACCTACCTTTTCTGTACCTAATGTTCCATTATCTTTAGAAACACTGTACATCATCTTTCCTTACGCGCTTATTTTAGCGGCTATCGGTTTAATTGAATCATTACTAACTCTAACTGTAATTGATGAAATGACAGGTACCCGTGGTCAATCTAACCGTGAATGTATAGGCCAAGGCGTAGCAAACGTTACTTGCTCTGTATTTGGCGCGATGGGTGGCTGTGCGATGATTGGTCAATCAATGATCAACGTGAATTCTGGTGGTCGCGGTCGTCTATCTGGAATAACTGCCGCACTTGCTCTACTTGGTTTTATCTTATTTACTTCTGGCTTAATTGAAATGATCCCACTAGCAGCATTAGTTGGGGTAATGTTCATGGTTGTTATTGGTACATTTGAATGGGCTACATTCAAACTGGCTCGTCGCGTACCAAAGCAAGACTTCTTTGTCATTGTTTTAGTAACAGTCGTAACCGTTCTTACTGACCTTGCTGTAGCCGTTGGTGTTGGTGTTGTTGCTTCTGCGCTTATGTTTGCATGGCAACACGCAAAACATATTTACTCAACTAACTCAATGAACGAAGAAGGCTCTAAAGTATATGAAATTAATGGGCCAATCTTCTTTGGCTCTGCAGCTAATTTCTTAGAATTATTTGATGTAGATAATGACCCTCAAGATATCATTATCGATTTTGCTACATCACGTGTTGTAGACCATTCAGCAATTGAAGCGGTTGATACCATTGCTGAACGTTATTCTAAAGCGGGAAAAAAAGTACATCTGCGCCATTTAAGCCAAGATTGTCATGCGCTTCTAAACAAGGCTGGTAGCCTAGTAGAAATTAATGTGCAAGAAGACCCAATCTACAAAGTGGTTAGCCAATAGTTTCACTTTTATAATTGATTGATAATAAAAATCCCGATATGGTTATCCTATCGGGATTTTTTATATTTAATTGTCTTGATATTGCTCTGCTATCTTTTTAAATTCCATTTCCACACTTAAAAAAGACTCTACAATAATTGGGGCAAAATGACTCCCCTTACCTTCTAAAATAATATTTCTTGCCTTCTCATGACTAAAACCAGGCTTATAAACTCGTTTTGATATAAGAGCATCATAGACATCTGCCAAAGCCATTAATCGACCAGATAAAGGAATATCTTCACCTTGTAATTGTTGAGGATAACCACTACCATTCCATTTCTCATGATGAGTTAGTGCGATTTCTTTAGCCAATTGCAAGAATGAGCTTTCACCTTCCATTTGAGATTCAGCGACTTCAAGTGCTTTTGCACCAATAATTGCATGGCCTTTCATTATCTCAAATTCTTCATCGGTTAACTTTCCAGGTTTAAGTAAAATAGCATCAGGGATCCCCACTTTACCTACGTCATGTAATGGTGCTGATTTAAAAAGCAAATTAATATAATTATCTGTTAATACATCGGAGTAACCTGCTTTCTTTCTTAAATCAAAGGCGAGCACTCGAATATATTCTTGAGTTCGTAAAATATGTGCGCCTGTTTCGTTATCTCTTGATTCTGCCAGAGCAGATAAACCAACAATAGCTGAATCTCGAGTCTGTTGGATCTCAGTTTGACTTTCTTCTAAGCTAGATAGCATCTTATTAGTTAATGAAGCTAAAACACCAAATTCGTCATTATTATAAACAGGTAAGCGATCACTCAGCACCCCTCCAGCTACGTTATTTAACGTCATCTCTTTCATGTTTAAAATAAGTGATAATTTCTTTCCCCATAAAAATACAACTGCAAATGTATATAGGAAAAGAATAAAGCTCACAAAAACAAACTCTTTAATTATGCTTATTTTACCTTCACCACTTAAATAATAATTCTCAGCACTTTCTAACCAAAATAAATCTTTGACCGCAATCATGACTAATGTGGTTGTTAATGCAATGACAAGCAGAACAATTAACATCGTAAATTGTTGTGTTATAGACTCTCGATCTCCATGCAAATCGGTACTAACGGCGAATTGCTTAGGCATATTCTTATAGAGTTCAATCAATCTAATTTGTGCTGTTATTATTCCAGTAAATACCCCTAAGATTATCATACCAAAAATAACTTTAAGATTACTTTCAAATGGGAAGCCATAAATAGTCGCCATATAAATTGACATAACCAATCCGAATAAAGAAAACAAAACAACTTCTGTTAAAAATGGGGATTTTCGACTAAAAAAAGTAAAACGAGGAATTAAAAAAAATCGGCTTATTAACATAAATATAAACGTTAAATTAACCTCAAAAAAAACAATCTCTCTAGGTAAAGATTCAATAAAAGGACAAACAAAAACACCGTAAAAAGCAAAAACAACCGCAGCAAAAACATATAAGCAAATAATGCTCTTTGTATTTAATTTATAATTCATTTCTATGACCCTAGTTTATAATTAACACAATCATCACACTAACAAAGATAAATTTCAATCCGACCACTACGATGAACAGGTTTCACTCTTATTTATTCATTGCTATGATTCAAGATCTAACATGGAGATAATAATGAATAGCAGCTCAAAAGATGAACGTTACAAACAACGTCAAACAAAGATAAAAGAGAACGTCGATAAGCGTGTAGAAAAAGCACAAATAGAAAAAGGCTTATTAATTGTTGTTACAGGTAACGGAAAAGGAAAAACAACATCTGGCTTTGGAACAGTAGCGAGGGCTGTTGGCCATGGATTGAATTGTGTCGTTGCTCAATTTATCAAAGGTACATGGGATTGCGGTGAAAGAAACCTGTTAGAGGGCCATGGTGTTCCTTTTCATGTAATGAAAACAGGATTCACTTGGAATACTCAGGATAAAACTACGGACACAGTAGCAGCACAACAAGTATGGCAAGAGTGTAAGAAAAGCCTGTCTGATGAATCAATCGATCTCGTTTTATTAGATGAGATGACTTACATGGTCACTTATGGCTATATTGACTTAGAAGAGCTTAAAACAGCTTTGATAAATCGTCCAAAAATGCAATCTGTGGTAATTACAGGGCGAGCAGCGCATCGAGAGTTAATAGAAATGGCTGATACTGTTTCTGAAGTTCGTAATGTTAAACATGCGTTTGATTCTGGAGTAAAAGCGCTGAAAGGCATAGATTGGTAAGTAATATCACTTTCAATAATTAAAAAAATGGCCTGTATCATTAAAGATTACAGGCCATTTTCTATTCCATTCTCATTAAGTTAGGTTAATTAAATAACCCTTTTAGCAATTTGTCCGCTGCTTCTTTTACTTTTTCATCCTTAATTTTATCGCCATATTTTTCTTCTAGCTTTTCAATACCACGATCAATTTCTTTTTTCGCTTTCTGTTGCATTACATCGTCAAACTCAAGCTTATACTTTGGTTTTTCCCAAGGGCCTGTAATTCGAATAGGGATCGTAACATCCTTAAGATCACTAATCTCCTTACCGCCTTGACCTTTCAATGACCCAACTATTGATGTTTTAATCAGCATATTGGCAGTTTCATTTATATAATGTGCAGAACCTTCCCCATGAATTCTTAACAATGGTGAAACCATCTTAATATTTTTAGTCGTTGCATTACCTTTCGCTAAATAAAAGTCCGCAGATAATGCACTAAAATCTGTTTTTTCAGCTTCTTCACTGCCTTTCACTTTTTCGCCTTTAATTTTGGCATAGGTAGTTCTGATAAGTAGTGGAATATTCACCCCGTTTACCGCGCCATCAGCAAAATTGATCGATGCTTTACCTTTTAGGTTTTGTTTTAACGCTGTCGGCTTTAAGCTTTTACCAGAAAGATTCAGATTAATGCTTCCTGTTCCTTCAATTAGGCTTTCTCCCATTACATCAATTAATAATGGCGCGACTTTAACTCCTTTAATCGCTTGCTTAACAGAATAACTTGACGTCGAGTTACGAGCATCAAGAGTCGCCGTCATATCAATGGCACCACTGTATAAATCAGAATAAAACTTAGTTAACGCCAATACCCCGCGATTTACCGAGAATACCGATTCTACATTCTGCATTTTTGCATTATTGGCTTTAAATTTATCAATGATGATAGTACCTGCAACATCTAGTGTTTTTAATGCACTTAAATCAGGCTCAACTTCTTTAACGGGTTTTGATGCGCTATTTGATGTACTTGTTTTAGCCTTCTCATCAGTTACTTGAGTATCGCTTTGTGGCAATGTTGCTAATAGTGCATCAACATCAATATTAGGACTACGTAAAGAAAAACGTACTTTCGGGATGTCCCTTAACTCAACACTCGCTTTACCCGTAAAATCAGTATCGACAGCAGATAAAGTAAGCTTTTCTACCTTTAATAAGGATTTGTTTAAATCAAATGAACTATCAAAACCAATAATGGCCGTAACGTCTTCATTTGGTAAACCTTTACCTTTTACGTTATTGGTACTTTTAAATGACTTAATGCGGATAAGATCTAATGTTTTAGGGACATTAATAGCAAAGGAAGATTCTGAATTAACCATTAATTCATTTGCTTTCCCTTTTGCAATAAGTTTAATGTTGGCCCATTCATCAAAAGAAAATTCATCTATCGTAAAAGTAATATCATTAAATTTATTCGTTGCATCTGAATATGATGCTGTAAGTTCGGTCTGCTTTAACGATACAGCATCCAACGTAGTTGAAATATTTAAATCGGTTTTACCAGCAAGAGATATTTTCTGCTGACCTAAATCCCCTTCAACATCGAACGTTAAATTTGCCCATTCTCCCGGACTAAATTGAGATAATGATAAATTTATGTCATTAAGTTTTGTTTTTGACCCTACTTTATCATTTTGAATAAGTACTTCTGCATTCGTTAAGGCAATGCCTTCTAAAGTGATTTTCCAATCATTGATACTTGTGCTCGGTTGAGAGTTATCATTAGCAACCACATTAGAGTCTTCAGATACTGGCGATTTGGTTTTAACCTGTGTGTTTTTCGGCGCTATGTTATCAAGATTAGTCGCGCCGTCTTTTAATGTATGTAAGGTAAAAGAGGCTCCATCTAAAGTGACCAGTCCTATATTTATTTCATGATGGAATAATGGACGTACATTCAGATCCAAAATTGCATTATCAAACTTAACTAAATTCGGAGTGGCGAACCCTTCAGGGTTACTTAGTGCTGTCTTCCCAATAGAAAAACCTATCGATGGGAAAAATCGCCATTCAATATCACCATCAATGGTTAATTGACGACCAGTCTGAGCTTCAACTTGCTCTTTTATCAAGGGTTTAAAATCGTTAGGGTTAACAAGTAATACCAGCACCAATAAAGCGGCAATGATAGCGATAAACGGTATGCTAACTAATAGGGCTATTTTTTTCACGGCCAAAATCCATCTAATGTATTGAAATGGTAACAAGAGTGTTAATTATGCCATTGCTTAAGCATAATAAACATAGGGTTACCTATAGTTATATACCTAAATAGCGTGAAGTAACAGAAATCAGACAAAAAAAAGGCCAACGATAACGTCGGCCTATTTATATAATTTCGTTTTATTATGCTTTCAATAAACGAGAAATGTGTGCTTTTAATACATCAATAGCGATACGGTTTTTGCCACCACGTGGAACGATAATGTCAGCATGTTGCTTCGATGGGTCAATAAACTGCATAAACATTGGACGTACTGTTTTCTGATATTGTTCAAATACAGATTCCATTGTTCGGCCACGTTCTTCTACATCACGCTTAGCACGACGTAATAAACAAATATCTAAAGGCGTATCCATGAACACACTTGCATGCATTAAATTACGTAAACGAGGATCTGTTAGTAATAAAATACCTTCAAGAATGATTACTTTCTTTGGAGTCATTACTTCAACATCAGTTGTACGAGTATGTTCTGTGTAGCTGTAAGTCGGAATATTAACCGCTTCACCACGCATTAACTGCTCAAGATGCTCACTCAATAATTGGTGATCAAGTGCATTTGGGTGATCGTAATTCGTTTTGACTCTTTCTTCCATGGTCAGGTGGCTTTGGTCCTTGTAGTAACTGTCTTCAGTTATTACGCCAATTTGGTGGTCGCCAACTTTTGCTCGTAGTTCGTTATAAATAGTCGAAGCGATCAAGCTCTTACCTGAAGCTGATGCGCCTGCAATACCTACGATAATACAGTGATGATTACTGTTCTCTGACATAAAAGATACCTAAAGTGTGCGAGATACGGTTATTAAAATAAAACCGCCTGATTATAAGGATTACTCTCCACACTTTCCACCGAAAATTACATATAACTGTGAAGCTACAATGACTTGAACATTATTTGGTCAACCACGACCTTACCCTGCCAATATAAACAGCTTGAAACTTGTTCCGCTAATTCAATATAAAGTTTACTGTGTGCACTGGAAGAGTCAGACGCAACACTTGGGGTGCCAGAATCAGTCTCACTACGAATATCAATATGCAAGGGAAGCTGCCCTAATAACGGAATAGAATAATGCTGTGCCATTAATGCAGCACCACCCGTGCCGAAAATTGCTTCCTCATAACCACAATTAGAACAAATATGTACGCTCATATTTTCGACCACACCAATCACAGGAATATCTACTTTAGTAAACATATTTACCCCTTTTATAGCGTCCGTTAACGCTAAATCCTGTGGTGTTGTTACGATAACCGCCCCTGTCGTTGGGATCTGTTGTGACAAAGTAAGTTGAATATCACCTGTGCCTGGTGGCATATCAATGACTAAATAATCCAAATCAGGCCACAAAGTTTCATTGACTAATTGTGACAAAGCTTTAGAGGCCATTGGACCACGCCATACTGCCGCTTCTGATTTATCAACCAAATAACCAATCGAGTTACTATAAAGACAGTGAGCTTCAACTGGCATCATTCGATTATTATCAACAATGTTTGGTTTCTTATCTTCAACACCCAGCATTAACGGAACTGAGGGACCATAAATATCTGCATCTAAAATCCCAACTCTCGCACCTAAATATTGGAGAGCTAATGCTAAATTAACCGCAGTTGTTGATTTACCAACCCCACCCTTGCCAGAGCTGACTGCTATAATATTTTTAACGCCTTTAACCGCTTGCTTATCTGTTTTTAATGTTGCGACTTTAAATGCCACCACTAACTCTAAAGAAGAAAGGTTAAGTTGTTCTTTTTGCTCTGCCACCCAAAGAAGTAAATTTCGTTCCACTGAGCGAGAGACAAAAGGCAATGTTACAGTAATAACTCCCGTAGCAGAGATACAGACCATATTAGGGATCTCCGCCCAACCCTCACAAAGTTGTGGATGTGTAAAATCATTGAGCCAATTTTTAATCTCTGCCATCGTTGTAAATGCCATCTTGTCACTCCTCAGTTATTTTTACTCATCCTATCACTAATTGAACCCTTGATCCTCTATGCATTCAGGCTCGCATCAGGTACTATTTATCTCTTAAAATTTTCACCCATCACATTAAGCGAAAGAGAAGATATGGCTACAGATCCGAGAAAAATTCTGGTTACATGTGCCCTACCGTATGCAAACGGTTCAATCCACTTAGGCCACATGCTTGAGCATATCCAAGCGGATATCTGGGTTCGTTACCAACGTTTACGTGGCAACGACGTTAACTTTATTTGTGCAGATGATGCTCACGGCACACCAATCATGCTTAAAGCTCAACAGATGGGTATCACTCCTGAAGAAATGATTGCAGCAGTTAGCGAAGAGCATCAAAAAGATTTCGCAGGCTTCGACATCAGCTTTGATAACTATCACAGCACACACAGTGATGAAAACCGTGAATTAGCTTCTCATATCTATTTAGAGCTAAAAAAGAACGGTTTTATTACTAGCCGTACTATCTCTCAATTATTTGATCCAGAAAAAGAGATGTTCTTACCTGACCGTTTCGTGAAGGGAACTTGCCCGAAATGTAAGTCAGAAGATCAATACGGTGACAACTGTGATAATTGTGGTGAAACCTACAGCCCTACTGATTTAATCAACCCTAAATCAGCGGTTTCTGGTGCAACACCGGTAATGAAAGACTCTGAGCATTTCTTCTTTGACTTACCTCAGTTTGAAAGCATGTTAAAAGAGTGGACTCGCTCTGGCTCTCTTCAAACTGAAACTGCAAATAAAATGCAAGAATGGTTTGAATCTGGTTTACAACAGTGGGACATCTCTCGTGATGCGCCTTATTTTGGTTTTGAAATTCCAGGTGAAACTAACAAGTTCTTCTACGTTTGGTTAGATGCCCCAATTGGCTACATGGGTTCATTCAAAAACCTTTGTAACAAGCGTAACGATCTAAACTTTGATGAGTACTGGAAAAAAGACAGCACCACAGAGCTTTATCACTTCATTGGTAAAGACATTGTTTACTTCCACAGCCTATTCTGGCCTGCAATGCTAGAAGGTTCAGGTTTCCGTAAGCCAAACAATGTATTTGTTCATGGTTACGTAACAGTAAATGGCGCAAAAATGTCTAAATCAAAAGGCACATTCATTAAAGCAGGTACTTACTTAAATCACCTAGATCCTGAGTGTTTACGTTATTACTACGCCGCTAAACTTAACAGCCGTATTGATGATCTTGATTTAAACCTTGAAGATTTCACTCAACGTGTAAACTCTGATGTCGTAAATAAGATTGTTAACCTAGCTTCTCGTAACGCTGGTTTCATTACTAAACGTTTTGATGACAAACTTTCTGATAACTTTGTTGCTCCTGAGCTTTACAACGAATTCGTTGCTGCTGAAGGTCGCATTGCTGAGCTATACGAAACTCGTGAATTTAGTCGTGCTATTCGTGAAATTACCGCGCTTGCTGATAAAGCAAACCAGTACATTGACGAAAAAGCACCTTGGGTTCTCGCGAAGGAAGAAGGTAAAGAACAAGAGCTACAAGAAGTTGCTTCTGTTGGTATTAACTTATTCCGCGTATTAATGGCTTACTTAAAACCAGTAATGCCAGAGCTTGCTGCACGTACTGAAGCTTTCTTAAATGAAACGCTGACGTGGGAAGGCATTGCACAACCACTAACGTCTCATGAGATTACTAAGTTCAAAGCACTATTTGCTCGTATTGATCCTAAAAAAGTAGAAGCAATGGTTGAAGCATCAAAAGCAGATGCCGCAATTGAAATGGCAGCAAAAGAGAAAGCAGAAGCGGACAAAGAAAAAGCAAGCCAAACTGAACTAGATAAAGATCCAATCGCAGATGAGATTGAATTCGATGCGTTCGAAGCGGTTGATATGCGTATTGCTCGTATTATCTCTTGTGAAGAAGTTCCAAAAGCAAACAAACTACTTAAATTCCAATTGGACATCGGCGGTGAAACTCGCCAAGTATTCTCTGGAATTAAATCAGCATACAAACCTGAAGAACTAGAAGGGAAGCTAACTGTTATGGTTGCTAACCTTAAACCTCGTAAGATGAAGTTTGGTATGTCTGAAGGCATGATCCTAGCTGCAGGCCCTGGTGGCAAAGATCTTTGGATCCTTGAACCACACGAAGGTGCTCAACCTGGTATGCGTGTAATGTAATTCTTTTTTAAAAGATAATTACAAGCAAAAATAGAGACCAAATGGTCTCTATTTTTTTATCTATTTATAGGTGATTACAAATTAAGAATCTTTCACCTATCAAGTTACAAACTTATAAAACAGACGCTAAAGACAGGTTAATCTTATTTAATACTTGTGATGGATTCTCAGCTTGTGTAATTGGGCGACCAATCACTAAATAATCAGAACCTGAAGTAATAGCATCTACTGGTGTCATAATACGTTTTTGATCACCCACCGCAGAGCCTGCTGGACGAATGCCAGGAGTCACTAATTTAAATTCTTTGCCTAGGTCTGCTTTTAACATTGATGCTTCTTGTGCTGAACACACAACACCATCTAAACCACTATTTTTAGTCAATGCAGCAAGACGTTTTACTTGTTCTTGTGGTGCAATATCTAAACCAATACCCGCTAAGTCTTGTTGCTCCATACTTGTTAGTACTGTTACACCAATAAGTAATGGTCGATCTTTACCATACGGTTCTAAGATTTCACGTGATGCACTCATCATACGCTCACCACCACTCGCATGAACATTAACCATCCATACCCCCATCTCAGCAGCAGCACGCACTGCTTTTGAACACGTATTAGGAATATCATGAAACTTTAAATCTAGAAAAACAGAAAAACCACGCTTATGAAGTTCCTTTACAAACTCAGGGCCAAATAGAGTAAACATCTCTTTGCCTACTTTTAGTCGGCAAGAGCTAGGATCAATTTTATCAACAAATGCTAATGCGTCTGTTTGATTATCATAATCCAATGCAACAATCACCTTTTGGTCTTTCATTTTCTCTCCTTGGGAAATTAATCTACTTACATTTTATTTAAAAAAAGAGGCACAAATTGCGCCTCTTAATTATTCACCATCTAAACCTTTAATAGGTTTAATAACACCCCACCCTTTGCAAGAAGGGCATTGCCAAAATAAACGATGCGCAGAAAAACCACATTTACTGCATCGATAATTTGGTTTCATTTTTAACTGTTCACCAACCAAATTTTGTAAACTTGAAAGACTAGCTTTAGCTCGACCATCTTCAGCTTCATCTACGTGATAACCCATCAAACGATAAAAACCTTTCATCGTTGGGTTTTTAAGCAGCTGTTTAGTCATATAGCCTTGAGCTAATGCCGTACCTTCATGTTTTGCTATTAGGTTTGATAACATCAGCTCAGCACTTGCACCAGCCCCTTTTGAAATGGCTTCTTTTAAGAAATTTAGCAACGCCCCTTCTCGATCCAGCTTTTCGTAGCATTCAGCAAGTAAAGGTAATGCTTCACTAATAAATTCAATATCTTGATCTAAAACGGACTCTAATTGGCTTACTGCGCCCTTAAAGTTATCTTCTTCCATTAATAACTTCGCCATCATAATAGAGGCGCGAACACATTGATTATCAATAGATAACGCTTTTTTCAAATTCTGCTTAGCTTTATTAATATGGCTATCTGATAATTCTTGCATCGCCAATTCACAATAATAATGAGCAATATCTGGCTTTAATTTCTTTTTACCCATTTTGACTAAGTTATTTGAAAAATTGATCGCTTGTTCCCATTCTCGGGTCTGCTGATGAATAGCAACAAGTTGAAGCAATGCCGCCTCTCTGTGATCTGGCTCATCAAGAAGCTGTTCAAAAATCTTTTCCGCTCGATCTAGAATACCCGCAACCATATAGTCTTTAGCCAGTTGCTGAAGAGCAATATTACGCTGATCTAACGTTAAATTTGGACGAGCAATGAGATTTTGGTGAATTTTAATCGCACGATCAACTTCACCTCGGCTTCTAAACAAGTTGCCTAATGCAAGGTGAGTATCTATCGTATCGCTGTCAACTTGAAGTAGTTCAATGAAGTGATCTACCGCTTTATCTGACTGATCTGAAAGCAATAGATTTAACCCCGTCACATATTGACGTGACAGGTGATTGGTATCTCTTTGACGTTGTTGTCTCGCACTCCTATTACCCATATACCAGCCATATCCGGCAGCAATAGGTAATAATAGGAATAGCAGCTCTAACATTAAGTCATTACCCTTTTGTTGAGTCTAAGCGTAATTTATCTAACTCTATGGTTTTCTTTTCAAGGCGTTTACGCAGACGACGTTGCGTCATGCTGACTTTTAAATACATACTGCCACAAATTAACCAACCTAGGCCAAAACCAGTTGCAAAGAAAATACCAAGCAAGGTCGATAGCTGGAAATCACCTTGTGCTAATAAATAATTAAAATTAACTACAACCTGATTCTGTGCGCCAACAGCAAGTGATATCAGAAATAAAGCAATTAATAAAACAGCAATTACAATTTTCACTGGGCTTCCCTCCAGTTAATGAATTTCTAACAATATATTATTTTACTGCTCTAAAGATACACCTAAATGCACTGAAAATGAACATAAAAAAACGGCATACTCAAAAGTATGCCGTTTTTATATACTAATTTACATTAGCTGAAATTCACACGTTCACGCAGTTCTTTACCCGGTTTAAAGTGAGGAACAAACTTACCGTCTAATTCAACCTTATCGCCAGTTTTCGGATTACGACCTAAACGTGGCTCTCGATAGTGTAGAGAAAAACTACCAAAACCACGAATCTCTATACGATCACCGCCTTCTAGCGTTGTTGCCATCTGTTCAAGGATTTCCTTGACTGTATCTTCAACCTGCTTAGCAGAAAGTTGAGGCTTTTTACTACACAGTTGTTCAATCAGTTCAGATTTTGTCATAAATGACCTCCTACGTTATCGAAAGAAAAGGGAGCATTACGCTACCTTTAAATTTACTTATTCGCCTTTAGCTGCTTTGAAAGCGTCAGCCATTGCGTTACCGAAACCACCGTCTTCAGACTTAGTGTTCAGTGAAGCCATTGCTTCTTGCTCGTCAGCTTCATCTTTAGCTTTGATAGATAGGTTAACTACGCGGTTCTTACGGTCTACACCAGTGAACTTCGCTTCAACGCTATCGCCAACGCTTAGGATTAGAGATGCATCTTCAACACGGTCACGAGATAGCTCAGAAGTACGGATGTAACCTTCTACGCTGTCTGCAAGAGTGATTGTAGCGCCTTTAGCGTCAACAGCTGAAACAGTACCGTTTACTAAAGTACCTTTCTTGTTGTCTGCTAGGTAGTTGTTAAATGGGTCTTCTTCCATTTGTTTAACACCTAGAGAAATACGCTCACGCTCTGCATCTACTGCTAGAACAACAGCAGAGATTTCGTCGCCTTTCTTGTACTCACGTACCGCGTCTTCACCTGTAGCATTCCAAGAAATGTCAGATAGGTGAACAAGACCGTCGATGCCGCCGTCAAGACCGATGAAGATACCAAAGTCAGTGATAGATTTGATCTTACCAGTAACGTGGTCGCCTTTAGCTTGCGCTTCAGCGAATGTCTGCCATGGGTTAGCTTTACATTGCTTAAGACCTAGAGAGATACGACGACGTTCTTCGTCAATCTCAAGAACCATAACCTCAACTTCGTCGCCTACGTTCACAACTTTAGAAGGGTGGATGTTCTTGTTAGTCCAATCCATTTCAGAAACGTGTACTAGACCTTCAACGCCTTCTTCGATTTCAACGAAGCAGCCGTAGTCAGTTAGGTTAGTAACACGACCAGAAAGTTTGTGACCTTCTGGGTAACGCTTAGCGATAGCTACCCATGGATCTTCGCCAAGTTGCTTAAGACCTAGAGAAACACGAGTGCGCTCACGATCGAACTTAAGAACTTTAACATTGATCTCGTCACCAACATTTACGATCTCAGATGGGTGCTTAACACGCTTCCAAGCCATATCTGTGATGTGTAGTAGACCGTCAACGCCACCTAGATCAACAAATGCACCGTAGTCAGTAAGGTTCTTAACGATACCTTTAACTTCCATGCCTTCTTGTAGAGAAGCAAGTAACTCGTCACGCTCAACACTGTTTTCAGATTCGATAACAGCACGACGTGAAACAACAACGTTGTTACGCTTTTGGTCAAGTTTGATTACTTTGAACTCTAGCTCTTTGCCTTCAAGGTGCAGAGTGTCACGTACTGGACGTACATCAACAAGAGAACCAGGTAGGAATGCACGGATACCGTTAAGTTCAACTGTGAAGCCGCCTTTAACTTTACCGTTAATAACACCCATAACTGTTTCAGCATCTTCGTATGCTTTTTCAAGTTGAATCCAAGCTTCGTGACGCTTCGCTTTCTCACGAGAAAGTTGAGTTTCACCGAAACCGTCTTCAACAGCGTCAAGAGCAACGTCTACTTCAGAACCAACTTCAACTTCAAGTTCGCCAGCAGCGTTCTTGAATTGTTCAGCTGGGATAGCTGCTTCAGACTTAAGGCCAGCGTCAACAAGAACGAAACCGTTCTCGATAGCTACTACAGTACCTTTAACGATGCTGCCTTGTTGGAATTCAGTTTCAGATAGAAACTCTTCAAAGAGTTGAGCAAAAGATTCAGTCATTAATTTGATCTTCAATATTAAACGTCCATGGGTATCCTACCGCATGGGGTTGATAGTAAGGTTAGTTATCATCCTTGCAACTAACTAAGTTTCAATTATAGCTTAGATTCAATAAAAGCAATAGCTTGCGCGACAACTTCATCAATGTTCATTGACGTTGAATCTAATACTAAAGCGTCTTCAGCGGGACGTAATGGCGCGACTGCTCTATTGCGGTCTCGATCATCTCGTTCTTGAATTTCGCCTAAAAGACGGTCAAATCTAACATCTAACCCCTTCTGTTGCAACTGCTTCATTCGGCGATTCGCTCGTTCTTCAGCACTTGCATCTAAAAATATCTTAACTTCTGCGGTAGGGAACACAACAGTCCCCATGTCACGACCATCAGCAATAAGACCTGGTAACGCAGAAAATGCTCGTTGACGGCGCAGTAACGCTTCACGAACTTGCGGTAACGCTGCTACTTTTGACGCAGCCATTCCCGTCTCTTCTTTACGAAGTTCAGAAGATACATCTTCACCTTCAAGAATCACTTTAACTAATTCACCTTCCGCTTTGAACTGCACATCTAAGTTTGCAGCTAAAGGTACAAGTGCATCTTCTGACTCTAAATCAACACCATGGTGAATTGCAGCTAATGCTAATACACGGTATATAGCACCAGAATCTAATAAATTATAACCTAGTTTTTCAGCAAGCAACATGCACAAGGTACCTTTACCTGCGCCACTTGGACCATCAACAGTAACGACTGGTGAATGAGTAGTCATGGAGTTCTCCATTAATTATTGTGATTGGTTTCTACGGGCGCATTATACCCAAGTCAGATTATTTATATACTTTAGTTTATTAAAAACTAAAAAAGCCCTGTGTTTTTTACACAGGGCTTACATCAATGTAAATTTAATTGCTTTTACGCTATAAATTACACACTAAGCTCTTTCATTTTATCAAAATAGTCTGGGAAGGTTTTTGACGTACAGCCTGGATCATTAATTGTTACCGGTGTATCACTCAAAGCAACTAAAGAAAAACACATTGCCATACGGTGATCATCATAAGTATCGATAGCTGCATGTTCTAATTTCTCTGGTGGTGTGATCGTAATATAATCTTCCCCCTCTTCTACTTTAGCTCCGACTTTTCTTAATTCAATCGCCATCGCTGTTAAACGATCAGTTTCTTTTACACGCCAATTATAGACATTACGAATGGATGTTGTGCCTTGTGCAAAAAGAGCAGCAGTGGCAATTGTCATTGCAGCATCAGGAATATGGTTAAAGTCCATATCAACCGCTTTTAATTCTCCTTTTCTAGCAATAACATAATCATCACCCCATTCGATATCAGCTCCCATTGCTGCTAGTGCATCTGCAAATTGAACATCACCTTGAATGCTCTTTTTACCAATGCCCGTCACTTTTACTTCACCGCCTTTTATTGCAGCTGCTGCAAGAAAATAAGACGCAGAAGAGGCATCGCCTTCAACAAGAAAATCCCCGGGTGCAACATACGTTTGATTAGCTGGAACAACGAATGTCTGATAATTTTGATTCTCAATTTCAACTCCAAACGTAGTCATAATATCTAGAGTGATATCAATGTATGGTTTAGAAACTAAATCACCCACTATATTAATCGTTGTCTCTTGTGTTGATAATGGAGCTGCCATTAAAAAAGCAGTTAAAAACTGACTTGAGATAGAACCATCAATCTCAACCGTCCCTCCTTTAAGGCCTGTTCCTTTAATCTTTAACGGCGGGTAGTTTTCATTTTCTAAATATTCTACGTCAGCACCTGCAGCTTTCAATGCCGTTACAAGATGTCCAATAGGACGCTCTTTCATTCGAGGCTCACCAGTAAGTACAAATTCACCTCGACCTAGACACAATGCTGCCGCTAATGGGCGCATTGCCGTACCTGCGTTGCCAAGAAAAAGTTCCAATGCTTCTTGAGGTTCAAAAGCACGACCTAAACCAGTGACTTCACAGACCGTTTTATCTTCAGATAGTATATATTCAACACCAAGTGCTTTTAGTGCATTAAGCATGTGACGAATATCATCACTATCAAGTAAATTAGTTAGTTTTGTTTTTCCAGACGCTAACGCAGCTAATAATAACGCACGATTAGAAACACTTTTTGAGCCTGGTAGATTAATTTGGCCATCAATTTTTGAAATTGGTTGAAGAGTTAAGCTTTCCATGTTTATGTAAAAATTCCTGTACAAATAAATAAGAATGCTATGCCTGCTATTTCATTCAGTTATTGCATAGCTGTTTCAGCTTTCATTGTTATTTTTTGTTATTCTTCATACTTTCAGAGTAACGAAAACCAAAGCGTTGTACCAGAGGCAATGTTGTCTCTTTACTTAAAAATAGTGAATCCTATTTCTTTTACTTATGACTATTTACCTACCACAACTCGATTCAAATGAAACAAGCCACTTTCCTCATATTGAAAGTGCATTAACCGAACCTGATGGTTTACTCGCTATGGGGGGAGATCTGACTACATCTCGACTATTAAACGCTTATCAACGAGGTATTTTTCCTTGGTATAGTGCTGGTGACCCTATCTTATGGTGGAGTCCTAGCATTCGAGGAGTTTTCATACCTGAGCAATTCTTGCCATCAAAAAGCCTAAAAAAATTCTTTCGTAAATCAAATTATGAAATCACCATCAATAAATCGACAGGTCAAGTGATTGAATTATGCGCATCAACACGAGGGTCAGATGAAACGTGGATTATGCCTGAAATGATCCAAGCTTATAAACAGCTAGCAAAATTAGGATATTGTCACTCTGTCGAAGTATGGTCTGACAATACACTTATTGGCGGATTATACGGCCTTCAAATCGGTCAAGTTTTTTGTGGTGAATCTATGTTCTCATTAAAAACAAATGCATCAAAAATAGCACTGTGGCAATTTTGTGAGCATTTTGTGGCTTCTGATGGGCAGTTGATTGACTGCCAAATGATGAATCCTCATCTTGAAAGCTTAGGAGCAATCGAAATGAAAAGAAAAGATTTCAAAATAAAGTTAAATAAACTCGCTAACAAAACAGTAAGTCCAAATTGTTACCTTCCACAATCTATTGGGAATAATGTTTAATCATGAGTCAATTTTCTCTTCAAGTTGGGTTAACACCAGAGGGGCCTTGTAGCTATCTACCTGGACAACAAGAGCGCCTCGGTGTTGTTATGGATACAGAGCTTCATTCCCCTATTGGTTATCAAGCATTAATTCGCTTGGGATTTAGACGCAGTGGTTCAACGGTATATAAACCAATGTGTGAAGCTTGCAATGCTTGCCAACCTTTAAGAATTAGCGCAAGTGAATTCGTACCAAGTAAAAGCCAAAAACGAATTTTAAATAAATTATCTACGTTTACTTGGGAAATAAAAACAGAGATGGATGATGAATGGTTCGCATTATATGAACGATATATAACCGCTCGCCACCAATCAGGCAGTATGTTTCCTGCAAATCAGGAACAATTTTTTGAATTTTCTCAAGCAGAATGGTTACCTAGTCATTTTCTTCATATTTACGAAAACAATGTCCTTATCGCAATTGCTGTAACCGATATCTTAGTTGACTCAATCAGTGCTATGTATACGTTTTTTGAGCCAGAGCATCCGTTATCTCTAGGAACCGTCTCTATTCTAATTCAACTAAAATTATGTAAACAATTGCAAAAAAACTGGCTCTACCCTGGTTACCAAATAGACGATTGTCCAGCAATGAAATATAAAGTTCGATATAAACCTAACCAAAAGCTAGTAAATATGGTCTGGCAGGGGTAAAATGCCCACCAAACTTTACATACATCATTTTTAAGGGCATTATTGGCCGCTTAAAAATCAGCCAAAGCTATCTATATAAAGAGGATTCAATGGCAAAAGAAGACGCAATTGAGCTGCAAGGCACGGTTCTAGATACACTACCAAACACAATGTTTCGCGTAGAATTAGAAAACGGTCACGTTGTTACTGCTCATATCTCAGGTAAAATGCGTAAAAACTACATCCGTATTCTTACTGGTGACAAAGTAACAGTTGAAATGACTCCTTACGATTTATCTAAAGGCCGTATCGTCTTCCGTGCTCGTTAATTTGTCATTTTTAGCACGTTAATTTTTTAATTTGCTTTAAAATAATATAAAAAAACCCAGTCATTGACTGGGTTTTTTATTATCTACTGATTAATTAATGAACCGCTTCAGTTTCACTCGTAAACTCAAAGGCTAATTCACCTTTAGTTAATTTAACGCGAACTGTGCCACCGTTTACTAATTCTCCAAATAACAATTCATTTGCCATTGGTTTTTTAAGGTTCTCTTGAACAACACGAGCCATCGGTCGAGCGCCCATAGATTTATCATACCCTTTATCAGCAAGCCAATCTTTTGCGCCTTGTGACACTTCCATTGAGACGCCACGAGCATCTAACTGAACTTGTAGCTCTACTATGAATTTTTCTACTACTAACGAAATAACATCTTTACTCAAATGTTCGAACCAAATGATATTATCTAAACGGTTTCTAAACTCTGGTGTAAAGATTTTCTTAATTGCAGCCATCGCATCAGTTGTATGATCTTGTTGAATCAAACCAATCGATTTTTTCACTGTTTCATGAACACCAGCATTGGTCGTCATTACAAAAATTACATTTCGGAAATCCGCTTTTCGACCATTATTATCTGTCAGTGTACCGTTATCCATGACTTGAAGAAGCAAGTTAAAGACATCTGGATGCGCTTTTTCAAGCTCATCAAGTAATACAACAGAATGAGGGTGTTTAATTACAGCGTCAGTTAATAACCCGCCTTGCTCATAACCAACATAACCCGGAGGAGCACCAATTAATCGGCTAACCGTATGTTGCTCACCATATTCAGACATATCAAAACGAAGAAGCTCAATACCCAGAGCTTTCGCTAGCTGAACAGTAACTTCTGTTTTACCTACCCCGGTAGGACCAGCAAACAAGAAAGAACCCACAGGCTTATTATCTGCACCTAACCCTGCTCGGCTAAGTTTGATAGCTTCACATAGTGCATCGATACTGTGATCTTGGCCAAATACCAACATTTTTAGCTTTGAGTCTAATTTCTTCAGTACATCTTTATCGCTAGAAGATACTGATTTTTCAGGAATACGAGCCATTTTTGCAACCATAGCTTCGATATCTGCGACATTAATTGTCTTTTTACGACGACTTACTGGCGTTAAACGACAACGAGCTCCCGCCTCATCGATAACATCAATTGCCTTATCTGGTAAATGACGCTCATTAATGTATTTTGCTGATAGCTCTACCGCAGCACGAAGTGCTTTATTGGTATAACGGACTTCATGGTGCTCTTCGTATTTACTTTTCAAGCCTATTAATATTTTAGTTGTGTCATCAATTGACGGTTCCAAAACATCAATTTTTTGGAAACGACGAGCTAATGCACGCTCCTTTTCAAAAATCGTACTGTGTTCTTGATAAGTAGTTGAGCCAATACAGCGTAATTTTCCACTACTTAATAGAGGTTTAATTAAATTAGCGGCATCAACTTGACCGCCAGAAGCGGCACCCGCACCAATAATCGTGTGGATTTCATCAATAAATAAGATTGCATGTTCTTCTTTTTCAAGCTGTTTTAAGATAGCTTTAAATCGTTTCTCAAAATCACCACGATATTTAGTACCGGCAAGCAATGAACCAATATCTAAAGAATAAATAATACAGTCTTTAATAACATCAGGAACTTGACCTTCAACAATTCGCCATGCAAGACCTTCAGCAATTGCGGTTTTACCCACTCCTGCTTCACCGACTAATAGCGGATTATTTTTACGGCGACGACACAATACCTGAACCGTACGATCAAGCTCTTCATCGCGTCCAATTAATGGGTCAATCCCGCCATTTTTAGCCACTTGGTTTAAGTTAATAGCAAAGCTTTCTAATTTATCTTCTGGGCTTGCCTCTACTGCGGCTTCAACATTATTCGGATCTGAATTCTCCTCACGATGCTCAGGCGCACCATGTGAAATAAAGTTAACGATATCTAATCGACTAATATCATTCTTTTTAAGGAGGTACGCGGCATGTGATTCTTGTTCACTAAAAATAGCAACAAGAACATTAGCTCCAGTGACTTCATTACGGCCAGATGATTGGACATGAAAAACTGCACGTTGAAGAACACGTTGAAAGCTTAATGTTGGCTGAGTTTCTCGACTTTCGTCGTCAGCAGGAATAAGCGGTGTGGTTTGTGTAATGAATTCATCAATTTCAGTTGCCAACGCAGGTAAATCTGCATGACAAGCTAAAAGAGCTTCATGAGCGGATGGGTTTTCTAATAGAGCAAATAATAAATGCTCTACTGTCATAAACTCATGGCGCTTTTCTCGTGCTCGAACAAACGCACTATTTAAACTCGCTTCTAATTCTTTATTTAGCATAGGAACCTCCCAAAACACCAAAATATGGTGTAACGAACAAACTTACGCTTGTTCCATTGTACACAGTAGTGGGTGCTCATTATCACGCGAATATGCATTCACTTGCGCAACCTTAGTTTCAGCAACTTCAGCAGTAAAAACCCCACATACTGCTTTCCCTTCATAATGCACTGTTAGCATTAATTGTGTCGCTTTTTCCAAATCCATGGAAAAAAATTTATCTAAAATTTCGACAACAAACTCCATTGGAGTGTAATCATCATTATTTAAAACCACTTTATACATAGATGGTGGTCTTAACTCTGTTTTCTCTTGCTCCAAAACATCTGAATCAGGAGAAATCCATTCATATAGTTTACTCATATCGACAACTAAATTAGCAAAAAAAGAATCTGATACTTCAATGTATCCTCTACTATTCAGACTAATCTAGACACAAGGTTACATCAAACAAAAGATGCGATTTTCATATCTTTATCACTTAATTTTGATTAAATCGAGTAGAAAAACAACGATATTAATGTAAAGGATAGGGTCTTTTTTTCTTTATCTCCACTTTATTTATCAATCTGATATTACTGATAATAATGTTAATCTTAAATGTGACATTAAACAAATTTGTTATAAAAGTAACAAATTTGCACTTGACTCATATTTTATATTTAATAGAGTGTGTTTGTAGTGGTTATCAATTGAACAAATAAATGATTAATTAATAACCATTGTGCTAGGTAATTAAAATGCAGAGGGATGTATAGCATGGCAACAGGTACAGTAAAATGGTTCAATAACGCTAAAGGTTTTGGCTTCATTTGTCCTGAGGGAGAAGATGGAGATATTTTTGCGCATTATTCCACAATAGAGATGGATGGCTACCGTACACTAAAAGCCGGACAAGCTGTCACCTACGAAATCCATGAAGGTCCTAAGGGGTTTCATGCAAGTGAAATAAAACCACTCGAAGGTGAAGTTGTAAAATAATATTACTCAATTATGGCTATTAAATAATATTAAAGGTGAGCATGGATACTCACCTTTTTTGAACCTATTGATTAAGAAACGCCCCAAAGACTTCACTTCATTTATCTAGGTAACTAATTTGAAATATATTATCTCACTTATTCTATTATTTACTCTATCAGGCTGCGTGTCTGAAACACATCAAGAGAAAAATACCGTAAACTTAGTTACAACTGGCGATATTAATATCGCTCTTAATGGAAAGAATACTTTCTCTTGGCACCCAACTATCAGTGCCAATTATTTGAATAAAAAATTAAATAATAGAGATACTGAACAACGATTCTCTCAATCACTCAGAGCATCATTAGAGAAAAGAGGATTTCAATTTGTCGAAGACTCTACGAATGTTGATTTCTATGTTGGCTACGGTTTAGGGCTAGAAGAGAACATTCAAGATCAAGATATTTTAGAGAAAACAGGGCTATTAACAGGAATACAACCAATCGGTGTTAATGACAACGGCACCAAAAAAGCCAGTGTTTTCATTGCAATCTTTTTACCAAATGAACCATACCAACAGTGGTCAGTGTTAGCGCAAGGTTATACCAATTCTGATAATACAATATCTTTAGATGAACTGACTGAATTTATGCTACACAATCTAAAAAAATAAATATCAGCCATAAAAATAATAAAGCTGCCAAATTAGGCTGCTTTATTATTTTTATGAGGAGCAACTAATCTCCATTTTCTTACCCCATTCGGGAGGTAATTGGGCATATTTTTCAAACTCTGTATGCTCATCAAATGGCTTTTCTAGTAATAACGATAATATTTCTAACTCACTAAAATCGCCCTGTTGAGCTTTATCAATGGCCTGCTGCGCCAAATAATTTCTCAGTATGAACTTAGGATTGACACTTCTCATTCGCTCACAACGGGAGTCTGCACTGTCCTCTTCCAATCCACAACGAGTTAAGTATAGATCTACCCACAAGGTTGCCGCTTCTCGATCAACAAACAGGTCTACGACAGTTTGTTTTTCTTTACTATCCAAATAAGAAAGTGAACGCATAAATCGAGTGTAATCCACTGCATTTTGCGACAACAACTCAAACATTGATTCAAATAATCGACTATCCCCTTCTTGTTTAGAATAAAGCCCTAACTTATCTCTCATTAACTGGTTAAAGTAACCATGAAGTTGTGTTTCATATTGAGCTAAAGAATATTCTAAATCCGATTTCTCCATTAATGGAGAAAGAGAATGTGCTAAAGCTGATAAATTCCATAAGCCAATTCTAGGTTGCTGGTTAAAGGCATAACGCCCCTGATAGTCAGAATGATTACAAATATAATTTGGCTCATAATCATCAAGAAAACCAAAAGGACCATAATCAAATGTTTGACCTATAATCGACATATTATCAGTATTCATTACCCCATGAGCAAACCCTACCGCCTGCCACTGTGCAATCATAAAGGCAGTACGGTCAACAATCTCATTAAACATAGCTACATAAGGTTTATCTGACTCAAGACAATCAGGAAAGTGCCATTCAATCACTTTATCTGCGAGTAATTTTTGCTCTGCAAGTAAATTGCTATAAAACAAATGCTCAAAATGTCCAAATCGAACATGAGACTCTGTCGCTCTAATTAATAATGCTCCCGTTTCATACCCTTCACGAAAAACAGCAGTATCACTTGTCATCATACCCAAAGCTTGGGTGGTTGGAATATTCAATCCTGACATTGCTTCGCTACACAAATATTCTCTGATAGTCGAACCTAATACAGCACGCCCATCGCCAGTACGAGAATAAGGCGTGCGCCCTGCCCCTTTTAAATGAAGTTCAAAACTTACCCCTAATTTATCAGTAATTTCACCTAGCAAAAGTCCTCGACCATCTCCCAGGTCAGGATTGTAGCTACCAAATTGATGCCCTGCATATTTCATCGCTAAAGGATAAAAAACAGAAGGAAGGTTTTCGCCTGAAAATGTCGATAACAACTCAGGTTTATTATCAGGGTTCAACGGTAATCCAAACTGCTCAGCCAGCCTTTTATTCCACATAACCCAACGACTATTATCCAGCGGACTTGGGGTGACATGAGTAAAGAAACAGGAAGGTAATTCAGAATAACGGGTTGTAATTGAAAAAGCGTTCCAAAAAGACATTTGTACATTCCATTAACGAACAATAATGTAACGCTAGCATATTGATAAATGATATGACAGAAATGAAAAAAGCCGCATTAACCATAATGGTTAATGCGGCTTTTTCAATTTGGTACGCCCTGAAGGATTCGAACCTTCGACCACCTCCTTAGAAGGGAGGTGCTCTATCCAGCTGAGCTAAGGGCGCTCTATGGGGTAGGATTATACGAATATCCGAAATCAGATCAATCCTTTTCTTATCATTATCTTACCGAATGCTGAAAAAAAGGACAGATCGTGCATTGTTTGATCTAAACTCTGGCTTAAAATCATCTTTTAGACGAAAAATAAATACCAATACAATATACAAGTATATTAAACACCAAAAAGCAATCGTTTGCGTTATAGCAATTACTTTTTGTTT
Organism: Aliivibrio thorii; assembly: GCF_057368585.1. Taxonomy (NCBI): domain Bacteria; kingdom Pseudomonadati; phylum Pseudomonadota; class Gammaproteobacteria; order Vibrionales; family Vibrionaceae; genus Aliivibrio; species Aliivibrio thorii. The sequence goes on along the minus strand of NZ_CM170654.1, from coordinate 865,920 downwards.
CTGCGACAATACGCAGGTCAATCAGTATTAGACCGCTAAAGGAACACTATGACCGCTCAAATTATCGATGGAAAACTTATCTCCCAAACTGTTCGCTCAGAAGTTGGGGCTCGCGTTAAAGCTCGTGTAGAAGCCGGATTACGTGCTCCAGGGCTAGCCGTAGTATTAGTAGGACAAGATCCCGCTTCTCAAGTTTATGTCGGCAGTAAGCGTCGCGCGTGTGAAGAAGTCGGCTTTATTTCAAAATCTTATGATTTACCAACAACGACAACAGAAGCTGAATTACTGTCTATTATTGACACATTGAATCAAGATGCTGAAATTGATGGTATTTTAGTTCAACTTCCTCTTCCTGCTGGAATGGATAGTACTAAAATCTTAGAACACATTGACCCTGAAAAAGATGTTGATGGTTTCCACCCATATAATGTAGGTCGTTTATCTCAGCGAATTCCAAAATTACGCTCATGCACACCAAAAGGCATTATTACTCTTCTTGACCGTTACAATATTCAAGTTCGTGGTATGCATGCCGTTGTTGTTGGTGCATCTAATATTGTTGGGAGACCAATGACATTAGAATTACTACTTGCAGGCTGTACCACCACCACTTGTCATCGATTCACCAAAGATCTTGAGCATCATATTCGTCAAGCCGATCTGGTTGTAGTTGCAGTAGGTAAACCTAACTTCATACCTGGAGAGTGGATAAAAGGAGGTGCTGTCGTGGTCGATGTAGGTATTAATCGCTTAGATAGCGGCAAACTTATTGGTGACGTTGAGTATGATGTTGCAAAAACAAAAGCAAGCTATATCACTCCAGTACCTGGAGGTGTTGGCCCAATGACTGTTGCTAGCCTAATTGAAAATACATTACTGGCTTGCGAGCAATACCACTGTAAATAAACAAATCAAATAATAAAAATATCAATAGGCAAGCTTTTTAAAGGTTCGCCTTTTTTATACCTGCGCGCTGCCACATTTCTCACTTAATTTTTATTCTATTTTCAGTTTTTTCTTGGACAAAATAAGGGTTTAGTTACTAACCTTAGATAAGAACGATTTGGAACTATGGACGACAAGAGGAAATGGATATGAGTATTTTTGACCACTATCAAGCCCGTTATGAAGCAGCAAAAGATGAAGAAATATCACTGCAGGATTTCTTGTCATTATGTAGTAACGACAAAAGTGCTTACGCAAATGCAGCAGAAAGACTTCTTATCGCTATTGGCGAACCAGAAGTAATCGACACTGCACTTGATCCTCAGCTGAGTCGTATTTTTTCTAATCGTGTCATCTCTCGCTATGAGACCTTTAAAGACTTCTATGGTATGGAGGAGCCAATTGAACAAATTGTTTCTTACCTTAAACATGCCGCTCAAGGCCTAGAAGAGCGCAAACAAGTGCTTTACCTATTAGGCCCAGTAGGTGGCGGTAAATCATCATTAGCTGAAAAACTAAAAAGCTTAATGCAGAAATTACCTATTTATGTATTAAGTGCTAATGGAGAACGAAGCCCTGTCAACGATCACCCTTTCTGTTTATTTGATGTCACAGAAGATGGCGAGTTACTAAAAAAAGAATACGGTATTGAGCCTCGTAACCTACGTTCAATAATGTCTCCGTGGGCAGCAAAACGATTACATGAATTCGGTGGCGACATTACCAAATTTAAAGTAATCAAAGTGCACCCATCAATTCTCGACCAAATAGGGATAGCCAAAACAGAACCAGGGGACGAGAACAATCAAGATATTTCATCTCTTGTTGGTAAAGTAGACATTCGTCAATTAGAGCATTTTGCCCAAGATGACCCTGATGCTTATAGTTATTCAGGCTCCTTATGTAAAGCCAATCAAGGTTTAATGGAGTTTGTAGAGATGTTTAAAGCACCAATCAAAGTGCTTCATCCTCTACTAACGGCAACACAAGAAGGTAATTTTAACGGCACAGAAGGATTATCAGCTCTGCCTTTTGATGGCATGATTTTAGCTCACTCAAATGAATCAGAATGGCAGTCTTTCCGAAATAATAAAAACAATGAAGCCTTTTTAGATAGGGTTTATATCGTAAAAGTCCCTTATTGTTTACGTGTTTCAGAAGAAGTTAGAATTTACCAAAAACTGCTTGAGCATAGTGAACTTTATCATGCCCCTTGCGCCCCTAGTACCTTAGATATTTTGGCTCAATTTTCGATATTGTCTCGCCTTAAAGATCCAGAAAATTCATCACTGTTCTCTAAAATGCGCGTTTATGATGGTGAAACATTAAAAGATACTGACCCAAAAGCCAAAAGCTATCAGGAATATAAAGATTTCGCAGGTGTTGATGAAGGAATGTCAGGCTTATCAACTCGATTTGCCTTTAAAATCCTTTCTCGCGTATTTAACTTTGATCAAGCGGAAGTTGCAGCAAACCCTGTTCATCTTTTCTATGTCATTGAACAACAAATTGAGCGAGAACAATTTGCTCAAGACATTGCCGACAAATACACCGAATTTGTCAAAGGCTTCTTAGTGCCTAAGTATGTTGAGTTTATCGGTAAAGAAATTCAAACCGCTTATCTCGAGTCTTACTCTGAATATGGCCAAAATATCTTTGATCGCTATGTAGTCTACGCTGATTTCTGGATCCAAGATCAAGAATATCGAGACCCAGATACAGGTCAATTGTTTGACCGTTCAGCCCTTAATGATGAACTAGAAAAAATAGAGAAGACCGCAGGGATAAGTAATCCAAAAGATTTCCGAAACGAAATTGTAAACTTTGTTTTGCGAGCCAAAGCGAATAACAATGGTCAAAACCCAACATGGACAAGCTATGAGAAGCTACGTGTTGTTATTGAGAAAAAAATGTTCTCAAATACCGAAGACCTGCTACCTGTTATTTCATTTAACGGCAAAACATCCACTGATGATCAGAAAAAACACGACGATTTTGTCGCTCGAATGATGGAAAAAGGCTACACCAAAAAACAAGTTCGCTTACTGGCGGAATGGTACTTACGTGTACGTAAATCTTCATAATAAAACTCTTTTATTTTCGAGATTATGTTGCAGCTCATTACTTAATGAGCTGCCCCTAGCAAAATAAGGGGTAACTAATGGCTCAATTTATCGATAGAAGATTAAACGGGAAAAAGAAAAGTACCGTTAATAGACAGCGCTTTATTCGCCGTCATCAAGAACAGATTAAACGCGCCGTTTCTGATGCCGTTAATCAACGTTCAGTTACAAATATAGAAGACGGTGAAAGTATCTCTATTCCTAAGGGAGATATATCTGAGCCTGTTTTTCATCAGGGCCAAGGAGGAATAAGAGAACGGATCCTTCCTGGTAATGACCAATTCATTAGAGGCGATAAAATTGAACGCCCACAAGGTGGCAGTGGCGGCGGAGCTGGTGACGGTGATGCTAGTGCAGATGGAGAAGGCGAAGATGAATTTAGTTTCCAAATCTCCAAAGATGAATATCTGGATATCCTATTTGAAGAACTTGAATTGCCTAATTTAGAAAAGAATCAAGTTCAAAAAATTACAGAGTGGGAAACTCACCGAGCAGGCTACCAAACGGCGGGCGTCCCTTCTAATATCGATATTGTCCGCTCATTACAGCAATCCCTTGCGCGTAGAACGGCCATGACGGCAGGAAAAAAACGCCTACTTTCTGAATTAGAAAAAGAGTTAGAGGAGATTAAAAACAGCGAACCAGCTCAACCCCTTTCTGTACGTCAAATGAAAGAAGAAATCGAAACATTACGAGAAAGAATTAAGCACGTGCCTTATATTGATTCTTTTGATTTACGTTATAAAAACTATGAACGCACCCCTATCCCATCAAGTCAGGCTGTCATGTTCTGTTTAATGGACGTTTCTGGCTCAATGGATCAAGCAACAAAAGATATCGCGAAACGATTCTATGTACTGCTTTACCTTTTCCTTACTCGTACTTATGAAAATGTCGAGGTCGTTTTTATTCGCCATCACACTCAAGCAAAAGAAGTTGATGAGCATGATTTTTTCTACTCCCAAGAAACGGGAGGCACAATGGTATCCAGTGCATTAAGACTAATGAAAGAGGTGATTGCTGAACGATTCCCTGTCAATGAATGGAATATCTATGCTGCACAAGCGTCTGATGGGGATAATTGGGCCGATGACTCACCAAAATGTAAAGAGTTACTTACCTCATCGATTCTCCCTTATTGTCAGTATTACTCTTACATTGAAATAACCAAACGTCACCATCAAACCTTGTGGACTGAGTATGAAAAACTTACCCAAGGATTTGATAATTTTGCGATGAAAAACATTCGCTCAGTTGAAGATATTTATCCTATTTTCAGAGAGTTGTTTCAAAAACAACTGGCTTAGGAGGCACTATGAAAAGGAAAGCTATGCTACCTGATGGGCCAGATTGGACCTTTCAAATATTAGAGCAATATCATGTAGAGATAAAAAAGGTCGCACAACACTACCGCCTTGATACTTACCCTAATCAGATTGAGATAATCACGGCTGAACAAATGATGGATGCCTACTCTAGCGTAGGTATGCCAATCAACTATCATCATTGGTCTTTTGGTAAAAAATTTATCCAAACAGAACAAAATTATAAACACGGCCAAATGGGCTTAGCGTATGAAATTGTTATTAACTCATCGCCGTGTATTGCCTATCTAATGGAAGAAAACACCATAACAATGCAAGCCTTGGTAATGGCTCATGCGTGTTATGGACATAACTCTTTTTTTAAAGGAAATTACCTTTTCCAAACATGGACAGACGCCAGCTCTATTGTTGATTACTTACTGTTTGCTCAACAATACCTAACTCAGTGTGAAGAAAAGTACGGTGCAGATGAGGTAGAAAAAATCCTCGACTCTTGCCATGCATTAATGAATTACGGTGTTGATCGCTATAAACGTCCTGAGAAAATTTCTATCGCAGAAGAGAAAATCCGTCAAGAAGACAGAGAGTCTTACCTTCAATCTCAAGTCAATGATCTATGGCGAACCGTACCAAAATCAAAAGAAGAAAACAGCGAAGAAAAAATACGATTCCCTTCTGAGCCTCAAGAAAATATTCTTTATTTTATTGAAAAACACGCTCCATTACTTGAGTCATGGCAACGAGAAGTCGTCAGAATCATAAGAAAAATCAGCCAGTATTTTTACCCTCAAAAACAAACCCAAGTAATGAATGAAGGATGGGCAACCTTCTGGCACTACACTATTTTGAACCATTTATATGATGACGGACTCGTCTCTGAAAAATTCATTTTAGAATTCTTACACAGCCATACAAATGTCGTAGCGCAACCAGCTTACAATAGTCCTTATTACAGTGGCATTAATCCATACGCGTTAGGCTTTGCTATGTTCCAAGACATCCGCCGAATTTGCGAAGAACCGACAGATGAAGATAAAGAATGGTTTCCTGAATTAGCGGGGAGTGACTGGCTTGATGCTGTCCATTTTGCAATGCATAACTTCAAAGATGAAAGCTTTATTAGTCAGTATTTATCGCCAAAGCTTATTCGTGAATTTAAATTATTTTCAATTCTAGATAACGATAAAAATAAGCATATTGAAGTCAACGCAATTCACGATGAAACAGGCTATCGAGAAATAAGAGAAAAGTTAGCGGCTCAATATAATCTAAGTAATTTAGAACCTAATATTCAAGTATGGAATGTGGATGTGAGAGGAGACCGATCTTTAACACTCCGACATATCCCTCACAATAGAATTCCATTAGATAAGAGTCATGCTGAAGTAATGAAACATTTACACCGTTTATGGGGATTTGATGTCGTACTTGAAGAAGTTATCTCATTTAATCGCGCAGAGATTATTTCTTCTTGTCCAAAGCGTAATTATTACAATACCAGTATTTAATACTTAACCTAACTATTACATATACAAAAAAGCCTTGAATTATCACTACTTCAAGGCTTTTCATCTTAACCGCGCTTTATTATAAAGACGTTATTCGATATTAAATTGAAGCTAGCGCCGCATTCAATGTCGCGCTTGGGCGCATCTCTTTTGCAGCAAGTTCTGCGACGGGTTGGAAATAACCACCTACATTACCAGCAACACCTTGTGCCGCATTTAGCTCATCAACAATCTTAGTTTCATTAGACGTTAATGTTTCAGCTACAGAACCAAAGTAAGCTTGAAGATCTGCATCTTTCGTTTGTGTAGCAAGTTCTTGCGCCCAATACATTGCCAGGTAGAAATGGCTACCACGGTTATCTAATTCACCAACACGACGTGATGGTGATTTGTTCGTTTCAAGGAACTTAGACGTTGCCGCATCAAGCGTATCAGCAAGAATCTGTGCTTTTGTATTACCTGTCGTGACACTTAAATGCTCAAACGATGCTGCCAGTGCTAAAAACTCACCTAAAGAATCCCAACGTAAGTGGTTTTCTTTTTCAAACTGCTGAACATGTTTTGGGGCAGAACCACCTGCGCCAGTTTCAAACAAGCCACCACCATTCATAAGCGGTACAATAGACAACATTTTCGCGGACGTACCAAGCTCTAAAATTGGGAATAAATCCGTTAAGTAATCACGTAACACATTACCTGTTACAGAAATCGTATCTTCGCCTTTGATAATACGCGCTAACGTATAATCAGTCGCTTCTACTGGCGATAGAATTTGAATATCAAGACCTGTGGTATCATGATCGGCAAGATAAGTGTTCACCTTCTTAATCAGTTCGGCATCATGAGCACGATTAGCATCAAGCCAGAAAATAGCTGGAGTTCCCGTTGCACGAGCACGATTTACTGCCAATTTAACCCAATCTTGAATTGGTGCATCTTTTGCCTGACACATACGCCAGATATCGCCTTCACCTACCGAGTGTTCAATCAGTGCAGTACCAGTACCATCAATCACTCGAACAGTACCCGCTTCAGGAAGAATAAATGTCTTATCGTGAGAACCATATTCTTCTGCTTTTTGAGCCATTAGGCCTACGTTTGGTACTGACCCCATTGTTGTCGGGTCAAATGCACCATTCGCTTTACAGAATTCAATAACAGCTTGATAAACACCCGCATAACAACGATCAGGAATCATTGCTTTAGTGTCTTTTAACTGACCATCTGGACCCCACATACGACCCGAAGTACGTAATGCAGCAGGCATAGATGCATCAATAATTACATCACTTGGCACGTGAAGGTTAGTAATACCACGGTCTGAATCAACCATAGCAAGCTCAGGTTGATATTCGTAAACCGCTGCTAGATCCGCTTCAATCGCTGCTTTTTCAGCATCTGGCAGTAAGACTATTTTAGTGTAAACATCGCCTACGCCATTGTTAGCATCAACACCCAGTTTTTCAAAAGTTGCTGCGTGTTTTGCAAATACATCTTTATAGAAAACCTTAACGGCATGACCAAAAATAACAGGATCTGATACTTTCATCATGGTTGCTTTCATGTGTAAAGAAAGCAATACGTCTTCTTCTTTCGCTTTTTTGATTTCAGTTTCGAAGAATTCAACTAATGCTTTTTTACTCAGGCAAGAACCATCAATGATCTCTTTATCTTTTAGCGATAAGCCTTCTTTAAGAACGGTAACATCGCCATTTTCAGAAACAAACTCAATAGTAACGTTTGTTGCGCCATCAATCGTTACTGATTGCTCACTTGAGTAAAAATCGCCTTCACTCATGCTTGCAACGTGTGACTTAGAATCAGCAGACCAAGCCCCCATTGAGTGTGGGTTATTACGAGCGTATTGCTTAACTGCACCAGGCGCACGGCGGTCAGAGTTACCTTCACGTAATACCGGGTTTACTGCCGAGCCTTTAATTTTATCGTAAACCGCTTTAACGGCTTTTTCTTCATCTGTTTTTGCTTCTTCTGGGTAGTTAGGCAGAGCATAGCCCTTCGCTTGAAGCTCTTTGATTACAGCATGAAGCTGAGGAATTGACGCACTGATGTTTGGAAGTTTAATGATATTTGCTTCTGGCGTTTTTGCTAATTCGCCAAGCTCTGCTAATGCATCACTAATACGTTGTTCTTCGGTTAAATACTCAGAAAAGTTAGCAATTACACGACCAGCAAGTGAGATGTCGCGTGTATCAACGTCAATATCCGATGACGCTGCAAATGCTTGAATAATTGGAAGAAGTGAATGTGTCGCCAGTGCTGGCGCTTCATCAGTGATGGTATAGATAATCTTAGATTTTTGCGTTGTCATTTAATTTCCCTATTTAATCCACAAAACCCACAACAAAACGTATAATGAGTTTTGTAATTTACCGACTTTATTTTTATTAGTCTCTTGTTTCACGCGCGTACTATAGCGAAAAGCGGCGAACTTTAAAACTAAACACCACAAAAGCTTTACAATTTTGCAAGGTAGTTAACATGACATTCAAGCGTTCTCCAAATTGGAAAAAACCGGCCTTTAAGAAAAAAAACACCCAAAAGCCACGCCCTGCGCCAAAAGATCGTAAAGTCCTTATCTTTAATAAACCTTTTGATGTACTGAGTCAATTTACCGATGACCAACATCGTCAGACTCTCGCAGATTTTATTTCAGTAAAAGACGTTTATGCCGCTGGTCGCCTCGATCGCGACAGTGAAGGTTTATTAATTCTAACTAATGATGGTGTGCTTCAAGCTCGCTTAACACAACCAGAATCTAAGTCCCCAAAAACATACTGGGTACAAGTAGAAGGTGCACCAACAGAAGACGATTTAGAAAAACTTCGTCAAGGTATTGAGTTAAAAGATGGTATGACTCTTCCTGCTAAAGTTGAAATTATCGACACTCCTGATTTATGGGAGCGTAATCCTCCCGTTAGATTTCGTGCTGCCATTCCAACAACATGGATAGCACTTACCATTATTGAAGGACGTAACCGCCAAGTTCGTCGCATGACTGCACATATTGGGTTTCCGACATTACGTTTAATCCGCTATTCAATGGGGGAGTGGACTATTAAGGATGTCCCTCATGGTGAATGGAAAGAAGTCTCACTTTAGAGCAACAGATTCAAATGTAAAAAATAAGTTAAAAACAACTGTCCGTTTGAGGTTTTTTAACTTAACATAAAGAAAACACGAGAAGAATAAAGGAATAAATATGAACATAATCATCAAGGTAGCAGGGATTGCTAGCGTATTATTTTTAAGTGCTTGTGCTCCTGCAGATAGAGAAGACATTAACTCTGTTGAATTAACAAATGAGCACTATGATAATCAAGAAAAACAGCAACAAAACTGCATGTTGACAGGTGAAATTGGTTGCGCAAACTAGGCATACTGTAATATAAAGAAGGGCTAATAGTATTAATACTATTAGCCCTTCTTTATTTCTAATACCAATTACACGCAATCGTTATTACGATTATTCATCACCCATAAAACTCATGTCTGGTAATGACTCTAAATTTTCTTTATAACGCTTTTGGTTAAATTCAGCGCCATTCTTCATCACATCAAACACTTCAACAGCCAAAGCGCACGCCATCATTTCAATCGCATCTTCACGAGGATTACCCGTCATAACTAGACGCATTAGCGTCTCTTTTACTGCGATTGGGCTACCGTCTTCAATTTGATTCTTTACGGTTTCGATCAGTGTTTCTTCCGTCATGAAATCGTCTTGTTGGTCTGTCATCTTACTTCTCACTTAATAATTTCGCCTACTATGCCATAAATGAAAAAAAGAGTGTTCATAATTATTTCGTGTTAAACATTTTCTTTCCGCTTTTATCTTGATCTGACCAGAAATTAATGTTGAATTGAGCATCATCACTTAATTCGACTCTATGCCAGTATTGAGGAGGGCTTGTTGCAAATTGTCCTGCATTAATAACGACTTTAACTTCAGGCTCAGTAGCCTCTGAATCTGCAAAACCATAATAAGTCACCACACCTTCCATAACGCATATCTGACCAAACACTTCAGCAGCCGTATTATGGTGAGAAAGCAATGCATCAGGGACGTTGTCTTTAGTAAAAAACAGGGTAGATCGTTGGATTGTCCAATTTTGTGGGATACGTAAATGACTCATAATAATTCTCCGAACTAAACTGCCCTATTTTTCTACGCAGATGTTTATTGAACCCTAGTTCTTGTAACACATTTGATGTGTCTTTAACCATGTTTGGATTGCCACAAATGTATAAGAAACTATGCGTTGTACTAAGCTGACATTTGGCGTTGTGTTCAAGCTCCCCATTGAGCAACAAAGACGGGATTCGTCCACATAAAGTTCCGGTGACATGTTCTCTAGAAATAATTGGGACATAATGGAACCTCTTCTCATATCGATTAAGTAATGATTGAATACGTTCTTGATAAATTAATTCAGACTCTGTTCTCACGGCGTGAACAAGTACAATATTTTTAAATCGTGTACCTAATGAAGGCGTTTCTAATATTGAAATAAATGGCCCAATAGCCGTTCCTGTTGATAATAGCCATAAATCATCCACATTTTGAGGGACTTCATCCGTAGTCATAAAACCTGCCGCCTCATTACCAACAAAAATTTCATCACCCGAGTTAAGCGATTGAAGACGAGGAGATAACTCTCCACTGTCATCAGCGATGATCAGAAACTCCATCTGTTGGTGTCCTTTAGCCTGCTTTGGGTTATTCACAATGGAATACGCCCTTCTAACCCAACCACCATTTTCATCAGGTAATGCTAACTTGGTAAATTGCCCAGCTTGATACGCTTTAATTGGTGCTTCCACAAATAAAACCTTGAGTGAAGAAGTAAAAAATGGGCACTTTAGAGCGGACTTGTACCATCGTCTCAGTGTGTTTCCTATTTTTGTGCCACCACTGAGAGACAGAGATAATGACATCACCTTACTTACTGGTTATTTTACCGAAAAAAGCCGCATTAAATTAGGCGGTTCGAGTATACGTATTACCCCTGAAACCATCGCGTTACTTAATGCTTACTCATGGCCCGGAAATATTCGAGAATTAGAACACGTCATTAGCAGAGCTGTGGTGCTTTCTAGAGCACAAAGTAATGATTCTGATTTGATACTCAATCCAGTACATTTCGCTATAAAAAAAGACACTCATGCTAAAAACAAACTGATTGAAAAAAAAGACAGCATAAATCTTGAAAACACAACAGATTTACGTTCTGCTACTGATGAATTTCAAGCTACTTTAATAAAAAAACATACCTAGAGCAGCAACAAAATTGGGCATCAACAGCACGAGTCTTACAGCTTGATACGGGAAATTTACATCGTTTAGCGAAACGCTTAAATTTAAAGGGCTAAATCAACATAAATAACCCTAATTTCACAGATATAATTATGTGATTTTAGTCTCGGATCTGTCCCCAGCATATTCTTTCTGTTAGAATCTGCCTCAAGTTTTATTAGTGGTGTTAAAGAATGTCAGACAACAGCCAAAAGAAAGTCATCGTCGGTATGTCCGGTGGTGTAGATTCTTCAGTATCAGCCTATCTACTTCAGCAACAAGGATACCAAGTTGAAGGTCTTTTCATGAAAAACTGGGAAGAAGACGACAACGAGGAATATTGTACCGCTGCCGAAGATTTAGCCGATGCACAAGCGGTGTGTGACAAATTAGGTATTCACCTTCACACTATTAACTTTGCTGCTGAATATTGGGACAACGTTTTTGAATATTTCCTAGAGGAATACAAAGCGGGTCGTACGCCAAACCCAGATATTCTTTGTAATAAAGAAATCAAATTTAAAGCTTTCTTAGAATTTGCAGATGAAGTTCTAGATGCTGATTTCATCGCTATGGGCCATTACGTTCGTCGTACTTTCCCAACAGCTGAAGAAGTTGCTAATGGTGCTAAGCCAGAAATGCTTCGTGGTTTGGATTCAAACAAAGATCAAAGCTACTTCCTATACACATTAAGCTCAGATCAAGTATCTCGTAGCTTATTCCCTGTAGGCGAATTAGAAAAACCAGAAGTTCGCCGCATTGCTGAAGAGCAAGATTTGATCACAGCGAAGAAAAAAGATTCTACTGGTATCTGCTTTATCGGTGAGCGTAAATTCACTGAATTTTTAGGCAAGTACCTACCAGCACAGCCTGGTAACATTGAAACACCAGAAGGCAAGGTCATTGGCCAACACCAAGGTTTAATGTATCACACACTTGGTCAACGTAAAGGTCTACATATCGGCGGTTCTAAAGGCGGCGGCGGTAATGAAGACCCATGGTTTGTTGGCGAGAAAGATTTAAAACGTAATGTGCTAATTGCAGTTCAAGGCAAAGATCACCCATTACTGAAATCTCAAGGGTTATTAGCGTCTCAACTTCATTGGGTTGATCGCACGCCGATCAAAGCCCCATTGAGCTGCACAGTAAAAACACGTTACCGTCAAACGGATATCCCTTGTACTATCATCCCTATCGATGATGAAAACATTAAAGTGATCTTTGATGAAGCACAAATTGCGGTAACTCCAGGTCAATCTGCAGTTTTCTACTTAGGTGAAGTTTGCCTAGGTGGCGGTATTATTGAAGAGCGTATTTAAGGAGCCCAAACGTGGCGAACACTTTATTTGACAGAACCATTGCATTTGCTGGCATTTGCCAAGCGGCAAGCTTAGTACAAAAAATGGCGAAAGATGGACACTGTGATCAAGCTGCGTTTGATACTGCTATTCAATCTATTTTAGAAACCAATCCAAATAATACCGTTGCGGTATACGGCAATGAAGCCAATTTGCGCATTGGTTTAGAATGTCTAGTTCGAGATTTTGATAACACGCCTGCAGGCAGTGAATTAACTCGTTACTTAATCAGTTTAATGGCATTAGAACGTAAACTAGCTGGTCACCGAGATGGTATGAGCAAGCTTGGGGAACGTATTGGTACTATTGAACGTCAACTTGAACATTTTGACATTCATGACGAACAAATGCTCAGTAATATTGCCAGTATTTACTTAGATGTGATCAGCCCAATGGGACCTCGCATTCAAGTCACTGGCACACCGTCTATTTTACAACAACCAATGACACAACATAAGGTTCGAGCATTATTACTTTCTGGTATTCGCTCAGCCGTACTATGGCGTCAAACGGGGGGCAAACGCCGCCACTTAATTTTTGGTCGTAAAAAGATGGTTGAGCAAGCAAAAATTATTTTAGCTCGAATTTAAAATTAAAGCCTGTTTATAATAAGCAGGCTTTATCCACTAACCTTTATTACACATCTAGGAGATTTACATGGAATTGTCAGCATTAACTGCTGTTTCACCTGTAGACGGTCGCTACGGAAGTAAAACAATTTCTCTACGCAGCATCTTTAGTGAGTACGGCTTACTGAAGTATCGTACTGTTGTTGAAGTTCGTTGGCTTCAAAAATTAGCAGCCACGCAATCGATTGCGGAAGTGGCTACATTAAGCGCAGAAGCGAATCAATTCTTAGATGACATCGCAGTAAACTTCAGCGAAGAAGATGCTATGCGTATCAAAGACATTGAGCGCACAACTAACCACGATGTTAAAGCTGTTGAATATTTCCTAAAAGAAAAAGTAGCTGACGTTCCTGAGCTTCATGCTATCAATGAATTCATTCACTTTGCATGTACTTCAGAAGACATCAACAACACATCTCACGCTCTAATGCTTAAAGAAGCTCGTGATACGGTGATTCTTCCTGAAATCCGTAACGTTATTGATGCTATCAAAGCACTAGCTAACGAATACCGTGATGTTCCTCTTCTTTCTCGTACACACGGTCAACCAGCTTCTCCATCAACAATGGGTAAAGAAATGGCTAACGTTGCATACCGTATGGAACGTCAATACAAGCAAATCGAAAACGTTGAAATCTTAGCAAAAATCAACGGTGCTGTAGGTAACTATAACGCTCACCTTTCTGCTTACCCAGATGTTGATTGGCATGCATTCAGCGAAGAGTTCATCACTGAATCTCTAGGTGTAACTTGGAACCCATACACAACTCAAATCGAACCGCATGACTACATTGCTGAGCTATTTGATGCGATTGCTCGTTTCAATACTATCCTACTTGATTTTGACCGTGACGTTTGGGGCTACATTGCTCTTGGCCACTTCAAACAAAAAACGATTGCAGGCGAAATCGGCTCTTCAACAATGCCGCATAAAGTTAACCCAATCGATTTTGAAAACTCTGAAGGTAACCTAGGTCTTGCTAACGCTATCTTTAGCCACCTAGCACAAAAACTGCCTGTCTCTCGCTGGCAGCGTGACCTAACTGACTCTACGGTTCTTCGTAACCTAGGTGTTGGTTGTGGCTACGCTATCATTGCATACACATCGACTCTAAAAGGCATTAGCAAGTTAGAGATCAACCGTGCTGCACTTGAAGCTGAGCTAGATAAAAACTGGGAAGTTCTTGCAGAACCTGTACAAACAGTAATGCGTCGTTACGGCATCGAAAAGCCATACGAAAAACTAAAAGAACTGACTCGTGGTAAACGTGTAGACGGCGAAGGCATGCGTGCATTCATCGACGGTTTAGAAATCCCTGAAGACGAAAAAATTCGTCTAAAAGAGATGACACCAGCAAACTATATCGGTCAAGCTATCGAGCTAACTGACAAGCTGTAATTTTACAGTGAAGTATTATTAAGGCTGACATAGTGTCAGCCTTTTTTTATGTCTTTCATATCAAAACTAAAAACCACTAAACTTCTTTCTATATTGATTTGGCGTCAGGTGTTTATAATCCTTAAACAAGCGGTTAAAATTAGTTTGATTTCTATACCCCACCTGCTCTGCCACAATTCCAATAGGTAAACGGCTGTGAGTCAGTAAATTAGCCGCATGATTTAATCTGAATTTTTTCAAATATTGACTAAAACTTTCACCAAAATGTGATTGGAATAGTCGATGGACAGTGCTTTCACTTGCGCAAAGGTGATTGGCAACATTCAGTAATGTAATTGTATTTTGGTAGTTATCATCAATATACTTACAAACAAGGTCAATTTTCTCTTTTCCTTCTTTATCTATCGCTTCTTGCTTTGAAAATAATTGAAGTTGCTTAGTCTCTTTATCTGAACATAGACAACCTAATATCTGCATTAAATATCCAAGATCATCAAAGACCGAACCTTTAAATAACTTCCTTATTAATTGATAAACATCTTCTGCTGTGGATTTTGAAAAACACAGTCCATTACTAGAACGTTTTAATAATTCAGCCATTCTCCTTAATTCTGTACAACTAAATATCATGTTTTCAACCCAATCTTTTGGTAGCCAAATGATATGAGACTCACACTGACGTTCATTATTTTCATCTAATAACTCAATAGCATGTGGCATCTTAGGGGGAATTAACCATAACGTATTATTTTCTATTTCTCCTTCAAAATGACCAACCATTCCTTGTGCATTATTTTTTCGAAACAAAACAAGTTCATATTCATGATGAAAGTGCCAATGATAGCTTTTTTCAACACCATCAATCTTTTTATAACGCCAAGATGAGCCTAGTCGGATGGGTACTCTTTCAAGATTCGCTTTCATCAATGAACCTCCGCTGCTAAATAGTGTTACAACCTGCCTAAATAGTACTATTTATTGGAAAGTTAAATAGTCATTGATGGAAAAGTATTAAAAACAGATAAGTTAATGCTCTTTTTATCATTTTCTCTTCTTACTATAAAAGCATACAACGAAGAGGATTATGTTATGAATCGAATAAAAGCAATAATCAACCAAGCAATTGAGAATAACCGTAAAGAATGGATAGCATTAATTACTTATGGATATGGGGCTCACTATAGTTCTACATGGCACTATTTTGGTTACCAATCCAAATACGCATACACAATGGATCTTCAACAAAATTTACAACAGTTACCAACACTCTCAAATGCACATTCATAAAAAAAGCGCCAACATAAATACAATTATGTTGGCGCTTAAACTATCGATGTAAACAATAATAAATTACATCACGCACGCTTGCATTTCTTTTGCACTTTCAATGCCCTTTTCAATCAAACTTTGTGCTTCTTGATTTGAGATCGTCGACATTACTTTGTTCATTAGTTTTTCAGCACTTGATTCTGATGATGCTTCAATTAAGCAGCTGTAAGCATTGGCTATGTGCTCTTGAACTTCAACTAATGCTTTAGGATTGCTGTAATCTGCATTTAGTGCCTCATCGATCGATTCAGCAAACTCCGTCGCCGAATCAGCAGCATCACCAAATTGTTCAATATTTAACACATCCAGATCTACTGACTCTAATTTGGATTGTGCCATATCAACAGCCTTGTTTGCTGCATCTTGTGCGTTATCAATCGCTTCACTGGCATCATCACAACCAACCAAAGCAACGGTAAATAACAAAGGCATCAATAGTTTTTTATTCATTCTTTTTCTCACTATAAATTTACGAATATAAACAATGCCAATCAAAATAATACTTACTAGCATTGGTACAAAGCAGATTAACAGAAAATAACTTAATCAAGAGATTTATCATATACCTTAAAGATTATAAATAAATATAAATTACCCTTTATGAACTCAATCTGAACATTTTATAATTTTTATCCTAAAACCGCTCTATTTACCCTAATGAATATTTATTTTTAGTCGATAAGTAATTCTATAAAACTATTTTTATCATTAGGGGCATTATGTTTAAATCAATCAAAACACGTATCGCGATTAGCGCAGGGCTTGCCATATTTATCACATTAAGTACGGCTATGTTTTTTACAACCGTTTCTTATGATGAGGTAAATAAAGAAATCACAAAGCATGTTTCTGACCAACTTGTTGAAAATATTGATTACAAATTACTGTCTATTGCTAACCAACAAAGTGCCGAACTGAATGGCCTTTTCTCTCCTGTTATTAGTAATTTAAAACAACTTCAATCATTACTAGAATTATCAAATCAACACCAATCTAATGCCAGCCTTCTTATCGAACAATTTATAGCTTCGTTAAAAATTCAAAATAAAAGCGTTTTTGCTGGCTACATGGTTTGGGAAAAAGAAAATTTTATCAAAGACAATTCCGAATTGACCCAAAAAGCGGTAAATAAAAACGGTATTTTATCTCCATTCTTTTCACCAATTGACTCTAGCTTTGAAGCCTTAGGGATGGATAGCTTTAACAATACCGCTTTAAACAATAATGGTGAGCGTATTGATGAATGGCATTTAGCGCCGTTTGAATCAGGTAAAAGCTTTGTAATGGAACCTTATTATTACAATGTAAGAGGCAACGAAGAGTTAATTACTACGATTAGCTTACCATTACGACACAACAATGAAATTGTTGGCTCTGTTGGGTTTGATTGGTCAATTAAAAGCTTCCAGAAAATCAGTAAAAAAGCGGCTCAAGGAATAGACATTCCTCAAGCGGTCGTTTCTATTTCTTCATGGAACGGTACTTTATTATCTTTTAGTCAAGATGGGGAACTTGTTGGTACAAAAGTAAAAAAAGAATTTGCTCAAAACTGGAGCGAGATTCAACAAGACGCGATAACAAAAAAGACATTTTTAAAAGATATTGGTCCATATAAAACGGCTATTTCCACAATAAATACAGGTTCTAAACCTTGGATCGTTATCGTTTCTATTCCTTCAGAAACATTGCAGAAAGAAATTACTGACTTTAATTCACTAAGCACTCAGCTAAGTGATGACGCACTTTCTAATGGTTTATTAAGTGGTTTAGTTTCATCGATTATCGGTATTTTCATCATCTTTATTTTAGCGAAACAAATTGGTGCTTCTTTAACGAACCTAACGTCTCGTTTTGAAAATATCGCTCAAGGCGATGGTGACTTAACTCAACGAATTGAAGTCACATCTAAAGATGAAATTGGTCAATTGGCTTTCTGGTTTAATACTTTTATCGAGAAAGTTCAAGGCACCCTTCATAATGCAAAAGATACGGCAGAGTTGGTCTCTCAATCATCAATGAATACCATGGCTGAAACTGAGAAATCACAAATTAAGCTACAAAATCAAGTGAATGAAGTCACTCAATTAGCGACCGCTATTAATGAAATGAGTGCAACAGCTCAAGAGGTTGCCTCGTCTGCATTACAAGCAGCAGCAGCTGCAAGTCAAATTCAAGTAAGCAGTGAAGAAAGTCAAAAAATAATGAACAATGCTGCAGCTTCTGTTGAAGAGCTGGCGCAATTCATTAATGAGGCTCAAGAGCAAGTAGTAAACCTAGCTGCATCAAGCAATGGCATTCAAAAAATTCTAACTGAAATTGGTGGTATTGCAGAACAAACAAACTTATTGGCATTAAACGCTGCTATTGAAGCCGCTCGCGCTGGTGAGCAAGGGCGTGGGTTTGCAGTTGTTGCTGATGAAGTGCGTAACCTAGCAAGTCGTACACAAAGCTCAACTCAAGAAATTAATAACATGCTTGTGATACTACAACAAAATACTCAAAGTATTGTAACGGTGATGGATAATAGCCAAAAGCAGGCATTATCAACTAAAGAAGAGACTGTGATTGCACAAGATAATCTAAAAGAGATTAGCTCTGCTATTTTGGTTGCTAATGATATGAATAATCAAATAGCTTCCGCTGCAGAAGAGCAAAGCTCGGTTTCAGAAGAGATTAATCGTAATGTAACCAGCATAAATGAAGCCGCTAACGAGGTTCTTTCAGATATGCATACGTCATTAAAAGATACAGAAGCACTCACTAAAGAAAGTCATTCATTAACTCAGAAACTGAGTGAATTTAAGACTCAATAACCTAAAGTAGCGCAAGACACACAATAAACTTAAGCCATGCATTTTCTTATTGCATGGCTTTTTTACTTATAAATACTATGATGAACTTTATGAACAAAACCCCCTTTATGTTCTAAATACTCATTATTTCCCCTATCTAGTCAAACCCACCCCGAAGAAATAACATTTACACCACAACCAAGAAAAGCAGTATATCTCTGAAAGATAACAGCTCATAGAAGCTGCACCCCCTACTCTCAAGTTTCATATCGCAACGACAGAGAAATTTGGACACATAAGGAAATATTACTTATGCTTACTTCATTTAAAAAACAGATCACAGCGTCAATGATTGCAGCCTCTTTTGCTATGTCAGGATCTGCGTTCGCCGCCGAACTTGAAAAATCCATTTTATTATTCCAGGTGGTGGCGACGGTAAAGCTATTGCTCATTTAATTGAAACTGCAGAGCGCCAACCAGATACATTAATGGTCAACTCAACGCCTATCGTGATCCGATCGTTAAGTGGTGTTGTATGGCATTGGTTTAATATGGCTCGGTTTTGTTCTAGCTACAAGCCTATTTTTACTGGCAGGGTTCTATCTTTTAGGCGAACGTCGTAAACCCATTTTATTTGGCGCCTCGTTTCCTTTCGTTACTGGATTCTGGCTACTTCTTACCAAAGGTTTGGATATCTATCTAGAACCTGGTTATCTTTTTCTTGCTTGGTAAACCCTAGGACTTAATTATGTTAGATGGAATTTTAGCAGGCTTATCAACAGCGATTATGCCAACCAACTTGATGATGGTGATGATCGGCTGTTTTGTAGGTACATTCATCGGTATGTTGCCGGGTCTTGGCCCTATTTCTGTCATTGCCTTAATGCTCCCGATGAGCTACGGACTTGATCCAGCATCAGGTATGATCTTAATGGCGAGTGTTTATTATGGCGCCGTTTTTGGTGGGTCTACCTCATCAATATTGATCAATGCACCAGGCTGTTCTTCAACTGTGGTTACTGCCTTTGATGGTTATCCAATGGCACAAAAAGCTCTGGCTCTTGCTGCTTACTCTTCTTTCACTGGCGGTACACTGTCAGCAATCATGCTAGGTGCCCTTATTGCTTGCGATACCAAGAACCGTATTGATGCCAATGGTTTTATTCTTCTCAATCACAGGGGTTTATTTAGTCTCTTTTAATACAATTGATGTTTTCATCATGATCTTAATTGCGATGGTCGCTATTGCGCTTCGGCTAGCTAACTTCCCCCTCGCCCCCTATTATTTGGCTTTATCTTGGGTGGAATGATGGAAGAGAACTTACGTCGAGCATTAATGATCAGTGATGGTGAGTTAAGTTTCTTATGGGAGCGTCCAATTACCTTTACCTTTACCTTTACCTTTACTGCAATCGCAGCCATCGTACTAATCCTTCCAATGGTACTGACATTCGTTAATAAAATTATCCGACCTAAGTTCGCGGTAAAATCGTAATCAATTAATTTAATCGTCTACACATAGGCGCCAATACTGAGGATAGTATTGGTGTCTATTTCCTCTGCTGCCATTTCTTTTTTTCATGCTACAATCCCCTTCTATTCATATATCTGAGATTTCACATGCCATTTTCCAAACTTGGGTTAAGCGATCCAATTTTAAAAGCCATCGACGAACTGGGTTATAAAGCCCCAACTCCAATTCAAGAAAAAGCCATTCCCGTTGCGCTTACTGGAAAAAACCTAATTGCAGCCGCGCAAACAGGTACAGGTAAAACAGCCAGTTTTGTATTACCAATTTTAGAAATCCTCAGCGAAGATCCAACTAAGGTTCGTGCTAAACGTATTCGTGCATTAATTTTAACGCCGACACGTGAGCTAGCGATCCAAGTTGAAGATAATATTCAAAAATACAGTAAGCATATCGATATTAGTTCACTGGCTATGTACGGTGGCGTTGATTATAAAAATCAAAAAGAACGTCTGATTGAAGGGGTTGATGTATTAGTTGCCACTCCTGGCCGTCTTCTTGATATGTACACACAACGCGCAATTCATTTCGATGAAATTGAGATTTTAGTTCTTGATGAAGCTGATCGTATGCTCGATATGGGCTTTATTGAAGACATCAATAAAATCATCGAACGTTTACCTCTTGATCGCCAAAACATGTTGTTCTCTGCAACACTGTCTGATCAAGTCCGTTTTTTAGCGAAAACGGCTGTAAACAACCCAATTGAAATTACGATTTCGCCAAAAACGACATCTGCACCACAAATTGATCAATGGCTAACGACCGTTGATAAAGACAGAAAATCAGCACTACTTAGCCACTTAATTTCAGAAAATCAGTGGGACCAAGCTCTGATCTTTATTGAAACAAAACATGGTGCAGCAAAATTAGTTAGCCAACTAGAAAAGCGTGGCATTAAAGCTGAAGCATTTCACAGTGGCCGCAGCCAAGATGCACGAGCAAAAGTATTAAATGACTTTAAAGAAGGCAAATTGCAATATTTAGTGGCAACTGGCATTGCTGCTCGTGGTATTGATATTGACGAGCTAACACGTGTTGTTAACTATGATTTACCTTTCCCTGCTGATGATTATGTTCACCGTATCGGTCGTACTGGTCGTGCTGGTGCAAAAGGTGAGGCTATTTCATTTGTTTCTAAAGACGATTTTAAAAACTTATGCATGATTGAAAAACGTCTTGGTCACTTAATTATTCGTAAAGAAATTGAAGGCTTTGCACCACGCAAAGAAGTGCCAATTTCTATTTTGAACTTTAAGCCTACCAGAAAGCCTGCTCCAAAATTTTAATCGCAGCTTTAGTTATACCAATCACAGTAAGTAAGTGGTCAGAAATAACGCAGGAAAAATGCTTGAGAACAAAGCGCAATTATTTACTACGATTGGTATTAGACCACTAAATTAAAAAACGCCCATACTTTTTACTAAAAAGAGAAGTGAAAAGTATGGGCATTTTTGTATCTATGTGTTGATTAAGAAGATTTATAACAGATGTTTTAATGCATGCTCTGCTCTTTCATACCCTAAATCAATCATCTCTGCAGTGCGTTCAAATTCAAACGTTCCACACGCATCTCTTACTATTTCAACGGTAATATCAGGCGGGTAAGCCGCAAGCTTTTGTCTTGCAATGGTACTTTGCATCGCATCAAATGCTTGATTTGCAATATCGTACATACCTAAATCAATTCTCGAAGTTTTTGCCGTCAAGGAACCAAAATAATCACTGATCTTTCGATGAAAAGACGTTTCCTCTTCTGATTCACTGTCTGATATATCAACGTTAACTTCTTTAAAATCATCGAGTTTATGCGTGAGTTCACCAGCAAGGTTTACCGCTAAGGTAATATCTGAATGGTCTCCAAACGTAGGGGCAATAGGGACAGGGTTTAATACACCACCGTCAATTAATGTTTTACCATTAAATTCTATCGGCATTAAATATAAAGGTAACGAAATAGATGCTCTAATCGCTTGTAATAATGAACCTTTCTGTAACCAGACTTCTTTTTCATTACTGATATCTGCGGCAACAGCTGTATAAGGAATAGCAAGATCTTCAATTTTCAAGTCACCTAGAATATGCCCCAGACGATTCATGACTTTCTCACCTTTAATTAGCCCACCTTTACCCCAGTTAAAATCCATTAAAGAGACAATGTCTAATTTTGTTATGGTTCGCATCCACGCTTCAAATTCATCGAGTTTTCCGGCTGCATACACACCACCAATAACAGTACCAATCGAGCAGCCAGATACAGAGACAATCTCAAAATCATGCTCTTCTAACCAACGAATAACACCAATATGAGCAAGCCCCCTTGCTCCACCACTGCCTAAAACCAGTGATACTGTTTTTTTACTCACAGCCATTCTCCCTGCCAAATAATACCAACCCGCGCGACTATTATTCTGCTTTAATATCCATAAATTGTGCGTTTAATACTTGTTGTAAATCTTTTGGTGCAAACCCTATATCCAAACCTCTTTTACCACCACTAACATATATGGTTTTATGTAATTCAGCACTGATATCAATCACCGTTTTTAAGCGCTTCTTTTGTCCAATTGGACTTACTCCGCCCATCACATACCCTGTCGTTTTTTGCACTAGAGTAGGATCCGCCATTTTCGCTTTTTTTCCACCGGCAGCTTTAGCAATTAATTTCATACTTAAATGATCCGCTACAGGAATAACACCGACAACCAACTCTTTTTCATCAACTTGAACTACTAAGGTTTTAAATACCTCTTCATGAGGTAAATTTAATTTCTCTGCGGCTTCTAATCCATACGCTTGAGCTTTAGGATCATGATGATACTCAAGCACCTGATGTTCTATTTTTGCTTTCTTTAATAATTTCGTTGCTGGTGTCATGGTGCATTACCTTTCATAAACAATCCTACTTTTCACAATACTATGTTTTAAAATAGGTTAGCTCTGGTCGCCCAACATTGCCATAAGACAAGTCTGCACTCAATTCTCCAGAGCTAATCAAATATTCTAAATAACGACGAGCTGTGGTTCAACTTGCGCCAATTAACTCACCAGCTTAATCTGCCGTTAGTTGTTTTTCATTAATAAACAATTGACGAACTTTTTCTAACGTCACGCCATCAATACCTTTTGGTAACCTTGATATGGTAGCTGTTCCAGTGGAATTCAACATCGCATCAACCATGGATTGATCAATATCAACTCGATTTATGAATTGTTGCTTTTGACTTAAATACTTATTTATTGATTCTTCTAATCGACTAAAGATCACGGCTTTAATAAATAATCTATCACACCACCACGCATCGCTTCTTGTAGCGTATTCACATCTCTATCGGCGGTAATTAAAATGACATCGGGTGACGATTCTTTCTGACGTAACTCTCGTAATATCTCAAGACCATTTCCATCAGGAAGATAAATATCCAACAAGACTAAATCAGGGCTTAACACATCAAATAAGATCATTGCCTCTTCCTTTACTGGCAGCAATGCCAATCACCTCTACCGCGTTAATTTTATCTAAATTACGTCGGTGTATTTCTGCAATTCCTATGTCGTCCTCGACAATCACAATACTGATTTGACTGCTCACACAATATCCTTTTGTTTATTTTTTAGGTCGCTTTATTCCTATTTAACTAGGTATTAGTGCAACTCTTTTGGTAAGTAAACGGTCATCAATGTACCTTTACCCTGCTCACTTCTAACGGTAAATTCACCAATAAACATATCACAAATCATTAACCTATTCTTAAACCTTGTTCATACTCTTTGATCACAGATGATAACGATTCTTGTTAAATAAAGACTATTTTTAGGGAATTGATTCTGTATCTCCCCATTTATGTGGTATAAAACAAGCGCTTCTTTTCTGATGTTTTAACTCTTTCCTAAAGGCTCCCGTTATTATGAAAAGCGATATTGAGATCTGCCAAACTGCGACACTTACAAGAATGAAAACGATTGCGTCAAACTTAGGGCTGCATGATGATGACATTACCCCACAAGGTCGTTACAAGGCAAAGGTCAATATCGATGCTTTAAAACACCTTGAAAACAAACCAAATGGTAAATTAATCCTTGTTAGTGCAATTACCCCGACCCCTCTTGGTGAAGGAAAAACAGTAACAACTATTGGTTTAGCACAAGGTCTTGCTAAATTAGGAAAATCAGTTAGCGCATGCATTCGTCAACCGTCAATGGGGCCTGTATTTGGGGTAAAAGGCGGAGCTGCTGGTGGTGGTTACAGTCAAGTAGCACCAATGGAAGAGTTAAACCTTCACTTAACTGGTGACATTCACGCGATTACTGCTGCACACAACCTAGCTTCTGCTGCTATTGATGCTCGTATCTATCACGAACAACGTTTAGGTTATGAAGAATTCGCTCAAAAGAATGATTTACCCGCTTTACGAATTGACCCATCTCAAGTGGTGTGGAAGCGTGTAATGGACCATAACGATCGTGCACTTCGTATGGTCACTATTGGCAAAAATGAAGACGGAAAAACGATTAACGGCTACCAACGTGAGGATGGCTTTGATATTACCGCCGCTTCTGAGCTCATGGCGATTCTAGCCTTAGCGGCCGATCTTCAAGATTTACGTCAACGTATTGGGCGAATTGTGGTTGCTTATAACTTTGATGGAGACCCCGTAACAACTGAAGACCTGCAAGTTGCTGGTGCAATGACTGTCACGATGAAGTTTGCAATTAATCCGACTCTGATGCAAACATTAGAAGGCGTACCTACCTTTGTTCACTCAGGTCCTTTTGCTAACATCGCTCACGGTAACTCGTCGATTATTGCCGATAACATCGCATTAAAATTAACAAATTATACAGTGACCGAAGGTGGTTTTGGCTCAGATATGGGCCTAGAGAAAGCCTGTAATATTAAAGCTCCTTTATCAGGAAAAGCGCCTGATTGTGCCGTACTTGTTGCGACGTTACGCGGTATTAAAGCAAACTCTGGATTATTCCCACTATCTCCAGGACAAGCTTTACCAAAGGCTCTATTCATACCAAACCAAGACGCACTAAATGCTGGATTGACTAACCTACAATGGCACATTGCTAATTGTGCTAAATACGGTTTACCTGTTGTTGTTGCTATCAATCGATTCCCAGAAGACACCCAAGAAGAATTAAGTTTCTTAAAAGATTGGGTTTCAACATTATCGAATCACATGAATGTTGACGTTGCGATCAGTGAAGCCTTTGTTAAAGGTGGTGAAGGTGCATTAGAGCTAGCTAAAAAAGTCGTCTTAGCTTGTGAAAAGAACACAACATTTACCCCTTTATATACCCCAGAAATGAGCTTATTTGATAAATTAACCGCGGTTGCCATTCAAGGATACGGTGCAGAACGTATTGAATTATCTGAAAAAGCACAGCAACAATTGGAGCAGTTTGAAAAACTAGGTTACCAATCATTGTCTGTATGTATGGCAAAAACACCAGCATCTATCTCTACTGACGGTAATATCAAAGGTGCACCAACCGACTTTATCGTGCCAATACGCGAATTAAAATTGTGTGCAGGAGCTGGCTTTATTTATGCACTATGTGGCAACGTAATGACGATGCCTGGTTTACCAGAAAAACCTGCATTTATGAATTTAGACATTGATACAGATGGAAACATAACAGGACTAAGCTAAGATCACATAACTTAATATAGATCATATTCTATGTGCTACATTTACTGTTAATCTAGCTTCAACTTTTTATACAAATTTACTTATAATTTTTGAGGTTATCCTGATGGATATGACTAATGCTCAACGCTTGATTCTTTCAAATCAGTACTACTTAATGTCACAAATGGATCCTGCAAATGCAGAAAAATATAAACGCCAACAACTGATTGTTGAACGTGGTTATGAACTGCAAATTCGTGAATTAGATAAAGACTTTGGTTGTATAACAGAAACAGAATGTCGTGAAATCATCGACTTCATGGAGATGTATCACGCAATGCAAGAGTCTTACAATATGTTAGTGCCTGAATGCCAAGCAAAAGTTGATGCCCGTCGTCTTCAATTTTTAGGCTTTGATATTGCAACAGAAGCACAGCAAGTGAATTACGTTCGCTTCTTAACAAATTCTGAAGGTTTATACTCTCAGTTTGATAAAGCAGACCATCACTTCAACAGCCAGATGCCTATGACTGATAAATATCGTCGTATGCTAACAACATGGCGCAATTGTCCACGCCAATATCACTTATGCTCAACTGAAATGGCGCAAATCTTTAACGCTTAATTTCTATATAAATCAGAGTAAGCATAAATAATCTATTTAAAATCCTCGCACTCTGTCGGGGATTTTTTATGCCTGCAATTCAAGTGTTTCATGCCTATCTAAAAGAAAAAATCCCCACTGACGGATCAGTGAGGATTTTGATTTTCTAACCTGATTGATAGTTAACTAAGAATCCACCCTTATAGATTAACAGCAATATCAACATTATTGGTCAGATTAGAATTCATAGCGAAGACCTAGGTGGTAGTAATCTTCTTCAGCATTGTTCCAATCAGTCATTACTGCACCAGCTGTCGTTGCATTACCGTTGTCACCATCACGCATTACGTAACTTGTATAGATAGAAGAACGAGCCGTTAAGTGGTATTGAACTTCAAACGTTGTATCTTTGTATTCCGCTTCATCACCGCCGCTGTTTTCTAATGAACGGTAGCCCATACGTGCAGTCCAATCATCATTGATATCGTATACAGCTGTTAATTCATAGCTCTTATCTGTCGACTTATCAGAGTAAACGCCTTCAATTTCATCTTGGTTATACATTGCACCAAGTGTCAAAGCGTTTAATTTGTACTGAAGACCTGCACCCCAGAATGTGTAATCAGCATCAGGGTTTGCCGCATTATCACCAGTACTGTTTGCTTGATATGCTAATACAGGCGCTAATGTACCAGCATCACCTAAATCAAACGTATAACGACCTACTGCATTGTAAGAACCATCTTGATCTGAATCTGTGTTACCAAGAATGTATGCAACCGACATATCAAACGCACCAAAACTATTTTGATATTGGATTGTGCCATCTTGACGGAAAGTTTGAGAAGATGAATTATCAACTAACTGTAATTGACGACCCAGAACCACATCAGACGCGGCAAATACATCACCAATATCAGAAAGCATGATAACGCCAGAGGCTACACGACCAAATGTCACTTTACCTGCTTCTGATGCATCAATACCAGCCCATACGTATCGAGGAGACCAATCACCATTACCGCGAGCTTCAGCTGCGTTTACTTGATATTCAGCCCAACCAATAACAGATACTTGATCATTAACAACTTGAGAACCACCCAAACCGATACGAGCATCAAAATTACCAACAGAATCGCCATCATCATTACGATCTGTAATATTGAAACCTAAACGGCTATACACATCAATTGTCGAACCATCTTCTGCTGTATATACCGTTGCTGCTGAAGCTGAACCTGCCATTAAAAGTGCTGGTACTGCTAGTGCTAAAAGTGTCTTTTTCATGTTATACGCCCTATATTTTTGAACTTATTTTGGTTTAGCTGTTCTACTTGTTTAGCCGCCAAACTCAAGAATACTTGTAATCCATACATATTTATCTGAATCCGTTGAGACAAATCATGCCCTATTAATTCGCTCTAAAAAATAAAGCTCATTCATAGTTTGACCAAGTTCAAAAACAGCCTTTATAAAAAAGTATAAAGATATTAAAATCATAATGTTATTGCATTTACATCAAATTTTAAATTTACCTTTTTACACCTAGAAATACTCAAGATCACATTTTTTGAGTCTATAATTAACAATTTAGGTGATATTGATCACTACAAATTGATAACAAAAAAGGTCTTGTTAGCTTCTATTAGAATGAAGATTTGAAGTGAATCACATTATTAATTTTGAGATAAAAAATAAATAGACGAGTAGATTTTTTATTGGCGGGTCTTTTTATTCTAGAAATGAAGAAGTACACTGCAGCCCTAATCTAATTTCAGGTCTGGTTATGTCTTATCAATGCCCTTTATGTCAATCCGAGTTGCACCTTACTAGCAACCAATATCGTTGTGAAAACAACCATCAGTTTGATAACGCGAAAGAAGGTTATGTAAACCTGATGCCTGCTCATCATAAACGTTCTAAAAATCCAGGCGATAATAAAGAAATGATGCAAGCAAGACGTGCATTTCTAGAAGCAGGACATTACCAACCGATGCAACAACAAGTTGCAGATTTATGTCAGCATTACGTAACCAATAGCTCAACCAATCTATTAGATATTGGTTGTGGAGAAGGTTACTACACCTCTAAAATTGCAGAACAATTAAGTGGCGAAGGCGCAACCGTCTTTGGGCTTGATATTTCAAAGGTAGCAGTTAAATATGCAGCTAAACGCTATCTTAATTGCCAATTTAGCGTTGCTTCTAGTCACCGCTTACCCTTTTCTGACGAAAGCTTAGATGGCATCGTGCGTATTTATGCACCATGTAAAGCAGAAGAACTCCACCGCACAATTAAAGAATGTGGATACTTATTTACGGTAACGCCAGCAAGTCATCACTTGTATGAATTACGTGAAGGTGTATATGGTGATGTTCGCTTACATGATGAAACAGCAGAGGAACTCACAGGCTTTAAGCTTATTGAAGAGAAGAAATTAACTTACGATATGCATTTAAATGGTCAAGAAGCATTACACTTATTAGACATGACACCTTTTGCATGGAAAGCAACAGCTGAGTTCAAAACTGAACTTAAAAATAAAGCTTCTTTTAACTGCAAAGCAGACTTTACGATTAGAGTTTATAAAAAGTAAATAGCAAGTCTCAAAAATAAGACGCCAGATAACTATTTAATTAATAACAAGTTATTTGGCATTTTTATAAAAAACACCAATCCCCCTTCTATCTTGCTCTCACTTTTCGTCCATTCCTGCCTACAATATAAAAACGCAGCGTAAAACTTGATGTAGATCACAATACACCGATAAAACACCATTTTATCGAACTCCGAGAGAACAACGAGGAGAGATATTGTCTGGTCTGATACTTACATATTAATCAATATGGATGAATCTTATGAAGTGTTTACTTATTTGTACGTTGCTGCTTATTTCTAATTATAGTTTCGCTAAGCTGGATAATGTTTACCTATCCTCTGGATTAGAAAAATCATCATTAACATTAAATGGGGCTGAAATTGATTTAGAAAAGGGGGCGTTCATAAAGATCGGTTATCCGTTTGTATTAGCGCCAAATTACAATCTCGTTGTTGAGTTAGAGTACAGCAAGATAGGGAGCTATGAACATCATTTAACCGATAATTTTGGCTATGATAATGTAGAAATAGATGCGAGTTCTATAGGCATGAACTTAAAATATCAATCTTATCTTTTTGATTCTGATTTCTATTTAGCAAGTATCCTTGGCGTTCATCAATATTCTTTAGATTTAATGGTTGATAGTTTATCTCAAACGAATACAAACGGAACAACCTTACAAACAACAATCTCTGGTGAAAAATCAATAAAGGAAGTCGGATTATCTTATGGCGTTGAAATTGGATACTCACTGCCATATTCATTAAATATAGCAGCAAGTTACACCATGGGGAGAGTAATTTCTGATGGAGTTGCTATCGACCTTTTATCAACTCAACTAATCTTGAGTTACATCTTTTAAAGGGGCTTGGCGATCTGTCCTCAACTCTTTGTCTTTAAGTGAAGATTGCTTCAATAAAGCAGAATATAAAGGTTGTCCACCTAACGCCTGAGCAATAAAAGTAGCGCCTAGTGTTGTAACAAGTAAAGGCAATATCAATTGATAATTATTGGTCATCTCTACAACAAGAATTACACCAGTCACAGGCGCTCTCACTGTTGCAGCAAATAACGCCCCCATCCCGGCAATCGCATAGACTCCAGGGCTTGATATCCAGCCAGGGAACCAAGTTGACATTACGACACCATAAGATAGACCAAGTAAAGTACCTAATGCCAACATCGGAGCAAAAATACCGCCCGGTGCTCCCGATGAGAAACAGGCGACCGTCACCACGACTCGTAAAACAAAGAAACCAACCATAAGCACCCAAGCCATTGGGCTATAAAACATCTCAGTAATTATTTCCATGCCACTACCAGATAATTCTGGAATAACTAAATGCAGCAAAGCAAAAGTGCCACCAAACGCCGCGCCCATCAATACGATACGAGACAACTTATTCTGATGAATTTGTTTTACTTTACTTGTTCCTTTTAGAATCCATTTATTAAAGTTAACCCCAATAATGCCAAATATAATACCCAGAATCGCAAATAATATTAGAGAACGAAGTGGAGGAACCTCAAAGCTTGGAATAGTTAAAAATGCTTCTTGCCCATGTAAGGAACGCATAACAATGGTTGCAACGGCAGTCGCTAATGTCACACACTTAATAGATGTAATGTTATATCTAAATTGAGGTCGCATCTCTTCAACTACAAACAAGATCCCCGCTAAAGGTGCATTAAATGCAGCGGCTAAACCTGCTGCTGCACCAGCTGCTGTTAATATATGAGAAGAATGACTAAATCGTTTTCCTTTACTTGCAATCATTCGCCCTACAGTACCACCAATTTGAATTGATGGCCCTTCACGACCAAGTACCATTCCTGAAGCAATAGTTAGCGTCCCTGCAATAAATTTAACAGGTAGCACCCTCGCCCAACGAATTTCCTGAGTACCATCCAATGCCCCTTCAATATGAGGAATACCACTACCCGCTGTTTCTGGTGCAAACTTAAACGTAAGCCAAAAACCCAAAGCGGCCATTGCAGCCCCAGCGAGTACAGCGGCAACTGGAGCTAGATATTCTGAATAAGGAAAGCTATGAATGAAGTGTAGACGTTGTTCTGAAATCAAACGGATTGAAGCTTCAAATAAAGCCACAACAGAACCCGCAATACCACCAACTAAAGCAGATAGAAAAAGCAGTGCATAGTAATCAGTTTGTGTAGTTAAAAATTTAGGTGTTGTGCGATGCTTTAACATCCCACCTTGAAAGAAACGAAAATTGGGTGATTTTGGCATTTATCGTATCAACTTAGCACTAAAGAGCATTATGAGCGTTACAGAACAGAGATCATAAATAATTATACGCTCTGCATCTGAATAGACCCTAACCATTTACAAAAACTTAGATTGATTAAATGACCAAGATCGAAGTTTGATATAAATCAAAAAAATAAATAGACACAAAAAAAGCCCATTTCAAAGTGAAGTGAGCTTCATAAAAATTACATTTTATCAATCTTAATAAAGACGGCTACCATCTGGACGAGAGCGCAGTAAATTAAGTACCCACATATATTGCTCTGGACGCTCAGTAACCAACTGCTCAATTGCAATATTCATTGCACGAGCATCGGTTTCTTCATCACCAGATGGAAAATCAGCAATCGCAGGTAGAGTAATAATTTCAAACTGCCCTGTTTCTGCATTATAAGATGGCAACATTGGAACCACTTTCGCTTTTGATAAACGAGCCAATTTACCAAAACCTTTTAATGTCGCTTTTTGAGTCGCAAAGAAAGGCACGAATACACTATTTTGTGGTCCATGATCCTCATCTGGTAAATAATAGGCTAAATAACCTTCTCTAATTGCTTTAATTAACGGTTTAATTCCTGCACTACGAGCATAAATTTTACCA
This sequence comes from Aliivibrio thorii, assembly GCF_057368585.1. Lineage (NCBI taxonomy): Bacteria > Pseudomonadati > Pseudomonadota > Gammaproteobacteria > Vibrionales > Vibrionaceae > Aliivibrio > Aliivibrio thorii. The sequence continues at coordinate 833,952 of NZ_CM170654.1, read as the reverse complement.
CCATACTGCATACGCTGAACATGCATTAGCCAATCAGTAATTGGGTTCTTCTGAGGTTTCATCATAGTCGTCACATGGTAACCACGAGACGCAAGTAAGATCGCAGGAAAATCAATCGCCCACGCATGGGGAGCAAGAATAATAATATTCTCTTTTTGCTCTAAAAGAGGGAATAAATTCTCGCCACCAACAAAAATACCTCTATTTTCATTATGTTTGCGACTGCGAACAATTAACTCAGAGAACCCAAGCATAACTTGGGCCCCTGTAATATAGGTATCTTCTAGTAACTTTTGTTGCTCTTGCTCTGACTTCTCAGGAAAACAAGTCGCAATGTTCAATTTAGCGCGTTTAATCCCACCACTTGGCTTTTTAAGTACCAATTTAACTATCTTTGCTGCTAACTTGTCACGTACTCGAAAAGGAACAAACGCCAAAATAACAGCGAAACCAACCCCTAACCATGTAAGCCAATATCTAGGATGGAGAAACGCCCACTGAAAAGTTGGGTTATATACATTTTTATCGACTTTTTCACTCATGAATAGATTCACTTATTCTTCATTATAAGCCGATTATGATATAACAAAGCATTGCTGATAGAAACCAAGGAAATACGAATGGCTTTTCAATTACACCCCCGTTTAGAACAAGACTGCATCATTTTAGGTGACCTTCCTTTATGTAAAGTATTAATGATTAAAGAAGAGATCGGCCCTTGGTTAATTTTAGTACCAAGAATTAATGAATTAAAAGAAATACACCATATGACAGAAGCACAACAAATTCAGTTTATTCAAGAATCAAGTGCGGTAGCTCAACTGTTAGAAGATAACTTTGCACCAGATAAAATTAACATTGGTGCATTAGGAAATTTAGTTTCTCAACTTCACATCCACCACATTGCTCGCTTTACTACAGACTGCGCTTGGCCGGGACCAGTATGGGGAAATACAAATGGTGTAATAAGAGAGCAATCGGCTCAAACCTCATTGGTGTATTCGCTTCGTGACAAACTAGATGCTATATCGGGCTTTAAACGTTAGTTAACAACGAATAAAAAATGATGATATAAAAAAGGCAGGACTCAATCGACCTGCCTTTCTTCTAATTTGATACTGCTAATTCTAAGCGTTTTGCAGTTCATCCCATAGATCGGCAACAATAATGCGATCTGTAGGAGATAACTCTGACTTTGCAGCGTCAAGACTTTCATTGATACGTACTTTCAAAACTTCAATATCAGCAATGCCTTCTTCTTCACACTTAGCAACAGATAATGAAATGTGGCCTCTTAAATAGCCGCCAGCAAATAGCTCATCATCCGACGCTGTTTCAATACGAGCATCAATCAGTTCAAGCATTTTTTCTTCAAATTCAATGATCATCTTTTTCCTATTGGACAATAAATTGTTTTTTCGTTAGAGGGGCTATTTGATAAAACTCACGCAATGCATTTGACAACATTTCTACACGTGGAGGTAATCCATTATCTAAAATACCCATCACTTCATTATTTACTTTAGCCATGAATGCTAAACGATCTGGCTCGAAATCACCATTTAAGTTGTCACAACTAACATTAAATTTTAAACCAGCACTTAATGATAGGATCCATTCGTACGCTTGAGGACGGATCTCCACCTTCTCAAACTCAGATTGAACCTGTTCAGTTCGACCGTCTGGTTCATACCAATAACCAAAATCTTCTAATAACCGACGTTCAGGGCCAGCAACACACCAATGCGCAATTTCATGCATACCTGATTGATAAAAACCACGAGCAAAAATAATTCGATGATAATCAAACTCACTATCTGCAGGTAAGTAAATAGGTTCATCGCCACCTAATACGAGTTTAGTATTAAAAGACTCAAGAAAAGTAGCATTAAATATAGAAATTAAATCTGAGTATTGATGAGGCATACGAAAAGCTTAGCAATAATAAAGAGGGCGACATTCTACCTGAAGCAAAGACAAAGACCTATCTAGATAAATAATTTTTATCCTCTGTTTCAAAATTATTCATTATCTGTAAAAAGTGTGCACTGATATTCTCAATAATTATCTCTTTCCTTCTACTGGATCTTCACCACCCGTGAATGACATCACTTTGCAACTTGCTCAATTACTTGATTTAGGCCCTTTTTCTTGGACTGCTATTTCAGCTTGTGCTTTTAACGGTTTATTAATTGGTATTGAAAGGCAAACCAGAGGGAAACCAGTAGGAATAAGAACCTCTATTTTAATTATTTCAGGTACTTATTTTTTCTTAGCTATGGCTATGTCTTTATCTGTTAATTCCCTTGACCATGCACGAGTTCTTGGACAAATCATTACCGGTATTGGCTTTCTTGGTGCCGGAGTAATGATGACTCTCGATGAAAAAATCCACGGCGTTACCTCTGCCGCCATCATTTGGGTTTTAGCCGCATTAGGAATGATGATAGCACTGGGTTACATTCAACAATCAATCATAATTACTTTACTCGCTTTATTTGTTTTATTAGGTATTGATAAGCTTGAGAATACGTTTAAAAGTCTTCGTCGAGGCGTACATCAAAAATTCCTTAATATAAGAACCCACAAACCAAGATCTCAAACCTCGACAATATGCATAAATAAAACTAATCCGAAAAGAATCAGAATAGTTTTTTTCATTCGTCATTATTGATTTAATCTCATAAAATCCCTGCCTTATTATTTCACCAACACGACACGGTATGGTATTAGAAAATGTTATTAACAATTCTTTATATTATTGGGATTACAGCTGAAGCAATGACAGGTGCATTAGCCGCTGGTAAGAAAAAAATGGATTGGTTTGGTGTTATGCTGGTGGCAAGTGCAACAGCAATTGGTGGCGGTACTGTGCGTGACATCTTGCTGGGTCACTATCCAGTTGGTTGGGTGAAGAATCCACATTTTCTTGTTATCACTTGCATAGCAGGCGTATTAACCACATGGATTGGCCCATGGGTAGCAAAAAACCATCGTTTCTTTGTATTATTAGATGCAATTGGTCTTATTGTTTTTAGTATTATCGGCTCTCAAGTCGCATTAGATATGGGGTTACATCCATTAATTTGTGTGGTTGCCGCTATCGTCACTGGTGTGTTTGGTGGTTTATTACGTGATTTATTCTGTCGCCAAATGCCAATGGTATTGCACAAAGAACTGTATGCGTCTATATCACTATTATCCTCTGTTCTATACATCGGATTATTACACTTTAATGTCAGCGAATTGATCGCAACTATCGCTACCATTATTATCGGTTTCTCTGCTCGTATGGCAGCAGTAAAATTTGGTTGGTGCTTACCAGTGTTTCATTTAGATATTACCGAAGATCAGCCTGAAAGCGTTAAGAAGTGATAAACGTTAAAGAGGCTAGGGACGAGATCTTAGGGGCTAGGAAGAGCTAAATATCAAATACAAACAGAAAGAGCCAGATCGAATGTAACTTCAATCTGGCTCTTTTTATTTATGTCTATTAATAGTAGAGGAAGGTTCTTCCGCTCTTAACTCGTCCCTAAAAACTAGTCCCTATCTCCTACCACTAAATCTTAGGCGTTTCTGTTTGTACGCCAAAGTTCTGTCCACGATGACGAACTAGATGATCCATAACCACAATCGCTAACATCGCTTCTGCAATCGGAACCGCACGGATACCAACACAAGGATCATGACGTCCTTTCGTAATTAGCTCTGTTTTTTCACCGCTACGAGTAATCGTTTCACCCGGAACAGTAATACTAGAAGTTGGTTTTAACGCAATGTGAGCCACAATATCTTGGCCAGATGAAATACCACCTAAAATACCACCCGCATGGTTTGAACTAAAACCTTCAGGTGTTAATGGATCACGATGCTCAGAACCACGTTGTTGAACCACTTCAAAGCCATCGCCAATCTCAACGCCTTTAACCGCGTTGATTCCCATTAAAGCATGAGCAACATCTGCGTCTAAACGATCAAATACAGGTTCACCTAAACCAACCGGAACACCTTGTGCTACGACGGTAATTTTAGCACCAATAGAATCACCCTCTTTCTTTAGCTTACGAATAAGCTCATCAAAGGCGTCAACTTTACTCGCATCAGGACAGAAGAAGGCGTTGTTTTCAATTTCATTCCAATCAACAGAATCAATGGCAACATCACCCATTTGTGATAAGTAAGCGCGGATCTCAATACCAAACTCTTGTTTTAAGTATTTCTTTGCTACAGCACCCGCCGCTACACGCATCGCGGTTTCACGAGCTGATGAGCGACCGCCACCACGATAATCGCGTTGTCCATATTTCTGATGGTAAGTATAATCTGCATGTCCCGGACGGAACTTATCTTTAATTTCAGAATAGTCTTTAGAGCGTTGATCGGTATTTTCAATCAATAAACCAATTGAAGTGCCTGTCGTTTTACCTTCAAAAACACCCGATAGAATTTTAACTTCATCCGCTTCACGGCGTTGAGTTGTATATTTTGATGTTCCTGGTTTACGGCGATCTAAATCGATTTGTAGATCTGCCTCTGTTAATTCTAACCCTGGAGGGCAGCCATCAACAATGCAACCTAATGCCAAACCATGGCTTTCACCAAATGTTGTTACTCGAAAATGTTGTCCAATAGAGTTTCCAGCCATTACTTCCTCTGTAAATAAATTGATTCGCCACTATTAACTGACTAATAATCAGTTTTCAATAAAACCATATTGTCTTGAATCTCAGTAAGAGTAAAGCCCCTAGCAATGCTTTCTCTCTAAATTAGTGGATGCACCTTTTTCTTACTCCTAATTTTCTTTGCCATAATTATGGTTTTAAAAAATAAAAGCGGCAATTTGTGATCTTGATCCAAAAAGTAATTTTAATTGATAAGGCTCTCAATTTTAGGAATATCCTTTTACTGACATCGATGCTACAACGTATAATTAACACTTGATTCATTAATGAGCCAAAAACTTAAAATAAATACAAAGATGTTGATAAAATAAACAATTCATGGATGAAGTTTTTAACGAAAGGATAGCAAAAAATAATTGGCATCATTCCTGCTAATTACTTAATATCATTAACGATTAAGAGAAGAAAATGAAACTACTTCGTCTAGTAAAAAAAGCATTGCGTAAAAATAACATCAGCGAAAAGCAACAAACTCTTCGTAATCGTCTTGATTTTGCCATGTCACAAAGTAAAAACGCATAAAAAAGCCCAATGCGAACATTAGGCTTTTTTATCATGATTTAAGTATTTCTAACTTAATCGCGGTAAAGAGAAAACTCTTCAGCACAATCAAGAAGCTGCTGTTTAGTTAACATGAATACACCATGTCCACCTTCAGCAAACTCAATCCAAGTAAATGGAATTTCTGGGTATTGCTCCATCATATGAACCATAGAGTTACCTACTTCACAGATCAAGAAACCTTCATCTGTAAGATAATCAGGTGCATTAGCAAGAATACGACGAACTAATTTCAAACCATCAGATCCAGCTGCTAAACCTAATTCAGGCTCATGCTCAAACTCTTCAGGTAAGCTATTCATGTCTTCTTCATCCACATAAGGTGGGTTAGAAACAATAAAGTTATACTGATCTTTAGGGATATCACGCAGAAGATCTGAACGCATAGGGAACACTTGCTGCTCCATGCCATGATCTTGTACGTTTTGCTCTGCAACCATTAAGGCGTCAGTTGAGATATCAATCGCATCTACTTCTGCATTTGGGAATGCATGAGCACAAGCAATCGCAATACAACCACTGCCCGTACATAGATCCATAATACGTGTTGGATCTTCGGTTAACCATGGTTCAAATTGCGTTTCAATCAATTCAGCAATTGGTGAACGAGGCACAAGAACGCGCTCATCAACAAAAAACTCAAGACCACAAAACCACGCTTTATTAGTCAAATAAGCAGTAGGGATACGCTCATTAATACGGCGAACGACACGCTCAACAATACGTAGGCGCTCTGTTGATGTTAAACGAGATTCACGTACATGAGCAGGTACATCAATAGGTAAATACAGCGTAGGAAGCACAAGTTGAACCGCTTCATCCCATGCATTATCTGTACCGTGACCATAAAAAAGACCCGCAGCATTAAAGCGGCTTACCGTCCAACGTAACATATCTTGTAACGTATGAAGCTCAGAAACGGCCTCTTCTACAAAAATCTTATCCAAAATTGCCCCCAAAACAAGTTATAATACTGCTGTTAATTATTGGAATCTTAAAATGAGCAAAAACGACCACCTATCAGATGACGAACTTTCGCTGTTCCGTGAAGCAGTACAAGGCTCTAAAAAGTTGCAACAGGATACCATAATCCATCAACCGAGTAAGAACTTTAGCGAGCAACAACAGCAAAGAAAATCATTAAAAGAAGGGAAAAATGAAGAGTTTTTCTTTTCTGACGAATTTGTACCACTTCTGAATACAGAAGGACCCGTTCGTTATGCCCGCGATGATGTATCAAAATACGAAGTAAAGCGTCTGCGTCGTGGTGTTTATGTCCCTGATGTCTTTTTAGATATGCATGGAATGAAACAAGATGAAGCAAAGCGCGAATTGGGGTCAATGATCGCCTATTGTTTAAAAGAGAACATTTCATGTGCGAGTGTTATGCACGGTATTGGAAAGCACATCCTTAAACAAAAAGTGCCTTTATGGTTAGCTCAACATCCTGATGTAATGGCTTTCCATCAAGCCCCATTAGAATTTGGTGGCGCTGGTGCTATTTTAGTTCTGCTTTCAGTTCCTGATCGATAAAAACAAAAAGATCCCAAATAAGTGCAAAAAGCATGTAGGGATCTTTTTTATTAAGCCTTACTGTTCTAATACTTTATTCTACGGTTGCTGCAACCACAAAAGCTCACTTTTTCCTGTTGCATGAGAAAATTCAACACAAGAAATAGCAGAAGTAGGGAACATTGGCGGCATAATTCCGGGAACAAAATCCGCCGTTAAATACCCTACCAAAGGCAAATGAGAAACAATCAAAATATTCTCAATATCTTCCACACTACCTAAAGCTTTGACATACTCCACCACATCATCAGAATCACCATAAGGTGTTATTTCATCAGAAACTTCAACCTTAGCACCTGCTACATTCAAAATCGGCTTAATCATATGCCATGTTTGTTGGGCTCTAATGTACGGACTCACTAAAACATAATCAAACGTAACACCATGCGTAGCGATTAGCCATTGTGCGATCTTTGCTGATTGACTCTCACCATGTGGGGTTAAATTACGCTCTTCATCTGAAGGAGCATACGCTTCTGCTTCACCGTGACGCATTATGAATACTTTCATTTATTCATTCTCAAATCATTACTAACCTCACAATAGTAGCAAGCAAAACCAAAAAGAGGAAAGAGAGAGTTTGCTACTCTGTGCTATCAGCGCCATAATTGAAAAAAATAAATATAACAATAAAGGTGAAAAATCACCCCCTATGCCTTCAAACAGGAGCACCCTGTGCATATTAGCCCAAATGATAAAAAACACTATCGATTCATCGAGCTCGATAACAAGCTGCCAGTATTACTGATTCAAGATGATGCAGCCCCTCGTTCCTCCGCCGCCCTTTCGGTAAATGTCGGCCACTTTGATGATCCTGAACACCGCCCAGGACTCGCCCATTTTTTAGAACATATGCTATTTCTTGGTACTAAAAAGTACCCTAAAGTCGGTGAATTTCATTCCTTTATTAACCAACAAGGAGGATCAAATAACGCATGGACAGGAACGGAACATACGACCTTCTTTTTTGAGATTTCACACAATGCCTTTGAAGAAGGCCTCGACCGGTTCGGTCAGTTTTTTTATGCCTCTTTATTTAACGAAGAAGCCGTTGATAAAGAAAGAAAAGCTGTCGATTCAGAATATAAATTAAAATTAAAAGACGATGTCCGTCGAATTTATCAAGTCCATAAAGAAACAGTTAATCAAGCGCACCCTTTTTCAAAGTTTTCAGTCGGTAGTATTGATACTTTAGCTGATGCTGAAGGCTCATCTATCCGAGATGAAATGCTGACTTTTTATCAACAACATTATTCCGCTGATTTAATGACTGCAGTCGTACTTGGAAACCGCCCTCTGTGTGAATTAGAGCTACTTGCAACTCAATCTTTTGGTTCTATTCCAAATCAAAATCTTGGTCATAAAGTGGTTGATGTTCCTTATGTCACCGATAAAGAACAAGGCTGCTGGATAAATATAGAGCCATTAAAAGAAGTTCGTAAATTAAGCTTAGCTTTTCATTTACCAAATCAAGATCGTTTCTACAAAACGAAACCATTAAATTATCTTGGCCACTTACTGGGCTATGAGGGTGATGGCAGCCTAATGCTTCACCTAAAAAAATTAGGCTATATTAATTCACTCACCGCAGGCGGAGGAGTCAGTGGCAGCAATTTCAGAGAATTCACTCTGGCTTACAACCTAACAGAAAAAGGACTTGATAAAACCGATGAGATCATCAGCCTTACCTTCCAATACATTGAACTAATTAAGCAACAAGGGCTTGATGAATGGCGCTACAGTGAGAAAAAAGCCGTTTTAGAATCCGCATTCCAATTTCAAGAAAAGAGCAAACCATTAGATTTAGTCAGTCATTTAGTAATGAATCTACAACGTTACCAAGCTGAAGATGCAATATACGCTGACTATATGATGGAAGGTTATCATAAAAATCAAATCATTGATCTTCTTGACTTGCTAACACCAGAGCAAATGCGAGTCACCTTAGTTGCACAAGGTCTAGAGTACGACCATGAGGATAAATGGTATCACACGCCTTATTCAGTTCGCCCTCTTAGCCAAAAACAAATAGCGACTTGGGATACAAAAGAACTGCACCCTGACTTGTTATTACCAGAAAAAAACCCCTATATTTGTTATGACTTAGAGCCTCAATCATTAGAAAACGTTACCGAGTTTCCAACTTTAATTGAGGATTTACCTGGATTTAGGCTATGGCATAAACAAGAAGATGAATTCCATGTCCCCAAAGGAATGGTTTACATCGCAATTGATAGTCCCCATTCAATATCAGACCCTAGAAAAATCGTGAAGACTCGCTTATGTGTTGAAATGCTAATGGATGCATTAAGCGAAGAAACCTACCAAGCTGAAATTGCAGGGATGGGCTACAACCTTTATTGCCACCAAGGTGGCGTGACACTAACCTTATCCGGGTTCAGTCAAAAACAACCTTTATTATTAGATGTTATTTTAAAACGCTTTACGACTCGAGAATTCAGTGCTGAACGCTTTGAGTTTATTAAAACGCAATTAATTCGTCATTGGAGTAATGCTTCCAAAGAGCGTCCAATATCACAGCTTTTTAATGCGTTATCTGGGATTTTACAACCAAACAATCCCCCTTATCCTGTATTACTTGAGGCTCTGGAAAGTATAGAAGCGGATGATTTACCCAACTTTGTTCAGGCCATGTTTTCTGAGTTGCATGTCGAAATGTTTGTCTATGGTGATTGGTCAAAACAACAAGCGCTTGATTTAGGTGACTCTCTCAAAAATGCATTGCGCATGCAGAATCAAACCTATGAAGAGTCTTTCCGACCTTTAATCATGCTAGGTAATTCTGGAACTTTTCAACGAGAGTTATTCTGTGAACACTCAGATTCAGCATTATTGATTTACTATCAATCTCCAAAAGAAGACCCTCGAAGTTTTGCGCTGTATACCTTAGCGAATCATTTAATGTCGGCATCTTTCTTCCACGAGATACGAACAAAACAACAACTTGGTTATATGGTTGGTACCGGAAATTTACCGCTAAACAAACACCCAGGTTTAATTTTATACGTCCAATCGCCTATGGCACCACCTGCTATTTTATTAGATTCGATTGATGAATTTTTAAATGCATTTTATATGGTGCTATTAGAGTTAAATGAAGCTCAATGGCAAAGCAGTAAACAAGGATTAATTGATCAAATATCTGATCCAGATACAAACCTGCGTGGACGAGCACAACGTTTCTGGGCTTGTATTGGTAATAAAGATCAGAATTTCGACCATAAAGAACGTGTCACTGACGATCTAAAGAGTTTAACTCGTACTGAGATGCTGCGCTTTGTGGTTGGAATATTAAAGCCACGCACAGCTAACCGATTGATTATGCATTGCCAAGGCACTGAGCATCAACAATATGATCGTTTAGATGTGGGCTTAGAGATTGACTCTATTGATGAATTTCAACTTAGAGCTAAAGATGTGAATCTCGGATAGCCTTTTATTTTGATGAATGGATAAAAAAGCCATCATAATTAGTTGATTATGGTGACTTTTATTTTCTATTTAGATTGTAAAACGGTGGCTATATAAACGATTAAGTGTTCTATTATTGAGTGAATCGGTCTCCGTATTTATCGGCATATTTCTTCATTAATACTGCTAACTTATCTTCACCTAATGCCGCCATGTAACTAAATGGTCCACCTAAAAAAGGAGGGAAACCAATCCCAAAGATAGCACCAATATCACCATCTCTTTCTGAACGAATAATGCCTTCATCCAAACAACGTTTTGCTTCAGATAACATAGGAAGCACACAGCGCATTGCGATGTCTTCTTTAGTCAACTGAGAGTGTGGTTTGATATTAAGTAGAGTGTAAATATCTTGGTCAGGCTCTTTCTTCTTACCTTTATAGATATAGAAACCACGTTTGGTTTTCTTACCTAAACGCTTATCAGCCATTAAGGTTTTGAACACATCGGGGCTACGGAATCTATCACCTAATTCAACTTCCAATATCGGCATAATTTTCGCGCCAATATCCACCCCCACTTCATCTAATAATGAAATTGGACCAACAGGGAACCCAAAATCTAATAGTGCTTCATCAATCACTTCTATTGGTTCACCGGCTAACAATAATCGCGCCGCTTCATTCATGTATGGAGCTAAAATTCGATTAACATAAAAACCAGCACAATCTTTTACAACTATCGGTGTTTTACCCTGTTGCTTAGCTAAAGAAACGACCGTTGAAATAGTCTCATCACTGGTGGTTTCATGGGGAATAACTTCGACCAATGGCATTTTTTCTACCGGACTAAAATAATGTAGACCAATAATATTTTCAGGCTTTTCTGCCCTCTCGGCTATTTGGCCTATTGGAAGCGAAGAAGTATTCGTTGCGAAAATAATATCTTCTCGCCCCTGTGCTTGCACTGCTTTCACCATCTCTTGCTTCAGAGCTAAATCTTCAAAAACAGCTTCAACCACAACATCTAATTTTGTAAAGCCACTAAAATCTGTCACACCCGTAAGTTGCAACATCTGCTGCTGTAACTTAGCTTTGGTTACTATTCGACGTTTTCTTAATTTATCTAAGCGCTGGTAATGATATTGGTATGCGTTTAGCAGGCCATCATTACTGATATCTTTAATAATGACATTCTTCTTCGCTTTTACGATAGATACGTGAGCAATCCCTCCCCCCATTAAGCCGCCACCTAGCACACCAACATGATTAATTACTTTTGGTTCGGCATCGCTGCCTTTTTCTTTTTTCATTTCAGTCATAGCAAAAAATAAAGATCGCAATGCTGCAGATTCTGGAGTCATCGCTAACTTGCCAAATTGAGCAGCTTCTCGCTGTAGACCTTTTTTGATGCCTTTATCTAGCCCATATTCAATGCTATCTAAAATTGCCGCAATCGCAGGGTAATTACCTCGTGCTTTTTTTTGAGCTTGTTTTTCAGCTTGAGAAAAAATAACATTGCGACCAATTGGGTTTCTCGATATTCCCCACTCTTTGACATCTACTTTATTTTGGGATTTTTTCTTTAATGCAAACTCCGCGGCAGTTCGAGATAAAATAGACAAAGGAACTGAAGTATTAACAACGCCCAGTTTCTCTGCTTTTTTCGGTCGTAATTGCTTACCTGTAAGAATGATATCTAAACTGGCTAGCAAACCGATTAATCTTGGTAATCTTTGTGTTCCACCTGATCCGGGAAGCAAACCCAATTGAACCTCAGGCAAACCTAACTTAGTTTTATTGTCATCACTACATATTCGATAATCACACGCCAACGCTAATTCAAGTCCACCACCTAAACACGGGCCATGAATAGCAGCGACAGTCGCAAATGGTAAATCTTCGATACGCTGGAACAGTTGTTGACCTTTTTCAGCCAACGCTTGAGCTTCTGCCGCGCTTTGACAACTCGCTATCATGCTGATGTCTGCACCTGCTATAAAACTATCAGGCTTACCAGATTGAATGACTAAGCCTTTAATCTCTTTTTGCTGTGCTTCGATCTCATCCAATACTTGTGAGACTTGCTCTGCGAATTCAGCTTTTAAGGTATTCATTTTTTCATCGATGACATCAATGGTCAGCCAAGCAATATTTTGCTCATCTTTATGCCATACAAATGCGCTGGTATTTTCAACAAGTTCCATCGATTTATGTTCTTTTGCTACACTCATTATTCAACCTCCAATACCATCGCTGCACCTAAACCACCAGCCGCGCATGCTGTATTTAGCCCAAGCCCCCCACCACGACGTTTTAGTTCTCGCAATGTTTGAATAATCATCCTTGCCCCTGTGGCCGCAAATGGATGACCGTAGGCAATAGAACCGCCAAGTACATTGAATTTATCCATATCAATTTCACCAATGGCTTTATCTCGCCCTAAGCATTCTTTAGCAAATTTATCAGACGAAAACATTTTTACGTTCGATAAAGTCTGCGCTGCAAAGGCTTCATGCATATCAATCAAGGTTAAGTCAGACAGTGAAATACCGGCTTTATCAAGTGCCATTGGTGTAGCATAAGACGGCCCCATCAACATATCGTGATGTACGTCTATGGCACTAAAAGCAAAAGATCGAATATAACCAAGTGGTTCATAACCTAATTCTTTCGCTCGCTTTTCACTCATTAATAGCAATGCAGCTCCACCGTCTGTTAACGGTGTACTGTTCGCTGCTGTAACTGAACCATATTTACGATCAAAGGCTGGTCGAAGTTTTGCGTAACTCGCAAGATCAGAGTCATGACGAATATTATTGTCTTGATCTAACCATGTTTTATAAGGTTCTGGAAATGCGGTCATTACCTCATCTTGTATCAATCCACCTTTCCACGCTTTAGCCGCTAAAGAATGGGAACGATGAGCTAATGCATCTTGTTCTTCACGCGTGATCCCGTGACTTTTTGCCATTTGTTCGGCCGTTTGTCCCATTGAAATACCAGTAGAATATTCAGCGACTGCTGGAGGTACTGGCGCAATGTCTTTTAACGATAATGTACGAAGAAGGGACAATTTTTGGCTCATGGTTTTAGTTTTACTTAACGCAAGTAACGTCGAGGCCATTTTCTTTGATACGCCAATAGGAAGAACGGAAGAAGAATCCGCACCGCCGGCAATTCCGATATCTATTGTGCCCGCCATAATGCTTTCCACCACATTAGCCGTTGTTTGGAAACTGGTTGCACAGGCACGGGTCACACTGTAAGCATCTGTACCAATGTTCATTCCCGTGCCTAATACGATTTCACGTGCAATATTTGGTGCTTCTGGCATTTGCACCACTTGCCCAAAGACAACTTGATCAATCAGTTTAGGATCGATGTCGGTTTTATCCATTAATGCTTTTACAGCAAGCTTTCCTAAATCTACCGCAGGCGTAGAAATAAAAGCGGTCGATTGCTTAGCGAATGGGGTTCGAATGCCTGAAACAACCGCAATACGATCACCTTGTCGTGTTGTGAGTGGTTGATAGGTCTTTGATAGTTTGCCATTTGACATCGCATCTCCTTGCGTAAACACTAAAAACGTAAGTGGTCAGACCTTAATTGTAACTAACTTGTTAATTATGGGAAGTGCGTTATAGTAGAAATGTGAGCGGAGAATTATTAATCACTCATAATTTATTGTTTGTCAGTAGAAAATGACAATATCACTAAGAAAAATGGAAACGAATAGGATAACGGTGGGATGTAACCTACTGACTATTTTGATAAAAAAAAACCACATCAATCGATGTGGTCAGAATAAAAAACAATTAACGAATAGCCAATTGTAAAATCAGTTTCACCTGATAAGGAGAAAGTAAAGTCAGCCTTCAAAAGGAAATGTTATCTTGCTCAACGGGTTGATTGCTCAACCAGATAACGAGATCAACTATAACGTGAATCTCAATTCATTTATTGAAATAGATCAATTTTATGTTCTTTTACTACTTTTATTCAAATCAATAAAACACAACAAAAGCAGTTACAAAACATATCAATTTTACCATTCATTAACACTCACCATAAAATACCATTTAAAAATCATGATTAATCATCAATTTATCTTCACTGCCATCACAATTTAGAGTGTAAGCTCTAAATGTAAAAAGGTTCCATTTATTTCACAAAAAAAACAATAAGTTAAGATTAAAAACACAACAGAAACCAATATAATAAATTAGAGTTTAAGCTCTATTAATATCAACTGAATTGCTATTTATGTACAAATCACGACCAGATCACGAATTTTAACGTTTTTTTAGCAGTGGTCGGATTTGTCGTCTATGATCTGATCGTTATTATCTCGGCGTCGAGATCTCAGTCTCAACTAAAATAAATCTTTTCGGTCGTAAGAATTGAAAGGAAATAACAATATATGGAATATAAAAATTATGAATAAGAAGCGCTTGTTTTCTAAAACACTTCTAGCAGCTACCATCACTCTTGCAACACAACAAGCTACTGCTGCCGGTTTCCAACTAAACGCACAATCAGCAACAGGCCTAGGTCGTGCATTTGCTGGTGATGCTGTAATCGCTGATAACGCATCTGTAATGGCTCGTAACGCTGCAGCGATGGCTCTTTTTGATTCATCTGAATTTTCTGTTGGTATTAACTACATCAAGACAGACATTGATGTAAGTGATATTAATTATGACTCTTCAGCTTTAGGTGGAGGAGCAGCTCCAATTGATGATGCAAACAACAGCAGTGGCACTCCTGTTCCTAATATCTACTATGTTCACCGCTTAAACGATCAATGGGCGTTTGGTGCAGGTATTTATTCTAACTTTGGTACATCCAATAATTTCGATGATTCATTTGGTACTTCACCAACAACACCAGGTGCTAATGTATATGGTGGCACAACAGAAATTAAGAGCATAAATTACGCACTAACAACCTCTTACCGTATAAACGAGCAATTTAGCGTTGGTGGTGGTATTGATATAATTCAAGGTTTTGGAGAATTAAAAAGAGACCTAGGGACTACTTCAGTTTTAGATATTGACGCAACAGGAACTGGTGTCGGCTTTAATTTAGGTGGTGTTTATGAGCTAGATAAAGGTAATAGATTTGGTTTATCTTACCATTATAGTCCTGAAATCGAAGCTAAAGATGGTAATCAAAAAGTGACTTTGCCACTTCCTGATATGATTGAGTTCTCTGGTTACCACGAAATTAAAGACACGAAATTCGCAGTGCATTATTCTGTTCAATACATCGGATGGAGTGATTTTGATCAAATCGAATTTACAAATGCTGCAATCAGTGAAAGTGTATATAACTGGCAAGACGGCATGCACTACGCTATTGGTGGTACTTATTTCTTAAACGACGCATGGACATTGCGTGCAGGTTACATGTACGACACAGCGGCTCAAGATAAAGATACATCAATCTCAGTACCGGATTCAGATCGCCAATGGTTCTCTGCAGGCTTTAGTTACCACTTTGAGAAAAAACACACTGTTGATTTCGGCTTTACTTACTTAATGGGTGATGATGTTAAAGTTGAAGAAGATACAAATGGTATTCTTCCCCTAACAGCAACAACACACGCAGATGCAATTCTTGCTGGTGTTCAGTACAGCTACAGCTTCTAAGATTTATTCTTAAAAGTTTAAAACTAAAAGGTCAGCACACGTTGGCCTTTTTTGATCTTTAAGAAACAGTATTTAGAACGCTACGCTTCGAGGGACTAGGGACGAGTAAGAGCAAACAACCCCCCTCTAACTCCCCCTTCTATTTACTTTATCGATCTCAATAACTCATCAATCAAGGGGGAGAACCTTCTTTGATGCTGTTAGTTAAGCGGTCACCCCTGAAACCTGCAAGCGAAGCGATCTGAACCCTGCTCTTCCTAACCCCTTGTCCCTAAAACTAGTTCCTACTTCCCACCAAAATTTCAGCGTACACATATACCCTCAATCTAAATTCAAACCTACACCTGTGCGCCCAATTAACACATCCGACCAGATTAATACAGAAATTCCGTCTAAAAATGAAACTTTTTACAGAAAAAAGCGCTTAAAACTCGAATAAATCAATTTTTTGTTTGAAGTTTTTACTCTAAAACGTATTATCCACTTCAACTTACTACCACAAAATTCAGCGTACACTTGTACCAGTATGGAAAAATCAATGAACAATAATAAAAACCGCCTATCTCTTGCTATTGCATTTGGTCTATTAGGCTCAGTAGCAAGCACAAACTCTATGGCAGCAGGCTTCCAATTGGCAGAGTATTCAGCGACTGGTCTTGGTCGTGCTTACGCAGGTGAAGCAGCTATCGCTGATGGCGCAGATGCACAATGGCGCAACGTAGCAATGCTGACGTACTTAGAAGGTACCCAAGTTTCTGTTGGTGGTATTTATGTAAATCCAAATATTGATGTTGAGGGTGAATCAACACAGATGACTCCATCTGGACCTAAAACTACATCAACCAAATCTAATGATTTTGCACACGATGCATTTATTCCTAATTTATATGTTTCTCATCGTGTAAATGAACAAATTGCAATTGGTTTTGCTGTTGGCACTAACTACGGTATGGAAACCGATCTAGGCGATGATTTCTCAGCAACAAACTTTGGTAACGAAGCTAGTGTTATCACTAAAGAAATCAACGTAAACATGGCGTATAAAATCAACCAACAATTCAGTGTTGGTGGCGGTGTTCGTTACGTAATTGCTGAAGGTAGCTTTGGTGCTATCATTCCAGAACAATTTGTGATTCCGAACACAGCAGGAACAACCTTAAAATACATGGAAGGCACAGATGAGGCTTGGGGCTGGCAAGTGGGTACAGCTTGGCAAGTCAACGATGCAAACCGCATCGGCTTTAGTTATAAATCTGAAGTAGCATTGGACCTAACAGGCCACGCAGAAGGTATGGGGTTTAAGCTGCCTGCAGGTGGCCGTAAAAATGGTTCAATGGCTCTTGCTTTACCCGCAACAGCAGAACTTGCAAGTTTCCATCAATTGACTGATAAAGTAGCTATCCACGCAAGTTTTAACTGGACAGATTGGAGTAGCTTTGAAAAATTAGAAGCTGACTTTGGTGGCGGTAATACAAGCTTAGTAAAAGAAGAAAACTGGGAAGATAACTATCGCTTAGCGCTAGGTGGTACTTATACCCTTAATCAGAAAGTAACGCTACGTACAGGTGTTGCTTACGATACTTCAGCAGTAAGTGATGAAAATCGTACAGCAACGATCCCTGAAACTGATCGCTTATGGCTAAGCATGGGTGCGGGTTACGCATGGTCTGATAATTTAACTTTCGATGCTGGCTTTACTTATATATTCGCAAAAGATGCTAAAATGTATGAAGGAAAAGATTCAAGCATTACCAACCCACTTGAAGATCCAGCAACATATGGTGGCGAATTCACTGGCGAAACAACAGGTAATGTATGGTTAGTCGGTGTTCAAGCGAACTACCGTTTCTAATAAAACCATAGAACCAAACAGAATGGCGCTCATCTTATGATGAGCGCCATTTGTTTATCTCTAAAAATAACCAAGGCTTTCTTTTATTTAACTCTTATTGAGTAAAATGTAAACATCTCGCCTGTTTTTTAAGCATATCACAAATAATTCTCTTGGATACGGATGTCCAGTAAATATGCCTTTTATCCACTCTTAATTAACTCTAATGCAGACTACACTGTCCGTTAATTACAGCATACCAATAAATAACAGAGCACAATATTACTCTTATTTATCAAAACCTTAATTGTAATTTAATTCTAAAAAGTGCTTATTTATATTCAAAAAAAACGACGAACTCACCTCTTCATAGAAATTAATTTTATGACTGTGGTTTATTGCATTAATCATTAAGTAAGGAAGCTTTATGTTTTTAAAAGCCAAGTCATCTCGACTCGCGTTAGTAATACTCGCTGCATTATCTTCTCAAGGTGCGTTCGCAGAAGAAAAAAATCAGCTCACTATTGTCTCTGATTTCTATCCTGTACTCATTCGTAATTTTAACCCTTATTTATCAACAAACTTACGTACAACGACAGATTTTATTTATGAGCCTTTGGTTATTTTTAATCAAATGCATGGTAATAAACCCGTTATGCGCTTAGCAAAAAATTACTACATGTCTGAAGATTTAACTCAAGTTACTTACGAAATACGGGAAGGCGTAAAGTGGTCGGATGGAAAACCGTTCACTGCTGAAGATGTGGTTTATTCTTTCGAACTAATCAAAGCAAAACCAGAGCTTGATCCTCGTGGTATTAACCGTTGGCTGAAAAACGTTCGCCAAGAAGGCAATAATGTTATTTTTGATTTAACCGAAGCGCACTCAAATTTACCTTATGAAATAGCCAATATTCCTGTTGTTCCTAAGCACATTTGGAAAGACATTAAAAATCCTGAAAGTTTCACTAATGAAAATCCTGTTGGCTCAGGGCCTTTTACTGAAATAGACATCTTTACCCCTCAACTTTATGTTCAATGTCGAAATCCAAACTATTGGGATAATGATAACTTAGAAGTGGACTGTTTACGTGTACCACAAATTGCCAATAATGACCAATTACTCAGTCGCATCATTAAATCAGAACTGGATTGGTCTGCAGCCTTTATCCCTGATATTGATAGCACTTATGTCGCTAGAAATAAGCACCATAAATATTGGTACCCTGCTGCTAGCGCTCAGGCCTTTATGCTTAACTTTAAATCCCCAAAACCAGGCAACCATGAAGCGATTAATAACGTCGATTTCCGTCGCGCCTTCTCAATGTCTATCGATCGCCAAAAAATTATTGATATCGCTTTTTATGGTAATGGTGTTGTGAACGACTACGCATCAGGCCTTGGCGAGGTATTTAAGTTTTGGGCTGATAAAGATATCTACAACAAATATCGAGGTTATAACACCTATAATGTGACAGGAGCAAAAGCATTGCTTGAAGAGTCTGGATTTAAAGACATTGATGGCGATGGATACGTAGAAACACCAACAGGAAAACCGATTCTACTTGAAGTTCAATCCCCTAACGGTTGGACTGATTTTAATAACACTGTGCAACTTGGTGTAGAACAGCTTCGCGCTGCCGGTATCAATGCAACCGCTCGTACGGCTGACTTTGCGGTCTATAACAAAGCGATGGTATCTGGGACTTATGATATCGCTTACACCAATTACTTTAACGGTGCCGATCCTCACCCTTATTGGAACAGTGCATACCACTCACGTAATCAAGCTGGCGGAAACATGCCACGATTTGCGATGCATTTTTTCAAGGATGCTCAATTAGATACGCTATTAGATAAATTCTATAAAACCGCGAGTATTAAAGAACAAAAAAACATTGCTCACCAAATCCAACAGATCATTGCTGAGAACCAAGTGACTGTTCCTGTTATGTCGGGCGTAGATGTTTATCAATTTAATGAAAGTCGTTTTACTGGATGGTGGAATGCTGAGAATCCAAAAGGCCGACCACTATCATGGGCTGGTGTTCCTGAGCGTTTACTGCACGTTCTTGATTTAAAACCTAGAACATAATCAAGTAATACCGCGTAAAAACACCCCTAGCAGCATGGAAATTCCACTATTTCACGCTGCTCTTAAGTTTATTTTCATTATTTTTAATAGGAATAGGTTATGAGCTTTTTCGTACGTCGACTTTTCTTCTACTTTTTAGCCTTAATTTTTGCTGCAACGTTAAATTTTATTTTACCCCGAGCAATGCCGGGTGATCCCGTAACCATGATGTTTGCTAACGCCATGACTTATGTAAGTCCTGAGCGTATTGATGCAATGAGAAAATTATTAGGCTTCGTTGATGCCCCTTTATATGAACAGTACTTTACTTATCTATCTAATATTTTCACTTGGAATTGGGGTACCTCCATTAAATTTTACCCAATATCCGTAACTGATTTATTAGGTGGCGCTATTGGGTGGTCACTATTTTTAACCGGAACTGCCGTTATCCTTTCGTTCTGCATTGGCTCTGTTCTTGGAATTTTTGCGGCTTGGCGTCGTGGTAGCCGTTATGACAGCGTAATCTCACCAGCAATGCTTGTAGTCCAATCAATTCCATCAGTAGTGGTTGCAATGTTGGTGATGTTTATCTTTGCCGTTGGTTTGGAGTGGTTTCCTGCTGGTAATGCTTACACTTCAGGCGAGACTCCTGACTGGTCTAGCTGGGCATTTTATAAAGATGTGTTGTATCACGCAGCCCTTCCCCTTTTCTGTGCCACCATCACTCAAATTGGTGGGTTCTTGATAAGCATGCGTAACAACATGATTAACCTTCTTAATGAAGACTTCATTACCATGGCAAAAGCCAAAGGCCTAACTGAAAATCGCGTTGTTTTTAACTACGCGGCACGTAATGCCATGCTACCAAGTGTAACTGCATTATCTATGGCGTTAGGAACGGCAATCAGTGGTCAATTAATTATTGAAATGATCTTTAACTACCCTGGATTAGGCACTGTTTTATTGAATGCTATTCACGCCCGAGACTACCAAGTACTACAAGGGCAATTACTTCTTATGACTCTATTCATGTTGTTCTTTAATTTTATGGCCGACATCTTCATTGTCTTTTTAGATCCTCGCTTACGTAATGGAGAAAAATAAAATGAAACCTT
This sequence comes from Aliivibrio thorii, assembly GCF_057368585.1. Taxonomy (NCBI): domain Bacteria; kingdom Pseudomonadati; phylum Pseudomonadota; class Gammaproteobacteria; order Vibrionales; family Vibrionaceae; genus Aliivibrio; species Aliivibrio thorii. The sequence goes on along the minus strand of NZ_CM170654.1, from coordinate 813,029 downwards.
TATTCACATTGCTGACTCGTAACCCTAAGGCATTGTTTGGACTTTGTATTTTACTTGTCTTTATTTTTATCGCGCTCTTCGCACCACTATTAACCAAACATGCGCCTGATGTTGGAACGGGTAATCCACATGAATATCCTTCTTTTGTTGTAAAAGCAGCGCAAAACAATCCAGATGGTTGGATTGCAACACACCTTGCTACCAATAAACGCACATTAATGATGTCAGAAAAAGCCGAACATGTATTAGGTACTTCACGTATGGGCCGCGATATTTGGTCACAGTTCGTTTATGGCACTCGCACCTCTTTAGCTGTTGGCTTCGGCGCTGGGATCTTAGTCTGCCTTTTAGCGACATTTATTGGCGTGTCTGCTGGGTATTTTGGGGGACGCGTCGATGAAGTATTAACCGCAGCCATGAATATTATGCTTGTGGTTCCTCAGCTTCCTTTGCTGTTTATTATTGCGGCTTTCATTGGGCAAGCAGGACCTACAACCATTGCCGTTGTTATTGCCATTACTTCTTGGGCATGGGGAGCTAGGGTCGTTAGAGCTCAAACCTTATCACTGCGTGAAAAAGAGTTCATTCGCGCAGCTGAATTATTAGGTGAATCATCATGGCGTATCATCTCTGTTGAGATTTTACCTAACTTAATTTCGATTGTAGGCGCTAGCTTTATTGGCTGTGTATTACTCGCAATTATGACAGAGGCCAGCTTATCTTTCCTTGGTTTAGGAGACCCTAATGCCATTAGTTGGGGTGTGATGCTATATAACGTTCAAACCTCTTCTTCTATGCTGATCGGTGCATGGTGGGAGATTTTAACACCATGTTTAGCTCTTATCTTTATCGCTCTTGGCTTATCTTTATTAAACTTTGCCGTTGATGAAATCGCCAACCCTCAATTGAGATCTCACAAAGGAATGCGTCGCTGGGAAAAAGCAGTAAAACAAGCTCATTCACCGGCAACTGAAACCGCATTTCCACCACATATTGAAAGAGGGATACAATAATGACTGACCCACAAATTTCTATCCGCAATCTGTGTGTGGATTACATTACTGAATCAGGTGATGTGCGTGCTGTAAACAATGTGAGTTTTGACATCGGTAAAGGTGAAGTCTTTGGTCTAGCTGGTGAATCAGGTTGTGGTAAATCAACCATTGCATTCTCTTTAATGCGCCTGCATAAGCCGCCAGCATTCATCACCGGTGGTGAGGTTATATTTGATGGTCAAGATATTTTAAAATACAGCGACCCACAAATGCAGGCTTTCCGCTGGAGTGAAATGTCAATGGTATTCCAAAGTGCCATGAACGCATTAAACCCTGTACTTCCGATGGAAGAGCAGTTCTGTGATGTGATCATGCGCCATACCACAATGACTCGTGAACAAGCGATTACTCGTGCTCAAGGCCTATTAGAAATAGTAGATATTCACCCAAGTCGTTTAAGTGATTATCCTCACCAGTTCTCTGGCGGTATGCGTCAGCGTTTGGTTATTGCCATTGCATTAGCTCTTAACCCTAAAATGATCATCATGGATGAACCAACAACGGCACTTGATGTCGTGGTTCAACGTGAAATTTTACAGAAAATTTATGCGCTTAAAGAAGAGTTTGGTTTCTCAATCTTATTCATTACGCACGATTTATCACTAATGGTTGAGTTTTCTGATCGCATTGGGATCATGTACTCAGGTGAATTGATAGAGGTTGCTTCTTCAAAAGAGATCTTAACCTCTCCTTACCACCCATATACAAAAGGGCTGGGGAGTTCATTCCCACCACTAACGGGGCCAAAAACAAAATTAACAGGTATCCCAGGGAATCCTCTTAATTTATTAGAAATACCGCAAGGTTGTCGCTTCCAGTCTCGTTGCCATCATGCACATGAGATATGTCGAACTATCCCTACACAACTTCGTCAAATTGAAACTGGCCACTTTTCGAATTGCCATTTATTTACTCAACTTCAGTATTTGGAATCATGATGAACAATAAATTTGGCAAACTACTGATTGAAGGTAAAAATCTAGTTAAAGATTTCCCTGTTAGTAGCAACGCACTTAAAAACCCAATGATGCGAGCAATCAACGATGTGTCATTCAAAATGTACAAAAGTCGTGGTCTTTCTGTTGTTGGTGAATCGGGTTCAGGTAAATCCACCACAGCAAAAATGATCGCAAAAATGTACGCACCGACAGACGGCGTAATCGAATACAAAGGCCGTGATATTCAAGATATCGTTAAGAAAAATGATCTCATGAAATATCGTGAAGGCGTACAAATGGTATGGCAAGACCCGTTTGGATCTTTAAACCCAACCCATAATATTTTTCATCACCTTGCTAGACCACTTCTTATTCATAAGAAAGTGACTTCAGGTAATCAAAAAGAGCTGGAGGATCGCGTTTATGATCTTCTAGAACAAGTGGGGTTGATCCCACCAAAAGAAACGGCGGCTAAATTCCCGCACCAACTTTCTGGTGGTCAACGTCAACGTGTCAACCTTGCTCGAAATATAGCGGTTGGTGCAGAGGTAGTGCTTGCTGATGAACCGACCTCAATGCTTGATGTCTCTATCCGTGCGGGCGTTCTTAACCTAATGGAAGAGATGAAGTTTGAGAAAGAAATGTCTCTACTTTACATCACGCACGATATTGCAACGGCTCGTTATATCGCAGAAGACCTAGCGGTCATGTACGTAGGACACATGGTTGAATGGGGTGATACCGATGAAATCATTCATGCTCCTCAACATCCATATACTCAACTATTAGTATCAGCGGTGCCAGACCTAAGTAAATCGATTCATACCAAACTGAAAGGCAACAAAGGTGAGATCCCTCTTTGGACACCAGAATCAGCAGGTTGCCCATTTGCAGGTCGTTGTACTCACGTAACTAAAAAGTGTAAAGAACACATGCCTAGCGTAACTAAACTGTCAGACAATCATTTTGTACGTTGTTATTTATACGAATAATTAAAAGGACTTTCCATGCAACATTTTACATTCATGCGCACAACGGATTATGAACATCGCGTTGTAAAAAATATACAGATCATTTTTGGTTCGACCAAACAACTTGAAATTGACCGTGATACCTTAGAATGTGATGGACTCATTACATTAAGTACTTATACCATCGCTAACATTCAAGATATTGGTCATCTTACTGCGACGACCTTTAAAACCGCAACAGAACTGAATATATTCTTAAGTGACGATGTTATCTCTCTGTTCCAACCCGAACTATGGGTAAAATGGCTTTCTTTTGGTTTATCACTCTCTGTTTATAACTATAAACATAGCAACAGTCTGCAATTAGTACCAACATTGGCTTTATTTGCGTTAAATAGTTCATCGCTTTCACTTTTATCTGCCTTTGCGCAAGGGCAATCCTTAGCAAAAAGCCAATTAATCTCACGCGAGTTAATGAATAAACCAGGAAATATCCTTTACCCTGAAAGTTTTGTTCATGCCGTTGAAGATCTTGCCATTAAGAACATTTCTATTTCCTCTCTTTCTGGAGAAGATATGTTAACCCAAGGCTTTGGCGGACTAATGGGAATAGCCCAAGGCAGTGATAAAGATGCTCGACTATTATGCTTGGACTATCATCCTGAAAAGGTTCAATCAACCGTAGTGCTTGTAGGCAAAGGCGTTACGTTTGATTCAGGTGGTATCAGCATTAAGCAACCTCGCTACATGAGTACAATGAAAGTTGACATGGGTGGTGCCGCTGCCGTCGTTGGTGCCCTTAATGCGATTGCAGAACAAAACCTACCAATACGAGTGGTTGGGTTATGTGGTTTAGTTGAAAATATGCCTTCGGGCAATGCCGTTAAACCCGGTGATGTTGTTACTATGCTTTCAAAAACCAGTGTTGAGATTATTACCACGGATGCAGAAGGACGCATGGTGTTAGCTGATGTACTTCATTATGCACAAGACACTTATCAACCTGATTATCTTATCGATATTGCAACCTTAACTGGCGCAACAGGAATTGCATTAGGAAAAGAATACGCGTCATTAATGGGCAATGATAATTCATTACTTTCTATCGCTAAAGAAGCCGGAAAGTCATGTGCTGAAGCTGTATGGCAGATGCCAACAGGCGGCTTATATGAAACAACATTAAAAAGTGATTTCGCCGATTTACGCCATGGCAGCGAAGATCCTGATGGCAGCGCGTGTGTCGCTGCGACTTTCTTAGAACACTTTATCGCACCGACACAAAAATGGATTCACATTGATTCGGCATCGATGTCATTAGGAATGACCCATCGTCATATTCACCCTAGTGCAACCAGTGGTTTTGGCGTTTTGTTACTTTCTCAAATTTGTCAGCATATTGCTCAGCAATAATTCTCTTTATTTAAAATTATAATAAGGTAATCACGATATGATCCTACTCGCTAACTCCGAAGCATTCCCTGGAATTGAAGAATCAGCTCGCCGTCTACAAGCAAAAGAAGATGGCCTATTATCACTGATTGAAGGCATAAAAATTGTCGAATTAGACCCTAGAGTTCGTACTGTAGGTTACGGTGGTTGGCCTAATGTACTTGGTGAAATGGAATTAGACGCATCCGTGATGGATGGCAATAGTTTACGCACTGGTGCTGTCGGTGCGTTAAAAGGTTATATGCACCCAGTTGATGTTGCCTACCAAGTAATGCAAAAGCTGAATCATGAAATTTTGGTCGGTGAAGGTGCGGCTATTTTTGCAAATGAAGTAAACGCCGTTGCCGGTAATAACTTAATTGAAGATTCTAAACAAGTATGGTGGGAAAAGCTGGCTCTGGCCATGACAGATGAGGAGCAAAAAGCGTTTCCTAACGTCCCTTTAGCGCCACTATCTAATAATGCAACAGATCCAGAGCGCGTTCGGGATACTACGGTATTTTTATCTTCTGATCATCAGGAAAAAATCAGTGCTGCTACCTCTACATCCGGTTGGGCTTGGAAGTATCCAGGTCGTTTAGGTGACAGCCCTATTATTGGAGCAGGATCTTACGCCGACAGTCGCTATGGTGCTTGCGCTTGTACTCATACAGGTGAAATGAGTATCCGTTGTGCTACAGCTCATTCTGTTGTGCTATATATGAAAATGGGAATGTCATTAAACGAGGCAGTTTACGAAGCAATTAATGATCTGACTTATCTTAAAGATGGCTATACAGAAGGCGTTACGATTCACGCTATTGATAATAAAGGTAATCATAAAGTCGTTAGCTTAAATTGTCCGGGAAATATCACCTATTGGTTCTGGGAGTCAGGCATGGATAAACCAGAAGAACGCCAAGCAGAAGTCATCATGACAAAATAACATAAAATTAATCGTAGTCATTCAACAAAGCCAGATAAATTGTCTCTGGTTTTTTATACCAATCACAGTGAGTAGGTGCTCAGAAATAGCGCAGGGAAAATGCTTGAGAACAAGGCGAAACTTTTCGATAAGTAGTTATTCGACAATCAAAAATTTCAACGCAGTTATCGAGCATTTTAACCAGCTAGGATGATCAGTTACTTACTACGATTGGTATTATTATGTAAACGATCTATTACTCCGTCAATTTTCACTTTGCTTCCATTTATTAAATAAACAAACATACTCGAAAATGTGTTTTTACTGTGTTTTTTTGCATGATAGGATCTAATATTAATTTAACTAAGTACTTATTCACTTTTACTTATTAAAATCATTTGATTAACTTCTTGCTCAGATTGATATTAAAATGACTCTTATTGAGCTTATCTAAGGAACTCACTATGTTTTCATCACTTAGAACACAACCCTTCCTCGCTATCCTCACTTTACTTTATTCATGCGTTTTTCTCTTCACTGCTTTTAATCCAATATCACGCGCCGTTTGGGTAGCAGAAATCTTACCTGCATTATTAATTCTTGCGGGTATTCTTTACATGGCAGCTCGTTTTGAGTTTAGTAAAACAGCGTATGCATTAATGTTTATCTGGCTTGTTTTACATACCATAGGTGCTAAATATACGTTTGCCGATGTACCCTTTGATTGGTTTAATAATTTAATTGGTTCTGAACGTAATAATTATGACCGCGTCGCTCATTTCTCTATTGGGTTTTACGCTTATCCTATTGCCGAATACCTTATTAAAACGAGAAAGTGCTCGACACCACTCGCTATGGCATTTGGTTTATTTACATTAATGAGTGTAGCAGCAGGTTATGAAATCATTGAATGGTGGTATGCCGCGACGGCTGGTGGTGACGAAGGAATTGCTTTTTTAGGGTCTCAAGGGGATATTTGGGATGCACAGAAAGACATGCTGTGCGATACCTCTGGAGCGTTAATGGCCTTATTACTAATGGTAACCCAACGTAAACGCGGCTAGTTTCAGGTTTCAGGTTTCAGGTTTCAGGTTTCAGGTTTCAGGTTTCAGGAGAGGATAGTTCCTGAAACCTGAGATGCTATTGTTAATTCTTACTCATCTATTTCATCTAAATAATCATCAAGATCGTCTTCAGCGTCTAAATCGACTTCCGGTTCAACTTCTGCCTTAAAATCTTGGCGTTGTAGATAAACATCACGCGTTAATACGTATGGATCTGGTGATGCTTCTAATATAGGCTCTTGAGAGATAAGCTGAACGCGAGACTCCATGCCCTCTAAACCCCATTTACCTAAACCTTGCCAGAAGTTTAAGTAAGATAGCGGCATATATAAACCATCTACAAAGTCTCCCGCTTCTCGTAATGTCCATGGCCCATATCCTGGCAACATAAAGTAAGGGCCATTACCGACACCATAATGACCTAATGCGTCACCAAAGGATTTACTGTCTGGTTTTTGTATCTCAGCAGCGCTAGCAATATCAATTAAGCCGACTAGACCTAATGTCGTGTTCAACCAAAATCGGTTGAAATGCACCATTGCCATTTCACCATTGCCCATGAATATATTGTTTATCATGCTCGATGGTTCATCTAAATTCGCTAAAAAGTTTGCTATTCCCATACGAATAGGGGTTGGCGTGTAATCAACATAAGCAACAGAAACTGGGCGAACTAAATAAGGGTCTAGAATATCGTAATTCAGGTCCCACATGACACGATTAAAACCCTCTAGGGGATCACCACTATGAGAGTCATCATAATCAACCTCTACAATCTCGGTTGTTTCTAATTCATTATTTTCTTGCTCTGGGGTTTGAGAACACCCAGCAATAAAAAACAGTAACGAACAAGAGATCCATATTCTTTTAAGCACAACACACCTTCGCCTAACTTTATTAATATTATTATAGTTTATATAAAAAAACGGGTAGAAGCTTAATGCCTCTACCCGCCGTAGTATGCCACTTGTTAAGAGATATTAATATTGCTTATCAATCTCAACTGATACATTTTTACCAAGTGTACTTATTGAACTTTCACCGTACCAATCGCCCTCTTTTGTCGATACATTACCGTCTTGATCGATACGTGCTCGAACAATAAAGTTTGGCATATCTGACAATTTACGTTGCTCAATCATATTGTTGTCATCAGACATCATGATTTTAAGCGGAAAGCGACTCAAAGGTACACGAGCAGCCGCTATTGGCATTGGTGAACCATCTGCTGGGTGAATAGAAACAATCACAACACCTTGAGAAGGTAGCGTTACATTACTGCCTAGGTTAACCGTGATCGGAACTTGCTTATCTAGATTCGCTTCAGGGTTAATCTTAGATTGAGCACGCTCAATACTACGAGTTAGCATTTCATAGCGAGAATCATCAGGACCAATCAGCATTTGCATTGCTTTCCAAGCCGATACTGCGCCTTTATAATCTTGACGCTCAAACGAGCTGAAGGCTAATAATGATAAAGCACGTAAATTAGTAGCATCACCACGAAGCACTTGTTTTAGCATTTTCTTAGCTTGTTCAGCTTTTGCATCATCACCAGAAAGCATAAGCGATTGCGCATAACCTAACTTAATATCAACATTCGTTGGTTCTAATGCATACGCTTTTTTCATTGCTCCAATAGAAGTATCGATATCTCGATTCGACATACCAATACGACCTAATAGGAACCAGCCCATTGCGTCTTTTGGCTCATTATGTAATTTAGTACGTAATGCCAATGTTAAGTTTGTCATTTCTGAATCGCTAAGAGAAACTCCCTCAGGATTCATTAATTGCTTAGATAGCTCAGGCAAGCGTGCGCTTACTTCTTGCCACTTTTCAATCTTATCGATATTACCAAACTTAAAATACAAACCATAAGAAATTGCGATAAAGATAATGATAGAAGGTAAGATAAACAGTCGTGCATTTAAGTTATCTTGCTCTGCTTTCTCTTTCGCTGGAATATCATCAAGTAATGATTGCTTTAGCTCTGTGATTAACTCATCTTGGTTATTAACAAGGCCTTCAGCATCTTCTTCTTTCAGTTCAGCTAAGCGATCTTTATAGAAAGCTTTATTCAATTCATCTCGGCGGGCTTCATCATCTTGCTCTCTTGCTTTCCATAAAGGAAGAATGATAAATACCACACCAACAAAAATTAGGGCTAAGGTTGAAATCCAAAACAAAATCATTTGTTTACCTTCCCATCTTCATTGTTATTCTCATCTAATAAAGCGTTCAAACGTTCTTCATGTTCGTTATCCCACTCTTCTGAATTTGCTTCTACCGTTGTTTTACTCTTTTTGCTACGCAGAACAATAAAACCGAAACCAAACACAAGTACACCTAATGGACCTAACCATAAAACTAATGTACCAGCCGTTAATGGTGGATCGTAAGTTACAAAATTACCATAACGATCAATCATATAAGCTACGATTTCTTCATCCGTTTTCCCAGATTTAGTCATTTCATACACTTTATGGCGCATGTCTTGTGCAAGCTCTGCACTTGAATCAGCAATATTGTTGTTCTGACACTTAGGACAACGCAGTGTTTGTCCTAATTCTTTAAATTGCTGTTCTTGTTCTGGCGAATCAAATTTATATAAATCAATCGTGGCATAGCTTGCTTGTACAGCAAAGAAACTCAATGCAATTGCTGCAAAACTGCGAAGACCCCATTTACGTAAACGACTATTCATTATTTAGCCTCCGCAACAAGTTGATCATACATTGGTTTTAATACTTCATTCCAATTACGATCATTCACATCACCAACATGTCGATAGCGAACAATACCATTACTATCAATCAGGAAGGTTTCAGGAGCGCCATACACGCCTAAATCCATACCAAGCATGCCATCACCATCAAACAACGTGATCAAGTAAGGGTTACCCAACTCTTTTAGCCATTGGATTGCACCTGCTCGCTCATCTTTATAGTTCATTCCAATAATTTTAACACCTTCAGTTGCAAGGGTATTTAGGTATTGATGCTCGGCATAACACGTTGGACACCAAGTCGCCCATACATTTAGTAGTAGAGGCTCGCCTTTAAAGATACTTTGATCGTACAGTTTGCCTTCTTCTGCTAAATCTTCTAAACGGAACTCTGGTACCTGTTTACCAACGAGAACTGATTCCAATTTCGTTGGATCATCACCATTTGAATTACGTGTTAACTGAGTAGCAAACACAGCAACCAAAATTAAAAACAGAGCTAAGGGTGCAAATAAAAAATTCTTATTCATAATTTAAGCTTCCTGTTTTTTGTCTGTTTTACGAAAACGGTAACGTTTATCAGATAAAGCTAACATGCCGCCTATCGCCATAAATAATGAACCAGCCCAAATCCAACGCACAAATGGTTTGTAATAAATACGTACAGCCCATGAACGGTTATCATCCAAGCGCTCACCCATTGCGATGTATAAATCACGAGTAAAGCCACGATCAATCGCTGCTTCTGTCATCATTGAACCCGCTGTTTCATAAAAACGTTTTTCAGCATGAAGCGTGTTAATTGCTTTACCATCTAGCGTGATATCAAAGTCAGCCGTATAACCATCATAGTTAGGGCCATCAGTATCACGAACGCCTGCAAAGTAGAATTGGTAACCGTTCATTTCAATGTGCTCACCTGGCGCTAAACGAACATCTTTTTCAATGCTGTAGTTTTGTACCATGGCAATACCAATAATAGTTACAGCTAGACCAATGTGCGCGAACATCATTGCCCAGTGACTACGACCTAATTTAGTTAAACCAACAGAGAATGAATGACGGTGAGTTGCACGCTCGTACAATTCAAAACCATGTAAAATCACGATCCAAATAGACATCATCCAACCAAGGTATGGCATAAATTGGAATCTATCTGCAAAAATAACCATGAAAATTGCCGCTAGTGGGATCGTAATCGCACCAGTAATTATCATGCGTTTTGCTAAATGACTTAAGTTATCGCGCTTCCAACGGATCAGAGGACCAATACCCATTAAGAAAGCGAATGGGATCATTAACCATGCAAACAACATATCAAAGAATGGTGCACCAATGGAAACTGAACCTAAACCAAGTTGTTTGTGAACAAGGGGTAATAAGGTACCAACAAGCACGACAACCAATGCTGTCATGAGAAGAATGTTATTCGCTAATAGCGCATTCTCGCGCGAAAACAGAGAGAAATTACCGCGCACTCTTACTGATGCTCCTTTTAATGCAAACAACAGTAATGAACCGCCTATCACCATAACAAGGAAACCAAGTATAAACATGCCTCGCGCTGGATCTGAAGCAAAAGCATGAACCGATACTAAGATGCCTGAACGTACAAGGAATGTGCCTAATAAACTTAATGAGAACGCTAAAATTGCGAGTAATACTGTCCACGCTTTAAACGTACCGCGCTTCTCTGTTACCGCTAATGAGTGCATTAATGCGGTACCAGCTAGCCAAGGCATGAATGAGGCGTTTTCTACTGGATCCCAGAACCACCAACCACCCCAGCCAAGTTCATAATATGCCCACCATGAACCTAGAGCGATACCTACCGTTAAGAATGACCACGCAGCGATAGTCCAAGGACGAGACCAACGAGCCCATGCAGTATCTAAACGACCAGCCATTAATGATGCGATAGCGAAAGAGAAAGCAACCGAGAAACCAACATAACCCATGTATAGCATTGGCGGATGAATAATTAAACCCGGATCTTGTAGCAACGGGTTTAAATCACGACCATCAATAGGGAAGAATGGCAGCGTACGCAAGAATGGGTTTGATGTAAGAATAATGAACAGTAAGAAACCGACGTTAATCCACCCCATTACAGCCAAAACTCGTGCAACTGATTCTTGTGGCATGCCGCGGCTAAAGGTAGCAACAGCAACAGTCCAACCAGCTTGAATCAGAACCCAAAGTAATAGTGAACCTTCATGAGCTCCCCAAACTGCGGTTAAGCGATAATACCAAGGAAGTAAACTGTTTGAGTTACTTGCTACATATTGCAGAGTGAAATCATTAATGTAGAACGCCCACATTAAAATTCCGAATGATAAGCTTAGGAGTAAAAACATACCCCACGACAATGGTCTTGCACTTTGCATTAATGCTTTATTGCCACGGCTTGCGCCATACAAAGGCAATATACTCAATAGGATCGAAAGCCCTAAAGAAGCAATTAAGGCAAAGTGACCGAGTTCTGCGATCATTGACCTGTTCCTTGTTTTTGTTGATCTGTGTATTGAAGTGGTTCATGCGTTTTCTTCATTGCTTCTGCAACTTCAGGTGGCATGTACTCTTCGTCATGTTTTGCTAATACTTCGTGAGCCTTTACTGTGGTCGCATTCACAAGAACACCTTGTGCAACAATACCTTGTCCTTCACGGAATAAATCAGGAAGAATACCATTATAAGTAACGGTTACTTCAGGGCCGATATCTGCCACTTTAAATGAAACTTCAAGTGATTCACTATTACGTTTCACGCTACCCGCGACAACCATACCACCAATACGAAGGCGCTGACCTACCTCTGGTTTTGTACCATCAGGCTTACCATTAACAAGTTCTGTTGGTGTATAGAATAAGTCCATATTTTGATTCAATGCATATAACATTAAGCCAATCGTTGCACTGACCCCAAAGAATAGAGCAAGGATCAATCCTAGGCGCTTTTTACGTCTTGGATTCATAGTGTGTTCTCCATAGTTTTTGCTTTTTTAATTCGTTCTTCTCGTGCCATTTTCTGCTCAATCTCTTTTAGCAATTGGCGACGCTTGCCTAAGCTAGAAAACAAAATCCAGAATAATGAGAGAAAAGTGGCGCCGAATGCGCCCCATACATAAGCGGCATAACCGCCCATGGCTAAAAAATCACTGAATGTATCAAAATGCATGACAATAATTCCTTTATTCTCTGGTTATTTAGACGACGTAGATTTGGTTTCTACTAATGCTCTAACCCAAGGACGATGGCTCTCTTTTGCTAAAATTTCATTCCTAAAGCGAATAAGAGTCACAGAACCGAAGAAAGTTGCAAAACCAATGATATTTAATAATAAAGGCCACAACATATCAGAAGAAATGGAAGGTTTATCAAACTTAGTGATACTTGCACCTTGATGAAGTGTATTCCACCACTCTACAGAGAAATGAATAATTGGCAGGTTAATTACTCCTACAATCGCAAGAATACCCGCAGCACGAGCTGCTGTGCGTTGATCATCAAATGCACTATAAAGCGCCATAACACCTAGGTATAAGAAAAGAAGAATAAGCTCAGAAGTTAAACGAGCATCCCATACCCACCATGCGCCCCACATTGGTTTACCCCATACAGCACCAGTCAATAAAGCAATAAAAGTAAATACCGCACCAATTGGAGCCATTGCCGCTGCAGCCATATCAGACAATTTTAATTGCCATACTAGACCAATAAAAGCCGCTATCGCCATCGACATATAAGCGCCCATAGACAAAATAGCGGAAGGTACATGAATATAGATAATTCTAAAGCTGTCACCTTGCTGATAATCAGACGGTGCAAACGCTAAACCCCAGATAGTTCCAACGGTTAGACTAATGATCGAAATCACCGCAAACCATGGCAACAGTGTGGTACTTAATTGATACGCTTTTTCTGGTTTAGCGTAAGGATGTAGCCATTTCCACATTGGTTTATCTCACTTACTCAAATATAAAAATTATAATTATGGTTATTGAACACTAACGCGCAAAGCTGAACTAATCGCAAATGGAGTTAAGGTTGCGGAGCCCATAAAAAGAGCACCTAAAATAGCTAGTTGACCATTATAAGCCATCCCTAATCCTGCAGCATCAATCGCCGATGTCGCAAAAATTAGAACAGGAATATATAAAGGTAAAATTAATAAGCTTAGTAAAACGCCACCTTTTTGTAACCCTACAGTTAAAGCGACACCAACAGCACCAAGAAAGCTTAATGTTGGCGTACCAAGCAATAGCGTTAAAACTATCGCTAACCAAGAGTTAAAATCCAATGACAACAAAATAGCAAGCAATGGGCTAATAATGATTAAGGGCAAACCAGTTAAAATCCAATGAGCAAAGACTTTAGCTAAGACCAACACTGATAATGGTGTTGGCATCAGCATCATCTGCTCTAGTGACCCATCTGAAAAATCATCTCTAAATAATCGCTCTAAAGAAAGCAATGCTGACAAAAGTGCGGCAACCCACACAATCCCAGCAGCAATACGCGCTAAAAGTATCGGTTCTGGACCAATACTTAATGGAAAAAGCGTGATAACGATAATAAAAAACCACAATGGGTTAAGTACATCAGCTTTACGACGAAACGCAATTAATAGCTCACGTCGGATAATGGTTGTCATTGAAGTCAGCATCTACTCACCTAGTCTAATTTTTTTCAATTCATCACTGTCTGTAAATAAATCTTGGTGAGTGGTCAATAAAACAATACCGCCTTGTTTTGCATGGTCCATGAATAATTGCTCAAGCACTTTCACACCTTGTTTATCAATCGCGGTTAGTGGCTCATCTAAAATCCATAATTTATGATTACTTAACCACAATCTCGCCAATGCGACACGACGTTGCTGCCCTGCTGATAATTGTCCAGCGGCAACATCTTCTCTTCCTGCTAAACCAACACGAGCTAACGCATCCCAAATTGCAGGTTCGTCGTAATTATTATGCATTGATTGATAAAAGGCTAAATTTTCAAATGCAGTTAGCTCTCGCTTAACTCCAGTATGATGTCCAATAAAAAGTAAATCAGAATGAAACTCTTCTCGGTACTGCTTAGTTAATTCGCCATTCCAATAGATATCTCCTTCATCCGCATAACCTAACCCTGCAATAATACGAAGTAAGGTTGTTTTACCTGCACCATTTTGTCCTTCAATTTGAATCAGCTCACCACTAGATATGGTAAAGCTTAGTTTTTCAAATAAAACACGTTCATCTCGAATACAGGTTACGTTGCGAATTCCTAGCATAACTGTCTATTGTTAAAAAATATTATCGGCATTCTAGCACAGCAAAAACCATGAAACTTAGATATAAAACAAATCTATTTAGATAGATAAGTAAATAAGTATGTCCTTTCGTTTCATTTTTTTAATACCTTATAATCTACAAGAGTATCAAATGGTTACTGAAAAGATAAGTACATACTACTTTATAGTTACATTAATCGTAGTAAATAACTGTTCATCCTAGCAGGTTAAAATGCTCGATAACTGCGTTGAAGTTTTTGATTGTAGAATAACTATTTATTTAAAAGCACCGCCTTGTTCTCAAGCATTTTTCCTTCGCTATTTTTGGCCACTTACTTACTGTGATTGATATTATTTTAATAATTTAAAAACAAACTGCTTTTCTCTGGACATAAAAAAAGCCCCTCAATATGAGGAGCTTAATAATTTTTTTGCTATTAAAAACGAGAATTAATCTTCGTCTTCTAAGCGCAATCGTGGAATTGAACCTTTACCAGCTGCAATTTTTGTCTGTAAAGACATCATTAACTCGGCTTCTGCTTTTGGCAATTCACACTCTTCCATCAATTCATTAATGCCAGCACCTAACTGAACCAATTTGTTGGCTCTCGAATACAAACGGCTGTCTACATCTGTATTTTCTAACTCATTCAAACGATCATCAAAATGTTGACTTAATTGAGTCATTTCCGCGACTTGCTGCCCTAAATTAATCGAACCCGTACGAAACTCAACAAATTGCTTATACAGCTTTTGTTGCTCATCTTGAAGATGTTTATTTTGCTTTTGAGCTAGCGCCAGTTTTTCCACTAACTTGTTGTTTTTGCGATTTAAAATAAAGAAAACCACAAGAACTAAGATCATTGCTGTTGCTGCGAATAGCTCTGAGAGCTGAGTTAATATATCAACCATTATAGGCTTGCCATGTCATCCCATTCGTCTTCAGACAAAAGTTTGTTAAGGTCTACCAAGATAAGTAACTTGCCGTCACGGTTGCTAACGCCTTGGATGAACTTAGCGCTTTCTTCCGTACCAACACTTGGCGTAGTGTCAATCTCTGATGAACGTAAGTATACAACTTCTGCTACGCTATCAACAAGGATACCGATAACTTGACGCTCAGACTCAATAACGATAATACGTGTATTGTCAGTAATCTCACCTTGCATTAGGCCAAAACGTGAACGAGTATCAATAACTGTTACTACGTTACCACGAAGATTAATAATACCTAGAACGTAGTCTGGAGCACCCGGTACTGGAGCAATTTCTGTATGACGCAATACTTCACGTACTTGCATTACATTGATGCCGTAAGTTTCTTCTTCTAGTTGAAACGTTACCCACTGTAATACTTCATCATTAACTTGATCTTTACGGATCTCTACTTCATTAATCTGAGACATCTTCTTTCCTCATCCTCTTTAGAGTTATCTTACTCTATTCCCTTAATGTCGAGACCGGCATTAAGCATCGTAATCATCGCCTCAACGTGAATCAAGGCACACATTTTCTCTTTTACCATTCCTGATAACCATGGTCGCTTTCCTGCGGTTTCACGCCAACGAATTCGATCACTAGTGATGGTTTCTGTACCGGCTAACGCATTACACGCTAAACCCCATTTGCTTTCTCCAAGCATAACAAGATATTGGTAACCTTCTTTGTAACTGTCGTCTTTGATACTTTGTGGCATCACCCACTTAGCTGTATCAAGCGCATCAATTTTAGTTTCTCGGCTATTTTGCAAGCCAAGATACCAATCAGGACGACCAATTAAGTGACTCAATTCTGTAATTTGATGAATGCCACCTAATTGAGCTAATGGAACGGCAAAAGTCACTCCCATCACTTCAAAAAATAGAACCTGAAAAACGTTATCATGTTCAACGTTTTTCCAATCTAAACCACTTGGCGGAGGTGCTTTACCTGCTTTGGTTTCTAATTGAGATTCTGTCTTGTCATCTTGATTTTCATCAATTGCATCAAGACTATTTTCAACCGTTTGAGTGTCATCAATAACTGTCTCAGAAGAAGGCGTTACAGTGACTTTATCTGACAAATCCCATGCAGATAGATCAAGGTATTCTTCTGATACGTCTTCACTCTCACTCTTAGTTTCTTCTGCTACTAATACTGGGGTTGATTCAATATTAACGTTGAACTCGGCATCCTCTAATATTAATGCATCTATCTCTATTTGAGCTTCAAGCTGAGAACTTTCTAATTGACTCAGTAAACGTTGAACATCCTCTAATTGAGGTAATTCAAATGGATAATCATCATCGTCATCCACACTTGCTGAAAATTGTGGTTGGTATTGTGGTTCTGGCGCTTCAACAGTGACAGAACTTGAATGCCAAGTAATTTCTGGCTCTGGCTCTGGCTCTGGCTCTGGCTCTGGCTCTGGCTCTGGCTCTGGCAGAATGATATCTTCAGGCTTAGAGTCAAGCTCTATGATCTCTTCATCTAACAGTGATGAAAAATAGTCATCAAGTGCTTCTTCACTGGTAAATGTTTTAAAATTAGCCATTAAGCTAATCTCTCTAAATAATTCAATAATGTTTTATAAGCAAAAACACCACGGCTATTTGGGGAAACAAATGAAGGTGGCATTCTTTTCAAACTTGCGTCTCTAAACTTAGTATCAATAGGAACGGCTGATGCCCATACCTGATCAGAATACGTCGATTTCAGCTCCATTAATGTTTGTAATGAAGCATTTGTTCGTTTGTCGTACATGGTCGGAATGATGGTTACATCAAACAAAGAGGGTTTATTTCTCTGCATAATATTAAGTGTTCTCATCATTCTTTCTAAGCCTTTCATAGCCAAGAATTCGGTCTGTACTGGAATAAGGATTCGCGTGCTTGCTGCTAGCGCATTAACCATCATGACTCCTAAAATAGGAGGGCAATCAATTAATACGTAATCATAGTCACCTTCTAACGCTTTCAATGCTCGCTTTAATACTAGCCCCATCCCATTACGGTTTCCCATAACACGATCAAGTGTAGCAAGAGACATGTGAGCAGGAATAATATCCAACCCTGGGATATCACTTTTTAAAACAAACGGCGTTACCGTTGCTTTATTTAGCGTAGGCAATTGAAATAATTCAAATAAGCTGCACGGCAAATTGTCTGAGTCATACCCCAGATAGGTTGTTAAAGAACCATGAGGATCAGTATCAACCATTAGCACACGCTTACCTCGCTGATTTAATAAACCAGCGAGCGTGATTGTTGTGGTTGTTTTACCGACGCCGCCTTTCTGGTTCGCTATGCTCCAGACAATCATTCGTATTTTCCTACTTCAATCCAACTTCGATCAGAATTCTTTCTGCAACACGTTCAAGAGGTAAACTTTCTGATGACAGACCCGCTTTATCAATCGCTTGAGGCATGCCATAAACAACACAACTTTGCTCGTCTTGAGACCAAATGGTTGCTCCAGCAGCTTTAAGCATACGACAGCCTTCACGGCCATCAGCCCCCATACCAGTTAAGATCATTGAAAGTACTTTATCACCATATACTTTTGCAGCAGAACCAAACGTCACATCAACACAAGGTTTATAATTCATGCGTTCGCCACCATCTAAGATCTTCAAACGTGAAGCTCCTGGGCGACCATCAATCATCATTTGCAAACCACCCGGAGCAAGATAAGCACAACCTGGTTTCAGCACATCACCATCTTCTGCTTCTTTTACTTGGATCTTACACAAATTATTCAAACGAGCCGCAAACGCTGCTGTAAATGTCGCAGGCATGTGTTGCACTAAAATAATCGGATGTGGGTAATTAGCTGGAATTGCCGTTAATATCTTTTGTAATGCAACAGGACCTCCCGTTGAAGTCCCAATAGCAGTTAATTGATATTTTTTACCGGTTGCTTTAAAGCGCTGTGCGAGTGGTGCAACAGGAGCACTTTTAGCAGGCGCTGCAGTAGATGCAGTAGCACGAACGGTTGAACGAATCGTCGAAGTTGTTGTTTCCGTTGCCACTGATGGGCGACGCATAAACAATTTCTTACGAGCAATTTCAGCAATACGTTTTTGCAATAAACTAACGGCTTCCTCTCTATTACGAGCGATATCTTCAAACTTCTTCGGTAAGAAATCTAAAGCTCCTGCGTCTAATGCATCCAATGTTGCTTTTGCGCCATCATGGGTAAGAGAAGAAAACATTAAGGTTGGCGTTGGACAAGCCTTCATGATTTCTCTTACTGCTGAGATACCGTCCATGACAGGCATCTCAATATCCATAGTAATGACATCTGGTTTTAATAATTTTGCTTTTTCTACCGCTTCTTTACCATTAACTGCAACGTCGATAACTTCAAGACGAGGATCTGCGTTAATGATTTCACTTACTCTGCGACGGAAAAAACTAGAATCATCTACAACTAATACTTTTATTGCCATGTCAATCCTTGTGCATTAACGCATGCGAACAGCGTAACGCTTAAGCAAATTGGGAACATCAAGGATCAATGCAATATGGCCATCTGAAGTAATGGTTGCGCCCGCCATTCCTGGCGTTCCTTGCAATAATTCATCAAGCGGTTTAATAACGACTTCCTCTTGACCAATTAATGTATCTACAACAAAACCAACTCGTTGAGCACCTAATTGAATAATAACCACATGACCTAATCCCGTACGTTCTGTTTGACGAGAACCAGGAACTAACCAATCTTGTAAGAAGAACAGTGGGATCGACTTTTCACGCACGATCGTAGTCAATTGTCCATCAACCATGTTTGTCTTAGACAAATCAAGATGGAAAATTTCATTAACACTTGCTAATGGCAATGCAAAAGGCTGATTAGCAACACCGACCATTAAGGTTGGGAGTATCGCTAATGTTAACGGCACTTTAATAACAATTTTTGTGCCTTCACCCATGCTTGAGTCAATATCGATTGAACCATTTAATTGGTTGATCGCAGTTTTTACTACGTCCATACCGACACCACGACCTGAAATATCTGAAATTTCAGTTTTGGTAGAGAAGCCTGGTGCAAAAATGAGGTTATAACATTCTTTATTGGTTAAACGAGACGCTGCATCACTGTCCATCAAACCACGAGTAACCGCAATACCACGAAGTTTATCTGCATCCATACCACCACCATCATCAATGATGCTTAATAGAATGTGATCACCTTCTTGAGAAGCCGACAAGATAACTTTACCTGTGCGATCTTTACCTGTTTTTGCTCGAACATCCGGCATTTCAATACCATGGTCCACAGAGTTTCGCACTAAGTGAATCAATGGATCGGCAAGCGCTTCAACCAAGTTTTTATCTAAATCTGTTTCCTCACCGCGCATTTCTAGCACGATGTCTTTTTTCAATGTACGTGCTAAATCACGTACAACTCGTGGGAAACGACCAAATACTTTCTTGATCGGTTGCATACGAGTTTTCATTACTGCGCCTTGGATATCAGCAGTAACGACATCAAGATTTGAAACCGCTTTTGACATTTCTTCGTCATTGCTATTCAAACCTAGACTGACTAAACGGTTACGAACAAGAACTAGCTCACCCACCATATTCATGATGTTATCAAGCGTTGATGTATCAACACGAACTGTACTTTCAGCTTGAGGTTTAGACTGTGGCTTAGCAGGGGCTTTTGCTACAGGCTTCTCTTCTGGTACTTGAGCTCTTGTTGGTGCTGGAGCAGTCGTTCGTGTTGGCGCTTCTTGCACTACAGGAGCTGGAGTAGCTGGAGCCATTGCTACCGCTGGTTTCACTGCTTGATCAAGCTCTTCATCTGTTGGTCCTTTACCTGAACCATGTAGTTGATCTAACAGTTTTTCAAACTCGTCATCACTCATTAGATCAGAGTCACCCGCTAATACTTCATCAACAGATTGAGTATTAACAGTTGGAGCCACTGATGCTTGTACTGTCGATGAATTCGTTGGACTTTTACCTGAGCCATGAAGTTCATCAAGTAGACGTTCAAACTCATCGTCAGTGATATCTCCATCAACAGCAGCCACTACTGGGGTCACTGGTTCTATTAGTGCAGGAGTAGAAGAAGTACTTGATGGAGCTGCACCTTTGCCGTGCAATTCATCTAATAATTTTTCAAATTCATCTTCAGTAATATCGTCCACTGAATCATGAATATTACTTTCAATAACAGGCTCTTGAGGAATAACAGCTTCAACGACTGGAGCCGCAACTTCTGTTGTTGCTGCTGCAATTTCATCTTCAGTTGCTGGTTTGCTTAAATGATGAAGCAGATCCAATAAGCGCTGTTCGGCAGGTTCAACTTCTTCACCATTTTGAACCGCGCTGAACATTACGTTTACGCTATCAAGAGTTTCTAAAATAGTGTCCATTAACTCAGAGGTAACTTTACGTTTACCTGTTCTAAGAATATCAAACACATTTTCAGCACCATGACACGCATCAACCAGTTCTGTTAATGAAAGGAAGCCTGCGCCCCCTTTTACAGTATGGAAACCACGGAAAATAGCATTTAATAAATCAGAATCGTCAGGACGTTGTTCTAATTCAACTAATTGTTCAGAAAGTAGCTCAAGAATTTCTCCTGCTTCAATTAAGAAATCTTGTAGGATGTCTTCATCCATTTCAAAGCTCATAATATTCCTCTAAAATCCTAGACTGGCTAATAGGTCATCAACGTCATCTTGAGATGCAACTGCATCTTCACGTTCATGTGGGTTTAAAATAGGACCTTCAGGTTGAGAAGGTTTATTAAGTTCGTCTTGTTCACCAAGTCGCTCTTCTACTTTAAACAAAGTCAAAATATCAACCAATCGGTCTTCAACTTCTTGAACTAACGTAATTACTCGTTTAATAATTTGACCGGTAAGGTCTTGAAAATCTTGCGCCATCAAGATGTTAGTTAGCTCATTGCGTAGTTCTGAGCTATTCCCTTCAACTTGAGTAAGTAGACCATCAATGTTGTGACATAACGCTTTAAATTGAGTAAGCTCAATTCTGCCTTTCATTAAGCTGTTCCATTGAGGACGTACTTGAAGTAGCCCCTCGTGCAACTCGTCAGCAATAGGAAATGAACGGTCAACAGCATCCATTGTTTTATTGGCTGCCATTTCAGTTTTATCAATCACATATTGCAAACGATCACGTGCATCCGGGATCTCATCATTAGCAATAGCAACAACTCGATGATCAAGCTTGAAGTTCTTTAATGACTCATGAAGATCACGAGTTAAAGAACCAATTTCTTGAAGCATTGGAGGCTCGCTAACGGCCGCTAATGAAGCGACGATTTGATCTGCTTCTTCTTGCTTGCCTGCTTCTAATAAAGCAACAAGCTCTTTGGCATCAGTTAATGAAATCATCTTATTGCTAATCCTTTACCGCGCAACATTTACTTATAAACGTTCAAAAATTTTGTCTAATTTTTCTTTTAATGTTGCAGCCGTGAATGGCTTAACAATATAACCATTTACACCAGCTTGAGCGGCTTCAATGATTTGCTCACGTTTTGCTTCAGCAGTAATCATTAATACTGGTAAATGTTTTAATTCGTCATCGGCACGAATCGTTTTTAGTAAGTCGATCCCTTGCATACCTGGCATGTTCCAATCGGTTACAACAAAATCAAAACCACCTTTTTTAAGCAGTGGTAATGCTGTTAAGCCATCATCCGCTTCTTGGGTGTTGTTAAAACCTAGGTCACGTAATAAGTTTTTTACAATACGGCGCATTGTTGAGAAGTCGTCAACAATAAGGATCTTCATGTTTTTATTCAAAATCGCCTCCAGTGAGGGCAAAGTAACGGGATTTAATTATTCTACTGTCCAAGTTGATAACTTGGCCCGTAGTCGTTGCATTGATTGGCTGTGGATTTGGCTGACACGAGATTCGCTGACACCAATAACCGCACCAATTTCTTTAAGGTTTAACTCTTCATCATAATAAAGAGATAAAACCAGAGCTTCTCTTTCAGGAAGCGTTTTAATCGCTTCCACAAGAGCTACTCTAAAGTGTTCATCGGCAACACCTTGAAATGGAGTATTATCGTCAGCATTATCTTCTATTGTAATAACATCATCAGAAACACCTAAATCTTCCATGCCGACTAGTTTACCGCAATTTACATCATTAAGTATCTGATAATATTGATCTAACGGTAACTCTAAATATTCTGCTATCTCTTTATCGACCGGTTCACGAGAAAGTTTAGCTTCAAGAGCTTTAATTGCAGAATTAATCATACGACTGTTTTTATGAACAGAACGAGGAACCCAATCACCACGTCGGATTTCATCCAACATTGAACCCCGAATACGGATCCCTGCGTAAGTTTCAAAGCTTGCGCCTTTACTACCATCGTAATTCTGCTGAGCTTCTAACAGACCGATCATGCCAGACTGAATAAGATCATCAACTAGCACGCTCGCAGGTAACCTTGCCATTAAATGGTGAGCAATTCGTTTCACTAAATCAGAATAGCGCTCTAAAAACGCCTTTTGACTGTTAACGTTACCCTTATGATCGTAAGTTAGCCCATCAGACATAATCGTCCTCTACCTCACTTGCTTTTTCTCCTCGCAGTAGTTTTTCTACGAAGAATTCCAAGTGACCGCTTGGCGCTTTTGGTACTGGCCAAGTGACTACTTTATTCGCCAATGATTTCATCGCTAACGCTGCTGGAGAGCGAGGATAAGCATCAACAACTACTTTCTGTTTTCTAACAGATAAACGTACTTTTTCATCTAATGGAATACAAGCTACTAATTCCATATTTGCAGATAAAAAGCGGTCAGTTACTAATGTTAACTTAGCAAACAGCTCACGACCTTCACGGTAACTTCTCACCATGTTAGCCACAATTTTAAAGCGCTGAACGTTGTGCTCACGGCTTAATAGTTTAATTAAAGCGTACGCATCTGTTATTGACGTCGGTTCATCACAAACAACAACAAGTACATCTTGAGCGGCACGAGAAAAACTCGTTACCATGTCCGATATCCCTGCTGCAGTATCAATAAGAAGTACATCAATATCATCTTCTAAACTACTGAAAGCTCGAATTAATCCTACATGTTGTGCTGGGTTTAATTCTGCCATCGATTTAGAACCTGATGTCGCTGGAATTAATTTAACGCCATAGGGACCTTCAACAATAATGTCTGCAAGATCGCATTCACCATCCAGAACATGGCCTAAGTTCTTATGTGTTCGAACTCCCAGCATAATATCAATATTTGCTAAGCCAAGGTCACCATCTAATACCATCACTTTCTTTCCCTGCTGAGCAAGTGATAATGCTAAATTTAATGTTACGTTTGTTTTACCTACACCACCTTTACCACCCGTTACGGCAACCACTTTGGTCAGCGTAGGTTTGGTCAGTCGTCGTAATCCACTAGCCTGATCGTATATATTATTATCAATCATAAATTGTCTGCCTCTGGCATGTCGCTATTCCAGAAATGAGGGTCCTTTTCCGTCGTTTTTTCTAGTAATTCGTTTGCTTTTGCTACTAAATATTTTGGTTGAGCGAGTACAATGTCTTCAGGTACTCTCTGCCCATTTGCTATATAAGCTATTGGCAATCCATTCTCAATTGTTACGCTAATTAACTCACCTAAACTTAACGATTCATCGATCTTACTCAAAATACATCCAGATAATGGGATACGTTTGAAGTGGTCGATTGTTTCTTGTAATACTCTGCGCTGCGCTGTCGCTGGCATCACTAAATAGCTGCTAATTTGTGAACCACTATTTTCCATTAGTGTATCAAGCTGCTCTGTTAAACGAATATCACGTTGACCCATTCCCGCGGTGTCAACAAGAACAAGGCGGCGATTACGTAATTGGTATAATACCGAAGCCAGTTCATCTGCGCCTTTAGCAATACGTACTGGACATCCCATAATACGACCATAAATAGCAAGTTGCTCCTGAGCCCCAATTCGGAATGTATCAGTAGTTACTAATGCGACTTGATCTGGTCCATACTCCATTGCAGCTCTTGCCGCTAATTTAGCAATAGTTGTTGTTTTACCAACCCCTGTTGGCCCTAATAACGCAACAATACCGCCTCGCGATAAAGTATCTACTTTCGCTGTTGGTATTTGCTCTGCTAATAATTTAAGTAATGCAGGCCACGCATCTTTTGGTGCTGTATCTTCTGGAATATAACAAGCAAGTTGATCAGCAAGTTCTGCTGACAAACCCATCTTTTCTAATCGTTTAATCAACATAGCTCGCAACGGTTCACGTCGCTCAACTTCTTGCCACATTAAACCTGAAACTTGATGCTCTAATAAACGGCGAATAGACGACATTTCTGAACGCATGTGTTCTAAGTCTTCATTAGAGTCATGCGTTGAACGTCTTCCTTTCTCATAACGAGAAGGATCTAACCTTGGTTGTGCTGGCTGACTTTGCTGTCTCATTGGTTCATCTGAAATAAGGTGCGCTAAATTAGGATTACTTTGAATCGCACGAGTCATTTCAGATGTATCAAGCTTAGGAGCTTGAGCCTTCATTGATTGATAAGAGTTTGACGGCTGGCCTTGAAACTTAGATTGGCGCTTTAGTAATGCCGCTAAACTGTCTTCTTCTCTTTCTATTTTAACCGGTTCTGGTTCTTGATCAGCCGAGTCGCTATTAGAACCATATTGTTTGACCATGTTAGCAAAGCGTCGAGTCATTGACCCCTTTCCAACGCTTACTTTATCTTCTTCAATTCGACGAGATGCAGGCGTAGAAAGTGAGCCCTGCTGAGAATTAGGGTCAATAGCTGCAACGATCTCAATACCACCGGTTACTTTTTTATTTGACATAATGACTGCATCAACGCCTAATTCTTCTTTTACTTGAACTAGAGCTGAACGCATGTCTTTTGCAAAAAATCGTTTAATTTTCAATATCGTATTCCTGCGCTAAATTAAGTCGACGCGGTTAGTTACCAACAGCTTGAACTATTCTAATTTGCTTCTCATCTGGTATTTCTTGATAAGAAAGCACTCGTAAGTTAGGAATCGTATTCTTAACAAACTTGGCTAATGTCGAACGTAATACCCCAGAGGTCAATAAGACTGCCGCCTCTCCTTTTAACTCTTGCTCTTGAGTCGCTAAAGTTAAAGAAGTCTGTAAGCGTTCAGCTAGCCCTGGTTCAATACCTGTGGTCTCACCACCCGATGCCTGCATTGTTTGATGCAATATTTGTTCCAACTCGGGAATTAATGTAATAACAGGCATCTCTGCCTCTATACCATTGATTTCCTGGATAATTAATCGTTTTAGAGCAATTCGAACTGCTGCCGTCAAAATGTCAGGTTCTTGACTCTTAGGCGCATATTCCGACAAAGTTTGGACAATGGTTCTAATATCACGAACCGGAATTGCTTCATTTAATAAATTCTGAAGCACTTTAACTACCGCACCTAACGGTAGCTGATCTGGCACTAAACCTTCAACCAATTTAGGTGAGCTTTGTGAAAGCAACTCTAATAAGTTTTGAACTTCTTCATGACCTAATAACTGCGCCGCATTATTGGTTAATAATTGACTTAAATGTGTTGCTAACACTGTAGCAGCATCCACTACAGTATAGCCCAGAGCTTGAGCATGTTCTCTTTGCTCGCCATTAATCCAAACCGCTTCTAAACCAAAAGCTGGGTCGAATGTTGGTTCACCTTCAATTGACCCATAAACTTGCCCTGGATTAATCGCAAGTTCTTTATCAGGACGAATTTCAGCTTCACCGCCTGCCACACCCATTAAGGTAATTCGATATACGTTTGGTGGTAACTCTAAGTTATCTCGAATGTGCACAGCAGGAACAAGGAAACCAAAATCTTGTGATAGTTTCTTACGAACGCCTTTAACACGATCAAGCAGTTCACCGCCTTGTTCTTTGTCTACCATTGGAATTAAACGATAGCCCACTTCAAGTCCGATAACATCAACAGGTTGTACATCATCCCATGACAATTCTTTAGGTTGTTGTGACGATGACATCTCCATAGGAGGCGCCGCTTTCTTGTCTTCGTTCTCTTGACCTTTCTTCTTGGTCAAATAATACGCCCAGCCACTCGCAAGAAGCGCAAGTAGGATAAATGGGAAATGAGGCATTCCAGGGACAATACCCATCACAAACATGATTCCAGCAGTCACCATTAATGCTTTTGGGTTATCTACTAATTGAAATACAAGTTGCTCACCCATGTCTTCATCGGTATTTTGACGAGTAACCATGATCGCAGCACCGATAGATAATAATAGCGATGGGATCTGAGCAACCAGACCATCACCAATCGTCAGCAATGTATATATTTGAATCGCTTCACCAAAACCTAAATTAAATTGCGCCATACCGATAATAAGGCCGCCAATGATATTGATGAACAGAATAAGAATACCTGCAATGGCATCCCCTTTTACGAATTTAGACGCACCATCCATTGAGCCGTAGAAATCTGCTTCTTTGGTTACTTCAAAGCGACGAGTTCTTGCTTGTTCTTGGTCAATAAGCCCTGCATTCAAATCGGCATCAATCGCCATTTGTTTGCCCGGTAATGCATCCAAAGTAAAACGCGCACTTACTTCTGAAATACGACCAGCACCTTTGGTTACAACCATAAAGTTAATGATCATCAAGATAATAAATACGATTAAACCCACCGCATAGTTCCCCCCGATAACTACGTTACCAAACGCATCAATTACGTTACCCGCTGCCCCAGGCCCTTCATGACCATGCAGTAATACCACACGAGTTGAGGCAACGTTCAATGCTAAACGAAGCAAGGTAGAAACTAAAAGAATGGTAGGAAAAGCTGCAAAATCAAGCGGTCTACGAGTATAGATGGTGACTAATAGCACCACCATTGCCAAAGCGATATTGAAGGTAAACATTAAGTCGAGTAAAAATGCTGGTATTGGTAATATCACCATCGCTAGAGTGGACAGTACTAATACTGGTGCACCTATAGGCGGTAGTTTTGTACCTTTTAAGGCAGACAGCTTATTTGGAAGGGGCATTTGAAATTTCATTACTTCTGCTTCTTATACTCGACGTTATTATTGAAAATTATCAATAATAAATAACTGATAACATGATTACTTCCCAAATAAAGCAAGTTTCGAGCCAGATTAATGTCACTTTTTTGGCTTTGCTACTCCACTTTTCTGACAGATATAACAATAATCACAAACTCTGAATTAACCATTTAATTCCTAAGGAAAAAGACCGAACAAGATTGAAAATCATGACGTCCTTTGTATAATTATAAACTTCTTCTTTGATTTGGTGTTTGTATGACTGACGTATCACTTAGTACGGATCAAAACGTGCTTAATAAAATGGATATTGGTGCTAAAGTCATTATCGAAATTACTTCACCAAATGGCCAATCAGCTCAAGCAAGTTCAACATTAGTTGGATTTAAAAAAGGCCAATACATTTTCATCGATTATCCTATTTCACCTCCTTTAGAATTTAACAAAATCTATTTAGAGGGCGCGGAAGTTACCTTTCGCTCCATTACCAATACAACACATCGCGACGTCATCGCGTTTAGAACACAAGTCCACTCCGTTATTTACCGTCCAATGGAGATGATTTGTCTTCATGCGCCTAAAAGCATTTCAATGAGACAAATCCGAACTCATCAACGCCTTAAAACTCAATTTTCCTGTAATTTAGCAGTTCGAAGTCATAATCTAACGGGCGTAATGACGGATTTTTCGGTTGGAGGGTGCGCAGTTTCACTCCCTGCGAAGTTGAATTCAAATAACCTACTTAATCAAAAAGTCAGTGTTTCCATTGAATTAGAAACGATTGCGCCAATCACGGTTACCGGTGAGATAAAAAATGTCGACGCAAAAGAAAAGCAATCAAAGCTTGGCGTGATGTTTGATTCCGGCAATATGAGTGAATCAGATCTTCAAACTCTTCATCACCAATGCATTCTTAAAGGTTGGAGTTAATAAAGAAATAGGAATGACCTTGTTATTCCTATTTCTTTAGCTCATCAGGAATGGTCAGGGTATCTTCATCAAGCTCTGGCTTGGTTCCACCCTTTTTCTTGTATTGTTTCATCTGAAATATATACGCTAAAATCTGCGCTACAGCGGCAAATAATCCATCTGGAATTTGCTGCTCTACTTCCGTTGAATGGTATAGCGCACGAGCTAACGGTGGTGCTGGTAAAATATCGATATTATGCTCACGCGCAATTTCTCGAATTTTCATTGCTACATGATCAATACCTTTGGCGACAACTATCGGCGCGGAGTCTTTACTTTGATCATAACGTAAAGCCACAGAATAGTGCTCTGGGTTAGTAACAATAACATCAGCTGAGGGTACATCCGCCATCATTCGTCGCTGAGTCATTTCGCGTTGTAACATACGGATACGGCCTTTTACTTCAGGCTTACCTTCTGTTTCTTTATATTCGTCTTTAATTTCTTGTTTGGTCATTTTCAATTGGTTGGCATGTTGCCAAATTTGAAAAGGAATATCGATAGCAACCACAATCAATAAAGTACAACTTATCAATAAGATAAAATTCAATAAAATATCAAGAGAATGAAAGATATTAGATGGATAAGTATCTAAACTCAGTTGAAATAAATCCGCTTTACTTTTATCTATCAAATAATAAGCCGTTCCTCCAACCAGTGACACTTTTAATATCGACTTTAAAAGCTCCACCCAACTCTGCATACCAAACATACGTTTAATACCTGACATAGGGTTCATCTTCGATGGTTTCGGCATAGCCGCTTCTGCTGAAAAGCTGATCCCCCCAAGCCCTGCCGCACCAATTAATGCTGCAACAAATAAGGTAACCAATATCAATAATACTGGGAAAACTAATGCCCCCAATGCACCACCAACAATTTCTAATAATTTATTGGTGTCAAAAATCTCTTCGCGTGAAAGGGAAAATAAACGCTCCATAATAGAGAAAAGCGCTTTAGCAACATCTTCACCGAACCACATTAGCGCTACTGAACCACATACGAGTACCGATACTGACGCCAATTCTTTTGACCTTGCAACCTGCCCTTTGTCTTTGGCTTGTTGCAAGCGTTTGGATGTGGCGTCTTCGGTACGTTCTTGGCCGTCACTTTCTGCCATGACTGACCTCCAATGATCTTAATTCAGCCATTAGCAATCCAACCTTATCATGCTGCATATTTGTTCTTCTGCTCGTCCCCAATGCAAATCATAATGAGTAAATAAACCAAGGATAATATAAGAAGTCAGTAATAATCCCACAAGTAATGCAAACGCAAAACCTAATGAGAATATGTTCAACTGAGGAGCAGCACGAGTCATTACACCAAACGATAAATTAACCGTTAATAAGGCAATAATTCCAGAAAGAGACATACTTAAGCCTGCTTTCATCATTATTCCAAGCCAACCTGCTAATGATTGAAAGTCAACACTAGTTAACTTTCCTACGCCTACAGGTAACGTAGTAAAGCTCATCACAACAAAGTTAATCATTTTTAAATGCCCGTCTGTTCCCAAGAAAAATAGGATAGACAGAAACATAAATAATTGACCAAGTAAGGGAGTATTTTGTCCATTCGCAGGATCGACCATGGAAGCGAAACCGAGACTCGATTGCATACCCAGAATTTGCCCAAGTAAGACAAAGGTTTGAGTAACAAAAACCGTCACCATTCCCATCGCTACACCAATAATGATTTGCTCAGCTGTGGTCATAAACCCCTGAAAAGAAACCAGTTGAATTTCAGGTGGCATCGCTGGGATTGCAGGCATGGCAGCCAAAGTAATGCTTAAGCCCAAATAGAGTCGAATTCTTGGTGACACAAATCGCGCCCCAAATACAGACATCACCATTAACATGGCAGAGATGCGAGTATAGGGCCAAAAATAGGTCGCTATAAAATCTAAAACTATTTGAGTTGGATATTCCATAACATCAGCTCAGCGTTATTCGTTAATACAAAATCGTCGGCATTCGCGCGATCAACTCGTAAAAATACTCCATTAGCATTCTGGTCATCCAATGCCCAAACAGCATTAATGCTAATAACGTGACGATTAAACGCGGTAAAAAACTCAACGTTTGCTCATTGATTGAGGTTGCAGCTTGGAAAACAGCAACCACTAAACCAATTAATAAACTTGGGATGATAATGGCACACACCATGATAAGCACCATGTACAGTGCACCGCGGAATAGCTCTATCGCCATTTCAGGGGTCATGTTGGCTCCTTAAGTTGTAAAGCTACCAGCGAGAGTTGAAAGAATTAAATTCCAACCATCAACCAATACAAACAACATCAATTTAAACGGTAACGATACGATCATAGGTGAAAGCATCATCATACCCATGGCCATCAAGACTGAAGCCACCACTAAGTCGATAATTAAGAACGGTAAGAAAAGCATAAAACCAATTTGGAATGCCGTTTTTAGCTCTGAAGTAATAAATGCAGGAATGATAACGGTAATAGGAACATCTTCAGGATTTTCTGCTTCAACGCCTGACATATTAACAAACGTTTCTAAATCTTTAACGCGAGTTTGTGCCAACATGAATTCTTTCATTGGTACTTGAGCAACATCAAATGCTTCACGAGCACTAATTTCTTCATTGATATAAGGCTGAATCGCGGTGTCATTCACTTTATCAAACACGGGTGCCATGATGAAAAAAGTCAAAAACATAGCGATACCTATGATCACTTGATTTGATGGTGTTTGCTGTAGACCCATAGCTTGTCGGAGGATCGACATAACCACAACAATACGAGTAAATGATGTCATCAAAATAACCATGGCCGGCAAGAAGCCTAGCATGGTCATTAAACCTAATATCTGAAGGTTAACCGAATAATCTTCTCCACCATTCGCATTGGTTGTCATGGTAAAAGCAGGAATGCCACTACCAGAGGAGCTGCCTTTTGCGATGGTTTTCGCGGCGCCTGAATCTTTTTCCATCGCAGTCACGGTCATGCTTTCACCGCTGGCGGCAGTGGCAGGAATAGAGCTTGCTAGATCATCAGCCGCCCATGCAGAAGATGCCATGAATAAGAGTGAAAAAACCGCCAAAGTGGCGGCAATTAATTTAGTTTTTAGCATTTTTTTTCATCAGTTGGCTTAGTTGTGTTGAAAATGGCGTTAGTGTACTTTCTGTCGTCTCTAACGGTTTTTCAAGTTTGCTCAGCATATTGATATTTTGAGAAGTTATCCCGATAAGGAATTGCTCTTCTCCAACTTGAACGACGGCAAGACGCTCTTTAGTTCCAACAGGAAGTTGTTTTACAATGCTCATTGCACTGCCGGAACCACCTGTAACTCCCGGAACTCTCATTCGTTTTAGCAACCATGCAAAAAATAAGATGAGTGCGATAACAAAAATTAGTGACCCCAAAGTTGCAGCTAAATCAACATTGGTACCGCTTGCAGCGAACAAAGGAAAGGGCACGAAGGCCAATAACCATAGCTGTCTCATATTCCTTTCCTTTTTGTTCAAGTACTTAGCTAAGTAGGTAAATTAACGTAGCTTTTTGATACGTTCAGTTTGGCTAATAACGTCTGTTAGACGAATACCAAATTTATCATTCACTACAACAACTTCACCGTGAGCAATCAGCGTACCATTAACCATAACATCCAGTGATTCACCAGCGATACGGTCGAGCTCAACAACTGAACCTTGGTTAAGTTGTAATAGGTTACGAATACTAATATGTGAGCGCCCTACTTCCATAGAAATAGTTACTGGAATATCTAGAATTGTATCAAGCTTGCGACGTTCATCTTCGTTAAACGCCGGCGCTTTTTCTTCTAAATCTTCTAAAGGTGCTGATACCGCTTCTGCACTTTCACTTAACGCTGCTGCCCATTCGTCAGCCATTTGTTGTTCATTTGAATCCATGATCCATTACCTTCTTTTATCTTATTCTTCGTCATCTAGATCAAACAATACGTCTTTGCCTAAGAAGGCTAAATCCGTTTTCACCATATCAGGGCGTTTGATTTTCTCAGTGATCTGTACCGCTAATTTATCGTTAGATTTTCCTACTTTACCGCGATAGGTTGGCAGTTCTTCTACAAATACAGTTGCAGCCTCTGGCATCTCAACAGGGATTATATCGCCCGCTTCTAAATCCATTAAGTCTCGTAATGAAATTTGGCTTTCTAATAGATTAACCTTCATTTCAACAGGCACATCCATGATTTCATCACGCAGCGCCTTGCTCCAACGAACATCAGTGTCCATCTTGTCACTTTGAACACCGGCATCAAGCAATTCACGAATTGGTTCAACCATTGAATATGGAAACACTACGTGGAAATCACCACCACCGCCATCCACTTCAATATGGAATGAACTGACTACGATAACCTCTGTTGGGCTCACAATGTTTGCCATGGTTGGGTTAACTTCTGAATCTAAATATTCAAATTCAACCCCCATCACTGGAGACCAAGCTTCTTTATAATCTTCAAAAACGACTTTTAGTAGTAATTGAATAATGCGTCGCTCTGTTGGTGTAAATTCACGACCTTCAATCTTGGCATGGAATCGACCATCACCACCAAAGAAGTTTTCTACTAGAATGAAAACTAAACGCGCTTCCATAGTCACTAGTGCCGTTCCTTTTAACGGACGGAAACGCACCATATTTAAACTGGTTGGTACATAAAGTGTATTTTGGTATTCACCAAATTTCACCATTGATACGCCGTTGATTGACACTTCTGCCGTCTTTCTTAGCATATTAAACAAGCTAATACGCATATGACGAGCAAAACGCTCATTAATCAATTCCAGTGTTGGCATTCGACCACGAACGATGCGGTCCTGTGATGAGAAATCAAAGTTCTTCATTGAACCTACGTTTTCATCACCACCAGGCACTTCATCTTCGATGTCATCTACACCGTGGAGTAGAGCATCAATTTCATCTTGAGATAATAGATCTGTCACATTGAACCTATTGCATTACAAAGTCAGTAAATAATACTTTTTCAATTACAGGTTTAGCTGTAATTTTGGTAAAGGCATCTTGAATATCACGCGTTGCCTGCTCTCGAAGATCAATACGACCACGAGGCTCTCTTAATTGCTCAACTGAAGCTGCGGCAAAAGTAGATAATAAGGCACTTTCAATTAAAGGAGTGTGTTGTATTGCAACGGCTTCATTATCTGTACCTCGCATTACAACTTGAACTTTCAATTGTACTAGACGATCTCGTTTATCACCTGTCACATTGAAAATAAATGGTTGAGGTAGGTTTAAATATAACGCCGGCATTTTTGCTTCTAGTGCAGCAATATCTTGCTCTGTTGGTTCTGTTTTTGGTTCACTCGACATAAAGAACCAAGCCCCTGCACCACCAATAAGTAATAATACAATCAATGCGATGAGAATGATCAGTTTCTTTTTATTTTTTAATGAGGCACCTTGATCAGCCATTGTTTTTCCTTTTGGATAAATCGTAAATTATTATTCTAAATTAGGCGTAAAAACTAATCCCATCATTTGGTTTTGATACTTGAACACTGACTTCATGCTCTTCAGAAGACATTTCACTAAAACCAGAACCTTGACGAGAAGACTCTTCTTTTTGATAGCCATATTGTGAAGAATCGCCAGAACTTTGTTGCTGTACTGATGTATCGGCCAATTGAATGCCTTGTTGAGCAAACATTTCACGTAAACGCGGTAAACTTTGCTCTATAGCATCACGAGCATGTTGATTCGATACTGTAAACTGAACTCCAGCACTATCAGCTCCCATATTCAAACGAATATGCATGCGTCCCATTTCTGGTGGATCCAATCGAATATCAACATGCTTTAAGTTTTTTGCCATCATCATATTGATGCGCTCTGCAACTTCATCACTGGCCATTTCTTGACGGATATTTAAAGGCACATTCATCGGATCTGTTCGTTGCGCTTGAGCTGCTGCCGCTTGTTGTGTTGCTGTCGTCCCTGATGCCGTTGCTAATTGCTGAGCAAAAGAGTCTGTTGTTTTTGATTCGGTTAAATTAACTGCGTCACCGTTAGCGACCTGTGTCATTCCTAACGCTGATATATCCAGTTTAGCTTTTTGTGCATCGGCTAATTTACCAGACTCAGCTTCTGCTTTTCCGATAAGAGCCGTTGAAGTTAACAGCTCCTTAGTTGATTCTTTGTTGCCAGAAGCTTCGCCTTTGGTTTGAGCTTCGCCACTCGCAGCTTTAGATTGCTTACCCCATTGAATTTCTTGGGTAGGGTCCGACTCATCACCAACGGTTTTACTGCTTTCTTTACCAGCAGCGGCACCAACCGTTGCTTGAGTAAGTATAGCTTCTTTTCCGTCTTCCTGATCTAACTCTTCTTCACTAGATCCTGACGTTTTATCTGCATTTTCTTTGCTTTTCTTACTATCCACAAGCGTACCATTCGCTTGATCAAGACGAGATAATAACTCAGAGCCTTCACCAACTTTGTCTTCTACGCTGTCTTCTTTTTTTTCCAACTCGTCGGCTTTTTCTTTTTTCTCAGCCAGTCTTGCTTTCTCATCGGCTGATTTTTCTTCAACCGCTGCTTTTTTGGCGTCTTCTTTTTCGCTTAATTCCATCAATTCTTTTAGCTCTTCAACAAAGCCTTCAGATTCTGTTTGTTCTACGGCAGCCGTTTTCGTATCAGGCTTTATAGGCACATTTTTATTGATACTGTTTAATGGTAAGTCATGACTGCTCATAGTATGTTCTCTACATTGAGTGTGGATTTTTTGACAAGAGCGATAGAGGCTCAACGTTTGATATTTTAAAGCAAATATTAAGCCAATTTTAATAATAGAAAGGAAATCAAAAACAAATACTCAGAACCGTTAAGATTTAGAACGACGAGAAAACTGTAACGTTGAAAATTCATCCATCATGTTTTGTTCTTGTTTATCTAACATTTTCTGACGTTCTGTTTTTTTCTTATCGATCATCCATTCATAAGAACGACGCTGTTTACGAGTTTCTTGCCAATAGGTTTGGCAATTATCCACTTGGGAAGTGAAATGAGATTCGGCACTCTTTTGTTTGGTTAAGGTTTCATCAAGTTGAACTAAAAACTTATTTAAGTGGCCATATTGACTCGCAGTCAGTCCTTGCTGGCCACGCTGCAATAATTGATTACAGTAATCAAGACGATATTTTTCTATCTGCTTTACCTGCTCGTAGAAATCATCAAGCTCGGCTTTGGCTGTATTTAATGCCATTACTGCTTGATTCTCTCTTTCTTGAGATTGTTCTAATAAGAAATCAAACGTATTACTCATGATCTTTCTCTTTTTTCATTATTGCCATTTAGCCACTCAGCAACATTTTTAGCATACTTTTACACATGTCAAATGGAACACTTTCTTTCATTCTCTGTTGTAAATACTCATCTAAACGCGGCTTCAACGTAAAGGCTTGATCTATCGCAGGATCTGTTCCTGGCTTATATGCACCAATCGAAACTAAATCTTGGTTTTTACGACAGATAGAAAGTACTTGTCTCACCGCTTTCGACATGAGCATATGCTCTTCGTCAGTAATCTGTGGCATAACACGACTGACTGACTTCTCGACATCAATCGCTGGATAGTGACCGGCATCTGCCATTTCTCTTGAAAGTACAATATGCCCATCAAGAATAGCTCGAGATGCATCCGCGATGGGATCTTGTAAATCATCACCTTCAGTTAATACGGTAAAGAATGCCGTAATGGAACCTTGGTCATCATTGCCATTACCAGCTCGCTCTACCAATGCAGGAAGCTTAGCAAATACTGATGGCGGATAGCCTTTGGTTGCTGGTGGTTCACCAACAGACAGTGCAATTTCACGCTGAGCTTGTGCAAAACGCGTCAATGAATCCATCAATAATAGAACATCTAAACCTTGATCGCGAAAGTATTCAGCAATAGTCAATGCGGTCTGGCAGCCTTTTAATCGCATTAGTGCTGATGAATCGGCAGGCGCTGCAACAACCACTGATCGTTGTCGCCCCTCTGGACCTAAAATCTCTTCGATGAACTCTTTTACTTCTCGTCCACGCTCACCAATCAGACCAACAACAACCACTTGCGCTGTTGTACCACGAGTCATCATGCCAAGAGTTACCGACTTACCCACACCCGATCCGGCAAATAGACCCAAACGCTGTCCTTTACCAACCGTAAGTAAACCGTTAATTGCTTTCAAACCAACATCAAGCGGTTCTGAAATTGGTTTTCTTGCTAATGGGTTGATAGGCTCTGAAGTAAATGATGCCGTCTCTTCAGTATATAACTCACCAAGATCATCAATAGGATTACCAACACCATCCACGACTCGTCCAAGCAGCTCCATACCAACAGAGATACCACTGCCGCCCACTATTGGGGTGACTTTTGCACCTGGCAACACACCGGATACTTGTTCATTTGGCATTAAAAATAGATTTTCACCAGAAAAACCAACGACTTCTGCTTCAATTTCACCGTTAATAGTTTCGACTAAGCAAGAACTTCCGATAGGTGCTCGACAACCGGTCGCTTCTAACGTTAAGCCAACAACACGCACTAACTTACCAGATGCAATCGCACGAGTAGTTAGCCCCGTTGTTTGATATTGAGAAAGGCGTTCAGATAATGGCAACATTACTGATTTCCTTGGTGACGGTTAACTCCACAAAATTTAGCTAATACGCTTTTGATGCGCTCTTCTAATAAGTAGCTAACTTTAGAATCGGAAGCTTGGATATTAATATCACCGACATTCATTGACGGTTCTGAAATAAGAGTCCATTGCTTTTGAGCTAATGTTTCTTCACCATAAGCATCAATAACGCGTTGTTGATCTTCTGGATTCAGCGAAATAGTGATTTCTCGTTCAGTGACAGGTAGAGTTTCGACAGCCTCACGAACCGTATCAAGAAGCACTTGAGGATTGGTTTTTACCTCAACATGAATTACTTCTTTTGTCAGAGCAAGTACCATATCTACTAACTGTTTTTCTACTTGAGAATCGACTAATTCTAGTGGTGCTGAAAATTTATCCGTCATTTCAATTAATTGTTTAATTAGCTCTTGAATCTCAGCTTGTCCTGCTGCGATACCTTCGTCATAACCAACTTGGTAACCCTCTGGCTTACCCGCTTCGAACCCTTCTACTTGGCCCTTTTCTAAGCCTTCTTTGTAGCCGAATTCTTGGCCTTCTAGTAAACCTTCGTTATAAGCTCCTTGTTTGATTTGCTCAATGATTTCATCAGTAAGTACAAACTCTTCAGGCTCTTCTTCTTTAGGTAATGAAGGTGCCCAACTGGGATCGTAATTTAATGCGGTTTCACGGGCTGGTTTATCAGGATCAGAATAATCTGGAGATTCCCAAATATTAGTTCGTTGCAGTTCACTCTCATCGGTAATGCGAATAAAGCCACGTTTTTTGCTGATACTCATGATGATAATCCGTAAAATTAGAAGTTTAAAAAGCACAACGGCTATTTCAATAATACCAATCATGTTGATATCAAACCGAAATAGCCGTTTTATTATAACTTAACGCACTGAAAACGTATTATACGAATTCATCCGCACCACCAGAAAGCATTAGGTCACCAGAATCTGCCATTCGACGTGCCACTGCCAGAATTTCTTTCTGTGCAGCTTCAACATCAGCAACTCGTACTGGTCCCATCGCTTCAAGGTCATCACGCATAAGCTCTGCTGCACGTTTTGACATACACTTAAACATCTTCTCTTTAAGTGCATCATCTGCGCCTTTAAGTGCTTTTTGTAGCACTTCTTGCGGAACATCACGCAATAGCATTTGAATGCCTTGATCTTGAACATCAATAAGATTTTCAAAGACAAACATAAGATCTTGAATCTGCGTTGCTGTCTCTTCATCTTGGTCACGAATTTGATCCATCAACATACCTTCAATACTGTTATCTAGGTAGTTCATGATTTCTGCCGCTGCTTTCAGGCCGCCAATTTTGGCTGCTTGAGCACCAGATTGACCCGCAAACTGTTTCTCCATGATTTCGTTCAGTTCAGCCAGAGCTGAAGGCTGAACTTCTTCAAGGTGAGCAATTCGCATCATTAGATCAAGACGTACACGTTCAGGGAATTGAGATAAAATCTCTGCCGATTGATCTGGGTCTAGGTAAGACAATACGATAGTTTGGATCTGTGGATGCTCATTCATGATGATGCTTGCCACCTGACGAGGGTCCATCCATTTCAATGAATCCAAGCCTTTAGAACCACTACCAAGTAAAATCTGGTCAACAAGGTTATTTGCCTTATCTTCACCAAGAGCGGCAACCAATGCATTACGCATAAAGTCTTCGCTACCCATACCGATACTAGTGTACTTCTGAATATCTTCTAAGAAAGCACGGTGAATAGCTGACACTTTAACCTGATTTAAATCAGATACCGTTGCCATTGCTGCACCCACTTTCTGAACTTGCTTTGGCTCTAAGTGGCGGATAATGCTCGCGGCATCATCCTCACTCAAACTAAGTAGCAAAATGGCTGCACGCTCTGAGCCTGCGAGTGATGAAAGATCAAACTCTTGGTTATCTTCATCTTTTTTTTCTGCTTCTACAATCTCATTAGCCATTTTCAGATACCCAGTTTTTAACGACTTGCGCCGCAAGCTCTGGTTCGTTCGCTACAAGAGCACGAACCGCTTTCAATAAATCTTCATCTTTATGTAGGTTTGGAAGGTCGATACCAGAGCCAAATTCAAATCCGTCACCATCCAAATCACTACCAATTAAGCCCATTTCACCATCAGCATGACCTTCGCCATTTGCCATCGCATCATCTTCTGCTTGGTTAGGGAATAACAATTTATTCATTGCTGGGCGAACAAGGATAAGAAGCACGGCAATAATAACCAGAGCACCAGCTAACCATTTAATCCAATCATTAAAGTTTGGATTTTCCCAAATAGGCACATCAATGACGATTGGCTGTTCTTCAATAGCAAACTTAACACTTAATACGTTCAATAAATCACCACGTTGCTCATTAAGACCAACACTACCAATGATGATTTGACGAATTTTATCAATTTGTTCAGCTGACATTGGAGTGTATGTCACTTCCCCTGTATCAGGATTAACATTTTGACGCTCTTTTATCGCAACAGATACAGTTTGACGAGCAACGGTGCCACTTTGCTTACGCTCATGGCTAATCATAGTATCTAACTCAAAGTTTCGTGTTGCTTCCTTGTGTACAGAACCTTGACCCAATACTGAACCGTCTTTTAACTCAGCAATGTCTTGAGGGATAGCAGAATCAACCGGAGGCTGATTACTTAACGCCCCTGGAACCCCTGCAATAACATTACCGTTATTATAATCCTCTAATGTATATTCACTTCGAGTCGATGGCGTTTGTGGGTCAAACTTCTTGCGAGTTTGTTCAACAGCACTAAAGTCCATAGACACATCAACTTGAGCGGTATAGTTACCTAAACCTAATACTGGAATTAAAATTGCGTCAATTTTATCTCGCAGAGTTTGCTCTTGCTTACGTTCTAATTCTTGCTCTTTACGATGAGCCATTGCCATTGGATCTTGCGAGCCTGAACTCAATAAACGCCCATGCTGATCTGTTACGGTAACGCGTGTTGGTTTCATTCCCGGAACCGCACTTGAAACCATATCAACAATAGAATCAACTTCTTCTTGCTTTAGGCTAGCACCCATACGCATTGTCAAAAATACGGTTGCAGACGCTTCTTGGTTATGACGAACAAACACACTTTGTTTTGGCATAGCAAGCAGTACTTGTGCTTTACGAATTGGACGCATTTGCTCAAATGTACTGGCTAATTGACGTTCACGGCTTAATTTTAGACGCTCTTGTTCTAAACGCTGTGAAACACCAAAGCCCATGTCTTGCAATAGAATCTCATCACCTTCATCAACTGATTTATTTAAACCAGCACGAGAAAGATCTAATTTCATTTTACTGAATTCAGAGGCAGGAACTAAGATAGTATTACCATCTAGTTTATATTCGGCTTTCTGCGCATCAAGGTGATCAAGAACTTGGATTAATTCATCCGTTTCATACATACCAAGCGGTCGCATTTCAGGTTCTTGCACCCAAAAGAAGAGCATTACAATTAAGGCTACACAAATAGAAACAGATAAAACTAAGATAACTTGACGCAATAGATCAAGATTACCCAGCGCTGAATCTAATTTTGAAGAACTTTGCTCATCTACATCAGGATTTTGTACATCAACGGAACCATCCAGTGTCATTGCACCGCCTGATGACATTCCATCAGATACCGTTAAGTCTGTATTTTTATTTTCTTCTGACACGCTTTACTTCCTAGAAACTATACAGGCATATTCATTAGTGCTTTATAAGCATCAACTAGCTTATTACGCACTTGAATTGTCGCATCAAATGCTACGCTTGATTTGTTACGTGCAATCATTACATCAGATAATGAAACCCCTTCATCACCACGATCAAA
Organism: Aliivibrio thorii; assembly: GCF_057368585.1. Classification (NCBI taxonomy): domain Bacteria; kingdom Pseudomonadati; phylum Pseudomonadota; class Gammaproteobacteria; order Vibrionales; family Vibrionaceae; genus Aliivibrio; species Aliivibrio thorii. Next base: position 772,136 of record NZ_CM170654.1, on the reverse strand, counting down.
ACGCACAGCCAAATCACTTGATGCTTGTTGTAAGCCATTCACGTTATTTACTGCTTTTGCAAACATAGCACTGAAGTCCGCACCGACCTCTTTACCTGTTGCTGGACGCGTTGTATTTGACGCGTCAAGCATCATTGCTTGCATTTCGTCCTGTAAACCACCAATCTTCATTTCTATTCTCCGACCCAGTCAACTAATTGACTTAATTTTACGACCCGAAGTATATAAAGCAATTTACATACCAAAATATCAATAACTATAACTAACTGTTTTAGCTTGGGATATCGATTCCAGCATCACGCATCTTAGCAAGTTTGTACCTCAGTGTTCTTGGGCTAATCCCTAGTTTTTCGGCTACATCTTTGCGCTTTCCATCACACGCTTTTATCGTTTCTAGAATAATAATGTACTCTTGCTCACGCAATTCACCACCTAAGCCTGTCGATGTACTCATAGCATCAACATTTGTGCTTTCTAGTTCAATAGTTGATGGCTCATTTATTGACGGTATCTGCTGCTCAGGTCTAATTGCTGGAGCTTCGCCACTTACAACTTGCTGTAAACTGCTAGCATCAGCCCAATCAACACCTTCAAGTAATACATCATCAGAAGTGATCTGATTACCTTCAGCCAAAATCAATGCTCGTTGAACAACATTGTCTAACTCACGCACATTACCAGGCCAAGGGTAAGACTCTAATTTAGCCATCGCATCAACGGTTAATGTTGGTACAGGTAAGCCTTGTTTTTGACAGTGACGCTCTATCAAATGTTTCGCTAAAGGGTTAATGTCTCCTTTACGCTCTTTTAATGGCGGCCATGCAATTGGGAATACGTTTAAACGGTAATATAAATCTTCTCTAAAATTACCTTCTTCCACGTATTTTTTTAAATCACGGTTACTTGTCGCTAAAATACGAACATCAAGCTTAATACTCTTACGACCACCTAGACGCTCAACCTCTCTTTCTTGTAGAACACGAAGTAATTTCGCTTGTAGGTTAAGGTCCATTTCACTGATCTCATCCAGTAAAATAGTGCCGCCCTGCGCTTGTTCAAATTTACCCGGACACGCTTGAACTGCGCCTGTAAATGCGCCTTTTTCATAACCAAATAGGGTTGCTTCTAACATGTTGTCAGGAATTGCGGCACAGTTAATTGCAACAAAAGGCCCTTCACTGCGTTGTGAATTGTTATGAATATAACGAGACATTACTTCTTTTCCTGAACCACTAGGGCCAAGCACCATCACGTTTGCGTCAGTTCGAGCAACTTTATCTGCCAATTTAAGTAATTTAAGACTTTTCTCATCAGCAACAATGGCGTCGCCCGTTTGCTCATTTTTTACTGGAGCATAGCGACTTACCATGTTTAAAAGCACTTCTGGTGCAAAAGGTTTCGCCATGTAATCTATTGCGCCTTCTTTCATTGCTGAAACCGCATCTTCAATATTGGCATACGCTGTCATTAGAAGAACGGGCAAATTTGGCCAATTCAGCTTAATACTACGTAATAATGCCAAGCCGCCCATACCTGCCATTTGCACATCTGAAACAACAATATCTACAGGCTCTTTTTTCAAAATCAATAGAGCAGCTTCCGCACTATCTGCTTCAATCCATTCATAACCAGCTAATTCTAAGGTGTCGATCAACGCTTCGCGTAGGCCTTCATCATCTTCTACGATCAGTACTTTACTTTGCGCCATGGTTATTCTCCAGATTCTGTTTGGGTTGCTGTTAGCGGGATCGACATGGTGAAGCACGCACCATCATCCGGTTCTGAATACAATTCAAGTTGTCCTTTATGTGCTCGACACACCATTTGAACTACCGCCAAACCAAGACCTGTGCCTTGAGAGCGTGTAGTGAAAAATGGTTCCATAATTTTATCTTGTAGTTCTAATGGAATACCGGGACCGTTGTCTTGTACCGATATTTTTAAAAATCCGTTCACCGGTCTAAAGAAGACGTCGATTTGACACTCTTTACCAATCACTTGAATGGCATTCATGATCAAATTACTGATCGCACTCGCAATGGCGTTTGCATTACCCATGAGTAATGTATCTTCCTCTTCAACCTCTAAAGCATAATCAACTTGGTTTGACTGCAATGCGGTTTCAACCATGGGTTGGTATTCAGCAACTAAATCAGCAATCGTAAAGGAGTTAACAACTTTGTTATCACCACCTTTTGCAAAAAGCAGCATATCATTCACTTGCTTTTCAAGATCATGAAGACGGTCAACTAATTTAGTTTGAAAACGTTTATGTGTCGCGGCAGGTAAATTAGGAGAACCCAGATTAGATGCGTATAGCATTGCACTTGATAGTGGTGTTCTTACTTGGTGTGCAAGGGAAGCCACCATTTTTCCTAATGATGACAAGCGTTGTAAATCACTGACTCTAGATTGCAGTAGACGAGTTTCTGTCAGATCCGTAATAAGAATAAGCTGGCCCGTTTCTGATGCAGAAATAGCTAAGCGTACCTTACGCCCATTACGTAACGAAATTTCATGGCCATCATCTTCTCTTGGGTCAAATGATCGTTGAATTACTTCAAACCAACGTTCACCTAATAATGGAGGACCAAGAAGTCTGATCGCTTCTGGGTTAACTTCACACACGACGCCTTGAGTATTCAATAATATTACGCCTGCTGGCATTACATCTAATACTTGCTTATAACGTGTATTTTGTTCTTCTACTGTACCAAGAGGTGAGTTGGTCTCACTCTCTAAATTACCCTGCATAATTTTATTCCCGCCAAAACAACAAAAGGGCTAATGCATTTTACATGCCAGCCCCTTTATTGATTACAATCAACAACTTACAACAAAGTGCAAGTTTGACGAGTCAATTATTTGTCAGTAGACCTTATTAACGAATATCATCTTTATTCAGATTATATTTACGCATTTTCTCTACTAATGTCGTTCTTCGCATGCCCAGCATATCAGCCGCTCTTGCAACAACGCCATTTTGCGCCTCAAGTGCTTGGCATATCATATTAACTTCAACATCAGCCAGCATCTCTTTTAGATTTAAACCATCTTCTGGTAAATCATTTGATGCAGGACCAAAGCTTGGTGTTGCCGCTTGCGGGACGCCACCGTCACTGAAGTTTGCAAACATATCAGCAAGTGCTGCTTGTTCTTGCTCTTCAATGGTTTGTTGGTTGTAATTCTCAGGTTGAAACTCTGGAATATCACTATAACGATATTTTGTCGGTAAATGATTTACATCAACAGATTCACCAGGGAATAAGATCATCAATCGCTCAATTAAATTCGCTAATTCACGAACGTTACCAGGCCAATGATGCTCCATTAAGGAATTAACTGCACGAGGAGTTAAACGAACACGAATACTCCCTTCAGCTTCCATTCTTGCAAGTAATTCTTGCAATAACAGAGGAATATCTTGTTTACGCTCACGTAGTGCTGGCATTTCAATTGGGAAGACATTTAAGCGATAATATAAATCTTCACGAAATGTGCCTTTCTCAATCATATAATCGAGGTTTCGATGCGTTGCGGCAACAATACGAACATCCGCTTTAATACTTTGATTTCCGCCAACACGCTCAAAACAACGCTCTTGTAATACACGCAATAGCTTTACTTGCATTGGCATTGGCATATCACCAATTTCATCTAAGAAAAGAGTGCCGCCTTGAGCCAGTTCAAAACGACCTTTACGAGCGGTAATTGCTCCTGTAAATGCCCCTTTTTCGTGACCAAAAAGCTCGCTCTCTAAAAGATCAGGTGGAATAGCACCACAATTTACAGGTACGAATGGTCCCTTACGACGTGGAGAGTGGTAATGTAAGTTTCGTGCAACCACTTCCTTACCTGTGCCTGATTCCCCCAAAACAAGAACACTTGCTTCGGTACCAGAGACTTGTTCAATTAAATGACGAACAGCGCTAATTGCTGAGCTTTGCCCAACCATACTACGGAATAGCGTATTTTTTCGACCTAGGTGTGGAATCCCCAAACCACGACGTCCCATAAATTCTTGGCAATGACGAAGGGCGTCCGTTAATTGAGGATAATTAACAGGTTGGTTTAATTCACCAACATAATTGGTAAGATCATCAAGATCGTACATAGCGCCAGTCATAATTACGACAGGGATATGGTTATGATCGATTAATGATTTTTTGATCAGCTCTTTCTGCGATTCATTAGTTGCTTGGCCTAAAAAACAAGCACTCCAAGGAGCACTCCACTCAAAAGTAGACAGTTCTGAAGTTGAAATAGCATGACAATGCTCACCGATAAACTCAAGAATAACCTTGAGATTATGTCGGTTCTGCTCATCATCTTCAATAATTAGAGTCTTTGCTAAACCTTTCATAGAAGTGTTATGCGCCTTAATTCTTTGATTTAATTGGTCTATATCTTGGACAACACCGAAGTTATTTAACCATATTATAGCATAAGAAAAATAAGGCAACTATGACTGTCGACTAATAGACAGTCATACCGTAAATGAGAGGTTAATATAAAAATCAGAAAATAAATTTGATTTATAAAATATATTTTATTATATGCCAACTTTATCAGCGGTAAGATTATGAAACTCTGCCGGAATCTGGTCCCAAGCGGATTTAATTTCGCGTAACATATCTACAACATCATCAATCGGCTGAGATTCATTATTTTGGTTTGCTTGTGAAATTTGACGGATCATAAAGTCATACAAAGAATCAAGATTGTTTGCGATATCACCACCATCATCCATTGAAAGACATGAACGCAAGCTGATCACGATATCCAATGCTTTACCAAGACGTTCGCCTTTTACAGCTGTATTGCCTTGCTGCATTGCTGCTTTTCCTTGGATTAAGCGCTCGATAGCACCAGCCATTAGCATTTGAATGACCTTATGAGGTGATGCAGCACTTAATTGGCTATCAATTGATACCTTCTTATATGCTTGTAGTGAACCTCTCATCGTATTTCCTCAGTTTTATTGAAATTTTCTATATAACTGAACCGATTTTTTTGCATGGTTCAGTTTTTGATAATCTAAAGCAAATTGTTGTCCTAAACCATTCATCTCATTGATAATTAGTTGAGTTCTTTCAATTGCAGCTTGCCATTCAGTAGAATGCACTATTTCTGACACTTTCATGCATTGATGCAAGAGTTGTTCCCGATCTGATAAAAAAACCGCCACTTGCTCAAAATTAATATCATCACATCGATATGAGATCTGTAGCTCTCGATCTAATTTTGCTAATTGTTGTAATAACACCATCAAAGATACCTATTATTAAAGACAGCTATTTATCGGTTTATTTTTTCTTAATCGCATTAATTAACCTAACGCATTCATCATGCCTGACAACTGGGCTTTCATTTTTCCTGTCACATCTTGCATGTTGGCAAACTTATTACGAGTACGTTCTTGTAAGCTATCCATTCGACGGTCTAAGTCAACCTGCTGATCATTAAGGCGATAGTTTTGATCTCGCATCGTATTCATTCGTGTACGAATTGGACCACTCACCCCTGTCATGCTTTGAATAACATCTTCAACTTTCTTAGCAAAGCCTTTTGAACCACCAAAGAAAGTATGCAACTGACTGAAATTTTCATTCAATTGACGATCTAACATGGATTGGTTTATTTCAAGTGTGCCTTGTCGAGTTGTTGAAATACCAAGCTCTATCAGAGTTTTTATTCCTGTAGGAGCCGATTCGACTGGCGCGACAAATACAGATTTTAAGCGAGACTCAGCCGAACGGACGACACTGTCTCCCGCAAGTGGACCACTTTCACCTGTTGCCGGATCAAAACCACTCAATGCTTTGGTGGTTTCATAGAACTGATTGTAAGTATTAACAAATTGTTCGATAGCAGCTTTTACGGTATCTCTATCAAATTGCACGTCTAAATCGATACGCTTGCTTGCTTCTGCTGTTGTACCTTTTAAAGTGATATCAACACCTTGAACCGCATCTTGAATAACATTCGTGTCACTGCTTATTCTTGCAACACCATCCAAGACCACTTTTGCACTGCTTGCCGATTGAACTTCTTGAAGACCAGAATATAAAGGTTTGCGTGGACCTTCAGGTTTAATGGTCTCTACAACCTTTTCAATCGGTTCTAATTTTTCTTTTGCTATTTCTTTAATTGTTGGTGGCAGTTTTTCTACTTTTTCTTTTGCTATATCAACAATTTCTTTTTTCGGTGCTTCTTGCTGAGGCGCTTCGTAAGTAATACCAGCTGCTTGGAACACCGTATCTGGCGTTTGTCCAATTTCTGCAAGCGCTTCTGCAGCGTCTTGATCGCCTTGCTTTGCCGCTTTAGCTAATTCAATCTTTTCATCTTCATTTGGAAGTGCTGCTTGCAGTGTTCCTGCAGTACGCTCACTCCATCCTGACATGCCAGATGTTGGATCGGTTGGATCTTCTAACGTCGCTAATGCCGCTGTTGCTTCTTGCTGCATCATGATTTCTTTAGCTGCTTTTTCTTCACGCGCAAGATCTCTATTCGCAACATCAATTAACGGTTTAAAATAAGCGTATTTTTCTTCATCACTCAGTTCAGGAACTTGTTCTTGAGTTAACGGTTCTCCCGCTTGTTGCGCCGCTATTTCAGGGGTATTTTGGTATTGAAGAAGTGTTGGAATATCGAACTTAGTTGATACTGTAGGATCAAAATTTGGATTAAAGGCAAGACGATGAAGTTGATCGTTATACTCCGCATCAACTTCAATTTTTACTTTATGACTTTCTCCAGGCTTATCTGATGCTAAGATAAGACGAGAACCACCATCGTCTTTTACGATAGAAGCTTGCACACCAGGGTTAGATGGCGCGCTATTAATTTGTCTTAATAAATCGGTAATTTTATTATTTTTACCAATAACATCGATAGTGAAACTTTTGTCACCTAACGATATATCAAGTTTACCTGGACCAAATTTAGCATCATCACGAATTGGGGATGACGCTAATTTTTGAGCTTGAGCCAATTGTAAAACGTCAATGCTGTATCGACCAGCCAAGGCTTCAGGAGTCGCTGTTGCACTTACGACTTCATCATCACTGCTTGAGATGGTTCGAGATGCAAAAGTATCCTCTTGGCGAAAAGTCGACATGAGATTTTTCATGGTATCTAACGATTCTTGCAGACGGCCGTAACCACTGATATTCGTGTCTATGTCTGAGCGTTCACGGTCGATGCGCTGCTGCTTTGGTAAGCGCTCGCTTTCAACTATTTTACCCACCATAGAATTAATATCTAGGCCACCACCCATCCCCATCGGGCTCATACTCATGAAGCATTTTCCTCAGTTAACGTTTTATATCCTCTCAGCTATCAATCCAGAGGCACTGGCAGCTAATTCTCTAGCAACTTCCAACATTTTGTCATCGGGGATTTGACGGATAATTTCACCAGAGCTGATTTCACGAACGGTAATAACCTGCCGCCCTGATTCGTCATCTAAATGAAATGATAATCCTCGTCCCATGCTTTTAACGTATTCATTCAGCTCTTTTACTGCATGATGAATTTCTTCTTTCTTTTTCGTTTCAAGCTTTTGCTCTGCTTCTACTACAATCGCTTGGCTTGGCGTCAATGTTTCTAACGATTCGCTTGCTGCTATTTTATTTATAGTATTAACAGATGATGTCGGTTGCTGATTAGAACTAGCAATTTGCGTGCCGTTATTGGAAGGTGAAGATGTGAGGACTGGTGAAGATACAAATGAGGGGTTCATAACTCTTTCCTCCTAATACGAAAAAAGACAGCAGGAGAGCGGCCCTGCTGTCATATTTCAGTAAGTGGGTTGACGATGAAGCCGCCCACCTACCTATTTAGGTATTATTAATTAATCGTGTAGATTAACGTAATAAACCTAGAGCAGCGTTAGGCGCTTGCTTAGCTTGAGCTAAGATAGAAGAGCTTGCTTGCTGTAGGATTTGTGCTTTAGTCATTTCAGTTGTTTCTTTCGCGAAATCAACGTCTTTGATTTGGCTCTTAGCAGCAGAAACGTTTTCGTTAATGTTGTCTAAGTTGTTGATTGTATGACCCATACGGTTTTGAGCAGCACCTAGCTCAGAACGGTGGCTATCAACAAATTTCATTGCTGCATCAACAACTGCTACTGCGTCTTGAGAACCAGCTACCGTTGTAACGTCGATGTTACCAACTGTTTTTTGAGCTTGAACAGCGTCAGACATACCAGTTTCGTTAGCTAGAGCACCAGAGAATTCGATTTCGCCTTCGATTGTGCCTTTAGCTGCAAATACTTGCAGTTTGCCATCTTCACCAACAGAAGCGCTAACTTTGTCAGTTTGGCCGTTGATGTAAGTTGCTACTTCTTCGATATCGTCGCCAGCTTTAGCGTTGATAGAAACAGATTGCTCTTCACCCGCTTTGTCTGTGAAAGAGATAGTCATGTTTGCGTCTTTACCAGCAGTCCAACCCGCAGCAACACCTTCTTTCGCAGTGAAAGATTGGCCACCCATGTTTGCTTCGTCAGCACGTAGATTGTTTAGAGTAAGCATTACTGCTTCACCTGAATCTGCACCAACTTGGAAAGATTTAGTACCGAAGTTACCGTTAAGTAGACGTGTGCCACCAAAAGAAGTTGTTTCTGCAATACGGTTCATTTCATCAGAAAGAGCCGTTACTTCTTGTTGGATCGCGCTACGGTCAGCGTCAGTGTTTGAACCATTTGACGATTGCAGCGCAAGATCACGCACACGAGAAAGGATGTTTGAAGTCTCTTTCATTGCGCCTTCAGCAGTTTGCATCATAGAGATGCCGTCGTTTGCGTTACGAACCGCTACGTCTAGACCACGAGTCTGCGTGTTTAAACGGTTGGAGATTTGTAGGCCAGCTGCATCATCTTTAGCACTGTTGATTTTGCTACCAGAAGACAGACGCTCCATTGATTGATTAACGTCAGATGTTGCGCTGTTTAGGTAACGCTGTGCAGTCATTGCTGATACGTTAGTATTTACTGTAATAGACATAAATAGATCTCCTAAGGAAAATTGTACAACAGTGGTTTGGTCTCATCCTCCAAACCAGCTATTGATTCTCACATATATTTATAAAGCGTATCTCTATGCACTTTGTAGACTCTCACCTCTACAAAATACATGCGGGATAGCCTAAGTTTAATTTTAAAAAGTAAGTCAGACTTACTCATGACCTGTTGGGAAGGAACTCAGCGTGTCGCATAAATTCCCATTCTCACAAGTATTTACTATGCTGATTAGCCCAACAGGCCTAATGCTGCATTTGGTGCCTGCTTAGCTTGAGCAAGGATAGACGAGCTCGCTTGTTGCAGGATTTGAGCTTTCGTCATTGCTGTCGTTTCTTTAGCAAAATCAACATCTTTGATTTGGCTGTTAGACGCATTAACGTTCTCATTAATATTTTCTAAGTTGTTGATAGCGTGACCAAAGCGGTTTTGGAAAGCACCTAGGTCAGCACGGTTTGAGTCAACGTATTCCATAGCTGAATCAAGAATAGCAACCGCTTTTTGTGAACCACCCACGGTAGTTACATCTATGCTTTTCACTGTATCGGCAACTTTATTACCCATACCTAATTCATTGCTTAATGAACCACTAAACTCAATGTCTGTTGCTTCTGCTGCTGCGAATACTTGCAGCTTGCCATCTTCAGTAACAGATGCGTTGATTGCGTTGCTTTGACCATTGATGTAAGTCGCTACTTCTTCAATATCATCGCCTGCTTTTGCATTGATTGAGATATTTTGCTCTTTGCCTTCTTTATCGACAAAGTTCATTGTTAATTCTGTGTTTTCTGCACTTACTGACCAATTTGCATCTTTACCTTCTGTCGCTGAGTAAGTATGTCCCCCCATCGCTGTTGTATCAGAACGCATGTTATTCAGTGTTAGCATTACCGCTTCACCTGAATCGGAACCGATTTGGAAAGATTTAGTACCAAACTGACCATTTAGTAGGCGAGAGCCACCAAACGATGTTGTTTCTGCAATACGGTTTAATTCGTCATTCAAAGCGACCACTTCTTCTTGAATCGCAGTACGGTCAGCGTGTGTATTTGAACCGTTTGAAGATTGAAGTGATAAATCACGCATACGTTGAAGGATGTTCGTTGTTTCGTTCATCGCACCTTCAGCAGTTTGCGCCATTGAGATACCATCATTTGCATTTCGAACTGCCACATCTAAGCCGCGAGCTTGAGAAGTTAGACGGTTTGAAATTTGTAGGCCAGCCGCATCATCTTTTGCACTGTTAATTTTAAGACCAGAAGACAAACGCTCCATTGAGCTGTTTAGGTCATTCGTTGTGCTGTTTAAGTAACGCTGTGCAGTCATTGCTGATACGTTTGTGTTTACATTGATAGCCATAATTTATTTCTCCACTTTGGTTCCGAATCACTCCGCTCCTGGACCGGAAACCGTATTAATCATCGTTGATACTTAACTTAACGACCGCGTTTTGAATTACTTTAGAAAAACTTTTAATTTTTTAAGTTTTTCTTTTTAAAGAATTTTCAAGCGATTTTCTTAATCGTCATGCCTTGTAATTAAGTTATCGCTCGCGTTCGGAAACTCTTTAGAGAAAAATGCAAAAAAATCGAAAATAATTTAAAACTCAGGTTAAATGTGAGGAAAATCACTTACTTTAGAGAGAAATAAATATTTATTGATGGTTTTACAAACAAAAAAAACCGAGGCAAGCCCCGGCTTTGGTATAGTGTGAGAGCACTATTACCTTAGAAGTAAGTAATTATTCTTAACGAACTAATTATCTCAGTAAACCAAGTGCAGCATTAGGTGCTTGCTTAGCTTGAGCTAAAATAGATGAACTTGCCTGTTGAAGAATTTGAGCTTTTGTCATTTCTGTCGTTTCTTTAGCAAAATCGACGTCTTTAATACGACTATTTGATGCAGATACATTTTCATTAATGCTATCTAAGTTTGAAATTGCGTGATTAAAGCGGTTTTGAAATGCACCAAGATCTGCTCGGTTAGAATCGACAAACTGCATTGCCGCATCTAGAATAGCAACGGCCTTTTGTGAACCACCAACAGTCGTTACATCAATGCTTTTTACGGTTTCAGCTTGAGCTGTACCCATATTTAATTCGCCAGCAAGAGAACCACCGAAGCTCACCTCCCCTTGAACTTTATCATTAGAGGTAACAATTTGAAGCTCACCCTTTTCTGATACAGAGGCATTAATTGAATCTGTTTGACCATTAATATACGTCGCTACTTGTTCGATATCATCGCCAGCTTTCGCATTAATCGTTAGTTCTTTCTCTTCACCCGCGTTGTTTAAAAACGACACAGTTAGTTCTGATTTCTCAGCATTTACTGACCAATCAGCACCCAGCTCTGTTTCTGCTTTATAACTTGTTCCGCCCATTGATGCCGAGTCTGAACGCATGTTATTTAAACTAAGCATTACCCCTTCACCAGAATCAGCACCGATTTGGAATGACTTTGTACCAAATTGGCCATTTAGAAGGCGAGAGCCACCAAACGACGTTGTTTCTGCGATACGGTTTAACTCATCATTTAATGCGCCAACCTCTTGTTGAATCGATTCACGATCAGCTGAAGTATTTGAACCATTTGAAGATTGAAGAGATAAATCACGCATACGTTGAAGGATGTTTGTCGATTCATTCATCGCACCTTCAGCCGTTTGTGCAATTGAAATACCGTCGTTTGCATTACGTACTGCTACATCTAAACCACGAGATTGTGACGTTAAACGGTTTGAGATTTGTAAACCTGCCGCATCGTCTTTTGCACTGTTAATTTTATAGCCAGAAGATAAGCGTTCCATTGATTTATTTACGCCATCCGTTGCACTATTCAGGTAACGCTGAGCTGTCATTGCCGATACGTTAGTATTTACTGTAATTGACATAGTTGTATCTCCGTTTAGTTTTCCGATTGTTTTCCGTTTTCGGAAAACTGAGCTTCATTATTTGGAACTAACAATGTTGCCATTAGCGCCTGATACTTAATGTAACGACGGTTAAAAATAAACCTTTATTGATTTTCTTATAAAATTATCGATTACTTTATAAACTATGATCGTGCTTCAAAGTTTTTTAAATTTGACAGAAAAATAGCTAAAGTTTTATGTTTATCATTAAAACCTCTTAAGCTATTGATATAAAAGAAATCTACTCAAGTTCTCATTAATAAATACCTTTTTACAGATAAAAAAAAACCAGCAAACGCTGGTTTTTTATACGTAAAGAACTAAAACTACCCAAGCAGCTTTAAAGCAACATCAGGTGCTTGCTTAGCTTGAGCCAATATTGTTGAACTCACTTGTTGTAATATCTGAGCTTTCATCATTTCAACTGTTTCTTTAGCAAAATCAGTATCTTCAATACGACTGTTCGATGCCGAGATGTTCTCATTAATATTATTTAGATTATTAATCGCATGACCAAAACGATTTTGAAAAGCACCTAAAGTAGCACGTTCTTTATCAACAAACCCCATTGCCGCATCTAACGTTGCAATGGCTTTTTGAGAACCGCCTACCGTTGTTAAATCCAAATCATTCACGGTATCAAATACAGCACCACCAATAGCCAATTCCGCAGATAATGAGCCACCAAAGGTCACTGCACTTGAGACTAGATCTCCGGCAGTAAATAACTGCAACTGACCTTTTTCATTTACGGATGCTTGAACGGTATCATTCTGTCCATTGATGTAAGTGGCTAACTCTTCAATATCATCGCCGGCTTTCGCTTCTATCGTAATCTCTTGAGCTTTTCCATTTTCATCAGCAAATGACATTGTTAAAGTTTGCTCACCTTCAGGTATAGTCCAACCTTTATTAAGCTGATTTTGTGAGGTGTAATGAAAACCACCCATCGCTAAGGTATCAGAGCGCATACTACCTAAAGTAAGTTGAACCGCTTCACCTGCATTAGCACCTATCTGGAAGGTTGATGTCCCAAATTGGCCATTCAATAAACGACGGCCACCAAAAGAAGTTGTTTCTGCAATGCGATTTAATTCATCATTTAAAGCATCAGCTTCTTCTTGGATCGCTTGTCTATCTTGCAAGGAATTTGAACCATTAGATGACTGCAAGGCTAAATCGCGCATACGCTGAAGGATGTTAGTCGATTCGTTCATCGCCCCTTCCGCCGTTTGAGCAATAGAGATCCCATCATTGGCATTACGGACAGCAACATTTAAACCGCTCATTTGAGCTTGCAGTCGATTGGATATTTGTAACCCTGCCGCATCATCTTTCGCGCTATTAATACGCTTACCCGAAGAAAGGCGTTCCATTGACTGGTTTAAATGCTCCGTCGCTTGATTCAAATATCGCTGTGCCGTCATGGCAGACACATTGGTGTTTACTGTCACTGTCATAATGACCTCTCAATAAAATAGCTCTTTGCTGATATAGCAAAGCAGACTCTTATAACGCTTTATCGGCATAAAAAAAATAAACTTAAGAGAAAAAGGATAGACAATACTTGAGAGGTAAGCAGAAAAGGGTAGCCCCAATTAAGGGGCATAAAGCTAGGTTGGTTTTTTATGAGGAGATCTGTGAGAAGAACACAAAAAACCAGTTACCTGAAGCTTGCACAACAATCAAATGAACAAGAGGATGATGAGAGATGAGAGCACCTCTTGTTCAATCTTAATGACTGTTGTTAGTTACTATTACTGCAGTAATTTTAGTGCAGCGTTTGGTAACTGTTTCGCTTGAGCAAGAATAGACGTACTAGACTGCTGAAGGATTTGTGCTTTTGTCATGTTTGTTGTTTCTTTAGCAAAATCAGTATCTTTGATTCGGCTGTTAGAAGCAGACACATTCTCTTGAATGTTTGACAAGTTGTTTATACTGTGACCTAAACGGTTTTGTTTAGCACCTAAATCAGCACGTTCGCGATCGATGTAAGCAAGTGCTGAATCAATAACGCCAACAGATGCTTGAGCATCACCAACAGAAGTTACGTCAAGTTTATCAACGGTAGCTTTCATACCAGAACCGCTAGCTAAGCCTAGTTCAGTCGCAAGGTTACCAGATACTGCTAACTCACCTTCAATAGATGGTTCAGCAACAAACAATTGAAGTTTACCTTCATCGCCAACAGATGCAGAGATCTTGTCTGATTGACCGTTGATGTAAGTCGCCAATTCTTCAATATCATCACCTGCTTTAGCACTAATATCGATAGAAACAGCTTCACCCTTTTTAGTTGTGAATTCTAATTTCAGGTCATTTTTGCCAGGTTCTACGTTCCAAGATGCATCTTTGCCGTTTTCAGAAACAAAACGTTGTCCTCCCATGCTGGCATCATCAGCACGAACTGAAGGTAACTTAATTAGGATTGCTTCACCTGCATTAGCACCTATTTGAAATGCAGACTCACCGAATTGACCATTAAGTAGGCGACGACCACCAAAAGAGGTTGTTTCAGCAATACGGTTTATTTCATCAGAAAGAGCGTGCACTTCTTCTTGAATAGAAGCACGATCTTGGTCTGAGTTAGAACCATTTGCCGCTTGCAATGATAAATCACGCATACGTTGAAGGATATTTGTCGATTCGTTCATCGCACCTTCAGCCGTTTGAGCGATAGAGATACCATCGTTCGCATTACGCACAGCAACGTCAAGACCGCGAGTCTGCGCTGTTAAACGGTTAGAAATTTGTAGACCAGCAGCGTCATCTTTTGCGCTGTTGATTTTAGTACCTGAAGACAAACGCTCCATTGAGTTGTTTAGATCGTTCGTTGCGTTATTTAGGTAACGCTGCGCAGTCATCGCAGATACGTTAGTATTTACATTTACAGCCATCGTTGCTCTCCTTTAGCTTCGTTTTCACGAAATCTAATTTCTGCTCTATTCAGAAATATTTAAAATTCATAGTTAAATATCAGCCACAATTGGCCAATGTTTTTCAATGTCATGTAATTTACATATCAAATCTCATGCCAAGATGAGAAGAAAATACATGAATTAATGACTGACATACAAAAGCAAAAAGAGTAACTCTACTTTGCCACTGTCATTCCACTATTTACCATTGGCAAACTGTGAGCGTCTCAGTCATAGTTATTAATTAGCATAAGCTGTGCCAATTTTAGGAAAAATACATTTTAAATTAAAAAAAACAATCAACTTATACAATTTCAATAAGTTAAATAGGGTTATTCAGTGTTACTTAACTCTTAACTTTCTATCTGAATTATTTTTTTGCCGCTTTTCAAGTCGATTTGCCGCTCTTTCCTCTTTAATGCTTCCGTCGTATCTCTCTTTATTTATATAAGAAAAACAAAATTCTTATTCATCTCAAAAATAAGTACTTATACATAATCAAAGACACATCAGCTGCGGAAAAAAACAAAGAGAAACGGCAATTCATTTCCCATATAAAAACTTATTATTCATACAGTTAAATTAAAAAAAGCCTAGCATCTCAGCTAGGCTTGTCATCAAACTTGTTAATTTACACGTAATTAAATAATGTAATGTCTTTTACTTTCCCGAAGGCTTGTTGGGAAGCCTGAAGTGCACGTGTATTTTCATTAAACTCAATCACAGCTTGAGCGTAATCTAAATCTTCAATCGAACTTAATGATTTTGAGATAGTTAAATCAAAATCTTGATGCTGTGATTCTTGCTGATCAAGCGTATTTTGCCTTGTACCCACTTCCGCTCTTGCTTGGCTTAAGTGAATAAATGCAGCATGAAATTCATCTGTTACTTGGTGTAACTCTGCTGTATTAGAAGCATCAGAGACATCTTTCAATGCAAATTCTTGTGCTTTCTTAAATGCATCAAAAATACTGATGGTTTTCTTTGGTTCAAGCGTAATGATATCGCCTGCTTTTAATTGACCACGAACTTGAATATCAACGCCTTCATATTTAATCCCTTCAGAAGGATCAAACTGTCCATTTTTTACCACGCTACCGTCTTGAGATAACTGATAATTATATTGACCATCTGCCCCCGCTTTAAAAGTGACTTCATAGGTAGATGGATCGGTATAATTAGAATTTGTTGCTTTTGAAAGCAGTAACTCAGACCCTTCTTGTAATGCATATTGTGGATCATAGTCCCCAAATGGATTTTTTATCTCAGTAAACAATTTACTACCAGAGTCATTCACTGCCACCTCAATAGAACCGGAAACCTTTAAGCTACGCTGATATTCATCACCTGCGTAAGCTACAGTTCCGTCATTCGCTCTAAAGAAAGGCTGTGTTTTCGACTTTGTACCTGAAAATAAATAGTTACCTGATTCATCTAACATGTTTGTTAGGTTTAAGAAGTTATCTGCAATACCTTTAATGTCTTGCGCATGAGCATAACGATCTTCTGGTGCAAGAGAACCGTTAATCAGTTCCATCACGCTGCGCTTTGCGTCATCAGCAAATTGCTCTGCATTCGCAATCGCAACCTCATGACGCTCTAAACGGTTACGCGCTAAGATAATGGTATCGCTGTATTGATGTAACTCTTCTTTCTTTTGCGTTAGGTTTTGCGCGTATAACGCAGCTACGGGGTCGTCACCTGCGGTTAATAGCTTTTTACCTGACGCCAGTTGTGCGCTATTTTGATGAACTTTCGCTTCTTGACGAGAAATATCATTCTGCACTGATTGGTAGTTATGAAAGCTTGAAATACGATTTAACATACTCTATTGCCTCCTAATTACGATAATTGCAAGATTGAATTAAACGTCTCATCTGCCGCTTTCATGATTCGAGAAGAGGCCATGTACGCTTGTTGGAATTTCATCATATTCGCTGCTTCTTCATCTAAGTTTACGCCAGCAACTGAAGCAACACGACTTTGCGCCGCTTCATTCTCTACACGTGAAACTTCAGATAAACGAGAAGCGGTGGCTTTTTTAAGACCAATTTCTGTATTTACGTTTTCGTATAGGTCAATCACCGTTGAGCGGCCTTCGTCCATTACTTTACGTGTCTGTAAGCCTTGCATTAGCAATAAGTTACCATTATCACCTTCTGATGGAACTAAGTTAGCCGCAAATTTATCATTTGCTGCTGCACCACCAGAAAGCTCAAAAGTAGTACCACCAACAGTTACTGGACCTTGAGGTGGGTACGTTTGTGGTTCTAATAACATTTTGCCTTTCATATCCAATACAGCAAATTGATTTGCCGCAGGAGAAATAACAACTTGGAACTCTTTTAATGGGCCAGCTTGTAATACTTTAAATTTAGCATTACCTGTTGCAAAGGTTGCTGAGCTTGCATAGCTTTGCGCGGCTATTTTCTCTGCTTCATTCATCTCAAGCTTCATTGTGCCTGCCGCTATACGCGTTGGGCGAAGTAATACACGCTCACCGGCACTTAGTGGTTCACGAATTTCAACTCGCATACCGTCTAAGAAAAAGGTCGATGGGTTACCGGTTGGGTCTAAGCGCTGAACTTCACCCGTAGGTCGGGTCACGGTATATTGGCTACCATCATATTTAAGAGCGTAATCCCCTGCTTTTAGTTGGCTAATATCATCAATAAATACGCCGACTTCAGCAGACGAGTCACCAGAAATGATAGCACGGCTACGGACTGCTTGTTCTGAATTCACATCAGAGAAAATATTTTCACCAACTTGACCACGTAAATCAATTGCTTGACTCTGTAAACGGTTAACTTCACTGCTGAAGCCAACAGCCACACGGCCTAGTTCATCCATAATTGTTGGGATTGTGCTATCACGCAATTCAAATAGTGACGATAATTTACCGCCAATACTATCATGTTGAATCGCTTTCATTCCCTTACCTTCAACCATTGCTAGTCGGCGCTGTAATGGGTCAGGAGAACCTGCAATCATTTTCAATTCACTTGCATTTGTGCCAGACACAAGCATGTGTCCACCACCAATTAATACATTGAATGAATTCTCGTTGTCACGCTTAGTGATCGTTACTTTTGTGTATTGAGATAGCTCTTTAATTAACTTTTCATGACGATCCATTAGGTCATTGTGCGGACCTGGGGTCTTAACCATCATTTTGTTAATGTCTTTTAACTCAAGAGCAATGGCATTCATACGCTCTACAGTTAGATCCATCTTCTTATTTACATCTGCATTTTGCTGACGCACATTTTCGTAAAAATCGTTCAAGCTTTGTGAAACAAGACGTGATTTTTCAAGGACTACTTTACGCGCACCGATTTCGTTAGGGCTATCGGCAAGAGTTTTTACGGCATCAAACCAATCATTGATGTTTTCAGGAATACGTTTAGCGCCAATAGACGACATCATATTCGTTAGAACATCTAGGTTAGCTTCTGTATCCATAGAGTAATTAAGGTTAGTTGTTGATAGGTTCAGTTCATTCGTTGCAAACTGATCAAACGAACGTCGCACAGCGGCAACATGCACGCCTGCGCCGAGGTTTGCACCCGAAACCCAATGAGGCATATTTGTTTCTTGAACAACCGATTGACGACTAAAGCCTTCAGTATTAACGTTGTTAATATTATGACTGGTCGTATTCAGTTGACGCTGCGCCGTAAGCACACCTTGTGTACCCAAATGTAGCAGATCAAGTCCCATGTAGCCTCCAAAAAAACTCTATAAAAGATGCAATAAATATTTCCTAACGAATCTAATATAGCAATCAATGTGCCAACTTTTATTTCCTTTAATATCAATAAAATAGAAGCTAAAATGCTCATTACGACTCCTCATTGCCTCTTTCTAATCTATTTTATTGCCTTTCTTTGCCTCTTTTATTTAGTCAAGCGGCAAAAATAAAAAAATCCTGCCGCTTATATAAACGACAGGATTCTTATGAATAGGTTTTACAAGTAGATAAGCGCTATTTAGTTAAGCTTTCTACCGTTTTCATCACGCTCATTACTTTATCTGAGTAATTTGGATCCGTTGCATAACCCGCACTGTGAATACCTTTAATAAAACTTTCAGAACTTTGGGTCTGCTGAAGTGCACGTTCATAACGTGGATTTTGATTTAAGAAGCGAACAAAATCACTGAAACTTTCTTCATAATTATCGTATGAACGGAAAGCAGCGTTTTCAGTAACAGCGATATTATCGTGATACTCCAAGGTGTTTTTAGCGATCTTATCACCCTGCCAACTTCTGTCTGCTTTAATGTTGAATAAGTTATGACTTGAATCTACAGAGTTTTGAATCACTTTTTTACCCCAACCTGTCTCTAATGCGGCTTGAGCAATAAGAACATTTGAATCAATACCTAACGCTTTTGCTGCTTTTTCTGCATAAGGCTTCATGGTGTCGACAAACTGCTGAGGAGAATCGAATTTCTGTGGTTGTTGCACAGGTCTTGCTGCCAATGCTTTTTCTAATTGTGCAATCGCTGGAGATTCTACTTGTGACTCTTGTTTTGCTTCAGATGTATTTGGATAAACATAATCAGAAGGTAAACGTAACGTTTCATCGGTTGCCGCCTTACGCATTGCCGTGCGTGCATCTTGCTCTAAATTATTGCCGCTTTGAACTGGTGGCTCTTGATTCATTGATGCACCAAGTTGAGCGACGATCATATCGGCTAAACCGAGAGATCCTTTTTTCGATAACTCAGTCGACATTTGATCATCACGCATTTGCTCAAAAAACTTCTGATTATCACTACTCATCATGTCTGATTTAAATGAGCCATTCGCATTACGCATTGATTTAAAAAGCATTTGTGTAAATATCGATTCAAATTGCTCAGCAGCAGCACGCAGCGCTTTATCTTGGCTATCTTGATCGCCATTAACTGCACTTTTACGTAATTTATCTAGACCACCCACATCATGGATGAAACCGACATCTGTCATGTTTACTGAATTATTCATCTTTATACTTACTCTTTTTAATCTGCGAGATTAATCTACTTACTCTATTAACTAGAGCAAGTTTAATGCCAAAAAAAACGCACCTCCGAAGAAGTGCGTTTTCTGTAATTATTTAGCTATTTATCAAAGAACATTAAATAATGATCAATTGGCCTTCAATCGCACCCGCTTGCTTCAATGCTTGAAGAATAGCCATCAAATCAGAAGGCGCAGCACCCACTTCATTTACAGCTCTTACCAAATCATCTAACGTTAAACCCGGTTCGAACTTAAACATTTTACCTTGCTCTTCCGTTACTTCGATATCTGAATCTGGCGTTACAACTGTTTTACCATCGCTAAATGGACCAGGTTGACTCACTTGAAGGTTTTCTTTAATCGCAACCGTCATTCCACCGTGAGTGACTGCCGCAGCTTTTAATTTCACGTGCTTACCAACAACGATTGTACCGGTACGTGAATTAACAATGATTTTTGCTGAGCCGTCTGCAGGATCAAAATCGACATTTTCAACGGCTGATAAAAAAGCCACTCGTTGGCTGATATCACGTGGAGCACGAACTCTCACAGACGTAGCATCAATCGCTGACGCCATATTTGGACCGAGGAAATTATTAACGGCATCAGCCATACGTTGAGCAGTAGTAAAATCTGCTTCTAACAAGTTAAAGGTAATGAAATCACCACGACCAAATGGGGATGGAACCTCACGTTCAACCATAGCACCACCAGAGATACGACCTACTGTTGGGTTATTACCGACAATTTTAGAACCATCAGCTCCCGTTGCACTAAAGCCACTTACGATTAAGTTACCTTGTGCAATCGCATAAGTTTTACCATCTAAACCTTTTAGGAAAGTTTGCAGTAAGGTACCACCACGTAAACTCTTTGCTGAGCCAACAGAAGAAACGCTAACATCAACCACTTGGCCTTGTTTTGAAAAGGCTGGCAACGTTGCGGTTACCATTACTGCCGCTACGTTTTTTGTCTTTGGTTTTGTGCCCGGCGGCAATTGAATACCAAAATTTTGCAACATCGCATTAAAGCTTTGATCAGTAAAAGGTGTAGATTCCCCCGTTCCCGGCAAACCAGAAACTAAGCCATAACCGATTAATTGGTTACTACGAACCCCTGCAACTTCTGACACATCTTTAATGCGTGCCGCTTGTGCAGTTGAGATACTTAGACATAACCAAGTAAAGATTAAGGTAACTAGGCTTTTATTCACGTCAAAACTCCAACGATTCGTCATTATTACAGTGCTACATTAAAGAATCGTGCCAAGAATCCAGGTTCTTGCATATCTTGTTGATCGCCCGTACCAGAATATTGGATACGTGCGTTTGAAATTCGGGTTGATGCTATGGTGTTATCAAAATTAATATCTTCAGGACGAATAGTACCACTCAAACGAATATATTCATCACCGGTGTTAAGCGTTAGCCACTTCTCACCACGGATCAATAAGTTACCATTTGATAATACTTCAATCACTTCTACTGTTATTGAGCCACTTAAGCTATTACTTTGGTTAGCGGAGGTATTACCTGTGAAATTATTGTCATTTGATAATTCATATGAAAAATTATATTGGCCACCCATTTGCAACTCTTGACCACCGACTTGCAGTGGATCCATGCTTGAATCATTCGTTTTTGATAATTCTGCATCGGCACTTTTTGCCGCTTTGGTATTTTCTGCAAGCGTAACCGTAACGATGTCACCTAAACCATGAGGTTTTGTATCATCATACATATCTTGTGCATGATCAACGTTAAACAATGAACCAGTTGCTGCAGCATAATGCTCTGGTTTTTCTTTCGGATGAATAGGCGCCCAAGCCGGATCGCCTGAAATAGGATCATTACGACCACGAAGTGTATCGATAATGCCACCACCTTCTTCTTTTGCTTTATCGCCTTCTACCGCATCAACATTTGTTGTAGCAGAAGTCACTTCGCTATCTTGTAAGTTCGGATTTTGAACTAATAGTGACTCACACCCCGTTAAGGCTGTTAGTACTAATAAACAAAGAAGACGTTTCATCCTAATCACCAATTACAGTTGTTGGTTAACAAAGCTTGCCATCTTATCAACAGCAGAGATTACTTTAGAGTTCATTTCATAAACACGCTGTGCTTCAATCATGTTTACTAACTCTTCAGTTACGTTTACGTTTGATGCTTCAAGCATAGATTGACGAATGGCACCTAAACCTTCTAGGCCTGGTGTTCCTTCTTGCGGATCACCACTTGCGCCCGTTGGTAAGTAAAGGTTTTGCCCTACTGGCTCTAGACCACCTGGGTTAATAAAATCAACCGTTGTAATTTGACCAATCACTTGGTTATCTTGCTGACCACGTAAACGAACAGATACTTCACCATCCGTCCCCACAGTAACGTTGATCGCATCTTCTGGTACAACGATTTCAGGCTCTAAACGATAACCTGCACCTGTCGTTACAATTGCGCCTTCATCATTTAAGGTAAATTGACCATTACGAGAGTAACCAATGTTGCCATCAGGCATGGTTACTTGGAAAAAGCCTTTACCCTCGATCATCATATCCATGCCGTTCGACGTGGTTTGTGCATTGCCGTTAGTAAATACTTTTTGTGTTGCCACAACTTTAGAACCAGAACCAAGCATTAGGCCTGTTGGTAACTCGGTATTTTGAGTTGATTGAGCACCGGCTTGATTTACGTTTTGGTAAAACAGATCTTCAAATACGGCACGGCTTTTTTTAAAGCCAACCGTTGAGGCATTCGCCAAGTTGTTTGAGATAGTTGCAATGTTTGTTTGCTGTGCGTCTAAACCTGTTTTACTTACCCATAATGCTGGATTCATTGTGTGTTCCTCTAAATTTTTTAATGTATTAAGTTAATCAAAGTTAATTATTCAATTAACCCATACGTAATAATGAGTCTGATGCTTTATCCATCTCTTCAGCGGTACTCATCATCTTGACTTGCATTTCAAACTGACGCTGCAAATCAATTAAATTGGTCATTTCACCTACGGCATTAACGTTACTGCCTTCTAATGCACCTTTAAGTACGGTTACACCCGCATCCGCTTGGAATGCATTATTAGGATTTTTCGAACGGAACAAACCATTCGTGTCTTTAAATAAATCGCGATTATCGGTTTTTACTAATTTAATGCGGTCAACTTCTGCCATCGCTTCAGCTGGCGCACCTTGCTCAAGAACAGAGATAGTGCCGTCCTTTGCAATTTGAATCTTTGAGATCGGAAGTGGCAAAGTAATTGGTGCATCATTTTCGCCTAACACTAGGTGACCGCTGCCATTCATTAATAAACCTGTTTCATCAATTTTTAGGTTACCAGCACGAGTTAACCCTTCACGGCCCGTATTGTCCATAACTGAAATCCAACCATCGCCTTCAATGGTTAAATCTAAATCACGGCCTGTAGTGATCACTGAACCTTGAGAAAAACTGCTTCCTGGACGCTCTGTCATATTAAATACACGAGTCGGCAAACCTTCACCATACGCTTGCATTGAACGCGCTTGCTCTAAATCGGCACGAAAACCTGTTGTGCTTACATTGGCAAGGTTGTTTGAACGCAGCTGCATAGCTTGCATGTTTTGCTTTGCGCCACTCATGGCTAAAAATAATGCGCGATCCATAATGAACTCCAATAATCTATCTGAAGTTATAATAGCAATGTGTGTGCCAACTTTTATTAAGCTTTACTTTCAAATGGTTAACTAACTATTACGTCAAATAAATAGAAAATTAATAAATAAGGAGGAAAAGAAGGGATAGTAAGGGGCAAATAATCTGGGTAAAAAATTGCCGTCAATATCGACGGCAATTTTATAAATACATTCTCGTTTAGATTAACGAATTTGTAGGATATTTTGTTGCAGTTGGTTATGTACATCCAATGAACGAGAGTTCGCTTGAAAGTTACGCTGTGCAGAAATCAAATCAACTAGCTCTTGAGTCATGTCGATGTTTGACTGCTCTAACGTACCACTTTGAATATCACCAAATGAACCTTGGTTTGCTTCACCCCAAATAGCTGAACCTGACGCTTGAGTCGTAGACCACTGCGTACCGCCATTTTGGGCAAGGCCTTGCTGGTTAGTTACTCGAACCATTGCTACACGACCAAGAGTAACATCTTTACCATTTGAGTAAGAGCCGATAATGTTACCGCTCTTATCGATGTCAACTTTTGATATATAACCTGTTGTTGCACCATCTTCACTGAAGCGACGCATTTCAAACGGTGCCGAGAACTGTGTTGGGTTATCAAACTTCATGGTTAATGTCTGAGAAGGATCTGCACCATTTAAGTTTAAACCATTCTCACCTAACGTTGTTGTTGCAACAGGTTGACCAGCATTGATACTTTGAGTTGTACCATCGTTATTAAAGATAATAGAGTGACCAAGATGGCCTGCTGCATTCGTTGCATCACCAGCGTTAATATTTACGGCTTTCTCACCATCAACATCAGTTGATGAATAGAATACATTCCAACGGTTTGGTTGCGTTGCATCTTTTACATAATAAGATGTCATCTTATATGGCTGACCAAGAGAATCATACGTCGTTACCGATGTTGATTTATTGTAGGTATCAGGATCATTCATATCAAAGAGAGCTGGATCTTTTGCTTCAGCTCCTGCCGGTAAATTCATACCAATTTCAACATTTTCAGTTGGTCTAGGTTGACCAAACTGATCTGGGATCTTTATCGCTTTTGGTTCATAAGACGATACATTACCCGATTCAGGATCCACTTCGTAACCTAATAAAAACTCATCATTTGATGTTGTCATGTAGTTTTCATTATCTAAATGAAATGCACCATTACGGCTTAACTCATTCGTCGATGGTTGTAAGCGATCTTTCGCTACCGCAAAAAAACCTTGACCCGAGATACGTAAGTCCATTGGGTTATTAGTATAAACACTTGAGCCTTCATGGAACTGTTGAGCAACTTTTGTTGTTTGTGCACCACCACCTGTTGTGGTTTTAGCATTTGAAAACAACGATGATGAATAAACATCACCAAACTCGGCACGAGACTCTTTAAAACCAAACGTATTGGCATTCGCCAAGTTGTTTGATGTTGTATTTAGATCTTTTTGAGCAGCGGCTAGACCACTTAATGCTACGTATGACATTTGATATCTCCTATCTAGCTACGCTGATAATTTTCCAATTCCATTAACGATCACAGTCATTGGGAATGTTAAAGGAATTGGCATAGCTCTATTTATTAATGAATTTTACGATATAAATAAGGGGATTCAGGCAGCGTCATGCTGCACTGAATATTCGCCCTTTTACGCCTTACCTACTTCTAAGACTTCTGCTAGTTTCATAGGTGAGGTAAAGCCAGCAAGATTAAGCAGAACATTGCCATCGCCTTTGCCTAGAAGAACACTGTTGACGTTAGCGTATGTTGATACGCCAAATTCTTTGTTTTCTCCATCAAGCACGCCCGCCGCTTTAATACTGTAGCGACCAGCAGGCATAGCATTGCCTTTTTCATCTTTGCCGTCCCACTCAACACGAGTGTCGCCAGCAGGTTTAGCGCCCACATTTAAAGTACGAATTAATTGACCTTGCTCGTTTTCAACACGAACCATTAGGTTATTAATTGACTGTGGCAATTTAACCATTGCCGCCATACTTTTATCTGCTTCTTTTAAGCCTTTAGCGCCAGGTACTAGAACATCACGGCCAACAAGCGAAGACGCTTGTAATGCTTGGTTAGATGTCATAGATGAATTCAAGCTATCAAACTGTGTATTCATCTTGCCGATACCATCGACGGTTGCAAATGATGCCATTTGCGCAATCATTTGATCGTTTTCAACCGGCTTAGATGGGTCTTGTTGAGACAACTGTTTGGTTAATAATGCAAGGAAGTCTTCTTGCTTCAGTTCATTTTTACCGCCAGTTGTCTTTTCAGGCTTGTTCGCCTCTTGAAGACTTTTAAGCTGGTCGATGTAGGACAAGCCTTGTTGACCAACGTTATTGATTCCAGTCATAGCTACCTCCTATCCTTATTGACCCATTCGCAGAGTACTCTGCAACATTTGTTTGCCTGCATCTGCAACTTGCACATTCGTTTGGTATGAACGAGAAGCAGAAATCATGTTTGCCATTTCTTCCATTACATTAACGTTTGGCTTAAAAATATAGCCATCGTCATTTGCCATAGGATGATCAGGGTTATATTCTGCACGCAATGGTTTTTGGCTTTCTACAATACCAAGTACTTTTACAGGAACTGTATGATCTTGTTTGTATTTTGCTTTACTCAATTCCGCACCAAAGACAGCTTGACGAGCTTTATACGTTTCAGCAGCAGAGCTACTTACACTATCAGCATTTGCCATGTTACTTGAAGTGGTATTAAGACGAACTGACTCTGCACTCATTGCAGACCCTGTAACGTTAAAAACATTAAATAAGCTCATCTCTATTCCCCTTTAATTGCTTTGGTTAGGTTTTTGAATTTGCTACCTAAAAATTCCAATGATGCTTGATGACGAAGTTGGTTTTGCATAAATAAATTACGTTCCAAATCTACATCAACCGTATTCCCATCACCCGTATCTGGTTGAGTAGGTACACGGTATTGAATTTCCCCTGCCATTCGTGTTGAGGCATTAATGTGCCGACCATCGGTACGACTGAGACCCATGCTTGCCTTCGATGTTGCCGACTGCATTGCTTTTTGAAAATCCATTCCTTTTGCTTTATAGCCTGGTGTATTTGCTTGAGCGATGTTTGTCGCTAGCATTTCAGCACGTTCAGAGCGAACTCCTACCGTGTACTGATGAATACCTAATGCGTTATCAAAAGAAATTGCCATTCCAAACCCTCCACAAGAACTGACTAGCAGTATATATAATTTCTATATAGCAACCTGTATGCCAACTTTGTTACTTAACAAACAGATTGACGATACTACTAGTAAAAATATAAGCAATTAACATGCCGAACCTGATTTTTAGGCACAAAAAAAGCGACCTAAGCCGCTTTTTGTTGGTAATTTACTCAAATATGATTATTTAAGTTTATAAATAATTCCTGGATTACAGCGAACCATTTCAAATTTATCCGTCAAACCTGTTAATGACTCAGAAGCACCAAGCAATAAATACCCACCAGGGTTAAGACTTGCCGCCATCTGATTTAACACTTTCGCTTTCATGTCTGGTGAAAAATAAATAAGTACATTACGGCAAAAGATGATGTCAAATTTACCTAATAAACTGTAGCTGTCCATTAAGTTTTGAGGTCTGAAATTAACCATACGTTTAATTTTATCGTTAATTTTCATTTTTCCATCATCCGCGTCTTCAAAAAATGCACGACGGCGTTCTGGAGATAAACCACGACTTAATGCAAGATTATCATAAACACCTGCTTTACAGTTTTCTAGCATTGATGGTGAAATATCAGTTGCTGTAATACTAATGTTTGGAAGAAAACCAGGCTTACGCGCTTGGATCTCAGCAATGGTCATCCCCATTGAGTAAGGTTCTTGACCTGATGAACTTGCCGCTGACCAGATTTTTAATGGGCGACGATTTGCCGCTAGCTCTGGAAGAAGCTTTTCAGACAATACAGTGAACGGGTAACCATCTCTAAACCATAATGTTTCATTGGTTGTCATTGCATCAACCGCAGCAACACGCAATTCACGATTACGACCCGAGATCACTTGTTTTAATAAATCAGACAATGAAGCTAATGAAAACTTAGCAACTAAAGGACTCAGTCGGCTTCTCACTAGATATTGCTTACTGTCACCAAGAACAATGCCACATTGAGACTCAAGAAATCGGCTAAAATCACGATATTCTTGTTCGTTGATAGTTATAGTTGTCATTAACGAATAAATTTCCAAATAAAAAATGAATGTCACCTTAGATTACAGGTGACAAAATAACAGGTAGGCTTTATTTTTCAACCGCTCTTTTTACTGCGGCACCCAATTCATCTGGATTAAACTTCGCAATAAATTGGTTTGCACCAACACGTTCTACCATTGCTTGGTTAAATACACCACTTAATGAAGTATGCAATATTACGTGTAGATCTTTCAGTGCAGGTTCACGACGAATTTCGGCGGTTAAGGTATAACCATCCATCTCTGGCATTTCAACATCAGAAATAACCAAACCAATTTGATCATAAATATTGCCTTCATTTGCCATATCAACAAGCTTATCTAGCGCTTCTTTACCATCTTTTACCATGATAGTTTCAAAGCCAATAGACTGAACGGCACGTTGAACTTGCTTACGAGCAACACTTGAATCATCTGCAATCAATACTTTACGTACGACTTCAGGACTGATCGCTGCCATCTCTTCAACCAATGTTTCATTAATTGTTTCATCAATAGGCGCGATTTCAGCCAAAATCTTTTCTACATCAAGAATTTCAACCAATTCATCATCAATGTTAGTTACTGCTGTTAAATAGTTTGCACGGCCAGTTCCTTGCGGTGGCGGCAAAATAGCTTCCCAATGCATATTTACAATACGCTCAACAGACTTAACAAGGAACCCCTGAATCGTACGGTTAAACTCAGAAATAATAATAAAACACTTATCAATATCTGTTGTTGCACGTCCACCCGTAGCAAGGCTCAAATCAATCACAGAGATCGTTTGACCTCGAATATGAGCAATTCCTTTTACTAATGGATTTAAATTTGGCATTGAAGTCAACTTCGGACACTGTAATACTTCTTTTACTTTAAAAACGTTAATACCATAACGTTGACGTCCCATAAGACGGAAAGTAAGTAGTTCTAAACGGTTTTGTCCAACAAGTTGTGTGCGCTGATTCACCGAATCCAGTATACCTGTCATATATGACTCCATCTTGTGCCATTATCAATGAACCGTGAGCCTAACATAAACCCATGACGAACACGACATACTATATGGCATTTTATAATAAAAATATGATAATAAAAAAACGTGATTCCAAGATCACTCTTTATCGACTTATAAGCGTTATCGGCGTATTCATAAGTTTCTTTAATTCTATTGCGTATGCTGCCACAGATGAACAGCTAAACGCAATCAAACAAACGGCAGAGTCCTTTATTCAAACACAAATTGAAATTCCTAAAAATGGGACAATCAATGTAGAGGCTGCGCGTATTGATAACCGAATTTATGCAACTGATTGCCCAAAACCACTCAGTGCCTCTTTACCTGGACGCTTAAATACAAGTGGTAATACATCGGTATTAGTTGAATGCCAACTTGATGATTGGAAAGTATATGTTCCTATAAAAACAGAATTAATGATGCCATTAGTTACTGCAATCTCTCCTTTATCAAAAGGGCATTCAATATCAAGCAGCGATTTAGCATTAACACTAGTAAACACTCGAACTTATCGACGAGGGGGCTACGCTAACCCAAATGATATTATCGGTTCTAGAATTAAACGCAGTGTAAGAGCTGGTGACGTTGTCGAAAAAAACGACATCTGCATGGTGTGTCGCAACGACAGTGTTATAATTAAAGCAGTAAAAGGCGAATTAAGTATCCTAACAAAGGGAACGGCACTGGGTGATGGCGCTTTAGGCGATAAAGTAAATGTTGAAAACGACAAATCCAAACGCATTGTTAGTGGTATAGTCACTGCCGTGGGGGAAATTAGTATTCGCTTTTAAGTGCGGAATTAAATGTCACACAGAATATTAGATTTTTTCCTAAACTTCTTGGACTTAGTGCCGATATGATTTTTGTGGCATTATTTATGCTTAGTTTTACCACAGTTTAAAATAATGAAAAAAGCGTCAAAAATATTCATTATTTGCTTAAGTTAATTTTTTGACAGCCGATAAATAGTTTATAAGAATGTATTAACCGGCGAAAAGGCTTGAATAATATGACAAATATTGACCAACTACGTGCTAGCCAAGCAATGACAACTGTACGCAATCAAGCTCGTGTTGATTCTGGTGATAAATCACCAACAAGTTCAGCACCAGCATTGTCTGCAAAAACAGATGCCGTCTCTTTGAGCAATCAAGGAAAAGAAATTGGCCAAATGCACCAACAACTAGCAACTGAACCTTCTTTTAATGAAGATAAAGTTGCTGCAATTAAAGCAGCTATTGCAAATGGCTCTTATTCAGTTGATCCTGAGCGTCTAGCAGACAACATGATTAAATTTGAAGATGAATTAGCCGGCCTATAACCTAGGCTGGTAACTTTTCTCATTGTATACCTATAATATAGAGACAATATGGCTCAAACATTAACTGAATTATTGGACCTACAACGCAGTGTCGCAATATCACTTTCGACTGTTCTTAGTCGAGAGAAGGTGGCTATTGCAAGTAGAAAACCAGCGGAAATGGAAAGTATTGCCCACGATAAATTAGGGCTATTGAACCAGTTACGTCAATATGATCAGTTACTAGGTAGTCACGCGGAAAGGCAGCTTCTTTCTGAAGATAGCGTATTAAATGACAAAGTGGTTGAAATAAAATCTATCATCCATGATTGTAAAGAAGAAAACGTGGTTAATGGCGAAGCCCTTCAACGTGCACAATTGAGTTTTAATAAGTTAAATAATCTTATGCAACAAAGCCGTGGTAAAAATGGCATGACATATACTGCTGAAGGCCAAACTCGTAATATCACGACGTTAGGCACAAATATAAAAGCTTAACCTTGAGAGTTTAAATTTATTGGAGACAAAATCTCCTCTTTAATTATTTTTCTATATAAAAACACTCTGGGCATACCTACCCGCTTTATAAATACGCTATCAGTCCTTATTTTCACTAGCCTTTTCATCTGGCTTGCTTAGAAAGAAATAAATCAAAAAACTACCAATTGGTGTCAACATTATAGAAATCATAAAAAAAACAGGTGCTGAACGCCTCTGATTATGAGCAATAATCGAAACACCAATAGATAAAGACACATAAATCCAACTGACTAAAACAATAACCATTGTCCAAAACTTCTTAATTATCAAAATTCTGAACAAATTACCCCAACAAATGATCAACGTCATACTCAAAAACTCAATAATGCTGTTTACTAAGCACTTTTGAATAAATTATACCTCTTGAATACTCATCCATCTTCTACAACTCAAATAATAAAAAAGCCCTCAGCACTAAAAGTACCAAGGGCAAATATGTTGAATGAGAGTGTTTATTCGTTAATTAAAATAACGTTGTTTTTCTTTGCGTTGAGGGTACGTCATAAACTTGACCTTGATTTTTCATACGCTCCATCTTTTTCAAATCTAACTTTAATTCAGTCACATAACTATCACCCACAGGATAAGTTCGAATTACTTCTGCACCACGGATAATACCATCAACACCAGCACTGGTTGTTTCTTCACCCAGTTGCTGATCATTCATTTCAACTTTACCACTAATTCGCATCCCATAAACTTGTTCCGCTAATTCACGATATGCATCAACTTTTGACGCTCGCATAGCTCGAATACGTTTTTCATCAATATTCTTACCCGCTTGCTCACTAATGCTAGCGTAACCGACCGCGGTCAAGTGATCGCTTTCACGCATGACACCGATTGGTTGGCAACCAACTAATACTAATAGAGCTAATAAAAACCAATGTTTCATATCTGCTTCTCCTATGGACGTAGGATTATGGTATTACGCTCTGCTTTCTTCACATCAGAACGAATAAGAACACCATCTTCCATACGCATGGTATTTAAGGTATCTAAGTCACGGCCAATTCGATCCGCAGGAAGGAAACCTTGTGCCGAAGCAACAACGATTCTAGTTTGCATTCCAATAACACGAGCATTAATTAGCACACCACCATCTTGGCGAAGCATCGTACCTGTTAACACGTAATCAACTTGCTGCTCTTGCACTAATTCTTTCCAGTCACGGCTAAAAGCGAAATCACCCTGCTGAGTTACACGAATATTACCCGTTGTTTTGTAGTCAATAACCTTAAAACCACGACGCTGTAGCTGGAACATAAACCCTTCAGTCACTGAGTTACCTAGCCAGTTGGTTTGATCCATCTGCTGTAAATCAACAAAAGAAGTAATGGCAATCGGAGATCGTGCCGACAGTGTCGTATTCGATGTTACCAATTGCTCTGTTAAACTCTCAATAAAGTAATCCATTGTATGTCGCGGTGTATCTGCCAACATAAATGGGCTGCCATTATAAGGTTCTTTACCATTATAAATCGGGGAGTAGG
The DNA here is from genome assembly GCF_057368585.1 of Aliivibrio thorii. NCBI lineage: Bacteria > Pseudomonadati > Pseudomonadota > Gammaproteobacteria > Vibrionales > Vibrionaceae > Aliivibrio > Aliivibrio thorii. Next base: position 740,048 of record NZ_CM170654.1, on the reverse strand, counting down.
CGCATGCGCTCACCACCATTGACAGCAAAATTACAACTAATACTCTCATTCTATTATCTCCAGATAATGTTTTTTATATACTTACTCGCTTCATTTAAGCGTCAAATTTAAACTAGGAACAAAAATTGCAGTAGTTTAGGAAACGCAATTTGTAAGTACTTTTATCAATCAACAAATATTAGTTAGCAAATTTCATACCCACTTGGCAGATAGCAGCAATGAAAAGAATATTTTTTTTACTTACATCAATATTAACAATAGGTTACAGCTTACCAGCTAACGCTGAGTGGTTTGAAGTAACTGGCTCAGCAAGTGTATTAACCAGTAAAAATGCGGCAAGACCTCATGCACTAGAAGATGCCGCTTATCAAGCAATGCTCTTTTCTGGGGCCGACATTAGCCGTTTAAATGATCTTAAAGTCTTCTTTGAGAATGATGAAAAACGCTATCAATTCAGTGGAAGTGAAATTCGCAGTATTGAAGTAGTAAAAGAAAAGAAAAAAAATGGGAAGTTATACATTACTGCACGTATTGATATTTACCCTTCGGCAAACAGTTGCCATGTTGGTCAATACAAAAAAACCATAATGACAAGTGAGATAACAGTAGACTCACCACAACAAGCGGTTATGGGTAAAGTTTATAAGTTAGGTGAAGATCTAAGCACCGTTTTTTCTCGTCAATTAGATAAAGAGTCACAAAGCTTTATTTCTGTTGGCACATCTCATGTCCGAATTGATAAACGCCAGCCTGAAGTTGCAAAAATGATTGCAGAAGATCATGGCGCTCAATATATTTTCTCAGGACACATTACAGACCTAAGTGCAACGATTGAGCAAAACTTATTGAAGAAAGACACCATAAATCGTCAATTTGCTATTGAGGTTGCTGTGTTAGATGGCAAAACAGGGCAAACGGTCTATAACAATAATTACCGTGAAGTGGCTCAATGGGACTTTCCAAAAACAAGTGAAGTTGACACCCAAAGTGCACGTTTTTGGACTTCAGCTTATGGCGAAATGGTTCTTCGAGTGAATCGCGATATGATGCTGGACCTTGAAAACCAATTTGCTTGTAAAATTACTCTCCCACAAGTAGTCAGTATTCATAACAATCGAATCACGATGGATCTTGGTCGTATTCATGGCGTTAGCAAAGGTGATAAATTAGATCTTTGGCATACAGGCTCGTTTATTGATCAAAATGGTCTACCACGTAATAAAGTAGCCAAAACCAATATTACATTAACTGTTGACCGAGTATATGAACAAAATGCTGAGTTGGTAATAGATCAGCCTCAACTCATCAATAGTGTTCAAATTGGTGATGTAATGCATAAAACTGTCATTCAATAAAAATAGACGTAGATCATTAATATCTAAGAGAAATTACCATTGACGGTAGTTTCTCTTTTTTTTATGAGGCTTATCCTCGTTTTACCTTTCATCTTGAGATATTCTTTCCAATATAATTAGAACAACATTCTCATTGAGTCATCATGCTAGGACAGTTTCGTTTAATTATTAGTAGTTTACTATTGCTGATAAGCTCTGCTTCATCTGCTGGTTCAGTTATGTCTGAAGAAGCATGGAAAAAACAATACCATCAATACCGAATACAAGATCAAAACAAAGCCTTATCGATGCTTAATGACGTCTATTCATCGCTACCTCCTTCTGCTGAGCGAATCTATACAGCAACTCGAATTCATGGCTTTGTGACTCGTAGAGGTGACACTTATTCTCATAAAACAAATAACTACAGCGCTAAACTCTATGAAAATATTGAACATTTGATCTTAAAATCAATGGACTTAGAAGATAAGGGGCAATATGAAAAATCACTGAACTATATTAAAATAGCTCAGAATAAAGCCAAAGAACTTAATAATTTGGATTTAAATAGCTTAATTCAACTCAACCAATGCCGAGCTAATTTAGCACTAGGAAACTATTATTTGTCCGAATTTTACTGTCAATCAGCATTGAAACATTTAGAACAGACACCAAATCATTATATTGACATAAAATGGGGATATCGCCTGTTGGCTTTAAGCTACCAAGGCGTTACAAATTATCAATCAGCATTAATTGTTAGCGAAAAAGCCCTATCTTTGGCAAAGCCTTATGAAATTAACGATACTGCTTACAATAATATAAGCAGCTTACTTCTAAAGATGGGTAAGATAAATTCAGCAAAAGAATATGCGACTAAAGCATTAGAAATCCGTATAGAGCGAAATATTCCGCAAAAAATTGCTCAATCGCACCTTATACTTGCCGAAATTTATTCACAATCATCAAATTACTCTCAAGCTAAAGCTTCAGCTACATTAGCTATAGAGCAACTACAAGACAGTTATAATGCTAAAACACTAAGTCGAGCCTACCTTATCTTTGGCTCAATTCTTAATGCTCAAGGCTACTACGATGAAGGGATTGAATACCTTTTACTTGCCCTTAAACAACTCGATCTCAATTCAAATTCAGCTCTAAACATCGAAATATATCAAGCTCTCAGCCAAGTTTATTTAAAATATGAAAATGTAAATAAAGCATTAAATTACATCGCTACCGCAATAGATAAGTCTGAAAAATCACAAAATAAACAGGCCTTATCTGCATCTTACTTAATTCAATCTCAAATACATGAATTTATTGGTAATTTTGAATTGGCATTAATTTCTCGAAAACAATACGAAGAAATTATAGATAACATCCATTCAATGGATCACCAAGAGGCTTATGCAGCGCTACAGCTACGTCAATCTCTTATTGAGAAGGAAGAGCAACAATTCAATAATTTAAAGGTTGTTCATCAGAAGCAACTTGAAATAAACATAGAAAGGAAATATCGCTTACTGTTTCAAATCATCATTGCCCTTCTAACTATTACGATATATTTTATCTTACGCTCAAGGAAACGCCTTAACACTTTGGCGCATAAAGACGTATTAACTAATGCAAATAATCGACATTCTATATTTGAAATCATAAATAAAAACTTAACGAACTTTCATACTCAAGCAGCATTAGTTATGTTAGATATTGATAACTTTAAAAAATTAAATGACCTACACGGCCACCCAAATGGGGACTTAGGACTTAAACACCTCTATTCCATTTTAGAAAAGGCAATACCATCACCTCATCAAATAGGCCGTATTGGCGGAGAGGAGTTTTTGATTTTAATTTCGAATGAAACTAAAGATACATGCTTGAAGATGATTGAATCTGCTCGAGTAAATTTAGAACAAAGTAGTTTCACCACTCTAGATAGAAAAACTCTATCTATTACCGCGAGTTTTTCTTGGGTATATCTTGAGCGAGAAATGAAAGATGTAGAACAGATATATTTCATATTAGATGAAGGGCTTTATCAAGCTAAGCAAAACGGTAAAAACTGTATTGTAGATGCTTTAGTTGATCCTATAATTTAAACCTCATTAGTGATGTAATAAAATGTAATTAACCGATTCTCATTTACAAGATCAAAACAATGTCTATATTTAAATAAGCAATGGATATGCGACAACTAATAATTACAATGGATTAATCAATAGAACGTTTATTGAGGATCATAAAAATGAAATATGCATGGTTAACAATTTTAGTTGCTCTTTTTTCTTTTAATTCGTTTGCTTTAGAAGGCTCTACTGAAATCGGACCGAAAGTGTCCTGTGAACAAACTGATGGTAGCATCGTTATGACGTATGCAACGCTTTGTAAAGTGGTAAAAGGCACAATTAAATAGATGTTTAATCAATAAAAAAAGCCGCTGAATAGTAAACCTTTCAACGGCTTTTTTATTACATTTCAATAATATACTTAAAACTAAATTCTATACTCAGTATTATTGAGCGTTAGCTTCACGATCTACAATAAATGCTAGTGCCATCTTGATACGGGCAACGACACGCTCGTTACCAATCATTTGCATTACTGCGTCAACCGATGGAGATTGACCACCGCCAGTAACAGCAACACGTAATGGCATACCAATTTTACCCATACCAATTTCTAGCTCAGCACATACTTCTTCAATCACATTATGAAGGTTTTCAGTTGTCCACTCTTCTAGAGCTTCAACTTTAGCAAGAGCAAGTTCTAACGGGCCTTTAGCAACACCACGTAGATGTTTCTTAGCAGCACCGGCTTCAAACTCTTCAAAATCTTGGTAGAAGTAGCGAGATTGCTCAGCTAGTTCAATCAGCGTATTACAACGCTCACCGACTAAAGTGATTACTTCTGTAATTGCAGGGCCATTTTCAAGAGAGATCTCTTTTTGATCTAAATGCCATTGTAAATATTTAGCAACATACTCTGGCTCTGACGTTTTAATGTAATGGTTGTTTAACCATAACAGTTTATCAGTGTTGAATGCTGATGCTGACTTACTTACTGCATTTAAGCTAAATAGGTTAATCATTTCTTCTTGAGAGAAGATCTCTTGATCACCATGAGACCAACCTAAACGTACTAAATAGTTATTTAATGCGTTTGGTAGATAACCTTCATCACGATACTGCATTACAGAAACTGCACCATGACGCTTAGACAGTTTTGCACCATCATCACCTAGAATCATTGCACAGTGAGCAAACATTGGTACTGGTGCGCCCAATGCTTCGTAGATGTTGATTTGACGAGGTGTGTTGTTGATATGATCTTCACCACGGATAACTTGAGTAATACCCATATCCCAATCATCAACAACCACTACGAAGTTGTACGTAGGTGCGCCATCAGTACGGCGGATGATCAAATCATCTAATTGACTGTTTGAGATTTCGATACGACCACGGATCTGGTCATCAAATACTACCGAACCTTCTTTAGGGTTACGGAAGCGAATTACACACGCATCCCCTTCTTTTGCAGCTGCATTCGCGGCAACAATTTTTGGGTGGTTTGCATCGTAGCGAGCCATCTCTTTATTTTCTTCTTGTTCTGCACGAATTTCATCTAACAATTCTTTTGATGCATAACATTTGTAAGCTTTGTCTTCTGCAAGTAGTTGATCAACTACTTCATTATAACGGTCAAAACGCTTAGATTGGTAATAAGGACCTTCATCCCATTCCATACCCATCCAGTGCATACCTTCAATAATAGCATCTACCGCTTCTTGAGAGTTACGTTCTAGATCCGTATCTTCGATACGTAGAACAAATTCGCCACCTTGGTTTTTAGCAAAAAGCCATGAGTAAAGTGCAGTACGTGCACCACCAACGTGAAGGTAGCCTGTTGGGCTTGGAGCAAAACGAGTCTTAACCGTCATTGTTATTACCTTTTTGAAGAGGTTGAGCTGAATCTGTCAGCACCACATAATTTGTGCGCTATTTTAGCACTATAAGGTAAATCTACAATGGGAAAGAGAGAGAGTCCCTAATTTAAAAAATAGAAAAAGTGGTTAAGTAACTCACTTAACCACTTTTAAAATTCAAAAATTATTTATTCAATAGCCAAGTCAAGATCTGTGCTTTATCTTCAGAAGACGCTTTCTCATACCAATAGCTCAACATTTCTAATGATTTAGACGAGGTAGTTAATTTACTGTTTACCGTTTTACGGTTAGCAAAAGCCCACTCAGTGAATTGTTCTTGCTCTACAGGAGAAGCCTCATCAAGCCAATACTTGGTCATTTCAACTGGTTTTGTTTCAACTTCTTTTATTTCTGCCGCTGGCTGTTGTGTAACAACCATCTGTGTATTCTGTAATTGAAGTGCTTTTTCATCCAGCACGGCTTGAAAATAACCCGCAGGGATCGTGAAAGACAATTTCGAAAGATCATTTTGAGTTTTAACTACATAAGTTAACCCACTCTTAGCAGATAATACGATGTCTTCATTATCAATAGGAAATGTAAAATATTGAGTAGCAGTACAATGCTCACTACATGATTCTGTTGATGGCGAATAGGCTGTCATTTTCTTTTCGGTGCCATTTAATGAAACAGAATCGTATACGTAGCTTGATTTAAAATAACTAAGCTCTACCGCTAAATAAGAAGTAGGCGCAGCTTTTGGCGTTGTCGCATAATTGGCCGTTAACTGAGAGGTATTCCTCATCGCATTCGCCCCAACACCTTCATTTTCGATTGGGTTAATGCTTTTCGCTTCTATAGATACATACGTTGATTTTTTTGTTACCTCATTTACTGCATCACTAAAATCATCATCACTTGATAATGTGGAGCACCCACTAAGTAATATTACGCTTAGTCCTAAAATTCTTTTATACATCCTAATACACCTTAAATTTTAAATGCTCTTAAAGTAAAAAACGCCGACAAAAAATTGCCAGCGCTTTTAAAAGTTAGCTAAGTAACAACTTTCTTAGAAGCCGTACTCTAAACCAACGCGTGTTACGATATCTGTATCAGCATCACCAACAGTACGTCCAGCTACACGTAGGTAAGGTACGAAACCGTTATGAACAGCCATCAACTGACCTGAAATTGTGTTGCTATCAGAATCTTTATCAGTCTTACCGTTCGTTTCTGACTCTAAGTTAGCAGCGTAACCCAGTTTGAAACCAATTGGACCGTTCCAGTATTGACCAATGATAGAGTAAGAGCCTTGCTCAACATCCGTACCCATTTGAGCAACACCAGCTTTATTAGCTTGGTTATCTAATGATTCCATTTTATATGCTGCTGCAAAACCGAAACCAGCAGGTAATGAAGCCTCTAAACCCACTAGATAAGCTTGGTTATCTTGACTAGCAACACCATTAAAATCAGAGCCAGTTTCAACAGCTCCCATGAATGTTACTTTTTCAAAACTGTATTTTGCGTTTGCACTCACAAATGATGAATCACGTGTAGCTGCGCCACCACCATTAGCGTTATCGTCACGACCAACAGAAGTTGCAAATGAGAAACCACCAAATTTAGGTGAATCATAACGCACTTGGTTTGATTGACGATCGTAATGACCAGCAATACCACCCCAATCGAATACAGAGCCTAAACCTGGGTTAGAAAACGGCCAGTCAACTAGTTCATATAGTGGAGTAAGAACACGACCTACGCGCACGTTACCCCAATCACCAGATGCACCAACAAACGTATCACGGAAACCTAGCACACCACCAGAAACGCCGCCATGACCCCAGTCTGTACTATCAACATAACCAGACTCAATTTGCATTGTAATTAATACGTTTTCGAACATCTCTTTATGAGCACGGAAACCAATTCGAGATTCATTCTCTACAGCATAACCAGAACTTGCATCATTATTATCAGTTGTATTGTAGTTAACCAATGAAATTGCAGCAACACCATATACTTCAACATTAAAGTCGGAGTTAATACCCACTTCTTTTGCAGTTACACCGCTCGCAACCAATGCAATAGCAGCACCTAAAAGGGTTTTCTTAAACATAGTCATAATTCCTTCATTTAACTAATTAAGTAATGCATAGATATTTAAGTTGGTCGCCGAAATGAACCATGCACTAGATTTGTTGTCTGAAGCAGACTATGACAATGTTTTTTCACAAAGAAAATATAGTTATGTTTTTTGAGTGACGAGGTTCAAACTGGATTACTTATAAAAAAACATATTAAAATAAAATCAATAACTTAATTAAATGCCAAAAAAAACAACCACGATTAAAAATAAAACAAAAGAGATCGAAATCTCAAAAATCATACCTAAACACGCCAAAAACAAAGGGTTAGATCACACCAGATTTAGTTAAAATTATAAATATTCACTTTAATTTAAAAAAAAGTGCGAACTAAGTCGCACTTGGTATTTTACGAGAATTAATAAATCTCTAAACGCTATTTATTTAATAACCAAGTCAAAATTTGAGCTTTATCTTCAGCTGATGCTTTCTCATACCAATAGCTCAGCATCTCTGCCGATTTTGAATTACCTTCCAATGAAGTCGTTACCGTTTTTCTATTTGCAAACGCCCATTCAGTGAATTCCTCTTTCTCTACAGCTGTAGCATCATCAAACCAATACTTGGTCATTTCAACAGGCTTTGTTTCAACTTCTTTTATTTCTGCCGCTGGCTGTTGTGTAACAACCATCTGTGTATTCTGTAATTGAAGTGCTTTTTCATCCAGCACGGCTTGAAAATAACCCGCAGGGATCGTGAAAGACAATTTCGAAAGATCATTTTTAGTTTTAACTACATAAGTTAACCCACTCTTAGCAGATAATACGATGTCTTCATTATCAATAGGAAATGTAAAATATTGAGTAGCAGTACAATGCTCACTACATGATTCTGTTGATGGCGAATAGGCTGTCATTTTCTTTTCGGTGCCATTTAATGAAACAGAATCGTATACGTAGCTTGATTTAAAATAACTAAGCTCTACCGCTAAATAAGAAGTAGGCGCAGCTTTTGGCGTTGTCGCATAATTGGCCGTTAACTGAGAGGTATTCCTCATCGCATTCGCCCCAACACCTTCATTTTCGATTGGGTTAATGCTTTTCGCTTCTATAGATACATACGTTGATTTTTTTGTTACCTCATTTACTGCATCACTAAAATCATCATCACTTGATAATGTGGAGCACCCACTAAGTAATATTACGCTTAGTCCTAAAATTCTTTTATACATCCTAATACACCTTAAATTTTAAATGCTCTTAAAGTAAAAAACGCCGACAAAAAATTGCCAGCGCTTTTAAAAGTTAGCTAAGTAACAACTTTCTTAGAAGCCGTACTCTAAACCAACGCGTGTTACGATATCTGTATCAGCATCACCAACAGTACGTCCAGCTACACGTAGGTAAGGTACGAAACCGTTATGAACAGCCATCAACTGACCTGAAATTGTGTTGCTATCAGAATCTTTATCAGTCTTACCGTTCGTTTCTGACTCTAAGTTAGCAGCGTAACCCAGTTTGAAACCAATTGGACCGTTCCAGTATTGACCAATGATAGAGTAAGAGCCTTGCTCAACATCCGTACCCATTTGAGCAACACCAGCTTTATTAGCTTGGTTATCTAATGATTCCATTTTATATGCTGCTGCAAAACCGAAACCAGCAGGTAATGAAGCCTCTAAACCCACTAGATAAGCTTGGTTATCTTGACTAGCAACACCATTAAAATCAGAGCCAGTTTCAACAGCTCCCATGAATGTTACTTTTTCAAAACTGTATTTTGCGTTTGCACTCACAAATGATGAATCACGTGTAGCTGCGCCACCACCATTAGCGTTATCGTCACGACCAACAGAAGTTGCAAATGAGAAACCACCAAATTTAGGTGAATCATAACGCACTTGGTTTGATTGACGATCGTAATGACCAGCAATACCACCCCAATCGAATACAGAGCCTAAACCTGGGTTAGAAAACGGCCAGTCAACTAGTTCATATAGTGGAGTAAGAACACGACCTACGCGCACGTTACCCCAATCACCAGATGCACCAACAAACGTATCACGGAAACCTAGCACACCACCAGAAACGCCGCCATGACCCCAGTCTGTACTATCAACATAACCAGACTCAATTTGCATTGTAATTAATACGTTTTCGAACATCTCTTTATGAGCACGGAAACCAATTCGAGATTCATTCTCTACAGCATAACCAGAACTGTCATTATCATTGTCGGTAGTATTGTAGTTAACCATTGAGATCGCAGCAACACCGTACACTTCAACATTAAAGTCTGAGTTAATACCTACTTCTTTCGCTGTTACACCTGAAGATGCTAAAGCAACTGCAGCACCGAGTAACGTTGTTTTAAAAAATTTGTTTTCCATGGAATAAAGCTCCTAAAAAATGGATATAGCTGTGTTCATTATTTACTCGCTTTAAGTTGGCCGCCGAAAGCAGTAAATAAATCTCCTAATTCACACAATTTTTAAATAAGAAAAGGAAAATTTAAAAATCGTAATTACCTTATATTTTTTCCTGCATACACACTGTGCATCCATGAATAAATACTAAACCGTTCAAAAAAAACATAAAACAAAAACTTAATTTACAACAAAAAAAATATGACGGAGCGCAAACTTCTTTCGCGTTAGTGATTAAGATCAAATTAAATAGATCAAAAAACATAAATAAAAGCATAGAATATATAAAACAATAACTTATAAATATAAAAAACACCTCAATGCGATCATGTTCACAACTTATTGAGAGCCGATCAGAAATGAAAGCTAATTAAAAAACATTGGGAATATTTGTTAAATACCTGAACAGTCCATATTTACAAAAATAAAAAATCAGTAATTAATTTAATAATTCTATCAGTTGTTCTTCATTCATTATTTCAATACCTAATTCTTCAGCTTTCGCTAATTTAGAACCAGCAGCTTCACCAGCAAAAAGAATATCCGTCTTTTTAGATACACTGCCTGTTACTTTTGCACCTAACTCTTGCAACGCTGCTTTTGCTTCATTACGTTTTAATTGATACAAGGTTCCAGTTAAAACAACAACTTTACCAGCTAACGGTTGAGGTACCGATTCATCTAGTGCTTTTATTTCAGGCCAGTGAACACCTACCGTTTTAAGATCTTCAATTACAGCTTGATTATGAGGTTCAGAAAAGAAATGTAATACATGCTTAGCGACAATATCACCAACATCATTGACCTCTATTAACTGCTCAAAACTTGCAGCTTGAACCGCTTCTAATGTTAAGAAATGTATCGCTAAATTTGCCGCAGTGGCCTCACCAACCTCACGTATCCCTAGTGAGTACAAGAACCTAGGCAATGTCGTTTCTTTTGACTTATTTAAGGCATCAACAACATTCTGAGCTGATTTCGCTCCCATTCGTTCTAATACCGTAATCACTCCAGCCGAAAGTTTAAATAAATCTGCGGGGGTTTCGACCATTTCTTTATCAACTAATTGCTCTACTACTTTGTCACCTAAGCCATCAACATCAAGAGCCTTACGAGAAACAAAATGCTTTAGTGCTTCTTTACGTTGAGCTGGACAGACTAAACCGGCACCACAACGTGTTACCGCTTCTCCTTCAATGCGCTCTAACTGCGAATCACACACTGGACACGTTGTTGGATATACAATCGCCTTACTGTCTTCAGGACGGCGAGCCTCAACAACAGAAACAATTTGAGGGATCACATCACCCGCACGACGAATTATCACCGTATCACCAATGTGAACACCTAGACGTGCAATTTCATCAGCATTATGCAGTGTCGCATTACTTACGGTTACGCCACCGACAAATACAGGTTCAAGTTTAGCGACTGGTGTAATAGCACCCGTTCGACCCACTTGAAACTCTACATCGTTAAGTATTGTTAGTTCTTCTTGTGCAGGAAATTTATAAGCAATAGCCCAACGAGGTGCTCTAGCAACAAAACCTAGCTGTTCTTGAAGTTCAATATCATCAACTTTAATGACGACACCATCAATTTCATATTTCAGTGAATCACGACGTTCAAGAATATCTTTGTAATACGCTTTAACCTCATCTAATGAACTGCATTGTTTAGTCTCCTCACACATAGGAAGACCCCAACGTTTAAGTTGAACAAAACGCTGATAATGACTTGATTCTAATTCACCACCATCAATCACCCCAACACTATAAGCATAAAAGCTTAGTGGACGAGTCGCGGTGATCTTCGAATCCAATTGACGTAAACTGCCTGCTGCGGCATTACGTGGATTAACAAATGGTTTATCACCACGTTTTAATGCGCGTTCATTTAACGCATCAAAACCTGCTTTTGGCATAAAAACTTCACCACGAACTTCTAATCGTGTTGGCCAACCTTCCCCTTGAAGTGTTAATGGTATACAACGAATCGTTCTAACATTTTCTGTTATATTTTCGCCCGTTAAACCATCACCACGAGTCCCAGCTTGAACTAATTTACCATTAACATACAAAAGACTGACCGCTAGACCATCCAATTTAGGTTCACAACAGAATAATGAAACAGGTTTAGTTATGAGACGGTCATTGATTCTTTTCTCGAAAGATTCTAGCTCTTTATCATTAAAGGCATTATCTAAAGAGAGCATTGCTATCTCATGCTTTACTTGAGTAAATCCATCCAACGCTTCACCACCCACTCTCTGACTTGGTGAGTCGACAGTAACTAACTCAGGATATTCAGCCTCAATAGAAAGTAATTGCTGCATCATTCGATCGTATTCTGCATCGGGAAGTTCTGGACAATCTTCCACATAATAACGATACGCGTGGTAATTCAGCTGTTGTCTCAACTCATCTAATGTCTGTTCTGTACTCATGGTTCATCAACTTCTTGTTCTGTTGTACAAAAAATAAAAAAAAGGCTCACTAGGAGCCTTTCTCAATTAACTATAATAATAGACGATCTATTTACGGCAGAACACTTTTGCTCGTTGTTTATATTCATCTATTTTATTTGGAGTCAGCATATCTCGTTTTTCATCCAAAATATTACCACCTAACTCAGAGCTCACTAACTGAGCCGTCTGTAGCATTAATTTAAAATTATGCTCTGCATCGCCGTAGCACGGCAGTGGTAAGAAGAAGGAAATTCCAGGAGTAGAGAATTCATCACCTTCAGGTACTTGGAAATGGCCAGGAGCTACCATATTCGCAGTACTAAATAAGACTTTACCACTACCAGATAGATCTGAGTGACGATGATAAATCCCCATATCGCCAAACACTAAACCATTTTGCTCCAAGCTATTAAATAACCGGTTACCATTAAAGCGCTCACTTCCCATTCCGTGGACATTAATAACAATAACATCCTCTTCTGGTTCTGGTTCTGGTTCTGGTTCTGGTTCTTCAATAATAGTAATAATCGGTTCAGGAATAACGATAGGCTCTTCTATCTGCAATGGTTGAGGTATCTCTTTTTGAGGAACCACATTTTCATCAATTGCAGAAAATGACATTGTTGGTTCTTGTTCAACCTTAATGTCATTTATTGGTGGTTGCTCAACCTTCTCAATAGCCGTCTCGACAGGCTTTTCTTGAATCTTTTCGATTGGCTCCGAAGTGACGCTTTCACCATCAAAAATAGGATCTTTAGAAAAAGCAGGTTCTTCTCTTGCAAACGCTGGCTCTTTTCTCTCTCTTGGAATATTAACGTCTTCTTTTGCTTGATCAAAAGTTCGCATAGGAGCAGGTTGCTCATCATCAATCTCTGAATCAAAATCTATGTCTACTTTTTTTCCAAATTTTGAGTTCGTTTCTTTTCGACTTGTCCATAAGCCATGAAACAATAACGCCGCAATGGCTAATGCCCCAACAAGTATCAACACTAATCGCAATTCTTGCATCGCTAACTCTCTGCTCTTCTGCTTTATTGAACTTCCTTATTTTGTAAAAAATACAAAGGAAGTTTTCCTTAACTACTATGAAGGTAGTTTAACTGTAACCGTTAATCTACCACTACTTATTGGTAATGTACCAAATAATAGCCCTATTGTTGAATAACAAAATGAAAGTGGTGACATAAATCTTACATTTGAACAATTTACATCATCTTTATTTACGCTAATTCCATTTCTTTGTGCGTGTTTTTGAGTATAGTGAATACATGGTACACAAAATGTAAATATAGATTATGAGTTCATTAAAACAAACCCAATCAGGTATTCAATATTTTTTAAAAGGTATGTCATTGGCGATGACCCCTGGGATCCGCCGTTTCGTCTTTATTCCTCTATTAATTAATTTTATTTTATTAGGGGGCTCATTTTTTTACCTATTTAACCAAATTGGTGGTTGGATTGAACAGATTTTAGCTCAAATTCCAAGCTGGCTAGATTGGCTGTCTTATCTATTATGGCCATTAATAGTGGTTAGTATTTTAGCGGTATTCTCTTATTTTTTTAGCACGCTAGCTAACTGGATTGCAGCTCCATTTAATGGCTTGCTCGCTGAGCATCTCGAGGCTAAATTAACGAACCAACCAGCACCAACTGGCGGTATTGTTGATGCCCTAAAAGATTTACCTCGTATTTTCAAACGTGAGTGGCAGAAATTAAAGTATTACCTCCCAAAAGCATTAGGCCTGTTCATTCTATTTTTCATTCCAGCAATCGGTCAAAGTATTGCGCCTGTTCTATGGTTCTTATTTACCGCTTGGATGATGGCAATACAATATTGTGATTATCCATTTGATAACCATAAAGTACCTTTTGAAACAATGAGAGACGAACTTAAAACCAAGCGTGGAAAATGCTTATCTTTCGGTTCACTTGTTACTCTCTTTACAATGACTCCGATATTGAACCTATTTGTTATGCCTATCGCAGTCTGTGGAGCAACAGCTATGTGGGTTGATGTCTATCGTGATACACATAAAAACGTTAATCCATAACTTATAACCTTTCGATCCTTTCTCATTTGAGAAACTCTTCGTATTCTAAGTAAGTCGAGTTACTCAAATGAGTCACCAAATATTTACTCCGTATTGAATCACGCGTTACGTGAAATGAAGGAACAGATCATGACAAAGATTTATGAAGATAATTCTCAAACTATTGGTAACACCCCTCTTGTACGTCTAAACCGTGTAAGTAATGGTAACGTATTAGCAAAAGTAGAAGCTCGTAACCCAAGTTTCAGTGTTAAATGTCGTATCGGCGCAAACATGATCTGGGAAGCTGAAAAAGCAGGTACATTAAAAGAAGGTATTGAATTAGTAGAGCCGACCTCTGGCAACACAGGTATTGCATTAGCCTTTGTTGCTGCCGCTCGTGGTTATAAGCTAACACTAACTATGCCGGCATCAATGAGCTTAGAGCGTCGTAAACTACTAAAAGCACTTGGAGCTAACCTTGTATTAACTGAAGCACCAAAAGGTATGAGTGGTGCAATTGCAAAGGCAGAAGAAATTGTAGCGAGTGACCCAAGTAAGTACCTACTACTTCAACAATTTAATAACCCAGCAAACCCTGCTATCCATGAAAAAACGACAGGGCCAGAGATTTGGGAAGCAACTGAAGGTAACATTGATGTGTTTGTCGCAGGTGTTGGTACTGGTGGTACATTAACAGGGACAAGTCGTTATCTAAAACATACACAAAATAAAGCCGTACTTTCAGTTGCAGTTGAGCCGGCGGAATCACCAGTAATAGCTCAAGCTCTTGCAGGTCAAGAATTAAAGCCTTCCCCCCATAAAATTCAAGGGATTGGCGCTGGTTTTATTCCAGGTAACCTAGATCTGGCATTAATTGATCGTGTTGAAGCTGTTACTTCTGATGATGCCATTGCTATGACTCGTCGCTTAATGGAAGAAGAAGGTATTCTTGCGGGCATCTCTTCAGGTGCCGCAGTTGTTGCCGCAAACCGTATTGCTGAACTTCCAGAGTTTGCGAATAAACAAATTGTGGTTGTATTGCCAAGTTCAGGTGAGCGCTACTTAAGTACCGCACTTTTTGCTGGTTTGTTTACGGAACAAGAAAACGAACAATAAATCTGCAATATTCACGTGTTCAAATCAATTTTTCTTCCAAAAAAGCCCCTTCTGGGGTTTTTTTGTTGATTTCATTTCACTCCTTAGTAATAATCTAGCCACTTTATTTTTAGGTGTAAAATAATTACAATCCAATAGAATATATCAATATTGGACCTCCTAAATGTTACAAAGTAAGACAGTATGTATAAATTACTGTCGTTAACTTATTTTACATTCAGACGGATTGTTTCTGGAGCAATGATGTGCGAAAGTACTGTCATAAACAGAATTGGTTAACGACATTAATTCAACATAAAATATAAATCGGGGTATACACAATGTATTCACAAGACGTAGTAATCACTGCAGAAAACGGCCTTCACACACGTCCAGCGGCTCAGTTCGTTAAAGAAGCAAAAGGTTTTGATGCTAAAATCACTGTTACTTCTAACGGCAAAAGCGCAAGTGCTACTAGCCTTTTCAAACTACAAACTTTAGGTCTAACTAAAGGTACTAACGTAACTATCTCTGCTGAAGGCGCTCAAGAGAAAGAAGCTGTAGACCACCTAGTTAAACTAATGGATGAGCTGCATTAATCAGCTTTTTCTTTAATTATTCTCATTCTCTAATTTGATCAATGTTAAGGTAAAGCTATGATTTCTGGCATTCTAGCATCTCCGGGTATTGCTTTTGGTAAAGCACTACTACTTCAGGAAGATGAAATTGTCCTAAACAAAACTCCAATCTCTGAATCTCAAGTAGAAGCAGAAGTTAAATGTTTCTTTGACGCTAGAGCTAAGTCTTCTGAGCAATTAGAAGCGGTTAAAGCGAAAGCGCTAGCAACATTTGGCGAAGAAAAAGAAGCAATTTTTGAGGGGCACATTATGCTTCTTGAAGATGAAGAGCTAGAAGAAGAAATCTTAGCCCTTATCAAAGATGATAAGCTTGCGGCTGATTTTGCAATTTATTCTGTAATTGAAGAGCAAGCTTGTGCACTTGAATCTTTAGATGATGATTATCTAAAAGAGCGTGCTACAGATATCCGTGATATCGGTAGCCGCTTTGTTAAAAACGCATTAGGCATCAATATTGTTTCACTGAGTGATATCAATGAAGAAGTTATCCTAGTTGCTAACGATTTAACGCCTTCTGAAACAGCGCAAATCAACCTAGACTACGTTCTTGGTTTTGCTTGTGACATCGGCGGTCGTACATCTCATACTTCTATCATGGCGCGTTCTCTTGAACTTCCTGCTATCGTTGGTACTAACGATATCACTAAGCAAGTGAAGAACGGCGACATGCTGATTCTTGATGCGGTTAACAACAAGATTGTTATCAATCCATCAGAAGCAGAGCTAGCTGAATCTAAAAAAATCCGTGACACTTTAGTTGCAGAAAAAGAAGAACTAGCAAAACTAAAAGACCTACCAGCTATCACTATAGATGGTCACCAAGTTGAAGTTTGCGGTAACATCGGTACAGTTAAAGACTGTGACGGTATCATCCGTAACGGCGGCGAAGGTGTTGGTCTGTATCGTACAGAATTCCTATTCATGGATCGTGATGCACTTCCTACTGAAGAAGAGCAATATGTTGCTTATAAAGAAGTAGCAGAGGCGATGCATGGTGAGCCAGTGATCATCCGTACTATGGATATCGGTGGTGATAAAGATCTACCATACATGGATCTTCCTGAAGAAATGAACCCATTCCTAGGATGGCGTGCAATTCGTATCAGTTTAGACCGTCGTGAAATTCTGCGTGATCAATTACGTGGTATTTTACGTGCATCTGCACACGGTAAACTGCGTATCATGTTCCCAATGATCATTTCTGTTGAAGAAATCCGTGAGCTTAAAAATGCAATCGAAGAATACAAAGTAGAACTTCGAGCTGAAGGCCTAGCGTTTGACGAAAACATCGAAATTGGTGTTATGGTTGAAACACCAGCAGCCGCTGCAATTGCACACCACTTAGCGAAAGAAGTTAGCTTCTTCTCTATCGGTACTAACGATTTAACACAATATACTCTTGCTGTTGACCGTGGTAACGAAATGATTTCTCACCTATACAACCCACTATCTCCAGCGGTTCTGCTTGTAATCAAGCAAGTAATCGACGCTTCTCACAAAGAAGGCAAGTGGACTGGTATGTGTGGCGAGCTAGCGGGTGATGAGCGTGCAAGCTTACTTCTTCTAGGTATGGGCTTAGACGAATTCAGCATGAGTGGTATTTCTATCCCTCTTGTTAAGAAAATCGTTCGTAACTCAAACTTTGCAGCAGTAAAAGCGATGGCAGATGAAGCACTTCAAATGCCAACAGCAGCAGAAATTGAAGCACACGTTGAAAAATTTATCGCAGAAAATACTAAGTAATAGTATAGTTGCAAAGAATTAAATATAGCCACTAAGTTTTAGTGGCTATTTAATATAAACTTTAGGGAGCTACACAATGGGTCTGTTTGACAAAATTAAAAGCGCATTTTCTTCTGAAAGCGCTGACGCTGGTGCTATCGACATCATCGCACCTCTTTCTGGTGAAATTGTAAACATCGAAGATGTGCCAGACGTAGTATTCGCTGAAAAAATCGTTGGTGACGGTATTGCTATCAAACCAGCAGGCAACAAAATGGTTGCTCCAGTTAACGGTACAATCGGTAAAATCTTCGAAACTAACCACGCTTTCTCTATCGAATCTAACGATGGCATCGAGCTTTTTGTTCACTTCGGTATCGATACTGTTGAACTTAAAGGTCAAGGCTTTACTCGTATCGCTGAAGAAGGTCAAGAAGTTAAAGCTGGCGACACTGTAATCGAATTTGATCTTGCGTACCTAGAAGAGCACGCTAAATCAACTCTAACTCCAGTTGTTATCTCTAACATGGACGAAATCAAAGAGCTTACTAAGCTTACTGGTGCTGTTACTGTTGGTGAATCTCCAGTTCTTAAAGTAACTAAATAATCTTTCTTAATCGATTGATTTAGTTTACACAAGACATTAAAAAGGCCGCTGTTATCTCAAAGAAAACAGCGGCCTTTTTGTATCTATTTAACGGTCAGTTCAGCAAGCATCTCTTGTGATGGAGCAAAGAAATAACCACCAGTTACTGCATCTGTAAAACGCAATAATTGATCAGTTTTTCCATCGACTTCGCCATACATGCTATCCAACATCACTTGGAAATTATGTACAGAGTGACAATAAGCAATAAACAATAAACCATGGTCACCAGAAACCGAGCCATACGGCAAGCTGTGGCGTAGGATCTTAACCCCTTTACCATCTTCTTTAATATCAACACGGCCTACGTGTGAAGCAGCTGGAACGTCTTCTAGCTCTATTGAATCAGGTTTAGTACGACCTATTACTTTTTCTTGAGCTGAAACAGATAAGCGATTCCATGCCGGAAGTTTATGCACAAAACGTTGACACATCATGTAGCTTCCACCTGTAAATTCCCCCTCTTTAACTAAGGCAACTTCAGCTCGGGCTTCGTTTTTAGGGTTTTCCGTTCCATCAACAAAATCAGTCATATCACGAGAATCAAGAAAACGGTACCCAGAAGTCTCTTCTTTAATGTCTACATGCTCAGAAATAACATTCATCAACTTACGTAGAATATAGAAATGTAAATCATGACGGTTGGAATGAAGATGAATTAGTACGTCTCCGTGCGTTGCTGGAGCAATAATATCGCCTTTACCTAATTGCTTAAAGTTGGTCAATTCTGGCGGCATAGGTGCAGACAGTGTAGTCCAAAAATCAGTACCAAAGGAAACCGCGCTACTTAAGTTTGCGTCTGGCTGATTTTCATTTAATTCAATGATCAAAGCAGGAAGCGCTTGTAACTGTTCTAATACAAGCTGAGGATTACTTTTGATATTTAGAGTTACGTATAATGCAAATCGATCAGGTTCTGGCAATAATGCCGTTTGAGGGGTGTAAGACATGAACTCAGTTCCTTTCTATTTTGAATTAACTGAGTCCATTATATGTAATAAATCATGGGATTGTTTGATAATTAATAAGAGTTTATGAAGAAATCACTTCTACTGATAATTTTACTGTTTCTTTTGCTGAAGAATCAGAAACCATATAAGACTCTTGATTGTTTAACTTAGTAATAATCGTCGGAGCACAAATAGTACGCACATTGCCATTTCCTTCTTCTGTTACTCGAAAGGCAATCTCTACATTTTCCGCATTAATGTTTTTTATTTCAGCCCATGCTTTCACTTGGGATTGTTGATCAATAGAATTAAATACAAGTGTCTCTTCTCCAAGTACTAATGATGCTGAAGAATTACTAATACGCTGTAAATCAGGACGGTTAATTTCTAACCCTAAGTCCAATTGCCAATCAGCCATTGCTAATGGGCTTAATAAAGCACTAAATAAAAGCGCCCCAGTTGATAAATCCATCGTCTTCACCTCTACGTCAGACTAAAACATATCTTTACTCTTTTGCTACGAAGTAAAAAAATTAAAAACCAGCTAAGAAGTAAGATAATCACGGCACTTCCTAACTGAAACTCTCCACTACTCACCACTACAGATTCAATTAGCATGGCGAGATCAATAAGAACCATAATAATGGTTAGCCATCGACCTTGCTTCCAAAGGGTGAGCATAAAAGGTCTTGTTGGCTTTTTAAAACTACTTAACCACATAAAAAACACAATGGGTAAGCTTAGATATAAACTCGTGTAAAGATGCGTATGATTAGGGTAAAACAATGCCAGTAAATCAGTACCTTGTTCACGACTCGCTCCAGCCATTACAAAAACAACAACAGAACGAATTAAAATAACCCAACCAAGCCATAGCCATATTGGTGGCTTTAACCAACCATGCTCATCATATGCATCAAATGAATAGTGCATTTTCTACCTTAAAAATAAACTAACAATCTTCTCAGTAGACTTGTTCAGTCTTACTGAAATAATTAAAAATAACGATTGGATAAAATAAAAACTTTGAGCTGACAACAGTTCAAAGATCAAAAGCAATGTTGCCGTCACACTTTGCATCAGTTACTGTTTGAATATACACAAAGATACTCTCAAATATTAAAAATAAAGAATAATTATGACAAACAACAAAAAAACAAAAGAGATCTCTTCTATTGAAACGCAACAAGAAGCAATGAAGATAGCTAAAGCTACACAAAAACCAGCACAAACAAAAGAGCAAACTAAGTTGATTGCTCAAGGAATAGAAAAAGGCATTACCTTATATAAAAAACAGCAGAAAGAAAAAGCCAGAGAAGCAGATAAATTAAAGAAAAAAACACTTCGTCAAAAGCAAAATAATGAGACAATTTCAGGCATTGAAGCAAAACAAGCTCAACAAGATAAAATAAATGCTGAATCGAATAAAGCATTACCTTGGATATTACTTGCTCTAAGTTGGGCAGGATTTATTTATTACTCTGTACTCGGTTTTTAAGCACAAAAAAAGAGATGAAGCTAAATTACCTCATCTCTTTTTTATTATAAATTTGCTCTTAACGCCCTACTCTTTATCTGCTTTAAGTGATAACACCCAAATAGATAACACAGCAACCGCAGCAAAACCACCTAAAATGATGGATGGCATAGCGATATAGCCTAGTGTATGCCAAATAACTGATTCTAACGTACTCATAGTAAGCTCCTTACCAACCTTCAACGCCAGACATGTCAGGCAGTTTATGAGCAATACCTTTATGACAATCTACACAGGTTTTATCACCTGATGCTAATGCCGTTGAGTGCTGTTTAGCACTACGAGGACCTTGCTCTGAGAAATCCATGTAGTTAAATTCATGGCAGTTGCGACACTCTTGGGAATTATTCTCTTTCATTCGGTGCCATTCTCGCTCTGCTAGATGACCACGACGCTCTTTGAATTTCTCTTCAGTATCAATCGTTTTAGTTACGTAATGCGCAAACAATTCTTTTGATGCTTGAACTTTACGTACGATTTTATCTGTCCAGTTATGAGGGACGTGACAATCAGAACAGATAGCACGAACACCAGAACGGTTTGAGTAGTGAATCGTCTCTTGGATCTCTTTAACTATTGGGGCGTGACAGCCAGAACAGAATTCTTCTGTATTGGTTGCTTCCATACCCGTGTTAAATGCGCCCCAGAAAAGTAACCCCCCCATAAAACCCATAAATAGGACAATGCCTACTGCCGCTTTACTTGGAGATGAAAAACGCTTCCAAAATGCTTTTAATAATTTCATGTATAGCCTCTCTTAACAGTATTGGCTATCAACTAGCGCAATGAGTCCACACGTTCAAATTCATTCTCAACTAACGGTTTAGCATCAGCTTGAGGGACATGACATTGTAAACAGAAATAACGACGAGGTGATACATCTGAAAGTACAGCATCTTCACGATTCACATAGTGCGTTACACTGATCTTCGTTGCGCCCATTTCTTTTGCGTTTTTCCAGCTGTGACATGATAGACATTTATTCGCGTTCAATGATACTTCATAGTTACGAATTGTATGTGGTACCAATGGTGGCTGATAAACATAATCACTTTCTAATGCGTGATCACGAGGAAAACGTTTAAAATCATCCGCAGGACGAGTTGCTTCTAGCTCTGATGCTCCACGTAATGATTCTACACCACCAATACCACCAGGGTTATTCAACTCTGCAGTTGGTAATTCGGTAGTTTGTTCTGATTCTGCTTGTACTGCACCTGCAAACAGTAGTCCTGCTGACATAAGCGCTATAATGAATTTTTTCATTCTAATTTCTCCGCCTTAAGGCAAACTCTGTAACAAGTTACTAGTTAAAAAAACTAGTAACCTATCAATGTATTAATTAAGCAACTTTAGTGATCTTAACTGGGCACTTCTTATAATCTGTCTGTTTAGACAGAGGATCGGTAGCATCCAAAATCAATTTGTTAATTAAGATGCGAGCATCAAAGAATGGTACAAATACCAATCCTTTAGGCGGACGGTTACGACCACGAGTTTCAACACGTACTCTAACTTCACCACGTTTATTAGAAATTAATACTTCATCACCACGACGTAGATTACGTTTCTTCGCATCTGCAGGGTGGATATAACAAAGGGCATCTGGTACCGCTTTATAAAGCTCAGGAACACGACGGGTCATAGTACCTGTGTGCCAATGCTCAAGAACACGACCAGTACATAACCACATATCAAACTCATCACCAGGTACTTCTGGTGGAGCTTCATAAGGTGCTGAGATAATTAAAGCTTTGCCATCAGGCTTACCATAGAAGTCCCAATCAGAGCCTTTTTTAGCGTATGGATCTGAACCTTCTTTAAAGCGCCATAATGTTTCTTTACCATCAACAACAGGCCAACGTAGGCCACGTACTTGGTGGTAAGTATCGTATGGTGCTAAATCATGCCCATGACCACGGCCAAAGCTAGCATATTCCTCAAACAAGCCTTTTTGAACATAAAAACCTTGTGCTTTAGCATCATCATTTAGTTCTTGAGCTTCTGATAATGGAAAAGCATCTACATGACCATTTTTATAAAGTACGTCATACATTGTTTTACCGCGGAATTCAGGTGCTTTAGCTAATAGCTCTTCGCCCCACACTTCTTCTACTGTGAAGCGTTTTGAGAATTCCATGATTTGCCATAAATCAGATTTAGCTTCGCCTTTTGCTTGTACTTGTTGGTACCAAGCTTGAGTACGACGTTCAGCATTACCATATGCACCTTCTTTTTCTACCCACATTGCTGTTGGTAAAATAAGATCCGAAGCTTGAGCTGTTGCTGTTGGGTATGGGTCTGAACATACTATGAAGTTTTCAGGGTTACGGTAACCTGGTAAACGTTCTGTATTAATATTTGGACCGGCTTGCATGTTGTTATTACACATAACCCAATAAGCGTTAATCTTGCCGTCTTTAAGCATGCGATCTTGAACAACGGCGTGTGCACCAGGCTTACCGTTCAATGTACCTTCTGGTAGTTTCCAGATTTTTTCTGAAATTGCACGGTGCTTAGGATTAGCAACAACCATGTCAGCAGGTAGACGATGTGAGAATGTACCGACTTCACGAGCTGTACCACATGCAGAAGGCTGGCCAGTCAATGAAAATGGACTGTTACCCGGCGTTGAAATCTTACCCGTTAACAAGTGAATGTTATAAACAAGGCTGTTCATCCAAACACCACGAGTGTGCTGGTTCATACCCATTGTCCATAAAGACATTACTTTCGTTTTTGGATCCGCGTATTGCTTCGCTAATGTGATCAGATCTTCTTCTGATACACCTGACATTTCTGAGGCTTTTTCTGCTGTGTATGGTGCAACTGACGCTTTATATTCCTCAAAACTGATCGAGCTCATCGCTCCAGAGTTAGGATTTTCCGCTTTCATTTGTAGCGGATCAGTATCACGAAGACCATAACCGATGTCTGTGGTTGCTTGCTTGAAGTTCGTGTGTTTATTTACGAAATCCCAGTTTACCGCATCGTTTTGAATGATGTAGTTAGCAATGAAGTTAGCAATAGCCAGATCAGATTGAGGTTCAAAAATGTACCCTTTATCAGCTAACTCAAATGAACGGTGATAATAAGTAGATAACACATTTACTTTAACGTGTGGATTACTTAAGCGACGATCAGAAATACGAGTCCATAATACTGGGTGCATTTCTGCCATGTTTGAACCCCACAGTACAAATGAATCTGCGTGTTCAAAGTCATCATAACAACCCATTGGCTCATCAATACCGAAAGTACGCATGAACGCACCTACCGCAGAAGCCATACAGTGACGAGCATTTGGATCGATGTTATTTGAACGGAAGCCCGCTTTCATCAATTTAACGGCTGCATAGCCTTCCATTACTGTCCACTGGCCAGAACCAAACATACCAACACCTGTTGGACCATGTTTTTTCAACGCTGCTTTCCATTTCTCAGCCATGGTGTCAAAAGCTACGTCCCAAGAAACAGGAGCAAAATCACCTTCTTTGTCATATTGACCATCAGTCATACGCAGCATTGGCGTTTGTAGACGATCTTTTCCGTACATAATTTTAGATAGGAAGTAACCTTTGATACAGTTAAGGCCTTTGTTCACGGGAGCTTCAGGATCACCTTGAGTCGCAACAACACGACCATTTTGAGTACCCACAAGTACAGAACAACCAGTACCACAAAAACGACAAGGCGCTTTATCCCATTTAATTTTTGTTTGGTCAGAACTAACGATTAAATTAGTTGCTGATGCTGGTAAAGTAACCCCAGCAACAGCTGCAGCAGAAGCTGCTGCGTTTGCTTTAACAAACGCACGTCTTGTCATTTTCATGATTCATCCTCACATTGCGAATCAAAGTGCTCGATTTGGTGGAAAACTAAAGCGACATTTAGAATTCCTTCGAAGTCATTTATTTTATCGATTGAATCGGTGATATATCCCTGGTTTTCAGTTTCAAGTACAACAATTAACTTGCCCTCGTCACTTTCGCCATAGATTTCCGTATTCGGTAGTGCCAGTATTTTTTCTTTTGTTTGCTTCAAAAATTCAGGTTTAACATGAACCACTAAACTTGAAATATGAACTTCATTCTCAGGCAAGTTTTCTAGCATTATTTTTGCTCTTCCAGTGTCATGCTGATAGCAGAAGCAGGGCAAGCGGCTACGCAGCCTCCGCATCCATTACAAACATCTAAGTTAATTTGAGGCTGAGCAACATTTCCCAGCACTAATTGAAAGCGAATGGCTTGTGTCTCACACATATCGCTACAACTACGACATTCAACCGATTGCTTAGCTAAACAACTTTCATTTATAGATATTTTATGAGAAAAAGCTGACACAATGGTTAAATCAAATAAATTATCAGGGCAAATATTCGCGCATTCTTCACAGAAAGTGCACTCCCCTTTTGAAAAGTCGACAATAGGAAAACCACCATCGCCTTTAACAATTATTTCTTCTTCACACGCTTTAATACACTTTTCACATTGGGTGCATTGAGATACAAATTTTGCTTCGTTCTCAACCCAAGGTAGTCGTTGCTGTATTAAAGGATGTATTTTTTCTTTATTGGAGAAACGACGAAAAAGACCACGTTTAGAATGGTCAACGGCATTATTTTGACTCATCTATTCACAACTCCAATTGTCTATTCACATTTTTATACGATGAATTTTAAATTTTGTTATATTTATTGATATACCCCATAATGGCTAAACAAGGGGTACATTTGTTTTAGATCAATTTTTAAAACAAATAAAAACAACAAAATAGAGCTCATTTGCCTTTAACTAATCATAGGCCACTATTAACAAAGATGAAACATACAAAAACCTCAATTTTAACAAAAACAATTGCACAAGTGATGCTATGGATAGTTCTCATTTCCATAATTACAACTAGCTTGGCTTTAATTACCCTATCTTCTAGTTTAAAGGATGCTGAAGCGGTCAACATTGCAGGTTCATTACGTATGCAAAGTTATCGATTAGCTTATGATATTGAAAGTGATTCGCCAGAAATAATAAATCACTTAAATAAATTTTCTGACTCTATTGAATCTCCTTCCTTTCAAACATTAGAGCAATGGTTTGTTCCTGATGATATTGAACTTTCTTATCAGGATATTCGTCTGCAATGGCATGCTTTAAAGCCGGCTTTACTTAGTGATAATAAGCAAATTTATCTAAATAAAGTTTCCTTATTTGTCGATGAAATAGACCACTTTGTTTTCCGGTTGCAAGAATTTTCAGAAAGAAAACTGCACCTTTTATCATTTATCGGAGCCCTTGGATTATCATTAATTGTATTTCTAAGTGTCTTCATTATCTTTTTTACCCAGCGAAAAATTGTGACCCCATTGCATCGACTTGTTCAAGCAAGTAAAGCGATGACAAAAGGTAATTATTCTGTTCAAGTTGATTTAAGAAGCGACAATGAATTAGGCCAATTAAGTGATTCATTCAACCACATGGCAAAACAAATCCACTTAAATTACAAAGAATTAGAAAATAGAGTTGAAGATAAAACCAAAAAGTTAAGCCAAGCAAACCGCTCACTAACAACGCTTTATCATTGCTCGCAGCAGCTATCAGCATCTCAATTGGATGAACAAACATTTAAAAACATTCTTGATACTTTTGTAAACATAGAGGGCATCACAAGTGCTCGTTTAATCGTAGAAGAAGAATCAGGAGGGGATTGGGAAATTACCAGTGGTGATTCGAATGACTCACCTTGGAGCTTGCAAGAACTCAGTATTGATGGGGAGCAGCTTGGTTACTTAATGTGGCAATTCTCCCTTCCTTGTCCAGATCAAAAGCTGATCATTAACATTTCAAATATTCTTGCTCGTGGTGTTTTTTATAATCAAGCTCAAAAACAAACTCATCAACTTATACTGTTAGAAGAACGCTCAGCCATTGCTCGCGAACTGCACGATTCTTTGGCTCAATCTTTATCTTATTTAAAGATCCAAACTACGTTACTAAAACGCCAACTTGCGAAGTGTGACTGTAAAAATACAGGTAATACATTAATAGAATTAGATGAAGGGCTCAAAAGTGCCTATACTCAATTAAGAGAGTTACTTAACACTTTTCGGTTAACTATCAATAAGGCTCACTTTGGTGAGGCGTTACAAGAAATAACAACGACCTTAGCTGCACAAACTAACATAAATATTAGAGTAAATAATGAACTGCCTTCATTGCCAATAAACGCCCAACAACATGTTCATTTATTACAATTAATACGTGAAGCAACATTAAATGCCATCAAACACTCAAAAGCTGATAATATTATCATTACGTGTTTTCAAGAAAGTGAGCAAGGTTGCATTAACATTGAAGACGATGGCGTAGGATTTGATCCTACAGAAGAAAAAATTAATCATTATGGATTAAGGATAATGCAAGAACGCGCAAACTGTGTTCACGGCACTTTATCGATATCCTCAGAACTTGAACACGGTTGTACAGTGAACGTTATGTTTCCACTAAACCAATAAAAATAAAATAGAAGGTAAAAATTATGTGGAATGTTGTTATCGTTGATGATCACCCATTGATGCGTCGTGGTATTGGCCAACTTCTCTCTTTTGATGACGAGTTTGCATTAACAGGCGAAGCAAGTAACGGTACAGATGCGGTAGCCCTGATATCTCAGGATGAACCTGACTTAGTTTTACTTGATTTAAATATGAAAGGAATGTCAGGACTTGATACATTACACGCACTACGTAGTGAAGGGGTAACATGCCCTATCGTAATTTTAACCGTTTCTGATAACAAACAAGATATTAAAACACTGGTTAAGGCTGGTGCTGATGGTTATTTATTAAAAGACAGCGAACCAGATGAACTCATAGCCTTATTAAAAGAAGCAATGCGAGGCGGAAAAGCCTATTCTGAACAAGTTAAAATGTGTTTAGAACAAGATCATAATGGTGATGATAAATTAGCAAGTCTAACTGCAAGAGAATTAGAGATTTTACAAAACGTAGCTAAAGGTATGCGAAACAAACAAGTTGCCGATAAGCTATTTATCTCTGAAGCTACCGTAAAAGTACACATGAAAAGTTTATTGAAAAAACTAAACGTGAAATCACGAGTTGCAGCAACGTTACTTTATTTGGACTCTTAATATGAAAACATTGCTCATTTCTACCTTAAGCTTATTTTTATTAAGTGGCTGTATATCAACAACACAGCCTCTAGATAATGATTCAAGTTCAATCACTCTTCATTATAGTGAGAATATGAGTAGACAATGCTCTGAACTAGGAACGGTTACAGGTAGTGAAGGGCATTGGTACACCTTCTTTTTTATATCCAACAAAGATTTAATGGTCTCGGCGGTTAACGATATAAAAAACGAAGCTTATTCTTTGGGTGCAAATACCGTCATACTTCAAGATCCTATGCCATTTAATACATCAATCACCCTACTTGGTACAGCCTATTCTTGTCCTTAGCCATATTTGATATTCCAACCAATAAAAACAAAAATGCCAACATATTTGTTGGCATTTTTATTTAAATTTCATCATCATTAGATTATTAATGATACAACGTTGATGCGATTTCATCTTCTCGTGAACACACCCACTCAGGATCATAAGGCCCCCAATCTGACAAGCGGTAATACCCGTCATTATGGCGACGTCCATCTTGAATGAACATCAATTCAATACCAATGCCAGGTAAGGCTTTCAATACATCTTGAATCGTACGACGAGGCCAGCCAGTTAATTCGACAAGCTTCGGCACATTTGGTCTTTCTAAATTATGCACCAATAACGCCAAATATAAGCGTCTGGCAAACACTGGATTCAACTCCATTGATACCTCCTGATTTAATAATAACAATTATTAATCATTCAATATTTATGATGTTGAGATTGATCAACTAATTACGAAAATAATCGCACAATTCCATCAAAAAACACATAAAAATGCATTTTTTGTAATTAATTTTCATAACTATCACTAATAACCTAGGTCAAATTATCCAATATTAACGGTTCCTCCTCCCTTTACAGTTCCACCACATCCAACTTTGTCCCCATTACGAGCTGCAGGCTGACCGTCAATAAAAACAGTACTTGAACCACCAGAAATAAATCTAGGATGAGGAGGATGCTTTGGCTTCACATGAGGAGCTAAAGGATCGCCTTTTCTTGCAGCTGGAACACCATCGACTTTAACTGTCGCTGAACCTGCCAATATTGGACTGGGATGAAAACCATCATGTGCACTGCCTATATCTCCAACCTTTACTGCATTCCCCATCATGTATGCCCTTATTAATGTCGATAACAAAGTGTATATTTTCTATACAAACAAAAATAATGTACTTAAGAAAAAGACGAGTCACTTCAAATAATAATCAATAGAATGATAAATTATGCTCAAGACTGGCGTATTGGTTCAATTCTCGTTATAAAGGAGTTAATAATTAATAACATAATGAAGAAAGCCATGACTACAATTTACGGAATAAAAAACTGCGATACGATAAAGAAGTGTAAAAAATGGTTAGACGCAAATGAAATCAACTTTACTTATCATGACTACCGCACTGATGGTATTGATAAAGAGATGGTGACAACTTTTGTTAAACAGCTTGGCTGGGAAAATGTTGTCAATAAAAGAGGCACAACTTACCGCCAATTAACGGATGAGCAGAAAAATACTCTAAATGAAGAAAGTGCGATTGAATTATTACTAAAAATGCCAGCCATGATTAAACGCCCTGTATTAGTTCATAACAATGAATACCACTTAGGGTTTAAACCTGCTCAATATGAAACTCTATTTACCGTTTAAAACTCGTAATTTTGATGACTAATTAAAGATAAAGTAAAGGAATACACCATGACAGACACCCCAACGTTAGCTCTTGCAAAAGATTTATTAAGCCGCCAATCTGTTACCCCTGAGGACGCCGGTTGCCAAGAGCTTATGATAAAACGGCTAGAAGCGCTTGGTTTTACAATAGAAGTGATGGTATTTGAAGATACGACTAATTTTTGGGCTCGCCGTGGTACTGAAGCGCCTTTATTTACCTTTGCTGGTCATACCGATGTAGTACCAACTGGTTCATTAGATCATTGGAATACCAATCCATTTGAACCAACAATCATTGATGGCATGTTATACGCTCGTGGTGCTGCTGATATGAAGGGTTCTTTGGCTTGCATGGTTGTGGCCGTTGAACGCTTTGTTACAGAGCATCCTAACCATAAAGGCTCTATTTCTTTCTTAATTACCTCTGATGAAGAAGGTCCATTTATTAATGGAACAACACGCGTCGTTGATACCCTAAAAGATCGAAATGAAATCATCGATATGTGTATTGTCGGTGAGCCATCTAGTACTGAGTATGTGGGTGATGTTGTAAAGAATGGTCGTCGTGGCTCTCTGACTGGAAATTTAACAGTGAAAGGGATTCAAGGCCACGTTGCTTATCCACATATTGCACGTAATCCTATTCATCAAGCGATGCCAGCATTAACAGAACTAGCAACAACAGAGTGGGACACCGGTAATAATTACTTCCCACCAACAAGTTTTCAAATTCCTAATATTAATGGAGGTACTGGCGCTTCTAATGTAATACCTGGTGATGTAGAAATCATGTTCAACTTTCGCTTTAGTACTGAATCTACGGTTGAAGGCCTACAACAGCATGTCATTGATACTTTAAATAAGTACGATTTAGAATACGATTTAGATTGGATCATCAATGGCCTTCCATTCTTAACCGATACAGGTGATCTTTTAACAGCTGTTGTTGATGCAGTAGATACAGTCAACCAGCAAAAACCTCAACTATTGACCACTGGTGGTACTTCTGATGGGCGTTTTATTGCTCAAATGGGGTCTCAAGTCATCGAACTTGGTCCTGTTAATGCGACAATTCACAAAGTGAACGAATGCGTTAAAGTCGATGATCTAGAAAAGCTAACTGATATGTATCAACAAGTGCTTAATAATCTATTTTCTTGATGATTTTTGAGTATATGATGGGAGGGTTTCGACCCTCTCTTCCTTTAATGTGGTGAATTATGGAAAAAGCACAACTTACAGGTCTTTCAACCCAACACCTCTCTTTTGTAACAGCTAATCGTCAACTTCATCGCCATTGCGTTACTTCTTTTTACGCATTAACACAGGCGGCACTCAACGCAGGTTTTACACTTACCATTGCAAGCAGTTTCCGTGATTTTGAACGTCAATTAATGATTTGGAATAATAAGTTCAATGGGATCCGTCCTATTTTAGGTGAAGATGGGCAGCCACTGAATACTGACAATATGAGTGAGCTAGATAAAATCCATGCAATTATGCGTTGGTCTGCCCTTCCTGGTGGAAGTCGTCATCATTGGGGTACAGATCTTGATATTTATGCATCAAATACTCTCCCTGAAAACACAGCGCTTCTGCTAGAACCTTGGGAATATAATACAGGGCACCAAGCCTCGTTTAGTATATGGCTACAAGAAAATGCACATAAGCATGGTTTCTTTTTTCCTTATAAAGTAGACAGACAAGGCGTCGCTATTGAACCTTGGCATGTGAGCCATAAAGAGCAAAGCTCACTATTTATGACCGAATTAACTCCCGAAGTACTTTTAAACGCATGGGAAAATGTCGAATTAGCAGGAAAAGATACTATTATTAAACACATTGATACGTTATTTGTTCGCTACATTACTAATATTAATAAGGAATAAATATGGAATGGTTAATGAATCCTTGGGTTATTATTGTCATCGTTTTAAGTGTTGTTATTGGTAACCTTGCAGCCCTAAAAGCAACAGCAAATATGAAATTTAAATCAAAGGAAAAGCTTTACTCACAAAAAAATGAACATGAATCATCAGAAGACGATAATTCAATAACATCCTCAAATGAAGAAAGCATCATTACAGAACAAAACAATGAAAAAAAAAGACGTTCACTAATGTGAACGTCTTTAACTATTTAAATAAACGCTGTTAATTTAATACTAAATTCTACTCTTCTTCCGTTTTCACTTTAGGTGCATTATTTGATTTTTCAATCATCGCAGCTAAAACTGGAACAACAGAATCCAACGTTGCTTCATCTACAGGCTTACCAGCAGCATCTGTAACATTAATCGATGTTCGGTTACCTAAATCACCTAATAATAGATTGTAAGTACGGCCTTCAAAAGCCAATGGCTTCGTTCCTATTTCTTCCCAATACTCATCATCAGGCTCTCTATATTTTACCTTAATGGTACCTTGAGAACGGTTTCTATCTTCAATTTCTAACCCCATCATTGGTAATAATTCACCAAGACGTTCCCAGAAAATATTATAAGGCGCACGAGCAATAATAATTGGAAGACCACTTCTATCTTGTCCCATAGAAATAGGAATACGCTTCACTAATTCCTCAGCACGAATACGCGCTTCTTCACGCAATTGAGCATCGTAAGCTGACGTTACTAAATTTGTCATCAAGATGTTGTAACGCGCTTTATTAGCCAAAGTAACGTCTGTTTGCTTACCATCTACTTGCCAATCAATCAGTGATATTTGGAAACCAGAACGTCTATTTTGACTTAGTTTATTGATCTTATAGCGAGCACCAAACTCATGGTCTTCATCTTCTGAGTTCCACTTTATCCAATCCGTTTCTAATTCAGAATCAGTTTGCACTTTTAAACCGATATCGCGTTTTTTAATTAAAGTTAACACGGTCTGCCAAAGTTTATCGACCTCTTCTTCTTTAATCAGCCAAACAGTCACTTCTCCATTTAACTCTTCAAATCGAGCACCAGGAATAAGCTCAAGAACCTGCTGAGGTGGACGAATATCGACATCTTTACCAATACCACCAATAAATTCTCCTTGAGGGATATCATATTGAGGATAAAACTCAGGTTTAGCATCAGCAGGTTGCTTCCACTCAACGAGCGGCGGCGTATCCAAATACTTAAAGTCTTGCTTAGCTTGGCGACGCTCTGTTGGACTGCTTGAACATGCTGATAAAACAGCAATCATTAATGATCCAACAACAAAGCGAGTGTTCACTTTCATTTTCAATCCTATTATTTCAACACACCAGCACTAATTAAGGCTTGTTCAACCACAGGCTGTAATGATGAGCTTAGCTCCGTCAATGGTAAACGAATATCTGAATGAGTAATCATACCTAAACGATGTGCTGCCCATTTCACAGGAATTGGGTTTGCTTCAACGAATAAATCTTTATGTAGTGGCATTAAGCGTTGGTTAATCACTTCCGCTTCTTCAAACTTACCTTGAGCCGCTAGTGCGAACATCGTTGCCATCTCTTTTGCTGCAATATTTGAGGTTACCGAAATAACACCGTGACCGCCTAACTTAACAAAATCAAGCGCCGTTGCATCATCACCACTAAGTTGGATAAATTTTTCGCCACAAAGTTCACGAGTCAGTGCAACTCTATCTAAATCAGCCGTTGCATCTTTTAGTGCAACAATGTTGTCAAACTCTGACAGACGAGCAACCGTTTCTGGTAACAAATCAACCGCAGTACGTCCGGGTACATTATAAAGGATCTGAGGAATGTCTGTTGCTTCAGAAATCGCTTTATAATGCTGGAACAAACCTTCTTGTGTTGGTTTGTTATAGTAAGGCGTCACACTTAAACAGCCAGCAACACCTGAGTCATGGAAAAGCTTACTAAATGTTACCGCCTCATGAGTGGCATTAGCACCAGTACCTGCAATAACAGGAATACGTCCATCTGCAAACTCTAGTGTTTTCATTACTAGTTTGACATGCTCTTCTACACTTAATGTCGCTGACTCTCCCGTTGTACCCACAGCAACGATGCCATTTGTACCGGCATCAATATGATAATCAACAAGATTTTTTAAGCTGGTGTAATCTACTTCACCATCAGTATCTAATGGTGTTACTAATGCGACAATGCTACCTGAGAACATATCCTTCTCCCTTTTATCTTAGCTTGAACGTGTAAACTAATTTTGTTATTCATTAATATCATTGCAAAGAGTCATAGTCCTTGACCATGATGTTTTATCTGGTTTTCATCTTCTTATGCAATGAGCAAAATCATTCACTCAATATACCTCAAGGATATTACATAAGAGCCTATGTTGTAGAGTCTTTTTTTTGACGATTGTTCACTATTGCTTGCTTATCACACAATCACTTGCGTGTTAGTATTGGGTTATCTTTTTCAACAACGAGTTTTTTATGCCTCAATACCTTGTAATTACCGCGGTCGGTACAGACAGACCTGGTATCTCTAATAAGGTGACTCGCCTTGTCACTGAGTCAAGCTGCAATATCGTAGATAGCCGTATCGCCTCATTTGGTAATGAGTTTACATTAATCATGTTGTTGTCTGGCACAGCGAACGCGATTTCTCGTATTGAAAATACCCTACCTTTACTTGGACAACAGCATGATTTAACGACCATGATGAAACGAACCTCTCCCCATCAAGAGAAAGATATTTTCTATACGATTGATGCGTTCGTTGAATCAGAAGATCGTCCGGGCTTAACTGAGAAGTTTACTGACTTCCTAGCAAATCGAGACATCGATTTAAAAACGCTAAGTGCGCAAACTCTTAAAAAGGGAGAGCACCAAAATACTTTTCAAATTCAAATCACCGCAGAGATCTTTCAAGAATGTCATATTATGGAGATCCAAGAAGAGTTTGAATCTCTATGTGCTTTATTAAGTGTCAGCGGTAAAATTAATTTTTATAAAAATTCCCTCTAATAATAAAAAGTAATTCAAAAGGAAATATCATGATCACACCACTAGAAGCAGGGGCTCCTGCACCAAACGTTTCACTTCTTGATCAACATGGAGAGTCTATTTCTCTTTCTGATTTAAAAGGTAAAAAGGTTTTATTTTATTTCTACCCAAAAGCAATGACTCCAGGGTGCACAGTTCAAGCTCAAGGTCTTCGTGATATTAAAGCCGAATTAGATGCCCATAATGTCGTCACTCTTGGTGTTAGTATTGATCCTGTAAAACGTTTAGGTAAATTCATCGAACGTGACGAGTTAAACTTCACATTATTATCAGATGAAGATCATGCCGCTGCTGATGCTTTTGGTGTCTGGGGTGAGAAAAAATTCATGGGGAAAACTTATGATGGATTACACCGCATTAGCTTTTTGATCAATGAAGAAGGTGTTATTGAACACGTCTTCAATAAGTTCAAGACAAAAACTCACCACGAAGTGGTATTGGACTATTTAAACAATAAATAAGCTAAACGAGAAATAATCGTTTTAAAAACTCAAAATAAAAAAGCGATGCTTATTAAAAGCACCGCCTTTTTATTTGTTAAGCTGCCTTATGCTTTATTAAACACTTCATCTGTTGCAGGAAGCGCTTTCCATACCGCCTTCACTAATGTTGCTAACGGAATGGCAAAGAAAACCCCCCAAAAGCCCCATAATCCACCAAACACCAGTACCGATACAATAATAGCGACCGGATGAAGGTTAACGGCTTCAGAAAAAAGTACAGGCACTAAAACATTACCATCGAGTGCTTGAATAATGCCATAAGCGACTATCAACCAATAAAAGTCAGGCGTTAATCCCCACTGAAATAGAGCAACAATAGCAATAGGAACGGTAACTGCAGCGGCTCCTATATAAGGAATCAATACAGAAAACCCAACCATTACAGCGAGCAATAAGGCATAACGTAAATCCATAATAAAGAAAGTAATGTAGCTCACGCCACCGACAATCAGAATTTCAACTACCTTTCCTCTAATGTAATTACTGATCTGTTCATTCATCTCAACCCATACTTTTGTCGCTAAACGACGATTCTTTGGCAGAATATTACTCATTGTTCTTACCATCTCTTCTTTATCTTTTAATAAAAAGAAAACAAGCAACGGAACAAGGATCAAATACACCCCTAACGCAGCAATACTGACTAATGATGCCAATGAGCCTTTAACCATGGTTTCGCCCATGCCAAGAACTTTGCCACGAATGGTTTCTAGTAAAGTATCAATCGATTGAGGTTGAATCAGTTCAGGGTAACGTCCCGGAAGGCTAGATAGCAAATTGTGCAATCCATTAAACATCGATGGCACATCATTAATTAAGTTACCGACTTGATTCCAAATTGTAGGAACTAACCCAAAAACAGCCATTAACATAACGCTAATAAATAAAATAATAACGAGCATGACTGACAGTGTTCTTGGTATACCTAATTTACTCAGTTTTACCACTGGCCATTCAAGTAAATATGCAAGAACAATAGCCACTAACAAGGGAGCAATTAAATGGCCAAAAAAGTAGATCGTGATAAACCCAACGATAAGAATCGCAACAAGGCTAACGGCATGAGGATCAGAAAAGCGGCGTTTATACCACTGTGTAACCATATCTAACATATTAAGTTCTACTTTTTTATGATGGTTAAAAGTGAGCAGGTGTCAGCATGCTCTAATTGAATATCAAATAGATGCTGTTCGAAGTATGACATCATATCGCTTAAAGACGCTTTGTCGACGACTTTGATTTGTAACATTTCATTTTTAATTAATGATTTACTGGCCCGTTTTGCTAATAACAGCGACATTGGGCAACGATGTTGTGATAAATCTAACCTTCTGGTTTCCATTCAGCGACTCTATAGATATGATAGATTTCAATTGAAAGAGTATAAATCACATAATTACGACAAAAAAGAAACCAATTCTAAATTTGGTGCTCTTATTCATCAAGATTACGTTATTATCTCTCTATAAGAGAATGTTATTGAAAAGGATTTGTAAAAACGACATGTTCAAATTAAAAAAGCTGGCCAGTTGTTTACTGATCACCTCATTATTGACAAGTACTCTTCCCGTTTATGCAAAGAACGATTTAAATTTACCGGATATAGGGACCACAGCAGCATCAACCTTAACGATTGACCAAGAGTTAATCTATGGTGATGCATATATGCGTATGCTTCGAGCAAGCCAACCTGTTATTAATGATCCTGTTTTAGCTGAATATGTTCAAGCCCTAGGGCATCGATTAGTCGCAAATGCGAGCGATGTAAAAACCCCTTTTCATTTTTTCTTAATTAATAATAGAGAAATTAATGCCTTTGCCTTTTTTGGCGGTTACGTAGCACTTCATTCTGGGTTATTTTTATACGCCCAATCAGAAAGTGAATTAGCCTCTGTTGTCGCTCACGAAATTGCACATATAACTCAACGCCACTTAGCTCGTAGTATGGAAGATCAAGCAAGGCGCTCACCAGCTACTGTAGCTGCACTTATTGGATCTTTATTATTAGCAATAGCTGCTCCAGAAGCCGGAATAGCAGCAATTCATGCAACCACTGCCGGGGCGATGCAAAGTTCAATTAACTACACTCGTAGTAATGAGAAAGAGGCAGATAGGTTTGGTATTGATACTTTAGCTAAATCAGGTTTTGATGTCTCAGCGATGCCTCGATTTTTCTCTCGCCTAGCTGATCAATACCGCTATGCAAGCACACCACCACCCATGCTACTAACTCACCCACTGCCAACGTCTCGTATTACCGACAGTAGAGAAAGAGCACAACAGTACCCTATGCGCCGAGTAAATACCTCATTACGCTATCATCTTGCGCGGTCTCGTATTGTTGCACGCTTTGCTGGTATTGACAGTGGCGCAGCTCTAGACTGGTTTTCTCGTAAATCAAAAACTCACAATAACGATATTAAACAAGCGCTAAATTACGGCAGAGCGCTAGTGTATATTGATTCAAAACAATATGACAAAGCACAACCAATCATGGATGTTCTATTAAGAAAAGATCCTCTTAATACATTTTATATTGATGCGGCTACCGATTTAGATCTCTATACAAAAAAAAATCAGCAAGCAGTTAAACGCTTAAAAGACAGCTTAGTGCAATTACCAAATAACCCAGTATTAACGATTAACTATGCTCACGCTCTTGCCGAATCCAATAAACTGTCAGAAGCCATACGTGTTTTACAGCGTTATACTCATGATTATCCAGATGACCCTACAGGATGGCAGTTACTTTCTAAGGCCTACCATGACAATGGCAGTACTAATGGTGAATTAGCCGCAAGGGCTGAAGTATATGCCTTAAAGGGTATGTGGAATAAAGCCCTCAGTAATTATACTCAAGCAAGTCAATTGGTTGAGTTTGGAAGTTTAGACCAAGCTAGATACGACGCAAGAATTGATCAGCTCCGTCTATCACGAGAACGTTTTAGCACCTTATAATCAAAAGGAAAAAATATGTCTGTTGTTATTTTTCACAACCCTCGTTGTTCAAAAAGTCGTGAAACCTTAGCGTTACTTGAAGAAAGAGGAATTACTCCAAATGTGGTTAAATATTTAGAAGAAGCACCGAGTACTGATGCATTAAAAGCACTATTTTCTCAATTAGGTTTTACTTCTGTTCGTGACATGATGAGAACAAAAGAAACTGAATATAAAGAACAAAATCTAAGTGATAGCTCTGTGACTGACGAACAATTATTTGAAGCAATGGCACGAACACCAAAGCTAATGGAGCGTCCAATAGTAGTTAACAATAACCAAGCAAGAATGGGACGCCCACCCGAGAAAGTATTAGAAATTTTATAAAACAACACCAAGGAAAAGACATGGATTCAGTTGCAATGAGCGCAGAGACGAAGCGCTACCGTTTACTTGCTTTGTTTTGTAATTTAGCACTACTCATTTTTATTACACTTTGGCATAGTACATTCTCCCCCCACCCATTAATTAACCCTTATGGCGTGACTGTGGCATGGATAATTCCTATGCTGTTTCCGTTAAAGGGCATCATTCAAGGTAAGCCTTACACTCATGCTTGGGCTAACTTTATTTTAATGTTTTATTTTTTACATGGTTTAACCATTCTTTGGCTTGATGAAGGCGAACGATACTTTGCACTGATTGAGGTAATTCTTACTACAGGTGCGTTTGTAGGTAATATTTATTACGCTCGCCTTCGAGGTAAAGAGCTCGGATTAAAACTGAAACGTTTATCTGAAGTTGAAAAAATAGAAAAAGCAAAATTCACTGAAGGTGAATAATTAAACATAAAAAAGGTGACTCTATAGTTAATGCCGATCAGTTAGTCACTTTATTGAGTAATTATGCACTATTTATTCAATGTCTAATAGATATGGCAAAGTACCCGTTAAGAGAGTGAAAGATAGATACAACAAGGGCTCCAGAATGATTGTAATAAATTCGTCTGAAGCCCTTGTTTTTATTGATGTTCGCTTAACTGACTGGCATTAACTCTATAGTCACCTTTTTATTTAACTGAAATCGATTAATTTGCGCTTAATTGATACTGATGAATCACTAGTTTTTTCACTTCTAACTCATCGACCAAAGCACTCTCTTCTACGATAGGCGCCTCTTCTTTAAGTTCAGGTTCAGCTGTATCTTTCGTTACTTCAGTGGTTAATTCAGAACTGATGTCCTCATTAACGATAGGTTCTTCAGGCACCAATGATATACGAGTATTTTTACTTAATAATTCATCATTAAATTGTTGATAGTCACCTAATAGGCTTAATGTATAGGTAACTTTATCACCTTGAATTGTATCAACTTGAACACTAGCAACTGAGTTCATCTGCTTTAATAACTTCTCTAAAGTGAAGAAAGATCTTGTTGTATGAATCCCTTTAATCGATACAACTTCAGAATCACTAGCAACAGCACCTAAATTTTTCGTATAAGTTTGAGCAAAATAATCACTGACCTCGTTAACCATATCAGCTAATTGAACAGCACCTGATGATTTGCCTTCAATTGGTTTTTTCGATGTCGTCGTAAGGTATTGAGGAGTCGTATCAAACAACGTCCAACTTGAACTATTACCACTAACTTTAACCACTAAAATAGCTTGAGGATTATAACGCTCACTCGCATCTGCAATTGGCTTTTTAAAGTTACCCCACAAATCTGGAATTTCGATAGATGTTACATCATCAAAATCTCCTACAGGAAACATAACCGGTAAACCACGTTCATTTGCAGCATTCTTAATACGAGTGATTAATGAATTGTTTGATTGTTCCCAAATGACGCTTCTCTGATAATTATATTCATTGACGACCCAAACTAATACGGGTTTACGCGGAGTCTCCCAAATACTCTGTTCTGCTTGCATTAACAAGTTTAGAACCATACTTGAGTTGTAACCTAGTTTCATACCACGAGGGGCGTCATCATGTTCAACAAAGCTCATTTGAGTTACGTAGCGATCACTTCGTGTTAACGCCTTTTTTATCACTTCGTTTTCAGCAATTTCCTGTTGACCAGAAACTTTGATCAATACATTCACCAAGCCTTCTTCTTTAGCTAAACTTTCTGCTTTCTCTGCATCAGTTAATTGCACTTCGGTATGATAAAGATCCGTTTGCTGCTGCGCAAAAACAGGACTAGCAATCATACACATTAATAAACACAAGATACGTAACATCAAACAACCTATAATTACTTTTATAATTTACCGCCGATAATAAGGGCTATCCTATTATTCAGCAAGGATTCGAATTGACTCAGATCTAACTTTCAAGCTATTAGAGTAATACTTTCGGAAAAAGTTTTATTTTTTCACGAGTGAAATCAAGATATTTATTGCTCAAATAATGATAGAATCCCTCAAATTCATTACTGGAAATGGAAATGCTATACAATTTATTCCAAGGTTTTCAAATGCTGTTTGTTGCATTTGGTGCCCTTGTCCTAGTTCCTCTTCTTACTGGCTTAGACCCTAACGTGGCTCTTTTTGGTGCTGGTATTGGTACTCTTCTCTTTCAATTAGTTACTCGTCGCTCTGTTCCTATCTTCCTCGCTTCTTCTTTCGCTTTTATCGCTCCAATTATCTACGGAACTCAAACATGGGGTATTCCAGCTACCATGGGCGGACTAATGGTCGCAGGGCTAGTGTATGTTGCATTAGGCGCGGTAATTAAAGTTAGAGGTGTCGCGTTTATTCATAAATTATTACCTCCTGTGGTTGTTGGCCCAGTAATTATGGTAATTGGTTTAGGCTTAGCTCCTACAGCTGTGAATATGGCGTTAGGAAAGACTGGTGATGGTGCTTATCAATTAGTTGATGGACAACTCGCCTTTTGGATAGCTGCAGCTTCATTATTTACAACTATTGGCGTTAGTGTTTTTTCAAAAGGATTCTTCAAGCTTCTTCCAATTTTATCAGGCATCGTAGTTGGCTACTCTCTTAGCCTTATTTTTGGTGTTGTTGATTTTACCCCAGTTCATCAAGCCGCTTGGTTTGCCCTACCTAACTTCACTTTCCCTGAGTTCAACATTAATGCGATTCTATTTATGATCCCAGTTGCAATCGCACCTGCCGTTGAACACGTAGGTGACATGCTTGCAATTTCAAACGTGACAGGAAAAGATTACCTTAAAAAACCAGGATTGCACCGCACTATCACAGGTGACGGTATTGCAACAATGGCCGCTTCTCTTATCGGCGCGCCACCGAACACAACTTACAGTGAAGTAACAGGCGCAGTAATGCTAACCAAAGCATTTAACCCAGTGATCATGACATGGGCTGCTGTATGCGCCATTGTTCTTGCTCTCGTTGGTAAATTAGGCGCTATGCTACAAACCATCCCTGTTCCAGTTATGGGGGGCATCATGATCTTACTGTTTGGTTCTATCGCTACGGTAGGTCTAAATACACTGATTAAAAATCAAGTTGATTTACATAAAGCACGTAACCTAACAATCGTTGGCGTAACTTTAGTCTTTGGTATTGGCGGTATGGCTGTAGGTATTGGTGACTTTAACTTACAGGGCGTAAGTCTTTGTGGGATTGTCGCTATTGCACTTAATTTAATTCTTCCTAATGACTTAGGCGAAAGCCATGTTGTTGATAATGCTCAAATGGAAGAAGACAAATAGTTCTAGGTAAGAAAAGGCTTGATGATTAATACATCAAGCCTTTTTTAATTCTTAACTTAAGTAACTAAAATTATTTAGTACCAAAGATCTTATCACCAGCATCGCCAAGACCAGGTACGATGTAACCCTTGTCATTTAGCTTCTCATCAATAGCTGCAGTATAAAGCTCTACGTCTGGGTGTGCTTTTTCTAGTGCTTCAATACCTTCAGGAGCAGCAACAAGTACAAGTACTTTAAAGTGCTTACAACCATTTTCTTTTAGAAGGTCTAGAGTTGCGATCATTGAACCACCAGTAGCAAGCATTGGGTCAACAACAAGAGCAATACGCTCATCAATGTTAGACGCTAACTTATTAAAGTATGGTACTGGCTCTAGTGTTTCTTCATCACGATAAACACCAACAACACTGATACGTGCACTTGGAATATGCTCAAGAACACCATCCATCATACCAAGACCTGCACGTAGGATTGGCACTACTGTTACTTTTTTACCTTTAATTTGGTCAACTTCAACTGGGCCATTCCAGCCGTTTATAGTTACTTTTTCTGTTTCAAAATCTGATGTTGCTTCATAAGTAAGTAGGCTACCTACTTCTGTTGCTAATTCACGAAAACGTTTAGTACTGATATCGCCTTCACGCATTAAACCAATTTTATGTTTTATTAGCGGATGTTTTACTTCAACAACTTTCATTTCTGACTCCAGATACATTAATCAAACCTTCTAATTATACATATTTTTTCATTGAAAAATGGCGTTATCGTAAAATAAATTACTGCCTAAGAAATTGTTTACCGAATTTATTATTTTTTATTACAAAAATTATGCAAAAACCCTTACGCAAACGTTTCCCTTTTTACATTGTGCTGTTAGAATGGCGCGGATTTTTGAAATCCAACCTATGGCGAGGACACCTCCGTGAGCGACAACAAAACTTCTCTTAGCTACAAAGATGCTGGTGTAGACATTGATGCTGGTAATGCACTTGTTGATCGAATTAAAGGCGTAGTAAAACGTACTCGTCGCCCAGAAGTAATGGGTGGCATTGGTGGTTTTGGTGCGTTATGTGAACTTCCTACTAAATACAAACAACCTGTTTTAGTTTCAGGTACTGACGGTGTTGGTACTAAGTTACGTTTAGCACTCGATCTAAATAAGCACGATACGATTGGTATCGACTTGGTTGCTATGTGCGTAAATGACCTTATTGTTCAAGGTGGAGAACCTCTGTTCTTCCTTGATTATTATGCAACTGGCAAACTTGATATTGATGTTGCTGCTGAAGTAGTTACAGGTATCGGTGAAGGCTGTATTCAAGCTGGTTGTGCACTAATCGGTGGCGAAACTGCTGAAATGCCTGGTATGTATGAAGGTGAAGATTACGATGTTGCTGGTTTCTGTGTTGGGGTTGTCGAAAAAGAAGACATCATCGATGGCACAAAAGTAGCGGCAGGTGATGCATTAATCGCAGTAGGTTCAAGTGGTCCACACTCTAATGGTTACTCATTAATCCGTAAAATTCTTGAAGTATCAAACGCAGACCTTACCGAAAAATTAAACGGTAAAACGGTTGCAGACCATCTTATCGAACCAACAAAAATCTACATTAAATCAGCACTTAAAATGATTGCTGAGCATGATATTCATGCAATCTCTCATATTACTGGTGGCGGTTTCTGGGAAAATATCCCACGCGTGCTTCCTGAAGGTACAAAAGCGGTTGTTAATGGTAAGAGTTGGGAATGGCCTGCTATCTTTAACTGGTTACAAGAAAAAGGCAACGTTGATACATATGAAATGTACCGTACCTTTAACTGTGGTGTAGGCCTTGTTATTGCGCTTCCAAAAAATCAAGCAGAACAAGCTGTTTCTCTACTGAATGCTGAAGGCGAAAACGCTTGGGTAATTGGTGAAGTAGCGGCTGCAGAGCAAGGCGAAGAACAAGTAGAGATCCGTTAATCGGGTATATAAACTTTGAGCTAGCTCATAAAGCATAAATAGAAAGGTGATCACTTATTCGATCACCTTTTTTATATCTATTATTTATGTTCGAATAGTTCTCATTACTTAAAGAATAAGACGATTATGATGAAGAAGATTGTTGTATTAGTTTCAGGCAGTGGCAGTAACCTACAAGCTTTTATTGATGCTTGTGGTAACAAAATCCCTAACGCACGTATAGCTGCCGTCATTTCAAATAAAAGTGATGCTTATGGATTACAGCGAGCACTAAATTCAGGGATTAACGCTCATTGTTTAAGTGCAGCTGATTATGCTAATCGTGAACAGTATGATGAAGCTTTAGCAACACTGATCGATCTTCATAAACCAGATGTCATCATTCTTGCTGGCTTTATGCGTATATTAAGTGAAGACTTTGTTCTTCGCTATCAAGGTAAAATGCTGAATATCCACCCTTCTCTTCTACCAAAATACACTGGATTACATACTCATCAACGAGCTATTGATGCCGGCGATAAAGAACATGGGACGAGCGTTCATTTTGTCACTCCTGAATTAGATGGTGGTCCAGTCATACTTCAAGCTAAAGTGCCTATTTTTGCAGATGATAATACTGAAGATGTGGCATCACGCGTACAGGCGCAAGAGCATGTAATCTACCCAATGGTAGCTAATTGGTTAGTTGAAGAAAGATTGATAATGAAAAATGGTAAAGCCTTACTAGATGGCCATATATTAGGTCAGTCAGGATTAGAAACTGAATAATAAAAATGCCCATTGATATTATCTTTCA
Organism: Aliivibrio thorii; assembly: GCF_057368585.1. Taxonomy (NCBI): domain Bacteria; kingdom Pseudomonadati; phylum Pseudomonadota; class Gammaproteobacteria; order Vibrionales; family Vibrionaceae; genus Aliivibrio; species Aliivibrio thorii. The sequence continues at coordinate 695,454 of NZ_CM170654.1, read as the reverse complement.
ATGGGCATTTTATTTCGTAAAGTTCGTTTATGCGTTAACTGGGCATTCAGATGGCGGTGGTGCCATGTCTGGAACGGTTTCATGATTACCCGCAATTAACTCACCAAAATGAAACAAGCCATACTCACCGACTTTCATTTTATGCCATTCTTCATTGTCCGTTAATGGTCGTGTAACAATCACTGAAACTACATCATCAAGTGTTGTTTCTTTGTGGAAATCAATAGTCACATCCTCATCAATTAATGAAGCTTGACCAAATGGCGCACGTCGAGTGATCCAATGTAAATTGTTCGAACAGTAAGTCATAATGTACTCACCATCACTCAAGAGCATATTGAACACACCTAAGCTTCGAAGATGATCACAACACTCAGACACAAACTCAAACATCAGCATCATATCTTGAGGTGGCTCAGGATATTTATCTTCTAATTGATTCAATAACCAACAAAAAGCACGTTCACTGTCAGTTTCCCCAACAGGCCTAAAGCGTCCTGTTGATAACTCATTAAATCCCGTTAATTGACCATTATGAGCAAATGTCCAATACCTCCCCCACAACTCTCGCGTAAATGGGTGTGTATTCTCGAGATTAACATCCCCACGATTTGCTTGGCGAATATGACTTATTACTGCTTTACTTTTTATTGGATAATCTTGCACTAACTCAGCTATTTTTGAATGACAGCTTGGCTTAGGGTCTTTAAATGTGCGAAATCCTTTCCCTTCATAAAAAGTAATCCCCCAGCCATCACGATGCGGGCCAGTATTACCACCACGCTGAACTAACCCTTTAAAACTAAAGCAAATATCGGTTGGTACATTGGCACTCATTCCGAGTAATTCACACATTCTTGCGTTACTCCTTTATTCGCAACCTGACCAACCTTAATTCACAGAGTTATCAAGATTGATCAGTATAATGAATTATTTTTCCATTTCTTTTTCAATTAATTGAATAACAATATGGATGATTTTAATGTGGATTTCTTGAATACGATCAGCATAACCAAAATGAGGGACTCGGATCTCTACATCAGCAAGGCCAGCCATTTTTCCACCATCTTTACCTGTTAGAGCGATAGTTTTCATCCCTTTTTCTTTTGCTGCTTCAATCGCTTTTAAAATATTTCCTGAATTACCTGACGTCGATAAACCAAATAATACATCGCCTTTTGAGCCAACGGCTTGAGTGTAACGAGAAAAAACATGGTCATAACCAAAATCATTACTTACACACGATAAATGGCTAGGATCAGAAATAGCAATACCAGGGTAACCTGGGCGGTTTTCACGATAACGGCCCGTTAATTCTTCAGCAAAGTGCATGGCATCACAGTGTGAACCACCATTACCACAAGACAATACTTTACCGCCTTGTTTAAAAGAGTCTGCAATGGTCTTTGCCGCTAATTCAATTTGAGCAAGGTTTTTATCATCAGCTAAAAAGTCATTCAGTACTTGAGCAGCTTCTGTTAATTCAGAACGGATCAGATCTTGATAAGACATAGGATTCTCTCTATTTATTATTTTCCCTATTAGGGGCTAATCTCAGTGTACCTATACCGGCAAACCTTTAAAAGAGATCCGCTCTATATTTCTTCTATACACGCCATAAATATCTCTATTGATAGCCAACAAAATTAGAAGTTACTCACTTAAAAATAAAAATTGTTTATTAATTACCCAAGCTGGATCACTTTTTGACCACTAACGTTATTTACTTTTTGTTAACATTAGAACTACACTTACATTAACTGGTTAGACCTCTTATCAGAATAGCGTCACACAATAACTTTACGACCGAGTATCGTAATACCCTCTGTTTCTACAAACAGAGCAGCGCCGAAAAAGGAGAATCACATGGCCCTGACACTTTTAACAACATTAATTGCACTTGCTGCATTAAGTTATCATCGACAATCTCTACGCACTGCCACCCTTGTCACAGCGGCTATTTTAGCTGTGAGTTCAGGATTAGGCTATGCAGGTCCTATTACATGGGCAGTCTTCTTAGTGATTGCAGTGCCATTAAACACCCCTTCAATTCGTCAATCTATTTTCAGTAATAAGGCATTGGCTATATTCAAGAGCGTCATGCCTGAAATGTCACAAACAGAGAAAGATGCAATTGAAGCAGGAACCGTCTGGTGGGAAGCTGAACTATTTAAAGGCAATCCAGATTGGAAATTTCTTCATAATATTCCTAAAAATACACTGTCAGATGAAGAGCAAGCGTTCATGGATGGTCCAGTGACCGAAGTCTGCCGTATGGTTAATGATTACGAAGTCACTCATGAGCTTGCCGATTTACCACCTGAAGTATGGCAATACCTAAAAGATCATAAGTTCTTCGCTATGATCATTAAGAAAAAATACGGTGGTTTAGAGTTCTCTGCCTATGCCCAATCATGTGTACTACAAAAATTAACGAGTGTTTCAGGCGTGCTTTCTATTACCGTTGGAGTTCCTAACTCATTAGGTCCTGGTGAACTTTTACAGCATTACGGTACTGAAGACCAAAAAAATCATTATTTACCTCGCCTTGCTGAAGGTAAAGAAATTCCATGCTTTGCCTTAACAAGCCCAGAAGCAGGCTCAGATGCCGGCTCAATTCCTGATTTTGGTATCGTAACCAAAGGCATGTGGGAAGGCGAAGAAGTGATAGGTATGCGTATCACTTGGAATAAACGTTATATCACTCTCGCTCCTGTTGCTACTGTTCTTGGTTTAGCATTCAAACTACAAGACCCAGATGGATTAATTGGTAATAAGAAAAACTTAGGCATTACTTGTGCACTTATTCCAACTAACTTAGAAGGCGTTAAAATTGGCCGTCGTCATTTCCCTATGAATATTCCATTCCAAAATGGTCCAACACAAGGTGAAGATTTATTTGTTCCACTTGATTACATCATCGGTGGTGAAAAAATGGCAGGTCACGGTTGGCGTATGCTGGTCGAATGTTTATCTGTTGGTCGTGGTATAACCCTGCCATCAAATGCCACTGGCGGCGCAAAAACTGCTGCACTTGCGACTGGGGCTTATGCTCGTATTCGTCGTCAATTCAAAATGCCAATTGGTAAAATGGAAGGGATCGAAGAGCCGCTAGCACGTATGGCAGGAAATGCTTATATGATGGATGCAGCAAGTGCATTGACTGTTGCAGGTATAGTTCAAGGTGAAAAACCATCGGTTATCTCTGCGATTGTAAAATACCACTGTACTCACCGTGCGCAGCGCATTGCTATTGACGGTATGGACATTGCCGGAGGTAAAGGGATCTGTTTAGGGAGTTCAAACTTCTTAGCGCGTGGTTACCAAGGCTCTCCAATCGCTATCACTGTGGAAGGGGCAAATATATTAACTCGTTCAATGATCATTTATGGTCAAGGAGCTATTCGTTGTCACCCTTATGTTCTTGAAGAGATGGATGCGGCCTACCTAGAAGGTAAGCAAGCCTCTCTTGAAAAATTTGATGCGGCAGTGTTTGGTCATATTGGTTTTGGTATCAGTAACTTTATACGTTCATTATGGTTTGGTCTATCTGATGGCAGAGGTTCTAAAACGCCATTTAACGATGAAACAAAGCGTTATTATCAACAAGTAAATCGCTACAGTACGAACCTTGCACTACTATCAGATATCTCAATGGCAGTTCTTGGAGGAAGTTTAAAACGTCGTGAACGCATGTCAGCACGTCTTGGCGATATTTTAAGTCAATTATACTTAACTACATCGACTCTAAAACGTTTTGATGATGAAGGTCGCCAGAAAGAAGATTTAGCACTAGTTCATTGGAGTGTTCAAGATTCACTTCACCAAGCAGAGCAAGCAATTGATGGGCTATTAGCAAACTTCCCAAATCGATTTATTGCTAGTGCAATGCGTTTCATCCTATTACCGACAGGGCTTCGTCGCCAAGGTCCAAGCGATAAACTTGACCATAAATTAGCTCGTATCCTTCAAGAGCCATCAGGCGCTCGTAGTCGAATTGGTCGTGGTTTATTCTTGGAAGCCAGTCGATTTAACCCTGTAGGAAAAATGGAAGAAGCATTAATTGATATCTTAACTGCAGAGCCAATTTATGACCGCGTATGCAAAGAGTCAAAACAACGTTTACCATTCATGCAATTAGATCGTGTAGCCAAAGTAGGTTTAGAGCTAAACATCATTTCAGACAAAGAAGCCTTATTACTTCGTAAAGCTGAAAAAAGTCGCTTAGCGACCATTAGTGTAGAAGACTTTGACCCAAGCGAACTGATAGTAAAGCCTCAAACTAATAATTTTGAGCACAGTAAAATAGCTTAATTTAAAGATAAAAAAGACAAATAAAAAGGCCAGAGTATATGATCTTAATGCCGTTCGTTTAGCTACTTGAACGATCCTCCAGATGCCTCATAATCGGTCGTAACGTAAGTTACGGCCGATTTTTTATGTCTGAATTTTCAAAAGAGTTACAAATTACCGCAGAGTTTTGCCACGAACGTCCAATCGATGTGTTCAGTAAACATATTCCTTTAGAGTGGGTTGAAGAAGCGATTCAACAAACGGGACGAACATCGCTCCGAAAACGCCGACTACCCGCTGAACAAGCTGTTTGGCTAGTTCTAGGGATTGGGCTCCAGCGTAATCGCTCCATTCAAGATGTCTGTGATAAGTTGGAGTTGGCATTCCCTGATGTGGATGGCAAATTCACGCCTATGGCAACAAGCAGTATTATCAAGGGAAAAGAACGTCTCGGTGATAAACCTATGCGCTACTTATTTAAAACTACAGCACAACAGTGGGAGCAACAGTCAGACTTTGATGAAGTTTGCGGTTTGAAGCTTCTTAGTGTCGATGGCACACATTTCAAAACTCATAATACAGAAGAAAATCAACATTTCGGCTTTGCTCAAAAAGGGGCATCGCTTCCGAGTGTACTGGCGGTAACATTGATGTCAACACGCAGCCATCTTGTCTCTGATGCTGCTTTTGGGCCAGTGACAAATAGTGAAATATCCTATGCTCAACAACTAGTGGGCTCAGCACCTGATGATTCATTAACACTCTTTGATAGAGGGTTCACTTCTGCAGAGCTATTTACCACCTGGCGTGGCGCAAGCAGTAACACTCATTGGTTAACACCAATCAAGGCTAAGATGCGTTATGACATCGTTGAGAGTTATACTGAACATGATCATCTCATTGATATGCCCGTTTCACCACAAGCTCAAAAGCTTGCTCCTTATCTTGATAAAAAGTGGCAGGCTCGACTTATTCTTATCCCAACGCCTACAGGTGAAATCAAAGGCTTTATTACTTCTTGCCTATGTCCGGAACGCTACCCATTTGATGCATTGGTTAAAGTGTATTGGGAGCGTTGGGAAATCGAGCGCAGTTACGGAGAGCTCAAGCAGTATCAGTTGCAGAACAAGCCAGTATTACGAAGCAAGAAAAAAGTTGGCGTATATCAGGAGTTATGGGGAATATTAACCAGCTACAACATAGTAAGGTTGGAAATGGCTGAAATGGCTAAACAGCACGAAGTTGAGCCCCTGCGGATCAGCTTTATCAATGCACTATTTTTAATTATGGACGAGATGATTTGGGCGAGTGATACACGAAGCCCTGGAGCGATACCAAAAAACTTAAAGGCTCTCAGGGAAAGTGGGAAACGGCTTATTCTCCCCAAGAAACGGAATAGGAAACCATATCCCCGAGCAGTTTTAAAAAAGGCAGTCAAATATCCTAATAAACATACCACTCGCCCTTAAGCGAGTGGCATTAATCATATGATCGGCTTTTTATTATATAGAGAGGCATCAATACTAATTAATTTGTTTGATCCAAACCTGAGGAAACTGTAGGTCATTACTTTGAATTTCTAAACTTTTAAAATTATCATTCTCAACCACAGCTCTAATTAACCCTTCTGTTTTACCAAATGAACACGAATTACTCTTAATCTTAAAAAAAGCGGCTTGTTCTTCAAGAATTAAATTAATCAATGCTTTATCCTTACAATGATTAAATGTAATCTCTAACTTGCCATCATCTAATATCACCAGATTTAAAATATCATCGTCAATTTGTGCACTATAATATCCTGCAAGCTGTGATAAATCTATTGGCTCACCTTTATTCAAATTCAATTCAAACTCACCACTATAAGATGAACAGAGCCATACCTTATCTTCAGGAGTACAAGTATATTCTCCATTGTTAAATGCAACCACATTCAATTTATTATCCAACTTTCCTGAATGGCTACTTTGACGATCACGAACATCCCACAATGTCATCAATATCTCTTCAGATTCACTCGCGGTGACTTCTAAAATGCTCTAGCCGTGAGTGTTGATGCCCTAATCAAACGAAAAGGTAGAAGTCTTAAATAAATTGTAATAGCATAGTGATATTAAGAATAATATTGTGAGGCTAAGGAATGCCAATAACATTTGCAAAGTTCCTCGAGTACGTAAGAACAGACAGAATTTTGACACAACAAGAAATGGTTGATCTACTTAGCTCATCAGATCCTGCGCTTTCTAAGCTTGATCTTACTACTTTTAGCCGTTGGGAACGCGGCGTCACCTCTCCAAAACTATCGAAACAGCTACTTATAGCACGAGTGATGGAAGAAGATGTAGTACAACTTATAGACCCTAACGTTAAAGCAAAAGAAAAGAACAAACGACATTTCGATAAAATGACCAACCGTATTCTCTACCCTTACACCGTCACGCCGAGTACATTTTCCCATTATCACCATGGTTCATTGCTTAAACAGCAGGGTCTATGTGAACAATTGAGCGGGTTCCACCATGATTATATGGGCATATCCATCAATGCCGAGGATCTACAAACAAGCGAGTTGGTTGCAAATACATTCAGTGATTCTGCTGGCATGTTAGTCGGTCATCTACTTTATGGCTTTATACCAGTGAATCAACCTGCTGCTGCCATTTCCCCAGACCAGCTATCAGCCTGCCCTTTCATTGGCTATGACAATAGTTCAGAAAAAATAGCCGATATGTATGTAGTCTCTACCTATGGTTCACTACCTGCACCTAGGATGGTGAGCATTTTGTTGATGCTAGATATACTTTGTGCCAACACTCAAGTAAAACACTTAGTTTTGAATTGCCATGACCAAGAGGCTTTTGCACTATTTGAAACCAGTACCGAATGTGAAATACTTGCAAAAGGAAGTGAAGTGCCGTTTGGTGGGATTAAGGTATTCGGAAAAAACTATAGGTACGTACAGCTTAGGATAAAAGCTGAAACAATACTTGCATTAAAGGTCATCTCAAGCCTTATTCCTTTTGCTAGAGAATACATTCAAAGCTTGTTAGGAAGCAGTGAGACTAAATAAGTAGGAACTAGGGTTGTAGTAGATATCTCCTAGTTTGTAGTGGTACATTGAATTTTATCACTTATCAAAACTACCCGGTAATTGAACCTCGGCACGAAAGCCATTATTAAATCTCAGCACCACAATATTCGACTGCTCTTCTACTGGCTCTGTTACGATAATGGGATGAATTTTTGTTGTAAATTCTGACTCGCAGAGCTTCTTTGACAAATAATAAAGGGTTTAGTAGCTTATTTCATTATCAATACAAAATTTCTTGATAGATTACTATCTTAAAATATTAGCCCAATGGCCGCGCTTACTTTGCTAATTCATAATACCGGGGTTGTTGCAAATAATCTGAGTTAGTAAATAAGTCCTACAATTGACTCATTATTATTGAAAAACGACCTCAACATTGAATAAGCGATTGAGAAAGGCGGATCTCTCCCGCGCTATCGTTTTACGTTTATCATTGCGTAACCAGAAATCAAATTGTCCCTTATTCAGCATTCGTAAAGACTCAAACCCTTGAATGGTTGACCAAGCTCGTTTTCTTAGCTTGAAACCACCAGTGGCCACAATCAACTTCTTAATGGGAGCATGATCGGATTCAATCCCATTGTTGAGAGTTTTAACTTGGCGTTGCTTAACATCAGATCGGAGTCGTCCCTCTTCTTTTAATCGTGCAATGGCATTGGCGTATGAGGAATGTTTATCTGTATTTAACGTTTTAGCCTGCTGCTCTAGCTCATAGCATCGTAAGCAACGCCTAAGAAATTGATAAGCGGCATCTTTATTTCTCTTGTGAGAGAAATAAAAATCCAAGGTTTCCCCTTGTTTATTGATGGCTCGATACAGGTAGTTCCATTTTCCCTTTACTTTCACGTAAGTTTCATCGAGTTGTCAGGAGCTATCAGTTTGGATGAATTGATAATTACGACGTAACTTTTTACGTAATTTAGGGGAATATTCAATAAACCAACGATAGATAGTAGAACGATTAACCGATATGCCTCGCTCTGCGAGCATATCACTGAGATTTACGTAACTCATTGGTGTGGAACCATACCAGCGTAAGCACCAAAGTATAATTTCTGGTGCGAAGTGTTTCCATTTAAATTCAGAATTGGTCATTAGCTACGAAATGGTATGAAAGATTGTGGGATCTTGACGTTAAACTGAATTTTTTGCAACAACCCCAATTAGCAGAAGAGTACGGAAAACTAACCTCTTTTCTAGAGTTTAGAGAAAACTACTATCAACGCCATATTGAACGCTATCGCCTAGAAGCCACCAAAACCGCGGCCCCGGGAAGGGTCATTGATTTTGCTTTTTATAAAGAAGCAAAACGAATATTGGAAAAATGCTGTCATCGTTATGGCAATCAAGGCCAATGCCTCTTCCCAAGGGAAGAGCTAGGAAGTCATCGAGCTATTGTTTATATGCTATTACTACAATTGATGTCAAATCCACTTTTCAAAATAGGTTTACTAGATCAATTGTTGAATGTCGTACTTAAGATATTTATTTTATTGGCACAGTTATTCACATTTATTCCATTGGCATTAACCTGTTGAGATATATCAGCATTTCTACGTGAAATATCATCAATAGTATGGACGCTTTGAGTGACTTGATTTGCAACTACACTTTGTTCTTCTGTTGCAGTGGCAATTTGAGCTGTAATGTCGCTGATCTCATTCATTTTATCCATAATTTGTCCCATTGCCTGTTTAGCTTGAATAGATTCATGAGTACACTGTTCCGCGTTATCTTTACTGGTGAGCATTACATCACTCCAGTGCTTTAAAGTCGTTTGCAGTTCAATAACCGATTTTTGTATATGAACAGTAGCATCTTGCGTTCTACTTGCTAACGTTCGAACTTCGTCAGCGACAACAGCAAATCCACGTCCTTGCTCACCTGCGCGAGCAGCTTCGATAGCCGCGTTTAAAGCGAGTAAATTTGTTTGATCGGCGATACCTTGAATTTCAGACATTATTGTTGAGATATTATCGGCATCAACAACGAGTTTAGTCGCACTAATTACAGCATTTTCAACATCAGATGTTAACTCGGAAATTTTATTTTGTGTGGCATCTAGAACAGTAACAGTTTGTTGGCATAACTGTTGAACACCTTGTACCTGATCATGTGCACCATTGGTATTCTGGCTAACGTCTCCAATCGTTGTGCTCATTTCAGTGATGGCTGTCGCAAGTTGGGTTAAATGTGAGTTTTCTTCTATAAGACCTTTCATAGAAAGCTTCGATGATATTTCAAGTTCACTTGCTAAAGAAGTTAAGTGTTCCCCCATGTCTTTACTACGCCCGAGTATGGTTCTTACTTTCGCGTTCAACATGGTTACTGGGTAATTTGCAATTGCAATTAGCCCTTTGCCAGAGAAAATATATCGAGAAGGACTATCAATGGTACTTTTAAGTTGATTTATAAACTTGGGGAGCCGGAATAATTCTTCATAAAAAATAATGGATAACCCGCCAAATATAAAAGCGGGTAAAAACATATACACAAACATGCTGTGAGCTAAAAGCCAGATAATTATATGGCTAGCAAAAAATAAGGCTACGGCCAGCGCACGTTTTAAAGCGAAGTTAGCATGAAAGTCGTGTACCTTTTTCCCATTGTTTAAATCATTATAAAGTTGTTGTGCATCTTGCTTTTGCTTTAACGTGGGGCGAACCCGTACAGATTGGTAACCGATGATATTATCATTTTCATATATAGGAGTTACGTAAGCGTCCACCCAGTAATAATCGCCATTTTTGCATCTATTTTTCACCACGCCACGCCATGACTCGCCACTTTGTAATTTCTGCCACATGTCCTTAAAAGCAACCTTAGGCATATCCGGATGTCGGACAGTACTGTGTGGCTTCCCCTTTAATTCATCAAGTGTGTAACCGGCTACCTTACAGAAACTATCATTAGCATAAGTGATTATGCTCTGCAGATCTGTGATGGATAAAAGTTGCTCTGATGATGGGAAATCAATTTCCGTATTAGTAATGTAAACGTGAGTTTCTCTCATTGTAATTCCTTTAAAGCATTATTATTATTATTAGGGGCTATTCACGTACTGGTGAGCTAAAATGTTAGAATAGAACGTGCTCTGTTGCCCCACCGACTTCAAATTTAACATTGGTGTTTTGTGAGTGAGAAAAGGCGACTTGAACTCGACGAACCACATCAGATATCATGTCTGATTCTTATTTCTTTTTCGAATAATGTGCACAGAATGATATCCATTCAGATGCAGGTAAGGCTTTACTGTATAACCACCCTTGAACGACATACACCCCAAGCGCTGAATTCTATCTAGAAATAAACAAAGAAATGTCATGTAAATGTAATAATGCGTATAGAAAATCAATAATACATTAACACACCCTATGATTAACTAATTGATTAGCATGATAAATTCATCTCAAAAACAACCCCATTTGTCACATTAATCATACTGTCCAGTTAACAGTGACAGCCGCTCATCTATTTCATCTCGTCTTCGCTTAGACTGATTTAAATAGCGTTCGGTCATGGCTAAACGGGGTTGTTGCAAATAATCTGAGTTAGTAAATAAGTCCTACAATTGACTCATTATTATTGAAAAACGACCTCAACATTGAATAAGCGATTGAGAAAGGCGGATCTCTCCCGCGCTATCGTTTTACGTTTATCATTGCGTAACCAGAAATCAAATTGTCCCTTATTCAGCATTCGTAAAGACTCAAACCCTTGAATGGTTGACCAAGCTCGTTTTCTTAGCTTGAAACCACCAGTGGCCACAATCAACTTCTTAATGGGAGCATGATCGGATTCAATCCCATTGTTGAGAGTTTTAACTTGGCGTTGCTTAACATCAGATCGGAGTCGTCCCTCTTCTTTTAATCGTGCAATAGCATTGGCGTATGAGGAATGTTTATCTGTATTTAACGTTTTAGGCTGCTGCTCTAGCTCATAGCATCGTAAGCAACGCCTAAGAAATTGATAAGCGGCATCTTTATTTCTCTTGTAAGAGAAATAAAAATCCAAGGTTTCCCCTTGTTTATTGATGGCTCGATACAGGTAGTTCCATTTTCCCTTTACTTTCACGTAAGTTTCATCGAGTTGCCAGGAGCTATCAGTTTGGATGAATTGATAATTACGACGTAACTTTTTACGTAATTTAGGGGAATATTCAATAAACCAACGATAGATAGTAGAACGATTAACCGATATGCCTCGCTCTGCGAGCATATCACTGAGATTTGCGTAACTCATTGGTGTGGAACCATACCAGCGTAAGCACCAAAGTATAATTTCTGGTGCGAAGTATTTCCATTTAAATTCAGAATTGGTCATTAGCTACGAAATGGTATGAAAGATTGTGGGATCTTGACGTTAAACTGAATTTTTTGCAACAACCCCAACCAGTGACTGTTAGATGCTGCTTTTTGCCTGTTAATCAGTAAATCAGTAAATCTGCAGAGAAATAGCAACGATCGAATAAGGTTAGTGAGTTAGCGGGAACGTCAGTTAGCAGGCGATGTGCTAATGTCGCTTCACCAACATTACACGCATCAAACGATGCGCCCAGCATCATGCGAGTTTCAGCTGCCATTAATCCAACTAATCGAAGCTGAGGATAAGGTTTATAGTTCTTAGAAATGAAGCCAAATGATTCAGCATTTTCTTCTGAATCTGGACATCGAAAAGTCGTACCGTCAACAGCAAGAACATTGAGATTTAGTACGCTGTTTAGCTGAAGCGCATCGGTTTACCACGCCGAAACAGCTGTTTTAAAAAGTGCAGCTAAGGGAGCCTCATCCAATCGACGTCGACTGTCCGTGAGTACACTAGGCGCAACTCTAGACCAACTATTTTCTGGTTGAGGTTGAAGAGCTAAGTCTAGAGAGCTGCATACTTCCTTGATTGACTTGTTGCGTTGTAAACCCATCCAAATAACGAGCCATACGGCTTGTTGAGCTGGTAATCGGCGACGCCGAATACTTGTTTTGTTAGTATTATGAAGAGCCTGTTCAATCCATTCCATCTCAATAGCATTAACAACAAACTCATAGTTACTACTGTTTTCTATCGTTTCATGCGCTTGGTTTAACTCATCAACTAACGTATAAAAATCCCTACCAACAAAAGTTAGTAGGGATTATCACGTGATCTTAGGATCGTTCAAGTACCTTAAACGATCGGCATTAAGAGTATATGCACTGGCCTTTTATTCTACTTATTTTGGGCTTTATTTATTTAAATTAACAACTAACTTTAAATAAATAATCTCTTCAATAGATAAGTAATCAATACTGCTATTATTCATACCCAATAAGCCACAGCAAATTAAAGAACTTATTTGTGCACCCTTATTCTTTGTTAACATTTCGTTAAAAGCAGCTTCTAGCATTACTTTTTGCTTATCCAAAATATCGCCCTCTTCAATAATTGATAGAAGTATATTTAATAAGTGGCGTTAGTGCAAATTTTATAAAAAAGCAAACGCTAATTTTAGAACAAATGTAACAGAATGAAAAAATACGAACAAAAAAAATACTATTCTGCGGCTTTTTATTATTTTTGCATCCCCTCAAGTAAAGTTAGACTTTAGGTGGTGGTGGCATAGATAGTTTTTCTGATTTTGGCGCCACTGCTTTCAATTGTCTCATTGCATTAACTTTTTTCCAACCAAAGATAGCCCCAAAAATAAGAACAATAATCAGTAGATTTCCAAGCACTACATAAATCCAAAACCACTTACGAGCTTCTGCTCGTTCTTCTTCTAATTTCTTTTGCGCATCAATTTTACGCTGTTCAGCTTCAGCCTTAATTCGAGCTTCATAAGCGGCTTTTAAGTCAATTGGTTCTGTCACACCATAACTGTGCTTACCAAGAAAAAACTGAAGAGGACGATCTGTTGCCATATCAGTTGCATACACCCAACCTGACCATGTATTTTTACCCGACATATAGCTGTTTGGTAAGTCAAAATACAATTTTTCATCATCTTTATTAGATTGTGCTTGAGTTACTCTTGTTACTTTATTTGGATTAATCTGTTCTATATGACCCGCAAGTGAACCTGCTTTTATTACTCCCGCCTCGGTATCAATAGTCATTGAATGGCTTTGATTTTCATTACGAGCTTGAGTAAAGCTTGCTCTGATTGGTGATGGATAAACCAGAACATCTTGCTCTACTGTTCTTAAAAACACGCCATTACGAGATTGAATTCGGACCCAATATTTACCCGGCTTAATATTAATAGGCAAATTAGCCGTAAAGATCCCATCCGCCGCCACTTCATCAAGATCTTCGCCATTATCTTCAAAAGTACCTAATACTTCGGCTAACGGACGAGCTTCTTTTACAAGATCTTTTTCATTCGCAAGGTAGGGAGTAAACGTCACATTTAATTTAATACGATTCAAAAAATCACGTAAAACAAGAGGTTTGCCATCTTGCAGCAACCGAGCAGTAAATTTTAAACTTTCCGATTGATAGAGTTTTTTCGGTAACGAATCCACATTAAGTGTTAGATTCGATAAAATTTTAACTTTATTTTCAGGTGTTATTTTACCTATAGCTTGCCAAGGACCCGGCATTGGATTCTCAATGGAAATAATATCCATTCCATTTTCTTCATACCAAGCAACATTTTCTGGGTGCTCCCAAGCATAATATTTTGTTCCATCAGGACGAACTAAGGTTACTGCTTGAGATGCCTTTTCTCTGTAAACCAAAAAAGAGACTTGCTTTATGGTTGGATCAACACGAAAACGGTTATCCAGCCACGACATTTCAGTACTCTTTGCCCAAGAAAGCATTGGGAAAAACAGTACAATGATCAATAACCGCCACATATTACACTCCTAACTACGCCACAAACAGGCATCACCAACGATATCTAAGCGCTTTTCATGCGCTTCTATTTCATCGGCCGTAGCATGCAAAACCTTTAATCCTTTTCTTCCTGAATTCAATCTTTTAATGCTTTCTTCTGAGGAATCGGATTGATTACCAGCATTAAAACTCAAGCTTGTTTGTCCACCCGTCATTAATAAGTAAACATCAGCTAGAATTTCGGCATCGAGTAAAGCGCCGTGAAGCGTACGATGTGAGTTATCAATTCCATAGCGCTCACAAAGAATATCAAGGTTATTACGCTTACCTGGGAAGATTTTCTTCGCCATGGCCAAGGTATCGGTAATCTTACAATACTGATCCGTAGTACCGATAAGCTTGTTTAATTTACTGAATTCATAATCCATGAAGCCAACATCAAAGGGCGCGTTATGAGCAACCAGCTCCGCACCTTTTATGAAGGCTAAAAATTCATCATGAATATCTTTATATTCTGGTTTGTCATACAAAAACTCATCAGTAATACCATGAACATCAATTGCCTCAAGATCAATTAATCGATCAGGCTTAATGTATACATGAAAGTGATTACCGGTTAATTTTCGATTGATGATCTCGACTGCACCAATCTCAACAATACGGTGACCTTCATAAACAGGTCCACCCGAAAAGTTCATACCTGTGGTTTCTGTATCGAGAACAATAATTCGATTAGGGGAATTGTCGCTAGTATTCATAGGCTCATTTGTGTCAGACTATTTCTAAATTCTTCTAATGATAACAGAGATAATGAAGCAGGTTGAAATTTTCACAGATGGTTCTTGTTTAGGAAATCCAGGTCCTGGTGGTTACGGTATTGTAATGCGCTATAAAGGTACAGAAAAAACGTTTTCTGAGGGGTTTAATCAAACGACTAATAATCGTATGGAAATGCTTGCTGCCGTGGTTGCTCTACGTAATCTAAAAGAGCCATGCTCTGTCGTACTAACTACAGACAGCCAATACGTTCGCCAAGGGATCACTCAATGGATCCATGGATGGAAAAAACGAGGTTGGAAAAAAGCAGATAAAAAAACCGTGGTAAACGCAGATCTTTGGAAACAGCTTGATGCAGAAGCTGAACGCCATACTGTTGACTGGCGTTGGGTAAAAGGTCACGCTGGACATCGTGAAAATGAAATGTGTGATGATCTAGCAAGAACTGCGGCAGAAAACCCGACTCAAGATGATGCAGGTTACCCCGGCTAGTTTTATGAAAAAATGTTATTTTGACTCAGTTTTACTTTGATGAGTCTGTGCCACTGAAATAGGAGCCAACTTCGGCTTCTTTTTCCACGCCGACTTTATTGGTCTTAATGGATAAGTCCTTTTTCTTGCAACTATAAAATAAATCCCACTGATTGGTTTTACTGACTCCCCTCCTAAATTTTCAAACCATGTCCATACCGTTCGATAACGAGTTAAAGGCGCTAATGCAAAGCAATCGCTATAAACCACTTCAAAATTTAATACACTAAGCCAATCTTTAATCCGGTGTGGCGTAAACATTCGCCCACTCCACGGTAGATTATTTTTTCTCCATGGAAATAAGCTCGCTAGTCCAATTGCACTCATCGGGTTAAAGCCAGTCAAAATAACGTAGCCATCATTAATTAAAACTCTATCAATTTCTCTTAATAATTGATGCGGATCTGATGAGTAATCAAGTTGGTGCGCAAGCACACACGCATCGATACTTTTTTCTAAAAAAGGCAGTTGAGGCAATTCAGAGACAATATTTTTTAATGAATTTTTGTTATCTAGGTTAACTTGGTGTTTAATATTACAGAAACGGCTATCAAGTTCAGCACTGAGCCCACCAATTTTAAGCATATGGTAACCAAACAATTTAGGGCACCATTCATCCAGACGTGATTGAATTAGCTCTCCTATCCACTCTCCGTGAGGGATATCAGACCATGAATGCGGTTTTTCAATTTTTTTATCAAGCAGTGCTGGCTTAATCAATATCGTTACCTATTTACGCTACAAAATTTGGAGAAAGGTTAATGCTATCAATAAAAAGCATACCTGCATTTAATGATAATTACATTTGGTTAATTCACAACAATGATAATCACTGTGTTGTTGTTGATCCAGGTGACGCGACACCTGTTTTAGAGTGCATCAAAGCTCATAATTTTATTTTAGATGCAATTTTGATCACTCACCACCACCATGATCATATAGGGGGAGTCCCTGAACTTGTTCGTCAGTTTCCTAATATCAATGTTGTTGGACCTGAAAATGAACCGATTCCAACCTTAACTCACCCTGTAGGTGATGGCGATTTTGTTGAGTTATTCAATGAACAATTCATGGTTCTTGGCGTTGAAGGACACACAAAAGGCCACATTGCCTATGTGGGAGATGAAAAACTTTTTTGTGGTGACGCATTGTTCTCTGCTGGCTGTGGCCGTTTATTTGAAGGTACAGCCAAAGAAATGTTTCATTCACTGCAAAAACTGGCTGCTCTACCGGATGAAACAGAAGTATATTGTGCTCATGAATATACTGCATCCAATTTAGCATTTGCATTAGCAGTAGAGCCTGATAATGATTACCTACAACAATATCGTGAAAAAGTATTACATCTTCGAGCGAATGGAAAGTCGACCATTCCATCAACAATGCAACGCGAGAAATTAATTAATCCTTTTTTACGAACAAATGAAAATAGTGTAAAAAAAGCGGTTGTGAATAAAGTCTCAGAAAGTACCGAACTTGAGACCTTTACCGCATTAAGAAGATGGAAAGATGAGTTTTAAGTATGAAACTTGTTTGATGTGTGGTTGCAACGTATTATCCGTGTCCAAATAAAAAATATGAATGCCAATATCATGCTGTGATGTTGGCATAAGCACACTGAAGGCAATACACAATGAAACTAAAATTCCATTGGATTGGATTAGCGCTATTAGCAGGCTGCCAAACCGCACCTCCTCCAGAGCAAACTCAGACAGAAACCGCCTCAACGGTTACCGCACCTTCAAAAAAAGACACCACACCTTCTGAAGTAAAACCAGTTTTAACGCCTCAAGAACAAGAAGATGTTTGGCAGCGTATTGCTATGCAATTAAACATGCCAATCCCTGACCATAAGTCTGTAGATTATTACCGTAACTGGTACACAAAGCACCCAAATCACTTACGAACAGTGGCAAAACGAGCTCAACCTTTCCTATATATGATCACAGTTGAGATCGAAAAGCGCGGCTTACCTATGGAATTAGTCCTTCTTCCTGTAGTAGAGAGTGCGTTTGACCCATTTGCTTATTCTCATGGTAGTGCAGCGGGTCTATGGCAATTCGTTCCTGGCACAGCAGATCGCTTTAAGTTAGAGCGTAATTGGTGGTATGACGGACGTCGTGACGTTCCAGCGGCAACAAATGCGGCTTTAGATTATATGGAGTATTTTGATAGCCGCTTCAATGGTGATTGGCAAAACTCAATAGCATCCTACAACAGTGGTGCAGGTCGAGTATCAAGAGCCATGACTAAGAATAGAAAACTAGGTAAACCAACCGATTTCTTTTCATTAGATTTACCAGAAGAAACCAGTGGTTACGTCCCTAAATTGCTTGCTCTTGCTGATATCATAAAAAATCATGAAAAATACGGTGTAGAACTGCCACCTATTCCAAATAAACCAGTCCTTGAAATGGTAGATCCTAAACAACAACTCGATCTTGCTATTGCTGCTGAATTTGCAGGTATTTCAATCACTGAATTACAAGGTTACAACCCAGCTTACAACCAATGGGCTACCTCTCCAGACGGTCCTTATCATCTGTTATTACCTATTGAAAACGTAGCGCAATTTAATGCTAATTTAAAGAAAAATGGCGATAAAACCATTAAGGTCGTACGTTACAAAGTACAACCTGGTGATACCATTAGTCAATTAGCAGTAAAACACAACACAACAACAAATATCATAGAGCAAACTAATGATTTAAATGGTTCAAGCATTCGTGTTGGGCAATACTTATTAATCCCAACCGCCTCACAAGGCAATAAAACGTATGCGCTAAGTGCCCCACAGCGCTTGAAAAAAACTCAAGCGAAAGCAAAAGGGAAATACAAGTTAGCCCATAAAGTTAAGGACGGTGAAAGTTTATGGAGCATTGCTCGTGACAACTCGATTTCATACCGGGATCTAGCAAAATGGAACGGCATGGCACCAAAGGATTCATTACGTGTAGGTCAAAACTTAGTGATTTGGAAAAACAGCTCTGATGGCGCAATCATCCGAACTGTACATTATCAAATCAGACAAGGGGATAACCTAAGCTCTATCGCACAGAAATTCAGTGTCTCTGTGACAGATATTATGAAATGGAATAACATCGAACGTGGCTCTTACATTAAGCCAGGTCAAAAATTAAAACTTTACGTTGATGTTACTAAGGTAAACGTATGACACCGTCTTCAAATCCATTGATCTTATTGGTCGATATCTTCCGATCACCTGCTGACTGTTTTGCCGCGCTATACGAGCGTGGCAAATGGGCATGGCTACCTTATATTTTATTGGTCTTCGCACCATTCATGTTTTGGGGAACCTATTTCGATTTAGTGAATTTCGAATGGGTAACCACTAACTTAACCGCCCAAATAGAAAGTATTGGTGGGCAAGTTCAACCTGAATGGTTAACTAAAGAGATATTACTGGCCGGCGAAGTGATTAACGATGTTATGGGCCGAACTGCGACTATTCTGCTATTAGCATTGTGGTTCAAACTGGCAACAAAACAGAGCCAATATCAGCACGGTTACTTCAAATGGGTAGCAGGCAGCACCATTGTGATGTTCCCTGCATTAATTGGTGATATCGCAAGTTACGCTAGCCTATTGCTTAATCACGCGAATATCATGCCTTACGCTGCCGATTTAAACAGCTTAAATGGCTTAATGAAGTTACCAATGACAGATCACTGGTCTGCTTATGCGAGTTCTTTCCCACTACTAATGCCTTGGTATATTGCGCTAAGCTATGCTGCTTTAGGCGCATGGACAGACTTAGAGCGCTCAAAGGCACTTATCATTGCCATTCTACCTTGGGTTAGCTGCTTTACATTGTGGGGCTTTGTTACGGCGTTTTCAGGCTAAAACTTACCTGTAAAGGGTTATGATCAGAAGCGTTGCTCTTTATTGAGTGCGCTTCTTTTACTTTTAATCCACGATAAAAAATATGGTCTAACGGTAAGCCTGTAATAAAACGCATTCTTTCATCTGGTGTAAAGATCACTTCTTTTAAATTCAACCGTTCAGTTTGCTGGGTTAATTCACTTAACCTTGCATCACTCCAAGTATTAAAATCACCTGCAACAATTAAAGGACCTTGCTGTTCTTCGACCTCCTTAGAGAGCGACTCTATTTGGTTTTTATAGTCTTCAGTACCTAAGGTAAAGTTAATCGCATGAAGATTAACAACCATCAAGTTTTCACCATTCGAAAGTCTATATTCAGACAGCAGCGCCGATTTAGGCAAGCGAAGCCAAGGCTCTATTGCGGTATGCGCACACACTTTGGTTGCCGGCGATTTTGCTAACGTTAATACACCTGCGCTAGTATCAAACACATCAAAGGCACGCACTAATTCTGCTGAGTAGGATCTATCAATCACAAATTGCTTTAGCTCAGGCGTTAGACTGGCTTCTTGCAACAACACTAAATCTGATGGTTCAGATAATGCCTTTAATGCTTTTTCCCAATCCACTTTCTGTTGTTTATAAATATTCCACACCAATACATTCAATTGACCATTACGGTCAATCGGTGCAGAAACATCAAACTGAGCACAACCGGATTTATATTGAGGAACAACTTGCTCTGGTGTTGAGGAGATCTCAATAAATTCAGGATCTGTAGGTACAGTGAAAATAAATGCCTTTGCCGTCAACGTTAAACCAACAGCAATCGCAGCACATGATAATAAGCGGGTTTTCATTTTCATAAACAAAAAAAGGAGTGAATCATCACTCCTTCCTTAAATAGTAATAATGCTAACTAGATTAGCAGATACTCATGTTTATGTGGGTATTAAATTGCGTCTTCGTCTTCTTCACCTGTACGGATACGAATAACTCGACTCACATCTGTGATAAAGATTTTACCATCACCAATTTTACCTGTTTGCGCCGTTTCAATAATCGCATCAACACACTGATCAACCACGTCATCAGTCACTACGATTTCTAATTTCACTTTAGGTAAAAAATCAACCATATATTCAGCGCCACGGTACAACTCTGTATGACCTTTTTGACGACCAAAACCTTTAACTTCAGAGACAGTCATACCTGTAATACCGACATCAGCAAGGCTTTCACGCACATCATCAAGTTTAAATGGCTTAATAATGGCTTCGATCTTTTTCATATTAGTCCCTTAACATTCATAAATAGTATCCACCCATTATCCTTGAGCCAAAGCGAACATACAACCTAGGAATCACATTACTTCATTGTTGAGTAATACGCCGCTAAATTTGCCATATCTGCATCATTTAGCATTGCTGCCATTGGTTGCATTACTGCTGAATTACCACCACTTCGTTGCTTATTTTTATACGCTTTCAATGAAGATTCAATATATTGAGCATTTTGACCTTTCAGGTTTGGATAACCTGGAATAACCGCAATACCATCAGCGCCATGACAAGAAGCACATATCGCCGATTTTGCCTTCCCTGCTGCCGCATCCCCTGCCGCTAGTGTTGGTGCTGATGCAAATAAAGCGACAAACGCCAATCCAATTATTTTTTTCATTCCATTGCTCCTTATTATTTTTGGTTATTTTGCCAAGTTAGTTATCAATGTCTATTCAAATTCAGTTTTATGCCAGTGTAGCTCACATTCTTCGCCTGAAAATTTTTGACAAACAAATAAGCCCGCAACAGCAGCCAGTTCATCATTATAAAAAACCATTGGCATTCGAGTTCTTTGCCAACTGGGTACTTCATACTCTTGATATAACTTTTTCATTTTTCGACTGTGCTGACGAGCTTCAGGATGAGGCGTTAAACCTACCACATTAAAACGTACTTCAACTTTCTCGTTTTCTGAAGGTGCTCTTAATAACAAAGCCTCTTGATTTGAAGAGGTAATGGTAGCGGCTTTATCCTCTGTCACTACTGGTAACAAGGTCAGTTTCCCAAGGGCGTCTGGTAGTAGTAACTTATCCTTTAGCTCACTTCTCCACTCAGACAGTTCTTCATAATGAGGCAAACAGTATAAATAACCTTGGGAGCGTCTAAGTTGAACAGAGCCAAGTGCTAATGTAGGGTTCGCATCTTCTTTTGCTTGCGCCACTTCATTCCATAGCACACCAAGTTGTGCTTGGCTTGGCAAAGGAATAGCAAACTGCTTTAACCATAATCTTAACAACATATTACGAGCTAATGGCGATTCATGGATCAATCGTAAAATAGAAATACCTTGATACGCATTTTGAAACTCTACCAGCTTTGGGGAAAGTAATTCATTTAGCAGACTTTCTTGCTCGGCACACAACTGAGCACTACGGGATACCGCAGAAGTAAAACTTGGCCAACGTTGGACTAAATTAGGCACAACATCATGACGTAAAAAATTACGGTCAAACCGCGTATCGTTATTACTTTCATCTTCAACCCATTCAAGTTGGTTATCTTGTGCGTACTGCTCAATCTCAGTTCGAGAAACAGAAAGTAATGGCCGACACTTATAACCTTGAGATAAAGGCGTAATTGATGGCATAGAGGATAATCCAGCCGGTCCACTGCCTCTTTTTAATGCCAAAAAAAAGGTTTCGGCTTGGTCATCTTGATGTTGACCCGTAAGTAATAAGCTATTGGCCTGCATATGCTTATCTAATGCTTTATAGCGTGCTTTTCTTGCTACCTCTTCCAAACTATCTTGAGCGCTCAAAACAAGCTCAACCCGCTCAATATTTAATGGGATTGATAAAGAATCACAATGCACTTGGCATACGGCTTCCCAATCAAATGCATGCTGACTTAAACCATGATTAACGTGGACGGCAATGCATTCTAATTGCTTATCTTTAGCATAAATAGATGCCAACCGAAGAAGTACCATTGAATCAATACCACCACTTAAGGCAACGACAAGATGTGGTGTAGCGACAGGATAAGAAGCTAATTGAGATGAGAATTGAGAATAAAGCATAAACAGTATATCCAGATAATAAAAAAGCGAGCACTCAGGCTCGCTTTCACTTTACTCTATCTGACAAAAATTATCAGCAGTAACCGTAACTCATTAAGCGTTGGTAACGACGATCAAGCAATGCCTCTTCATCAAAACCTTCAAGCTCATTCAATTGTTCAATCAAACGTGCCTTAATATTTGCAGCGGTCGTTTTATGATCTCGGTGCGCACCACCTAGCGGTTCATCGATAATCGTATCAATCAACTCTAACTCTTTTAAGCGAGGAGCGACAAGGCCCATCGCTTCAGCAGCTTGTGGTGCTTTATCTGAATCACGCCATAAGATTGAAGCACAACCTTCTGGAGAAATCACAGAGTAAGTTGAGTACTGAAGCATGTTTACGTAATCACCCACACCAATGGC
Source organism: Aliivibrio thorii (assembly GCF_057368585.1). Taxonomy (NCBI): domain Bacteria; kingdom Pseudomonadati; phylum Pseudomonadota; class Gammaproteobacteria; order Vibrionales; family Vibrionaceae; genus Aliivibrio; species Aliivibrio thorii. Next base: position 672,617 of record NZ_CM170654.1, on the reverse strand, counting down.
TAGTGCACCACCTGACCCCCCTTCACCAACCACGTTACAAATAACTGGAACGCTTAGCTCAGACATGATTTTTAGGTTCATTGCAATCGCTTCAGATTGACCACGCTCTTCCGCGCCAACACCTGGGTAAGCACCAGCGGTATCGATGAAAGTAATGATAGGCATTTTAAAGCGCTCTGCCATTTGCATTAGGCGTTTTGCTTTACGGTAGCCTTCTGGTTTTGGCATACCGAAATTGCGTAATACTTTTTCTTTTGTGCCACGGCCTTTTTGATGACCAATAACCATCACTGGACGGCCATCTAAACGAGCAATACCACCGACAAGTGCTTTATCATCAGCAAAAGCACGATCGCCAGCTAATTCATCAAACTCGGTAAACATATGTTCGATGTAATCTAATACATATGGGCGCTCTGGGTGACGAGCAAGTTGAGCAACTTCCCACGCGCCTAGGTCACTAAATGTTTTCTTTTTAAGCTCTAAACATTTATCTTCTAATTGCTTAATTTCTTTTTCTAGATCAAGCGTATTATCTCCACCACGGCGAGAAATATCACGCAGCGCTTCAATTTTTGCTTCTAGTTCTGCAATTGGTTTTTCAAATTCAAGAAAATTTAGGCTCATTAAAGAATCCTTGTTAGTTCTAGGCTACTCAAATTAGTAGCCTTATTTATTCTAGTTAAATTCAAGCTCGACTTGCTGTTCGCCAAGCAACGATTTCAAATCATCCATCAGTTGGTCTGTTGGCGTCACTCGCCATTCTGTTCCTAAGACCAACTTAACACGAGCATCAGCTCGCTGATAATATACATTTACCGGAACAGTCCCTGCCCGGTTCGGCTCTAGTATTTGACTAAAGCGTTCAAAAAATTGGTTGTTAATTTGCGCATCGGTAACAGAAACAGATAGCCCACGAGCGTATTTTTCTCGTGCATCTCCCAATGACATCACTTCACGGGCTGACATTTTAAGCCCACCATTGAAATCATCAAAGCTGACCTGTCCCGAAACGAGCACTATTTTATCAGTTTCTAGTAAATCAGCGTATCGATCAAGCGCATCTGAGAACAACATCACTTCCATTCGGCCAGATCTGTCATCTAATGTCATCAAACCAATACGATTACCTCGTTTAGTGGTCATTACTCTAGCAGCAATCACTAAACCTGCAACTGTTACTGTTTGATCACGTCTCGTAACGTGAGCATCATTCAATCGCCAAGTAGTATATCGAGACAACTCTTTAATATAGGCATTCACTGGGTGCCCAGTTAAATAAAGACCTAATGTTTCACGCTCTCCCTCAAGCCATACTTTTTCAGGCCATCTTGGTACATGAATATACGCTTGCTCTACTTCTTCTGGCGCTTGAGTTAACACCCCGAACATATCCGATTGACCAAAAGCTTCGGCTTGATGATGCTGGCCTGCCGCTTTCATGGCATCCTCTAATGAAGCCATTAATGCAGCACGGTGCGGTCCAAGTCGATCTAATGCGCCTGAGCGGATCAATTTTTCTACAACACGCTTATTAGTTTTCTTTGTATCAATGCGAGCACAAAAATCGAATAAATCACGGAAATGCCCGCCTTTATTTCGTGCTTCGATGATATTTTCAATTGGGCCCTCACCAACGCCTTTGATTGCACCAATACCATAAACGATGGCACCATCTTCATCGACATTGAAACGATATAAACCCGCATTCACATCTGGTGGCAATACTTTCAACTTCATACGGAAACATTCATCAACCAAGCCGATGACTTTTTCCGTATTATCCATATCAGCCGTCATTACTGCAGCCATAAATTCCGCTGGATAATGCGTTTTTAACCATAAGGTTTGATAAGAAACGAGTGCATAAGCCGCAGAGTGAGATTTGTTAAAGCCATAACCTGCAAACTTCTCTACCAAGTCGAAGATTTTCATCGACAACTCGCCATCAACGCCATTTGCAATTGCACCTTCTTTAAAGGTACCACGTTGTTTTGCCATCTCTTCTGGCTTTTTCTTACCCATTGCACGACGAAGCATATCCGCGCCACCTAGCGTATAGCCCGCTAAGATCTGTGCAATCTGCATTACTTGCTCTTGATACAAGATAATGCCGTAAGTTGGCTCTAACGTTTCTTTTAACGACTCGTGCTGCCACGTTGCATCCGGATATGAAACCTCTTCTCGACCATGCTTACGGTCAATAAAGTTATCTACCATGCCTGATTGCAATGGCCCCGGACGGAATAGTGCCACCAATGCGATAATATCTTCAAAACAGTCTGGTTGTAGACGTTTGATAAGATCTTTCATACCACGGGATTCTAGTTGGAATACCGCGGTCGTTTCCGAGTTTTGTAATACATTAAATGACGCCTGATCATCCAAAGGAATCGATTCGATTCGAATTGGATCTTTTCCTTCTTTTGCTAGCTTTGGGTTAACTAGGCCTAGTGCCCAGTCGATAATGGTCAGAGTCCTTAAACCCAAGAAGTCAAACTTAACTAATCCAGCGGTTTCAACGTCATTTTTATCAAATTGCGTTACAGGGAAATTACCATCTGCATCACAATATAATGGTGCAAAATCTGTAATCGTCGTTGGTGAAATAACAACGCCACCCGCATGCTTACCTGCATTTCGTGTACACCCTTCAAGGATACGACACATATCGATCAGTGCTTTAACTTCCTCATCCGCCTCATAGAGTTCGGGCAATTGTGGCTCAGCATCAAACGCTTTGGCTAGCGTCATTCCTGGATCTGGCGGTACTAACTTAGAAATACGGTCAACAAAACCATAAGGATGTCCAAGTACTCGACCTACATCTCGAATTACCGCTTTAGCAGCCATAGTACCAAAAGTGATGATCTGAGATACCGCATCACGGCCATACATTTCCGCTACGTGATCAATAACTTGATCACGTTTATCCATACAGAAATCGATATCAAAATCGGGCATGGATACACGTTCAGGGTTTAAGAAACGTTCGAATAGTAAGTCGTATTCAAGAGGATCAAGATCGGTAATGTCTAAAGCATAAGCAACCAAAGAACCCGCACCTGAGCCACGACCGGGACCAACTGGAATATCGTTATCTTTTGACCACTGGATAAATTCCATTACGATCAAGAAGTAACCCGGGAATCCCATTTGGTTAATAACATCAAGCTCTATCTGTAGACGTTCATCATATTCAGGTCGACGCTCTAAACGCACTTTCTCATCAGGAAACAAAAAGGCCAAACGTCTTTCTAAACCTTCTTGAGATTTCTTAACGAGGAAATCTTCAATCTTCATCCCTTCTGTTGGGAAGTTAGGCAGAAAGTATTCACCCAGACGTACCGTTACGTTACAGCGCTTTGCTATTTCAACGCTGTTTTCTAGTGCTTCTGGTATGTCAGAAAAGAGTTCACACATCTCTTCTTCTGAGCGCAGGTATTGTTGTTCACTGTAGAGTTTTGGGCGGCGAGGATCTTCTAAAGTAAAACCATCATGAATTGCCACGCGTATTTCATGCGCATCAAAGTCATCGGCTTTAATAAAACGAACATCATTGGTGGCAACAACTGGTAGGCCTTCATTTTCGGCTAACTCAACAGCGAAGTGCAAGTAACTCTCTTCGTCAGGTCGGCCTGTTCGCGTTAGCTCTAAATAGTAATGTTCTGAAAAGTGTTCTTGATAAAACGCGACACAGTCACGAGCGAGATCTTTATTGCCCTTTAATAAGGCTTTTCCAATATCACCGCTTTTACCACCAGAGAGAAGTATTAAGCCTTCTTTATGCTCGATTAACCACTCTTTATCTATTACCGGTGTATGCTGAACATGTCCGCGTAAATACGCTTTTGAGATCAATAATGTTAGGTTTTTATACCCTTCATTATTTTTAGCTAAGATGGTTAAATTAAACAGTTCCTTACCAAGCTCTGGTGACTGAACTTTAAAATCGGCCCCAATAATAGGTTTAACACCAGCACCATGTGCAGCAAAATAATACTTAACTAAGCCACATAAATTGGTGAAATCTGTCAATGCCATTGCAGGCATTCCTAACTCAGCGACTTTTTTCACTAATGGCGGCACTTTTGAAAGCCCATCCACTAGCGAGAAATCACTGTGTACTCTGAGGTGTACGAATTTAGGTTCAGACATTATTCAATCCCTAACACACGCTTAACGGGTTTAAAGCTGCGGCGATGTTCAGCAATCACACCATGCTCTTCAATCGCAGCAAAGTGTGCTTTGGTTGGATAACCTTTGTGCTTGGCAAATCCATATTGAGGGAATTCTTTATCTAACTCCTCCATCTCTCTGTCACGGGTTACTTTTGCAATAATGGATGCAGCACTGATCTCTTGAACTCGTAAATCGCCTTTAACAACCGCTAAACCGGCCATTGGTAAATCGGGGACTTTATTGCCGTCAATTAAGGCAAAATCAGGCGTTATCTTCAACCCAGCAATAGCCCTTTGCATCGCAACCATTGTCGCTTGCAGAATATTCAACTCATCAATTTCATGGGCCTCACAACGGCCTAGTGACCATGCTAAGGCTTTTTCTTGAATTTCGGGAAACAGTTGTTCTCGTTTTTTATCTGTCAGTTTCTTTGAATCTGTTAACCCTTCTATCGGATTATTCGGGTCTAAAATTACAGCCGCAGTAACAACAGCACCAACTAATGGCCCACGCCCGACTTCATCAACACCGGAAAATAACTGGTATCCTTCAGGGTATTCAAATGGTGGTAATTCTTTTGAGTCTGTTTTTTTTGTCATAGCGTTATTCTGCGGTTTCTTTATTAATTAGACGTAAGACGGCATTAGCTGCTTGCTTGTCCGCATCTTTTTTGATCCACTGATGCATTTCAGTAAATTTTTCAATTAATTCACTGTTATCTTGGCTCAATACTTTTTCCATTGCCGGATAAAGAAAATCAGGGTGACACTCTTCTTGAATAAACTCTTGCACTAATTCTTTTCCTGCCAATACATTAGGCAAAGAAACAAATTCAGTAATTGAAAGCTTTTGAGCAATCCATCCTGTTAGTTTATTAACTTGATAACCAACAACCATTGGTCTTTTAATTAGCATACATTCAAGTGCTACGGTACCTGACGCTAATAATACAGCATCAGCTGCTGTCATTACATTTCGAGCTGTATCTTGAATAATAGTAAAATCTAATTCTGGAGCTGTATCTTTCCAAATTGCTTCAAATTGTTCTCTGCGTTTTTCGTTCACAGCGGCAACGATGAAACCCATTCCTGGGTGTTGTTTATGAAGGCGTTGGCAGGTTTCAATAAATGGCTTTGCAATCAATGCAACTTCACCACCACGGCTACCCGGTAAAACAGCCAACCATTGACGATCTTGCTGTAAGCCTAATAATTCACGAGCTGAAAATTGATCGCTTTGCATTGGAATTGCATCAGCCAATGTATGACCAATAAACTCGCAAGCCACATTGTATTTATCATAAAATGCTTTTTCAAACGGCAAAAAGGCTAAAACAAGATCCGTTGCTGCATCAATTTTAAAAATACGCTTTGGACGCCATGCCCATACTGATGGACTAACGTAATGAACTGTTTTAATTCCGTTCTCTTTTAGCGTTTTTTCAAGACGAAGGTTAAAATCAGGCGCATCAATACCAATAAAGACATCGGGTGGGTTTTGAGTAAAGTAGCGCACCAATTCTGCTTTTACTTTCAATAAACGCGGTAAACGGCCAAGTACTTCAACCAATCCCATTACGGCCAACTCTTCCATATCAAATAAAGAATTGCAGCCTTGAGCTATCATTTTTGGTCCGCCGATCCCAACAAACTCAGCATCTGGATATTGTGCTTTAACAGACTTAATAAAGCCTTCACCTAGCGTATCACCAGATAACTCACCAGCGACGATACCAATTCGTAATGGTTTGGTCATTTTTGCTCCAAAATAAAAAAGGCCTACATCAATAGGCCTTTATAATATGCTTATATACTTCTAAACGCCGTAATTAACGAATAATACCGCGCGTAGATTTTTCAAACAAATCTAAGAAGCCTTGAAGTACTGGAAATGCTTCAATTTCTTTATTAATCTCAGCTTTTGCTTCTTCTAATGTATTACCATTACGATAAAGCGCTTTATAAGCTCGACGAATTGCATGAATTTCAGGTTTTTCAAAACCGCGACGCTTTAATCCTTCGATATTAATACCGAAAGGCTTACAGTGATTACCTTGTGCCATAACAAATGGAGGTACATCTTGAACAACAACCGATGCGCCACCAATAAAGCTATGAGCACCAACGGTACAAAACTGATGAACAGGCGATAATGCAGAAACAATCGCATAATCTTCAATGTTCACATGACCAGCTAGTGTTGCATTGTTCCCCATGATTATATTGTCACCAACAACACAATCATGTGCGATATGAACATTTACGCACAATAAGTTATCACTACCAACCGTTGTTACGCCACGATCTTGAGTCGTACCACGGTGGATTTGAACACTTTCACGGATAACATTACGATCGCCAATAACAACGGTTGTAGCTTCACCACTGTATTTTTTATCTTGGCTTTCTTCACCAATAATGGCAAATGCAAAAATACGGTTATCTTTACCTATCGTAGTGTCGCCTTTAATGACAACATGCGACATAACCTCAGTACCTTCACCAATCGTGATATTACCTGAAATGTAAGTAAACGGACCAACAGAAGCATTCGCTTCGATCGTCACATTACCTTCAATAACTGCTGACGGGTGAATTTGAGCAGATTCATGAATCATAATTAAAACTCTCGTCTTGCACACTTAAGCTCAGCTGAACACACTACAGCACCATCAACTTTGGCTACACCGTTAAATAGTGCAATACCGCGACGATCTTTAATGAATTCAACTTCAATAATTAATTGATCGCCAGGAACCACTGGCTTACGGAACTTAGCTTTATCAATACTAGCAAAATAGTAAAGCTCATTCTCAGCAGGAGCACCAAATGATTTAAATGCTAATAAACCAGTAGCTTGAGCCATTGCTTCAAGAATCAATACTCCTGGGAAAATTGGCATTTGAGGGAAATGGCCAGTAAATTGAGGTTCATTTACAGACACATTCTTGATCGCGTGTAAGTATTTTTCTTCTTCGAAATCTGTTACTCGGTCAACCAATAAAAATGGGTAACGGTGAGGTAATAACTCTTGGATTTCTGTAATGTTGAGCGTTTTATTTTCACGAGTCAAAATAATATTCCTGTAAAACAATATCGTATCTGAGTAATAGTGTAGCTCAAATAGAGTAATAAGAGATAGACAAAGGTCTGCAAAATGCAGACCAATACTTATTAATTAGAATGTTACTAAGTGAGAATTAGTCGACTAACTTTTTCTCTACTGCCTTTAATCGTTTATTCATTTCATCAATTTTGTGAACACGAGTTGCAGTTTTTCGCCATTCTTTATTGGTTTGCAGTGGAATACCTGATGAGTACATGCCTTTTTCGCTAATGCCTCTCATCACCATACCCATACCAGTAATAGTTACACCATCGGTAATTTCAATGTGACCATTTATCACTGAACCACCACCGATAATACAATGCTTACCAATACTTGTGCTGCCAGCAACAATTGTACCACCAGCCATCGCAGAACCAGATCCGATTTGTACGTTATGAGCGATTTGAATTTGGTTATCAATAATAACATTACTTTCAATAACAGTATTATCAATTGCACCACGGTCAATGGCGGTATTGGCACCAATCTCAACATTATCGCCAATGATAACCGATCCTAGTTGGGGTATTTTAACCCAAGTTCCACGGTCATTTGCATAACCAAAACCATCAGAACCAATAACAGTACCAGATTGAATCAAGCAAGATTCACCAATTTCTACTCGATGATAAATAGAAACATTTGCCCACAACTTAGTATTCTTACCAATTTTTACTTCTTGGCCAACAAAACAGCCTGCACCAATAATCGCACCATCAGCAATAACGGCTTTTGATTCAATGACTGCATTATGTCCGATAGCAACACCTTCTCCAATTACTGCATCATCAGCAATATATGCAGATGGTGCAATGTCTTTTGCTGGAGCTGGTGTTGTATCTAAAGCTTGAGCAGCTAAAGCAAAGCCTAAATATGGGTCTCGCATTATTAATGCATTAGATTGACAGAACTCAATGTCTGCCTCTTTCACAATCACCGCTGATGCTTGGCAACTAGCCAATTGCTTACGATATTTGGCGTTTGAGAGGAACGTTATATCCCCTTCTCCAGCTTTACTCATCGAAGCGATAGAATGTACAACAACATCACCGTTACCATGAACGGTTGCACCCAGTTTTTTTGCCAATTCAGCAAGCGTAATACGAGTCATGTTCGACCTTATTTAATTTTTTTAATAACTTTTTCAGATAGATTGTCTTCTGGTTTTGCCCAAAGTAGTGTTTGTGCATCAACAACCATATCGTAGCCTTCTTTGTTCGCTACTTTTTCTACTGTTTGTTGAACTTGCATGATCAGTTTCTGACGTTCTTCACCTTGACGACGACGGTTATCTTCATCTAATGCTTGTGCTTTCAGTTTATAATCTGACTGAAGAGATGCAATTTCACGCTCAAGCTTAGTTTTACCTGACGTACCTAAAAGCTCACCATCACGTTTGATAGTTTCTACTTTATCTTTAATTTTTGACTCTAAACCACGTAATTCATCAATACGATCTTTAAACTCAGCACGAAGTTTTTCTGAAATAGCTTCACGTTGTGGCATTTGCTGAACGATTTGAGCCATATTTACATAACCAATTTTGGTTGCTGCTTCTGCTGCATTAGCAAAAAAAGAACCACTTAATAATACTGTGCCTAAAGCGGCTACTTTTACCAACTTTTTCAAAATCATATCCTTAATTATTATCGACCTAAATTTAATCGCTTTACATTAACACTTTTCTATTAGAGCTATCAATGCTTAGAAAGTTCGTCCAATGGTGAAACTAAAGAATTCTTCATCATCACCCTCATAAATCTTCACTGGTTTCGCAATTGAGAATACTAACGGCCCCATAGGAGACATCCATTGTAAAGCTGCACCATATGAAGAACGGAAATTCGATGGATCAGAATAATCATAGTAATACTGACTGCCATCCATTCCTGGTTTAGGATCTTTATAGTCAAACTCTGTATCCCAAACACTCGCCATATCAAAGAAGACACTGGTACGAATTTGACCTTGTGTCTCTTCACTTGCAAATGGAGTTGGTACAATTAGCTCAATACTTGCTAAAGCTGTTGCATTACCACCAACTGAATCATCCGTTGCTGCGTAAGAGGTATTATTACCTATACCCCCATTTGAACCTTGAGCATAAACGGCTTTTGGGCCCGCGGAGTTTGAACCAAAACCACGTAATGTTGTGAAACCACCTGCATAGAAGTTTTCATAGAATGGGTACAAGTTATCATTACCGTCAGTTTGACCGTAACCATTACCGTATCCAGCCTTACCACGCATTAATAAAGCAAACTCATGCTTTTTAGTTAATGGGAAATATTGGCGCACTTCATATTGAGCTTTGAAAAACTGTGAATCCGAATTCGGCGTCGTTATCTTATAAGACGCACGCTGGTAGTTACCTGCGGTTGGGAAATAACCTTTATTTAAGTTATTACGAGTCCAAGATAACGTCACATCAAAATCACTTACGATCAGCGTTTGAGCACCTTCATCATAAGCATCACCTACTGAATTTAAGTATTGTTCAATTTGAACATAACCTTCTAGATTAGAAATTTTGTTATGCGTATAACCCACACCAATTTCGAAGTAGTTTAGCTCATCAAACGGGAAACCCCATGTAAGATTACCACCATAACTTTGGTTGGTGTAATCGACAATACCCGCATCAGATGCTTCAAATTCATTATAGAAAATCTTACCACCTAAGCTGACACCATCAAGGTTCCAGTAAGGGTCTCGATAATCTAAACTGATGTTCTTTTGATAATCGTTCATCATTGCATTGATACCAACACGGTTACCAGAACCGATGAAGTTATCCTGCTGAAGACCAACTTGGAAGCTCACACCCGATTCAGTACCGTACCCGACACCAAAGTTAACACTACCTGAGTTTGCTTCTTTTACAGAGTAAACCAGATCAACTTGATCATCAGATCCTGGAACTCGAACCGTTTGTACATCGACCGTTTCGAAGAAACCTAAACGATTTAAACGATTTTTCCCCGTTTCAATCGACTTAGAGTTTAACCAAGAACTTTCCATCTGACGCATTTCACGACGTAACACTTCATCTTTAGTGGAAGTATTACCGACAAATTTAATATCACGAACATAGATACGGTTACCCGCCTCTACATTAATAACTAGCGATACTGTTTGGTTCTCATCATCAAACTCTGGCATGGTACGAACTTGAGGATAAGCGTAACCGGCTTCACCCAAAATACGTTTAATATTCTCTTCTAAACGAGTAACTTCAGAGCCGTTATAAACTTCGCCATCTTCAAAAGGAACAAGCTTTTTAAATTCGTCTTCTTTACCGATCAACTCACCTTGGAATTTAACGCCACTTACAGTGTAAGGCGCCCCTTCTTCAACGGTTAACGCGATATATACGCCTTTTTTATCTGGAGAAATAGAAACTTGAGTTGAATCTACCTGAAATTTCAAATAACCGCGATCAAGATAATATGAACGTAATGCTTCAATATCACCAGCAAGTACTTGTTTCTGATATTTTTCATCCGCTAAAAAATTCCACCACGCGACATCTACATTAAGATTGAAACGACTGAGGAGTTGCTCATCAGTAAATACTTCATTACCAATAAAGTTAATTTGTTGAATTTTAGCCGAAACGCCTTCAGTAAATACAAATTTTAAATCCGCACGATTTCTAGGTAGTGGCGTTACAACAGCATGAACCGTTGCATTGTACTTACCAACACTGTAATAGAAGTCTTCTAAGCCCTTTTCAATATTACTTAATGTTGTTCGATCTAATGCTTCGCCTACACGAATAGAAGAAGCTTCTAAGTTTTGCTGCATCTGCTCTTCTTTAATGGCTTTATTACCAGAAAAAGAGATATTTGCAATCGTTGGGCGTTCTGTCACTTTAATTAGCAACGCATTTCCATCACGAAATACTTTTACGTCTTCAAAGTTACCAGACGCAAATAATGCTTTAATCACCTGAGATACATCTTGCTGGCTCATATTATCACCAACTCGAACAGGGGTCTTAAGTAATGCTGCACCTAATGCGACACGCTGTAATCCCTCAAAGCGTATATCATCAATAACAAATGTTTCTGCGCTCTGCGCTGCAACACTGCCAAAAAGCAGTGAGGCTATCAACAATTTTTTCATCGCCATAATACGTTTTATTATTCCCTTGCTACTACTTAAAGGCGCATAAAGTCGTTAAATAAAGCGACAGCCATTAATGACATAATCATTGCTGTTCCTACTTTATAACCAATTTCTTGAACTCTTTCGGATACTGGTTTACGCGTAATCCCTTCAATAGCAAAGAAGAGTAAATGCCCGCCATCCAATACCGGAAGAGGTAATAAATTAATAATACCTAAATTAACACTAATTAAAGCTAAAAATCCTAAAAATGATACTAAGCCATATTCTGCAGTGGTTCCTGCTCCTTTGGCAATAGAAATAGGCCCGCTTAAATTATTTAACGCTACATCACCCGTGAATAATTTTTTAGTCATGGTTAATGTTAAATCTATAATATTTCCGGTTTTTTCAATCGCTTTTTCAAAGGCAATAATTGGACCGTATTGTTTTTCATAGCGATAGCCTTCAGGCCATGCTTCAAAAATAGGTGATACTCCAGCAAAACCAATAATTTTACCGTCAACATTCTCTTTGCTATCAGGAGTTAAGCTTAAAGCCACCTGTTCATTATCACGAAGTACAACTAGCTCCATCGTTTTATTTGGATTTGATTGTATCGCGTCAACCATATTCTGCCATTCTGCTAACTTATTACCATTAACCGAAGCTAAGCGATCACCAACCAATAAACCTGATTTTTCAGCTGCACTATTTGCACTTATATTAGCAACATCTAAAGTTAATGTTGGGCGATAAGGAAGAAAACCAAGAGACACCATAGGTGAATCTTTTTCTGGATCAAATTCCCACCCAGATAAATCTAGAGTTGCTGTAACATCTACACCAATGTTATTTTCATCGCTATAGGTTACTGTCATTGATTCATCGCCAATATGAGAAACAATCGCCATATTAACCGCTTCCCAATCCGAGGTTTTGATTCCTGAAATCGCTTTTAGTTCCACTCCAGATTCAATTCCTGCTTGAGAAAAAATTGAATTTTTATCGATATGTCCAACAACTGGCTTTAATGCCGTCACTCCGATCATAAAAGCAAGCCAACACGCTACCACTGCAAAAATAAAATTCGCGATTGGTCCTGCGGCAACAATGGCACTTCTTTGCCATAAAGGACGGTTATTAAAAGCATGTTGTTTAAGTTCTTCAGGAACCTCATCAACACGTTCATCCAACATTTTTACATAACCCCCAAGTGGGATCATTGATATGTTATATTCAGTGCCGTCTTTGCCTTTTCTGCTCCAGATTGACTTACCAAAACCAATAGAAAATTTCTCAACAATTACACCACAACGGCGAGCTACCCAAAAATGACCATACTCATGAACAGCAACAAGAATACCTAGTGCGATAATAAATGATGATAGATTCCATAGAAGTTCTGACATAGTTAAACCTTTTTAATTGCCTCATCGGCATAATGACGGGCCATTCTATCTAGGTCAATCAGGCTTTCCAAGCTATCTAGCTCAAGGTTTTGGAAGTTTGCGCATACTTTGTCCAAAACCGACTCATTAATTCGAGCTATATCTGTAAATTTAATCTGACCGTTCAAAAAAGCAGCGACTGATTGTTCATTAGCTGCATTTAACCCTGTCGTCGCGTGCTGACCTAAATAACATGCATCAATTGCTAATTTCAAACATGGGTAACGAGAAAAATCTGGCTCAAGAAAACTAAACTCACCCACTTTAGTAAAATCAAGTGGTTCAACTCCAGCATTGACTCTTTTAGGATAAGACATTGTGCAAGCAATAGGCGTTCTCATATCAGGAAGTCCCATTTGCGCTAAAACTGAGCCATCTTTATATTGAACCATTGAGTGAATTACAGATTGTGGATGAATAACAACTTTCAGTTGTTCTTTGCTTGCGTTAAACAACCAACGAGCTTCAATATACTCTAATCCCTTATTCATCATGGTTGCTGAATCAACAGAGATCTTAGGTCCCATTGACCAGTTAGGGTGAGCAATTGCCATTTCAGGTGTTACAGATTCTAATTCTGATATATCAGTATAACGAAACGGACCACCTGAACCTGTTAATAAAATAGAACTAATGCCATTAGCGTCTAAATCACAACGGCCTAAATTGGTTTGAATTCTCTCAGGGAGGCATTGGAAGATAGCATTATGCTCACTATCAACAGGTAATAACTCAGCACCATACTTTTCAACAGCATCAATAAATAATTGCCCTGACATGACTAAGGCTTCTTTATTAGCAAGTAATATGCGTTTTCCAGCTTTAACTGCTGACATTGTAGGTAGTAAGCCAGCCGCACCAACAATCGCCGCCATGACCGTATCAACATCATCAAGTTGAGCTATGTGACAAAGCCCTTCCTCACCTGAAAACACCTCGATATCAAGATCACGCTCTTTTAGCTTAACCATTAACGAATGTGCTGCGTCAGTACTTGCCATAGCAGCATATTTAGGTTGCCATTCACAACAAAGATCCAGCATTTTTTCAACGTTGCTTCCTGCACCTAATGCAACAACATCAAATTTATCGGCGTTTTGTTTTGCGACTGAAAGTGTACTACTACCAATAGAGCCAGTAGCACCTAAAATGGTTAACTTGCGCATAATGAATGACCACAATGAAAATTGAATAGAAAAACGGTAGATTATGATATCTACCGTATAAATAAAGTTGATTTAGTTCTTCAAAACAGAAGAGAAACGAACTATAGAAAATACAAGAAAGCAAATACTGGGAATGCAGCCGTTAAGCTATCAATACGATCTAAAATACCACCATGACCAGGAATGATAGTGCCACTGTCTTTAATACCAGATGCTCGCTTAAACATACTTTCAACAAGATCACCTAATACTGAAATAATAATGGTTGCAATGAAAATACCTAACATCGCAATTGTACTTTCAAATCGGATTTCAAAAGCACTTGCAGCAACCCAGCCAACGATAATCGCAGTAATAATCCCACCGATTAAACCTTCGATCGTTTTATTTGGGCTTACTGCTGGTGACATTTTACGCTTACCAAAGGTTTTGCCAGCAAAATAAGCGCCGCTATCTGCAGCCCATACCAATAAACAAACCAATAAAACTAATTTAGCGCCATAAAAACTATCAACCGCATAACTATCGGCACGCAACAATAGAATACTCCACAAAAATGGGATCATTGTTAGCCAACCAAAAATGTGCTTTAAAGATAGGTTGTTTTGCCATAATGTTTTACTTTTAGGGAAGGTTAAAACCAAACCTGAAGCAACTAGCCACCATATTGAACCAATCAATAAGATTGCTTGATGCCCATCAGTTGGAATCGCAAGTTCCAAGGTTGAGGTTGGCAATAAAAAAAGAGACGCTGCAAGGGCTATGACTGAAGGGACTAAGGCTATATAACGAGATTTAGATTCTGTAAACTGGGTCCACTCCCAAAAGCCTACAAGTGTAATTGCGGTAATCGCAATAAGGAAACCTTGCATTGGCAACATGAAAATGCCTGCAATAACTAGGGGTGCTAAAATAAGAGCGGTAATAATACGCTGTTTCAAACTTTATAGATCCTTTTCGTTCATTAGAGCTTGGATTTGCTCACCTGTACAACCAAATCGTCTTTCTCGACTAACAAACCAAGCAATAGCATCCGCTAAACTTTGTTCATTAAAATCAGGCCAATATTGGTCAGTGAAATAAAACTCAGCATAAGCCATTTGCCACAGCATGAAATTGCTGATGCGGCACTCACCGCTGGTTCTAATCATTAAATCCACATCAGGTAAATCTGACATTGTGAGCTTAGAAGCAATCGACGCTTCATCAATATCATCAACCTGTAAATTACCTTGCTCCACTTGATAAGCAAGACGTTTAACTGCTTGGGTAATATCCCACTTGCCGCCATAATTTGCAGCAACATTTAGCACTAACCCTGAATTTTCACAAGTTAATGCCTCAGCATCAACGATCTTCTTTTGAAGACGAGAGCTAAATTGAGAGGTATCACCTATAACGCGTAACTGAATATTATTTTTATGAAGACGCTTAACTTCACGGGAAAGAACCGTAATAAACAACTCCATGAGGACACTAACCTCTTCTTCTGGGCGACGCCAATTCTCGCTACTAAAAGCAAAAAGAGTAATGGCTCTTATCCCTAGTTTGCTGGCTGCTGATATGGTTTTTCTCACCGCATCAACACCGGCTTTATGACCAAATACACGAGGCTTACCCTGAGCTTTCGCCCAACGTCCATTACCATCCATGATTACCGCTATATGATTTGGTAATACTTCAGATGATAAAAATTCGCTGTTAGGTTGACTGGCCATATAACTCCCTTAAAAATAAAAGCGCTAATGTCTACACATAGCGCTTCTTATCGTGTTCATCGCCGACATCATATCATTATTTATATGAAAAAATCAGCCTGAACAATGAGTAATAAAAGTAAATTAGACTTCCATTAACTCTTTTTCTTTTACTGAAAGCACTTCATCAATGCTCTTAACTGCAGAATCTGTCAGTTTTTGAATTTCGTCTTGTGCTCTACGATCATCATCTTCTGAAATTTCTTTCTCTTTAAGAAGACCTTTAAGATCACCATTTGCATCACGACGGATATTACGAACAGCAACACGAGCGCCTTCAGCTTCGCCACGTACAATCTTAACAAGGTCTTTACGACGCTCTTCTGTTAGCGGTGGAAGCGGTACGCGAATTACTGTACCAGCAGACATTGGGTTTAGACCAAGATCTGACATCATGATTGCTTTTTCAACTAAGCCAGCAAGCTCTTTATCAAAAACAGTAATCGCAAGAGTACGAGAATCTTCAGCAATGATGTTTGCTACTTGATTAATTGGAGTTCTTGCACCGTAGTACTCAACAGAGAGACCAGCTAGAAGGCTTGGGTGAGCACGACCTGTACGAATTTTTAACAGGCTGTTTCTCAGTGCTTCTACGCTTTTTTCCATGCGCTCTTGAGCGTCTTTTTTAATTTCGTTAATCACAACTTCACCTTAAATTGTTATTTTATATTGGACGATTTATTCAGCGCTGCTGATTAAAGTACCTTCAGTTTCACCCATTACAACACGACGCAATGCACCCGGCTTATTCATATTGAATACACGGATAGGCATTTTGTGGTCACGAGCAAGAGTAAACGCTGCTAAGTCCATAACTTTTAATTCTTTTTCAAGAACAGTGTTATAATCCAGTTTATCATATAATTCTGCATCAGGGTTAGATACTGGATCAGCGGTAAACACACCATCTACTTTTGTTGCTTTTAAAACGACATCAGCTTCAATTTCAATTCCACGTAAACACGCAGCAGAATCGGTTGTAAAGAATGGGTTGCCTGTACCTGCAGAGAAAATTACTACACGGCCTTGACGAAGTTGAGCGATTGCATCAGCCCAATTATAATCATCACATACACCTTTTAGAGGGATAGCAGACATTACTCGTGCATTTACATAAGCACGGTGAAGTGCATCACGCATAGCAAGGCCATTCATTACTGTTGCTAGCATACCCATGTGATCGCCTACTACGCGATTCATACCAGCTTCTGCAAGGCCTGCACCACGGAAAAGGTTACCACCACCAATAACAACACCAACTTGAACACCAAGTTCAATCAGTTCTTTTATCTCTTGAGCCATACGCTCAAGTGTTGCAGGGTCAATACCAAAACCCTCTTCGCCTTGAAGTGCTTCACCACTAAGTTTTAATAGAATACGCTGATATACTGGTTTCGGGTTCGTCGTCATGGTTCTTACCTTTTCACTAAGAGTTGTCGAAATAACTGTAGCCTTTTGATATTAGAACTTAAATACACAAAAGGGCACAATTATCATCATAACTTGTTATTTATTGAGCATTCACAAAAAGACCGCAGCATGGCCACGGTCTTTTTTATCAACAATACGAAAGGATTAACCTTTTTGTACTGCAGCTACTTCGTCAGCAAAGCTCATTTCAGCCGCTTTCTCGATACCTTCACCAACTTCTAGACGTACGAAGTTAGATACTGATGCGCCTTTTTCTTTAAGAATTTCAGCAACAGTTTTCTTAGGTTCCATGATGAAAGCTTGACCTGTTAGAGAAACTTCGCCCGTGAATTTCTTCATACGGCCGATAACCATTTTCTCTGCGATTTCTTGAGGCTTGCCTTCGTTCATAGCGATTTCAACTTGAACAGCTTTTTCTTTTTCTACTACTTCAGCAGGTACGTCAGATGGGTTAACGTACTCAGGCTTAGAAGCAGCAACGTGCATAGCGATGTGCTTAAGCGTATCAGCTTCGCCTTCACCAGCAACAACAACACCAATTTTCTCGCCGTGACGGTAAGAAGCAAGTGCTACGCCTTCAACAAGTTGAACGCGACGGATGCTGATGTTTTCACCGATTTTAGTAACTAGAGCGATACGAGCATCTTCAAATTTAGCTTGAAGAGCTTCGATGTCTAGACGCTCAGCTAAAGCTGCTTCAGCAACTTCGTTAGCGAATGCTAGGAAACCAGCATCTTTAGCTACGAAGTCAGTTTGACAGTTAACTTCAAGAAGAACAGCAACGCCAGCTTCTTCTTTAATAATGATTGTGCCTTCAGCAGCGATGTTACCTGCTTTTTTAGCCGCTTTTGCTGCGCCAGATTTACGCATATTTTCGATTGCTAGCTCGATGTCGCCTTCAGCTTCAACAAGTGCTTTCTTACATTCCATCATACCAGCAGCAGTACGTTCACGAAGTTCTTTAACTAGAGCAGCAGTTACAGTTGCCATTCTCAATTCCTCAATATAAATAGGTATAAAAGTTAAAAATCAGGGGCCAAATTGGGCCCCTGCTAACTATATTTAGTTTACTACGAAACTAAAAGACTCACTAGGAGCAAATAATAATTCGACGAGTCGAAAAATTACTCAGCTTCTACGAAACCGTCTTTTTCAGCTACAGCTGCAACGTCTTGGTTACGACCAGACTTTACAGAATCAGCAGCAGCGTTCAGGTAAAGTTGGATAGCGCGGATTGCGTCATCGTTACCTGGGATAATGTAGTCAACGCCATCTGGGTTTGAGTTAGTATCAACAACAGCAAATACTGGGATACCTAGGTTGTTTGCTTCTTTAACTGCAATGTGCTCATGGTCAGCATCGATAACAAATAACGCGTCTGGAAGACCGTTCATGTTTTTGATACCACCTAGAGATTTCTCTAGTTTTTCCATGCTACGTGTACGCATAAGCGCTTCTTTCTTAGTGATCTTCTCAAAAGTACCGTCTTGAGATTGAACTTCGAATTCTTTTAAACGCTTGATAGACTGACGAACAGTTTTAAAGTTAGTAAGCATGCCGCCTAACCAACGGTTGTTCACGTAGTACTGGTCACTGTTGATCGCAGCTTCTTTAACAGCTTCAGATGCAGCGCGCTTAGTACCAACAAAAAGAACTTTACCTTTTTTGCTACCGATTTTAGCAAGTTCTGCTAAAGCTTCGTTGAACATTGGTACAGTTCTTTCTAAGTTGATGATATGAACTTTATTACGAGCACCAAAGATGAATGGCTTCATTTTTGGGTTCCAGTAACGAGTTTGGTGACCGAAGTGAACACCAGCTTTAAGCATATCGCGCATTGATACAGTTGCCATTTGAGAATTCCTCTATTAAATGGGGTTAAGCCTCCACATACCCCGCTTGTAATCCGACCCTAACCATTTGATTGAAACAATCAAAAAGTTGAGCACCCCGGACAGCGTGACGGTATGTGTGTGATTTAAAATTAAAGTATTGTCGGTATTGAGAACAAATTGTTCATCAATCCGGCGCGCTTTATACCATAAAAACGTCGCTAAAATCTACTATTTTCAAAAAAATCATTCTGATTCCCTTTCAACCAAGAATTATTTTTCATTCTTCTTCATATTGAAAGATAAACATACCCTAGGTAAACTAAGAACAATTATCGTTTAACCAGAACGATTTATTTTTAGATAGAGAAAAGCCCATGTCAGTAAATATTAAAAACGCTGCAGAAATTGAAAAAATGCGCGTTGCCGGCCAATTAGCCGCAGAAGTACTTGAAATGATTGAACCCTTCGTAAAAGCAGGGGTAACAACTGAAGAACTTGACCAAATTTGCCATAAGCATATTACTGAAGTACAAGGTGCGATCCCTGCACCACTAAACTACCATGGTTTTCCTAAATCTATTTGTACCTCAATCAACCACATTGTGTGTCACGGCATTCCAGCTACACAAGATGAGCAATACAATGGTTTCACTAAGCCAGCAGTACTAAAAGATGGTGATATTCTTAACATCGACATTACTGTAATCAAAGATGGTTATCATGGCGATACTTCAAAAATGTTTTTGGTTGGTGACGTTAGCTCTACAGATAAACGTCTATGCTTAATTGCACAAGAAAGCCTGTACGTAGGTATGCGTAAAGTAAAACCTGGTGTAAAACTGGGTGAAATTGGCACTGCAATTCAAAAATACATTAAAGGCACAACACCTAAATGTTCAATTGTTCGTGATTACTGCGGTCATGGTATTGGTTCTCAGTTCCACGAAGAACCACAAGTTGTTCATTACAAAAATAATGACCGCACAGTGTTAAAAGCTGGCATGACATTCACTATCGAGCCAATGATCAACTTAGGTAAATTTGGTTGTCTGCAGGATGATAACGATGGTTGGACAGTTTATACTGGTGACGGTAAGAATACCGCTCAGTGGGAACATACTATTTTGGTTACAGAAACCGGTTGCGAAGTATTAACACTTCGCGCTGAAGAAAGTATCCCTCGTCATATGAACAATAAATAATCAAACATTAAAATAAACAGAAGGCTTCGGTCTTCTGTTTTACATTAGCAAGGATTGCTATGAACTATACATCTCCTCTTGCTTTATCTGATCAGCAACTCACGATTACAGAGCTAAAACATCAGCTTGCCCTTTTCTCTCAATATCAAATTGATTGTTTCCATCAAAGTTTACCGGTGTCAGACTTAGTGCTACAACGTGCTGATTATTTTGACCAATTACTGTCTCGCCTTTGGGCTTTCTTTGCATTCAATGACACCTCAGACACCTCGCTCATTGCTGTTGGTGGTTATGGGCGCAGTGAACTTCACCCTTTGTCTGATATTGATATCCTATTGCTTACCAAAGGAAATACTGACGAGGGATTTTGTCAAAAAGTCAGCCATTTCGTTACCTTACTCTGGGATTTAAAGCTAGAAGTCGGTCATAGTGTTCGAACTTTATCTGAATGTATCGAAATTGGAAAAAGCGATTTAACCGTAGCGACCAATTTACAAGAAGCGCGTTATATCTGCGGAGATAAAGAACTTGCCCATCAATTGAAACTGAATATTCACTCAGATAGTTTCTGGCCAAGTGAATCCTTTTATCAAGCTAAAATTGATGAGCAAAAAAAACGCCATAGTCGCTATCACGACACCACTTACAACTTAGAGCCCGACATTAAATCAAGTCCTGGTGGGCTGAGAGATATTCACACCCTTAGCTGGATTGCTCGACGTCATTTTGGAGCAACGTCTCTGCTTGAGATGAGCCAAGCTGGTTTCTTAACAGACGCGGAGTATCGAGAATTATTAGAATGCCAAGAGTTCTTATGGCGCGTTCGCTTTGCTTTGCATATTGAGCTAAAACGTTACGATAATCGGCTCACCTTTGGCCATCAAGCTTCTGTCGCTGAACATTTAGGTTTTATCGGTGAAGGCAACCGTGGTGTCGAGCGCATGATGAAAGAGTTCTACCGCACTTTACGACGTGTTGCAGAACTTAATAGCATGCTATTAAAAATATTCGACCAAGCCATCCTTAACCAAGGTGAACAAACCAAAGCCATTATTATCAATAATGATTTTCAACGTCGCGGTCGTCTTATTGAAGCAAGAAAGCCTGCTTTATTCCAAGCTCGTCCTGATACCATTCTGGATATGTTCTTATTAATGGCTAGTGATTCTAGTATTGAAGGCGTTTCCCCTCCAACAATGCGGCAATTACGCACAGCTCGACGCCGTTTGAATCGTTTTTTATGTGATATCCCAGAAGCGCGTGAAAAATTTTTACAACTAACTCAACACCCAAATGCGCTCCATAATGCCTTTAGTTCAATGCATAAGTTAGGTGTTATCTCTGCTTATTTACCTCAATGGAGCCACATTGTTGGACAAATGCAGTTTGATTTATTTCATGCCTATACCGTAGATGAACATAGTATTCGCTTACTAAAACACATTAATAAATTTTCAGACCCAAAAAACCGAGAAAAACACCCTATTTGCTGCGAAGTCTATCCAAAAATGATTAAAAAAGAACTATTAATCATCGCGGCTATTTTTCATGATATAGCAAAAGGCCGAGGAGGCGATCATTCAGAACTTGGCGCTGTTGATGCCTATGAGTTTTGTATTGAACATGGGTTATCAAAACCAGAAGCAAACCTTGTTGCTTGGCTAGTAAAAAGTCACCTACTCATGTCTGTAACTGCTCAACGCCGTGATATTTATGATCCTGATGTTATTACTGAGTTTGCAAAACACGTTAGAGATGAAGAGCGTTTAGATTATTTAGTGTGCCTTACTGTCGCAGATATCAGTGCAACTAACCCAGACCTTTGGAATAGTTGGAAGCGAACACTTATTGCTGATTTATATAATGCAACACAGCGAGCACTACGTCGTGGTTTAGAAAACCCACCTGATATGCGTGATCGTATCCGCCATAATCAACACATGGCCTCTGCACAACTACGAGCAGAAGGCTTTACCCAATGGCAAGTAGAAGATCTATGGCGCCGATTTAAAGCTGATTATTTCTTACGCCATACACATCAACAGATTACATGGCATGCAAGTAATCTTCTTAATCATTCAGACAAAGAAAAATCGCTGATACTTATCAGTAAAAATCCAACGCGCGGTGGCACGGAAATTTTCATTTATAGTAAAGATCAGGCACACCTTTTTGCAACCGTCGCTGCAGAGTTAGATCGACGAAGTATTACCATTTATGATGCTCAAATCATGTCAAGCAAAGACGGTTATGCCCTTGATACTTTTATGGTTCTTGACCAAAATGACGATCCTATTGATGAAGATAGACAGCAACGTTTAATTGACCAGTTGTACGCTGTAGAATTGGAAACTCAAGAAACACACATCAAGACTCGTCGTCCCCCCCGACAACTACAACATTTTACTGTTAAAACTCGTATGGAATTTCTTCCAACTAAAACGGGAAAGCGTACTTTAATGGAATTTGTAGCACTAGATACGCCAGGGTTATTAGCTACGGTAGGAGCCACTTTTGCACGTTTAGGCGTGAACCTTCATGCTGCAAAGATCACCACTATAGGTGAGCGTGCGGAAGATCTCTTTATTTTAACGTCAGAGACAGGCGGTCGGCTTGATGAAGAAAAACAAGATGAATTAAAAACTGCGCTCATTGAAAATGTTGATAATCTAATAAACTAATATTTAAAGTACCCTATTTAAACTTAACGGATCTACCCCACAAGTTTCTTTAACGCTATTTGTTATATTCGTTATCTTAGATGAAGATTGAAGCAACAAGATAATAACAATGGAGTAAACCATGTACCCACACTTAGTTAGCCTTGGAATTTCAGAACCCGAAAAAATTGAGCGTTACTCTTTGCGTCAAGAAGCACATAAAGACGTACTTAAAATTTATTTTGGTAAACAGAAAGGTGAATTATTCGCTAAAAGCGTAAAATTTAAATACCCACGCCAAGTAAAAAATGTCTTAGTTGATAGTGGTAGCCATCGTTATAAAGAAACCACCGAGATTAACCGTAACCTAACATTAATCATTGATGAGCTTAATAAAATTACACGCCCAGAAAAAGAAACGCCTGCGGATGTGAAAAAGAAAATCCTTAAAGATCTTCGTCACTTAGAAAAAGTTGTAGCAAGTAAAATTGAAGAAATCGAACGGGATCTAGATAAGCTTTAACACTGCTTTTTATGTGATAAAAAATGGACCAATTAAGGTCCATTTTTTATCAGTAGAATATACACATTACCAGTTAAGGCATTTGCTCAAATTCTTCTTCACCTTCTTTATCAACAGGGGTTGGCATTAGGTGCTCACGAGTGATACCTAATTTAAGAGCAAGCGCAGAAGCGACATAGATAGAAGAATACGTACCAATCGTAATACCCAATAGTAATGCAAGAGCAAAACCATGAATCATTGCACCACCTTGAGTGAACAATGCGATAACTACAAACAGAGTCGTTGCTGATGTTATCAACGTACGGCTTAATGTTTGAGTAATTGAATCATTCATTATGTCTTCAGGCTCACCTTTACGCATCTTCAAGAAGTTTTCACGGATCCGGTCAAATACAACAATAGTATCATTCAAGGAATAACCGACTACCGTTAGTAATGCTGCAATAATCGTTAAATCTACTTCAATCTGTAAGAATGAAAAAATACCTAATGTAATGATAATATCGTGCGCCAATGCCAATACCGCCCCCGCGGCTAAACGCCATTGGAAGCGCATTGAAACGTAAGCCAAGATACATAACAAAGAAACAAGGATCGCTAACCCCCCCGCTTCAGTTAGTTCATCACCCACATTTGGACCAACAAACTCAATACGACGCATCTCAACTTGATCGCCAGTACCTTCTTTGATTGCACTGATGATTTGGTTACCTAATTCTTCTCCTTTAATCCCATCACGAGGTTGAAGACGAACAATGACATCACGAGCAGTACCAAAATTTTGTACCGTTGCATCACCAAAGCCTTTTGCTTCTAGTGCACCACGAATATCAGTTAATTGAGCAGGTTGCTCAAAACCAACTTCAATTAAAGTACCGCCTGTAAAATCTAACCCCCAATTCAACCACTTTGTTGAAAGTGTCGCAATTGAAGCAACAATCATCAACATTGAAAAGAAAAAGGCAGGCTTAGACCAACGCATAAAGTCGATCGTTTTCTCTGCTTTCATTAATTGAAACATAATAATGAGTCCTTAGATCGACAGCTTGTCTACGCGCTTGCCGCCGTAAACTAAATTAATCACACAACGAGTACCAACAATCGCAGTAAACATTGATGTTAAAATACCAATAGACAGCGTTACCGCGAAGCCTTTAATCGCACCAGTACCCACTGCAAACAGAATAATTGCTGTAATTAGTGTTGTAATGTTTGCATCCGCAATCGTACTAAATGCGTTAGCATAACCTTGGTGAATCGCTTGTTGTGGATTACGTCCGTCTCTTAACTCTTCACGGATCCGCTCAAAGATAAGTACGTTTGCATCCACCGCCATACCTACGGTTAATACGATACCGGCAATACCAGGTAAGGTCATTGTCGCACCTGGAATCATCGACATAACACCAATAATTAATACCAAGTTAGCAGCAAGCGCTAAGTTAGCAACCAGACCAAAGCCACGGTAGTAAACCAGAGTAAACAGCATTACTGCAACCATACCCCAGATACATGCCTGAATACCCATATCAATGTTTTGTTGACCCATTGATGGACCGATCGTACGTTCTTCAACAATCGAAATTGGGGCAATTAACGCACCAGCACGAAGTAATAACGCAAGGTTATGAGCTTCAGCTTGAGAATCAATACCAGTAATTCGGAAGCTACGACCTAAAGCAGACTGAATCGTCGCTTGGTTAATCACTTCTTCTGTTTTAGATAGAATCACTCGACCTTCAGGCGTACGACGACCACTGTCTTTATACTCTGTAAATACCGTAGCCATTAGCTTACCGATATTTTTACGAGAGAATGCCGTCATCTTGCTACCACCCTCACTGTCTAGTGATATGTTAACTTGTGGACGACCATATTCATCAGCACTTGAGCTTGCATCTGTAATGCTTGCACCGCCAAGAATAATACGTTTTTTCAGAACAACAGGACGACCATTACGATCTTCTTTAATCTCGCTACCCGCTGGCGCACGACCATTTGCTGCCGCAGCTAAATCTGCTTTATCATCCACTTCACGGAATTCAAGCGTTGCTGTTGCACCTAAGATTTCTTTTGCACGAGCAGTATCTTGTACACCAGGTAATTCAACTACGATGCGGCTAGCGCCTTGGCGCTGAACTAGAGGCTCTGCCACACCAAGTTCGTTAACACGGTTACGGATAATCGTAATATTTTGCTCAACGGCATAATTACGAATCTCTTGCAAACGTTGATCTGTAAACTTAGCAACAAGCTTAAATTGACCATTAGATTCTGAATCTACAAAAGTCATATCACGATGAGCATCAGACAATAATTTTTTTGCTTCAGCTAATTGCTCTTCATTACGTAAAACGACTTCAACAGCATCTTTCCCTGATTCACGAATCGCGCGGTAACGAATTTTTGCTTCACGTAAATCGGTACGGAAAGATTCTTCTTGTTGACCAATAAGTTTACTCATTGCCGCGTCCATATCCACTTCCATTAAGAAGTGAACACCGCCACGAAGGTCAAGACCTAGCTTCATTGGAGCAGCACCAATAGAAGTTAGCCAATCAGGAGTTAATGCTGCAAGGTTTAGCGCCACTACGTAATCTTTACCTAGTGATTGATTGATAATATCTCGAGCACTGATTTGAGAATCAGTATCATTAAAGCGAACAAGTACACTGCCATTTTCGAATGCAATCGACTTATAAGCAATGTCATTGTTTTTTAAATTTTCAGCGACAACATCCAGCGTAGAGGTCTGAACCTCAGTACCACGACTACCCGTGATTTGAACGGCTGGATCTTCACCATAAAGGTTTGGAAGTGCATAGAGAGCTGAGATTAGTAATACAGAGATTACCATCAAATACTTCCATAAAGGGAAACGGTTTAGCACAGCGATGTCCTTAACGAAAAATACCCCCTAGCCGAAACTAGGGGGTACAATTTTTATAGTGATTTCAGTGTGCCCTTTGGCAGAACCGCTGAAACAAAATCTTTCTTAATAGTTACTTCGTTATTCGCATTAAGCTCAATTACGATGTAATCATTTTCTTCAGATACTTTAGTGATTTTACCCACTAAACCGCCTGCAGTAAGGACTTCATCACCTTTGCCCATAGAAGACATTAGGTTTTTGTGTTCTTTTTGACGTTTCGCTTGTGGGCGATAGATCATAAAGTAGAAGATAACAGCAAACATACCAAGCATGATAAACATTTGCATACCACCGCCTTGTGGCGCTGCTTCACCAGCTGCATGAGCCTGAGAGAAAAAATTCATTTAATAACGTCCTCGTTTATATTTTCTAAATGTGACCATACACATATCCCTTTAGATATATGAGTGATAACTCTGTTTTTAAAGGTCTTTTAATGGTGGAACTTCACGATCGCGACGTGCGTAGAATTCTTCTACGAACTGCTCAAAACGTTCTTCTTCCAGAGCCTTACGGATGCTCGCCATAATACGTTGATAATAACGTAGGTTATGAATCGTATTTAAACGCGCACCTAAAATTTCATTACAGCGATCTAAATGATGTAAGTAAGACTTGCTGTAATTCTGACAAGTATAACAATCACATTCAGGATCTAGTGGTGTTGTATCTGTTTTATGTTTCGCATTACGGATCTTGATCACACCGCCAGTCACAAATAGGTGACCATTACGTGCATTTCGCGTTGGCATAACACAGTCAAACATATCAATACCACGACGAACACCTTCAACCAAATCTTCTGGTTTACCAACACCCATTAGGTATCGTGGCTTATCTTCAGGTAATTGTGGACATGTATGCTCTAAAATGCGGTGCATATCTTCTTTTGGTTCACCTACTGCTAGGCCACCAACAGCATAACCATCAAAACCAATCTTAGTTAACGCTTCAACAGAAACATCACGTAGATCTTCGTATACACCACCTTGAACGATACCAAACAGTGCATTCGGGTTTTCTTGACGATCAAACTCGTTACGACTACGGTCAGCCCAACGAATAGAACGCTCCATTGAGATACGTGCTTCGTCATGCGTTGCAGGGTACGGAGTACATTCATCAAAAATCATAACGACGTCAGAACCAAGATCGTATTGGATTTGCATTGATTTCTCAGCATCCATAAAGACCTTGTCACCGTTTACAGGGCTACGGAAATGAACCCCCTCTTCAGTGATCTTACGTGTCTTACCAAGACTAAATACTTGGAAACCGCCTGAATCCGTTAAGATTGGGCCTTTCCAGTTCATGAAATCATGTAAGTCACCGTGTAGCTTCATAATCTCTTGACCAGGACGCAACCATAAATGGAATGTGTTACCCAATAAGATTTCAGCACCTGTATCTTTAACTTCTTCAGGAGTCATGCCTTTAACAGTACCGTAAGTACCTACTGGCATAAATGCTGGAGTTTCAACCGTACCACGGTCAAATTGTAATTGACCACGACGTGCGCGACCTTGTTTTTTCAGTAGTTCGTACTTCACGAAACCTCCGATAAGCCAGAGAAACAATCTGACAATTTATTTAATTTGCATTCACTAATAGGGTTAATGATGCACCGCTAGATTAACAATCGTTCTATTTACTTTACCGTTAACCTAGTTGAAAACATCCAGTTTTCCTATTTCACTGATTCCATGAGTGAAATTTGAATTTATATAATGTATTAGCTTACATTAATTACGTTGTCTTTTTTGTAATAAACATCGCATCACCATAGCTAAAGAAACGATATTTATTATTCACCGCTTGCTCATACGCTTTCATCGTATTTTCATAACCAGCAAAAGCACTTACAAGCATGATAAGTGTAGACTCAGGCAAGTGGAAATTTGTCACCAATGCGTCAACAACTTGGAACTCGTATCCTGGGTAAATAAAAATTTCAGTATCATCAAAAAACGGCGCTAACTCTGTTCCTTGCTTTAATGCGTGTTGTGCAGCACTTTCTAAAGAGCGAACTGAGGTTGTACCAATAGAAATTACACGACCACCGCGAGCCTTCGTTGCATTAACGGCATCAACGACTTCTTGAGAAACTTCAGCGTATTCTGAGTGCATGTGATGTGCTAAAATATTATCAACACGAACAGGTTGGAATGTACCCGCACCGACATGAAGCGTAACGTAGGCAAATTCTACGCCTTTTGCTTTCATTTTTTCTAAAATGTCTGTATCAAAGTGTAAACCCGCCGTTGGAGCAGCAACAGCACCCGGCTTTTCATTATAAACCGTTTGGTAGCGTTCTTTATCCGCGTCTTCATCTGGGCGGTCAATATATGGAGGAAGTGGCATATGACCAATTTCATCCAAAATATCTAATACTTTCTTGTCGGAAGTAAAACGAATTTCAAATAAGGTATCGTGACGAGCAACCATCTCTGCTTCGTATTCTTGATTCTCACCTAACCACAATTGATTGCCAGGTTTTGGTGACTTAGAACAACGAACGTGAGCTAATACTGAATGCTCATCAAGCACACGCTCAACTAATACTTCTAGCTTTCCACCAGAGGCTTTTACACCGAACATACGAGCAGGGATAACACGCGTATTATTGAAAACAACAAGATCACCGCTCTGCACTAAATCCAGTACATCAGTAAACTGACCATCAACTAATTCACCACTATTACCGTTTAATTGTAATAGGCGACTTGCCGTACGCTCAGGTTGAGGATAACGAGCAATAAGTTCATCGGGTAATTCAAAGTGGAAATCGGATACTTGCATGGTTTACTTCTTCATCAAAAATGGCAGACAGAGTAGTATATTCACGCCCAGAGCAATAGCAAGGGATGAAGCAATATACCTCTCAAATTTTGAATAAATTAGCACTTTAATTAATGAATTTGACTTTAAACAGAGAAAGTCGCATCAATATGTTTATCTCTTCAAATCGCTATCTAGTTCGCACTTTTTTATTCGTTCTCATTCTATATTTAAAAAATAACTTATAGATTGCAGGAGCACGCTATGTTTACCGTTAATGACATGATGACAACTCATCCTCATACTTTGCTTCGTTCCAACTCACTAGAAGATGCCAAAGCATTAATGGATGAGCATGGTATTAGGCATATTCCCATCGTAGATACTGAAGGTGCACTCGTAGGGTTAGTTACTCAGCGTGATTTATTATCAGCTCAAACGTCATGTTTAGAAAAACCAACACTAGAAGAAATATCTGCTTTAAGCATTCCACTTAATGACATCATGCATGAAAACATCATGAGCGTTTCTCCACATGGTGGATTAAAGTCTGCAGCATTGTTTATGCAAAAACACAAAGTAGGATGTTTGCCCGTTGTTGACCGAGGGAGGTTGGTAGGAATTATTACTGATTCAGATTTTGTAACTATCGCCATTAACTTATTAGAATTACAAGAAGAAGTTGACCCTATGGAACTTGATGAATAATCAGCTAACTTTCAATATAAGTAGAAAAAGAAAGGGAGACTCCATTCTCCCTAAACGTGATAATACCAACCTTTCTTATTATTTGAATATCTTAAATTAAAACAGTTATGCGTTCGTTTTAAATTGCTCTTCTTCTGTTGAGCCTGTTAGTGCGGTCACTGATGAATTGCCACCTTGAATGGTATTTGTCATCTTATCAAAGTAGCCTGTACCGACCTCTTGTTGGTGTGCAACAAAAGTATAGCCCTTATCCGCTGCTTCAAACTCTTTACGTTGAACCATTTCAACATAATGACGCATTCCCTCACCTTGTGCATAAGAGTGCGCTAGTTCAAACATGTTAAACCACATGTTATGAATACCTGCTAACGTAATAAACTGGTATTTATACCCCATATCTGCTAGCTCTTGTTGGAACTTAGCAATCGTTTCTGAATCCAGATTTTTCTCCCAGTTAAACGACGGCGAACAGTTATAGGCTAACAGTTGATCCGGATATTCTGCATGAATCGCCTCTGCAAATTTACGCGCTTCTTCTAAACATGGCGTTGCGGTTTCACACCACACTAAATCAGCATAAGGTGAATACGCCAGACCACGAGAAATTGCTTGATCAATACCTGCGGTCACTTTATAGAAACCTTCAGCCGAACGCTCCCCTTCAATGAACTCTTGATCATAAGGATCACAATCTGAGGTTAGCAAATCTGCGGCATTGGCATCGGTTCTTGCTATAACCAATGTCGTTGTGCCTGCCACATCGGCTGCTAGTCGTGCTGCTACCAGTTTTTGTACCGCTTCTTGAGTTGGTACTAATACTTTACCTCCCATGTGACCACATTTTTTTACTGACGCTAACTGATCTTCAAAGTGAACCCCAGCCGCACCTGATTCAATCATATTACGCATCAACTCATAGCCATTAAGTACACCACCAAAACCGGCTTCTGCATCGGCAACAATCGGAAGAAAATAATCAATTCCCTCTTCAGGTGTTGCTCCTGTTGACCATTGAATTTGATCCGCACGACGGAAGGCATTATTAATACGTTTCACTACCGAAGGTACCGAATCTACCGGGTATAGCGATTGGTCTGGGTACATGGTCGATGCAGTGTTGTTATCCGCTGCTACTTGCCAACCTGACAAATAAATAGCTTCAATTCCCGCCTTTGCTTGTTGAACTGCTTGTCCACCCGTTAGCGCGCCAAGACAATTTACATACCCTTTTTTTGATGAGCCATTCACCAGCTCCCATAGCCTGTCAGCCCCTTTTTGTGCAATGGTATTTTCTGGTGCAAAAGATCCTCGAAGATTAATAACTTCTTCAGCGGTATAAGGACGAGTTACTCCATCCCAACGCGGATTTTCTGCCCAGTCTTTTTCCAATGCATCAATTTGTTGTTGGCGAGTTTGCGGTTTAAATGTCGTCATAATAGTTCCCTCTCTTATAAGTATTCATAGCCAGGTAGTGTTAAAAAGTCTGTTAGTTGATCACTGGTGGTCAATTGCTCCATCAGTTTTGCTGCTTGAGTAAATTGGCCAGAATCAAAGCGTTCTGTTCCCAATTCTTGTTCAATAACTTTCATCTCTTCTAATAACATGGTTCTAAACAAATCAGCCGTTACAACAGCGCCTGTATCTAAGGTTTTCCCATGTTGTATCCATTGCCAAATAGACGTTCGTGATATTTCTGCTGTTGCAGCGTCTTCCATTAATCCGTAAATAGGCACGCAGCCATTTCCTGATATCCAAGCTTCAATGTATTGCACTGCAACTCGAATGTTGTGACGCATCCCCTCTTCCGTTCTTTCGCCTTCACACGGTGCGAGCAATTCTTCAGCGGTAATTGGTGCATCAGTATCTCGACTGATATCTAATTGGTTTGTTCGCTCGCCTAGTACTTGTTCAAATTCAGCCCTCGCGGTGTCTGCTAATCCTGGATGGGCAACCCACGTGCCATCATGTCCATTATTGGCTTCCAGTGATTTATCCGTTTGGATTTTATTCAACACCCAATCATTTTTCACCGGATCTTTCGATGGAATGAAGGCGGCCATTCCTCCCATCGCAAACGCTCCTCTTCGGTGACACGTTCTAATCAGTAATCGTGAATAGACATTTAAAAACGGTTTTTCCATGGTCACCATTTGGCGATCAGGTAACACGCGATCTGGATGATTTTTTAAGGTTTTAATGTAGCTAAAAATGTAATCCCATCGGCCACAATTTAAACCAACAATGTGCTCTTTTAAGCTGTATAGGATCTCATCCATCTCAAACACAGCAGGTAAGGTTTCAATCAGTACTGTCGCCTTAATCGTACCTTGCTTTAAACCAAACTCACGCTCAGCAAAGGTAAATACATCACTCCACCACGCCGCTTCTTGGTAGGCTTGTAGTTTAGGAAGATAGAAGTACGGGCCACTGCCTTTTTTTAATGACGTCTGGTAGTTGTGATAGAAATAAAGCGCGAAATCAAACAAAGCTCCGGGAATAGCAACACCGTTAAAAAGCACGTGTTTTTCTGGAAGATGCAGTCCACGTACACGACAAATTAATACCGCAGGATCTTGCTTAAGCTGATATACCTTTTGAGTTTGAGGGTTGGTGTATTGAATTGTACCGTTCATTGCATCTCGAAGATTAATTTGACCATTAAGTACCGCCTCCCATGACGGTGCTAATGAATCTTCAAAATCAGCCATGAATACTTTTACATTTGCATTCAATGCATTAATTACCATCTTTCTGTCTGTTGGGCCTGTGATCTCAACACGTCGGTCTTGAAGATCACTTGGAATACCTTGAATACTCCATTTAGATTCTCGGATTGAACGTGTTTCCGTTAAAAAATCGGGCAGTTGTCCTGCGTCTATTTTTCGCTGTCTTACTTTGCGGGTTTCTAAAAGTTCAGGAACTCGATGCGCAAACTTTTCGACAAGATGGGTAAGAAAGCGAATCGCTCCTGCACTTAATACTTCATCAACTTGAGGAAGACTCGGCCCAATAATGGATAATTCTTGTTCTTTCTTCGTCATGGTATCTGTCATGGTCTGCGCCTCCGGCAAAATTACATTTGTAACTAAAACACTACGAATCAGTATTCATGTTTCATCCTATTTATCGTTCTTGCTGTTTACGTCTATTACATTCTCGAAAGAGCGAATGAATTACAACCCCTACTAAAGGCTAATATCGCCTTGATATTTCAATAATATGTCGACATAAATCAGAAAGTTGAGTTATGAGTAAATGCTCTATAAAGGTAATTGTCAAAAATTATTTTTCACAAATCTGAAACAACAACGTGAGTAATTGATCTAATAAAAACGTAGTAAAATTACACAAATTAAACTTGTAAAATTGAACATGTAAAATTCACAGTTTTAATTTCACAAATAAAACAGAGAGATAGAATTAAAAAAAGAGAAAGACTCATTCAACTAAACGAGTGGAGATAGGAAAGTGACGATATACAACAAAAAGAAAGGAGATTAACTGATCAGACCTGATTTCAAATAAATATAAAGAAGTGAGAAGGTGGTCACTAATTGCCCTATTATTCAAAAGTAGAAAGGCGCCTATCTATAAAATAAATAAGCGCCTTAAAATGTGATCATAAAACTATAATATGTCTTTTACGACATCAGCTAACTGATGAAAAGCTTGCAAACGAGATGAGCTTGGTCTCCAAACTAAACCAATATCACGTGATGCCTCTTGACCTGGTGGCTCAACCACAACCAAATTCTGGTTATCTAGCAAACCATGCTTGATTGCCATTTGAGGAATAAAAGTTGTACCCAAACCATTAGCCACCATTTGGACAAGAGTATGTAAACTGGTTGCAGTAAATGGATTTATTTTCTCTTTACTCGTTAACTTACAAGCAGAAACCGCATGTTCAGTTAAACAGTGCTCTTTCTCTAATAAGAAAACAAATTCATCAGGCAATTCATCATAATGGATTGGTGTAGATATTGTTCCTGCTTGATCTTTACTGATAACCATTTTGAATGGGTCACGACCAACCACCAAACTCTCCATTCCCGAAATATCAACAGGAAGAGCCAAAATAAGGACATCCAATTGCCCTTGCCTTAATGCCGCTAATAAATTGGTCGTTGTATCTTCTCTTAATAAGAGAGTCAACTGCGGATAACTTTTATTAACCTCTTGCACTAAATCGCACAATAAAAATGGGGCAATAGTTGGAATACAACCAACACGTAGTTGCCCTTGCATTGCATCACCTTGGCACAAGGATCCTAATTCGATTAAGTCTTGTCCTTTCGCTAATAACTCTCGTCCTTGCTCAACGACTTTTTCACCGATAGGAGTAAAAACTAATGTCTTTTTATCTCTCTCATACAATGGGCAACCAATTAATTCTTCAAGGTTTTGTATTCCTTTACTTAATGTTGACTGGCTGACAAAGCATCGTTCTGCTGCTTCACCAAAATGGCGAGTCTCATGCAGAGTAATAAAGTAGTGTAACTGTTTTAATGAAGGCCATTTGTTCATCGTTTTTCTCGATTACATCAATCTATTTAATTCGCTTTTTTCAATCATACCTTTTGTACTATAGTTTGTCCTGTTGAAACACAAAGCCAAACACGAAGTTTGGAAAATCTAATTTTTAGGAGATTCAAAAATGGTACTAGTAGGTCGTCAAGCACCAGACTTTACTGCTGCAGCTGTTCTAGGTAACGGTGAAATCGTTGATAACTTCAACTTCGCAGAATTCACTAAAGGTAAGAAAGCGGTAGTATTCTTCTACCCACTAGACTTCACTTTCGTTTGTCCTTCAGAGCTAATCGCTTTTGACAATCGTCTAGCTGATTTTCAAGCTAAAGGCGCAGAAGTAATTGGTATCTCTATCGATTCACAATTCTCTCACAACGCATGGCGTAACACTGCTATCGAAGATGGTGGTATTGGTCAAGTTAAGTACCCTCTAGTTGCTGACGTTAAGCACGAAATCTGTAAAGCATACGACGTTGAGCATCCAGAAGCTGGTGTTGCTTTCCGTGGTTCTTTCCTAATCGATGCTGACGGCCTTGTTCGTCACCAAGTAGTTAACGATCTTCCTTTAGGTCGTAACATCGACGAAATGCTACGTATGGTTGACGCACTAAACTTCCACGAGAAGAATGGTGAAGTTTGTCCAGCACAATGGGAAGAAGGCAAAGCAGGTATGGACGCATCTCCAAAAGGTGTTGCAGCATTCCTATCTGAACACGCTGACGACCTAAGCAAGTAATTGCTAACATAGAGTACTTTACATAAAAGTACTCGAATGCACTAATGCTCAACGGTGCATGTGGCTAGAATATTAAAAGCGTATAAACGCAGTAGCCTAAAATCAGAAAGTTTGCCTAATACTAAAAGCCCTGAAGTTATCTTCAGGGCTTTTTCTTTTCTATTGATAAAACTGGAAGCGGGCTCTTTGTTCTAACGCGTAATTCTGACGCCCTCTTCACACATCTAAAACTAAATATTCTTTATACTGACTCATTCTCCATTATTTCTATCTACACATCATGTCTATTAAAATTGAAGTCTGTATCGATAATCTAGAATCTCTGCACAATGCTATTAATGGTGGCGCAGATCGTATTGAGCTTTGCTCCTCTCTTGCATTGGGTGGATTAACACCAAGCTTTGGCTTTATGAAAAAAGCCGCCGCTATTTCTTCTATTCCCGTTTATGCGATGATCCGTCCTCGACAAGGCGATTTTCTTTATGACAACGATGATATATCGGCAATGATTGAAGATATCCACGCCGCAAAATTAGCCGGTCTGCAAGGTGTCGTATTTGGTGTATTAAAAGCAAATGGCGATATTGACATGCCTCTTGCTACTCGTTTAATGAAAATAGCCAATGACAATGATTTAGGCGTTACTTTTCATCGTGCTGTTGATCAATGTTCTAATTATAAAAAAGCGATTGAAAATATTGCAGAGCTTGGATGCGAACGTATTCTGACATCAGGTTTAGCAGCTAATGCTTATGATGGTATTGATGTTCTATCTGAAATGGTAAAACTAGCCAATGGACGCTTTGACATATTAGCAGGTGCTGGTGTCACTGCTGACAATGCAAAAGAAATTATAGAAAAGACCGGTGTCACTGAAATTCATTTATCTGGTAAATCAACTCGTCCAAGTAAAATGAAATTAGTATTAGATGGCGTGAAGATGGGAGCTGGCGATTTGGATGATTTTATTGTCCCGGTGACGGACTCTAAAAAAATTGATGCGGTAAGACAAAGCATTTAATCGATTTAAAATACGAATAAAAAGGCCTGAGAATTATCTCTGGCCTTTTTGATACTGAGTTCAATCGAAAAATTATTTTGCTAATTGCACAGTATTTACGTCAATAGCAGTGTGTTTCCACTCTTTATCTACTTCACCTTGAATCACTAATTTTGTTTCAGGGGTTGCTTCAATACCATTCCAATCACGATGATCAATCTCAACAATCATCTCACCAGTCGCATCTTTAAATTGATATTCTTCATCACCTAATGAAGAAACAATATAACCAGTTAATGTTACTGGAGTGTCATCTTTTGCCTCTTGAGCTACTTGAACTGTATTTACTGTCACCGCACTTGGGCCGGTGAACCCACCTTTAGCAATTTGAGTGTTTTGAGCAGCAAATGCACCTGTTGATACTAATACTAATGCACTTACTAATACGATTTTTTTCATTTTATTATTTCCAAATATGATTAACTTCTATAACTGCATATTAAAAGTAGTAAGCTGAACTCAACATGAACGACGTTGCATTAGCAATACTATCTGCTTGGTAACTTGCAGATGCCCCTAAAGCTAGGTTCGGGATCACCATGTATTCAATACCTACACTTGCAATACCGCCCCAAACGTCATCTTTTTGAGATTCACCGCCAGTATTACGAGGCTTTGTATTCTCAATATCATCATTTAATATATTTTCAAATTCATCTTGAGAAGAAGAATTATATTTATACTGAGTATAAGTTAAACCTAAGCCCGTTTTTAACTGTAGCTTTTCATTAATATTATAGAAATATACTGGTTTAAACGTAAATTGACTTGCATCTAAATCTGCGTCCCACTCACGCTCTTGAGTAAAGCCAGCTTGGTCGCTTGGAGTTATCATTACACTACGAGAATCATCACTCTCAAATTTCTTATATCCTAGCTCTAAACCAAACTCATTAAAACGGTAACCAACAAAACCACCAAATGCAGAATTTGAATCATCAGGCGTTAAAGATACATTATCTGAAAAAGTCGTTGAGTAATCATGGCTCATATTCGTTACGCCATATTCTAAGCCTACGTATGGTGCTGCGAATACAGTTGTTGATGTTGCAGCCATCAATAAAAATACATACTTTTTCATTATAAATTCAATCCTATCGTTATGATGTTAAGTTTGGTCTTAATTCGTAATGTGGGTACTATAGAGAAGAGATCGTGAAGGAAGTGTGAAGAGGATCTTCATATCTATTTATACCCATTCATTAATAATTATTAAACTCGCTCTATAGATTTTTAAATAGCTGTAAAAACTTACAGTCCCTAAAAAACCATACTTTTTCATCATAAATTCAATACAATAAGAAAGAGTTCACGAAGGATTCGTAAAGGATTATTTAATAATTCAATTTTTTAATAAGGAAATAATTCAATATGGCTAAAGATCTCTTTGCAACATTAGACTTAAATTTACTGAGAACCTTTTTAATTCTTTCTCAAGAGTTAAATATGCGCAAAGCCTCTGAACGTTTATTTGTCTCACAACCGGCAATCAGCCAAGCGCTACAAAAACTGCGTAACCATTTTAATGATGAGCTGTTTATAAAAGTCCATCATGGTTTAAAAGCAACCCCATTTTCTGAAGAATTAGCAGAGAGCATTCATCCTTATCTTGATGGCTTATCTTCAATTTTAAATGCTCCACAAAACTTCCAAGCCAGTGAATTACAACAAACACTTAAAATAGCATTGGCTCCTCAAGTTTTAACCTGCTTATCTGGTGCTTTATTTCACCAAATTAGAGAAGAGGCCCCAAATGTCGATCTTCAATTATTTAACTGGTCAACATCCACCTTTGACGATCTAATCAAAGGAAAGTTAGACATTGCAATTAACTATGAATATGAAAAAGTATCAAAAGAGTTGCTCGCCAATAATTTAATGACCGTAACTGGTTGTGTAATTATTAGAAATGACCATCCAATTAAAAAACAAGTGGCAACACCTTATGATTTTGAAGGCTATGAACTTGCCTCTTTAATTATTCCAGGTTGGAATGACACTAAAAGTTTAGCGAGTGAAGTGCTTAAAGATCTGGATATTAAACATAAAATTGGTTTCCGCTCAGAATTGCCTATGGCCCTGATTGACGTCATCCAACATACTGATATGTACT
Source organism: Aliivibrio thorii (assembly GCF_057368585.1). Classification (NCBI taxonomy): domain Bacteria; kingdom Pseudomonadati; phylum Pseudomonadota; class Gammaproteobacteria; order Vibrionales; family Vibrionaceae; genus Aliivibrio; species Aliivibrio thorii. The sequence goes on along the minus strand of NZ_CM170654.1, from coordinate 634,332 downwards.
TTCCATCAACTTCAATATTTCCAACTCATCAATACTCTGGTTTAAGACGCATTGATCTCGCTCTCGGTGATATTCCTTTAAATTATCCAATTTACAGCTATTACCATCAAAGACACAAAAAGAACCCTTTGCACACTTGGCTAAATCAGTTAATTACTGATTTATTATTAGAAGCCCAGCACTAAATAAATCATATTGTTACGGTATGAATTATTAATAGATAAGCTCAGCTTATTGCAAATATAACTGGTACTCATTAGCCAGTTATATTTAACTCCCACATAATCTTTTTTGTTTAAGTTCTTAACTTACTCATGCTAAGAATTGAGATACATTTAATTCATTAGTGCATAGCAAATAGATGTTCAGTTTTAGTCTTTGACATCTACTCTAGTAGGTAATCCTGCCTCTGTTTCTCATCCAGAGGCTTTTTTTTATATGTATTATCTAAAATAACTATATAACCAATACCTTTTCTTTTACTCACTCGCCATAACCGATAAACATAATTGAATAAATTTCTATTTATCATTAATAAGCTTCAATTATGAGCGAGATAAACACATGTGATTAGTGACCAAAGGTCTTTTTCCTTACTATCACCTCATCAAAATACATTATATAAACAAAGCACGGATGCTTTTTTAAACTATTATGAGAGAGTATCCAGTATGAAAAAGTCACACCTAGTTATTGCTATCGCAACCCTATTTAGTGCAAATATTTTTGCTAATGACTTCCACCTTTCACCTGAAATAAAAATAGGAACTTACGGCGGCTTTGGTATTCAAGCAGGGGTTACTGACGTATTAGGTTTTGATGCTGCTTTTATCAGTTATGGTCATACGGTTTATAGTAGTTCTATGTATGATGAAACCATCGATTCATACCGTTTTGGTATTCAGCATATGTTTGGTGCTGCAAAAATTCATGGTATGCAACTTGAGGCTGGTATTGCAAATTATGATGGAAAGAAAACAAAAAGTGGTAACACAACAAAAGAAAGTGCACTCGGTTCTAGTATTGGTGCCTCTTATGTTTTCCAAGCTACTGATCACTTAGGGCTCAGAGCTGGAGTTGATTTAAATTACTTCCCAATGAGTGATACCTATATTCCTTATGATTTATCAACTAACGTCAATATCGCGATGACACTCACATTTTAAGTGACACCAATTCAAATATGTAAATGACCAGATACAAAAATGGCGCTGTTGATTATAAACAGCGCCATTTTTATTTAATTAATTTTTAAATCAAATTACATCGCAAAGTTCACGATAGGGAAACAAGGTAGAAAACCATTTTCCGCACAGTTGATCAGACCAACTTGAACACCTTTAATTTCAGATGTCATATTAAAGAAACCAACTTGAACGTGTGAATCATTTGAAAGGTTAGCAACACCGACATCAACCATGGTGTAACCTTCAGAGTAGTTCACTGCAGATACGTTAGCACCTTTAACATTATTAGTGATGTTTACAAAACCTAGGTTCGCACCTAAATCATCACCCATATGCCAGTTAAACAGACCAAAAGAAGCACCTGTCATGTTGCCATTAACTTTGTTCGCACCGATAAACAGTGGGAAGTTAACACCTGTTAGGTTATCACTCTCAGACATACCAAACGCAAAATCGACACCTGTTACATCACCCGTTTTACCATGAAGAGCCGCTAGACGAACTCCTGTAACTTCACTTGCCGCTGGTGCATTGAAACCATTTAATGATGAGAACATCACAGGTGTGCTATCAGCCATCGCAAATGATGAAACCATAGATAATGCCGCACAAGTACCAACTAAAATCTTCTTCATAATATATTCCCTTATTACTATAATTTATGATTATTAAATTAATCTATTTTTGTATTATCAATCGCATAGTGAATGCAATAGCTCATAATATACTCATCTTCACCAATAAATACAGCATAGTTCAAAAAGCCACCCTATGAGTATTATTTTTAAGTCAAATCGTTACTTGATCACATCATCAATATTCTGGTCACCAATATGGCGCACATCTTTGCCTTTTACAAAATAGATAATATATTCACAAATGTTCTGACAACGATCACCCACTCTCTCAATCGCTCGAGCCGCCCACATGACTTTCATAATACTTGGGATGGAACTTGGGTCTTCCATCATATATGTCATAAGCTGACGTACTACCGCTTCATATTCCGCATCGATTTTATCATCAAACTTATACGCCTCGGTTGCCGCTTTAACATCCATTCGGGCATAAGCATCTAAAACTGTATGCATCATTTTGACCGATTGACGGCCTAAAGACTCAAGAGAAACAAGTAATGAGTGCTGTTTATTAGTGAAGTTTTCCAGTGAAACCTTGGCGATTTGAGAGGCAACATCACCGATACGTTCTAGATCAGTAATGGTTTTAATGATTGCCATCACTAAACGTAAATCACTCGCTGTAGGTTGTCGCTTAGCAATAATACGAGTACACGCTTCATCAATCGCCACTTCCATTGCGTTAACTTTATGATCTTCATGCATGACACGCTTTGCTAATTCCGCATCGTGATTATGCAATGCTTCTAATGCATAGGTAAGTTGCTGCTCCACCATCCCTCCCATGGTTAATACATGGGTTCTAATGGCTTCAAGCTCGGTGTTGAATTGGCCTGAAATATGTCGACCAAGTTGCATGGTATATCCTTATCTTATTAATTGGCCTACCGTAGGTTAATTACCCATAACGGCCTGTGATGTAATCTTCTGTTTGTTTATGCACTGGAGAAGTAAAAATTGTATTTGCATTACCATATTCAACCAATTTACCTTGGTTGATAAACGCAGTATGATCACTTACACGCGCTGCTTGTTGCATATTATGAGTCACAATAACTACGGTATATTTGCTTTTTAATTCATAGATAAGTTCTTCAATCGTCAGCGTCGATATTGGATCCAATGCAGAGGTTGGCTCATCTAATAATAAGACCTCAGGCTCAATTGCAATGGCTCTAGCAATAACAAGACGCTGTTGCTGACCACCTGATAATCCAAACGCATTTTCATGCAAACGGTGTTTTACTTCATCCCATAAAGCTGCAGCTTTCAAGGCTTCTTCTACTGCTTCATCTAATATTCGCGCTTCTTTAATCCCTTGTAAACGTAAACCGTAAACTACATTCTCATATATTGATTTAGGAAACGGATTAGGTCGTTGAAACACCATTCCAACTCGGCGGCGCAATGAAGGAATATCAGTATTTGATTGATAAATATCATCACCAAATAATTTAATAGATCCTTGGATTTTGCAATTATCAACAAGATCATTCATGCGATTAATACAACGTAGCAACGTAGATTTACCACAACCAGATGGTCCAATAAACGCCGTTACTTGTCCTTTAGGGATACGCATCTCTATATTGGATAATGCGAATGTTTTATCGTATTTTAAACAAAGATTATTAATCTCTATTGCGGTATTTTCATCCGATAAATTATTTACGTCTATTGGCGATAGAAAAGAGAGATCCGGTGATAATGAATACATATAGTTATAACTCCAATGTTCGATATTTCTCTCGTAAATTATTACGAATTGCGATGGCCGTTAAATTTAATCCAATGATAACGGTTACTAATAAAAAGGCCGTTGCATACACAATAGGTCTGGCCGCTTCGACATTAGGACTTTGAAAACCAACATCATAAATATGATAACCAAGATGCATAAATTTTCTATCTAAATGTAGATAAGGGGCAACATTATCTACAGGTAAAGAAGGCGCTAATTTAACGACACCAACTAACATTAAAGGAGCTACCTCGCCAGCAGCTCTTGCAACCGCTAAAATTAACCCTGTCATAATGGCTGGACTTGCCATAGGCAAAACGATTTTCCACAAGGTTTCAAATTGTGTAGCCCCTAAGGCTAGTGAACCATGGCGTACAGAGTTTGGAATCCGGCTGAGCCCCTCTTCTGTTGCAACAATCACTACTGGTAACGTTAAAATAGCCAAAGTGAGTGCTGACCATAATAACCCAGGGGTGCCAAACGTCGGTGTAGGTAATTCATTTGAATAAAAAAGCTGATCAAGCGTCCCCCCTACAACATAAACAAAAAAGCCTAAACCAAACACACCATAAACAATCGACGGTACGCCTGCTAGATTAATCACCGCAATACGAACTAATCTTGTCAGCATATTTGGCTTTGCGTATTCATGTAAATAAATAGCAGCAATGACCCCTAATGGCATGACTATAATTGACATTAAAAGTACTAATAAAATAGTGCCAAAAATCGCAGGAAAAACGCCCCCTTCTGAGTTAGCTTCTCTTGGGTTGTCAGATATAAAATCGTATAACTCCCCTAACCAATGCATTGTTTTCTCTTTTAAAGACATTGCATTAGGAAACCAAATATCAACTACATTATCACTACTTAATTTATATTTATCACCTTGGCTGTCTTGTAAAATTAGGTAACTATGACTGAGTTGGTTAGAGATAGTTTCTGCTTGTTCATTTAATTCTATTTCTCGTTTTTTACTCTCGTCATTTAATAAACCTGAACTTGGTAAGGCATCAAGCAATCGATACAGTTTACGTTGCTCTTGTTCTAATAGATCTATTTTTGCTTTTTCGCTACGCACCCACGCTTCAACTTGCAATCGCGTTAACTCAAGACCGCTCGATGTTTCAATAATAGTACCGAAATATTTACCATTTTGAAGCCTATCCACCACAGCTAAATCTACAGTTTTTTTTACAGATTTAATTTTGTCTTTATCAATATTAATAAAATCAAAACCATTAATATCTCGATTCCCGACTTTGATAACTAGTCGTTCTTTTTTCTCAGTATTAGTATCATGCAGTTTTTCTACATCATAAAGTTGCCCAACAATGACTTTACCATCAATCGTGTGCCACTCTTGCAATGGGGTTGGCCAAAAATAAGAAAGTCCTTTCCAGCCAATCAGCAATAAAATACCAAGAACAGCAATCATACTGATACTTACCGAACCAGCAGTCAGCCATATCCAGAGGGATCCTAATTTAATCCAATGTTTCATTATTCACCGTCATATCACCAACCTATAAACTACGGTACTTTTCACGTAACCCTTGGCGTATCCATTCAGCCAATGAGTTAACGAAAAAGGTAAAAACAAATAATAAAAAGGCGGCTAAGAAAAGCATTCTAAAATGTGTGCTGCCCATTTCTGATTCTGGCATCTCAATCGCAATATTTGCGGCAAGAGTTCGCATTCCTTCTAAAATGTTACCATCCATAATTGGTGTATTACCGGTTGCCATTAATACAATCATAGTCTCACCAACCGCACGACCTAACCCCATCATCACCGCAGAAAAAATACCAGGACTTGCCGTTAACAAAACCACTTTAGTTAAGGTTTGCCACTGGGTAGCACCCAAAGCTAATGAGCCTTCAGATAAATGTTTAGGTACTGAAAAAATAGCGTCTTCTGCTATCGTATAAATCGTCGGGATAATAGCTGCGCCCATTGCAATCCCAACCACTAATGCATTACGTTGATCGTAACCGACCCCTTTATCACCAAGGTAATGTCGTAAATCACCATCAAATAGCCAGCTTTCAATTAAATAACCATACTGGAAAGTAAGATACCCAATCCCAATCAACGCGGGGATCAGTAAAATTGCATGCTGTCCTCTAGGCAACTTCCTCATTATATGAGCTGGTAATATGTGCCATATAAACGCAATAATCATCATACTTAAGGGGAAAAATACAAATAAGCTAAATACGGCTACTAAATTATTTTCAACAATGGGGGCTAACCAAATTCCCGCTAACAAACCAATAATAACGGTCGGTAGTGCCTCCATAATTTCAATGGTTGGTTTTACATACCGACGAACATTGGAAGACATGAAGTAAGCGGTATAAATAGCGCTACCAATAGCGATTGGACCTGCAAAAATTAACGCATAGAAAGCGGCTTTTAAGGTACCAAAAGCCAGAGGCATTAAACTGAATTTAGATTCAAAATCATCATTTGCTGCGGTTGATTGCCAAATATAAGCAGGCTCCGGATAGCCTTCATACCACATTTTACCAAAAACAGATTGCACACTTACCTCAGGGTGCGGATTCGTAACCTCAAAGCATTGCCATCCTTTTTGAGTAAGAACGATAAGCTTTTCTGCATTAGGAGGTTGAGTGACAGCCAGCACATCATCATTAAACATATGCTGACGATAAAGTGCTTTTTCTGTGGTCGTGTGAATAAGAGCTAAATCACCCTTAGTATCAATAATACTCACCCCTTTTCGATACACTTCTGGTGCCAACTGTGAAATAGGAGATCCAACATGAAAAGTTCGAATTAATGTTAATGAGCGCTTTTCATTATTAATCGTATCAAACCACTGTGATAGATCGCCATTTTCAAATTGAACTAAAACAGAGTGAGCGCCAGAAAGTAAAACTAACTTTTGGGCAGGATCTTTTAATATAATTCGCTCACGCAAACTCGCTTTATGATCTTTTAAATTCCAAACTTGTAATTCATGTTGATATAACAAATATAGAAAATCATTATTCGGTGTTATCACCATTGAAAGTAATGCATCAATTTTATCTAAACCAGCTTTATCAAATGTGATAGGTACTGCTTTCCATACCATTTCACCACTCATTTGATTAACCACACTATCAAGCTCAACCCCCAATAAACGCTCATCTTTTGTCTTAGCTAAAATAACCCCTTCAGTTGCGGTTAAACTTAATGCCAATTGAGTTAATGCTTGTTGTTGTTCATCTACCTGAATAGAAGGAAATGGCGCAAATTTTTCAACCAAAGGAATAAGTTGTCTATTTCCTTTTGAGTAGTTTGTTTGAAATCCAATTTGAGCAAACTGGACACGCCCCTTATCATCCCCAAATGCGAACCAATCTTGGCTTTCAATCGTTGAAGTAAAAGCCGTTGAATTTTTTATGATCTGCTGTTCACTCACTAATTTTTTGTTCATTAGATCAATAAACTGAACACGCCCAGTATCATCAATTCGATAAGCCATTTTTCCTTGCTCATCCGAACCTATTGCCAACGTTTTATTATCGTAAGAAACAGTATATTGAGAAAGAGATTCAACACTTACTGGTGTGAAAATAGGAGCAATAACCGCTAATAAATAAAAGCAAATAAGCATAAGAGCAGCAATGATCCCTATGCCACTGGATTTCACCCACACACGCATAATCAGATCAACAACACGTCGCTGTTTATCTCTAGATCTCTGATTAGGTTTGGCGTATGCCATGATGAGTTAACCTCTGTTCTTAATTATTGATAGTTATTTTATATTTCATTATGTGGATGACACTATAATGACAGTTTAGTGCAAATCTAATTTGGACAGTTCTTGTAAAACAAATCGCTCAGACAGTGCAATGTATCCATCTTGCTCTACTCTTTTTTGTCCGTTCTCAGAAAGCATATAACGAATAAATTCAGCCTCCAAAGGCTTAAGCTTTGCAGTTGGAGGCTTATTTATGTAAATATATAAGAAACGAGCTAAAGGGTATTTACCACTCGTTATATTATCCGTTGTTGGCTCAATATAATCAGTACCTTCTTTACTGATAGGTAATAATTTCACCCCAGACATTTGATAGCCCACGCCTGAGTAACCAATGCCATTAACTGAAGCTGAAATTCCTTGAACCACCGACGCAGATCCCGGTTGCTCATTAACATTGACTTTAAAATCTCCGTCACACAAGGCGTTATTTTTAAAATAGCCATAGGTACCAGACACTGAGTTACGACCAAATAATTGGATTTGATGCGTAGCCCAACGACTCTTTATACCTAAATCTTGCCAGCGATTAATCGGTTTTAATGCACCACAGCGTAATGTGGCTGAAAATATTGCATCAAGTTGAATAAAATCTAACCCTTTAATTGGGTTATCCTGATGAACAAAAATTCCGAGGGCATCAATAGCGACTCGGATTTCAGTAGGTGGGTAACCAAATTGTCTTTCAAAAGCGGCTTTTTCACTTTGCCGCATCTCACGACTCATCGGTCCAAATTGTGCCGTACTTTCAATTAATGCAGGAGGGGCTGTTGACGAGCCTGAAGCTTGAATTTGAATATTAACTCGGGGGTAGATCCGTTGAAAATCTTCCGCCCAAAGTGTCATCATATTTGCAAGAGTATCAGAACCAATTGAAGACAAATTACCAGAAATACCTGATACACGTTCATAATGAGATAATTTCCCATCGTAGGCCAAGCTACTTTGAGCAATGCACAACCAAAGAAATCCCACAGGAAAAAGCGCCCGAGACCATCTTTGTATTTGACTATGCATGTTATTCATTATGTCCTTATTTCAAAATCAATTTTTTAGGGAGAATAAACGAGAAAGTACTTCCTTTTCCTAATTTACTCTGTATTTCTAATTGTGAATCATGATGACTAAGTGCATGTTTTACAATAGCAAGTCCTAGCCCACTGCCACCAGTATCTCTTGAACGAGCTTTATCTACACGATAAAAACGTTCCGTTAAGCGAGGGATATGTTGCGGCTCTATGCCTTGACCAGAATCTGTGACCATTAATATTGCGCCAGACTTAGCTTTCTTCCATTCAACAGTAATCTCTGCGCCATCAGTCGTATGTTTAACTGCGTTATAAACCAAATTTGAAATCGCACTACGTAATTGGTCTTCATCACCTAGCACTTTAAGATCATGCTCTATATTAAAGGTTACTTTGTGGTTTCTATTTCCACTTAGTGCCACCGCTTCCTTCTCTAAAATATCGAGCATAGAAGGTACATCAACACGATCTTCCAACATAGATGTCGCCGCGGCCTCTATCTTAGAAAGTGTTAATAACTGCTCAACCAAACTTTCCATCCGCGACAATTGTTCCGTCATTACTCCATGGGCTCGATTCCACATTGGGCCAACAAGCATCTCTGGGTCTTCTGACATTTCTAAATAGCCACGAAGCACGGTCATTGGAGTTCGTAATTCGTGAGACACATTAGCAAAAAAGTTACGACGCATCCCTTCTAATTGTTTAATCTGACTAACATCACGCACTACCATCAAATACTCACCATCACTGTATGTCACGATACGTATTTCAAGTGTTTTATCTGTATTGATAGGAGACGGCATATCTAATGGAATATCAAAATCCTGAGCCATTAAATACTGAAAAAAATCTGGGGAGCGTATTAAATTTGTAATCGGGTGCCCTGAATCATCAGGCCAGCGAAAACCAAGAAGCGATTGCGCTAAGCTATTACACCAAACAATATTTCCTTCATTACGGAAAACCACCACCGCATCAGGCAGAGCCTCTGCACCTTGTCGAAAACGGCGAATTAATGCAGATAATTCTTTACGACGCTTTTTGTGCCTCTTCTGTAAACGATACGTTTCATCAAAAATAGGTTCCCAACTGCCAGAGGCCGAAGGAGGCGTTGCTTTGCGTCCTTCATGCAACCAACGAGACATTTTAATTTGGTTATGCAAATGCCAAATTAATAAAATAAACGAGGCAAGAAACAACAATGGCCATATCGCATCAAACAAATACCCGACAATGATCCAAGGTATGTAAAAAAAAGCCAATTCACCGACTAACTTTTTCCAAGAAAGACGTTCAACCATGTATCTTACCTTTTGTGCTTTTATTGATTATTAATTACGATGCTTGAACAGAAAAACGGTAACCCGCGCCACGAACAGTTTGAACTAAGCGGTCATGCCCCTCTAGCTCTAGCGCTTTACGAAGACGACGAATATGAACATCAACCGTGCGATCTTCTACATACACGTTTGTGCCCCATACATTATTTAATAATTGCTCACGGCTATAAACTCGCTCTTGATGAGTCATAAAGAAATGCAACATTTTAAACTCAGTCGGCCCCATATCTAATGCCTTATCATTCGCGGTTACACGATGTGAAACAGGATCTAGTTTCAAACCTTGAACATCAATCAACTCTTCAACTGATGTTGGAGATACTCGACGAATAACCGCTTTCAAGCGCGCCATTAACTCTTTTGGTGAAAATGGTTTTGTAATGTAATCATCTGCGCCAACTTCAAGACCGCGCACTTTGTCTTCTTCTTCACCGCGAGCGGTGAGCATTACCACTGGAATTTTTTTGGTAAACTCATCACGCTTAAGGTGCTTAATCAAATTAATACCTGAGCCACCTGGCAACATCCAATCCAGCAAAATTAAATCAGGGTAAGGTTCGCAGAGTAAACCAAGCGCAGTGTCATAATCTTCTGCTTCTATTGGTTCATATCCTTTCTGCTCTAATACAAAACACAGCATTTCACGGATTGGCGCTTCATCTTCTACTACAAGGATCCTTCTAGACATTCTTTTTACCTAAATTAGCCAACAAAACTTATAACGCTATTATTAAAGGTAATTATGACACTTTTGTGATCATTGAAAAGAAAAGTTCATAAATTCATCATTCAATTTTCAACCTTATGGGCATTTCCCTAAAATCCCGAAAACTTTGCAAGCATAATGGACCAAAATCTCCTATCATAAGCGCACTTAAAAAAGACAGGAATTCAGCAGCATGATGTGGTTTAAAAATTGTTTAATTTATCGTTTTACTAAAGAGATTGATCTCAATCCTGAACAACTTGAAAAACAACTGAACGATTTCCGTTTCACACCTTGTGGTAGCCAAGACATGCAAAAGTTTGGCTGGGTAACTGCAATGGGCCGTCATGGTGATATGCTAACTCACGTAGCAAGCAAAAATATTCTTATCTGCGCTAAGAAAGAAGAAAAGATGTTACCAGCGTCAGTGATTAAAGAGTCAATGAACGCAAAAATTGATGCTATGGAACTAGAGCAAGGTCGCCCTCTTAAGAAAAAAGAGAAAGACTCTATTAAAGATGACATCGTGATTGATCTTCTTCCTCGCGCTTTTAGCAAACACCAACAAACTTACGCATTAATCTTGCCTGAATCAGGTTTTATTATTGTTGATGCAGGCAGCTACAAAAAAGCAGAAGACGTACTAGCGTTACTGCGTAAATCCATTGGCAGCTTACCTGTTGTTCCTCTTACTTCAACGCAACCTATTGAAAATGCATTAACCGAATGGGTTAAAACAGGCACGACTCCTCAAGGCTTTGAGATGGGTGAAGAAGCAGAACTAAAAGCTATCTTAGAAGATGGCGGCGTGATCCGTTGTAAACAACAAGAATTAGTGTGTGATGAGATCCACGCTCATATTGATGCAAACAAAGTCGTAACGAAGTTAGCACTAACTTGGCAAGACCGTTTAGAGTTTATCCTTGCGGATGACCTATCTCTAAAACGCCTAAAATTCAGCGATGAAATTAAAGACCAAAACGAAGATATTGGTTTTGAAGATAAAGCAGCACGTTTTGATGCTGATTTTTCTCTAATGAGTTCAGAGCTTGATGCTCTGCTGCCTGACCTTTTCAAAGCACTTGGTGGCATTGAAGAGGAAGAGTAAAAGCAGGGTTCAGATCGGTCGCAAGCTCCCTTGAAGGGTTTAGAGGTGCTTGCGGCAAGATCACCAATAAAAAATAATTTTCTTTAATATTATACTGTCAGCAAACACCTCTGAAATCTGCTAGCGCAGCGATCTGAACTCTTAATCCCCTATTTTCTTTGTTGTTTTCTTCAACCTGCAAGCGAGGCGACCTGAAACCTCTCTTTATACCCTAGCACTTCCCTCACTTTCCATGTAAAATCCGGCCTCCTTCATATCCGAGTGATATGACCTGACCTGAGATCAGAATACAACATTGGGAAGCAATCATGTTTAAGCCAGAACTACTTTCGCCTGCGGGCAGCCTTAAAAATATGCGTTATGCGTTTGCCTACGGTGCAGATGCAGTTTATGCAGGCCAGCCACGTTACAGCCTTCGTGTTCGTAACAACGAATTCAACCATGAAAACCTAGAAATCGGCATTAACGAAGCGCACGCGCAAGGTAAAAAACTGTATGTGGTATGCAATATCCAACCACATAACTCAAAGTTAAAAACCTTCATTCGTGACTTAGAGCCAATCGTTGCGATGGGCCCTGACGCATTAATCATGTCAGATCCTGGTTTAATCATGATGGTTCGTGAAGCTTTCCCTGAAGTAGTTATTCACCTGTCAGTTCAAGCTAACGCGGTTAACTGGGCTACAGTGAAATTCTGGTCGACTCAAGGTGTTGAGCGTGTGATCCTATCTCGTGAATTATCACTAGAAGAAATTGAAGAGATCCGTGAACACTGCCCTGATACAGAACTAGAAATTTTTGTACACGGTGCATTATGCATGGCGTACTCTGGTCGCTGCTTACTTTCTGGCTACATGAACAAGCGTGATCCGAACCAAGGTACATGTACTAATGCATGTCGTTGGGAATACAAAGCTGAAGAAGCTAAAGAAGACGAAAACGGTCAAATCGTTGAAGCGAATCCAACCGGTGTTGAGATCCAAGATGTGGAAGTTCAAGACGAACGTCCAGACAACACTCTAGGTTTAGGCAAACCGACTAAAGAAGTAGTTCTTCTTTCTGAAGCACACCGCCCTGAAGAGAAAATGGCTGCATTTGAAGACGAGCATGGTACTTACATCATGAACTCTAAAGATCTTCGTGCTATCCAACACGTAGAGCGCCTAACTAAGATGGGAGTTCACTCTCTTAAAATCGAAGGTCGTACTAAGTCTTTCTACTACTGTGCTCGTACTGCTCAAGTTTATCGTAAAGCGATTGATGATGCAGTTGCAGGCAAACCATTCGATGAAAGCCTAATGGGTACGCTAGAAAGCCTAGCTCACCGTGGTTACACAGAAGGCTTCTTACGTCGTCATACACATGACACATACCAAAATTACGATTACGGCTACTCTATCTCTGATTCTCAACAATTCGTTGGTGAGTTCACAGGTAAACGCCGTGGTGATTTAGCTGAAGTTGATGTTAAGAATAAATTCTTAGTCGGTGACTCTGTAGAGATCATGACACCACAAGGTAACCTAACACTGACTCTAGATGTAATGGAAAACCGTAAGAGTGAAGCTGTTGATGAAGCAAAAGGCAATGGCCATTTTGTGTTTATACCTGTTCCTGCGAACGTTGATTTAGAATACGGTCTTCTAATGCGTAACTTACACACGGGTGAAGATACTCGTAACCCACACGGCAAGTAAGTAATGGCGTTATTGATCAATAAGAAATGCATCAATTGTGATATGTGTGAGCCAGAGTGCCCAAACGAAGCAATCAGCATGGGTGATAATATCTACGAGATTAATCCAGACCTATGCACTGAATGTAAGGGGCATTACGATATCCCTACTTGTCAGTCTGTTTGCCCAATCAACAATTGTGTCGTTTCAGATCCAAACAACATAGAAACAGATGAAGAGTTACTAGAGAAATTCGTTAAGCTTCAAGGCCTAGCGTAAACTAAATACTCTTATCTGATTCAATAAAAATGCCCAGCGATATCATTATCTCTGGGCATTTTTTATTTTATTTACAATGTAAGTGTAAGTGGCTAACAATACAAAGACGTTAGTTTATTTTTTCACTAGGCCATAGGGCTTACTTGTAAATACTCTTGGTTCATTTTGAATCGTTGGCGCGGCATGCGGCGTTTGCCAATCAAGCAACATTATCGCTAATACATTACGGTGCTCACCATCAGTTAAATCAGTACTGTTTGATGTTGATGGCACCATATTCTTCTCACGGTTAATCGCATCTTGAATGTGTTTTTGTGTTTTATAGACTACAGGGTCATCTTCTAACCCTGCCAATAAGAAGGTAATTCCTACTTCTGAAATAATGTCTTCTTTGGCTCTTTCTAAAATAGTATCAATATTATTACGCAGATAATCATATATCCATTGATGATCAGACTCTTTTAGGGGGTATTGATAATATTGAGAGTCGGCTAATAAAATATGCGTTAAGCCATAGATTTTATTGCCATACTGCTGCTTAGAAAGCGCTGCATCTTTATTATCTGGGTAGGCTAATTTGAATGCTTCAACAAACTCATCAACCACATCCTGCTCACCTAATTGACGTAACCAATAAACTTGGTTCGCTAGCTGAGCTGCCCATGCTTTTATCATCGCTTCATCTGTCGCGTATTTTTTAAAATCATAACGACGAATGATTTCTCTTAGCTCTTTATCATTACAATGTTTTAATCCGTACTCGTCTGCTCTTGCCATTGAACCGAGTAAATCGACACCAAGATAAAAATATTCAGGCATGGATTTAGTCGCTTGATAACGTAACATGCTACGGACATCTGTATCATCGACATATGTGCTTAAGCGTTTTTGTGAATAAGCCTCAATTTGTTTAGGAGTGTGTACTTCTGAAGAAAATTGATTAAGTCGACTAGCAACTCGTGCCATATCAGACCAAATAGCAGCAGAGTATTTGGGGTCCATCGTTTGGCGATACATGCGTAAACCATAATGACCCGCTTTAAATGCAGATAAAGTATAGAGCTGAGTTTCATAAGTATGTCGGATAGACTCGGCATCCTGCTTGAAACTTGGTACTGTTTTTCCGCCCTGCATTATGTCTGCACTGGCAGAAGCTAAGCCAAATAATAAAACAATAAATACTAACAATATCCGTTTAAATAACACCATGCCGACTCTCTCATCTATTAAGAAGCTAAAAACACAATTGGTTACATAATAAACGATTAAGTATAAATAATGGTCAAGAGGTGTGAAAAATATATCTTATTATTTGTTTTTGGCATAAAAAAACCTAACAATATAAAATAAATATCATTAGGTTTCAATTTATTTACTGACGGATTAACTTATTTAGTTAAATCATCAAAAAAGTTTTTCACACCAGATAAGAAGCCTTCTGATTTTGGATTATGCTTTTTCGCATCTTTCCCATCAAAAGATTCTTGGAACTCTTGAAGAAGCTCTTTTTGACGCTTAGTCAGTTTAACTGGAGTTTCAACAATCAGTTTAACGATTAAATCACCAGCACTGTGCGTACGAACGCCTTTAACACCCTTACCACGCATACGGAACATACGGCCCGTTTGAGTTTCTAGAGGTACTTTCAAGCTTACGCGACCATCAAGAGTAGGAACTTCAACTTCACCACCTAAAGCAGCCATAGTAAAGCTTACAGGTACTTCGCAGTATAAGTTGTTGCCGTCACGCTCAAAGATGTTGTGTTCCTTGACGTGAACTTGTACATATAGATCGCCAGCTGGAGCGCCGTGCTCTCCTGCTTCACCTTCGCCAGATAATCGAATACGGTCACCAGTATCAACCCCTGATGGGATCTTAACATTAAGCGTTTTCGTCTTTTGAACGCGACCTTCACCATGACAAGAGTTACATGGCTCTTTAATGATCTTACCTTTACCATGACATGTAGGACAGGCCTGCTGTACAGCAAAGAAACCTTGGCGCATTTGAACTTGGCCATGGCCATGACAAGTGCTACAAGTTGATGAAGATGTGCCTTTCTTAGCACCAGTACCTTCACATGGATCACAAGAGACTAATGTTGGTACTTCAATCTCTTTATCACAACCACGAACCGCTTCTTCTAGTGTAAGTTCCATGTTGTAACGTAAATCTGAACCGCGTTGTGCACGCTGTTGAGCGCCGCCACGACGGCCGCCACCAAAGATGTCACCAAACACATCACCAAAGATATCGCCAAAGTCACCTTGACCGCCACCAAAGCCGCCGCCACCGCCCATACCACCTTGTTCAAAGGCTGCATGACCGTATTGATCATAAGCTGAACGCTTTTGAGCATCCGTTAAGATCTCATACGCAACTTTTACTTCTTTAAACTTTTCTGGCGCTGTCTCATCCCCCTGATTACGGTCAGGGTGGAATTTCATCGCTAGACGCTTATAGGCTTTCTTAATATCACGATCAGAAGCATCACGGCTTACGCCCAATACTTCATATAAATCACGTTTAGACATGCTTTGGTCACCAATTCTTTTGATACTGCCGGCAGTGACACCATCAGTATGAGTTCAATCTAGATAATTAGGATCAGCACAAACCGAAAGTGATTATCTAGATTGACCTAATTACAAACTTGCGGGCGGTAGAGAAAACTCCAACGCCCGCAATATATTTTCTATCGAGAAACCGATAATTAATTCATTAAGTTATAAGTCGCTAGTTCAAGGAAAAAGCACGGAGTTTACGTTAGTAAATGAGTACTTTTAACGCCGAAATAGCGGCTTAAAACGACAGGAATTATTTATCCTTAACTTCTTCGAACTCAGCGTCTACTACATCATCTTCTTGCTTAGGTTGCTCACCCGCTTCAGCACCTTGTTGTGCTTGCGCTTTCTGTTGAGCGATTTCCATTAGCTTTTGTGCTGCTTGCATTAGCTCTTGAGTTTTCGCATCGATTACTTCTTTATCATCGCCTGACTTAACGTCTTCTAGTGCTTTGATTGCAGCTTCGATTTTTTCTTTCTCGTCAGCTGGAAGGGCATCGCCTGCTTCTTCGATTTGTTTCTTCGTACCGTGGATCATTTGATCCGCTTGGTTACGTGCTGTTACTAGCTCTTCGAACTTTTTGTCCGCGTCTTTGTTTGCTTCAGCTTCTTGTACCATTGCTTCGATTTCTTCGTCTGTTAGACCACCAGAAGCTTGGATTGTGATCTTCTGCTCTTTACCAGTCGATTTATCTTTTGCAGATACATTTAGGATACCATCAGCATCTAGGTCGAATGTTACTTCGATTTGTGGCATACCACGTGGTGCTGCTTGGATACCTTCTAGGTTAAATTGACCTAGAGATTTATTGTATGTCGCTTGCTTACGCTCGCCTTGAAGTACGTGGATTGTTACCGCACTTTGGTTATCT
Organism: Aliivibrio thorii; assembly: GCF_057368585.1. Taxonomy (NCBI): domain Bacteria; kingdom Pseudomonadati; phylum Pseudomonadota; class Gammaproteobacteria; order Vibrionales; family Vibrionaceae; genus Aliivibrio; species Aliivibrio thorii. The sequence goes on along the minus strand of NZ_CM170654.1, from coordinate 617,411 downwards.
TCAGCAGTTGAGAACGTTTGGTCCGCTTTAGTTGGGATCGTTGTGTTCTTCTCGATTAGTTTAGTCATTACACCACCCATCGTTTCGATACCGAAAGATAGAGGAGTAACATCTAGAAGAAGGACATCTTTAACGTCACCAGCTAGTACGCCACCTTGAACTGCAGCACCCATTGCTACTGCTTCATCAGGGTTTACGTCACGGCGAGCTTCTTTACCGAAGAAATCAGCAACTTTAGCTTGAACCATAGGCATACGCGTTTGGCCACCAACTAGGATAACGTCAGTGATTTCACTTACTGATAAATCAGCATCAGCTAGAGCCACTTTTAGTGGTTCAAGAGTACGAACTACTAGATCTTCAACTAGAGATTCTAGTTTTGCACGTGTAACTTTAACGTTCATGTGCTTAGGACCTGTTGCATCAGCAGTAACGTAAGGAAGGTTTACGTCAGTTTGTTGAGCTGAAGATAATTCAATCTTCGCTTTTTCTGCTGCTTCTTTAACACGTTGCATTGCTAGAGGATCAGTTTTAAGGTCGATGCCTTGCTCTTTCTTGAACTCATCTACTAGGAAGTTGATCATGCGGTTATCGAAATCTTCACCACCTAGGTGAGTATCGCCGTTTGTTGCAAGCACTTCGAAAGTTTGCTCACCATCAACGTTGTCGATTTCAATGATAGAGATATCGAACGTACCACCACCAAGGTCGTATACTGCGATAGTGCGATCGCCGCCTTTTTTGTCTAGACCGTAAGCTAGCGCTGCTGCTGTTGGTTCGTTGATGATACGTTTAACATCAAGACCTGCGATACGACCAGCATCTTTCGTTGCTTGACGTTGAGCATCGTTAAAGTAAGCAGGTACAGTTACTACTGCGCCAGTCACTTCTTCGCCTAGGAAATCTTCCGCTGTTTTCTTCATTTTCTTAAGAATTTCAGCAGAAACTTGAGGAGCAGCCATTTTTTGGCCTTGCGCTTCAACCCAAGCATCACCGTTGTCAGCTTTAACAATTTTGTACGGCATAATTTGGATATCACGTTGTACTTCTTCGTCTTCAAAACGACGACCGATCAGACGCTTAATCGCAAATAATGTATTTTGTGGGTTAGTAATCGCTTGACGTTTAGCTGGCTGACCTACAAGAGTTTCGCCATCTGTGTATGCAATTACCGATGCCGTTGTACGTTCACCCTCTGCATTCTCTAAAATACGTGGCGTATCGCCATCTAAAACAGCAACACAAGAGTTAGTTGTACCTAAGTCAATACCAATGATCTTACCCATCAGGTTATCTCCAATTTATCTATTTAAACTCACCCAAAACAACTTGGATAAGGACAGGGACTAAATCCCATAATTCATTCTATGAGTAATTAATAAGGGCGCTAAATCACAATTCAAGGGAAACAATAAAAAAAAATCAATTTTATTTTCATCTGAGCAAAAAAAAACCTAACAATCATGTCAGGCTTATCATTCAGAATGTTCTTTAATCATATAAACTTAGTCAAAAGTTTTACAGCCCACGACTTTAGCTTCAATAGGCGGAGGATTTTGTTGCCATTCTTCTTTTGTTAAATAGGTTTTACCACCCGATTTAATGTAGGGGCTATTATCATCCACAATTAATAAGCCATCAGAAGCAACCGTTCCCATATAATACCAAGTTGGTGTTGTAGTTAGATATTGAAAACGACTTCCTCCAGCTCCTGGAAGATAATTAGCATTGGATAAATCACCGTGAGAAACCGATGTATTCACCGTTGGGTAATAATCTGCTCCGGTGCTGATTAACACTTTCGCCGTACTAATATCTTGCTTGCCTTGTGGTTTATCGGGAACCAACCATGCTTTCATTCGAACAAAAGCAGCCAAAACATTTTCAACCTTACTGGTTCCACCATGCAATGGATAATGTTCTGGATGCAATTGATACTCTTTTAAACCATCACCAGAACGGCGGTATGGGACATCTTCAATATATTTAATAATGTTGTGAGAATAATAAGCAGCCCAAGAGACCGATGCTCTATTTACAGTAGCATTGACCCATTCTGCGGTTAGTGGATTCATTGTTCCATCAAGCGATTGAAGTAACCACATATCAGCATCACCAATCACCACACGAACATTTCTCGATATGTTTTTTTGATCTTCAAATACCGTAAACCACGGTGTCATTCCACTCCAAGGTTCAGAGGTTGTGATGCTTTTATCTATAATATCATCAGCCCAATACGAAGGCGCAGCATCACCTCTAGGGATCCCTGTACTATCGTCGCTCCATTCGCCCATCCAGAAGTCGTTGGTGCATTATATACTTTTGCATCATTTGGTAATGCCATTGATGAATAAGTATCAGAAGCAACAACATGTCCTGCAAGGCTCAACGGGCTATAATAGACACAGTGCGCTAAAAAACATTGATGCTAATTTCATATTTTCTTCCATATATTTTAATTTATATCATTCCATGATGATTAAAATGTAGTAAAAAACAAAAGAAATAACGATAGCCAATAGAGTAAATATATAAACCTTTGAAGCCCATTCCTTATTTATGAGGCGAATTCTAACAACAAAGACAACTCATCTTAAAAAAAAGACAAAAAAAAGCGAATTCATTATGAATTCGCTTCATTATCCATCACTTAATTTAATTAAAAATAGTGATTATTGAGCAACCATAACCATTGCAGGGCGAAGTACTTGCTCATTTAATGAGTAGCCTTTTTGCATCACAATCATTACCGTATTTGACTCATGGTCAGGGCTTGCTTGCATACCAATCGCTTGATGAAGTTCAGGATTAAATGCTTCGCCAACTGGATTAATCACTGTTAGACCAAACTTTTCAACCGTTGAAATAAACGTTTGTAGTGTTAATTCAACACCTTCAAGCAAGGCTTTCGCCGCTTCATTTTCTTTATCGCCATTCTCAAGAGCGCGCTCTAGATTATCGATAACAGGAAGCAGTTCACCTGCAAACTTTTTCAACGCATATTTACGCGCTTTATCAATATCACCTTCAGCACGACGACGAACATTTTGCTCTTCTGCTTTAGCTCGTAAAACCGCATCTTGTTGGTCTTTAAGCTGTGCTTGGCTTGCAAGTAATGCTGCTTCTAGTTCCGCGATTTTTGCTTCTTGGTTATCTTCAGCAGATTCATTCCACTCAACATCAGCCTCTGTACCAACGGCTTCAATGTGATCTTCTACTACTGCTTCTTCGTTAACTTTGTTTTCTTCGTTGTTCATTACTGCTTCTCCAGAATGCTAATGATTAGCTATATAAAGCGATCTTAATACAAACCAAGGCATCGCTCTATAAGCAAATTAAAACTTTGTCATTATTATGGGGACTAAATAAAGCGATTCAAGCATAATAGTACTAATTGTAACATTTGTTGCCCATTTCATGACGGATGATGGATATGAAAACAGCCTTTAACGTTATCGCAATCATTGGTAAACCAAGAGACCCAAGTGCAGTAAAAACACATTTAGCTCTCTATAATTGGCTTACTGGATTAAATTACCCTGTATTAATCGATAGCCGTTTACGTGAAGCCCTACCTGATATTCCCGATGAACACTTTAATCACCTATTAAAATTAGGCGAACAAGCCGACCTTGCTATTGTTGTCGGTGGTGATGGAAATATGCTAGGTGCAGCTCGCGTTCTATCCCGTTTCGATATCTCTGTTATTGGTGTTAACAGAGGCAATCTTGGCTTTCTAACCGACCTTGATCCTGATAATTTTGAAGAGCCACTACAGGCTGTATTAAATGGTGAATTCGTCAAAGAAGAGCGTTTTTTATTAGAAGCTGAAGTTCATCGTCATGGTCAGGTTAAAAGTCACAATACCGCTTTTAACGAGGTCGTTCTTCATCCCGGTCAAGTCGCTCATATGATTGAGTTTGAAGTCTATATTGATGAGAGTTTTGCTTTCTCACAACGATCAGATGGCTTAATCATTTCAACACCAACAGGATCAACCGCCTATTCACTTTCCGGTGGTGGACCGATTCTGTCACCAAACCTAAATGCAATCTCAATAGTGCCAATGTTTCCACATACCCTTTCAAGCCGACCACTGGTTGTTGAAGGTAAGCGTCACATTAAATTATTCATTTCACCAGAAAACCGCAGTTCATTAGAAGTGAGCTGTGATGGGCAGGTGTCTTTACCGGTTAGTCCTGGAGATGAAGTTCATATTTTCCAAAGCCCAAGCAAACTAAAGCTTATTCATCCTAAAGATTATAGCTACTATCATGTACTTAGAAATAAGCTTGGTTGGTCAAGTAAACTTTTCTAATCTCTAAATACAGATAAAGATAAGCCACTCACAAAAAGTTAATTTAAACTTTACTGTATAAAGAAACAGTATATACTGTTTCTTTATACAGTGTTTTTAGTGTTTAAATTTCACAGAGAATGGCTTATGTTGGCACATATCAAAATTACTCATTTCGCAATTGTAAAATCATTAGAGCTTGATTTAACCAAAGGCATGACCACTATTACTGGTGAGACTGGTGCAGGTAAATCTATTGCCATTGATGCGCTTGGCTTATGTTTAGGCGATCGCGCCGAAGCTTCTATGGTTCGCCAAGGAGAAGAAAAAGCAGAGATCACCGTACTCTTCACATTAGAAAATAACCTGAATGCTAAACGATGGTTAGAAGACAATGAGCTCTATGATGGTAATGAGTGTATTTTACGCCGCGTAATCACCAAAGAAGGCCGTTCTCGCGGCTTTATCAATGGTAGCCCTGTTCCTGCTGCACAACTAAAAACACTAGGTCATCTACTGATCAATATTCACGGACAGCATGCTCACCATGAATTAATGAAGCCTGACTATCAACTGAATATGTTAGATCAGTATGCGGGGCATGTTTCTTTACTAAATAAAACTCGTAGCCGCTATCAAGCATGGCGCCAAGCGGATAACTCTCTTAAGCAGTTCATTAAAAATAGTCAACAAAATGAAGCTCAAAAGCAATTAATTGAATATCAAATAAAAGAATTAAACGAATTAGCTTTAGGCGAAGAAGAATTCGTACAGCTAGAAGAAGATCATAAACGCCTTTCTAATTCTGGTGAATTAGTTGATTACTGCCAACAAGCAGTATCTGTTCTATATGAAAATGATGAAGTAAATGCACTTCAATTGCTGCAATATGCGAACAATCATATCCAGCAACTTGGTCAATTAGACCCTCAACTAGCGCCATTATCAGAAATGCTTAATGAAGCAATGATTCAAGTTGAAGAAGCTACTCATGAGTTAAAAAATTATTTAGATTGTATCGATGTCGATCCTGAGCAAATAGCATTTGTTGAAGAGCGTTTTAGCCGAGTAATGTCTATGGCTAAAAAACATCACGTACTTGCTGAAGAACTGTATGAACACCATCAACAATTATTAGCAGAATACGATCGTCTTGATTGCTCAGATGAAAAACGTGAGCAACGAGAGCAAGAAGTCGAAGAGCTAAAACTGCACTTTTTAGAAGCAGCCCATAAGCTCACGAAGAGCCGTCAACGTTATGCAAAAGAATTAAACAACAAAATCACCGAAAGTATGCAAACGTTAAGCATGGAAAAAGCGGTATTTGATATCCAAATAGAAAGCGATGGTGTCACTAAAATATCACCGCTTGGTATAGATACCTTATGCTTTAAAGTTTCAACAAACCCAGGTCAACCTTTGCACCCTATCGCAAAAGTAGCCTCTGGTGGTGAGTTATCTCGTATCTCATTAGCAATTCAAGTAATCACCGCTCAAAAAGTCGATACGCCAAGTTTGATTTTTGATGAAGTTGATGTGGGTATTAGTGGGCCAACCGCCGCAGTCGTTGGCAAAATGCTACGAACTCTTGGTGAATCAACCCAAGTACTTTGTGTTACCCACCTGCCTCAGGTTGCAGGTTGCGGACATAACCAATTATTTGTTGCTAAGCACACTAACTCAGGTAAAACAGAAACTCAAATGCGAGCATTAAGCACAGAAGAGCGCATCGAAGAGCTAGCTCGTTTACTAGGTGGTACACAAATTACAGACCACACATTAGCAAATGCAAAAGAGTTACTAAATGCCGCTTAATCACAACAATTTACTACTGATATAACCTCAAAAAGCCAATATTGAACTCATGATATTGGCTTTTTTGTCTCCATTTACCTTTAAAACCCACCATAGAATGCAACTAGATTCAAAATTTAGTGTCAAAACACACCAGAACACGCTTAACCTTTTTACTTATTAGGTCAGCTTGTTTATCATCTAATCATTATTTTAAAGGCTAAGCTGTACGAACTATGCAATTCAAAAAATGGATCATTGCTCTACCCCTTGCTGTTGGGCTTCTGGGTGGTTGCTCGCTATTAGAACCATTGGTGTATCGAATCGATATTGCCCAAGGTAACTACGTCGAACAGGAAGCCGTCGATAAACTGCGATTTGGAATGACAAAACAGCAGGTACAGTTTGTTATGGGTTCTCCAATGCTTGTTGAATCAGGCTACCCAAATACTTGGTACTATATTTATCTATTTACTCATGGCCATGAAGATTCAGTTCAAAAAGATCTTATTGTTCATTTTGATGACAATGGAAATTTAACCAGTCTCGACGGTGTATTTCCTATGAGTGATAATTTCTACGAAAAGATTTAATTTTCTTTTTAAAGATTCGTGTAAAATACAAAAAACCGGAGTACCTAAACGAACTCCGGTTTTTTATTCACTTTAAAAAGCCATTTAAACTATTTCTTTCTTGCTTCTTTTTTCGCTTGCTCTGCTCGTTTTCGACGAATTTCTTTTGGATCAGCCAATAAAGGACGATAAATTTCAATACGATCTTTATCTCTAATCGTCGCATCCAGTTTTATATTTCGACTGAACACTCCTACCTTATTCACTTTGAGGTCAATATCAGAATAACGCTCTAATACACCAGATTGCCTAATGATCTCTTCTACGGTTTGTTCCGCTTTTACAGCAAGCTTAAAAACCACTTGCTCAGTTGGTAGTGCGTACACTACTTCCACGTGAATCATCTCATTAATTACTGACATAAACCTGCTTCGCTCTTTGAGTAAATGAATTCACCATATTATTGGTTAGTTCTTGAAATACTTTACCAAACGCCATTGCAACTAAAGCATTAGAAAATTCAAACTCAAGCTTCAATTCTACTTTACACGCCGTTTCATCCAACGCAATAAAGTGCCAACCACCAGTAAGAGATTTGAAAGGGCCATCGACTAAATTCATACCAATAACTTGAGAATCAACCAGCGTATTCTTTGTCGTAAATGTTTTCTTTATCCCAGCTTTAGCTACATCAACAGATGCAACCATTGCCCCTTCTGTTTGCTCGATAATCTTTGAGCCAGAGCACCCTGGTAAAAATCTAGGGTATGAAGCAACATCATTGACTAAATCGTACATCTGCTTTGCGCTAAACGGCACTAATGCAGATCGGCTAACCTGTGGCATAAATTATCCTTTACATTATAGAGGTAAGCATCATACCATCTTGATGTTAAGAGCCAAACTACTTCCCCAACTCTCAACTAATAACGTATAATGTGGGCATTATGGCAAAGAAAAAATCTAAAGATAAAGCGGGCAGTAATACCATTGCTATGAACAAGCAAGCTCGCCACGAATATTTCATTGAAGATGAAATCGAAGCTGGGGTTGAACTCCAAGGCTGGGAAGTTAAATCTCTTCGTTCTGGTAAAGTTAATATCGCGGAAAGTTACGTTTATGTCCGTGATGGTGAAATTTTTATTAGTGGTATGAACATCACTCCACTACAAGCGGCATCGACTCATGTTGTAGCGAATCCAACTCGTATTCGTAAATTACTAATGAGCCGCAAAGAAATTGATAACCTTATTGGTCGTGTAAACCGTGAAGGTATGACGTTAGTAGCAACAACAATGTACTGGGTTCGCTCTTGGGCGAAAATCAAAGTTGGCGTAGCTAAAGGTAAAAAACTGCACGATAAACGTACAGATTCAAAAGAAAAAGACTGGAATCGAGATAAAGCACGAATTATGAAGAGTAGTTTGCGTTAATTTCAACCAGTTAGATTGATACTAACTAGACAGACGCTGTTTTTCTGTTAGTATCATCTGGTAACAAAACTTTGGGGCTGATTCAGGATTCGACGGGAATTTTGAAACCCGAGGAGCATGTCGTGGGGCGGTTGGCCACGTAAAAAGCCGCAAAAAAATAGTCGCAAACGACGAAAACTACGCACTAGCAGCTTAATAACCTGCTCAGAGCTCTCCTGCCCTAGCTTCCGTTTGTAAGACGGGGAATAACAGGGGATCAAACCCAAACGAACTAGAATGGATTCTCCCACCTGAGAGATGAAGTTCGAATTATAATTCAGGTTAGCCATAAGATAGCGTGTCGGTTCGCAGTTTTACGGTGAAATTAAAGATCGACTAAACATGTAGCGCCAACGGTGAACGGTTTTCGGACGGGGGTTCAAATCCCCCCAGCTCCACCAAACGTTTGGAAAAGCCCAGCTTCGAAAGAGGTTGGGCTTTTTTGTGTCTGTACATATAGCCTTTATTTAAAAGAGACTATCTGGCCAATTACTCACACATGATTCTTAAAAACACAATTCTTATTCATTATACCAATCGTAGTAAATCACTGTTCATCCTAACTGGTTAAAATGCTCGATAACTGCGTTGAAATTTTTGATTGTAGAATACCTACTTATCGAGGCTATTTATCGAAAGTACCGTCTTGTTCTCAAGCATTTTTCCTGCGCTATGTCTGATCACTTACTTACTGTGTTTGGTATTACTTTTTTGCACTTCCGCACATAATAAAAAATAAATGATTAAATATTAGCGCCCTTCTCTACTCATTAAAGAATTAACTACTATGTTAATAGTTCTAGCAAAGTACTTAACGGTAAGTGAGGGAACATGAAAAAAACATTTGTAAAAGTTGTGGCAATGACCGCTGTAGCCGTCAGTTTATCAGGATGTGTTGGTAGTATGGCAGTGACTGGGAAACTAATGCAATTCAACGTTGAAGTCGTAGATAACCGATACGCTCGAGCGGGAGTGAACTTTTTATTATCACCCGTTTATGCAATTACAACCGCCGCCGATTATATCGTTTTTAACTCGCTTGAATTCTGGACGGGGAAAAACCCAATTAATGGCTCTCCACACATCTTTGATAGTAAAACCGAAACCATGCTAAATATTAATGACGATTTAGATGACTCATTAAAAACAGCACCTGTAGCCCCTATCACCCTGCAAAGAACTTATGAAACAGGTGAATTTCAACAAATCGATGAAAATACGATTCAAATGGATATTACGTACTCAAACGGAGATAAAGCAACGCTTCTTGGTTTAAAAAATGATAACCAAGTAAGTTACTTCATTGATGGCGTACTCGTTGCTGAAACGACGATTGAACAACTGCAAGAACTCGCAGCATCAAAAGCATAGTTTTTTACTAAATCAATACCTACATTAACCATGTAAAAAGCCCAATAATCTTAATATTGGGCTTTTCTTTTTGTCACTTATTAATCCTAAAATTAATTCAACATTTGACCTTTATAATCACCAGTTAATGTCTTCAAGTAAGCACTAATATCCGCGATCTCACTATAACTCAATGTGACCCCGACTTGGTATTCAGCCATTACAGCAACCGCCTCATCCAATGAATTAACACTGCCGTCATGGAAATAAGGCGCAGTAAGTGCAATATTTCGTAACGTTGGGACCTTAAAACGATTCATATCATAGGCTTTATTTGTCACATTAAACCGACCATTATCCACCTCAGATACATTCCCCCTCTGAGTAAAGTAATCTGCTTTTAATCCCATGACTTCAAATGTCTGCCCGCCCATCGCTTGACCAGCATGACACGTCGAGCATTTATTTTGCTTAAATAGCTCATAGCCATTTTTTTCTTGTGCATTCAATGCTAAATCGTCACCTTTTAAGAACTGATCAAAACGACTGTTTGGTGTAATTAGAGTTTTCTCAAACTCAGCAATCGCATCAGTTATATTGTCCCCCGTGATACCATCAGGGTAGATTTTAGCAAAAGCAGCTTTAACTCCCTCATCAAGCCTAACTTTTGAGTGATTTGCTCCCATGAAGTCGATCCCATTTCAATTGGATTCATAGGAGGGCCTCCTGCTTGTTCTTGTAAGTCACTTGCTCGACCATCCCAGAACTGGTGAATATTATAAGAAGAGTTAAATACTGTTGGTGCATTAATGGGACCTTTAGCCCCATTAATGCCTGTAGATGTTGTTAACCTATCAACCCCACCTGTTGATAAGGAGTGACAACTTGAACACGCAACAGTGTTATCACCCGACAAGCGGGTATCATGATAAAGCACTTCACCTAAAGCCACTTTATCATTATCAACTTTTATAGCGTCATTAATGGGCTGAATCGCTTCATATTTAAATGCTTCGCTTGCTAATGACTGTTTATTTTCTTGCTCTTGTTTAATCCACGTACGTAAAGTCTGCTTTTCATCATCAGATAAACTTGAACGCCAATGCATTGATAAATACGCTTTAGGAGGCATGGATGAATCATTTAATACGCCGCTAATTTTAGCTAAAGCAACATCGGATATTTCATTACCTTTAGAAAAACTAGATAAAACATCATCAAACTGAAAATGACGTAATCCACTTTCAACGTCTTTTTGCATAATTTGTTTCGCGATAGGAAAATTGGCATAAAAAGGCATTTCGCTATTATCTGTATGGCAATAACTACAACCATTTTCAGTTAATACTTTAAAAGCAGCAGAAGATACAGGATCATTTTTACTGTTTGATTGCGCTAATTTAGTGTCACTTAATGTCCGGTCTGACGAATCTACTACATACACCGAGCCAAAATAAGCAATAGCTCCTAAACCTATAATCAATCCTAATTTTTTCATAACTTTCTCCTGCTGCATGAATGTCTGCACACGATAGAGAGAAAAAATCCCTCTTTCCAAGGAAGAAATACCATGATAATCATCGCTTTAATCGATAATGTAATCTCACAACACTAAATAGCCTTATTTTTCATAATGATAAATAACTCTCGGCAGGTAGATGTTTTTATAATGTTAAATAACTAACGTTCTATTTATTATCCAAGATCAATTTTATAAACTTGAATTATTTATTAAAAAACATAAAAAAGCCCAATATAAAAATAATATTGGGCTCTATATTAGATATAGGTTGTATTAATCAATTAAAACCAGTGAATCTAAAATTCCCTTACCACTGTGAATTCCACCCTCGTTTTCACTGGCAGGTTTACTGCGAATTAAATATCCCGCATAGCCATCTAGCTCTGTTACTGGCTTATCATTGTAATACGCCGTAAATAAGCCAATTTCACTGACCAAATCGTTCACTAGCGTTTGCTCACCATCACGCACTGCAATGGTAGGAGTATCTCTCTCATGGGGATACAAGCGTTGCATTAACGCCCATGCATCGTACTCTTCTGGTGCTAACTGATTTAATTTTTCTGCGATATCCTGACCAAAAATACAATGACCACCACCTTCTCCTTGGTTTTTTAATACCCATTGATTTTGGTCTGCTTCTGTCGTAAACCAATCTATCGTTTGCGTATTAATCGGCTTCATCTCTGCCAGCACACTTTTAACTAATTGAGCCTCTTCTAATGTTAGTCCCCAGCGAGCATATTCAGTTTCTGGCATCATGGTTAATAACATTTGCATTGATTTACTGGTCGCTAATTGCTGGCTAATTGTTGCGTTAACTGCGACATGATGCTGTTCAATAAGCAATCGTGTTTGGCTTAGCGTCTGACAACAGACTTTCTCATTTAATTCCGGTGCGAAATAATCTTCATATTGATAACCCGCACGTAAATAAACAACATCAATGGCCCCTACGTTCTCAAGTAACAATCGCTTACTTTCACCACTAGAAAGCTGAGTACTTAACTGCTCAAAGGTACGTCTTACTGTGCGTATTCCTTGTTTTTGCAACTCAACTTCAAGTAAATGTTGGTCATAAACGTTATCTTCATTCTTCTGAACCACCATTAAAAACGTAGGTTTACCTTGGTCTGAAAAATCCGTTTTAATCGCTCTCGCAGTAGTTGCAACACCATAGGCCAATTGCTCCAAACCATGATTATCCGCAGGTACCGCTGAGCTGTCTTCAATCCATTGATTATAAGTATCAGGCCATTGATGTTTCATAAAAGAGTGGAACTCAGCTGCTCGCTGCCCAAACGGCCCCATCCCTGCTGCGATGCCATTAAATTCAATGACTTTTGCGCCGTGCTGACGGTCATCCATAAAATCAGTTCGCATCAATAATAATGGCTTACGCTCGGCAACTAGTTTATTACCTGCATCACCATGCAATTGTTGATGTCGTGACATTAATAAACCAAAGAAAGGATCGGCTTTTGCCATATTACTTAATGATGTTTGCAGGAAATCATGATCTTCAGAGACATTATGAATAAGCTTAGTTATCAATGGGGTCACTGTTAATAAATGATTATACACTTCGCGCTCAATACTCATTGGGGCGATACTAAATGGACAGTGTCGTGCTGTATTATCTGCTTGTCGAAAAGCCACACCGTGCATAATCGCCCACTCACAAGCGTCTTCAATAATTTGTTGAGAAACAAACGGTTTTTTTTCTGTATTCATTTTAATTACTCTTAAATTAAATAATTCAAGCAGCGGTAATGCTAGCTAAACCCAGCGTGCTGTTCTGATGTTCATCTTCTTCTTGTGCTTTTTGCGTTAAATATAACTCTCTATAATCACCCGCTTGCACAATAAGTTCATCATGAGTGCCACTTTGAACCACTTTTCCTTTGTTCATTACTAATATTTGGTCGGCATTTTTAATGGTTGATAATCGATGCGCGACCATAATGACCGTTTTCCCATCTCGAATATTTTCTAATGCCGCTTTTACTGTCTCTTCCGTCTCACTATCAATGTTAGCCGTTGCCTCATCTAAAAGAAAAATGCTTGGGTTATGTGATAAGGCACGAGCCAGAGCTAACAGTTGTCGCTCTCCTACAGAAAACGAACCTCCACCGTGACCAGGATGATAATCATAGCCATCGGTAAGACGTTTAATAAAGTGATCAGCGTTAACTTGTTGCGCCGCTAGCATCACTTTTTCTTCGTTTGGCCTATCATGAGATAAATCGATATTTTCTTTTATTGAACCACTAAAAATCGTTGGATCTTGAGAAACCAGACCAAATAATTTACGTAATTGGACTTCAGGTAAAGATTCAATCGGCTGACCTCCAATTAAAATAGAGCCTTGTTGCTGTTGATAGAATCGCATCAGCAAATTAATCACCGAGCTTTTGCCACTGCCAGTATGACCAACTATCGCTGTAAACTGCCCTCCTTTAGCCACAAAATTCACATCAGATAAGACCAAATTACCTTCGTCATAACTTAAATCAACATGACGAAACTCAATGTCATGCGGCGCTGAGATTTCAACATGTTCTTGTGGATAGCGGTTCTGTTCTGATTGCTCATCCAATAATTCAAATACACGTTTTGATGCAACCGTTGCCACCTGTAATTTACGTAGCTCCATTGAAAGCTGACGGAACGGGTCAAAGAAACGTTCGATGTAGTTCAAAAATGCGTATAACGTACCCACTTCAACTGCGGTAGTTAATGATCCATAAGCAAACCACGCCACAATTCCTGCTGCCGTTAGATTCGACACTAAACGGGTTAATGGGATCAGCATGAAGCTATCTATTGCGATTGATTTGGTTCTAAACTCAAACCAGCGTTGGTTTTCTTGCTCAAATTTTTCTTTAAATGCTTTTTCTTGATTAAACGCTTGGATCAGCGCCATTCCTTGTAGCGATTCATTAATGCGTCCATTGATATTGCTGATCTGCTCTCGAATGCCATTAAACACTGGCATTGAGATTTTTCGATACAAATGCATTGTTGTCAGTAATATCGGGATCAATACCAAACTTAATAGCATCAAGCGCCAATCCAAGATCGCTATCGCAATAAATATCGCAATGATGCGTAAACTGCCTTGAATGATCGTCGGTATCGTTGAAACAAACATATCACGCATGGATTCTGTATCATTGGTAATATAAGAAACCAATTTACCGGCAGATAATTTATCAAAAGTACTGATCGAGAAATTCAACACATGATTAAACAGCTGTTTTCTCACATCATTAATCACCAACAAGGCACTATGACGAAATGATACGGCTTGCAAGTACGTAAATAACGCCGATATCACATAAAACAACATCACCAAGCTAACAAGACCAATCAGGTGTGGCCACTCAAACTGTTGCGGTACGATTACCTCATCAAGGATAATCTTTGCTAGCCATGGAATCGCCATTTCAGCACTTATCGCTACCGTTAGCATCATAAAGGCGACAATAAAACGTGCTTTATGAGGTAAAGAATAGGCTAATAACCGCTTAAATAAAAAAACATCACTAGGCTGTTGTGCATTGTCTTCACGCATGAGATCCCCCCTCTGATTTTGCCCCTTGAATATTCTCACTTGGGATATCTTCAATAACGGTATTTAGCTGACTTTGTCGTTGGTAAACCATTGAATACCAACCTTGATTAGCCAACAGATCATGATGTGACCCTTGCTCTTCAATTTGCCCTTCATTTAATACAAAGATCCGATCTGCTTCGATTAAATTAGGTAAACGTTGAGTCACTAATAACATGGTTTTATGGCTGTAATTTGCTTTTAGATTTCGACGGACAATTACTTCTGTTTTAATGTCTAACGCACTGAATGGATCATCCAACAACAGAATATCCGCATCAGATAGTAAAGCTCTTGCCAGTGTTAATCGCTGACGTTGCCCACCAGAAAGATTACTTCCTCCTTCTCGCAATTCAGTATTAAACCCATCAGGCATGGCATCAATTTCACTTTTAATTCCCGCCATCTCTGCAACATGTTTAATTTGCTCTTCTGTTGCCTCCGGTTTAGCCAGTGCGATATTTTCAGCAATAGAGCCTGAAAAAAGAAATGGCTTTTGTGGAACCCACGCCATCTTGCTGCGTAATGAATGAAACGTTAATGATTCAACAGAATGACCATCAATACTTATATTTGATGAGCTTTGTAACTCGAACTGCCTTAGGATCAATTGTAATAAGGTACTCTTTCCACTGCCGGTTGGTCCGGTTATACCAACAAAGCCACCTTCAGCTACCGTCATATTAATGTGTTCTAATGCTCGGCGATTCGAGTTCTGGTAAGAAAATGAAGCGATATTAATATTCAGCGTTGCTTTCGCATCAGTTGGTAATGTAACGGTACCTTCTGCCACTTCTTCTTTTTCTGAAAAAAGTGCCTCTAAGCGTTTCCACGACGTACTGCCACGTTGGAAAACATTAAACTGCCAACCAAATTGTAGAAATGGTCCTAATAATTGCCCAAGGTATAACGTAAACGTAGTAAACAAACCCACTGAGATCTGATCGTGGCTTATTAACCACGCACCATAAGCCAATGAAATAACAAATGATAAGCCGTAAATTAACTGGATAGTTGGTGCAAATGCGGCATCCACTTTCGCAACTGCTAAATTTGCTTCTAATGTTTCATCCAATGTTTTACCAAAGCGTTGCTCTTGACGCTGCCCAATACCATGAGAGCGAACGGCACGAATACCAGAAACAGTTTCACGCGCTTCTTCATTTAAATGAGCGAAACTTGCTTGCGCGCGACCAAATGTTTTATGCAGATTAGTACCATAATGTTTAGTGATATAAACCAATAACGGAAACGGTAATAGTGCAACAGCAGTAAGCTCACCACTCACAATGAATATCATGCCAAAAATAACAGTCAAACCGGCGATAAAGGAATCGACTAAGGTCATAACCCCCATTCCTGTTGCCTCTTCAACCGCATTCAAATCATTCGTGGCATGAGCCATTAAATCACCCGTACTTCGACGAGAATAAAATGACGGTGACAACCTTGAAAACTTTTTAAATAAGTCTCGACGCAGCACTTTCGCAATAGCAATAGAAGCCCCATACAATTGACTTTGCCACACATAGCGTAAGCCATACATTGCAATTGCAGAGAGAGCAATACCACCAATATGAATCAACAAATATGACATGGTTAATTCGTTGGCACTGATGCTATCGATAATGCGCCCAATTAACCAAGAAGGCACCAAGCTTAATAAGGCCACCACTTGCAATGCGATAATGGCAATAATGTATTGGCGAGAAAATATCTTGATGTAACCGCGCAATTTCCACAAAATATTCATTAAATTACGCTACCGCCTCTTCTATTTCACAGTCGCACTGTAAATGATTTTTTTCTTGAATAAACTCATCAAAACTCATGTCTTGTTGTGTCTCCATCTGTTGCTGTTTAACTAAAGACTCCGTCACTAAACGAGTTAACCTAGCCATTTCCTCTTCATTAATCTTAGTGTTTTGATGCTGTTTAAAATGCACTATTGAGAGTCTCTGTGTTGCTCGTTTATATGAGAGTTTTTCCTCTTTCATCATTGCTAGCAGTTGTGCTGATGGCGTTAAATTACTATCTAAAAACTTAGTATGTTCACGTTTAATACCTTGTTTATGCTCTTCTGTGGAAAACGCATTATCTAGCCATGTCGCAACAGGTATCATTGCATCAAGTAATTCAGAACCAAGATCTTTAAGCTCAATATCACCTTGTAGCGTTGGTAATAACAACCCTTCTTTTCGCCCTTCTATTGCTACTGATTCTTGGCGTCGGGCAATTAACACTCGCTCATCATCGGTTAATTCTGGGCTTGGTGCTAAAGCGTTGTAGGTAAGAAATACATCAAGAAAATGACTTTGTTCTTCACTGATCCCTAATGGTAATAGTGGATTATTATCCAAACTGCGTAATTCAATGTATTGGATACCGTGATGACACATCGCATATAAAGGGCGTAATTGATCATTAACGATTTTAGGTCTTATAGAACCATACAATTCATTTTCTAGTTGTAGGACTGACCCATTTAACTGCTGTTCAGCATTTAGGTGAACATAACGTGCGCTTGGTGTTGTTAATGCATGACATAAATCAGTTAAGTATTCTTGTTTACTATTAAAGCTCGTTGGATAAAGAGACTGCTCATTACTGCTATACCCCATATTGCTTAAACGTAGCGAAGTCGCCCATGGCAAATAATAGGTATCTTCATCAAAAGTAGCTAAAGGGTGTTCTTGATCAGCTAAATAGCTTTTATCTACCGCTGGCGATGCGCCAAATAAATAAGGAATAACCCACCCGTTACGTAGAACATTACGGATCAAGTGAAAATAACGCTCTGAAATAAAATCGTTTAATGATAATTCACTTCCAAGGTGCGCGTGTAACGTTACCCAGAATGAATCGGGTAATGAAAAGTTATAATGAATGCCCGAAATTAACTGCATTCTTTTTCCATAACGATTGGCTAAGCCTTCACGGTAACGCACCTTATGCAGCCCAGCGTTCGATGACCCATACGAGGCAATCTTAATCTCATCATCATTTAGCAGTTCAGGTGGCATACTTGCCCCCCACATGATTTCATCTTCAGGCAAATGAGTCGCAACAAAATGATGTAAAGAAGCCAACGAATCAAACGTCGCTTTTCTTTCTGTCATTGCAGGGGTAACTAACTCTAATTGTGCTTCTGCAAAATCAGTCGTTATGTAAGGGTGCGTTAACGCAGAACCCAACACTTCTGGATGAGATAAGTTTGAAATACGGCCTTCAGACGTAGTACGGATCAATTCTCTTTCAATTCCACGTCGAATGTCATGCAATGTACTTATGGCATTGTCGTTATTTAAAAAAGAAAGCACATTAGATTCTAGGTATTTCACATCTGTATTTTTCATTTTTGTTCTTCATAAAAATATTTTTAACAACTTGAAGACGCACAAATAGAGAAAAAGACGCAAAAAAATTTAAATAAAATGAAAAAGAAAAAGAAATAAAAGTAGATAAACGGAAAATAATGTTTCTATTTACCGTCTATTTTAAATAGGAAATGAGGTTACTTTTGACCTGAGGAACAGCTTCCCTTTTTAGGCGAGTAACCCGTTACAATGCCCCCATCATTGAGTTCAAAATCACAACAGGTCATAAGATTTTCACGAAACTTTACTCGCCCACGTTGAATTCGACTTTTTGCCCCAGACAAGGATAACCCTAACTTATCAGCAATCTCTTGTTGAGGAACGCCTTCTAGTTCAGCTAAACGTAAAGGAATACTGTATTTTTCTGGAAGCTCATCAATTAGTGGACGGATACATTCAGCCATCTCTTTTCGAGCTTCCTCTACCGTATCTTCATCTTCTGCGACTAAATCTTCCGGTAACTCATCATACGGCAACTTATCACGATAAAAATCCATGATGGTGTTATAGGCAATTTTATATAACCACCCTTTCAAGCTACCTTGAGATTTTAATTGGTGCAAATTGCTGCTGGCTTTTATATACACATCTTGAAGTATGTCATCTACCGCACTTGCATCATCCACTCGTTTATACACATAGCTACGCAATTGCGCCTTGTGATTTTGCCACTCTGACAACATAAAAACGGAACCTCAAATAAGTGAATATGTTTAACCTCTAATACCAATCTACATAAGTATTTGAGCATTCTTGCTTGTTAAAAACGATTATATCTGCGTTATACCTTTCTATTGCAAAAATTAGGTGTAATTAGACCCACTAGTTACTGTAATTTATACCTTGCTCTAATCGATTTTTCCTATGCAATAATCTGAACAACTACTTATCCAGAATGGTATAAAGGAAAAATCATATTTTAGAACTGATGCAAAATGAAATATTTACCGATAACTCATTATAATCGATAACGCCTTATATAGGAAAAAAGCCCAACATCAAAAGTGATATTGAGCTTTTTAGCGTCTTTAATACATTCATCAATGAGCGAATATTTTAAAATAATATAGTGGTTAGCCTATCTCTAATACCGCAGAGGCAATAGCAAAGTAAATCAATACCCCTGAAATATCGGCAATAGAAGTAATCATTGGTACACTAGCAGAAGCGGGATCTAAATTGAGCTTATGTAAACCAAAAGGAAGTATAGTACCAATTAAGCTACCGATTAATACAATGGCTATCATGCTTAAGCCAACGACCATCGCTATTTCATAGCCACCGCGATATAAACCTAAAAGGTAAACGGCAGCAGCCATACTCAAACCAAGTCCTAGAGCGACAAATACTTCTCTTCCAAGCATTTTACCCCAGTCATTTGGTTTTACATCACCGGTAGCTAACGCTCGAACCATTAAAGTTGCAGATTGAGAGCCGGCATTACCACCGCTATCAATTAATAAAGGTAAGAAAAAAACCAACGCGACATAAGAGGTAATAATTTCTTCAAAGTAAGCAATACCCGCCCCTGAAAATACATTACCAAAAACAAGCAGCACTAACCAAAATACGCGTTTCTTATAAAGCACGCCAATTGATGCATTTTTTATGCTGATACTAATGCCTTCAACACCAGAACCTTTATGCATGTTGTCTGATGTTTCAATATGTTCTGTGTCTGTTTTTTGTTGTACGAATTCCATAATACGTCTCCAGATCTGAAGACATATCACCCTCAGATCATCATGTAGAAAAAGAGTTAAACCACCAACTTGGGGGTTCCTGTTTACTGGTGTTCATGATGTGCTTCCTTATCCGAAACAATGATTAATCGGATTGTTCATAAATGAGCAGAATTAAGACGGACGGACTGTAACGAATAACGCAGCTGGATACCATTAAGGACTGTAAGAAAAAGTTGCAAATCTTATATATCGTTACACTCACAACTCTATCTTATTAAAAAATAAAGTGATTCATTCTTATACAAATGAGAACGCAATCGATTCATTCATTCATTTGATAAATAACGATAAAAATCATATTCTACAAACATAATTACTCAAAAATAATTAAATTATATGAAATTACTTTCGCTGTTAGTGCTATGTGATTCTTATTCACGGCTTTCAAGCCAGTCAGCTTCAGACAAAACCAGATCATGATACCGTGATAAAAAAAGGCGCGGATTATTGGCAAGGCTTTTGGTTATCTAAAGCGGATGACCGCATTGATTGGCCTTCTCACGAACGTGTTGCAGGAAAAATTTCAAGCGATTACATATGGCCAAAATTAAAAGCTCTTTCTGAAAATAACACCTGTCAAAATGGCTGTATTTTAGTGACTCATTCTACTGGGGATCTGGTCGCTCGCTATTTGTTAGACAATCAAGAAAACTGGCTGACCAATGTAGGGCTAACTCCTCTTAATATTATTGCGACCTTTGATTTTGCAGGAGCAGGAGGCGGTTCTGAGCTGGGTGATATTGCGATTAATATTTCAGAAGGTAATGGATATTTAAATGCACCTTTAAAGTACGCGATGAAAAAATGGCTTGGTGAAGTTCCTAATAGTCAAAACACTGGTGTGCTAAATGATTTGAAAGTAGCAAATGCACGTCAATTAGCTCCTCTTCCTGATAATCGCATACCTCGCATTCGCTTTGTTGGCAAAGGAAGTGACTATCTGGAGTCCACAAGCCCTTTTCTACCGGGTGAAGATGATGGAGTAGTTTCAAGTCATTCTTCTTGTGGTTCAAGCCAATCAGGTTCATTTAGTGGATGTTCTTCAACCATTGCATTCAATGGAAATGTGGCTCCCCAAGCAAAAGCTGTCACCAGTTTTATGCCCTACCATTATCCATTATTAATGGGGGGTGATTATAGCCACAGTGGTTTAATTGGTTCTGATATCCAAGGTCGTGTTGTGGCTGCAAATAAATATGCGACTTTACTAAATGGAACACCCATTGAGGTAACGACCAAATTTGTAACCTACCCAATGACTGGAACAACTTATCGATATGTCGATAAATCCAATACAAAAACCATGTCTGAACTTGCTAGTGATTTACTGTAATGAATAAAAATATATTATTTATTGGCGTGCTATTAATGCTCTCAGCCGCCACTTTTCATTGGATCATGCGTGACAACTCATCATCAATAATAAAGGGAGCGTCTACCTTAAATAGTCACACACCTAAAGCAAATACCACCTTACAACCAGCTTTAAAAGAAAACGTTAATCATGTGGTATCAACATCATTAAATGAACTAAAACCAAAAGAAATAAAACAAGAATTTCCTCAAAAATTGACCGAACAATTTAGCTTACTATCTCAAGCTTATGCTGACGACATCAGTTACCCATCTTATTCAATACCTCTATTGAGTTCGAATATTAATTACTTAAAACCTAATCATTTTAGCGTGGTTAATATTCCGGTATTAGATGGCTCACATACCGCAGCTTTATCTTTAGAAAAATATCGATTTGATTACCCGGAACCAATTATCGTTACTCTAACTTCAGAATTGCCGATTGATCATATCGATTATGAATTACTTGATCCTGAAACCAGAAAGTCACTTACCTCAAAATATACTCAAGAACTAACTACTGAATTTTCACCGCAAGAAGATTGGCCTCAAGAGGTCAGAATAAAAGCAGCCATCTCTTTTTTAGAAGGGAAAGATACGCTCATTGCTGATATCCAATTTTCAAATCCAGTTGCATATGTAGACTCCCTATCCCCTGTTTATTCTTCAGGTGCTGATATGATATTACCGTTAAATATGGATATAAAAGAATCAGGCAATTACCGTATTAGAGCAAATCTATATCAAGAAAATGGGGATCCTATTGCCTCATTAAGTAATAAAGCAAAGCTCTCTCAAGGCGTTGGTATTTTTGAGCTAAAAGCACATAGTTCAGTGTTAAAAGGGAAAGGTGATAATTTTGAATTACGCACGATTACAATAGAAAGAATGTCGGATTTTCCAGGAGAAAAAACACGTTATGGAGCGAGTAAAGAAACAGTTTTTCCTATCTCCTCATTTGATACGTCAAGCTTAACTGACGAACCCTATCAAATGTCAGAACAAGAGAAAGAGCGTCTTCAATTTTTAAATGATATTTCTCAACAATAATTAAACTAGATGATCTTAAAGGTCGTTCAATCATGATTCATGCTGGCGGAGATAACCATTCTTATCACCCTGCAAAACTAGGTGGTGGCGGATCACGATTAGTATGCGGTGTAATTAAATAATCTAATAAAGAAAAAGCCCACGATCCTCAATATTACAAATCGTGGGCTATGCATTTTATCTATTAAATATCAAGTTCAGTATTAACCAAATTACGCAACTTTTTCAGCTTTTTCGATAATGTCAGGTGTATTAAAACATTCTTGTGATACGATAAGTTGCAGTTCATATGCTCCACAATTAAAGGTTTCTTGCATTACTGAATCAACCGCCGCATTGGTACGCTCAAACGCATCAATTGGAGAGTAACCCGCCATTAAGTTGGCAAGCATTACACCACTGATTAAATCCCCTGCTCCTACTGGCTGACGCTTAGCATCAAAGTCATATAAAGGACGAGAAACGTGGTAACTGCCTTCTTTCGTTGTCAGTAGCATTTCAAAACGATCTTTTTGAATTCCCGCACGACTCAAGTGTTTTACCACCACCATCTTAACGCCCTGATCAAGCAGTTGATTATTAGCTTCAATCACTTGCTCTAAGGTGTTGATCGCCATACCGGTTAAACTTTCTAACTCTAATAAGTTAGGCGCAATAATATCTGCTGATGCGAGTGCAGACTCTTTAAAAAAAGTGGTCACTTCTGGTGCAACAATGCAGCCTTTCTCAGGATGCCCCATCACTGGATCACAGAAGTAAATTGCGTTTGGATTGTCTTGTTTTATTTTCTGAACCGCTGTGATGATCTCTTGACCTTGCGCTGCTGATCCTAAGTAACCACTTAACACCGCATCACAAACATGAGTTGCTTCAATCGCTGATAGGCCATCAACCAATTCTGAAATGTGGCCAGCAGGCATGGCGATGCCTTTCCAACCTTGTTGATATTGTGTGTGATTTGAAAACTGTACCGTATTAATAGGCCATACTTCCATTCCCATTCTTCGCATTGGAAAAACCGCAGCACTGTTGCCTGCGCAACCAAATACCACATGAGACTGAATGGAAAGAATACGTTTCATAACATCACCATAATTTTAAGTAGAGTAAGGGCTTCCGTGCCCTAAAATAAACGATATTCCTTCAAAACCCTAGGGCTTAATCTTCTTTTAGAACTTTCACTGTGTAACTGCCATCTTTTTGAGCATATACACCGTGAATATCCGTTTCAAAGCCTGGGTAATGTGCGCCGATAGCACATAGCATTTCTAAGAAATCAAGTACTGGACGAGACTCAGCCGTTACCATTTCACCTGGAAGTACTAGTGGAACCCCTGGTGGGTAAGGAAGGATCATATTGGCACTTACGCGACCAACCATTTCTTCCAATTTCACCTCTTCCACATTACCGCGTAGCTCTTCTTGCCATGCTGCGTGTGGTGTTACTTTAAGCTCTGGTAATACATCAAACGCTTTGAACATTAGTTCAGGTAAACGGTATTGACGAGTTAGCTCATGAATGCCTTGTGCCAATTCTTGTACTCGCATTCCTTCGTAGAAGCTTGGATCTTCGTTGTACAGTGAAGGGAGGAAGTTTTTCACTGTTAAGTTAAGATCGAAGCCACGTTTAAAGTCAGTTAATGCACGCAGTAATTGCATTGCTTTTGATTTATCAATACCGATAGAGAATAGGAACAATAAGTTATATGGACCTGTTTTCTCTACTACGATACCGTGTTCATCTAAGTATTTAGCAACGATTGATGCAGGAATACCTGTCTCGCTCATTTCGCTATTTTCGTTCATTCCTGGAGTTAATAGCGTTACTTTGATTGGATCAAGGTACATGTGATCATCATCGATGTCCTTGAAGCCGTGCCATGAATCTTTTGGATCCAGTTTCCAACATTCCGTTGTATCGATGTTTTCTGGTTGCCATACATCGAAGAACCAGCTGTCACTTTCACTTTGCAGACGTTTGATCTCTTTACGGAAACGAATCGCACGATCAATAGAATCTTGGATTAGTTTCTTACCTGTATTACCACGCATCATTGCCGCAGCTGTTTCGGTTGATGCAACAATACCGTATTGAGGTGATGTTGATGTGTGCATCATGAACGCTTCGTTAAATGATTCTTTATCAAACTCACCTTTTACGTGGATCATTGATGCTTGAGAGAACGCAGCCAATAATTTATGAGTTGATTGTGTTTCATAGAACACTTTACCCGGCATTGCTTCGCCACTCATACCACACTTACCTTCATAAATTTTGTTGAAGTTAGTGTAAGGAACCCAAGCACTGTCGAAGTGAATGTATTTAGTATCTAGTGTTTCTTTGATGTATTGAGTGTTGTACAACAGACCATCGTAAGTTGAGTTAGTAATAACTGCATAACCTGGCATGGTTGCGTTTGGTGTTGCTGCTACTTTTTGTTCAATCACTTCACGAGTGAATTCACTTTGTGGAATGCCACCTAAAATACCGTAAGCGTTACGCGTTGGGCGGAAATAGATAGGCGTAACATCACTCATCATCATCATGTGAGTTAGAGATTTGTGACAGTTACGGTCAACAAGTACTGTGCTTCCTGCAGGTGCTGAGTACATACCTACAATTTTGTTTGATGTAGAAGTACCGTTAGTTACGATGTAAGAGCTGTCTGCATTAAAGGTACGAGCGATGTACTCTTCAGCTTCTTTATGAGGACCAGAGTGATCAAGCAATGAACCCAGCTCAGGCATTGAAATTGATACATCCGCTTTAAATGCGTTTGGACCGTAGAAATCATAGAAGATGCTGCCAGCAGGACTTTTTTGGAAAGCAGTGCCGCCCATGTGACCTGGAGTACAGAAGGTATATTTGCCTTCTTCTACGTATTTGAATAATGCCTTAGTAAAAGGAGGCATGATTTGGTCTTTGTATTCTTCTGTCGCTTGATTGATTTTCAGTGCGATGTCGTCAGCCATATCTAGGGCATATTCGAAGAAATGTAAATTTAGACGTAAATCAGTTAATGAAATATCTAATGTTGAATGTTGGTTTGCAAATGCATATAGCGGCAATTTTTCATTCAACGTATTAATTTCAGTACATAGGTCTAGTGAGTACTTATCCCAATCGAATAACACACCACAAATACGTGGGTTCATTTCAATCATTTTATATAGATCTTGTGCATCTACTGGGTAAACCACTTTATAGCCTGCTTTTTCTAAAGAAGCATGCAATTCGCGAACTGGCTCTTCTTTAAAGAAAACACCTGAGTGATTTAGGATAGCAAAAATATTCATTTTATATCTCCAAGACGAAACAAGGCGCTCCCCATCTTTTTGATGGTGAGGTAGTGGAGCGCCTGAGGGTAAAATTATTAAGTTGGTAGCGTTAAGTGTTTACGCTATCGAGTGACATTAATGGGCAGAAGCTTCAGTGCTGATGTGTTGCTCTGATTGTTTCAGACCCATTTTTTTTGCGTAGAACATAAGGATGACAAGTGACACGATAAAGGTTGCAGTTAGTGTTGCACCCTCTGCGCCAGCCAGTGCAATCATGCAGAATACACAAGCAATACCAGAGAAGAACATGGTAAAGCCGCTGCGTGTTGTCATACCTTCGAATCGAATTAAGTTAATGCTTGAGTAGAAGTAAGGAAGCATTGTTAGTAGTACAGCATCAGTCGTTAACTGATTAAATAAATCCGCAGTGTGAGCTGATTGAGAACTGAACACAGTTAACGCAATCATTAGTGCTGTCATTTTAAGTGATGCTAAGACTAAGCCTTTTTTAGCAACACCGTTTTTATCAGTTTCACCGTAGATTTTAGGGAAGTTACCATCGTGAGCGGCACGTTTACCTGCTTCACCAACTAACATCATCCAAGAACCCAGTGATGTGAAACATGCTAGGGCTGTAAATGCCGCAACAAATGGGGCTGACCAACTACCGAAAATCTCAGTGGTTGCTAGAGCAAATGGCGCACCTGAAGCTGCAACTTCTGCTGCTGGGAACATGCCACTGATTACTTGAGTTGATAGAATATAAATCACACCCGCAATCGCTGTACCTAACATTGTTGCTAGAGGAACGGTGCGTTTTGGATTTTTTACCATACCAGATGATACCGCTGCTGATTCAACACCAACAAAAGACCATAAACAGATAAGCACAGCACTGATAATAGCGTGGCTACTTGTGCCTGAAGATACATTCCAGTTTTGGTTATATAAAGCAGGATCAAAGTGAGTCCAACCCACAAGACCAGTCCCCACAACAGGAATAAGGATAAGACCTAAACCTAAAGTACAAAGACGACTTACCCAGCTACCACCTAGTAAGTTAACTAAGGTAAATAACCATACTGATGCAATCGTCGCGGCAGCCGCGGGGATAGGGTCATTCAAAGCAGGGAAGAAAACAGATAGGTAAGAAACGCCAGTAATAGCGATGGCTAAGTTACCAATCCAGTTTGCGTGGTAGTAAAGGACACCGGTTTGGAAACCAAATACAGGAGAGACTTCACCTGCATAAGCAATTGGGCCACCTTCTTGAGGGTTTTTCGTTGCTAAGCGGGCAAAAACAAACGCCAAACTTAAGGCACCCACTAAACAGATAATCCAACTAAAGATGGATACTGAGCCAACTGCCGCTAATGAAGAAGGTAATAGTGCAATACCACTCCCCATCATGTTGCCGGCAACAACACCCGTACAGGCAATTAAGCCAATTTTTTTTGTATTCGATTCCATAACATCTCCAGGGATTATCGAATGGGCTCTATTATTTAGCCCGTGATGCGAAATTTTATTTAAGATGGCGAGATGTTATTTAGACGGAGCATGCAAACTCTGTTGGGGTAAATACACAACATCCCGCTCGAATGTTGAGATGAAGATTACGCCCAATGAATCGAAAAAAAATAAAGATAAAATTATCAATAAAATAATGATAAAAAAATAAAGAAGAAAACTGATAAGCGAAGATAGCCAAAATTAAATTACGATTATTTTCAATAAGTTAAAGTTTTAACTTTAGATTTAATTAAAAAAAACAAAAAATATAAACCTCTAATATTGATAAGAATAAGGGGTTATTTATGACCTTTATCTCTTCGTTATAAAAATACTAACCAGCTAAAGACCAGGTTTTTTTCATGGTTAATTGAGTGAGAAAATTTCAATGAAAAAATTGTAAATATTTATCGCTACACGTAAAAAAAGTACGACATATTGTTTCATTATGATTGACTAGCTAAAGTCGACTGAACTATATTAATCGCCGCAAATCCTTAGCAAACGATATTTTATACAACTTTATAACAAAGTTATTTATATTTCTTAAAGGATGGCGCTCGTTATCCATTATTTAAGAAAAATAAATTAACGATTAATAATAAGGAAATTTCATGACAAACACAGATTCAACGCTTATTGAATCGATGAACGAAGCCTTGCTTTCGGTTATTGGTAGTATCAATGGGCTTCTTTGGGGACAAGTCCTTGTTTATTTATTAGTTGGTGTGGGTGTCTACTTCACCCTACGTCTTGGTTTTATTCAAATTCGCCAACTAGGACACTCAATCAAAATCTTACGTAGTGGCCAAGAAATCGAAAATGGCATCAGTTCTTACCAAGTATTTTGTACCTCTATGGCAGCCCGCGTGGGAACGGGTAACATGGCAGGTGTTGCAGTTGCATTAACCGTTGGTGGCCCAGGTGCTATCTTCTGGATGTGGTTAATTGCTCTATTTGGTATGGCAACAGCTTTCATTGAATCAACACTGGCACAAGTTTACAAAGTGAAAGACGTTGACGGTCAATACCGTGGTGGTCCAGCTTATTACATGGAAAAAGGTTTAGGTCTACGCTGGATGGGTACGCTTTTCTCTATCTTCTTAATCATCGCTTTTGGTCTAGTATTCAACGCAGTTCAAGCCAACACTATTACTGACGCTCTGAATCACTCATTTGGTTTTGATAAAACTATTATGGGCATGGTGATTGTTGCTGTTTCTGCTTTCTTCATTATGGGTGGTTTACGTCGTGTAGCTAACGCATCATCAAAAATAGTTCCTGTAATGGCAATTGGTTACCTTGCTATTGCATTAATTATTGTTGTAATGAACATTACTGAAGTTCCTGCCATATTAACGCTTATCGTTAAAAGTGCATTCGGTTGGCAAGAAGCGGCAGCGGGTGGTGTTGCATACACTATCGCTCAAGCAATGCAATCAGGTATCGCTCGTGGTCTTTTCTCGAACGAAGCGGGTATGGGTTCTGCGGCTAATATCGCAGCAAGTGCTACACCAAACCCTAACCACCCTGCATCACAAGGTTTTGTGCAAATGCTAGGTGTGTTTGTTGATACGCTAGTTATTTGTACTGCTTCTGCGGCAATGATTATGCTTTCAGGCGTAATGGACCAACCTGATGCAGCTACTGGTATCAGCCTTCTTCAACAAGCGCTAACCAATGAGTTAGGCGGTTGGACAAGCTACTTTATGGCACTGGCTATTCTTCTTTTCTGTTTCACCTCAATCATTGCAAACTACAGCTACGCTGAAACGAACGTAATGTTCTTAAACGGCAACTCTAAGAAAGGTCTGTTTGGTTTCCGTTTGTGTGTTCTAGCTATGGTTATGTTTGGTTCAGTAGCTTCACTACCTGTTGTGTGGAACCTAGCTGATGCCTCTATGGGTATGATGGCATTAATCAACATTATTGCATTAATCCTTCTTTCTAAGCTGGCTATCAAAATCATTAAAGATTACGAAGTTCAACTTAAAGCGGGTAAAACGCCAGAGTTTGACCGTACTAAGTTCCCTGAGCTTGATGATTTAGACGGTGCATGGCACCCAAAGAAAAAAAAAGCATAGATATTTGCTCTAACTAATTATTTCTTAGCCACAAACTAAAAAAAGCCCGTCGAACTAATGCTCGACGGGCTTTTTATTAATTACTGCTGATTTACATTAATCGAATTTCACTCGGGGTTACCGCTTTATACATGAAATAAGCAACTGTTTCTAAGTCACTATAAAAAGCTATATTTTCACTTAACATGTACGTTTCTAATGATGTATCCATAAAAAATGCTCGACTATAAGCATCACCAGCCTGATCTAAATTACCATTCAATTCCGCAAGTTTTCCTTGAAGAATATAAGAAAGAGCCGATTCTCTTCTCTCAAAAGCAAGATCCAGATATTGCTGTGCTTTTTCTTTTTCATCTTGTTTAATGGCATTCATCGCTAATGCTTCATAAATACGTGTCGGTAATACCTTATCCATGTTATTCGTATAAGAAGTAACGAGCTCCTCACTTAATTTCTCTGTTTTTAACGTATTATCCGTTAATTCCAGTTCAGGATTTAATGCAGAAAAGGCATTATAAGCAATGTATAACTCAGCCAAAATGTAAGCATTGTCAGGTTCTTGCTCTGATATTTTCTCCAATAATCGAATACCTTGTTCAAATCGCTTAGGATTCGGTTGATTAATATAATGATTTGCCTGAACCAGCATCTCAAGTAGCCCTTTTTCTTTAGGTAAACCAAGCATTAAAATATCAATTTGTTCTTCAGAGACTGAAACACCAAGTGCTCTCATTAGATCCAAAGAGGATTGACGCAATACATGCTCTAAATTTGCATTCGTCATTCTATATTGACGGCTAAAAAGAACCTTATTTGAAGTATTACTACGATATTCAATATCTAAATAGGTTTTACTCTGTTGCTCTTCTACCCGAACATTAACCACTTTTCCCGGTAATATCCCTGTAGTAAATGCTGTTTTATCTAACTGCACACGGTATTTTCCTACGCTAGCGAGATCTGACATTAATTTTTGGCTGATCCCATCAGCTAAAAATTCAGTATCATCTTTTTGATTTCTGCTTTCACTGTAAGTGAATTGGATCAGGTCAATATCAATGGCTTTCGTAATATGAATCGCGGATTGCTGATATGCTGTAGACACAATCACAGCAATTAATATACAGACGAGAAAAGCATCAAAGGCGAGTAACTTCCATCGATGAAAAGAATTAAAACCTGAGCCTTGTTTCTTTTTCTCTTTCTCTACATCTTTAGATATCGTCGCTATTGCTCGTGTTAATGGCCCCGATGGAAAAGAAAGATCTGGCTTTACATCTTCCCCTTTATTATCAATCATTTGATTGCAATCATTTTGTGGTTTTAATTCAGAATTAGCCGAAGGTGTTGCTGATATAAAACGATCAGAAGGCTTCCAGAATTCAGTGTCCTCAAGATTCACTAACTTGGTCTCTGCCACCAACTTGTAACCACGTTTTGGCACTGTCACAAGATATCTTGCGTTATCTAATCGACCGTCTCTTAAAATCTTACGTAACTCAAAAATGGATTGTGTGACTACTTGGTCTGTAACAAATGCGCCATCCCAAACGTGTTGAATAAGCTCATCACGACAAAAAACCTCACCTGAATGCTGAGCAAGAAAACGTAATAAATTGACTAAACGTGGCTCAACAGAGACTTCCCTATCTTGGCGATATAATTTATTTTCCTCAATGACAAGAGTCCAGTCATTAATTTGAAAACATAATCCGACCATAAGATACTCATTAGTGTTAAATCGTTATTAATATAAATAGTCTATACATCTCAAAAAATAAAGATTCACGATTAATTAAAATACTATTTATGAAAGAGGTAGGGATTATAAATAAACTATGTATTCGTGGATATATCATTCCCCCTCTCAAAAATGGAATCTTAGGATCCAACAAGAAACGCCCTATAAGCAGCATCAAAGAAATACTGTATACTATTGATATATAAATACTAAACATAAAAACAAGATAGAATTTATAACATAAAATCATCATTTTCAGCATGAACAATCTCATTTTTAATATTAATGGAACTTACTGATTATGAACGCAACATAAATAGAATATAAACAGATCAAGTTTTATCAATTCATAACCTTAAATAAAGCATGGACAATAAAGATAAATAAAACCTAAAACTACAAATAATATATCCATCATTAAGTTTTTATATTAAACATATCTGATTATATAAATAGTTCATTGTGCCTTAAATTAATGATTGACCTAATCTTAACTTGAGGTTTTAAAGTGTGCATAACTTAAGCAATAAATAGACAAGGAGTCACCATGACACAATTTGAACACGCAAATATCACCGTTCCAAATATTGATGCTGCTCTCGCTTTTCTTCTAAATGCAGCACCTGATTTTCGAATAAAAGCAGATCAAACGCCTGAAAATAGCTATCGATGGGTTCATGTTGGAAATGAGAGTTGTTACTTTGCTCTGCAAGAACCAAACGATCCCTTAACAGCAAAAGACACACGTAGGCCATACCAAAACATTTCGATTAATCATATTGGTATGATCGTTGACGATTTAGATAATACCCAGCTCAAACTACTCGCGTTAGGCTATGAACAAAATGGTAACATTACCCAAGAAAAATATGGACGCCGAATCTACTTTTACGATAAATCCGGTTTTGAATGGGAGCTAATTGAGTACGATACTAAAAATCTAAGTGATCGTTATAACTACACTAACTAACCTCTATATTTGCTAGCCAAATATAAAAAGGCGCTCATTTTTATTATGAACGCCTTGTTTTACAAATGAACTGCTATTATTTTATTTTCGCAGGCTCACTTTATGTGTAATAGCTAACCCTGCCATCATGGCAATGAAGAAAACAATGACATCCATATTACCTAAAGCAAAACTAGATACCGCAGGCCCTGGACATACACC
The DNA here is from genome assembly GCF_057368585.1 of Aliivibrio thorii. Lineage (NCBI taxonomy): Bacteria > Pseudomonadati > Pseudomonadota > Gammaproteobacteria > Vibrionales > Vibrionaceae > Aliivibrio > Aliivibrio thorii. The sequence goes on along the minus strand of NZ_CM170654.1, from coordinate 585,470 downwards.
AGCAATCCCCCAACCTAAACCAAAAATAGCAGCACCAATAACTAATCGTTTATCTATTTGAGTATTGCTTGATAAACAAAATTCTTCTGCATTTATTGGTTTCTCTTTAGGTTTTATCAATAAAAAATACGCAGGCATAAAGATGAGTAATGCACCTCCCATCACAAACATTAAGCTTGGATCCCATAGCCCTGTAATATCAAGAAAGCCAGTCACTTTTTGAGGATCCGCCATACCAGATATCACCATACCTATACCAAATAAAAGCCCTGAAAATAACGAAACGATACGAAATAATAAAGTAGTCATAATCTGCCTTATTTAAAGAAGATGGAGGCGAATAAAAACAGTAATCGCGGCAACACACATAAAGATAGCTGTCGCCGTTATAGAACGTATCGACAACCGTCCAATACCACAAATTCCATGACCACTTGTACAACCGTTACCTAATCTTGTTCCAATGCCTACGAGTATTCCTGCAATAATTAGCAATCCGGGTGTCGTTGAATATTCACTTGGCACTTCTGCACCGAGAAAGTAAGTTCCAATCACACCACCACAGATCATTCCAACAATGAATAATACACGCCATACATAATCCTGATTCTTAGGCATGATCACACCAGTTAATACACCACTGATCCCTGCTATTTTACCATTGAGTAAAAGCAGTAAAGTCGCCGAGACACCTAACAGTATACCGCCAAATAAGGACCCCCATGGAATTACTATCCCCATTACAAACCTTTACCTTCATTGATAATTAAAAGATAAGCATACTAAACACAATACATTAGTCAATGGTTATTTAGTACTAGCTAATTTAACAAATTCAAATTTAGAAAGATCTAATTAAACAAGGGGTAAAAATAACATATAGACATCGTAAAGCAGTAATAAGAGAAAAATTTTCTATAAAAAGACAATTATAAGATTCAAATAAGTAAGTTATCCTCCCGTAAAGCACGTATATTCCCTCTTAATCTTGTTGCAACAGCACGCATAAAAAACAAATAAATGTCAATAATATATAATGGAACTTAATATGGATAAGAAATACCTTTCTCTGATTCTTTTTTGCTCAGTGTGTTTTATCTGGGGAACAACATGGCTTGCAATGGAAGTAGCAGTAGAAAGTATACCGCCAATTTTTTCAACGGCTTTACGTTTTCTAATTGCTTCACCGATTCTTATTTTACTTTCAAAGGTATTTAACCAACCGTTATTCTTTCCACAAGGAAAAAATAAATGGGTGGTTATTATCGCTGTTTTCTATTTCGCCATCCCATTTACGTTAATGATAGCGGGTGAGATGTATATATCTTCAGGTCTAGCGTCTATCATTTTTGCTAACATGCCAATTGCTGTCATGATCACATCAACACTATTTTTAGGACTTAGACTGTCACCTCACCAATTTGCAGGTCTATTTATTTCAGTGGCGAGCTTATATCTAATCTTATCGAATGAATTGAGCATTGGAGGTAATAATTTATTAATCGGATCTGGAGCATTGGCTTTAGCTGTCATCATTCATGCAATAATGTATGTCATGGTTCAGAAACACTGCAAAGATATTCAAGTAATTACTTACAACGCTATCCCTAGCTTTATCGCTTCATTGCTACTATTTATCACTTCATTTGCATTTGAAAATATTACGGTTCAAACATTTTCACCATCATCACTTATGGCTGTCGTCTATTTAGGTGTGTTTGCTAGCGTTGGTGGCATTGTGGCTTATTTTAAATTAGGACAAATTTCAACACCATTTACAGCTTCAATCTGCTTTTTAATTTTTCCATTAGTTGCTTTAAGTCTCTCTGCACTTACTTCTGGGGCGGTTATTTCAGATCAGTCATTAATGATGTTGTTTCCACTACTTAGTGGTATTTTATTAGCAAAGCTTCCACGAAATAAGCTTTCATTGAACACATTTAAAATACGTTATAAGTCAGCTTAATTGGCTCGAAGACTCTTTTTAAAACCCTAGGGTAATTGAGTTCTTCTTATTAAAGAAAAAGAAAAGGATACGTTGGTGTCCTTTCTTGTATCGACACTCTATTCATAATGAGGTAGTTTAGGGGTATAGACGTATAGAATGCTACAGATTAAAAATAACTTAAGGATAAGTTGTGCCAATAAAAATACCAGACCAACTCCCCGCTGCAGAAGTATTGCGTGAAGAAAATATTTTCATCATGCAAGAATCCCGTGCCACCACGCAAGCCATTCGTCCTCTAAAAGTCATCATTTTAAATTTAATGCCAAAGAAGATTGAAACTGAAACTCAATTTTTACGTTTGCTATCAAATAGCCCATTACAAGTGGATGTTGAGCTATTACGTATTGATAATCGCACCAGTAAAAATACACCAACAGAACATTTAGATACCTTTTATCGCCAGTTTGAAGGCATTAAGAATCGTAATTTTGATGGATTGATCATTACCGGTGCCCCTCTAGGCTTAGTCCAGTTTGAAGATGTGATTTATTGGGATCACTTACAAACGATTATGACATGGGCAAAAGATCATGTGACTTCAAGTTTATATGTCTGTTGGGCTGCACAAGCAGGATTAAAGTTACTTTATGATTTACCAAAACGTACTCGTAAAGAAAAATTATCCGGTGTGTATAAGCATGATAACCTTGATCAACACCATCCTATTTTACGTGGTTTTGATGATCAATTTTTAGCACCTCACTCTCGTTACGCTGATTTCTCAGCCAAATATTTGAGCGAACATACTGACTTAGATATTCTAGCAACGTCTGAACAAGCAGGTGTCTACTTAGCCTCAACCAAAGACAAACGAAATGTCTTTGTAACAGGTCACCCTGAATACGATTCTTTCACTCTACATAATGAATACATTCGTGATTTAGGTGAAGGTATGGAACCAACTATTCCAGTAAATTACTATCCTAATGACAACCCAGAGATCTCGCCAAAAGCAACGTGGCGCAGTCATGGTCATTTACTGTTTTCTAATTGGCTAAACTACTGTGTTTACCAACAAACACCATACGATCTTGACCATTTCTCAGAACAAAACTTCACTCGAGATTAATCTAATTTTGGGTATTAGCTCTTAGTTAATACCCAAACCCCAACATATGATAGCTAATACAATCCGATAGGTAGCGCCCATTTTTTCTTTTTTTGATAAAAAATGACCTTTCATTTAATTCAGATCAACCAAGCCTCTATTTATAAAACCAACAACAATCTAAATGAGAACTCGCTCAATTAAACCCCATGAAATATAAGGTATTAATGTCTGTAGTTGATTTTAATTATAATTGCATTAATGCAGGTGGTTCTATGTTGTATTTTGAATTTCTCTTTTTGTTACTCGTACTCTATATCGGGTCTCGATTTGGTGGGATAGGCTTAGGGGTCGTCTCTGGAATTGGTTTAGTTATTGAAGTCTTTATCTTCAAAATGCCTCCAACCTCTCCTCCCGTCACCGTAATGTTAATCATTTTAGCCGTTGTTACTTGTGCCTCTATATTAGAAGCCGCAGGTGGTTTGAAATACATGCTACAAGTGGCTGAACGGATCTTAAGAAAGAACCCTAAACGCGTTACCATCATTGCACCATTTGTTACTTATGCAATGACATTTCTACTAGGTACAGGCCATGCAGTGTATTCAATTATGCCAATCATTGGTGATGTGGCACTAAAAAATGGTATCCGCCCCGAGCGTCCAATGGCAGCGGCATCTGTCGCTTCTCAAATTGCAATTACGGCTTCTCCACTTTCAGCTGCAGTAGTTTACTATCTTGCACAATTAGTCGATATTGACGCATCAATTACCTTAATGTCGATTTTAATGGTAACTGTGCCTTCTACCTTGTTTGGTACATTAATGTTGGCACTTTACAGCTTGCGTCGTGGTAAAGAACTGGAAGATGATGAAGAATACCAAGCACGCTTAAAAGATCCTGTCTGGCGTGAAAAAATCTTAAATACAACATCAACCTCTTTAGATGAACAACTACCAACTAAAGCACGTAATGCGGTACTTATCTTCCTAGGGGCAATTGTTTCTATCGTCGTTATCGCTATGTGGCCAGAAGTAAGAACTATCATTGAAGGTGGCGCTCCGATCAAAATGTCTGTTGTGATCCAAATGATGATGTTAGCGTTTGGTGGTGTGATTCTATTAGCGACGAAAACCGATCCTCGTGACGTGCCTAATGGTGTGGTATTTAAATCAGGTATGGTGGCAGCGATAGCTATCTTCGGTATCGCTTGGATGTCTGATACTTACTTCCAATATGCGATGCCTCAATTTAGGGCGGGCATTGTCGATATGGTGACACTTCACCCATGGACATTTGCTTTGGCACTATTCATTGTATCGGTAGTTGTAAACTCTCAAGCAGCAACGGCTCGTATGATGCTACCTGTTGGTCTGGCTTTAGGGTTAGAGCCAGCCTTAGTGATTGGTTTAATGCCTGCCGTTTATGGTTACTTCTTTATTCCAAATTACCCATCAGACATTGCAACAGTTAACTTTGATAGCTCAGGAACCACCAAGATTGGTAAGTACTACTTTAACCATTCATTTATGTCAGTAGGTTTAATCGGAGTCATTTCTGCCTGTATGGTTGGTTATGTATTAGGCCAAATTGTCATCGGCTAATTTGACCTCATATTTTTAAACAAAAGCCCATACGTATTTTCATACAGCATGGGCTTTTTATTTTTAACTTGAAGTTAAATGATTACAACGACAAGCTAAAGAATAATCCCGCTAAACATGCACTCATAAGGTTTGCTAACGTACCTGCCAGTACCGCTTTAAAACCCATATTTGCAACTTCAGCACGACGCTCTGGTGCCATAACACCAATTGAGCCTAACTGAACCGCGATAGAACTTACGTTCGCAAAACCACATAGTGCAAATGTGATAATCACTTGACTGTATGCTGATAGTTGATCTTTATGTTGAACAAAATCAATAAATGCAACGAACTCGTTCAATATTACTTTTTGACCGATATAAGAACCAGCCATCACCATTTCAGCTTTTGGAATACCAATAATCCAAGCTACTGGTGCAAACAAGTAACCAAAAACAGTTTGTAATGTTACGCCAGCAAAACCAAACCATTCAGCAACCATTTCTAAGCCGCTGTTTAGCATAGCAATCACACTAACAAATGCGATCAACATAGTACCTACCGCTACTGCGATTTTCATACCATTCATTGCACCACTTGCTAATGCATCAATAACGTTACTTTGTTCACTTCTATCAATAGTTAATTCATGTTGATCAACTGGCGTTTCTTGTTCTGGGACTAAAATCTTAGCCATCAATAAACTGCCTGGTGCAGCCATAAAGCTTGCTGCAATTAAATATTTAAGCTCAACACCTAAACCTGCATAACCACCAAGTACACTACCTGCAACCGATGCCATACCACCCGCCATTACTGCAAACAATTCTGAGCGAGTCATTTGAGGTAAGAATGGACGAATAAGTAGAGGAGATTCACCTTGAGATAAAAAGATATTACCAGTAGCAACTAATGACTCAACTTTACTTGTACCCAGGAATTTTTGAATTGCACCACCTAAAACAGCAATGACTTTTTGCATGATGCCTAAATAATATAAAGCAGAAATTAAAGCACTAAAGAAGATGATGATTGGTAAGACACGAATTGCGAAGATAAAACCATTTGAAGCTAAGTCACCGAATAAAAATGCAATACCTTCATCCGCAAAACCTAATAAACTAGAAACCCCACTACTAAGAGCTGCTAGCGCTGCTTGTCCCCAAGGAAAATAAAGAACAAGAGCAGCGAAAGAGAATTGTAAAAAAAGAGCTCTTAGAACGGTTTTCCAATTGATAGCTGAACGCTTCTCTGAAAATACCCATGCACAAAAGATAAGCGCACACATGCCTATAAGGCTAAATAAAATGGTCATAATAATGCCTATTTAATAGATTGAGGTAAAGATGAAGAAACGAAAGGACTCGCCATAGAGGATGACGATAAAGGTATAAAGTAGTTACTCCAAGAGGAAGGAATAACATTATATAAAAAGATGTTCATTTGGGTTCCTTTACAAGCTGTTTAACAGTAGCTGGTCCTAATCCTTGGGGTCATTCACTGTTCCATGTGACGGCTTGTATTGGGGGAAGGAGTATACATAGCGCAGATTTAAAATCATCTTTTATGTGATACAAATCACTAATTTTTACTTCCTAGAAAAATATTGACAGCAAATAATTACAAACATGAAAAGTAACCCCTTACGAGCAACATTAAAATTAAACATTTACAACGAAATTCACACAATAAACATTCACTAAGCATGCTAAAGTTAATAATAGAATATCTACCTTGAGTACTTAAATATGGCAAATACAGAACATATTGAGATATTAGATTCTCTAGATAAAATCAGCGTTATTACCTACCGATTGGGCATTACGTTATTTTCTCTAACTCTATTTCTAAGTAGCCTTGCTATTGCCGATGATATTTCGTTGGTATTAATTGATGGCTCATTAAAAGAATTTACTTTTATAACTCTTGCTCTTTCCGCCGCAATGAGTGCTGCAAATTTACATGTTTATGATAAGAAAATAAGAATGCTCATTACCTGGTCAGCTTGGATAGGATTAGTACTATTAAGCTTATTAGATGACAGCCGTTTCTTTTGGCTTCCTGTTGGGTTTATTTTTGTTACTTTTTCTGGCATAGCCTTAAAGGAATCATTCTGTTTTAAAGTGATGGGATTAAGGCTTGTACCATTTCTATTATGTATCGCTACACTGATGTTAGCGATGGAGGTATGGCTTATTGCATTAATATGCTTAGCTCTATCTGGTGTGATTTTTCTTTTTTTAGCCATTCAGAAATGGAGAATGCCTCTTCATTTTGATATTGGTAATAAAGGGAATTATCAAAACTAGCACCTCACTAAAAATGAACTAATTAGTTTACTTTTTGTCTTATTCAATACATTATCAGTGATAGTACATAATCTTATTTCACTACTATTCGCTTATTTTTAATATAGGTATTACTAACAAGACCATGATATTACCATTTTTTTATATTTTACTTATCATGGTTTGCATTCTTCCGCTCCTTCCTGGGATCCTCGGAATTTTAAGTGCATCTTTAAGCTATATGCCCCCAATTGGTCTAGATACCTTATCTTTCAATGGATATATATCTGTCTTTGAATGGAGTGGTATTTGGCACTCCATCTCCTTAACAATAAGCAGTGCCTTTATCAGTACGCTTATCTCTTGTTTGATTACTTTTATAATTCTACAAAGTACATGGCAATTATCTGTTTGGAAAAAAATAGAACCTTTACTATCTCCACTTCTTGCTATGCCTCATGTCGCTTTTGCTATTGGGTTCGCTTTTCTCTTTTCACCAACAGGAATAGCTGCAAGACTACTTAACCCTGTCGGAGATTTTGATTTTCCCGTAATTATTAATGACGCCATTAATGTCGGACTTATTTTAGTTTTGATTATTAAAGAAGTGCCTTTTCTTCTTTTAATGAGCATTTCTATTATGCAACAACTCAATGTCGATCAAACGGCAAAAATAGCAACAAGCCTAGGGTATCAACGTCACCAAATATGGTGGAAATGTATATTTCCACAATGGCTTAAAAAAATACGATTTCCGCTATTAGCGGTGATTGCCTATAGCGTATCAGTGGTTGATGTAAGCTTAATTATAGGGGCAACTAACCCACCCACATTTGCAGTATTAGTGTGGCAATGGTTTAGTGATCCTGATATTCAATTACAGCCTAGAGCAGGTGCAGGGGCTATCATACTCCTTGTTATTTGCTTTTTACTCATAGCTTTTCATCGTTTTCTAGAGTGGGGAATTACAACCTACTGTCGTCATTGGCAAATATCTGGACGCATGGGACTTCGCCTCCCTGGCTTAGCTTTTTTTACTGCTGTTGCAAGTATCGTCGCTCTATCATTACCTGTAATGGTACTTTGGAGTGTTGCACAACGTTGGCGCTTCCCAGATCTCTTACCAAGCACATTTACTTTTCGTTTTTGGAATAGTGAATGGGGAACTCTACTGCCAGTTATTACAGATAGCGTTATTATCGCAATTATCTCTGCCACAATAGCTCTTGCCTTTGCCTTACTTGGGCATGAGTTTAAAATTAAATACAGATGGCATATTCCTTCTCTATTAATCGCTATTCCAATGTTAGTCCCTCAACTCTCATTATTATTTGGTCTTCAGGTCAGTGCGCTCTATTTCTCGAGTGATTCTTATTGGTTTTGGGTTATTTGGGCGCATGTGTTTTTTTCTTTCCCTTATATATTTCTCGCATTAGATGGGCCATGGCGCAGTTTTGATCAACGACTGACCCAAACAGGGTTAAGTCTTGGAAAATCACCATGGCATTGCTGGATAAAAATAAAACTGCCTTTATTATTGCCCGCAATGTTATATGCATGGGCTATAGGCATAAGTGTTAGCCTCGCACAATATTTACCAACACAAATGCTAGGAGCAGGCCGAATAATGACATTAACGACAGAAGCCGTCGCTCTTTCAAGCGGATTTGATCGTCGAATTACTGCACTCTATGGGTTATGGCAGGCACTATTGCCATTTATTTTCTTCAGCTTGACGATCTTCATTGGACGATTCTATTCTTATCGTCCTCATCTAAACCTAACAACAAGGAAAGTGACGGGTAATGAGCCTATCAATACAAAATCTCAGCATTCTCACTCATAACGGCACGCCTTTACTAAGTAATTGTTCTCTATCTATCAATAAAGGAGAAATACTTAGTGTCATGGGACCAAGTGGTTGTGGTAAATCGACCTTATTAAACGTGATTGCAGGCCATTTAAGCGGTGACTTTAACTATTCAGGTAGCATTGAAGTTAACAATAAAACAATTAATAAAATCGCTTCTCACGAACGAAAAGTCGGGATTTTATTTCAAGAAGATCTTCTTTTTCCTCATTTATGTATTTGGGAAAACCTTGCCTTTGCATTACCAGATAAAATAAAAGGATCTCAACGTAAGGTTGATGCAATCAATGCACTTAAAAATGTTCAATTAGACTCATTAGCCACTGTATTTCCAAACCAAATATCTGGTGGGCAACGTGCTAGGATCAGTTTAGTTAGAATGTTATTAGCTAAACCTGATGTCGCTTTATTGGATGAACCTTTTAGTAAGCTAGATAAAGCCTTGCGCATTCAGTTTCGAGATTGGGTCTTTGAACAATTAATAGAAGCCAACATTCCAACACTACTAGTAACTCATGATATTGACGATATTCCAAAAGAGAGCCAAACATTCCTTTGGCCTATGGAGATAAACAATGCTTGATAAATTCAGTATTCAAATAATAAAAAAAACCCTATCAATAGCGGCAACTGGCTTACATAAATTAGGGGTAACAGCGAATCAAACGACCCTATTTGGTTTTGCTTTAGGGCTTTTAGCTTTTCCTGCATTACTATTTCAAGAATATAATATCGCACTGGTTTTTATTTTGTTAAATCGGATTTGCGATGGCTTAGATGGGGCTTTAGCTCGAATCACAGGAATAACAGATTCTGGTGGTTTTTTAGATATCAGTCTGGATTTTCTTTTTTACTCCCTTATTCCATTTGGTTTTATTCTGGCCAATCCAGAGCAGAATGCCATTGCAGGTGCGTTATTAATATTTTCTTTCATAGGGACAGGAAGTAGTTTTTTGGCTTTTGCAATCATGGCTGGAAAACGAAATATCGATAATCCCGTCTATAAAAACAAATCTCTCTACTACATAAGCGGCTTAACCGAGGGAACTGAAACCATTGGTTGCTTTGTTTTATTTTGCTTATTCCCTACTCACTTTATCATCATTGCGTATGTATATTCGACTTTATGTTGGATAACCACATTTAACCGAATTTGGTCAGGATTTCATACTTTACAAGAAAATGAAAAACGAGATTAAACGACGTTATTAAAAGAAAAGCCCCAACACTTATATTGCTGGGGCTTTATTATTTATTACGCTGAGTTATTTCTATGAGGTAATTAATACTCTTCAACTGCAAATAAGGTTTCCATGTTCAGTCCTTGCTGCGTCATTATCTCTCTTAAACGTCGTAATCCTTCTACTTGAATTTGTCTTACTCGCTCACGTGTTAATCCAATCTCTTTACCTACTTGCTCTAACGTTGCAGTTTCATATCCTAATAAACCAAAACGACGCGCAACGACTTCTTTTTGTTTTGGGTTAAGTTGACCAAGCCAACCAACCAAAGAGGCATTAATATCGTCTTTTTGAGTTTCTGACTCAGGATCTGCATGTTTAGTATCAGGTAAGATATCAAGCAGAGCTTTATCAGATTCACCAGCCACCATAGAATCAACAGAAGCGACTCGTTCATTTAAACGCAGCATACGACTTACATCACTCACTGGTTTATCAAGCTTTTCTGCAATTTCTTCAGGTGTTGGTTCATGATCAAGTTTTTGTGATAATTCACGAGCTGCACGTAAGTAAACATTCAGTTCTTTAACGACATGAATAGGCAAGCGGATAGTTCGAGTTTGATTCATGATGGCACGTTCAATGGTTTGACGTATCCACCAAGTAGCGTAGGTAGAAAACCGAAAGCCTCTCTCTGGATCAAATTTTTCAACCGCACGGATTAAGCCAAGATTACCCTCTTCAACTAAATCCAATAACGCAAGACCACGGTGATTATAACGACGAGCTATTTTCACTACCAATCGAAGATTACTTTCAATCATTCGAGATCGCGCGGCAACATCGCCTTTTAAAGCTAAGCGGCTAAAGTAAACTTCTTCTTCAGCAGTTAGTAGTGGAGAAAAACCAATTTCACCTAAGTAAAGTTGCGTAGCATCCATTACCTTCTGTGAACTGGTGACCTCTAAACGTTCCGACTCATCAGCAGCAACAACGTCACTGTCATTTACTGTATCTAAATCAAACTCTTCAATTTCTTTAGTTACTGCATTGCTTTTACTCATAGCGCCTCCCCATGGCGAGCCAGCAAGACATTACAACTCAGCTATGTCATCCCTGTTACGGTAAATACCGTTGTGGATTTACCGATTTCCCTCTAAAGCGGATCTCAAAGTGCAAACGAACACTGCTCGTACTTGAGCTACCCATTGATGCAATTTTTTGTCCCGCGGTAATATTTTGACCTTCTTTAACAAACAGTGATTCATTATGAGCATAAGCACTTAAGTAATCGTCGTTATGTTTAATAATGATTAAATTACCATAACCTCTTAATGCATTACCTGCATATACCACTGTTCCTTTAGCGGTAGAGATGATGTCTTGGCCTCGTTGACCTGCGATATCAATCCCTTTATTTCCTTGATCTCCTGTTGAAAACTTAGCGATTATTCGCCCTTTTGTTGGCCATAACCAGGAACCTACCTTTTCCGATTTTTTTTCTACTGATTTAGGTTTAGATACTGGTTTTGGTTTAACTGCCGGTTTTGCTTTAGCAACTGGTTTCGACTTAGCAGTTGTTACCGGTTTGTTAGTTTTAACATACTCCTTCGATTTGGTGTTTTCAACCTTTTTTGTGCTTTGTTTTTGTACAGATGATGATTTTGTGCTACTCGACACTGTTGGTGTAGCCTTGGTAACAGGTTTATTATTAGCCACTGGTACAACTGCTACAGCAGCAGTATTCGTGGTTTTAGAGGTGCTATTGTTACTAACTAAATAACCATCATCGCCATACGCAGGAGCGACATACTTAGGCCCCCATAATTTAAGCTTTTGACCTGGATGAATCACATAAGGTGCTTTTAATTCATTATGTGCGATCAATTCTTTAACATCTTTATTGGTTACATAAGAAATAAAATATAAAGTGTCACCTTTCTCAACTTGGTAGTAACTACCACGATAACTGCCACGCTCAGCGCCGCCATACGATGAAGAACTCTTATTTACACTAGATACAGGAGCAGGACGATGAGGCCCCATAGAGCAGCCTGAAAGTAATAGAATAAAAGTAGCGGCAATAAGCCACAAACGAGAAGGAGTCACGGTTATTTTTTTCATTATGATTATGCTAATTCACCTGCAATTAATGGGACGAAACGAACTTCTTCTATCGCCTCTGAATGAAATTCATCACCATGACGAATAATTCGAAGTAACTGCTGCTCTGTCTCCCCTACGGGTATAACCAACCTCCCACCATCTTTTAATTGCAATAATAGATCATCAGGAATGGATTCTGCGGCAGCGGTAACAATGATGGCATCAAATGGCGATTTACTGGCCCATCCTTTCCACCCATCAGCATGTTTTGTTGATATGTTATATATGTCTAATCGCTTCAATAATCGCTTTGCATTCCATTGAAGTAATTTAATTCGTTCAACTGAATTAACGTGATCTATCAATTGCGCTAATACTGCAGTTTGATAACCCGAACCGGTTCCTATTTCTAGAACATTAGACTCTCGCTGTAACATGAGTAGCTCAGTCATTTTAGCGACAATATAAGGCTGAGAGATCGTTTGTCCTTCACCAATAGGCAATGCATTGTTTTGATAGGCCTGATGAGCTAATGCCTCAGACACAAAACGTTCACGCGGCAATAAACGAATAGCTGATAAAACCGCTTCGTCTTTGATGCCTTGTTGACGTAAAAATTGATCAAGTAATTCAGTTCGAGAATGAAGCATTAGTGAGTACTCTCAATTGATAGCCAATCCGCCATCATGGCCAAGGAGTCATGAGCGGTTAAATCGACCTGCAGCGGAGTAATCGACACCTGATTATGTTTAATTGCATAAAAATCAGTCCCTTTGCCTGCATCTTGTTTTTTACCAGGAGGACCTAGCCAATAAATCGTTTCGCCACGAGGATCTGTTGCTTTAATCATACTTTCTGAATGATGTCTTGCACCTAAACGAGTCACTTCCCAAGACGTTATTTGTGCATAAGCACAATCGGGGACGTTAACGTTTAATACCCTCTCCGTTGTTAGCGGTTTTTCTATATGATTGCGCACTAACTCTAAGGCAACTTGAGCGGCGGTATCAAAATGATTACGCCCTACTAATGACATGGCAATTGCGGGTAATCCAAGAAAATGCCCCTCTGTTGCAGCAGCAACCGTACCTGAATATAAAGTATCGTCCCCTAAATTTGCGCCATGGTTTATACCAGCAATAATCAAATCAGGAAGATCATCTTTCATTAATTCATTCAATGCAAAATGCACGCAATCTGTTGGTGTCCCTTGCACTGAATGAATATTTGTTTCAATTTGACGAACTCGAAGTGGAGATTCAAGAGTTAATGAATTTGATGCACCAGAACGATTACGATCAGGAGCAACAATAGTAATATCCGCAATATCTGATAATACGACCGCGAGGGTATTTATCCCTTCAGCAAAGACACCATCATCATTACTTAACAATATGCGCAACTTATTCACTCTTATCTCCATTCCTTTCTTTAAAATTGAATTACTCGTATGTACGTTCTACTTCAATTTCTTGCAATAGCTCACGCATAATTACGGTTGCAAAACTGCCCGATGTTAAAGAGAAATTAAGTGTTAACGTATCACCTTCAGCTGACCAACTAAGATTCTCTGGGTGTAACTCAATAGCACGACGCTCATGGCGCATACGGTTACCACGGATCAAGGCCATTAAATCTGGTTCAGCATCAAGTTGTGGTTGCTCTAGAGTTAATGCAGTTTCACTTGTTGGTAATTGATTATCACCCGCTAATGCAGCACTAATTGACCAATCACCATTTTGAACTTTTTGAATATTCTCTTCCGAGGTTACATTCTCATTAACCGTACGACCATTTTGATCAAGTAGAATATCACCATCAACAGGTTGAGTGAAGTAACCCTCTGTTATTCTTTGAGAAACAATATGATTGAAAATCCATGAACGAGCCGCTGATAAATAGAAACTACGTTTTGTATTATCACGAGTGCGTACGTTTTCACGACCCCAACGACGAGCTTCTGTTACGTTATTGCCTTCATGACCAAAACGTTGAGAGCCAAAGTAATTAGGAACCCCTGATACTTTTACTTTGTCCAAGCGAGACAGAACATCATCCATATCCGTCACTTCAGTCGCTATTAACTGGAAGCTATTTCCTAGAAGATCACCTGGACGCAATTTTTTGTTATGGCGCGTCATTTCTAAAATTTCAACACCTGGGTGCGTAGCTTCAAACAAAGCAAATTTAAGATGATCACTTTTTGGTAAATGAACACTCAACCATTGCTCTGTTATTGCATGACGGTCTTTAAGGCCAGCCCAACTAATATCTTTTGATTTTACACCACAAAACTTTGCTAGCTCGTTTGCTACATACTTAGTGTTTTCACCCGTTTTACGGATCTTAACCATTAAGTGTTCACCCTTTCCTGTGAACGTAAAACCTAATACTTCTTTAACGATAAAATGCTCAGGTAATTGCTTTAATTTACCTGTCGCCACTGGCTTTCCGTATAACCACGAAAAAGTAGACATAATGTCTGACATAGAATGAATCTCTTAAGATACGTTAACTAATAGCACTACTGCTTCACAAGCAATGCCTTCTTTTCTTCCTGTAAAACCTAGACGTTCAGATGTTGTTGCTTTTACATTCACGTTGTCTAAGCCAGTTTCTAAATCTTCGGCAATAGCAGCACACATAGCTTGAATATGAGGAGCCATTTTAGGTGCCTGAGCAATGATAGTGACATCAGCGTTCCCTAACACTAAACCTTTCTCTTTTACTCTACGATAAACATCTCTTAGCAAAGCTCGGCTATCCGCCCCTTTCCATTTATCATCAGTATCTGGGAAATGACGACCGATATCACCCTCTGAAATCGCGCCTAATAAGGCATCACATAAAGCGTGCAGAGCAACATCACCATCAGAGTGCGCAATAAGCCCTTGTTCATAAGGAACGCTAACCCCGCCGATAATTACAGGGCCTTCACCACCAAATTTATGTACATCAAATCCGTGTCCAATTCTCATTATTTGGTTTCCTTTTTCATTTTTTGAAGATAGAACGCTGCTAAATCAAGATCTTCTGGCTGGGTGATCTTTAAGTTATCGGCACGGCCTTGAACCAATTTAGGTTGATGCCCCATTAATTCAATCGCTGACGATTCATCAGTGATTAAGAATGAGTTCTCTAATCCTGTTTTTAAGGCTGTATATAAAAGATCTGTGGTAAAAAGTTGAGGTGTTAATGCATGCCATAGCACACTACGATCAATGGTTGTATCAATCTTATTTTCAGGTGTCGCTTGCTTCATCGTGTCTCGGACAGGAGAAGCAAGAATCCCCCCCACATGATGGGGTACTACTTCCTCAATCAGTTTTTCAATATCAGTATGACGGATACAAGGACGAGCGGCATCATGAACCATGCTCCATTCACTCAGCTGATTATTTTTTACATAAGTTAATCCAGAAAGCACAGAATCGGCTCGCTCTGCCCCACCAGAAACTCGAATAACCCGTTTATCTTTAGCTATCGCTAATTCATCAAAATACGGGTCAGTATCACTAACTGCAACAATGACAGTATCAATTAAAGGGTAAGACAGTAATTGTTCAAGCGTGTGCTCTAAGACCGGTTTTCCATTCAATAATAAATATTGCTTAGGACGATCTGCTTTCATACGACTGCCGACACCAGCAGCAGGAACGATAGCAGTAATAGAAGGTAAAGAGATCATGACTTATCCTTCACTATTTTCATCAATGATTCGATAAAATGTTTCACCTTTTTTTATCATTCCCAACTCATGTCGAGCACGCTCTTCAATTGCTTCTGAGCCTTTTTTCAAATCATCGATTTCAGCAAACATTTGTTCATTTAGATTGCGTAAACCTTGATTGACCTCTTCTTGCAATGTGACATCGTTTGAGACCTGTGCGTAATCGGACATTCCATTTTTTCCAAACCATAAGGTGTATTGCAACCACCCTAAAGCAATCAGTAAGAAAATGGCAAATGTACGCATAATAGCTCCGAAAATAAGAAATGATAAAAGAAAGCTAACTATATCAATCCATCATTAGAACTTCACTAGCTGTCTTACTGAAATAAAAAAAACCGCCTCAAATGAGACGGTTTTTATATCTAAATTCTAATCGAACGATTAAAGAATCAAGTCATACTCTCAAAAATTGAGATTATTGACCTTTAACTTCTTTAAGACCGTTGAATGGCGCTAGTTCACCTAGAGCTTCTTCGATACGGATTAGTTGGTTGTACTTAGCAACACGGTCAGAACGGCTCATAGAACCAGTTTTGATTTGACCTGCAGCTGTACCAACTGCTAGATCAGCAATTGTTGCATCTTCAGTTTCGCCAGAACGGTGAGAGATAACTGCTGTGAAACCAGCATCTTTAGCCATCTTGATTGCTGCTAGAGTCTCTGTAAGTGAACCGATTTGGTTGAACTTGATAAGGATTGAGTTAGTGATGCCTTCTTCGATACCACGAGCAAGAATCTTAGTGTTTGTAACGAATAGATCGTCACCAACTAGTTGGATTTTGTCGCCTAGAAGTTCAGTTTGGTGTTTGAAACCAGTCCAATCAGACTCGTCAAGACCATCTTCGATAGATACGATTGGGAATTGCTCAACAAGACCAGCTAGGTAGTGGTTGAACTCTTCAGCAGTAAATTTCTTACCTTCGCCTTTAAGGTCGTAGATGCCGTCTTCTTTGTTGAAGAACTCAGAAGCAGCACAGTCCATAGCAAGAGTAACGTCTTTACCTAGCTCGTAACCAGCAGCTGCAACAGCTTCTGCGATAACTTCTAGAGCTTCAGCGTTAGATTTAAGGTTAGGAGCGAAACCACCTTCATCACCAACTGCAGTGCTGTAGCCTTTAGACTTAAGAACTTTAGCTAGGTTGTGGAATACTTCAGCACCGATACGTAGAGCTTCTTTAAGAGTTTTAGCGCCAACTGGTTGGATCATGAACTCTTGGATGTCAACGTTGTTATCAGCGTGCTCACCACCGTTGATGATGTTCATCATTGGTAGAGGCATAGAGAATACGCCTGGAGTGCCGTTTAGGTCAGCAATGTGAGCGTAAAGAGGCATAGACTTAGCTGCTGCAGCTGCTTTAGCATTCGCTAGAGAAACAGCAAGGATTGCGTTAGCACCGAAGTTTGCTTTGTTGTCTGTACCATCTAAATCGATCATGATTTGGTCGATTTCAGCTTGGTTTTTCGCGTCTTTGCCGATTAGAGCTTCTGCGATTGGACCATTTACAGCTGCGATAGCTTTAAGAACACCTTTACCTAGGAAACGAGATTTGTCGCCATCACGTAGCTCAAGAGCTTCACGAGAACCTGTAGATGCGCCAGATGGAGCAGCAGCCATACCTACAAAACCACTTTCTAGGTGAACTTCAGCTTCAACTGTTGGGTTACCACGAGAATCGATGATTTCACGACCTAGAACTTTAACGATCTTAGACATTGTGTTTCCTCTACTTTATCTTTAATTTAAAAGCTAAAAATAGCTGCTACAACATTGAGCAGCTATCCGTAATATCCTATTACTTTTCGAACTCACCGCGTGCATTTACGCCCGCAGCTTTAACAAAACCTTCAAATAATGGGTGACCATCACGAGGTGTTGATGTGAATTCTGGGTGGAATTGAGCAGCCACAAACCATGGGTGGTTAGGGATTTCAATAATTTCCACCAGCTTCTTATCAGCTGATAGGCCAGAAATCTTAAGACCGGCTTTTTCAAGCTGAGGAAGTAAATTATTATTTACTTCATAACGGTGACGGTGACGCTCTTCAACAGTTCCGTTACCGTAAAGCTCACGAGCTTTTGAACCTTTAGCAAGGTGACATAGTTGAGAACCAAGACGCATTGTACCGCCTAGATCTGATTTCTCAGTACGCTCTTCAACGTTGCCGTCGCCATCAATCCACTCAGTGATTAAACCAACTACAGGGAACTTCGTGTCTTTAGAGAATTCAGAAGAGTGAGCCCCTTCCATATTAGCAACGTTACGCGCATATTCAATTAACGCAACTTGCATACCCAGACAGATTCCTAAATATGGTACTTCATTTTCACGAGCGTATTGAGCAGCAAGGATCTTGCCTTCAACACCGCGGTCACCGAAACCACCAGGAACTAGAATTGCGTCTAGACCTTCTAGGATTTCAGTACCTTTAGATTCTACATCTTGTGAATCTACATATTTAATAGTGACGTTTAGACGGTTTTTCAAGCCCGCATGTTTTAATGCTTCGTTTACTGACTTGTAAGCGTCTGGTAATTCAATGTATTTGCCAACCATACCGATAGTAACTTCACCAGTTGGGTTCGCTTCTTCATAAATTACTTGTTCCCACTCAGAAAGATCAGCTTCAGGAGCTGTAATACCAAAGCGTTGACATACTAGATCATCAGTACCTTGTGCTTTGATAAGTTGTGGGATTTTGTAGATTGAATCTACGTCTTTCATTGAGATAACTGCTTTTTCTTGAACATTACAGAAAAGAGCAATTTTCTTACGTTCGTTCGCTGGGATAACACGATCAGAACGACAAACTAGGATATCTGGTTGGATACCGATAGATAGTAGTTCTTTTACTGAGTGTTGAGTTGGCTTAGTTTTAAGCTCGCCTGCAGCGCCTAAGTAAGGAACCAGTGTTAAGTGCATAAACATAGCACGCTCACGGCCTAACTCTACTGCTAGCTGACGAATCGCTTCCATGAACGGTAGAGATTCGATATCACCAACGGTACCACCAACTTCTACGATTGCGATATCGTGGCCTTCAGCGCCAGAAATAACACGTTCTTTAATCGCATTAGTAATATGAGGGATAACTTGGATTGTTGCACCTAAGTAGTCACCGCGACGTTCTTTACGTAGAACATCTGCGTATACACGACCAGCGGTAAAATTGTTACGCTTAGTCATTTTGGTGCGGATGAAGCGCTCGTAGTGACCTAAGTCTAGATCTGTTTCTGCGCCGTCTTCCGTGACGAATACTTCACCGTGTTGAGTTGGGCTCATTGTGCCTGGATCAACGTTGATGTATGGGTCAAGCTTCATCATAGTGACTTTTAAGCCACGAGCTTCAAGAATAGCTGCTAATGATGCTGCTGCAATACCTTTACCTAGTGAGGATACAACCCCGCCAGTTACAAAAATGTAATTCGTCGTCATACGTTACCTGAAATTGGTGTAATGAGGAATAAAAATGGATTTCATCTGGACGGGAAGTGAATATACCAGAACCGCTTTATCGCCACAACGTGAAAAGTATCACAGTTAATTGATTTATTTTTTGCTCCAAATCAATTCCGCTCGCTTCGCTTCACATTTTCCCATTCAGAGTCTAATTCATTTAAATCACATTGCTCTATTTTTTTATTCTTTTTGGCGACGTTTGCTTCAATTTGACGAAAACGGCGTTCAAATTTATCATTTGCTTTACATAAAGCTTGCTCTGGATTTTTTCCTAAATGACGAGAAAAATTTACTGTCGCAAAAAGTAAATCGCCTAACTCTTCTTCTAATTTATCTTCATCTCTTGGTATTTTTAAAGCTTCCTCTAATACCTCTGCAACCTCTTCATTTACTTTATCAGCAACCGGTTTTAGTTCATCCCAATCAAAACCAACTTTAGCACACTGCTTCTGGATTTTATTTGCTCGTAATAACCCCGGTAAAGCGGTAGGCACTGAATCTAATATGCTCCCTTGCTCTTGGGATATGTTATTTAACGCTTCTTTTTCTAAGCGCTCTTGTTGCTTCACTTTATCCCAATTCGCTGTTATCTCCTCTTCTGATGAGAACACTTCGTCTCCAAAGACGTGTGGATGGCGACGAACCAACTTTTCAGTTAGTGTCTCTACTACATCATTAAAATCGAATAACCCCTCTTCTTTCGCCATTTGCGCATAGAAAATGACTTGGAATAGTAAATCCCCTAACTCTTCTTTTAAATTGCTCCAGTCCTTCTTATGAATCGCATCTACCACTTCATAAGTCTCTTCTATTGTATGGGGGATAATAGAATCAAACGTCTGCTTTCTATCCCACGGACAACCTGATTCTTTATCTCTTAATTGAGCCATTATTGAGAGTAACTGTTCAATGTTATTTTGAGCGGCCATATCTATCCCTTCGATTTAAAAACATCGAGTAGGGTGAGGCTTTTGCCTCATCCCTCTCACAGAACCGTACGTACGGACCTCGTATACGGCTCCTGCAATTTACTATTTCTTAATAAAAAGAAGCGAGTACACCTGTTTTAACTTCGTCTATTGAATACAAGCCTAGATTTTTGAACCACTGATTAGGCATCGCATAGCTTGCTAACGGACTCGCACTGTTTCGCCATGAGTCCATTTTTATGGACTTAAATGGCGGTTTGTACTTTAGTTGCTTAAGACGACGATGCAATCTGCACGGCTTCTTCCATAAACTCATTTGTACCGCTCGCAATCTCCGCCTTATCCAAGCCGCAAGGCTTTTCAGTGTGCTCGTAATATTGGCTATTTTGAAGTAGTTTACAAACCCTCTGAGCACTGGATTCAGTTGCTTTAGCACTCTCGCTAAATTCAATCCTCCATTACGCTTGGTGAGTTGCCTTACTTTCGCTTTTAATGTTTTGAGCTTCTTTTCTTGAATTGCCGTGTAATTTGTAAAAATTTCCACTCCCAAGAATTTAATACCTGTATCGCTATGTGCTATATGGGTTTTCCGCTCATTCACTTTAAGTTTTAGCGTTACTTCTAAAATATGGCTAGCTACTTTTAATGCATTCTCTGCACCCTTTTTCGAGGTGCAGAATATCAAAATGTCATCCGCGTATCGCACTATTCGATGCTTACGCCTCATCATTTCTTGATCGAATTCATCTAAGTAGATATTAGCAAGTAGTGGACTAATCACCCCACCTTGTGGACTGCCTATTACACTATTCTGCCAGTTTTCACCAACCATGACTCCACTTTTTAGAAATTGACGGATCAAGCCTAAGATACTGCCATCCACGATGCGCTTTCGCACGAACTTGATTATCAGATCGTGGTCAAGCATGTCAAAACATTTAGACAGATCCATATCAACAACATGCCGCTTATTATATTTACGTATAAAGAGTGTAGCTTTGCTGATGGCTTGATGACAGCTTCGCCCAACCCGATATCCATAACTGGATGGATGAAAGTTTGGGTCAAATATGGGAGTCATTATATTCGTTAAACATTGTTGAACAATTCGGTCTCGAACTGTGGGGATCCCCAATAACCTGATACCGCCATCGTCTTTGGCGATCTCAACTCGTTTTACGGGCCGCGCTTGATAGCGCTTTTCTTGTAGTTCAAGTAATAGTTTTCTGAGCTCTACTTCCAAATTTTGTGTGAAATCATCGATACGCTGCCCGTCAATACCAGCTGCGCCTCCATTCTTTCTCACTTGTTTGTATGCCACGTAAAGCGCTTGCAGTGATAGCATGCGCCCGTAAAGGCTATAGTGTACTCTCAAATTATTATCTCACATCACCTGCTGCTGACTTTATTTATGTTGGTTAGGTTTATTTCGTTGTCGCGTTAAGTTTTCTAGCAAGGCTACGCCCTTTTATTCGCAATATGCTTAACCGCCTCTATGCCTCTAGTAAAGAGAAACACTTACTCCCCGTGTCCAGTTCTATTCACAGCTTTAGTATCACCCTTAGCCATTAAAATAGAGACTTTACCTTATTTGGTAATTCGTGAACCCATCATAAATTACGTCACTTTAAGGTAATTTATAAATCACTTCCCCCCTTCGCAATCAATAAGTGCTTTTGGCTCAAATTGACTCTATCAGATATATTACTGATAGTCGGCTTGGTTTTGTCCTCCACACCATCACTGGCTTTCACAGGCCTAGCCTTACTCACTACTACGGGTTCATCTGCCACCTCACATCGGCATTAGATCTTGAGTTTCTTCTTGAATCTAAGCCACTTACTGACAATTAAGTTTAGATGCCAGGCTTCCCCAGTTATTGCACTGACTCCCTGTTAGATATGCCACCCTCAAGCACAGAATTGGTCTGACTAAGTATTGGGCTTCGCGCTATTTTGGACGCTTACCCACCAATCCCGCCGAAACAGGTTACGGTTAGTTGTGTACATCTAACTTCCTATGGCTTCCTTCAGACCTCACCGTTAGCCAGTGACGCCCTTGCCATTCAGATTGTCTTCCCCTTAGTCGGGGTGACTCTGCTATCTTGCAAGCAGACGGGTTTGCCAGCTTTGCTGGGCAAACAAAAAAAAGCGGTGACCATTATAGTCACCGCTTTTTTAAAAATACATTCGCCTTAAATTAAGAAGGCTTTTTGTTAACTTAACCTAATAAGCTCATTGCCATGCTTGGCGCTTGTTTTGCTTGTGCCAAAATTGACGAACTTGATTGACTTAAAATTTGTGTCTTCGTTAAGTTTGTTGTCTCTTTAGCAAAATCAGTGTCTTTAATTTGGCTATTTGAATCCGTGATGTTTTCGTTAATGTTAGTTAAGTTTTTAACTGCACTTTCAAAACGGTTTTGGAATGCACCTAATGAAGCACGATTGCCATCAACATACTCTAGAGCAGCATCAATCACATCAATAGAGCGCTGAGCGCCACCAACAGTTGTTAAGTCCATTGACGCAACAGTATCGTCTGACTCACCACCCATTTTTAATTCGTTTGCTAAAGAACCATTAAACTCTAATGGTGAAGAAATATTTTCACCTGACATGAACACTTGAAGTACACCATCTTCAGTCACAGAAGCGCTTAGCTCATTTGTTTGACCATTAATGTACGTCGCTAATTCTTCAATATCATCACCTGCTTTTGCTGAGATGTTGATTTCTTGAGGGCTGCCGTTTTTATCATTGTATGTCACATTAAACTGCGTATTTTCTTTACCTACAGTCCAATTGATATCGCGACCTTCTTCTGCGAAGTACGATTTACCACCCATTGTCGACTCATCAGCACGCATGCTGTTTAGTGTCATTGCCACTGCTTCACCTGAATCAGCACCAATTTGGAAAGATTTTGTACCAAACTCACCGTTAATTAAACGAGTACCACCAAAAGACGTTGTTTCAGCAATACGGTTCAACTCATCAGTCAGTGAACTTGCTTCTTCTTGCATCGCTTTACGGTCAGCGTCAGTATTTGAGCCGTTTGAAGATTGTAGCGATAAGTCACGTAAACGTTGAAGTACGTTAGTCGTTTCTTTCATTGCGCCTTCTGCTGTTTGCGCAATTGACATACCGTCGTTAGCGTTACGAACCGCAACATCTAAACCACGAGTTTGTGCTGTCATACGATTTGAGATCTGCAGACCAGAAGCATCATCAGCAGCGCTGTTGATTTTTGAACCTGAAGACAATTTCTCCATTGAGTCAGTTTGTGCAGCAGTTGCATTGTTCATGTAACGTTGTGCTGTCATTGCTGAGATGTTTGTATTTACTGAAATTGACATAATGTTTGCTCCGGTCGGCTTCACTTATTGTTATAGGATAAGAAGCCTATAATTCATCGTTGATACACATATTTACGGCCTGAGTTTTCAGAACTTGAGATCTTTTTTCAATAAAAAAGCCGAATGTCATAAATAATATTCGGCTTAAAAAACATAATTATCAACAATCAACAACTTAACGTTAACAATTCATTTTTTTATCATTACGATAATCGAATCGCTTCTATTACGTCTTTTACTTGTTCAACTCTAGTAATTAATCGTCCAAGAATATCCGCATTAAATACTTCCAAATCAAAATCCATGATAGTTAGTTGTTTCTTATAATCATTTCGGCTTTTCATGCCTGACACTTTTACTTTTTCATTAGCAAATAAACTTGTCAGATCTTTCAATAAACCAGAACGATCCATTGCAGTGATCCGCAATGTCAAAATATAAGAACCGACAAAACCACTGCCCCACACGGTATCAATAATACGCTCTGCCGCATGGTGGCGTAATTCATTTAATTGATCACAGTCACTGCGATGAACCGATATACCACGACCTTGTGTTATATATCCAGCAATGGGGTCACCAGGGATCGGTTGACAACAACGAGCAAGGTGAGTCATTAAATTATCAACACCTTCAACGACAACCGCGTCATTACGTTTCTTATTTTGTGCTTGGGCATGAGCTTGAGCTTTCGCCTCTGACTCTTGCAGTTGCTCTAAAGCTTTTTGATCTTCTTGCTCAGCAGTCGGTTTGTTAACCAGTGCATTAATATGATTAATCACTTGGTTAATACGTAAATCACCACTCCCAACACCCGCATATAATTCGTCAGGGGTATTAACATTAAAGCGCTTTAAAGCATATCTCTCCGCATCTTTTAATGTACCGCCAATCTTAGCAAGTTCAACTTCTAAGATCTCTTTACCTGCATCAAGATTCTTTTCACGACTCTGTTTTCTAAACCACGCATTAATCTTAGCCCGAGCGCGACCTGAGTTAACAAACCCAAGTGTTGGGTTTAACCAATCTCGTGATGGGTTAGGCTCTTTTTGGGTGATAATCTCAACTTGATCCCCCATTGTCAGCTGATGTGTAAATGGAACGATTCGTCCACCTACTTTAGCTCCAATACAACGATGACCTACTTCTGAGTGAATGTGATAAGCGAAGTCTAGCGGTGTTGCCCCCATTGGTAAGTCGACAACATCACCACGTGGCGTAAAGGCATAAACGCGATCATCAAATACTTGGCTTCGAAGTTCATCAAGCATTTCACCAGAATCAGACATCTCTTCTTGCCAATCAAGCAGCTTACGTAACCACGTAATTTTTTCATCATAGCCACTACGGCTGCTGTTTGATGAACCTTCTTTATATTTCCAATGCGCTGCAACCCCTAACTCAGAGTCTTCATGCATATCCTTGGTACGGATCTGGATTTCAATCGTCTTCCCTTCAGGGCCTAATACCACTGTATGAATAGATTGATATCCATTTGGTTTAGGATTTGCTACATAATCATCAAATTCACTTGGCAAATGCTTAAATTTGGTATGAACAACACCAAGAGCCGCATAACAATCTTGGAGTTTGTCAGCAATAATACGAACCGCACGCACATCAAACAGCTCATCAAATGCCAAGCTCTTTTTCTGCATCTTACGCCAAATGCTGTAGATGTGTTTAGGGCGTCCACTCACCTCTGCATTGATATTATATTCATGCATTTCATCACTCAATCCGGTGACGAAATCCTCAATATATTGCTCACGAACAATACGGCGCTCCGATAATTGTTTAGCAATTTTCTTATAAGTATCAGGATGCTGATAGCGGAAAGAGTAATCTTCAATTTCCCATTTCAACTGACCAATACCTAGGCGATTTGCTAATGGTGCATATAAGTTATTACACTCTTTTGCTGCAGCTCGGCGTACTTCATCTGGTTCGTTTTTTACTTCACGTAGATTACAAATACGCTCTGCCAATTTAATGATCACACAACGGAAATCGTCTACCATCGCCAGTAACATTCGACGGATATTATCCACTTGAGAAGACGCTGATTCTGCACCTACAGATGCATTCAGTTGACCAATCGCGTCCATCTCTTCAACGCCATCGATCAATTTTTCAATTTCTTTATTGTAGTTCTCAGTTAACGTTTCTCTGTCTAAAAAACCAGAGGAAACTAAAGGAAATAACTGAGCGGCAATAAGGGTTGGCTTGTCCATACTTAAGGTGATCAATATTTCGATCATCTCACGGCCACGCCATAGCAAGAGCTGTCCTTCTTCATGAGAAGCGACTAACTCTTCACACTGCTTATACACCTCAGTCAATTTTTTTGAGGTGTTTTTGTCTTGTTCGAGACTGGTGATCCATTCACCTAACTCGAACTCTTCATTTTCCTTAAGATGTGCTCCGCGAACTGCGACCATGTCCGTTTCCTATAATCCAATTTTATAATGATTCTTTTGGGCTTCTAAAGCGTAGCGAGTGTTACCGCTAATTATCGCTCAAATAATGCCATAGATTCTAAATGTCCTGTGTGTGGGAACATATCAAGCATACCTAGCCTAGTAAGCTTGTAACCGTGTTGAATAAGTAATTGGCTATCGCGTGCAAGTGTTGCTGGGTTGCACGATACATAAACCACGGTTTGAGGTTTCAATTTTGCCACAGTTTGCATCACTCCTGCAGCCCCTGCTCTGGCAGGATCGAGTAAAATCTTTGTAAACTTTGTGCTAGCCCACACTTGATCATCAATGCTTTCTTCTAAATTTGCTTGATAAAACGTGACATTATCTAACGAATTTCTTTTTGCATTTGATTGAGCGCGTTGAACCATATCGTCCACACCTTCAATTCCAACCACTTTTTGTACTTTTTGAGCAAGAGGTAAACTGAAATTACCCAATCCACAAAATAAATCAAGGACACTATCATCAGCGTTAAGATCTAACCAATTAAGCGCTTGATTTACCATTTTTTCATTTATCGAAGCATTTACTTGAATAAAATCTTTTGGCGTAAAATAAATTTTCGCACCATCAATCACATAGTAAGGTTCTTCTCCACGCACATGATTCAATACATCTGACTCAGGCATTAGGTATAGGATCAAATTACGTTCTTCACAATAGTTTACTAACGCTTGATTGTCTTTTTCATTAAAACCAGCCATATGACGAATAAGTAATACGCTGCCATTGTCAGCTTGTACTAACTCTACATGCCCTAAATTCTTTTTGCCTTTAAGTTGATTAAGTAAGGCATACAGCGACTCTAAATGCAGATCAAGTTCATTCACTAAAACAGGACAATGACGAATATTAACAATGGCTTTACTCTGTTTTTTTCTAAAGCCAAAATCAAGCTGATGCGTTTGTTTGTTTAGCAGTAAACTAATACGAGCTCGACGACGGTAACTTGTTTCATTACCAACAATAGGTTCAACCATATCAAAATGTTCAACACCTTGTTTTTGCATCAATTCTTGCAGCTTAGTATTTTTCGCTACAATTTGTTCATCGTGTTGTAAATGCTGTAAATTACAGCCACCACACTCATGATAATGATGGCAAATAGGCTCTTGGCGTTTGCTGCTTTTTTGTGTCAATTTAATAAGTGCAGCACGAGAGTATTGTTTTTTCTGTTCTGTAAATTGAATGATGGCTTTTTCTTCAGGTAAAGCGCCTTCAATAAACACTGGTTTCTTATCTACAAAAGCGACACCTGCGCCATTGTGATCTAATCGAACCACATCAACCGACTGATGCTTAGTATTTATTGAAGCTTTCTTTTTAGCTTTGAAGAATTGAGCCATGATTATTGCCTGATTTACTGAAATTAGCGTCATTATACCGAAACCACATTAAGATGTAGCGCTGATTAGTAATTCATTTACGTTTCAGTTTACGATTTCCACATAGAATAATTGAGGTTACTCTCTAACTTGATTAAGCTACGCGCTCAAGGAAGTTAATCAGAACGAATAAATATGACAAAATACGGTTTGCGCGCACGAGTCATCACCCTGACATTGGCACCAACATTAATTATCGGTTTACTACTTAGTGGTTTCTTTACCATGAACCGATACAATGATTTGGAAGCTCAACTGATCTCTAGCGGTACAAGTATCATTGAACCACTAGCGATTTCGAGTGAATACGGCATGACGGGTAAAAACCGAGAAGCGGTCCGACGCTTGATCAGCTACGCTCATCGAAAACACTCTAAGATTGTGCGTAGTATTGCCGTATTTGATGAAAAACATGAACTGTTTGTAACCTCCAACTTCCATCCTAACTTTGAAAGCTTAACGTTTCCTAAAGACAAACCTATTCCTCTATTACTTGATATTTCATTTCAAGATGAATCATTAATATTAAGAACCCCTATCCTTCCTGAGGGGCAATTTTCAGCAAACTTTGACTCATCACATATGAATGAGCCTTTGGGCTACATCGCTATAGAACTCGATTTATCTAGCTTACGATTACAACAATACCAAGAAATATTTTCCGCTTTAATTGTTTTGATTCTCGGGCTTAGTTTGTCAGGTGTTTTTGCTTATCGCTTAATGCAAGATGTAACCCAACCGATTTCGCATATGGTTAGTGTGGTTGA
Organism: Aliivibrio thorii; assembly: GCF_057368585.1. Taxonomy (NCBI): domain Bacteria; kingdom Pseudomonadati; phylum Pseudomonadota; class Gammaproteobacteria; order Vibrionales; family Vibrionaceae; genus Aliivibrio; species Aliivibrio thorii. The sequence continues at coordinate 557,274 of NZ_CM170654.1, read as the reverse complement.
CCGGATCCGTCGTGGCCATTTAAATGTACGTATTGAGAACAAATTGCATGGTGAACTAGATACCCTTAAGAATGGTATCAATGCCATGGCGATTTCTTTATCTGAATATCATGTTGAGATGCAACAAAGTATCGATCAAGCGACGTCTGACTTGCGTGAAACCTTAGAGCAATTAGAGATTCAAAACGTAGAGTTAGATATTGCGAAAAAACGAGCTCAAGAAGCAGCTCGTGTTAAATCTGAATTCTTAGCCAACATGTCTCACGAATTAAGAACACCACTTAATGGTGTGATTGGCTTTACGCGCCAAATGCTAAAAACCTCTCTTTCAGCACACCAGCAAGATTACCTACAAACAATTGAACGCTCAGCAAATAACCTATTAACCATCATTAATGACATTCTTGATTTCTCAAAACTAGAAGCTGGTAAGTTACTGCTTGAGAACCTGCCATTTAATGTTCAAGACAGCCTTGATGAAGTGGTTAGTCTTCTTGCTCCAAGCGCCCATGAGAAAGGGTTGGAAATAACCCTTAAAATTGATCAACGTGTCCCATCAGGCCTCATTGGTGATCCATTACGTATTCAACAAGTGCTTAATAATCTAGTTGGTAATTCCATTAAATTTACCGAAAAAGGCAACATTGATATCTCTGTTGATCTGAAACATTTTCATGATAACAGCATTGATCTTCAGTTTGTTGTTCGAGATACCGGGATTGGTATTTCTGAGCGCCAACAAGCTCAACTTTTCCAAGCATTCAGTCAAGCTGATGCCAGTATTTCTCGACGCTATGGTGGTACAGGTCTAGGGCTTGTGATTACACAAAAACTAGTGGCTCAAATGGGAGGCGAGATTGGTTTAAGCAGTCGCCTACACCAAGGGTCTACCTTCTGGTTTACCGTTAAAATGACTCAAACTGAATTACCAATGATTGATGAACGTGACGTTCAACAGTTAGATAAGAAAAAGCTGCTATTAATAGAGCCAAATATGCAGTCGGCTTCTATTTTACAACAGCAGTTCATTCATCATGGTGTGTTTGTTACCTATCGCTCAACTCTGCCTGAAAACATTGAACCCCATGATTTTGCATTGATCAGCTTAAGTTCTAACGCAAAGCCAAGTGCAGAATTATTGAAAGTCATCTCAGATAAATTATCACCTTATTGTCCAAAGATTGTCATTGGCTTACCAAGCACTGAACTTGCCCTAACAGAAAAGCTGAATCAGCTGCCACATATAACATGTTTATCAAAACCATTTGCTAAGAAAAAACTATTAGATGCGCTCTTAATACAAAATCAGTTTGAGCAGGTTCCTGCTCTGCCTGATCTAATGGCATCCCATGATGCAGCGCAGCGTTTACCTATTAAAGTGATGGCTGTTGATGACAACCCAGCAAACCTCAAACTCATTTCAGCGCTTTTACATGAACAAGTTGAGACGGTGGTTACTTGTAAAAATGGCATCGATGCAGTTCAACAAGCCACAGAACAAACATTTGATATCATATTAATGGATATCCAAATGCCTAAAATGGATGGTGTAATGGCCTGTAAAGAGATCCGTAAAACGGTTTTAAATGCTCAAACACCAATTGTTGCGGTGACTGCTCATGCAATGGAAGGCGAACGAGAACGCCTGATCAATGAAGGAATGGATGATTACTTAACAAAACCAATTGAAGAGCATGTATTACAACAAGTTATCATTCATTGGAGCCCACTTACTGACAATAGCGATGTCGAAAAAATAACTATCCTCCCTGACGTTATTCCGGAGGCGTCGATGGAGGAAGTTCAAGATAATATTGCCGAAAGCATAGATTGGACTATCGCTTTAAAACAGTCAGCAGGAAAAGAAGATCTTGCAAAAGAGATGCTACAAATGCTTATTGAGTTCATTCCTGAAGTTAATGGATGGATAGAGAAAGCACTCGAAGGAGATTCTTCAGCAGAAGAGTTATGTCAGTATATCCATAAATTACACGGCAGTAGTTCTTATTGCGGTGTACCACGATTAAAAAAATTATGTAATTTAATCGAGACATCACTCAGACAAGAGCAATTAATCGCAGATATTGAGCCTGAATTATTTGAACTTCAAGATGAAATGGAAAAAGTAACCAAAGATGCACAACAATGGCTAAGTTGAGCAGAGGTCAACTCACTTAGCACAAAATATTAGCACGCTTAAGATTCAAGAATCACGGTTGCTACCGCGTAATGACGCTCATCAGAAATAGTCAGATGAATATGAGAGACACTCTTTTGTTGTGATAAAGCAAGCGCCTTACCTGAGAGTGTTAATAGTGGTTTACCATTCTCATCATTAGATATGGTAAAATCATGAAAGGTAACACCGTGTGCAATACCGGTACCTAACGCTTTAGAAGCGGCTTCTTTTGCTGCAAAACGTTTAGCTAAGAAGCGTCCTTTTTGCTTTAATGATTGATATTTACTAAATTCAGATATGCTTAAGATGCGCTCAGCGAACGCATCTCCTGAACGAGAAAGGGCTTTCTCAACCCTTTCTATTTCAGCTATATCAGTCCCAAGACCAACAATTGCCATTACTTACGAGCACCTAGCATTATTTTATGCATATCAGCGACCGCCTTCTCTAATCCATCAAACATAGCTCTTCCCATAATAGAGTGGCCAATATTTAATTCATAGATTTCTGGCAATGCAGCAATAGCTTCAACATTATGGTACGTCAAACCATGACCAGCATTAACGATAAGACCTTTACTCGTAGCATAACTTGCGCCTGCGGCAATTTTTTTAAGTTCTTTATGTTGTGCTTCTTCGGTTTCAGCATCGGCATAAGCACCAGTGTGCAACTCAATAAATGGCGCACCACAAGCGACAGCAGCATCAATTTGTTCGTTATCTGCATCAATGAATAAAGAGACTTTAATACCAGCCTCTGATAACGTTTGAGTCGCAGCTTTGACTTTTTCAAGTTGACCAGAAACATTCAAACCACCTTCAGTCGTCAACTCTTCACGCTTTTCTGGCACAAGGCAAACGAATTCAGGTTGTGTATCTAATGCAATTGCAACCATTTCATCCGTCACTGCCATTTCTAAATTCATTCGTGTTTGTAGCGTTTCACGTAAAATACGCACATCACGATCTTTTATGTGGCGACGATCTTCACGTAAGTGAATCGTAATACCAGCAGCACCAGCACGCTCTGCGATCTCTGCAGCATGTACAGGATCTGGGTATTTAGTACCTCGCGCATTTCGAAGGGTTGCTACATGATCGATATTAACGCCAAGTAAAATTGAACTCATTTTAGAATACTCCTTGTTCTTGGAAGAAATAGCTCCCTACTTTTGAGGGGCTTTCCGCCAAGATAAGGCTTTAAGGCTATGCGTGTAAAGCGTTTTGCTGCTTTTAATTGTTCAGGAGTAACAAATCGACGTTCACTAATCGCAATTAATTCATTCCCTTTAAAGCTCATTAAAGGATCATGTCTAATAGATGCCATAAAGCCTTTCTGATCTCGATAACGATACGTCATCTCAGGAGAAACCATTTCACCACTACCAGCACAGTGTAAAAAATCTACACCGTAGCCCATTGAAGATAACAAGGCTAATTCAAAACGACGCAAAGTTGGTTCAGGATTCTTAGTTTGAGCTAATTCTGTTAATGCGGTGAGATAATCAAGGAAAAGAGCTGGATATGGCGTTTCTTGTTCAATCACGCGTACAACAAGTTCGTTGATATACATGGCTGAGTATAAATTTATTCCAGTTAATGGGATTGCTAAGCTGATGCTTTCAGCTTGACGCAGTGTCCGCATCGAACCCTTACCTGACCATTTCATTAACAGTGGAGTAAATGCTTGCAGTACACCTTTTAAATTAGAACGCTTACTTCGCGCTCCTTTGGAGATAATAGATAAACGCCCATACTCTTCGCTAAACACATCTAAAATTAGACTGCTTTCACTATATGGTCTTCGGTGCAGGACAAAACAGCGTTGTAAGCCTTCTTCCACGTTTTTTACCTATAAATAAGAGTTCAGATCGCTTCGCTTGCAAATTTCAGAAGAGCCGCGGTAAGACTCGATGCCTACCGCGGCTCTTCTGAACCCTTTAAGGGATCTTGCGACCGATCTGAACCCTGCTTTTTCTATAAATCGTCGATATAACCTAGAGAACGAAGTGCTCGCTCATCATCAGCCCAACCAGATTTAACTTTAACCCAAAGCTCTAAATACACTTTGCGATCAAATAATTCTTCCATATCAATACGAGCTTCACGACCAATAACTTTGATCTTCTCGCCATTTTTACCAACAACCATTTTCTTCTGACCTAAACGCTCAACAAGAATTAGGCCATTAATATGGAAGCCATCCATCTTAGGGTTGTAATCAAAACGTTCAATTTCAACGGTTACTGAATATGGAAGCTCTTCACCCGTAAAACGCATTAGCTTTTCACGAATAATTTCAGACGCCATAAAACGTTGAGAACGGTCAGTCACGTACTCTTCTGGGAAGTGATGTACTGCTTTTGGTAAATGCTGACGAACCAACTTTTGTACAAAATCAACGTTTGAGCCTGATTTTGCCGAGATTGGCACAACATCAACAAAGTCCATTTTCTCAGTCATGGTTTGAAGATGCTGCATAACGTCATTTTTATCTTTAACGTTATCTACTTTGTTTACTAATAAAACCGTAGGGAACTCTGCTTTTTTCAGCTTGTTCAATACCATCTCATCATCTGGAGTCCAGTGTGTACCATCAACCAAGAATAAAACCAAGTTAACATCGCTCAATGATGAGTTTGCAGCTCGGTTCATTAAACGGTTAATCGCACGTTTTTCTTCAATGTGAAGCCCTGGAGTATCCACGTAAATTGCTTGGAAATCCCCATCTGTATCAACCCCCATAATACGGTGACGAGTCGTTTGAGGTTTACGAGATGTTATTGAAATTTTCTGACCCAAGATTTGGTTCAGAAGCGTAGATTTACCTACGTTTGGACGGCCAACAATAGCAATGAAGCCACAGTGCTGGTTGTCACTTGTTTCTGTTTTTTCTTCTGATGCGAAGTATGCATCTAGATCAAATTCTTTGTCATCTGACATTAGTTTAGTTGTCCTAATGCTATGTCGGCAGCCGACTGTTCTGCCTTGCGGCGGCTGCTTCCTTTGCCGATAACAGGCTCATCCAAGCCTGCTACGATACATTCAATAGTGAACTCTTGATTATGAGCTTCACCTTTAATTTTTGTTACCGTGTACGTTGGTAATGGTTTGCGACGACCTTGCAGATATTCTTGAAGACGGGTTTTAGGGTCTTTTTGAGAAACTCCAGGCTCAATAGAATCAAGACGGGTTTTGTACCACGCTAAAATAATTCCACGAATGACTTCAGTATCACTGTCTAAATAAATCGCACCAATAATTGCTTCAACGGCATCAGCTAAAATTGAATCACGGCGGAAACCACCACTTTTCAATTCACCTGGACCTAAAAATAGGTAATCACCCAGTTGAAACTCACGACCTAATTCTGCCAATGTATGACCACGAACTAAGGTTGCACGCATGCGGCTCATGTCACCTTCGTCTACTTTAGGGAATCGGTGGTAAAGTTCATCAGCAACAACGAAGCTCAAAATTGAATCACCAAGAAACTCTAAGCGTTCATTATGAGTACCATTAGCACTACGGTGTGTCAGTGCTAATTTTAGAAAATTTTCATCATTAAATTGATAGCCTATTTTCTTTTCTAGGCGTTGTAGTGGAGAATTCATATTAGTTCAATCAGTCTATGCCACCGATGCGGTTAAAACGCACACCAGTAGGAATAAAGGAAGGTAGCACGCTATCGCTACCACGTTCAAATTCAAAGCTGATCCAGATCCCGACCGCTTTACCCACTAAGTTCGCTTCAGGTACAAAACCCCAATAACGACTGTCGGCACTGTTGTCACGATTATCGCCCATTACAAAGTAGTTTCCTTCCGGAACAACCCATTCGTTGTAACCTGGTCGTGGTTGATACATAGACACACGATCAGATCTCATTGGGTTAACCAAAATATTATGCGTAGTATCTTTCGCTAACTGTTCGGTATATTGAACTAAATTAGTGCGATCTTGCATAAATTCACTGTCTTTCATGTTCGTTAACGGGATGATATTACACTTGCTTTCACCCTTTGGTTTTATACATAACTGCTTCGAAGAGCTATAGATAACAGTATCACCTGGTTCACCTACTACACGTTTAATATAGTCGATATTTGGTTGAGGTGGATATTTAAAAACAACAACATCACCACGCTCAGGCTTACCCATGTCTACAAGTTGTGTACGCCAAACAGGATCTTTAATTCCATAAGAGAATTTTTCGACCAAGATAAAATCACCGACTAAAAGCGTCGGCATCATCGAACCGGATGGGATCTGGAACGGCTCATAAATAAATGAGCGCAACACTAAAACAAGGCCAATCACTGGAAAAATAGAAACAGATTGCTCTATCCACGCAGGTTGTGGAGCAACTTTTGCAAGTGTTGCTTCGTCAACTTGTCCATTCGCTTGCGCACTTGCTGCTGCAATTTTTTGCTTGCGCTTTGGTGCCAATACGAATTTATCAATAGCCCAAATAACACCAGTAAATAGAGTTACAAGAACTAAAATCAGTGAAAAAGTGTTCGCCATTTCATTCCCTTAAGTTAAGTGTTGCAATAACAAAGAAAGCGAAGACCATTGATCATCGCTTTCTTTGAGCTGTAATAAAGCTTAGTTTACTTCACTCTGAAGCATCAGGTGTTGTAAATTAATCTTTACCTACATGAAGAATCGCAAGGAAAGCTTCTTGAGGTAATTCAACATTACCAATCTGCTTCATACGTTTCTTACCTTCTTTTTGCTTCTTCAACAGCTTCTTCTTACGGCTGATATCGCCACCGTAACATTTTGCGATTACGTTTTTACGTAATTGCTTAACTGTTGAACGCGCAATAATATGAGCACCAATCGCAGCTTGAATAGCAATATCAAACATTTGACGAGGGATGAATTCTTTCATCTTCTCAACCAACAAACGGCCACGGCTTTGTGCATTTTCATGGTGAGTAATGATCGCTAATGCGTCAACTCTATCACCATTGATCAATACATCTACACGCACCATGTTAGATACTTCATAGCGTTGGAAATTATAATCAAGTGATGCATAACCACGAGAGGTCGACTTCAAGCGGTCAAAGAAATCTAAGACTACTTCAGACATAGGAACATCATAGGTCAATGCAACTTGATTGCCGTGATATACCATATCAACTTGAACACCACGTTTTTCAACACACAGTGTGATTACATTACCTAAGTACTCAGCTGGAACTAGGATATTACAACGAGCGATAGGTTCACGAATTTCTTCTAAGTCGTTTACTGCTGGTAATTTTGATGGACTATCTACGTACAGTAAATCACCGTTATTCAAAACAACTTCATAAACAACCGTTGGTGCTGTTGTGATTAGATCCAGATCGTACTCACGCTCTAGACGTTCTTGGATAATCTCCATGTGAAGCATTCCAAGGAAGCCACAACGGAAACCAAAACCAAGTGCTGCTGAGCTTTCTGGTTCATAGAAAAGCGACGCATCATTTAGACTTAATTTACCTAGTGCATCACGGAAGTTTTCATAATCATCAGAAGAAACAGGGAACAGACCTGCATATACCTGTGGTTTCACTTTTTGGAAACCCGGTAGGCGTTCTTCACACCCGCCTTTAGCGTGTGTTAGCGTATCACCTACTGGTGCGCCTAGGATGTCTTTAATGCCACAAACCACCCAGCCAACTTCACCGGTATTTAGTCCATCAGTATCAATTTGTTTTGGCGTAAAGATACCAATACGATCAATACCCCAAACTTGGCCTGTACTCATTACTTTGATTTTGTCATTTTTCTTTAGTGAGCCGTGTTTAACTCGAACTAAAGAAACAACACCTAAGTAATTATCAAACCATGAGTCAATAATTAGGGCCTGTGTTGGGCCTTCAGGATCACCTTCTGGTGCTGGAATTGACTTAACGATAGTTTCAAGAACTTCATCAACGCCTAAACCTGTTTTTGCAGAACAACGCGTTGCTTCCATCGCGTCAATGCCTACAATTTCTTCAATTTCTTCTGCAACACGCTCTGGATCAGCAGCAGGTAAATCAATCTTATTTAAGATTGGCACTACTTCTAGGTCCATTTCGATTGCTGTATAACAGTTTGCTAGCGTTTGAGCTTCAACGCCTTGGCCTGCATCGACTACCAATAATGCGCCTTCACAAGCAGCAAGTGAACGCGATACTTCGTATGAGAAGTCAACATGTCCAGGAGTATCGATGAAGTTTAGTTGATAGGTTTCACCATCTTTTGCCGTATAGTCTAGAGTTACACTCTGGGCTTTAATAGTAATACCACGTTCACGTTCTAGATCCATTGAATCAAGAACTTGTGCGGCCATTTCACGGTCTGACAGGCCACCACAAACTTGGATTAGGCGGTCAGATAGTGTTGATTTACCGTGATCGATATGGGCAATAATAGAAAAATTACGAATATGCTTCATGAATGACGTGACAAACTCAATTAGTTAATGGGATTGGATCGTGAGATCAAGTAATGGGATTCTACCCAATTTCCTCGCAAGTCGCTATCTTATCCTGCAGCATTTACTGAGATAGTGTCAGAAATGGGCTCACCAAGGACTCGGACTAGGCTAACTTGTTGTTCTGTGTTCTGTTCAATACGATGAGAAAGACGTTTTGCAAAAAAATACCCTCCCCATGCTGAGAGTCCAGAAATCATAATGGTAGTGGCTTCTCCCATTCCAATTAATGGAGAGATTAACCATTCTGAAAACAACGCGCCGAACAAAAGAAAAAACAGAGGTACTAAATAAACAATTGCGGCAGATTGCAGTAAATTTTTTTCTGGCAATCCAATTTCAACCATTTGCCCTACTGTCAATTTTTTATCCGTATGAAAAGCCCAGTGATGAACTTTTCCCGGAAGTACCTTAGAAACGATACCTGTGCCGCATGAATCTTTCGATGAGCAATGGTTACAGCTGCTTTTTTGTTGGCAACCAACCACGACTATATCGTCTTGAATATCAAGTACCGTTGCTAGTGCTGTCATCATAAGCGCTACTTACTCTCACTTTTTAGTACTGGCATGTTAAATACCACAGACTCTGCAATGCGCTTTGCCGTTAATGGTGGAATATCACCAACAACGCTAATTTCATAATCACCCTGAATATAGCTGTAGAGTGAACGTCTGCCTTGACGGATTGACTGCTCTTTATTACTTAACTTATCGGCCTCAGAAATATAGACAGAAAAATTAAATAAGCCATCAGAATACATATTACTCTCAACTGAACGTTGATTCATTGCTAAGCGATAGCGATTAAAATGAACATCTTTAAATCCATTAGGAAGCCAGTTTACCTCCCATGCAGACTTCTCTTCGGTCACAGCAGGAAGAGGCAGTACTTTAGGTAATTCAGCATCACCCAAACGTTGCTTCATATACTCTGCTATTTGCTCATTCACCGTATATGAAATAACGCGATACTGTTCAATAATATCCCCTTCACGACTCACTAAGTCAGTTCGTAATGGTAATTTACTGCGTTCATCAATCCAGACAATGTAGGAATAACGATTGCCATCTCGTGAAACAATACGAACAACCTGAGCCGGTGCCCCTGCTTCTCTCGCTCTACCCATTGAGACAAAATCATAATATTCCTTTAGTAAAGCAACGTCTTTATGTAACAAAGGAATAACTGGAGCAACAATCGCTTCAGACTTAATCGTAAAAGGTTTATTACCTTGCTCTAAATAGGTAATTTCATCATTCCTACGGATAACTTCCCTCATAGAACCACTCAAATAAACAAGATGAGAAAGGGTCATTTTGTCTGAATGAGAGTGACGATACATAAATGGTTCTATGCTATTTTGCTTAACTCTAATATAGGAAAGCTCATAGTTTAACTTGTGGCTTGCCTCTCCCATTTGATGCAACAAAGCCTCAGCAGAAGGTGCATCTTCGGCTGAGGCTAATATTGGGAGGAAGCTGACCAAGGCAATAAAGCTGATCAGGATACGTTTCATTATTCTGCCAATAGTGTATTTGTCTCTAATAGATTGCGATCAATCGAACCATCGTGAGCATTCAAACGAAGTTGCAATTCATAATCTTGCAGCATCGCATTGATGCGTTTGCGCTGTTCCATTACATCAGTTTCTGTTGATGTTTTCTTAACTAAAGAATCACGCGTTAAGCTCACTGGTTCAGCCGTTCCACTAAAGGGAATGGTATCTAGAACTTGTATATCACCACTAGTAGCAGGAATCACACCAGAGTCAGCACCGTTATATTGTTGAACACCAACAATAACAACTAAAGAAAAACAGGCAGCCATCGCTACTTGGCTAAATTGTGTCATCCAACTTGGTAATGTCTTCTTTGCTTCACTAGGTGTTGGTTGTGAAGGCATGAAATTCGTCACATTACCATTCATTTGATGAATGAATTCATCTTCAAGAGCAAGTGCGACATTTGCTGCAATATTCCATTCATTGCTAGCAGGTGCATCCCCTCTCATTACATCACCAATTAAATGGTAATTTTTCCAGGCTTCTGCATTTTCAGGTTGCGATAACGATTCAATGAACGCATTGTCCATCTCTTCATTATCAATAAACGCAGAAATTTGTTCTTTATCAGTCATTGTCTTCACCGTTTGACCGTTGGAAAATAATTAACGCTGCACTAGCGGTTGGATCTTTTTCTCAACAACTTCACGAGCTCGGAAGATACGAGAACGAACCGTACCAACCGGACACTCCATTACAGCAGCAATTTCTTCATAACTTAAACCTTCTAGTTCTCGTAACGTAATTGCTGTTTTTAAATCTTCAGGTAAACCATCAATTGTCGAAAATACAATTTGTCGTAATTCTTCCGTCAATGATAAGTTTTCTGGATTAGTGATCTCTTTTAATGCACTATCGCCGTCATAATATTCGGCTTCTTCAGCATCAACATCCGATGCTGGCGGTCTACGTCCTTGGGCGACAAGATAGTTCTTAGCTGTATTTACTGCTATACGATACAACCAAGTGTAAAATGCACTGTCCCCTCGAAAGGTTGGTAACGCACGATACGCTTTAATAAACGCCTCTTGCGCCACATCTGGCACATCACCACTATTTTTCACGTAACGAGCAACAAGGTTGCATACTTTATTTTGGTACTTAATCACCAAATGATTAAACGCTTGCTTATCACCACGCTGAACACGCTCAATTAAAACCTGATCTGTTAACTGCTCACTCATTGGAGCGGGTACTCCCATGTTATTCTTCTTAGATGCGCATTAAGTTTACATTACGCAATAGCTAATCACTTAAATTTAGCTATATCACAATTAACTTGAGCACTATGTATGAGTTTCTAATATCTAGAAAGTTCCTTTATTATTACATTTTTTTATCAATTTAATAGTTCCATGATTAACTTTAAGACTTCTATACGGTTTTTTATGGCCTATTTTCTATTTTTTATTCTTGATATTTAAGATTCCACCTCAAAATATGACGCAATCTCATAGATTCTGGTAAAATACTCGGATAATCACAGGATAATGATGAATATATGAACATAACCAATGAACACAGTTGTGACGTTTTAGTCATAGGTAGTGGTGCTGCTGGTCTTTCACTTGCACTTAGAGTCGCACCACATGGAAAGGTGATCGTTTTAAGTAAAGGGCCTCGTAATGAAGGCTCGACCTATTACGCTCAAGGGGGCATTGCTGCCGTATTTGATGAAAGCGATACGGTTGAATCTCATGTTGATGACACTCTTGTCGCTGGCGCACACATCTGCGATAAAGACGTAGTTACCTTCATTGCTGAAAATGCAAAGCATTGCGTTCAATGGTTAATCGATGGTGGTGTTCCTTTTGATCATGATGATGAAAAAGAAATCGACATCTCAGATCCTAAATTTCATTTAACTCGTGAAGGCGGCCATAGCCATCGTCGTATTCTGCATGCTGCAGATGCAACGGGTAAAGCGATGCAAACCTCGCTACAAGATAATGTTGTGAATCACCCTAATATCTCTATCTTTGAGCGCCATAATGCACTTGATTTAATCACTGAAGATAAAATTGGCGGTGATGCAGATAAAGTCGTTGGTGCCTATATTTGGAACCGTGATGCCGAACATGTTGAAACCGTTCGCGCTAAATTTGTTATTTTAGCCACAGGTGGGGCTTCTAAGGTTTACCAATATACCTCTAATCCTGACGTATCTTCAGGTGATGGCATAGCAATGGCATGGCGTGCAGGTTGTCGAGTTGCAAATTTAGAATTTAATCAGTTCCACCCGACTTGCTTATTCCATCCAGACGCTCGTAACTTCTTAATGACAGAAGCATTACGTGGTGAAGGCGCTTATTTACGTCGCCCTGACGGTACTCGCTTTATGCCTGATTTTGATGAGCGTGGTGAATTAGCTCCTCGTGATGTTGTAGCGCGCGCAATCGACTTTGAGATGAAACGTTTAGGCGCTGACTGCATGTATTTAGACATCAGCCACAAGCCAGTCGATTTTATTCATCACCATTTCCCTACTATTAATGAAAAACTGCTTTCATTTGGTATCGATATGACAAAAGAGCCTATCCCAATTGTTCCTGCAGCCCATTATACTTGTGGCGGTGTCATGGTTGATAAACAAGGCCAAACGGATATTGATGGCTTATTTGCGATTGGGGAAGTAAGTTACACAGGTCTTCACGGAGCCAACCGATTAGCATCAAATTCATTGTTAGAGTGCGTTGTTTATGCCTGGTCTGCTGCTGAATACATCATCAAAGACATGGAAAATCGAGAACTACCACCGTCATTACCAGCATGGGATGAAAGCCAAGTTGAATGCTCGGATGAAGAAGTGGTAATTCAGCATAACTGGCATGAATTACGCTTATTTATGTGGGATTACATGGGAATAGTTCGTACAGACAAGCGTCTAGAGCGAGCACTTCGCCGTATTCAACTACTGAAGCAAGAAACACACGATTATTATAGTAACTTCCGTGTATCTAATAACTTAATTGAATTACGTAATTTATTAGACGTCTCTGAATTGATGGTTCGTTGTGCGATGGAGCGTAAAGAAAGTTGTGGTCTTCATTACACTCTAGATTATCCAGAAGCTTTAGAAGAATCAGGCCCTACGATTTTAGTGCCAAAAGACTTTAAATAGAGTATTTGAATAAACAATATAAACACTAGCTATTGTTTAATTACCTTAAAAGCACCATTAATTGATGGTGCTTTTTTGTATCTATTGCATCGCTAAACAGATAAAAATAATGACCCGCATACGCATTTTTCGCGTAAATAACACTCAAACATCGACTTAACCAAAACACCCTAATAACAACCCAATCACGGTGGTCATCAGATTCTTTATCGGTAAATGTATATGTACCTTGCAACTCTAAAAGAGAATGATAAATAAGAGTAAGATGTTCGCAACTATAATAGAAAAGGTAAGGCAATAAAGGGAATGGAATAATATCTAACAATAACATCGCCCACCCAGCGCACAGATAACAACCATGCAAAGTAAGATAGGCGACATTAGAAAAGTTAAGGGTTACCTTAACGGAGTTTACTGAGGTTATGCTCAACAATCTTATCTATAATTGCAGCGTGAGCAAGGTTATCACTTCGGCCATGACCCATGATCCAAGTAAACAAATCAGGATCATCACATTCTAATAAAGAAACAAAACCTTGCTGTTCAGCTTCGGTAAGCTCTTCAAAACATTCATCAAAAAATGGCATTATTACCACATCTAATTCCAGCATCCCACGACGGCAAGCCCACTTGACTCGTGCTTTTTCTTCGACACTGTACATACTGTCCCCTAGATAAAAATAGAAATAACTGGCCTGAGTTTATCAGTCTCTCTCTATGACAACCATGATCTAAAGTCACAAGATGAAGAAGATGAGACATAAAACTACTTGTTTCTTTTTACTGACATTTAAAATGTAGGCATTTACTATAAAGGAAATAATCTAACCAAATAAGAATTTTATGATGAGCACTCTATTCCCAGCGTTATCAATAAAAAAAGACGACACACTTCCAAGCTTTGCGATTTCTGAACTGAATGATTGGGCGTTAATTACTATGGTTGGTAACGATAAAAAATCGTACTTACATGGTCAAGTAACCTGTGATGTGGTTGCTTTAGCTCAAAATGAAATTACTTTTGGTGGACATTGTGATGCAAAAGGCAAGTTATGGAGCATATTCCATCTTTTCCACCACAATGAAGGCTATGCTTTATTTCAACGCAGAAGCTCTGTAGAAACTGAACTTACTGAAATAAAAAAATACTCAGTATTCTCTAAAGTAGAGATCGCGATTAGTGATGAAATATTACTTGGTTTTACAGGAGAAGAAGCCCAGACCTGGATTAATAATAATACCGACTCACAAGAAAATGTACGTGCCTCTGCATTTGGTACTTTTGCAAAAATCGGAGCTTTGCAATGGTTACTTGTGACCACTATAACTCAAAAAGAAGAGCTACTTTCTTCTGTAACTGAAGCGACATTATGCGACGAAGAATTGTGGACTCTTTACCAGCTACAGCAAGCTTTCCCTCAACTTGATTCTTCATTAAGTAATGAACATATCCCTCAAGCACTGAACCTACAGGCTCTTGATGGTATTAGTTTTAAAAAAGGGTGTTATACAGGCCAAGAAACAGTAGCACGTGCAAAGTACCGTGGCATTAATAAGCGAGCAATGTATTTACTGTCAGGTCACTCAGAAAAAACACCAATAGCAGGAGACGCTATTGAGCGAAGTGTAGGAGATAATTGGCGTAAAGGTGGCGTTATCGTATCAGCTTTCCGTTTTGCTGAAGGTGATACGCTTGCGCTAGCTATCCTGCCAAATGATCTTGATGAGGACTCTCAATTTAAACTTCAAGAGTCAATCTGGGAAAAGCAGCCCCTTCCTTATTCACTTGATGACGAATAAAACCAATCAACAGTCTGTAGATAGTTAGTATTAATTGTGTCGAGAATAGGATCAATTTACATCATTACATTTTAAAGTTGATCTTAAACTCACAATTAAACGCAAAAAAAATGAATTGTTATTTATTTATTATGAATAAGTAGCAACTTGGTAGTTTGTTGGCTATCTTAATTATGTTCTTTTCTTACGAAAGAACGCATAAATTGTTTAACTCCAAACAATTTACTCCAATATACCTATATATATTGGAAATGCATCTGTGACTGTTTGCCCGAATTTATTTCGGGCTTTTTTTTATCTCAGCCTAAACTCACCATCAAAATACTATTTAATATCGAATAAAGATCAAAGTTAAGAATATAAAAACACCCAAAATAATACTTTCATCACTCTATCCTACTTTTGTAACACTACCGTCACCTTTTCTGTTTTATAATAGCTCTGAAAGTAATATCGATAATGCTAATTAAAATTCATTTATTAGCATAATAGGTATAAAGGAAATGCTTTTATAGTATTAATCACTAAAGGATAATGTGATGCGATTTTTTAAGCACTATGCCCCAGGTATGATTGCTAAGCATATTAGTCGACTGTTTAACGGAAAGATTCATATTCATGGTATTGGTGAGTTTAGATTTGAAGCGGGGAAACTAGTTGTCCCTTCTCAAGCCGAACGTGAACAATATAGAATGATAAAAGAGATTAACTTGGAAGTAGCTCGATTAAGACTTTCTTATTAGACTCATATGTAAAATCGATACAAATAAAAAAGGTAGCTTAGGCTACCTTTTTTATATCTTATGCTCTAAAAATTACTTTTTCGTTGCCATTTTAGGCAATCGACCAGATAAACCTAACGCTCTTTTTAAGCACTCATCTTTTACTGGAGTTACTTCATTAGCAAGAGACATTCCAATCCCTCTAACCAATTTTTTAATCGGATTGGAGCCTGAAAACAACGTTTTAAACCCTTGCATTGAAGCGATCATCTGTGCAGCTTCTGCTTTTCTCCAACGCTCAAAAGGCCTCAAGTTAGTCTTCAAACCAATATCTTTACCTTCTAGGTGTAACTCTATAATCGTTTCAGCTAACGCAGCTGCATCAGCTAATCCTAAATTTACCCCTTGTCCAGCTAATGGATGAATTGTATGAGCAGCATCACCGACTAATACAACACGCTCTTTTACAAAATCTTTTGCGTAACGCATTTTCAAAGGAAAAGCTTGGCGCTCCCCTTCAACCTCACACAAACCAAGTTGATTATCAAAGGCTGCGGTTAATTGCTTATTAAACTCTTCTTTTGGCATTGAAACTAAATCTTCGGCATGAAGAGGATCTAATGACCATACTATTGAACTTAAATCACTTTCACCTAAAGGAAGGAATGCTAATGGCCCTTCAGGTCTAAATATTTGACGTGCGGTTTTATTGTGCGGCTCAACAGTTCTAATATTTGCCACAAGCGCGCTATGTCCGTAATCCCAGTGAGTCAATGGAATATCAAGCTGTTGGCGTAACCATGAATTAGCTCCATCAGCACCAACCACTAACTTAGCGGTAATGGCCTTACCCGACTCTAAATTGATCCAAGCTTCACTTTCACCAAATAGAATTTTACTGCAACACTCTGGGGCAAGTAGAGTCACATTATCTTGCTTCTCTATTGTTTCAAGTAATGATAATTGAATAACGCGATTTTCAACAATATGCCCTAGATTACGCTGTGCAATTTGTTCTGCTTCAAAATCAATATGAGCGAAACTGTCTTGCTCCCACACTTTCATTGATGTATATGACGCAGCGCGACGAGAAGTAATGCTCTGCCACGCACCAACATTATCAAGAATATGCTCACTGGCTCGGCTAATTGCTGAAACACGAACATCAGGAAAATTATCTAACTGAGTCTCAGGCAATTTACTTTCGATTACCGCAACTCTTAATCCACTTTTTTCTAATGCCGCAGCCAGCGTCAAACCGACCATGCCACCACCAATAATTGCAACATCTACACTTTGCATCATAATTATCTATTCACTCTGCCCATTGCTCGTAATGTCAGGGGCTTTAAAAAAGAACGGAACGTATCAACAGCACGCAAACTTAGATTTCTTCCAATAATCATTGGAAATGAGTTATTTGCGAAAATAGAAACTAATCCTGCTGTCATTGTAATTGTCTGTATTTGATCTGGTTGGCGTCGTTTTTGATATTCAGAAAGTACGCGATATTCGCCAATATCACCGCCTGAACGATGCGCTTTAGTAAGGCATTCAGCTAAGGAAAATACATCTCGAATTCCCAAATTAAAGCCTTGTCCTGCAATTGGGTGCAATGTTTGTGCTGCATTACCAATGGCAGCAAAACGATGAGAGATGTATTGTTTCTGGCGATGTAACCATAATGGATAATGCGCTCGTTTACCTGTTTTAATAAACTGCCCTAAACGCCACCCAAAAGCACGCTGCAGGTGCTCTAAAAAAGCGTCATCATCATATGCGAGTATCTGTTGTGATTCTTCAGGGCTCACGCACCACACTAATGAACTTCGCCCCTGAGACATAGGAAGCAAAGCTAATGGCCCATGCTCAGTAAAGCGTTCAAATGCTTTACCTTGAGGGTGGATGTTTGTCGTTACATTCGCAATAATCGCAACTTGTTGAAAGTCATCATTCTCACTTTCAATATTCATTATGTTACAAGTCTTTGATTCTGCCCCATCAGCCGCCACAATGAGAGAAGTTGAAATGACTTCTCCCGTCGATAGCGTTAGTGTTGATAACGAGATATCACGTTTTATATCAATAACAGAAGCAGGGCAAAGCAGCTCTATATTATGAGAGTTCATTAGCTTTTGATGATAAAAACGACCAACATCAGCTAACTCAACCACATAACCTAGAGCATCAACATTCAGCTCTTTAGAGGTTAATTCGGTAAGCCCCATATGATGTCGATCTGACACATGAATATGATTAATGGGCGTCGAAAATGAGTCAATACCAGACCAAAGATCAATATCTTGTAATAATTGAGACGTCCCACTAGATAATGCAATACTTCTTGAATCATAGCCAGGGTGTTGATCCAACTTAGGCTCTACTGCCTCTATCACGGCAATAGATAATGTATCTTGATTCATTTTTTCTAGCGCCAACGCTAAAGTGGCACCTGACATGGCCCCACCCACGATCACTACATCATAATGTGTCATAGCGTTACCTATTATTAATGCACTGTTTTAGATGCTTCGCTGTATACTTTTTGGCCTAATTCAGCATGGATAGTAAGTACACAAATACGAGTATGTTCAACCACTTGTTCAAATAAATTTTCTTGTTCTTCAAGAGCATCTTCTTCATCAATCCCTAAACGAGCTATTTCCTCTAAATCTAATAATGCTTCTTTTAGTGATTCAGACGCTTTATCTAATTTTAATTCCACCAAACCCAATCCAGAAATAAAGTGATTAACCCATTCGCTTAATCCATCAGCTCGGTTCATTAACGTTTCAGTTTCATCAGGGATAAGCATATCCAAAGCAAAGTTATCTGTACTCAGTTCCTCAACGGTGCATTGGAAAATCGCGCTTCCCACTTGAAGGGCACTATCTGGCCATCCCATTCCATCATTTGTGTAATCAAAAATAAGGGGTTTCCACGTTTTATCGTCTAGTGGTAAACCACCGCTTATCATCCCCACAAGCAAACCATGTAACTCTGCTGGAGTTACTGCTAATCCACTGTCTTTTAAAGCTGACTCTACGGTCAGGAAGGTTGGCATTTTAATTACGCTCATGGAGTGGTCTCTGATTTTATGAATAGTGCCACCATGCTACCACTTTGCGCATTTTCAGAAAACTCACGATCTCTCGCAATTGGGTATCTTTTCATCAGATTGTTGTTTTATTAAGAATATAGTTAACCACCATCAACAAAGAGAGGGGAAATACTTGAATCTTATTCACGCATTTCTTATAGTTTCATCACTTATCACTGATGTATTTTTAAATCGGTGTATTCTTCTAGTTTAACGATGAGTAATGTATTGATGACAAGCCAAGCCGTGCAAGTCCAAATCTTAGGACGAGCCATCAAGGTTAACTGCCCTGCTGGTCAAGAAGCTGCGTTGAAAGAAGCAGCAAAAGATTTAGATAATAGAGTAAATGAATTATCTGAACGAACTAAGGTAACCAATACTGAGCAATTATTAACTATTACATCGTTAAATATCTGCTATGAACTACATATGGCGAAGAAAGAAGCAAGCCAACATTCATCTGATGTTTATGAGCGAATGGGGCAGCTTGCTAGCGCACTAGAAGCTGCAATTTCTACCGTAAAGCCTAGCCAAATAGAAGAAAATACGGCAGAATAGAGCTGTCGCTAAGGGCTAAGGATAGCAAAAGAATTAAATTTACCCTGGAGTGTTTGTAGGCGGATCTATGTCCCTGAGCCGATAAGCACAAATTAGGGTTAGTATTTATTTACTATTGAGCATGCTCGGCTTGTACTGAGAAGCCTACGGTAAATGTTACTGATCCGCCTTGAACCTAGGGTTCAAGGGCTACGACCACTACGGCACTTTGGGGTATTCCATGACATCTCGTCGACACATTCGACAATTGATTCGCCAGAATCGCAACGCTTTATCTCCTCAAGAACAAACTCAAGCCGCTGAAGACCTTGTCTTGCAATGCGCTAACGATCCTTATATTCAAAACGCAAAATCTATCGCTGTTTATCTATCTGTAGATGGTGAAATCGACACATCACTATTGATCAAATGGTTTTGGCAACAAGGTAAATCCGTTTCTTTGCCTGTTATTCACCCTTTTAGTAAAGGGCATCTACTTTTTCTTCAATACAATCCAAATACCCAACTGCTCCTAAATAAATACCAGATCCCTGAGCCAAAATTAGACAAAAATCAAGTCGTTCCCGTTAATGAACTTGATATCATCATTACGCCCCTTGTCGCTTTTGATCAAACAGGTAATCGATTAGGTATGGGAGGCGGTTATTACGATCGCACTCTAGTTAATTGGCATCATTCTCAAACAGGCCCAATGCCACTTGGTATTGCCCACACTTGTCAACAAGTTAAGTTATTACCCATCGAATCTTGGGATATACCACTACCTCGAATTATTACTCCGAATCAAACATGGTATTGGTAGAACCAAGTAACACGTAACTATAAATTACCAACCAAATTGAAACGTTAGTCATCTTTCTGCGGCATCAAAAAGAAAACGTTTGCATTAATCCTATTTTTTCTCGTTTATTAACTTATTTTTTCTGACGAAGAAAAATCGGTACGTTATAATCGAGCCGTTTTATTTGAACTCTATTATTTCTAGGAGAAGGTCATGACTCAAGACGAGATGAAAAAAGCAGCTGGTTGGGCAGCGTTAGAATACGTAAAACCGGGCAGTATTGTTGGTGTAGGTACAGGATCAACAGTAAATCATTTCATCGACGCACTTGCGACCATGAAGGGTAAGATCAAAGGCGCAGTATCAAGCTCTGTAGCATCAACTGAAAAACTAAAAGAATTGGGTATTGAAGTATTTGATTGTAATGATGTTGCTGGTCTGGATGTTTATGTCGATGGCGCAGATGAAATCAACGGTAAAAATGAAATGATTAAAGGCGGCGGCGCTGCACTTACTCGTGAAAAAGTCGTTGCAGCTATCTCTGAAAAATTCATTTGTATTGTTGATGATACAAAACAAGTGGAAGTATTAGGCCAATTCCCTCTTCCTGTTGAAGTTATTCCAATGGCTCGCTCTTACGTCGCTCGCGAGCTAGTTAAACTCGGTGGCGATCCTGAATACCGCCATGGTGTAACAACGGATAACGGTAACGTTATTTTAGATGTTCACAATATGAAAATTACTAACGCAAAAGAGCTTGAAGATAAAATCAATGCACTTCCTGGTGTAGTAACGGTTGGCTTATTTGCTCATCGTGGTGCAGATGCACTATTAGTCGGCTCTCCTGACGGTGTAAAAAAGTTCGTTTAATCCAATAAGCGCACTTCTTATCCCTTAAGTCTAAGGGATAAAATGTCATTTGATTACAAACGGTACTCATTAGTGCCGTTTTTTATTAACTATTCCGTAATTTTCTTACCCAAACTGGTTATTTTTTGATACTTTATAATCATCAATAAATAATCACTTCCCATCAATCACTATTGATTTTGTTTTTAAGGATAAGAACGCCATGGCAAAAGTATCTCTGGAAAAAGAAAAAATTAAAATTCTTCTTTTAGAAGGATTGCATCCATCTTGTGTTGAAGTCTTTCAAGCTGACGGCTACACCAACATTGAATACCATAAAGGCTCACTATCAGAAGAAGAGTTACTTGAAGCAGTAAAAGATGTTCACTTCATCGGCTTGCGTTCGCGTACTCAACTGACTCAAGAAGTGTTTGATGCTGCTAATAAATTAGTGGCTGTGGGCTGTTTCTGTATTGGCACTAACCAAGTTAACTTAACAGCAGCAGCAAAGCGCGGTATTCCTGTGTTTAATGCCCCTTTCTCGAACACCCGTAGTGTTGCTGAATTAGTTTTAGGGCAAATTCTATTATTACTTCGTGGTATTCCAGAAAAAAATGCCCAAGCTCACCGTGGTATCTGGAAAAAAAGTGCGGACGCTTCTTTTGAAGCAAGAGGCAAACGTTTGGGTATTATAGGTTATGGACATATCGGTACACAGTTAGGTATTTTAGCTGAAAACCTTGGTATGCGTGTTTACTACTACGATATCGAAAGCAAGCTTTCATTAGGCAATGCAACTCAAATTCAAACCATGAGTGAATTATTAAATAAGTGTGATGTTATCTCCCTTCATGTGCCAGAAACAGCGGGTACAAAAGATATGATGGGAGCTGATGAATTTGCTCGTATGAAGCCAGGTTCAATCTTCATCAACGCAGCTCGTGGTACTGTCGTTAAAATTCAAGATCTTTGTGATGCGCTTGAATCTGGTCATTTAGGTGGTGCTGCTGTAGATGTATTCCCTGTTGAACCAAAAACGAATGCAGACCCATTTGAATCTCCATTACAAAAATTTGATAACGTCATCCTGACACCTCATGTTGGTGGCTCAACGCAAGAAGCTCAAGAAAACATTGGGGTAGAAGTGGCTGGTAAATTAACTAAGTACTCAGATAACGGCTCAACCTTATCATCAGTTAATTTCCCTGAAGTATCTCTTCCACTACATACCGATACCTCTCGCCTATTACATATTCATGAAAACCGCCCTGGTATCTTAACTAAAATTAACACCATTTTTGCAGATGAAGGGATTAACATTGCAGCCCAGTACCTACAAACATCGGCAGAGATGGGTTATGTTGTCATTGATGTGGAAACGGCTCGTTCAGAAGAAGCACTTGTTCAGCTTAAAGCGATTGACGGTACAATTCGAGCGCGTATTCTCCACTAAGATTTATACGCTTTAATCCCACAGTCAAAATAAAAAATGGGTTACCTTTACGGGTAACCCATTTTTACATTCAATTTCTTTTAGAGGTTAATCTTTAAGACGATATACGACAGACACAGAATCAGTAATAACCATTTGGTTATCTTGGTAGCTTTCTGAGATATCTGACGCCGCCTCCATTCTCATACTTTTCATTAAAACAGGTTGGCTATAGTTATTATGATAAGAGACTTTCCAAACACCTTTTATTGCTGTACCAAAACCTTTCGCTAATGATGCTGCTTTATCGTTAGCATCTTTAATGGCCTCTAAACGTGCAGCCTCAATATATTCTTTTTCTTTACTTGTTTTTAATTCAATATGATTAATACGGTTAATTCCATCGCCTAACGCTTTATCTAGGTAGCCATTCAATTTATTTAAATCTAATACAGTTACGGTTATATTGCGTATCGCCTTGTAGCCTACAAGCTCTGGTTTTTGCCCTTTTGGATAACGATATTCAGGCGTTAAACGAATATTTCCACTGTTAATATTTTCACGCTTAACCCCTTGAATCTCTAAGCGAGCAAGAAAACCAGTAACAGCCTTATCTGCAGCTTGCTTCGCTTTTTCTGCTGTTGCTTTATTTTCAATAACGTCAACAGAAAACTGAGCCATATCAGGCACAACAAAAACTTCACCTTTCCCTGAAACTTCTATATGAGGAAAATCAGGTGATGATGCTAAAGCGACAGGAGAGAAACAGGCAGATAAACACAGTGCAGTTATAATTTTTTTCATTTTTATTTTCTCAAGATAACATTATATTGTTATGACCATAATTGACGTAAATGATTCCCTTTCTGGCCCCTATAACCTCAAAGAACCAGGTAAAAAAAATGCTACCCTAAGGCAGCATTTATTGTTTTGATTTAAATAAAACTTAATCGACTTTATTTAAGTGAACATCCATTTGTGGAAATGGGATCTCAATACCTTCGTTATCCAGACCTTCTTTAATCGCTTGAAGCGTATCAAAGTAAACGTCCCAATATTGGTCAGTTTTACACCAAGGGCGCACAACAAAGTTTACAGATGAATCCGCAAGAGCAACAACACCTACTGTCGGTGCTGGTGTTTTCAGTACTCGTTCGTCAGACTCAAGAACCTTAGTGATAACTTCTTTCGTTTTCTTAAGATCTGCACTATAAGAAACACCGATTACATGATCAACACGACGAGTCGCATGACGAGAGTAGTTTGTAATAGGGCTGCCAATAACACCACCGTTTGGTACTACTACCATTTTATTATCTGGTGTTGTTAAAACAGTTTGGAAGATTTGAATTGATTCAACAGAACCAGCAACACCACCAATCTCAACATAATCGCCAGATTTGAATGGACGGAATGCTACAATTAATACACCTGCCGCAAAGTTTGATAATGAACCTTGAAGAGCGAGACCAACAGCTAAACCAGCTGCACCAATAACAGCAACTACAGAAGCAGTTTGAACGCCGACTTTACCTAGCGCTGCAATTAATACGATAATAAATAGAAGGTAACGAACTAGTGTATGAACAAAGTTAACAACCGCTTTGTCCATTTTCTTTTTCTCAAGAGCTTTGCCAACACCGTTTGCAATTTTCTTAACGATAATATTACCGATAAAAAGAATTGCTAATGCTGAAATAATATTTACACCATAAGTAATAAATAACTCTGAATTATCTGTTAGCCAAGTTTCTAAATTTGCTACTCCAGTAGTAGCTAAATCAGTTACTGCGCCTTGATCTGCCATTTGATTTGTCCTTTATAGTTATTCTCAGTATAAATTGAGATGATTGCCATTATGTTGACGATTTATACCAATTCTAACACCGCCAGTGTCAGTTTGATCTAAAATCCTTTTTAAAATCTATTTATTTAATTAAATTCTCTCTGGTAAGAAAAGAAAAAGAATACTAATTACAATAACCTATCTCATACTATCAGATCAAACAATTATCGATACATTTTAATTACATTAAAAATACATTTTATCCATCAAGTACGGTTATTTCTTCTGTTCTTCTCTTTTGAAGATAAGCTCACTATCTGATGATTCAGTATCAACAAAATAGTATCCATCCACCGTAAAGCTTTTTAGCTCTTCTATTGTTGAAATTCTATTTTCAATAATAAAGCGAGCCATCAAACCTCTGGCTTTTTTGGCATAAAAACTAATAATTTTATACTGCCCATTTTTACAATCTTTAAAAATGGGCGTAATAATTTTAGCTGATAATTCTTTTGTTTTAACGGCTTTAAAATATTCATTAGATGCAAGATTAATCAATACATCCTCTCCTTGCTCAGTAATAACGTGATTCAATTTTTGTGTAATCGCACTCCCCCAAAACTGATACAAGTTTGTTCCACGCTTGTTCGCTAACTTTGTCCCCATTTCTAACCGATAAGGCTGCATTAAATCCAATGGTTTTAAAAGGCCATATAATCCAGAAAGGATGCGTAAGTGTGTTTGAGCATATTCGATATCGCTATTCGTTAAGCTATTTGCATCTAATCCGGTGTAAACATCACCTTTAAAAGCATAAAGAGCCTGACGTGCATTATCATGAGTAAACATCGTTGACCACTCTTCAAAACGAACCGCATTTAAACTTGCGATCTTATCGCTGACTTTCATTAATTTAGAGATATCAAGAGGTGTTAAGGTCTTACATACCTTAATTAACTCAGCAGAATCTGAAATAAAATCAGGTTGAGTAAACGTATCTATTGGCAATGGTGTTTCATAATCAAGAGTTTTCGCTGGAGAAACGACGATAAGCATGAGCAAGATATCCCTGTATATTTTTATATATAAAGATAGTAACGATTAAGATAAAAAAAAGCCACGCTAGGTTGCGTGGCTTTATCTATTTATTTAATGGGTAAAAGCAATGATCATTTTTGCTCTTTGACATTATCCCAAATACCTTCTTCAAGTTGAGAATGTAATTCTGGATAATCTTTACTATCGAATGTAGGGACCTTACCTTCACTTAGCTGTTTATTATAATCTTTTGCAAGCTTAATAACCGTACCTGATAATAAAGAGATAGCGATTAAATTAACTATCGCCATTAACCCCATAGATACGTCAGCAAGAGCCCATACCGTTGGTAGCGAAGATAGTGCTCCAAACATTACCATACCCAATACAACAATACGGAAAATACCAATCCCAGCCTTATGGTTATGCTCTAAGAATATAAGGTTTGTCTCTGCATAAGAATAATTTGCGATAATAGAAGTAAAAGCAAAAAAGAAAATAGCGACAGCAACAAAAATACCGCCCCAATCACCAACTTGGCTTGTTAACGCAAGTTGAGTTAATTCAATACCTGTCACCTCACCATGAGGTACATATTCACCAGACATCAAAATAATAGCCACAGTTGCAGAACAAATTACAATCGTATCCATAAAAACACCTAGCATTTGGACATAACCTTGTGATGCTGGGTGTGGTGGATATGGTGTAGCTGATGCTGCAGCATTGGGTGCTGAGCCCATACCTGCTTCGTTAGAAAACAAGCCACGCTTAATACCATTAATCATCGCTTGTGCAATTGCATAGCCTAAACCACCTGCAGCTGCCTCTTGAAGACCAAAAGCACTCTTAAAGATTAAAGTAATCACACCTGGTAACTTTTCAATATTCGTGATCATAATGAACATGGCAATTGCTAGGTAAGCTAATGCCATCACTGGCACTATAATCTCAGCAGTACGAGCAATGGTTCTAAAACCACCAAAAATAACAATTGCTGAAATAATAACAATCGCGATACCGACATAAAGAGGTTCCCAACCAAATGCCGTTTGCATTGCTCCAACAATAGAGTTGGCTTGAACTGCATTGAAAACTAAACCAAAAGCAATAATCAAAAAGACAGAGAACAATACACCCATCCAGCGCATTCCCAACCCCTTCTCCATATAATAGGCTGGACCTCCACGATAATTACCTTCATCATCTCTAGTTTTATATAATTGA
The DNA here is from genome assembly GCF_057368585.1 of Aliivibrio thorii. Taxonomy (NCBI): domain Bacteria; kingdom Pseudomonadati; phylum Pseudomonadota; class Gammaproteobacteria; order Vibrionales; family Vibrionaceae; genus Aliivibrio; species Aliivibrio thorii. Next base: position 530,640 of record NZ_CM170654.1, on the reverse strand, counting down.
GCTAACGTACTTTCTGCAAAAGACGTTGCCATGCCTAACATGGCAATCAACCACATCCAAAAGATAGCACCAGGACCACCAGCAGTTAACGCTACTGCGACACCAGCCATGTTACCTGTGCCAACACGAGCAGCAAGACTCGTACATAATGCTTGGAATGATGAAATACCCGATGGATCTGATTTTCTACTGTTCTTCAATACCGAAAACATATGACCAAAATGGCGGAATTGAATAAAACCTAATCGAATAGTGAAATAGATACCAATGGCAACCAGTAGATATACAAGTACTGAACCCCATAATAAGTCATTCAGTAAATTAATAAGACTTGTCACTTTTCCCTCTCCGTTACACTAATATTTCCTACACTTAGTTTTACTAAGTGTCCCTACTAATCTTGTATTCATTTTCTATTATTTATTCAGGAATGCTTGAGTTATCTTTTTTATTGCAACTCTATTCATTTATTTGCAGTAAATGTAAATATTTACTCACCTAGTAAGATTAGCGAGCTGAATGATGCTCAGTATTTACTAAAAAATCAATAGAAAACAGAGACTCCGCTAATGACATTTTGTCTACAAAACTAGAATCTCACCTCATAATAACAACAATAAAACAGCACAACGATAACATCCAAACCGTAATATAAGTGCAAAAATAAACTCGTCGTCCTCTTTGTTTATAAAAGTTCCATATCTCTGTCTCTATAAAAAACAGAGAGGTATAAGTTTAAATATACTAATTTTGTTTTGACCCTCTAATTTTTATTAATAAATAATGTGAATAGAATTCGTACCGCCAGATCTTATAAGAACCAATATCCTAGTTAACAAAAATTAAACATAAAAATATCTTAATCCTTTCTTATAAATCCACCAAAACCGCGGTAATTAATTCATTTAGGCTATATTTAAATCAGTTAAGTGATCACTATCTCATAAAACATTCACCAAAAAGAAACAAATGCGAAACAGTTCAAGGTCATAATCGTTACTCTGTGATACTTAATAACATGCTAAATAAATACTTTACTCTTTGTAATAACTAATTAATTTATAAAAAACGAGGTGCTTATGGATGGGTACACATTAAATGATTTATTAGCTACGAAAACATCGACAACGAAGAAGAAACAAACAAAGCGTTTATGGCGTGAAATAGAAGAACTTCAAGATCGTCGTCAACTATTACAGGAGTTAAAAGAGTTAGACCCTTTCTTTAAAGGAAGTATCGATTCCGCAATTTTTAAATAAAACTTATACCAATAACAGTAAATAAGTGCTCAGAAATAGCCCAGTAAAATGCTTGAGAACAAGGCGAAATTATCGAGTATTTTAACCAGCTAGGGTAATCAGTTATTTACTACGGTTGGTATTACATGCCGAAAGATATAAAAAAGGAGAGCAGTAGCTCTCCTTTTATTTACTTAAAAAACCATCTATCGAACTTTTTCTGCAAGCTCTAAGAAACGCTTATCAGCTTTACTTCCAAAAACTGGATCCTCTTCCTCGCTCCAATTTCGTTCTAACGTTTTCCAATCATCAAGCGTTAAATGCGCTTTTAAAAAAGGAAAGATTTCTTTTTCTTCAAGCTCCAAATGTTGCTCTATCCTATGAGTAAATGCTTTTAACTTAGACTTAAATACTTCTTTTGGAACAATGGAATCATTTAAAATCATCGTAATAGCTATAGAGAATTCTTCAGTTTCATTCGACAGCGTATCATGCTCTTTCAATAAATTTGTTAACCCTTGATGCTCACCATAACGGTTAATATAATATTGATAAATCATATCCTCTTTTGGATGATGAATTTTTTCAGCTACTGACGATAAATAATCTACACTCTCACGAATCACATTATAATTGATGTTTTTTTCACCATCCAGTCGAGCCAGTTTATTATCTAACAACTGAATAATACGATTAATATAGCCGTGCTCTTTATAAATACTTTCTATAAGCATTCTGCCCTCCCTTACCATTCCAGTAATTACCTTATTTACTATAAGTGTATATGACTGGAATAAGAGAACAGGATTAAGTTCAAATTTTATACAGTGATTCTATGTAACTGAATGCCAGTTGATCTCTGATAAGTTCTTTATTCTAAGTAATTCATTGGTTTGTGAAAAATGTTTGCAACCAAAGAAACCACGATGAGCAGAAAGAGGTGAAGGGTGCGGAGCTCTTAGAATAGAATGACGATACTCATCTATATTTGCCCCTTTCTTCTGAGCATGCGCTCCCCACAATAAGAAAATCACATCATCATTATGCTCATTAATATGTTGAATAATTGCGTCAGTAAAAAGCTCCCAACCTAATTTCGCATGAGAATGAGCTTTTCCTTCTTCAACAGTCAACACTGTATTTAGCAATAAGACCCCTTGCTTAGCCCAACTCTCTAAATTGCCATGGTCTGGAATAGTAAATCCCTCAATGTCTTGCGCTAATTCTTTATACATATTACGTAAAGAAGGTGGGATTTTAATACCAGGCAATACAGAGAAAGAAAGGCCATGAGCTTGCCCTGCACCATGGTATGGGTCTTGTCCGAGAATCACTACTTTTACATCATCAAAAGCAGTTAAATCAAATGCGGTAAAAACATCCTCTGATTTAGGAAAAATTATTTTCCCCGCCCCTCTTTCACTCTCAATTTGGGTCATCATCGATTGATAGTATACTTTCTCCTTTTCAGCCGATAACACCGGTTCCCAAGTCATTATCATTATTAGTTCTCGCTTAATTTTCTTAATTGAGCTATTTCATCTTTCCAGATTTCAGGATCAATGGTTTCTAAAACTAAAGGTATATTATTAAATCGCTTATCTTGCATAATATATTCAAAGCAATCCCAACCAATCGTACCTTCTCCTAGAGACTGATGACGATCAACTCGGCTACCTAGTTCAATTTTTGCGTCATTAATATGCATACCACGTAAATATTGAAAACCGACAATACGTTCGAATTCAGAGAAAGTATGTTCACACGCCTCTTTACTGCTTAAGTCATAACCTGCCGCAAAGGTGTGACAAGTATCAAGACAAATTCCTACTCGTGTTTTATCTTCAACCAGATCGATTATTTGAGCTAAATGTTCAAATTTCCATCCTAGGTTTGTACCTTGACCTGCCGTATTTTCAATAACAGCAATCACATCAGGAACAGCTTGATGAGCTAAATTAATTGACTCAGAAATCAAAGCTAAACACTCATCTTCTGAAATTTTCTTTAAATGGCTTCCTGGGTGGAAATTTAATAACGTTAAACCAAGCTGATTACAGCGCTCCATCTCATCAATAAATGCCGCTCGAGATTTTTCTAACTTATCTTCTTCTGGAGCACCTAAATTAATAAGATAAGAGTCATGTGGTAAAATTTGATCACTTGAAAAACCAAAGCGCTTACAGTTTGCTTTAAAATCAGAGATAACTTTTCTTGTTAGTGGCTTGGCTGCCCATTGACGTTGATTCTTAGTGAATAGTGCGAATGCATTTGCTCCTATTTGATAGGCTCTCTTCGGTGCTTGATCAACCCCGCCGGCCGCAGATACGTGAGCTCCAATATATTTCATCTCTGTACTTTCCTTTCAAAATTAACGTCGTCACTATTATTACGGTAAACACTTTATTTGTCAGTATTTCTATCATTTTACTAAAATTGAACCTTTATTTTGGCACCAACATAAAAAACCATTTTGTAGTAATATTACAACAAAACAAAGATATAACAACAAAGTGGTAGGCTGCATTTTTCGTGCTACAGACTAGCTATATGGTGCTTTATTGATTTAGAGCAAGGTTTATAAGATGAATTAATTATCACTTTTTGTAGTTTTTTGACCTATATCAATATACAAAGTAAGGGTATCATGTATATAATGTGACCCATAAGATATTTACAAAATAACCACAAAGTGGACTAGGAGAAAGTAAAATGATCACAGGTATCCAAATTACTAAAGCTGCAAATGACGATCTTCTTAACTCAATCTGGCTACTAGATAGTGAGAAAAATGAAGCGCGTTGTGTTGTTGCAACTTCAGGCTTTGAAGCTGATCAAGTAATTGCAGCAAACGAGCTGGGCGAGTATGAAAGCCGTGACGTTGCAATTGAAAAAGCACCAAAAATTGAAGGTGGACAACACCTAAATGTTAACGTTTTACAACGTGACACATTAGAAGACGCTGTTAAGCACCCAGAGAACTACCCACAACTGACTATCCGTGTTTCTGGTTATGCTGTGCGTTTCAACTCTCTAACTACTGAACAACAAAAAGACGTTATCGCACGTACATTCACTGAAACTCTATAGTTTTAGAGTTAATTGAATTCAATAAAAACGGCACTCATTGCTCATGAGTGCCGTTTTTTATATTTGTAGCTATATGAATCTAAATAAAAGCCCCTGACTTTAAGATTAAGTCAGGGGCTTTTTTATCTCAACAGTATTATTGAACTTTACGTAATACCGCTTTTAATGCATCAAAGTCATTAGCAAGATCTTCAGATAACAGTTCCATTGCATTATGTTTCGCTAATGGTTCTGGCAATCCCAGATCACCACCTAAGATATCATCCACAACTTCTTTAAATTTTGCCGGATGTGCAGTACATAAGAAAAGCCCGGTTTCACCTTCATTAAGTTGCTCTTCAAGAATACGATAAGCTATCGCACCATGGGGCTCACATAAATAACCTTCAGCATTCATTGCTTTTAGCGTTTCAGCACTTTGTTCATCCGTTACCGCTCCTTTACCAAGCGTTTCTAGCCCCCAGCCTAAACGCTGACATAATTCTTCGATTCGAGGCCAGTTATTTGGTTGGCTCACGTCCATTGCATTTGAGATTGTTGGAATCGTCGTTTTTGGCTCCCACTTACCCGTTTCAAGATAGCGCGGTACCGTATCATTAACATTAGTTGCAGCAATAAAGCGCTTAACTGGTAAGCCTAATGATTTAGCTAACAGGCCTGCGGTTAAATTACCAAAATTACCACTTGGTACTGAGATAACGATATCACTACGTTTTTCTTTTGGCAGCTGAGATACCGCTTCAAAGTAGTAACAAATTTGCGCCATTAGTCGGCTGATATTAATTGAGTTTGCTGAATTCAGTCCAACTTCTTTACGTAGCTCAGCGTCATCAAACGATTGTTTAACTAATGCCTGACAGTCATCAAAGTCACCATCAACGGCAACGGTATGAATATTCTTGCCTAGTGTACAAAATAACTTTTCTTGCAGCGGGCTGATCTTTCCTTTTGGATAAAGGATAACGACTTTAATGTTATCCATACCATAGAATGCATGAGCAACGGCTGCACCAGTATCACCTGATGTCGCCGTTAGAATCGTAATTTGTTCATTACCTTCGGTCACCGCAGCTAAAGATTGCGCCATAAAACGACCACCAAAATCTTTAAACGCTAATGTCGGGCCATGAAATAATTCAAGCGCATAAACGCCCTCTTTTACTGCATGAATTGGCGCTGGGAATTGAAACGCATTTTCGACCATGCTTTTCACTGTATCTTGTGATAATTCCTCACCAATAAACGCAGATAAAATCTTAGTGCTACGAGGAATAAAATCTTCAGCTAGAAGCGTATCAACATCATCAAACTTAGGCAATTCTGATGGAAAAAATAGTCCTTGATTACGGCCTAACCCTTGGCGAACCGCTTGACCAAAAGAGACCTGTTCATCATTTTCTTTTATGTTATACAGCTTCATAGTTTACTTCCTGTTACTTGTGAGCCTTGCTTATCCAAACGACAAACATGGACAAATCCTTCATCATTTTGTACATAATTTTCTTGTAGCCAACGAGATACTCGCTCAGCGACGTCTTTATCTTTACAAATGCTAAACAGCGTTGGACCAGAGCCAGAGATCCCAGTTGTCAGTGCTCCTGCTGAAGCAGCATATTCACGCGCTTTCGCAAAGTTAGGTAATAAGCGTTCACGATAGGGTTCAGCCACCACATCTTTAATCATTTTCGCAGCTAATTCAGGCTGCTTTGAATAACATGCATGAATAAAACCTGCTAAATTACGACCATGTGCTATCACATCTTGACGGCGGTATTGAGAAGGTAAAATCTCCCGCGCTTCTGCTGTTGATACTTTAATTCCTGGGTATGCCATCACCCAATACCATTCATCAAAACACGGAACTTCTTGGCTAATAATACCTAACTCTTCAACCATTAATTGCAGACCACCAAGATAACAAGGAGCAACATTATCATAATGAATACCACCTGATATCTGCCCTTCCATCTCACCCATTAATGCCAACACTTCCATGTCTGTTAATGGTTTATCATGAAATAAATTCAACGCATCTAATGCGGCTACAATCGAACAGGCGCTAGAACCAAGCCCAGAGCCAATTGGCATGTTCTTCTCAAGTACCATATGAATCGGTTTAAGTTCAGTGCCTTTTTTTACAAGCTCTCTTGCAAATACACGCCAGCAATCATAAACAATATTTTCTTTTGGGTTCTCCGGTAACTTATCTACAAAGCTACCTGCGGTTGCTAAAGTGAAAGCTTCGGTTCCTAATTCAACTAAAACACGATCACCCAGTAATGTGCCATCAATAGGAGAAACGGCGGCACCTAATACATCAAAGCCTACACTTACATTACCAATTGATGCTGGAGCATAAACAACAACACTCATTTTATACTCCTAATTTCCAACCAAGCGTACGCATTAAATCAGAGAACACGCCAGCAGCGGTTACTTCGGTTCCTGCGCCATAACCACGTAATACTAATGGAATTGGTTGGTAATAGCGGCTATAAAAAGCCAACGCATTCTCACCATCCTTGATTTTAAACATAGGATCATCACCATCAACAGCAGCAATACGTACCTTACATTTACCTTCTAGAATTTCACCAACATAGCGCAATACTTTACCTTCTTCTGCCGCTTTTGCTGACTCTTGAGCAAAATAAGCATCCGCTTCAGGAAGGCGAGCCATAAACTCATCAACTGTGCCAGAATCATCAAAACCTGGTGGCAGAGCTTGCTCAACTTCTACATCATCTAGCTCTATTTCAAGGCCGGATTCACGAGCAAGAATAAGCAACTTACGAGCGACATCCATACCTGAAAGATCATCACGAGGGTCAGGTTCAGTAAAGCCGTTTTGTTTTGCAACATTTGTTGCTTCGCTTAACGACATTCCTTCATCTAGCTTACCGAAGATATAAGATAAAGAACCAGATAAAATGCCATTGAACTTTTCAAGCTCATCACCTGCTGCAATGAGATTTTGCAAGTTCTCAATAACAGGTAGACCAGCACCTACTGTTGTTTCATACATAAATTTACGACGAGTACCGCGCGCTGCATTACGTAATTGATGGTAATACGCCATTGAGTCGGTATTGGCTTTTTTATTTGGCGTAATAACATGAAAACCAGCGGATAAGAAATCAACATACTGAGCTGCAATTCCATGGTCAGAAGTACAATCGACAATCACAGGGTTAATAATATGATTACGTTGCACCAAAGCAATCAGTCGAGCTAAACTAAATTCTTCTGACGTATGACTCATACGATCACGCCAAGTATCTAGCGGAATACCTTTACTATCCAGCAATAAACCACGGCTATTTGCTAAACCGCAAACACGGATTTCAATGCCTTTCTCTGCAAGTTTTGGCTGCTGACGCTTAATCTGATCGACAAGTTCGCCACCAACGCCACCAACACCAACAACAAACACATCTAAAAAATGCTTACTGTTAAATAAGTTTTCATGACAGGCTTTAATTGATTCAGAGATTTTATCTTCTGGAATAACAGCTGAAATTGCTCGCTCTGAAGAACCTTGTGCAATGGCAATAATATTAACGTTTACTTCAGTTAAAGAAGTAAAAAATTGAGATGCGACACCTTTAGATGTACGCATACCATCACCAACTAAGGTAACAATTGCTACGTTATCAGTGAATTCTACCGGCTCTAGTAAGCCATCTTTTAATTCAAGTTCAAACGCTTCTCTTAATACTTGCTCAGCCTTACATTTGTCTTCAGCTTCAATACAGAAACTGATGCTGTACTCTGAAGAGGATTGTGTAATAAGAACAATGGAGATACCAGAAGTAGACATCGCACCAAATACACGACTTGCCATGCCAACCATGCCCTTCATTCCCGGACCGCTAACATTAACCATTGTTAAGTTGTTAAGTGTTGTAATTCCTTTAATCGCAAGATTATCTTCGCCAGTATCCTGTCCAATTAAAGTACCAGGGCCTTGAGGGTTAAAACTGTTTTTAATCAAACAAGGAATATGGAATTGCGCGATAGGTGCGATTGTTTTTGGATGCAGAACAGAGGCTCCAAAATAAGAGAGTTCCATTGCTTCTTGATAGCTTAATGATTTTAATAAACGTGCATCATCAACTAATCGAGGGTCACAATTATAGACACCGTCAACATCGGTCCAGATCTCACAACATTCAGCACGAAGACAGGCTGCAAGTACAGCTGCAGAATAATCTGAACCATTACGGCCCAGAGTAACTAATTCACCTTTTGCATTACCCGCAGTAAAACCCGGCATAATGTTTACATGCCCAGAAGGCAAAGGTTCATTTTTAAAGTTGAGCGTTGAGATATCAACATCAACAGCACCTTCAAGAAAATCACCGCGAGCGTATAGATATTTAACAGGATCAATCAGGCTAGCTGATTGCCCTTTTGCTTCAAGAACCGCTTTCATTGTAACGATTGAAATGCGTTCGCCTTTACTAATAATTTTGGCATACACGTTATCTGGACACATGCCCAACAGGGTAATCCCATGAACGTATTGACGAAGTTGAGAGAGTGAATCTTTTAGCTTATTTTCAAGCGTTTTAAGATCAACTTGCGGAAGTGCTGTAGAAATACCATTAAATAGCTCAAAAAATACAGATTCTAATTCTGAGATCTGTAATTCAGCCTCTCCATTAGTTAAAACGTTATCAACGACAGAAACTAATTTATTTGTGACTTTACCTGGTGCCGATAAAACAACTGAGACTTCTTGCTGTTGTGCGTTATTGCCAATGATATCTGCGGCGCGCAAAAAACGATCTGCATCGGCTAATGACGAACCACCAAACTTTAATACTCGCATTTCTATCCTCCCTAAAAACGAGTGTTACTGCAATATCCTTACTGCATACCTAGCATCATAACCTTTTCAGTTGATAATAAAAGAATGTAGTTAAGAATTAGTAACAAAATTACAAAAAAAAAAAAGCCCGCTCTGATAATCAGTGCGGGCTTCTTTAAAATACTTATGCGTATCAGCCCACCCCAGCAACCATGGTGCCGGTAATTGTTGTGGTAATAATCATTGAGCTGATAGTGAACATGTAATAAAAAACTCTAAATAAATGTTTGCAATATACAATAACTACCTTACTTTCCTCTAACAAGTCAATGAAAATATTATTCATTCAGTTAACAAAAGAAGAATATACCGCCTCAAGTTGTTGAGTTTTAAATATTAAATATGTATTTTAAATTTAACTTTGTTATTAGATTAATAACTCTTTACTCATCAATACACCATTAAGGTCGGCATAAATATAATCACCAGGAGAAATTATCTGAGTATTAATGGTGACTGATATTTGTAGCTCTCCAGCCCCTCTTTTCTCTGTTTTAAAAGGAGAAGCATTCAAGGCTTTCAATCCTAATGGCATACTCTGTATGGCGCCGACATCTCGTACCGCACCATAAACGACGACACCCTCCCATTGGTTATTAACCGCAAGCATCGCGACCTGATCGCCTAATAGCGCTTTTTGGCAAGAACCATTACCATCAATCACTAATACTTTGCCTTTGCCATTGGTTTGCAAAACCTCCCTTACTAATGAATTATCTTGGTAGCAACGTACCGTTACAATTTCACCATAAAAGCAAACTTTTCCACCATAATTTTTAAACTCAACATCAATGAGTTGTACTTTATCTTCAAATTGGTCACAAATATCAGGTAATAAATCCATTTTATTTTCTCCTTGTTTGTAAAATTGATTCGACTATAACAACATTTGTTAAAGTACTTAGCGATAACTAGCATAAATATTTACAATATTAATATATATATGTCCCTATATTTATAACTACACTGTATTGATATCGGTTGCTATTGACCTAAATCAATAAAATGTATGGAAATAAAAATCGCTTATTGTTAGAGTGGTGTTAAGGGATTAAAATCTCCCTTCTAATGGAGTTTCAGCTAGGAGCTCACAAAATTAGAGCTTTATCATGTTGTTGAGTATATATTCAATAACGACCACCAAGGATGGCGTACCGTTTAGGTTTCTATTCTTCAATTGACATTTTAGTCTATGATTGAAGAATCTATTCCTATTTGTAAATTTTTTTATTATAGAATTAACATTCTTAATTCTACTTTTGACTTTAATCAGTTAGTTAGGTACCGCCCATGCAAACCCCTCAGATCCTAATCGTTGAAGATGAACATGTAACTCGTAACACACTTAAGAGCATTTTTGAAGCTGAAGGCTACAATGTTTTTGAAGCGAGCGATGGTGAAGAAATGCACACTGTGCTTTCTGAGCAACAGCTTAATCTTGTGATTATGGATATCAACCTTCCAGGTAAAAATGGTCTTCTTCTTGCTCGTGAACTTCGCGAACGTGGAGATATGGCCCTTATGTTCCTAACAGGCCGTGATAACGAAGTTGATAAGATTTTAGGTTTAGAAATCGGTGCTGATGATTACATCACAAAACCATTTAACCCACGTGAACTTACTATTCGTGCGCGTAACTTATTAACTCGTTCAATGAATCAAAGCACAACTGTTGAAGATAAAAAAACGGTTGAACGCTATGTATTCAATGGCTGGACAGTTGAAATTAATAGCCGTTCTCTTGTTAGTCCAAGCGGTGAAAGCTACAAGCTTCCTCGTTCAGAGTTCCGTGCTTTACTTCACTTCTGTGAAAACCCAGGTAAGATCCAAACTCGTGCTGATCTTCTGAAAAAAATGACAGGTCGTGAGCTTAAGCCACACGATCGTACGGTTGATGTGACAATTCGTCGTATCCGTAAGCATTTTGAATCAGTAACAGATACACCAGAGATCATTGCTACAATTCACGGTGAAGGTTACCGCTTCTGTGGTGATTTAGAAGAGTTATAATATTCCTTCTTAATTCATAAGATTAAAATGCCCAGCTATCACTAGCTGGGCATTTTTTTATTGTAAGTAATAGTAACAAATCAATAAACAGTATCAATCTGTACATCACTATCAATAATCCACTCATCATTTGCTTGAACCGCAATATCAATTAATTGATCTGCTGTAATATTGTGAAATGATTGACCTGAAATTTCCCACGTATGATTATCATGAACTCGTACTTCAAATTCATCATCAGTTAATAACCATGAATCATAACCTTGACGAATAACTACTTTTTCAATCGCTAACTCAGGTGCAATCACTTGTTTTGATGTTAATGTCAGGGCCATATTCAACTTACTTTCGTCTTCTTCTGCGCCTATCGTCGGCATTTGATCAATCCATACCGCCGAATTAAGTTGTATATGAGTATTCATTATTTCTATTTTATTATCTTGCTGCCAATCAACTTGTGGTTGTGAGGTCATTTGACAACCAGAAAGCGCAATCATAATTACAGAAGCAAATAGTGCCTTTTTCATAGTCTTCCTTATTTAGCTTGCTGTTCTAACCAGCTTTTTAATATTTGAATGTCATTTTCATATTCATTTTTAATTTCTTCAACCCAATCATCTATATTTTCCCACCATGCTGGTAAATCAGGTGATTGAGCTTTTTGAGCGACTTGTTGAATATGCTTAAGACCAATAGAGCCAGCAGCCCCTTTCATTTTATGGGTTTCAAACACAATACCGTCTTGATCTCTTGCTGTCATATTAGTATCTAAGATTTGAATGTATTCTTTCATACTTTTTTCAAACATCTCAATACTTGCATATACAGGCTTGGTTCCAACAATCTCAATATATGACTCTAGCATTTCTATATCTAACAAACGATCAATCAATTGTTCATTATCTAATTGCTCTTGTGTTTTTATTGGCTTCTGTCTTTTCTTTTGTCCCTCTTTTGTATCTGACATCGAGAACAATTCAAGCACCTCAGTTAACGCCTTCACACTTAATGGTTTACTGATCGCCTCATCCATGCCTTTTTCAAAATACTCATCTTTCTCTTTTAATAAATTAGCGGTGAGTGCGACTAATGGAGGCAGGTTATCAAACTTTTCACGTAGGGCTTGAGCAACATCAAATCCAGTCATATCAGGCAATTGAATATCAAGTAAAGCTAAATCATATTTACTTGGATCAAACAGTTTTAACGCATCCTCTCCACACATTGCGACATCAACAGTATGACCAAGGCTTTCAAGTAATGAACAGGCCACCGTTACATTCAATTCAATATCCTCTAGCATAAATATACGTAATGATTTCGCACTTTTCGCTTCAGGCATTGCCTCTTCTTCTTCAGCATGATCCACCAAAGGCACGTTAATCGTTACGATGAAGGTACTCCCAAAACCAATATCACTGGTTACTGTAATGTCCCCACCCATTAAATTAATTAGCTCTTTAGATACAGCAAGTCCAATTCCTGTGCCTACCGCATGTAGATTATCTTTGCCTTGTTTTACTTGATAATACATTGCAAAAACATTCTCTAATTCTGATTCAGGGATCCCGATCCCCGTGTCTTCAATCTCAAAAGTAATTTCAGCGTTATCTTTGTAAATATCAGCACTGACAGACATAACCACACTGCCTTCTTTAGTGAATTTAGTCGCATTACCAATTAGATTCCAAAGCACTTGGCGTAGGCGTGTACTATCAACACTAATATTTGCAGGTAAATCAGTGAGCCTTTCAAGATCAAAGCGCAACCCTTTCTGCTCGGCCATTAAACCTGAAATATTCTCCACCTCAGTAACAAAGCTTATAAAATCAAGCGGCTTTGGAAGTAATTCTAATTTACGACGATCAAACTTATCCATATCAATAATGTCGTTAAAGATATTACCAAGAGTAATCGCACTGACATTAATGGTTCGCATATAGTTATGCTGTTCATCATCAAGACGGGTATCTAATAACATACGGCTTAAACCGACAATACCATTTAGCGGAGTACGTAATTCATGACTAATGGTAGAGATGAACGTTGTTTTATCACGACTCGCTTTCTCTAGCGCATCTTCGTACTCTTTACGTTCTGTGATATTTCGGCCAAAACCAACCAAACCAAGATGACGGCCGCCCTTGCTATAAAATGGGATCTTACTCAGCTCAAAACACGCTTTTCGTCCATCAGGATAATCAAGCCATTGTTCGTAAGTTAATGCTTTATTGTCTCTTAGTACTTGTCTATCAGTATCAATTACTTTTGCTGCTACTTCAGCGTTATAAACATCTTTAGGGGATAAACCAATCAGCTCTTTTTCTGTTTTTCCGGTTAGATCTTCCATCGCTTGGTTACAACCCGAAAAAAGACCTAACTCATTACGATAATAAATAATATCAGGGGAGGTATCTAAGTAAGAACGAAGTAGAGCCGTTTGCTCTGCCAATTCTAATTGTGCTTTTTCACGTTGGAACACTTCGTTTTCAAGGTCTTCCATCGCTTCTTGGCGAGCGTCTTCTGCTTTTTCACGCTCTTCAATTTCTTGATTCAATTTTTTTACATTGCCTTGTAATTTTTTGTTCAAATCTAAATCACGAGCACGCATCTCTTCCATCTTAGTTACTAACTTAGAAAGACGCTGACGCGAATCTTCTAAATGTTCTACAACAACCGATAAGAAAAAAACAGCCCAAGGCGTAATTAATAAACCAAAGAAAACGGAGCGAACGATATCTAAATCATTCACTTCACCGCTTAAAAAAAGAGTAACACCAACTTGAACGATAACGGCCAGCGCCACTAAAGCAATAGCAAGTAAGAGACTAAAACGAACAATGCCGAGTCTAACCATAAGATCGACATAAAATTGCGCGAGAATTTTTAACTGTTTCATAACCACACCCTGATAATATTCAACCAAATAATATCAGGGTTATGTCGATTTGAGTTATTTTTTCAATATTGGTTGGGTATATTTGAAAGGTTGATCAATCAGGGAGCCTTGTGCCCCTTTTTTATTAAGGGCCATACCTACGTTAGTTAACCCTAACCAGCGAGGCTCACACCATAATGGCGAAAGTAAAGTAGGTCGTCTTGCTGTTGCTGACACTCGATGATACACAATCTCTGGTGGCGTTAATCGGATTAACTCACAAGCTATATCAACATAATCATCCATTTCTGGTGCTTCAATTTTTCCTGCTCGCCATGCTTTTGCCATGGTGCTTCCCTCTACGATATGCAAAGGATGCAGCTTTAATCCATCGGTCCCCGTTTCAAGTACCTTTGCTAATGTCACTCGGTAGTCATCTTGAGTATCTCCCGGCAAACCAATAATTAAATGAGTACACACTTTAATTCCAAGCGATCTCGCCTTACGAGTAATCTCATCATAACAGGCAAAGTCATGACCTCGATTAATACGTTTTAAGGTTTTATCATTGCCCGTTTGCAACCCAAGCTCTAGCCAAACTTCATAACCATCATCAACATAGCCCTTTAATAAATCTAATACTGCATCTGGTACGCAATCAGGGCGAGTTCCAACGCATAATCCAACAATATTTGCTGATTTAAGCGCTTCTTCATACATATTTTTAAGTACTTGAACTTCGGCAAACGTATTTGTATAAGCTTGAAAATAGGCAAGATACTTTTTAGCGCGTTGCACTTCTCCAGCTCTGTCTACCAACTGGTCATGAATCGATTTAAACTGTTCTTGCTCATCAGAAAATGAAGCCACGTTACAAAAGGTACATCCCCCCTTTCCTATCGTTCCATCCCTGTTTGGACAACTAAAACCACCATGAAGAGTAAGTTTATGTACTTTTTCGCCATAACGGCGCTGTAAATCCTGTCCAAATGTATTTGCTAGTTCATGAAGTTGCATCGCGATAACCAATTAAATAAATCAAGCACTTAGTTCACAAATAAAAAGAGGTCTCAATTCTATTTGTGAAAGTTGCTAACTCGTTTGTAAAAAAAGACCGTAAATAATAGCGAAAACAGTCACTCGCAATTGTAATTTATATCAATAAAAGACGCATAAACTGGCAATTAAACGCGAAAAAAGCCGAATTATTATAAATACTTATTCACTTTGAGTAAAAAAAGTGAAAATTACGTGCAACTTTCGTTGGTATTTAATATGACAAAAATGTAGGATAGTTACATCGTAAAATAGTTTAATTTGCCATCAACACGAATGTTGTGGTGTTTCGATAGTGATATCTACCCTCAGACAACAAATACAACGGATAAAAATGTATTTGATAGATATCACAATGGATTGGGTTCGTTTGCACGTCATATTAAGTGATGCCAGCAAGCACCAGAATGGATTCAAACTTGCTACCTCTTGAGACTAACTCACAGCAAGTTCGATTAAAATTTAGCAAAGGACTAGACAGAAACTTACGTAGAGAAGTTGTGTCTGCATAATACTGGAAGGATGTATCTATGGTAGATAGAGAGCAGAATACACAAGGCATGTATACTCCCGAGTTGGAGCATGATGCGTGTGGTATCGGTTTTGTCGCTCACCTCAAAAACCGTAAATCTCATGATGTGGTTACTCAAGCACTTGATATGCTTGCTCGTATGGAACACCGTGGTGGTCAAGGCTGTGATCCATGCAGTGGTGACGGCGCGGGTATTCTTTTACAGAAGCCTCATGAGTTTTTATTAGAAGAAGCCGTAAAACTTGGTATTAAACTGCCATCTTTTGAGAAATACGGTGTTGGTGTTGTGTTATTCCCTAAAGATGAGCATAAACGTCAACAATGTAGAGATATTTTAGAGCGTAATGCTCAACGTCTTGATTTAGAAATCATTGGTTATCGCGTTCTTCCTGTCGATAATTCAATGCTAGGTGACGATCCCCTAAGTACAGAGCCTCAATTTGAGCATGTATTTATTTCTGGTGGCCCATCAATTACCCCAGAAGAGCTTGAACGTAAATTGTATGTTCTACGTAACTACACCGTTCGAGTCTGTTTGGAAAGTATTTCTAATATTGGTGATGATTTCTACATCAACTCTCTATCATACAAAACACTTGTTTATAAAGGTCAATTAACGACTGAGCAAGTTCCACAGTACTTCCTAGACTTACAAAATCCAACGATGGTGACGGCATTAGCGCTGGTTCACTCTCGTTTCTCTACTAATACTTTCCCTCGCTGGCGTCTAGCTCAACCATTCCGTTACATTGCCCATAATGGTGAGATCAACACAGTTCGTGGCAACTTGAACTGGATGAAAGCCCGTGAAGCTATTATAGAATCTGATCTATTTAGCCAACAAGAAATGGATATGCTACTTCCGATTTGTCAGGAAGGCAGCTCAGATTCATCGAACTTTGATATGGCGCTAGAACTGCTTGTTCTGTCTGGCCGTAGCTTGCCACACGCATTAATGATGATGATCCCTGAAGCGTGGCAAGAAAATAAAAACATGGACCCTACCCGTCGCGCGTTCTATCAATACCACGCGAACGTAATGGAACCTTGGGATGGCCCAGCGTCTGTTTGTTTCACTGATGGTGTTCAAGTAGGTGCAACACTTGACCGTAATGGTCTTCGTCCTTCTCGTTATACCGTGACAAAAGATGACTTCCTGGTGATGGCATCAGAATCTGGCGTTGTAAAAATAGCACCAGAAAACATTGAGTTCCGTGGTCGTCTACAACCAGGACGTATCTTTGTTGCTGATTTAGAACAAGGCCGTATTATTTCTGATGAAGAAGTAAAAGATGGTATTGCGAAATCACAACCTTATGAAAAATGGGTTGAAGAGAACCTATTAAGCTTAAATAAGCTACCTGAAGCAACCAACCAATACAGTCAACCTTCTCCAGCTCGCCTACTCAATCGTCAACAAGCGTTTGGTGTTACCTCTGAAGAAGTGAATGAGATCATCCTACCATTAGCAAAAACGGCTTATGAGCCATTAACTGCAATGGGTGCCGATTGGCCACTAGCGATTCTTTCTCATCAATCTCAGCATTTATCTAACTATTTTAAGCAGTTGTTTGCCCAAGTAACTAACCCACCGATCGACCCGATCCGTGAGCGTATGGTTATGTCGCTAAACACCTACTTAGGTAAAGACCAAAACTTACTTGCTGAAACGCCTGAGCACTGTCAGAAAGTCGAACTTGAATCACCGGTTCTTTCTAACTCTGAGCTAGAAAAACTGCGTGCTATTGATAACGAACATCTACAAGCAAAAACACTGGATATCGTTTTCCAAGCCAATGAAGATTCAGGAAAGCTTGAGCGTGCACTTAAACGTATCTGTCAGTATGCTGAAGATGCCGTCGTTGATGGTTACTCTATCATTCTACTAACAGACCGCGCTGTAAACTCAAACCACGCTGCTATCCCTGCAATGCTTGCGGTTGGTGCGGTTCATCATCACCTAATCCGTAAAGGGTTACGTGCTAAGTGTGACATCGTGATTGAAACGGGCGATGCTCGTGAAACTCATCACTTTGCAACCTTGGTGGGCTATGGCGCAAATGCGGTTAACCCATACCTAGTGATTGAAACTATTGTTGAACTTCAACGTGTTAAAAAGCTAGATCCGACGGTACATCCAAAAGAGTTATTTGATAACTACCGTAAAGGGGTTAACGGCGGCCTACTTAAGATTTTCTCTAAGATGGGCATTTCAACACTACAGTCATACCATGGCGCTCAAATCTTTGAAGCACTTGGTATCAGTAAATCAGTGGTTGATAAGTACTTCACAGGGACCGTTTCTCGTATCCAAGGTCTAACGATTGATGATATCGCAAAAGAAGTGTTAATCCGTCACCGTGTTGGCTATCCAACTCGTGAAATCCCAGTTCAAGTACTTGATGTGGGTGGTGTATATCAGTGGAAACAACGTGGTGAGAAGCACCTGTTTAACCCTGAAACTATTTCTCTACTTCAAGAGTCAACTCGTAATAAAGATTACGGTCAATTTAAGAAATACGCGAAAGCGGTTGATGACCAAGGTGATGATGCAGCAACACTGCGTAGCCAATTAGATTTCATCAAAAATCCAGCAGGATCGATTCCTTTAGAAGAAGTAGAGCCTATTGAGAAAATCCTAAAACGTTTTGCTACTGGTGCAATGTCGTTTGGTTCTATCTCACACGAAGCTCACTCAACACTTGCTGTTGCTATGAACCGTATCGGCGCTAAATCTAACTCAGGTGAAGGTGGTGAAGACCCGATTCGTTTTGAGAAAAAAGACAATGGTGACTGGGAACGTTCAGCAATCAAACAAGTGGCTTCTGGTCGTTTTGGTGTGACATCTTACTACCTAACTAACGCTGATGAGCTACAAATCAAGATGGCTCAAGGTGCGAAACCTGGCGAAGGTGGTCAGCTACCGGGTGATAAAGTCGATGATTGGATCGGTGCAACACGTCACTCAACTCCTGGAGTTGGTCTGATTTCACCACCACCACATCATGATATTTATTCAATCGAAGATTTAGCACAGCTTATTTACGATCTGAAAAACGCCAACCGTAAAGGCCGCGTTAACGTTAAGTTAGTATCTGAAGCGGGTGTTGGTACTATCGCCTCTGGTGTAGCGAAAGCAAAAGCAGACGTCGTTCTTATCGCCGGTTTCGATGGTGGTACAGGTGCATCTCCAATGTCTTCTATCCGTCATACTGGTCTTCCGTGGGAACTAGGTCTGGCAGAGACACACCAAACACTACTAAAAAATGGGTTACGTAACCGTATCGTTGTTCAGTCTGATGGCCAAATGAAAACACCTCGAGATCTTGCAGTAGCAACACTTCTTGGTGCTGAAGAATGGGGCGTTGCAACAGCAGCTCTTGTAGTTGAAGGCTGTATCATGATGCGTAAATGTCATAAGAATACTTGTCCTGTTGGTATCGCAACACAAAACAAAACACTTCGTGAGCGCTTTGACGGTCGCGTAGAAGACGTGGTTACTTTCTTCCAGTACATGGCTGAAGGTCTACGTGAAGTAATGGCAGAACTTGGTTTCCGCTCTATTGATGAAATGGTTGGTCAATCTCATAAACTGAAAGTTCGTGATGATATCGGCCACTGGAAATACAAAAACTTAGACTTATCACCAGTACTACACGTTGAACAACCTCGTGCTGAAGATGGTATCTATAACCAAATTAAACAGCAGCATAATCTAGAAGACGTATTGGATCGTAAACTTATTCAAGTCGCTACTCCTGCACTTGAAAAAGGTGAAGCCGTTACTGCTGAATTCGATATCCTAAATACCGACCGAAGTGTAGGTACTATGCTGTCGAATGAGATATCAAAAGTGTATAAAGACCAAGGCTTACCACAACCAATGAACGTGAAGTTCAATGGCTCTGCTGGTCAAAGTTTAGGTGCATTCCTTACAAAAGGCGTGAAATTTGAAGTCGAAGGCGATGCGAATGACTATTGGGGTAAAGGTTTATCTGGCGGTACGCTAGTGCTTTATCCAAACGAAAAATCAACGATTGTCGCTGAAGATAACATTATTGTCGGTAATGTCTGTTTCTACGGCGCAACTTCTGGTGAGTCGTATATTCGTGGTATGGCTGGTGAGCGCTTCTGTGTACGTAACTCAGGTGCAAAAGTCGTTGTAGAAGGGGTTGGTGATCACGGTTGTGAATACATGACTGGTGGTGTTGCCGTTATCCTTGGCTCAACGGGTCGTAACTTTGCGGCAGGTATGAGCGGTGGTGTTGCCTATGTTTGGGATAAGTCTGGTGATTTCGAAAGCAAACTAAACCCTGAACTTGTTGACCTAGACCCTATCGAACAAGAAGATAAAGATCTTCTATTAGAAATGCTAACTAAGCATGTTGAATTCACAGGAAGTGAAGTTGCTCAGTCTTTCTTAGATAACTTTGAAGCAAACTTAGCCTCTCTGGCTAAAGTGATGCCGCGTGACTACAAAGCGGTTCTTCAAAAGCGTAAAGCTGAAGCACAACAGGCACAAACGGAAGAAGTGGAGGCAGTATAATGGGTAAGCCTACTGGATTTTTAGAACATGGTCGTGAGCTACCAAAGAAACTCGACCCAACGGTTCGAATTCAAGACAATAAAGAATTTGTTTTAAACGAAGAATTTGGCGATAAGATTGGCACACAAGCCTCTCGTTGTATGGATTGTGGCGTTCCCTTTTGTCACAACGGTTGCCCTATCGGTAACATCATTCCTGAGTTTAATGATGCGGTATACCGTGATAGCTGGGAAGAAGCATGGAAGATCTTAAGTTCAACCAATAACTTCCCTGAATTCACCGGTCGAGTGTGCCCTGCTCCTTGTGAAAGTGCTTGTGTTCTTGGTATCAATCAAGACCCAATCACTATCTGTAATATCGAAAAAACGATTGTAGAAACCGCGTACCGTGAAGGGTACGCGCAACCTAAAAAACCTCGTTCTCGCACAGGAAAAACGGTTGCTATTATCGGTTCAGGTCCTGCTGGTTTAGCCGCGGCTGAACAATTAAACAGTGCTGGTCACTCTGTCACTGTCTATGAACGCGATGAAAAAGTTGGTGGTCTACTGCGCTTTGGTATCCCTGATTTCAAGTTAGGTATGGATATCATTGATCGTAAAATCAACTTAATGGCTGATGCCGGTATCAAGTTTGAAGTAAATGCGCATATTGGTGTCGGTATTAACGCCCTGCAATTACGCCAAGACTTCGATGTCGTTCTACTCACTGGTGGTTCTACTGTTCCACGAGATCTACCAATTCCAGGTCGTGAACTCAATGGCGTTCACTTTGCGATGGAGTTCCTAGGTCAAAACAATCGCCGTGCTAATAATATGGATCTTAAAACTAAAGAGATCCACGCTAAAGGTAAGCATGTTGTTGTTATTGGTGGTGGCGATACAGGTTCTGACTGTGTAGGTACATCGAATCGTCATGGCGCAGCAAGTATTACTCAGGTTGAGATCATGCCGCTCCCACCAGAGAAACGCCCTGCAAATATGCCTTGGCCTCAATATCCAATGATCATGAAAACAACCACTTCTCACGAAGAAGGCTGTGAGCGTCATTGGAATATCCTAACCAAAGAGTTTATCTCTGATGATGCTGGTAATGTAACTGGTCTTCGTATTGCTGATATCGTTTGGCAAGACACGAAACCAGGTGAACGTCCAGGATTTGATGAAATCGCTGGTAGTGAGCGAGTGATCCCTTGTGATCAAGCATTCTTAGCGATGGGCTTCTTACATCCTGAGCCTACAGGTGTATTAGCTCAACTAGATATTAAACTGGATGACCGTGGTAACGTAGCAACAGATGGCTATGCAACCAATCAAAAAGGTGTTTTTGCCGCGGGTGATATGCGTACAGGTCAATCTCTGATTGTTCGTTGTATTAATGAAGGCCGTGAATGTTCTAGAGAAGTCGATGCTTACCTAATGGGTAACTCGAACCTAGAAGCAAAAGCGGATTCACTAATGCTATCTGCATCATAGTTTTTAAAATAGATTAATTCAGGTTTCCTTCCAAACCTTTGGCCAACATTTCGATGTTGGCCTTTTTTATTCTATACTGACAACGCCTATTCAAAATAATGAACTTACCTATGATAAAAATACTCACCATATTTTCAATATTGCTAACACTTACCGCCTGCAGTAAAGGAGTCGATAGTATGCCTGATAAGTCAAAAATGATGTGTGCTGATAAACCAAACTGCATCTCAACATTAGAAACTAGAGCTGATTTCAGCGCTGCACCTTTTACTCTAAACAGTCCCAACGCAACAATAGAGTCTATCGCTCAAATAGCAGAGCAGCTCAAAGGTGCAAAGATTGCAGTGATGAGCGAAAACTACGTCAGAATAGAATCAACAAGTACGGTCTTTCGCTTTGTTGATGACTTAGAGCTTAGAATAGAAGGCAGTAACCTTATTGTTCGCTCTGAGTCTCGTACTGGACACTCTGACTTTGGTGTAAATAGAAAACGCGTAGAACA
Organism: Aliivibrio thorii; assembly: GCF_057368585.1. Lineage (NCBI taxonomy): Bacteria > Pseudomonadati > Pseudomonadota > Gammaproteobacteria > Vibrionales > Vibrionaceae > Aliivibrio > Aliivibrio thorii. The sequence goes on along the minus strand of NZ_CM170654.1, from coordinate 508,443 downwards.
ATTAAGAACGATGCTACTAGAGCAAAACATAATTTCTAAATAATAAGCTCTCCAATAGAAAGTCTAACCAACTGAAGTGCCACTTCACTGTGTCTATTTTGCATCACTTTACTTTTATACAGACGTAAAAAAGCCCTAATCTTTCGATTAGGGCTTCTTAGTATAGTGGCGGAGTGGACGGGACTTTCTATCAACCTTGAAAGCGACACGTCCCTCGGCGTGACTGGCCGCTAAGATCTCCAATAGAAAGTCTAACCAACTGAACTACCACTTCACTGCGTCTATTCTGCATCATTTTACTTTTATACAGACGTAAAAAAGCCCTAATCTTTCGATTAGGGCTTCTTAGTATAGTGGCGGAGTGGACGGGACTTTCTATTAACCTTGAGAGCAACACGCCCCCGGCGTGACTGGCCGCTAAGCTCTCCAATAAAAAGCCTAACCAACTGAACTACCACTCCGCAGTGTCTATTCAGCATATTGCTATTTTTGATTTTACTTTTTATCAAAAAGTAAAAATAAATAGGAGCCTGGCGATGTCCTACTCTCACATGGGGAAACCCCACACTACCATCGGCGCTATTACGTTTCACTTCTGAGTTCGGCATGGGATCAGGTGGGTCCATAACGCTATGGTCGCCAAGCAAATTCTTTCTATCTACCTCAATAAGAGATAAATAATAATCTGGAAAGCTGTTTTTCTATATAAAGAGCTGTTCTTAATCACATTCAATATGGTTCTTGGTTAACGAATCCGTTAAAACCCCTTGGGTGTTGTATGGTTAAGCCTCACGGGCAATTAGTATCAGTTAGCTCAATGCCTCGCAGCACTTACACACCTGACCTATCTACGTCGTAGTCTCCAACAACCCTTTAGGATACGTAAAGTATCAGGGATGACTCATCTCAGGGCTCGCTTCACGCTTAGATGCTTTCAGCGTTTATCGATCCCGAACTTAGCTACCGGGCAATGCCACTGGCGTGACAACCCGAACACCAGAGGTTCGTCCACTCCGGTCCTCTCGTACTAGGAGCAGCCCCCTTCAATCATCCAACGCCCACGGCAGATAGGGACCGAACTGTCTCACGACGTTCTAAACCCAGCTCGCGTACCACTTTAAATGGCGAACAGCCATACCCTTGGGACCGACTTCAGCCCCAGGATGTGATGAGCCGACATCGAGGTGCCAAACACCGCCGTCGATATGAACTCTTGGGCGGTATCAGCCTGTTATCCCCGGAGTACCTTTTATCCGTTGAGCGATGGCCCTTCCATTCAGAACCACCGGATCACTATGACCTGCTTTCGCACCTGCTCGAATTGTCATTCTCGCAGTCAAGCGGGCTTATGCCATTGCACTAACCTCACGATGTCCAACCGTGATTAGCCCACCTTCGTGCTCCTCCGTTACTCTTTGGGAGGAGACCGCCCCAGTCAAACTACCCACCAGGCACTGTCCGCAACCCCGATAAGGGGCCAACGTTAGAACATCAAGCATACAAGGGTGGTATTTCAAGATTGCCTCCACCAATACTAGCGTACTGGTTTCAAAGGCTCCCACCTATCCTACACATGTAGGGTCAATGTTCAGTGCCAAGCTGTAGTAAAGGTTCACGGGGTCTTTCCGTCTAGCCGCGGGTACACTGCATCTTCACAGCGATTTCAATTTCACTGAGTCTCGGGTGGAGACAGCGTGGCCATCATTACGCCATTCGTGCAGGTCGGAACTTACCCGACAAGGAATTTCGCTACCTTAGGACCGTTATAGTTACGGCCGCCGTTTACTTGGGCTTCGATCAAGAGCTTCGACCGAAGTCTAACCCCATCAATTAACCTTCAAGCACCGGGCAGGCGTCACACCGTATACGTCATCTTACGATTTAGCACAGTGCTATGTTTTTAATAAACAGTTGCAGCCACCTGGTATCTGCGACTCCCGGCAGCTTAGAGAGCAAGTCTCATCACCGCTAGGAGCGTACCTTCTCCCGAAGTTACGGTACCATTTTGCCTAGTTCCTTCACCCGAGTTCTCTCAAGCGCCTTAGTATTCTCTACTCGACCACCTGTGTCGGTTTGGGGTACGATTCCTTACAATCTGAAGCTTAGAGGCTTTTCCTGGAAGCATGGCATCAATGGCTTCACTACCGTAGTAGCTCGACATCGTGTCTCAGCCTAGTGTATTCCCGGATTTGCCTAAGAATACAGCCTACACACTTGAACTTGGACGACCGTCGCCAAGCCCACCTAGCCTTCTCCGTCCCCCCATCGCAATTGTAAGAAGTACGGGAATATTAACCCGTTTCCCATCGACTACGCCTTTCGGCCTCGCCTTAGGGGTCGACTTACCCTGCCCCGATTAACGTTGGACAGGAACCCTTGGTCTTCCGGCGAGCGGGTTTTTCACCCGCTTTATCGTTACTCATGTCAGCATTCGCACTTCTGATACGTCCAGCACGCTTTACAACGCACCTTCAACCGCTTACAGAACGCTCCCCTACCCAATACAGTAAACTGTATTGCCGCAGCTTCGGTGTATAGTTTAGCCCCGTTACATCTTCCGCGCAGGCCGACTCGACCAGTGAGCTATTACGCTTTCTTTAAATGATGGCTGCTTCTAAGCCAACATCCTGGCTGTCTGAGCCTTCCCACATCGTTTCCCACTTAACTATAACTTTGGGACCTTAGCTGGCGGTCTGGGTTGTTTCCCTCTCCACGACGGACGTTAGCACCCGCCGTGTGTCTCCCGGATAGTACTTACTGGTATTCGGAGTTTGCAAAGGGTTGGTAAGTCGGGATGACCCCCTAGCCTTAACAGTGCTCTACCCCCAGTAGTATTCGTCCGAGGCTCTACCTAAATAGATTTCGGGGAGAACCAGCTATCTCCAGGTTTGATTGGCCTTTCACCCCTAGCCACAAGTCATCCGCTAATTTTTCAACATTAGTCGGTTCGGTCCTCCAATTGATGTTACTCAATCTTCAACCTGCCCATGGCTAGATCACCTGGTTTCGGGTCTATATCCAGAGACTGAACGCCCAGTTAAGACTCGGTTTCCCTACGGCTCCCCTAAACGGTTAACCTTGCCACTGAATATAAGTCGCTGACCCATTATACAAAAGGTACGCAGTCACACCACGAAGGTGCTCCTACTGCTTGTACGTACACGGTTTCAGGTTCTATTTCACTCCCCTCACAGGGGTTCTTTTCGCCTTTCCCTCACGGTACTGGTTCACTATCGGTCAGTCAGTAGTATTTAGCCTTGGAGGATGGTCCCCCCATATTCAGACAGGATATCACGTGTCCCGCCTTACTCGTTTTCACTGATGATGAGATGTCGGTTACGGGGCTATCACCCTGTATCGCGCCACTTTCCAGAGGCTTCACCTGTCTCATTAAAAGCTTAAGGGCTAACCCAATTTCGCTCGCCGCTACTTTCGGGATCTCGGTTGATTTCTCTTCCTCGGGGTACTTAGATGTTTCAGTTCTCCCGGTTTGCCTCACTACACTATGTATTCATGTAGTGATACTAGCTTATGCTAGTGGGTTTCCCCATTCAGAAATCGTAGACTCAAATGGTTTTTACTACCTAATCTACGCTTATCGCAAGTTAATACGTCTTTCATCGCCTCTGACTGCCAAGGCATCCACCGTGTACGCTTAGTCACTTAACCATACAACCCCAAGAGGTTTCGTATGGACCGTTTGCTTTCACTTTTCAAAAGTGAAGACAAAAGCAGCAACCAAGGTTTAAACTCTTTCTGTCTCTGTATAGAAGATAGAGAGTTTTGATTTTCGCCGGATTCGCTCTTTATCTCCACTTTAAAAAGTAGAAACAAAATAATACCAAGAACACTTGAATGTGTTTTTAATTTGTTTATCTAAGATAAACAAAAGATATTAAGAACTTTTAAATTTTGATTTAACTTAATTACAGCCTGAGCTGTTTTGTTTTACTTTTTGAAAAGTAAAAATAAATTAAGCTAAATCAGTCAGCTTTCCAAATTGTTAAAGAGCGATTTCACGCTTATGCGTGTAACCATTTTTAAAGACTCTCAAAGAGAGAATACTTAAAGATGGTATCCCGTAGGGGAGTCGAACCCCTGTTACCGCCGTGAAAGGGCGGTGTCCTAGGCCTCTAGACGAACGGGACACTGGATACTCTAAATTAAAACCATATTAATCTGTGTGAACACTCATAAATCGTAATCTATCGTTTAAGGAGGTGATCCAGCCCCAGGTTCCCCTAGGGCTACCTTGTTACGACTTCACCCCAGTCATGAACCACAAAGTGGTGAGCGTCCTCCCGAAGGTTAAACTACCCACTTCTTTTGCAGCCCACTCCCATGGTGTGACGGGCGGTGTGTACAAGGCCCGGGAACGTATTCACCGTGACATTCTGATTCACGATTACTAGCGATTCCGACTTCACGGAGTCGAGTTGCAGACTCCGATCCGGACTACGACGCACTTTTTGGGATTCGCTCACTATCGCTAGCTTGCAGCCCTCTGTATGCGCCATTGTAGCACGTGTGTAGCCCTACTCGTAAGGGCCATGATGACTTGACGTCGTCCCCACCTTCCTCCGGTTTATCACCGGCAGTCTCCCTGGAGTTCCCACCATTACGTGCTGGCAAACAAGGATAAGGGTTGCGCTCGTTGCGGGACTTAACCCAACATTTCACAACACGAGCTGACGACAGCCATGCAGCACCTGTCTCAGAGCTCCCGAAGGCACTAAGCTATCTCTAGCGAATTCTCTGGATGTCAAGAGTAGGTAAGGTTCTTCGCGTTGCATCGAATTAAACCACATGCTCCACCGCTTGTGCGGGCCCCCGTCAATTCATTTGAGTTTTAATCTTGCGACCGTACTCCCCAGGCGGTCTACTTAACGCGTTAGCTCCGAAAGCCACGGCTCAAGGCCACAACCTCCAAGTAGACATCGTTTACGGCGTGGACTACCAGGGTATCTAATCCTGTTTGCTCCCCACGCTTTCGCATCTGAGTGTCAGTGTCTGTCCAGGGGGCCGCCTTCGCCACTGGTATTCCTTCAGATCTCTACGCATTTCACCGCTACACCTGAAATTCTACCCCCCTCTACAGCACTCTAGTTCACCAGTTTCAAATGCGGTTCCGAGGTTGAGCCCCGGGCTTTCACATCTGACTTAATGAACCACCTGCATGCGCTTTACGCCCAGTAATTCCGATTAACGCTCGCACCCTCCGTATTACCGCGGCTGCTGGCACGGAGTTAGCCGGTGCTTCTTCTGTCGCTAACGTCAAGATGTGCAGCTATTAACTACACACCCTTCCTCACGACTGAAAGTACTTTACAACCCGAAGGCCTTCTTCATACACGCGGCATGGCTGCATCAGGCTTTCGCCCATTGTGCAATATTCCCCACTGCTGCCTCCCGTAGGAGTCTGGACCGTGTCTCAGTTCCAGTGTGGCTGATCATCCTCTCAGACCAGCTAGAGATCGTCGCCTTGGTGAGCTCTTACCTCACCAACAAGCTAATCTCACCTGGGCTAATCTTAGCGCGAGAGGTCCGAAGATCCCCCTCTTTGGTCCGAAGACATTATGCGGTATTAGCTATCGTTTCCAATAGTTATCCCCCACACTAAGGCATATTCCCAGGCATTACTCACCCGTCCGCCGCTCGTCAGCGAATTAGCAAGCTAATTCCTGTTACCGCTCGACTTGCATGTGTTAGGCCTGCCGCCAGCGTTCAATCTGAGCCATGATCAAACTCTTCAATTAAAGTTTTTTGGTTGCTCTGTCTTTTCTATATAAAGAGAAGCAGAAACAAAACCGGCTCAATGATTAATACTGATTGTTACATAAAAGTAATTTTGTGTAGTCACTCAGTTCATTGATTATTTTGTTCGTCTTACTTCGAGAAGTAAGAGCAAACTAATGATTATCAACTCACAAGTGCCCACACAGATTAATAGGTTTCAAATTGTTAAAGAGCAAACTAACAAGGCATACTGTGATTTAAATCACTCGCTCCGTGTCAGTGGATGCGCAGTATAGGCAATTCAGAATTTAGTGCAAGGCTTTTTATTAAAAACAATATCGTTCGAATAATAATTAAACAATCCGGGCAAATATCAATCTAAAAACACCATTTTATACGTAATTAACCTCATTACTCTTAGCTCCTCACTCTTTAATAGCTATGTTACAATTATCACCTATTCAAACTTTATTGAGATATACACATGAAAATCGGCATTATTGGTGCAATGGAACAAGAAGTTGCCATTCTAAAAGAACAGATTGAAGGCTTAACGACAACAACAAAAGCAGGATGTACTTTCCATACAGGTTCATTATCTGGCGCTGACATTGTATTGCTACAATCTGGTATTGGTAAAGTTGCTGCTGCAGTAGGTACAACATTACTTATTTCAGATCATAATGTAGATCTTGTACTAAACACAGGTTCAGCTGGTGGGTTTGATTCATCACTAAATCTTGGTGATGTCGTAATTTCAACAGAAGTACGTCACCATGATGCAGACGTAACAGCTTTTGGTTACGAAATAGGGCAAATGGCACAGCAACCAGCTGCTTTCAAAGCCGACGAGAAATTAATGTCTGTGGCAGAGCAAGCATTAACACAAATGGAAAATAAACACGCTGTACGTGGCTTAATCTGTACTGGTGATGCTTTTGTATGTACTCCAGAGCGTCAAGCATTTATCCGCACTCACTTCCCATCAGTTATCGCTGTTGAAATGGAAGCATCAGCAATTGCTCAAACTTGTCATCAATTTGAAGTTCCATTTGTTGTTGTTCGTGCAATCTCAGATGTCGCTGATAAAGAGTCACCAATGAGCTTTGAGGAGTTTTTACCTCTTGCAGCGCAAAGTTCATCAGAAATGGTGACTAAAATGGTCGCATTGCTAAAATAATTGCAACGTAATTGAGCTAGCAAATTAGTTAGCTCAATTCTTTCCCTCTATATAGTAAACATATATGTCTGAAAAATTATCTCTACTCATTGCTGATTACTCTCTATTGGTTTTATGGGGAGCATTATTATTTCATTTACTTCTACCTATTCCCGTACATGCTCACCCAATGACTATCTGGCGAAAATTCGCTGAATTGTTAGCCACAAAAGTAAATACAGCTCGATCTTACCAACAACGTTTTCTTTCTGGCTTTCTAGCTTGGACGTTAATGATCATTCCTGCATTTATTGTATGTATTGCCGCTCAACCAATCGCTTGGAATCTTCCTCTATTTAATTTAGGCCTATTGCTTATTTCATTAGAATGGCGAGGGGTTGAAAAACTCTGTAAAGCAACGATTCAAGCAATTAATCAGAACAATAAGAAAGATGCCAAAGAAGCGCTACAGCCATGGATTAATAGAGAGGTTGAACCTTTATCTATATTAGGCTTAGGCAAAGCAAGCGCAGAAACGATAATTTTAGGCTACGCAAGAACGGTTATCGGCGTTTTATTTTGGTACGGTATTGCAGGAGGAATAGGTGCATTTATCTATCGCCTATCATTAGAATTAGCAAGAGCTTGGTCTCCTTCAAGAGATTCATTCAGACCTTTTGGTAATCCCGCATTAACTATACAAACCTTTCTTGATTTTATTCCTCTCAAACTTTTTAGTTTGCTGTGCCTTATTGGAAAGCATTTCCAAATAACACTTCAAACACTCAACCAACAACGTAAGAGTTGGGCAAATACAAATAATGCGTGGCTACTTATCATTATTGGTAAAAAATTTGAGCTTTCTATGGGCGGTCCTGTTATTTATCAAGGCAATAAAATCACTAGATCAAAGCTTGGAGGTAAAATAGCTCCTTCTGCTATTCATTTAGCGCAAATACATCGTTTTTTAAGTTGGAGAATAGCTATCTGGCTAATCCTTCAAAGCACTCTAATGGTTATAATCAAACATGGTTTATAACTGTACTCTCAACAACATCATGCAGTAAGTCATAGAGGACAAGATGTTAATCTATATAATTGATATGTTCGGCACCGCCATCTTTGCTATTTCGGGAGTGTTATTAGCAGGACGGTTAAAAATGGACCCTTTTGGCGTCACAGTACTTGCGAGTGTGACCGCTATCGGTGGAGGCACTATTCGAGATATGGCACTTGGTGCTACCCCTGTTTTCTGGATTACTGATACTAACTATTTATTAGTCATTTTTATTACCTGCATTTTAACCATGTTAATCATTAGAAAACCTAAACGCCTCCCTTGGTATGTTTTGCCAGTGTCCGATGCTATTGGATTAGCAGTCTTTGTCGGTATCGGCGTTGAGAAAGCATTAAAATATAATGCAGATCCTATGGTGGCTGTAATTATGGGAGTAATTACCGGTTGTGGCGGTGGAATAATTAGAGATGTGCTTGCACGTGAAGTACCAATGGTACTAAGAAGTGAGGTATATGCTACAGCTTGTATTGCAGGAGGTATCGTTCATACCTCAGCACTCGAATGCAATGTTCAGAGTTCAACCGCTATGCTGATGGGGGTCGCCACCACCTTAGTTATTCGATTAGCAGCAATTCGATGGCACCTTTCATTACCAACATTTGCATTGAACAAGTAATAGCGAAATAGGCAGGATATCGACTGCCTATTTATTTACTTACCTTAAGCTTGACGATTTATTGAACTTTTATGAGAAAAAAGGTGACCAAGCTTTAACTATAACCCCGTTTCATAGTAGTTAACTGCAAAACAGGCTACACTTCTATGTTGTTATTTGTATTCAATATTTACTACCTAATCGAATGATATTATCTAAATTAACTCGCATTCCTGTAATTCATCGCATTCTTATTGGTATTTGTAGTGCTGGTATAGCGGCAACCATTGCCACGATTCCCGATACTGTTGCACCCGATTCTGGGTTTTACAAACTATCAATTGGCCAAAGCTATCCTGTAGAGATCCGTCAGGAATCTCTTGTTTCGCATGAACTAACCGAAAAAAACAAACAACTTTCTTGGGAAACCTACACTGTTAAGCCGGGAGAAAGTGCGTCCGTCTTATTTAGTCGGGTTGGCTTAACCGCTCGCCAACTTTATAATTTAACTAGCAGTGATAAAGAAATTGAGACACAGCTGACTCGTCTTCGTCCTGGAGATAAATTAAAGTTTGGTTTTAATCAAGATCAAGAAATCATTCAGCTTATTCGTCCTATCAGTAAATTTGAAACCTACCGTATTAATAAAATAGGCGATAATTACCTTGGTCTATTTGAAAAACAAGAAATAGAAACTCAACTGAATTACACCAAAGCAACCATTACCTCCAACTTTTGGAATGCTTCTATTGGTGCAAGCTTAAATGCAAATCAAATTATGGAACTGGCTGGTATTTTTGGATGGGATATCGACTTTGCACTAGATATTCGAGAAGGCGATAACTTTAAAGTTCTTTATGAAGAAAAGTATGTCGAAGGCGAATACGCCGGAAAAGGTAATATCATCGCCGCCTCATTTACCAATCGTGGAGATACTTTTACTGCTATTCGTAATGATAAAAATGGAAATTTCTACGAACCAAATGGTCGAGCCATGAAAAAAGCTTTTTTACGCTCACCAATCAATTTTCGTTATGTTAGCTCTAACTTTAATCCTCGTCGATTACACCCAGTAACGGGGCAAAGAAAAGCACACAGAGGAACCGATTATGTAGCTCCAGTCGGTACTCCTATTTGGGCCGCAGGTGATGGTGTTGTAGATAAAGCAGGTTATAACCAATTTAATGGTAACTATGTATTCATTCGTCACAGTAATACTTACATTACTAAATACCTACACATGACTAAGCGTTATGTTAAAGCTGGCCAACGAGTGAAACAAGGCGACACAGTTGGTACGCTTGGTGGAACTGGGCGAGTCACTGGACCCCACTTACATTATGAATTTTTGGTAAATGGCGTTCATAAAGATGCAAGAACCGTCTCTTTACCTCAATCAAAATCGTTAACAGGTAACGATAAAAAAGAGTTTGAAGTCGTTGCTAAAGAGCGCTTAAAGCAGTTAGAACAATACAGCGAATTTATTGTAGGTAACCACCCAGTAATCACTCACTAAACAATAAATCACCATCATAATAATTGTCCTAATGATCGTAATATTCATTAGGGCATCTTTTTAATCGTTTCTATCTATATCTTTATCTCTACCAAGCATTAATAAGCACGGTGTTAATACCAAAGTTAATACTGTAGCAAATGCTAACCCTCCAGCAACTGCTGTTGCTAATTGAGACCACCACTGTGTACTTGGCGCTCCAAATTCAACTTTTTGATTAACTAAATCAATATTCATTTCAAGAACCATGGGCATTAAACCTAAGATAGTTGTTACTGTTGTAAGCAGTACAGGTCTTAAACGTTGAATTCCAGTACGTAAAATTGCATCAACTTTTTCAAGACCGTCTTTACGTAAAGTGTTGTAAGTATCAATAAGCACAATATTATTATTAACGACGATTCCCGCTAAGGATATAACCCCTATCCCTGACATAATTATACCAAAAGGACGTTGAAATATAAGTAAACCAGCAAACACTCCAACCGTGGAGAATAGAACCGCACTTAAAATTAAAAAGGCCTGATAGAAACTATTAAATTGAGTGACTAGAATTATTGCCATTACCGCTAAAGCAACAATAAAAGCATTCTGAAGAAATGCTGCAGAATTATTTTGCTCTTCATTCTGCCCCCTTAATTTAAACTCAACACCTTCAGGTAAATCTAAAGCAACAAGAGCCGATTCAATTTTAGGTAACTCAATACTTAAATTATACCCCTCACTCATATCAGCTTTAACCGTTAGGATTCTATGGCCGTCAATACGATGAATTTTATCTTGTTTGTGAGTAGGGATAATTCGAGCAAAATTAGTAATAGGCACTAATCCCAATGCCGTTTTTACTCTTAATTCATCAAAGCGTCCAATGTCTCGATGCTCTTCAGGGAAACGAACTAAAATATCAACCTGCTCATCATTATCATCTGGTAAATAGTCACCAATCTTCAGACCATTAGTAACAAATTGAACCGTATTACCGACAAGAGTTGCATCAGCTCCAAAACGTGCGGCATCATCTCGACGAATATCAATTTTCCAATCAATACCTTGCTTGTTTGAAGTATCACTAATATTAGTAAAAGCAATATTCCCATCAAGCCAAGACCTAACTTGCTTGACTGCTTGATTTAAGTCATTCCCATTACGAGCACTCATTTCTATCACTAAATCATGCTCACTTGGAGGACCAGCATTCGGTGTACTGAACTCTAAATCAATTCCCGCAACATCCTTTGTTTTTAACCTTAAATCTTCAATAATCTCTTTTACTGATCTGCGGTATTGCCAATCCACTGGTGTGATTTGTATTTGCCCAATATCATCATCGCCCCCCGTTCGAGTATAAACACTGTCTAACTCATCCATTCCTAGAATTTGTTCCTGAACTTCAACCATTAATTTATCTTTTTCATTAATAGAAAGATCCCCATAAGATCGAACTTTAACGGTTAAAAAAGGCGGATCAACATCAGGAAAGAAAACCACACCTAAGCCAGCTTTAGCATAAGTAAATCCGATACCAATAGAGAATATAATAGCAAGAAATAAGATCTTAAATGGGTGCTTTAATGCAATGGAAAGAGTTTGAAAGTAAACCTTCGTAATCCCTTCAGCCTTATTATAATCACCATGACTCAAGGCATATAATTTCTCTTTTTTCTCAGGACATATTTGCTGAGATTTTCCGAATAAACTCCCTAATACAGGAACAAATAAAAGTGCCATAAACAAGGAGGCACTTAATGTTGCTATCAAAGTGAGCGGCAGATATTTCATAAATTCGCCAGTGATATCTGGCCAGAATAATAAAGGAGCAAAAGCTGCTAATGTTGTCGCTGTAGATGCCGTAATTGGCCACGCCATTCGCTGAGCCGCTTCTCGATAAGCTTCTACTCTATGCGCGCCTTCTTGCATTCTTCTATCTGCATACTCGGTAACAACAATAGCGCCATCAACCAACATCCCAACGGCCATTATAAGTGAAAATAACACTACAATATTGATCGTTAAACCAAATAAAGCCAATACCAACAATCCAGTCAAAAAAGAGCCAGGAATAGAGATCCCAACAAGTAAAGCCGTTCTTACCCCCAAAATAGCAATAATCACAATCACGACTAATAAGATGGCTGAAAGGATATTATTTTGAAGATCATTAAGCATGACCTTAACGTCTTTTGACTCATCCCACGTGTATTTAACTAATAAATTATTTGGCCATGAATCAAGCTCTTGAGCACCAGCTAAAACCGCTTTTACTATCTCAACAGTTTCAATAATGTTTTCACCAGAGCGTTTTTTGATGTCTAAAACAATCGCTTTTTCACCATTTAGCCGAGCGTAACTGTTTGGATCCCTAAAGGCTTTTCGAACCGTTGCAATATCCCCAAAGGTAACAACTTGCTTACCATCCACTTTAATCGGTAGCTCAAGGATATCTTTTAATGAATCAAAAACAGAAGGAACTTTAACTGAAAATCGTCCATAACCAGTATCAACAAACCCTGCAGCTACTACACGATTATTCAGTGCAATAAGATTATAAATAGCGGCTTGATCTAATCCGTAACTTTCTAATAAAAGAGGATCGACAATAATTTCAACGACATCCTCTCGATCACCGGCAATATCAACCTCTAAAATTTGTTTATAGCTTTCTAACTTATCTCGTAATTGACGAGCTATTTGAACGGTCGTACGCTCTGGTACCGTGCCATATAACACCACAGAAAGAACCGCTTGCTCGGCAGCTAAAGTGACTTCATTTACCGTTGGCTCATCACTTTCCTCTGGTAAATCTGGTTTTACCAAATCAACGGCATCTCTAACGTCTGTTAACGCCTTATCTAAATCCGTTCCTACGCTAAACTCCAGAGTTACCGAACCATGCCCCTCACCAGCGACTGCCGTCATTTCCTTAATACCTTCAATAGAGCGTAATTCTTGCTCCATAGGACGAACAAGCAAACGCTCTGAATCTTCAGGGGAAATCCCCTGATGACTCATGGACACATAAATAATAGGTATAGTGATGTCAGGGTTTGACTCTTTTGGGATGATAATATAGGTAGAGATACCAGCAATAAACAGTAATACCAATAGCATTAACATAGTTCGAGAGCGACTCAATGCTGCATTAATAATAGCTAACATATGACTTCCCTATTTTCGTTGAGCGTGAATAAAATCACCATCACGGACAAATCCTTGTCCTACCGTAATGATATCAACATCATTACCAAGCCCTGTTAGCCAAATACCATCATCTTCTGCTTTTACTAATTGAATAGGAATAAATTTAACACGTAGTTCGCTCTCTGAGTTCCCCTCACTTTGAACCACAGTTTTAACCCCTAAATCCCCACCTTCATTCAATGCGAGCATTGCAGGAGAAACCTTTATTGCTGGTTGAAGAGCAAGGTTTATAACCACCTCAGCACTCATTCCAGCAAAGATCTGAGCGCCCGTGTTAGGAATTTCTATTTCGACAGCAAATGTATTCGTTGATAAAGAAGACACCCTTGAAATATATCGAATATCCCCTTCTATAGAAGTATCATTAATAAAAATTACTTCGGCTTTTTGATGTTTCACTAGCTGCTCGATATGTCTTTCACTGACATTGACTTCAATAACAAGAGGATCTAAAACAACCAATTTTGCAACGGGATCACCGCGACTAACAAAATCACCGACTTCAACAAAAAGGTGCTCAACAACACCATCAAATGGTGCCGTAATCGTAGTATTTTTAAGAATGAGTTCAGCATTTCTAACTCTCGCTTTAGCTTCAGCTAACGACGCTTGGGCTTTACTAAAAGCGACATCTCCTTGCAAACCTTTACGACGAAGCTGTTTCGCTGCATTAAATTCTTTTAAACGAACTGAATAAATCGCCTTTACTTGGCTCAATTGTAAATCTAGATCTGCCATATCTAAGAGAGCAATAGGTTGATCTTTTTTTACTCGCTCCCCTTTTTTTACTAGAAATGTTTCAATTTGAGCGGCAACTTGAGCACCTAAGGTCGTTTGACGATCAGGAGCTGTTCGGCCATAAAGAGAAATAGTTTTATGAGTAGGTATTGATTGAAAGTGCTCAACAATGACGTTAGCAAAAGGAACATTAAGTGTTGGGCTCGTTTGTTTTACTTCTGAATCTTCAGCATGAGAAGGGCCGCTCATTATCCATAAAAATAAGCTGAGAAATAAAAAAGATGAGATTATCCATGGTCGATGAATAAGATAGGAAAAAAAAGCAGGTGCGTATTTACCCATAGCAACAATCCTTAGTGCTTTAGAGGTAGATAAACAGTAATACATCCTAATTTACTGTGAAACTAATAAACCTTTATACATAAATTAAATAAAAAAAGGGAAGTGAGAAAACCTCCACTTACCCTTCTATATCAGCAGTTAAACGCTGAATGATGCCCCGCAACCACATGTTGTCGTTGCATTAGGGTTATTGATGAAGAAACGAGACCCTTCTAAGCCTTCTGTATAATCAACAACGCCGCCAATTAGGTATTGTAAACTCATAGGGTCAACTACCAATGTAACGCCGTCATTTACAAGTGTCATATCACCTTCGTTTACGTCTTCATCGAAAGTAAATCCGTATTGGAAACCACTACAACCACCACCTGTAATATAAACACGTAGTTTTAGATTTGGATTTTCTTCTTCTGCTATTAACGTTTTTACTTTTGCTGCTGCAACATCAGAAAACGTTAACGGCACAGATACATCACTCATTTAAACCTCTCAAGATTGGTTTCCAATTCTATTTTAATTCTGATTATCTAATACCTGACTGTTTCATTCAAGTATTCAATACTTCCATCGTACCAAACAGCGCTAGTCATCTCTCATTCAACACGATTATTTACTTATTAGATGGGGATTAATACGATCAACTCAAGCATTCTGATTCAATTTAGGTACAATAACCGCCAACTGGTCCAATTAATTACTATGAGGATATAAGTAATGACCAAATCAGCAGAACTATTCGCAAAAGCTCAAGATAAAATTCCTGGTGGTGTTAACTCTCCTGTTCGTGCTTTTGCTGGCGTTGGTGGTTCACCAATTTTTGTTGAGCGTGCCGATGGCCCGTTAATTTTTGATGCCGATGGTAAAGCTTATATTGATTATGTTGGCTCTTGGGGCCCAATGATCCTTGGTCATAACCATGCAGCTATTCGTGAAGCTGTTATCTCAGCAGCGCAGCGTGGTTTAAGTTTCGGAGCTCCAACAGAGACTGAAATTGACATGGCTGAACTTGTTTCTGAACTAGTTCCATCAATGGAACAAGTTCGTATGGTAAGTTCTGGTACAGAAGCAACCATGAGCGCTATTCGCCTTGCTCGTGGTTATACTAGCCGTGACAAGATCATGAAATTTGAAGGTTGTTACCACGGCCATGCAGACAGCTTATTAGTAAAAGCAGGCTCTGGTGCACTAACTCTTGGCCAACCAAGTTCTCCTGGCGTACCTGCTGATTTTGCAAAATATACACTAACAGCAACGTTCAATAACTTGGACTCTGTGCGTGAAATGTTTGCCGCTAACAAAGATGAAATTGCTTGTATTATTGTTGAACCAGTCGCAGGAAACATGAATTGTATTCCACCTGTTGAAGGATTCCATGAAGGTCTTCGTGAAATCTGTGACGCAGAAGGCGCCCTATTAATCTTTGATGAAGTAATGACTGGTTTCCGTGTTGCAGAGAATTGTGCTCAAGGCTATTACAATATTAAGCCTGACCTAACTTGTTTAGGTAAAGTTATCGGTGGCGGTATGCCAGTTGGGGCTTTTGGTGGCCGTAAAGATGTTATGCAATACATCGCACCTACTGGTCCAGTTTACCAAGCAGGTACACTTTCTGGTAACCCTGTAGCAATGGCAGCTGGTTTTGCTTGTTTAAAAGTGCTAACAGAAGAAGGCAATGAAAAGCGCATTGCAACTACAACCAAACAATTAGCGCTAGGCTTAAAAGAGCTAGCAAATAAACACGGTATCCCAATGGTGGTAAATTACGTTGGCGGCATGTTTGGTTTCTTCTTTACAGATCAAGAGACAGTAACCACTTACGAAGACGTAACCAAATGTAATATCGATCAATTCAAGCGTTTTTTCAATCTAATGCTGACACATGGCGTCTACCTTGCTCCTTCAGCTTTTGAAGCTGGCTTTACCTCTTTAGCTCACGGCCCAAAAGAAATAGAAGCAACGTTAGAAGCAGCAGATCGTAGCTTTGCAAAAATGGCTTCTGAAGCGAAATAAACACAAAGTAATTAAATAATGGCTTATCTATCCCTTAGAGAGGCCATTTTTATTGCCAAAAATACATCACTAATATTCCTAACCCTACAACAATAATTGGTATAATTGGTAATGTTCTTTTTTTATTACTACTGCACGTATCTTTCCCACAACAGCTCATAATTACTCTCCATTATATTCTTGCTAAGCTAACCAAGTATCTATATAACTTAACTTACCATCATTACTTATAAATAGCTTACAGCATCATAAGGGAAGAATGTGTCTCATTTCAATAAACTAAATTCTAGCCATTGGGTTTTAATTGCAGCCTTACTCGCATCTGGTTATGCGTGTTTCCTATTAATACAACCTTATTTAAACCCGATTGTTCTCGCATTTATTATGTCTCTTTTATTTGCACCTCTACATAATAAAATCAGCGGAAAATTACCAAATAGCCCTAATACAGCTGCAATTTTATCTTGTACCGCTTTAACTTTTATTATCGCTATTCCTTTATTTTTTGTCTTTGTAGCTCTTGTTCAACAAGGTGCTACATTTTCAAAAGATGCTTATCATTGGGTTACTGAAGGTGGTGTTCAAACCTTATTTGAACACCCTATTGTTTCTCAAGTCTTAGCCTTTATTAATAAACATTTACCTTTTGACGCTATTGACCCTGCTGAAATTACTCAAAAAATCGCTCAACTTGCTTCACAAGTAGGAACAAAAGTTGTTGGCGTCAGTGCTCAAATATTAGGAGATGTGACTAATGTCCTAATGAATTTCTTCTTAATGTTATTTGTTCTTTTCTTCTTATTACGAGATCAAGATAAAATCATTTCAGCTTTTCGCCATGTACTTCCTCTTTCAAGAAGTCAAGAAGACCGCTTACTTGACGAAATTGAAGAAGTGTCAAAGTCAGCAATTCTTGGATCTTTCTTGACCGCGATAGCTCAAGGCTTAGCTGGTGGCTTTGCGATGTGGTTAGCAGGGTTTCCTGGTCTATTTTGGGGAACAATGATGGGGTTTGCTTCCTTTATCCCTGTTGTTGGAACCGCTCTTATTTGGGTGCCAGCAACAATTTATCTGCTATTAACGAACCAATGGGAATGGGCAATTTTCTTAACCGCTTGGGGAGTATTGGTCGTAGGTTCAATTGATAACATCGTTCGACCATTATTAATGCAAGGTAACTCAGGTATGAATACGTTGCTTATTTTCTTCTCCTTATTAGGTGGTATTCACCTGTATGGCTTAATTGGCTTAATTTATGGCCCTATAATTTTTGCATTAACTCTAGTTCTATTTAATATGTATGAAACTGAATTTAAATCATTTTTAGACCAACAAGATAAAAATTAACACCTTAAGCTCTATTAGGTAGAGGCTGTATTTATTTACTCACGTAAACAGCCTCTTACTTTTCTTTTCCTTCCCCTTTCTTTGTGGGACAATCTCGCCAGTTTTTGTATTCTTTCGAGGCCATTATGTCTTACTCTGCTCCAAGTCAAATCACTCAGCGTCAACTTGCCTATTTTGAAGGTAAGCATGTTCTTATTGCCGGTGAGCTCATTGATGATTTTCCTATTGAGCTAGATAAACATTGTGCTTCCACATCTATCTTTACCACCAATTACGCTTACTATCAGCAATTTTCAGAACATCAATCTATCAAGTGCCATTTCGGCGCAGAGTTAATAGAAGACACCAATGCTGATATGATTTTACTTTATTGGCCAAAAGCAAAAGCTGAGGCTGAATATTTACTTACAATGCTACTAGCAAAACTAGGTAAAGATACCGAAATCATTGTTGTCGGTGAAAACAGAAGTGGTGTGAAAAGCATTGAAAAAATGTTTGCCGATTTAGGGCCTATCAATAAATTGGATTCAGCTCGTCGTTGCAGTTTTTATTGGGGACAATGTACAGAAAACGTTCCTACATTCACCCTACAAGATTGGTTTAAAGAGTATCAAGTTCAATTTGAAGAGCACACAATTGAAGTAAGAAGCCTACCTGGTGTATTTAGTCATGGTGAATTTGATAAGGGTTCTGAATTACTACTACAAACACTGCCATCATTGCGTGGACACGTACTTGATTTTGGTTGTGGTGCAGGTGTTTTAGGTTCAGTAATGAAAACGTTAAATCCTAAAATTCATTTAGATATGGTTGATATAAGTGCTCTAGCGATTGCATCTTCGATTGAAACATTAAAAGCAAATGGCATAGAAGGTAATGTATTTGCGAGTGATGTGTACTCTAATACCAAAGAAAACTATCAATTTATTGTAAGTAATCCACCTTTTCATGCAGGGTTAAAAACTCACTACTCTTCAACCGAAGAATTACTTGAGAAAGCACCACAAAATCTCACTCATCAAGGACAACTTATTTTAGTTGCCAATAGTTTTTTACAATACCCTCCAATTATTGAAAATGCATTTGGGCATTGTGAAACTTTAGCGAAGAATAATAAATTCAAAATCTATTCAGCTCAAAAATAATTATTGTCTACCGCCGCACTTTAATGCTCTGTTGCTTGATTTTTAACGTAATTTACGTATAAGAGGCAACAGAGCTTCTCGTTAAAATCCCCAAACACATGTTTACTGACACGTTAATTGTGTCAATTTCGCTGAATGGATAACAGTGCAGACTAGGCCTTAAAATGGAAAAAAAACAACACTTTAAACGTCTTCAAAATACGTTAATGCTAGCATTCCTCGTGTTAAGTATTACACCACTTTCAATTATTGCTATTTTCTTTCTTCACTCTCATAGCCAAGATCTAGCAACACAAAGTACCGCTCACCTTGTTTCATTACGAGACAATAAAGAACAACAAGTTAGTAATTACTTTAAAGCCAGAGAATCTGAAGTCTTAGGTTTTGCTCGTTCAGAATTAGCGAATGCAAGTGGTGGCCGATTCTATGGTTTAATCAGCGCATTCCCTAGCTTAGGAACATCGATAGAGAACGCAAGAAAAAATGCTCAATTACGATATATCGAAGGTTCTGGAGATAAAGTTCGAACCAGTATTTTACCTGAATCAGATTCATATATTGGCAGTGAACGTTATCGCCTTCTACATAAACGTTATCATTGGGCTTATCAAGAGTTACTCAAACGTTCTGATTTTACAGATATATTACTTGTTGATATCAATGGTAATGTCGTCTATTCAACTAAAAAAGAAGATAACTACGGTACCAACTTACTGACAGGTAAATATAAAGGAACCACATTAGAAAAGACTTATAGCCACGTGCGAACTATGGTTGAAAACTCTAAAAACAAAGACAACATACCTGTTATATTTTCAGACTTTTCTTATGTAAATGGTGAAAGTATCTCGTGGTTTGCAGCTCCTATTGTCCAGCAAGGTTATTTACATAGTTTCGTATTATTTAAGCTACCAAATACAGGACTTGCAAACCTCTTAGATAACACTCAAGAAAATACATCAATTAAAACCTACTTCGTTGGTGAAGACTCTTATTCGCGTATTAGTACAAGCGATACAGATAAAAATTTATCTAAAAACATGGCGGCTGCATTATCAGGAAAAACCGATGTCGGTAGCTTCATGGATAAAAACGAGCAAAAAGTGCTGGCAGCTTTCACTGCAATACATATAGATGATCACACATGGGGCTTATCTATAGAGCTACCAGAGAAAGAAGCTTTTGCTCGCATACAACAACTAGAACAGATTTTTATTATTGCTATGATTATCGCGATAGTCAGCGTTGTTATTGCCTCTCATTTTTTATCAAACTCAATAACCGCCCCTTTATTAAGATTAACATGGGCAGCAGAACGAGTATCTGCAGGAGATTTAGATCAAGATATGATCAGCACTGACAGAAAAGATGAAATTGGTCGCCTTGCGGTAAGCTTTGCCCGTATGCAACGTTCTATCAGAGAGAAAATCCAATTAATTAAAGCTCAAAATGAGGAGCTTGAAGCAAACTTAACGGTTATCCAAAATAAAAATAACGAATTAGAAGCTGCTGATAAATTAAAAGATGAATTCCTAGCCACTACATCTCATGAATTAAGAACCCCTTTACATGGCATGGTCGGTATTGCTGAAGCACTTTACACAGGTGCTAATGGGCCGATATCTGCATCTCATAAGCACCAATTAGAGATCATAATTAATAGCGGCCAACGATTAACAAACCTTGTTAATGATTTACTGGATTACCATAAGATGCGCCATGGTAATTTAGATATTAATCGACATGTGGCCGATCTTTCTTCAGCAACAAGCTTAGTTCTTGAATTATCACAACATTTATTAGGCCACAAATCGATTCGTATCATTAATCAAGTCGATAAATCATTACCTTCGGTTTACGCCGATGAACAACGACTTGAACAAGTTTTATATAACTTAATTGGTAATGCGATTAAGTACACTTCAGAGGGTAAAATAGTTATATCTGCAAGTGTTATTGACCAATTTTTACGAGTTCAAGTCGTTGATACTGGACATGGGATCCCTGCGGATGAATTAGAGCATATCTTTGAACCTTTAATACAAGCAGGACATGACTCTAACCGTTATCGTCAAGGCTCAGGACTTGGTTTATCCATTAGTCGTCAATTAATCGAGTTAATGGGAGGTTCTTTATATGTAAGTAGCCAGCCTATGGTTGGAGCGACATTTAGCTTCACAATCCCTTTAGCAACAAAAGCACAAATCCAGCAATACAAACAATTTTCTAAAGAAGATATTGCTCATTATCAAACGCCTGAAATATTAGAATATAATTTAGATGAATTAGCTGAAAAATCACCAGAAAACCCTGACGGTCCTTTATTACTTGTTGCGGATGATGAACCAGTAAATCTTCAAGTATTAAGCAGTTTTTTAAGGTTAGAAGGCTACCGAGTTAAAACTGCAAATGATGGACCTGAGACTTTACAAGTACTACAAGAAGAAAAACCAGAATTGCTTCTTCTCGATGTTATGATGCCTGGAATGAGTGGTTATGAAGTATGTCAATCATTAAGACAACAATATGACCACTCACAACTTCCAATCATAATGCTGACGGCATTAAATCAAACCCAAGATCGCATTAGAGGATTTGAGTCAGGGGCAAATGATTATTTAAGTAAACCATTTAATAAACAAGAATTAGCAGCTCGAATTAAAGCACATCTTCAAGCAAGTCAGGCTGAAGTCTTCCTTAACGAGAATGGGCGCTTACAGCAAGAAATTCGTCACAGAGAGAAAATTGAAGCCAGTTTATTAGAAACTCAAGCTCACATACTCGAACAGCTCAATCATGCTCATGAAGCAATTGTGTGTGCAAAGAATGATGGATACATTCAATACGTAAACCAATCCGCCGCCAAGTTATTTCAAAGAACCGAAGAGCAATTGTCTCGTTATACTATTGATGAGCTTATTGCAAAAAGAAGCTTAATTGAAAATAAACAAAATTACAGAGGCAACATTGATGTATACATTGACGGCAGTATCGAACAGATAAATGCTGATCTTTTGCATTTACCAGCAGAATCAGGGCTCTCATTAATGCTTATCGTTAGTCACACACATGAAGCCAGTGAGCAACGTATTCATGACTTAGAAAACGCCGTAGAGGCACTCTCAGCCTTCGCATTTGAAGGAGATAAACAAAAACTAGATTCTTTATCATTGGTTGGAGGCGATATCGCTCAACTTGCTAATAAAGCAAATGAGAACAAAGAAGATAAAGGCATCATTATGAGAGAACTTATTGTTGATGGTATGACATCAGGATTAACATATTGGGAAGAAGGTACAGGGCAAACAAAATACACTCTCGCAGAAGAGAGTGGATTATGGCGAGTTTATTTAGATAGAAGTACCTTACAAACACGAACTCTTGATAAATACCTCCGAGTTGAGACCCTACCAAAGACACCAAGATGGCGCACAGTCATTAGTACTCTTGAGTATATACTTGACCATTGTGAACTGCATAATCCTCAGCGAGATAAGCTAATTCGAATAAAAGATAAGCTAAAAATACTTATCTCATCCAACTAACGCCTTACACTCTAAGTATAAAAAAGCCTACATTTATTGCTAATGCCGATCAGTTAAGAAATTTTCCAGATCATTTGACTGATCGTTAAAAACCTTCAAAATCCGATATTGGGTAACCAATATCGGATTTTTTATGCAACTAACTAAAGCTCTAACACTGGCTAATGATTTCGTCCCTGATTCTGATTCTCTCGGAAAACTCAGTGATATATTACCTCCTGAATTTATTAATCAATGTTTAGAAGAGGCTGGGATAGCTACGATCCGTAAGCGCCGATTACCATTAGATATGATGATTTGGGTTGTGTTAGGCATGGCTTTCTATCGAGATGAGTCAGTCTGGGACATTACCAGTAATATGCAGCTTATGCTGCCAGGAAAGCGGCCACTAGTGGCTCCGAGTGCAGTAGTTCAAGCGAGACAAAGACTTGGAAGCGAAGCAGTAAGACATATTTTCACATCAACAGCTGAAATCTGGAATACCGAAGCAAACCATCCAACATGGAACGGTTTACAATTATTAGGTGTTGATGGCGTAGTTTGGCGAGCGCCTGACACAAAAGAAAACCTTCAAGTATTTGAACCTAAAAGTAATCAGCATGGCGAAACCTGCTACCCTAAAATCAGAATGGTATGCCAAATGGAACTCACTAGCCATTTATTGATCAATAGTGCTTTTGATAGCACAAAAGTCAGTGAAATGGTTTTAGCTGAACAACTTATCTCATCCACTCCAGATAACTCTATAACTTTGTTTGATAAAGGATTTTATTCCCTTGGCTTACTTCATAAATGGTCTACAACAGGATCGGAACGTCATTGGTTGCTTCCTGTGAAGAAAGGAACAATATATGAGGAAGTACGAACTTTAGGTCGACAAGATAAATTAGTGCGTTTAAAAACATCGCCACAAGCTAGAAAGAAGTTCCTTGATCTGCCGGAATATATTGAAGCTCGGTTAGTGAGTAAAAAAGTGAAAGGAAAAGAGACTCAAATTTTAACTTCAATGGTTGATCCAATGCGTTTTCCATCGTCTGAAATGGTAGAGCTGTACAGTGAGCGTTGGGAGATAGAAGTCGGTTATAGAGAAATGAAACAGACGCTTCTAAATAGTGAGCATCACCTTCGAAGTAAAAAGCCTGAGATGATTAGACAAGAATTATGGGGGATATTACTTGGTTATAACTTACTTAGATATCAAATGGTTAAGATGTCACATACGGTGAAGGGGCTTCACGCAAACCAATTAAGTTTCACATCATGCTCGCTGGCAATCATAAATATGTTGTACACAATGTCACTAAATAGTGCAGGTAATATCCCGAAGACTATCGCCTCTTTACAGGCAAATACCGCTCACTACATTTTACCGCCAAAGAGAGAAGATAGGCGCTATCCAAGGAGAGTTCGAGCTAAAGCCGTGAAGTACCCTTGCTGGAAAAAGAAAAAAGCCAGTCAGCTTAACTGACTGGCATTAACATTTATTGCAGGCTTTTTTATTTTCCGTTGAAATTTTACGAGCCAAAATAAGATTAAAATAGCTGTAAAAATATCTATTCTTTAAGGAAAAAAATTATCTAATAACACAGTCTTAATACTTTTGTCATGATAATGAGAAGCCACTCACAACAAATCTAAAGTGATAATTTTAGCAAAAAAATTAACGATACAGATCACAAGTGATCACTGTCACTATCTATTCAGAAGAAAAGTAATGACTATAAAACAAAGAATAATAAGGTAAGCACCCACTAACAACACACCATAAAAAATGGTATTAACGGGAGCAATATCACATTGAAAATGACGGACAAAAAACAACCAACAATATCAATAATGACGTTTTTAACGTTATAAAAAGGGATTTTGCCGTTTTTAACGGGAATCGAAATTGACGTTTTAGTGATAAAACTGTTTCCTATACATGCCCAAGGCCTACAGACCACTCAACAACTGTTTAGGATGTTCTGGAAAAAACTGGATTTGAGGTAGGCCTCAATGTGTATTTATCAAATTGTTAAATACGTATATATAGTGAAACATAAAGCAAAGAGTAAGGAACAGCTATGCTTGCCAATATTAAAAAAACTACACTAGCTGCTGCAGTGCTTGCAGCAACAACGGGTTTTGCAGCTACGGATGCAGCTGCACGAAGTGAGCTAACAGTAGTACCTGATTTCTACCCTACAATGATTCAAAACTTTAACCCATACCTTGCAACTAACCTTCGAACAACAACAGATTTTGTTTACGAACCACTAGTTATCTTTAATGAAATGCACGGTAATGAGCCAGTAATGCGTCTTGCAGAAGACTTCCGCATGTCTGACGACCTAATGAGTGTTACTTTTGACATTCGTAAAGGCGTTAAATGGTCTGACGGCGAAAAATTTACTGCTGACGATGTTATGTATTCTTATCAGTTGCTAAAAGACAAGCCTGAGCTTGATCAACGTGGTATCAATAAGTGGATAACAAAAGTTGAACGCCTAAATGAATACCAAGTAAAATTCAGCCTATCAGAAGCGAATTCAAACGTACCTTATGAAATTTCTCTAGTACCAATCGTTGCAGAACATGTTTGGTCTAAAGTAGAAAATCCAACAACGTTCACCAATGAAAATCCAGTTGGTACAGGTCCGTTCACTGAAATTGATACATTTACACCGCAACTTTACATTCAGTGTCGTAACCCTAACTATTGGGATAATGATAACCTAGATGTTGACTGTCTACGTGTTCCTCAAATTGCGAACAATGACCAACTACTTGGTAAAATCGTAAACTCTGAGCTAGATTGGACTTCATCTTTCATTCCTGACATCGACCGTACTTACGCATCAGCAAGCCCTAGCCACCAATACTGGTACCCGCCATCAGGTACACAAGCATTAATGGTTAACTTCAAAAACCCAGATGCAGCTAAAAATGAAGCGTTAACAAACGTTGAATTCCGTCGTGCTATGGGTATGGCTCTTGACCGTCAAACTATCATCGACATAGCATTCTACGGTGGTGGTACAGTGAATGATTTCGCATCAGGTCTTGGTTATGCATTTGAAGCATGGTCTGATGAAGCGATTCATAATAAGTATAAGAAATTTAATACTTACAATGTTGAAGGCGCTAAGAAGCAATTAGCTAAAGCTGGCTTTAAAGATGTGAATGGCGATGGTTATGTTGATACTCCATCAGGTAAATCATTTGAACTTCTAATTCAATCTCCAAACGGTTGGACTGACTTCAACAACACAGTACAACTTGCTGTTGAGCAGCTAGATGAAGTTGGCATTAAAGCAAAAGCTCGTACACCTGAATTCGCAGTTTATAACCAAGCGATGTTAGAAGGTACATACGACCTAGCTTACACTAACTACTTCCACGGTGCGGATCCACACCTATACTGGAACAGTGCATACAACTCAGCACTACAAGAAGGTGATGGTATGCCTCGTTTCGCAATGCATTACTTCAAAGATGCGAAACTAGATGCACTACTTGATAGCTTCTACAAGACAGCAGACAAAGAAGAGCAAATTGAAATCGCTCATGGTATTCAGAAAATCATCGCTGAAAACCAAGTAACACTTCCTATTATGTCTGGTGCTTACATGTACCAATATAATACAAAACGCTTCACTGGTTGGTGGAACGAGAAGAATCCTAAGGGCCGTCCAAACATCTGGGCTGGTATTCCTGAGCGTCTTCTACACGTTCTTGACCTAAAACCTGTTAAGTAATATGTAAGCCTTGCGGTGCATATCTTGTGCACCGCGTATTCTCCCCTTCCCTACTAGCTAAAGGATTGGCGCTTGTCGTCAGGGGATTTTTCGTCCTGATTTCCAGGTCAGGCAAATAATATCTGGATGAGTAAGGTGTGAGTTATGGGATTTTTTCTAAGACGTTTATCGTTCTATTTTATTGCGTTGGTCGTTGCTGCAACGATTAACTTTATCATTCCGCGAGCAATGCCAGGTGACCCTGTTGTCATGATGTTTGCGAATGCCACAACTCAGGTAACTCCTGAGCGTATCGAAGCTATGAAACAACTGCTTGGTTTTGTTGATGGTCCACTTTATCAACAATACTTTATCTACATTAAAAACATTCTAACTTGGGAATTAGGTACATCTATCAAATTCTACCCTCTAAGTGTAAATACACTATTAGGTGGCGCATTTGGTTGGTCTCTTTTCTTAGCTGGTACTGCAGTTATTATCTCTTTCTCTTTAGGTTCAATCTTAGGTATTTTTGCAGCTTGGAAACGCGGCAGTGCATATGACACATTTATCTCTCCAGGGATGCTAGTTATTCAAGCGGTACCACAAGTGGTTATCGCGATGCTTGCCATGTTTACTTTTGCGGTTGGATTAAAATGGTTCCCAACAGGGTATGCGTATACTCCTGGTGTTGTTCCTGACTGGACGAGCTGGGTATTCATAAAAGATGTTGCTTACCATGCAATTCTCCCACTGATCTGTGCTTCAATTGTTCAAATTGGTGGTTTCTTAATCAACATGCGTAACAATATGATTAACCTTTTAGGCGAAGATTACATCACTATGGCTAAAGGTAAGGGATTAAGCGAAAACCGAGTTGTATTTAACTACGCAGCACGTAACGCAATGCTTCCAAGTGTTACCGCTCTTTCTATGTCTCTTGGCATGGCTATTGGTGGCCAACTTATCGTAGAAATTATCTTTAACTATCCAGGTCTAGGCTCAGTATTGTTTAATGCAATTACGTCTCGTGACTACCAAGTTCTTCAAGGTCAGCTACTTATCATGACTCTGTTCATGTTGTTCTTTAACCTTCTCGCTGACATGTTATATGTAGTTCTAGACCCTCGCCTACGCAAGGGAGGAAAATAATAATGAAAGGCTTAATTAAACTTCTTTCTGGTAACCCTAAATCACTGTTTGGCTTAGGTATCCTATTCATGTTTATCTTTGTTGCTGTCTTCGCCCCATTTCTTAGCGACCACGCTCCAGATAAACGAACAGGTAAACCACATGAATACCCTAGCTTCGTTGTAAACGCAGCTGAAAATAACCCTGACGGTTGGGTTTCTGAAAACTTAGCAACCGATCGTCGTACATTACTAATGTCTAAAAAAGCAGACCACGTAATGGGAACAACCCGTATGGGTCGTGACGTTTGGTCTCAACTTGCTCATGGTGCTCGTGTATCACTAGCGGTTGGCTTTAGTGCAGGTTTAGTTGTGTGTTTCTTAGCAACGGTTATCGGGATCTCTGCTGGTTACTTCGGAGGCAAAGTTGATGACATATTAACGGCTGCGATGAACATCATGCTGGTTATTCCTCAGTATCCATTACTGTTCGTTCTTGCCGCCTTTATTGGTGAAGCTGGACCTATGACCATAGCCCTCATAATCGGGTGTACATCCTGGGCTTGGGGCGCACGTGTAATTCGCTCTCAAACCTTAGCATTACGTGAAAAAGAATTTGTAAGAGCTGCTGAGGTACTAGGTGAATCATCATGGCGCATCATCTTTGTTGAGATTCTTCCAAATCTTATCTCAATTGTAGGTGCAAGTTTCATCGGTTCAGTAATGTACGCAATCATGATGGAAGCAACAATTTCATTCTTAGGTCTAGGTGACCCAAGTACAATTAGTTGGGGCATCATGCTGTACAACGTACAAACGTCTTCATCTATCTTAATTGGCGCATGGTGGGAATTAATCGCTCCTTGTATGGCACTGACTATTCTAGCTGTAGGCCTTGCAATGCTTAACTTTGCAGTAGATGAAATTGCTAACCCACAACTTCGTTCTCACAAAGGAATGAAACGCTGGAAAAAATTAGCAACCCAAGATACGAATGAACGTAAACCAGATTTAGCTAAACCAGTATTAAATTGGAACAGGGAAGATTGATATGACTGACCCACAAATTTCTATCCGCAATCTGTGTGTGGATTACATTACTGAATCAGGTGATGTGCGTGCTGTAAACAATGTGAGTTTTGACATCGGTAAAGGTGAAGTCTTTGGTCTAGCTGGTGAATCAGGTTGTGGTAAATCAACCATTGCATTCTCTTTAATGCGCCTGCATAAGCCGCCAGCATTCATCACCGGTGGTGAGGTTATATTTGATGGTCAAGATATTTTAAAATATAGCGACCCACAAATGCAGGCTTTCCGTTGGAGTGAAATGTCAATGGTATTCCAAAGTGCCATGAACGCATTAAACCCTGTACTTCCGATGGAAGAGCAGTTCTGTGATGTGATCATGCGCCATACCACAATGACTCGTGAACAAGCGATTACTCGTGCTCAAGGCCTATTAGAAATAGTAGATATTCACCCAAGTCGTTTAAGTGATTATCCTCACCAGTTCTCTGGCGGTATGCGTCAGCGTTTGGTTATTGCCATTGCATTAGCTCTTAACCCTAAAATGATCATCATGGATGAACCAACAACGGCACTTGATGTTGTGGTTCAACGTGAAATTTTACAGAAAATTTATGCGCTTAAAGAAGAGTTTGGTTTCTCAATCTTATTCATTACGCACGATTTATCACTAATGGTTGAGTTTTCTGATCGCATTGGGATCATGTACTCAGGTGAATTGATAGAGGTTGCTTCTTCCAAAGAGATCTTAACCTCTCCTTACCACCCATATACAAAAGGGCTGGGTAGTTCATTCCCACCACTAACGGGGCCAAAAACAAAATTAACAGGTATCCCAGGAAATCCTCTTAATTTATTAGAAATACCGCAAGGTTGTCGCTTCCAGTCTCGTTGTGATCGTGTACATGAAGCATGTCGTACGATTCCTACACAGCTTCGTCAGATTGAGCCTGGTCACTTGTCAAATTGCCACCTTTACGGTGAGACAATTGCACAAGCAAAAGCATAAAACGGATTTTCTGGAGTAAATTATGAGCAAAGCATTTGGCGAACTACTGATTGAAGGCAAAAATCTAGTTAAAGATTTCCCTGTAAGTAGCAACGCACTTAAAAACCCAATGATGCGAGCGATCAACGACGTATCATTCAAAATGTACAAAAGCCGTGGTCTTTCCGTTGTTGGTGAGTCGGGTTCGGGAAAATCCACCACAGCAAAAATGATCGCAAAAATGTACGCACCGACAGACGGCGTAATCGAATACAAAGGCCGTGATATTCAAGATATCGTTAAGAAAAATGATCTCATGAAATATCGTGAAGGCGTACAGATGGTATGGCAAGACCCGTTTGGTTCTTTAAACCCAACCCATAATATTTTTCATCACCTTGCTAGACCACTTCTTATTCATAAGAAAGTGGCTCCAGGTAATCAAAAAGAGCTGGAGGATCGCGTTTATGATCTTCTAGAACAAGTGGGGTTGATCCCACCAAAAGAAACGGCGGCTAAATTCCCGCACCAACTTTCTGGTGGCCAACGTCAACGTGTCAACCTTGCTCGAAATATAGCGGTTGGTGCAGAGGTAGTGCTTGCTGATGAACCGACCTCAATGCTTGATGTCTCTATCCGTGCGGGCGTTCTTAACCTAATGGAAGAGATGAAGTTTGAGAAAGAAATGTCTCTACTTTACATCACGCACGATATCGCAACCGCTCGTTATATCGCAGAAGATCTCGCGGTAATGTACGTGGGGCACATGGTTGAATGGGGCGACACTGATGAAATCATTCACGATCCTCAGCACCCATATACACAACTATTAGTTTCTGCAGTGCCAGATCCAAGTAAATCGATTCATACCAAACTGAAAGGCAACAAAGGCGAGATCCCTCTTTGGACACCAGAATCAGCAGGTTGCCCATTTGCAGGTCGTTGTACTCACGTAACAGAAAAATGTAAAGAACGTATGCCTGGCGTAACAAAACTGTCAGACAACCATTTTGTTCGTTGTTACTTATACGAAAATTAATTTCATTAGTAATATCGAACAGCAGTAATTGGTATTTTGGAGAAATAGATGCAACTGTTAACTAACCATATTGGATATGAAACAAACGGACCGAAATCAGCGGTATTATTGGCTACCACTGCCCTAGAGCAGCCAATCTCTGGTCAAATTGTTTGTACTCAAACACAACAGGTAAAACACCGTTTTTCTATTTCTTCATCAAACCAAGTTGCTCATTGGCATCAAGGTTACTTTGCTGAAATTTCATTTAATGAATTTTCAGAACAGGGAGAGTTCATTCTTGTAATCGAAGGGGCGATTTCTCACCCTTTTATTATCAAAACCAACCTATTAATGAGTCATACATTCTCTGATGTTATGCACTACTTTAAATCGCAACGTTGTGGTGGGATGTTTGATAAACACGATAAGAAAGCTCCTGTATTAAAGAGTAATGAAACCGTCGATGTTCATGGTGGTTGGTACGACGCGTCTGGTGATGTAAGTAAATACTTCAGTCACCTTTCTTACGCTAATTACTTAAACCCTCAACAAATTCCAATGGTTGTTTGGAATATGCTGAAAGGGCTTGAATTAACTCAAAACCTATCGAGTTTTGCTGCATTCTCTCGCACCCGCCTTACCGAAGAGGCATTGTTTGGTGCTGACTTTTTAGTTCGAATGCAAAATCCGGCAGGTTTCTTTTACATGACCGTATTTGATAAGTGGAGTAAAGATATCAATCAACGTGATATCTGTGCTTACGCTACTCAAGAGGGTCTTAAATCTGATGATTACCAAGCAGGTTTCCGCCAAGGTGGAGGCATCGCAATTGCGGCTCTTGCTTCTGCTGCTCGCTTAGATATTGATGGTGAATTTACTCGTGAAAACTATTTAGGCGCGGCGGTAAAAGGTTATTGGCACCTAAAAGAACATAACCTTAATTATTTAAATAATGGCGAAGAGAATATCATTGATGAATATTGTGCTCTTCTTGCTGTTATCGAGCTATTCAAAACAACTCAAGATAATGCCTTTTTACTGGAAGCTCGTTCATGGACAGAAAGATTATCAGCTCGCCAACAAAGTGATGAGCAGCAAAGCAACTTTTGGTCTGCAACTCAAAATGGCGAACGTCCTTATTTCCATGCAGCAGAAGCTGGTCTTCCTGCGATTGCACTATCTCAATACTTAGAAATAGAAACTGACAATAGCCGTAAAGCTCATACTCAATTAATTATCAACCAAGCTGTTGAGTTTGAATTAACTATCTCTTCAGAAACATTCAATCCATTCGGTTATCCAAGACAATACGTTAAGTCCGTTAATGGCGAAAAACGCAGTGCCTTTTTTGTCGCTCATGACAATGAATCAGGCTACTGGTGGCAAGGAGAAAATGCTCGCCTAAGTTCGTTAGCTAGCATGAGCTATTTAGTCCTACCTCATATTACTTGTACTGATATTAAACAAAAATTAGAGATCTTTGCTCAGAATAATTTGAACTGGGTATTAGGATTAAATCCTTATGATATGTGTATGTTAGATGGCCATGGTCATAACAACCCTGATTACCTTCCTCATCTTGGTTTTTTTAATGCTAAAGGTGGTGTTTGTAATGGCATTACTGGTGGTTTTGATGATGAAGAAGATATCGCTTTCAATCCTGCACCACACGGTGAAGATATGCTACAAAACTGGCGTTGGGGTGAACAATGGATCCCTCACGGCGCATGGTATTTATTAGCAATTATGACTCAATCATCTTACCAAGCGAAACTAGGAGAATAGTCATGAGCTATTTATATGTTGGAATTGATGGTGGTGGCACTTCTTGTCGCGCTCGAATTCGCAATGCACAAGGTGAATTATTAGGTGAAGCGAAAAGCGGCAGTGCCAATATCTTATTAGGTATTGAAGTTGCAATGGATTCAATCATTACTGCGATTACCCAAGCGGCAGCACAAAATAAATTATCAGAAAATGATTTTGCAACAATGCACGTTGGTCTTGCCCTTGCTGGTGCAGAGCAAAAATCAGCTTGGCATAAATTTATGCAATTGAAACACCCTTTTGCCTCAATGACATTGAACACTGATGCTTACGGCGCATGTTTAGGGGCTCATAAAGGCAAAAATGGAGCAATCATGATTGCTGGAACTGGCTCTTGTGGTATCTACATTCAAGATGCTCAGCAACATGTCGTTGGTGGTCGAGAATTTCCAATATCTGACCAAGGTGGCGGTGCAATTATGGGCCTTCATTTAATTCAAAATACGCTTTTAGCTTCTGATGGTATTAAACCTACTACTGCTCTAACCGATCATGTGTTAGCGCACTTTAATCATGACATCGATAGCATTGTTGATTGGTCTAAAACGGCTCGCCCATGTGATTACGGACAGTTTTCTCCAACCATTTTCGCTCTTGCATTAAAAGGGGATGATCTTGCTATTGAGCTATTACAACAAACAGCTAGCCATATAGAAATGTTCTTAACGGCTTTAAATAAGAAAGGCGCAACACAAATTGCGCTAATGGGAAGTATTGGTGAACGCATTGTTGAATGGCTATCGCCTTCTATTCGTCAGTATTTGGTACAACCACAATGTGATGCGATTGAAGGTGGCATCATGATGGCAGGAAAATTAGAACATAATTTGTTCTAGTATTTTTATAGGGAATTAGATGATGGATTATCGTGTAGATCTTGTTGTTTTGTCTGAAAAAGACAATCTAAGCCGATTTGGTTTAACGCTACACAATTTAAGTGATGCAGACCTTCATGATTGGCAATTTCATTTTACAATTGATCGCTTCATTACTCCGAACAGCAATACTCAAGGAACTTTAGAACAAATCGGTAGCTTCTGTAAGCTGATTCCAAATGATAACAAAGTACTAAAAGCGAACAACCATTACTACGTAGAATTCAGCATTGGAACCGCTCCTTTTCGTTTTATTTCTGATGGTTTTGATGATGCAACGATATTCATTGCTGATAGCGAAAAGCCTCAATTTTTAGAGGTTTCAATCTCTCCACTAGTATTAGCATCACCACATACAGAACGAACTCAAATGCCAAGAGTTGCGCCTGCTGAACTATCACTAATTCCAAAACCAGAATCAGTACAACGCCTTGATGGGTTATTTAATTTAACGAATTCCTCACTTGAGCTTCAAACTCATTTAGCAGAAGGCCCTGCAACATGGTTAAGTGAAGAGTTAGAGATAATTACATCAAAAAAACATCTTCTTAATAATAATGGACAGATCCAATTTATTGCTAATCCAACACTAGATAGAGGGGCTTACCAAGTCTCAGTGATGGAAGATAAAATCACACTCCATGCAGGTTCAAGTGAAGGCTTTGCTCATGCTTGCGCTACATTATTGCAATTAATTAATGAAGACACGCAACTAGTACCATGTGTAAAAATTAAAGATCAACCACGCTTTCATTACCGTGGCATGATGCTAGATTGCGCAAGACACTTCCATCCACTTGAACGAGTAAAGCGTTTAATTAATCAACTAGCTCAATACAAATTTAATGTATTCCATTGGCACCTTACCGATGACGAAGGCTGGCGTGTTGAGATAAAAGCATTTCCAGAGTTAACTCAAGTTGGTGCTTGGCGTGGGCCTAACCATCTTTTAGAGCCCCAATATACGCATGTCGCTGGCTCTCATGGTGGCTTTTACTCCCAAGAAGAAATTAAAGAAGTGATCGCTTATGCTGAATTACGTGGCATTACCGTGATCCCTGAAATCGATATTCCTGGGCACTGCCGCGCAGCAATCAAAGCACTACCTCATTTATTAGTTGATACCGACGATCACTCAAATTATCGCAGTATCCAACATTACACAGACAATGTACTTTCTCCTGCATTAGAAGGAACTTACACCTTTATTGATACGGTACTTGAAGAAGTTGCTGCACTTTTCCCTGCTCCATATATTCATATCGGAGCTGATGAAGTTCCAAAAGGCGTTTGGACAGACAGCCAAAAATGCCAAGAACTAATGGAACAACAAGGCTATAGCGATCCAGTAGAACTTCAAGGCCACCTACTTCGTCATGCTGAAACTAAATTAAAGCAGCTTAGTAAAAGAATGCTTGGATGGGAAGAAGCTCAACATGGTAATAAAGTCAGTAAAGACACAGTGATTTACTCTTGGTTAAGCGAAGAAGCGGCACTTAATTGCGCTAAACAAGGCTTTGATGTGGTACTTCAACCAGGACAAACGACTTATCTAGATATGGCTCAAGATTATGCTCCTGAAGAACCGGGGGTTGATTGGGCTAATGTACTTCCTCTTGAAGATGCATATAACTATGAACCATTAGCAGAACTTGCTGATAACGACCCTATTCGTAAACGAATTCTTGGTATTCAATGCGCGCTTTGGTGTGAAATCATCAATAACCAAGAGCGTATGGACTACATGATTTTCCCACGCCTTTTAGCTATGTCTGAAGGTATGTGGACACAAAAACAACACAGAAACTGGACAGACTTTTTATCAAGGTTAAATGGACGATTACCAACCCTAACACGTCAGGGTATTAATTTCCGTCAACCATAAGTCACCCAATTATTAGTATTTTAGTTAAGGATAAAACAATGAAATACGGCTTTTTTGATAACGATAACCGTGAATATGTAATCACTCGCCCTGACGTACCAGCACCATGGACTAACTATTTAGGTACAGAGAAATTCTGTACGGTTATTTCTCACAATGCTGGCGGTTACTCTTTTTATAACTCTCCTGAGTATAATCGTGTTACTAAATTCCGTCCAAACGGCACATTTGATCGCCCTGGACATTATGTTTACCTTCGTGATGATGAAACTGGCGATTACTGGTCAATCTCATGGCAACCTGTAGCAAAAAGCTTAGATGAAGCAAGCTACGAAGTTCGTCACGGCCTGTCTTACTCTAAATTCAAATGTGATTACAACGGCATTGAAGCGACTAAAACCTTATTTGTTCCAAAAGGTGAAGACGCTGAAGTGTGGGATGTGGTTATTAAGAATACTAGCGATAAGCCTCGTGTTATCTCTGCATTCTCTTTTGTTGAATTCTCATTCAGCCATATCCAATCAGATAACCAAAACCACCAAATGTCATTGTACTCTGCAGGTACCTCTTACAATGAAGGTGTGATCGAATACGATCTTTACTACAACACCAATGATTTTGAAGGTTTCTACTACTTAGCATCTACGTTTGATCCTGACTCATACGACGGACAACGTGACAGCTTCTTAGGCGCATACCGTGACGAAGCAAACCCAATTGCGGTTGAAAAAGGTCAATGCTCTAACTCAGCACAAACCTGTTACAACCACTGTGGTTCGCTTCATAAGCAATTTACTATTCAACCGGGTGAAGAAGTTCGTTTTGCTTACGTACTTGGTCTAGGCAAAGGCAACGGTGAGCGTCTACGTCAAAAATACCAAGACGTTGCTAATGTTGATGCCGCTTTCCAAGAGATTAAAGATCACTGGAGCGAGCGTTGCGATAAGTTCCAAGTTAAATCACCAAACGAAGGTTTGGATACAATGATCAACACTTGGACACTGTATCAAGCTGAAACCTGTGTGGTTTGGTCTCGTTTTGCTTCATTCATCGAAGTAGGCGGACGTACGGGTCTTGGTTACCGTGATACCGCTCAAGATGCGATCTCTGTACCTCATGCAAACCCTGAAATGACTCGCAAACGTATCGTAGACTTATTACGTGGCCAAGTTAAAGCGGGTTACGGTCTACACCTATTTGATCCTGACTGGTTCGATCCTGCAAAAGCAGACGTGAAACCATCAAAATCACCAACCGTTGTTCCTACTCCATCGGATGACGATAAGATCCACGGCATTGAAGATACGTGCTCTGATGACCATTTATGGATCGTTCCGACGATCATCAAATATGTAATGGAAACTGGCGAACACTCTTTCTTCGACGAAGTGATCCCATACGCTGATGGCGGTAACGCTACTGTTTATGAGCACATGAAAGCGGCGTTAGATTTCTCTGCAGAATACGTTGGTCGTACTGGTATTTGTAAAGGTTTACGTGCTGACTGGAATGACTGCCTGAACTTGGGTGGTGGTGAATCATCAATGGTTTCATTCTTACATTTCTGGGCATTAGAAGAATTCCTAGATTTAGCAAAATTCCGTAATAATGACGCTGATGTAACTAAATACTCGGAAATGGCAGCTAATGTACGCGAAGCGTGTGAAACTCATCTTTGGGATGAAGAAGGCGGTTGGTACATTCGTGGTCTAACCAAAGATGGCGACAAAATTGGTACAGCACAGCAAACTGAAGGCCGTGTTCACCTTGAATCAAACACCTTAGCGGTTTTATCTGGTGCTGTATCTCAAGAGCGCGGTGAGAAAGCGATGGATGCGGTTGATGAGAACTTATTCTCTAAATACGGTTTACACCTAAATTCGCCTTCATTCGCAACACCAAACGATGATATCGGTTTTGTTACTCGTGTTTACCAAGGCGTAAAAGAAAATGGTGCAATCTTCTCCCATCCAAATCCATGGGCTTGGGTAGCAGAAGCGAAACTGGGTCGTGGCGACCGTGCAATGAAATTCTACGACGCACTAAACCCATACAACCAAAATGACATGATTGAAAAGCGTGTTGCAGAACCATACTCATACGTACAATTTATTATGGGTAAAGATCATCAAGATCATGGCCGAGCTAACCACCCTTGGTTAACAGGTACTTCTGGTTGGGCTTACTTCGCAGTAACTAACTTTATTCTTGGTGTACGTGCTGGATTTGAAGGGTTAACGATTGATCCTTGTATTCCAACAGATTGGCCTGAGTTCTCGGTGACTCGTCAATGGCGTGGTGCGACATACAACATTCAAGTTAAGAACCCTAACTCAGTAAGTAAAGGCGTTCAATCTATCACGATTAATGGCGAAGAAGTTAATGGCGCAGTCCCTGTTCAAGCAGAAGGCAGTGTGAACGACGTTATCGTAATCATGGGTTAAGTACGTTTAATTAACGCTTAATTTAAATGATAAAAGTAAGGAGCTTATTGCAAGCTCCTTGCTCTAAAAGGAATTTACAATGATTCAATTTGGTACTGGCGGATGGCGTGCTTTCATTGGTGAAGAATTCACTAAAGACAATGTTCGCCTTGTTGCTCAAGCCCTATCTAATATTATGATCAATGAACAAGCGCAAGAAAAAGGCTTTGTTATCGGTTATGACCGTCGCTTTCTTTCAGATAAAGCAGGTAAATGGTTTGCTGAAGTTGTCGCAGCAAATGGCATTAAAGTCAGTTTTATTGACCGATTCGTTCCAACCCCGATTGTTATGTTTCAAGCAAAAGAGATGGGGTGTATTTACTCGGCTTGTATTACAGCCTCTCACAACCCTGCTGATTACAACGGCGTTAAAGTCTTCATTGAAGGCGGCCGCGATGCTGATGAAATAATCACTCAAAAAATTGAGCAACAAATTGCTCATTTGACGCAGCAAGATGTCAGCAGTGTCGATTTTGAAGATGCATTAAATGATGGTTGCATTGAAATCATCAATCCAATGAACGCATTCGTTGATTCCATCGTTAACTTTATCGATATGGAAGCCATTAAAAAAGCGAATTTACGTGTACTGATCGATCCTATGTTTGGTGTAGCAAAAAATGCCCTACAGACCGTATTAATTAGTGCTCGTTGTGATGTTGACGTTATCAATGATGGTGAAAACCCTTCTTTTGGCGGTTTAATGCCATCTCCAAATGCAGCAACACTTTATCGTTTAAAACACTTAGTTGCTCATGATGGTTATGACATTGGTATTGGTACCGATGGTGATGCTGACCGTCTAGGTATCATTGATGAAAAAGGTAATTTTATTCACCCAAATGAAGTGCTATTGCTACTTTATTATTACCTACTTGAGTACAAAGGCTGGAAAGGCTCTGTTGTGCGTAATATCGCGACCACTCACTTATTAGATAAAGTTGCCGCGGATCACGGTGAAAAGAGCTTTGAGGTTCCGGTAGGCTTTAAGCATATTAGTTCACAAATGGAAGCAGATGACTCTTTACTTGGTGGTGAAAGCTCGGGTGGCTTAACTATTCGTGGTCATATTAAAGGTAAAGATGGCGTATTCGCTTCAAGTTTATTAGTTGAAATGATCAGTGTAACAGGAAAGAAACTATCTGAAATGCTTGATGAAATTTATGCTAAATATGGTTATGCCTACACAGCCGAAGGCGACTGTACTTTTAAATCAAGTGAAAAAGAAGCACTGTACAATAAAATTTATATTGAAAAACAACTGCCTGAATTTGAATATGAAATAGAAAAAGTAAGCTATGAAGATGGTGCGAAAGTCTATTTCAAAAATGGTGGTTGGGTGATTGCTCGCTTCTCAGGAACAGAGCCATTGCTAAGAATTTTTGCTGAAATGGAAGACCAACTAACAGCAGAAAAAGTACTGAATCAAATGAAAGCTTTCCTTTCTCTTTAGTTTCCTGCGTATTTTTAATAAAAATACGTCTCTAAAGACTTAACCCAGCTAATACTTGAGTCGATTAGCTGGGTTCTTTTTATCTCAAGGTTTAATTATTTTCTTGAAGAAATACAATTGGGCAATGAGGTTTAATTTCAACTCTCACCTTCTCACCATTAGATAAAGAATCATTAGAAACACCAATCAATTGCGTCTCATCATCTTCAATCACATATCGACACGTATCACCCATAAACTGTAACTCTTTAACAATAGCACTGCCTGATGCGTCTCTATATAACGTAATGTTTTGTGGGCGAAGTAAAACATCGGCTTTTTTATTTGTATCTTCAGTACTGCGACCACAAGAGATCAAACCAACCGCACTATCAATATTTCCATCTTGCTGGATAGTCCCTGAAACATAAGAACCACCACCTAAGAAATCAGCAACAAAACGGCTGTTTGGGGAATAATACAAATCATTAGCACTGCCAAATTGCTCAATCACACCATGGTTCATTACTGCCAATTTATCAGAGAAAGCGAATGCTTCTTCACGGCTATGAGTAACGAAAATAGCCGTTACACCTTGCGCTTTAAAGATACGGCGGATCTCTTTGATTAGATCGTGACGAACCTGTGTATCGATATTAGAAAATGGTTCATCTAATAACAGAAGATCAGGTTCACTTGCGAGTGCTCTTGCAATCGCGACACGCTGCTGCTGACCACCCGATAGTTGATGAGGATAACGATCACCAAAGCCACTTAAGTGCACAAGATGAAGCATAGATTCTACTTTATCTATTGCTCGCTGCTTTTCCCATTTTTTTAAGCCAAATCCGATATTTTCACTTACCGTAAGATGTGGAAACAACGCATAATCTTGAAAGATCATACCTATATTTCGCTGCTCTGGCGGTAACCAAGTATTATTATCAGTAATCACTTTACCATTAAGGTTCATCTCACCTTCAGACAGAGGCAAGAGACCTGCAATCGCTTTTAGAAGAGTGGTTTTTCCGCAGCCACTCGCACCTAGCAAACAAACAATTTCACCCGATTCAACATCTAAAGAGAGCTGAGATAAAATATCCTGATCATGATAGCGACAGGTTAAATTAGATATAGATAATGCAGAATTCATTAATGCTGTTGCTCCAAAGAACGGTTAACAATGATCAATGGGATCAATCCAACCAATACCAATAATACCGCAGGCATTGCTGCAATCTCTAATTGCTCATCAGAAGCAAAATTAAATACATACGTTGCGAGAGTTTCAAAGTTAAATGGGCGCAATAGCAATGCTGCATTTAACTCTTTCATTGTTTCTATAAACACTAACAAACCAGCAATTAAACACCCACGACGTATTAATGGAAAATGCACTCGACGCAACATAGACCATGTTCCACAGCCTAAAGTGCGTGATGCCATATCTAGTGACGGTGGAATTTTATTTAAGTTACTTTCAATCGACCCAATGGCGACCGCAGAGAAACGCGTCACTGAAGCAAAGATTAACGCAAAGATTGAACCCGAGAAAATTAAGCCAACCATTCCAAAGCCTAATTGCTTTGAAATATCATTAACTAAATGATCCAAACCAATCATAGGTAACATTACACCAATCGCTAGCACTGTTCCGGGAACCGCATAACCAAGTGATGCTAAGCGCATCGGGAGCACGCTCCACTTACTGCTAGGTTGCAGACGGTGTAAAAAATTAACCACGATGGCAATAATTACCGCAATGAACGCCGCAATAGATGAGACATATAAACTATTGACGGCATACTCTTGAAACTCTGCCGTCCAACTCTCTTCAAAATAATGAAAAGAGTAATTAATTAACTGTAATAGCGGAAAAGTAAAAGCAATCGATACTAATCCCCAGCACCAAGTGAATGCGCCCCACTTTTTCCAGCCATGAAGTTCATATTGAAACTCTTCGTTGGTATTAAACTTCTCTTGGAAAATTTTTTGTTTACGACGGCTATAACGCTCACCACTGATCAACAATAAAATACCCATCAACATAAACGCTGACACTTTAGCTGCGGCATTCAAATTCGAATAACCTAACCACGTATCATAAACCGCCGTCGTTAATGTATTTACTGCAAAATAGCTAACCGTACCAAAATCCCCTAACGCTTCCATCGCAACTAAAGATAAAGCAACCGCAATAGAAGGTCTTGCTAGAGGTAGCGATATGCGTTTAAAGCTCTCCCAAGGAGTACATTTTAATAATCGCGCCGACTGTAGCAAACTGATGTTTTGCTCCATAAATGCAGCACGAGCAAGTAAATATACATATGGGTATAGCACCAAAGACATTACAAGAATGGCACCAGTTAAGGTTCGAATATCTGGGAACCAATAATCACCGTAAGATTGCCATCCAGTGATATCGCGGAGTAATACTTGGATTGGTCCTGCAAAATCAAGCCAATCGGTATAGATATATCCCACAATATAAGCT
Source organism: Aliivibrio thorii (assembly GCF_057368585.1). Lineage (NCBI taxonomy): Bacteria > Pseudomonadati > Pseudomonadota > Gammaproteobacteria > Vibrionales > Vibrionaceae > Aliivibrio > Aliivibrio thorii. The sequence continues at coordinate 467,154 of NZ_CM170654.1, read as the reverse complement.
GGCATAGCCAAAGGAAGAACTAAAGCCCATTGTAAAACTGACGAGGAAGGTATACGACACATGGCCATAAACCATGCAGAAGGGCCCCCTAAAATTAAGGAAAAGAACATCGCACCAAAGACTAATAACACCGTATTCAGCGTATAGGTTGGTAATACGGTATTAAACAGATGAGTAAAGATATCATCTGTATTACCTAGTGCGGTATATAGGATCGCTAAGATCGGCAAAACCAGTAGTAGAGATAAACTCCAACTACTGGTTTTCCAGAATAATAATTTTTCTTTCATTGCCTAAACTGCAAGGCTCTTTTTAAGATGGTGAGGTATTGTTACCTCACCAATAGTAAATATCAAATTAAAGATCAAATTTAACTTCATCTAAAAGTTTAATCGCTTTAGTGTGGTTATCTGCAATCGCATCTAAAGATAGCGTATCTGCTTTGAAATCACCCCAAGATGCAACTAACTCAGAACGCTTAACACCAGATTTTACTGGGTATTCGTAGTTCACTTCAGCGTACATACCTTGTGCAACATCACCCGTTAAAAACTCCATTAATTTCAAGGCATTGCCTTTATTAGGTGCGTATTTAGCCATTGCCATACCACTAATATTTACGTGAGTACCATCAGTGTTTTGGTTAGGGAAGTTAATGTATACAGACTCAGCCCATGCAACTTGCTTAGGATCATTAACCATTTTACCTAGGTAGTAACTGTTACCTAAAGCGACATCACAAAGACCTTCTTTAATTGCTTTAACTTGTGCACGGTCATTACCTTGTGGCTTACGAGCAAGATTATCTTTTACGCCTTCTAACCATGTTTTTGTTTCAGCTTCACCATGATGAGCGATCATAGATGATACAAGAGAAACATTGTAAGGGTGCTTACCGCTACGAGTACAAATTTTACCTTTCCACTCTGGGTTTGCTAAATCAGCATAATCAAAATCAGCGCCTAACTTACCAACACGGTCACGAGATGAATATACGTTACGAGCACGTAGAGTTAGTGCGAACCACTCATCATCAGAATCACGGTATTGAGCAGGAACGTTAGCATCAATCGTTTTGCTATCTACTGGTTGAACTAGATTTTTATTTGTTAACTCAGCAAGACGACTAATATCCGTTGTTAAGATAACATCAGCAGGGCTTAATTCACCTTCTTGAGCTAGCTTTTCAGCCAAACCTTTTTTAGCAAATTTCACGTTAACTTTAATACCAGTCTCTTTGGTAAACTCTTTAAACATTGGCTCAACTAAGAAAGGTTGACGGTAAGAGTAAACATTAACTTCTTCAGCAGCCATAACACTTGGTGCAAACATACCTGCGATTAGTGCAGAAACTGATAATAACTTTTTCATGATATTCCTTTAAAATCTCTAGTTACAAATGGTAATAAGAATACTTATCAATATCGCTATTATACGAATCAATCTAAAAATGACAATGATCTCAGCCATTTTTTTATAGAGAAAAGCCTCAATACCAAGGCATTAAGGCTTAAAATATGTAACAAATTATTTACGTACTCTTTTATTTTACACTAACGAACTCTGGATAAGCATCAATACCACAATCATGGACATCCATTCCTTCAAGTTCTTCATCTTCTGTAACTCTAATTCCCATAGTTGTTTTTAATATTGACCAAACAACAAGACTCGATCCAAATACCCAAGCAAAGATAACCACAGCTCCAAACAATTGAGCCCCAAAAGTTGCATCAGGATTATTAAGTGGAACAACCATCAAACCAAATAATCCACATACGCCATGAACTGAAATTGCACCAACCGGATCATCAATCTTAATTTTATCAAAAGCAACAATACTAAAGACAACTATCCCACCAGCAAGCGCACCAATGCTTACAGCCGCTAAAGGTGATGGTGATAAAGGATCCGCAGTTATAGCAACTAAACCAGCTAATGCCCCATTAAGAACCATGGTTAAATCCGCTTTACCCCATGTCGTTTTACACACAAATAACGCTGTGATTGCACCAGCTGCTGCGGCGGCATTGGTATTCAAAAAGATTTGACCAACTGCGGTTGCATTCTCAAAATCTGAAATCATTAATTGAGAACCTCCGTTAAATCCGAACCAACCAAACCATAAAATAAAGGTACCTAATGTTGCCAGTGGCATATTAGAACCTGGAATTGGATAAATTTGACCTTTCTTACCGTACTTACCTTTACGAGCACCAAGTAATAGTACGCCAGCTAATGCGGCCGAAGCACCAGCCATATGAACAATACCAGAACCAGCAAAATCACTAAACCCTGCTTCAGATAAGAAACCACCACCCCACGTCCAATACCCTTCCATTGGATAAATAAAGGCAGTTAAAATGGCAGAGAACACAAGGAAAGACCAAAGTTTCATACGTTCAGCTACTGCACCTGATACGACCGACATTGCGGTAGCAACGAAAACGACTTGGAAAAAAAAGTCAGACTCTAGTGAATGATCTGCCCCTTCTGATTGAGTTCCAATTAAAGCGCCAATAGAAGGTATGATTCCACCCGCCGTATTATCGACATACATGATGTTATAGCCGACAACTAAATACGTGGTGCAAGCTATCGCATATAGGCACAGGTTCTTAGTTAAAATTTCTGTCGTATTTTTTGAACGAACTAAACCGGCCTCTAGCATGGCAAAACCCGCTGCCATCCACATAACCAAAGCACCTGACATTAAGAAGAAAAAAGTATCTAGGGCGTAACGCAGTTCTGATACTGTTGTTGAAAGTTCCATAATATTGTCCTCTATCCTTAAAGTGCTTCAGTGTCAGTTTCGCCAGTACGAATACGTACCGCTTGCTGAAGGTCATAAACAAAAATCTTACCGTCACCAATTTTTCCGGTATGAGCCGCCTTGGTTATCGCTTCAATAATGCTATCAACACGATCAGCTTGGACTGCAATTTCTAATTTTACTTTTGGCAAGAAATCGACTTGATATTCTGCACCTCGGTACAATTCAGTGTGACCTTTTTGACGACCAAATCCTTTGACTTCCGATACCGTCATTCCATCTACTCCCGCATCAGCGAGTGCTTCACGTACATCCTCTAATTTAAACGGTTTTATAATGGCATTAATTATTTTCATGCTTCAATCCTTGAATTATTTGTAACTTATAATTAACAATCCAATTCATGTGCCAACTTTTAAAATAATTAATAATCAATAACTTGATGAGAAATTAATTTCAAAAAAAAAAAGGGTGCACTTATTTAGTGCAGCCTTTCCCGAATAATGAGCAATTATAATGCGAATTAAAAACGTCGAATGAATGCTTCCCAGCTTTGGAGCATCGTTTCAAAGTCCTCTAACCCACATACTGAAATACATTCATCATCATACATACGAATGTCTTCTTCGAATTCCTCTTCTGAATGTTCAAATAACGCATTTTCTTGCACAATAACTTCTTGATCTGTCAAGATCAGTGTCATTACTTTTCCTGAGTATCTCCATTCATCTTGTGTGTTTTTTATTGCTGTAATTTGTTGATACAACTCAGCTAATAATTCAGTGCCTTTTGCTACATCCTCAACGAGCCACCGCCCCATCGCTTCATGACCCATAGAGAAGTTGGCGTGGTAAGTACCATCAAGTGTATTTTTCTTAAATTCGTAATCCATCGGATATCCTACGATTAACTGGTATTAGCTCACACGTTTTTAATCAAAGACAATGCCGAGCTATTTTCCTTAAGTATAATCCCATCGCTACTATTTTTATAGCAAACCACCTACGATAAACAGAGACAATATAATGCAGTTAACTACCGTAATAGCGAAACAGATTGTTGAACGCTCAATGAAAATCATTAAACATTCCGTAAATGTCATGGATGAATATGGTGTCATTATTGGTTCTGGCGATCCATCTCGTCTTAACTGCCGTCATGAAGGTGCAATTTTAGCGATTAATGAAAATAGGATTGTGGAAATAGATCATGCGACAGCCCAACAATTACGAGGGGTAAAAGCTGGGATCAACCTTCCTATTATTTTTCAGAATAATGTAATTGGGGTCGTTGGTATTTCAGGAAAACCTGTTGATATTCAGCAATACGGTGAGTTAGTAAAAATGACTGCAGAGCTGATTATTGAGCAAGCAGCGCTAATGACAGAAATACAGTGGAGTAAACGACACAAAGAAGAATTAGTACTGCAACTTATCCAACCCTCAGATCTCAATACTCAGCAATTGTATTCGATTGCAGAACGATTAGAACTCGATCTTAATCAACCTCGAATTGCGACCATCATTAAAGTCGATTCATTTAATGGGGAAAACCTATCTCTCACTCATTTACAAAAATTAGTCCACTTACTTGAATTTCCTGAAAGAGATAATTTGGTTGCGATAAGCTCTGTAACTTTAAATGAAGTCGTCGTTTTAAAACCAATCACATTAACTGAATCAGGGTGGAATAGAAGTCATGAAGAAAAACGTATTCGTCAACTTTTCCAACGGATCTCCCATGATGAAAAATTCACAATAAAAATAGCGCTTGGTGATTACTTCCCTAACTTAGAAGGAATTGCACAATCTTATATGACTGCGAAAGCGACAATGAATACTGCAAATTCTAAAAGTCGCATTCTATTTTATCAAGATAACGTATTACCGGTTCTTATTGATGGCTTGCGTAGTGATACGTGGCGTTCAAAACAATTAATGTTGCCACTACAAAAGCTATTAACTGTTGATACAAAAGGAAGTTTACTAAAAACATTACGCACTTTTTTTAATCATAATTGTGATTCAGCTCAAACCTGCAATGCACTACATATTCATCGAAATACACTTCGTTACCGAATAGACAAAATACAGCACGAAACCGGCTTAGATATCAATAAGATAAATGATCGCACTTATTTATATTTAGCGACGTTATCAAGTTATAAATAATACACATTTGTGCAATTGCACAATCAAAAGTACACCCCAGCGATAAAATTTGTTCATTCGTCTAAAGCTTATTTCCACACTTAAAGATAGATTACTGACATCTTAATTATTAAATGGAACGTTAATATGATCGAAGTATCGACTTTAGGTGCACTCGCCGCCTTAACCGTTGCAATAACACTCATTTTGAAAAAAGTACCACCAGCTTATGGCATGATCATTGGTGCTTTAATCGGTGGTGTTATTGGTGGTGTATCACTTACAGATACCGTTAACTTAATGATCGGTGGCGCTCAAGGTATTGTTACTGCTGTGCTTCGTATTCTAGCTGCTGGTGTTCTTGCTGGTGTTCTAATCGAATCTGGTGCCGCAACCTCTATTGCTGAAACCATTGTAAAGAAAGTCGGGGAAACTCGAGCTTTACTGGCTTTAGCGGTAGCAACAATGATCTTAACCGCCGTTGGGGTTTTTGTTGATGTTGCTGTTATCACTGTGGCTCCTATTGCACTGGCCATTGCTCGTCGTGCTGATCTTTCCAAAATGGCGATTCTATTAGCTATGGTTGGTGGTGGTAAAGCGGGTAACGTTATGTCACCGAATCCAAACGCCATTGCAGCAGCTGACGCATTTAATGTTCCTTTAACTTCAGTAATGGCGGCAGGAGTGATCCCTGGTTTATTCGGCTTAGTTTTCGCTTACTTCATCGCTAAGAAATTAGTTAACAAAGGCAGCAAAGTTCAAGAGCACGAAGTCGTAGCAGTTGATCACTCTCGTTTACCAAGTTTCGTTACTTCAATCGTCGCTCCTCTTGTTGCTATTAGCCTTCTTGCTTTACGTCCTATCGCTGGAATTAACGTTGACCCACTCATTGCACTTCCACTTGGCGGCTTGTTAGGTGCCGTTGCTATGGGACGCTTTAGAGACACCAATCACTTTGCTGTATCAGGCCTTTCTCGTATGGCTCCAGTTGCGGTAATGCTACTTGGTACAGGTACTCTTGCAGGTATTATTGCGAACTCTGGACTTAAATCAGGGCTGATTGATGTATTAACCGCCTCGGGTCTTCCTTCTTATTTATTAGCACCAATTTCAGGCGCAATGATGTCACTCGCGACGGCATCAACGACCGCAGGTACAGCAGTTGCAGCCAGTGTCTTTAGTCATACTATTTTAGAGCTTGGTGTTCCCGCTCTTGCTGGTGCTGCAATGATCCACGCAGGTGCGACAGTATTAGATCACATGCCACACGGCAGCTTCTTTCATGCAACAGGTGGCGCAGTTCACATGGACATGAAAGAGCGTTTAAAACTTATCCCATATGAATCAGCAGTAGGTCTTATGATCGCAACTGTTTCTACTCTTATTTTTGGTGTTTTCGGTTTATTTGTTTAATAAGGCTTTATTATGAAAATTGTTATTGCTCCTGACTCATACAAAGAAAGTTTAACGGCGATGGAAGTCGCTACGGCAATTGAAGCTGGATTTAAACAAGTATTACCTAACGCTGAATATATTAAGTTACCGATGGCCGATGGCGGTGAAGGGACAGTTCAATCTCTAATTGACGCTACTGGTGGGTCTATAATTGAACATGCGGTTACAGCACCTCTTGGTGAGAAAGTAACTGGATTCTATGGATTACTTGGCGATGGCCAAACCGCAATTATAGAAATGGCTGCAGCATCAGGCTTGCACCTTGTTGAACCAAGTTTACGTAACCCTTTACATACCACAACCTATGGCACTGGCGAGTTAATTAAAGCGGCTCTCGATAAAGGTGTAAAACATATTATTGTCGGAATTGGTGGCAGTGCAACTAACGATGGCGGCATTGGTATGGCTCAAGCTCTTGGTATCAAACTTCTGGATAAAGATGGTAATGATCTTGCATTTGGTGGCGGTTCATTAGAGCACCTTGCAACGATCGATACTTCAAATAAAGATCCTCGTCTTAATGACATTACTCTTGAAGTCGCATGCGATGTTGATAACCCATTATGTGGCCCTAAAGGTGCATCTTTCGTGTTTGGCCCACAAAAAGGGGCGACACCAGAAATGGTCAAAACATTAGATTCAAACCTAAATCATTATGCTGATGTGATGAAATCACAATTGAATAAAGACGTAAAAGATACTGAAGGCGCAGGTGCTGCAGGTGGCCTTGGTGCTGCGTTACTTGGTTTATTTAATGCCACGCTTCGACCTGGTATCGAAATCGTAATGGACGCAGTTAATTTAAGTGATGTGCTGGCTAAAGCAGATTTAGTGATTACAGGTGAAGGGCGTATCGATAGCCAAACCATTCATGGCAAAACGCCTATTGGTGTAGCAAGAACAGCGAAAAAGTTTGATTTACCTGTTATTGGTATTGCTGGTTGCTTATCTGATGATTGCGCTATTGTTCATGAATATGGTATTGATGCAGTATTCAGTGTTGTTCCTCGCTCTGTATCATTAGAAACAGCGTTAAAAGAAGCCGCTATTAATGTTGAAAATACAGCAAGAAATGTCGCTGCAATTTATTCGATGTATATTAAAAAATAATTAACTTAAGATTCAACGCAATAAAAAAGCAGCCGAACTGGCTAATGCCGATCAGTTAAGAAATTTTCCAGATCATTTGACTGATCGTTAAAAACCTTCAAAATCCGATATTGGGTAACCAATATCGGATTTTTTATGCAACTAACTAAAGCTCTAACACTGGCTAATGATTTCGTCCCTGATTCTGATTCTCTCGGAAAACTCAGTGATATATTACCTCCTGAATTTATTAATCAATGTTTAGAAGAGGCTGGGATAGCTACGATCCGTAAGCGCCGATTACCATTAGATATGATGATTTGGGTTGTGTTAGGCATGGCTTTCTATCGAGATGAGTCAGTCTGGGACATTACCAGTAATATGCAGCTTATGCTGCCAGGAAAGCGGCCACTAGTGGCTCCGAGTGCAGTAGTTCAAGCGAGACAAAGACTTGGAAGCGAAGCAGTAAGACATATTTTCACATCAACAGCTGAAATCTGGAATACCGAAGCAAACCATCCAACATGGAACGGTTTACAATTATTAGGTGTTGATGGCGTAGTTTGGCGAGCGCCTGACACAAAAGAAAACCTTCAAGTATTTGAACCTAAAAGTAATCAGCATGGCGAAACCTGCTACCCTCAAATCAGAATGGTATGCCAAATGGAACTCACTAGCCATTTATTGATCAATAGTGCTTTTGATAGCACAAAAGTCAGTGAAATGGTTTTAGCTGAACAACTTATCTCATCCACTCCAGATAACTCTATAACTTTGTTTGATAAAGGATTTTATTCCCTTGGCTTACTTCATAAATGGTCTACAACAGGATCGGAACGTCATTGGTTGCTTCCTGTGAAGAAAGGAACAATATATGAGGAAGTACGAACTTTAGGTCGACAAGATAAATTAGTGCGTTTAAAAACATCGCCACAAGCTAGAAAGAAGTTCCTTGATCTGCCGGAATATATTGAAGCTCGGTTAGTGAGTAAAAAAGTGAAAGGAAAAGAGACTCAAATTTTAACTTCAATGGTTGATCCAATGCGTTTTCCATCGTCTGAAATGGTAGAGCTGTACAGTGAGCGTTGGGAGATAGAAGTCGGTTATAGAGAAATGAAACAGACGCTTCTAAATAGTGAGCATCACCTTCGAAGTAAAAAGCCTGAGATGATTAGACAAGAATTATGGGGGATATTACTTGGTTATAACTTACTTAGATATCAAATGGTTAAGATGTCACATACGGTGAAGGGGCTTCACGCAAACCAATTAAGTTTCACATCATGCTCGCTGGCAATCATAAATATGTTGTACACAATGTCACTAAATAGTGCAGGTAATATCCCGAAGACTATCGCCTCTTTACAGGCAAATACCGCTCACTACATTTTACCGCCAAAGAGAGAAGATAGGCGCTATCCAAGGAGAGTTCGAGCTAAAGCCGTGAAGTACCCTTGCTGGAAAAAGAAAAAAGCCAGTCAGCTTAACTGACTGGCATTACCGAACTGGCTGCTTTTTTCATTTATCAACAAAAATTAAGCGGGTTCTTGGAAGATAACCGTATCTGCTTTTTCTGTATACTGACCCATTTTATGGAAGTTCAAGTAACGGTATGTATCGGCAGCGGTTGCATTGATCTTCTCAGCGTACGCTAAGTACTCTTCTTTCGTTGGAATACGACCTAGAATCGCGCCAACAGCAGAAAGCTCAGCAGAAGCTAAATAAACGTTCGCACCATTACCCAAACGGTTCGGGAAGTTACGAGTAGACGTCGACATTACTGTCGAAGCGTCAGCAACACGAGCTTGGTTACCCATACATAATGAACAACCCGGAGTTTCAATACGAACCCCTGCACGACCGAAGATGCCGTAGTAGCCTTCTTCTGTCAGTTGGTCTTTATCCATCTTAGTTGGCGGAGCAACCCATAGGCGAGTATTCAAAGAGCCATTAAACTCTTCAAGCATCTTACCTGCAGCACGGAAGTGACCGATATTGGTCATACAAGAACCGATGAACACTTCTTGAATCTCAGTACCTTGAACATCAGAAAGAAGACGAGCATCATCTGGATCGTTTGGTGCACATAGGATTGGCTGATCAATATCAGCAAGGTCAATCTCGATAACATGAGCGTATTCAGCATCTGAATCAGCAGCAAGCAACTCAGGGTTCGCTAGCCACTCTTCCATTGCCGTAATACGACGCTCGATAGTACGAACATCACCGTAACCTTCAGCGATCATCCACTTAAGCATAACGATGTTTGAGTTCAAGTACTCAGAGATAGACTCTTCAGAAAGCTTAACGGTACAACCTGCAGCAGAACGCTCAGCCGATGCATCAGAAAGCTCAAATGCTTGCTCAACAGATAGGTGTTCAACACCTTCAATTTCTAGCACACGACCAGAGAATTCATTAATCTTGCCTGCTTTCTCTACTGTCAGAAGGCCTTGCTTGATGCCGTATAAAGGAATTGCGTGTACTAGATCACGTAGCGTGATACCTGGCTGCATTTCACCTTTAAAACGAACCAAAATAGATTCAGGCATATCAAGAGGCATTACACCCGTTGCTGCCGCGAATGCAACTAAGCCAGAACCTGCAGGGAATGAAATACCTAGAGGGAAACGAGTATGCGAATCACCACCTGTACCTACAGTATCAGGCAGAAGCATACGGTTTAGCCATGAGTGGATAACACCATCACCTGGACGCAGTGAAACACCCGCACGATTCATGATGAAATCAGGTAGCGTATGGTGAGTATTTACATCAACCGGCTTAGGGTATGCCGATGTATGACAGAAAGACTGCATTACTAGGTCTGCTGAGAAACCAAGACACGCCAGATCTTTAAGCTCATCACGTGTCATAGGACCCGTAGTATCTTGAGAGCCTACCGTTGTCATTTTAGGTTCGCAGTACTGACCCGCACGCACACCTTCAACGCCACACGCTTTACCTACCATCTTCTGAGCTAACGTGTAGCCTTTATCAGAAGCAGAAGGGTCGACTGGCTTAGCAAACAGGTCAGTTTCAGCTAAGCCTAAAGCATCACGAGCACGGCCCGTTAAGCCACGACCGATGATCAATGGAATACGGCCACCAGCACGCACTTCATCAAGAAGTACTTTGCTTAGCTCAAAGTTTGAAATCACAGAACCGTTCTTGTGAACAACACCTTCGTACGGGTAGATATCAATGATATCGCCCATGTTCATGTCTTGTACGTTCAGTTCAATGGGTAGTGCGCCTGAATCTTCCATTGTGTTGTAGAAGATTGGTGCAATTTTACCACCAAGACAAACACCGCCAGTACGCTTGTTCGGTACGAATGGGATATCCTCGCCCATAAACCAAAGTACTGAGTTAGTTGCAGATTTACGTGAAGAACCGGTACCAACTACATCACCAACATAAGCCAGTGGGATGCCATCTTTTTGCATTTCTTCAATTTGAGTAATTGGACCAACGCTGCCCTGTTCATCAGGAGTAATGCCATCACGTTCCATCTTCAGCATCGCTTTTGCGTGTACTGGAATATCAGGACGTGACCATGCATCCGGCGCTGGAGATAAATCATCGGTGTTGGTTTCACCAGTGACTTTAAATACTTTAACAGTAATTTTTTCTGCTACTTTATTTTTAGCAGTAAACCATTCAGCATCAGCCCAAGATTGAAGTACTTGTTGTGCTGAAGCATTACCTGCTTTCGCTTTCTCTTCTACATCGTAGAATGCGTCGAACATCAGTAGAGTATGAGACAATGCTTTAACAGCGATTGGAGCAAGCTCAGCATCGTCTAGTAGAGAGACTAGAGGTTCAATGTTGTAACCACCTTGCATAGTACCAAGCAGTTCAGTCGCTTTTGCTTTGCTAACTAATGGAGACGCTACTTCACCTTTTGTGATTGCAGTTAAGAAGCCCGCTTTTACATAAGCCGCTTCATCAACACCCGGTGGAATGCGATTTTCTAGCAAATCAAGAATAAATTCTTCTTCACCTTGCGGTGGATTTTTTACTAATTCAACTAATGCTGCTACTTGCTCAGCATCTAATGGTCTTGGGACCACACCTTCTGAAGCACGCTCTTCGACGTGTTTACGATAAGCTTCAAGCACGACTTAATTCCTCACTTTCTGGTCTACTCTTAATGAGTAAACATCCTTGGAAACAATTCAGTTTATATCCATTAACTTTTTAATTCTGTTATAAATCTCAATAAAACAAGAGAATATGTATCGGAATAGACTAAAAATGTGGCGAGATGATACCAAATTTAACTCAAAATTAAAATCTCACCACATCAAACAACATACGACTTATGGCGCACTTTTAAACATTATAAAGTTGCACCAATACTTAAATATACTGATTCATGATTTTGTTCTGTGCGACCATAAGCGAAAATAATAGGGCCTATTGGTGAGTCTATTCCTGCAAAAATAGAGCCTGCTGTATACATAGGGGTATCACTAAAATGTTCATCATTCCAGACACTTCCTTGCTCAAGAGATCCACCTAAATATATAGGTGACTGGAATAATCCAAAATCATTGTCCATTAAACGATAACGATAAACTAAACTTGCAAATGCTAAATTCTCACCAGATAAACTATCTTTTGATATCCCTGATAAATGTAGAAAGCCCCCCAGAGATTTAGGCTCAAGAGGAATACCTCCATTTTTATTTTCTACAACACCATACTCACCGTGCACGACTAAAGTATGACGCTTTATTGTATAAGCAAATCGCCCATTAACGGTTAACTCTACAACTGAATCATCAATCGTATCGCTACTACTAATTTCGCCTAATGTATCTTCGCTATATAAATACTCAGTAAATAAATAAAAACCTTTAGTCGGAAAAGTAAAATTGTCCAACGTATCTAAACGATATTGTGCAAATATTCCTTGTCTCTCATAATCACTATTATAATCTGGAATAATATTTAAAACTAAATCACCCGTTGTATATCTCCCCCCGATCCTAAAATCACTCCAAAGCGCGGGTTGTATACCTAGAGATGCTTCAAATTCAAGTTCGTTATATTCAGTTGGTAGGTAGTTATCTATATTATCAAGAGTAGGAGTTGGCCTAAATTGAGTTTGAGTAACGCTATAAGTCCCTTTTAAAGAAGAAAACAATAATTGATTACTAAGAAAAGGTGTATATAGCTCTGCTTGCATCAACTTATCTGTACCTAATTCAAAATTTGTCCTTAACTCAGAACTGTTTTCAGATAAACCAATTATGTTAATATCTGTAAAATTGATAGAAAAACCAAGCGAGTATTTACTTTGATTATAAAAGTCATCTTCTAATGAAAAACGAAAATCTAAATAATTTGGTCCCCAACTTTTTTCATTTACATCAACAACGAGTTCTGTAGATCCATCATTGGTTGTCTGATAAAAATAATCAATTCTTTCAAACCTATCAATCGTATACAGCGCTCTAACTTTAGCTTCTAATTGTTCTGAAGTATAAGTTTTACCCTCATCTATTTGAAGATATTCAAATAACATACGTTCACTGTATGAGCTGTTATTATTTAACGTTACATGATCTATTTTAAGATTATCACCACGTTTTAACTGACTGGTTTTTTGTTCTTTTTCTTTTAAATAAGTTTGATATTCAGCAGTAGGTAATACCAATTTATCTAACTCTAAATGCTGCTCATAAGCGATATCATAACCTTTTCCATACGCAAAAGGCATCTTACTAAACTCTGCCGTTTCCATTTTCCCTACATTTGGAGAAAGAAGTATATCGTCATTAGTTAATAATTTTTCTTGCTCTTTTGTGCTATTTTTTACGATGTAATTTGTTAATTGGCCCATTACTGATAAATAACTTGAGATATCTTTTGCTTCTAAATAATCAGAACCAATATCTACTGCGATGATGATATCTGCTCCCATATCCCTAGCAACATCTACAGGCATATTATTTACACTTCCGCCATCAACGAGTAAACGCCCTTCGTATTCAACGGGGGGTAAAGCACCAGGTACTGACATACTTGCCATCATTGCCTCTGCCAAATTGCCTTTATCTAAAACTACGGGTTCTAATTTTTCAATATCAGTAGCGACTGCTCTAAATGGTATAGGAAGATCATCAAATGATTGTAAGTAAGATACATTCCCCGACGTTGTACGAAGAATCTTTGCCATGTTTTGGCCTTGAACAAGACCTTTCGGAGCCTTTAACTCTGTGAATGAAAAACCTATATCAGTACCTATTTGATAACGGTCTTCATACTCTTTATCTCTAATTTCTCTTTCACTTCTCTCTACTTTATCAACAAAACCACTATTCCAATCAACCGTATCGATAAACTCTTCTATTTCATCAGCACTCATTCCTGAAGCATATAAACCACCAATATAAGCTCCCATACTTGTGCCAGTAATATAATCAATAGGAATATGCATTTCTTCTAATGCTTTTAATACACCAATATGCGCAGCCCCTTTAGCTCCGCCCCCAGCAAGTACAAGACCAATTTTAGGGCGAGTTTCAGCAGTTAAGACTGTTGAATAAGATATACATAAAAAAATAGAAGAAAGTAGGAGAGGCTTGAAGCGCATAAGATCATCCTTGAAATATTGATATAAAAAGAATACAGGATGAGAGAGGAGATAAAAAGCTTAATCAACTGAACTGCCGCTTCATAGTGTCTATTTAGCATTCTTTTACTTTTATACAGGCGTAAAAAAGCCCTAATCTTTCGATTAGGGCTTTTTGGGTATAGTGGCGGAGTGGACGGGACTCGAACCCGCGACCCCCGGCGTGACAGGCCGGTATTCTAACCAACTGAACTACCACTCCGCAGTGTCTATTCAGCATAATGCTATTTTTGATTTTACTTTTATTAAAAAGTAAAAATAAATAGGAGCCTGGCGATGTCCTACTCTCACATGGGGAAACCCCACACTACCATCGGCGCTATTACGTTTCACTTCTGAGTTCGGCATGGGATCAGGTGGGTCCATAACGCTATGGTCGCCAAGCAAATTCTTTCTATCTACCTCAATAAGAGATAAATAATAATCTGGAAAGCTGTTTCTCTATATAAAGAGCTGTTCTTAATCACATTCAATCTGTTTCTTGTTACTTCAAATCCGTTCAAAACCCCTTGGGTGTTGTATGGTTAAGCCTCACGGGCAATTAGTACAGGTTAGCTCAATGCCTCGCAGCACTTACACACCCTGCCTATCTACGTCGTAGTCTCCAACAACCCTTTAGGATACGTAAAGTATCAGGGATGACTCATCTCAAGGCTCGCTTCACGCTTAGATGCTTTCAGCGTTTATCGATCCCGAACTTAGCTACCGGGCAATGCTACTGGCGTAACAACCCGAACACCAGAGGTTCGTCCACTCCGGTCCTCTCGTACTAGGAGCAGCCCCTTTCAATCATCCAACGCCCACGGCAGATAGGGACCGAACTGTCTCACGACGTTCTAAACCCAGCTCGCGTACCACTTTAAATGGCGAACAGCCATACCCTTGGGACCGACTTCAGCCCCAGGATGTGATGAGCCGACATCGAGGTGCCAAACACCGCCGTCGATATGAACTCTTGGGCGGTATCAGCCTGTTATCCCCGGAGTACCTTTTATCCGTTGAGCGATGGCCCTTCCATTCAGAACCACCGGATCACTATGACCTGCTTTCGCACCTGCTCGAATTGTCATTCTCGCAGTCAAGCGGGCTTATGCCATTGCACTAACCACACGATGTCCAACCGTGTTTAGCCCACCTTCGTGCTCCTCCGTTACTCTTTGGGAGGAGACCGCCCCAGTCAAACTACCCACCAGGCACTGTCCGCAACCCCGATAAGGGGCCAACGTTAGAACATCAAGCATACAAGGGTGGTATTTCAAGATTGCCTCCACCAATACTAGCGTACTGGTTTCAAAGGCTCCCACCTATCCTACACATGTAGGGTCAATGTTCAGTGCCAAGCTGTAGTAAAGGTTCACGGGGTCTTTCCGTCTAGCCGCGGGTACACTGCATCTTCACAGCGATTTCAATTTCACTGAGTCTCGGGTGGAGACAGCGTGGCCATCATTACGCCATTCGTGCAGGTCGGAACTTACCCGACAAGGAATTTCGCTACCTTAGGACCGTTATAGTTACGGCCGCCGTTTACTTGGGCTTCGATCAAGAGCTTCGACCGAAGTCTAACCCCATCAATTAACCTTCAAGCACCGGGCAGGCGTCACACCGTATACGTCATCTTACGATTTAGCACAGTGCTATGTTTTTAATAAACAGTTGCAGCCACCTGGTATCTGCGACTCCCGGCAGCTTAGAGAGCAAGTCTCATCACCGCTAGGAGCGTACCTTCTCCCGAAGTTACGGTACCATTTTGCCTAGTTCCTTCACCCGAGTTCTCTCAAGCGCCTTAGTATTCTCTACTCGACCACCTGTGTCGGTTTGGGGTACGATTTCTTATAATCTGAAGCTTAGAGGCTTTTCCTGGAAGCATGGCATCAATGGCTTCACTACCGTAGTAGCTCGACATCGTGTCTCAGCCTAACAAGAGTCCGGATTTACCTAAACTCTTAGCCTACGCACTTGAACTTGGACGACCGTCGCCAAGCCCACCTAGCCTTCTCCGTCCCCCCATCGCAATTATAGGAAGTACGGGAATATTAACCCGTTTCCCATCGACTACGCTTTTCAGCCTCGCCTTAGGGGTCGACTTACCCTGCCCCGATTAACGTTGGACAGGAACCCTTGGTCTTCCGGCGAGGGGGTTTTTCACCCCCTTTATCGTTACTCATGTCAGCATTCGCACTTCTGATACCTCCAGCATGCCTTACAGCACACCTTCGACGGCTTACAGAACGCTCCCCTACCCAACACAATAAATTGCATTGCCGCAGCTTCGGTGTATAGCTTAGCCCCGTTACATCTTCCGCGCAGGCCGACTCGACCAGTGAGCTATTACGCTTTCTTTAAATGATGGCTGCTTCTAAGCCAACATCCTGGCTGTCTGAGCCTTCCCACATCGTTTCCCACTTAGCTATAACTTTGGGACCTTAGCTGGCGGTCTGGGTTGTTTCCCTCTCCACGACGGACGTTAGCACCCGCCGTGTGTCTCCCGGATAGTACTTACTGGTATTCGGAGTTTGCAAAGGGTTGGTAAGTCGGGATGACCCCCTAGCCTTAACAGTGCTCTACCCCCAGTAGTATTCGTCCGAGGCTCTACCTAAATAGATTTCGGGGAGAACCAGCTATCTCCAAGTTTGATTGGCCTTTCACCCCTAGCCACAAGTCATCCGCTAATTTTTCAACATTAGTCGGTTCGGTCCTCCAGTTGATGTTACTCAACCTTCAACCTGCCCATGGCTAGATCACTTGGTTTCGGGTCTATATCCAGAGACTGAACGCCCAGTTAAGACTCGGTTTCCCTACGGCTCCCCTAAACGGTTAACCTTGCCACTGAATATAAGTCGCTGACCCATTATACAAAAGGTACGCAGTCACATAACAAGTATGCTCCTACTGCTTGTACGTACACGGTTTCAGGTTCTATTTCACTCCCCTCACAGGGGTTCTTTTCGCCTTTCCCTCACGGTACTGGTTCACTATCGGTCAGTCAGTAGTATTTAGCCTTGGAGGATGGTCCCCCCATATTCAGACAGGATATCACGTGTCCCGCCTTACTCGTTTTCACTGATGATGAGATGTCGGTTACAGGGCTATCACCTTGTATCGCGCCACTTTCCAGAGGCTTCACCTGTCTCATTAAAAGCTTAAGGGCTAACCCAATTTCGCTCGCCGCTACTTTCGGGATCTCGGTTGATTTCTCTTCCTCGGGGTACTTAGATGTTTCAGTTCTCCCGGTTTGCCTCGCTGCGCTATGTATTCACGCAGCGATACTAGCTTATGCTAGTGGGTTTCCCCATTCAGAAATCGTAGACTCGAATGGTTTTTACTACCTAATCTACGCTTATCGCAAGTTAATACGTCTTTCATCGCCTCTGACTGCCAAGGCATCCACCGTGTACGCTTAGTCACTTAACCATACAACCCCAAGAGGTTTCGTATGGACCGTTTGCTTTCACTTTTCAAAAGTGAAGACAAAACAGCAACCAAGGTTGAACTCGTCATTGCGAGTTCTGGTTTTTCGCCGGATTCAAAATACAAGAACACTTGAATGTGTTTTTAATTTGTTTATCTAAAGATAAACAAAAGATATTAAGAACTTTTAAATTTTGATTTAGACAACTCGTAAGTTATTTAAATCAGTCAGCTTTCCAAATTGTTAAAGAGCTTAAAGCAAAAAGCTTTAATCAATAATCGAAATCATTAATTAAAGCTCTGTCACTTCAACTTATTAAAACCTAATCAATCTGTGTGAACACTCATAAATCGCAATCTATCGTTTAAGGAGGTGATCCAGCCCCAGGTTCCCCTAGGGCTACCTTGTTACGACTTCACCCCAGTCATGAACCACAAAGTGGTGAGCGTCCTCCCGAAGGTTAAACTACCCACTTCTTTTGCAGCCCACTCCCATGGTGTGACGGGCGGTGTGTACAAGGCCCGGGAACGTATTCACCGTGACATTCTGATTCACGATTACTAGCGATTCCGACTTCACGGAGTCGAGTTGCAGACTCCGATCCGGACTACGACGCACTTTTTGGGATTCGCTCACTATCGCTAGCTTGCTGCCCTCTGTATGCGCCATTGTAGCACGTGTGTAGCCCTACTCGTAAGGGCCATGATGACTTGACGTCGTCCCCACCTTCCTCCGGTTTATCACCGGCAGTCTCCCTGGAGTTCCCACCATTACGTGCTGGCAAACAAGGATAAGGGTTGCGCTCGTTGCGGGACTTAACCCAACATTTCACAACACGAGCTGACGACAGCCATGCAGCACCTGTCTCAGAGCTCCCGAAGGCACTAAGCTATCTCTAGCGAATTCTCTGGATGTCAAGAGTAGGTAAGGTTCTTCGCGTTGCATCGAATTAAACCACATGCTCCACCGCTTGTGCGGGCCCCCGTCAATTCATTTGAGTTTTAATCTTGCGACCGTACTCCCCAGGCGGTCTACTTAACGCGTTAGCTCCGAAAGCCACGGCTCAAGGCCACAACCTCCAAGTAGACATCGTTTACGGCGTGGACTACCAGGGTATCTAATCCTGTTTGCTCCCCACGCTTTCGCATCTGAGTGTCAGTGCCTGTCCAGGGGGCCGCCTTCGCCACTGGTATTCCTTCAGATCTCTACGCATTTCACCGCTACACCTGAAATTCTACCCCCCTCTACAGCACTCTAGTTCACCAGTTTCAAATGCGGTTCCGAGGTTGAGCCCCGGGCTTTCACATCTGACTTAATGAACCACCTGCATGCGCTTTACGCCCAGTAATTCCGATTAACGCTCGCACCCTCCGTATTACCGCGGCTGCTGGCACGGAGTTAGCCGGTGCTTCTTCTGTCGCTAACGTCAAGATGTGCAGCTATTAACTACACACCCTTCCTCACGACTGAAAGTACTTTACAACCCGAAGGCCTTCTTCATACACGCGGCATGGCTGCATCAGGCTTTCGCCCATTGTGCAATATTCCCCACTGCTGCCTCCCGTAGGAGTCTGGACCGTGTCTCAGTTCCAGTGTGGCTGATCATCCTCTCAGACCAGCTAGAGATCGTCGCCTTGGTGAGCTCTTACCTCACCAACAAGCTAATCTCACCTGGGCTAATCTTAGCGCGAGAGGTCCGAAGATCCCCCTCTTTGGTCCGAAGACATTATGCGGTATTAGCTATCGTTTCCAATAGTTATCCCCCACACTAAGGCATATTCCCAGGCATTACTCACCCGTCCGCCGCTCGTCAGCGAATTAGTAAGCTAATTCCTGTTACCGCTCGACTTGCATGTGTTAGGCCTGCCGCCAGCGTTCAATCTGAGCCATGATCAAACTCTTCAATTAAAGTTTTTTTGGCTGCTCTGTCTTTTCTATAAAGAGAAGCAGAAACAAAACCAGCTCAATGATTAATACTGATTGTTACATAAAAGTAATTTTGTGTAGTCACTCAGTTCATTGATTATTTTGTTTATCATCACTTCGAAAAGTGAAAAAACTAGTGATTATCAATTCACAAGTGCCCACACAGATTAATAGGTTTCAAATTATTAAAGAGCTTTTCTTCTACTTTCAAAGCGTTTTCGCTTTTCTGTGAAGAGGACGGTCATTTTATCGATTTAAGTCTCAGTGTCAAGCACTTATTTAAAACTTAATTTCTAAACCATCTTACTAACTCTAGATTGCAACCCCCTTATGGGGTAGGCTCTCCATGTCAGTGGGCTCGCATTATAGAGAGTTCGAACACATTGGCAAGCTCTTTTATTAAATTAAAACTATTTTTCAATTCAAATGAGGAAAAAACCACCAAAATACGAAATTTCCGTATATATAACGTTCAAATAGTCTCAGTTTAAAACAAAAACAATTAAAACTAAGTATTTTATAAAGATATCTTTTATTTCTACAACCAACGGAAATCATGATTTAGATCTACACACCCCCCCCTTTTAGTGCTATATAAGCTCGATCTATCAAGAATCCCGAAATCATTCCTTAAAGTTATTTATCAGCCGATTTAGTAGTTTAAGGATAACCATTATATTTAGGACAAACGACATGAAGTTGAAAACACAATCATATGTTCTTGCTGCTATTATTTTATTTTCGCTGATAACAATGACTGCGACTGGCTTATGGACGCTACGAGTAGCGAGTACTATAGACAATAAAGCTCGAGTCACAGAAATCTTTCAAACAACTTATAATTTAATTACCACAATGGAAGAAATGGTAAGAGAAGGTAAGATTGAAGAAAATAAAGCAAAAAAACTCACCATAGCTATCTTACGTAATAATATTTATAAAGATAATGAATATGTTTACGTCGCTGATGATAATTTAATGTTCTTAGCCGCCCCTCTTGATCCTCAGCTTCATGGCACAAGCTTTCATGAATTTAGAGATAGTAAAGGCCAAAGTGTTGGACAAATCTTAGATGATGCCATTTCTAAAACTCCAAATGGTATCGCTGAATATACTTGGTCATTAAAAATGCCTGACGGCAGTATTGATAAAAAGCTATCTATTGCAGAAAAAACAAAAGACTGGAATTGGATCGTAGGTACAGGAATCGGTGAAACAGAAGTAAATGCTCGTTTTTGGTCTACCGCCCAATGGCAATTTGGATTAGCTTTTATTATTGCTAGTTTAATTTTTAGTATTCTGATGATATCTATGAAGCGCATGATCTCTTTATTAGGCGGAGAACCAAAGGATGTGCATGCTGCAATCCAAACTGTTGCGGCTGGAGAGATAGTTACTCAATTTGATACAAAAGCAACTGAAGGCAGTATTTATCACGCAGTACAAACGATGAATCTTTCATTAGCTGAATTAGTTCAACACTTAACTCAATCAATGTTAGCTTTAAAAGCAGAATTAGCAGATGTACATTCAAGATCAGGATCTGTAAGTCAATTAACGGAAAGCCAGCATCAATCAACCGAAATGATCGCCACCGCAATAACAGAAATGGCTTCCTCTGCAAATAATGTAGCAGAATCAGCACAGCAGACGGCAATGAATACGGATGAAGCAGATAAACAAAGTGTTCTTACTCAAACGTTAATTACTGCAACTGTCCACAATATAGAAGGACTAGCAGAACAACTAAACACTGCAAGTACAGCAGTAGCCGAATTAGATAGTGAAGTTAATAACATTGTTAAAGTGCTTGATGTTATTGGTGATATTGCAGAGCAAACTAACCTACTTGCTTTAAATGCAGCGATTGAAGCCGCTCGAGCAGGAGAACAAGGACGTGGTTTTGCAGTGGTAGCAGATGAAGTTCGCAACCTTGCAGGAAGAACCCAAGGCAGCACTAAAGAAATACAGCAAATGATATCTAACTTGCAAGAAGGTTCTCGTAACGCCATTTCAACAATGGAAATTTGTGCTGAAACAAGCAAAAGTACCGTATCAGAATCTCAAAATGCTTCTGATGCTCTACAACAAATCGTTACTGCTCTTGAATCTATATCAAGCATGAGTCATCAAATTGCAACGGCTTCTGAAGAGCAGCGGCATGTTAGTGAAGACATTACTCAACGAGTAAATATGATTGAAGAAAGTGGTCAGAAGTTAGCAAATGTTGTTGCTGAAAGTAAAGACAGTACTCATACATTAACGGAACTAGCTGATGACCTAGAGACCTGGCTAAATAAGTTTCGTGTCAAAAACTAGTTAACTGCTGAATAAATTATAAATGGCATGCCACTTTGGTGTGCCTTTTTTATATCGGAAGATACATCAATTAATATATGGCGTAATTTAAAACGAGTATATTTTACTATAACAAGAACGAAGAAAGCCTCGTCATTTCTGACGAGGCTTTAAATGTGGCTCCCTTTGCTGGACTTGAACCAGCGACATACGGATTAACAGTCCGGCGTTCTACCAACTGAACTAAAAGGGAACAGGTGTTACATCTCACTAGGAGAATTAATGGTGCCGACTACCGGAGTCGAACTGGTGACCTACTGATTACAAGTCAGTTGCTCTACCTACTGAGCTAAGTCGGCACACTAATTTTTTTATTGCTCGTGTTAATAAATCACTAAGCACCAACAATTTAATATGGTGCCCGGAGGCGGAATCGAACCACCGACACGAGGATTTTCAATCCTCTGCTCTACCGACTGAGCTATCCGGGCAACGAGGTGTATTAAACGGCTTTTACACCTTTAGGTCAACCTATAATTACAAATAAAAGTTCGTTTGATGAAAATACGTACTGAATGCTTGTTTTTATAACGTTTCATTAAACAAAACACTGATAGATAAGATCAAACATCACTTTCATTCGTAATTAGCATTATGGTATCAATCATAATTAGACGTTATTTATAGCCCAAAAACATCTGTTAACCAAGCCGCTGGGCTGTTTTTTCTATCACACTCTGCTTTATATTGACCACTTTTATCCCATATAGGTAACTTTACGCTTCCTCTGCAATTTGGTTCTAGCGTTTTATTTCTTTCCAAATCAAATCCAGCGGTTGTTACGTCATTAGGCCATGGCAATTGATATGCTTCTGGCGTTCGCAAATCAAGATAATCAGCATAAACTCTTAATGCACCACTTGAACCGGTTAATTTCATCGGTTTATTATCATCACGACCAAGCCAAGTAATAACAACTTCTCGTCCATCAATCCCAGCATACCAACTATCTCGAGAGTCATTACTCGTCCCAGTCTTGCCCGCCAAACCTGCCCAGCTGTATTTACTATTCAAAAACCTTGCTGTCCCTTCACTCACTGTTTTTTTCATACCATAAATAGTCAACCAAGTTGCCTGTTCAGGAGCGACACTAGAAGAGCGTGGGAAGTTTTCATATAGTAAGTTACCATCATTATCTACAACCGCCTTTAATGCTGTTAACTTTGCCTTCTTTCCTCCATTACCAAGAGTCTGATACATCTGAGCAACTTGATATGGCGATAAGTTAAGTGACCCTAACAGCATACTTGGTACTTGATTAATCTCTTGCGCATCTACACCTAATTTAACCAAGGTATCAGTCACCTTACTCAAACCAACCATCAAGCCTAAATTTACAGTGGGTACATTCAACGAGCGAGAGAGCGCGTAATATAAAGGAACTTGCCCTCTGAATTTACGATCAAAGTTTCGAGGGGTCCAAGTTGTCCCTTTACTCCCTTTTAATGAAATAGCCTTATCATCTAAAGTCGTAGCTAAAGAAAACTTATCTGGACTTTCTAGTGCAGACAAATAAATAGCAGGCTTCACTAAAGAGCCAATTGGACGCTTAGCATTAATCGCACGGTTGAACCCATCAAATCCAGTGCGACTTCCACCGATCATAGCTCTGATCTCTCCACTTTGACGATCAACGATCACCATAGCAGCTTCTAAGCCTTTACCCGCTCGTTTCTCTAATTGAGGGATCCTCTTCTCTACCGCTTGCTCTGCCTTTTGTTGAGATAAAGGATCAAGAGTAGTGAACACTCGTAAACCCACTCCTTTTTGATATGCAGCTCCTGCCTTCTCTTTCAATTCCCATTTGAGTTGTTGGAAATATGCTGGCTGTCTGGTCGCAATCGTTGCTCGTTTTTTTACATCTAAAGAACGACCCGCGGCCATCTCATATTGACGAGGGGATAAAATATCTTCTTGCATCATAAGACGTAATACTAAATCTCGGCGCTCTTTTACTCTTTCAGGAAAACGCATTGGATTGTAATAAGAAGGTCCCTTTACCATGCCAACTAACATAGCAAGTTGATCAATACGTAACTCTTCAATTGGACGTCCGAAATACACTTGAGCAGCCAACCCAAAACCATGAATAGCCTCTCCACCAGTTTGCCCTAGATACACTTCATTTAAATATGCTTCTAAAATACGGTCTTTGCTATAACGATAATCAAGTATTAAAGCAATATAGGCTTCGCGAACTTTACGCCATAAGGTTCGCTCTCTAGATAGAAATAAGTTTTTAGCTAATTGCTGAGTTAGAGTACTTCCACCTTGAACTGTTCTTCCTGCTTTTGCATTGACTAATGCAGCACGAGCAATTGCCAACGGTGATACACCATCATGCTGATAAAAATCTCTATCTTCTGTCGCTAATAACGCATCAACCATCACTTCAGGAAACTGTTCTCTTCGTAAGAATAAACGCTGTTGATCATCATCCGCATCTAACATTCCTAAAAATTGAGGCTCTATCTGTAAAAAACCCATTTGTTTTTTTGCAGTTCTATTCTCAATCTTTTGTAACTCGTCAGCATTAAAATACAACATGACATGACGATCTGGCTCAGGCCCTTGTTGAAACTCAAAAGGGCGGCGGATCAATTCAATTTTTGTTGATGATGATGAATACTCACCAGATCGTTGAGGTTGACTCACTTTTTGGTACTTTAATAAATCCAATTCTTTTTTAACTGACTGCAGGCTAATACTTTGTCCAGGAGATAATGTCAGAACACGGCTATAAACCACCGTCGGCAAGCTAAATAATTGTCCATCAAACCGCTTTTTAACCACGGTATCTAGGTAAATACCAGCGATAACGAGAATAGCTAGCAAAATTAAACCTAGCTTAAAGCACAGCACCAATAACCCTTTCCAAAATGAACGAGAGGATTGTACTTTCTTTTTAGTTGTCGTTTTCTTTTTGGTTGCCGCTTTCTTTTTTGTCGTCGCCTTTTTCGGCGCAGCCTTTACTGGTGTTTTTTTCTTTTCAGCCATGAGAGATCTTTTAAATTGAGAAATTAATTAAAGTGACGTTTTGTTTTTTTTGTCGCTTGATGAGTTGCGGGATCATCAGGCCAAATATGCTTGGGATACCGTCCTTTCATTTCTTTTTGTACTTCTTTGTATGAACCACTCCAAAACCCAGCTAAATCACTGGTCGTTTGCAGCGGTCTTTTAGCTGGAGATAATAACTCCATCACTAATTTCTTTGTTCCTTTCGCTAATAACGGCGTTTGAGCTTCACCGTAGACTTCTTGCATTCTAACTGAAATTTTAGGATCAGATTGCAACTCATAACAGATCTTTGCCTTTGTCCCTGTAGGTAATAAATAATGTGTTGGAAAATACTCATTAATCAGCTTTATCTTATCCCAACCAACATACGCTTCTAACACATCAATCAGATTAAGGCTTTTAAGTTGCTTATCGCTTTTAATCCCATTCATAAAAGGCAATAGCCATTCATCAACCTTCTCAAGCAGGTCACTTTCCCGCATAGCAGGGAGAGAAATTTCGGGCAACCACTCACAACAACACAATAAACGGGAATGTAACGCTTGAACGTCTTTATTCCAATCCAAACACATCAAGCCTTTTCGTTTGAGCATACTAAGTAATGCGAAAGATATTTTTTCAGGATCAGGTGAACTTATGCTTTTCCTTTCAAGAATTAGTCTCCCTAGATAACGTCTATTTTCAGCCACCATCCTGCTTGATTTTTCATCCCAATCAACATATTCATTTTCGGTGATTAAATGAGATGCGGCGTTCATTAATGATGATTTAGATAATGATGCCGCAAGAAATACATAACTTCGATTTTGATTGCCTTTTAACAAATCCACCACGACTAGATAATCACTTTGTGCAATAGACTCAATTTCATCCATTTGAACGCCATGACCATTTGCTAATTGAAATTGCCCTATAGAACCTTTAGCCATCGCTAATCGTTCTGGAAACCCAACAGCAAGAACTTCGCCAATAATATCTATAGACGCAAGTTTGGCCTCTTCTTTTACGGATAGTAATTTTGCTAAACGTTGAATACGCTGTTGATAATAAGCTTGCTTTGGATACTTACCATCAATCAATAAAGAAAGATGAAAGCTCAAATCTTTCGAAGAAATAGATTTTGCAGGTTCTTCAATAATAGGAAGTAAATACAAAGCAGTATGCAAGTATTCAATTGAATGCTGTTGAGCTTGTAAAATAATAGCCGCAAGTCTAGGTTCAAGGCCTAATCGTTGTGATTGCTCACCAAGTGCAGTCAATTGACCCTGTAAATCAATAAATCCTAATTGACATAATAAAGAACGAGCCTGTTCCGTATTTGCAGTTGGCGGTGGTGTTAACCACTGTAAATCGAGTGGATTCGTCACCCCCCACTTAGTAAGCTCTAATACCAAAGAAGATAAATCTGAAGATTCAATTTCTGGTGATTGCAGTAAAGCTTGTTGCAAGTATTGCGACTCACTGTATAAACGAATGCAAATACCCACCTCTAAACGTCCTGCGCGCCCTTTTCTTTGCTCTGCAGATGACTGTGCTATACGTCTATGCTCTAACTTTGTAATGCCAGTTTTAACATCAAATGTGGCTTTACGTTCATAGCCACTGTCAATAACAATCCTTATCCCTTCAATCGTCAAACTGGTTTCAGCAACATTGGTCGCTAACACCACTTTACGTTGCCCTTTAGCCGCAGCTTTTAGAGCTTGCTGTTGCTTTCTAGGATCAAGCTGACCATACAGGGGGGCAATCACGATATCAGAAGGAAGATCGCTTAATCGCTCTTCTAACTGCTTTATTTCACCAACACCAGAAAGAAACACAAGTATCGAACCTCGCTCATCGCTAAGAGCTCGACGAATTGTAGATTCAACCGCTTCGACTATTCTTTGGTTTACTTTCAAGGGTGCATAGAAGGTCTCAACAGGAAATAATCGACCGTCAGACTCAAGATAGAGAGCCATAGGTAATAAACTTTTTAGTGATTCTTGATCTAACGTTGCCGACATGACTACTATTTTTAAGTCATCCCTTAAGGCTTCTTGAACCTCAAGAGAAAAAGCCAAAGAAGTATCAGCATGTAAACTACGTTCATGGTATTCATCAAATATTAGTAGCCCTACCCCTGATAATTCAGGGTCAGCTTGGATCATTCGAGTCATCACACCTTCAGTTACGATCTCTAAACGAGTCTTTGAACTGACTTTAGTCTCACCTCTCACTCTAAAACCAACTTGCTCCCCCACTGACTCACCTAGTTGAGAAGCTAAATAATTAGCTATATTTCGCGCAGCCAACCGTCTAGGTTCCAACATAATGATTTTACCCTCAATCACATTTTCTTTTAACAGCATTAAAGGCAGATACGTAGATTTACCTGCGCCTGTAGATGCTTTTAAAATAATTTGAGAATGGTGACATAACCCTTCAATTAATGACGGGATCACTCTTTCAATAGGTAACTGTGACAATCGTTTCGCCTTATGGCATTATCTCGAATTAAACCATTGTACAAAAAAACAGTAGTTAAATGAAATTTGAACCTGAATTAGAATCTGGAGTGTTAATAAAACGCTATAAACGCTTTTTAACCGACATTGAATTACCAGATAAAAGCGAGCGAACTATCCATTGTGCCAATACTGGTGCGATGACTGGCTGTGCAACCCCTGGCAATACGGTGTTTTTTTCGACATCCAGTAACCTAAAGCGCAAATATCCTAATAGTTGGGAGTTAAGCGTCACAGAAAAGAATCACACAATATGCGTTAATACCATTAGAGCGAATCAACTCGTCGTTGAAGCAATTCAAAATAAACAAGTTGATGAGCTAAATGAATACAACACACTTAAGACAGAAGTGAAATATGGTTCAGAAAATAGCCGTATTGATATTCTTCTTAGTGAAGATTCATTACCTGACTGCTATATTGAAGTGAAGAGCGTTACTTTATTAGGTAGGGAAGGTCAGGGTTATTTTCCTGACGCAGTGACCACTCGAGGACAAAAACACCTACGAGAACTGAGTGAAATGGCATTAAATGGAAAAAAATCCGTTTTATTTTTCGCTGTTTTACATTCAGGTATTGAAAAAGTATCAATCGCACACCATATAGACCAAAAATATAATTCTTTATTAATAGATGCGATTGAAAGTGGGGTTACGGTTCTCTGTTACCAAGCAGAGATGTCACCAAAAGAGATGAAGATCGTGCGTAAGCTACCTTTTAGTATTTAGTTGCTTTAATAAGCAATCATTACATTCTTTTTAAGAAAAGTGCTACGTTCTTGCTACTAGATCTCAATTGGTGTATTCAATATTTGATTGCCCCTTTTCTTTCTGTTATAGATAGCGGCCTCATTGGCTGGTGAAAGTCAAAGACGTTTAGGAGAAGCTGTAATGCCTGAGAGCAATACAAAAAGAACGCTAGGTATTCTAGCTATCGCTGGTGTTGAACCTTACCAAGAAAAAACTGGTGAAGAGTACATGGGCCAAGCTCAAGTTGAACACTTTACTAAGATTCTAGAAGCTTGGCGTAATCAACTTAGGGATGAAGTTGCACGCACAGTAAATCACATGAAAGACGAAGCAGCGAATTTCCCAGATCCAGTAGATCGCGCCGCTCAAGAAGAAGAATTTAGTTTAGAACTGCGTAATCGTGATCGTGAACGCCGTCTAATTAAAAAAATTGAAAAAACACTAAACAAAATTGAAGAAGAAGATTTCGGCTTCTGTGATTCTTGTGGTGTTGAAATCGGTATTCGTCGCCTAGAAGCACGCCCAACCGCTGATCTTTGTATTGACTGTAAAACACTTGCAGAAATCAAAGAAAAGCAAATGGCTGGCTAATACCAATCAAAATAATAAAAAGGGAGCGCTGGCTCCCTTTTTTACGTTTATACAGTGATATACGATGACTACTCAATACATAGGTCGCTTTGCACCATCTCCATCAGGCCCATTGCATTTTGGTTCTCTTGTTGCTGCTTTAGGCAGTTATTTACAAGCAAAGTCTCAACAAGGCCAGTGGCTAGTTCGTATTGAAGATTTGGACCCACCTAGAGAAATCGCAGGTGCGTCAAGTCTAATTATCGAAACCCTAGCAAGCTATGGATTTGAATGGGATGGTGAGATTGTTTATCAGAGCCAAAGACATGATCTTTATCAATCTCAAATCGACCAATGGGTTAAAGAGCATAACGCGTATTTCTGTCAATGTACTCGTAAACAAATCAAGGAGGATGGTGGATTTTATTTAGGGCATTGCAAACATAAGCAACATCCAAAAGAAAGCGCTTCCGTCCGTCTTGTTATGCAACACCCTGTTGAATCATTTTCTGATATGAAACATGGCACTATTCAAATACCATCTCAATTAGCTCAAGAAGATTTTATTATCAAACGTCGGGATGGCTTGTTTGCTTATAATCTAGCAGTTGTATTGGATGATATTGAACAAGGAATAACAGAAGTCGTTCGAGGGGCAGATTTAATTGAACCTACAGGACGTCAAATCTCTCTTTATCGTCAATTAGGTAAAAAAGAAGTCAGTTATCTTCACTTACCACTTGCTGTTGATGATTCAGGGAATAAACTATCAAAACAAAACTATGCTCCTGCTATTGATAACGCGGATCCAAAACCAACGTTACTTGCTGCGTTACAATTCTTAGGTTTTTCCTTACCAAAGGACATAGAAACCGCCACATTGAATGAAATTTTTCAATGGGCAATCAAAAATTGGCAACTAAAACAGCTTCCAACTGGGCTTGAGATCACTACCCCATTCTCAAAACCTGCAATTTAAGCTATGATGTGCGCCTATTTTTGACTGCTCACTTGAATATCGAGGTAAATTATCTTTAATCAAGTTGCCCGTTTTTGTCGTAATTTACTCAAAAACAACAGTGATATTTGCTCTACAGAGGATTTGAAACTGAACGTAATCACACGCCAAGAACATAATATTTCACGTAAAGACCTTAGCGATAATGCGCTAAAAGTACTTTACCGTTTGAGCAATGCTGGATATGACGCCTATCTAGTAGGCGGAGGTGTACGCGATATTCTTCTAGGCCAAGAACCTAAAGACTTCGACATCGCTACAAATGCCACACCAGAGCAAATCAAAAAACTATTCAGAAACTGTCGATTAATTGGTCGCCGATTTCGTCTAGCTCATATTCTTTTTGGTAGAGATGTCATTGAAGTGGCGACTTTCCGTGGTCACCATAAAGAAGAAGAGTCAGAGAAAAAAAACATATCATCTCAATCTAAAGAAGGCATGCTATTACGTGATAACGTATATGGCACAGTTGAAGAAGATGCACAGCGTCGTGATTTCACAATAAATGCAATGTATTACAATATTGCTGACTACTCGATTCACGATTATGCCAACGGTATTGAAGATCTAAATAACGGCATTGTACGTTTAATTGGTGATCCTGAAACGCGTTACCGTGAAGACCCAGTTCGTATGCTTCGAGCGGTGCGATTCGCTGCTAAATTAGATATGACGATTTGCGATAAAACGGCAGAACCAATGGTTGAGTTATCACCACTATTGCGTGATATCCCTGCCGCTCGTTTATTTGAAGAGTCACTAAAATTACTGCAAGCAGGTAAGGGGCTAAACACCTACTACATGCTACGTAAGTTTAATTTATTTCAGCAATTGTTCCCTGCGCTTACTCCTTTCTTAACTGAAGAAGGTAATAGCCCAACAGAGCAAATGATCGAACTAGTATTACGCTCAACAGACAAGCGTATTAATAGTGGCAAGCGTGTTAACCCAGCCTTTATGTTTGCAGCAATGTTATGGTATCCATTAACAGCTAAAGCGCAAGAAGTGCAAGATGAGAATCCAAAGTATGATCACTACGAATCCATTATGGAAGCGTCTAATATCATGCTTGATATTCAAGTTAAAAGTACTGCGATTCCACGCAGACTAACCGCGACTATTCGTGACGTTTGGCAACTTCAGCTTCGACTTCCTCGTCGTAATGGAAAACGCGCCTTTGTTCTTATTGAACAGCAAAAGTTCCGAGCTGCCTATGACTTCTTAGAAATGCGTGGGGCGGTCGAAGGTGGGGAAGTGAAAACTTTAGCTGATTGGTGGACTGAATTCCAAGATGCCCCAGCCCCACATCGTAATAACATGATTCAAGGTTTACATGGCGGTCGTTCTACAGGTACACGCAAGCGTCGTAGTCCATATCGTAAGAAAAAAAGAGCAAATAACGACTCATGATCAAAGTAATTATTGCAATTGGGAGTAATCTTGGAAACCCAGTAGAGCAGGCGAAAGTTGCGATTGAAGCACTTCATCACCTGCCAAACTCTAAAGTGACAGTAACGTCTTCGCTTTACAGTAGCTCTCCAATGGGCCCTCAAGATCAACCCGATTACATTAATGCCGTTGTTGAGCTTGAAACAAACCTTGAACCTCTTGACCTACTTGACCTCACTCAAAAGATTGAGCTTGAGCAAGGTCGTGTTCGTAAAGATGAACGTTGGGGACCAAGAACCCTCGATCTCGATATTATTTTATTTGGCGATCAAACGATCGACAATGAGCGATTAACGGTGCCTCATTACGGCATGAAAAAACGTGAATTTGTTCTTTATCCGCTCGCAGAAATTTATAACGATTTAACATTTCCAGACGGAACAACACTTTCTCAACTACTCAAAAAAGTAGACAGAAATGGCTTAACGATTTGGAAAGCGTAATCGCTTCTAGTAAGGATGTTTTATGAAAAAAATCTCTATTAATGACTTAATGAAATGGAAGCAAGAAGGTCGTAAATTTGCAACAGTAACGGCTTACGATGCTAGTTTCTCTCAACTATTTGAACAGCAAGAAATGCCTGTTTTACTTGTTGGTGATTCATTAGGTATGGTTTTACAGGGTAAAAATGACACATTACCTGTAACAACAGAAGAGATCGCTTACCATACTCGCTGTGTTCGTGCAGGGAGCCCAAATAGCTTAGTAATGGCTGATATGCCATTCATGAGCTATGCAACCCCTCAACAAGCCTGTGAAAACGCTGCTAAATTAATGCAAGCTGGCGCTAATATGGTGAAAATTGAAGGTGGTGAATGGATAGCAGAAACGATTAGCATCCTTGCTGAACGTGCAGTACCTGTTTGTGCACATCTTGGTTTAACGCCTCAATCAGTTAATATTTTTGGTGGTTTCAAAATCCAAGGCCGTAATCAAGAAAAAGCAGATCAAATGGTAAAAGATGCATTAACGCTTGAAAAAGCAGGGGCTCAAATTATTTTACTAGAATGCGTTCCGGCTTCACTTGCTGACCGCATCACTAAAGCATGTAAAGTTCCAGTAATTGGTATTGGCGCAGGTAACAGCACTGATGGTCAAATCCTAGTTATGCACGATATGTTTGGTATCTCTGCGAACTACATGCCTAAATTCTCTAAGAACTTCTTAGCTGAAACCGGTGATATGCGCACCGCGGTAACTAAATATATTCAAGATGTTGAGCAAGGGCTATTCCCTGCTGCTGAACATACATTTAATTAAGGAACGTAATGGACATTTTTTCTGAAATTCTGCCATTACGTGAGCAGATTAAAACATGGAAACGTGAAGGAAAGCGTATTGCTTTTATTCCTACCATGGGCAATCTGCATGAAGGTCACCTTACCCTTGTTCGCACTGCACGCGAACACGCAGATATTGTTATTGCGAGTATTTTTGTTAATCCAATGCAATTTAACAATGTTGATGATTTAACGAACTATCCTCGTAGCCTTGATGATGATGTAGAGAAACTAACGGCTGAAAAAGTAGATTTAGTTTTTACTCCTACTCCTGAAATCATGTATCCAGAAGGATTAGATAAACAAACAACGGTTGATGTTCCTTTTATCTCGACTATCTTAGAAGGCGCTTCTCGTCCTGGGCACTTTAAAGGTGTTTCTACTGTTGTAAATAAGTTGTTTAATATCGTTCAACCTGACGTTGCTTGTTTTGGCGAGAAAGACTTCCAACAACTTGCTCTTATCCGTCAGATGGTGATTGATATGGCCTTAGATATTGAGATTGTAGGCGTTGCTACGGTGCGTGAAGCTGATAGCTTAGCTATGAGCTCACGCAATAATCTTCTGACATTAAATGAACGTCAACGAGCTCCCGTTTTAGCGCGCACAATGCGTTGGATCAGCAGTCAAATGCGCGGTGGTCGTACAGATTACGCTTCACTAATTGAAGATGCCAGTGATCAACTGCGTGCGGCTGATTTACAACCTGATGAAATCTTCATTCGTGATGCAAGAACACTTCAAGAGCCAAACGAAGAAACAACTCAAGCCGTTATCTTAATGGCAGCCTTTCTAGGCCAAGTTCGATTAATCGATAACTTGGTTGTTGAACTTCATATTGCAGCAAACGAAGAAGAAACAGAAGAGTAGTTCTAAATCTATCACCATATTGAAAAGGGCTGATGATTATTAATCATCAGCCCTTTTTTAAAACATATCCCTTAGCTTCTTAAGCCGGTTCCCTTTGATATTAAACGAAAAGCAATAGCGTACAAAGCAAGAATAAAAACCGTTAACACAGAAAAAGCAGTTCCAATACCTACATCCGACACCCCTAAAAAGCCATAACGGAAAGCGTTCACCATATAAACAATAGGGTTTAACTTTGATACTCCTTGCCAAAACTCAGGCAATAAATTAATAGAGTAAAACACACCACCCAAATACGTTAATGGCGTTAAAATAAAAGTAGGGATAATACTAATATCATCAAATGTTCTCGCAAAAACGGCATTAATTAATCCACCTAAAGAGAACACAATTGATGTCATTAATACGGTTAGCATTATTACACCAAGGTGAGCAATTTGAATATCAACAAAAAACAGTGATACGCAAGTAACTAAAGCTCCAACCAATAGTCCACGAACAACACCACCGCCAACAAAACCTGCAATAATGATGTAATTAGGTACAGGAGCAACTAATAGCTCTTCTATGTTCTTTTGAAATTTAGCACTAAAGAATGAAGAAGCCACATTAGAGTAAGAATTCGTAATAACTGACATCATAATCAAGCCTGGAACAATATATTCCATATAACTAAAACCACTCATTTCACCAATTCGAGAACCAATCAAGTTACCAAAAATAATAAAGTAAAGAGTCATGGTGATCGCAGGTGGTACAAGCGTTTGTACCCAGATACGAGTGAATCGATTTATCTCTTTAGAAATAAGACTTTTAAACGCAGTCCAATATAAATTCATCATTACTTAGCTTCTCCATTACGAACAATGCTGACAAATAACTCTTCTAATCGGTTCGCTTTATTTCTCATAGAAAGCACATTGACACCTTGATGATTCAATTGCTCAAAAAGGTAATTCAATCCTTGAGACTTATCGATTTCAACCTCTATAGATCCTTCTTTACTGCTTGTTACTTTCGCGCCTTCTAGCTGAGGAATAGGGCTACCTTCAGCCAAATCTAAAATAAAGGTCTCAACTTGAAGCTTATTAAGCAGCAGTTTCATTGAGGTATTTTCAATGACTTCCCCTTTATTAATAATCCCGATATTCCTACATAGCATTTCCGCTTCTTCAAGGTAATGCGTTGTTAAAATAATAGTGACCCCTTGTTCGTTGATCTGTTTTAAAAACTCCCACATAGAACGACGCAGTTCAATATCAACGCCCGCTGTTGGCTCATCAAGAATTAATAACTTTGGCTCATGCATTAATGCACGAGCAATCATCAAGCGACGCTTCATACCACCAGATAAATTACGTGCTCGATCATCTTTTTTATCCCAAAGATCGAGTTGAGATAAGTATTTTTTAGCTCGCTCTTTAGCAAGAGTTCGAGATACACCATAATAGCCAGCTTGTTGTATAACTATCTGTTGCACCGTTTCAAATGGATTAAAATTAAATTCTTGAGGTACTAATCCAATTTGTTGCTTTGCTTGAACCAGATGAGTACCAATGTCATGACCAAACACCTTCACTCGGCCAGAGGTTTTATTCACAAGTGAACTAATAACCCCAATAGTAGTTGATTTCCCAGCCCCATTTGGTCCTAACAAAGCGTAAAAATCACCTTCTTCAACCGTTAAATCTACGCCCTTTAGAGCTTCAAAGCCTCCGGCATAGGTTTTTCTTAATTGTTCTATTTCTAATGCGTACATATATTTACCTAGCACCTAGATTAAGCATCTATTAATACAACTAGCTTATCGTTGAATGACGATGAATGCAATTGCATGATTGCGATTAATCAAAACAATCTATTACTAAACGTATTGAATCATCAAAAAAGAAATCGCTTGGATAAAAAATGGCTAAATATAATATTTAGCCATTTTTAAAGTTCAACTCACACTCCTAATCAATATTGGGCGAGACTTGTTTAATCGCTGATTTAAGTGCTTCATAACGAAAAGAATAGGTTTTTTGCTCCGGAATTAAATCTAAGATATGGAATTTTTCTAACTGCATTCTCGTATTCTCATTAGGGCATAGTAAGTACACTTGGCAATCTGTATCTAACGCATCTTTAATTGCATTCTCTAAGGCTAAGCCAACAGTAACATCAATCATCGGCACATCCGTTAAATCTAAGATCATCACCTCATAGTCAGAAATACTACTATGTTGACGTGAGATCGCCTTTGACACACTAAAGATCATCGGGCCAGATAGATAGAAGAACAATACTTTTCCGTTTGCCTTATCAAGCAGCGCTCTTTCACTATCTGTTAAAGGTACGTCGTCTTCATCAGCATCACTAATTGCTTTAACTTGTCTTGCTTGTTCACGACTCAACCTTTCGATAATAATAATGTTTGAAATAAAAACACCAAGACCAACCGCAACAATCAAATCAACAAATACCGTCAGTAGCATTACGCCATACATGATCGCCATACCTGCAAAACTTACTTTATGCGCTCGTTGGATAAAACTCCAATCCAGAATATTAAAACCAACATATACAGCAATGCCTGCCAATACAGCCATTGGAATAGGTTCAGTTAACCCACCAGCGACTAATACGACTAAAGCAAGTACTGCAGCTCTAAATACACCTGATAAAGGAGAACGAGCGCCAACCTGAATATTCGTTACCGTTCCCATTGTTGCGCCCGCCCCCGGTAAAGCACCAAATAGCCCAGAGATCATATTAGCCAAACCTTGACCTCGTAATTCTTTATCTGAATCATGCTCTTTACGAGTTAAAGAATCGCCTATAACTGCGGTTAACAACGTATCAATACACCCTAATGTCCCCAAAACAAGTGCATCAATCACCATGGTCATAAACATATCACTGTTAATGGTAGGAATGACAATGGAGGGCAAACCGGCAGGGATCTCTCCAATACGGCGAATAGAACTCATATCAAAGATAATGACTGAAATGAAGGTTACTGCGACTAAAGCGACTAATTGCGCAGGAACATATTTACGATAATGCAGGGGAAAAAGAAACAGAACTGCGAGCGTCAGTAAGCCAAGAAATAATTCTTTAATGTCTAAGTTAGCTAATGTATCAGGTAAAGCAGTAAGCGTACCCATGACACCACCAGATGGCGCCGCATGACCCAGTAAAGGTGAAAGCTGTAAGATAATGAGAATAACGCCAATCCCAGACATAAAGCCTGAAATTACACTGTAAGGCATTAATGTAATGTATTTCCCTAGCTTTAATGTCCCCAATAATATTTGGAAAGCACCCGCCATCATTACGACGGTAAAGGTCATTGCAATTCCAGTCTCAGGGTATTTAGCAACCATACTGGTTAAGACCGCGGTCATAATCACGGTCATTGGCCCGGTAGGTTCCGAGATCAATGTTGAAGATCCACCGAATAAGGACGCAAAAAAACCAACCATTATTGCGCCCCAGAGACCCGCCTCTGCTCCTGCTCCTGAAGCAACACCAAACGCCAACGCTAATGGCAATGAAATGATGGCGGTTGTAACGCCACCAAACAAATCACCCTTTAGATTTATATTTTCAAATCGTTGCCCAAACACAAATCACTCCCTGCAATAAATAATGGTAACTTTGTTATGTTATTTGTTTTTATAAATAATGAACTCAAAGATAAGATACTTAATTTAACAAATGTAACTCACCTCTCATAACGGTTAATTAGAACCATTCACGTTTCCTTGTGTCCTATTTATCTAGTACTCACCATAAAGCGCCTTATTTCAAGCTTCTACTCCTCAGATGAGTGCTTTTAGAGTAACTTTTTAGCAGATTGAAATTGTAACATTGTGTATAGTAAATAAACCTGTTGACGTTTTTAACAGAAAGAAGTTTAGGTAAAACCCCTTCTTCTTATGTATTTAAGGGATGAAAAATTTAAAATGCCAGAGATCAAAGAGCTTTTTGAAAACAATTCTAAATGGGCTAAATCAATTAAAGCTGGACGTCCAGAATATTTTGCCCAACTTGAGGAAGGACAAAGCCCAGGGTTCCTATGGATTGGTTGCTCAGACAGTCGAGTTCCTGCAGAGCGTTTAACAGGACTACATTCAGGTGAGTTATTTGTGCACCGTAATGTAGCCAATCAAGTGATTCATACCGATCTAAATTGCTTATCCGTATTACAATACGCTGTCGATGTATTAAAAATTAAGCACATTATTGTTTGTGGTCATTATGGGTGTGGCGGTGTTAATGCTGCCATCGAAAACCCACCGTTAGGGTTAATCAATAACTGGTTACTTCATATTAGAGACTTATACCTAAAACATAGAACCGTATTTGGTCAAATCCCTCGTGAAAAGTGGGGCGATAAATTATGTGAGATAAATGTTGCTGAGCAAGTTTATAACGTAGGTAATTCAACCGTAATGCAAACCGCTTGGGAACGAGGTCAAGATGTTCAAGTTCACGGCGTTGTTTATGGTATGGGAGATGGTGTATTAAATGATCTTGGCGTTAAAGGCCACAGCCGTGAATCATTAGAAATATCCTATCAAGCAGCTATGTCAGTAATCACTCATGTGAATAATTGATGATAAAAAGCGAATAGTTCTACTTTTTACCATCAAGAAAGTTAGCCAGAGAAAGTATTCACATCTTCTTTCTCTGGCTTTTTATTACGTTGTTATTCGCAAACGTATGAGTCGGCGAAGATGTCGAACTTGACGTTCCGCTTTAATCTCAGTGACTTCAAAATGGCTAATAGTACGCCCATCAATATGTAAGCCAATGTCTTTTAAAAGATATTCATTTCCCCATGGGATTTCATACTGAACTTTACGAACTCTTCGTTTCCACTCGCGTGCTTCTCGTGCAAAATCGGCTTTAATTAATAAAGTAGCTAAATGTAGATATAGTGAATGACGCATAATATTTCTCCAAAATATGGCTAGAAATAACGCGACTAAAATAGTAAAGATGGGAGTATACCTTCTTAGATAGCCGCAATATTCGCAGCCAAGAAGGTTACGAATTAATTATAAATTTTGATCGTTACCAGTAGTAAACGATGTAATGGTGGCACAACACATTTTGTATGAATGAATAACTGTCATGTTGACCTCCTAAAACTTAAAATTAACTCTATAAATAGGTAAGTTGTAAATTTGATTTACGGTTAAATTGTAACCGCTAGTGATTAATAATCAAGCACAAAACTTCAACAAAAACAAAACAAAATAAACACACTGATATTCTGAATTAACTTCACTATTTACTTAGTAAATATTTTGTATATATCCAAACCACACTATTATTAGCTATATATTATAATTAGTAGTTCTATAGATAATAAAAAAGCGGAAAATACTTTGTATCCCCCGCCTTTAATAATGCGTTTATTTAATTCAATACTTATTATTGAGGTACGACTTTACCAATATAAGGTAAGTTACGGTATTTTTGAGCGTAATCAATACCAACACCAACAACAAACTCATCAGGAATTGAAAAACCAATCCAATCAACCTTAACATCAACTTCACGGCGAGAAGGCTTATCAAGTAGAGTACAAATAGCAATTGAGTTTGGTTCACGAATAGATAAGATCTCGCACACTTTACTCAGAGTATTACCAGTATCAATAATATCCTCAACTAATAAAACATCTTTACCTTTAATATCATCATCAAGATCTTTTAAGATTCGTACATCACGAGTACTTTCCATACTATTGCCATAGCTTGATGCCGTCATGAAATCAACCGTCATTGGTGTTTCAATCGCACGAGCTAAATCAGCCATAAATACAAATGAACCACGTAATAAACCAACCATGACTAAACCTTCTGATGCTTTATAATGCTCAGATATTTGTTGGCCTAACTCTTTAACTCGCTGGCTTACCTCTTGTTCAGAGATCATCACTTCTACTGTATGTTTCATACCATCTCACTTATTCGTTGAACCTACCCACGGTAGGATTTAGACCTATATAGTCTACAACAAAACCACTAATGACATGCGTCGAATTACAAAAGTTTTTCATGCCACTTTATGACTAACCATCTAATTTTATAAAATCAATTAAAATCAAAAGGATTAATACGGTAAACCATTGCAATTTTTTATAAATAACCTTTAAGTACGTCATATTTTTAATTGATTAAGTGAATATTTGTTGAATATATAAGCTGCCTTATGTAAAGTTATTGAGCATAATAATAATAAAACCCTATATAAAATAATAATTTGTTGGCAAGGATATAATAATATGGATACGATCCAAAAAAGGCCTAGAACAAGGCTATCTCCAGAAAAGCGCAAAGAACAACTGCTTGATATTGCAATTGAGGTATTTTCACAACGTGGTATTGGTCGTGGCGGCCATGCTGATGTTGCTGAAATAGCGCAAGTCTCAGTCGCTACTGTATTTAATTATTTCCCAACAAGAGAAGATCTTGTTGATGATGTATTAAATAAAGTAGAAGAGCAATTTCATCAATTCGTTAAAGACTCCATTGATCTTGATGTAGATGTTCGATCAAACCTTCATACATTATTAATGAACATTATTGATACTGTTCAATCTGGTAATAAGTGGATTAAGGTATGGTTTGAGTGGAGTACTTCGACTCGTGAAGAAGTATGGCCTCTTTTCTTAAGTACACATGTGAATAATCAAAAAATTATTCGCACTATGTTTACTGAAGGAATTGAACGTAATGAAGTATGTAATGACCATACTCCTGAAAACCTAGCGAAAATGCTTCATGGCATCTGCTATACTGTATTTATCCAAGCAAACCGTAATCACGCAGCTGAAGAGCTTGAAGATACGGCTAACTGCTTCTTAAATATGCTGTGTATTTATAAATAATATTCAGAACTCAGAAAGTAGATAATAAAAAACCGCTGATTAATCAGTAATGCCGATCAGTTAAGAAATTTTCCAGATCATTTGACTGATCGTTAAAAACCTTCAAAATCCGATATTGGGTAACCAATATCGGATTTTTTATGCAACTAACTAAAGCTCTAACACTGGCTAATGATTTCGTCCCTGATTCTGATTCTCTCGGAAAACTCAGTGATATATTACCTCCTGAATTTATTAATCAATGTTTAGAAGAGGCTGGGATAGCTACGATCCGTAAGCGCCGATTACCATTAGATATGATGATTTGGGTTGTGTTAGGCATGGCTTTCTATCGAGATGAGTCAGTCTGGGACATTACCAGTAATATGCAGCTTATGCTGCCAGGAAAGCGGCCACTAGTGGCTCCGAGTGCAGTAGTTCAAGCGAGACAAAGACTTGGAAGCGAAGCAGTAAGACATATTTTCACATCAACAGCTGAAATCTGGAATACCGAAGCAAACCATCCAACATGGAACGGTTTACAATTATTAGGTGTTGATGGCGTAGTTTGGCGAGCGCCTGACACAAAAGAAAACCTTCAAGTATTTGAACCTAAAAGTAATCAGCATGGCGAAACCTGCTACCCTAAAATCAGAATGGTATGCCAAATGGAACTCACTAGCCATTTATTGATCAATAGTGCTTTTGATAGCACAAAAGTCAGTGAAATGGTTTTAGCTGAACAACTTATCTCATCCACTCCAGATAACTCTATAACTTTGTTTGATAAAGGATTTTATTCCCTTGGCTTACTTCATAAATGGTCTACAACAGGATCGGAACGTCATTGGTTGCTTCCTGTGAAGAAAGGAACAATATATGAGGAAGTACGAACTTTAGGTCGACAAGATAAATTAGTGCGTTTAAAAACATCGCCACAAGCTAGAAAGAAGTTCCTTGATCTGCCGGAATATATTGAAGCTCGGTTAGTGAGTAAAAAAGTGAAAGGAAAAGAGACTCAAATTTTAACTTCAATGGTTGATCCAATGCGTTTTCCATCGTCTGAAATGGTAGAGCTGTACAGTGAGCGTTGGGAGATAGAAGTCGGTTATAGAGAAATGAAACAGACGCTTCTAAATAGTGAGCATCACCTTCGAAGTAAAAAGCCTGAGATGATTAGACAAGAATTATGGGGGATATTACTTGGTTATAACTTACTTAGATATCAAATGGTTAAGATGTCACATACGGTGAAGGGGCTTCACGCAAACCAATTAAGTTTCACATCATGCTCGCTGGCAATCATAAATATGTTGTACACAATGTCACTAAATAGTGCAGGTAATATCCCGAAGACTATCGCCTCTTTACAGGCAAATACCGCTCACTACATTTTACCGCCAAAGAGAGAAGATAGGCGCTATCCAAGGAGAGTTCGAGCTAAAGCCGTGAAGTACCCTTGCTGGAAAAAGAAAAAAGCCAGTCAGCTTAACTGACTGGCATTACTGATTAATCAGCGGTTTTTTTATATTTAAACTCTAATGGTTATTAGGAGAAATTATTTCTTTCTCTTCACTGCTTTTGCATTTGGAAGGTCAGTAATAGAACCTTCATAAATTTCAGCAGCCATACCAATTGATTCATGCAATGTTGGGTGAGCATGGATAGTTAATGCGATATCTTCTGCATCACAACCCATTTCAATTGCAAGACCGATTTCGCCAAGAAGTTCACCAGCGTTAGTACCAACAATTGCACCACCGATAACGCGGTTAGTGTCTTTATCAAAAAGAAGCTTAGTTAGACCATCAGCACAATCTGAAGCGATTGCACGGCCTGATGCAGCCCAAGGGAAGCTTGCAGCTTCGTAGTTAATGCCTTCGGCTTTTGCTTCTTTCTCTGTTTTACCAACCCAAGCGACTTCTGGCTCAGTGTAAGCAATTGAAGGAATCACTTTAGGATCGAAGTAGTGCTTCTTACCAGAGATAACTTCAGCAGCAACGTGACCTTCATGCACACCTTTGTGAGCAAGCATAGGTTGACCTACGATATCACCAATAGCGTGGATATGAGGTACGTTAGTACGCATTTGCTTATCAACATTAATGAAACCACGTTCATCAACAGCAACACCCGCTTTCTCAGCATCTAATAAGCTACCGTTTGGAACACGACCGATAGCAACAAGAACAGCATCATAACGCTCAGCTTCTGCTGGTGCTTTTTTGCCTTCCATTGAAACGTAGATACCATCTTCTTTTGCTTCAACTGCTGTCACTTTCGTTTCAAGCATTAAGTTGAACTTCTTGCTCACACGCTTAGTGTAAACTTTAACGATATCTTTATCTGCCGCAGGAATTACTTGGTCAAACATCTCAACAACGTCAACTTGAGAACCCAGCGCATGATAAACCGTACCCATTTCTAGGCCGATGATGCCACCACCCATGATAAGCAGCTTCTTAGGAACTTCTTTAAGCTCAAGCGCATCCGTTGAATCCCAAATACGTGGGTCTTCATGAGGAATGAACGGCAGCTTAATTGGACGAGAACCCGCAGCAACAATCGCATTATCAAAGTTGATTGTTGTGTTGCCATCTTCACCAGTTACTTCAATAGTGTTTGCGCCAGTAAATTTACCAAGGCCATTTACTACTGTTACTTTACGCATCTTAGCCATACCGCCAAGACCGCCAGTCAGTTGAGTAACTACTTTTTCTTTCCATAAACGGATCTTATCGATGTCCGTTTGAGGCTCACCAAATACGATGCCGTGATCTGCCATCGCTTTTGCTTCTTCAATAACTTTAGCTACGTGAAGTAATGCTTTTGATGGGATACAACCAACGTTTAAACATACACCACCAAGCGTGTTGTAACGTTCAACGATAACTGTTTCTAAACCTAAATCTGCACAACGGAATGCTGCAGAGTAACCAGCAGGACCGGCACCAAGTACCACAACTTGGGCTTTAATTTCTTTGCTCATTTTGACCTCGTTATAGTCATTTCCCTAACAGGCTGACCGATGTTCTAGTATTGTTTTCAGACTGACTTTATTTTACATATATGTTAACAGTGTGAAAGCAAGATGGGGTTAGCCTGTGAGCTAGACAACAATTCACGTTAATACACTTCCTATAAAAAGTGTTAAAAAACGCAAATTGTATTTAATTCTAAAAACTGAAGTTAACCTTCAATTTATGAAGCAATAAGGCGGCTTATTTGCCACCTTATTGTTTATTTCAATTACCGCTAATTACAGTACCAAGCGACGAATGTCTGATAATGCACTGTTTAAGAAAGTAATAAAACGAGCGCCTTCTGCACCATCAATCACACGGTGATCGTAAGATAGAGACAGAGGAAGCTGTAGGCGTGGAGCGAACTCTTTGCCATTCCAAACTGGTTTAATTTCAGATTTAGATACACCTAAGATACCTACTTCTGGAGCATTTACGATTGGTGTAAATGCTGTACCACCGATACCGCCAAGGCTTGAGATTGTGAAACAACCGCCTTGCATATCAGAAGCCATTAATTTACCAGCACGTGCTTTCTTAGAAATAGCCATTAGCTCTTCAGATAGCTCGTAAATGCCTTTTTTGTTCACGTCTTTAAATACAGGAACAACAAGACCGTTTGGCGTATCAACTGCGATACCTACGTTTACGTACTTCTTAAGGATGATACTTTCGCCATCATCAGATAATGAAGAGTTAAACGATGGGAATGCTTCAAGTGCTTTCGCAACCGCTTTCATGATGAACACAAGTGGCGTGATCTTCATACCTGTATCATTCTTCGCTTCGATTGCATTCTGTTCTTTACGGAATGCTTCTAGCTCTGTGATATCAGCATTATCCCACTGTGTAACGTGCGGGATCATTACCCAGTTACGGTGCAGGTTAGCGCCAGAAATTTTCTTAATCTTAGAAAGTTTCTTAACTTCTGTTTCACCAAACTTACTGAAATCAATTTTTGGCCACGGAAGTAAACCAAGAGCAGAACCGTCACCGCCTTTACC
Source organism: Aliivibrio thorii (assembly GCF_057368585.1). Taxonomy (NCBI): domain Bacteria; kingdom Pseudomonadati; phylum Pseudomonadota; class Gammaproteobacteria; order Vibrionales; family Vibrionaceae; genus Aliivibrio; species Aliivibrio thorii. The sequence goes on along the minus strand of NZ_CM170654.1, from coordinate 422,992 downwards.
TGATGCAGCAGCACCAGATTCAAGACGCTTAAGCGCATCTTTCACAAAGCTTTGAACGTCTTCTTTTAGGATACGGTCTTTACGGCCAGTACCTTTAACTTTAGCAAGGTTTACACCAAACTCACGAGCAAGACGGCGAACAACTGGAGACGCGTGTGCGTATTCGTTGTTTGCTTCAAATTCACCCGTAGCTGCTGGAGCAGAAGCCGCTGCAACTGGTGCAGGAGCTGCTTGTGCAACTGGTGCTGCTGTCGCTTGTGCTACAACTGGTGCTGCGCCTTCAACAACAAATGTCATGATTAGAGAGCCAGTTGATACTTTATCGCCAGCTGCAATCTTAATCTCTTTGATAGTACCAGCAAAAGGAGCAGGAACTTCCATTGATGCTTTGTCGCCTTCAACAGTAATTAGAGATTGCTCTTCTTCTACTGTATCGCCAACAGCAACCATGATTTCAGTTACTTCAACTTCATCACCGCCGATATCTGGAACATTTACTTCTTTCTCAGCAGATACTGCTGGAGCCGCTGCAACTGGTGCTGCTGCCGCTTGAGGAGCAGCTACTGGAGCAGAACCTGCAACTTCAAAGATCATAACTAAAGAGCCAGTTGACACTGAATCACCAGAAGCGATTTTGATTTCTTTAACTGTACCAGCGAATGGTGCAGGAACTTCCATTGAAGCTTTGTCGCCTTCAACAGTTAAAAGAGATTGCTCTTCTTCTACTGTATCGCCAACAGAAACCATGATTTCAGTGACTTCAACTTCATCACCGCCGATATCTGGAACATGAACTTCTTTAAGCTCAGCAACAGATGCCGCAGCAGGAGCAGCTACTGGAGCCGCTTCAACTACTGGAGCTGCAGGTGCAGCAGCACCCTCAGCTTCAAAGATCATGATTAGAGAACCAGTTGTTACTGAATCGCCTTCAGAAATTTTAATTTCTTTAACGATACCCGCTTGAGACGCAGGAACTTCCATTGAAGCTTTATCGCCTTCAACAGTGATCAGTGACTGCTCTTCTTCAACTCGGTCACCGACCTTAACTAGAATCTCAGTTACTTCAACCTCATCTGCACCGATGTCAGGTACATTAATTTCGATTGTCATTGTTTGTTTCCTTAATTAATGGAAGTCTTATGCGTATTGCGGGTTAGTTTTTTCTGTGTCGATATTGAATTTAGCAATAGCTTCTGCAACAACTGATTTCTCAATATCACCACGTTTCACAAGTTCAGTTAGAGCAGCAACAACTACGTAGCCTGCGTTAACTTCGAAGTGACGACGTAGGTTCTCACGGCTGTCTGAACGACCAAAGCCATCAGTACCAAGTACTTTGTATGATTCAGTTGGCATAAATGCACGTACTTGCTCAGCGTAGTTCTTCATGTAATCTGTCGCAGCGATTGCTGGTTCGTTACCAAGAACAGTTGTGATGTACGGTACTTTAGCTTCTGCTTCTGGGTGTAGCATGTTGTAACGCTCTGCATCTTGACCATCACGAGTTAGCTCGTTGAAAGAAGTAACAGAGAATATGTCCGACGCTACGCCGTAATCTTCACTTAGGATCTGTGCAGCTTTACGTACTTCATTCATGATAGTACCAGAGCTCATTAACTGAACTTTAGCTTTAGAACCAGCATGAGACTCAAGCTTGTAGATACCTTTACGGATGCCTTCTTCAGCGCCTTCTGGCATTGCTGGCATTGCGTAGTTTTCGTTCATAACTGTTAGGTAGTAGTAAACGTTTTCTTGGTTCTCACCGTACATGCGACGAATACCGTCTTGCATGATTACCGCTAGCTCGTAAGCAAACGTTGGGTCATAAGAAATACAGTTAGGAACTGTGTTTGCCATGATGTGTGAGTGGCCATCTTCGTGTTGTAGACCTTCACCGTTAAGCGTTGTACGACCTGCAGTAGCACCTAATAGGAAACCACGTGCTTGTTGGTCACCCGCTAACCATGCCATGTCACCAATACGTTGGAAACCGAACATTGAGTAGTAGATGTAGAATGGGATCATTGGTAGGTTGTTTGTGCTGTATGATGTTGCAGCAGCAACCCAAGATGCCATTGAACCTAGTTCATTGATACCTTCTTGAAGAACTTGACCAGAAGTTGCTTCTTTGTAGTAAGAAACAATGCCTTTATCTTCAGGAGTGTAATCTTGACCGTGTGGGTTGTAGATACCAACCTGACGGAATAGACCTTCCATACCGAATGTACGTGCTTCATCACAAATGATAGGAACGATGTTCTTACCAATGTTCTTATCTTTAAGTAAGATATTTAGTGTACGTACGTAAGCCATCGTTGTTGAGATATCACGCTTCTGCTCACCTAATAGAGGGGCAAATGCATCAAGCTCAGGCACTTTAAATTCTTGAGTAAACTTAGGCAGACGCTTAGGTGTGTAACCGTGTAGCGCATCACGACGAGCGTGTAAGTAGTTGTACTCAGCAGAACCCTCTTCTAGTTTAAGATAAGGAAGTTCTTTGATTTTTTCATCAGAAAGAATGTCTTCTAGACCTAAACGATCACGTAGGTGTTGAACATGAGTCATGTCCATTTTCTTAACACCGTGTGCAATATTCTTGCCTTCAGCTGCATCACCCATGCCGTAACCTTTAACAGTTTTAGCTAGGATCACTGTTGGCTTACCGCCTGTTTCTTTTGCATTATTGAATGCAGCAAACAGTTTAGATGAATCATGACCACCACGCTTAAGAGCGAAGATCTCGTCATCAGTCATATCAGCAACAAGCGCTGCAGTTTCAGGGTATTTACCAAAGAAGTTCTCACGTACGTAAGCGCCATCTTTAGATTTGAATGTTTGGTAATCACCGTCAATAGTTTCGTTCATTAATTGAAGAAGTTTACCAGTCGTGTCTTTAGCAAGTAGTGAATCCCAGTTGCTACCCCAAATAACTTTAACAACATTCCAACCAGCACCTTTAAATAGGCCTTCTAGTTCTTGAATGATGCTACCGTTACCCATAACAGGGCCATCTAGACGCTGTAGGTTACAGTTAATTAGGAAACATAGGTTATCCAGTTTTTCACGAGCAGCGAAAGAGATCGCACCGCGTGATTCTGGCTCATCCATCTCACCATCACCTAGGAAAGCGTATACACGCTGAGCGCCAGTCTCTTTCATGCCACGGCCTTCAAGGTACTTAAGGAAGCGCGCTTGATAGATAGCAGAAATAGGACCAAGACCCATAGACACTGTAGGGAACTGCCAGAATTCAGGCATCAGTTTAGGGTGTGGGTAAGAAGGAATACCTTTACCATCAACTTCTTGACGGAAGTTATCTAGTTGCTCTTCAGTTAAACGACCTTCAACGAAAGCACGAGAGTAGATACCAGGAGATATATGACCTTGGTAATAAACTAAATCACCACCGTCCGTCTCATTTGGAGCACGGAAGAAATGGTTGAAACATACTTCGTAGAATGCAGCTGCAGATTGGTAAGAAGCCATATGGCCACCTAGATCCAAATCTTTCTTCGAAGCACGTAGAACGATCATGATTGCGTTCCAACGAATAATTGAACGGATACGACGCTCAAGAGTAACATCACCAGGGTACGCAGGTTCTTGCGTTGCTGGGATGGTATTGATGTAGTTAGTATTGATACCTGTAGCCATATCAACACCATCTAAACGAGCTTTATCAAGAACTTGCTCTAATAGATACTGGGCGCGTTCAACACCCTCTTCACGTACAACTGACTCAAGAGCTTCTAACCAATCTTGAGTTTCTAGTGCATCAACGTCATGCTTCATGTCAGACATGCGAGCTATCCTTTTATTTGTTGGTTCAAATAGGGTGACAATGAAATGAATCGAATTAATCCATATCATTACTTTGTTGAATTCGACGAAGCGAGCACTCTCGGCGGCTCTCTTCTTTTGTCAATTCCAACAATGTTTCTTCAATATAGGCAAGATGTGAGTGTGATGCCAAACGCGCCTCTTCAGGCTTTCCTGACACTATCGCCTCTACAATCTCAGCTCTATGCTCTCTTACCTTTTTTACCACCGCTTCACGACGATTTAATAAGGTAAAATTTTGTAATACGTTTTGCTCAAGCAAGGGCTCTAAACTGCGAACCATGTGAAGTAATACCACATTGTGCGCCGATTCTGTGACCGTAATAAGACAATGCATAACCGCAGACGCTTCCGCTTTTAAATCACCATCTTGTTGTGCTTGTTGGATTAATTTATGTGACTCTTTAATCCGTTTAAAATCTTCTTCATTACCACGTAAAGCCGCGTAATAAGCAGAAATACCTTCTAACGCATGACGCGATTCCAATAAATCAAACTGTGTTTCAGGATGCGTTGCTAGTAAATCTAACAATGGCTCTGAGAAACTTTGCCACAGCCCTTTATTAACAAACGTTCCACCACCTTGACGGCGCGTTAATAAATGCTTTGCTTCTAAACGTTGTATTGCTTCCCGTACCGAAGGGCGAGAAACATCAAACTGTTTTGCTAACTCTCTTTCAGCTGGTAATTTTTGCCCAGGAGAAAGGGTTCCTTCTAAAATCAGCCGTTCAAGCTCTTGCTCGATTACATCGGACAGCTTTGGCTGACGTATCCTTTGATATGTCATCGTAGCTCAACCTAATTTAAGTTGATTACTTCCCACATTACCGTGAGTCATTCGTCACTTTAAATAATTGGTAATACCAATTTTATTTGAGGTGCAAGTTATCATAAAAAAAGGGAATTTGTCTAGATAAAAGTTGATTTGAATCATGGAACGGAGTTGGTTTACATTGTTAATTAACAATATAACCACACAATAAACACAATTGGTCTGACTAGTTTGATTTATAAATAGAGATTCATGTGCCAAAATCAAGAAATTAGAGCCCATAAATTTAAGGGCTAACCTCTTCTATTTCCTTAACTTATGGTACTTTTCCCAATGAAATGATAACCCCGGATCTGTTTTTCTTAATGGGGCTATGTACTGGTGACCAGTAATGCGCTTATCAACAATCAATGGGTAAGCGTCTTGTAGCACGTTTGTTACAACGGCCAGACTGTCATATTGCTCTTGAGTATAGGCAGTAAAATCAGTCCCTTCCAACTCAATACCAATACTGTAATCATTACACCGCTCTCGTCCTGCAAAGAAGGAGGTTCCTGCATGCCAAGCCCTTGCATTAAAAGGAACAAATTGCACAACGCAGCCATCACGCCTGATCAAACAATGCGCCGATACTCTAAATTGATGGATCACCTTAAAGAATGGATGATCGTCTGGATTTAGCGTGCCCGTAAATAGCTGTTCAATATAAGGACCACCAAATTGCCCCGGCGGTAAACTGATGTTATGCACCACAAGTAAGGAAATATCTTTATCATCAGGACGAGCATCATAAAATGGCGATACCACATGCTTTGCTTCATTAAGCCAATGATCTGTTGATAAAGTGAATTTCATCATTTATTCCTATCTCAATTAAAGTATCTTGTGCAACTTGTATGTATCTTATGATGAAATTCTGCTCTAGCGCGAGTATTATTGTTACCATAATTCTATTTCAAATAATTCAATGGACCTCACCATGATCAAAACCCATGACAGCGCCTCTCGTCTTGAATATTTAAAACAACAGCTTCCAACCGAAATTACTCGTGCCGTTTCAGATACACTACGTGAGGATTTAGGTGGAACTCTCGATATAAGTACGGACATTACCGCAAGCTTAATCGCAGAAGAAACACAATCTGTTGCAACGATCATCACGCGTGAACATGGTGTGTTTTGTGGAAAAATGTGGGCCGATGAAGTCTTTAAACAACTCGGAGGTACTGTTTCTATCGAATGGCACGTAGAAGATGGAGATAAAGTCGAACCAAACCAAACACTTTGTACCTTAACAGGCCCATCACGTGCACTATTAACCGGTGAGCGCAATGCGATGAACTTCATTCAAACACTCTCTGGTTGTTCTACCACCACAGCAATTTACGCTGAAAAAATTGCACACACCAAATGTCGTCTACTTGATACTCGCAAAACCATTCCGGGTTTACGCAGTGCATTAAAATATGCCGTAGCTTGTGGCGGTGGTTTCAATCACCGTATTGGTGTGTTTGATGCTTATCTAATTAAAGAAAATCACATTATTGCCTGTGGCGGTATTGAAAAAGCGATTTCTACAGCTAAAGAGCTAAATCCAGGAAAGCCTGTTGAAGTAGAGACAGAAAGCCTAGAAGAACTGCAACAAGCGATTGATGCAGGTGCTGACATTATTATGTTGGATAACTTCACTACCGACATGATGCGTGAAGCCGTTAAATTAAATGCGAGTCGCGCTGCACTAGAAAACTCAGGCAATGTCACTTTAGATACGATTGCAGAATTCGCTGAAACGGGAGTTGATTACATCTCTGTCGGCGCATTAACTAAGCATCTAAACGCAATGGATTTATCAATGCGTTTTAAGTAACCGCTATCTAACTGATTAAAAAGGCTGACATTACGTTAGCCTTTTTTATTTCTTTGTACATAATCCCCCATAAATAACTTTGACTAACCCCGCACTACACAACTTCAATATAGTTAATTAACTCTTTGTTTCTCAATTAAGAATTGCGATCGAACATAAACTAAAAAATGTCATAACTTGAAGTTTATCGTATTTGATTTTGCAAATTTCATTGTCAACATAATAAAGTGGTGTCTCACTCGAACCTTATCCTTTTCTCTCTGCACGCTCTTTTTATTCGATTTATTATTTTGCACATCAAATAAAACATGAATCAACCTGATTCATCTTGGAGAGAAAAATGAAACAACATCAAGGACAGAAAGGCTTTACCTTAATTGAGTTAATGATTGTAGTTGCGGTGATTGGGGTGCTGTCGGCTATAGCGATGCCTCAATATCAAAAATATGTGGCGAAAGCAGAGGTAGCTTCTGCATTAGCTACTTTAACTGGGATTAAAACTAATGTAGAAGCTTACTCAGTAGAAAATGGAGCTTTTCCTGCTAGTGGTACAGAGAGTGATTTAGGTGTCCCTGCATCTATCCCTGGTGGTGCAATTGCATTTTCAGCTTCAAGTTCTGCGGGTTCAGGTACAATCACTTATACCTTTGCCTCTGCTGGTGTGAGTACTCTATTAACAAATAAAAAATTTCAACTAGCAAGAACTGGTGGAGATGGTTCTTGGAAGTGTGATGCTCCTGCTGGAACTCCAGTAACAGATGATCTACTTCCAAAACACTGTAAATAAATGCACACCAACCTCGCCTCTATCTTGCGTCAAGCTGAGTTAATCAGTGCGACGCAAGAAAGCAGCATCATAGAGTCAGTTCAAGCAGAAACGTACACTGTGCCTTCTGCTCTTTTAGCTCAAGGGATATTTACCCCTGATGAACTTATCAGCCATCTTGCTCACATCTTTGGGTTAGATGTTATTAATATCACCCAATATGACTATGCTGATTGTTGTCAAAAGTTGGGCTTACGTGATCTCATCACTAAATATCAAGCGCTGCCTATTTCTAACGATGGTTGCAATATTCAACTGGCGGTAAGCGATCCAAGTATTGCTCAAGTTGAAGATGATTTTCGCTTTACCACAGGAAAACAAATCACTCTCGTTTTAGCCGACCAAGGTCAGCTTGAAGCGGCTGTTCGTCGTCTGTATGGACGTTCAATTTCAACTTCCGATTCATCACATCGTAAAGACATCACCCAAGATGAACTCGCTTCATTGGTTGATGTCTCTCTTGATGAAATGACGTCTACCGAAGATCTCAGTCAAGATGATGCGCCAGTTACTCGCTTTATTAACCAGATTCTATTGGAGGCCGTCCGAAAAGGCGTTTCTGATATTCATTTTGAGCCTTATGAGGACACTTATCGAGTTCGCTTTCGTTGTGATGGGATCTTAGTAGAGAACAGTTCACCTTCTTCACATTTAAGTCGTCGCCTTTCCGCTCGCTTAAAGATAATGGCTAAACTTGATATCGCAGAGCGTCGCTTACCACAAGATGGGCGAATTAAATTAAAACTGAACAGTGATATATCGATAGATATGCGAGTTTCTTCCCTTCCCACCTTATGGGGAGAAAAAATCGTTTTACGTTTATTAGACAGCAGTGCCCCAAGTTTAGATATTGATAAATTAGGCTACAGCGACAAACAAAAAGAGCTTTATCTTAACGCATTAAAACGCCCTCAAGGGATGATATTAATGACTGGCCCAACAGGCAGTGGTAAAACCGTCTCTCTCTATTCTGGTTTGAACATTTTAAATACCACAGAAAAAAACATATCCACCGCTGAAGATCCTGTAGAAATAAATCTTAATGGGGTAAACCAAGTACAAGTTGCCCCTAAAATTGGTTTTACTTTTGCTCATGCCTTACGTTCTTTTTTACGACAAGATCCAGACATCGTTATGGTCGGTGAAATTCGAGATCTCGAAACGGCAGAAATCGCAGTAAAAGCGGCGCAAACAGGGCACTTAGTACTTTCGACACTCCATACCAATTCAGCAGCAGAAACCGTAGTTCGCTTAGGTAATATGGGGATAGAAAACTTCAACCTTGCTTCTTCCCTTAGTTTAATTATCGCCCAACGCTTAGCGAGGAGACTTTGCCCTCACTGTAAAGAAGTTGACCCTCTGAGTTCAGAAACACGAGAAGAATATAGTATCGATTTATTAAGTACTATTTTTAAAGCTCGACCTGAGGGCTGTAATGAATGTACTCATGGTTACTCTGGCCGTATCGGTATTTACGAAGTTATGCCCTTTACGCGTGAATTATCAATCGCCATCCTTAAAGGAGCGACAGTAAGACAAATTGAACAACTCGCCATCAAACAAGGTATGGACAACCTAGCTACATCCGGCATTAAACGACTTGAAGATGGCACAACGAGCTTACAAGAACTCACTCGTGTTCTTTATTTTTAATTCTTAAGTAAGTACTCCTATGCTAAAACCAAAAAACAAAATAAAAACGCTTACCCTGCATAACTTCCAATGGCGTGGCATTAATAGCACTGGTAAAAAAGTATCAGGGAAAATCCTTGCACTTACCGAAGTAGAAGTTAGAGCAAAGCTCAACGAGCAAAGCATTCAAATAAAGAAAATTAAAAAGCGCAGCATTTCTAGTTTTGAAAAAATGAAACACGCCGTTAAACGAAAAGACATCACTCTTTTCACTCGTCAATTAGCCACAATGCTTGGTGCTGGTGTGCCCATAGTGCAATCATTACAGCTCATCGCAGAAAATAATATTAAAGCAGAAATGAAATCCATACTTGGTCAGGTCTGTTTATCAATAGAGGCTGGAACCCAACTTTCAAAAGCACTCTCTACCAGTTGCTCACTCTTTGATTCTTTTTATATTGATTTAGTGGCGACAGGTGAAGAAACAGGCAGTTTATCGCACGCATTTGCTCGTTTAGCTGAATACAGAGAAAAAAGTGAGGCATTACGAGCAAAAGTCGTCAAAGCGATGATCTACCCTACAATGGTTTTTTTAATCGCGATTGCGGTTACCGTTTTAATGCTTATGTTTGTTATCCCTGAATTTGAATCGATTTTTAAAGGGTTTGGGGCCGATCTTCCTTGGTTTACCCAGCAAGTCGTCAATGCTTCCCATTTTTTACAAAATTATGGATTCTGGATTTTATTCATGTTGGGGCTTGCTTCCCTATCGCTGCATTTATTAAAAAAGAAATCTTATTATTTTCGATTTATGCTCAACCGACGCAGTTTGCAACTGCCAATTATTGGAGCGGTACTCTCCAAAGCAGCCATTGCAAAATTTAGTCGAACTCTCGCCACCAGTTTTAGCTCGGGGTTACCTATTTTACATAGCTTACAAACCACTAGTAAAACTGCAGGCAATCTTTACTACCAAGAAGCTATCTTATCCGTACAACAAAACACTGCTGCAGGGATGCCTCTTTATTTAGCAATGCGACACACTCAAGCCTTTCCTGAGATGGTATTGCAAATGGTCATGATTGGTGAAGAATCAGGTCAATTGGATGACATGCTCAATAAAATTGCGTTCGTGTATGAAGACGAAGTTGATAATACCGTCGATAATTTAGGGAAGATCCTTGAGCCCTTTATTATTCTATTTTTAGGAGTCATGATTAGTGGTCTTGTTGTCTCTATGTACCTCCCTATTTTCAATTTAATGAATGTTATTGGATAAGCTTAACTCTATTTCGTCAGGAAATACCTGCTCTTACCTACTTCCTTTAGATGAACTCTGATAAAATAAATGCATTAAATTATAATGATATCGGATGCATTTACATGGCTGTTTTTGATTACTACCCTTGGCTTTTTCCACTCTTTGCAACTCTCTTTGGTTTACTTGTGGGTAGCTTTCTCAATGTTGTTATTTATCGCTTACCGATAATGATGGAAAAAGAATGGAAAAAAGAGTGCATCGATTGTTTTCCTGACTTACAGCCTCAAAAAAACACATCTGAACAAGAAGAAACATTCAATTTAAGTGTCCCTCGCTCTCGCTGCCCAAAATGTAATACACAAATTAAATTCTACGATAATATTCCTGTAATTAGCTGGTTATTACTAAAAGGAAAATGTCGTCAATGCAGTAATCCAATTAGTTTTAGATATCCTGCAATTGAACTGTTATCTGGTGCTATGTGTTTCGCCGTATCTTATTTCTTGCCCTTCTCTTATTTTGCAATTGCTGCCGTTCTATTTACCCTCGTACTCATTGCTCTCACCTTTATTGATATAGATACAATGTTACTGCCCGATCAAATAACCTTGCCACTATTATGGACAGGAATATATCTCGCTTTAGTTGGTTGGAGCTCAGTCTCTTTAATTGATTCTGTTATGGGGGCAATGGCAGGCTATCTTATCTTATGGTCCATCTACTGGGGCTTTAAACTTATAACAGGTAAAGAAGGCATGGGGTATGGTGACTTCAAATTATTAGCCGCTCTTGGGGCTTGGCTTGGCTGGCAACAATTACCTTTACTTGTTCTACTCTCTTCTGTTGTCGGTGCTATTATTGGTATAGCAATGCTCCGAGCTCAAAAAAATGGCTTTGATAAAGCCATTCCATTTGGTCCATATCTCGCCATTGCCGGTTGGATATGTCTGTTATGGGGACATGAAATCAGCCATTGGTACTTTACTTCAATATTAGGATTTCCAGTATGAGTTATGTTGTAGCTATTACTGGCGGTATTGGAAGTGGAAAAACCACCGTTGCAGATAATTTCCACTATAATCATAATATTGACCTTGTTGATGCTGATATTATTGCTCGAGAAGTTGTTGAGCCAAACACTATTGGATTAACTAAAATCATCGAACATTTTGGCAATTCTATTTTATTAAATAATGGTCACTTAGACAGAACAGAACTTAGGCAGCGTATTTTTTCAAACCCTGAAGAGAAAAAATGGATAAACGATCTACTCCATCCTCTTATTAGAAAAGAAATGCAACGCCAGCTCTCGTTAGCTACTTCTGATTATGTATTACTTATTGTCCCTTTATTAGTTGAAAACCAATTGCAATATTTAGCAAATCGCATTCTTGTTGTTGATGTTTTAGAGCAAACTCAAATTAATCGAACCATGAATCGTGATAAAGTAAATCAAGAGCAGGCTAAGGCAATATTAATGTCACAAGCTTCACGAGCTGAGCGATTAGCTATCGCTGACGACATTATTAAGAATGATCACAATATTCATGACTTGGACAGTGAAATAGCTCTGCTACATAATAAATATCTGCTATTGTCTCAAGAATCGATAAATGAAGAGAATCAATAACGACTATGAATGGATTGGGCATGCAAAAATTTGAACACCCTTTAAATGAAAGGACTCGAATTTATTTACGAATAGAATCTCTCTTTCGTAAGCTTGGGCATTCTGCAGATTTAACTCAACCGTTTGAATACCAAGTTTTCTTTAGTTCCCTTTTTAATATGCTCGATATTCTAGAGCAAGTTCAAGTTAAAGCGGACTTAGGTAAAGATTTAGAAAAGCTTCGTTTACAATACAGAGCTTGGATGGATATCGAAGGTGTTGATCAATCTGCTTTGCTTTCGGTATTAGAGCAAATTAGTCAAGTTCATCATAATTTGATGCAAACCACTCGCCCTGGTCATTCTTTAAAAGAAGACCGCTTTTTATCGGCCTTAAAACAGCGCTTTTTTATCCCTGGTGGAGATTGTTGTTTTGATCTTCCTGCATTACACCATTGGCTACATCTCCCTTTAGAAGTAAGATGCAGGAATACTCATAATTGGATGTCCCAACTACTTTCTCTTTCTGATGCATTGTCGTTATGGTTGCGATTAACAAGAGAGACTGCACGCTTTGAACCACAAATAGCACGTAATGGTTTTATGCAAAGCGAAATGGAAAATGCGAATCTATTACGTTTAGAGATCCCAATAGATAGTGGTGTTTATCCAATGATCTCTGGGCATAAAAGTCGTTTTGCGTTACGCTTTATGTCTTTCGAAACTAATAAGAATTGTGAAAAAGACATTGAGTTTATGCTTGCTGTCTGCTGAGGAAAACATGTCAGAATCAAATAACGAACAATCAATAACTAAACCAACTATAGTTAAATGTCCAACTTGCCAATCTGCTGTTATATGGAATACCGAAAGCCCGTTTCGCCCATTCTGCAGTAAAAAATGTCAAATGATTGATTTCGGTGAGTGGGCTGATGAAGAGAAATCAATTCCAGGTGCACCTGACATGTCAGATTCTGATGGTTGGTCTGAAGAACAATACTAATAAAAATAAAAAAGCGATCGTTATGATCGCTTTTTTATACTTATTCATATTAGATTACTACTAACTAAATTGCTCTACGACTTTATTTAATACAGGTACATTCGCTTCTGGAAACTCATACTTTTTAAGCTGGGAAATTGATACCCACAAGCCTTCTTGGCCTTCTTTCCCATAAGGTTGATTATCAAATTGAGTTACAGTAAAAAAATCAAAATAAAGCGATTTATCAGGGTAATCATGAGATAAAGATTCAAATAAATGAAGTTCAGTTGAGTTAATGCCAACCTCTTCATTAAGCTCTCTTATTAATGCTTGTTCTGCACTTTCTTCAGCTTCGACTTTACCACCAGGAAACTCCCAAAAACCACCTTTATGTGCTTTATCAGGACGTTTAGTAATAAATACTTTATCCAGTTTAGGATTCAAAATAATCGCTGCGACAATATGTAATCGTTTCATCAATAATCTTACCTACAATACGTTTTAGTTATAAAAAAACCGCTAAAAATAGCGGCTTTATATTAATTATAAACAGTCTATATCAACTAGATTTTTCCGTGACACTGCTTGTATTTTTTACCAGAACCGCATGGACATGACTCATTTCGTCCAACTTTACGTTCATCACGTACTACAGGAGTATGACCATCTTCTGATGTTTCACCATCATCCAATTGGTTTTCTGCATTTTGATGTTGTAATTGTTGACGGCGAGCCGCAGCTTCTGCTTGCTGAAGACGCTTCTCTTCCATACGCTCAACATCTTCTTGTTGTTGTACTCGTACTTTACTTAAAATCGAAACTACATCAAACTTCAAGGTATCAAGCAGGCCTTCAAATAACTCAAAAGACTCACGTTTGTATTCTTGTTTTGGGTTCTTCTGAGCATAGCCACGTAAATGAATACCTTGACGAAGGTGATCCATTGCTGCTAAATGTTCTTTCCATAAACCATCAAGCGTTTGTAACATAACAGCTTTTTCAAAGTTACGCAGAACAGATTCGCCAACAGACTCTTCTTTATCTTTGTATACTTGAATTGCCGTTTCGATGATTTTTTCACGTAAATTATCTTCGTGGAGTTTATCATCACTGTCTAACCATTCTTGAACAGGAATATCTAAATCAAAATCAGCACGTAGACGTGTAGTTAGCCCTTCGACATCCCACATCTCTTCTAGAGATTGAGGCGGAATGTATTGGCCAAATAGACCTTCAAGTACATCTTGACGGTTGTGTGCAATCATGTCGCTAATATCATCAACATTCATTAGTTCATCACGTAACTCATAAACCACTTTACGTTGGTCATTGGCTACATCATCATACTCAAGAAGTTGCTTACGAATATCAAAGTTACGGCCTTCAACTTTACGCTGTGCATTTTCAATGGCTTTAGTTACCCATGGGTGCTCAATTGCTTCGCCTTCTTCCATACCTAACTTCTTCATCATGCTAGATACACGGTCTGAAGCAAAGATACGCATCAATGCATCTTCCATTGATAAGTAGAAACGAGAAGAACCAGCATCACCTTGACGACCAGCACGACCGCGTAATTGGTTATCGATACGACGTGATTCATGGCGCTCAGTACCAATAATATGAAGACCACCGGCAGCAAGTACTGCATCGTGAGCTTCTTTCCATTTAGCTTTAGCTTCTTGGATTTGAGCCTCAGTTGGCTCATTTATTTTAGCAAGTTCAGCCTGCCAACTACCGCCAAGTACGATATCCGTACCACGGCCAGCCATGTTAGTAGCAATGGTTACAGCACTCGATGTACCGGCATTTTCAACAATCTCTGCTTCTTTTTCATGAAATTTAGCATTAAGTACATTGTGCTTAATTTTTGCTTTCTTCAATGCATTTGAAAGTAGCTCTGATTTCTCAATCGAAACGGTACCAACCAGTACTGGCTGACCACGTTCAGAACACCCTTTAATATCTTCAATGATAGCTGCAAATTTTTCAGCTTCTGTCATGTAGACTAAATCACCCATATCATTACGAGTCATTGGACGGTTAGTTGGAATAACTACCGTATCAAGACCATAAATAGATTGGAATTCAAAGGCTTCTGTATCAGCAGTACCTGTCATGCCTGACAGTTTGTCGTATAGACGGAAGAAGTTTTGGAAAGTGATTGATGCTAATGTTTGGTTTTCATTCTGAATTTTCACACCTTCTTTTGCTTCAACCGCTTGGTGTAAACCTTCAGACCAACGACGTCCTGGCATTGTACGGCCAGTATGTTCATCAACGATAATAACTTCATCGTCTTTTACAATATAATCTACGTCTTTTTCAAACAATACATGTGCACGTAATGCAGCATTAATATGATGAAGTAAGCTGATATTCGCAGGAGAATATAAAGTATCATCTGCCTCCATTAAGCCTTCATCTTTTAGTAATTGCTCAACAAACTCTTGACCGTTTTCCGTCAGGTGAGTTTGTTTTCCTTTTTCATCTAATGTGTAGTGACCTTCACCACGATACTCTTCACTGTCTTCTTCATCTTGTTTAACAAGCTGCGGGATCAATGTATTAATTCGAGTATAAAGTTCTGAGCTATCTTCTGCTGGACCAGAAATGATAAGAGGGGTACGAGCTTCATCGATTAAGATTGAATCCACTTCATCGATCACGGCAAAATAGCGTTCACGCTGAACACGGTCTTCAGCACGGAAAGCCATGTTGTCACGTAAGTAGTCAAAACCAAATTCATTATTTGTGCCATACAAAATATCGCATAAATATGCTTGTTTTTTCTCTTGAGGTGGCATATTAGGTACGTTGATACCAACGGTCATACCTAAGAATTCAAACAATTCACGATTTGTCTCTGCATCACGTTTTGCAAGGTAATCATTCACGGTTACAACGTGTACACCTTTACCTGTTAATGCATTTAAATAACACGGTAAGGTTGCCGTTAGTGTTTTACCTTCACCTGTACGCATTTCAGCAATTTGACTATCGTTTAGAACCATACCACCAATCATTTGAACATCAAAATGACGCATACCATATAGGCGTTTAGATGCCTCTCGAACTGTTGCAAAGGCTTCTGGCAATAAACTATCTAAATCTTCACCTTGCTCTAAACGTGCACGGAACTCGATTGTTTTCGCTTTTAATTCTTCGTCTTGTAATGATTCGAATTGTGGTTCGAGTTTATTAATTTGATCTACGATTTTACGTAGCTTACGTAATGTACGATCATTACGGCTACCGATAACTTTTGTTAGAATTTTAGAAAACATGATTCCGTTGCTTCTCTTATCTCTATGATCATTTCTGATCGGTTTATCTGAAATGTGAATCAATCACCTAGAGAAATTACTCTAAGAAAAAAACTTCTTTATATACTTACCTTATGGGGATTCGACTTTGATTTTTCAAGGCCAATCATGATTGTTGTGTTGCTAGTCATCATAAGTAATAATTAAGAAAGTATAAGCGATAATGCGAAGCAATCCTAAGCTAAATCCGTAGAGTTTGATTTCAATTCTGAAAAAGTCAGATCTAATTGGCATTTATGACTTTTTTTTGAGAAACCGCAGTTAAATAACGTCCTATTAGTGAGAGTTCACAATGATGCGAGACCACAGGCCTCAGCCTGCAAATGATTTTTTTAATAATACTCGCTTCAAAGATCTTCAAGAAAAAGCGATTATTTTATCTAAACTATCTACAGTACTAAAAGATTCATTACCTACGGGCTGTGAAGATCATTGCCGTGTGGCAAATTACCGCCAAGGATCATTAGTGATCGAAGTATCTAGCAGTGTATGGGCGACACGAATTAACTATGAAAGATTAGCTATTTTATCGGCTTTTCGCCGTCACGGCTTACCTGGTTTATCTAATTTAGAAATTAAGATCAACCCAGATCTAGCCCGATCTTTTATTGGCGAGAAACCAGCTGTCTATAAATCAGAGAAACAAGCCAAACGAGAATTATCTGCCGCAGCAGCAAGTGCATTAGAAATGGTAGCAGAAACCGCATCACCAAAATTAAAAAAACGATTAGAAAGTTTAGCGGCTTTAGCAAATAAGAAATAAGAAATGCGATAGATACAAAAAAGCCAAGTAATTTGCTTGGCTTTTTTAATTTGATGATGGATTAGGCAAGTACCATTCCTGGCTGCATAAATGCAACTGGTGATTCTTGTTCATCTTCAATGGTTGTCCACTCCCATGCTTCTTGATCAGCAAGAACAGCACGAAGTAACTGATTATTCAGAGCATGACCTGATTTGTAAGCACTTAACTCACCTAAGATACTATGACCACACATATATAGGTCACCAACAGCATCTAGTACTTTATGCGTTACAAATTCATTATCAAAACGTAATCCGTCTTCGTTAAGAATACGGTAATCATCTAGTACGATTGCACAATCAAAACTACCACCTAAACATAGGTTTTGTGATTGTAAGTACTCAATATCACGCATAAACCCGAAAGTACGAGCTCGTGAGATATCTTTGATGAACGATTGGCTTGAAAAATCAAACACTAACTTTTGGTCATCTGATTCAATCGCTGGATGATTGAAGTCGATAGTAAAATCTAGGCGGAAACCGTTATAAGGACGAATTTCGGCCCATTTATCACCATCTTCAATGCGAACAGGTTTCTTAATACGAATGAATTTCTTCGCCGTATTAAGCTCTTCAATACCCGCAGATTGTAAAAGATAAACAAAAGGACTTGCACTGCCATCCATAATTGGAATTTCAGGTGCATCAACTTCAATAACAACGTTATCAATGCCCATGCCTGCTAAAGCAGCATTCAAGTGTTCAACCGTTGAGATTCTGACGCCTTCATCATTAACTAACGCTGTACATAGCATCGTATCGCGCACTGACTCTGGATCCGCAGGAAAATCTACCGGTGGATTAAGGTCTGTACGACGATAAATTACACCTGTATTTGATGCTGCTGGACGAAGAGTAAGCGTGACTTTTCGACCTGAGTGTAAACCCACGCCTGTCATTTGTACGATACTTTTCAGTGTACGTTGTCTGATCATATGCTCATCTCAACTATAAATATGCTTGATTTCAAACCAATTCTAAGAACTGGTCTGATATTCTAGCACACAACTTTCAATAAAACCAAATCGCTTGATGATTAATTAGTCAGCTTGGCGTCGTAAAAACGCTGGGATATCTAAGTAATCTTCTTTTTGATCTGGCTTAGCTTGCGCTGCACCTGCATTCTGAACACCTGCCGCTGGCGACGTTGATGGTGTAGTTTGCGGTGCTGCTGGCTTAGTCACCTGCACATTTTGTGCCGGTTTTTCTACCGTTGGTTCAACAACTGGTGCTTTCGCTTGTGGCTGAACTGCAGGTTGAGCAACTGGTGCAGGTTGAGTTGGTGCAGCTGCTTTATTTGTCACTAACGTGATTTCAGGCTTTTTTTCTGTACCGATACCTGTAGCAACAACCGTCACTCTAATTTCATCAGTCATATCAGGATCAAGAGAGGTACCAATAACAACGGTTGCATTATCTGATGCAAATGCTTTTACTGTATTACCTACGGTCTCAAATTCATCAAGACGCATATCAAGACCTGCAGTAATGTTAACAAGAACACCACGAGCTCCAGCTAAATCGATGTCTTCCAGTAAAGGACTTGAAATCGCTTCTTCTGCTGCTTGCTCTGCTCGGTCTTCACCTACTGCGATACCACTCCCCATCATTGCATGTCCCATTTCAGACATAACAGTACGAACATCGGCGAAATCGACATTAATCATACCTGGGCGAGTAATCAACTCAGCAATACCTTGAACAGCATTACGTAGAACATCATTTGCTTTTGCAAATGCTTCTAATAATGTGATACCACGGCCTAGTACTTTTAGTAGCTTTTCGTTTGGAATCGTAATTAATGAGTCAACATGTTTTGATAACTCTTCAATACCTTGCTCAGCAAAAGCAAGACGTTTACGACCTTCAAAGCTAAACGGTTTTGTCACAACAGCAACAGTTAGAATATTCAATTCTTTTGCTACTTCTGCAATGATAGGAGCTGCACCAGTACCAGTACCGCCGCCCATACCCGCTGCGATAAATACCATATCGGCACCAGCAAGAACTTCTTTAAGGGCTTCACGATCTTCTAGAGCTGCATCACGGCCTACTTGCGGGTTTGCACCTGCACCTAAACCTTTTGTGATGTCTCCACCAATCTGAATAACTGTATTTACACTAGTCTTACGAAGTGCCTGAGCATCAGTATTTACACTGATAAATTCAACACCTTCAATTGACTCACGTACCATGTGCTCGATAGCATTACCGCCACCGCCACCTACACCAACAACTTTAATTACTGCGTCGTCGGACATTTCCATCATCGGCTCAAACATCTGTTCTCTCCGTTCCTTCCTGTTCGCTCAGGTTAAAACTCTTTTAGTATCCAATTTTTAAATTTCTTTATTACGGTAGCAAAAGATTGGTGCTTACTTGGCACATAATCTTCATCGTCATGCAATTGACTTTCTTTACCGTAATGCAAAAGTCCTACCGCTGTTGCTTGATAAGGTTCTTTTACGTAATCTGTCAGGCCTGTCACCTCTAAAGGTTGGCCTATTCTTACTTGAGTTTGAAAAACACGCTCTGCGCAATCTGCCAAACCTTCAATTTGTGCACCACCACCGGTTAACACTATACCAGCAGCAAGATGATGCTTTGTTCCTTCAGCGCGTAATTTATCTTGAATTGCAAGAATACGCTGGTTTACAAGACCTAGCAGTTCAGAATACCTTGGTTCGATAACTTCTGCTAGCATTCTTCGTTGTAAACTTCTAGATGGTCGACCACCAACACTAGGAACATTGACTGTTTCATCGCGATTAATATGCTCGCTAATTGCGCAACCATATTTAACTTTAAGTTTTTCAGCATCATTAAATGGTGTGCCGAACGCATAAGCAATATCACTGGTTACTGCATTACCAGCATAAGGAAGAACCTCTGCATGACGTAAAGAACCATCAGTCCAAATTGCAATATCCATTGTACCTGCGCCGATATCAACTACACAAACACCAAGATCTCGCTCATCTTCTGTGATTACCGCATTACTCGATGCTAAACCAGAGAAAATAATATGTTCGACTTTTAAACCACAGCGTTCAACAGCTTTAACAATATTTCGCGCCATGTCATTATGACATGTAATTAAGTGAACGCTTACTTCCATTCTCATACCCGATAACCCTATTGGATTTCGAATACCTTTTTGCACATCAATAGAGAACTCTTGTGGAATAACATGCAATGTACGCTGTTCATCACCAATCTTAACGGATTTAGCTGTGTGAATAACACTATCCATATCATCTTGAGTCACTTCCTCTTCAGAAATAGACCCCATTCCTTTCTCTATTTGACTAGCAATATGCTTGCCCGATAAAGAAATAAATACAGAGGTAATGGTGCATTCAGCCATAAGCTCAGCTTGATCAATCGCTCTTTGAACTGATTTTACTACCGATTCAAGATCGTTAACGCCGCCTTTATCCATTCCACGAGAGGGACATGATCCAGAGCCAATAACGCTCACTTGGCCATCAGGTAAAACTTCGCCAACTAATGCTGAAACTTTGTTTGTACCTATGTCTAAACCAACAATAATACTGCCTTCTGGCGTTTTACTCATGTCAATTCTCTTCTTTATCTTCTAGATTGTCGGATTTCCATCCAACAGCTGCGCCAGTGTCGTAACGAAGATCTATATAATCTATCGAATTCTTTTTCTTTTCTAACTGCTTATATAAAGCAATAAATCGTTCAACTCTTTCTTCTCGAGAATCACGCCCCAACTCAAGTCGAATACCACTGTCTAAGACTACTTGCCAAGATAAGCGGTCAGTTAATGCAACACTATGAACACTTGTATGTAATGGTGCAAATTGCTTTTGTAATTGATGCCAAAAATCCAAGACTTCCTTACTGCTATTTTCTGGACCAAATAATGCAGGTTTTGGCTCCATCAAATCAGTCATTGGTGCATTAAAAACAGCACCTTCTGGATTGACGATTACTCGATCATTCCATGTTGCTTCAGGCTGATTCTCAACTACAAAGACCTTAATCGTTTCTGGCCATTGCTTTCTAACTGATACCTGAGCGATCCAAGGTAGTGATAACAATGCGTCTTGCAGTTTATTTACATCTTGAGTCATAAATGTCCCAATGGAATCCATTGAGTCAATCGCTTCACGAATATCATCCGCAGTAATATGCTTTAGCTGCCCTTGAATAATCATATGAGATAAAGGCAACCTGTCTTCATCTGTCATCCAACTTACTGTTGAAATAACTAGCCATAATGAAATGATTACGACTAAAAAAAGAAAAAGACCACCAGGCAGGTGTTTCCTTACTCTTTCTTTATCAAATGAAGTATTCATTTTGACCGTTTTTATCATATTATTTTCACAACAGTACTAGAAACTAACATCAGCATTAACCAATTATACAAAATAATCGCCTTATGATGACGTTAAAATGAATTCTACTAATAAGTATAGGGTGCAAAAACACTCTATTCCCAATCTCCAATAGCATATTATTAATACAATGAGGATTCTATCCCATTATTCGTATTTTTATTAGAAGTTCTAACTAATTAAACAATAATTACCCAAACTCTTTCATTGTTTCAATATTTAGTTTCATTGACGCCAGTTGTTTTGCTAGTTTACCAACATCTCCAGCGCCTTGAGTCAAAACTAAGTCACCTTCTTGAATAATATTAGCTAATACTGGTGGTAATGCCTCAATATTTGGAACAAAGATAGGATCAATCTTCCCTCTACCACGAATAGTTCTACATAATGCTCGCCCATCTGCACCTACAATCGGTGTTTCACCAGCCGAATAAACATCCAACATTATAAGCACATCAACATTATCTAGCACATTCACAAAATCATCATAAAGATCACGAGTACGGCTATAACGGTGAGGTTGGAAGATCATCACTAAACGCTTTTCAGGCCAACCAGCACGAGCAGCTTTAATTGTTACATCAACTTCTGTTGGATGGTGTCCATAATCGTCCACTAACATCGCATGACCATTACCGGTTTCAAATTCACCTAATTGATCAAAGCGGCGACCCGCTCCTTCAAAATTAAGTAATGCAGAAAGAATAGCACTGTCTTCAACATCTTCTTCTGTAGCAACAGCGATAGCTGCCGTTGCATTCAACGCATTATGCTTGCCAGGGATATTAAGAATAATGTCTAAATCAGCGCGATCTTTTCTTTGAACTGTAAAGAAGCTTTGTTGACCAACTTGACGGTAATTAATTAAACGTACGTCTGCGTCTTCTGAGAAACCATAAGTAATAACTTGACGGCTAACACGAGGAAGTAATTCTCTAACTACCTCATCATCAATACACATAATAGCTTGACCATAAAATGGCAAATTATGAAGAAAATCAATGAAGGTTTGTTTTAATACTTCAAAGTCACCGCCATAGGTATCCATGTGGTCAGCTTCAATATTAGTAACAATACTAACCATCGGTTGAAGGTGCAAAAATGAAGCATCGCTTTCATCAGCTTCTGCAATCAGAAAACGGCTAGAGCCTAAACGTGCATTAGTACCTGCATTTTTAACTAAACCACCATTTACAAATGTTGGGTCTAATCCTGCTTCTGAATAAATTTGAGTCGTTAATGCTGTTGTTGTTGTTTTGCCGTGTGTACCAGCAACAGCAATACCATGTCGGTAGCGCATCAGCTCTGCTAGCATTTCTGCACGACGAATAACAGGAATTCGGTTTTCTTTTGCTGCAACAATTTCAGGATTTGTTGGATCGATTGCGGTTGAAACCACCACCACACTAGCTTTCTCTACATTACTTGCTTGATGACCAAAAAAGATTTTTGCTCCTTTTTGAGCTAATCGAACCGTAACAGTATTCTCAGCTAGATCTGAACCACTGATATGATAACCTTCATTAAGCAAGACCTCAGCAATCCCGCTCATTCCGGCTCCGCCAATACCAACAAAGTGAATGCATTCTACACGGCGCATTTCTGGGATCATGGTTCTAATTTCAGCTAATTGCAGTTTTTGATCTTTTATCATTCTAAATCTCAATTCTTCTATTTTGCGAGGTCTTTAATCGCATTGGCAACACGTACGTCAGCATCAATAATCGCTGCCTTACGAGCATTACATGCCATTTCTAATAATTCTTTTCGCTCTAAACCATTCAGTGTATCAACCAAACCCTGAACTGTTAAATCTTGTTGTTCAATCATTTGCGCTGCGCCACACTGTACAAGGTGATCCGCATTTAATGCTTGTTGACGATCTTTATGCATAAAGGGAATAAATACCGAGCCAACACCAGCTGCTGAAACTTCAGATACCGTTAATGCACCTGAACGACATACTAATACATCAGCCCACGCATAAGCTTCAGCTACGTTATCAATAAACTCAGTTACGTTTGCACTGGTAATTCCATTATCACAATACGCTCTATAAACCGTTTCTTGATTTCCTTTACCAGCTTGATGCCAAATTTCAATAACGTGATTCAATTTTGGTAGCGCTTCTGGCAACGTCGTATTAAGAATCCGAGCCCCCTGACTGCCTCCCATCACTAACACTCGGATTGGTCCAGTTCGTTCAGAAAATCGTTCACTTGGTTGAGCTAATTGACAGACATCTTCTCGGACCGGATTCCCCACAACTTCGGCATTAGGAAACGCACCAGGAAACGCCTGAAACACACGCTTCGCTATTTTAGATAACCATTGATTAGTTAATCCAGCAACAGCATTTTGCTCATGTAGTACAACCGGAATTCCAGATAACCATGCTGCAATACCGCCCGGCCCACTCACATAGCCGCCCATGCCTAATACAACATCTGGCTGCCATGATTGAATGTGTTTTTTTGCTTGGGAAATCGCTCCCAATATTTGAAAAGGTGCCGCCAATAATTTTTTAATACCTTGACCACGTAACCCTTTTACTTTGATGAAATCAATTTCAATACCATGCTTTGGTACTAAATCCGCTTCCATTCTATCTTCTGTACCTAACCAACGAATTTCCCAGCCTTCATTCTGTAGTTGTTTTGCTACTGCTAATCCTGGAAATACGTGACCGCCAGTACCACCAGCCATCACTAATAAACGTTTATTTCTGTTCTTCATTTTCGCTCCGTGGAGGCTCGTTTTCTAAAAAAATACGACACTCATGATCAATACGAATAAGGAGAGATACTGCAACTGACATGATAATTAAACTGGAACCACCATAACTAATTAGTGGTAATGTCAGCCCTTTTGTTGGAACAATACCTGCAGCAGCACCAACGTTAACTAAAGTTTGGAAGGCAAACCAAATACCAATACCAAACGCTAAAAAACCACCAAAACGCTGGTCATGTTGCAAACATTTTCGGCCAATAAACAGAGCTTTTAATACCAAAGAAAATATCAAAATAAGGACTAAAGATACCCCTATGAATCCTAATTCTTCTGCAACAACAGCAAACACAAAGTCGGTATGAGCTTCAGGTAAGTACTCTAATTTTTGAATTGAATTACCAAGACCTTCCCCAAACCAACTTCCTCGACCAAATGCCATAAGAGACTGTGTTAATTGATAACCACTACCAAATGGATCTTGCCATGGGTCTAGGAAGGAGGTCACTCGACGCATACGATAAGGTTCAGCAATAATCAGAACTATAACGAGTGAAATACCACTCATCACCAACGCTATGAACTGCCATAATTTAGCGCCAGCAATAAATAACATACCGATAGTCGTAACAAACATTACGATAGTTGTACCTAAGTCTGGTTGTAATAATAAGAAAAAAGCAAGACCAATAAGCACGACTAAGGGTTTAACAAATCCTTTAAAACTATCTCTTACTTCGCCATGGCGACGAACAAGATAACCAGAGATAAATACAAATAAAGAGAGTTTTGCTACTTCTGCTGGTTGTAAGTTAAAGATCCCTAACGGCAACCAACGTGCAGCACCATTAACGGATTTACCCACTACTAAAACAGCAGCGAGTAATAAAAAAGAAATTAATAATAAGTGGCTACTGTATTTTAACCAATCATCCAATTTAATACGTAATACAATAGAGGAAGCTCCAAGTGCTAAGCAGATAAATAGCATATGACGCATCATAAAATGGAATGGCTGCCCAGTCAGGCGAGTACTGATTGGAAATGATGCAGAACCAACCATAACAAGGCCAGTTAACATTAACCCTAAAGCAATCCAGATTAACTGGCGATCAAACATCACTTTAGGAGATGGTGTTAAACACCAATCCTGAGCTGATAATGTCCATTTTTTAATGCGGTCAAATATCAAAATTAACTCTCAGTTGAATACTGTCTTGCTAGTTGAGTGAATGCATCACCTCTAGCCATAAAATTTGCATACTGGTCAAAACTAGCACACGCAGGAGATAACATAACCATATCTCCTTCAGTTAAGGTAGGAAATAGAATATCTATAGCTTCATCCATCGTTTGGCATTGCAGAGAACGAGGGTCTAAAGAAAGAAACTGCTCACCATCCTCACCAAAACAATACATCATTAAGTTCAAAGCATGTAATGCAGGAGATAACTCAGAAAAATCTGCGCCTTTACCTACACCACCAACTAACAAATGCAATTTACCATCAATCTTTAGACCAGATAACGCAGCAAGCGTACTTGCAACATTTGTAGCTTTTGAATCATTGACCCAACGAATACCTTTATTATCAGCTACCACTTGGCATCGATGTGTCAACCCATTGTAAGTTCTTAATATTTCTAATGTTGAAGCAATTTTAATTCCTACTGCATCTAGTAATGCAATCGCAACTAAACTATTCGCAATATTATGTTTACCAACAAGTCCTAATTCACTCGCAGCAATGATAGGTGTTGAGTTAATCGCTAAATAATTAACCCCATTTTGAATAACACAACCATAGTTACCTTCATCAAAACCAAAACTTTTTACTGGTTTTTCTTTGGTATCAGGGTGCGTTTCTTTGTCATCACGGTTAACAATACATACGTCTGCATTATCAAAAATACGCAACTTTGCTTGACGATAATCAGCCATACCTTGATATCTATCCATATGGTCTTCGGATAAATTCAAGAATGCAGCTGCTTTTAAGTTTAACGATGAAGTTGTTTCTAATTGAAAACTGGATAGCTCAAGTACATAAAGCTCTGCGTCTTGTTCTAATAGGTCAAGCGCAGCAAAACCTATGTTGCCACCAACAACTGTTTTAACGCCAGCGGCATTCGCCATTTCACCAGTTAAGTCAGTGACTGTACTTTTACCATTAGATCCTGTAATTGCAATCACAGGAGCAGTTACTGCCCAAGCAAAAAGTTCGATATCACCAACAATTGGCGTCCCCTTTTTAATCGCTGACTGCAATTGAGGAGAAGCAAGAGCAATACCAGGATTGGTAACAATGAGATCCGCTTCTAAGAGCCACTCTTGTTGCCAACCACCTGAATATAACTCAACATTCTCAGGCAGTTGTTCTTGGCCTGGTGGCGTTTCACGAGTATCAATAACCTTAACTATTAACGCTTCTGGTTGTCTAAGTAAATGCTTAACAACAGATAATCCGGTCATTCCTAACCCAACGACAACAACGCTTTTTACACCACCAAAGCCAGTCATATTAACGTACCTTCAACGTCGCTAATGCAATAAGAACCAATAACATAGAAATAATCCAGAAACGTACAATAACACGAGGTTCTGGCCAACCTTTTAATTCATAATGATGATGAATTGGTGCCATACGGAAAATACGTTGTCCACGTAATTTGTATGAACCAACCTGTAAGATTACCGATAATGTTTCAACAACAAATACACCACCCATGATCACTAATAAGAACTCTTGTCGAACTAATACCGCAATCGTACCTAATGCTCCACCGAGTGCTAATGAACCTACATCGCCCATGAATACTTGCGCAGGGTAAGTGTTAAACCATAAGAAACCAAAACCAGCACCAACAATAGCTGCACACACAACAACCAACTCACTTGCTTGTGGAATATGTGGAATATGTAGGTAATTCGCAAATTGCACATTACCTGTTGCCCATGCAATAAAGGCAAAACCTGCTGCAACGAATACCGTAGGCATAATAGCTAAACCATCTAAACCATCTGTTAGGTTTACAGCATTACTTGTGCCCACAATAACGAAATAAGTCAGAAGGATATAAGCAAGACCAAGTTGAGGCATTATTTCTTTAAAGAAAGGAACGACTAACTGTGTTGCTGCCGTATCTTTGCCGTAAGCATATAAAGCAAAAGCAACCACTAACGCAATTGCTGACTGCCAAAAATACTTCCAACGAGCAATCAAACCATCAGTATTTTTACGAACAACTTTACGATAATCATCAACAAAACCGACCGCTCCATAACCTAGCAATACAAACATAACTGCCCATACATAAGGGTTAGTAAGATCTGCCCACAAAAACACAGTCACCGTAATCGCAGTAAGAATCATGATACCGCCCATTGTTGGCGTACCACGCTTACTAAAATGTGACTCAGGACCATCATCACGCACTACTTGACCGATTTGTAGGTTCTGTAACCATCGAATTAATTTTGGTCCCATCCATAACGAAATAGATAATGCAGTGATAATACTTAAAATAGCTCGAAAACTAAGGTATTCGAATAAACGAAAAAACGGGAAATATTGCTCTAGAAAGTTAGATAACCAGATAATCATTGCTGACACTCCTTAAGAGCAGAAACCACTTCGCTCATACGTGAACTATTGGCACCTTTTACTAACACGGTAACCTCATTATTTTTAATTAATTGTAATTCTTGCAGTAAGTATTTATTTAAAGCATTACGAGTTTCAAAATGGTGACCATTGCATAATTCACTGATCACTTTGGTATCGTCACCAAAAGTAAGTACTTGCTCGAATTGATATGGGGCTGCATATTCACCAACTTCTCGGTGAAGTGCAAGGCTTTCTTCGCCAAGCTCTGCCATATTACCTAAAACAAGCCAACGCTGAGCATTAAACTCACCAAGGAGATCGACTGCGGCTTTAACTGCTGGGACACTGGCATTGTAAGTATCGTCAATAACTTTCAAACCTGACGCTAACACCTCAACAGCCACTCGGCCTTTGACGTTATTTAGCCCTTGGAGCCCTTGTTGAATATCTTTTAATGAACAATTTGCTTGAAGTGCCAATGCAGTCGCAGCAACCGCATTTGCAATATTGTGCTTGCCAATAACAGCCAGAGATACGCTAATACCACCAATCGGAGTATTCAGCATGAAAGTTGACTCACCAATAGAGTTCACTTTAATATCTGATGCATAAAAATCTGCCGTAGAGTTATCCATTGAGAAGGATAATACTGTTTTTCCATCAAATAGTGATGCCCACTCAGGTAAGCCATTACTTTCTAAGTTATAAATAGCAATACCATTACTCTGCAAGCCTTCAAAGATCTCACCTTTAGCCTTTGCCACTCCTTTTAAAGAACCAAAGCCCTCTAAGTGAGCTGCTGCAACATTATTTACTAATGCAACATTTGGACAAGCTAATTGAGTAGTATATGAGATTTCATTTTGGTGGTTAGCACCTAACTCAATAACAGCAAAATCATCACTTGGACGAGAGCGTAATAATGTCAGTGGAACACCAATTTCATTATTAAAATTTCCTGCAGTTGCTAATACATGCCCTGAACGCTGTAATATTGAGGCTAGCATTTCCTTCACGGTTGTTTTTCCACAACTTCCTGTCAATGCAAATGTAAAGGTGTCACATTGCTGATGAACATTCGCAGCAATTAAACCAAGCGCTTTTTGAGTATCTCTAACGATAACTTGAGGTAATTCACTGTCTAATTGACGAGAAACAAGAAGCGCAATCGCACCTTTTTCTTGAGCGGTATTAACAAAATTATGAGCATCAAATCGTTCACCAATTAATGCAACAAAAAGCCCATATTTATCTATATTTCTACTGTCAGTAGATACTGATGCAATTTGGCAATCTGTACCGATCAGTTGACCGTCGCATAATGTCACGATCTGACTTAATGTCATTTCTATCATGATAGTAGTCCTAATAATGTTTGTGCACTTTCACGATCTGAATAATGAACAGTATTATTAGCAAGCACTTGATAGTCTTCATGCCCCTTGCCTGCTAGCAAAATAATATCGTTTTCTCCTGCTTGAGATAACGCATACTTACAAGCTTCGAAGCGATCATGGATAACTTTTACAGCTTCTGGTTTATTTAATCCTGCTAACATATCTTTAGTTATTAAACTTGGTTCTTCAGAGCGAGGATTGTCATCACTTAGAATAATAACATCAGCTTGCTGCTCAGCAATACTGGCCATCATTGGTCGCTTACCTGTATCTCTATCGCCACCACAACCAAAAATACACCAAAGCTGACCTTCACAATGTACTCGTAACGCTTGTAATGCCTTATCAAGAGCATCTGGTGTATGAGCATAATCAACAACAACTTTCGCCTTTCCTGTTGCTGTAAATAACTCCATTCGTCCGATAACGGCTGTTAATTTAGGGGCTGTTTTTTCTAGAGAATGAATGTCATAACCTAGAGAAAGTAGAGTTGCACAAGCGACAAGCACGTTGCTCGCATTAAATGCACCGATTAACGGAACAGATAAATCAGCCTTTCCCCAATCGGAATCAAGGGATAGCTGAATCCCCTCAGAAGAATAAGCGACAGAGGTAGCAAAAACTTTTTTACCAGAATGATTTTCAACACTTTCTTCATTTAAGGACACTGCAATCGCATAAGGAATCTCTTTTAACCAAGAAGCACCAACGATATCATCTGCATTGATAATTGAATATTTAGGATGATGGGAGGTAAAGAGTAACTTCTTAGCTTCAGCGTAGTTGACCATATCACCATGATAATCCAAATGGTCACGGCTTAAATTGGTAAATACAGCAGCATCAAAGTTCAGTGCGTTTACTCGTCCTTGTACCAACCCATGAGAAGAGATCTCTAATGCGGTTAATTCGGCACCATCCCCCTCAAGCTCACTTAATGTTTGCTGAATTTCAATAGGGCTACCAGTCGTATTTAATGCTGGTTTTAAATCCGATAATAAACCGTTGCCAGTGGTTCCCATAACGCCTGCGGGGGTATCCAATAGGGTTGCCCATTGTGCAATAATTTGAGAAATGGTTGTTTTACCATTAGTGCCAGTAATACCGACTAGCTTCATTTTTCGCTTATCAGCTTGATAAAAGCGACCAGCAAGCGCACTTAATTCTATTGATAACTCATTAATATATATAATAGGTACTTGATCAACGTAATTAATCGTACCTTCAATATTAAGTTCATCACTTTGGGCTAAAACCGCTGAAGCACCACTCTCAATCGCAGTAGAAATAAACTGTCGACCATCAATAGCGTGACCTTTAATTGCAACAAATAGACTACCAACAGAGACTTGGCGGCTGTCCAATGTCATGGATGATATTTCAACGGTTTGATTTAATTCACACCAAGGTAATACTAATTCAGATAACTGCATCATCCCTTTCCTAATTCAATACATCGATATGTTTTACGGTACTTTCGTCTGGCGCTACATTTAGTATTTGTAGTGCATCTTTCATTACTTGACCAAAAATCGGCGCCGCAACTTGACCTGCATAATACTCATCGCCTTGCGGTTGGTTAACAATGGTAACTAATGCAATTCTAGGATTACTCACAGGAGCAACGCCCGCCGTAACCGTCATATATTCATCACTATAACCACCACGAACCGCTTTACGAGACGTACCGGTTTTCGCCGCCACTCGATACCCAGGAACGGCAGCCTTAGTTGCTGTACCGCCAGGTTGAGTTACGGTTTCCATCATTTCTAATACGGCTTTAGCATGTTGACGATTAACCACTTGCTTACCGGGTGTCGGTCCTGTGGTTTTTAAAATAGATAACGGACGATACTCTCCATAAGCACCTAGCGTGGCATATGCGTGAGCTAATTGAATAGGAGTAACAGAAAGACCATATCCAAAGGCTAATGTAGCGATTTCAAAATCAGACCAACGACGACGATCAGGGAAAATTCCTGTAGCCTCGCCGATAAGATTCAACCCTGATGGATCAGCAAGGCCAACAGCGCTGTATTCACCTAAAAGTTCTTGTAAAGGCATACCGAGAGCCAGATGAGCAACACCTATATTACTTGATTTCTTTAATATCGTAGTTAAATCGGCTTTACCTACTTTAGAACTATCACGAACACGACTACCACCAATTCGCATAATGCCATTGCCCGTATCTACGATGGTATTTAAATTTGCAGTCCCACCATCTAGAGCGGCTAATACGACAAAAGGCTTAACCGTTGAGCCTGGTTCTAACGTATCGGTAATCACTCGATTTCGCATTCTAAAGCTTTGTAATTGGCTTCTGTCATTTGGGTTATACGATGGTGCATTCACCATAGCTAACACTTCACCAGTTTTAATATCGATCATAACAACAGAGCCTGACATGGCACGATAATCTGCAACAGCTTGTTTAATAGATCGGTAAGCAATCGCTTGTAAGCGCTGATCAATACTAAGAGTAAGCGGTTTACCTTCTTGCTTTTCTTTTAGCGAAATATTCTCAACCACTCGCCCATAACGATCCTTTCGTACAGTTCGTCGACCTGGCTCACCAGTTAACCATCCATCATAACTGCTTTCAATGCCTTCTAAACCATGACTATCAATCCCCGTTACACCAATAACATGAGCACTGATCTCACCAGTTGGATAGTAACGACGAGATTCCGCTTTCAGACCAATGCCTGATAATTTTAATTTGCGAATATAAGAGGCAACTGCTGGCGAGATTTGACGTTGAAGATAAATAAAACGACGTTTTTTATTTTTCTCAATTTTACTCAATAGCTCTTTACGTTTGAGACCTAACACATCAGCTAAAGCATACCAACGTTCGACTTCAACCAAACCTCCTGCTTTATAAATGGCAACAGGATCAGCCCAAACCGCATCAACAGGAACACTCACAGCTAGTTGTTCGTCATTTCGATCTGAAATAATGCCACGAGCAGAAGGAAGGGATTTAACTCGAATTGAACGCATATCACCTTGCTTAATCAAGTTATCAGGTTCAATAACTTGGATATAAGCAGCCCTTGCAATTAGGATAGCTAATGCGACAAAAACAAAGAAAACAATAACGCCAAAGCGCCACTGAATAAGAGTCGGCGGCGCTTTGGTGATTCGTTTATTATTTTTTTTTCTATTTGGTAATTTCATCGTAGTTTAATTATGACTTCTTTATCCGGTGCCGGTCGTTCCATATTCAGTTCATCAACAGAGCGAGACTGCACTCTACTGTGTTCCGCTAATGCACTTTCTTCTAAAATCAAATTACGCCATTCACCATCTAAAATGTCTTTTTCAAGTAACAAATTCTCTCGTTTAACAGCCATTTGACGGGTATTGTGTGTAGCTAAAACAACACAAATAGCACTAAAAAATATGCATATTAATAAGATAGTATGAAACCGACCTACACCAAAAAGGTCTAGGCCAATCATTTTTGTTAAATTAGACTGTGGTGAGGTATTTTGACTCATAAGCGCTCAGCGATACGCAATACAGAGCTGCGTGAACGAACATTAACGTCAACTTCATTATCGGTGGGTTTAATTGCTTTACCAACAGCTTTCATTTTTGCGCTGCCTAACGCTTTAATTTGCGCTTCTGTTAATGGCAAACCATGAGGAACTTGTGGCCCTCGACTTTCTTTACGAATGAAATGCTTAACCATACGATCTTCCAATGAATGGAAACTGATTACTGATAAGCGACCGCCAGGAGAAAAAACATCAAGGGCACCATTTAACGCGGTATCAATCTCATCCAACTCACTATTAATATAAATACGGAAAGCTTGGAAAGTACGTGTTGCTGGGTGTTTTTTTTCTTTATAGCTCTTAGGAGCAACATCTGAAATTAATTTAGCTAATTGGCTTGTACGTGTTAACGGCTCGTTTTCTTCATTCTCACGATAAGCAACAATACCTTTTGCAATGCGCCATGCGTGCTTATCTTCACCAAATTCACGAATAACCCACGTAATATCTTCCACATCAGCATCCAGCAACCACTGAGATACAGGCATACCTGATGTCGGGTCCATTCGCATATCCAAAGGACCGTCTTTCATAAAACTAAAGCCACGGTCAGCATCATCTAATTGAGGAGACGACACACCTAAATCAAGCAGAACACCATCAATCTGACCAACTAAATCTAACTCTTCAACATATTGTTTTAAACCTGAGAATGGGCCATGAATAATATTGAATCGAGGATCAGTAATTGTTTTCGCTTCAGCTATCGCTTGAGGATCTCGGTCAATACTGTACAAACGTCCGTTTTCACCTAATCGCGATAAAATTTGACGACTGTGACCACCACGACCAAAAGTACCATCAATATAGATACCGTCAGGTTTAATAGCTAAGCCATCAATAGATTCATGAAGAAGAACGGATACGTGTTGAAATTGTTCAGACATAGTGAGTATTTACTACCGTAATTATGAGAATAAGCGACTGAATTTTAGTTGGAAGTGTAAACTAAAAATGCAGAGATGTGTGTCAAATTAGTGATAATTCTAAACCAATGTAGCAGAAAGCACAAAGCCCACCATAACACTACCGAAATAGTACTATGGTGGGCTAAGTTAGGGGCCGACATATAAGCCGGGTTCTGTCCCGCTTGCGCGGTGGTAACCATTCGTCTAGGCCTGCAATCGCTCACAGGCTCAAGCAATCTACCCGCCCCCAAACACGAGCAATGCTATGTGAGGGCCTATTTGATCTTGCTCCGGGTGGAGTTTACCTTGCAACGCACTATTACTAGACGCCCGGTGCGCTCTTACCGCACCCTTTCACCCTTACCTGTGCTTACTTCCTATTCCGAAGAATAAAGAAGATTAAGCCATCGGCGGTTTTCTCTCTGCTGCACTTGTCGTAGGCTTGCGCCCCCCAGGCGTTACCTGGCACCCTGCTCTATGGAGCCCGGACTTTCCTCCCCTTCATCAGTATCCCGAAGGACATCAATGAAGCAGCGATTACCGAGTCAGCTCCTGACGCGAATGATATAAGAGTCAGTTATAAGTTACCACCTCTTTTTAGCAATTATCTTAATCTAAATGCTCTAAACCCCATTTATATAGGGCATTTTTCTTCACACCATGAATTTCAGCGGCCATTGCTGCTGCTTTTTTAAGCGGAAGTTCTTTTACTAGAATAGAAACTGAGCGTGTCGCTTCAAATGGAAGATCATCTTTTGCTTCACTTCTGAAGCCATGAATTAATAAAACCATTTCTCCACGCTTACGATTTGAATCTTCTTTTATCCACTCGATCAATTCGCCTAGCGGTGCGCCATAAATCGTTTCATAGGTTTTAGTTAACTCTCGAGCCAAAACCACTTGTCTTTCAGCACCAAGAACCGTCAACATATCTTCTAACGAATCCATAATACGATGTGGCGACTCATAAAAAATACACGTACGTTCTGCTTGTGCTATTTCTTCAAATTTATCACGACGACCTTTGCTTTTTGGCGGTAAAAAGCCTTCAAAGCTAAAACGATCAGAAGGTAAACCTGCCGCTGATAATGCTGTTATAACAGCACAAGCACCAGGTAATGGCACAACATTGACATTTGCTTGACGACAACGGTTCACCAAATGGTAACCTGGATCACTAATTAATGGAGTTCCCGCATCTGAGACAAGGGCAATAGATTTACCTTGTTGTAATTTACTGATCAACAGGTCTGCTTTATGCTGTTCGTTATGATCATGTAATGCAAATGTTTGACTAGAAATACCAAAGTGAGACAATAATTTGCCTGTATGTCGAGTATCTTCAGCAGCAATTAAATCAACGGACTTTAAAACTTCCAAAGCTCGTTGCGTTATATCTCCTAAATTACCGATTGGTGTAGGAACAATGTACAAAGTTGCAGTCTCTACCACAGATAAATTGTGATCTGTCATTTGTTTACTATCTCTTCTGCGATTAATATAGGGAATATGAGTAGACATCACTATAATGAAAATAATATTTTAGCTGTTCGGGTGATTAGCATCCATAGTAACAACAGCCCTTTTTAGTAGGACCAGTATATTACCCATGGCAAATATGACCCTTAGAAAGAACAGTGTAACACGCCTTATAGCTCCTGTAGCCTTAGCGCTAACATTAGCTGCATGTTCAAGTTCACCAAAAGCACCTGAACGTCTCGATATTACACAGTCACCATCAGAAACCAGCTCAGCATACATTTTAAAAGCGGATCAAAAACAAGGTACGCTTCAAGCTGATTTCCTGATCATGGCATTAAAAGCATCAGTGCAAGAACAAAATTTTGAGCTAGCAAATAAATTACTGACGCGATTAGTAGGCTCGCAACTGTCCCCATCTCAAACAGCTGAAGTTCAATTAAGCCAAGCAACAATGCTTAAAACACAGAATAAGTACGAAGAAGCTCTTCAAGTTCTTAACTTTCAAGCATGGTGGAAAGTTGAAGACAGCCAATGGATTCAATACTACAAGTTACGCCACGAATTATACTTATTTAACGGCGATAACCTTAATGCAACAAGAGAATTGATCAACCTTGACCGCTATACTCCAGAGGATCAAAAGCAACAATTATGGTCTCAAGTTTGGACAAATATATCGTCATTAAATACTGTTAACCTTCAAGATATTAAATTAGATGATAACGAAACCATTTTACATGGCTGGGTTCAATTAGCGACATACCTTGATACTCTAAAGCGCTCTCCAACTCGTCTTCAAGAAGCATTAAATGAATGGTTATTAGCTAATCCAGCTCATCCTGCCGCGATTTACACCCCACAAGAAGTTCTAGATATCCTTGCGCTTGAAATTACTCGCCCTGAAAATGTTGCGTTACTTTTACCTCTATCAGGACGCTTTGGTCCTCAAGGCATTCGTGTCCGTGATGGCTTCATCAATATGATGATGGAAGATAAAGAACGTGGTGAATTTACAACTCTAAAAATCATTGATACTGAAATCACATCGATGGAAGACATCATAGCCACCTTAGAGCAAGAAAAAATTCAATTTGTTGTCGGCCCTTTAGTTCGTAGCAAAATAGAAGAATTTCAATCATTAAATAATTCAAATATTGCTCAACTTGCCCTTAACATCCCAAGTGACATTGATGTAGATAAAAACAGTTGTTACTTTACACTATCTCCAGAACAGGAAGCCGAGCAAGCAGCTATCCACCTTTTTAAAAAAGGACATAAACATCCACTATTTCTTGCTCCACAAGGAACTATGGGGGAACGTCTAAGCCAAGCATTTAGCGATAAATGGTATCAATTAACAGCGAAAAAACCTTCTATCAGTTATTTTGGTTCGAAATCGCAACTGCAACAAAAAGTGAATAGTGTTTTTGGCCTAGAAAGCAGTCAAGCCAGAATTTATCAAATGAATGCATTAGCTGGAATGGAATTAGAGTCCCAACCACGTAGCCGTCGTGATATCGATGCTGTTTACATGGTAGCGAAAAGCAGTGAGTTAGTACTATTAAAACCCTTCATTGATGTGGCTATTAACCCAGGTATCACACCGCCAAAGCTGTATGCTAGCTCTCGAAGTAACAGTGGACGTCAGACTCAGCTAGTCGAAATCCATGGTATTGAATTTAGTGATATTCCACTATTAATAAATGAAGATAATAACTTTAAAAGTCAATATGACGAGCTTTGGCCAAAAAGCAGTAATGGCGAAACTCGACTTCATGCGCTTGGGATGGATGCCTATCAATTAATCACTGAATTACCACAAATGAAAGCCGTTGATAATTACGAAATGGATGGTAAAACAGGTGAGCTCAGCATTAACAAAGAGTGCGTTATTCAACGACAAATGAGCTGGGCTATTCATGGAGAAAAATCAGAATAAGCGAGCAAAAGGTGAATATTATGAGTTGGTGGCTCAGCGTCATTTAGAGAAACACCAACTTATATTCATTGCTCGAAATTTCCATTCTAAAACAGGGGAACTCGATCTCATCATGCGAGATCGAGACACCTTCGTCTTTGTCGAAGTTAAATATCGCACATCTTCAAATTACGGTTCAGCCCAAGAAATGGTAACATGGCAGAAACAGCGTAAATTACAACGAACAGCTCTCTTTTGGCTCATGAAAAATGGGCTCTCTGTTGAACATACATCTTTTAGATTTGATGTAGTTGCTATCCACTCTCAAGGTAAGGAAATCAACTGGATCAAAAATGCAATTGTTGAAGGGTAAACAATGCTAGAACACATCAAAGAAAGCTTTACTGAAAGTATTCAAATTCAAATTGCGGCAGCTGAAGCGCTTCCTGATCATATTATGCATGCTTCTCAGGCAATGGTTGCTACCTTGCTAAATGGCAATAAGATTCTATGTTGCGGTAATGGTGGTTCTGCATCTAATGCACAGCAATTCGCATCATGCTTATTAAATCGCTTTGAAACAGAACGTCCTAGTTTACCTGCTATGGCGCTCACCGCAGACACATCAACATTAACAGCGATTGCCAATGATTATAATTACGAGGAAATATTCTCTAAGCAAGTCAGGGCGCTAGGCCAACCTGGTGATATCTTACTTGTCTTATCGACAAGTGGAAACAGTCAAGATATCCTAAAGGCAATGGAAGCAGCGGTAAGTCGTGATATGACTATTATCGCCCTCACTGGCATGGACGGGGGCGTAATGGCTGGTCTATTAGGTGAATCTGATGTAGAGATCCGGATCCCTTCTCATCGAGTCGCTCGTATCCAGGAGGTTCACCTTTTAACTTTACATTGTATTTGCGATCTTGTTGATCAAGTTCTCTTCCCACAACATTCTGAGTAATCATATGAAATTAGTTAGATTAAGTGCGCTTTTACTTTCTGCCGTTTTATTACAAGGGTGTGCTGGTTTATTTATTGCAGGGGCAGCAACAACTGCTTCCGTAGTAACAGACAACCGCTCAATGAAAGAACAGTTGTCAGATAAAAACCGATCATTAGAAGCAACAGGCTTAGCGAACAAATCTCCTTATCAATATAATATGCGAGTAAGTGCAGTTTCCTATGACGGTAAAGTACTGTTAATGGGACAAGCGAAGGATGCTCAAATAAATCAAAAGTTTGAACAACAGATTAAAGCAATGAATGGTGTTAGTACTGTTTACAACCAAATTAGAATTCGTCCTTTATTGACATTTACACAAGTGAATAACGATAACTGGATTACTACAAAGGTAAAATCGTCTTTGCTTGCAACATCTGAATTAAATGGCATTAAAGTAAGTGTATTTACAGAAGCACAAGAAGTATTCTTAGTCGGGTTTGTAACAGAAGAGCAAGGTGATATTGCTGCAGATGTAGCTCGTAATATTAAAGGTGTTAAGGGTGTAATCAAGGCTTTTGAATATGGTCAAGGCGGCAGTGTAGAAAAATAACCCCTTAAATTAGCAACATAAAACATCGAGTAGGGTGAGGCGTTACCGCCTCATCCCTCTCACAGAACCGTGCGTACGGACCTCGTACACGGCTCCTGCTTACTTATATTCGTATGTGAGCACTTTTCCGACACTTACTCGTTTCAAGATTAAATACTCCTAACTCGGTAAACCACTGATTTGGCATAGCATAGCTCGCTAGTGGACTCTTTGACGAGTTCCATACTCGCATGTTGATGCATTTGAAGGGCGGTTTGTAACCATGCTGCTTTAACCATCGATGAAGCCTTAACTGGATACTACGAAGTCGCCTTCTTATCCAAACTGCTAATGCTTTAAACTGCTTACTGGCATTGGCTATCCGAAAGTATTGGCTAAAACCACGCAACAGGGGATTTAGCTCTTTGATTACCTGCAATAGTGGCTTACCGCCATTTCTTCGGCTTAAATCTCGAACTTTATTTTTGAAGGCAGTTAATTTCTTAGGTTGAATTTGAGTATATCTACTCTTTATTTCTACTCCTAAGAACTTAATTCCCTCATCACTGTGTGCTATGTGGCTTTTCTCTTTGTTGATCTCCAACTTGAGTTCGCCCTCTAGGATCTTTTCCGCCGTGGCATAAGCATTTTCCGCTGCCTTTTTCGTGCAGCATAGGATTAAAATATCATCCGCATAGCGCACTATGCGATGATTTCTTGCCATCATTTGCTGATCGAATCTATCGAGATAGATATTAGCAATAAGGGGGCTAATTACCCCACCTTGCGGACTGCCTATCGTCGTCGGCTCGTATGTCCCATTTATCATTACCCCACTTTCGAGAAACTGCCTGATGAGTTTTAGGAGACTTCCATCTGTTACTCGTCTCTTTATGCTCTCAATTATCAAGTCATGATCGAGCATGTCGAAGCATTTCGATAAGTCCATATCAACGACATATTGTCGTTGATATTGTCGGATAAACATTGATGCTTTATTGATTGCATGGTGGCAACTTCGCCCTTTTCTGTATCCGTAGCTTGACGGATGAAAGTTTGGGTCAAAAATGGGGTCAAGCACATCAACGATGGCTTGTTGTACAATGCGATCTCGAACCGTCGGAACACCTAATAGACGAATTCCACCACCATCTTTGGGTATTTCTACCCGTTTAACAGGTTGAGGTTGATACGTTTTAAGGCTTAATTCCTGATGAAGAGCCGTTAAGTTTTCTACTAAATTTTGTTCAAAGTCACTCAGGCTCTGCCTGTCTATTCCGGCCGCACCTTTTGCTCTTTTCACTTGTTTAAATGCATTATATAACCCTCTCAAATCGAGTAAGCGTCCATATAAGCTGTAGAATTTTCTCATCGTTTTTCCATCAATTAAGTGCGCTATTATTTCGTATTTTCTTGTCTGTATGGTGAGTGTGTTTCATCACAGATTTGAGACGTTCTAGCCAGTTGGCAATCTACCTCAAGGTCTGTGATTACTCCTCTGTACGGCTCTTGGTATCAGTCCACTTATTCCTAAGTAACCAAATCCAGATGTCCTATTTCGTCAAATAGCTTGTGTACCCATATAACATCGCTAATATTCCGTAATAGTCTTTAAGTAAGCTTCCCCCCTTCGCAACCAATTGCACTTTTGGTAACAATTGACTCTAATCAGACACGCTGCTGATAGTCGGCTTGGTTTTATCCTCCACACCATTACTGGCTTTAATCGGCCTAGCCTTACTCACTACTACGGGTTCATCTGCCACCTCACACCAACACTATTCTTGAGTCACCTCTTGATATAATGCTTCCAGCTGATAGCTGGATCTGATGCCAGACTTCCCCAGTTATTGCACTGACTCCCTGTTAGATATCCCACCCTCAAGCACAACATTGGTCTGACTAAGTATCGGGCTTCGCGCTATTTCGGACGCTTACCCACCAATGCTGCCGAAACAGGTTACGGTTAGTTGTGTACATCTAACTTCCTATGGCTTCCTTCAGACCCCACCGTTGGCCAGTGACGCCCTTGCCATTCAGATTGTCTTCCCCTTAGTCGGGGTGACTCTGCTTTCTTACAAACAGACGGGTTTGCCAGCTTTGCTGAGCAAACGAAAAAGCGTTTCTATATTCAATAAACGCTACTTTTTCGTCTTCTTATTAGGTCGTGATTTTAGACAACAGCTAAGAAGTGAATCTCCTTTTGCTCTTTTTATCATGACATTGTTAACATCCCTAGGTGTAATGAGCTTATTTTCTCTAGCGGTTATTACTTTATATTTAATAAAATCAGCACTAGGAATCGATATATTTCATAATTTCTCATTCGGAATTTGGGATTGGTTTAAAGAACTAATGAATATTACTTAATTAATAATGATACTAAGCTCTCTTTTCACCTAAAGCGCTTCATTTCAGTTTACTTAATCGCTAAACTGCACTCATAACAGTAATGCTCAAGTAAGCATTATTTACTCATTTTAATCTTGTTTTCTAGGACCTTGTAATGATCAAAAAATGTCTCTTTCCTGCCGCAGGCTACGGCACTCGTTTTTTACCAGCAACGAAATCAATGCCAAAAGAAATGATGCCAGTAGTTAACAAACCTCTGATTGAATACGGCGTAGAAGAAGCTATCAATGCAGGTATGGATGGAATTTGTGTCGTAACAGGTCGTGGTAAGCACTCTTTAATGGACCACTTTGATAAAAACTACGAGCTAGAACATCAAATTAGTGGCACAAATAAAGAAGAGTTACTGGAAGATGTGCGTGAGCTGATCGACGCGGCTAACTTTACCTATATCCGCCAACGAGAAATGAAAGGTTTAGGTCATGCTATTCTTACTGGCCGTGAGTTAGTCGGTGATGAACCATTTGCAGTCGTACTTGCTGATGATTTATGCGTAAATGAAGAGCAAGGTGTTCTTTCTCAAATGGTTGCGCTGTATAAACAATTCCGCTGCTCTATTGTGGCAGTAGAAGAAGTGCCAGACGATGAAACTCACAAATACGGCGTAATTGCTGGTGAGATGATCAAAGACGATTTATATCGTGTAGACAACATGGTTGAAAAACCAGAACCAGGTACAGCACCAAGCAACCTTGCGATTATTGGTCGCTACATTTTAACTCCTGATATTTTTGAAATTCTAGAAACCACAGAGCCAGGTAAAGGTGGTGAAATCCAAATCACGGATGCACTACTAAAACAAGCTCAATCAGGGTGTGTTCTTGCCTATAAATTTAAAGGTAAGCGTTTTGACTGTGGTAGCGTTGAAGGTTACATCGAGGCAACTAACTACTGCTACGAGAATGTTTATTTAAAAGATAAAAAATCTTCAGAACTCGCAAAGCAAACGACAGGTAAAAAGTAAAACCTCTACATGCCAGTATGTAAACGCCTTGTGATACATATCAAGGCGTTTTCATTTCCCCCATACTATCTCCAATTTA
The DNA here is from genome assembly GCF_057368585.1 of Aliivibrio thorii. NCBI lineage: Bacteria > Pseudomonadati > Pseudomonadota > Gammaproteobacteria > Vibrionales > Vibrionaceae > Aliivibrio > Aliivibrio thorii. Next base: position 381,097 of record NZ_CM170654.1, on the reverse strand, counting down.
ATAAAACCACTGTTTTTTTACCCAGTACCTCTTTGTTGTTTTGATACTCTGTGCAATACTTATCCTAGTTATTCTTTAAAGCAGAGAGACATTTCCATGGATAAAATTGAAGTTAGAGGGGCAAGAACCCATAACCTAAAAGACATTAGTTTAACTATCCCAAGAGATAAGCTAACCGTTATTACAGGGTTATCTGGTTCAGGAAAATCCTCTTTGGCCTTTGATACTTTGTATGCAGAAGGTCAGCGACGCTATGTAGAGTCTTTATCTGCATACGCTCGTCAGTTCTTATCATTAATGGAAAAGCCAGATGTTGACCACATTGAAGGCCTATCTCCTGCTATTTCTATCGAACAAAAATCAACATCTCATAACCCTCGCTCTACTGTTGGTACGATTACTGAGATTTATGATTATTTACGTCTTTTGTATGCTCGTATTGGTGAACCTCGCTGTCCTGAACATCATGTCGAACTAACCGCACAAACAATCAGTCAAATGGTTGATAAAGCGTTAGAGTTGCCAGAAGGCACAAAACTCATGCTATTGGCTCCAATTGTGAAAGAGCGTAAAGGTGAGCATGTTAAAACCTTAGAAAATTTAGCTGCCCAAGGGTTTATTCGTGCTCGTATTGATGGTGAAGTGTGTGATCTCTCCGATCCACCAACATTAGAACTTCATAAAAAGCACACTATTGAAGTGGTTGTTGATCGCTTTAAAGTTCGAGATGATTTAAAACAACGTCTTGCCGAATCTTTTGAAACCGCACTAGAACTCACTGGTGGTATTGCTGTTGTTGATTATATGGATGACACCGATCATGAGCCTCTAATTTTTTCTGCCAATTTTGCGTGTCCACATTGTGGTTACAGCATGTCTGAACTTGAACCTCGCCTGTTTTCATTCAACAACCCAGCAGGTGCCTGTGGTACTTGTGATGGCTTAGGGGTTCAACAGTATTTTGATGCTGATCGTATTGTTTTAGATAATAAGCTCAGTATTGCTGAAGGGGCGATTAAAGGTTGGGATCAAAAAAACTATTATTACTTTCAAATGTTAGGTTCATTAGCCAAGCACTATGGATTTGATCTTTTTGTGCCATTTAAATCATTATCAAAGAAATTTCAAAATATCATTCTTAATGGTTCAGGAACGGAAGAAGTTGAGTTCCAATACAGCAATGACCGCGGCGATCTACGCGTTAAGCGTCACCCTTTTGAAGGAATATTAAATACGCTTGACCGTCGCTACAAAGAAACAGAATCAAGCTCTGTGCGTGATGATCTATCAAAGTATATTTCAACTCAATCATGCTCAAGCTGTCACGGTACTCGCTTACGTTTAGAAGCTCGTAGCGTATTTGTTGGTGATACAACATTACCTGAAATCTGTGAGATGAGTATTCAAGATTCAATGGCCTTTTTTAGTACATTGGAACTAAAAGGACAAAAAGCTCAAATAGCAGATAAAGTAATGAAGGAGATTAATGAACGGCTGCATTTCCTTATCAATGTTGGCTTAAATTATCTTAATTTATCACGCAGTGCTGATACTCTTTCTGGTGGCGAGGCTCAACGTATTCGTCTGGCAAGTCAAATAGGTGCCGGGTTAGTTGGTGTTATGTACGTTCTTGATGAGCCTTCCATTGGTCTTCATCAACGAGATAATGAACGCCTATTGAAAACCCTTAACCACCTTCGTGATCTTGGTAATACCGTTATTGTTGTTGAACATGATGAGGATGCGATAAGAAGTGCCGATCATATTATTGATATTGGCCCTGGGGCAGGAATTCATGGAGGTCATATTGTTGCAGAAGGTAGCTATCAAGATATTATTTCAAATCCAGATTCGCTAACAGGTCAATACTTAAGTGGTGCTAAAGAAATCGCGGTGCCTAAAGAGCGCATCAAAGCCGATCCGAAAAAGCAGGTTGAGTTAATTGGCGCGACAGGCAACAACCTAAAAAACGTGACATTAAGATTACCTGTCGGTCTTTTTACTTGTGTAACAGGGGTTTCTGGTTCAGGTAAATCTACACTGATTAACGATACGTTCTTTAAAATTGCTCATACCCAATTAAACGGAGCCACCACGTCAGAACCAGCACCCTATAAGAAGATCAAAGGGATCGAACATTTTGATAAAGTTATCGACATAGATCAAAGCCCAATAGGCCGAACACCTCGCTCAAACCCTGCGACTTATACCGGAATTTTCACACCAATTCGTGAGCTGTTTTCTGGTACGCCCGAATCTCGCTCTCGTGGTTATAAACCAGGTCGCTTTAGCTTTAACGTTCGCGGCGGTCGCTGTGAAGCGTGCCAAGGTGATGGTGTAATCAAAGTAGAAATGCATTTCTTACCTGATGTTTATGTGCCATGTGATGTATGTACTGGTAAACGATATAATCGCGAAACACTAGAAGTAAAATACAAAGGCAAGAGTATTGATGAAGTTCTTCAAATGACGATTGAAGATGCTCACTCTTTCTTTGAACCAGTACCTGTTATCGCTAGAAAACTACAAACCTTAATGGATGTAGGACTGTCTTATATTCGTTTAGGGCAAGCTGCGACGACACTATCTGGTGGTGAAGCTCAACGGGTTAAACTAGCTCGTGAACTATCAAAACGAGACACCGGGAAAACGCTTTATATTCTAGATGAGCCGACAACAGGTCTGCATTTTCATGATATTCAGCAACTATTGAACGTCTTGCATCGTTTACGTGAGCGAGGTAATACCATTGTCGTGATCGAACATAACCTTGATGTTGTTAAAACCGCAGACTGGATTATCGACTTGGGCCCAGAAGGTGGACAAGGAGGCGGAGAGATCATCGCAGAGGGAACACCAGAAGATGTTGCATTAATTGAGGGCTCTCATACGGCACGCTTCTTAAAACCAATGCTAAAGTAATAAAATTAAGCCTTTTATTGCTTGGATCAGATAGAATAAAGCCAGCATTTTGTTGGCTTTACTTTTATTCTCATGCTCGTAATAAGGAATTAATGAAACATGGCAACGCTACTCACTCAAGGAACATTATTAGAAGCTAGAAAGATTAAAAAACCATTAACTAAATCCTATCTATTCAGCTTAAGTGTTCTTTTCTTTGTTTGTGCTCATTTTTTCCAACCTAACCCAGGAGGTTCAGGGCTACACCTAGCATTCAATGCCGCCTCTTGGATCCCTGCAAGTATTGCAATCGCAATTGCCTTATTTCATACAGCAAAACAGGGACTAATTAAATATTCCACCTTAACTCTGGTTTTATTGTTCGCCGTTAGCTTACTTTCCCTTCCTCTGTTCTATCACGACGCCTCTCCTCAATTAGCTTTAGGAAAGTTTTTAGGTTTATGGGCTGGGTTACTTTTCTTCATTACTCTGCAACAATTCGCCTTTTCAAATAAACAGAAGCAGTGGCTCTTGTGGTGTATTATCGGTTCAGTGTTAATCGAAGCAGTTTTTGGCTATATCCAATACCTTTTTCTAAAGGAAGGGAACAGCTTCGGTTATAACGTTATAGCAAATCGCCCTTACGGTATTTTTCAACAACCCAATGTAATGGCAAGTTTTCTAGCGACAGGGCTCGCTATCGCCTCTTACTTCCTTGCTCGACAACCAATTAAATACCGTGAAAATGTTATTGCACTCACTCTACTTTATGCAACGATCTTATTTACCTTACCACTGATCGTCGTATTAGCGTCTCGTACAGGTTGGCTAGCGACGGTTTTCAGCCTTATTTTATTAACGCCATACATGTGGAAATATTGTACAAAACAACGTTTCTTTTCTTGGGTATTAGCCTTAATTATTGGTTTTAGTGGTAGCTTTGTTTTATTTAACTTATCTCAAGATAATTTATCTAAAGTATCATTAATTAGTCAAAAAGCGGATCTAGAAAGTCCAAGACGATATACCTTTCCACAAGCTCTAGACATGTTTTTAGAAAAGCCGATTACCGGTTATGGTTATGGTAATTTCGAGGCTGATTACACCCTATATACAGCAAAACAACACCAAATTTCATCAAGCTATAAACCTGGGTTGCCTTCAATGGATCATCCTCACAATGAAGTATTATACTGGGGCGTAGAAGGTGGTATCGTTGCAATATTAGGTTTGTTAATTGCCGCGGGAGGAGTGTTACTCAAAATACGAAAAAGCAAACTAGATACACAATTTGCTTTGCTCGCTTTAATTGCTCCGATCTTTATTCATAGTCAATTAGAGTATCCATTTTACCACTCTATGCTGCACTGGTTTACATTCATCATTCTTCTGTTCTGGATAGATCAACTAAGCTGTAAATATAAAAAGTACCGCATTAGTGATATCAGTAAAATAACATTACGAGTCAGCTCATTAGTACTGCCAATTGTCACTGCTTTTTATATGCTTTCAACACTTCACACGAATTGGGTTTTAACTAAATTTGAAACGACTCGACCAATGAACCCTGATATTTTAAATCAAGTAACTAATCCTGTGATTTGGGAAGACAGATTTAATTGGGATGTGTTATCTGCTCAACTATCCATTGGGATAATGAATAAAAAACCAGAACTGATCACGCCTTATATTACTTGGTCAAAAGAACTGATTAAAACCAAGCCAAGACCAGCCTTTTATCAAAACCTAATCATTGCTTATCAAGCTTTAGGCGAAGAAAAAAGAGCAGAAGATATTAGAAGAGAAGCCATTTTTCTCTTTCCAAATAACAAATTTGAATTGGTACAACTCGACGAAAAGTTACGTCAAAAATAAAATCATAAATAAAGACACAGTAAAAAGCCGCTACGTTTTTAGCGGCTTTTGTATTTGTAACCTAAAGAACGTCAGATAATGCTTTTAAACATAATGCGACATTTTCTTTTTTAGCTGCATACCCCATCAAACCAATACGCCAAGTCTTTCCGGCTAAATCGCCCAGCCCTGCGCCAATTTCTAAATTATACTCATTCAGTAATCGACTTCTAACTTCTACATCGCTAACATCTTCTGGAATATAAACGGCATTAAGCTGTGGTAAACGATACGCTTCATCAACCATAAACTGAATACCTAGCGATTCTAATCCTTCTTTTAATTCTTGATGATAAAATGCATGTCGACTCCACGCGGCTTCTAATCCTTCATTTTTAAGCATCAATAATGATTCGTGCAATGCATACAAACTATTTACAGGCGCAGTATGGTGATAACTTCGTTTTCCTTCACCACTCCAATAAGACAGGACTAAGCTTTGATCTAAGAACCAGCTTTGCACAGCTTTAGTTCTTGATTTCATCTTATCGACCGCTCGCTTAGAAAACGTCACAGGTGATAAACCAGGAGTACAAGATAAACATTTTTGAGAGCCAGAATAAACCGCATCTAATTGCCATTTATCAACGAATAATGGTACACCACCCAACGACGTTACTGCATCAACAATAGTTAAGCAGCCATGTTGACGCGCAAGAGTTGAAATGGATTCTGCATCACTTAATACACCGGTTGATGTCTCTGCATGCACAAAAGCGACGATCTTAATATCTGCATGTTGCAGTAAAGCCTCTTCAACTTTATTTAGTGAAACTGGCTCACCCCATTTATCATCGATAACAATCGCAGTTCCACCACATCGCTCAACATTCTGACGCATACGCTCGCCAAAAACACCATTACGGCAGACTAAAACTTTTTCGCCTTCTTCCACGAGATTAACAAAACAAGTTTCCATTCCTGCACTTCCTGGTGCAGAAACCGCAATGGTAAACTCATTTTCTGTTTGAAATGCATACTTAAGTAGCTCTTTTACTTCATCCATCATTTTAATGAATAGAGGATCTAAGTGGCCAATCGTTGGGCGACTTAATGCCTGCAATACTTGTGGCGATATATCAGAAGGTCCAGGTCCCATAAGGGTTCTTTTTGGCGGGATAAAACTTTGCATCATTCACTCCTTGAAATATAGGGTGTTTAAAGAATAGACACAATAATAATTAAACTCAATTAGACGAAGTAATTAGAGTGACTTAACTATAGAAAATAGCCATAAAACACTTATATTTACTTTAAATCGGAGAAATGCAAATAAAGTCATTACTATTGATTGACATTTGTTTCATAAAAAAGCACATTGTTAACATATGTTTTGTTATATAAAACGTACACAGAAGAGGAGCACTGCCTAGGTAGCTTTATTTGTGGAGCCCAAACTCCCAAACAAATAAGTGAGGGAGAGCAGTGCCGAGATAATCTTGATTGGGAAAAGATTATCGATCGTACTGGCTGAATCCTTACGATTGCCACTTAATTTTAAGTGGAGAGCTTCTAGCAGCTATTTATTTTTTGCTATGACTCTTCACATTTATTTCCACATTGGATGTAGTCGGGAGACAGGAAAGTGAACTCTATAAATGTTGCTAAATTTGGCGGTACAAGTGTTGCAAATTTTGAAGCAATGAGCCGCAGCGCTTATGTCATAGAACAGAACCAAAATACTCACCTTGTCGTTATCAGTGCTTGCTCCGGAGTCACTAATCTTTTAGTTGAACTCGCAAACGGCACACAAGATAACAAAAGAAAAAAAGCAATCCTTTCTGAACTCAAGTCCATACATTTTTCAGTATTAGACCAACTTTCCGATCCAATTTACCCTGAAAAAGCCATTCTTGAAATTCTTGATGATATAGAAAAAGCGGCTGACGCTGCGACTTTCCAACCTAGCGATAAACTTACTGACCACCTTGTCGCGTGTGGTGAGTTAATGTCTACCCACCTTTTTACTCAACTATTGATTGAACGTGGAAATTCTGCGGTTCGCTTTGATATTCGAACCGTACTACGCACCGATTCCAAGTTTGGTAAAGGTGAACCTCAACTTGAAGAAATTACTCGTTTAGCTAGAGAAAAACTGATACCTCTATGCCAAAAACATATCGTTGTAACACAGGGCTTTGTTGGCTCAGATAGCCAAGGGAATACAACAACATTAGGTCGAGGAGGCAGTGATTACAGTGCCGCTTTGATTGCAGAATCAGTGAATGCGTGTGGATTAGAGATTTGGACCGATGTTCCGGGTATTTATACAACCGATCCACGCATTGCCTCTGCTGCCTCACCAATCCCTGAAATCAGTTTCAGCGAAGCCTCTGAAATGGCAAATTATGGGGCTAAAATATTGCATCCATCAACCCTATTGCCAGCACTTCGCCATCAAATTCCGGTATTTGTTGGTTCATCAAAAGAACCAGAAAAAGGCGGCACATGGATTAAACAACAGGTAAATAGTGCGCCTTTATTTAGAGCACTAACCTTGCGTTGTAATCAAACGATGGTGACGTTGCATAGTCCAAACATGTTCCATGCTTACGGTTTCCTTGCCGAAGTGTTTAAAATTTTGGCAAAATACCAAATATCTGTAGATTTAATTACAACTTCTGAAGTCAGTGTTGCATTAACATTGGATCAAACAAATACCAACGGAAAAGCGCCTGAATTGCCAGCAGAAGCACAGCAAGAACTTGAAGAACTCTGCACAATAGAAATAGAACACAATTTATGCTTAGTTGCCCTCATTGGTAATCAAATGAGTCACTCTAAAGGCTCAGCTAAACAAGTATTCGGTACTTTAGAGGATTTCAATTTACGTATGATTTGTTATGGTGCAAGTCAGCATAACCTCTGCTTCTTACTGCATGAGTCAGAGTCAAAACAAGCTGTAAAAGTGCTACATAAAGAGCTCTTTGAAAAATAAGCCTACACTTTAAGCTAATCTAAAAAAGCCCATTCGTTACTGGTGAATGGGCTTTTTGTTTTAATGTGCTTTATTTAAGAAGACTAGTTTAAGTTTGGACCTAACCATTTTTCAGTCTCTAGCATGTTCCAGCCTTTTCTCTCAGCATAACTCTCTGCTTGATCTTTTTGGATCTGAGCTATCGCAAAATAGCGAGAATCAGGATGAGAGAAATACATACCAGAAACAGAGGCTCCCGGCCACATAGCGTAGCTAGAAGTCAACGACATTCCTATTGCTTCTTCAACATCCATCAACTCCCACAATGTCCCTTTTTCTGTATGCTCAGGACAAGCAGGGTATCCAGGTGCAGGACGAATACCTTGATACTTTTCACGGATAAGATCATCATTTGAAAGGTCTTCATCTGGAGAATAGCCCCAAATATCTTTACGTACTTCTTTATGCAAATACTCGGCAAACGCTTCAGCTAAACGGTCAGCAACGGCTTGGATCATAATGGCATTATAATCATCACCTTTGGCTTTATAGTCATCTGCAAGCTCTCGTTCACCAATGCCACCAGTCACAGCAAAGCCACCAATCCAATCGGCCTTTCCGCTCTTTTTCGGTGCAATATAATCAGATAAACAATAGTTAAACCCTTTTGGCTTTTCTGTTTGTTGACGTAAATTATGTAGCACTTTCAATACCTCAGTGCGAGATTCATCGGTATACACTTCAATATCATCATCAACACTGTTAGCAGGAAAAAGAGCACACATTCCTCGCGCTTTTAGTAAGCCTTCTTTTTCTACACGATCCAACAGATCGTTCGCGTCTTTATATAAACGCTTCGCTTCTTCACCCACCTCTTCATGCTCTAAAATTGCAGGGTATTTGCCCATTAAAGACCATGTCATAAAGAAAGGAGTCCAATCAATATATTCGCGTAACGTCGCAACATCCATATCATCAATAATATGTACACCCGGCTTTACAGGTACTGGAGGCGTGTAGTTTACCCAATCAATATCGACTTTGTTTGCTCGTGCTCTTGCTAGTGAAACGGGTTTTGTTCGTGGTGTTTTACGGCTATGTTGATCACGCACACGCTCGTAATCTAAATCCAACTTCTCAATAAATGCTGGTTTCAATTCATCAGACAGTAACGAGGTACAAACACCAACCGCACGAGAAGCGTTATTAACATAAACTACAGGTTGAGAGTAGTTTTGCTCAATTTTCACCGCTGTATGTGCTTTAGACGTCGTTGCCCCACCAATCAAAAGTGGTAAATCAAATCCTTGACGTTCCATCTCTTTAGCGACATGGACCATCTCATCAAGCGATGGCGTAATAAGGCCAGAAAGTCCGATAATATCGACATTTTCTTCTTTCGCTACTTTTAGAATTTTCTCACAAGAAACCATCACGCCAAGATCTATGATTTCATAGTTATTACATTGAAGAACTACCCCTACGATATTCTTGCCGATATCATGAACATCACCTTTCACTGTTGCTAATAAGATTTTGCCATTGGTTGAACCAACATCTTTAGTGGCATTAATAAAGGGTTCTAAATGCGCTACGGCTTGTTTCATTACTCGTGCTGATTTTACGACTTGAGGAAGAAACATTTTCCCTTCACCAAATAAATCACCCACGACGTTCATGCCGTCCATTAAAGGACCTTCGATCACTTCAATAGGGCGAGCTGCATTGACTCGTGCTTCTTCTGTATCTTCAACAATGAAGTCAGTAATTCCCTTCACTAAAGAATGTTCAAGGCGTTTTTCTACTGACCATGTTCTCCATTCTAAAGCCGATTTATCTTCAACCTTTCCAACCGCTCGTTCTAGATATTCTGTTGCCATATCAAGTAAGCGTTCTGTTGAATCATCACGACGGTTAAGTACGACATCTTCTACCGCTTCACGTAAATCTTCAGGTACATTATCGTAAATTTCTAATTGGCCTGCATTTACGATACCCATATCCATACCGTTCTTAAAACAGTGATATAAGAACACGGCGTGAATCGCTTCACGTACGTAATTATTACCTCGGAATGAGAATGATACGTTAGATACGCCACCTGAAATCATGGCATAGGGAAGCGTTCTTTTTATATCAGCAACGGCTTCAATAAAATCAACAGCGTAGTTGTTATGCTCATCGATCCCCGTTGCAACAGCAAAGATGTTTGGGTCAAAAATAATGTCTTCTGGTGGAAAACCAATTTCATCCACTAAGATGTTATAAGCGTTAGTACATATTTCTATTTTTCGCTCACGCGTATCCGCTTGGCCGACTTCATCAAAAGCCATCACAATCACAGCAGCACCATAGCGACGGATTAGCTTAGCTTGTTGTAAGAATTTTTCTTTACCTTCTTTAAGCGATATTGAGTTAACAATACCCTTGCCTTGAATGCATTTAAGTCCAGCTTCGATAACTTCCCATTTAGAAGAATCGACCATTACAGGAACTTTAGATATCTCAGGTTCTGAAGCACATAGGTTTAAGAATTTAACCATACACGCTTCAGCATCAAGCATGCCTTCATCCATGTTGATATCGATGATTTGAGCGCCGTTTTCTACTTGCTCACGAGCAACACTCAATGCTTCATCATATAACTCTTCTTTAATTAAACGTTTAAAGCGAGCCGAGCCAGTAACATTGGTTCTTTCACCAACGTTTACAAAAAGAGAGTCTTTCTCAATCGTTAATGGCTCTAGACCTGATAAGCGACAAGCAACTGGAAGGATTGGTAATTGACGAGGCTTAACACCTTCAACCACTTGTGCCATTTGGCGGATATGTTCAGGGGTCGTGCCACAACAGCCACCGATCAAATTTAAGAAACCACTTTCTGCCCACTCTTTTACGTGCTCAGCCATTTCTTCTGGAGATAGGTCATATTCACCAAAGGCGTTAGGTAAACCGGCGTTAGGGTGCGCAGACACGCTGCATTCTGAAATACGAGATAGCTCACTTACATACTCACGTAACTCATCAGGTCCCAACGCACAGTTCAAACCAAATGAGATTGGTTTAACATGACGTAATGCGTTATAGAAAGCTTCGGTTGTTTGTCCTGATAAGGTACGTCCTGATGCATCGGTTATCGTACCGGAGATCATTACAGGTAATGTTATACCCATTTTTTCAAAAACAGATTCGACAGCAAAAGAACAGGCTTTTGCATTCAAGGTATCAAAGATAGTCTCGATAAGAATTAAATCAGAACCACCTTTAATTAAGGCACGAGTTGATTCTGAGTAGGCTTCGACTAATTCATCGAAAGAGACATTTCGATAACCAGGGTCATTCACATCTGGGGAAATAGAACACGTTCGGTTCGTCGGGCCTAAAACACCAGCAACATAACGCGGTTTATGAGGCGTTTTTAATGTCCACTCATCTGCGACTTCTCTTGCTAATCGTGCCGCTTCAAAGTTCATTTCTTCACTCAGGCTTTCCATGTCATAGTCAGCCATTGCGATCGTTGTCGAGTTAAAGGTGTTCGTTTCTAAAATATCAGCACCCGCTTCTAAATAAGCAGAATGAATATCCCTGATAATTTGAGGACGAGAAAGCACTAAAAGGTCATTGTTACCTTTTAAATCACAATGCCAATCACTAAAGCGCTCTCCACGATAATCTTGCTCTTCAAACTTATACTCTTGGATCATGGTACCCATACCACCATCTATCAAAAGTATACGTTCTAAAAGTTGTTTTTCTATTTGAGTTTTCTTATTGCTTCCTGCCACGGTACAGCCTCATCCATAATACTTTTCTGTTACAATCCTATCACACATCTAATAGAAATCTAGACGTCTAAAATGGTTTTATTTTCACAAATTAGAAATAAAGTTTGATATTTATCAATTTGAGTGGAAAATGACCTCTATCACATTTTGTTACACAAATAACATATATAGAGGTTAAACAATGTCCGTATATAACACACTCTGTTTTCTTGCAGCAGCTGCTATGTTAATCGCATTTTTTAATAGCAAAATAGGGAAAATGCAAACAACCATAGCAATCACTGCAGGTTCAATGATGCTATCACTAGTGATCATTGTTGCGGGTCATAATGGTTGGTTTAATCTTAGAGAGATTGCGACTGAAACGCTAACAGACATAAATTTCGAAGATTTTCTCTTAAAAGGAATATTAGGTTTCTTATTGTTTGCAGGTGGTTTAGGAATTAAATTACAAAACCTCAAAGACCAAAAGTGGGAAATTACCGTATTGGCTTTAGGAGCAACTCTATTCTCTACTTTCTTTATAGGCTTTGTCCTATGGGGAATATGTAACCTAATTGGTATTAATTTCGATTTAATCTACTGCCTATTATTTGGTGCTCTTATCTCGCCAACCGATCCAATTGCAGTTCTCGCTATTGTAAAGAAACTCAATGCACCACAGCGTATCTCGACTCAAATTGAAGGTGAATCTCTATTCAATGATGGTTTTGGTTTGGTCATTTTTGTCACTCTATTTACGATTGCTTTTGGTTCAGAAACACCAACAGTAGGCAGTGTTAGCACCCTCTTTTTACAAGAAGCTATCGGTGGCATCATTTATGGTTTAGTTTTAGGCCTAATTTTCCATTACTTAATCAGCTCAACCAATGACCACTCAATGGAGTTACTATTAACGATAGGTATTCCAACCTCTGGTTATGCATTTGCTGAAACCCTTCATGTTTCAGGCCCATTAGCGATGGTGGTATCGGGAATCATGATTGGTAACTGGACTCGCTATATTGGCTTTTCAAAAGAGAGTGAAGATCATTTAGATCACTTCTGGGAATTAGTTGATGAGTTTTTAAATGGCGTGTTATTTCTTCTTATTGGTATGTCTATGCTGCTGTTCCAGTTCCACCAAGAAGATTGGATCTTAATGGCAATATCTATTCCATTGGTACTAGCAAGTCGCTATTTAAGTGTTTTCATTTCATACATTGGTTTTAAGCGTTTCAGAACCTATAACCCACTATCAGTTAATATTTTAACGTGGGGCGGTCTTCGTGGAGGCTTAGCTCTGGCAATGGCTTTGGCGATTCCATCTGGTATTTTAGTTATCCCAGATAAAAATATTGATGTACGAGAGCTAATCCTTGTTATGACTTACTCTGTCGTTGTTTTCTCTATTCTTGTTCAAGGCTCAACGATCACAAAAATGATTGAGAAAGCAAAAAAACTAGAATAATACTTCGTTAAATTATCGTAAACCTTCTAAAAAGAAAGCCCCATTATCCAAATAGATAATGGGGCTTTTACTTTAAAGAACTAACGATTTACGAGTAGAGAAAAATTAACCTCTACTACCTTTAATCGCTTCAATGATGCCGGTTGTTGAACAACCATCTTCAAAATTTAATACTTTAACTTCACCACCCGCGGCAATAACTTCTGCACCACCCGCGATATCTTCAATCACATAATCACCACCTTTTACTAGCGTGGTTGGCAATACTTCTGAGATTAAGCGCTGTGGTGTATCTTCAGAGAAAGGGACTACCCAATCAACTGCACCTAAACCCGCTAATACCGCCATACGACGATCCGTTGGATTGATTGGACGACCAGGACCTTTTAAGCGCTGTACTGATTCATTCGTATTTACGGCAACAATTAGGCGGTCACCCAACTCAGCTGCGTGATTTAGGTAAGAAACATGACCTGCGTGAAGAATGTCAAAACAGCCGTTAGTCATTACGATTTTCTCACCACGCTCACGCGCTTGTTTCACCGCACTGATTAGCTGCTCTTCACCGATAATACCAAAACCAGAGTCTTGGCTACCGTGAATCGCTTCAGCTAATTCAATCGTTGATAGCGTTGATGTACCCAGCTTACCAACTACAACACCTGCTGCTGCATTAGCTAATGCACACGCTTCATCAAGCGGTTTACCTGTTGATACGGATGCTGCCAATACAGAGATAACCGTATCACCGGCCCCAGTTACGTCAAATACTTCACGAGCAAGTGTTGGTAAGTGCAGTGGTTCCATATCGCGACGAAGCAATGTCATGCCATGTTCACTACGAGTAACAAGCAAAGCTTCAAAATCAAATTCTTCAATGATTTGTTGGCCTTTCACTACCAAGTCATCTTCATCTTTTACTTTGCCAACAACCGTTTCAAACTCAAGCATGTTTGGTGTTAATAACGTAGCACCACGGTAACGCTCAAAATCCGCACCTTTAGGATCAATGAATACAGGAACATTTACTTTTCGAGCTTCTTGAATCATTAATTGTACGTGCTCTAGTGCGCCCTTTGCGTAATCCGATAATACAACGGCTTTTACTTTTGATAAGGTAGCTTGCATACGGCTGATCAATGGTTCAACGGGTACATCATGAAAGCTCTCTTCAAAATCAAGACGAATAAGCTGTTGGCCACGGCTCATCACTCGTAATTTAGTAATCGTTGGAAACTCAGGAAGAGTAACAAAATCACAATGTACTTTTAATGACGCTAATGTTGCCTCTAGCGCTTTTGCTGGTTCATCATCACCCACTAAACCAACAAGGTGAGCATCTCCACCTAATGCAGCAATATTCATCGCAACGTTGGCTGCACCACCAGGACGCTCTTCAATATTATTAACCTTAACTACCGGAACTGGAGCTTCAGGTGAAATACGAGTCGTTGGGCCACCCCAATAGCGGTCAAGCATTACATCACCAATGATCAATACACCAGATTGTTCATAGTTAGGAAGTGTCGGTTTCATTCTTTTCTCCGGGCAATAAACAGCAAACTATCCACCATTATCGGTTCAAGCTGTTTATAAAAAAGTCATCTGTTATAAATGGTAGCATTTACGCAAGTTCTGCGCCAACTTAGTAATAATAAACGAAGAGTTAAGTAATTCTTACTCAACAAACCAGCTATTCCAAGCACTTACTACCGTTTCTCTTTCTTGACTAAAGCTATTTTCATCAACATCAGCATCAAAGCCTAATAAATTGCGATGATGTATTTCATTTCGCATTACACAATAAGCATGAATCAACAACTGAGATAGTTCTTCATCCATTACTCCTTGCTGTGCAAAACTTTCAAAAATACGCACATTATCAGACCAACGGGTTAACTTAGGGGCTTGATGACTGTGGTTTAACACTAAATATTGTGCTAAAAACTCAATATCAGTAATACCACCAATATCTTGTTTAAGCATAAAACGTCCCGCTTTCTTTCCACCTAAATGATCTCGCATCTTTTCTCGCATTTCTGCGACATCTTTCTGAAGCGTTTTTTCATCTCGAGTTAAACAAAGTATCTCATGTCGCGTTTTATTAAACGCCTCTTGTAATAAACGGTCACCATAAATCATTCGAGCACGGACTAACGCTTGATGCTCCCACGTCCATGCGTCATCTCGTTGGTATTCATCAAATGCTTCACTCGTACTTACCAATAAACCCGATGCCCCCGATGGGCGTAAACGGGTATCAACTTCATACAAAATACCTGAAGGCGTTCGCACTGAGAATATATGAATAATGCGTTGTGCTAAGCGTAAATAAAACTGCCTACCATCAATTTCTTTTTTACCATTAGTATATGTGTTTGTATCGCAATCGTGCATAAAGACAATATCAAGATCAGAATTATAGCCCAACTCCCATCCACCAACTTTACCGTAACCAATAACCGCAAAACCTTTACTGTCTCTTCCTTCAAGATGTGTCGGTTCACCAAACTTTTCTGTGACTTGCAACCAAGCTTGATTTACTACCGCTTCAACGATAGCTTCTGATAAATACGTTAAGTGATCACTTACTTTCATAAGCGATAACCCACCAGCGATATCCGAGGCTGCAATTCTTAGCAAACACACTTGCTTAAACTGACGCAATGCCTCCATTTGCTGCTCCATGTCATCTTCAGGAATACGAGCAAGGAACTCATGTAGCTCTACTTTATACTGACTTAATTCAATAGGGTTATAGAGTTGGTTTATATCCAATAGTTCATCAAGAAGAATTGGGTAACGAGTTAACTGTTCTGCAACCATTGGACTTGCTGCACACAGGCGAACCAGATGGTGTAATGCTCCGCTATGCTCATCAAGGAGTTCTAGGTAAGTCGTTCGAGTTGCAATCGCTTGAATAAGTTTGGTAATACGAGGTAAGGTATCACTAACATCTTCTCGACTGATCACCACACTAAACAACTTCGGCATCAGATTAGTAATCGCTTCTCGACCTCTTGGACCAAGGGTTTTCTTTTTCAACTCGCCTTTAAACTCAATAATATGTTGAGTTAACGATTCTGCTTGTTCAGGATTGAGCTCTTGCAATATATGCTCTAACACTTCTTGATTATGAGCCATATCCCATAACTCAATATACGCTTTATCAACACTACTCTCTGACTCTTCTTCTTCATGACCAATCAAGTCTTCAAATACGGCATGAATCGTATTCATATGGTGCTCTATTTCAGAGTACAACTCAGGCCAATCTTGCATTCCCATAGCAAAAGCAAGGCGAATTTGGTCGCGCTCATCCATTGGTAATGTTTGAGTTTGTTGATCTCCAATCGCTTGTAATAAGTTCTCTAAGCGACGTAAAAAGCAATACCCTTTAGTAAGATCATCAACCTCTTGAACAGACAATTGCCCTAATTCTTTAATCGCAATTAATGTCTCTAATAAGCCTCGACCTCGTAAAGAAGGTTCTCTGCCACCGCGAATTAACTGGAATACTTGAGCAATAAACTCAACTTCTCGAATACCACCAGCCCCAAGCTTTATATTGTCATGTAAACCACGGCGGCGAACCTCTGTTGTTATCATTGATTTCATTCGACGTAGTGCTTGAATCGCACCAAAATCAATATAACGACGGAAAACGAATGGGCGTAACATTTGACGCAATTCTTGGTAATGACTGTACGTTTCTTTTCCCATCACTCGCGCTTTAATCATCGCGTAACGTTCCCAATCACGCCCTTGTTCTTGATAATAATCTTCAAGCGCAGCGTAACTCATCACTAATGGCCCACTTTCACCAAAAGGACGCAAACGTAAATCAACTCGATAGCAGAAGCCATCAACCGTCGTTTGATCTAACGCTTTAATTAGTTTTTGACCTAAGCGTGTAAAGAATTGAGCATTCGCAATACTTCGACGAGCGCCTTCTGTCTCGCCATTTTCGGGATAAGTAAAAATTAAATCGATATCAGATGAGAAGTTCAGCTCTCCACCACCTAATTTACCCATACCAATAATGAGCATAGGCTGCTCTTCACCTTGCGCATTTCTTGGTGTTCCCCAATCAATACATGCTTGTTTATAAAGCCATTGATAAGACTCAACAATTAGCGCTTCAGCTAACAAAGAGAGATGAGAAAGACTGATTTCTAAAGACCAGTTATCGCCAGTTGACTGGGTACAAGTAAAATCGCGCCACGCTATATAAGCCATTTCACGTCGGCGGAAATAGCGTAATTCACTCATCAATCCATTTTCATCAGTATAGGATGACAATAACTCCTGTAGTCGAGAACGGTACTCCTCACTTCTGTCTACTGCTTTAAACATCGATGGAAAATACTGACACAAGAATTCATCTTTTTGGAAGCATTCGTGTAAAAAGTCACTACAGCCAAGAGCAATAAGTAATTGCTGCTGATACAGTTCAGGCCAATTTTGAACATGAGAAAGATGAATTAACTCTTGCTGACGACGCTCTGCAAGTGTTTGCAATGATGATGGCAAAGACATGATATCCCTTATCGAAATTCCTTATAATCTGCGAACAGATCTGACTTTCCATACTGTGCCAAACTTTATTATTAGCCGCAAACAAAAACGCCTACAACTGAGTGTAGGCGTCAGAAAATTAAACCCGTTACGTTAAATCTTAAATACTTTCATTTTAGCTTCTAGTTCTTCCGCATTTTTTTGCATCTCTTCAGAGGTCTCTGTCAGCTCTGTCACTACAACTACAGAAGCGTCAACCAGCTCTCGAACATTCGTCAGGTTTTGATCCATCTCTTCCGCAACGCTGCTTTGCTGCTCTGCCGCACTTGCGATTTGGAAGTTCATTTCATTAATACTACTAACTTGACTCACGATACTGTTTAACTCTGTACCTGCGTTAGTCACTAACTCAACACCTTCAGCCGCTTCAACTACGCTCTTCTCCATCAGCTCAACTGCCTGATTGGCACTATTTTGCAGTTGGGTGATCATATCTTGAATTTCAACCGTAGCCCCTTGTGTACTTTGCGCTAGGTTTCTTACTTCATCAGCTACCACGGCAAAACCACGTCCCGCATCTCCAGCTCGCGCCGCCTCTATCGCTGCATTTAATGCCAATAAGTTCGTCTGCTCTGAAATACCACGAATTGTCTCAACCACTGAGCTAATAGACATAACACGCTCTTCAACCTGATTAACCACCTCAGCAGAAGCCGCTATATCACCAGATAGCGCTTGAATTTTAACAATCGTGCCTTCCACAAACTGTTGACCAACCTTAGCCTGAACTTGAGCTTGCTCAGTACCTGCAGATGCATTACGTGCATTTTCTGCCACGTTTTGTACCGTGGAACTCATTTCACTCATCGCTGTAGCAAGTTGATCTATCTCTGCAAACTCTTCTTGGGCTGCTTCTTTTGTCCCTTCCATACTGATCGTCATAATTTCAGTTAGGTTAGATAACTCTTGAGAAGCAGTTAGTTGAGTTTCAACTACCGATTTAAGTTGTAAACGGGTTTTATTTAGCTCTCTTGCTAAATCACCAAATTCATCTTTACAGTTCATTCCAACTGGCTCAGATAAATTTTGAGCTGCAATTTCTTTCATTGATGCATTTAAGTAACGCATCTGACGTAGCATAATGCTTGAAGCACCAAGCAGAATAACCATGAAGGCAACGATCATAACAATAGTTTGCCAAATTACTTGGTAAAGGTAATCTTGGTAATATACCTCTGCGCTCTCTGATGTCTGGGAAGCTACCACCACCCAATTATGATCAGGTACTTTTACTGCAAATTCATAACGACTATGATCATTAAGAGAATACGCTTTTTGAGAAGAAAGGCTTTGAAGCTCTTCTTTTAATGAACGCCCTTCATCTAATGAAGAGGAAAGAGAAGAAAGTGACCGCACTGATTGATGGCCAAACACTTTGCCGCTATCACGATCTATCACATAAACATAATTACCTTTAGCTAATGCATTAGATTGAATGCTAACCAGTTCACGCGCTAACTCTTTACCATTTGATTTATTCGTTAAGATATTCTCAACTAACTCAGCACTAGCAACTGCAGACTCTTTGGCTTGTTCTTTTTGAATAGTAATGACTGCTTGATAAAAAGTATTCGCGTCCCATAACTGTTTTGACACCAATAGAACCGTACTAAATATCATTAAAATGACCAGCTTTGGTACTAACTTAATATCAGTGACCAGCCTTTCCCATGGCTTAAAAGCGATTGTTAACATTCTCTTCCCTCACTACCTTTCGGAATCAATTTTTTTAGTGCATGATAAAAACGTATAATTTTTATCATCATGAAAACACATATTTCTATTTTATATCGATAGACAGACATAAGTAATTAACATGAATCATAACAAAATTGACCTTAAACCCATGAGCTTAATGTCACTGATACTATCCTTTTTATCACTAATTGTGATCTCAAGCCTTCTGTTTGTTCCGTTAGAACACAATAGTAGAACAATGTTGATCACTCTCGACACCATCATCTGTGGGCTCTTTCTCTTTCAGCTTTCGATTGATTTTTTTCGTAGTAAACACAAGCTTCAATATTTAAAAGATCACTGGATAGATTTTATTGCCAGCATCCCAATCATTGAACCCGTACGTTATGCTCGTATTTTTCATATTTTACGTGTATTTCGTTTATTAC
Organism: Aliivibrio thorii; assembly: GCF_057368585.1. NCBI lineage: Bacteria > Pseudomonadati > Pseudomonadota > Gammaproteobacteria > Vibrionales > Vibrionaceae > Aliivibrio > Aliivibrio thorii. The sequence goes on along the minus strand of NZ_CM170654.1, from coordinate 361,426 downwards.
GTTCCAGTCAATCCTTACTAAAGCAAATTCAATCTAATAGAAAAGAAGCAACCATTGCCTCTATTTTAATCCTAATGGTAACCCTAATATCTTTAGGTTCAGTCTTTATGCTGATGTTTGAAGGGAAAGATCCTAATGCCAACATCCATACTGCAGGCGATGCGGTATGGTGGGCCTTTGTTACTATATCCACCGTCGGATATGGCGATCACTATCCTGTGACATTCGCTGGAAAAGTATTAGCGGTATTGGTGATTATTTCTGGTGTAGGTATTTTCGGTATGATTTCAGGTTTAATAACCTCAATAATTACCGAGCCTTCAAAGATTGAGAAAAGAAAAAAAGAACAAGAAGATAGGCATCATAGAGATGAAAGATTAGAGCTACTTTTACAGCAGCAAGCTGAAATACTAAAAAAACTAGATCAGATAGACAATAAAAAAGAGAAGTAATTACTTCTCTTTATATAATTACACGTTCTTAATTTAAGCGTAAACCTATTGCCAATAAGGGGGGTATTCTAGCCCTGCTTTACGGGTTTGTTCCATCGCATGAAGTATTGAGCGCTCTTGACGGACTAACCAACGAACAAGTTGTTCTCGTTCTTCTTCGTCATTAAGTAACTGAACTCGAGTCCTTAATGGCTCTAAGCTCATCAAATCATCAATGCCTTGCAGTAAATCAAGCCAAGGTAAACGGAAGCCTTTTCGCCTCTCATTGTCATAAATAAGAGCAAAGCACGTCCCTGTCATTAAATTGCGGCGTAAACGCATTTTTTGCTTAAAGTAATCTACGGGTAATAATTGGTTTTCTGTAGAGAATGCTGAATCTAATGCTTCCCAAGTACGATCGAGTAAAGTTCCTGAATGACTATCGATAGATTCTTGCAGTATTTGACGCTTCTTATCATCTAAGAATGGCTGCCAATCTCGCGTTAAAATCCAACGACTCAAATCTAATAGCAAACCACAATAACGAGATGACATCAATAAAGACATCATTTCATCTGTCTTTGGTAACGACTCTGCACTTTCTCTTAAACTAGCAACTAAAAACTTTCTCGCATCTAGCTTTCTTAATACATTGCCTTTCTCTTCAATTAAGTAATCTAGGTGCTCTGATTCATCTAACCAATGAAGTTGCTCTTCTAGCCATTTTAATTCTTGGCGCAATAATTCACTTGCGCGTTTTGGCACCATTTCACCAAATACCAAAAATATTTGACGTAAAAAGGCGATCGCAATTCGGATCTCCTGCAAAGCAAGTAGATCTTGTGTGTCGATATAAATCTGTTCGTGATAATGCCAATGAGAAAGTGCGTATTCTAAAGAATTGATAAAACATGTTTCAACGCTATCATTAGATTCCGTTCTCACTAGCGACAAGTTTTTTACTTTATCAGCAGGAGCATTCATCGCTAAACGATACCCTTTTGCCGCTTTACTTTGGTTGCCTAGACGCATTCCACCAGAGCTACATAAATCACGAGCTAACGTAAACAAGGCATCTGTTTGACCTGATTTCAGCTCTAATTCGACTTCGCAGATTGGCGTAGTTTTATCGCCAGCAATAACTTCACCTTGGTCAAAAGCTAGCTCAATTTCACTGCCATCTGGCATGGCTACTAACCATTGCTGACGAACGAAATTAGTCGAAAATAGAGGAGCAAGCTGTTGTTGAAGATCATCTAAAGCAATATCGTTCGGCCAAGCATCTTGAGGATGTAGGTAAACGTTAGGAGTATCGGAATCATGCTCAGCATTGTACTCTGGTCGCTGGTGCAATCCTGCCACAACTCGACCAGCAGTCTTCAATGTCTGAGTTCTTTCATCGTTGAATCGACGAATACGTAAGCCTGTGTCATGCTTACGAAGATGCTGTTCGGGTGTGTCAAAATAGATGTTACCCAAGTTAAGGCAACTCTGCTCTATGACTTTCGCTCCTGATATTTTGTCTATAATAGTGTCAACAAATTCAGGAAAAACAAAAAATTTCAGTTCTATTTCAGTTTCCATAATGACCTCATAACCGTTGTCTTTCCAAGGATATGGCTTAAACTGTTCGGTATCAAGCAACAAATAATGCCAAAACCATGATCTAAAGTAGTTTTATTGATAGTGGGATTGGGTTAACATTCGCGCCTTTATGGCCATCGTCTAACAATTCACCATTAGGTACTTGTTTTATAGGTTAAGAAACCATGCCAGTAAATACTATTATGGGGTTATTCGCAAAGTCCCCAATGAAACCTCTGCAGCGTCACGTTGTTTGTGTCAATGAATGCTGCTCACTTCTTATTCCGTTTTTCGAAACGTGTGCAAAAGGTGATTGGGAAAAAGCGGGTGAACTTCGTGCACAAATTTCTCATTTAGAGAAAGAAGCGGATGTTCTAAAACGTGAAATTCGTTTAAAACTTCCTCGTGGGTTATTCATGCCTGTTGACCGTACCGACATGCTCGGTCTGTTAACTCAGCAAGATAAACTTGCAAATCTGGCTAAAGACATCGCAGGTCGCGTTGTTGGTCGCCAACTTGAAATTCCAAGCTCTATGCAGGACGCATTTTTAGCTTATGTTCAACGTTGTTTAGATGCGGCTAATCAAGCGCAAGAAGTCATCAGCGAATTAGACGAGCTATTAGAAACCGGCTTTAAGGGACGTGAAGTCACTTTGGTTGCTGAGATGATCAATAAATTAGATATCATTGAAGATGATACTGACGAATTGCAAATTCAACTGCGCCAGCAACTCATGAACATCGAACACAAGTACAATCCGATCGATGTTATGTTCCTTTATAAAATCCTTGAGTGGGTTGGTGGCATTGCCGACCAAGCACAGCGTGTTGGTTCTCGTTTAGAACTAATGCTATCTCGCTCATAAGTTTGTGATTCAGTAACAGGTAATACAATGGATATTCTTGCTAACTACGGCACGACCCTTATTTTAGTTGCGGCCTTCTTCGGCTTCCTTATGGCTATTGGTATTGGTGCAAATGATGTAGCCAATGCAATGGGCACCTCTGTAGGGTCTAAAGCACTAACAGTAAAACAAGCGATCATCATTGCTATGATCTTCGAATTTGCAGGGGCATACCTTGCAGGTGGCGAAGTTACAGATACAATTCGTAAAGGGGTAATTGATACCTCTCTTTTTGCCCATCAGCCTGAAGTATTAGTTTACGGCATGATGTCAGCACTTCTTGCTGCGGGTACTTGGTTATTGCTTGCGTCTTACATGGGCTGGCCAGTATCAACAACTCACTCAATTATCGGTGCTATCATCGGTTTTGCGTGTATTGCCGTAGGTACTGAAGCAGTTGATTGGAACTCAGTTCAAGGTATCGTAGGGAGCTGGTTAATCACCCCTCTCATATCCGGTATTTTTGCTTATATGATCTTTATCAGTGCTCAACGACTGATATTTGATACTGATAAACCATTAATGAATGCTAAACGTTTTGTTCCTGTGTACATGTTCATAACCACTATGGTTATTGCACTTGTTACTATCAAGAAAGGTCTAAAGCACGTTGGTCTACATTTAAGCAACGGTGAAGCATGGATTGCATCTGCAAGCGTATCAGCATTAGTGATGGTTGGTGGTTATCTGTATATCTCTCGTAAATTTGCAAATACCGTAAATGACGAGAAAGACAGCCGTGGTTTTACTGGCGTAGAAAGTATTTTTAGTACGTTAATGGTTATTACCGCATGTGCGATGGCATTTGCTCATGGTTCTAACGATGTTGCCAACGCGATTGGTCCACTGTCTGCTGTTGTTTCAACAGTTGAACATATGGGGGAAATCACAACGAAGAGTACTATCGCTTGGTGGATCCTTCCTCTAGGTGGTATTGGTATCGTTGTTGGTCTTGCAACACTAGGCCATAAAGTAATGGCAACAGTAGGTACCGGTATCACTGAACTAACTCCTAGCCGTGGCTTTGCTGCTCAATTAGCAACTGCATCAACGGTAGTACTCGCTTCAGGTACTGGTCTTCCTATTTCAACGACTCAAACTCTAGTTGGTGCTGTATTAGGTGTCGGTTTTGCACGTGGTATTGGCGCACTAAACTTAGGTGTGGTACGTAACATTGTCGCGTCTTGGGTTGTAACCTTACCAGCTGGTGCATTATTGGCTGTAGTTTTCTACTACGCAATGCAAGCAATCTTCGGTATTGGCGTTAGCGCATAAGCTTAATCAATTTTGAAACAATTGCACAAAGAGGAGAGTAATATCTCCTCTTTTCTTGCATCTGGGCTTAAATATTTTTAGTATCTATAACTTCGTTTGAATCTGTCGTGATGAGTAAATTCTTTTTCTCTTTACTTAGAAGGTTCAAGGCCAATTTGTCAAAGGAATATTATTGTGAAGCATTTTATTAGCCTGATTCTACTTACTTGGGCTATTGCTGCGCCAGCGCAAGCTCAAACTCGTTATATTTCTGATAACCTGTTTACGTACATGCACTCAGGTCCAAGTAATCAATACAAGATCATTGGTAGTGTAAATGCGGGTGAACGCATTACTCTATTAAGCAGCAACAAAAACTCTGGTTTCACACAAATTGTTGATACTAAAGGCCGAAAAGGCTGGGTTGAAAGTAAATTTGTTTCTCGCCAAGCTGGTCTAGGTGAGCGTTTACCAAAAGTTGAAGCTGAACTTACTTCAGTAAAAACACAACTGGCTAACGCTCGTAAAGCAGCAAATGATGAGAAAGCGGGCTTAGCTGATAGTCTGACTCAACGTAACCAACAAATGCAAGATTTAGAGCAGAGCTACAGTGATGTAAATAACCAATTGGTTAGCTCTCAGTCTGAAATTCGCGAGTTACGCGCTAAGCTAGATACGCAAAAAGAAGATTTATTACTTAAGTACTTCATGTACGGCGGTGGTGTTGCAGGTATTGGTCTATTATTTGGCCTTCTACTTCCTCACATGATCCCAAGCCGTAAGAAAAAACAAAACGGTTGGTCTTAATCATTATTGATAACTAATCTTCAAACGTTATATACAAAAAAGCTCAGAATTATCTGAGCTTTTTTATACCAATGTAATTACTGGAATTGATATTAACCTTTCCACTCATACAGAGCGGGAATTTCTATCTTTTGACCTTCAAAATCAATCACTACATTTCTTGGATTTATTTCTAATAATGTAATTCCATTTGAAATATGCCCTCCAAGATTCACTTCCCTACCATTTACTTTTACCCAACGACGACTCGCCTTAGAAGTATAATTATGCGTTTGAAAATTAAGCGGTGGTAAGCGTCCTGAAAATTGAGCACCTTTTTTATCTAACTCAACATATGAGGAGTCACCATACTTAGCAGAATCGCTTTCATTTCGCTCCTCAACCTCAGATGGTTCATTTAAAATAGATTCAAATCGCGCAGCCAATTCCGGTGACAACCCAGATAAATCGAGATTATCAATATCTAAAGGTTCTTGATTTTGTTCAACTGCGATATTTTCTACATTATCTTTTGAATCCGACTTCCCTCTAAATTCTTCGATTGAATTCACTTTTTTCGTCGGTTCTTTTAAACGACTTAAAGATAACGCTGTCGCTCGTAGCGGTAGCTTTACCGTTTCTAAAACGGGTAGTGATAATACCGTATATGTAGGTTTGTAAGGCTCTATCTCCTGTTGAGACGCTTTATAGTAAGGTAATGAAAGATAGCTAGATATCATCAAAGGAGGAAGCACAACAATTGAGCCTAACACCCCTAAAGGAATACGGAAAGACGACATTTATTCACCTCCTTGCAGCAAAGGCGCATCAATATTAACCACACTGTCTAACCACATTAATGTACTTGAGCCTGCAACACCGTCGGTGGTTAAACCAAATATTTCCTGAAACTCTTTCACTTGCTTTTCTGTCTCTTTATTAAATCTATCTAAATTACTGAAGGGTTGTTCTAATGCCAAGGACAATAAACGATTTAGCTCTAAAATCGCCTCCCCTTTATCACCACGTTTCATTGCTCTGTCGGTAATAATTGGTTTTTTCCACAATTGAATATAAGCCCCATTCCAATGTTGCTCAAACCATTGATGAGAAACTTCAACATGTTCAGAGGGCAAAAGCAATTCCACCCCTTTAGAATCAACACGATAAACAAGCGCTAATAAATCATCACCTGTTGCTTGTTGTAACCAAACCACTGCAGGTCTGTTAATCGCCAATAAATCATTTAAACTTCCGTTACTGTCTAAACAATATAATTGTGCTCTTTTTGCATTGGTACAATTGGCTTGAAATGAATTGGTTGAATAACCCCATACCGATAATAAAGCTTGAAACGCATCTGATTGAGATTCAAATCCAATTAATGGTGCCTCTACGATAGGCGCACTCATTGGGTAATGAGCATCTAAATATTTAGGAAGAAAATGATAACTCCCTAAACTCAATAATGCAGAGAGACCCAATGCTATAACTAGTGGGGTAAATGCAAAAGAATCTCTCTGATGAGTTCTCACTTCTGGAGAACTTTGCCAATCAAGCACCAACTCTCTCGCCTGCTCTACCGCTTTGCTATTTACGATCTTATTGCCGCTCTGATAACTTATCCAAAGTGCTTTATCACACAATAAATTTACGACGCGAGGTATCCCACTAGAATGATGAGCTATTTTTTTAATTACCGATGCTGGAAATAAGGAAATATCCCCACCCGCCACCGTTAAACGATGGGCAATATAATACTCAATTTCTTTTGGGGTTAATGGTAATAAGTGATACCTGGCCGTAATACGTTGCGCTAGTTGACGTAAATTAGTTTGTTGTAATTTCTGCTGCAGTTCAGGTTGGCCAATTAAAAGAACTTTCAATAATTTGTCACTGTCCGTTTCAAAATTCGTCAATAAACGAAGTTGTTCTAAAACATCTGGACCTAAGTGCTGTGCTTCATCAATCGCAACTATCGTTTGAAAACCTTTCTCTCTTTCTTGTTTAAGAAAGCCAACAATATTATCTGTTAAGTTTTTCAAAGAGGTGCTATTTGAATAGATAATCTCCAACTCATCGCAGATAGCTTCAAGCAATTCTTGAGCGCTAAATGTAGGGTTTAGAATTAAGGCTAAGTGCACTTTATTTTCTAATTTAGAAAACAAAGCTTTTGATACCGTCGTTTTACCCGTACCGACCTCTCCTGTTAATAATGCAAACCCACCACCTTGCCCTAACCCAGACAATAAATAATTCAGCGCTTCTTTATGGCGTTCACTCAAATAGAGAAAACGCGCATTAGGCGTCATTGAAAATGGAAGCTCATTAAAGCCAAAAAAATCTTGGTACATAAGAATGGTGTTTGCCTTATCTGAATAATTCCAAGAATAAATATGGAATAAAAAGTCGAAAACCTATGATTGCACGGTATCATTGGAGTTAAGAAAGTAAAGAAAGTTCTCTTTATCTTGGCAGCTAGTAGGGCAAAACGTGGAAATTTATTTAGTTGGTGGTGCCGTTCGAGATTCACTTCTCAATATTGATGTAAAAGATAAAGATTGGGTTGTCGTTGGATCTACCCCTAACGAAATGGGTTCGCTCGGCTATCAAGCTGTCGGACAAGACTTTCCTGTTTTCTTACATCCAAAAACCAAAGAAGAATATGCGTTAGCAAGAACTGAACGTAAAAGCGGCCAAGGTTATAAAGGATTTACTTGTTATGCAGAACCTGACGTTACGTTAGAAGAAGATTTACTGCGCCGTGATTTAACCATTAACGCTATTGCTAAAACTGGTGATGGTGAACTCATTGATCCTTACAATGGACAAGGGGATTTAAAGAATCGCCTATTACGTCACGTATCAGAGGCCTTTGTCGAAGATCCTTTGCGTGTTTTACGTGTCGCTCGATTTGCAGCTCGTTTTCATCATCTTGGCTTTACTATCGCAGTTGAGACAATGACATTAATGAAAACCTTAGTAGAGAGTGGAGAGTTATCTCACCTAACTCCAGAGCGTGTATGGCAGGAATGGGAAAAATCCTTATCAAGCCAACATCCAGAGATATTTCTTTCTGTGTTAAAAGAGTGCGGTGCCCTAGCTGTTGTATTACCAGAGTTGGATGCATTGTTTGGTGTACCTCAACCAGAAAAATGGCACCCAGAAATAGATACTGGCATTCATACATTAATGGTTACTCAACAAGCCGCATTGCTAAGCGAAGATTTACCCACTCGCTTTGCTGCTCAAGTTCATGACTTAGGTAAAGGTATAACACCAGAATCTGAATGGCCAAGTCATAAAATGCATTGTCATACAGGTATTAAACTTATTAAAAAACTGTGTACTCGAGTTAAGGTTCCCAATGAATATAGAGACTTAGCTTTGTTAGTTTGCGAGCACCACACCAATATTCATCGAGCTTCTGAACTTCGCGCTCAGACCTTTATTAAAATACTTGATAAAATGGATGTATGGCGTAAACCAGAGCGTTTAGAACCTATTTTACTTTGTTGCCAAGCAGATCATGCAGGACGATTAGGATTAGAATCTGAACCTTATCCACAAAAAACACGTTTTGAAATGGCATTTGAAGCAGCAAAAAATGTGGAAGTAAAAGAAGTGGTTGCGGCTGGGTTTAAAGGACCAGAGATTAGAGATGAGTTGACCAAAAGACGAATTGAAGCGGTGAAGGATAAGTTGTATATCAAATAAGCTATACGCTACGCTGACTAGAACGCTTCGCTCTAGGAACTATAAAAGCTAAGGTTTCAGGTTTCAGGAAAATCAAAACCGAGTACACCTGAAACCTGCAAGCATAGCGCCCTGAAGCCTAGAACATTGCCACGCCAGCAATACTCGCTCTTATCGTTTCTAGTTAGCGAAGCGTATAGCCTCTAGTTTCTAACCGAAACTTAACCAAGCAAACAAGCCGGCACCTAACAACAAACGGTAGATAACAAACGGCGTCATTCCCATGCTTGAAATCAGCTTTAAGAAGAAATGAATACAAATATAAGCACTAATAAAAGAAACCAAAACACCCGTACTTAACAAGCCTAGATTCACAGAAACATCGCTCATTGCTAATTTAAGGCCAAGGTAAGAACCAGCAAGAGTAATGATTGGGATAGACATTAAAAATGAAAAACGAGCCGCCGCTTCACGAGTAAAACCTAGATAAAGAGCAGCAGTAATCGTAATACCAGAACGAGACGTACCAGGGATCATAGCCATTGCTTGAGCAACACCTAAAAATAACGCTTTTTTCCACGTCATCTCATATTCACCTTTCGCTAACTCTGAATTTTTATCCACCCACCAAAGCAAGAGACCAAATACAATCGTCGTCGTTGCAATCACCCATGCACTGCGTAGATATACTTCAATAAAATCTTTGAATAACAATCCACATAATGCGGCTGGAATAGTCGATAAAATGATTAACCAAGCCAGCTTAGATTCTTTATTGTGTTCTTTTTTAACAATAGAGCCAATCCAAGCAGTTAATAGAGTCACCACTTCCTTTCTAAAATAGATAACAACAGCAGCTAACGTACCAACATGCACAGCGACATCAAAGGCTAAACCTTGATCAGGCCATCCAAGAACGGCAGAAGGAAGGATAAGGTGAGCAGAACTTGAAATAGGTAAAAATTCAGTAAATCCTTGCAGTAAAGCAAGAAAAAAAGCTTCAAAGTACGTCATTGATATTCCATTAAAAATTTAAGTTAACTAAAACGGGTTTAAGTGATTGGCTGTGTGAAAAGTCAGCCCATATTTGACTGATCGTTTTCTCAGTATTAGGGACAATAAGATCAGGGTTCAGCTCTACCATCGGCAAAATAGCAAAAGCGAACTTAAAAAGATCCTCTCTAGGTAATGTTGGATCTGATGCAGAAACGATGTCACCATACAGTAAGATATCAAGATCAAGAGTTCTATCTTGATTCTTTTTTGCATCAGGCTCTCTACCCCATTTAATTTCAATAGCACGCAATAAAGCCCCAAGCTCACTCAATGAGTGATTAACCTTTAGCTCAACAACTAAATTGAAAAAATTATGACCAGAAAACCCCACAGGTTCGGCTTCATACACTGTTGACACTTTTGTTACTTCACCAAGTTGATGTAATTCATCAATGGCTCTTTTTACATTTTTTTCAGGAGAAATATTGGAGCCAACACCAATATAGGTTGTGATCATTTGCTTCCTCGCTCAATCACAACACCTACACTATGTGCATTAACGACAGCACCAGGCTTAGATAAATGAATTCGAACCCAAGGCACTGAAAAACGAGTCATAATCAAATTGGCAATTTCTTCAGCTACGCGTTCAACCAAAAGAAAACGCCCTTGTTGAATATGTTCTGTTACCGCTTCACTCACCTCAGCATAGTTTAAGCAATGCTCAACATCATCTGAATCTGCCGCTGGTTTATTGTCGTGAGCCATATCAATATCTAATACGAGCTTTTGTTTAATGCCTTGTTCCCACTCATAAACGCCAATGGTTGTAATAACTTCAAGCTGTTTTATAAATACTAAATCCATCTTTGATCACACTTTTTATTAAGAGGTCGGATACCCATCAAAAGAAAAACAACGTAATATTGATATTACCTTGCTCGATATGTTCAGCAATATACTATAAAAATGATTTTTGTTCGCTCCTGATCACTTAAATAAAGGCTCATTCATGACCCCTCTTGCACTAATTATGATCATCATCGCCTATCTGCTAGGATCGATCTCTAGTGCGGTTTTAATATGTCGATTAAAAGGCTTGCCAGACCCAAGAACTTCCGGCTCTCATAATCCAGGAGCAACTAATGTTCTTCGCTTGGGAGGAAAGGGCGCAGCAGGCTTGGTTCTTCTATGTGATATTTTAAAAGGGATGCTACCGGTATGGGGCGGCTACTTTCTTGAAATTAACCCTTTCATTCTAGGTATTATTGCTATTTCAGCCTGTTTAGGTCACATGTATCCATTATTTTTTCATTTTAAAGGTGGGAAAGGGGTTGCAACCGCACTAGGTGCACTTGCCCCAATTGGACTCGATTTAACAGGAATGTTATTTGGTTGCTGGATGGTCACAGTATTAGTTACTGGGTATTCGTCATTAGCATCAATGGTCACCGCTCTACTTGCCCCTTTATTTACTTGGCTTGTAAAACCTCAATACACCTTACCAGTTGCCATGCTTTCTTGCTTAATTGTTTTAAAACACCATGAAAATATTCGACGTTTTTTTGCAGGAAAAGAAACAAAAATTTGGCAAAGAAAAAGGGACTAATTAAGTCCCCTCTATATATTAAAGTCTAAAAGATCATTAACGATCTTTTTTGATCTGTACTATTTAGCAATAGGTTTTAGCTGATCTATCGGCCAACGCGGCTTCGCTTGAACCGCTAAGTCAGTTGTCTCACCATTTTTCAGACGCTGCATACCTGCATAAGCAATCATGGCACCATTATCGGTACAAAATTCAGTTCGAGGGTAAAATACCTCGCCACCAATTTTCTTCATCATCACTTCAAGCTCTTGGCGTAAATAGGTATTCGCACTCACACCACCAGCCATAACCAGACGTTTCATGCCTGTTTGTTTTAATGCTCTACGACACTTAATCGCTAAAGTATCAGCAACGGCTTCTTGGAAAGCAAAAGCAATGTCAGCGCGAGTTTGTAAATCATCATCATTTGCACGAATGGTATTTGCCGCAAATGTTTTTAGGCCAGAGAAACTAAAATCTAAACCAGGACGATCAGTCATGGGACGAGGAAATTTAAATCTTCCTTTTGTGCCACTCTCTGCTAATTTTGAAAGCAAAGGACCACCAGGATAATCCAACCCCATTAATTTAGCCGTTTTATCAAACGCTTCACCAGCTGCATCGTCAACAGATTCACCAAGAATTTGGTATTCACCAATGCCTTTTACTTCAACCATCATTGTATGTCCGCCTGACACAAGTAGTGCTACAAACGGAAATGCTGGTGGCTCATCTTCAAGCATTGGAGCAAGTAAGTGCCCTTCCATGTGGTGAACAGGAATGGCTGGGACATCCCATGCATACGCGATACTACGACCGATAGTTGAACCAACTAATAACGCGCCCACCAAACCAGGACCTGCGGTATAAGCGATACCATCGATATCATCTTTAGTCATGCCTGCATCATTTAATGCTGCTTGAATTAGGGGGATTGTCTTTTTAACATGGTCACGAGAGGCCAATTCAGGTACAACACCACCATAATCTGCGTGCAATTTTACTTGGCTATACAGCTGATGAGCCAGTAGCCCTTTTTCGTCATCATAAATAGCTACACCCGTTTCATCACACGAGGTTTCAATACCTAAAATTCGCATATTTTTCTCAGTTACCCGTTAATTTATCGCCATATTACCTACATCCCTAAGCTAGCTCAAGCGACCTGATGACTAGAGAAGACAAAATAAACAAAGAAATTACTCAATTCTTAATCAAGAATGCTTTACAAAACGTCTTGATCGGATTAAAATTCGGCACCAATTTGAATAATAGCTGGTTAATTATAACTACCAGCGAATTGACTAACACCTGAGGTGAAAGGCATATGCCAGTAGTTAAAGTACGTGAAAACGAACCGTTCGACGTTGCACTACGTCGTTTCAAGCGCTCTTGCGAAAAAGCAGGTATTCTTTCTGAAGTTCGCCGTCGTGAGCATTACGAAAAACCTACTACAGTACGTAAACGCGCTAAAGCAGCAGCTCAAAAGCGTCACGCTAAGAAGTTGTCTCGCGAAAACGCACGTCGCGTTCGCCTGTACTAATAACTTACCTAATTTAGGACTAAGTTATGGCTCTAATTGAAAAACTCAAAGACGAGCAAAAGTTAGCGATGAAAGCCAAGGATAAATTACGCCTTGGCACAATTCGTTTAGCTTTATCGGAAATTAAACAACGTGAAATCGACGGTCATACAACTTTGTCTGACGATGAAATCATTGCTGTTTTAACGAAGATGGTTAAACAACGTCGTGATTCAGTATCGCAGTTTACTGCCGCTGGTCGTGATGATCTTGCAGATAAAGAGAGTGCTGAAATTTCAGTACTTGATGATTTTATGCCGCAAGCACTTACCGATGAAGAAGTTGCCGAGTTATTAGACAAAGCAATTATTGAATCAGGTGCTGCAGGAATGCAAGATATGGGCAAGGTGATGGGCGTGTTAAAACCTCAAATCCAAGGCCGCGCTGACATGGGTAAAGTAAGCCAACTAGTTAAATCTAAACTGGCTTAATAGTACTCTATTTATAAAACAAGCCGTGCTATCTTTGATCGCACGGCTTGTTTGTATTTACAGGAAAAGAAAAAATGGCAGGACATATCCCTCGCAGTTTTATTGATGAGCTTTTAAATCGACATGACATTGTCGATATCATTGACGCAAGAGTAAAACTGAAAAAACAAGGGAAAAACTACGGTGCTTGTTGTCCATTTCATAACGAAAAATCCCCTTCTTTTTCTGTTAGCCAAGAAAAACAATTTTACCACTGCTTTGGCTGTGGGGTTCATGGTAACGCCATTGATTTCCTCATGGAGTTTGACCGTTTAGAATTTGTTGAAGCAATTGAAGAGCTTGCTTCAATGCTTAGTCTTGAAGTACCACGTGAACAACGCAGTGGTTTCAATGCTCCCTCAGACCCAACAGCAAACTCAGAACAAAAACGAAGCTTATATGATTTGATGGGTGGCATCAGTCAATTTTATTGCTCTCAATTAAAATCCGCAGCAAATATTCACGCAATCAACTATCTTAAGGATCGAGGACTTTCTGGCGAAATAGTTCAGAAGTTTGGTATCGGTTATATTGCTGATGAATGGGAGTTAGTGAAAAACAACTTCGGTAGAGACAAAACATCACAAGACGCATTAGTCAGCGGTGGGATGTTAATTGAAAGCGATAATGGCCGTCGTTACGACCGTTTCCGTGGTCGAGTTATGTTTCCAATTCGAGATCGCCGAGGACGTGTTATTGGATTTGGTGGTCGTGTAATTGGTGAAGGCACTCCAAAATATTTAAACTCACCAGAAACACCTATTTTCCATAAAGGAAAAGAACTTTATGGTTTATATGAAGCACTACAAGCTTATAAAGAATTACCGCAAGCATTGGTGGTTGAAGGCTATATGGACGTCGTTGCCCTTGCTCAATTTGGCATTGATTATGCTGTTGCCTCTCTAGGTACAGCAACAACTGGCGATCACATGCAATTGCTGTTTCGTCAAACCAGTACTGTAGTCTGTTGTTATGACGGCGATCGAGCAGGTCGAGAAGCGGCATGGCGCGCAATGGAACAAGCTTTGCCATACTTAAATGACGGACGCCAATTAAAGTTCATGTTTTTACCTGATGGCGAAGATCCTGATACTTATATTCGTCAACATGGTAAAGAGGCATTTGAACAAGAAGTCGCTCAAGCTGATTCTTTAATTAATTTTATGTTTAGAAGTTTGGTTGATCAAATAGATACCAGTAGTCGCGAAGGGAAAGCAAAACTAACAACTTTAGCGGTTCCTTTGATTGATAAAGTTCCTGGTGGCACATTACGTCTTTATTTACGTGAGCAACTTGGCAAAACGCTTGGAATTATGGATGAAAGCCAATTACAGCAACTAATATCTAAACAAGGCGCTCCAGAAACAAAGCGCCAAGCTCAACCAGAAATGAAACGTACGGCAATGCGTGAAGTGATCACACTGCTATTACAAAATCCGAATTTAGCTCAATTAGTACCAGATTTAAGCAGTGTTCAAGACATTCCACTGCCTGGTTTAAGTTTATTTCTACAATTACTTGAAAATTGTCGACATAACCCCCATATCACTACAGGCCAATTATTAGAATATTGGCGCGGTGATAAAAATGAAAAATTATTATCACGCTTGGCCGCATGGGAACTTCCTATCAACCAAGACAACATACAAGATTTATTTATGGATTCGCTGGACAATATTTTGGCCCAGTGCATCAATCAACAAATTGAAAGTTTGCAGACGAAAGAAAGAACACTTGGCTTATCAGTCGAAGAAAAGCGGGAGCTACTAGCCTTAATGCTAGAACTAAAAGCATAGAATCCCAGCATCGTCATCAATGAAAAAATTTGTTATTATTAGTAGTTTGCATTTCGCATACTAATTCCTTCACACAGACCAGAAGTAGGATACCGTCTATGGATCAAAATCCGCAGTCACAGCTAAAATTACTTGTAATCAAAGGCAAGGAACAAGGCTATCTGACCTACGCAGAAGTTAACGATCACCTACCAGAAGAAATTGTAGATTCTGAGCAGGTTGAAGATATTATCCAAATGATCAATGACATGGGTATCAAAGTGGTAGAAACCGCACCTGATGCTGATGATATGTCATTGAATGATGATGATGCCGTAACTGATGAAGATGCAGCAGAAGCCGCTGCAGCCGCACTATCAAGTGTAGAAAGTGAAATTGGCCGTACAACGGATCCGGTTCGTATGTACATGCGTGAAATGGGTACCGTTGAACTTCTTACTCGTGAAGGCGAGATCGACATCGCTAAACGTATTGAAGAAGGCATCAATGAAGTTCAGTGTTCTGTTGCTGAATTCCCAGGCGCAATTTCATACCTATTAGAACAGTTTGATAAAGTTCAAGCCGAAGAAATTCGACTTACTGACATCATTTCTGGTTTTGTTGATCCTAATGATGATGGTTCTGCAGCACCAACAGCAACACATATCGGTTCAGAACTGAGTGAATCAGATCTTGAAGATGAAGAAGCTGAAGCTGAAGATGATGAGGACGAGGAAGAAGAAGATGTAGGTATTGATCCAGAGCTTGCTTTGGAGAAATTCACTGAACTTCGTACTTCTTACCACAACATGCAACTTGCTTTTGAAGAGCATGGCCGTGATAACGCAAAGGCACGTGAAGCTATTGGCGAATTAACTGATGTTTTCCGTGAGTTCAAACTTATTCCTAAGCAGTTTGATTACCTTGTTCGTGAAATGCGTGGCAGCATGGATCGTGTTCGTACACAAGAGCGTTTAATTATGCGTATGTGTGTTGAATACGGAAAAATGCCTAAGAAATCATTCATTTCTCTCTTCTCTGGTAATGAATCTTCTGACGAATGGTTCAACGAAATCATCGCATCTGACAAACCATACGTTGAGCGCCTAAAGCGCTACGAAGATGATATTCGTCGTTCAATCAAAAAAATTGACAGCATTGAAAAAGAAACAGGTTTGCCTGTTGTAAATATTAAAGACATCAGCCGTCGTATGTCTATCGGTGAAGCAAAAGCTCGTCGTGCGAAAAAAGAAATGGTTGAAGCTAACTTACGTCTTGTTATTTCAATTGCGAAAAAATACACCAACCGTGGCCTACAATTCTTGGATCTAATCCAAGAAGGTAATATTGGTCTAATGAAAGCCGTTGATAAGTTTGAATACCGTCGTGGTTATAAGTTCTCAACTTATGCGACATGGTGGATCCGTCAAGCTATCACTCGCTCAATTGCCGACCAAGCACGTACTATCCGTATTCCTGTGCACATGATTGAAACGATCAACAAACTGAATCGTATTTCACGTCAAATGCTACAAGAAATGGGCCGTGAGCCATTACCTGAAGAACTTGCTGAACGCATGCAAATGCCTGAAGACAAGATCCGTAAGGTTCTGAAAATCGCTAAAGAGCCTATTTCAATGGAAACACCTATCGGTGATGATGAAGATTCGCACCTAGGTGATTTCATCGAGGATAATACCCTTGAACTTCCAGTTGATTCTGCAACTTCAACAAGCTTGAAATTTGCAACCAACGATGTTCTTGCTGGTTTAACACCTCGTGAAGCAAAAGTACTGCGTATGCGTTTTGGTATTGATATGAATACTGACCATACTCTAGAAGAAGTAGGTAAACAATTTGACGTAACACGTGAACGTATTCGTCAAATCGAAGCTAAGGCATTACGTAAATTACGTCACCCTAGCCGCTCAGAAGTATTACGTAGCTTCTTAGACGAGTAATAGCTCTCACTATTATTCATCAATAGAATCAAAAAGGTGGGCTTAGGCTCACCTTTTTTCGATCTAAAGCCACTTTTTTAACTAACTGATTAAAAACCAAACACCTTCTCTCTAGACACCCTTTTCATCTTCCCCTATAATCAACCACCTACAAAGGCCCCTTAGCTCAGTGGTTAGAGCGCACGACTCATAATCGTTCGGTCCCCAGTTCAAATCTGGGAGGGGCCACCAAATTTAGAAAAGGCTGATAAGTTAATTATTTATCAGCCTTTTTGCTTTTCTACTCTTTCTGTTTTCTTTTAATTATTAATACATAGCCCATCAAAAGTAAGAATAATGATAATTCAATCGTTGCCCTCATTAATCCAGAAGTAAATACCGCAACAACAATAAGAATAATAAAAAAAACGAGTATTCCTTTTTTATTCATCTTCTCTAATCCTTGAGTTCATCGAATAGATAATTATCCCCCATCATTTTTTAATTGGAAAATAGCCTTTTCCTCTATCAAAGAACCAATTGCACTATCAATATCTCACTATTAACCATTCCTTTTTTGGATATTTGATAAAGCTACCTATACTCAGAGCAATAACCTATTTGATTAAGGAATAATCGATGAAAAAATTAGGCATCTCGCTATTACTTCTTTCTACATCTTCTTGTGTCATAGCCAATGAACACGTTCCTACACAGAATCCTAAAATTAGTGGTTTTTATGTTGGTGCTGGCTTTGGTTCATTTGGTTATTCTGAAGAAGACTCTTGGGGCTATAGTAATAATAAAATAGAAGCAAAAGCAGATGGAAATACAACAAAAGTCTACCTTGGTTATCAGTTCAATAAGATAGTAGGGATTGAGGGGACTTACACCAACTATGGAAAAGTAAAAGCAAAAGTCGATGGCTACTCTATGGAACCAACCTCAATATCTCTTGCTGCTAATTTAGGCTACACTTTTGATAATGGTATCCGTCCGTTTGGTCTTGTTGGGATGTCTAATTTAGATTTAAAACAGAATAAAGAATATCTTAGTGATGATAATGGCGCGGCCTTTAAGTTTGGTTTTGGTGTTGAATATACTCCCGTATCTCTAAAAGGAGTCCAGCTTCGAGCAGCTTATGAGATGGATATGTATGCTGTTGATTATGTTGACATTCAAAATGGTTTTACAACAGAAACAAACTTATACGCTCTAGACTCTCTGTATATTGGCGCATCGTATAAATTCTAGTATATTTTATACATAAAGCAGTGGTTGGAGGTTCAATTACTGCTCTTATTGATAATAAAAACAAGAAATCACCTTTACCCTCTCTATTTTTTTCTTTTCCTTGATATACACTTAATCCATCCAGATAAACATTACTTCTCGATATAACACACAACAAAAACTAACAAAGGTTATATATGTACAATCTTGCTACCAATCTCGAACGTAACGCTACATTTCGTCCTAATAATATCGCGTTAATTTTCCACGATGTAAAAATTACCTATGCCGAGCTGAATAAAAAAGTAAATGCGATTGCTGATCATCTAACTCAGCTAAACATACAGCCAAATGAGAAAGTTGCTCTATCATGCCCAAACACTCCTGAATTTGTTATTGCTTACTATGCTATACAAAAAATAGGTGCGGTCGTCGTTCCACTCAATGTTATGTTAAAAAGTGACGAAGTCGCCTATCACTTAAAAGACTCCGACGCTGTTGCCCTGATCTCATACCAAGGCTCTGATGCAATGCCTATCGGGAAGTTTGGCTATGAAGGATATGAAAAAGCAGATTTCTGTGAACACTTTATTTTAATTGAAACCATTGAATCTCAAAAACCAGTTGCAGCACACTCTTTTAATCAGTGGTTAAAAACGGGCAGAGAAACCTTTGATGCAGTGTATCGAACAGCCCAAGACAGTTGTGTCATTCTATACACTTCTGGTACAACTGGTGCGGCAAAAGGCGCAGAGTTAAGCCAAAGTAATATGCTATGTAATGCGCAAGCCTGTCAGTCATTAACAAACCAAAAGGGAACGGATGTTAGTATTGCGATACTTCCCCTATTTCACACTTTTGGTCAATCCTTGATCATGAATACCTCCGTTTTAGCAGGTAGCGCACTCGTTCTTATTTCTCGCTTTGTTCCTAAAACAGTCCTTCAACAAATGCATGAGCATAAAGTAACGCATCTTGCCGGCGTTCCTACAATGTTTATTGGTTTACTTGCTTACGCAGAGAAACACAAAGGGGATTATCTCAAGGAAATAGCACAAACTCTTAAAGTTGCGATCTCAGGCGGAGCCTCAATGCCAGTTGAAGTTCTTAAGCAGTTCGAAGAAAAGCTACAAGTTCCAGTCATCGAAGGTTATGGTCTATCAGAATCATCGCCTGTAGCGGCGTTTAACCATTTAGAATTTGAAAGAAAATCAGGAAGCATAGGCCAACCCTTACCAGGCGTTACGATGAAGGTCGTTGATAAGAATGGTCATGAAGTATCTACAGGGCAAGAAGGCGAACTTGTCATTCGTGGTCATAACGTAATGAAAGGCTATTATAAAAAACCACAAGAAACAGCAAAAACCATTATTGATGGTTGGTTACACACCGGTGACATCGTACGCTTTGATGACGAAGGCTATATTTATGTTGTGGACCGTTTAAAGGAGCTCATTATTAGCGGTGGTTATAATGTCTACCCACGCGAAGTAGAAGAAGTGTATATGAAGCACCCTTCAGTTCACCTTGTTGCCGTAATTGGTGTTGAACATCCTCGTTTTGGTGAAGAAGTAAAAGCCTTTATCATTCTTAAAGAAGGTCATTTGGTCTCAGAAAAAGATCTTATAAAGTGGAGTAAACAGTATTTAGCTGATTATAAGTGCCCTAAATATCTAGATATTGTTGAAGCTTTGCCAATGACCGCTACAGGTAAAATTTTAAAACGCATGCTAAAAGCGTAATCTACAACGGTAGATACTCATCCATCGCAAGTATATTCCCATATAAAAAATAGGTATATACTTGTGCTACAACTTCATGATTGGATAACTACCATGTCAAATAAAACAGATAAAGGCATCTGGTTTGCTTATATTGCGAGCCTATTAACGCCAGTAACACTAATGGTTTCAGGCATTATTGCGATTATTTATGCTGGATACCAAATGAATAAAGGAACGAACGATGATGTTGTTGATAGTCATTACTACTCTATTATCAAGAGCTTCTTCCTTTTCCTTACATTTTTTGTTGTTCTTGCCGTTAGCGCGGCAACAATGAGTGGTATGGTTGCTGGATTAGAATATTGGGTACATAGCTCTATTCTTGATAAAGTTTATTCTGCAATTCCAGTTATTGGAGCAATCATTTCATTCTTAGCTATTGGCGCTTGGTTTGTTAAATTAGCCAAAGGAATGCAAAAACTTAAAGCATATCAACCAATTGAAAATCAATAATATAAAGGCACTCTATGTGCCTTTTTTATTTCGAACTATAAAATAAATATTTAGCAAAGATCCTTAAAACAAGAAAGTGATCTTCATCTATTTTACTGTTAGAATTTGCACCAAAAGCGATAGAAAATTACAGAAAAGATCTGATCGAAACGATGTTGAGTAATGTAAATTTGTTTTTAATATTGTAATTAAAGTGCAAATTGTTTACCTGAATCAATAATCCATTACTCTTTTCGGTCTAAACTACAGGCAATTATTAAATTTATATGCTTAGTCATAAAGGTTATGAGAATGAAATTTGTTGTAATTTATCAACATCTCATATCATTAGACTGAGCATTACTGCGTTTATCATTTTAAATATACTCATCTGGAGAGATTTCTCACATGAAAAAGACCAAAATCGTATGTACGATTGGCCCAAAAACTGAGTCAGTAGAAAAACTAACTGAACTTGCAAATGCTGGCATGAACGTAATGCGCCTTAACTTCTCACACGGCGATTTCGCAGAGCACGGTCAACGTATTGATAACGTACGTCAAGTGATGGAAAATACTGGCAAGCAACTTGCTATTCTTCTTGATACTAAGGGTCCTGAAATCCGCACTATCAAACTAGAAAACGGCGATGACGTTACTCTAGTTGCTGGCCAAGACTTCACATTCACAACTGATATTTCTGTTGTTGGTAACAAAGACGTTGTTGCTGTTACTTACCCAGGTTTTGCAAAAGATCTTGAAGTGGGTAATATCATCCTTGTTGATGATGGCCTAATTGAAATGGAAGTTGTAGCTACAACTGAAACTGAAGTTAAGTGTAAAGTTCTTAACAGCGGTGACCTAGGCGAAAACAAAGGTGTTAACCTTCCTGGCGTTTCAGTTAAACTTCCAGCTCTTTCTGAAAAAGATAAAGCTGACCTTAAGTTTGGTTGTGAGCAAGGTGTTGATTTCGTTGCTGCCTCTTTCATCCGTAAAGAAGAAGACGTTAAAGAAATCCGTGAATTACTTGTTGCTAATGGCGGCGAAAGCATTCAAATCATCTCTAAAATTGAAAACCAAGAAGGCGTTGATAACTTCGATTCAATTCTAGAAGCTTCTGACGGTATCATGGTTGCTCGTGGCGATCTTGGTGTTGAAATCCCAGTTGAAGAAGTAATCTTCGCTCAGAAGATGATGATCGAGAAATGTAACCGTGCACGTAAAGTTGTAATCACAGCAACTCAAATGCTTGATTCTATGATCAAAAATCCACGTCCAACTCGTGCTGAAGCGGGCGACGTTGCGAATGCAATCATGGATGGTACAGATGCAGTAATGCTTTCTGGTGAGTCTGCTAAAGGTAAATACCCAGTTGAAGCAGTAACTATCATGGCTCAAATCTGTGCTCGTACAGATTCAGCACTAAAAGCAGAACTAGGTTCTCGCCTAGACAGCCCTCGTCTACGTATCACTGAAGCGGTATGTAAAGGCGCTGTAGACACAGCAGAAAAACTGAATGCCCCTGTAATCGTTGTTGCTACTGAAGCTGGTAAATCAGCTCGCTCAATCCGTAAATACTTCCCAACAGCTAAAATCATCGCTGTAACAACTAATACTAAGACTGCTGCACAGCTTTGTCTTTCTAAAGGTATTACACCAATGGTTGTTGATTCTATCGACAGCACTGATGCATTCTACCTACGCGGTAAAGAACTAGCTCTTGAGTCTGGTATCGGCGCGAAAGGCGACATCGTTGTTATGGTTTCTGGTGCTCTAGTTCCATCAGGCACAACAAACACAGCATCTGTACACGTACTATAATTCGACTATTTAGATCGTTTTAACAATACGTTCAATAAAAGAGGGCCTTGGCCCTCTTTTTTTATGAAATTTATTGCGCCATAGATACAACACGATATACTACAGATAAATAACGGTACTTATGACGATATGTGATTTTCCATGCCTTTCATAAATAATACGAATTTATAAGAGAACCTATTGTGTCTAGTCCAACCCTTACAGATAAAGTATCAAAAATGATCTATCAAGATATCCTTAATGGTGATCTTATACCTGGTCAAAAATTAGTTGTTGCCGAATTAAAAGAACGTTACCACGTTGGAGCATCCCCTATTCGTGAAGCTCTTGTGCAGTTATCTTGGAATAAATACGTAACATTAGAACCTCAAAAAGGCTGTTGGGTAGCCTCTATATCAGAAGCTGAGTTAAAAGATCTATTTGAAGGTTTACGAGTTGTTGGCAAAGTTTTACTTGAAAAATCTATTTCAAATGGTGATGAAGCTTGGGAATTAAACATTCTTACTAGCTTTCATAAATTAAGCAAAGTAAGCCTAGAGGAGCCGTCAGTTAATGTGTTGAAAGAATGGGAAGATCGCCATTCCGCATTCCACAGTGCGCTCATTGAAGGTGCAAATGCGCCTATTATGTATAAATTTCATCAAGAATTAACAAATCAAATTAAGCGCTATCATCACCTACAATCTGATAACCAAAGCATTTATAAAGCACAAATCAACTACCTAGAAGATCATGAAGCTCTAATGAAGCTCGCTTTATCTCGTAATTCAGATAGATCCGCAGAACTTCTAGATAATTACTATTTAAAAACAATGGATATGTTATCAGCCTCTTTTTCGGCTTAAATACAAAAATAGAAAAGAAAAAACCAGACAATGTCTGGTTTTTATTACCATCCGAAAAATTCTTTATTATGAGTGCTAATTAATATCACCATTAATAGGAAGTAAATCGCACTCAACTTAAAACCTAAAACAGCCAAACTTCCTACAGTAAGCCTTACTAAAAAGTCAGTAAACATAGAAACCTCACATCATACTTAGCCTGTTGAGCTCTCCTTTTTATGCTTTCATACCAATGATGAGTTGATATTAGTATCCTACTACAGACTTATTTATTGATGAAAGTAAGTATAGACAAACTTAGACTTTAGTCTAATGAGTAAATCGTAAACTTAGGCTAAATCAGCCACGCTTGTACACACTGAAACCTTATTTCTTCCATTCGCTTTTGACTCGTACAAAGCAAGATCTGCGCACTTGTAAGCGCTTTCTCTAGAGAGATTAATGTCCGTTAAACCTCCGCTAATGGTTACTTGGTACTCATCTAAACGAGAAACGGCAATACGAAGTCGGTTAATGACCATGTCTGCATCTTTTAATTCCGTATGCGGCATGATAATCGCAAATTCTTCACCACCTATTCGAGCCACAAAGTCAGTTTCTCGGCTGCCATCTTTCAATACTCTGGCAACCAACCTAATGACTTCATCACCAATTTCATGTCCAAGAGTATCATTAATACGTTTAAACCAATCAATATCTAAAATGGCTAAGCAGCATTGGTGCACAGGGTGATAACGATTGGTTAATAGCATCTGATTTTCTAATTCAAATTCAAATTTACGTCGATTCCAGCAATCAGAAAGTGAATCTTTCTCACTTAAATAACGCAGCTCTTTTTCTAATAGTTTTCGCTGTGTAATATCAATATAAGAAATAATATAATACTGAACTTCGTTTATTTTTTTCATAACTGATTGTATTCTAACCAATAAACTTAGTTCTTCTTGGTTCTTGCCTAATACATCAATTTCACCTTGCCACGCTCCAAGTTCTTCCACTTGTTTCCAATTATTCAGTCTTTTCTGAGATTGTTCACAGTGTGACACCAATACATCAAAAGTACTTTTCCCTATAGAATCATCTGATGTAAAACCAGAAATTGAAGTGAATGCCTTATTTACTTTAATAATACGCTGATGTTTATCGGTAATAACAACTGCTGACATTCCTTCCAATGCCGATTTCGCAAGCTGACTCTCTAAATTTGACCTATCCCATGACGTTAATAAAATACCGAGAGGGATAACAATTAAACCGAGCAATAGAAAAACAATGGCAGCCTCTTCTACCACCTCTACTTTTAGGTAATAAAAAGACTTTTCAAGCGCCTTCTCAGGATAACAAAGTAAAAAATAAGCGCCTTTATTAGGGTATCTTTTATCAATAGAAAAACGATAAAAAGAATAAATGCTACCTTTTAAATAAGTGCTGCCAACTTGCACCTCTGACATGATACTCCATAGTTCTGGTTTTTCTTCTTTTAGTGTTTTGTCTTCTCTACCATTAACTAAATGGCCAAATATCTCTTCAGGTTTATCACTTAAAAGATAATAACCATCTTGATTAACAATAGAAGGTGAGATACTAAGTGTTGGTGAAAACCTTGCTACATTAACGATACTAGAATCACTTAACTCTGCTAATACATACCCCTTTCTTACACCGGAGATATCAATAGGGATAGATATCTGCATCATTGGCTTATATATTCCTGAGCTTGCTAATTTATGATTAAGAATAACCCCTTCAGAAAAAATACGCCCTTCAGGTAGCTGGGTAAGTGTCTTTAAGTGTAAATCGTTAACTGCTTGCTCACCGGTTATCTGTTTTATGGTTTTTCCAGTATCCGCATCATAAGTAAATGAAAATAAACTGTCTCCATTCTCATTGACTAACTCCAACGTTGAAAAGAACTTTTCAACTTGCATAAGACGAAGCCAAGAGGATTCAACCGCTTGCTGAACACGTGAGGAAGGGTATAAAAAATAATCATATAAAAGACGACTTTTAGAAACGAGATCTAATGTGTTAGCTATACGATTAGAAAGTTCATTGAATTCATGATGGCTATAAGCCAATTGTCGAGTCGATTCTTTTTTGATTTGCTCAATAACAACTGTTTTTTTCTTCAGGAAATCATTATAAAAAAACAGTGCTGTTATTATAGAGAAACACAAATAGACACATGCGGAATACACTGTTATTTTTACTTTCTTGTTATGCATATATTATTCCATACAATCACTTTACAACTTTCCATTCCATGCAGCTTTATAGCATTAGCAATAAAGCCTTCTTGCATGATAAAAGAAGGCTCTATTAAACAATGGTAACTAAATAAGGGAAACGACTACAGGGTTACACCCTTAATGATTTATCTCCACGAGCAATACCGACAACACCACTTCGCGCTACTTCAACCACTTCTGTTACTTCTGATACTGCAGTAATAAACGCGTCGAGTTTTTCAGAAGTACCAGCTAACTGAATCGTATATAGTGAGCTTGTCACATCAACTATCTGACCTCGGAAAATATCAGCCGTACGTTTAACTTCTGCTCTTGCAAACCCACTAGCTTTCACTTTAACAAGTAATAGTTCTCGTTCAACATGCTCAGTCTCAGTCACTTCTTGAACTTTAATCACATCAATAAGTTTATGCAGTTGCTTTTGAATTTGCTCTAACTCCATAGCATCACTTGCTGTTGTAATATTTAAGCGTGACAAAGTAGGGTCTTCTGTCGGAGATACGGTTAATGACTCAATATTGTAACCACGCTGTGAAAATAGCCCTACAACTCGTGATAAAGAACCTGATTCATTCTCTAATAATAGTGAAATTATATGTCTCAT
Organism: Aliivibrio thorii; assembly: GCF_057368585.1. NCBI lineage: Bacteria > Pseudomonadati > Pseudomonadota > Gammaproteobacteria > Vibrionales > Vibrionaceae > Aliivibrio > Aliivibrio thorii. The sequence continues at coordinate 335,451 of NZ_CM170654.1, read as the reverse complement.
TAGGTTCTCTCCGTTTTGCTTAGCCACATTTTATCCATTGCTTCACCTTTGATCTGCATAGGATAAACGTGCTCTGTTTCATCTACATTTATATCAACAAACACCAGGCGTTCTGTTAATGACAGCGCCTTCTCTAATCCAGATTCAAGCTCATCAGGATGGTTGATTCGAATACCAACATGACCATAAGCTTCTGCAATCGCAGCAAAATCAGGTACTGATGTCATGTAAGAATTAGAGTGACGACCTTGATAGATAATATCTTGCCATTGCTTAACCATACCTAAGAAACGGTTATTTAAGTTGATAATTTTAACTGGAATATCGTATTGCAATGCTGTTGATAACTCTTGAATGTTCATCTGAATACTGCCATCACCAGTGACACACACAACCACTTCATTAGGATGAGTAAACTTCACACCTAATGCGGCTGGTAAGCCAAATCCCATGGTGCCAAGGCCACCAGAGTTAATCCAACGACGTGGTTTATTAAATGGGTAATATAACGCAGCAAACATTTGGTGCTGACCAACATCAGACGCGACATAAGCATCCCCATTCGTTAGTCGATGTAAGGTTTCAATCACTTGTTGAGGCTTAATACGGTCAGGTGAGGTTTCGTAAGATAAGCATTTTTTATCTTGCCATACTGAAATTTCTTTCCACCATTGTTCTAAAGCTGCCTCATCATTACTTCCACCTTGCTCAACAAGTAATTTAAGCATCGACTCTAAAACGACCTCTGCCGAGCCAACAATAGGTACATCAACTCGAACATTTTTAGAAATAGATGAAGGATCGATATCAATATGCATGATAGTGGCATCAGGACAATATTTTTCTAAATTATTGGTTGTTCTATCATCAAAGCGCACCCCGACACCAAAGATTAAATCAGCGTTATGCATCGCCATATTCGCTTCATAGGTGCCGTGCATACCTAGCATACCTAATGCATTTTTATGTGTACCAGGAAAAGCACCCAAGCCCATAAGCGTACTGACTACAGGTAAATTAAGTGATTCTGCTAATTTAATAACGTGTTGTTCTGCTGATGAGATAACAGCACCACCACCAATATACAGCACTGGTTTTTTTGCAGCTAAAAGGGTTTTAAGGCCTTTTTTAACCTGACCTTTATGCCCTGTTGTCGTTGGATTATAAGATCGCAATGACATCGACGTCGGATATTGATAAGGGAATTTAAACGCAGGGCTCATGACATCTTTTGGGATATCAATAACAACAGGTCCAGGACGGCCTGTTGAAGCAATATAAAACGCTTTTTTTATAATTTCAGGAATGTCTTCGGCTTTTCTAACTAAAAAGCTATGTTTAACTATCGGACGAGAAACACCTACCATGTCACACTCTTGAAAAGCATCAGTCCCAATCATGCTGTTTGGTACGTTTCCAGAAAGCACAATCATCGGAATAGAATCCATATAGGCGGTTGCGATTCCTGTAATCGTATTGGTTGCTCCTGGGCCTGAACAAACAAGAACCACACCCGGTTTACCAGTTGCTCGAGCAAATCCATCAGCCATGTGCGTAGCGGCTTGCTCATGTCTTACCAACACATGCTGAATATCATCAGCCTTCATGTGTAGAGCATCATAAATATCCAACACAGAGCCACCAGGGTAGCCAAATATGTGTTCAACACCTTCATCAATCAGAGATTGTACAATCATCTCTGCGCCAGATAACATTTCCATATTTATCTCCAGACATTTAAACCCTCTAACAACGACATGAATTACCGATAATTAGTGGTTTACATAGTTAGGGCTTATTTTTAGCCTAAACCGACATTAATTAGATTAAGATCCTATGTAGATGGTAATTAGTGATAACAAAAACCAACATTACGAAACAACTTTAACCTTTTCATATCACTCTGGTCTAGAGGTGATTTACGCCAATCGACGATACATTCAATTAAGATAGCATTTGCAGTTATTAATACTAAAAACAGCCAAAAAAGTGAAACTAAAAACCAGAAAAGAACAAATAAAGAGAGATAATAAACAAGCCTATTAATATTAGAATATAGATAACGATCTCACTTTTTATAGACATAAAAAAACCAGTCTAAAAAGACTGGTTTATATATTCTAATATGAGAATGAAAAAGAAAAATTACTTCTCTTTTCTCCCTTTCTTTTCATCATACATGTCATCAATTTCGTCTTGGTAACGTTCACTAATAACTTTACGACGTAATTTTTGAGTTGGTGTTAGTTCACCTTTGTCCATAGAGAACGCTTTAGATAATAAAGTGAACTTTTTCACTTGCTCAAAGCGAGCTAACTCTTTTTGTAAGTTCGCAACACGCTTTTCTAGCATCTCAACAATTTCGCTATTCTTAACTAAATCCATGCGGTCATGATAAGCAATATTTAGCTCTTTTGCGTATTCTTCCAATGCGTCATAGCAAGGAACAATCAAAGCCGACACGAATTTTCGGGTATCTGCAATAACCGCAATCTGCTCAATAAAGTGGTCTTTACCAATCGCCCCTTCAATCACTTGCGGAGCGATGTATTTACCACCAGAGGTTTTCATCAACTCTTTAATACGATCGGTAATATATAAGTTACCAGCCGCATCAAATTCACCAGCATCGCCTGTTTTTAAAAAGCCATCCTCAGTAAAGTTCAGTGCTGTTTCTTCTGGTTTATTATAATACCCCTTCATAACCATAGGGCCACGAACTAGGATCTCATTTTTTTCACCAATTTTAACTTCAGCACCTGGCATTAATGTACCGATGGAGTCTGGATGAAACTTACCATCTTCCCAACATGAAATAGTGGCAGTGGTCTCTGTCATGCCATAACCCAGTTTGACGTTAACGCCAAGAGCATGAAAAAAGCGACCGATCGTTGCATCTAATTTAGCGCCACCACAAGGCATGAAATTAATATGCCCACCTAAAATCATACGCAACTTAGAAAGTACTAGTTTATCAGCTACCTTATAAGCTTGCTTGAGAGCCCATGATGGTTCACGACCTTCTTGCTTGCACGCCGATATTTTAGCGCCCATGTTTACCGCCCAGGTAAACATCACCTTACGGTGGGCAGGGGCACGAGATACTTTTTCATGTACTGTTGAAAATATTTTCTCATAGAAACGAGGAACCGCACACATTACCGTCGGTTTCACTTCTGTTAGCGCTTCTTTGATTAGATTTGTATTTGGCAAATAGCAGTTTACTGCACCTTTGTATAATACATAAAAAGTCCAAGCTCTCTCAAACACATGAGAGAGAGGCAGGAAAGATAACGATACATCTTTCTCTGTTAGTGCTAAATTCGTGTTATGCCCTGCTAGCTGAGAACCGATATTAGCGTAATCTAGCATTACCCCTTTTGGCTCGCCAGTCGTACCAGAGGTATAAATTAACGTAAGTAAATCATCCATTTCAGCACTTTCAAGACGATGAGTAACTTCATCTTGATTAACCGCATCAGCTTTAGATATAAAATCATTCCACGAAACACCCGCTTCATGATCATTCAAATCAATATCGTCACTCAAAGCAACAATATGAGTCAGTAGTGGACACTGCTCAAAAATAACAACAGCCGCATTATATTGCGCTTGCTCACCAACAAATAGAATACGAATATCAGCATCATTAATGATATAAGCTGCTTGTGTAGGTGTATTTGTTGGATAAATAGGAACAGGAACTGAACGTAGTTGCATCGTTGCAAAATCAGCAACCGTCCAGCGAGGCATATTATTGGAGAAGATCCCTACTTTCTCTTGTATTTTCAATCCATGAGCTAATAGTGCCAAAGATAGAGTATCCATTTGTTGGCCAAACTCGCCCCAAGTGATATCACTCCATGCAGAACACTGAGTGTCACTCCAAGCACCGCATTTACGTTCACGTAATGCAGTATCATTAGGCTTATTAGCAATATGTTTGCGGATCTCTTTTACAATATGTAGGTTTTGAATAGTCATCTCGAATCACCTTTAGGCTTACAGGTGTAAGCTATAATCTGTACAAAGTGTACAAGTGGCAGTAAAAAAGGCAACTGTTTCTCTGTATAAAATGTAAGTATTGTTGTGTGAAACCCATTTCAGGATAGCTCTATTAACAAAATAATTATTTAAACTCTACATTCTGTTTATATCGTATGAATACCAATAAAAAAGGCAACCTTTTATAGGTTGCCTTAATCTCATTTTTTAGGTTCATCGCAGATTAGCGGGAATTGAAAACAAAAACGGCAGTTAGTGGTAAAGTTACATCGCCAAACACAACTTTTCATAAACTGCCGTTTTCATGCCAAATAATACTTTTTTATCATCATTCTGGAAAGGTTTTCAGATCGTAAAATCTCATAAAACTGATTCATTAATATCTATAACCTTAAAGCCTGATTCCCCAGCATTCTGCTCTTGCGGGCGACTCTCTGAATTTACTCACGATACTCAGTGGCGAACTATTAAAGACGCTATGATATTAGGAACTCCAGTTGAACTTTTGATTCAGACTAGGCGCATTACATGTTCGCTATGTGGTACAAAAACGGAAGCAATATCTTGGCTTAAACCATACTCACGCCTGACTAATCGATTGATAGAATATATTGAACAACTGCTGCCTTTGCTGCCGATTAAACATATTTCAGAACTGACTGGAGTACATTGGCACACGATAAAGAACATTGATAAACAACGACTTAAACGAGTTATCCCTGACATACCATGGGATAAATTACGTCAACTAGTGATGGATGAGTTTGCCATATTTAAAGGACATCGATATGCAACAGTGATTGCCGATGCGCAGACACATCAAGTGCTTTGGATTGGTTTAGGTAGAAGCCGAACTGATATCAGGCCTTTCTTTGAAGAGCTTGGTGAGCATGCCGAAAATATCGAAGCAGTAGCTATGGATATGAATACAGCTTTCGATCTCGAAGTGAAAGCTCATTGCCCTAATGCGCGTATTGTATACGATCTTTTTCATGTGGTAGCCAAATATGGACGAGAGGTAATGGATAGAGTTAGGGTAGATCAAGCGAATCAACTCAAAGAAGACAAAAAAGCTCGTCGTTGGATTAAGCGTTCACGCTGGATCCTTTTGAAAAATAGAGACAACCTAGACGCAAATCAACAGAGTTATCTAGATGAAATACTTTCGGTAAACCACGATTTAATGGTGACTCATTTGCTAGGAGAGCAATTAAAAGAGCTCTGGTATTGTGATTCAGAAACGCAGGCAATAGAACTATGGGATGTATGGTGGCAACAGGTAAATGAGAGTGGGATCCAACCATTAATCAGTTTTGCACGAAAGTTAAAACCATACCTTCACGGAATTGTTAGTTCGGCTTTATATCGATTAAATACATGTACACTGGAAGGAATAAATAACAAAATTAAGCTGATCAAAAGAATGGGGTATGGCTACAGAGATACAGACTATTTCTTTATGAAGATAAAAGCGGCTTTCCCCGGAAAGCCGCGATGAACCATTTTTTAGTGTGGAAATATGGCTTAAAACATCATACCTTTGCTTGAAGCAACGACTTCCTCACCACAGATAAGCATCAATTGATCTCTCATCCAAATATGACCTTTGTCTTTTTGGTATGAGTCATGCCAGCTTAAGTAACCACGAATGCTCTTTGATTCGATCGGCAGTGGTAATACTATCAATTGCTCACGATTCTGCATTGAGTTAACTAACCATTTAGGTGCTACTGTTATTAAATCTGATTGAGATACAACATACAGAACATTGCTGATGCTTGCGCCTTTATAAGCTTGTTCATACAGTGAATCCATATAAAGGTGGTCAGCAAACCCTTTAGTATTTTCAACACGGGCAGGGACAGCATGTTTTTCGTTTGCTAATTGTTCTTTAGTTATCGTTCCTTGAATACGAGGGTGATTAACTGAAGCAACAACCACTAATTCATCTGTAAATAGTTCAGTACTCATGTAGCCCGGTTCATCAAAACGAACGTAATCAATAACAAAATCTATTTCTTGATATCGCAATTTTTGTGCTATATCGAGATCATATTCACCAGATAGATTTAAACTAATATGGGGGGCTTTTTGTTGAATATCTCTCAAAATACGTGGGGCAAAACGCATATCTGATGGGCTACAAATTGATAGCTTAAACTGTCGTCCTGAGCTTTCAGGAGCAAATGTAGAACTAGGCAGTTCATTTTTAACTAGTTGCAATGCTTGACGCATTGGTGCAAACAATTGACGAGCTCGTTGAGTAGGCTGAATACCTCTTCCATGACGAATAAATAATTCATCATTAAACATCAACTTTAAACGAGAAACAGCATTACTTACTGCTGGTTGTGACATTCCCAAGTTTTGAGCTGCTCTTGTAATGTTTTGCTCTTGCATTACAGCATCAAATACCGTCAATAGATTCAAATCGACACTACGTAAAACTTGTTCTGAACTGATTATAGACGTTGGCTCTGGGGTAGATTCTGATATACTCATATGATGACTCTCTCAATCGGGCAGTTTTATTCAAATTAAATAACAGTAAATGGCTACAAGTTTTATTATTATTACTAGATATTGACCTTGTATATATTAGCCATTCTTCAATTATCATCACTGAATAGATTTACAAAATCCATAGCATGGAAAGTATTTTAATTTTAATTTATGCTTAATTTAGTTTAACGATTAAATTATAATTACAAATCAATCAATTAAGGAAAAACATAAAATAATCTAAACGCACTCCAATTACGTTTTTTCCTACAAAATCAATAAAAAAGCCATGCAAGTATGCATGGCTTCATCAAAATATCTGGTAAAACATTCGATTAAAAAAGCGCTGATATTCGATTTAAATCAGATTGAATAGCACCCGCAGTAACCTCTCTTCCCGCACCCGGCCCTCGAATAACTAATGGATTATCGCGGTACCATTTACTTTCAATTGCAAAAATATTATCACATGGTAACAAGTTAGCTAATGCATGATGCTCGACCAGAGCTTCAATGCTTACCGTCGCGCAGCCATCTTTATTTAAGCGTGCCACATAACGTAATACCTTTTGTTCTCTTTGCGCTTTTTCTAAACGCTCAAGTAACTCATTATTAATTGACTCACCTTTTTCCAAGAACTCATCCAAGCTCACTTCTCTGAGTTCTACAGGAACGAGAGACTCTACTTTTACTTGAGTTGGTTCTATTTTCAATCCTGCCTCTCGAGCTAAAATGACAAGTTTTCTCATGACATCGGAGCCATCAAGATCGTGCCTTGGATCTGGTTCTGTTAATCCTTGTTGCCAAGCAAGATCCACTAACTCGGTAAATGGAACCTCACCATTATACTGTTGGAATAACCATGACAAGGTACCTGAAAATATACCCGATAATGCGACTATCTCATCACCACTTTCTCGTAAATCTCTTACTGTGTGGTTAATAGGAAGACCGGCACCAACAGTCGCGTTATATAGCCAATGACGACCTGTTTTTGTAAACGCATCAAGCACTGCTTGATATTCATGACTTGGTGCTGAACCTGCAACTTTATTCGCAGAAATAAGGTGTATGCCTTGCTCCGCAATTTTAGTGTACTGTTGTGATAGTTCAGGGCTTGCCGTTACATCTAATACAACAACATCATCATATCCTTGAATTGCGCCAATTTTTTCTATCCATTCAAAATGCTCATAGGCGGTAGCTTCATCATCAAATTTATCTACAATTGATGCACTGTCTAACCCATCAAAATCTAACCAGTGACGATGACGATCAACTACACCAATCAATGAAAATTGCATACCATGGCGCTTCTCAAGGTTACGTTTTTGCTCAGTAAAAAGAGATAACCATTGAGAGCCAATATTTCCATGCCCACATAACACAAGCCCAACTCTTTTTTGAGCTTGAAATAAATGTGTATGAATGGCGTTAATGATCGAGGCTGTATCTACTTTACGTAAAATTGCAACCAAACTTAGCCCTGACTCAGATTCACATACAAACTCTAATGGGCAATTTTTTAATTGATGATAGAAACCATGGCTATGAATGGCATTCCCAGTAACACCTGCGCCAACGGCCGCAACCATTGAATAGCCTTCTTTCAATTTAATTTCAGCATGTACCGCAGAGTTTTGTAGAACATCTAATGCTTCATTCACGACTTCAGAGGTATACGCCAATAAAAGTGTATATTGGTCATCTTGAACCTCTAATGCTAAAGGCTGCAACTGAGAGCGAGTCAGTAAAGAAAGTACTTCTTGCTTCACTCGTTCAAAATCCTGCCCACGCCCAAAACCTAATTGAATTAAATACACATCTTCTAATGAAGTAACAATTTTAGCCCCACGACCAGAAGCCAATACTCGTTCGATACGGGTTGAGCCTGATTCAGGTTGGTAACTGCAACGCAAGCTTAAATCAAGTGCACTTTGAGCAACAGGTTGTAGTGTTCGACTATGTAATACAGGGGCGGCTAATCGAGCTAATTCACTGGCTTCATCTAAACGAAGCAACGGCAATAAACAAGCATCTTCTACTTTACGAGGATCGGCACTGAATACGCCAGCAACATCACTCCAGATAGTTACACGAGAAACTTCAGCCAATGCACCAATAATTGTTGCTGAATAATCAGAACCATTACGGCCCAGCAATACCGTCTCACCGTTTTGATTACGAGCCATAAAACCGGTAATAACAAGTCGACCATGAGGATGTTGAACCATTTGCTCTTTAAATAATGGCCACGATAGTGCGCGATCAATTTCTGGCTGACATCCTCGTTCAGCTCTTAAAAAAGAACGAGAGTCCAAAGGTGCCGCTTGCAAATCAATTTGATTTAAATAAGCAGAAAGTAATCGAGATGACCATACTTCACCATGACCAAGAATGTCGGCTTGTTGGATGTCCGTTAAAGGCGCGTGTAATTTTCCAATAGCAATAAGTTCCTCATGAAGAGTATCAAGTAAAGGCGCTGCACTTTCAGGAGTTAATAAGTCTGAAATTAAACCTTGTTGATATTGACGTAAAGACTCCAAGACATCATGAGCTAAGCGGCCATCTTTTGATAAACCATCAATCCACTCTAAAATCCTGTTAGTCGTGTTACCTGCAGCAGAAACAACCACTAAGTCATGATCGTTTGAATACTCTTTTAAAATGGTTGCGACACGGCGATAACATTCAGGGTCAGCAAGGCTACTCCCCCCAAACTTATGTAACTGACGTGGTACTAATCCTGTCATTACTTCACCTCAGCAGAGATAAGGAAGGCTTGCTTAAGATCCGCAATCAAATCGCGGCTGTCTTCTAACCCAACAGAAATACGTAACAGTGTTGGAGCTAATCCCGCTTCTGCTTGTGCTTCATCTGACATCGCTCGGTGAGTCATGGTGCCAGGGTGTGCAATCAAACTTTCTACACCACCAAGAGATTCGGCTAACGAGAAATATTTTAGCTCTTTTACAAAGACCTTAAGCTGCTCTAGTGAACCATTTAACTCAAAACTTAACATGGCACCAAACCCTGCTTGCTGACGCTTTGCAATCTCATGCCCTGGATGCTCAGGTAAGCTTGGATGATAAATTGTGCCGACTAACTCTTGCTCTTGGAGACATTTAAGTACCTCCATCGCATTTTCTTCATGTACACGCATACGAGCACCAAGCGTACGAATACCACGTAAAGTTAGGTAGCTATCAAAAGCCGTTCCCGTAGCTCCAATACAGTTTCCCCACCATGCAAAGTCATCTGCGTGCTCTTGAGTTTTAGCTATCAATACGCCACCAACCACATCAGAGTGACCGTTAATGTATTTAGTTGTCGAATGAAGGACAAAATCAGCACCCAATGTTAGAGGTTGTTGTAGTACAGGAGAAAGGAAGGTGTTATCTACCGCAACCAAAGTCCCTACTTTTGCTGCTTTTTGACAAATTTCAGCAATATCCACCACTCGAACCAATGGGTTAGATGGCGTCTCTAATAGGATAAGTTTTGGTTTTTTTGCAAGAGCTGAATCAAGTGCTTCAGTATTTGATTGGTCAACAAATAAAGTTTGGAAATCACCTTTGTTCGCACGTGTATTAAACAAACGATAAGTACCACCATAACAATCATGAGGTGCCACAATAAGATCATCCGGACCAAGTAAAGCCGATACCATAAGGTTAAGAGCAGCAGTTCCGCAGTTTGTAACGACAGCCCCAGCACCACACTCTAAATCAGATAAAGTGGTTTCGAGTTGCGTACGAGTTGGGTTTCCTGAGCGAGCATAATCATACTTAGGAACATCACCAAACTCAGAAAAGCTATAATTGGTAGATAAGTAGATAGGAGGCACAACCGCGTTATGTTGTGAGTCAGTTTCGATGCCGGTACGGACAGCAATAGTTGCAGGTTTTCTCTCGCTCATAATTTCCCTTCCAAACTGCTAGGCAGTGGTCTGATACCAATTACCTGAATGAGATATAAAGCAGTAATTTTCTACTCTTCCATTCAAGATGACTGATATAATCTAATCCATAAGTTATATTCTTCTACTTTACCATCACAAAATGAGACGTCAATACTTCTAGACGTCTATATATCTTTGCTTATAGCCGTAAATATCGCTAGAATTAGCCTATCCTATTTTAAACAACAATAATTCAGAACGAAGGTGAGCAATGGCTGATTGGAATGGTGACTATTTAAGTCCTTATGCCGAGCATGGTAAAAAAAGTGAACAGGTAAAAAAAATTACCGTGTCAATTCCAACGAAGGTACTACAAATTCTTACCGATGAGCGTACTCGTCGCCAAGTAAGTAACCTACGTCACGCAACAAACAGTGAATTATTATGTGAAGCGTTTCTTCACGCTTACACAGGCCAACCTTTACCTACAGATGAAGACTTACGTAAAGATCGCCCTGATGATATTCCCGCAGAAGCTAAAGCTTTAATGACCGCAATGGGCATTGAATTCGAAGCATTTGATGACGAGTAAGTAACTCTTCACCTCCTCCTGCTGCCTCCTCCTTTTTTTAAATAAATTAGGAGGATTACATTTTTATTTGCTTATTAAATAATCACAGTGCCCTACTATAATTATAAAGGACTTACTGTGAAAAATAACATGGCAAAAACAGCGATAGCGCTCGCTATTACCTCTCTATTGAGCGCCTGTAGCTCAACCTCAGAAACAACACAAATAACCTCTACCTATCAATGCAATCCTCAAATGATGGAAGAAAGTAATCATTTACGCATCTATCAAATCATGGTGGAAAGCTTTGTTGATGGTGATAACAGCATTGGTCATGACACAGGTTACGGCCCGAGTCATCATAATGGTGATCTACAAGGGATCATTGATTCATTAGATTACATTCAATCATTAGGTATGAACGCCATTTGGATGACGCCTATTTTTGAATCAGCACCAATTGAAGGCCAAGACCATTGGGCTGATAAGCTGGATGCAACTGGCTATTTCGCGACTGATTTCTTCAAAATTGATCCTCGCTTTGGCACATTAGAAAAAGCAAAAGAATTAGTAGAAGAAGCTCATAAACGCGGAATGTATGTCTTATTTGATGGTGTATTTGGTCACCATAAAGAAGGCCTCATTAAGCCATCACGATCAGGCTTACTACCGAGTGGCAACAATAACCCAGTTGATTACCCTGAGAGTGAAGACTTTTACTCTGAAGTCGCCACTTATTGGATATCCGAATTAAAGATTGATGGCTGGCGATTAGATCAAGCTTACCAAGTCCCTACTGAATCTTGGATAAACATTAGAAAAGCCGTTGATACCGCATCACAAAACACGACGTATATTAATAATAAAGGCGAACAAGTTAACCCGCTCGGTTATATGGTGGCAGAGATATGGAATAACGAAAACTACATTACAGAAACAGGTTATGGAGAAGAAAGAAATCCAGCATTATGCTCTGCATTCGATTTTCCTTTGCGTTTTCGAGTTACAGAAACCTTTGCGGTAAATGAAAGTAATGTAGGGAATAAAGGTGGCGATTGGCTTAATGAGGGAATGCAAATGCATGAACTTTATCCTTCTCATGCCACTCCAAATCTAATGCTAGGAAACCATGATGTCGTCCGTTTTGGTGATTTATTACAACGAGGAGAAATAGCAGACCCTAGTGATAAAGACTATTGGATCCGACACAAAGCAGCTCTTTCATTTCAAGCAGCTTATACCGGCCCTATCACGCTTTATTATGGAGATGAAATTGGCGATCAAGTCGATGGTTTTGCTAATCAAGAAAATAAAGATACTTGCGCCATCAAAGGATTATGTGATGACCATATCGCTCGGTCATCCGCCAAAATAGATGGCCTTACTGCAACACTAACACCTGACCAACTTAACTTAAAAAACTACGTCTCAGAGTTAATGACTTTACGTATTGAAAACCCAGCATTATCGGAAGGCGTTAGAACCAATATCATTGCAAATAAAGCGGTATATATAGACCATAAACAAACAGAGAATAATGCAATTATATTTATGGTTAGCACTCAAGAGCAAAGCCAAACGCTTTCCCTTAAAGCTGAACAGATAGCGTCAAAAGGTAATTTAGTCGATTTATTAACAGGCCAAATATTTAGCCCTAACGAAGGTGTATATACAATTCCTCTATCTAACTTTGAAAGCCGATTTTTAAAGATAGAAGAACCAAATGCAGCAGGTCCTAAAGCAACAACAAAAGAAATAGCTCTGTATGGCAGTGGTTTTATGGCTCAGTGTGATAATCCGACGATATCTGATACTAACGCCCCAATAAAAGAGACGTTATATCTCGTGGGTGATTTCTCTGATTCTCGCTGGGGTCATAAAGAACCTAGAGCCTATCAATACAAAGGGAATGACACCTATCAAGTTATGATAAACGAAAAACGAGGCCCTTATAAAATGCAATACGCAACTAAAGATTGGGCTTCACAGTATACAGCCAATGGTTTATCTCCGAAATTAGGGCAAAACAATACGTTGATTACCAGTGGTTACGGGCAAGATACTGCAATCTACCTTCCAGAAGATGGTAATTATGTATGGAGCTTAGAATTTACTCCTCAAGGGGAGCCTAAATCAATGATGGTTTCGAAGTGTAAATAGCGAATAGAAACTGAACTATTTCTAGCTAATGAGGTCTATTATTAGCTAGCTCACATTTCTGCTTATTTCCTATTTTCTTTACTTTCCCTGTTTCTGCATTATTTCCCATTTCAAAATATCTTCCTACGTGATTTCTCTCTCATAAATAAATCTAATCCCACCTACCAAGTGTGATTTTTATCAACAGAAGACCTCCTATCTAATTCTCTCATCCCTCAGTCTACGCCCTCCCCTTTATAAAAGAAGGAGGATTTCAACCTCGTCATTTATTTTTAATCTGTCCCTCGTTCAATAACGACGACGATGTTTACTTTGCTTCCCTACACTGCCTTAGTTAAGTAAATATTTTCAAATCAAAATATCCTTTAAAAAGGAAATAGGATTTTAAGATGAAAATAAATAAATACACATTACTTGCTGCCGCTGTTTCTACAGCATTACTTTCAGGTGCTGCATTCGCTGAAACAGACCTTGCATTAGATGTTATCTCTGGTGATGAAGCTGCACCTAAAGTTGAAAAAGTTAATGGCACAGATGTATTAACAGATGGTTGGGAAGTACACGGTTACGCATCTATGAACTTCCGTATGGTAGATGGCGAAACAGTAGATACTGAATTTGGTAAACCAGATTACAAAACAGCAGGTACTCATGGAAAAAGTACTAACCAAGTTGAATTCGTAATCAAAAAACACACCGAGCACGCAAATGGTGTTTGGTCTGACTTTGTTGTACGTTCTGAATACGGTAATGGTAACTCTTACGCTTATTCATCTCCTGGTAGCCAAAAAGACAACACAACAGCACAATTTGAAATCAAAGAAACTTTTGTTGAGATTGGCGGGCTATCATACTTAGGCGAAGATACGTCTATTTGGGGTGGTCAACGTTATCTAAACCGTTCTGCAAGTGCTCTATCTGGCGAGTTCTGGAAACAATCATCAGGTGTTGGTGCTGGTATTCAAACTAAAATCGCAGGTAACACGGCAGGTTTTGCAATTGTAGCAGCGGATACCGATCGTGATATTAATAACGGCCCAGGTACCGACGGGCGACAAACACTAACATCTCATGATTTATACTATTACGGTGTTGATGTTGGCTTTGGTAGCCTAGATTTTGATTTCAAATACATCACTCAAGCTAACGTTCAAGATGATGACGGCATCGGTGCTTCTATCACATTAAACTCTAGCTACTACGGCTTAGATGGCTGGTCACAAACTGCTATCGCTTACGGTAAAGGCGCAGCTCAAAACCGTGGTGTTAACTTTGGTAGCTGGTCTGGCGGCGATGATCATGCTGAATCCATCTTCTTTACCTCAGGTGGTGTAGTAAACATTTCAGAAAACTGGCAAATGGGCTCTGAAGTCACTTACTTTGCTGCTTTAGATGAACTATTTGGTGCTAAAGATCTGAAACGTTATATCGTTGCAGCGCGTCCATCATACAAAGTAAATGATAACCTACGCTTAGAAGCGACTGGTTCTTATGCTCACGAAGAAGGTGCTGAAGGTTACTGGGGACGCACAGGCGATGATCTGAAGAGTGATATTATTAACGTTGAATTAGCGGCAGCATTTACAGTAAACGCTGATTACTTTGGTCGTCCACAAATCAAACCATACGTGAGTTACATTACAGCTGACGATGAAGCAAGTGCTAAACAAATTGGCATTAAAGATGGTAAATCAGAAACAATTATCGGTGTTCACACTGAAATCTGGTTCTAACTGAGTTAAAGTGACAGGCAGCCCACTCGGCTGCCTTTTTGCGTTTATTTACCTATTCATGGAGAGTATTGATGAACACCAAAAAATTATTACTTAGCTTACTTATCGGTCTCTCTTTGACTGCATGTTCTTCAACCCAAACAATACAACAACCAATAGAACCTCTGGCAAACACTCAAGTCTGTTGTAGTGATTTTTCTCAATACCCTTGGATACCACTAGCAACAACAGAAGAGATCGATTTTCAATTAGATAAAGACTCACCTATTGGCCATTTTTCTAATGGAAACAGCTATTTTAATGCCTTTAAATTATCCGACCGTTCAGGAAAAGTACAATTACGTCTTTCAAGTTTAATGATTAATGACTCGGTTGTTGCTCCTAAACTCATTGCTCTCGATCATGAGTTTAACGTTGTAAATACAACAAGTTTAGACCAATTTGATATTAAACCATCCGATGCGTTTACTCGTACTCAGTTTCAATTAAATTTCGATCTTGATGCAACTAAAACGCCTTATTTTATTATTTATTCCGCAGAGAGTTATTTAGGCCAATCAATAAAAGTAAAACACCCAGCAAGGATAAGAGCTGAAGAATTAGGCGAAGCAATGCCAATAGTGACAGACCCAACCTATACTTATAAGCGTTTTGGAAAACTAAAACTATCAGTAAAAACACTGTCTCTGCAGGCCTATAAGGCACCTGAGCAGCAAGCAAAACCTGTGGCTGCTATAGCCCAACCTGAGACTCAAACGTTTTACCAAAACGCAATTATCGAAGCCGTAAATAAAAATGACATTACTAAAGCGCTTGCCTTATTGGAAGAAGCAAAAGCATTAGGAATTAAAGGTGCTGACACTGTTTTTGTTAACGCATTAGAAAATAAAAATAATCCCCCAAGAAAAAAGGCTTCCTCATCAATGATGTAGGAAGCCTTTTTTATGCTCTAAAGAAAATAAAAAACGACTTACGCTTCCATGTAATTCTCTGGCATTTCAATACGAGCAACGCCTGAATCAACCGCTGCTTGTGCTACTGCTTTAGCAACGCGAGGAAGTAAGCGAGGATCCATTGGTTTAGGAATGATGTAACCTTTACCAAACTCTAATGAATCAACACCCGCTGCTTTTAATACTTCAGTTGGTACTGGCTCTTTTGTTAACTGGCGAATAGCTTCAACAGCAGCCAACTTCATTTCATCGTTAATCACGCTTGCACGGACATCTAATGCGCCACGGAAAATGAATGGGAAACAAAGCACATTGTTTACTTGGTTCGGGTAATCAGAACGCCCCGTACCCATGATCAAATCATCACGCACTTCATGTGCAAGCTCTGGCTTGATTTCTGGATCAGGGTTTGAACATGCAAATACAACCGGCTTGTCAGCCATTAATTTTAGAGCTTCTGGTGGTAATAGGTTCGGACCTGATACCCCTAAAAATAAATCTGCACCTTCAATAACATCTTCAAGCGTACGCTTATCGGTGTTATTAGCAAAACGTTGTTTATATTCATTAATATCATCACGACGAGTGTGAATTACGCCTTTACGATCCAACATATAGATCTTCTCACGCATTGCACCACACTTAATCAGCTGCTCCATACACGCAACGGCCGCAGCACCAGCACCAAGACAAACAATGATTGCATCTTCTAACTTTTTGCCTTGCAGCTCGATCGCATTCAACATACCCGCTGCCGTCACAATCGCTGTACCATGTTGGTCATCATGAAATACAGGTACATCGCAACGCTCAATTAGACGACGTTCAATCTCAAAACAGTCAGGAGCTTTGATATCTTCTAGGTTAATACCACCAAACGTGTCAGCAATATTCGCAACCGTATCAACAAATTCATCTATTGTGCGGTGCTTTACTTCAATATCAATAGAGTCTAGGCCTGCAAAGCGCTTAAAAAGTAATGATTTACCTTCCATTACAGGTTTTGAAGCCAAAGGACCTAAATTACCTAAACCAAGAATTGCAGTGCCGTTTGAAATAACTGCAACCATGTTACCTTTAGATGTGTACTTATAAACATCATCTGGATTTTTTGCGATTTCACGTACTGGCTCAGCAACACCAGGACTGTACGCCAGTGCTAGATCTTCTGCGGTGTTTGCAGGCTTAGTCAGTGCTATTTCAATTTTACCCGGCGTTGGGTAAGCGTGATAATGGAGAGCTTGTTCGCGAAAATCTTCAGACATGGCGGTTTTCCTGAATGCTAATAATTATAGGAGGATTGTTTCAAAACAGTGAATAGTATAATAGTTGATCTAGCTCAAACTTCATAGTCCTCACTTACAGATCGTACCAACAAAAACGTGGCCTTTAATGAAGGATATTATTCCTTTATTTAAAACAAGAAAGTGATATTTCTCTGCATTTCAAGCATAAAAAAAGGAGCCCTATAGGACTCCTCTTTTATCGGAAATTGGTAATTATTTCTTAGAACCAATTGCACCGAAACGTTTGTTGAAGCGATCAACACGGCCGCCAGTATCAACGATACGTTGCTTACCAGTGTAGAACGGGTGACATTTGTCACATACGTCTAGGTGGATTGTTTCTTTGCCTAGTGCAGAGCTGAATTCGAACTCGTTACCGCAAGAACAAGTAGCTTTAACAGCTTTGTATTCTGGGTGGATACCTACTTTCATGGGGAAAACCTTATAGTTTAGGCCGTGTCGCTATCCGAATCTAAGCCGAACACCACACGTAGTTTAACAAAAATAATAAGCATAAATAGATTACACTTACTTAAGGTCGCGTATAGTAATGAATCTGGAGCGATCAATCAACTAATCTGTTACTTTTTTCACCGATTATTTTACTCCGTTGCGATATTCTTATCTAAGAGTAGACTATTCCTCATATTATTCCTTACTGATGTTAACCATGCCGTATTCAATTGCACACGTTGCACTGCCTGTTCCTCTTGATCGTACGTTTGATTACTTAATCAAACCGGGTCAAACACCTGCCATTGGTGGCCGTGTAAAAGTGCCTTTTGGTCGTCAGCGTTTAATTGGTATTGTCGTAAAACTAAGTAATGAATCTGAATTTTCTCGTGAAAAACTAAAAGGCATTGATGCGGTTCTTGATAACACTTCATTATGGCCAGTACATCTCTATAAGTTACTTAATTGGAGTAGTACTTATTACCAATACCCATTAGGTGACACCTTAGCTAATGCTATGCCTGCTTGGCTACGTAAGGGAAAAGAAGCCAACTTTGCCGCACTTAAAGCATGGCAAATAACTGAGCTAGGAAAAAACCAAGATCTCAACAAGCTAACCCGTGCACCAAAACAAGCCAAAGCACTCAATTTAGTACGCCACCACCAATGTAGCCATGAACAAATGTTAGAAGAAGACATTACTGCTGCCACTTTAAAAGCAGTCGCCGATAAAGGATGGATAGAAGAAATATCGCTTGCACCTAAGCCTACCAATTGGCATCGAAATGTTGAAGTAACCCAAGAAAAACCTCAACTCAATGAAGAGCAAGCCATTGCTATTGCTACGGTTAATTCAAATCCCGAGTTTGGTTGTTATTTACTGGACGGTGTAACAGGGTCAGGAAAAACAGAAGTCTACTTACAATTATTGGAACCTATTCTAAAAGCAGGTCGCCAAGCCCTTATCTTGGTACCTGAAATTGGCTTAACCCCACAAACGATTAATCGATTTAAGCACCGCTTTAATGTTCCCGTTGATATGATCCATTCTGCACTCAATGATACTGAGCGCTTAAATGCATGGCTAGCTGCTCGAGATAATCACGCAGGTATTATTATTGGTACTCGTTCCGCTCTGTTCACGCCTTTCCATGATCTCGGAATCATCATTGTAGATGAAGAACATGATGCCTCTTATAAACAACAAGACAGCATGAGATACCATGCTCGTGATCTTGCGGTAATGCGCGCTAACTTAGATAACATACCGATTATTTTAGGCTCTGCGACGCCAGCACTAGAGACACTTCATAACGCGAAAGTAGGTAAGTACCATCATTTAACATTAACCAAGCGCGCTGGCACAGCAATTCCTGCGCGTCATGGCGTACTAGATGTAAAAGGACTATACCTAAATAGTGGATTATCGGCTCCCCTAATAGCTCAAATGAGAAAACATTTATCTAAAGGTAGTCAGGTAATGCTATTTTTGAACCGTCGAGGTTTCTCTCCTGCATTGATGTGTCATGAATGTGGTTGGATGGCTGAATGTAAGCGTTGTGATGCCTTCTATACCTTTCATCAACACAGTAATGAAATTCGTTGTCATCATTGTGGCTCACAACAACCTATTATTCATCAATGCCAAGGGTGCGGCTCAACTCAACTCATTTCAGTTGGTGTTGGTACAGAACAGCTTGAAACCCAGCTCATGAATCTATTTCCTGAATACAAAACCGTTCGTATTGATCGAGACAGTACTCGTCGAAAAGGTAGCCTCGAGAATTATTTAGAAGCGATCAAAAAGAATGAATACCAAATTCTGATTGGTACTCAAATGTTAGCTAAAGGTCACCATTTCCCTAACGTTACGCTCGTTGGTTTAATTGACGTGGATAGCTCACTGTTTAGTAGTGATTTTCGCGCACCAGAGCGCTTAGCTCAATTATTTATTCAAGTGGCAGGACGTGCAGGCCGCGCAAGTAAACCTGGCGAAGTAATCCTACAAACTCATCACCCAGAACACTCTCTACTTCAGAGCTTATTACATCAAGGCTATGGCCACTTTGCTGAGTATGCTTTACAAGAGCGAAAATTTGCTCAATTACCGCCATATACTCACCTCTCTCTATTTAGAGCGGAAGCAAACAACAGCGATAACGTGGAACAATTCTTACGACAAGTTCGTGATATTTTAGAAAGCCATCCACTATTTCATGACGCAACCCCCGTCCTCGGACCAATACCTGCACCTTTAGCAAGACGAGCAGGAAAGTATCGTTGGCAATTACTTTTTCAAGCACCAAATAGAACCGTTATGCAATCCATGCTACGCGGAGCTAAAACAGCAATTGAATTACTACCGCTGGCAAAAAAAGTACGTTGGACTTTAGACATAGAACCACAAGACCTTACTTAAAAGAAGGGTTTATTGATTAAACTTTATTCCTTAAATGAAAAACAATCGACCCTGGTGTGAGTCAATTCACGATCCAGATGTAATTTTTGTTAAACGCGCCGTATTTAAATCTTTATTTTACACATAAAATATCTCTTCAAATAATTAGATCAATCGTTCACTTTAGATTTAAAGACAGTTGGGAGAGGAATATATATGGCGACAATGAAGGACGTTGCTTTATCGGCAGGTGTATCAACAGCTACCGTATCACGAGCATTAATGACTCCAGAGAAGGTGTCATTATCCACCCGTAAACGCGTAGAAGGCGCCATCGTAGAAACTGGCTATTCTCCAACGACATTAACCCGTACATTACGTCGTAATGAATCAAAAACCATTGTAACGATTGTTCCTGATATCTGTGACCCTTACTTTAGTGATATCTTACGAGGTATTGAAGATACTGCCGTTGAAAATGGTTATGTCATTTTAGTGGGTGATAGCAGCCAACAGAAAAAGCGCGAGCAATCTTTTGTAAACCTTGTTTACACCAAACAAGTTGATGGCATGGTTTTACTCGGTTCTGATCTTCCTTTTAATGCCAGCCGCCAAGAACAAAAAAACTTACCTCCTCTTGTAATGGCTTGTGAATATGCACCAGAACTCGAACTACCAACAGTTCATATCGATAATCTAACAGCAGCATTTGAAGCAGTAAATTACCTAACCAAGTTAGGCCATAATAGGATCGCTGAATTATCTGGACCCGAAGACTCTGCATTGTGTCAATTTAGACATCAAGGTTACCAACAAGCCTTACGTCGTGCTGGCATTACAATGAACAATTCATATGTGCATTATGGCAACTTCAATTTTGAAGCCGGAACAACCGCAATTGCTCAATTGCTTTCACTTTCATCCCCACCTACCGCGGTCTTTTGCCATAATGACATAATGGCAATAGGAGCAATTCAAAAAGCAAAACAAATGGGATTCCGTGTTCCCCAAGATATTTCCATCATGGGTTTTGATGACATTGAATTCTCTCAGTATTGCGATCCACCACTGACGACTATTTCACAACCTCGTTATGAGATTGGTCGCCAATCTATGCTCATGCTTTTAGATTTACTAAAAGGGCATGATGTTCGTTCTGGATCTCGCTTACTTGAATCCTCGTTAGTACTTAGAGGAAGTACTGCACCACCAAAGAATCGCTAAAATAGGGCTTTAAACCAACATAAAAAGAGCCAACACACAAAAGTCATTCTTATAAGACGATGAATCTGTCTAAATAGTGACTTTTTGCGTACTTTTTTACACAAGTGCTGGTATGCATTCATACAACTGATTACCATAGCGTATTCTCTCTGTAATTCTGTATAAAGTTAAAGTACTGTGGCCAATAAAGATTATGTAAAACGTGGACGCTCTCCTAAGAAAGCGACAAAGAAACCAGCCAAGAAAAAAGGGGATAAACAACCTATATCTAATGGTTCAACACCATGGAAAGCAGTTGCTGTTGCCGCTCTCTTAGTCGCTGTGTTTGGTTACGCCCTTTACTTTCTAAATGACTCTCCTGCACCAGAGACAAAATCAACGGTGACGGAGGTTGTTCCAATTAAAGCTAAAAAGAAATCTAACACGGAAGAAATACCTCCAATGCCTGAAGAGCAGTGGAGCTATATGGATGAACTGCCAAATAAAGAAATTGAAGTTGAACAAAAAGAACTTAAAGTTTCTGAAATCCCTTATATCATGCAATGTGGCGCTTATAAAAATCGCTCACAAGCCGAAGAACGTAAAATGAACATTGCGTTCCAAGGGCTAACTTCAACGGTTAGGCATGCAGAAGGCAGCAGCTGGTTTAAAGTAGTTTTAGGTCCGTATAAATTTAAGCGTGATGCTGAAAAAGATCGCCATAAATTACAACGAGCTAAAATAGAGCCATGCGCTATCTGGAAAGATCAGTAAAGCTCAGTATAAAAAGTCGTAATAACATCACACATTTACCAAAAGGAGCACATCAAGTGCTCCTTTTTCTATTCTACTCATCTTGAAAAGCAACATCATCCCCCCCATTACAATAGTAATAATCATAAAGATTAATGTAAGAGTCTCATTAAATTACATCATCGAATAAGAGGTTTTACTCGTGACTACAATAGTTTCTGTACGCCGTGAAGGCAAAGTCGTGGTTGCTGGCGATGGCCAAGCATCTCAAGGTGATATGATCGCAAAAGGTAACGTAAAGAAAGTACGTCGCCTTTACAATGATTCCGTTCTAGTTGGCTTTGCTGGTAGCACTGCTGATGCATTCATTCTGTTTGACCTGTGTGAACGAAAATTAGAAATGCACCAAGGTAATTTAACCAAAGCTGCCGTTGAACTCGCTAAAGAATGGCGTAGTGATCGCGCTTTACGCCGTCTTGAGGCAATGTTAATTGTTGCTGATAAAACAACGTCTCTAATCATTAGCGGTACTGGTGATTTAATTAATGCCGATAATGACCTTCTTACCATTGGTTCTGGTGGCTATTTCGCTCGTTCTGCAGCAACAGCATTATTAGAGAACACAGAATTAGATGCACGTGAAATCGCAACTAAAGCATTAACTATTGCTGGTGATATTGACGTCTACACTAACCATAATCATACCGTTGAAGAATTGAACGTTTAACGACAGATAATAAGGAATACCCATGTCTGAGATGACTCCTCGTGAAATAGTACACGAACTAGATAGCCATATTATTGGTCAAGATAAAGCAAAGCGTTCCGTTGCTATTGCCTTACGTAATCGCTGGCGTCGTATGCAACTTAACCCTGAGTTGCGTGCAGAAGTTACACCAAAAAATATTTTAATGATCGGACCAACAGGGGTTGGTAAAACTGAAATTGCACGTCGCTTAGCGAAACTAGCGAATGCACCTTTCATCAAAGTTGAAGCAACTAAATTTACTGAAGTGGGTTACGTCGGTAAAGAAGTTGATAGCATCATTCGCGACTTAACTGATGTTGCAATAAAAATGACGCATCAACAAGCGGTAGACAAAGTAAAATTCCGAGCCGAAGAACAAGCTGAAGATCGTATTCTAGACATTCTATTACCTCCTGCACGCGATGCATGGGGTAAAAATGAAGAAGGTGATAATGACTCTGGTACTCGCCAATCTTTCCGTAAAAAATTACGTGAAGGTAATCTAGACGATAAAGAAATCGAAGTCGATGTTGCTGCACCTCAAGTTGGCGTAGAAATCATGGCTCCTCCTGGTATGGAAGAGATGACAAACCAACTTCAAGGTATGTTCCAAAACCTATCTGGTGGTGACACAACTAAAAAGCGTAAGATGAAAATCAAAGACGCACTTAAAGCCCTAGCTGAAGAAGAAGGTGCTAAATTAGTTAACCCTGAAGAGCTAAAAGAACAAGCTATTTTCAATGTGGAAAATCACGGTATCGTCTTTATTGATGAGATTGATAAAATCTGTAAAGATTCCAACTCTCAATCTGGTGATGTATCTCGTGAAGGCGTGCAACGTGACCTACTTCCATTAGTAGAAGGCAGCACAGTAAGTACGAAGCATGGTATGGTAAAAACAGATCACATGTTATTTATCACTTCAGGTGCATTTCAAATGGCTAAGCCATCGGATCTTATCCCTGAATTGCAAGGTCGATTGCCTATTCGTGTTGAACTTGAAGCATTAACTGCGAACGACTTTAAACGTATCCTGACAGAACCAAATGCCTCGTTAACAGAACAATACATCGCGTTATTAGCGACAGAAAATGTTAATCTTGAGTTTACTGAAGATGGCATTACTCGTATTGCAGAATCAGCATTCCAAGTGAACGAAAGCACAGAAAACATTGGCGCACGTCGTCTACATACTGTAATGGAACGTCTAATGGAAGAGATCTCTTACGATGCATCTGAAAAAGACGGTGAAAGCCTAACTGTTGATGCAGCTTACGTTACCTCTCGCTTGGGTGATCTAGTCGCAGATGAAGATCTAAGTCGCTTTATTCTATAATGGACGACTAATACTCGTAATTATCAGTTCATTATTACGAGTTAAAAATAAAGCCTCATACATCAAAATGTATGAGGCTTTTCTTTGCAAAGAATTATTTAAGCAATAATTTCCCAAGAATGCGTCACCTCAATGCCTTCACCTAGCATTAAACACACCGAACAATATTTCTGTAATGAATCAGCGGTGACTTGCTCAACCACCTTAGGATTAAGGTTATCGCCACTCACTTCAAAGTGAATATTAATATGAGTAAACAGCTTCGGCGCAGTTTCACGACGCTCACTTGATAGCTTTGCAACACAACCAAGTACTTCTTGATTTGCGGATTTTAGACCATCAACAACATCAACAGAACTGCATCCACCAGCGGCCATTAACACTAATTCCATCGGGCTTGGGGCTTTTTCACCACCATTTCCATCCATTACCACAGAGTGACCTGATTGAGATTGACCTAAGAAAGTAAATCCATCAATCCATTTAACTTCAGCATTCATAAAAGCCTCTTTACTACATAAAAGGAAAACTCATGATCCATTTCACGAAACTGTGCCCTTGGTCGCACTATTCATACGATCAAAGTCAAGAAATCGGTTGCGAAACAGGGTATGATTTTATCAATTATCTCAACGAACATGCAGCCTTGTTCCGATAACCATATTGTATAGGCCAAACTGATATTTGGCTCAGTTATTTTAAAATGGACATCGCCTACTTGGCAAACGCAGAGGAAGTATAAAGTATGGTTCTAGGTAAACCTCAGACAGATCCAACATTAGAGTGGTTCTTATCTCATTGTCACATTCATAAGTACCCATCAAAAAGTACTTTGATTCACGCGGGTGAAAAAGCTGAGACTCTTTACTACATCGTAAAAGGTTCTGTTGCTGTACTTATCAAAGATGAAGAAGGAAAGGAAATGATCCTTTCTTACCTTAACCAAGGTGATTTCATCGGTGAACTTGGCTTGTTTGAAGAAGGTCAAGAACGTTCAGCATGGGTTCGTGCTAAAAGCCCTTGTGAAGTGGCTGAAATTTCATTTAAGAAATTCCGTCAGCTTATTCAAGTAAACCCAGATATTCTGATGCGTCTTTCTGCTCAAATGGCAACTCGTCTACAAATCACTAGCCAAAAAGTAGGTGATTTAGCATTCCTAGACGTTACAGGCCGTATCGCTCAGACTCTATTGAATCTAGCTAAACAACCAGATGCAATGACTCACCCAGATGGCATGCAAATTAAGATCACTCGTCAAGAGATCGGTCAAATTGTAGGTTGTTCACGTGAAACTGTTGGCCGCATCTTGAAGATGCTTGAAGAGCAAAACTTGATCTCAGCACACGGTAAAACAATTGTAGTTTACGGTACTCGTTAATTTAACGCTTATCTTAAACAAATAAAAACGCAGCTCTTGAGCTGCGTTTTTTTATGCCTAAATTTTAGAATTAACTGTCTGTGCTTTCAAAAATTTTATCAGCAGATGCAGCGACAAATCCTGTATATATCTTGCCATTAGGTAGCGAATAACGCTTAGCAAACTCATAAAATCCACCAGGGATGTCAAACTCACCCTCAGTAAAGCTCACTTTCACTTTATCGGCCATGGTTGATGACTGTTCTAAGTAAACCTCAGGAGAGCCTTTCACTTCACCACCCACTTCGTTCATTGCAAAACCAGCATCACGTAAGTGTTGGTTCACATCAACCACTTCAGCAAACGCTTCAAGCTGATTAACATAAACCGTAAAGTGATTTGCGCCATAGCCATGAGCAGCTAACCAAGAAGCGTACTCACTCTCTTTTGCTAAGATTTGATATTCCTCAAAACTTAACGCCCAAGGACGGCCCGCTGAAAGAAAATCGCTGGTCGCAAAATAATGCGCTGGCACCTGTTCAACCAAAGCATGAATAATGTTCTGAGTCTCAAGCGATAGCTCTTCAACTAAAATCTCACTAATAAAAACAAGTGGCACATTAGGATCTGGATGCTCAAAATGCTGTGCTTTGAGTTTTTTAGTCTCAAAATCATACGTCTCACACGCTTTATACCCTATTGCTAAAAATGGGGCGGCTAACGTTTGCAAGCCAACCTTAGGCAAATTAAACGTACGTAATGCAATGTGATCGTTAATCAATTCATCGCCATTAGATAATAACTGATGAACCCTTCCTGCCGATGGGGATAAACGAGCAATATAATCTTGCCATAATGACGAAAATAAAGACGTTACGTTATTCATGCCTATCACCTCTTATAAAGTTAAACCCGGAGACAGTTGAGCGGGAATTTCACAGGTATCGCCTTCCATTGAGGCCATTGGGTAGGCACAATAATCTGCCGCATAGTAAGCACTTGGTTTCATATTGCCTGATGCACCCGGACCACCAAATGGCGCGTCACCACTTGCTCCAGTTAATTGACGGTTACGATTTACAATACCTGCACGAATATGCTCTACAAAATATTCCCACTCATTGTCATTCGTTGAAACAAGGCCTGCCGATAAACCATAACGAGTGTCATTAGCAAGCTCTACCGCTTCTTCTAACGTTTCATAGCGTACTATTTGCAATAATGGGCCAAAGTATTCTTCATCCGGCAATTCAGCAACATTAGTGGCATCGATAATGCCCGGAGAAACAAAGGCGTGACCTAAGCTTTTCGCCTCAAGCAGTGATTCACCACCTAAAGCTTGTAAATTCTTCTGAGCATTTAAAATAAACTCTGCCGCAGCGACTGATATTTGCGGTCCCATGAATGGCGCATTATCAGCAAACGGTTGATCAACCACAATGTTTTTTGCGACTTCAACAAGACGCACAACTAACTCATCTCCAGCTTGGCCTTTTGGCACATACAGACGACGAGCACAAGTACAACGCTGACCAGCACTGATAAAAGCTGACTGAATAATGGTATAAACCGTCGCTTCTTGATCACCAAAGTCTTTTGAAATAACCATCGGATTATTGCCGCCCATTTCTAGGGCCAGCATTTTCCCTGTATCTCCTGCAAATTGGCGATGTAGGATATGTCCAGTATTCGCACTACCAGTAAATAACAAGCCATCAATCCCTTTAGCGCTAGCCAGTGCTTCACCCGTTTCACGAGCACCTTGCACTAAATTAATCACACCGTTAGGTAAACCAGCTTGCTGCCATAACTTCATGATCACTTCACTAGTCCATGGTGTTTGCTCTGAAGGTTTTAATACCACGGTATTACCCGCAAGTAAGGCAGGAACGATATGACCATTTGGTAGGTGTCCTGGGAAGTTATACGGTCCAAAGACAGCCATTACTCCTAGTGGGCGATGTCTTAGTACAATTTTATTCCCTGCTGCTTCACGCTCTTTATGTGGCGTTCTTTCATGGTAAGCACGAATGGAAATCGCGATTTTCCCCACCATAGCTCCCGCTTCGGTTTTTGTTTCCCAGAAAGGTTTACCCGTCTCTTTTGCAATAACTTCCGCAACTTTATCAGCATTCTCTTTTACCAATTCAGCAAAGCGCTCGATAACCGCTTGGCGCGCTTCAAAAGGCTGCTTTTTCCACTCAATAAAGGCATGACGTGCCGCACTAACGGCAGACTCAACCTGCTCTTTGGTTGCGCTGTCTCCTTCCCACACCACTTCACTGTTGTATGGGCTTACTGATTGTATGGTTTCACCTTGTCCTGAAACCCAATCCCCTGCAATCCAATGTGTCATATCCTTTATCCCCTATTGAGCTAATAAACGTACGTAATCATCGACTTCTACTTGCAATGCCGTTGCCGCTTCTTGCGTTAAATGAACGGTATCAGTCGCTTTATCATAAGCGGCGGTGGTTGCTGTTGCTCTGAAATTCTCAAACGATGTGTTTGCAATTAAATACTGCTGTGAGCTGTTATGCTCTGTGATGATCACTTTAGCTTTAAATGAATTTCGCACCGATTCAATGCTGCGTAAATCACATTCAACCGTTGGCCCTGCATCAAAAATATCGACATAACCTCGACAGCGGAAACCTTCATTTTCTAATAGTCTTAGAGCAGGTTTAGTGTTGTCATGCACCTTACCGATAACCGCCTGAGCCTCTTTACTTAATAAGCTAACGTAGATTGGTAGCTTAGGCATAAGATCAGCAATGAATCCTTTATATCCAATACCCGTTAGATAATCCGCTTCAGTAAAATCAATTGAGAAGAAGTGTTTTTGCAGCCATTTCCAAAATGGTGACTCCCCTTCTGCATCAGAAACACCACGCATTTCTGCAAAAATAGTGTCTGAAAAACGATGCGGATGTTCCGCCATCATTAAAAAACGTGCCTTAGACATTAAACGTCCATTGAGGCCTTCACGAAACTCTGGGCGTAAGAAAAGCGTACAGATCTCAGTACTACCAGTGTAATTGCTACCAAAAGTCAGTACCTTCACGACATTATTAACATTGAGCTTACGTGAGAAATGAACCACTTTACTGATGTGATAATTATAGAAGGGAGAATCCAAACCAACCGCAGCTTCTATTCCTGTAGTTCCTGTAACTTCCCCCGTTACTGAATCTTGGCCAACCATTAGGTAACCTTCTGTTCCAGGCTCTTGAACTTCTTTTTCAAAACTATCTATGGAGTGATCAATTCGATTTCGTAATTGCTCTTCGTTAACGGGTAGCGAGGTGAACCCATGACCTGATTCCACAGCGCACTGATGAAGTGCAGGATAATCTTCCTGAGTGATAGGACGAATAACAAGCATCAATATTCCCTCCGATGCGATGTTGCGTAGACTATGCTAAGTCCAATAGATAAAACTTCAAGACTATCTATTGGAGTGAGCACTAGATGATTACTCTAAATAAAAGAAAGGCAACCCTATCTACTGGTGTTGCCCAACTCCTTATGTGAATCTATTTATTTAATGACGCAAGTGCTTTATCTAGACGCTCAAAACCAAGCTCTACGTCTTCTTTAGTAATAACTAGCGACGGAGTAAATCGAACAACATTGACTCCAGCAACAAGAACCATTAGCCCTTGTTCGCCTGCTGCTACAAGAACATCGCGAGCACGGCCTTGCCATGCGTCATTTAATGCGGCGCCAAGTAGCAAGCCTTTGCCGCGGATCTCTGCGAACATATCGTATTTTGCATTTAACGCTTCTAGCCCATCGCGGAACCATTGCTCACGCTCTTTTACGCCAGCCAATGTTTCTGGCTTTGCCACTTCTTCCACAACGGCTTCAGCAACAGCACATGCTAATGGGTTACCACCATAAGTTGATCCATGTGTACCCACTTTTAAGTGTTGAGCCAGATCTGTCGTTGTTAGCATGGCACCAATTGGAAAACCACCACCCAGTGATTTTGCAGTACTTAAAATATCAGGCGTAACGCCTAAGCCTTGGTACGCGTAAAAGTCACCAGTACGACCATTACCCGTTTGTACTTCATCAAAAATAAGCAGTGCGTTGTATTTATCACACAGTGATCTAACACCTTCTACAAATTCTGATGTAGGAGAAATTAATCCACCTTCACCTTGCAATGGCTCCATCATAATTGCACAGGTTTTTTCTGACATGTGCGCTTCAAGCTCTGCAAGATTATTGTATTCAAGATGAGAGATATCACCTGGCTTAGGACCAAAACCATCAGAATAAGCCGCTTGGCCACCGACGGTTACGGTAAAGAAAGTTCGACCATGGAAGCCTTGTTTAAATGCGATGATTTCACTTTTTTCTTCTCCATGAACATCGACAGCCCATCGTCTCGCTAATTTAAGAGCGGCTTCATTTGCTTCTGCACCTGAGTTAGCAAAGAAAACTTTTTCAGCAAATGACACCTCTGTGAGTTTTTTGGCCAAACGAATCGCAGGCTCATTGGTCATCACATTGCTAAGGTGCCACAGCTTTTGTGATTGCTCTTGTAAGGCATTAACCATGATAGGATGACAATGCCCTAAGCAACTCACTGCAATACCACCAGCAAAATCAACGTACTCTTTGCTCGCTTGGTCCCACACTCGAGCACCTTCCCCTTTGACGGGGATAACTTCCATTGGGTTATAACAAGGTATCATTACATCATTAAAATCTTTACGTTCGACTTGTGAATTGGTCGTCATCACACTTTCCTTCTGCGTATGCCGTTTTTCAGCATAATATTTACAAACCATTAACCTTTTCAATAGCACAAAATTCTTTTTTTGAACTAAAAAAGTTCCATTATCTATATCATATTGACTGATAAGTCAGTTTATTAGAATAGTTATAGAATAACGCTATAGCAGGTGAGTAGATAAGTAAACGAATTTATAAGAATAGAAGACACAAGGCTTATGCATAAATCTTCATATAAATAAGCAGAAAAAAAGACAAAAGAAAAAGTAAGAAGAGTGAACTAGATCGCTCTAGTTAACAGGGAAAATATTAATTATTTATTAATAAAATTAGAGAGGATATCGTGACCTTGCTCTGTCATTATCGATTCAGGATGAAATTGTACTGCTTCAATCGGCAGCGTTTTATGGCAAAAACCCATGATCTCATCCATTTCTCCCACTTCATTTTCTGTCCATGCAGTGACTTCAAAGCATGAAGGTAATGTCTCAGCTTTAACCACTAATGAATGATAACGAGTCACGGTAAGAGGATTATTCAGCCCTTTAAATACGCTTTGGTTAGTATGGATAATTGGCGAGGTTTTACCATGCATGACTTTTTTCGCACGTATCACGTCACCACCAAATACTTGAGCAATAGCTTGATGGCCTAAACACACGCCTAAGATTGGCAGTTTCCCCGCAAAATATTCGATTGCTTGTAGTGAAATACCCGCTTCATTTGGCGTACAAGGTCCAGGGGAGATAACTAAATGAGATGGATTAAGTGCCTCAATACCTGCAATGTCAATGTCATCATTACGAACCACTTTTACCTCTGCACCTAATTCACAGAAGTACTGATATAGGTTATAGGTAAATGAATCATAATTGTCGATCATTAACAGCATAAAGAACTACTTAAAAAGATGAATAAGAAATAAAAATTGCTCGCAGAGAAACCCTACGAGCAATCTATTTTATCAGAGCTAAAGACTATGGGCGAGTAACAAAACCAACCGCTTCAAACGCTTTTTTCAATGTTACAGCAGCACGCTCAGAGGCTTTCTCAGCACCCGCTTTCATTACTGAATCCATGTAGGCACGGTCTTCACGAATACGCTTGTATTCAGATTGGATAGGCTTAAGCATAGTAACAATCGCTTCACCAACGTCTTTCTTGAATGGACCGTACATTTCAACACCTTGGTATTGCGCTTCGATCTCTTCAAACGTTTTACCTGATGCCGCAGAGTACAGACCCATCAGGTTTGAAATACCCGCTTTATTTTCCCAATCATGGGCAATACGCGGTGGCATTTCTGCATCTGTTTGTGCTTTATTAATCTTCTTAAGAATCGACTTAGGATCTTCTAGCAGCGTAATAACGTTCTTACGGTTATCGTCTGATTTAGACATTTTCTTCGTCGCATCTTGTAGGCTCATTACACGCGCATTCACTTGTGGAATGTACGGTTCTGGTACGGTAAATAATGGCGCTTCAGGGCTGTAGATATTGTTAAAACGATTAGCAATATCACGCGCTAGTTCTAAATGTTGCTTTTGATCGCTACCAACAGGGACTTGATGTGCGCCATAAAGCAGAATATCTGCCGCCATTAATACTGGGTAATCAAATAAACCTACGTTAATGTCATTTGCATAACGCTTTGATTTATCTTTGAATTGAGTCATACGATTCAATTCACCCATTTGAGTGTAACAGTTAAGAAGCCAACCAAGTTGAGCATGCTCTGGTACGTGCGACTGAACAAATAGCGTGCTCTTCTTAGGATCAACACCAACCGCTAGACAAATTGCCAGTGCATCGAGTGTCGCTTCATGCAGCGCTTTAGGATCTTGACGAACCGTAATTGCGTGAAGGTCTACTACACAATACTGACAATCATAATCGTCTTGCATCTGTTGCCATTGACGTAGAGCACCCAAGTAGTTACCGATACTTAGTTCACCTGATGGTTGAACACCACTTAATACGATGGGCTTGCTCATGGTTATGATTCCTTGTTTAACTGTAAAAATTAAATGATCCACGATGGGATCATTTAATGGTTATTCTATTGTATTGATAGTCTTTATTTGTACTTATCAATGAATACTATCTTGCCACACTCATCACGGCTAATAAATGATTAAATTCATCACTCACCACATCAGGCTGACTATCTGCGATAGGCTCCCCATGGTTATAGCCATAAGTTAAACCAAAGCTATAGCAACCGGCTGCTTGAGCTGCTTGAATATCATTTCTTGAGTCGCCTACCATCAGCATCTCAGAAGGCGTTAATTGGTGCTTATCAAGCAACCAATTAAGTGCAAATGGATTCGGCTTTTTCTCAACAAAGGTGTCGCCACCGATCACATCGACAAAAAGATGAGCAAGCTGATGTTGTTCAAGTAATTCAGGAACAAATTGTGCGGGCTTGTTAGTAACAAGTGCTAATGCGTAACCTTGTTGATAAAGCGCTTCTAGCGTCTCTTTCACATTTGGGTATAAATGACTTAACTCATGACCACCATCATGGTAGTGATGATCTAAACGAGCGCGAGCTTGCTTAACCAATTCAGAGTCTAACCCTTCTCGAACTGTGACACTTTGGCTTAGTGCACGAGAGACAAGCACATCTGCACCATTACCAATCCAATGAGACGCTTGTTCTAGCGTGACTCTTGGGTAACCTACATCTTGCATAGCAAGGTCAACCGCACGAGCTAAGTCTGGAACGCTATCAAGCAGCGTCCCATCCAAATCAAAGGCGATCAGTTTGATGTTTTCAAACATGATTCTTAATTACCTTTTACTTTTGCTAGCTCTGCACGCATTTCATCAATCACTTCTTTGTAGTTTGGTTGATTAAAAATTGCAGAGCCCGCAACGAACATATCCGCACCCGCTTCAGCGATTTCACGAATGTTATCAACCTTCACACCCCCATCGATTTCAAGACGAATATCACGGCCTGACTCATCGATCAACTTACGTACTGCACGTAATTTATCTAGGGTACTTGGAATGAATGATTGACCACCAAATCCTGGGTTAACTGACATAAGTAGGATCATGTC
This sequence comes from Aliivibrio thorii, assembly GCF_057368585.1. Taxonomy (NCBI): domain Bacteria; kingdom Pseudomonadati; phylum Pseudomonadota; class Gammaproteobacteria; order Vibrionales; family Vibrionaceae; genus Aliivibrio; species Aliivibrio thorii. Next base: position 302,278 of record NZ_CM170654.1, on the reverse strand, counting down.
TACTTTATCTAGAATGTAATCAAGGCAAGATAATGGCGTTGCTGGGTTTAATACTACCCCCGCCTGACAACCGTGCTCTTTAATTAATTGAAGCGTGCGATCAATATGCTCTGACGCTTCTACATGGAAGGTGATCATCGTTGCGCCTGCTTTAGCAAACTCAGGAACAATGCTATCTACTGGCTTTACCATAAGGTGGACATCGATTGGAGCCGTAATACCGTAATCACGCAGTGCTTTACAGATTGGTGCACCAAACGTTAAATTTGGAACATAATGATTATCCATTACATCGAAATGAACAACATCAGCACCTGACGCTAATACTTTTTCAACGTCTTCACCAAGACGAGCAAAATCAGCAGAGAGAATAGATGGTGCGATCAAAAAGTCTTTCATGTTGAGCCTCAGGTTAATAATTATTTAAGTATCGCCACAACGATATGGCGCAATCGATTAAATCGACGGCGCAATTCTACCTGATAATTATAAACCTGTCTTAAGCTCAATGAGTCTTTCGATGGGATTTTTGAAGGGTAACGATTAATTTACTCGCGGCACTCAGGCGCGTGGAATAACGCCATTAGCTCATCAACCTTATTACGACCGGCACCATTTCGACTGATCGTACGCTTCACCTTAATAGTATTAAGTGTTGCACCGTGGTAAAGACGACGAGTCAATGTGGTGTCGTGATTAGAGATCAATACTGGGATATCACGCTCAAACGCGGCTTTTTCCGCAATATCCGCCAATGCTGCTTGGTCATCAAGAGAGAAGCCATTACCTGCATAAGAGGTAAAATTCGCAGTGGTTGAAAGCGGAGCGTAAGGAGGATCACAATAAACAACGGCACCTTTGCGTGCTCGTTTAAAGGTATCGACATAGCCTTCACAGACAAACGTTGCTTTCTTTGCTTTTTCGGCAAAAAAGTACATCTCTTTCTCTGGAAAGTACGGTTTTTTATACGAACCAAAAGGCACATTAAAACCGCCTTTTTTGTTATAACGGCATAAACCATTAAAGCCATGGCGATTCATGTATAAAAACAATAAAGAACGACGATAAGTATCTGTGCATTGGTTAAATTCAATACGCAAATCAAGATACACTTCTTTTTGATTATATTCTGGTTGAAATAGCACTCGAGCGTCTTCAACAAAACGCTCAGGATCATCTTTAAGGTGATTGTAAAGATTGATTAAATCAGGATTAATATCGGCAAGAAGATAATGATCGTAATTTGTATTTAAAAATACTGAGCCCGCACCGACAAACGGTTCGATCAGTTTTCTAGCATCGGGAAGATGGCGTTGAATTTCCTCTACTAGGCTATATTTACCGCCAGCCCACTTGAGAAATGCGCGATGCTTTTTCATACGTCTTTTACGCCTTTTTACCTTAGTTCAGAAAGCGGGGGATTGTACCCTATTTTTTTACTAGGGTCTGTTTATCTTATCTCTTATTTTACTGAATCAATTTCACGGTGTACTTGTACTAAAGATTTAGCCCAAGGCCCTAATGTCTGTACTGAACTTGGTAACGTCTGTACTGCACCACGTGCCAATGAAATTGATGCATAGTCACCAAAGGTAACAATATACCAAATAGACCCATTTCGAAGCGCTTGATAAATACGTACTGATTTTTCAATTTTATATTCATCTAAGAACTCTTGAACCGCTTCTTCATTCGTTAATGCTGCTAACTGTAAGATATAATGCTTATCAGAAATAGTCTTCAACTCTTTAGTTGCTAAAGTAAACGTTATTGTAGATGCCAATTCACTTTCAAGGGTAGAGCTATCTTTCGCGTTACCTTCTTTAGCAGTAGGCGTCACTTTTACCGATACTATTTGCTCTTCATTCTCTATTTTAGTTGGTTCTTTTTGTTCATTCTCAATAGATGCAGAATCACTAACCAATGAATCTACTAACTCTGAAGGTACAATAACTCGCTTACTTTTTTCTACACTTGTTTCTGCGATTACAGGTGTATCAATAACGTCCGGCGGAATAGTATGAGTATCATCTTCTGGTTCAAGGTTACTCATTGCACTGTCTATTCTTTCATCCATATCAAGCGCTAACTTTGAATCATGCTCTAACGTGGTATCCACAGAAGGAGAAACTGACGTGGTTGATGATTGATTTAACCACCAATACCCTCCCGCTGCACCCAATAATAAAAGAGAGGCTAACGCTAAAACACCAACAGGTGAATTTGTTACAGAACGAATAATTACTCGACGCTCGGTTTTCTTTTCGCCTAAAGCAATCAACTCAGCAGGTAAACGCTTCGTTTTCTCCACCAAGTTACGAATCCTAGCTTTCTCTTCTCTACTTGCTGCAAAACGAACCACTAGCATTTCAGAAAAAGTCGCCGCTTCTTCTTGAGTTAATGGGACGATATCGATATCAACAGGCTTATTCTCTTGCCCATAAGAAACGCGAGATAACGCAGGTGTTAACTTACCCGCTTCCGAAAAGAGCAAAACATTAATCTGCCAATTAGGTGTCAATTGCGCTTTTTGAACTAAAAGCCATAATTCACTAAGTAATTCAGGAGGCAATAAATGAGCGTCATCAATCACTAAAACTAAATTACACTTTTCTCCAGCTAACATGCGCCCAATACTGTCTACTACAGTATCAAATTCATTGAATAGAGGATCTCGTACAACTTGTTTTAGGATAATACCGCGTTGTTGCTGTATTGATTGATTTGGATGGCACATAAGCAGAGCTTGATTAGCATCATCGCTCCACTTTTCGAGATAGCGCTGAGCAAGCCATGACTTTCCAGAGCCTTTAACCCCTTCAATATGTACTAAATTAGAACCAAAACGAGACACAAATTGAATGCGTGATAACACATCAATTTGGCTTTCTAATTCCAATACAGTTAAATCATGACCAATACTCATATTTTATGCCTTACATTGCTCAATTACTTCAGCAAGTACATCTTCAGAAACACCAGTGACAACTTCGGAACTGCCAATCGATGTTGGTAGAACTAAGCGTAACTTACCTGACAACACTTTCTTGTCACGCATCATGTGCTTCATAAATGCATCTACTGTCATTTCTTTTGGGGCTTTAAGAGGCAATTTCGCTTTTTCTAGTAGAGCACAAATACGCTCTACATCTTCTTGCGAAATTAACCCTTCTTTCTGAGCCGTAACCGCAGCCATTACTGTTCCTGCAGAAACTGCCTCACCGTGAAGCCAGTTACCATAACCCATTTCAGCTTCAATCGCGTGACCAAAAGTATGACCTAGGTTCAAGAGTGCACGCATTCCTGACTCTTTTTCATCTTTTGCTACAACGTCAGCCTTAATTTGGCAGCAACGTGAAATGGCATACACCAATGCATCATGATCGAGTGCATATAGCTTATCCATGTTTTCATCAAGCCAATCAAAAAAGTCACGGTCAATAATAATTCCGTACTTAATCACCTCTGCCATCCCTGCTGCGAACTCTCGCTCAGGCAATGTTTTTAGGCAATTAATATCTATAATAACGGCTTTAGGTTGATAAAAAGCCCCTACCATATTCTTACCAAGCGGATGATTTATTGCGGTTTTACCACCAACAGATGAATCGACTTGAGAAAGAAGTGTTGTCGGTATTTGAATAAAATCAACACCACGTTGATAACACGCAGAAGCAAAGCCAACGACATCGCCAACCACTCCACCACCTAGAGCAACAATAGTTACATCGCGACTGTGATTTTCTTCAAGTAAGAAAGTAAGAATATTATTGAAGGTGTCTAAATTTTTATATTGCTCACCATCATCTAATTCCAGTAGTGATACTTGGCATTCAAACGTATGTAAAGTGTCGATGATTTGCTGAGCATATAGCGGAGCAACCGTTACATTACTGATAACGACAACACGTTTTTTGGCAGGTATTACAGATGAAAAATGCGCCGGGTTGCAAAACAACTCGACGCCGATAGAGATGGGATAGCTACGTTCTGCTAAATCTACATGAATCGTTTCCATGATTCGTTCCCAGTATCTGTCTTAGTAAATAACTTGAATTAACGCTCTTCAAGCATTTGGATGATTTGATTTGCAACTACTTTTGCACTTTGATCATCAGTACGAACAACGTAATCAGACACTTCTTCATAAAGTGCATTACGCTCTTTCGCTAGTGCTTCTAGCACTTCTCGAGGTTCATCAGTTTGAAGCAACGGACGTTTTTTATCGCGTTGTGTGCGAGCTAATTGCTTCTCAATTGTAGTTTCAAGATATACAACGACACCACGAGCAGATAAACGATTACGACTCTCTTTACTAATTACAGAGCCGCCACCCGTCGCAAGTACAATGCCTTGCTCTTGAGTTAAATCGTTAATTACACCTTCTTCACGTATGCGGAAACCTTCCTCACCTTCAACGTCGAATACCCAAGCGATATCAGCGCCTGTACGTTCTTCAATTACCGTATCAGAATCAAGAAACTCCATGTGAAGTTGCTGTGCTAAGTGTCTACCAATTGTACTTTTGCCGGCGCCCATTGGGCCAACAAGGAAAATATTTCGTTTTTCAGCCATTTTTTAGAAATTATGCAAAGTTCATTAACGACATTGCCAACAGTTGTCTCTTCAATAGACATTCTCCTGTGGCACCATATTCCTCACAGATATTTCGTGATCAGACCAAAAATTATCTCAGTTTATAGCTAGTGATTGCAATAGCTAGATGAAAAGTTCAGCATAATTATTTTTTTCAAGTACTATTTTTAACGTATTTTGACCGCTTAGGTAACGCTATCTTATTACTGTATAACAACTTTTGGGGTAACGAAGATTAATAATTCTTTTTTACCTATATTTTCTGAGCTACGACGAAATAACACACCAAGCAGAGGTAAGTCACCTAATAGTGGCACTTTTTCTACACTATTTGATAGTGAATGTTGATAAATACCACCAAGAACGACAGTTTCACCATTATCAACTAATACTTGTGTACCAATACGTTGAGTATCAATAGCCACCGCTTCTCCAGTACCTGTTTTAACCACTTGTCCCGGTCTATCTTGAGTAACCGTCAAATCAAGAACCAAACGATTATCAGGTGTAATTTGTGGTGTCACCATTAAACTTAATACCGCCTTCTTAAATGAAACAGACGTTGCACCGCTAGAAGAGGCCTCTAGATACGGAATTTCGGTTCCTTGCTCTATATACGCAGGCTTCTTATTGGTTGTAATTAAGCGAGGACTTGAAATGATTTCTGCTTTAGATTCTGCTTGCAATGCAGAAAGCTCTAAATCTAATAATAAATTGGACCCCAACTTTGCAACCTGAAAAGCAATACTAGAAGCTGCAGGGTTTGCCAACCCTAAGTTTACATTTAAAAAATCATCCACAGGAAGTCCACCACCACTTGTACCTGAACCACCATCATACAAACCAACGGCAGCTAAATTACTTTCAATGGAGCCTCCCACAGTAGTACTTCCATTGGTATTCGTAATCCCCCAACGAACCCCGAGTTCATCAAGATTACCTTCATTAACAGTAACAATTCGAGCTTCAATTTGTACTTGTTTAATCGGAACATCAAGCGTATCAATAATATCTTTAATGACGATTAAATTTTCAGGGAGATCACGCAGCAGCAATGAGTTTGTTCGTTCATCTACCGTAATGCTACCTCGGCTTGAGAGCATGGTAATCTCTCCTTCACCAACTAATAACTCGGCAATATCTGATGCTTTAGCGTATTTAATTGAAAGGATCTCAGAAGAGAGAGCACCCAGCTCTGATGCCATTTGAGCTTGCTCTAAAACTTGTTGCTCTTGTGCATCCAGCTCTGATTTAGGTGCAATTAACACAACATTACCTTCCACTCGCTTATCTAACCCTTTGACCTGCAAGATAATGTCTAAGACTTGCTGCCAGGGAACGCCATCTAACCGCAATGTTAAATTGCCTTGAACGGTATCAGCAACAACTAAGTTAAAATCATTATAATCAGCAATAAGCTGCAATACATGTCGGACAGGAATGTCTTGGAAATTAATCGAAATAGGCTTGCTATCGTCATTCTCATTGCTAATTTTAGCGTTTTTATCTCTTTCTGGTTGAGATGAAATAACCACTTGTAGTGAACGATCTTTCAAAAAATAATCGTATTGATAATCTCCCTTAATATCCACCGAGAGAATAGTACTATTCGGCTCTCTAAACGTTTCAATTCTAGAGACTAACGTTGCAAAATCTTCAACATCTAAAATAACTAATTTATCATCGCTGACTTTTGTATCATGCAATTCAATGATTAATTTATCTGCCTCTTTTTTTAAATCAACCGTAGCAGCAGCGGAAGCGAGATCAACCGTGATCACTCCTTCTTTTTTCTGGCTCAATTGAAAATTCACACTCATCAGTTCATTTAAAGTCACTTCTTCAGCAGAAACGGTTAAATGAGTAGAAGAAAGCACAATAAGCGCACATAGTCGAAGACCGAATTGCTTGGTGATTTTCTTGCGTCCTAGCAACATGAGATTTTCCCAATCCTTTTCAAAATTAATGTTTCAACGCCAATTTTACGTATCTTTTTTGCCAGCAACCCATACCATCAGGCAAGGTCTCTTTTAATGTGATTTGCCTTGAATTAATATCGACAACCTGCCCATTGTTACTTCCCATATATTGCCCTTTACGCACCTTTACAACGCTTCCTTTTGGCGTTTGCACTAATGCAGTAATGTCTGAATCAGCCCCCATGACACCTTTTAACCGTAACCGATTAAGTGAATAGCGCTCTAACGCTCCTGTCTTCTTCCGATATTTTGGCTGCCAACAAGTTTTTTTCTTTACTGGCTGAGTCGCAATTTCCGGTTGCTTAGGTAACACAAAAGGAGAACGGCCATCCACTTGGGAATACGCTTCAACTTCAAAAGGAAGAACTCGAGAGAGTTTATCTACATCACTTTCTCCTTGTTGCTTTGCTTCAACATAGAAAGTATCCAGAGGATCTTTGTTTGCCTTACACCCAACCATCACTAAAGCACCAATAACCAATATTAAAAATCGACTACTCATGTTTCCCCCTAAACTGGTAGGTATAAGCCATGACACGAAAGTGTAAGGTACTGCTCTCTCTACTCACTCGTTGAATATCTATATTTTCCAAGCTAACAATACGAGGCAGATCAGCAATCGCTTCTGAAAACAAACCGATATCATGGTATTGGCCCGTTAATTCAATATTTAGCGGTAACTTATAAAGAAATTCCTGATTCTGTTTTTCCCCCCAATCGATTCGGGTGAAGGTTAATTTATTTTGAATACCAACCTGATTAATGCCAGAAAGCATACTTGCTAATTCTTTTTGCGCAGGTAATTGCTGGGCTAAAAACTCATAACGTAAATTGAGTTCATTCAACTGATTTTCCATTTCTGGCATCGCTGCAACTTGGTTGTATTTATACTTCACCGTCGTTTTTAAGCTAATTTCATCTCTCTTTAATTGCTCTGTGTCTTCCATTATTGGTTGCAACCAAAACCAATATCCTGCTGCTTGTACAAAAACACAAAGTAATAAAATCATTAACAGTTGTGGTATCAATGGCCATTCTGTTATTTCATCGAGATCTAACTCTCGCCAATCTGTCATGATTTTTTCTCCTTCGTCGAAGGCAGAAGTCTAAATGACACATCAAAGCTACTAACATCATGACCAAATATCTTTTGTCCTGAAACGATAGAGTGCATCTCTACAGATGAAATAAGTGGTGAGTTCTCTAACTTATCGAGCATGGTGGCAAGGCGAGCATTACTGTCACTAAAACCTTTAATCTCAACTTGTTTCTTATGCATACGCACTTTATTTAAGTAAATACCTTCCATGATCATATCTGGTAATACATTTAATAATTGTGTAGTGGTATTTCTATTCTGTTGCAGGTCTTCAACAACGTCCAAACGAGTTAAAATAGAATCATGCTGTTTTCCTATTTCGTTCAACTCTTTTAACTCATTGTTTAACCATCCTATATGGCTCTCTAAAGAATGGTTCCGCTCTACTTGTAATGCGCTTTGCTTCTCTAAATACTGTGCAATCCCCCATTGAACAACCACGGAGGCTATAACACCAAAACACAGCATTAATATAAATCGACGTTGGTACTTCGCTCTTTTTTCTTCTCTCCAAGGCAATAAATTTATTTGGTAAGCCATTCAGCACCTCTTAAAGCAAGACCTAAAGCAGATGCATATTGATTCGCTTGCGCACTAACAGGCATCACTTCTTGGCTCGATATTTTAAATAAAGAAGCAAGATTCAAATCCAAAACAGGTAATGACAATTCATAACTTAATGAATCAGATAGCCCAGGCAGAAGTGAGCCGCCTCCAGTAATCCAAACGCCTTCTATTTTGTGATTATGAATTGAAGAATATAACGTTATTTGACGACGGATATGACCTGATAATTGTGCGATAAATTGAGAATCAGAACCAAAATCAATGACTAATGACGGCTCACTTTTTCTTTCTTGATCCTGCTGTAACGCCCCAAAGACAATATGCTTTGTGTATGAGTTTTGATTTGGAGATGTCACGCAAAAAATAGTTTGTTGGTGACCTATATCGACTAGCATCCAATTTTTTTTATCAGGAAATGTTGTTGTACTTCTCTGCCATAAAACAGATAACGCATGTGAGTGAACATCAGCCAATACAGGTGATAACCCTGCTAATTTAAAACACTCTTGTCGTGATTGAACAAGCTCTTTACGTGCAGCAAAAACTTGATAGGTTGTCGTTTTTAAACTACCCACCCCTCGCTGCTTTACTGCAACAAAATCAATATTCAGATCATCAACCAAAAACGAAGATTGCTGTTCAAAAGTATGAGAAATAGAAAACTCAGTTTCTTTGGCATCCAATCCACTATCAACTTGAATAACCTTAGTAATGATACTGCTATCGGGAATGGAAAATGCCACACGTTTTTGACTAAATTTTAGCTTTTTCTTTAAACGAGATAAGTACGGCTTTATTTTTTCAAGATGTAATGTGTTGGCATCTAAAAAGACAGCATCTGATAATAAGATTTCAATACAGCCAACTAACTCTAATTGACCTTTTTTTAACCTTACAGATACTGCTTTAATGCTATGATGCCCTATATCTAACCCCGTGACGGTGGGATAAATCATCTTGATTTAACTCCAAGTAATAAATAAATATCTCAAAATTAAGCGTTTATTTGCGTTATTTTTTGTTGTGTTATATTTATACTACTAAGTTATGGGTTGGAAACGACAATATAGATTAAAGTAAACGGGAAATATCAGGTGAAGTTCATAAAGGCACTGCTTATAGTTACATTGGTTTGCATTATTCTTGGGGTCACAACAATTTTTGGTTTTTACCAATATGTGAAGCCAGAATTACCAGATGTCGCTACATTGAAAGATGTTCAACTACAAACGCCAATGCAGGTATATAGCCGCGATGGAAAACTAATCGCTCAATTCGGTGAGAAACGTCGTATTCCTTTAAAATTGGAAGAGATGCCACCTCATTTGCTTGAGGCGATCATTGCGACCGAAGACAGTCGTTTTTATAGCCACCACGGGTTTGATCCTATCGGCATCACACGTGCTGCTTTTGCTGTCTTAGCATCAGGTTCTGCAAAGCAAGGTGCGAGTACCATTACTCAACAACTTGCACGTAACTTCTTCTTATCTAATGAGAAGAAAATTATGCGTAAGATTAAAGAAATCTTTATTGCCGTTCATATAGAGCAGTTACTGACCAAACAAGAGATTCTCGAACTTTACTTAAATAAGATATATTTAGGTTACCGCTCTTATGGTGTGGGCGCAGCAGCTCATGTTTACTTTGGTAAAGAAGTGAGTCAATTAACCCTTGGTGAAGTCGCTATTATTGCTGGTTTACCAAAAGCACCTTCAACTATGAACCCTATCTATTCAGTTGACCGCGCAACGACTCGTCGAAACGTTGTGTTATCACGTATGCTTGATGAAGGTTACATCACAAAACAAGAATTTGATGACGCAAGAGCTGAAAAGGTTATATCTCAATATCACGGTGCAGAAATAGAGCTCCAAGCACCTTATATTGCTGAAATTGCTCGTGCATGGATGGTAAATAAATACGGCGAAGAAGCTGCATATACTTCAGGTATGAGTATTTACACAACCGTTGACTCTAAAATGCAAGCGGCAGCAAATAAAGCATCGATTGATAACCTACTTGCTTATGACGAACGTCATGGATTCCGTGGTGCTGTTAAAACAGTATGGGAACCAAAAGCAACTCCGCTTGACGAAGATGCGATTACTAAACACCTAAGAAATGAACCTTCTTACGGGGAGCTAATACCCGCCGTTGTCACTAAAGTTTCAGGAAAAACAGTCACTGTTGATATTAAAAACAACGGTATAGCTACGATTCCATGGGATGGTTTAAAATGGGCTCGTCGCTTTAAAACAGATAAACGCCAAGGCCCTGCACCTCGCCGAGCATCTGACATTCTTTCAGTTGGTGAACAAATTTACGTTCGTCCATTAAGCGAAGAAACAAAAGATGACATCACTACGACGATTTGGAAATTAAGCCAAGTTCCAGCTGCCAATACGGCATTTGTTGCAATGGACCCAAATGATGGTGCAATTACATCATTAGTTGGTGGTTTCAACTTTGTTCACAACAAATTTAACCGTGCAACCCAATCTGTACGTCAGGTAGGTTCAAGTATTAAACCATTCATTTATTCTGCTGCGTTATACCACGGTAAAACACTAGCAAGCTTAATTAATGACGCACCAATTAATACATGGGATGCAAGTCAAGGTACGGCATGGAGACCAAAAAACTCGCCACCGACTTATGTTGGCCCAGCTCGTTTACGTATTGGTTTAGCCCAATCTAAAAACGTAATGGCAGTCCGAGTTTTACGTGAAGTAGGATTAGATGAAACCATCGATTATCTTACTCGCTTCGGTTTTAAAAAAGACGAGCTACCTCACTCTGAAACCATTGCGCTTGGTGCTGGTAGCTTAACTCCTGTGCAGATGGCACAAGGGTTCTCTGTATTTGCCAATAACGGTTATTACGTTGAGCCTTACTATATCGACCACATTAATAGCCCATTTGGTGATGAAGTTTACAAAGCAACACCAAAGACTATTTGTCACAGTGATTGCTCTAACCAAAATGATGAAGACTCTCCTTACGCTAAAAAAGTTATTTCAGCACAAAATGCCTTTTTAGTTAAACAGATGATGTATAGCAACATCTGGGGTGGTGGCATATGGAGTAAAGGAACTGGCTGGAATGGCACAGGTTGGCGTGCTCAAGTGTTAAAACGTCGCGATATCGGTGGTAAAACAGGAACAACTAATGACTCTGTTGATGCATGGTATAACGGTTATGGCCCTAATGTTGTTGCAACCGCTTGGGTTGGTTTCGATAATCCATCACATCACTTAGGTTATACAACTAAGAACGACAACATGACTAAAGAAGAAATGGCCTTTGGTGGTGAAGCGGGAGGTAAGACCGCTATCTACTCTTGGGTTAACTTTATGAAGGTTGCTCTTGATGGTGTCCCACAAACAGAAACTCGCCTTCCTGCTAATATCATCAAAGTAAAAATAGACCGTGAAACCGGTTTGTTAAGTAATAAAAATGATGAAACTAGCATGTGGGAATATTTTGCTGGTGGTACTGAACCGACTGAATACGTCAAAAAAGACTTCCAAGATACTATCTATTCATCAGGTGATGCAGATGGCGATGGTGAAGAGGACGAAAGCCTTTTCTAAATCAGTAATCTTGTAAATAAAAAGGGACGCTTAATTTGCGTCCCTTTTTATTTCATGTTGTGACTAAAAATCTAGCTAATAACATCTGTCATTTTAGTTTCTATCTCTTTTGCTAAAGCCTCATAGCGCACTTTTAATGGAGAGCCGGGACGATAAGCTAATACGATTTGACGATGTGGCACAGGCGCTTGTGCAGGTAAATAACAAACCCCATCTCGTTCTTTTTCTTTAGGTACTGACAAGTAAGGCATTAAGGTTATACCTCCTCCCGCAGCAACCATGTTTCTCAATGTTTCTAAACTAGTTGCTTTAAAATGGTCATCATCTTTTGCTCCTGCTGCAAAGCAAAAACCAAGCGCTTGATCTCGCAAACAATGACCATCGCCTAACATTAATACTGATTCACCATTAAGGCGAGACATGTCTATTGACTCTTCTTCTGCCCATTTATGATCTTTTGGAACCGCAAGTACCATGGGTTCATCATAAACAGGAACTTCAATAAAAGAACTCGTCTCATCAACTGATGCCAGAATCATACAATCAATTTTGCCTTCTTCTAACATTTTAACCAATTGATGAGTCTGCGCTTCATGAAGGTATAAATTTAAATCAGGAAATTGAACCTTCAATGTAGGCACTATCCATGGCAGCATATAAGGACCTACTGTTGGTATAAAACCAAGATGTAATGGCCCTGTCATTTCCTTTCCTTGTTGATTAGCCAATTCAGAAAATAACTTAACTTCAATCAAAATTCGTTTTGCTTGCTCAACTAACTGCAAGCCTGCTTCAGTAAATAAGACCTTGCGACTAGTACGTTCCAATAAGGTTAATCCAACCTCTTCTTCTAACTTCTTGATTTGCCCACTTAAGGTCGGTTGGCTAACAAAACAGGACTCTGCTGCCTTACGAAAGTGCTTATGCTCAGCAAGTGCGACCAAGTACTCAAAATCTCGGATATTCATGTATTACACTCCTGAAAGCTTAAATCTCACTATGATAAATATTTTGATAGATTCTAACGATTGAAACGATAACACCAAACGATTAGAACTATCAAGTTAGCTTTTGCATAATAGCTACATCAACCGGGAAGACCCCGAAAAGAAATTTAAAATTACTCAAAATTAAAGGACATCATTATGTTTACATCTAAAGAAGGTCAATCAGTTCCTCAAGTTACTTTTCCAACACGTAAAGGTGATGCTTGGGTTAACGTAACAACAGAAGAACTATTTAAAGACAAAACAGTTATCGTATTCAGTCTTCCAGGTGCATTTACTCCAACCTGTTCTTCAAGCCACCTACCTCGTTACAACGAGCTTTATTCTGTATTTAAAGACAACGGCGTTGATGAAATTGTTTGTGTCTCTGTAAACGATACGTTTGTAATGAACGCATGGAAAGCAGATCAAGAAGCAGAAAACATTACTTTCATTCCAGATGGTAACGGTGACTTCACTGACGGCATGGGCATGCTAGTAGAGAAAAATGACATTGGTTTTGGTAAGCGTTCATGGCGTTACAGTATGCTAGTTAAAAACGGTGTAGTTGAAAAAATGTTCATCGAAGAAAACGTACCGGGTGACCCGTTCAAAGTTTCTGATGCTGATACAATGCTTAACTACATTGCTCCTGAACACAAAGAACAAGAGTCGATTACAGTATTTACAAAACCTGGTTGTCCTTTCTGTATGAAAGCGAAACAAAACCTAATCGATAAAGGTCTAAACTACGAAGAAGTGGTACTGGGTAAAGATGCAACAACTGTAAGTTTACGTGCAATCTCTGGTCGTACTACAGTTCCTCAAGTATTCATCGGTGGTAAACACATTGGTGGCAGCGAAGAACTAGAAGCTTTCCTAGCTTAATATCGAACTCGATAGTTAATAAAAAATAGCCCACTACGCTGTGGGCTATCATTTCAAGACTCTTCTTCTAAAATAAATCTACGTGAGAGATGAATTATGAAACAAGTCAATGTTGATGTAGCTGTTATCGGTGGTGGTACAGCAGGTTTAGGCTCTTACCGTGCAGCAAAAGCACATACTGACAGTGTTGTCATGATTGAAGGCGGCCCTTACGGTACCACTTGCGCTCGCGTTGGTTGCATGCCATCTAAGCTATTAATTGCTGCTGCAGAAAGCGTTCACCAAATTGAAAAAGCACCTAAATTTGGTATCCACCCTCAAGGTGAAATCGTAATTAATGGCCGTGAAGTAATGGAGCGCGTTAAGTTTGAGCGTGACCGTTTTGTTGGGTTTGTTTTAGAAGGCGTTGATGAAATTCCTGCTGAAGATAAAATCTCTGGTTACGCTAAATTTTTAGATGATAATACGATACAAATAGACGATCACACTATCGTAACGGCTAAACGCATTGTAATAGCAACAGGCTCTCGTCCTGCTTATCCTGCAGTATGGAATGAATTAGGTGACCGTCTGATCATTAATGACGATGTATTTAACTGGGATGATTTACCAAAATCAGTGGCGGTATTTGGCCCTGGTGTTATTGGTCTTGAACTTGGTCAATCACTTCATCGCTTAGGTGTTGAAACCAAATTGTTTGGTTTAGGTGGTCAAGTCGGCCCAGTAACAGACCCTGAAGTAATGGCGTATGCTAATAAAGCCTTCAACGAAGAATTCTATCTTGATGCTGATGTAAAAGTAGAAAGCATGAAGCGTATCACCACTGAATCTGGTGAAGATCGTGTTGAGATTATATTCATCAATAAACAAGGTGAACTAGAAACTAATCTTGTTGAATATGTATTAGCAGCAACAGGTCGTCGCCCAAATACCGACAAATTAGGTCTAGAGAATACCTCTCTTGAACTGGATGCTCGCGGTGTACCAACGGCTGATCACTACACATTACAAACATCACAACCAACCATTTTCATTGCTGGTGATGCAAGTAACCAATTGCCACTATTACACGAAGCCGCAGACCAAGCCCGTATTGCTGGTGATAATGCAGGTCGCTTCCCTGAAATCCGAGCAGGCCTTCGTCGCTCAAAAATCTCAGCAGTATTCTCTGATCCGCAAATTGCAATGGTTGGCGAAACGTATAAAGAAATTACAACACGCCTAGGTACTTGTGGCTGTTTCGCAACGGGTGAAGTGTCTTTTGAAAATCAAGGTCGCTCACGAGTCATGCTACGTAACAAAGGGATACTTCATGTATACGGAGAACAAGGAACAGGCCGATTCTTAGGTGCTGAAATGATGGGACCAAATGCCGAGCATTTAGCACACCTATTAGCTTGGGCACATCAAAATAAGATGACGATATCAGACATGTTAGATATGCCTTTCTACCATCCAGTGATTGAAGAAGGCGTTCGTACTGCCCTTCGTGATTTAAATGCAAAATTACATTTAGGTCCTGAAACAATTAAACACTGCATGGATTGTGGCCCTGGTTGTTAGCCCTCAATCATTAACATAAAAGACAAAACAAAAGTCGATGTGAAAACATCGACTTTTTTATTTCTATCTTAAAAGCCTCTCGCTAAAATAGCGTCCTCTACTCATTATTTTTAAGTGAACCGATATGGCTTGCCAAACTTGTCGAACTGATATTTTTAAACAAAAATTAGGTCGTTGCTTACGCTGCATGAAACAACTCACGTTCTTATCTATAGGAGGATGGTTAACTTGGTTAGAGTTTTTTCAAGCCACTCCTTACCAAATAGAGGCAATAGCCACCTTCATGGTTAGCTTGGCATTTACAGGCTTACTTGCTCTGCATCTATTGATGATGAGTTATTATCGCTTCGTAAAACCTTCAAAAAAGAATACGACGTATAAAAAATAAAACCCCAATATCAATCAAGATATTGGGGTCTCTTAGAATCTTTCTAAGAAAAAGCAGTATAAATAAGACTAGTACTTAATCAAAAAGTTCACCACTTTTTCTTTTTATTTCGGATGATTAGCTAACTGCATGCACCGCATAATCATTTTAACTTAAGCTACACTCGCTTTGATGATTACTTGTTCTTGCAGATTTACCTCTAATGCCACTTCATCACACGCATGCTGACGAGGGCACTGATCACAATCTTTCAATACTTTCTCGGGTAACAACGAACGAGAGGTTGGAATAAAGTCTTGTTTCATAAAGAACTCGGGAACACGAGTCAGTACAAACACTTTTTTAATCGCCATCTCTCGTGCTTTTTCTACCAAGTGTTGAACGATCGCTTTTCCTTGACCTTGGCTCTGCCAACCCGCCTCTACACCTAAAGAACGAATTTCAGCTAAACCAGAGTCATACACATATAAGGAAGCACAGCCAGTCACTTCTCCATGATGCTCTGACACGGCAAACGAACCAATATCGCGCACTAACTCATTACGATTACGAGGTAAGTTCTCACCAAGTCCCGCCCAATATGCAACCATGCCTTCTAGCGCATCTAAATCAGTTAAACGTGCAGGACGAACTTTAACTCCTGTTGAATCACGCTCTTGCAAACGCTTACCTGCTTGTTCAACAGCGTGAGCTACTTGCTCAGGAGCAACGCCACCGAGTGCACAACGTTTAGCTAAACAAGATTCAATCGTTAAGATTGCATACACATCATCTTCAATAACATCAGAAAATGCTTTTAATTCCGCAATTGAAAGCTCCTCTAAAGCACAGCCCTTTTCAATCGCCCCTACGACCGCAACCCCCACAATATGGTGTGCTTCACGGAATGGAATACCTTTGGCTACTAAATAATCGGCCAACTCTGTCGAGTTTGCGTAACCTTGTTTTGCCGCTTCAAGTGTACGCTCACTGTTAATTTTAATGCCTTCAAAACAAAGTGCAGCCATCTCAATACAATCAGACCAGCTGTCTAACGCATCAAATAGACCTTCTTTATCTTCTTGCATATCTTTGTTATACGCCAATGGCAATGCTTTTACCGTCATCATCATGCCAGCTAATGCACCATATACACGGCCACATTTACCACGAATAAGCTCTAATGCGTCTGGGTTTTTCTTCTGGGGCATGAGTGATGAACCAGAAGTCACCGTATCTGCCAACTCGATAAAATTCGATTCGCCAGAGTTATAAAAAATCATATCTTCAGCAAGACGAGATAGGTGAACCATAGAAATAGACGCTATCGACATTAGCTCCATCACATGATCACGGTCCGATACTGAATCTAAGCTGTTACGAGTCGCACGTTGAAAACCTAGATTACGCGCCAATTTCTCACGATCCATAGGATAAGCGGTCCCCGCTAGCGCACCAGAACCTAACGGACAAGTATCTAAACGCTTAATAGCATCTTCAAGACGAGAATAGTCACGCTCTATCATCTCAACATACGCTAAACACCAATGTGCAAATGTCACTGGCTGAGCACGCTGAAGATGAGTATAACCAGGAAGTACCGTTGCTTGATGCTCACTAGCGACATTAACCAATTGATTAAGAAGCAAATCAAGCGTACGAAGAAGTTGATGTCCTTGTTGACGGCACCATAACTTTAAATCCGTCGCCACTTGGTCATTACGAGAACGACCAGTGTGTAATTTTTTACCTAAATCACCCACTTTGCCAATAAGCTGAGTTTCAACCCAACTATGAATATCTTCAGCATCAGAAAGTAATATTTGCTCAGGATCTTCCATCACTTCTAGCTTTAATTCATTCAATGCTAATTCAAGTTTTTGTTGCTCAAACTCTGAAATAACATTAACTGAAAGCAGTGATTTAGACCACGCAATAGAACCAACAATATCTTGTTCTGCAAGGCGATAATCGATACGAAGTGAATCGTTAAATTGTTTAAATCTTGTGTCTGCTGCCTGACTAAAACGTCCGCCCCATAATGCCATGGTGTATCTCCTAAATGGACAGTGCTCACTGCTTTTTGCAAATATTAAGTCTGATTCAATTCAGTATTTTTCTTGATGGTTTAAACTTACGGCAATTCCATGTAAAAATAAAGGATTAAATTCACTATTTTTACATATTTATTCAAAATAAAATAATTGACTCAATTATAAATAATTAGGCCAAAAAAATCGAAGTTCATTTAATCATTAAATGAACTTCGATTAGTGTAAATCAAATTGTTTAACAGTTGTTATTAATTATATGCTAGCCACTGATATCTGTTAGTCATTAACTTAAATTTACTTACTACTTAGCGCACGAATACGACTTGATAGAGAATAAAGACGAATGAAACCTTCTGCGTGGCTTTGGTCATATACTTCATCAGCACCAAAAGTAGCAAACTCTTCTGAATATAAGCTATTATCTGAACGCTTCTGAGTTACTGTTGCTTGTCCTTTATACAGCTTAATAACGACTTCACCGTTTACATCTTGAGCTAGCTCTTCTGTTGCCGCTAAGATTGATTTACATAAAGGAGTAAACCAACGACCGTCATACACAAGGTGAGAAGCTTTAATCCCTAACTCCTCACGGAACTCAAACGAGGCTTTATCTAGCACTAATTGCTCAACTGCACGTAGCGCTTCATTAATAATGGTGCCCCCTGGGGTTTCATAACAACCACGAGATTTCATACCCACTAAACGGTTTTCTACGATGTCAATACGACCAACGCCATGTTTAATGCCTTTCTCATTTAGATAAACAACCACTTCATAAGGTGTCATTTCTTTACCATCAACAGCAACAACTGCGCCTTTTTCAACTTTTATTGATACTGTTTCTGATTCATTTGGCGCTTGCTCTGGAGCAACTGTCCATGCCCAACAATCGTCATTTGGCGCATTCCATGTATCTTCTAGAACACCACCTTCTGTTGAAATGTGCCATGCATTCGCATCACGAGAATAAATTTTAGTAAGTGACGCGGTACAAGGAATATTACGCTCTGCAAGGTAATCAAGACACTCTTCTCGGCTCACTAAATCCCACTCACGCCATGGTGCAATTACGTGTAGATCTGGCGCTAATGCTGCGAATGCACCTTCAAAACGAATTTGGTCATTACCTTTACCAGTACAGCCGTGACACAGTGCATCCGCACCAACATTACGTGCAACTTCAACCTGAGCTTTAGCAATAATAGGACGAGCCATTGATGTACCAAGTAAATATTTCCCTTCATAAAGCGCACCAGTTTTAAGCGTAGGGAAAATGTATTCTGATACCATTTCTTCTTTTAAGTCAGCAACATAACACTCGCTCGCACCTGATGCGATAGCTTTTGCTTCAATACCTTCCAGCTCTTCTGCACCTTGGCCAACATCAGCGACAAATGCAATAACTTCACAATTGTAGTTTTCTTTTAGCCACGGAATAATCACAGACGTATCTAGACCACCAGAGTATGCAACAACAACCTTGTTTACTTCTACTTTCTTGCTCATTCTATTCTCCTTGCTCCGCATACTCGCGGCGACTGTATTCTATAAAATTAAAATGGGTAACATCTTTGCCTATTGAGGCTGAAACTGGGTGCCAATGCTGTTTCCAATAAACAACTCAGCTAATTTTTCTGGTGAGCGCCATGACGCCACCTCTATTGCTCGACCTAGCTCTTGTGCCGCTTCTAAAGCTGCGCGAACTTTTACGATCATGCCATCTGTTATTACTTCTTGCTGGATCAACAACTCGGCTTGCTCTGAATCTAGGCTTGCTATTAATTGCTTTTCGCCATTCAATACACCCGCAACATCAGACAACAACACTAAATCGGCATCAAGAGCCGTAGCAACCGCAACCGCCGCTTGATCTGCATTTACATTCATTAACTCGCCTTCAGTAGTAATACCAATAGAGCTAATAATCGGAGTCACTTGCGTGGCTAGTACTGCATTTAATATTGTTGCATCACCTGCCGTTGCCAAGCCAACATTACCTAGTTCAGGATTAAGCTGTGTGATTTTACATAAACCGCCATCAGCCAAACTTAATCCCATCGCATTCACTCCACTTTTCATTGCTTGGCCTTGTAGCATTTTATTTGCCGTTCCAGCCAGAGCACCTGCGATATAGCCAATTTGGTCTTTTGGTGTCACACGCAAACCTTCTTTTTTAATAGTTTCAAGTTGAAGTTTAGCCATCAATTCATCCACTAAATAACCACCACCATGGACAATGACTAAAGCTCTGTTTGCTTGCTGTTGATAATTTGAAACCGTTTTAAATAATTGTGTTAACGTTTCGGTCGATGATAATACTGCACCACCTAACTTAATCACCAATGGACGCTGGTTCATACTAAACTCCATACTCTATATCAAAGAAGTTAACATTGGAAAACGAAAACGAATATTAATGCATTGCATTGCTTGGCTTGACGCACCTTTTAATAAGTTATCAATCGCAGAAACAACAATCAGATGTTCGCCTTGTACTTTCCAGCCTATATCGCAGAAAGGTGTTTTCTCAACCGATTGTAATTTCGGTATTTCATTCCCAAGTAAACGAACTACAGGTGTATGCGTGTAGGCATCATCAAACGCCTTCTTAATCTGCTCTTCTGTAACACCCTTCTCTAACTTCGTTGTAATCGTCGCTAAAATTCCACGTTTAAAATAACCAAGATGCGGAGTAAAGATGACATCACATCCTAAATGCGCTGCAATTTCAGGTTGATGGCGATGGTTAAATACCCCATAAGGCTGAAGGCTAACCTCACAAAAGCTGCTCGTTAAACTCGCTTTGCGTCCTGCGCCTGTCACACCGCTGGTTGCATTGATCACTGGCCACTGAGTTTTATCCAATAAGTTAGATTCAACTAATGGTTTTAATGCTAATTGTGACGCAGTTGGATAACATCCTGGTACCGCGATTAGCTGTGCTTTTGCAATTGCTTCTTCATTCCACTCAGCTAATCCATAAACCGCTTTATCTAACCAACCTTCGTATTTATGTTCAAAACCATAGAATTCAGAGTAAAAGCCTTCTTTTTGAACGCGGAATGCTCCTGACAAATCAAAAACAACACAACCATTCTCTAAAAAAGTAGACGCTAAATCGTGACTAACTTCATGAGCTGTTGCGAGTAAAACAATATCGCTCTCTTTAGCCACTTGATTCACATTAACTAAAGGTTGTAGGGCATCATCTACAATTCCTTTTAATGAACCATGCAATTCACTGATTGCTTTTCCTTTGTCTAGGCTATTCTCAGAAACATATAAGCCTGATAAAGAAAGGTGTGGGTGCTTAAATACCATCAGTGCTAATTCTGCACCTGTGTATCCGCTTGCTCCGATGATGGTTGTTTTCAACATAAATACGTCCATTTATCTCTTCAACTATTGAAGGAAAAAGCCATTCAGGGTAACTTGAGAGTTACGTATATTAGATACTGCTTTTCCTTTTTAAAATTTAGTTTATTCATTAAAATTAAATTAAACTGTATTTCTATTCGCTTTATGTGATTTAATATGTTTTTACAGGGTTCTCTCTTTTCTGTCAACAGTGGATGTATGAATAAATGAAATTTCCAGAATTTAAAGATTATTACCAGCAACTCATTTCAACCTCTTCTATCAGTTCAACCGACCCGAGTTGGGATGAAGGTAATGTCGAAGTCATACATAAATTGGCTCAATGGTGTGAAGACTTAGGCTGTGAAGTTGAAATTGAAGAAATTGAAAAAGGTAAACTAAACCTACTGGCTAAACTAGGTTCAGGAAAAGGTGGGTTATTATTGGCAGGCCACACTGATACCGTGCCGTACGATCAAGGTCGTTGGAACTACGAACCTCACGCATTAACCGAAACGAATGATCGCTTCTATGGCTTAGGTACTGCTGATATGAAAGGTTTTTTTGCTTTCATCTTAGAAGCAATCAAAAATATCAATTGGAAAGACCAATCAAAACCACTGTATATTCTGGCAACCTGCGATGAAGAAACGACCATGTTAGGTGCTCGTCATTTCGCTTCAAATACACAAATCCAACCGGATTATTGCATTATTGGGGAGCCTACAAGCTTAAAGCCTATCCGTGGCCATAAAGGTCATGTAGCCAATGCTATTCGAGTAACAGGGAAATCTGGGCATTCTTCCGATCCCGCTCTTGGGGTTAATGCGCTAGAAATTATGAATGAAATCATGTTTGCCTTAATACATTTAAAAAATAAGCTAGTTAAGGAATATCATAACCCTGGTTTTTCAATCCCTTACCCAACACTCAACCTTGGTCATATTCACGGTGGCGATAGTCCTAATCGTATTTGTGGCTGTTGTGAGCTTCATTATGATGTGCGCCCTTTACCAGGGATAAGTCTTGATGGGTTAGACAATATGCTGCGTGATGCGTTAAAAGAAGTTGAAACAAAGTGGCCAGGACGAATTGATATCACCCCACTTCATGAGCCGATTCCTGGTTACGAATGTAGCGCAGACAGCCCAATAGTGACTAGCACAGCTGAAATTTGTGGCCAAGAAGTAGAAACAGTGAACTATTGTACTGAAGCGCCTTTCTTACAAGACCTTTGCCCAACCTTGGTATTAGGTCCTGGTTCTATTGAGCAAGCACACCAACCTGATGAATTCTTAGCATTTTCGTTCATTGACCCAACGATTTCAGTGTTGAGTAAGTTAATGTATAAGCACTGCTTCTAAGCTGAAATAAATTTACAAAACTCGTCAATCTCAAAATAGAGATTCGATGATCTACGGCAATATATCGTTTAAAAAGGCACCGTTTATTCTTCAATATTTGACGAAGAGCCGTAAATTCGGATAGATTGGTCGTAGAAAAAACTTAGGATGTAACAAAATTACAGTATAGGAAGTATGTATGAATGAAAAGTACGCTGCTTTAAAAAGCAATGTAAGCATGTTGGGTCATCTACTTGGAAATACAATTAGAGACGCACATGGTGAAGAGCTATTAGCTAAAGTTGAAACCATTCGTAAGCTGTCTAAAACAGCACGCGCAGGAAGCGACGATGACCGTAATGCACTTATTGAAGAAATCAAAAATCTTCCAAATGAGCAACTGACTCCTGTTGCCCGTGCATTCAGCCAATTCCTAAACCTAACTAACATGGCTGAGCAATACCATACTATTTCACGTCATTGTGAAGCACATGTATGTGAACCTGATGCCATTAGCACCCTATTCTCTAAATTAAGCCAAAATAACGTTAGCAAATTGGATACAGCACAAGCAGTTCGTGAATTAAATATTGAGCTTGTTTTAACTGCACACCCAACTGAAATTGCACGACGTACCATGATCAACAAGTTGGTGAAAATCAACGAATGTTTATCAAAACTTGAACTTGGTGATATCTCTTTTTCCGAACGTGATAAAACAGAGCGCCGTCTTGAACAACTAATTGCTCAAGCATGGCACTCTGATGTTATTCGCCAAGAACGTCCAACACCACTAGATGAAGCTAAATGGGGTTTTGCGGTTGTTGAAAACTCGTTATGGCAAGGTATCCCTGATTTCTTGCGTGAATTCGATCAACGTCTAGAAGGTCATTTAGGCGAAGGCCTTCCAATTGATGCTCGTCCTGTTCATATGTCTTCTTGGATGGGCGGTGACCGTGATGGTAATCCGTTTGTAACTCATAAAATCACTCGTGAAGTGATGCTTCTTTCTCGCTGGAAAGCAGCAGATCTTTACCTAAAAGACATCAACGAGCTGATCAGCGAACTTTCTATGGTGAAGTGTTCTGATGAAGTACGTGAGTTAGCAGGTGATCAACACGAACCTTACCGTGCAATTCTCAAGCAATTACGTACACTATTAAGCGATACACTTGAAAGCTTAGATGCTCAAATGAAAGGTGAACGAACGCCTAATAAAGCAATTCTTACTGATGCTGACCAATTATGGACACCACTGTATGCGTGTTATCAATCTCTGCACGCTTGCGGAATGGGTATAATTGCCGAAGGGTCTCTACTTGATACGCTTCGCCGTGTTAAAGCATTTGGTGCGCACCTTGTTCGTCTCGATATTCGTCAAGAAAGTACTCGTCACTCAAATGTACTTTCAGAACTGACTAAATACTTAGGTATTGGTGATTACGATCAATGGAGCGAACAAGATAAGATCTCTTTCCTTGTAAACGAGTTAAGCTCTAAACGACCTCTACTTCCTCGTAACTGGGAACCATCACCTGAAGTTCAAGAAGTTATCGATACGTGTAAAGTCGTCGCAGAACAATCTCGTGAAGCACTCGGTTCTTATGTCATCTCAATGGCTCGAACTGCTTCTGATGTATTGGCTGTTCATCTTCTACTTCAAGAAGCAGGCTGTCCATTCCGTATGGATGTATGCCCACTGTTTGAAACTCTGGACGATTTGAATCGCTCAAAAGAAGTAATGGAACAGCTGTTCTCTATTGATTGGTATCGTGGATTTATCCAAAACCATCAGATGGTCATGATTGGCTACTCTGATTCAGCGAAAGATGCAGGTGTTATGTCTGCAGGCTGGGCACAATACAGTGCAATGGAAGCTCTTGTTGAAGTCTGTGAGAAAGAAAGTATCGAACTAACCTTATTCCACGGTCGTGGCGGCACAATTGGTCGTGGTGGTGCTCCTGCACACGCAGCTCTTCTATCTCAGCCACCAAAAAGTTTAAAAGGCGGTTTACGCGTAACTGAACAAGGTGAAATGATCCGCTTTAAATTGGGTCTACCTGAAGTTGCTGTAAACAGCTTTAACCTATACGCAAGTGCGATCCTTGAAGCTAATCTTCTGCCACCACCAGAGCCAAAACAAGATTGGCGTGATCTGATGGAAGTGCTGTCTGAAGTGTCATGTGAAGCCTACCGTAATGTAGTTCGTGGCGAAAAAGACTTTGTACCTTACTTCCGAGCGGCAACGCCAGAGCTAGAACTGGGTAAACTTCCGCTAGGATCTCGCCCTGCTAAACGTAACCCAAATGGTGGTGTTGAAAGCTTACGAGCAATCCCATGGATCTTCTCATGGAGTCAAAACCGCTTGGTTCTTCCTGCGTGGCTAGGTGCTGGTGAAGCGATTCAATATTCAATTGATAAGGGTCATCAAGAGCTATTAGAAGAGATGTGTCGTGAATGGCCATTCTTCTCTACACGTCTTGGTATGCTTGAAATGGTTTACACCAAGTGTAATCCACAGATGTCTGAATACTATGACCAACGTTTAACAGATAAGTCTCTATGGCCTCTAGGTGAGCGTCTACGTAATCAATTACAAGCAGATATTAAAGCGGTATTGAACGTAGAGAACAGCGATCACTTAATGGAACGTGACCCATGGGGTTCTGAATCTATTAAATTACGTAATATCTATGTTGATCCACTAAATATGCTACAAGCTGAGCTTCTGTTCCGTACTCGTCAACAAGAAGAGACGTCACCAGAGCTTGAAGAAGCACTAATGGTTACTATTGCTGGTATTGCTGCAGGTATGCGTAATACTGGCTAATCATTAGGGTTTAAACCTCCTTCCTATATTCAAAGGTCACTTCGGTGGCCTTTTCTTTTATCTTTTAAATAGATACTGGCATAAAAAAACCGCTACAGTGAGCGGTTCTTTATAAATAATATTTAGAAAAATCTTATCCTTTAGGGCGCACACCTAGAGTATGGCACAGTGCATAAGTATGCTCAGCACGGTTAAGAGTATAGAAGTGGAAATCCTTCACACCTTCACGACTTAGAATACGCGTCATATCAATCGCATGACTTGCCCCTACCATTTGACGGGTCACTGGATCATCATCCAAACCTTCAAACTGTTGTGCCATCCAACCAGGGATCTTCACATTATTCATTTTGGCAAAGCGAGAAGCTTGCTTAAAGTTTGATACAGGTAAAATTCCAGGAATGATTTCTACATCGATGCCAGCAGAGACACAACGGTCACGAAAACGCAGGTAACTTTCTACATCAAAAAAGAATTGAGTAATAGCACGGTTCGCTCCTGCATCGACTTTACGCTTTAAGTTAAGCAGATCAGACTGTGCACTTTTCGCTTCAGGGTGCACTTCAGGAAATGCAGCCACTGAAATATCAAAATCATGTTGAGATTTTAACAACTCAACCAAATCAGATGCGTACATATCAGGTACGCCGCCACCAGCTGGAATATCACCACGCAGTGCAACGATATCTTTAATGCCATTGGCCCAATAATCATTGGCGATATCAACAAGCTCTGAACGACTTGCATCAATACACGTTAAATGTGGAGCTGCAATAAGACCCGTTTGCTCTTTAATCTCTTTGATAATGGAATGTGTACGATCACGTTCACCCGAGTTTGCACCGTAAGTTACCGATACAAATTTAGGTTTCAATGTTTTTAAGCGGTGAATAGAGTTCCACAGTGTTTCTTCCATTTTCTCCGAACTTGGCGGGAAAAACTCAAAAGATACGTTAATATTGCCATCTAACTCAGCAATATTTTGATTCAGTGACTCTAGGTGGCTTGCGTGTGAATAGGCCATATCTTTCTCTCCCTGTGTAACACCTAAAATGGGTATTACAAAAAATCTATCATCCATGAGACGTTAATTTAGACGTCTATATGTCTACAGGATGTATGTTATAGAGTTCAAAGTCAAGGATCTGATTATGAATTTTTCTCAAGTAGTAATTGAGTTATTTTCAATATGAAATAAAGAAGATGAAAGAATTAGAGGAGGAGTGGTACAGTTTGAAATACGGGTAGTCAGGCAAGCTAAATTAACAGACAAAAAAAACGCCAACACTAAGGCTGGCGTTTAAATTATTAGTTGGCTATTGATTACTCAGCAGCAACAACTTCTAATTTCAATGTAGCAAATACTTCAGAGTGAAGTTGGATGCTAACTTCGAAAGAACCAGTTGTACGTAGAGCGCCTTCAGGAAGACGAACTTCGCTTTTCGCGATTGCAACGCCAGCAGCTGTAGCAGCGTCAGCGATGTCACGAGTACCGATTGAACCGAATAGTTTACCTTCGTCACCAGATTTTGATGCGATAGTAACTTCTAGAGCGTTAACAGACTCAGCACGAGCTTCTGCAGCAGCTAGTTGCTTAGCAACGTTAGCTTCTAATTCAGCGCGACGAGTTTCAAACATCTCTACGTTAGCTTTAGTTGCCATAACAGCCTTACCTTGTGGGATAAGGAAGTTACGAGCGTAACCAGCTTTAACGTTAACTTGGTCGCCAAGGCTACCTAGGTTACCGATTTTATCAAGTAGAATAACTTGCATTATCTTAGTCCTCTATAAACTTATTTAAACCGCTATCGACTTACAGATGCTTATCTGTGTACGGTAGAAGTGCAAGGTAACGAGAACGCTTGATAGCGCGAGCTAGCTGACGTTGGTATTTAGCACGAGTACCAGTGATACGGCTAGGTACGATTTTACCAGCTTCAGTGATGTAGTTTTTTAGAGTTGCTACGTCTTTGTAGTCAATCTCTTGTACGCCTTCTGCAGTAAAACGGCAGAATTTACGACGACGGAAGAAACGAGCCATGGGCTATCTCCAGATCTAAATTAATTTAATATGCTCAGCATGTAACACTACTCTCGCCACGCCATTTCGGCCTGTCTGATAAGTGATAAAACCACCTACCGTAACGTTACTGCTTTGAGCCAAGTTTGCAGTTAAAGCTTGAGACCCTTGTCCACTAACTACCACATTCATTCTGCAATAGACTTCACGTGATAAGCCAGCTTCCTGTTTAATCGAACGATGCTCAATGACAAAATGACAATGAGGTATGCCCGCAGGACTAAGACTTCGAACCGGAGTCTTGGCGATAATACCGCTCAACTCCAATCGATTGGTCATCAAATCAATTACTCAGCAGCAGCTTCTTCAGCGCGTGGTGCAGCGTCTTCACGCTTAGCAGAACGCTCTTCTTTAGCTTTCATCATTACTGATGGCTCAGTGATCGCAGCTTTAGTACGCATAATCATGTTACGTAGAACAGCATCGTTGTAACGGAATGCAGTTTCTAGTTCATCAATAACAGATTGCTCAGACTCAACGTTCATAAGAACGTAGTGTGCTTTATGCAATTTGTTGATTGGGTAAGCCATTTGACGACGACCCCAATCTTCTAGACGGTGGATAGTACCACCTGCTTCTGTGATTGAACCTGTGTAACGCTCGATCATGCCAGCAACTTGCTCGCTTTGATCAGGATGCACCATGAATACGATTTCATAATGACGCATTGGTTGCTCCTTACGGATTATTCAGCTTCCACGATTGGCTCAGTCATCCAAGGGAAGCAAGGAACTAAAAAAAAGACTGAGAATTAAGAACGGCGGATAGTATAGAAAAACAGCGTTATTGGCAAGAAAAAGATACCTAAATCACAAAAATATTTTCTTTAATTTAGTCCCAAAAAAGAAGGCAATGAAATAGTCATTACCTTCGCTCTTAGCCATTTGTTTTTATAGACTATTTAGCCTTGTAATGAACGCTGACGCACTGCCTCGAACAAACAGACACCTGACGCTACAGAAACATTTAAACTCGTTACAGAACCCGCCATAGGGATTTTAATTAGGTCATCACAGGTCTCTCGAGTAAGGCGACGCATGCCATCACCTTCCGCACCCATAACAATCGCTAGAGGGCCTGTTAGTTTAGCTTGATAAACATCATGCGTTGCTTCACCGGCAGTGCCTACGAACCAAACTCCTTTCTCTTGCAAAGCACGCATCGTACGAGCAAGGTTAGTTACACGAACCAAAGGAACGACTTCAGCTGCACCACAAGCGACTTTGCTTACTGTTGCAGTCATTGATGCCGATTTATCTTTAGGTACAATAACTGCTGCCACACCAGCACCGTCAGCATTACGTAGACAAGCACCTAAGTTGTGGGGATCGGTAACACCATCAAGCACTAAGAACAATGGGTTCTCAGTTTTGTTCATGATGTCATCTAAATCATTTTCATTAAGCTGTTTAGCAGGAGTAACACGAGCAATAATACCTTGGTGATTAGCACCGTTTGCTTTGTCATCCAACGTTTTACGTGGTAATTCTTGAATTTTAAACCCAAGATCAGTTAGCTCTTTGATAATAGGTAATAAACGATCGTCTTCACGGCCTTTTAATACAAATATTTCAATGAAACGAGCAGGATCACGCTCTAATACAGCTTTGGTTGCGTGGATACCAAAAAGAAATTCATTACTCATGTTATCGCTTCTTTCTATTACAAATTAGTGGTTCTAATGAGGCAAGCTTGCCTCATTATCGAAGGGTTGCTTATTCCGCTTTTGGCTTAGGCTTTCTTGCGCGCACTTTTTTCTTGTGCTGAGGTTTTGGCTTTCTCTTTGCCTTCACCTCTTCGGCAGAACCGTCTGGACGTTTTGTAGGTTCAACCATGGCTTGAGCTTTCGATTTCACTTTGCTCTTACCTTTGGATTTACGATCACCTAATTGACCACGACCTTTTGGCTCCGCTTTATCCCCTTTTTTCTTCGCTTTGAAGTTTGGATCACGACGAGGTTCTTTTTTGCCATCGCGTTTCTTTGCATTATCTTTCACTGTTTTACCGTGACCACGTGCTTTACGCATTGAACTGGTACATTCAAAGTCAATGTTACGATCATCAAGATTTACCGCAACCACTTTAACCGTGACTTGATCACCAAGACGGAAAATTTGACCTGAGCTTTCACCCGTTAAACGCTGACCTGCAGCATCAAATTGATAGTAATCATTGGCTAGTGATGAAATATGGACTAAACCATCGATATGCAAATCATTTAATCGAACAAAGAAACCAAAGCCGGTGACATTGGCAATAACACCTTCTAACTCTTCACCGATATGATCTTGCATGTATTCACATTTAAGCCAATCAGCAACATCACGTGTAGCATCATCAGCACGGCGCTCAGTCATTGAACATTGCTCACCAAACACATCCATATCATCGAATGAATAGTGGTAACCACCTGTTGGTGTCCAACGATCGTTATTTTGGCCTTTCTCTTTGGCAATTAGATACTTAATTGCACGGTGTAACAAGAGGTCTGGGTAACGACGAATTGGCGACGTAAAGTGCGCATAACGCTTCAATGCTAGGCCAAAGTGACCTTGATTATCTGCGTTGTATACTGCTTGCTTCATTGAACGCAGCAGCATCGTTTGAATCAATTCTTTGTCAGGACGATCAGCAATCAAATGCACCAATTGACCATAGTCTGTTGGCGATGGTGTTAAGCCACCCGACAAGCTTAGACCAAGCTCGCCTAAGAAATCACGAAAACCTTGTAGACGTTCTTCACCTGGAGACTCGTGCACACGGTACAACGCAGGCTCTTTCGCTTTTTCTACAAAGCTTGCCGATGCGATGTTAGCTAAGATCATACACTCTTCAATGATCTTATGAGCGTCATTACGAATCACTGGTTCAATGCGGTCAATCTTACGATCGGCATTGAAGATAAACTTAGTTTCAATGGTTTCGAACTCAATTGCACCACGCGCTTCACGTGCTGTTTTTAGCACCTGATACATATTATGAAGCTCTTTAAGATGAGGTACTAATGGCTCATAACGTTGAGTCAGTTCTTCATCACCACCAAGAATGTCACTTACTTTGTTGTAAGTAAGACGAGCGTGTGAGTTCATTACCGCTTCGTAATGCTTAAAACCTGACAGCTTGCCTGATGCAGAGATAGTCATCTCACACACCATACATAGACGGTCAACTTGTGGGTTCAATGAACATAAGCCATTCGATAATACTTCTGGCAGCATTGGTACCACTTGCGCAGGGAAGTAAACCGAGTTACCACGCTGAATCGCTTCTTTATCTAATGCGTTATCAGGACGAACATAATAACTTACATCAGCAATCGCAACCCATAAACGCCAACCACCGGAGGCTTTCGCTTGACAGAATACCGCATCATCGAAGTCTCTAGCATCTTCACCATCAATCGTTACTAATGGTAATTCTCGAAGATCAACACGGCCTACTTTTGCTTCTTCTGGCACTTCTTCTGCTAAACCTTCAACTTGTTTTTCAACCGCCGTAGGCCATACATGAGGAATATTGTGAGTACGCAGTGCAATATCAATCTCCATTCCTGGCGCCATATTCTCACCAAGAACCTCAATAACCTGACCTGACATACCACGAGCACGGCCACCACGGTCAGTAATATTAATCACTACGACATTACCCATGCGAGCACCCATTTTGTGCTCAGTAGGAATGAAGATATCTTGATTAATACGTGAATCATCAGGTACAACAAAACCTTGACCATCTTCAATAAAGAATCGACCAACAATGCCTTCATTATGTGGTTCTAATACTCGTACTACGCGGCCCTCTTTACGGCCTCGCTTATCTGTACCAGTTGGCTGAGCTAGTATCACATCACCATGAATGAGTTTCTTCATTTGATGGAAAGGTAAAAGTACATCATTGTCTTTACCTACACTGCCTTCAGGACGGATCCAACCGAAACCATCACGGTGCCCAAGTACGACACCTTTTAATACTTCAATGCTCTCTGGCAATGCATAACACTGACGGCGAGTGAAAACTAATTGTCCATCACGCTCCATTGCTCTTAAACGACGACGTAAGCCTTCATAGTTATCTTCACCAGATAAACCTAGGGCTTCGAATAAGTCATTACGATTTAAAGGCGCTTCTGCTTTTTGGAAAAATTCAAGAATGAACTCACGGCTTGGAATTGGATTCTCGTACTTTTCTGCTTCTCGATCTTTGAAAGGATCGTTTTGAATAATCTTAGACATAGGCTGACCTGCTTAGTCGGAGGAGATAATAAGGTAATTGTACCTGAGTATAGAAACAACAGATAGGAAAGGATCTGGAATTGTAATCTAAACTCGTTGTAACAAAATCAGTAATTCATTGTTATCCGTTAACATATCCTGAATGGTGTAATTATCCAACTCATCTAGAAATGCTTGTTTCGCTTTAGCGAGTGCACTCTTCAATCGACAAGCCGACGTAATATGACAAAACTCAGGAGCACAATTTACAACTTGTAGTGGCTCAATAGAACGAATGACATCACCAATAATAATTTGATATGCGGGCTTCCCTAAACAGATACCACCGTTCTTTCCTCGAACGGTTTTCACATAACCTTCTTGACCCAGTTTATTGATAATCTTCACCATATGGTTACGCGATACATCAAACGTTTCAGTCACAATAGTAATGCTAGTCAATTCATCTTTCGGTAATGATGCTAGGTATATCAAGGCTCTCAAGCCAAAGTCAGTAAAATTTGTAAGTTGCATATCCTCTCCTTATCTCTTATTTATTGTAATTCTTCTCTTGACTAAAAGATATATTTTAGATACAACTTATAACATACATTATAAATACACCTTTAAAGGTACATCATATGCTCAGCAAAAACACTATCGATATTATTAAATCAACCATCCCATTACTTGCACAAACAGGTCCTGCATTAACCGCTCATTTTTACGATCGTATGTTTACTCATAACCCAGAGTTAAAAGATATTTTTAACATGAGTAACCAGCGTAACGGCGATCAACGTGAAGCACTATTCAATGCAATCTGTGCTTATGCGGGTAATATTGAAAACCTAGCGGCCTTACTGCCTGCTGTTGAAAAAATAGCCCACAAACACACAAGCTTTATGATCACTGCTGAACAATACAATATTGTTGGTGGCCACTTAATTGCGACGCTTGATGAAATGTTTTCTCCTGGCCAAGAAGTATTAGATGCATGGGGTGAGGCTTATGGCGTACTTGCTAATGTATTCATTCAACGTGAAGAGCAGATCTATCAAGATAACAACGCTCTTGATGGCGGCTGGCGTGGACTGCGCGAGTTTGAACTTATCGCGAAAGAAAAAGAAAGTGAATCCATCACTAGTTTCACTTTTATGCCAACAGATGACTTATCAGTATCTTCATTTAAACCAGGACAATATATTGGTATCTATTTAAATCCTGAAGAATTTGAAAACCAAGAAGTTCGTCAATACAGCTTATCTTCAGCCCCTCAAGATAAAACATACCGTATTTCAGTAAAACGTGAGGAAGGTGGTAAAGCATCAAATTACCTACACGCATCACTTAATATTGGCGACAAAGTAAATCTTACCGCACCTGCGGGCGATTTCTTCTTAGAAGTTGAAGCATCAACACCTGTTACGCTTATTTCTGCTGGTGTTGGCTTAACTCCCACCCTTTCCATGCTGGAAACATTGACTGAGCATCAAGCACAAGTTAATTGGTTACACGCGACAGAGAATGGTTCTCAACACGCATTTAAACAACACATTTCTGCTTTAGCTGAGAAGCATGAGCATATCTCTGCATATACTTGGTACAACCAAGCACAAGAAACAGATACGCTAAATCAAGACTTCCAATTCAGCGGCTTAATTAACTTAGCTGAAGTTAAAACAGAGATAACTTCAGACAATGGTCATTACTACTTCTGTGGTCCTGTTGGCTTTATGCAATATGTTGCTAAACAGTTAATTGAACTAGGTGTCACTGAAGATCGTATTCATTATGAATGCTTTGGTCCTCATAAAGTTCTATAAATTGATAGGTACAAAAATGCAAAAACGCCCAGTGATAATTTATCACTGGGCGTTTTTTAGAGCTGATGAAATTACATATTTAACAAAAACAGTTAAATATTAAAAATTAGGTTCTACCAAAAGGTATCTCTTCTTTTTGCTCTAGCAATAACATTACCAGGCATACGCATTTCTAACCCGTTTCTTAAGTTAGCAATCCGTTTATGCTTACGTCCATCAGCAGTAACTGTATTGTATAACCACCGATATGCATCTTCGTAGTCTAGCGGACTACCGTAATCACTCAGAAGTAACTCCGCGAGGTGGATACGAGCATTTACATTTCCCATCCCTGCGGCTTCACGTAAGTATGGGATAGCTCGCTCTCTGTCTTGCTGCACTAATGTGCCCTTGGCATAATATCGACCAACCTGCTCTAGCGCAGCAGGTAACCCCTGCCTTGCTGCATTTTCCATGTAATAGAGACCTAACTCTACATCACGGTCAACACATACCCCCCATGCAAGCATATCTCCATAAAGAAATTCATAAGCAGGGGAATCAATTTTAGTTGCTCGTGCAACGATATCTTCAACTAATTGACAATTATCCACGTTCTTCACACGGTTTAAGTGTGAATTAGTATCAAACAATCGAAATAGTTGGTTTTCGGTATAGATTGGGATCGGATCTCCGATCTCTTCGCTAGCAGCATGCATGGGCACAAGAGCCACCATACAAGCTGCTACGAGATGTCGTAGTTTCATAATTCATCAACTCTTTATAACTGTATTTATTATATCGACGTCAACGGAAAGTTCTTTAGACAAAATTTGCCCTAAGTGGCAATTTTTTGCCCATACTTTATAAGTTATTGATTAAATGAAATTTAGAGACTTAATGAGGAAGAAGTAGGGACTAGGGACTAAATACCAGATATAAAAAAACCAGCTACATAAGCTGGCTTTTATCATTCTCTAAGCTATTAAGCTTGGAATGGGTGTACTTTGATGATTGTCTCGTTACGGTCAGGACCAGTAGAGATAATATCAATAGGCACGCCTGTTAACTCTTCGATACGCTTAACGTAATTTAGAGCAGCTTGTGGAAGCTCTTCAATTGTTTTCGCACCAAATGTATTTTCAGACCAACCAGGCATAGTTTCGTATACTGGCGTTGCTTCTTCAAACGCTTCAGCAGCCATTGGAGAAACTTCTAATACAGAACCATTATTCATCTTGTAACCAGTACAGATTTTAAGTTCTTTTAGGCCATCTAATACGTCTAGTTTAGTTAGACACATACCAGACAGTGAATTGATTTGAATTGCGCGACGCATAGCAACGGCATCAAACCAACCTGTACGACGTAGACGACCAGTTGTTGCGCCAAATTCATGACCAACATCGCCTAAATGCTTACCTACTGGATCTTGCTTTTCTAAACCATCGTATAACTCAGTAGGGAATGGACCTGAACCTACACGAGTACAATATGCTTTAGTAATACCTAGGATGTAACCTAAATGACGAGGGCCAAAACCAGAACCCGCGGCAACACCACCAGCAGTAGTGTTAGAAGACGTTACATAAGGGTAAGTACCGTGGTCGATATCTAGAAGTGTACCTTGAGCACCTTCAAACATAATCTTGTCGCCACGCTTACGTGCAGCATCAAGAGTATCAGTAACATCAATAACCATTGAAGTAAGTAGATCAGCATAGCTCATTGCTTGCTCAAGAACTTCTTCATAGCTTACTGCATCTACTTTGTAGTAGTTAACTAATGCAAAGTTATGGTATTCCATTACTTCTTTTAGTTTTTCAGCAAAAGTAACTTTATCAAACAGATCGCCAACACGTAGACCACGACGAGATACTTTATCTTCGTACGCTGGACCGATACCACGACCAGTTGTACCTATTGCTTTATTACCACGTGCGATTTCACGCGCTTGGTCTAGCGCTACGTGATAAGGAAGAATTAGAGGACAAGCTTCAGAAATGAATAGGCGTTCACGAACTGGAATACCACGCGCTTCAAGTGGCGCCATTTCTTTTAGTAAAGCATCAGGTGAAAGCACTACGCCATTACCAATAATGCATTCAACATTATTACGTAAGATACCTGATGGAATTAAGTGTAGAACGGTTTTTTCACCGTCGATAACTAGAGTATGGCCTGCATTGTGACCGCCTTGATAGCGAACCACATACTTTGCATCTTCAGTTAAAAGGTCTACTATTTTACCTTTACCTTCGTCACCCCATTGGGTGCCCAGAACGACTACGTTATTTCCCATCTTTCCAAAGTCTGCTTGTTAGTTAAAAATGGATTCTAGCATTGATAGAAAAATCTTTCAGTTATTTTTAAACGAAATCTCACTTTCACAATAAAGCGCTGTCAATATAAACAATTCTATTATTTATTTTCTCAATAAAATCAAAAATAAGCTTACGGTTTTGCCTTTTCGCTGAAATTCAAAGCATCACACTGCAAATAACAACACCAGCGACAACTAAACACCCACCAATACGGCGCAGAGTATTATCAGGCTGTTCACTTAAGTTAGCGACCATGTTACGCCACCCATTAGGCGCAATTAATGGACCTAAACCTTCAACAATAAGTACACCACCAATCGCTAACCATATTGCATTACTCATCACAAACCCTATCAATATCTATCAAGCAGAAACAAAACAAGGTCCCGAAGGACCTTGTTAATTAAAATGAATCATAATCTACAAGAGATTATTTTCCACCTTTTGAATCATTCATGTATTTAAAGAAATCAGTCTTAGGATCAAGTACCAAGATATCATTCTTACTATTAAATGATTTTTCATACGCGCGTAAAGAACGGATAAATCCAAAGAACTCTGGCTCTTTATTAAATGTATCAGCATACAGTTTTGCTACTTTCGCATCTGCATCACCACGAGTGATTTGTGCTGTTTTATCTGCTTCTGCAATGATCGTTGCAACTTCAAGTTCTGATTGAGCACGAATAACTTCTGCTTTCTCACGACCTTGAGAACGAAGTTTACGAGCAACAGCTTCACGCTCTGCACGCATACGACGGTATATCGATTCAGAGATCTCTTCAGGTAAGTTGATTTTCTTGATTCGTAAATCAATCACTTCAATACCTAAATCGCCAGTTCCTTCTTGAGAATCTAAAAGTACTGTTGCCATTACTTGTTCACGTTTCTCAGAAACAATTTCTTTAACCGTTTTACTACCAATCTCAGCTCGTAAGCCATCAGACACACGACGTTGTAGTAAAGACTCTGCCGTTAAGATATTACCACCACCTGTTGCTAGGTAGAATTGACCGAAATCTTTAATTTTCCACTTAACGTATGAGTCGATAATAACGTCTTTTTTCTCTGATGTTACGAAACGATCTGATTGATCATCCATTGTCTGAATTCGAGCATCTAGCATATTTACACGATCGAACATTGGCATTTTAAAATGCAAGCCAGGCTCATAAATACGTGTAATGTTGCTGTCATCTTTAATTAAACGACCAAATCGAGTAACAATACCGCGTTCGCCTTCACGGACTACAAACAGTGACATTAAGAAAATAGCGATAACAACGATAAGCGTTGGGATCATTAACTTACGCATGATTAATATCTCCCTTCACGAGTTGAGTTACGACCAGTTGTAGTAGTCTTTGAATCAGGCTGTCCATTCTTCTCTAACTCAAAATCATAATTTTTAGATGATGATGTTGATGTTTTAGGAGACGACTTAACAGAACCTTGTTGGTTACCTGTAATTTTATCTAATGGAAGATATAACAAGTTACCGTTTGATTCAGAATCAATCAGAACCTTACTTGTATTGCTGTATACACGTTCCATCGTATCAAGGTACAAACGAGTACGAGTGACTTCAGGTGCTCTATTGTATTCAGGCAATAGTTTCTCGAACTGTGCAATTTGACCAATAGCTTCGTTGACAGTGCGTTCAGTGTAACCTTGAGCTTCTTTTTTCAGACGCTCCGCACGACCAGTCGCTTTAGGAAGAATGTCATTGCTGTACGCTTCTGCTTCACGAATGAAACGTTCTTCATCTTCTCGAGCTGCGATGGCATCATCGAATGACGCTTTCACTTCTTCTGGTGGACGAGCTAACTGGAAGTTAACATCAACAACGATTAAACCCATATCATACTTATCAATAATACGGTTCAATGTTTCTTGTGTACGTTGACGAATAACTTGGCGACCACTCGTTAGGATATCATCCATCTTTGCGTCACCAATAACGGCACGTAATGCAGAATCAGTCGCTTGACGTAAGCTGTCATCGGCATTCGTCACTGTATATAGGTATTTTCTTGCATCAGCAACACGATACTGAACACCCATTTCTACAGTTACTACGTTTTCATCTTTCGTTAACATTAAGCCTTTTGAGTTTAATGAACGAATTGATTGAATATTTACTGGTGTTACTTGGTCAATAAATGTTGGTTTCCAGTTTAGACCAGGATCTACCATACGATCATATTTACCTAAGCGTAAAACGACACCTCGCTCACTTTCACCAATCGTATAGAAACCAGAGAAAACCCAAATACCAATAGCGACAACAGCAATAAGACCTAAGCCAACTGCGCCCCCATTACCAAATGAAGGTAGACCACTGCCTCCTTTATTGTTCCCGCCTTTATTGCCACCACCAAACTTACCGCTCAGTTTTTGACTTAGCTTGTTAAATACTTCATCAAGATCTGGTGGACCTTGATCACGACCGCCACGATTTTTATTACCCCAAGGGTCTTTATTATCGCCACCGCCATTATTATTGTTGTTATTTCCAGGCTCATTCCACGCCATTAGAAAACTCCAAGGTAATTATGAAGATAAAGAATTCTGTGTACTCTCATTAGTAATTAAAAAATTACTTAATGGAGTCTCTTCACGTTTTTCTAACTTAGACCAATCAACTTGCTGCATACGTACATCGATAAGCAAGCTGCCATCATCCTGATATTCTTCTTTTATAATGCTTTGCATTTGAAAGAACTTACTTCGAAGACGTCCAACCAAATCAGGTGGCAGTAACAGCGTATGCACTACCATTTGACCAGCTAATCGTTCCGTTAATGCTTGAAAGAGTAATTCAATGCCTTGGCCTTCCATTGCTGAAACCCAAACACATCGAGAAACTCCCTCCTCATCACGTTCAATTCGCGGTTGTTGATCTTCTAAG
Organism: Aliivibrio thorii; assembly: GCF_057368585.1. Classification (NCBI taxonomy): domain Bacteria; kingdom Pseudomonadati; phylum Pseudomonadota; class Gammaproteobacteria; order Vibrionales; family Vibrionaceae; genus Aliivibrio; species Aliivibrio thorii. Next base: position 263,725 of record NZ_CM170654.1, on the reverse strand, counting down.
TTATCAATTTTATTCATTACGAGAAGATAAGGTACCTCATGGGCATCTATTTCTTCTAGAACAATATCTACTGCTTCCATATTCTCACGAAAACGTTCATCACTCGCATCAACAACATGTAACAAGATATTAGCTTCTTGCGTTTCTTGTAATGTTGCTTTAAAAGCAGCAACAAGATCATGTGGTAAATGACGAATAAAACCTACCGTATCAGCAAGAATTGAAGCACCAACATCTGCAACTTCAATCTTACGTAATGTAGGATCAAGCGTAGCAAATAATTGGTCAGCGGCATAAACTCCAGCTTCAGTAATTCGGTTAAATAACGTAGATTTCCCTGCGTTGGTATATCCGACTAATGAAATAGTTGGAATTTCAGCACGAAGCCTTGCTCGGCGACCTTGCTCACGCTGCTTTGCAACTTTACCTAATCGACGTAAAATTGCTTTGATTCGATCTCGCAATAGTCGTCTATCAGTTTCTAATTGAGTTTCACCAGGACCACGTAAACCAATTCCGCCTTTCTGGCGTTCAAGGTGCGTCCAGCCACGGATTAATCGAGTAGATATGTGACGTAATTGTGCTAATTCAACTTGCAACTTACCTTCATAGGTTCGTGCTCGTTGAGCAAATATATCAAGTATTAACCCTGTTCGATCGATTACTCTACATTGACATATTTGTTCTAAATTTCGCTCTTGAGCTGGAGACAAAGCATGATTAAAAATCACGATGTCCGCATTATTCGCTCGAACAGCATCGGCAATTTCTAGTGCCTTACCCTCACCTACATAATATTTAGGGAGTGGAGATTGACGGGTTCCCGTCACAACAGCCAATGTGTTTACCCCCGCAGAAGAAACCAACATCTTACATTCGTCGAGATCTTCCAACTCCCCTTCATAAGTGAAGTTAATATGCACAAGAATAGCCTGTTCACCGGATTCATAACGGTCAAACAAGCATTAACTCCTTAATAGGCCATCTATTCAATAATAGAATAGGACTATTCTTCAGTTGTTTCTTGTGGACGCTCGCCTTGTGGGCGATCACTTGCAGTGTGATGGCTTACAGCACGAGCGGGAACTACAGTAGAGATCGCATGCTTATATACCATCTGATTTACTGTATTCTTCAATAGGATAACAAATTGATCGAATGACTCGATTTGCCCCTGTAATTTAATCCCATTAACTAAATAGATAGACACTGGAATCCTTTCACGACGCAGCGCATTCAAAAATGGGTCTTGCAAAGATTGCCCTTTAGCCATTTTTTTTTTCCTTTTTGGTTTGTAATTGTAATTTTATTTAGCTATTAGCCTTTAGCTTATGACTAAACGCTCTGAAGTTAAACAACATTGATACATTATTGTGCTTATTTTTTCTCTAAACGATCAGAGATCGTCTGTAGGGCACCATCAATGTCATCACTATCCAGCCAAGTGAGTTCTTTCCAGCTACGTAGCCAGGTAATTTGCCTCTTGGCTAATTGACGAGTCGCACAAACTCCGCGAAAAATTGCGTCATCTAATGTGCCTTCCCCATCAAAATAGTCCCACATTTGTCGATAACCTACGCATCGAATAGAAGGCAAATCAGCATGAAGTTCTTCTCGTTCGTATAACGCTCGAGCTTCTTCCTCAAAACCAGCTTCCATCATATTCTCAAATCGTAGCTCAATACGACGGTGAATTTCAGCTCTCTCTTTCGGTGCAATAGCAAATTGATGCACTTCATAAGGTAGAGGTTCACCTTTTATTTGGGTTAATTCTGTTAATGTTTTACCCGAAATTCGAAATACTTCCAACGCTCGGGAAAGTCGTTGTGGATCATTTGGATGAATTCTCTCAGCTGATACAGAATCAATTTGTTTTAATTGATCATGCATAGCCTCCCACCCAAGATTCTCCGCTTCTTGCTCAATTTGAGCTCTAATGTCAGCATCCGCTGCTGGTAATGGCGAAAGACCTTCAAGTAGCGCTTTGTAGTACAACATGGTACCACCGACTAATAAAGGTATCTTTCCTTGAGCAACAATATCTTCCATCTCTTTTAGCGCATCACGACGAAATTCTGCTACTGAATAGCTTTCCGTCGGTTCTAGAATATCAATAAGACGATGAGGAGCTTGTAAAAGTTCCGCTTCATTTGGTTTTGCTGTACCAATATCCATACCCTTATAGATAAGGGCTGAGTCTACGCTTATCAACTCTACAGGAAAACGTTTTCGCAATTCAATTGCTAAGCTTGTTTTTCCTGACGCAGTCGGTCCCATTAAAAAGATGGCTTGTGGTAATGCTTTATTCATGACTAAATGCTTGTATCGCCTGAGTAATATCGATGTTTTTTAGCAGCTTTTGATTAAACTGAGGGAGTTTCTCTCCCCATAGCTGCTCTAATTCCATCACTAATTGTATCGCTTGAGCGGTACTATAATTTGCTTCTTCATGTTGAACCTGATGAGCAAGCCAAGTTATTACCTGTTCAAGTGACGGATTGATGCCGTTTAGATACCTTAACAGATTCGGGATCAATTGTTGTAAATTCTGCTGTCTGATCGGCTGACAAACCGCCATAACGATCACGTTAGTACTATTTTTAACTTTAAGATCAATACCGAGAGGTTTCAAGAAAGAAACGTAATCCAATACTTTATTACATATTCCTTCTTCCACACCGACCGAAAGTGGGATTAATAAAGGCTGAGCTTTTAATGGTTCAATATGAATACTATTAAGTTGACCGTAACTTTTTAAAAATTCAGCATAACGTAAATCAACCAATTGCAATTGAGTCCCTTGCTGCAATAAAGCAAAGACCTTTTCTACCACACTTAGTACCTTCCCTAATGATGCATTATTATCTAAAACAACACTCATTGTTGGAACATATTTTTCTATGGCTGGAATATCAGTAACCGTATTTAATTGAGCTTCATTAACTTGATGAAATGGTGACTCGTTCTCTCTATCTTTTGTTGTTAATAAAGCCTTATATTGATTAAGCTCTTTTTGAGACGGCTTGTCATTTTGAAAAGAACGAGAGGTATTTTTCATTGTCGCAGAAGAGTCAGTTCTTAAAGAAGGCGCAGAACTTGAAACCCAAGAACCTGATGGTGCTTTATTTGGATAACTAGGTGTTGAGTCCACCGCATTTCTTAATTGCTCAGCCTTATTTTGATGAGGAGTTAGCGACTCTTGTTGAGGCTGACGAACATACTCTTTCATGGGGGGGAAATACACCTCCTTCTCGTCAATTAGAGCCCTCTCCTTTTCATCAGAATTAAGCAAAGGCAATGCCGCCCCTTGTTGTAATGCACCATAAATTGCTTGATAGATAAAATCATGAACTAAACGTGCTTGATGAAAGCGAACTTCATGCTTTGCTGGATGCACATTTACATCAACATCATGTGGGTTTATCTCAATAAATAAAATATACGCCGCGTATTGATTTGCTAATAATGAAGATTCATAACCTTGTCGAATCGCATGATTAATGAGCTTATCCTTCATCATGCGTCCGTTTACATAGCAATATTGGATATCACCTTGCGCACGAGCACCTTCTGGAGAAGATATCCAACCATGAAATTTTAGCTCCCCATGCTCTAATTCAACCTCTAGCGCATGCTGCAAGAAATTAGAACCACATACTGCAGCTAAGCGCTTTTCAACTTGCGCTTTTGTTTGAGCCCCTCGATATTGACGAACTTGTTTCCCGTTATGACGTAAGTTGATTGTAATATCCAATCGACTCAACGCAATACGCTTAAGTAACTCATCAATATGAGTAAATTCTGTTTTCTCAGTACGAAGAAATTTACGACGAGCAGGCGTATTAAAGAAGAGATCAACCACATCTATCGTAGTGCCAATAGGGTGTGCGGCTGGTTTCAGTTTAACATCCATGTCTCGCCCTTCAGCGTGTGCCGACCATGCTTCTTCTTGAGCTATCGTTCGAGAGGTTAATGTAAGACGGGAAACTGAACTTATCGAAGCAAGTGCCTCACCACGAAACCCTAAACTGACAATCGCTTCAAGGTCATCAAGCGTGGTAATTTTGGAAGTAGCATGACGACTCAAGGCTAGAGTCAATTCACCTTTAGCGATACCAGAGCCGTTATCTCGAATACGAATTAACTTACTTCCGCCTTTCTCAATATCAATATCGATGCGAGTCGCTCCCGCATCGATACTGTTCTCTACCAATTCTTTAACAACGGACGCAGGCCGCTCCACAACCTCACCCGCCGCAATTTGGTTGGCTAATCGAGCTGGTAAGATTTGAATTGGCATGATCTTATCCTTGTTAACTGTTTGGTATAATAAGTACCTGTCCTACAGCCAATTTATCTGAACGTAATTTATTGGCTGTTCGAATACTAGAAACGGTAACTCCATATTTAGTCGCAATTTTACCTAAGAATTCACCGCGTTTCACTGTATGCTTTTGAATTGGAGCAACAATGCTTACTTTTAGTTTTTGACCGACAAATAAAGTATCTGATTTAAGTCTATTCAATGAACGAATACTACTTGTCGATACTTTATATTTCGATGCTATCTTTCCTAAATACTCGCCAGAGCGGACCGTGTGGGTAATCGTTTTACGCGATTGCCTCACTGACGACTTCGCTTTTTTCATCGATGCTTTAGGAGCAACATAAACGGGTTTATTACTTGGAATTTTTAATACTTGTCCAACCGCTAAACTTGTACTTTTCAGTTTATTTGCGCTCTTAAGTTTTGCTGTTGTTGTTCCATATTTTTGTGCGATACGTGACAGTGATTCTCCAGAACGAACTTTATGCGTTGTTTGCTCTTTCTTGCTTGCCAATAACGTTCCCTGAGGTGGATTATCATTAAGGTAGCGAATAATCGCTTTTGAAATCGCTCGAGCAATCTTATCTTGATGTCCGCGTTGGAAAAGCTGCTTCTCCTCTGTCGGATTCGATATAAAGCCTGTTTCAATCAAAATAGAAGGAATATCAGGTGATTTTAATACCGCTAGACTCGCATTTACAGGCGCTTTTTTATGAAGCTTAATCACTTTACCCATTTCAGATAAAACATCTGTCGCTAGCTTATAGCCTTCTTTTTGCGAATGGCTAAACTGTAAATCCAATAACGTTTGACTTACGTTTCGATCATTACTATTTTTTGCCAGCACATCACCTGCACCACCAAGTAATTCAGATTGCTTTTCATGTTGCTCTACCCAACGACCAATCTCTGTATTCGCTCTACGTGTATTAAGAACAAAAACAGACCCCCCTCTTGGTTGTGGCGATCTAAAACTGTCCGCATGAATTGAAACTAATAAGTGAGACTTATTTTTACGAGCAATATCAGTACGTTTATTTAGATTAACAAAGTAATCACCACTACGAGTCATGATAGCTCTCATGCCTGGTTGTGCATTTATCTGAGCAACCACCTTCTTAGAAATAGCAAGAGTCGCATGCTTCTCGTATTTTCTTGTTGGGCCAATCGAACCAGGATCTTCACCACCATGCCCTGCATCAATGGCAATAATAATTTCTCCGTTGCCAACAATGTGGTTGGTATTCGAATTTATTACTGATTTTGAAGGCTTCGCAGGCTTACTCGCTGTAGGTTTAGAGGCACTGGATCCTGAATGAGGTAAATCCATCACTAAGCGATGTCCATACTGCCCACCTGGCGTTGGCGATAACTTAAAGACTTCCGCTGTAACTGCATACTTTAATTCGAAGACAAGACGCGTCGTTCCCTTTGAAGGAGAAGAACTTTTTCTTATATTAGTAAGAACTTTACTGTCTTTCACACTTAGGGGCAGCTTTGCTTTTACATTGGTATTTTTAAGATCTACCACCAAACGGTAAGGACTACTCAACGTAAAATAGCTGTAATTTGCTTCCGAATTTAGATCGATAACAATACGGGTTTCATCTGGCGAGGGCCAGACTCGTATACCCTCAAGCGTATTAGCAGAGACAAAAAAACTACTTGTTGATAGAACAACAAATAACGAATACCAAATAACTCGAAAATATTTACCGATTAACACAAATCCAACCGCTGCACTAAACTACATCCATACACATTATTGCCAGTAATCACAACATGACGAGCTTCACCATCATAGCGAATATCAATATCAATATCGGGATTAGGCAATAACCCTTGTCCTCTCTCAGGCCATTCAACTAAACAGATTGCATCATCAGTAAAGTAATCACGAATACCCATGAACTCTAATTCTTCAGGGTCAGCTAAACGGTATAGATCAAAGTGATATACTTGCCACTGATCCAATTCATAAGGTTCAACTAGAGTATATGTTGGGCTTTTTACATTGCCGACATGACCTAATGAACGAATAAATCCTCGGCTAAAGGTCGTTTTACCAGCCCCAAGATCACCATGCAGAAAGATGGTAGTTTGTTGATTACAAGCTTGAGAAAGCTGCCTACCAAATTCAACAGTATCGTCTTCAGTAGCTAAATTAAATTCAAAGCGTTCCATTATTCACTAGTTTCACTATTTTAATTGTCTAAATTAATAGACTTGGTATCAGATTCACAATTTAATATGGCGAATGTTTATACACAAGCTATCTTCTATATTTATATCTATCACTCAATAGTGCTTTTACTAGCAGTATCAAATTACGAGTTATCTTGGCTATATGATAAACTTTTACTCATTATACTGTAATAAAAAAATGTAATCTCCTTGTGAAAATTGACTATCAAGAACTCGCGAATAACATCAAACTTTGGGCGCAAGAACTCGGCTTTCAAAAGGTCGGGATCTGTGACATCGATTTATCTCAACACGAAGCTGCTTTAGAGCAATGGCTTGATGCTGGCTATCATGGCTCTATGGATTGGATGGCTCGCCATGGCGTAATGAGAGCAAGACCAGATGAACTTCACCCTGGAACTATCCGAGTCATTAGTGCTCGTATGGATTATCTTCCTCCGGAAGCTGGATTTGCTAGCAATTTAAGTGATTCAACCCAAGCTTATATCAGCCGCTACGCTCTTGGTCGTGACTACCATAAACTTATTCGCAGCCAATTAAAAAAGCTAGGTCAAAAAATTGAAGCTGAAGTTGAAGAGCTCGGTTATCGACCTTTTGTGGATTCTGCCCCTATTTTAGAAAGACCACTAGCAGAAAAAGCGGGGCTTGGTTGGACAGGTAAACACTCGCTGTTATTAGATAAAGATGCAGGGTCATGGTTCTTTTTAGGTGAGCTGTTAGTTGATATTCCACTCCCCGTTGATACTCCTCTTGAAAATCAATGTGGAAAATGCACCGCTTGTGTTACTTCATGCCCAACGAATGCGATATTAGATAACGGAGTTGTTGATGCTCGACGTTGTATCTCTTATCTCACGATTGAAAATAGCGATGTCATTCCAGAAGAATTTCGATCTTTAATGGGGAATCGCATTTATGGCTGCGATGATTGCCAACTTGTTTGCCCTTGGAACCGAGAAGCAGACATCACACAACAGAGCGACTTTCACCGCAGAGATTCACTAAATAATGCAGATTTGCTTTCTCTGTTTGCTTGGGATGAATCAACATTCTTAAAAAATATGGAAGGTTCCGCAATTCGTCGTATTGGTCACTTGCAGTGGCTGCGCAATATTTCTATTGCGATGGGAAATGCACCACATTCTGAGATCATTATTTCAGCATTAAACGATAAACTTGGTTTAGATACTAATTTAGATATTCATTTAAATTGGGCGATAGAGCAGCAAAAATCTGGACAAATAAACCAAAATAGAAAAGAACAACGCCTTATCCGTATCATTGAAAAGGGTTTACCAAGAGATGCTTAAATAAGTAATCATTTTATATAGTACGAGATTACGGTTCACAAAGTTTGAGGTGGATCGTAATAAATGTGGAAAACATTACTAGATGAGGTAAACAATTCAAAAGATAGAAAAGTTAAACACAAGACAGGAATATGATTAGGATCAAAGAAGTCAAGCAAAAAGATCTTTAAAAATTGAAAGAATAATGCATATAAAACATTAAACCTTTAAAAATCATATAGATAAGAAAACCCTAAAAAGCCCTCGATCATTAAATAAAAATAAGATCTTTATTTTCTCTCTTTTTTTTAGGGCAATTCCCAAACAACTAACAGAGTTATCCACAAAAATGAATATGTGGATAACTCTGTTAGTTATATGGGAATTAACGTATATAACTATCCCTCTGTAGCTATAACTCATTGAGAGATACAGTAAATACAGATAGTTCAATAGACGGTTTGATTCTTGTTCAGTATTTGAATCAGAATGTTCTAAAAGAGCAGAATTTTTCGTGGGGTTAATGCTTCACAGCATTAATTTTAAAGAAAATAAAAGCGCTGAATATAATTCAGCGCTTTTATTTTGTTTGGAGCGACACACGAGGCTCGAACTCGTGACCTCAACCTTGGCAAGGTTGCGCTCTACCAGCTGAGCTAGTGTCGCATGATCAACGCATAAAGCATTCAATCTAAATGTGGTTGCGGGAGCAGGATTTGAACCTACGACCTTCGGGTTATGAGCCCGACGAGCTACCAAGCTGCTCCATCCCGCGTCCGGATGCCATTGTTCAAAGTACAATGGGAACTTTTACCCAAAAACTCTTTTCGAAAAGAACTATCAGGCTCTTAAAGAGAAATTGGAGCGACACACGAGGCTCGAACTCGTGACCTCAACCTTGGCAAGGTTGCGCTCTACCAGCTGAGCTAGTGTCGCATGATCAACGCTATAAAGCATTCAATCTAAATGTGGTTGCGGGAGCAGGATTTGAACCTACGACCTTCGGGTTATGAGCCCGACGAGCTACCAAGCTGCTCCATCCCGCGTCCGGATGCCATTGTTCAAAGTACAATGGGAACTTTTACCCAAAAACTCTTTTCGAGAAGAACCATCAGGCTCTTAAAGAGAAATTGGAGCGACACACGAGGCTCGAACTCGTGACCTCAACCTTGGCAAGGTTGCGCTCTACCAGCTGAGCTAGTGTCGCATGATCAACGCTTATAAAGCATTCAATCTAAATGTGGTTGCGGGAGCAGGATTTGAACCTACGACCTTCGGGTTATGAGCCCGACGAGCTACCAAGCTGCTCCATCCCGCGTCCGGATGCCATTGTTCAAAGTACAATAGGAACTTTACCCAAAAACTCTTTTCGAGAAGAACCATCAGGCTCTTAAAGAGAAATTGGAGCGACACACGAGGCTCGAACTCGTGACCTCAACCTTGGCAAGGTTGCGCTCTACCAGCTGAGCTAGTGTCGCATGATCAACGCTATAAAGCATTCAATCTAAATGTGGTTGCGGGAGCAGGATTTGAACCTACGACCTTCGGGTTATGAGCCCGACGAGCTACCAAGCTGCTCCATCCCGCGTCCGGATGCATTGTTTAAGACAATGAGACTTACACCAATTTCAATTTTCGAGAAGAACCATTAGGCTCTTAAAGAGAAATTGGAGCGACACACGAGGCTCCCGATCTTCAAGGCTTAGGCGTGACCTCAACCTTGGCAAGGATTGCACTCTGCCAGAGTACCCTTATGTTTCACTTTCAATTTGGAGCGACACACGAGGCTCGAACTCGTGACCTCAACCTTGGCAAGGTTGCGCTCTACCAGCTGAGCTAGTGTCGCATGATCAACGCTTATAAAGCATTCAATCTAAATGTGGTTGCGGGAGCAGGATTTGAACCTACGACCTTCGGGTTATGAGCCCGACGAGCTACCAAGCTGCTCCATCCCGCGTCCGGATGCATTGTTTAAGACAATGAAACTATAAACCATCTTACTCTTCAAGAGAGAAAATGGAGCGACACACGAGGCTCGAACTCGTGACCTCAACCTTGGCAAGGTTGCGCTCTACCAGCTGAGCTAGTGTCGCATGATCAACGCTTATAAAGCATTCAATCTAAATATGGTTGCGGGAGCAGGATTTGAACCTACGACCTTCGGGTTATGAGCCCGACGAGCTACCAAGCTGCTCCATCCCGCGTCCGGATGCATTGTTTAAGACAATGAGACTTACACCAATTTCAATTTTCGAGAAGTACCTAAATACTAAAGAGAAATTGGAGCGACACACGAGGCTCGAACTCGTGACCTCAACCTTGGCAAGGTTGCGCTCTACCAGCTGAGCTAGTGTCGCATACTGATAATCTGATAAGGAGTTGCTCCTCGTTCAGAGGCTGCGAATTATACGAGTAAAACGTGATGATGCAAGCGGATTTTGAAAAAAAACTAAAAAATCTTTAAAACCCGCCTGTTTCGCTCAACAAACCATCAAAAGATCAAATAGTGAAAATATGTTGACGGTAATACTTCAATTCAGCAATTGATTCACGAATATCATCTAGTGCTAAATGCGTACCTGTTTTTTCAAAGCCATCAAGTACTTCTGGTTTCCAACGACGAGTAAGTTCTTTAATTGTACTAACATCAACATAACGATAATGGAAATATTCTTCTAACTTTGGCATGTGTTTATAAAGAAAACGACGGTCTTGGCCAATACTGTTACCACAAATTGGGGATACGCCTTTTGGTACCCATTGCTCAAGAAACGCTATTGTTTCTTCAATCGCTGCAGCTTCGTTGTATTCACTCGCTTTTACACGAGTAACTAAACCACTATTAGTATGAGTATTAGTACACCAACCATCCATTTTAGCCAACTCATCTTCTGATTGATGAATAGCAATAACAGGCCCTTCTGCTAAAATATTTAGCTGAGCATCAGTTACAATGGATGCGATTTCGATGATTTTATGAGTTTCAGGATCTAAACCTGTCATCTCCAAATCAACCCAAATCAGGTTTTGATCATTAATTGCCATAGAGAGTTGCCTATTTTGTAACTAAAAAGGGTATGATACTCGGGCCGATTTATCTTTCAACATAAAACTGAAAGCCAACCCTACAAGTGAAATCATTTCGTGGCAAAGAAGAAAAAGCTAACCAAAGGCCAAGTACGCCGAGTACGCTCTAACCAAAGTAAGCGTATAGAAAAAATTAAAACCACTGTTGAGTGGGATGAATCTTCATTAGAAGCAGCTAAAGAAGGCCTAGTGATCACTCGCTTTGGTCAACATGCAGATATTGAAGATCCAGATACCAAAGAGATACATCGTTGTAACTTACGTCGAGGTATCGAAAGCTTGGTGTCTGGCGATCGCGTTATTTGGCGTCCTGGTACAGAAGTACTTGCAGGTATTTCAGGTGTTGTTGAAGCGGTTAAGCCACGAACTTCAATGCTAACTCGTCCTGATTATTACGACGGTATAAAACCAGTTGCAGCTAACGTCGATCAAATGGTTATTGTTTCCTCTATCCTTCCTGAGCTGTCACTGAATATTATTGACCGCTACCTTATCGCCTCGGAAACATTGCACATAAAGCCATTAATCGTACTAAATAAAGTCGATTTATTGTCCGATAAAGAATTTATAGATGTAAAACAGATTTTAAGTTTATATGAAGATATTGGCTATAAAGTGAAATTTGTCAGTAAAGAGTCAGGTTACGGCATTGAAGAATTAGAAGCTGAACTAAAAGATCATATTAATATTTTCGTAGGGCAGTCTGGCGTTGGTAAATCAAGTTTAGTAAACGCATTAATGCCAGAGCTTGAAATTATGGAAGGTGCCGTATCTGAGAACTCAGGTCTTGGTCAACATACAACAACTGCAGCTCGTCTATATCATTTCCCTCATGGTGGCGATCTTATCGACTCCCCAGGAGTTCGTGAATTTGGTCTGTGGCACTTAGAAAAAGATGAAGTTACCGAATCTTTTATTGAATTCAAAGATTTTATTGGTGGCTGTAAGTTTAGAGACTGTAAACATAAAGATGATCCGGGCTGTATTCTTCAAGAAGCAGTGAAAGATGGCAAAATTGCTAAGTTACGTTTTGATAGCTATCACCGAATTATTGAAAGCATGTCAGAGAATAAAGCTAATCGCCAATTCTCACGCGGCAAAAAAGCCGATTAATAAACCAAGTAAAGATGTGGTAATATCCGTCTTAATTGATAACTAGTAGGCAAATAACGTGTCAGATAATTTAAAAATTGGGTTACAGTATTTAACCCCAAAACATGCACTTACTCGTTTGGCTGGCAAATTAGCATCAGCAAAAATGGGTTGGTTAACAACAGCGGTAATTAAGTGGTTCATTAAACAATACAAAGTTGACATGAACGAAGCTAAAAACCCAGATCCTAAAGCGTACTCTACGTTCAATAACTTCTTTGTTCGTGAATTAGAAGATGGCGCTCGCCCAATTGATGAAGACGCAAGCGTTATTTCTCATCCAGCGGACGCGTGTGTAAGTCAATTTGGCCCAATTACAGATGGTCAATTAGTTCAAGCTAAAGGTCATGTATATTCAGCTCAAGAGCTATTAGGTGGCGACGCTGATCTTGCTGAAGAATTTATGGGTGGCGAATTTGCAACTCTGTATTTATCACCAAGTGACTACCACCGTGTTCATATGCCTTGTGATGCAACACTACGTAAAATGATTTACGTTCCTGGTGATCTTTTCTCTGTAAACCCATTAACCGCAGAAAACGTACCAAACCTATTCGCTCGTAACGAACGTGTTGTCTGTATTTTTGATACTGAGTTTGGCCCTATGGCTCAAGTTCTTGTTGGTGCAACCATCGTTGGTAGCATTGAAACAACATGGGCAGAGACGGTAACACCACCGACAGGTCCTGCAGTTAAAACATGGCATTACCCACTTTCTGGCGACGATATGATTTGCTTTAAGAAAGGTGAAGAGATGGGTCGCTTTAAATTAGGTTCAACAGTTATTAACTTATTTGCACCTAACTCAATTAAGTTTGATGCATCAATGGAAAATGGCGTTCCAACTCGTATGGGTACTCCATTTGCACATATTGCAAAATAAGTAATTTACTTAAAATAAAGCAAAAATAGCGAACCTTGTGTTCGCTATTTTTTTAAGTTCAGATAATCTAAAACTCATGACTAGTAATAATGAATGGAATGACAATGGGATATGAATGGTTAGCGCTTGGTGCAGCTTGTTTATGGGCACTATCAAGTATGATATCTGTCGCTCCTGCTCGCCACCTTGGTGCATTCGCTTATAGTCGCTGGCGCATGGGCTGCGTAACAATAATGCTCTCCACGCTCGCTTGGTTTACAGGCGGCTGGCTCTCTATTGATTCTTCTCACCTTTATCCAATGATGCTTTCTGGTTTGATAGGCATTTTCATTGGAGATACGGCCTTATTTGCCTGCTTTAATCGCATGGGACCTAGACAAGCTGGGTTACTCTTCTCATGCCATGCTCTATTTTCAGCTATCCTTGGTTACTGGCTATTTAATGAAACCTTACAAGGTTGGGAGCTAGTTGGTGCTATTTCAGTTTTCTCTGGCGTCTCAATTGCGATTTTCTTTGGTAAAAAAACAGACAATCAAGGGACATGGGATGAAGTCAAAGGCAATATTTGGATAGCCATATTTCTAGGGTTACTTGCTGCTTTTTGCCAAGCGCTTGGAGGGGTAATAGCAAAACCGGTGATGTTAACCAGTGCTGATCCGATTGCTGCATCAGCGATTCGAATGGCGTCAGCATTTGGTGCTCATAGTTTACTAAGAATGACTAATTTCCCTCTGGCACGACCAATTACGCCAATTAATGCACGTATTTTAGGTATTGTCGCATTGAATGGATTTCTTGCTATGACTGTCGGTATGACGTTAATTTTATATGCTCTACAAAAAGGCAATGTAGGTATGGTAGCCCTGCTTTCTTCAACCACACCAATCATGATCTTACCTTTATTGTGGCTATACACAAAAAAAGCACCAAACCGTTTTGCTTGGTTAGGTGCTTTTTTAGCGGTCATTGGTACTGGATTAATCGTTAGCTAATTGAACGTAAAAATAACTAGGCTCTATCAAAAGGAAAAGCCATCACTTGATCGATGTGCTTTTCTCCCATAGCCAACATAATAAGACGATCGATACCTAGAGCAACACCAGCACAATCAGGAAGGCCTGCTTCTAGTGCCGCAATCAAATGATAGTCAATGGGTTGTTCAATTAATCCCATCGATTTACGTTTCGCATTGTCTTCTTCAAAACGAGCAAGTTGTTCTTTTGCATTATCCAATTCATGGAAACCATTCGCTAGTTCAATGCCTTTAAAGTACACCTCAAAACGCTCAGCCACTCTCTGATCCGTCGGATTAATCTTAGCAAGTGCAGCTTGAGAGGCTGGGAAGTCATAAACAAAAGCAGGAACCTCTAAGCCTATTTTCTCTTCAACCCCCATGCTAAATAGCAGCTGCAGTAATGTATCTCTATCTTCTTCAATATCCGCAATATCTGATAAGCCTAGAGGAGCGGCAACCGCTCTTAATTCATCCATAGATGATTCTAAAGGGCAAATACCAAGCACTTTAATAAAGGCTTCCTGATATGTCATACGCTCTGAATCATGACACTTTAACACCAACATCATCAGCTCATTCATTTCATCCATTAGCTGATGATGATCAAAGCTTGGGCGATACCATTCCAACATCGTAAATTCAGGGTTATGGAAACGCCCGGCTTCTTCATTACGAAATGCTTTATTAATTTGGTAAATCGCACCACTGCCAGCCGCTAATAGTCGCTTCATATGAAATTCAGGGCTAGTCATAAAATACAAATGCGCGCCATCGGCATAGCCCGGCCCAACAAAATCAGTTTGAAAGGTATGAAGGTGCACATCTGTAACAGTGGCATGACTCATTGCAGGGGTATCTACTTCCATCACTTTTCGCTCAGAAAAGAACAAACGAATAGAAGCCATAATCTCAGCACGTTGCTGTAATTGCTCAATTGATGCACTTGGCATCCAATTTTGACTAGTCATAATCTTATACATTAGAAAAACTTATCCAAAATGATACCTGATAACCCACTTTAAGGTTACCTATTTTTTAACTTTATAAATACCCTTACCCATCAAGGGGATACGAGACCGATAAGAATCATTATCACTTATAAAGCAACAACTTAACTACAAATAGTAGCGAATATTAACAGCTTTAACTAGTTGACGGAGATCACATTATTTACAACAAACCACCCCATTAGTGGTACTTGCACGACAAAACTTTATCCATATCAATTTTTATTACAAAAGCTCACATAGAATAGGCATCAGAATTTTTAAGTTTTATTTGCTCTTTATTTGTCACACGAGCAGGCTAGATTCTCATAATTAATCACATTTAGGTGGTTAATTTAATTTTTTATCTTTTATCCCGGAGAATAACTGTGAAAACGATAACCACAGATATTGCAGTGATCGGCGCGGGCGGTGCAGGTCTACGTACTGCCATTGCAGCAGCAGAAGCGAACCCAGAGCTAGAAATTGCTCTAATCTCAAAAGTTTACCCAATGCGTTCGCACACTGTTGCCGCGGAAGGTGGGTCAGCAGCCGTGACCAAGGAAGAAGATACACTAGACAATCACTTCAACGATACTGTTGGCGGTGGTGATTGGCTGTGTGAACAGGATGTTGTTGAATACTTTGTAAAAAATGCATACCGCGAGATGACTCAATTAGAACAATGGGGTTGTCCTTGGAGCCGTAAAGAAAATGGCGAAGTAAACGTTCGTCGTTTTGGTGGTATGAAAGTTGAACGTACATGGTTTGCTGCCGATAAGACTGGCTTCCATATGCTTCACACCCTATTCCAAACTTCAATGAAATACCCTCAAATCAACCGTTTTGATGAGTACTTTGTTGTTGATATTTTAGTTGAAGATGGTCAAGTTCAAGGTCTGATTGCTATTCATATGGCTGAAGGCGAACTTATTTGTATTAAAGCAAAATCTGTTGTTCTTGCAACGGGTGGCGCAGGTCGTGTTTACCACTGTAATACCAATGGCGGTATCGTTACTGGTGATGGTATGGCTATGGCATTCCGTCACGGTGTTCCACTGCGTGATATGGAATTTGTTCAATACCACCCAACAGGCCTACCTGGCACAGGCATCCTGATGACTGAAGGTTGTCGTGGTGAAGGCGGTATCATCGTAAACAAAAATGGTTACCGTTACCTACAAGATTACGGCATGGGGCCTGAGACTCCTGTTGGTGAGCCTAAGAACAAGTACATGGAACTGGGTCCTCGTGACAAAGTTTCTCAAGCGTTCTGGCACGAACAACAAAAAGGCAACACTATCAAACACCCTCTTGGTGATGTAGTGCATTTGGATCTTCGTCACCTAGGTGAAGAGTACCTAAATGAACGTCTACCGTTTATCTGTGAGCTTTCAAAAGCCTACGTTAACGTTGATCCAGCAAAAGAGCCAATTCCAATTCGTCCTACTGTTCACTACACCATGGGTGGTATTGAAACGGATAAGAACAACGAAACAAACATCAAAGGTCTATTTGCTGTTGGTGAATGTTCTTCTGTTGGTCTTCACGGTGCAAACCGTCTGGGTTCAAACTCACTTGCTGAGTTAGTTGTATTTGGTCGCCTTGCAGGTGAAAAAGCCGCTGAGCGTGCTGCTGAATTCACAACTTGGAATGACGATGCTATCAAAGCACAAATTGAAGAAGTACAAGGCCGTATTGATGCATTACTAGCTCAAGAAGGCGATGAAAACTGGTCTGATATCCGTACGGAAATGGGCCATTCAATGGAAGCGGGTTGTGGTATCTATCGTAAAGAGCACGAGATGCAAGATACGATTGAGAAACTGGCTGAACTGAAAAAACGTTATAAAAACATCAGCATCAAAGATAAAGGCAAAGTGTTCAACACTGACCTATTATACGCTATTGAAGTAGGTTACGGCCTTGAAGTTGCTGAAACAATGGCTCACTCTGCGATTCTACGTAAAGAGTCTCGTGGTGCACACCAACGTCTAGATGAAGGTTGTACAGAACGTGATGATGTGAACTTCCTAAAACACTCATTAGCGTATTACAACAAAGATGCAGCGCCGACAATTAAATACAGCGATGTAACTATCACCAAATCTCAACCAAAAGCTCGCCTATACGGTGAAGCAGCAGAAAAAGCAGCAGCGGCAGAAGCTGAAGCAGCTAAGATCGCAGAGGAGCAAGCATAATGACAGCTGGTAAGAGAGTTCAAAAAGTAAGCATTATGCGTTACGACCCTATGGTAGATGAGAAACCTTATCTACAAGCGTTCGACGTACCTTGTGATGACACAACTTCTGTTCTTGATGCAATTGGTTACATCAAAGATAACCTAGACAAAAACCTATCTTACCGTTGGTCTTGTCGTATGGCGATCTGTGGCTCTTGTGGCATGATGGTAAACAACGTACCTAAGCTTGCTTGTAAAGCGTTCTTACGTGATTACCCAAATGGTTTAACACTAGAACCATTAGCAAACTTCCCTATCGAGAAAGACTTAATTGTTGATATGACGCCGTTCATCGAACGTCTAGAAGCAATCAAGCCTTATATTCTTGGTAACGACCGTACTCCAGATCAAGGTCCTAACACTCAGACTCCTGAGCAAATGGCAAAATACAAGCAGTTCGCTGGTTGTATCAACTGTGGTCTATGTTATGCAGCGTGTCCTCAATTCGGTCTAAACCCTGAATTCATCGGTCCTGCAGCACTAACACTGGCACACCGTTACAATCTTGATAGCCGTGATAACGGTTCTGCTGAGCGTATGAAGCTAATCAATGGCGACAACGGCGCATGGGGCTGTACGTTTGTAGGTTACTGTTCTGAAGTATGTCCAAAACACGTTGACCCTGCAGCAGCAGTTAACCAAGGTAAGATCGCATCGTCTCAAGACTTTGTTATCGCAATGCTTAAACCACAGGAGGCATAAGGATGAGCAACCGTAAACCTTACGTTCGCGAAATGACACGTACTTGGTGGAAAGATCACCCTTTCTACCGCTTCTACATGGTTCGTGAAGCAACAATTTTACCGCTAATTTTCTTTACTATCTGTCTGCTTGTTGGCTTAGGTAGTTTAGTGAAAGGTCCACTTGCTTGGGCTTCTTGGTTAGATTTCATGGCAAACCCTATTGTGGTTGCTCTGAACATTGTTGCTTTAGCGGGTAGCTTATTCCATGCTCAAACATTCTTTAGCATGATGCCGCAAGTAATGCCTATTCGTCTTGGTGGTAAAACACTGGATAAGAAAGTGGTTGTTCTTGCACAATGGGCAGCAGTTGCTGCAATCACACTACTTGTATTGGTTATCGTTTAAGGAGAATTATTGTGGTAAATCTTAATCCAAAGCGTTCTGACGAACCAGTATGGTGGGGCTTATTCGGTGCCGGTGGTACTTGGTTTGCAATGCTAACACCAGTAACTATCTTAGTTCTTGGTATTTTAGTTCCACTCGGTGTGATTGGTCCTGAATCAATGAACTACCTACGTGTTGCTGGTTTTGTTACTAGCATCATTGGTGCACTATTTGTTATCGGTTCTATCTCTATGCCTATGTGGCATGCGATGCACCGTTTACATCATGGTATGCACGACCTAAAATTCCACACAGGAACGGCTGGTAAAATTGCATGTTACGCAATTGCTGCACTAGCGACAGTTCTTTCTGTTGTGTTTATCTTTATGATCTAATCATCATTTAGGTACAAAAAAAAGGTTGGCTTTATGCCAACCTTTTTTGTATCTACGATACCCATAACCCCATTCCCATTAATTATCTAATAGTATAGATAATAAAAAAGGCCACCGAAGTGACCTTTTATATAAAGCTATTCTCGATATAAATCGAAATTACTTCACACGACCAACATATTCGCCAGTACGTGTATCAACTTTAACTACTTCGCCGATAGCGATGAATAGTGGAACACGAACTACTGCACCAGTAGAAAGCGTTGCTGGTTTACCACCAGTACCTTGAGTATCACCTTTCAGACCTGGGTCTGTCTCAGTTACTTCGATCTCAACAAAATTTGGCGGTGTCACTGTAATTGGATTATCATTCCAAAGAGTCAGTGTACAAGTGTCGTTTTCTACTAACCATTTAGCAGCATCACCCACTGATTTAACATCAGCGGCGATTTGCTCAAAGCTTACGCTGTTCATGAAGTGGTAGAATTCACCATCGCTGTATAAATAGTCAAGATCTACATCGACTACATCAGCAAGCTCAAAGCTTTCACCTGATTTAAATGTTTTTTCTAGTGTCTTACCAGAAAGCAGTTTACGAAGTTTTACACGGTTGAATGCTTGGCCTTTACCAGGTTTCACATATTCGTTATCGATAATTGAGCATGGCTCATTATCTAACATAAATTTCAAACCGCCTTTGAATTCATTGGTACTTACTGACGCCATGATTTCCTCTTAACATCGTTGAGTTATAAATAATGTCACACATAATAACCCGAAATGACGCTCCTGTTGAGCAAAACTGGCTCAAAGAAATCTCAAATGCGATCTCAGATCCCCATCAACTGCTTTCAACTCTAGGGATTGATAGCTCTCCTTGGGAGAAAGGATTAGAAGCAAAAAGGTTATTTGCGTTACGTGTGCCGACAAGTTTTGTCGATAGAATGGAATTTGGCAACCCTTTTGATCCTTTATTACGCCAAGTATTGCCTTTAGATCAAGAATTCGAAGTACATGACGGATATTCAACCGATCCTCTTGACGAACAAAGCAATGAACAACCGGGTTTACTGCATAAATACAAAAATCGTGTTTTATTAATATTAAAAGGAGGTTGCGCAGTCAATTGTCGTTATTGCTTCCGCCGTCATTTCCCTTATCAAGACAACAAAGGCAGTAAATCAGTATGGCAAAAATCGATTGATTATATTGCAGAGCACTCAGAATTAAATGAAGTAATTCTTTCTGGCGGTGACCCATTAATGGCAAAAGACCATGAGTTAAAATGGTTAATCCAGCAATTAGAAAGTATTCCTCATATTAAACGTCTGCGTATCCATAGTCGTTTGCCTGTTGTAATACCGAACCGTATTACTGATACGTTGTGTCAGCTATTTAAACAAACACGCTTACAAATCATTCTAGTGACTCATATTAACCATGCTAACGAGATTAACGCTGAGTTAGTAAATAAAATGACTCAATTAAAGCAATCAAACGTCACACTATTAAATCAAAGTGTATTACTTAAAAATGTAAATGATACAACAGAAGCATTAACCGACTTAAGTGAAGCTCTATTTGATGCCAGTATTTTACCTTACTACCTTCATGTATTAGATAAGGTTCAAGGCGCGGCTCATTTTTTGGTTTCCGATAAGGAAGCAAAACGATTAATGGGAGAGTTAATTGAAAACGTTTCAGGCTATCTAGTGCCTACTTTAGCGCGAGAGGTCGGAGGAAGAAAAAGCAAAACTCCCCTCGATTTATATTTAGAGTAAAGCAATTAATTAAAAAGCTATTTTGCAGATATAAAAAAACCGAAGCCTAAACTTCGGTTTTTATTTTATATCATCGGTCTATTCTAAATTAGAATAACTCTTCAGCTACTTTGTATAGCTCAAGCTTTTCTGGGCGACGCATGTTTTCAATCGCATCAATGATATCGTGGTGAACAAGCTGCTCATTCTGAATACCAACACAACGACCGCCATGTCCGTCAATCAGTAGCTTAACACCATAGTTACCCATACGAGATGCTAAAATACGGTCAAACGCACCAGGTTGACCACCACGTTGAATGTGACCAAGAACCGTTGCACGTGTTTCACGACCAGTTTCAGCTTCTATCTCTTTTGCTAAACCATTAACATCAGTCATTAATTCAGTGATAGCGATAATTGCGTGTTTCTTACCTTTCGCAATACCGTCTTGAATGTTTTGAATTAACGCTTCTTTATTTAAGCCAGTCTCTGGAGTAATTACATACTCACAACCGCCCGCAATTGCAGCCATTAATGTTAGGTCACCACAGTGACGGCCCATAACTTCTACAATAGAAATACGTTGGTGAGAAGACGATGTATCACGTAAGCGGTCAATTGCATCAATAACTGTATTTAATGCCGTTAAGTAACCGATAGTGTAATCCGTACCTGCGATATCATTATCGATAGTACCTGGAAGACCGATACATGGGTAACCCATTTCAGTTAGCTTCTTAGCACCCATGTAAGAACCGTCACCACCGATAACAATTAGCGCATCAATGTCGTGTTTCTTAAGGTTTGCAATCGCTTTTTCACGAACAGCAACTTCTTTAAATTCAGGAAAACGAGCTGAACCTAGAAATGTACCGCCGCGGTTGATCATATCAGATACGCTATGGCGCTCTAATTTCTCGATACGATCTTCAACAAGACCTAAGTAGCCATCATGAATCCCAAATACTTCTAAGCCTTGCGTTAATGCTGTACGAACAACACCACGAACTGCCGCATTCATACCTGGCGCATCGCCACCACTTGTTAAAACACCAATCTTCTTGACCATGGTTACCCTCTAATATGGTTGGGAATTTCAATTTCAATTTCTAATACAGCAAGCACACTCCCTAATCTGCTCACCATTAATAATCTGTAATTTTTTTTCTTATGTAAGAGTATTACCATTTTACTGAAAAAGTTCGTTGATTCACATCAGAATCAATCACGACTATTTGATTTTTCTGTTACGAAAAAACAATAATTGCTAATAATACTACTAATTCTTATTGGAACTGAGTTTGCTCTCTGTCTGAGTCTAGCACAACTGAAAGCGGGTCTTGATGAATAATAATATCAGAATGTGGGAATACTGTTAAAAGTTCATCTTCCACTTTATCAGCAATTCGATGCGCTTCAACCAATGGCATTTGATCTGGAAGCTCTAAATGCAATTGAATAAATCGAGTTGGTCCAGCAAGACGAGTTCGTAAATCATGAATTCCTTTTACTCCATCAACACGACAGCATGCTTCTCTAATCTGCTCTAATTCTTCTTTTGGCAGCTGCCTATCTAATAATAACTGAATTGCTTCATACGCCATTTTAAAGGCGCTAATTAAAATATAAACACCAATAATAAGAGCAAAAATAGCATCTGCTTGATGCCAGCCATACCAGCTTAATGCCAAGGCTAGCATGATTGCGGCATTCATAAATAAATCGGTTTTATAATGCAATGAATCTGCGGCAATCGCTTGGCTTCCCGTTTGCTTAACTACCCATTGCTGAACCAACACAAGACCAAAGGTTAAAATAATCGCAAAACCACTGACATAAACCCCGAGTTCAGGTGCAATCACATCTTGAGGACGGAAAAAACGCTCAACCCCATTCAGTAATAAGAAACAAGCAGAGCCAGAAATAAACATCGCTTGAGCTAATGCGGCTAAAGACTCAGCTTTTCCGTGACCAAAACTGTGCTCTTCATCTGCTGGTTGCAATGCATAACGCACAACTAAAAGATTGGTAATGGAAGCGCCCATATCAAGTAAAGAATCAACCAAAGATGCCAAGAGACTTACCGAGCCGGTTACCCACCAAGTTCCTAACTTGAATAACATTAAGATCGTCGCAACAATGGTTGCAAGCCATGCTGCCATTGTGACTAAAGAAGCGTATCGTTGAGTCATCTTTTTTCCATTACCTAAAAAATCAACCCTTAGTATAAAGCCTTAATTCAATAATCGTTATTCCAATTGTTAATATATTTTCAACAAAATTCTAATATAAAAAAACGAGCCTCTATTTTCATAAAGGCTCGCTTTTATCTATCTTCAGCTTAAATCTAATTATTTAGCACAATCTGCGATGTATTTATCTTGGTTTGCTTTAAATTCTGTTTTTTGCTCTGGTGTTAAAATATTCATCATCTCATGACGCTTCTTCATCATTTCTACACGACGATCAATTTGGCGCTCTGACATTTTCTCAGCTAATGAACGTACTGCTTGCTCATCAAAGCTATCCGCTAGCATTAAGTCTTGCATTGCTTGGTGATCCGCTTTCATCTCAGCCGTCGGTTGACGTTTGTGACCCTTTTTAGCCTTGTGTTCAGCTTTACGAGCATCACGCATTGCATCAAATTGGTCTTCTTGTGCATCAGTAAGCTCTAAATCTTTAAAGGCTTTTTTATTGGCTTTCATCATGCACTTGCTTCCGTGCATACCTTCACCACCTTTCATGCCGCCTTTCATTCCCCCTTCATGATGACTCCCGCCCGCTGCTAATACAGAAGCAGAAGCTAAAGAAAGAGGAAGTACTACTGCACCTAAAATCATTTTTTTCATCATGTTCATTGTGTTATCTCCGTGACAGAAAATTCAGTGTTATTAAACGCAGCTCACTTTCGTGCTGCTTGGTATGGATTAAGAATAGCGCAAGCAAAGTAAATGAGTGTCTTTTGAGCGTAAATCAACGTAAAGAGCATTTTCAAGGTTGGTATTCATCAGTGTATTTGGCGATACTATATCCATAAGGTATTACGCAGGTGAATAATAATGGCAAAAATTTTATTAGTTGATGACGATGTGGAACTGACCGCATTACTTAAAGATATTTTAAGCTTGGAAGGCTATAACGTTGTTGAAGCCAACAATGGTATAGAAGGGTTAGCTGCAATTAGTGATGACCTTGATCTTATCTTACTTGATATTATGATGCCAAAAATGAATGGCATGGACATGCTACGTAAATTACGTGAAACCAATGAAACTCCAGTATTAATGCTAACAGCCAAAGGCGAAGAAATAGACCGAGTTATCGGTTTAGAACTTGGAGCTGACGACTATTTACCAAAACCTTTTAGCGACAGAGAGTTGCTTGCTCGCATTCGTGCCATCTTACGTAGAACACAAAGCAAAACTAAAGAAAGCCATAATAGCAGCAGTATTAAATATCAAAATATAGAAATATTCATAGGTAAACAAGAAGCCTACCATGATGGTGACTTATTAGATTTAACGGGAACTGAATTTGGATTACTGTCTCAGTTTATTCAAAAGCCCGGAGAGATCATTTCAAAAGAAGACCTTAGTTTAGAAGTGCTTGGAAAACGCCTTGCGCCTTTTGATCGTGCAATTGATATGCACGTATCTAATTTGCGCAAGAAACTACCACCACTAACCGAAGGAAAGCCTCGCATTAAAACATTACGTGGGCGTGGCTATTTATTTGTAGAGGAATAACTCTTGTTTGCTAAGAAAATTAAATTTCCTTTAATATCAAGTTTATATGGTCGTATCTTTGCCATTTTTTGGTTTACTTTATTGCTTGTTCTTATTGGGGTAGTTATCGGCCCTAATTTTGATCCACGAGCTCGCCATAATATCGCAACAGAACATCTAACTAAGATGACACAAATTGCAGCCTACATTACAGGAAAATACTCCGAACGAAGTGATCTTAAAGCTACGTTAAGAGTTATCAGTCATAAGGCACATAAGCACGACGAGAATCTAGACCTATTTTTTACCACACCAACCGGTGAAATTTTAGATAAACCAAAAGAATTACGAGGCAGAAAGAAGGCATTACTTAATTTTTTGACCCTATCTGATAACCCAAAACTACCACAACAAAAGCTCTATGGTAGGACGATGATGGCAGGGCCATTCGATATCGTAATCGCTCATGAAACCGTTTATATGTACGTCGGGAGATATTGGAAAAAACCTCCTCCTTTCATTCTTCGTATTTTAGATAAACCCATACAGCTCTTATTAGTAACTATGCTCGTTAGCACCCCATTTTTATTATGGTTAGCTTGGGCATTAAGCCAACCAGCAAGGCGACTACAAAAAGCAGCTGAACGGGTTGCCAAAGGCCAATTCGAAAAAGACGAAACCTTAGAAAAAGGGCCAAAAGAATTCAGAAAAACAGGACAAAGCTTTAACCAAATGGTGGGATCATTAAACACGATGATCTCAGGTCAACAGCGGTTACTTTCTGACATCTCACATGAGCTACGTTCACCATTAACCCGGTTACGAATGGCTACGGCTCTTGCTACCCGTAAGCAAGGAGAAAGTGCTGAATTGTCTCGTATTGATATGGAAGCAGAGCGCCTCGAGCAGATGATTTCAGAACTACTGGAGCTATCTCGTATCCAAGTAAATAGCCACCAAGAACGTGAGAAAACAGATGCCTATACACTTTGGTTTGATATCTTAGAAGACGCCAAATTTGAAGCTGAGCACATGAACAAAACACTCTCATATGTAGGGCTAACAGAAACCCCTATTTTTGGTAATCCAAACCTGCTAATGAGTGCGATAGAAAATGTAATAAGAAACGCCATTAAGTACGGTAATGATGTCATTACCGTTCATCTCGCAGTACATGAAAATTCATTAGTTATCCACGTAGATGACAATGGTGAAGGTGTTCCAGAAGATGAACTAAACGATATTTTTAAACCTTTCTATCGTGTATCAACCGCCCGAGACAGAAGCAGTGGCGGTACTGGTTTAGGTCTTGCCATTACCGAGAGTGCCATGCATCAACATAGCGGAACCATCATTGCGAGCAAAAGCCCTCTTGGTGGATTACGAATGACAATCACTTTACCTATCGAACAATAATTATCTCTAACAACATGACTTATCTCAAAGTAAGCCATGTTGTTACTCGTACGCCCTACCCCGATACCAATCAATTAGATATACTGCGTTTAATTTCCGTTTATTCAAGAGTTCATTATGTTTGAGATTGCGCTGTACGAACCTGAAATCGCACCAAATACAGGTAATATTATTCGACTGTCTGCTAACTGCGGTGCAAACCTGCATTTAATTGAACCATTAGGATTTGATTTAGAAGAGAAAAAGCTTCGCCGAGCAGGGCTAGATTATCATGACTTAGCTCATGTAAAACGCCATAAAAATTACGCTGCTTTTCTTAAGTATTTAGAAAATGAAGGCAAACACCGTATTTTTGCTTGTACCACCAAAACCACCGGGCACCACACAACACCAAGTTACCAGAAAGGTGACGTATTATTGTTTGGCCCAGAAACACGTGGCCTACCCGCGGATTTAATCGATGCTTTACCAATGCAACAACGTGTTCGCATTCCAATGATGCCAGACAGCCGCAGTTTAAATCTATCAAACTCTGTTGCTATCATCGTATTTGAAGCATGGCGTCAAATGGGGTTTGAAGGCGGGCTATAAACTTCCCCCTCATTATTCACATACAAAAATAGCCACTCAATAGTGGCTATTTTTGTATGTGAATAATGGGGTTTATTAAATTCCATCACCAGAAATAAAAGTCTGTGACTTACCGTTAAACTGCTGGTCCATATCAAGAGACGGCATTTCAGAACTCGGACGGCCAACAATTTTAGCTGGAACACCAGCAACAGTAGTATGGGCTGGAACAGCTTGAAGCACGACAGAACAAGACCCAATCTTAGCCCCTATTCCCACCTCAATATTCCCTAAAATCTTCGCACCAGCACCAATCATGACTCCTTGACGGATCTTTGGATGGCGGTCACCACACTCTTTACCTGTACCACCTAAGGTGACATCTTGAAGAATAGATACATCATTTTCAACTACTGCCGTTTCACCAATAACGATGCCAGTAGCGTGATCAAACATAATCCCTTTACCAATCGTTGCCGCAGGGTGAACATCCACCTGACAAGCTACTGAGATTTCATTTTGTAAATAAGTTGCTAATGCTACTCGGCCTTGTTTCCACAACCAATTCGATACGCGATAACCCTGCAGTGCGTGATAGCCTTTTAAATATAATAGAGGCATTGAGTACATAGAAACCGCAGGATCTCGATTTACCGTCGCGCAAATATCACAAGCAGCAGCATCGGTAAGAGAAGGGTCTGAAGCAAATGCTTCCTCTACCACTTCACGAACTGCCATTGCTGGCATAGACGCAGTCGCTAATTTATTCGCAAGAATATAGCTTAATGCCGCAGCAAGGTTTTCATGTTTAATAATGGTGGCATGATAAAAGCTTGCAAGCATGGGTTCTTGTTCTGACTGCTCACGCGCTTCTCGAACAATACATTCCCACACTTGATGTTTTTTACATTCTTTCATTTTCATACCATCCTTGAATTATGATTCTGATTTCTTATCTCGTGCCAATAAATCCTGCGCAGCAACTCTTGCATCTTTTCCTTGATACAATACTTGATAAATTTGCTCAACTATAGGCATTTCTACACCCATACGCTCTGCAAGTAAGAATACTTCTTTGGTATTTCTATAGCCTTCAACCACTTGACCAATTTCAGCCTGAGCGCTTTCTACATCACCACCTTGACCTAAAGCAAGACCAAAGCGACGGTTGCGTGATTGATTATCGGTACAAGTTAATACTAAATCACCTAAACCAGCCATCCCCATAAAGGTTTCCGCTTCTGCACCTAACGCTACACCTAGACGAGTCATCTCAGCTAAACCGCGAGTGATCAATGCCGTACGAGCATTAGCGCCAAAGCCAATACCATCAGACATACCAGCGCCAATAGCAATCACGTTTTTCACTGCACCGCCAAGTTGCATACCAGTGAAATCGTTATTCGCATATACTCTGAACGTTTTTGAACAATGAATTTTCTCTTGAAGATCTTTTACAAATTGTTGATCAGGTGACGCAACAGCAATCGCTGTTGGCATACCAAAAGCAAGTTCTTTAGCAAAAGTAGGTCCAGAAAGTACAGCCAGTGAATGCGACTCACCTAAAGCTTCTACTGCCACTTCTTTTAATAAACGACCTGTTTCAGGTTCTAATCCTTTTGTTGCCCAACACACACGAGAATCGTCACGTAAGAATGGGCTTACATTGCCTAGTACTAGACCAAATACATGACTTGGAACCACAACAAGTAAATCGCGGCTCGCCTGAACTGATTTTTCAAGATCAGTAGACATAATCAATGACGGTGGAAAAGCAACACCAGGTAAAAACTCTTCATTAGCACGATCGGCTTCAAGGCGATTCATATGCGCTTCTTCATGGCCCCATAAGATCACTTTTGCGCCATTACGAGCAAGAGAGATAGCAAGAGAAGTTCCGTATGAACCAGCACCAAGTACGGTCATTGAAATATCAGAGTAATCAGTTTGTGTTGTCATTGTGACCATCCAAAGCAGTATCAGAAAGATACAGTAGTAATAAAAACAAAATGCACTTGTTATCAGAATATAGAAGCTATAAAAACTATAGGACCATATTAGATAAAAAAGTGCATTTATTCTCTACAAATTAATCAATAGCAAATGCCATCAATTCATCATCTTCAAAAAATTACGCTTGAGCTGGTGCTTCTGCGTTTTCTTGAGCTTGGTTTTGTAGGTAATTCATGAACAATGCGTCAAAGTTAACTGGCGCAAGGTTAAGTTGTGGGAACGTACCTTTAACCACTAAGCTAGAGATTGTTTCACGAGCGTATGGGAAAAGAATGTTCGGGCAGAATGCACCTAGGCAATGTGCTAGTTGAGCTTCTTCCATTTGACCAGCAGTAAAGATACCACCTTGTTGAACTTCACATAAGAATGCAGTTTCTTCTTCGTTCTTAACCGTTACAGTTAGACGTAGAACCACTTCATAAACACCTTCGCCTAGTTCACGGCTTTGAGTATCAAGATCCAGTTTAACGTCTGGATTCCACTCTTTTTGGAACATAGTTGGTGAGTTAGGCGCTTCAAAAGACACGTCTTTTAGGAAGATACGTTGAATTGCAAAGTTCTGTTGTTCTTGTTGTGCTGCTTCAGCCATGGGAAAAGTCCTTTAAATTTAAATAGGTATGAATGCAGAATAACGATGTCTTATTACTCTGCATTCGTGACATCTAAAAAATGAGCCAGATATCACATCAAAATGAATCGATTGCTTAGGAAATCGGCAATTACTTTTTGTTCTTTGCCGATTTCGCTTTTACTAACGGTAGGTTAGCTTCATTCCAAGAGATCAAACCGTTTTTAAGAAGCTTAACTTGCTCAAAGCCTGCTTTATGTAAATCATTTGCTGCCGCTTGAGCTGTTTGACCTGTTTTACATACAACAATAATTGGGGTAGTTTTTGAGTTTTCAAGACCAGATAAGTTACCTGCTTTTATATCACTTGGTAAAATGTGACGAGCATCCGTAATATGACCTGATTTATATTCATCTTTAGAGCGAACATCTACAACAATTGCGTCTTCACGGTTCATCAGCATCGTAGCTTGCGCTGAATCAACTTCTTGGTAGCCAGACGTTTTTTGTTTTACTACGTTTTGAATTAACGCAACAATAATACCAACCCAAACAACGGCTAAAATCATGTTGTTGGTTACAAAATCGATGATTGACGTTTCCATATTCTTTATCTCTGATTTTTTGGATAACCACATGCCATTAGACAGTTCAGTTACCATAGGCGCTAAAATTAAGGCGAAAGTATACCCTAGGGTTTCTTTTGAAACTAGCGAGGATAAAAAAACAGGCTAATACAGCTAAAATGCTGTGATATTGGTTTTACAATTGAGACCAAACACAAACTCTACCTAGTCAGAGTCCACTCTATCTGAAATAATGCTGCGATGAACATATCCCTTTCAAATACGTTTTTTTCTTTTCGTAAAATCTGTACGACGGCGTTAGTGTGCCTGACATTTAGCTTCCCTATAACCTCTCATGCTAATGACGCAGAATTAAAGGGAATGAAACAAGAGATATCTCGTCAAAACTCACTATTAAGTAAACAGAAAAAAGAACTCTCTAGTCTTCAAACTAGTTTGAAAAAACATGAGTTATCCATTGCTAACGCTTCTCAAAAAACGCGTAACGCAGAGCGAGAACTTAATTCCTTAAAAACCTCGATTTCCGATCTAAAAAAACAACAGTCAGAACTAACCCAGCAACAAGTGGGTCAAATTGAAATACTGAAAGACCTATTAGTTAACTATTACCTCACAAGTCGAAATAATCAGTTATCCAACGTATTGAGCGGCGATGATGTCAATAAAATAGACCGTATGACTCAATATGCTCAGCGTCTATCAGAAGCAAGAGTTGGTGCTATTTCTCAATTAGAATTCACCACAATGCAGCTGAAAGAAAAAGAAGCATCCTTAGTTAAACAACAGCAACGACAAACTGAACTGCTTGCGCAATACACTAAAGAAAAACAAACTCTGCAAACATCTCAAAATAAGCGTAAGAAAACCGTTTCAAGCATTAAAAACCGCATATCCAGTGAAAGTGGTTATTTAAATGAGTTACAGCAAAATGAAAAGCGCTTAAAGGTTGCGATTGCTAAAGCCAAAGCTAAAAACAATGTCCCTATGGATGGTATTGCACGCCAAAAAGGCCGCCTACCTTGGCCAATCGACAACCCTAAAACATTGCATAGCTTCGGAACCAAACAAACGGGACAGCTAACTTGGAAAGGCATGGTATTAGCCAGCCAATATGGCGCCCCAGTGAAAGCCGTTGATTCTGGTAAAGTCGTTTTTGCTGATTGGCTACGTGGTTATGGCTTAATGATCCTAATTGACCATGGTAAAGGGGACATGACACTTTACGGTTATAACCAAAGCCTAATGAAGAAAGAAGGCGATAAAGTACGCGCAGGTGAAACAATCGCGGTGGTTGGTGACAGTGGCGGCCAAGATAGACCGTCACTCTATTTTGAGATCCGCCGTAACAGTAAAGCACAAAATCCACGCTCCTGGTTAAGACGTTAATCGTTACGAAGCCATTAAGTACTAATTATTAAAAAAGCCGCGTTATCTCTATTCATTAGAAAATAACGCGGCTTTTTTTATTCTATTCGTATAGCGAGTAGATTATTTTAAGGTTTTGTTTGGATCATCTTCTTTACGTTGAAACTCACCTTCAAATACATCACCTTGTTGATCATTCTGATTTGCTTGATTAAATGGACCATTTTGGTCAAACCCACCACCAAAACCTGCATGGAAGCCACCTTGTGATGCTCCTATGCCATTCACTTTAACTCGACTCATTAACTGTTTAGCCAAATAAGCTCTTGGAGCCGGCAGTAAAACCAACATACCTAATGCATCAGTCATAAAGCCAGGAACAAGCAATAGCACACCAGCAACTGCAAGCATGACACCTTCAACAATTTGCTGTGCAGGTAATTCGCCCTGCTGCATTTTTGATTGTACTGACATCAATGTCTGAATGCCTTGGCTACGAACTAATGACGCACCAACAAAAGCGGTGATCAATACTAACCCAAGCGTCGGCCACATGCCTAGCATTCCCCCAACTTGCACAAATAAGGCAATTTCAATAATGGGAACAAAAATAAACATTAATAATAAAATAGGAAACACGATATACCTCGATTGGATTTGATACTACCTTTCATTTTTTGCTTCATTTAGTGTAGCAGGCATTCACTGCGAACCACTTTTTCTCTTTCTATTATGATAGATGCGGCACATCCCCTCAATTTTCAAGAAAGAACTCTGTAAAAGAGTGTAAACAGCCGTTAAATTCATTAACTCAAGTAGCAGTTATATAACCTATAAAGTAAAGATATTAACAACTAGTGAGAGCATTATCTCAATTTGAAATATTTTGCAAAAACTAGACGTAAAAAGTGATCAACTTAACACTTTTACCACTAAAGAGGTGTATGATAACTTCAAAACAAGGCATCAGGTACGATATTGATCACCCTCTGACGAACGGACTCTACTCGCAGATATGATCACTTGGACAGAATCCAATAATTAAAATATAGAACCTTAAAGGCTTACTATGACTCAGATGCTTGATTTAGAAAAAACGAATACTGCAACTCGTATTGAAGAAGATTTGTTAGGTGAACGTCACGTTCCTTCTGAAGCTTACTACGGCATTCATACCCTTCGCGCTATGGAAAACTTCAACATTTCAAATGTAACTATTTCTGATGTTCCTGAGTTTGTTCGTGGCATGATCTACACTAAAAAAGCAGCCGCTTTAGCTAACAAAGAATTAGGTGCTATTCCTTCACAAGTTGGTGAGTACATCATCAAAGCATGTGATTTAATTCTTGAGACTGGCAAGTGCATGGATCAATTCCCATCAGATGTTTACCAAGGCGGTGCGGGCACTTCAGTTAACATGAATGCTAACGAAGTTATTGCTAACGTTGCTCTTGAGCTAATGGGGAAAGAGAAAGGCGAATACGACATCATTAACCCTAATGATCACGTTAACCGTTCTCAATCAACTAACTGTGCGTACCCAACAGGTTTCCGTATTGCTGTATACAACAGCATGATGAAATTAATCGAAGCGATTGAATACCTAAAAGGCGCATTCGATCTTAAAGATCAAGAGTTCCGTAACATTCTGAAGATGGGCCGTACTCAACTTCAAGATGCTGTTCCAATGACTGTGGGTCAAGAGTTCCACGCTTGGGGTGTTCTACTTCAAGAAGAAGTGAAAAACCTTAACTACACAGCGCAACTTCTTTTAGAAGTAAACATTGGCGCTACAGCCATCGGTACAGGCTTAAACGCAGCGACTGGTTACCAAGAAGCGGCGGTTCGCCATCTAGCTGAAGTAACAGGCCTAGAGTGTGTTGCTGCTGAAGACTTAATCGAAGCAACGTCTGACTGTGGTGCTTACGTTATGATCCACGGTGCGCTAAAACGTACTGCGGTTAAAATGTCTAAAATTTGTAATGATTTACGTCTTCTTTCTTCTGGTCCTCGTGCTGGTCTTAATGAATTGAACTTACCTGAGCTTCAAGCTGGTTCTTCAATCATGCCTGCTAAAGTGAACCCAGTAATCCCAGAAGTTGTAAACCAAGTTTGTTTCAAAGTAATCGGTAACGATACTACAGTGACTTTCGCTGCTGAAGCAGGTCAACTGCAATTAAACGTAATGGAACCTGTAATTGGTCAAGCACTTTTCGAATCTATCGAAATCTTGAAAAATGCCTGTGTGAACCTACGTGACAAATGCATCGATGGCATTACGGTAAACAAAGAAATCTGTGAAGCTCACGTATTTAATTCTATCGGTATCGTCACTTACCTAAACCCATTCATTGGCCACCACGAAGGTGACATTGTTGGTAAAATTTGTGCTGAAACAGGTAAAAACGTTCGTGATGTAGTTCTTGAACGTGGCCTTCTAACAGAAGAGCAATTAGATGACATCTTCTCAGTAGAGAATCTAATGCACCCACAATACAAAGCAAAACGTTACGATTAATTCGTAGCACCTCAAATAGCGAGCTCACTGAAGCTCGCTTTTTTTTATATTAAAAATTTTACTGACAAACCCGTCAAGTAATCATTCATACTTTTATTAATTTGCTGTATATAGCTGTTTAATAAAAATCTGAATAATTATTTTAAATTCAAACTTAAACATTGGAGTTACATTATGATTGCTGTACAGCTTCTTGTCGTACTGCTGTTCATCTATTTAGGTGCACGCATCGGAGGTATTGGAATAGGTTTTGCCGGGGGAGCCGGTGTTCTTGTTCTTACTATGATCTTAGGTTTAGATGCAGGTTCTATCCCTATTGACGTTATTTTAATCATCATGTCTGTTATTACTGCGATTGCTGCTATGCAAGTCGCTGGCGGTATGGATTGGTTGGTTGACCTAGCAGAAAAATTCTTACGTAAAAATCCAAAACGTATTACTTTCTACGCACCTATCGTGACTTATTTCATGACGATGCTAGCAGGTACAGGTCACACTGCATTCTCTACACTTCCTGTTATTGCAGAAGTTGCTAAAGAACAAGGTGTTCGTCCTTCTCGCCCACTTTCTATCGCTGTTGTTGCTTCTCAAATTGCAATTACTGCGTCTCCAATCTCTGCGGCAGTTGTTTTCTTCTCTGGTATCCTTGAGCCTCTAGGTGTGGATTACTTAACACTATTAGCAGTATGTATTCCATCAACATTCCTAGCATGCATGGTTGGTGCGTTCGTTGCTAACTTCCTAGGCTGTGAACTGAAAGACGATATGGTTTATCAAGAACGTCTTGCAAAAGGCCTAATTAAGATGAACGGTGCTGGTAAGCGTGAAATTTTACCAACAGCAAAAGCATCTGTTTATATCTTCTGTGTTGCTATCGTCGCTGTTGTTGCTTATGCAACGATGATCAGTGGCAGTGTTGGCCTGATTGAACATCCAACAATTGGCCGTAACGAAGCTATCATGGCGCTAATGCTAACAGCGGCAGCGGCTATCGTTACTTTCACTAAAATTGATGCATCTAAAATTGCTAACGCAGCAACATTCAAATCAGGCATGAGTGCGTGTGTGTGTGTTCTTGGTGTAGCATGGCTTGGTGATACTTTCGTTTCTTCTCACATTGGTGAAATCAAAGAATTCTCTGCTGAGATCCTTGCACAATATCCGTGGATGCTAGCGATTGTTTTATTCTTTGCTTCTATGCTTCTTTACTCTCAAGGCGCAACAACAACAGCATTAATGCCTGCAGCATTAGCAATTGGTGTTGCACCAATTACTGCGGTTGCTTCTTTTGCGGCAGTGAGTGCATTGTTCGTACTTCCTACTTACCCTACGCTTCTGGCGGCGGTTGAGATGGATGATACTGGCTCAACACGAATTGGTAATCTTGTATTTAACCACCCATTCTTCATTCCGGGTGTTGCAACGATTTCGACTTCTGTTGCACTAGGCTTTGTATTTGGCGGTATTATTCTTTAATTAAGAAAATGCACATATACCACCATCGAGTAGGGTGAGGCTTTTGCCTCATCCCTCTCACAGAACCGTACGTACGGACCTCGTATACGGCTCCTGCAATTTACTATTTCTTAATAAAAAGAAGCGAGTACACCTGTTTTAACTTCGTCTATTGAATACAAGCCTAGATTTTTGAACCACTGATTAGGCATCGCATAGCTTGCTAACGGACTCGCACTGTTTCGCCATGAGTCCATTTTTATGGACTTAAATGGCGGTTTGTACTTTAGTTGCTTAAGACGACGATGCAATCTGCACGGCTTCTTCCATAAACTCATTTGTACCGCTCGCAATCTCCGCCTTATCCAAGCCGCAAGGCTTTTCAGTGTGCTCGTAATATTGGCTATTTTGAAGTAGTTTACAAACCCTCTGAGCACTGGATTCAGTTGCTTTAGCACTCTCGCTAAATTCAATCCTCCATTACGCTTGGTGAGTTGCCTTACTTTCGCTTTTAATGTTTTGAGCTTCTTTTCTTGAATTGCCGTGTAATTTGTAAAAATTTCCACTCCCAAGAATTTAATACCTGTATCGCTATGTGCTATATGGGTTTTCCGCTCATTCACTTTAAGTTTTAGCGTTACTTCTAAAATATGGCTAGCTACTTTTAATGCATTCTCTGCACCCTTTTTCGAGGTGCAGAATATCAAAATGTCATCCGCGTATCGCACTATTCGATGCTTACGCCTCATCATTTCTTGATCGAATTCATCTAAGTAGATATTAGCAAGTAGTGGACTAATCACCCCACCTTGTGGACTGCCTATTACACTATTCTGCCAGTTTTCACCAACCATGACTCCACTTTTTAGAAATTGACGGATCAAGCCTAAGATACTGCCATCCACGATGCGCTTTCGCACGAACTTGATTATCAGATCGTGGTCAAGCATGTCAAAACATTTAGACAGATCCATATCAACAACATGCCGCTTATTATATTTACGTATAAAGAGTGTAGCTTTGCTGATGGCTTGATGACAGCTTCGCCCAACCCGATATCCATAACTGGATGGATGAAAGTTTGGGTCAAATATGGGAGTCATTATATTCGTTAAACATTGTTGAACAATTCGGTCTCGAACTGTGGGGATCCCCAATAACCTGATACCGCCATCGTCTTTGGCGATCTCAACTCGTTTTACGGGCCGCGCTTGATAGCGCTTTTCTTGTAGTTCAAGTAATAGTTTTCTGAGCTCTACTTCCAAATTTTGTGTGAAATCATCGATACGCTGCCCGTCAATACCAGCTGCGCCTCCATTCTTTCTCACTTGTTTGTATGCCACGTAAAGCGCTTGCAGTGATAGCATGCGCCCGTAAAGGCTATAGTGTACTCTCAAATTATTATCTCACATCACCTGCTGCTGACTTTATTTATGTTGGTTAGGTTTATTTCGTTGTCGCGTTAAGTTTTCTAGCAAGGCTACGCCCTTTTATTCGCAATATGCTTAACCGCCTCTATGCCTCTAGTAAAGAGAAACACTTACTCCCCGTGTCCAGTTCTATTCACAGCTTTAGTATCACCCTTAGCCATTAAAATAGAGACTTTACCTTATTTGGTAATTCGTGAACCCATCATAAATTACGTCACTTTAAGGTAATTTATAAATCACTTCCCCCCTTCGCAATCAATAAGTGCTTTTGGCTCAAATTGACTCTATCAGATATATTACTGATAGTCGGCTTGGTTTTGTCCTCCACACCATCACTGGCTTTCACAGGCCTAGCCTTACTCACTACTACGGGTTCATCTGCCACCTCACATCGGCATTAGATCTTGAGTTTCTTCTTGAATCTAAGCCACTTACTGACAATTAAGTTTAGATGCCAGGCTTCCCCAGTTATTGCACTGACTCCCTGTTAGATATGCCACCCTCAAGCACAGAATTGGTCTGACTAAGTATTGGGCTTCGCGCTATTTTGGACGCTTACCCACCAATCCCGCCGAAACAGGTTACGGTTAGTTGTGTACATCTAACTTCCTATGGCTTCCTTCAGACCTCACCGTTAGCCAGTGACGCCCTTGCCATTCAGATTGTCTTCCCCTTAGTCGGGGTGACTCTGCTATCTTGCAAGCAGACGGGTTTGCCAGCTTTGCTGGGCAAACAAAAATGGCAGCTAATTTAGCTGCCATTTTTTATGTCTTTTAAGTTATGACGTAATCGGTACAACCAATATATCAATAGGAGAGTGATGAATGAGAGGTCGAGAATAGGAAATAATTTTACTCAAGAAATCATGGTGATGACCACAAATCAACAGGTCAATTTCATTATCTTTAACCGCTGCCTCAACTTTATGACTAAGATCTCCAGTTCCTACCCAAAAGCTCTCAATAGGAAAATCAGTATACTGCTGAAAATCAGCCAGCCATTTATTTGAAGGCTCATTAAGCGGTTTACGTTCAGGCTTTACTTGTATATCGATAAGCTCTGGATAAATCTCTCCATGAGTCCCATCAATATGAATATAAGACACTTTTGCACCGACTAAACCAGCCATAGAAACCGCTCTATCAATCAGAATATGACTCTCTTTTGACAGATCCAATGCTACAAGGATATGTTTGTATTTCATCACAACGCCCTCTTCATCTATTAGTCGAATAAGCATAGTTTTAGTCGAATAAAAATAGTGTCGTAGAGATCTCGAAACCGCAACAAATCAAAAAGAATTATCCGAGAATCCAAAGAGAAATGAGCAGAACATTAATGCAATTGATACTATACTTGTCGAACTCTTGACCATTTCGATAGTCATACCCGTATCTATTTTTATAAAGACTTCCACATGACGAATTTACTCCGATTTCGAGCTGCACTTTTATCATTCTTCATTCTGTTCACTTCTTTCGCTCCACAAGCCTTGGCTGCGTTTGATTTAACTAAATTACAGAACCAACAAGATTCTTCTTTTGTTACGGTGAATGAAGCGTTTCCTTTTAATTTCATGCAACAAGGAGATCGTGTTTATTTAGATTGGCAGGTAAAACCTGATTACTATTTATATCAACAGCGTATCTCAGTCTCTTCTAATGGTGCTGAAATTGCAGATTTAGTCATGGAGGAAGGGACTCCTCATAACGATGAGTTTTTTGGTAACGTGAATATCTACACAAAACCATTAACCATTACTGTGCCATTAATTTCTGTTGGCGATAATGCAGAATTAACCGTTCGTTACCAAGGGTGTGCAAAAGCTGGCTTCTGCTACCCACCAGAGATCCGTAAAATCCCGCTATCAGAATTAACAACATCAAGTTCATATCAAAATGAAGCGCCCAACACCCATGTTGTGGCAAAAAGTGATAGCGCACCCGTTAGCGTAGAAAAGAACACATCGTTGGCTCCTGAACCAAAAATAGTCACTCAAACTCAACAGCAAGAACTGGCTGACAACTTGGGTGACGCTTGGTGGACTCCATTTTTATTCTTAGCGCTTGGTATTGGACTTGCGTTCACACCTTGTGTACTGCCTATGTACCCTATCTTAACGGGTATTGTTTTAGGTGGCGGTAAACTGTCTCATGGCAAAGCTTTCAAGCTCTCTTTTGTTTACGTGCAAGGCATGGCATTGACTTACACCTTACTTGGGTTAGTAGTTGCTTCGGCGGGTATGCAATTTCAAGCGGCACTACAGCATCCTTATGTATTGATTGGTTTGAGCATCATGTTTGTTCTGCTTGCCCTATCAATGTTCGGTGCTTACACCATTCAACTACCAAGCAGCCTACAAACTAAATTAAATGACATTAGTAACCAGCAAAAAGGCGGAAACTTAGGCGGCGTTTTTGCAATGGGTGCTATCTCTGGTTTAGTCTGCTCACCATGTACGACCGCTCCTCTTTCGGGTGCATTGCTTTATGTAGCCAAAAGTGGTGACTTACTAACGGGTGCAGTTGCGCTGTATGCCTTAGCTATTGGTATGGGTATTCCATTAATTTTAGCCGCTGTATTTGGTAATAAACTGCTACCAAAAGCCGGTGTTTGGATGACACATATAAAAACACTGTTTGGCTTTATTTTACTGGCTGTTCCTGTTTTCTTATTAGAGCGAATTCTTCCTCATAGCATTACACCATTTGTTTGGTCTGCTCTTGGCGTTGCTGCGTTTGGTTGGCTCTATCATGTCAAAGCAACCATGCCTCAATCTTGGAAAACAAGTGTTGCTGGGATCATCGCGATCTTAGGTATTGTTGGCTCAGCAATTCCGGTGATTGATGCTATTTCAGGAAAAACCAATACCGAAGTAAACACCACCACTCAAGCTGTCACGTTTAAAAAAATAAGTACGATTGAAGACTTAAACCGAGAGTTGGAAGCAGCAAAAGCCCAAGGAAAACCTGTGATGCTCGACTTTTATGCTGACTGGTGTGTCGCGTGTAAAGAATTTGAAAAATACACCTTCCATAATGAAAAGGTAGAGCCGCTCTTAGGTCAATTTATCTTGTTGCAAGCCGATGTAACCAAAAACAGCCCAGAAGATATTGCCCTATTACAACAACTCAAAGTTCTTGGGTTACCAACCATCGATTTTTGGAATTCAAATGGCGATTATTTATCGAATGCTCGATTAACAGGATTTATGAAAGCAGAGCCATTTATGAACCATTTAAGTACAAACGTGACCAATGTTGAAGAATAATGTTTCTTTATTGAGCAAAATCATTGGTGATACACAGAAACTTATTTTATAATGCGAATTAATGATTTTTGATTCTACGACTTACGTTTTTTTGAGGTATACAAATGAGATTAATCCCGCTAAATCGCGCTGAACAAGTAGGTGCATGGTCTGCACAGCACATCGTTAACCGTATTAATGCATTCAACCCAACAGCAGATCGTCCATTTGTTCTTGGTTTACCAACTGGCGGTACTCCATTAAACACGTATAAGAAACTTATTGAGCTTCATAAAGCTGGCGAAGTAAGCTTTAAGAACGTAGTAACATTCAACATGGATGAATACATTGGCCTAGATGCTGATCACCCAGAATCTTACCGTACTTTCATGCACGAGAACTTCTTCAACCACATCGATATTCAAGCAGAAAACATCAATCTATTAGATGGTAATGCAGCAGATAACGAAGCAGAATGTCAACGTTACGAAGACAAAATTAAGTCTTACGGACGCATCAACTTATTCATGGGTGGCGTGGGTAACGACGGTCACATCGCATTCAACGAACCTGCGTCTTCTTTAGCATCTCGTACTCGTATCAAAACACTAACTGAAGATACGCGTATTGCTAACTCTCGCTTCTTCGGTGGCGACATGGAACTTGTTCCTAAGTACTCACTAACTATCGGTGTTGGTACTCTGCTTGATTCAGAAGAAATCATGATCCTAATTACAGGCCACAACAAAGGTCTTGCACTGCAAGCTGCAGTTGAAGGTTCTGTAAACCACATGTGGACTGTATCTGCACTTCAACTTCACCCTAAATCAGTAATCGTTTGTGATGAGCCATCAACACAAGAACTGAAAGTGAAGACAGTAAAATACTTCCAACAGCTTGAAGCTAAAAACATGGAAGGCTTTTAATTTATAGTGAACATTCACTTAAATTAAGCTAAAAAAAACCACCAATTAAACGGTAATGCCAGTCAGTTAAGCGAACATCAATAAAAACAAGGGCTTCAGACGAATTTATTACAATCATTCTGGAGCCCTTGTTGTATCTATCTTTCACTCTCTTAACGGGTACTTTGCCATATCTATTAGACATTGAATAAATAGTGCATAATTACTCAATAAAGTGACTAACTGATCGGCATTACCAATTAAACGGTGGTTTTTTTATGCATGAAGATTGTACCATTCTGGATAAGTAGTTGTTCAGATAATTGCGTAGGAAAAATTGATTAGATCAAGGCATAAATTACAGTAACTAGTGGATCTAATTACAAAATTTATAACGCAGATATAATCGATTTTAACAAGCAAGAATGATCAAATACTTATGTAGATTGGTATTACTTGAGTTTAAGCCTTTATTCTCTTAGGCAACTTAACCGATATCAGCGTAGCCAATAACAAAAATCCAAACGACACCCATAAGCACGCAGCCAGCCCTGCTATC
Source organism: Aliivibrio thorii (assembly GCF_057368585.1). Taxonomy (NCBI): domain Bacteria; kingdom Pseudomonadati; phylum Pseudomonadota; class Gammaproteobacteria; order Vibrionales; family Vibrionaceae; genus Aliivibrio; species Aliivibrio thorii. The sequence continues at coordinate 222,954 of NZ_CM170654.1, read as the reverse complement.
TGAAATACCAATCCCGATAAAATAGTTCCGATTAAACGTCCCATTGCGTTGGCCATATAATAAAAACCAACATCCATCGACACCCCATCACCTTTGGCATAGCTGACAATTAAATAAGAATGCAGCGATGAGTTAATCGCAAACACGGCACCAAAAATCAATAAGCCAATGACGATAACATATTGAGCTTGCCACCCGATTTGCACACCATAAGCAATAAACCCAGTAACCAGAGTTAATAAGCCAGCCCACCACATTGCAGCGCGGCCATCAGGCACCTTACCTTCTGCTTTGCCTGTGATTTTTGGCGCAAAGCCTTGTACAAATCCATAACCAATCACCCACAGAGCGAGAAACCCACCAACCCACGAATGATCCCAGCCAAAGGTTGTGCCTAAGTAAATCGGTAATGCGATAACAAACCAGACATCTCTTGCGCCAAATAAAAATAAGCGCGCAGCGGAAAGAATGTTGATCTCACTCGACTTAGAAAACAGCTGTGTAAATTTAGGTTTAGATTTGGCTTTACCCATATCTCCATCAAGAAAAGCTAAACTGCCAATCAATACGACAAAAAGAACCACAGCCATGGTAATAACTGCCGCTTTAAATCCTATAGTAGAAAGCAGAACCCCTCCTAAGAAGAAACCCGCTCCTTTTAGTGCATTTTTAGATCCCGTTAAGATAGCAATCCACTTGTAGAGAGCTCCTTCTTGCTCACTTGGCACTAATGTTTTTATCGCGCTTTTAGCGCTCATTTTATTGAGATCTTTTGCTATACCAGAAAGTGCTTGAGCCACCATTACCCAAGGGATAGTGAGCCACACAGTAGGCACTGCAAGCATCAATAATGCAAATACCTGCATCCCTAAACCGACGTTCATGGTTTTATTTAACCCCAAACGTGCACCAAGCCAACCACCAATTAAATTCGTCACTACCCCAAAGAATTCATAAAACAAAAAGAGCGAAGCAATGGCTAATGTGCTGTAACCTAAATCATGAAAATAGAGCACCACTAACATGCGTAATGCACCATCAGTAATGGTGAAATTCCAATAATTAAACGTCACTATCATGTACTGTCGTACACTATGGCTTAGTTGAGAAAACATAAAACTCTTCCGTCTAAATAAAAAGTCCCAGAAGATAATTCTCTCTGAGACCCATCCTAAAACAAATTATTTATGTGCTATAGAATCTATATATTCAATTTGCACAGGTTTAGTAAATGCGCCCGGACGTAGTGCTTGTACTTGTTGCTTAATCACGTCTAGATCCCAACCTAAGTCCAACAACAAATGTCCAGCAAGCAAACCAGTTCGACCAGACCCGCCCATACAATGCATTGCTACCTTGCCATTATTTTCTAATACTTGTTGAAGCTCTTGGGTTGCAGATTTCCATTGTGCAGCAAACTCATCACCTGGGGCGCAATCATCTTCAATTGGTAAATAAAACCATTTCATGCCTAGGCGTTGTACTTCTTCACCAAGAGATCCTACGCCTTTTTCTGTTAATTCATCTTGGCTTAATGCCGTTGCTACCGCTTCAACACCTTGTGCTTTTAATTGCTCTAATGAGGCCGTTAACTCAACCCCTTTTGTGCCCGGACACGGAGTCAAAATTAATGCGCCATTAGTGTCTGTAACCGGTAGTTCCCAAATAGGATGTGTCATTTTAAATTCCTTAAACCAATGCCATTAATATTAAGCTAGGCCAACGTTACGAACCAACTCAGCAGTACGAGTTGCATAGCCCATTTCGTTATCATACCAAGCGTAAATCTTCACCATGCGCTTGCCCACAAGCATAGTAGATAGTGCATCTACAATCGTTGAGCGTTGGTCGCCTTTGTAATCAATCGATACAAGTGGGCGCTCCTCGTAACCTAAAATACCTTTTAGCTCACCCTGTGCCGCATCCTTTAATAACTGATTTACTTCTTCAACCGTGGTATCTCTTTTTACTTCAAAGATAATGTCAGTCAGTGAGGCATTCGCTAAAGGAACGCGTACCGCATGACCATCAATTTTATTTTTAAGCTCAGGGAAGATTTCTACAATCGCCTTAGCAGAGCCCGTTGTTGTTGGGATCAAGCTCATGCCACACGCACGAGCACGACGAAGATCTTTATGAGGAGCATCTAAAATGGTTTGTGTGTTGGTCAAATCATGAATAGTGGTAAATGCTGCATTTTCGATACCTAACTCCTTATTGATAACCTTAACAATTGGAGCAAGGCAGTTGGTAGTACAAGATGCCGCAGTCACAATTTGGTGAACATCAGGGTCAAAAATATCGTCGTTTACACCAACTACAATGTTCGCTACCCCTTCTTCTTTAACTGGAGCAGAAACAACAACACGTTTAACACCTTGAGCCAAATATTTATCTAAAAATGAACGAGAACGATGGACGCCTGTAGCTTCAATCACAACATCACAACCAGACCAATCAACCGCATCAATCTCTTTCTCTTGAGTGGTTTTAAGCTTTTGGTCACCGATGATCATAGTACTTCCATCGGTAGTCACTTCATGGTTCCAACGTCCTTGAATTGAATCAAATTCAAGTAAATGCGCTAAGGTATGAGCATCACCCGCGACGTCATTGATTTGCACAAATTCCAGCTCAGGCCAATCAAATGCAGCTCTTAATGCCAAACGTCCAATGCGGCCAAAACCGTTAATTCCTACTTTAATTGTCATCGTCTTAATCCTTAATTTAGCAACACGCTTTCATTGCGTTTAATTTATCAGTGTCTTTTTTGTATTGAGTTTGCAAACAGTTCGATTGCTTCAAACCCTCTATAATTTTGTTTAGCCAGCCTGGTAATTCGGCGCTGATTTGGTAATACACCCACTGACCTTCACGCGTATCAACCAATACACCTGATTGACGTAACAAAGCTAAATGACGTGAGATCTTCGGTTGGCTTTCATCTAATGCTTCTGTCAGTTGATTTACGCATAAACGACTTTCACGAGCGATAAGTAACAAACAGCGCATGCGCGTTTCATCAGAAAGCAGTTTGAAGAATTGATGAGGTAACATAGCAGACCTTAAATATGGATATATGCATTTCCATATATATTAGATAAAAAATGGGAAAGATCAAGGATAGAAAACTGAGTGTCATAAAAGATTCATATTAAGAAAAATTAAAAAAAATAGCGCTTCAGTTATCACTTTCCTAAACTAAAAGATAAATAGTGTGGTTTTAAACTTAATTCAAAGAAATTAAAATTTAATAGTGATAGTTTTATAAGTATATAAAATTCAAATAATAATCGCTTTACATGGATGTGCGTATGACAGCATTTTTTACTTCTCGTTTTGACTCACAAAACAGCATCGTAGACCTATCAAAATGGCAAGAGCTTGCCGATTTGATTGTTGATATTTTTGGTGTAGATTGCGGCGCAATTATCGAATTTACAGGTCATTCTTTTCATACTCTTGTAAGTAGTAGTAATGAAACAAGCTTTCTTCATCAAGGAGCTCAGTGGTCTAGTGGCAGTAAAAGTTTTTGCCGTACAATTGTTGAAACAGGCAAAGAGCTATATGTACCAGACGCCTTAAATAGTGAATATTGGGTTGATTCTCCTGTGGTGGAAAATGGTCCGGTCAGATCATACTGTGGGGTTCCCGTCTTTCATCCTGATGGTTCTATTTATGGCACTATTTGTGCGATAGATACAAAACATACCGATTATAAAAATGCATTAATTAAACTATTACTTCACCTTTCAAAACTCATCACTGCTGACTTAAAAATGGTAGAAAAAATTGAACAACATAAACAAATGGCTCTTACTGATTCAATGACAGAATTACTTAATCGTCGTGGGTTAGGAATTTTAGGTAAACAAAAACGAAAAGATGCGAAACGATACCAAAACACTATTGGTATTCTTTATCTTGATATTGATAACCTAAAACAAGTAAATGATAATTTTGGTCACTCAACTGGGGATCAATGCATTCAAATTTTGGCTGATATTCTAAAAAGCGAAGTCAGAGGATCAGATCTTATCGCTCGTACGGGTGGCGATGAATTTATCGTCTTAACGTTATTAAATAAAGAACAAGAAACTGAATTAAATGCCCTTTCATTACGCATTCGTCAACGTTACCAAAAGAAAACACAACACCAGCCAGGTCTAAATATCAGTAGCATTAGTATTGGTCAGCACCTTGAATCCCATAACTCAACAACCTCACTAAAAGACATGTTCATGAATGCTGATGCCTCTATGTATAAAGAAAAAGAGCAGAAAAAATCAATCAAGGAATATAAATAAAACGGCAGCCTATTTTGAGGCTACCGTTTTTTATTTCATTATCTAAAGGTTAAAAATCTATTCTACCGTTACCGCTTTCGCTAAGTTACGAGGCTGATCAACATCCGTCCCTTTAATTAACGCAACATGATAAGACAATAACTGCATCGGGATCGTATAGTAAATTGGTGCGGTAATATCGCTCACATGAGGCATGGTGATTATCTTCATGCTTTCATCCGCTTCAAAACCTGCTTGTTCGTCAGCAAATACATAAAGTAAACCACCACGAGCACGTACTTCTTCTACGTTTGACTTTAGTTTCTCTAATAAATCATTGGTTGGTGCAACCACAACCACTGGCATGTCAGCATCAATTAATGCTAATGGACCATGTTTTAATTCACCTGCCGCATAAGCTTCAGCATGAATATAAGAAATTTCTTTAAGTTTCAGAGAGGCTTCAACGGCAATTGGGTAAAACTCACCACGCCCTAAAAACAGCGTGTGTTGTTTGTCTGCAAAATCTGGTGCTAACGCTTCAATCTCTTTATCAAACGATAACGCTTGTTCAATTTGAGCAGGCAATGCATGCAAGGCTTCAACTATCTCTTTCTCTTTCTCTTTTGAAATACGATTTTGCTGCTTACCTAATGCAGTAACTAACATCAATAACGCAGCAAGTTGTGTGGTGAAAGCTTTTGTTGAGGCTACACCAATTTCAGTTCCTGCTCGTGTCATGAAAGCAAAATCAGATTCACGAACCAGAGAAGAGCCTGCTACGTTACACACTGTCATTGCGCCCATGTAACCACGCTCTTTGGCTAAACGAAGTGCCGCTAAGGTATCTGCCGTTTCACCTGATTGAGATAAAGTAATCAATAAGCTATTTGGACGAGTCACAAATTTACGGTAACGAAACTCAGAAGCAATTTCCACATCACAACTCACACCCGCCAATGATTCAAACCAATAACGAGCCGTCATGCCTGCATTGTAAGAGGTGCCACAAGCAATAATTTGTACGTGTTCAACTTTATTTAGTATCTCAACCGCGTTAACACCAATACTCTCAGTTACCACTGAATCGTGAGTAATACGCCCTTCCATTGTGTTGATAAGCGCTTTAGGCTGCTCAAACACTTCCTTTTGCATAAAGTGACGATATTGCCCTTTATCACCCGCATCGTGCTCAGCGTTTGATTCTATTACTTCACGTTCTACTCGTTCACCTCGGGCATCAAAAACCACCACATCACGACGAGTAATCTCTGCAACATCGCCTTCTTCAAGATACATAAAGCGACGAGTCACATTCAGTAAGGCAAGTTGATCAGAAGCCAAGAAATTTTCACCAACACCACGACCAATCACAATTGGACTACCAGAACGAGCAACCACAAGACGCTCTGGATCACGACGATCCATAACCACAGTACCGTAAGCACCTTCTAATTGTTTTGCTGTTTTTTGTACTGCTTCAATTAATGAATCTGAAGTACGTAACTCCCACTCCACTAAATGTGCAATCACTTCAGTATCAGTTTGAGATTCAAAAACATAACCACGTTCTTGCAATAATGAACGCAATGTTTCATGGTTTTCAATAATGCCATTATGAACAATCGTAATATCGCCAGAGACATGAGGATGTGCATTGATTTCAGAAGGCTCACCATGCGTTGCCCAACGGGTATGAGCTATGCCTGTACCGCCAACGACATGAGATCCTTCTACTGCATTAGCTAATTCTTTAACTTTACCCAAACGACGTAAACGTGTGTAATTGCTATCAGCATCAACAACCGCAACCCCTGCAGAGTCGTAGCCGCGATATTCTAAACGACGTAATCCTTCAACTAAAATCTCCGCTACATCTCTTTGTGCAACAGCACCTACGATCCCACACATAGCAATACTCCAATTATTCTAATCTTAAATTCTAGGTTTTAAGAAGCCTATTATTGCTTCTTAGGTTATAAATAACCGTTGATTGGCAGCAAAAAATATCAACGGTGTCATATAAATTAAATCACTGAGCTCTGATGACTCGTACATTATGTGATTCAATTTTCTGTTGCTGTTCTTGGCTTAAATCGTTATTGGTGATCAACACATCAATGCTGTCCCATGGCAATTCAACGTTAGGGATTTTTCGACCAATTTTTTCAGATTCCACCATTAAAATAACTTCACGAGCCACTTCAGACATCACGCGGCTTAAACCCACTAATTCATTAAATGTGGTTGTTCCGCGTTCCAAATCAATCCCATCAGCACCAATGAACAGCTGATCAAAATCATAGGATCTTAAAACCGATTCGGCCACTTGACCTTGAAATGAATCAGAATGACTGTCCCATGTACCACCCGTCATTAATAACGTTGGTTCGTTTTCAATTTCTTGCAGCGCATTAGCAACGGGTAATGAGTTGGTCATCACCACTAAGCCATTTCGTTTCGATAATTGATTAATTAATGCCGCGGTTGTGCTACCGCTATCAATAATGATCCGATTATGATCTTTAATCAGTTCTACCGCTGCAGTGGCTATAGATAACTTTCGATTCGAAACTTCTTCACAACTGTCTTCTTGTATAATATTTGATGGCATTAAAACCGCTCCGCCATACTTACGCATCAGTAAACCATTCTTTTCTAATTCTGTTAGGTCTTTCCTAATGGTCACTTCAGAGATATCAAATAAATCAGAAAGATATTCGACGCTAACTTCACCTTGTTCTGTTAGTAGGGAAAGGATCATATGACGGCGTTGTTTCGTGTTTCTTTTTGACATAACAAACTCAATAAGTTTCGATTTGAAAGAAGTTTAGTTTCGTTTCATTTAATTGTCTAGCCCTTCAAATTAATTCGTTTTAAATATTAAGATCCCATCAAAAATGCCCGTTTATTTAAAATAAGAGATGAGTTAGAGAGACAGCGCAGACTTTAGCGACTAAAAATTGCTCAAAACCGAAGGGGATGTTAATTTTATTTAATCACTTATAAGGAATTTTGTAGCCATGGACGACAACTACACCATTATCATCGCGGACGATCACCCCTTATTTCGCAATGCGCTTTTTCAATCCATTCACATGGCAATCAGTGGTGCTAATTTAATAGAAGCGGATTCGCTTGAAGGGTTATTAACGGTATTACAAAAAGACTCCGATCCAGATTTGCTTCTATTGGATTTAAAAATGCCTGGTAGCAATGGGATGTCTGGATTAATACAACTTCGCTCTCAATATCCAGACCTGCCTATTATTGTTGTATCAGCCAGTGAAGAACCTAGTATTGTTTCTCAAGTCAAAAGTCATGGTGCTTTTGGCTTTATTCCTAAATCTAGCGATATGAAATCACTCATTGCAGCCTTAAATCAAATTCTTGCTGGTGATTCCTATTTCCCTGCAGGGTCAATAAAAAATTCAGCAGCGTGCGATGATCTCGCGACAAAAATAGCAGCCCTTACCCCTCAGCAATATAAGGTGCTTGGCATGCTATCTGACGGCTTACTCAATAAACAAATCGCTTATGATTTAGAAGTATCAGAAGCCACGATAAAAGCGCACATGACGGCAATATTTAGAAAATTGGGCGTTAAAAATCGCACTCAAGCGGTTATTTTATTGCAACAAACGGAAAGTTAACCTTGATATAACACTCTAGCCGTTAAAATCAGTTAGGTTGCCCATTCATTATTTTAATCCCTCTGCGTAACCTAACCTCTGGGAGAACCCATGATAAGTATCCTCATCACTCAATTTGTTGTTCTTTGGGCAGTCATTGACCCTATAGGATCCGTTCCTGTCTATCTTTCACAAACTCAACACCTAACCGCTAAACAACGTAAAGTCGTAGCTCTTAAAGCGGTAGCGATCGCGACGGCTGTACTTTTATTTTTCCTTGTTATTGGTCAACTTCTCTTAGAAGCAATGCAAATTCCTTTGCCTGCCTTTCAGGTTGCTGGCGGGTTAGTCTTATTAATCTTTGCTCTTACTATGATTTTTGGTGAGAGCAAGCCAGATCAAGAACAGAAGATGAGCGAGGAACTAAGTCATTCAGATCTAGCAGATTTAGCGGTTTATCCTTTAGCTATCCCATCAATCGCCTCGCCCGGCGCTATGATGGCCATTGTGATGCTAACCGATAATTCTCGCTATTCTTTTTTAGATCAGTCAATTACAGCAGCAGTCATGATTGTCGTTCTCGTCATTACGTTATGTTTATTACTTGGTGCAACGTTTATCCATAAGGTAATTGGCAACGTTGGTGCCGCGATTATTAGCCGCGTTATGGGATTAATCTTAGCCGCTGTTGCCGTTAACAATTTACTGCTTGGTATTAAAGACTTCTATTTTTAGTTATGAATATACCTTAGACCTTGGTATTAATTAACATAAAATTAACACATCAATTCCCGTAGTCACCTCACATAAAACGCTCATATTTTGGGCGTTTTTCTTTATCTGCTCGACTAAAGTTGCACTGCTTTCTTCTCTTCTCACTGCTAATCTCTTTTTGGTTACATATTATTAACATAAAAAAGGAGCTGGCTATGGCGTTCGAAACAAAAGAACAAGCACAAGCCTATTGGAAGGAAAATCTAGGGATCATGGGTGGACTGCTTGCGATCTGGTTCTTAGTCTCATACGGCGCAGGGATATTATTTGTTGATGCTCTTAATACCGTTCAATTTGCTGGATTCAAATTGGGGTTCTGGTTTGCACAACAAGGGTCTATCTATACCTTTGTCGCACTGATCTTTATCTATGTTGCTCGCATGAATGCGCTAGATAAAAAATACAACGTACAAGAAGATTAAAAGGAATTATCATGGGTATCCAAACTTGGACGTTTATATTAGTCGGTATCACTTTTGCTCTCTATATCGGAATTGCAATTTGGGCTCGCGCCGGATCAACCAGTGAGTTCTATGTGGCAGGTGGCGGGGTTCACCCTGTTGCTAATGGCATGGCAACCGCGGCAGATTGGATGTCTGCGGCGTCATTCATTTCAATGGCCGGTATCATCTCCTTTGTTGGTTATGATGGTGCTGTGTATCTTATGGGTTGGACCGGTGGCTATGTACTATTAGCACTTTGTCTTGCTCCTTATCTACGTAAATTTGGTAAATTCACCGTGCCAGATTTTATCGGTGAACGTTACTACTCTCGAACCGCTCGTATGGTTGCCGTGTTCTGTGCCATCTTTGTTTCTTTCACTTATGTGGCAGGACAAATGCGTGGTGTTGGCGTGGTGTTCTCACGATTCCTAGAGGTTGATATTAATATCGGTATCATTATTGGTATGGGGATCGTATTTTTCTATGCGGTACTGGGTGGCATGAAAGGCATCACTTATACGCAGGTTGCTCAATTCTGTGTCCTCATTTTCGCCTTCCTTGTTCCTGCGGTTTTCACCTCTATTATGATGACAGGTAACGTATTCCCTCAAATTGGTATGGGATCAACCGTTACTGGATCTGAAGTCTACTTATTAGATAAGTTGGATGGATTAACGACTGAACTCGGGTTCACCCCATATACTGACGGCTCTAAAAGCATGGTTGATGTCTTCTTTATCTGTGCGGCGCTAATGGTGGGTACGGCTGGACTTCCTCATGTAATTATCCGTTTCTTCACGGTACCTCGTGTTAAAGATGCACGTATCTCTGCGGGTTGGGCGTTACTGTTTATCTCATTCTTATACACCACAGCACCTGCGGTAGCCGCGTTTGCTCGTGTAAATATGATTGAAACTATTAATGGTCCAGATAGCCAAGGGGTTGCTGCGGCTGATGCACCAAGCTGGTATAAAAACTGGGAAGACACAGGCCTTGTTGGTTGGGATGATAAAAATGGCGATGGCAAAATGTTTTACTCTGGTGATGAACGTAATGAAATGGACATCAACCGAGATATCATCGTACTGGCGTCACCTGAACTAGCAAGTTTACCAAACTGGGTTGTGGCACTATTAGCTGCGGGTGGCTTAGCCGCTGCATTATCAACGGCTGCCGGCCTACTACTGGTAATCTCGACGTCTATCTCTCATGATTTATTGAAGAAAGGCTTTAAGCCTAACATGACCGATAAACAAGAACTGCTCGCCGCTAGATTGGCTGCCGTAGTTGCTATTATTGGTGCTGGTTACTTAGGGATAAACCCTCCGGGCTTTGTAGCACAGGTGGTTGCCTTCTCCTTCGGCTTAGCAGCAGCGTCCTTCTTCCCTGCGATTATCTTGGGTATTTTCTATAAGAAGATGAATAAGGAAGGGGCGATTGCCGGTATGATTTCTGGTGTTACCTTTACCACGGCTTATATTGTTTACTTTAAGTTCATTAACCCTGCTGCAAGCACACCTGATAACTGGTGGTTTGGTATCAGCCCAGAAGGGATTGGTACACTAGGTATGTGTGTGAACTTCATTGTTTCAATTGCAGTAAACAAAGTGACAGCAGAAGTGCCTAAAGATGTGCAGGACCTTGTGGAATCAATTCGTTTCCCTAAAGGTGCAGGTGAAGCACACGATCATTAATTGTATATAAATAACGTCAGATATTGGCTAAGCAAAGGGAGTTAGTGAATGCTAACTCCCTTTTATTTCATTTAACTTTTAGCTATTTATATCAATACAATCGCGCTTATTAATTCATGATTACTTTCTAACATGACGATTCAACACCGCTCTTAACTTTAAAGGTTTAACCGGTTTTGCAATAAACCCAAATCCATTCGTTTTAATACTTTCCAATAAATCATCGGTTTTATCCGCACTGATCATCACCCCTTCAAATGCATTCCCTAAACGTAAACGGCATTGTTGTAATACCTCAAGTCCTGTTCTGTCGTTATCCAATCGATAATCAGAGAAGATCACATCTGGCACCCAACCCTCTTCTAGACAACGCAGGCTACTCATTAAATCGGTTGCGGTTTTTACTTCACAGCCCCATCGAGATATCAATGACTCCATACCAATAAGAATATCTGGTTCATTATCAACACATAGCACTCGAACTAAACTCAATGGTAATTCAGGCTTTTGCTCTATCGTAGGCGCATTACTCTCAAGCAGTACGCCTCTATCAAGTGTAACTGAAAATACCGAACCTTGATTAAGCCATGAACGCAATGAAATTGTATGTCCAAGCACATGAGAAATACCACGAGCAATGGCTAAACCTAAACCTAAGCCTTGGTCAGCCCGGCTTTGATCGACCCGAGTAAACTCATCAAAAATGGCTTGTTGTTTTTCTTCAGGGATACCAATTCCACTGTCCCATACATCCAAACGTATTTGACCTTTGACCCTTCTTGCTCCAAGTACCACTTTACCTTGAGGATTATATCGAAACGCATTAGTTAAAAAGTTTTGCACGACTCGGCGTAAGAGTTTTGGATCGGATTCCACTACCACATTTGAATGAATAACCGTAAAGTCAATGCCTTGCTGCTTGGCTAACGCACCAAACTCCGCTTCCAAATTAGAAAACAGACTTTTTAATGAAAAACTTTGAACATGTGTTTCTAACTTACCGGCTTCTAAGCGAGAAATATCGAGTAAATCCCCAATCAGCTCTTCAGCGGCGCCTAACGCTCTTTCAATATGGCCTGATATTTTTTTTGTTTCTACTTCTTGGGCAACTTCACTCAATGAAGAGGCAAATAAACGTGCAGCATTTAAAGGCTGCATTAAGTCATGGCTAACAGCGGCAAGTAAACGACTTTTCGATTGAGACGCCAATTCGGCGCTTTGGGTTGCACCAACCAATCGCTGGTTTAATTTTTCTAACTCTTTGGTGCGCTCGTGAACGCGCGACTCGAGAGTTTCATTGGTCTCTTTTAATGCTTTTTCTGCCTGCCTAAATACAGTGATATCTGTAAAACTCATCACAAATCCACCACTGGGCATCGGGTTACCTTGCACTTCAATAACCTGACCATCAGGGCGAATACGAGAAGAGACATGACGAGTTCCTCGCTCTAAATGCTCCACTCGTCGCTGGACGTGTATTTCAGGATCACCCGGTCCACACAAACCTTGCTCTGCATTGTGACGGATCACATCAGCTATTGGTCTACCCACTTGAATTAATCCTGAAGGGAAAGTAAATAACTCCAAGTAACGTTGATTCCATGCAACCAATTTCATCTGCTTATCAACCACGGCGATCCCTTGGCTAATGTGCTCAATCGCTCCTTGCAATAAACCACGGCTAAAATCATACAACTCAGAGGCTTCATCAACGATGGTTGCCACCTCTTCCAACTGCATATTTCTGCCTTGTAAAGCTGAAGTAAGAACCAAACGAGAAGAAGAAGCGCCAAATACGCCAGCCAGTACACGCTCGGTATGGCGAATTAGTGCAGAGCTTGCCTGTTGTTGCGGCAATAAGGATTCATCATTCTGTTGAGAGAATTGGCGAAAGGCTTTTTGAGCACGTCGGCGACCAACAAACCGTGAAGCCAACATTTCTAATTCACCCACCGTAACGCGAGTTTGATAAACACTGACATCTTCATTTTCTGGTAAAGGAGCGCCAACAAATGCAGCCGCTTGTAAACGCTCGCTTAATGATGCCCGAGTGATTGATGAAACAAGAATAAATAATAGGGTGTTAAGACCTAAACTAAGCATCATTCCCCAATCTGAGGTTTTCACCTCTAGCTGCTGCAACCATTCCGGAGGAGTGATTAACCATAATAAAACGTTATTTTCAGCACTGCCTGCTAACATTTGAGTTTGGCTCATCAGAGTAACAACCCAAATTAAAAAGCCGATAATTAACCCTGCATACACGCCTTTTTTGTTGGCATTTCGCCAATACAATCCACCAATTAACGCTGGTGCAAATTGAGCTATGGCCGCAAAAGCTAATAAGCCAATGACCGACAATGAATCAATCGAATCAAGTGCTTGGTAAAACCCCCACGCCGCTAATAACAGTAATAGAATAAGCACGCGTCTAATCGTTACTAATAATTTAGAAAAATGTCCGAACGATCGTCCTGTGGTTTTTACTCGACGTAATAGCAAAGGTAAAACTAAATCATTCGATACCATAATCGCCAGTGCAATGGTAGATACGATAACCATACCACTGGCGGCTGAGGTTCCACCAACAAAAGCCAGTAATGCCATATTCTCAGCATCAACCGACAACGGCACACTAATAACAAAACTATCACTAACACCACCAGAGAGCAGAGCTTGTCCAGCCCAAGAGATAGGTAGTACAAATAGGCCAATTAATATTAGATAGAGTGGAAATACCCAACGCGCCATTCGTAAGTCTTGCGCCTGCTCATTCTCTACAACCGTGGTGTGAAACTGGCGCGGTAAACAGATTATCGCCGCCATTGTTAAGATCGTATGGAATAAAAGCGTAATGAGATTGGGGGATTGGTAGGTTTCTTTGGCAATAGAAATTAAATCAACATTAGCATCAGAATAAGCCAAATAAAGAATGAAACCACCGACCGCGAGAAAGGCGACCAATTTCACTATCGATTCAAAGGCAACAGCCATCATCAAACCACGATGATGCTCTGTCGTATCAATATGTCGAGTACCAAAAAGAATCGTAAATACAGCAAGGGCACCGCCAACAAACCAAGAAATATGCCCATCTTGATAACCTAAATCCAGAGCCAAATTAGGCGCAACAAGATCAAGCCCCATAGTGATGCCCCTCAATTGCAATGCAATATAAGGCAGTATCCCAACAACAGCGATAATCGTGATCACCCCAGCTAATCCTTGAGATTTCCCATATCGTGCAGCAATAAAATCAGCTATCGAGGTAATGTGTTCTCGCTTGGCAATCAAGATAATTCTGGCAAGAAATCGCCATGCAAATACAAACACAAAAATAGGAGCAAGATAAATAGGAAGGAAAGACCACGGGTTATTAGTGGCTTGGCCTACGGTGCCATAAAAGGTCCATGAGGTGCAGTAAACCGCTATAGAGAGGCTATAAATCCACGGGCGATATTGCGCTAGCCACCCTTTTTGTCTATCGCCATACCAAGCAATTAAAAACAATAATCCTAAATACGCCAGCGACACTGGCACCACAATCCATCCTTGTGTCATCACTCATCCTTGGTGATACCACTCTAGTGCCATAAAAAACGCTAGAAGGGTACAAATACTCTGTAGCACCATTCTAGCGTTATAATTGTCGCTTGTTTTTTACTCAAGCCTACAAATGTGATTAAGGCCTATTTATCGGTCACTTTATCCAATTTAATCAGTAAAGCAAACGAACCCATTGCTGCCATTAACCAGAAAATATTGGCTCCCCACGCTTCATAGCCCCAACCACTTAATGTCGTCATTAGCGCAATAAATGCCCCTAACGGAATCGCATTGTATAATGCTTGCAAAGGGATCATCTTATTTTGAGGGAAGCGTTGAATGTATTGGATTGCTGCCAAATGAGCCATTGCAAATGTCACCCCGTGTAAAGCTTGAACTAACACTAACGCAAACAGTTCTGTCGTTGCTGCAGTTAACCCCCAACGAACCATCACCCCAGCGGCAGCCACTTTAAATAGTGTTGATACCTTCCACCCTGCAAACAGTCGCTTACTAAACGCAAATACCATGACTTCAGCAACAACACCAAGGCTCCACAAGTAACCAATCGTACTTTCTTGATAGCCTGATTCTTTCCAGTAGATAGAACTAAAACTGTAATATGCTGCGTGGCTACCTTGAATTAGCGAGACTAAAATAATGAACTTTAATACTGGCGTTTCGGTTAATAGTGCAAGTAATGGTGGACGAGTTTGATCTTCTTCAGACACCGAGACTGGCATTGGGTTTGGGTTTCGCATCACTAAAAACAGTGCCGCTAATATCCCAGCAATCGCGGTATACACGATCATGTCAGTACCGAGCCCTGAGACTAAATAGCCAACAACCGTAGAGCCCGCGATGAAACTCACCGAACCCCATAAACGAGTACGTCCATAATCTAATAAATTATTCTTCGCGTAATAGTTTGTCATCGCATCAGACAATGGAACTGCAGGACCACAGGATAAATTAAAGAGTACGGTGACAAATGCCATCCACCAGAAACTCCCTCCATTAATTAAAAACAAACCAAGGGCGATTAATGAGGCGAAAGTAAGAATTCGTAACGCGGGAAGTAAATATTCCACTTTATGCAAACGTGGCGTGATAACTAAGTTCGCCACACAACGCGTCGCAAACCCGAGGCCAATTAATACACCAATATCCCCTGCTGAGACGCCTTGTTCTTCAAACCACAACGCCCAAAATGGTAAATAAACACCATAGGCAAAAAAGAACCCACCAAAGTATTGAGAGATCCAAGCAAAAGGAGAAACGCGAAACATGACAATGTCCAAAGGGAATAAAAGAGACGTTCATTATGGCATTGTATGGGTTTATAAAAAGGGAAAAACGAATTGAAAAAAACTGCACCTTTTAAAATGTGACTTCACCTTCAATTTTCACGCTCTTTATGAAAACTCTAGACTAAAGTCGTCTTCATTCTTATTGCATATCTAGCGAGAATAAGGGAAATCATCAATTAAAGGGTGGAGCTATGCCAAGTGAACTCAATTTCTCAATTGCTCCATTTAATACCCTAACAGCAAACCAGAAAGAGCAATTAACGCGTCATGTCGACATTGCTTACTTTCGTGAAAATGACATTATTTTACATCAAAGCCAATCCTCAGAAAGCTTATACATTATTATCAAAGGCGTAGTTGAAGAGCGATCTAACGACAGTGGAGAGATCTATGCTCATTACACTCATGATGATATTTTTGATGTCAGATCCCAACTCGAAGGCTCAGTAAAGCATTGCTATCACGCCCTTGAAGATACGTTATGTCACCTTATTCCTACCGAAGTGTTTCTTTCCATTTATCACGAAAATGCTGATTTCTCTGCTTATTTCAATGGCAGTTTAGCGAAACGCAAAGCGCTTCTCACTCAAGCAAATCAACAACAAAATTTAGCCGAATTTATTCTGACAAAAATTGATGATGATACGATTCAAACCGCCATTTCTGTCGATTGGAATACATCATTAAAACAGGTCACACATTTACTTAAAGAACATAATATTGATGCCCTTTTTGTAGAACTAAACCAATACGACCCAAGGCATAAAGGAAATAAATACTCATTGCCAATCGGGATCATAACCCGCACCGACTTATTACACGCATTAGTCCTGAATAATCACGAGCCGAACCACCCTGTAGGTCCAATTGCAACCTACCCTATCGTATCGATACAAAAACACGACTACCTTTTTAATGCCATGACCCTAATGACTCGCCACCACGTAAAAAGAGTGGCTGTATTAGATAATCAGCAATTAGTTGGTATGCTCGATATGACTCAGGTATTAAGCCTTTTTTCAACTCACTCTCACGTCTTAACACTTCGCATCGCCAGAGCCCAAAGTATTGAAGAGCTTGCCATTGCTGCTAATAGCCAAACCCAGCTCATTAATACCTTATTAAATAACGGCATTCGAACGCGATTTATCATGGAATTAATTTCTACGCTTAATGAACAAATCATTGAAAAAGCATTTAGTTTAACCATCCCCAAAGGGCTTCATGATCACTGCTGTTTAATTGTCATGGGCTCAGAAGGCCGAGGTGAGCAGATCTTAAAAACCGATCAAGATAACGCCTTAATCATTAAGAATGGCTTAGAGTGGCACCAAGTAAATGAATTAATGACCCAATTTACACAGACGTTATTGCAGCTTGGCTACCCTTTATGCAAAGGAAATGTCATGGTCAGTAACCCTCACTGGGTCAAAACAGAGCAAGAGTGGCAGCGTTATATTGAACGAATGTGCACAGAGCACAATAGTGAGAATATGATGAACTTAGCCATATTTTCTGATGCGCAAGCCGTTGCTGGTAATCGTGAGTTACTTGCTCCCTTAAAAAAACGTATGACTAACAAGCTCAAAAATAACGATCTCGCTCTCAGTATTTTTACTCGCCCTGCTCTTCAATTTACCGTTCCATTGACTTTGTTTGGCAATATAAAAAATAAAAAAGAAGGGATTGATATTAAGCAAGGCGCTATTTTTCCAATTGTTCACGGGATCCGTGCATTGTCACTAGAGCAAGGGATAGATAAAACTAACACTTTCCAACGCATTGATGAATTATCCTTACGTAAAGTACTAGAACCATCAACGGCAGATAATTTAAGCGAAGCATTAAAATTATTTTTTAAATGGCGCTTACGTCATCAATTACAAGAAAAACCCACTCAACTCACTAATCATATTCACATAGAACAACTTGACCGCACTGAACGTGATTTACTACGCCACAGTTTGCACGTGGTTAAAAAGTTCAAAGAATGGCTCGGTTATCATTATCAAATCAGGGATTAATAATGAATCGATTACAACGCCTATGGTGGCACTATAAATTACGAGTTCATCCGCACCGTAAATTATTCACTCAATACACTGGCGATGAGTTGGTATCTATTGATTGTGAAACCACCAGTCTTGATCCTAACCATGCTGAATTGGTCTCAATTGCGGCCATCAAAATAAAAAATAATCGAGTACTTACAAGCCAAACCCTTCATCTAAAGTTAAGGCCTCCACAAAACCTAACTTCTGATTCGATAAAAATACACCAACTACGACATCAAGATTTAACTCATGGGATATCAGAAAAAGAAGCTCTTGGACAACTAATTCGATTTATTGGGCGTTGTCCAATTGTTGGATATCACATTCGTTATGATAAAAAGATTTTAGATCGCGCTAGCCTGCGTCACTTCATGCACCCGCTACCAAACTCACTTATTGAAGTTAGCCATCTTTATCATAATAAATTAGAAAGATTATTGCCTAATGCCTATTACGATTTAAGTATTGAGGCCATTTCTAGACACTTAGACCTACCGCAGGCAAAACGCCATGACGCCCTTGAAGATGCCATTGCAGCCGCTCTTATTTATGTGCGCTTAACTTATGGTGACTTTCCTGATTTACCTAAAATAAGAAATGCTCACAGTTACTGATCTGTATCTCAAAAATCAACACTTCTCTTACCAAAAATTCAGTAAACCCTTCTTTCTCTGACTAAAGTCTAATTGTTGAAAATTCATTTCTAGCAGAAAGTAATATCAACCCTACTAATTAAAAAAGCAGAGCCAATGAAGGCACTGCCATAAATCCAGCAACATACTAATCTGGATATTTGCTGTATTCACAAGGAGAACCACTATGAGTGACATTCACGTATACCCAGTCAATCAAGACATCGCAAAAAATGCACATGCCGATGAAGATAAATATCGTGAAATGTACCAGCAATCCGTAATTAACCCTGAAGGTTTCTGGCGTGAGCATGGACAAATAGTCGATTGGATGACTCCTTATACTAAAGTAAAAAATACCTCTTTTGATACTGGTCACGTAGATATTAAATGGTTTGAGGATGGCGAATTAAATGTCTCTGCAAACTGTGTTGATCGCCACCTTGCAACTCGCGGTAATGAAGTTGCTATTATTTGGGAGGGCGATGATCCACAAGATGATGCATCAATCACCTTCAACGAACTTCACGAACAAGTGTGTAAATTCTCAAACGCACTTAAAAGCCAAGGTGTACGTAAAGGGGACGTGGTATGTATCTATATGCCGATGGTCGCTGAAGCCGCAGTCGCTATGCTTGCTTGTACTCGTATTGGTGCTGTGCATACCGTTGTATTTGGGGGATTCTCTCCTGAAGCTCTTGCTGGCCGAATTGTCGATTCCGACGCTAAAGTCGTGATCACTGCCGATGAAGGTATTCGTGGTGGTCGTACCGTTCCACTAAAGAAAAACGTTGATGATGCATTAAATAACCCTGAAGTAACCACCATTGAAAAAGTCGTAGTGTTCCAACGTACAGGTAATGATGTTGATTGGAATGAAGCACGCGATGTATGGTGGCATGAAGCGACAGCCGTTGCTTCTGCTCACAGTGAGCCTGAAGCAATGAATGCTGAAGATCCTCTTTTTATTCTTTATACCTCAGGCTCAACAGGTAAACCAAAAGGCGTATTACATACCACTGGCGGCTACCTTGTGTATGCAGCAATGACCTTTAAATATATTTTTGATTACCAAGAAGGCGAAGTGTTCTGGTGTACTGCTGATGTGGGTTGGATTACTGGCCATACTTACTTAATTTATGGTCCTCTAGCCAATGGGGCGAAGACCATTCTATTTGAAGGCGTGCCAAATTATCCAAATACAAGCCGCATGAGCGAAGTGGTGGATAAGCATAATGTAAATATTCTCTATACTGCCCCAACAGCGATTCGAGCATTGATGGCGCAGGGCAATGATGCAGTCGAAGGCACGTCGCGAACCTCATTACGTGTAATGGGATCGGTTGGTGAGCCAATCAACCCTGAGGCATGGGAGTGGTATTACAACACGATTGGTGATACTCGTTGCCCTATCGTTGATACGTGGTGGCAAACAGAAACCGGTGGTATTTTAATCTCACCACTACCAGGAGCAACCGCATTAAAACCAGGTTCAGCAACTCGCCCATTTTTTGGTGTGCAACCTGCTTTAGTCGACAATATGGGAAACATCCTTGATGGTGCAACCGATGGTAACCTGGTTATTACTGATTCATGGCCGGGACAGATGCGTACCATCTATGGTGATCATGACCGCTTTGAACAAACTTACTTTTCTACCTTTAAAGGCATGTATTTTACCAGCGATGGCGCTAGACGTGATGAAGATGGTTATTACTGGATTACTGGACGTGTCGATGATGTATTAAATGTATCAGGTCACCGCATGGGCACGGCGGAAGTAGAATCCGCTCTTGTTGCGTTTGATAAAATTGCCGAAGCTGCAATTGTCGGTGTTCCCCATGATATTAAAGGCCAAGCCATTTACGCATACATAACACTAAATTCGGGCGAATACCCAAGTGCAGAATTGCATAAAGAGGTAAAAGATTGGGTCAGAAAAGAAATTGGACCAATAGCAACGCCTGACTTTCTACACTGGACTGATTCATTACCAAAAACTCGCTCGGGCAAAATTATGCGCCGTATTCTTCGAAAAATCGCAACAGGAGACACATCTAATTTAGGTGATACTTCCACACTTGCAGACCCTAGCGTGGTTGATAAACTTATTGAAGAGCAAAGAAAAATTGCTTAAATAAAATAAGAAAAATCTGAATCTAACCTCTAAAAAGTCACTATTAATTACGTTATAGTGGCTTTTTCTTGTGACTCTTAGCTCAAATTGACAGATCTTTTCCTACCAGTCCTCTTCATCTCTAATTAAACAAAATAAAAAACCGTATAATTGTTCTACAAGTTGAAAGTATTTGTTAACTAACGGATAAAATCACTGAACTTAATACTACTCAACTATTCTAATTATCATATCTAAGCCAAAAAATGTTTTATTACCGACAGCAAGGATGAAACTTAGAGCTGATAAGACCAGTATTTTGCTGCGATTTGCTGTGATATTGTCTATAATTGCTTTTTATGAGCATTCGCAAGACAAAAATTGCAAAAGCTCATCGAATCTAATATAAAAGATGTGCTTTTTTTACTTTAACCGTAAAAACAAGGAATTTAGCATCACAATGTCTACTCAATCGCGAATTTTAGTTCTCAATGGTCCGAACCTTAATTTATTAGGTCTTCGAGAGCCAGCACATTATGGCAATCAAAATTTAGAACAGATTGTTAACGCTCTGAGCATTCAAGCCGATACATTCAGTATTGAACTCGAGCATTTACAATCAAATCGTGAATATGAGTTGATTGAAGCGATTCATAATGCTTATCAACGTATTGATTTCATTATTATCAATCCTGCCGCATTTACCCATACGAGTGTCGCTTTACGTGATGCACTGCTTGGGGTTGATATTCCTTTTATTGAAGTACACTTATCTAATGTCCATGCGCGCGAACCTTTCCGCCACCATTCTTATCTTTCAGATAAAGCGGTTGGTGTGATTTGTGGGTTAGGTGCCGATGGTTACGAATTTGCTTTGAATGCTGCAATAAAACGCCTGCGTTCAAATTGATCACTGAATATAAACAGAAGAGATTACATAATGGATATCCGCAAAATTAAAAAACTGATCGAACTAGTTGAAGAATCTGGTATTGCAGAACTTGAGATTTCTGAAGGTGAAGAATCTGTACGTATCAGCCGTGCGGTAGCGCCTATGGCTCAACTTGCACCAATGCAAACGGTTGCAGCTCCTGCTCCTGTGGCAGCTCCAACAGCAGCACCTGCTGTAACGGCTCCTGTTGCTGCTCCTGCTGAAGTAACAGGCCATACTGTTTGCTCTCCAATGGTTGGTACTTTCTATGGCGCTTCAAGCCCTGATGCAAAACCATTTATTAAAGTTGGTCAACAAGTTACTGCTGGCGATACGCTATGTATCATCGAAGCAATGAAAATGATGAACCAAATCGAAGCAGATAAATCAGGCGTAGTTACCGCAATTCTAGTTGAAGACGGCAACCCGGTTGAGTTTGATCAACCTCTTGTTATCATCGAATAATAGAGGTCTTTATGTTAGATAAATTAGTTATCGCAAACCGTGGTGAAATCGCACTACGTATCTTGCGCGCATGTAAAGAACTTGGCATTAAAACGGTTGCAGTTCACTCTACAGCTGACCGTGATTTAAAGCACGTTCTTCTTGCCGATGAAACGATTTGTATTGGTCCAGCTCGTGGTATCGACAGTTACCTAAATATTCCTCGTATTATCAGTGCAGCAGAAGTAACTGGTGCTGTTGCCGTTCACCCAGGCTATGGCTTCCTTTCTGAAAATGCAGATTTTGCTGAGCAAGTTGAACGCTCTGGCTTTATCTTTGTTGGTCCAAAAGCGGAAACTATCCGCATGATGGGTGACAAAGTATCTGCAATCACTTCAATGAAGAAAGCTGGCGTACCTTGTGTACCTGGTTCTGACGGCCCATTAGATGATGATGCAGCTAAGAATAAAGCTCACGCAAAACGTATTGGTTTTCCTGTAATCATCAAAGCCTCTGGTGGCGGCGGTGGTCGTGGTATGCGTGTTGTTCGTACAGAAAAAGATCTTGTTGAAGCAATCGCTATGACTCGTGCAGAAGCAAAGGCATGTTTCAATAACGATATGGTTTACATGGAAAAGTTCCTTGAAAACCCTCGTCATATTGAAGTTCAAGTTCTTGCAGATGGCCAAGGCAATGCTATTCACCTTGGTGAACGTGATTGTTCTATGCAACGTCGTCACCAAAAAGTGGTTGAAGAAGCTCCGGCTCCTGGTATCACTGAAGAGATGCGTAAATACATCGGTGATCGTTGTACTCGTGCGTGTATCGAAATTGGTTACCGTGGTGCAGGTACGTTTGAATTCCTATATGAAAATGGCGAATTCTACTTCATTGAGATGAATACACGTATTCAAGTTGAGCACACGATTACTGAAATGGTAACGGGTATCGACTTAGTAAAAGAGCAACTGCGTATTGCTGCTGGCCAACCATTATCTTATACCCAAGATGATATTAAGCTACGTGGCCACTCTATTGAGTGTCGTATTAATGCTGAAGACCCAGTTAAATTCTTACCGTCTCCAGGTAAGATCACGCGATTCCATGCTCCAGGTGGTATGGGTGTTCGTTGGGAGTCTCACATCTATACTGGCTATACAGTGCCACCACACTACGATTCAATGATCGGTAAGCTAATTACTTACGGTGAGAACCGTGATGTTGCTATTGCTCGTATGAAGAACGCATTAAGTGAAATGATTATTGAAGGTATTAACGTAAATACGTCTCTTCAACTATCAATCATGAACGATGAAAACTTCCAACACGGCGGTGCTAATATTCATTATCTTGAGAAAAAATTAGGTCTTCAATAGACGTCAATTTGATTCTTTAAACTAAAGAAATAAATAAAGGCCGTGAGTGATTACACTCACGGTCTTTTTCTATGGTAAAATTCGCCGATATTTTCAACTAAACAAAGTGATCCCCATGCCTTGGATTCAAGTAAAACTAAACGCTATCTCTGAAAATGCTGAACAAATCAGTGACATGCTAATGGAAGAAACTGGTGCTCTTTCTGTAACATTTTTAGATGCCAAAGATGTTCCTATTTTCGAACCTCTTCCAGGAGAGACTCGTTTATGGGGCGAAACGGATATTGTTGCTCTTTATGATGCAGAAACCGACATGGATTTAGTGGTTACACAGTTGAAAGCAAGTAACGTGCTAGACGATAACTTTGCTTATAAAGTTGAGCAACTGGAAGACAAAGACTGGGAACGTGAGTGGATGGATAACTTTCATCCAATGAAATTTGGTGAACGTTTATGGATCTGTCCAAGCTGGCTTGAAATCCCTGAACCTGACGCGGTTAACGTCATGCTTGACCCAGGTTTAGCATTCGGTACTGGTACTCATGCAACGACAGCACTTTGCCTTGAATGGTTAGAAAGTATCGATCTTGAAGGTAAAACAGTTATCGATTTTGGTTGTGGTTCTGGCATATTAGCGATCGCCGCGATCAAACTAGGTGCTGCAAAAGTGGTTGGGATCGACATTGATCCTCAAGCGATCACAGCATCAAAAGACAACGCTGCTCGTAATGGCGTAGCTGATCAACTTGAATTATTCCTACCTCAAGACCAACCAGAAAACCTTGTAGCTGACGTTGTAGTCGCTAATATTCTTGCTGCTCCTTTACGTGAACTCTCAAGCATTATTACAGCTCACGTTAAGCCTGAGGGTGTCTTAGCAATGTCTGGTGTACTTGATACTCAAGCGCTTGATGTCGCTTCATACTACTCAGAAAACTTCACTCTTGATGCAATTGCAGAACAACAAGAATGGTGCAGAATCTCAGGAATTAAGAAGTAATGTCCCCTCAGACCTACTCTTCCTAGAAAAAACTTCAATGCCTCAATACTAAATTTGAGGCATAAAACCGTCTAATTGACTGAAATATAAACAAATTGAACAAACAATTTGTAAATGCTCAAAATTTGGTCTTTTCAGGCGAGCAAAAAATGCGTAAAATGCGCGCCCTTGCTGACACAAACGTGTGTGGATGTTTTGCAGATAGGTAAATATACATTAAACAACAATCTTATCGTTGCTCCTATGGCTGGTGTAACCGATAGGCCTTTTCGTGAGTTGTGTATGCGTTACGGCGCAGGCATGGCTGTGAGCGAAATGATGTCTTCTAATCCAAAACTGTGGAAAACATCTAAGTCCCAAAATCGCATGGTACATGAAGGTGAATCTGGTATTCGCTCAGTACAAATTGCAGGGGCAGATCCAAAGTTAATGGCGGAAGCGGCGCAACACTGTGTTGAGACCGGTGCGCAAATCATCGATATCAATATGGGATGCCCTGCAAAAAAAGTGAATAAGAAGCTTGCGGGTTCAGCGCTTCTACAACGACCAGATTTGATTGAAGAGATCTTACTGGCTGTTGTAAATGCGGTTGATGTTCCTGTCACTCTGAAAACTCGCACAGGCTGGGATCCAGACAATAGAAACTGTGTTCAGGTTGCAAAAATGGCAGAACAGTGTGGCATTCAAGCGTTAGCGCTCCATGGGAGAACTAGAGCTTGTATGTACAAAGGTGATGCTGAGTACGACAACATTAAAGCGGTAAAAGAAGCGATTTCTATTCCGGTTATAGCGAACGGTGATATCGACTCACCGGAGAAGGCTCGCTTTGTGCTTGATTACACAGGCGCAGATGCTTTAATGATCGGCCGTCCTGCACAAGGTAGGCCATGGATTTTTCAAGAAATCCAACATTATTTAGAAACGGGCGAACTTATGCCACCTCTTCCAATTGAAGAAGTGAAGGCCACTTTACTTGGCCACGTTCATGCGCTTCACCTATTTTATGGTGAGTTTTTAGGCCCTCGCATTGCTCGTAAGCATGTGGGTTGGTACTTAAAAGAGCATGAGCAAGCAAATGAGTTCCGCCGCAGCTTTAACGCGATAGAGGACGCTTCACAGCAACTCCGTCAGCTTGAAAGCTATTTCGACCACGTTGCATCATAATAACAGAAGAGCTAAACAGAATATGTTCGATCAATCTATGACTTCAGAAGCATTAACAGTTACAACAGTTACAGCACAAGACCAAATTACTCAGAAACCACTACGTGACTCTGTTAAGGCTTCGCTGAAAAACTACTTAGGCCAATTAAACGGTCAAGAAGTTAACGACTTATATGAATTAGTATTAGCTGAAGTAGAGCAACCTCTACTAGACATGATCATGCAGCATACTCGCGGCAACCAAACAAAAGCAGCAAACATGATGGGTATCAACCGTGGTACGCTTCGTAAGAAACTTAAAAAATACGGCATGAACTAATCAAGCCTTATTAAAAATTCAAAGCAGTGTTAAGCAATTAACGCTGCTTTTTTTATACCGAAAATAAGTACACTCATGCCTTTCTACGGACAATAGGTATAAAAAAGCCGATACTGCATTTCTGCAATATCGGCTTTTAAATCTATCACCGACTATGGCGGCCAAGCTCGTTTCTTACCACCACCAGCGCCAGCACCAGAGCGAATAAGCTCGACTGCTTTTGCTGTTTTCTCTTCAATTCCTTTCAAACGCTCATCAAGTTCACTTAAATCAGCTGAGGCTCCTGCTGTACTCGCTCCTTGAGCACCTCCACTATCAATCATTTTCGCGATTTTAGCATTCTGAGCTTCAATACGCTTAATGCGAGCATCAAGCTCCATTACTGCTTTCCCTTGCTCACTGATTTTTCTATCGATAACTTTCAGAGCGGAAAGCAATTTCATTACGTATTGTTTTTCCATTAATTGGCTCTCACCTAATTTTTGCTCGTGTTCTTATACATTAACTATCGACCATTTTATCAACATCTTTAATAAACAGTCACAATAAATTACGCTTTTTTCTCTTCTAAATCAGCCAGTGCGGAAAGAATTGAACAATGTGAAGCATCGTCATCAATATGACCACAACACGCATCATTAATGCTTTTCAATGCAGTGCGTATGTCCGTTAGTTGTGCAATCTTTTCATCTATAATCGTTAGCTTCGTTTGTGTAATGGATTTAACTTCTGCACAGCTGTGTTTGGTTGCCTCTAAACGAATCGCAAGCAACTCTTTAATCTCATCAAGAGTTAGACCTAATTGCTTTGCTTTTAAAATAAAACGGATTTGCGCTAGGTTTTCTTCATTATAAAGACGATAACCACTAGCACTTCTTCCCGACGGAATGAGTAATCCATTTTTTTCATAAAAACGTAATGTATCACTGGTTACATTACAGTGTTTTGCCAATTCACCAATTAAATACATTTTCATTAACTCTAATCCCTCTTTGTTAGTGCCTATTTTCATTCTTTTTTAATAAAAAGGGCATCTTTTTTTGAGAATGCAATCGATTGCGGAAGCTTTTTTGTTTAACTTTAGTTAGAATATGCGCCATTACGTTGATCTGATGTTTCGCGCTTAACTCTTTATTAGGGTATTTCCCAAAACTGGCCAATTGCTGTTTGTTGTCTTTATCATTAAGAATGACAAACAGAACAAGTTCATTTTTGGCAAAAATCCTAACTTAATTCTAAAGGAAGAAAGTAGCAATGAATAACCCACGTCCGATCCGTCGCGCGCTAATTAGCGTATCTGATAAAACTGGTATTGTAGAATTTGCTCAAGCACTGACTGAACGTGGTGTTGATATTTTATCTACTGGCGGCACAGCTCGCCTGCTGGCAGAAAAAAATATCCCTGTAACAGAAGTATCTGATTACACAGGCTTCCCTGAAATGATGGATGGCCGCGTTAAAACTCTTCATCCTAAAGTTCATGGTGGTGTTCTTGGTCGTCGCGGTCAAGATGATGACATCATGGCTCAACATGGTATCAATCCAATCGATATTGTTGTTGTTAACCTTTATCCATTCGCTGAAACCGTAGCAAAAGAAGGCTGTACGTTAGCTGATGCCGTTGAGAACATCGATATCGGTGGCCCTACAATGGTTCGCTCTGCGGCTAAAAACCATAAAGATGTCGCTATTGTCGTTAATGCTCACGATTACGATCGCGTAATTTCTGAAATGGACGCTAACGGCAAATCACTGACTCAAGCAACGCGTTTTGACCTTGCGATTGCAGCATTTGAGCACACCGCTTCTTACGATGGCATGATCGCTAATTACTTTGGCACTATGGTTCCATCTTACGGTGAGAACAAAGAAGGTGATGAAGAGAGTAAGTTCCCACGTACTTTTAATCAGCAATTCGAGAAAAAACAAGACATGCGCTACGGTGAGAACAGTCATCAAGCTGCTGCATTCTATGTCGAAACAAATCCTGAAGAAGCATCAGTATCAACGGCTCGTCAGATCCAAGGTAAAGCGCTTTCTTACAACAACATTGCAGATACAGATGCAGCTCTAGAGTGTGTGAAAGAATTCGACGAACCTGCATGTGTTATCGTAAAACACGCAAATCCATGTGGCGTTGCCCTAGGTAAAGATATTCTTGAAGCTTATGACCGCGCTTTCAAAACAGACCCAACCTCTGCATTTGGCGGTATCATCGCATTTAACCGCGAACTAGATGCAGCAACAGCAACGGCAATTACTGAGCGTCAATTCGTTGAAGTTATCATTGCCCCTTCTGTTTCTGCTGAAGCAATTGAAATCGTTGCAGCTAAGAAGAATCTTCGCCTACTTGAATGTGGTGAGTGGACAAGTAAAACAACTGGCTTTGACATTAAACGTGTTAATGGCGGCCTACTAGTTCAAGATCGCGACCAAGGTATGGTATCTGAAGATGAGCTTAAAGTGGTTTCTAAACGCCAACCAACCTCTGAAGAGCTAAAAGATGCACTGTTCTGCTGGAAAGTAGCTAAATACGTTAAATCTAACGCGATTGTTTACTCAAAAGGCGATATGACCATTGGTGTCGGCGCAGGTCAAATGAGCCGCGTTTACTCTGCAAAAATTGCAGGTATCAAAGCTGCTGATGAAGGTCTTGTTGTTGAAGGCTGTGCAATGGCATCTGATGCATTCTTCCCATTCCGTGATGGTATTGATGCAGCAGCAGAAGCAGGGATTAAGTGTGTTATCCAACCAGGTGGCTCTATGCGTGATGACGAAGTTATCGCAGCAGCTGACGAACATGGCATGGCGATGATCTTTACGGGTATGCGTCACTTCCGTCACTAATTTTCTCTTCGTATTTGGCACTGTGGCGTCGTTAACTGCTTTCGCCCACCCCAGTCACATAGCGAGCTATGTGACTGGGGATGGGCTCAATTGTTGCCTAGCCACACCACCAACTACTTTGAGCAAAACTTATTTAATTTAGCTAATTTGAAATATTCTTCGTTTTAGACATTTTCATTTTAGAGCAAAGCCATATTGATAAGGTCAAGGAGAGCTCGCGGAGTTTATAAGTATAAATGAGCAAGCTCGACATAGAGATTAGCAATATGGCGCAGCTATCAAAGGATAAATAAATGAATGTATTAATTATTGGTGCTGGCGGTCGTGAGCACGCACTAGGTTGGAAAGCGGCACAAAACCCAAACGTTGAAACGGTATTTATCGCTCCAGGTAATGCAGGTACAGCGCTTGAACCAAAATTAGAAAATGTGGCGATTGATGTTGAAGACATTGCTGCTCTTGTTGCGTTTGCTAAAGAAAAAGAAATTGAACTGACTATCGTTGGTCCAGAAGGCCCATTAGTGATTGGTGTAGTTGATGCATTTCGTGAAGCCGGATTACCTATATTTGGCCCTACGAAAGCGGCAGCACAACTAGAAGGCTCTAAAGCGTTTACTAAAGACTTCTTAGCTCGCCATGATATCCCAACAGGCTACTACGCTAACTTCACTGAAATTGAGCCAGCATTAGCTTATGTTCGTGAACAAGGTGCACCGATTGTCGTTAAAGCCGATGGCCTTGCTGCTGGTAAAGGCGTTATTGTTGCAATGACGCTTGAAGAAGCAGAAGAGGCAATTAAAGATATGCTTGCTGGTAATGCCTTTGGTGACGCCGGCAGTCGTGTCGTTATTGAAGAGTTTTTGGAAGGCGAAGAAGCAAGCTTTATCGTTATGGTTGATGGCGCGAGTGTTCTACCAATGGCGACTAGCCAAGATCACAAACGTGTAGGCGATAAAGACACTGGCCCTAACACAGGTGGAATGGGCGCGTACTCTCCTGCTCCTGTTGTTACTCCTGAAATCCATAATCGTATTCTAGAAGAAGTTATCTATCCTACGGTTCGTGGAATGGATGCTGAAGGCGCGCCTTACACTGGATTTTTATATGCTGGTTTGATGATTGATGCTGATGGCACACCAAAAGTCATCGAATATAACTGTCGCTTTGGTGATCCAGAAACACAGCCTATCATGATGCGTATGGAATCAGATCTTGTTGAGCTATGCCTAATGGCGATCGATGAGAAACTGGATGAAGCAGAATCTAAATGGGATCCACGTGCGTCTATCGGTGTTGTTCTTGCTGCTGGTGGTTACCCTTCAGATTACGCAAAAGGAGATATCATCTCTCTTCCAACGACTGAAGTTGAAGGCCAGAAAGTATTTCATGCCGGCACAAAAAACAACGACGCTGGTAATGTAGTTACAAATGGCGGACGTGTGTTATGTGCAACTGCATTAGGTAATACCGTCTTAGAAGCTCAGGAACGTGCATATGAGCTAACTAAACAAGTTAGCTGGAATGGAATGTTTCACCGCAATGACATTGGTTACCGTGCCATTGCTCGTGAATTAGAAAGCAAATAAGCATTACTTTTCTACAAGCAACAAAAAGGCGCTGTATAGCGCCTTTTTATTCATCCATAATAGCGGCTAGAACTAATCTTCAATAAGATTTGGACGCTCTACACACTTATAGCTGTCATCCGTTAGTAGCAATAGCTCTGACATCTTCAACACTTTTTTATCTCGGTCAATTTCTTCACCTAAAAATGAAATAAAGCTATCTAAGTCAGATAACCGTGCCACCACAAAGTTAGGCAATATTTGATTAAACTCTAATTGATCGTATTGCTTACCATCACAAGAATAAAATGTTTCGCCATCCCACTCGCCTTGATATAAAGAAGCATTTTCTTTATCTAGGCCTTCAACCTTGGTAATCAAATATTTCGATTGGTCTTGAAATTGGGTTAACTGATTTGGCATCAATGGAAAAATACGGCCATCTTTACGATAACGTTGATATACCGCTTCACCACTGTCGTTATAACGAACGTGCATCATGTAAGGAATTAGTTCATCGGAGCTATCTAGCATTTCTCCTTCTCTGACGGCTTCAACCAATACATTTTTTTCCCAACGATAAGTAGTTTTGTACCAACCATAATTTCCCATGGTCACATAATCTGAGGCATTAAGAGGTTGTTGCAGTCGACGGGTATACCAGTAATAACTTGTGGCATCGCCTTGAATTTGACCACCAGTAAAAGTAACAGATTTAATGCGTTGCTCATCTGATGGGTTTGATGAACAGCCAAAAAGAAAAACGGAAAGAAGTAAGGTAGATAGAATGCGCTTCATAAAAATGCCGAGTTAAGGGTTAACTCGGCAAAGTATAGCTTAGTTCACTGATTCTTTCAGTGCTTTACCTGAAACAAATGCTGGAACATTAGCTGCTTTGATTTGAATCTCTTCGCCAGTCTTAGGATTGCGACCAATACGAGCTGCACGGTGGTTTACTTTAAACGTACCGAAGCCAATAAGTTGAACCTGTTCACCATCTTTAAGTGCGCCAGTTACGCCTTCTAGAGTCGCTTCAAGGGCTGCTTTTGCTTGTGCTTTTGATAGGTCTGCTTTTTCAGCAATAGCGTCAATTAACTGGGTTTTATTCATTAGGGTTTCCCTTCTATTTTTTTAAAATCCCGTTAACTCTAATGCATAAAGCCCCCATCTGGCAAAGGTTTGTCACACTTCTTGCTACAGAATGCGTATTCTTTAGGCACAAACTGAGTAACGTCTCACAATTTGTTACTAATTTTCATTTCTGAGTCATTGTATTTTGGTCAATGAGCACCCATTTTATAAGGGCTTGCTTACTTTTTTTGAGATTAATAATGTTTATTTTATCCATCTATATCGCTATTTCCATCAGCGTATCTTTTATATGTTCTGTTCTTGAGGCTATTTTACTCAGTATCAGTCCTAGCTACCTAGCTCAAATGCGACAGGAAAATCATCCTTCCGCAGAAAGATTAACGCAATTAAAAAATAATGTAGACCGCCCTTTAGCGTCAATTTTAACGCTAAATACAATCGCCCATACGGCAGGTGCTGCGGCATCGGGTGCTCAAGCTTCTATCGTCTTTGGTAGTGAGTGGTTAGGTGTTTTCTCTGCGTTTTTAACGTTTGCAATTTTATTATTCTCAGAGATTGTTCCAAAAACAATTGGAGCTACCTATTGGCGCCAACTTGCTCCACTAGCAGGCAGAATGCTTTATTGGATGGTTTTATTATTAACTCCAGTAGTATGGGCATCAGAACAATTAACGAAACGCTTAGCTCGTGGTCACCAAGCTCCTAAGTTAAGAGATGAGATTGCTGCGATGGCTACTCTTGCAAAAGAAAATGGTGAATTCGCTGAAGGTGAATCAAAAATATTAACAAACATCTTAAATATCAAAGATGTTCCTGTAACTCAGGTAATGACACCAAGAACGGTCTTATTTCGTGTAAATGCAGAAATGACGGTTGAAGGCTTTTTAAAGGAACACATGGATACGCCATTCTCTCGCCCTCTAGTTTACAGCGAAGACAGTGATAATATTATTGGCTTTACACATCGATTAGAGCTGTTCTCTGCTATGCATGAAGGCCAAGGTTACCGTCCTCTTGGGGCTATTATGCGTCCTATTCAAGTAGTAATCAGTACCTCTACCTTACCAAAAGCATTTGAGCACTTAATGAAGCACAGAGCACAGCTTGCTTTAGTTATTGATGAATACGGTACGGTCCAAGGTTTATTAACCCTTGAAGATATATTTGAATATATGGTTGGCGAAGAAATCATTGATGAAGCTGACAAAACAACAGATATGCAGCAACTTGCTCAACAACGTTGGACAAATTGGAAAACGAAACACGGTGTGATTGATAATACAGATGAAGAAGAGCACTAAAAACTTAGTGTTAAGATAAAGGTGTTAGCAAGCCCCTTTAAGTAAACATAAAAAAACCGGTGAATTATCATCGGTTTTTTTACATCAAAACAAAAATTAATATTGCAACTCTAGGCCAATATTACTCACATTTTCATCTCTTAATTCTTGGCGTAGATCTTTGATCAAATCAATATCGCGCTCTTCAGCTTCACGCAGTGGTCGGAAGATAGCCCATTGAACATCCCATTCTTCACAAATCACTTCGATCTCTTTTTGATTTTCATCAGTAACTTCTTCACCTGTTTGCGCTTCAACTAATTGAGCAACTGTCGTAACTGATAATTGGCTAACTTTAAACATAGCATCTTCTAGTACATCACGATCTAAGATCCCATGTAAAAAAGTAGATAGCGCGACACACGCATCAATTGCTGGGTAAGTTAGATAAATTGAGTCATCATTTAACTCAGGGATCATTTCTTCAAGTTTTTCTAATTGACGTTCAAAATTAATCTTGGCATTTTTAACGGTCAGTAGCTCCCAAATACTATCCAGAATAACTCGATAGGTTTGAGGCTCAGCAAAGCCTGTTGCTTCACAATAATGTGCGTAATTTGGATACATACGTTCACATAAAGAAGCCATAAAAGTTATTTGTTGCCATGGTTCAAACTTTTCTAAACGAACTTGGATAGGATTGCGTAACATATACGATTCTACACTATAAAAAAATGACGCTTTAAGTGTACTTGATAACCACGAATGACAAAAGGAAGGTTATGAATAAATTACTTATCATTTCAAAAGAAAAAGAGAAGTACCTCTCACTTTTTGAGTGTTCAGATCTTCCTGAT
Organism: Aliivibrio thorii; assembly: GCF_057368585.1. Classification (NCBI taxonomy): domain Bacteria; kingdom Pseudomonadati; phylum Pseudomonadota; class Gammaproteobacteria; order Vibrionales; family Vibrionaceae; genus Aliivibrio; species Aliivibrio thorii. Next base: position 189,592 of record NZ_CM170654.1, on the reverse strand, counting down.
CTTGAAATTTGCCATGATCTAAGAAAAGCTGACATCATTCTTGCAGATCCACCACTTATTAAAGACCTTCTTGATCAATGTGAACGCGTGGAATGGCTTCAATCCACCTTTGCTGGCATTGATGTTTTAGTAGATCCGCATTTAAAACAAGATTATGAGCTTACTAATGTAAAAGGGATCTTTGGCCAACAAATTTCAGAATATGTTTTAGGTTATTGTATTCAACATTTCCGCCATTTCACACAATATGCTCAACAACAGCATAAGAAACAGTGGCTACCTCATGACTATATTTCATTATCAAATAAAACCATGGTTATTTTAGGCACTGGATCTATTGGCTGCTCTCTTGCAATAACAGCCAAAGCACTTGGTTTTACTGTTTACGGAATTAATCGTTCTGGCATTCCTCCAAAAGAATCCCCTTTTAAACAAGTCTTCCATATAACAGAAATTAACACCGCCTTTAAACAAGCAGATGTCATTGTTAGTACACTTCCCAAAACAGATCAAACGATAGGCTTATTAAATACAGAGATATTAAGCCACGGAAACGGAGCTTTATTGTTTAGTGTGGGTCGTGGAGAAATATTAGATAATTATGGTTTATTACATTCATTAGAAAATAAAACTATTTCTCACGCTTTTCTGGATGTGTTTATGAATGAACCATTATCGCAAGAATGCCCCTACTGGCATCATCCAAACATCACAGTTACCCCACACATTGCGGCGGTAAGCTTCCCTGAACAAGTTTTCGAGCAATTCTCTATTAACTACCTACGCTGGCGTGATGGATTTTCTCTACTGAATTTAATTGATTTTGATAAAGGGTATTAAAAAATCATAAAGCTTGTAAATTTACAGGCTTTAAATAAGGTTATTTTTTAGGTGCTGCAGATAGCTTGGCACGAATAAACTCTAAATGGTCGAGATAAATCAGATCAGCGACTTGACGAATAACGGCCTCTTCCATAGGCTCAATCACTCCATCTGCATAAGCAACAGACCACATAGCCTCTATCAACTCATAACGTTCTTGCGGCATTAGCGCACGAAGTTTGGTGGTAAACTCGTAGAGAGATACTGATGCTTTACTTTTACTTATTGCTTGAATTAATAATTGTTCAGCTTGCTCTTCATTAATATCAAGTAACTTCATAAGCAATTGAAGTTTCGCATCATCTTCTCTTTGATCACTTTGATGGTCCGCTCTAGACACTTCACATAACAAAGATGCCATCGCTAAATGTATAGAGGCAATATCTGTCGCTCCACTCTCTGTTCCATCATGCATTACTTTTCGCAGTAAGGTTTGTAATTTTTTAAACATAATGGCCTCTTTTAAAATTCTTAATTATTGCTATGACAACAAAAGTATATCTCTGTTCCAATAAAAAAGGAGACCACAATGAGTCTCCTTTTGCTATCAAATCTTTAAATTAAGATTTTATTTATGGTATGGCTTAGATAAATCATGTACTGCATCAACAAATACACCTGCATTTTCAGGCGGGACATCTAAGTGGATACCGTGACCTAAATTAAATACGTGACCGGTTCCTTCATTACCAAATCCTTCAAGGATAGTACCTACCTCTTGACGAATTCGTTCAGGTTGCGCGTAAAGAATGGATGGATCCATATTGCCCTGTAGAGCCACTTTATCACCAATACGAGCTTTCGCATCTGCAATATTAATTGTCCAATCAAGACCTACTGCATCACAACCTGTTGCTGCAATTGACTCTAACCACATACCGCCATTTTTAGTAAATAGCGTAACAGGAACACGGCGACCTTCGTTTTCACGAATTAAACCATCAACAATTTTATGCATGTACTGCAACGAGAATTCATTGTAATCACGAGGAGTTAATACTCCCCCCCATGTATCAAACACCATAACTGATTGTGCGCCAGCTTTGATTTGCGCGTTTAGGTATTCGATAACGGTATCTGATAGTTTATCTAGTAATAGGTGCAATGTTGCAGGCTCTGCATACATCATTTTTTTAATTTTAGTAAAGGCTTTTGAGCTTCCACCTTCAACCATGTATGTTGCTAGTGTCCAAGGGCTACCAGAGAAGCCAATTAATGGAACTTCACCTTTAAGATCTTTACGGATCTGACGAACGGCATTCATTACATATTGCAGCTCTCCTTCTGGATCTGGAAGGCCAATTTTAGTCACGTCTGCTTTACAGGTAATTGGTCGTTCAAATTTAGGACCTTCACCTGTTTCAAAATACAGACCTAATCCCATTGCATCAGGGATAGTCAGAATATCTGAAAATAGAATCGCAGCATCTAGAGGAAAACGACGTAGAGGCTGTAGCGTCACTTCAGAAGCAAGCTCTGCATTTTTACACAGAGACATGAAATCACCCGCTTCTGCTCGTGTCGCCTTGTACTCTGGAAGGTATCGACCTGCTTGGCGCATCATCCAAACTGGTGTGTAATCTACTGGTTGTTTTAATAACGCACGTAAATAGCGGTCATTTTTTAATTCTGTCATGATCTTTCCTCATATTAGATCTCGCTATTGTAGCATTCAATTTGATGAACAAAAGCCCACCTTTGCTATCGAGATCATATTTAACCAATCTTCTACATTTTACAATACCTGAGCTCTTAGTCAGAAAGTCGATTAATTAATATTCTTTACTTGCGTTAATTTCATCAAGTGTTGATTCTATTAGCAACCTGGCTATCGTTCCTTTTGGTGCTAACTCAGGTAAATTAGCTTGATAATACCAGTCAGCTTTGACCAACTCATTGGGATCCACCTTAATTTCTCCAGAATCATAATCTGCCATATAGCCCATCATAAGACTTGAAGGAAATGCCCAAGGCTGACTGGCCACATAACGAATATTTTTTATCTTGATACCTGTTTCCTCAAATACCTCACGTTCAACCGCCATTTCTAGCGTTTCCCCAACTTCAACAAAACCTGCCAATACAGTGAATAAACCGCCTTTATGCCTTTGATGTTGAGCTAATAGAATCGAGTCATCTTTACGAATGGCAACAATAATTGAAGGAAATATTCGAGGGTAATGTAACTTTCGGCACTCATTACATTGCATTGCTATTTGATTAAGATTGAGCTGTGTTCGACCACCACATTGAGGACAAAAACGAAATTCACGAGCCATAAAACCATATTGAATAGCCTTACTTATCATTAAGAAAAGTGACTCCTTAACGAGTAGTAGCTCTCTTAAGTTAGTAAATTCTACCGCTTTTTCTATATGCTCATCGTTCAGCCACATCACCAGATGATTATCATAATTACCAATACATATTGCACTTTCAAAAGGCAAATTCAAATCAACAGCGCTACCATAAGGAAGTGTTTTCCCCTCTAACCAAACTGCAGAATCATTTACGACACACCAATACGCTTTTGTATGTTGGTCTAACATCTTTATCATAACCCTCTTGCAGCAATCAATATTTACTGGCAATCTTAATAAACATAATAATGAGTGTATACCTTAGTAATTCTTACTGAAACCGCATTTTGAAATTACTTAGGTATTGATATAAAGCGTTAGTTTATTGCTTGCAACTACAAGGATATCGTTATGCTTACTAAACTAAATCAATTCCAAGAACAATGGGGCGGGAATAACGACGTTATTGACCATTGGCTATCAACTCGCCAAGACTTATTGGTTGAATATTGTAAATTGGCAGGCCTTCCTCCATTTGATACGTCAACATCCTCTCTCCCACCATTTTCTGAAATCCAATCTTTCACTCAACATCTCATTGACTATATTTCTGAAGGGCATTTCAAAATCTACAATGTGGTGATGGCCAAATGGGATGCGACAGGCTTTTCTCCAACGGAAGAAATGAGCCAGCTATATGCAAACATCACCAAAACAACAGATCCAATTCTTAATTTCACCGATAAGTACTCAAAAGACGATGAGGATCTGCTATTGAAGGATTTTGATAAAGATTTTTCAGCGTTAGGTGAGATTATTGAAATGAGGTTTGAGCTAGAGGATGGATTAATTGAACAGATTTCAACGAGTTTAAGCCACCCACCAGGTGCTTAAAAAAGTAAATAGAGTGTTTAGATTATATTTAAACACTCTATATGGTCTTATAATATTTGATTGGTTTCTGAGGCATACTTACGGAATATTGGGTTTTCGATTCCTGCAGGATTAGCCGGACGCCATAAACCATCTTTAATACCTTTAACAATAAGGTGGATAACAGCAGAATCAATTGCTGACATTAACGCTATGTTTACTGGTTCATTATTTGTATAACCTAATTCTACTTCTAACAATTCTTTATAATCAACAAATCTAAATGCTCCTGCAGACACTTCATAAGATAAAATCGTTTTACTTGTCGTTACACTTGTTAAAATTTTTCCACTTCTAACATCTACAGCCCTGATATTTACTGTTACTTGATCCGCTCTATACTGACCAGAGCCACCAATACCTAAATATCGAGCACCTGCCCCACCAGTTTTAATATTAGAATCATAAGCAACAATGCCACCTTCTATCATTACATTTGCAGACAATAAGGAAGGTAATGTTGAACCATGATTACTAATTGATTCCTGTTTTTTCTGTGCAGCCCGAATAATTTTTCTTTCTGTTAATAGATTTTGTAAACCCTGTCTTTCTAATGGAAAAAACCATTCAGAATCGAGCAATGCCATCGTTAGAAGGGCCGTTCCGCCTTGTGGTACAGCTGTTGAAAAATTACTGTTTGGTTGAGGTTTATATTGTCCTGTTTGATCCCTAAAATCATAAACAGAGACATAAATTTTCCCTTGTGGTTTAGGTAGTGAAATAAGGTCGACATAACTTACACCACGCTGCATCAATGTTGGCAGCTCTGAGGTATCAGGCACATCAATTGAGTTAGAACAACCTGAAATAATAAGTAGTAAAAGTAATATTGAATATTTCATTGCTGATTCCTTAGCTTAGAAATTAATCTGGAGTGAGCCCACTAACCTGTATCTCAGAAGTTTCACCCGTTTCTTTATCAACAATTTGAATAAGTAATGCCCCTGAATCATCAACAATATTTAAGATGAAATCATCGGTAACTAGTTGCCCAGTATTACCATTACCAACATCGGCAAGTAACTGACTAATTAGACGAGACTCTAAACTTGAAGTCAGACGATCTAGTGCTGATTCTTGTTCGAATAATGAATCATCTTGTGGTCCTTTATAATCATTAATCGCATTTGCACCAGCAAACAAATGAGTTGTATTTAGAGGGTTCCCTCCAAAATTAGGATTTACTGGTGTATATACAAGTTCACTAGCGTGGCTTAAGCTTATAATTGCACTAAATAAAATAAAAAAAATCATCCTTATTTTCATGTTATATCCTTAGATCTCTGGAAAATCGAGATCATACGTATCTTTAAACAATTTCTCCGTTTGCCACCTAACAATATATCTGTCCACCGCTTCTATAGCTTGCTCTGCTTTCTCTTCTGCTTGTCTTTGACCGGGAGAAAGCGCTCCTCGATAGATAACTTTGTCAAAATGATAAACCCCTATTATGCTTCCTGATAATGCTGTTGGCCTTTCTTTTACCGTTAGATTGACGTCTAAATCATTGTGCTTACTGTTCATTTTTATCGAAAAAGAAAAATAAAAATCTTTACCTAGACGAGTTAATGTTCTGTCTATTATTAATCCATCAATTTCAATAAGATCATCAACCTCATCAATACTGATCTCTTCTAAAGCTTTTGGTGACTCTAAAATTATTTTATTTTCAGCACCGTTAACAATAAGAGGAAATAAAAAGAAAATGCATATTTTAAATAAAATATAAAATTTCATTATTTTAATCCTTCAAAATCATAACCTTTAGCCCAGATCATTGCTTGCAATCTATTTCTCACGTTTAATTTTTTAAATACATTATGTAAATGTGTTTTAACTGTATTTTCACTAACAAAAAGAGTGCTCGCTATATCAACATTTGATGAACCAAATGAAAGAAGTTGTAATATTTCTTTTTCTCTAGCTGTTAGAGATACTGATGTCGTTAATATCCCATTTTGTTTTGAACGATATATTGAAATTAAATCATTCGTGACTTTACGACTAAGCCACAATTCACCATCAATTATCTTTTTAACACCTTCTGATATAATATTTACATTATCGCTTTCATAAAAAACGCCGACAACGCTGGGATATTTCATTATATTTTTTGTTATATTCTCGTCTGTTACATTAAATAATATTTCTTTCGCCTTTATCTTATACTCCGTTATTACAGATAAATATTGCTTATATTTACTATCTGTTTGATTTTTAAAATCCAAAATAACTAACATTTCATCATCTTGATTTCCTTTAGTACTTAGTACCTCACAGTCAACTACCATTATCTTTTTATTAGATGTTTTCTCTAATAAATCAATAAGTAAAGAAGAGTACAAAGTTGGGTTTGAAGATAAATAATAAATGTTCATCTCAGCCCTCCATAAATGTTGTTACTTAAAACTAGTTCAAAAAGACTATATATCCACCGAATTATTAAGTATTAACTAAGTAGTTTATCGTTTGTTTCACTTTTGAGAAAAAAATAATATCAATAAAAACAGGACCTCTAGTCCTTTAGTTTATTTATCTTATTAATAAATATCATAATAAAGTTTATGGTGCTTCTCTGAGTAAATCCCATACTTTTTAAGTAGCAAGTGAGCTATCAAGAAAAGAGGGATACTGATATGAAAAAATTATCAGTAAATTATCTTTATTTATTAGTGGCTGTCAGTAGTTATACATATGCAGATTTAGACTTAGGTATTAATGAATTTAATGCACCCAACGAGCTAACTGAATTATCAGAGCTCAACACTGGTCATAGCAATAATGCCATCGTAGAACTGACGAATTCGACAAATTCTCGAATAACTATTGTCCAACATAATATAAATGGAGTGGGAAATAATAAAGCAAAAGTAAAACAAGCTGGTTATAACAATACAGCGGCAGTATTGCAGCTTGGAAGTAACAATACAGGGCTAGTCATTCAAAATGGTAATAATAATTCCGCCTCCCTAGATCAATGGGGAACCAACCATGAAGGCGCTATTTTACAAAATGGTAATGACAATATAGCCCATTTAAGACAAACGGGTAATGATAAACAAAATGTAGTAAACCAAACAGGTGATTCAAATATTGCAGCGGCAGTGAATAAAAATAATGGTGCAGGTTTTTCCATTAATCAGACTGGCAATCAAGGAATTATCTTAGTAAATGGAATGGATAGATTCATATCCATTATAAATTAAAATCATTTCAAGGAAGTTTATTATGAAAAAGCTAGCAATCGCAATCTCAACCATCTTACTTTCTGGTGCAGTTTATGCTGATAACACATCAGATACTACCTTACACAATGCAGAAGGTAATGTAGTTGGTGTTATCCAATTCTCACCAGGTACACCGGGAAATGACTCTAATGTTTTAATTCGTAATTCGGACGGTAATCTTGTAGGGGTCACACAATTCGGAAATGAAAATAAAGCAAAAGTTAGAGTTCGTAACGGCAGCCATGGAAATGTCTTAGATATAGATCAAGATGGTGAAAACAACAAAGGGGTAATAAAGGCTAGACAAGGTAGTGAGCTAAATAACTTTGATGTAGAGCAAGATGGAATGAACAACCTAGGGAGAATCGTTGCAGACTCTAGTAATGAAAATGACGCATTAATTGAACAAGATGGCGATCTAAACAGAGCAAATATAAGATTAATGAATGCTGATAATAACGGTCCCTTAGAAATACACCAAGATGGTAATAGTAATGATTCAATTATCTATGTAGATGGTGGTACTAATAATAGTGCAATGACAAGTATCCAAGGAGATAATAACTATACTGAAACTAATTTCATGGGCGGTTCATATAATACAGCTAATATAACAATTAGTACTAATGCCTCAGATAATGAAGCTTATGTAAATGTATTTGGAAGTAATAATGTCAAAGCAGATATAAATATTGATGATAGCTATAATAACTTGGCGGCAGTCGGTCAATGGGGGGATGGAAATAGCGCAGATGTTGACCTTTCAATGAATAGTAACTTGAACGAAGTTTATGTAGGTCAATTTGGTAATGATTCAGTTGCCACTGTATCGTTAGCTAATTCTTCTGAAAACCTTATTGCCGTCGCTCAAACGAACAATGATATTGCTAATGTGACATTAACGAATAGTAATAGTAATGATGTATTTGTTGTACAATTTTAAATTTCTTTTTAAATACATTGTAATATAAAAAAGCCCTGCATTTCTGCAGGGCTTTTTATTTAACGTATATCGAAATCAATTACTCTTCAGAAGAGAAACCTGCATTCAATAGTGCTGCTAAGTTATCAGTCGCTTGCTCAGCAGATGGCGCTTCTTGCGATGCTGCTTTTTGCTTTTGACGTTCTTGGTGGTACGCGAAACCTGTACCCGCTGGAATTAGTCGACCAACGATTACGTTTTCTTTCAGACCACGTAGCTCATCACGCTTACCAGAAACAGCTGCTTCAGTAAGTACGCGCGTCGTTTCTTGGAACGATGCAGCAGAGATGAACGACTCAGTAGCAAGAGACGCTTTAGTAATACCTAGTAGATCACGTTCGAAACGAGCTGGTTGTTTGCCTTCCGCTTCAAGCAGACGGTTTGCAATCGTTACGTTAGCGAATTCTAGTTGCTCACCCTCAAGGAAGGTTGAGTCGCCAGAATGTGTAATCGTACACTTACGTAGCATTTGACGAACGATAGTTTCAATGTGCTTATCGTTAATCTTAACGCCTTGTAAGCGGTATACTTCTTGAACTTCGTTAGTGATGTATTCAGTCACTGCATGGATACCACGTAAACGTAGGATATCGTGCGGAGTTTCTGGACCATCAGAGATAACATCGCCACGTTCAACTTTATCACCATCAAAGATGTTAAGTTGACGGTGTTTATGAATCATTTCTTCATAAACTTCGTTGTTATCGTCACGAGTGATCAATAAGCGTACTTTACCTTTAGTTTCTTTACCAAACGCAACAATACCTGCGTGCTCAGCAAGAATTGCTGGCTCTTTAGGTTTACGAGCTTCAAATAAGTCCGCAACGCGTGGAAGACCACCGGTAATATCTTTAGTACCACTTGACGCTTGAGGAATACGAGCTAGTGTTTCACCGATACCTACGTTACCACCATCTGCAAGGTTAACAATCGCCTTACCAGGTAGGAAGTATTGTGCTGGCATTTCTGTGCCAGGGATCATGATGTCACGACCATTCGCATCAACAAGTTTCACTGTTGGACGCATGTCTTTACCAGCAGAAGCTCGCTCAGCCGCATCAAGGATAACAATTGAAGATAGACCTGTTAACTCATCAGTTTGAGTCGTAATTGTCACACCATCAATCATGTCCACGAATTGAACTTGACCTTGTACTTCTGTGATGATTGGCATTGTATGCGGGTCCCAAGCTGCGATCTTATCGCCTTGAACCACTGCATCACCATCTTTCTTAGAAAGAATAGTACCGTAAGAAAGCTTATAGCTCTCTTTTGTACGGCCATGCTCGTCAATAACTGTCAATTCAGAAGCACGAGAAGTAATAACTAAGTTACCTTCGCCATTTGTTACGTGCTTAGCATTATGAAGTTTAATTGAACCTGTCGTTTTAACTTGAATGCTGTTGTCTGCTGCTGCCGTAGATGCCGCACCACCGATGTGGAACGTACGCATCGTTAGCTGTGTACCAGGTTCACCGATTGATTGAGCAGCGATAACACCTACTGACTCACCTTGGTTTACCATGTGGCCACGAGCCAAGTCACGACCGTAACAGTTAGCACAACAACCGAAGTCAGCTTCACAGCTTACTACTGAACGTACTTTAATTTGGTCAACTGAGTTTTCTTCAACGATTTGACACTGCTTCTCATCAAGAAGCGTATTACGTGGAAGAAGGATCTCATCTGTACCTGGTTTCAATACATCTTCAGCAACCACACGACCTAGAACACGCTCGTGTAGAGGCTCTTTAACATCACCACCTTCAATTAGAGGGATCATGGTTACACCTTCCAGTGTTCCACAGTCATCTAAGTGAACGACAACATCTTGAGCAACGTCAACTAAACGACGAGTCAGGTAACCTGAGTTCGCTGTTTTAAGTGCTGTATCGGCAAGACCTTTACGCGCACCGTGCGTTGAGATGAAGTATTGGTTTACGTTTAGACCTTCACGGAAGTTCGCCGTGATCGGTGTTTCGATGATTGAACCATCTGGTTTCGCCATCAGACCACGCATACCAGCAAGCTGACGAATCTGAGCTGCAGAACCACGAGCACCGGAATCGGCCATCATGTAAACGCTGTTAAACGATTCTTGTTGCTCTTCTTCACCATCGCGGTTAAGCACAGTTTCTGAAGACAAGTTATCCATCATCTCTTTAGCAACTTGTTCATTCGTTGCTGCCCAGATATCGATAACTTTGTTGTAACGTTCGCCTGCAGTTACAAGACCAGATTGGTACTGTTCTTGAATTTGCTTAACTTCTTCTTCTGCATCAGCAACTTTAGTGTACTTAGCATCAGGAATAACCATGTCATCGATACCAACAGACGCACCAGACAATGCTGCGTATGCGAAACCGGTGTACATGATTTGGTCAGCAAACACTACTGTGTCTTTTAGCCCAAGAGAACGATATGCTTCGTTTAGTAGGTTAGAGATTTGCTTCTTACCTAACTTCTGGTTAATGATGCTGTAAGGAAGACCTTCAGGAACAATCTGCCATAGCATTGCACGACCAACAGTCGTATCAACCAGTTTAGTTTCACGAGTTTCAATACCGTTTTCATCACGAAGAACTTCTGTGATTCGAACTTTAACGCGAGCATGTAGCTCTGCACAACCTGTACGGTATGCTTTCTCAGCTTCAGCAAAACCTTCAAGGTACATGCCTTCGCCTTTCGCGTTAATTTTATCACGTGTCATGTAGTACAGACCTAATACAACATCCTGAGAAGGAACGATGATTGGGTCACCTGATGCTGGCGACAGAATGTTATTCGTCGACATCATTAGGGTACGTGCTTCTAATTGAGCTTCCAGAGTTAGAGGTACGTGTACCGCCATCTGGTCACCATCGAAGTCGGCGTTATATGCGGCACACACTAGTGGGTGAAGCTGAATCGCTTTACCTTCGATTAGTACTGGTTCAAACGCTTGGATACCAAGACGGTGAAGTGTTGGTGCACGGTTAAGCAGTACTGGGTGTTCACGAATTACGTCATCTAGGATATCCCAAACGATCGCTTCTTCACGCTCGACCATTTTCTTAGCTGCTTTGATTGTCGTAGCAAGACCACGACCTTCTAGTTTGCTGTAGATAAATGGTTTAAATAGTTCAAGTGCCATCTTCTTAGGAAGACCACACTGATGTAGACGAAGGTATGGACCAACTGTAATTACAGAACGACCAGAGTAGTCTACACGTTTACCAAGCAAGTTCTGACGGAAACGACCTTGTTTACCCTTGATCATATCAGCAAGAGATTTCAGAGGACGTTTATTAGAACCTGTAATCGCACGACCACGACGACCGTTATCAAGCAGCGCATCCACAGACTCTTGCAGCATACGTTTTTCGTTACGTACAATGATATCTGGTGCAGCTAGGTCTAAAAGACGCTTCAAACGGTTGTTACGGTTGATCACACGACGGTATAAGTCATTTAGATCAGACGTAGCAAAACGGCCGCCATCTAGTGGAACTAGAGGACGAAGATCTGGCGGAAGAACTGGTAGTACAGTTAAGATCATCCACTCTGGGTTATTACCAGATTGAACGAACGCTTCTACAAGTTTCAAACGCTTAGTCAGTTTCTTACGTTTTGTTTCAGAGTTAGTTGTTTCTAGCTCTTCACGCATGTTCTCGATTTCAGCTTGCATGTCCATAGAACCAAGCAAATCTTTAATCGCCTCAGCACCCATTTTAGCAGTGAATTCGTCACCGAACTCTTCTAGCTTATCAAGGTACTCTTCTTCTGAAAGAAGTTGGCTGCGCTCTAAGTCAGTCATACCTGGCTCTGTAACCACATATGATTCAAAATAAAGTACACGTTCGATATCACGTAGAGGAATGTCCATTAACAAACCAATACGAGATGGAAGTGACTTAAGGAACCAGATGTGTGCAACAGGAGACGCAAGTTCAATGTGGCCCATACGGTCACGACGAACTTTAGTTTGCGTTACTTCTACGCCACATTTTTCACAGATAACACCACGGTGCTTCAGGCGCTTATATTTACCACATAAGCACTCGTAGTCTTTAACTGGGCCAAAGATACGTGCACAGAAAAGACCGTCACGTTCTGGCTTAAAGGTACGATAGTTGATTGTTTCTGGCTTTTTAACTTCACCAAAAGACCATGAACGAATTTGGTCAGGTGAAGCAAGACCGATTTTGATTGCATCAAATTCTTCAGTCTTATGTTGTGCTTTCAGAAACTTTAATAAGTCTTTCACATTCGGCTCCTGTAAGGAGAAAAAAGGCGCTCGGCGAGCGCCTTATATTCTACCGGACAATCTCAATGAGATTATTCTTCGTCTTCTAACTCGATGTTGATACCAAGTGAGCGGATTTCTTTCAACAATACGTTGAATGATTCCGGCATACCAGGTTCCATACGATGATCGCCATCTACGATGTTCTTATACATCTTAGTACGACCGTTCACGTCATCCGACTTAACGGTTAGCATTTCTTGTAAGGTATATGCAGCACCATATGCTTCAAGTGCCCATACTTCCATCTCACCGAAACGCTGACCACCGAACTGAGCTTTACCACCAAGTGGTTGCTGAGTTACAAGGCTGTAAGAGCCGGTAGAACGTGCGTGCATCTTGTCATCAACTAAGTGGTTTAGTTTTAGCATATACATGTAACCAACAGTTACAGGACGCTCAAACGCATCACCAGTACGACCATCAAACAGTTTCAACTGACCAGACTCTGGCAGATCTACAAGTTTTAATAGTTCTTTAATTGATGCTTCTGGAGCACCATCAAAGATTGGTGTTGCGATTGGTAAACCACCGCGTAAGTTCTTAATTAATGTACGAACTTCGTCATCAGACAATGCAGCGATGTCTACTTCTTGGCGAGTTTCACCAAGATCGTATACTTTTTGTAAGAAGTTACGGAACTTATGTAGTTCTTGTTGCTCTTTAAGCATTTGGTTGATCTTATCACCAACGCCTTTCGCAGCAAGACCCATATGAACTTCAAGAATTTGACCGATGTTCATACGAGAAGGTACACCCAGTGGGTTCAGTACGATATCTACTGGCTGACCTTTTTCATCATAAGGCATGTCTTCAACAGGGTTGATCTTAGAGATTACACCCTTGTTACCATGACGACCCGCCATCTTATCACCAGGCTGAATACGACGTTTTACCGCTAGGTAAACTTTAACGATTTTCAGTACGCCCGGAGCAAGATCATCACCTTGAGTGATCTTACGACGTTTAGTTTCGAATTTCTTATCGAACTCTGCTTTAAGCTCATCATATTGCTCAGCAAGCTGCTCAAGTTGATTTTGTTGTGATTCATCATCAAGAGTGATTTCTAACCACTGCTTACGATCCATCGCATCAAGCTTAACTTCAGAAGTACCTGCAGCAAGTAGAAGTGTGCGAACACGTGCTAATAAGCCACCTTCAAGAATCTGGAATTCTTCAGTAATGTCTTTCTTAGCTTCTTTAAGCTGCATTTGTTCGATTTCTAGAGCACGTTTATCTTTTTCAACACCATCACGCGTAAATACTTGTACATCAATGATAGTACCTGAAACAGAGTTTGGTACACGTAGAGAAGAATCTTTAACATCAGATGCTTTTTCACCAAAGATAGCTCGTAGTAGCTTCTCTTCAGGAGTCAGTTGAGTTTCACCTTTAGGTGTTACTTTACCAACTAGGATGTCACCACCCTTAACTTCAGCACCAATGTAAACAATACCTGATTCATCAAGTTTAGACAGTGCAGCTTCACCTACGTTAGGGATATCTGCAGTGATCTCTTCTGAACCAAGTTTAGTATCACGAGCCACACAAGATAGTTCTTGAATATGGATTGTCGTGAAACGGTCTTCCTGAACTACACGCTCAGATACAAGGATTGAATCCTCGAAGTTATAACCATTCCAAGGCATGAACGCGATACGCATGTTCTGACCAAGTGCAAGCTCACCAAGATCCGTTGAAGGACCATCAGCAAGTACATCACCACGAGTTACAGGTTCACCAGGAAGTACTGTAGGACGTTGGTTGATACACGTATTTTGGTTAGAACGAGTGTATTTAGTTAAGTTGTAGATATCGATACCAGCTTCGCCAGGTACCAATTCTTCTTCGTTCACTTTAATAACGATACGAGAAGCATCTACTGACTGAACCATACCGCCACGTTTAGCAACAGCAGTTACACCTGAGTCAACAGCTACATTACGTTCAATACCAGTACCAACTAAAGGCTTATCTGCTCTTAGTGTAGGAACGGCTTGACGTTGCATGTTCGCACCCATTAGGGCACGGTTCGCATCATCGTGTTCTAGGAACGGGATAAGCGATGCAGCTACAGATACAACTTGGTTTGTCGCGACATCCATATATTGGATGTGTTCACGTGGGTGCAGTCCAGATTCACCTTTCTGACGAGCGATGATTAATTCATCAGCGAAAGTACCTTCTTCTGTTAACACGGCATTCGCCTGTGCAATAACAAAAGTACCTTCCTCGATAGCAGATAGGTAATCAACATCTTCAGTAACAACACCATCAACAACACGACGGTATGGAGTTTCTAGGAAACCATACTCGTTACATTGTGCGAATGCTGATAATGAGTTAATTAGACCGATGTTTGGACCTTCAGGTGTTTCGATTGGACATAGGCGACCGTAGTGAGTCGCGTGTACATCACGAACTTCGAAACCAGCACGCTCACGAGTTAGACCGCCAGGACCTAATGCAGAAATACGACGCTTGTGCGTAACTTCTGACAATGGGTTATTCTGATCCATAAACTGAGATAGCTGTGAAGAGCCAAAGAATTCTTTAACTGCAGCTGAAATAGGCTTAGCATTGATAAGATCTTGAGGCATAATTGCATCAAGGTCACCAAGGCTTAAACGCTCACGAACAGCACGTTCTACACGAACTAAACCAACACGGAATTGGTTTTCTGCCATTTCGCCCACAGAACGAATACGACGGTTACCAAGGTGATCGATATCATCAACCTCACCTTTACCGTTACGAATATCGATCAGTTTGCGCATAACCTCAATGATATCTGTCTCATCAAGAATGCCAGCGCCTTCGTCATTATCACGACCAATTGAGCTATTAAACTTCATACGACCAACAGTCGATAAGTCATAGCGATCTTCTGAGAAGAATAGGCTTTCAAATAATGATTCAGCAGCTTCTTTTGTTGGTGGCTCGCCAGGGCGCATCATACGATAAACTTCAACTAATGCCGATAAACGGTCAACAGTTGAATCTGCACGTAATGTGTCAGAAATGTATGCACCATGATCAAGGTCATTCGTAAATAACACTTCGATCTTTTTGTGGCCAGCTTGAGATAAATTAGCAAGATCTTCTAAGCTAAACTCTTGGTTAGCCGCGATAATGATCTCACCAGTATCTTCATTCACATAATCGTGAGAAGCTACTTTACCTACAATATAATCTACTGGTACTTCGATAGAGTTTACTTCGTCTTTCGTCAATTGACGAATATGACGCGCAGTAATACGACGACCGGCTTCAACATAAACTTTGCCGTTCGATTCAATATCAAATGTTGCAGTCTCACCACGTAAACGCTCAGGAAGTAATTCCATCATTAGCGTTTGGTCTTTCACTTCAAATACAACTTTATCGAAGAATAAATCTAAGATTTCTTCTGTTGTCTTACGAAGTGCACGTAAGATGATCGTTGCTGGTAATTTACGACGACGGTCGATACGTACGAATAAGTTATCCTTAGGATCAAATTCGAAATCTAACCATGAACCACGGTAAGGAATTACACGTGCGTTATAAAGAACTTTACCAGATGAATGGGTTTTACCCTTATCGCTGTCGAAGAAGACACCTGGGCTGCGGTGCAGCTGGGATACGATAACCCTTTCAGTACCATTGATTACAAAAGTACCATTGTCTGTCATAAGCGGAATTTCGCCCATGTAGACTTCTTGTTCTTTAATGTCTTTTACCGTGCCTGCAGGTGCGTCTTTATCGTACACAACTAAACGTAACTTAACGCGTAGTGGTGCAGAATATGTAACACCGCGGATTTGACATTCTTTAACATCAAATTCTGGTTCACGGAGATTGTAGCTAACGTATTCTAGCTTAGAGTTGCCGTTATAGCTCTGAATTGGAAAAACAGAACGGAAAGCAGCCTCAAGACCGTATTGCCCTTCAGGATCTTGCTCGATAAACTTAGTAAAAGAATCAAGCTGGATCGATAGCAAGTATGGTATGTCCAACACTTGTGGACGCTTACCAAAATCCTTACGGATGCGCTTTTTCTCTGTATAAGAGTAAACCATGGGGTTCCTCAGCTCGCTGATAAGTGACCCGAACCGTCCGCCTTCGAAAGGTTGGGACAGTGACTAATAACACTGTTTTCTGTAGGACATAATCTCTGATTGAGACTATGTTTTTTGCTCGGATATAGGGACTTTAAACAGTGTGAAATTACCCTAAACCCTACAGCGCAAAAAGGCCGGTGGTTAATAAACCACCAGCCATTAGCCGTTAGGCTATGAAACTAAGTAATAATTACTTGATTTCAACAGTCGCACCAGCTTCTTCTAGCTGTGCTTTAAGACCTTCAGCTTCAGCTTTGTCAACGCCTTCTTTTAGAGGTGCTGGAGCTGAGTCTACAAGACCTTTAGCTTCTTTCAGGCCAAGACCTGTAGCGCCACGAACTGCTTTGATTACAGAAACTTTGTTTCCGCCAACAGCAGTTAGGATGACGTCAAATTCAGTTTGCTCTTCAGCAGCGTCAGCGCCTGCAGCACCACCAGCAACTACTGCAGCAGCAGCAGTAACACCGAATTTTTCTTCCATAGCTTCGATAAGCTCAACAACTTGCATTACAGACATTTCTGCAACTGCGTCTAGGATTTGCTCGTTAGTAATAGACATAACAATTCTCTTTTAAGTCAACAATAATTTATTTTGTAATCAAATAAAGCAGGGCTTATGCCGCAGCTTCTTCTTTTTGATCACGAACAGCAGCGATAGTACGTACCAGTTTACCAGCAGAAGCTTCTTTCATGCACATCATTAGGCGTGCGATAGCTTCGTCGTAAGTTGGTAGTGTCGCTAGTACATCAGCATCAGTAACTGCGCCTTCAAATGCAGCAGCTTTGATCTCGAAGTCTTTATTCTCTTTAGCAAAGTCTTTAAAAAGACGTGCTGCAGCACCTGGGTGCTCGTTAGAGAATGCAAGTAGAGATGGACCAGTAAATGTGTCTTGTAGACACTCGTACTGAGTACCTTCTACTGCACGACGTGCTAAAGTGTTACGAACAACTCTCATGTAAACACCCGCTTCACGCGCTTGTTTACGTAGAGAAGTCATCGCGCCAACAGTAACGCCACGAGAATCAGCTACAACTGCAGAAAGTGCACCACTGGCTGCTTCGTTGACTTCAGCAACAATTGCTTTTTTGTCTTGAAGATTTAAAGCCATTTGGATTAACCTCTGGTTGTGATTACACCACTCACTACAAAATGTAGGAGAGTAATTACGATGCAGTCCCAGAAAACCAATTTAATAAACTAGCTTTTAGTTCGGGCACCGTCTACGCAGGTTTTATTAAGCTCTTTCGAGCGCCTACGGTCTTGGACGGAGACTGTTCAATTAAAAATCAAACAGCCCCAACCATAAATTTGATAAGCGCAAAATTATACACAAATTCTACGCTTTTGCAAATTAGTTTGTAGCAGTATCTAGAGTCGCTTGATCTAGAGATACGCCAGCACCCATTGTAGTAGAGATGCTTACTTTCTTCAGGAAAGTACCTTTCGCTGAAGTTGGTTTTGCTTTTTTCAGTGCAACTAAAAGAGCTTCTAGGTTCTCTTTAAGTTGAGCAGCATCAAAATCTACTTTACCGATAGTAGTATGGATGATGCCGTTTTTGTCGTTACGGTAACGAACCTGACCAGCTTTAGCATTTTTAACTGCTTGAGCAACGTTAGGAGTTACAGTACCAACTTTAGGGTTTGGCATAAGACCGCGAGGACCTAGGATAGTACCTAGTTGACCAACAACGCGCATTGCATCAGGAGAAGCAACAACAACGTCAAAGTTCATTTCGCCTTTCTTAACTAGCTCAGCAAGATCTTCCATGCCTACTAGATCAGCGCCAGCTTCTTTAGCAGCTTCTGCATTTGCACCTTGAGTGAACACAGCAACACGGATATCACGACCAGTACCGTGAGGCAGTACAGTTGCACCACGTACGTTTTGATCTGATTTACGTGCATCAATGCCAAGGTTAACAGCAACGTCAACACTTTCATTGAATTTAGCAGTAGCTAGTTCTTTAAGAAGAGCAACAGCTTCATTGATTTCGTAGTCTTTAGTAACTTCCACTTTTTCGCGGATATTACGCATACGCTTAGTAAGTTTAGCCATTCTATTAACCCTCTACCACTAGACCCATTGAACGAGCAGTACCAGCAATTGAACGCTTCATAGCTTCAATGTCAGCACCAGTCATGTCCGCAGCTTTAGTTTCTGCGATCTCTTGAATTTGAGCGTCAGTAACAGTACCAACTTTCTCACTGTTTGGACGACCAGAACCAGACTTAACGCCAGCAGCTTTCTTAAGAAGAACAGCAGCAGGTGGAGTCTTAGTTACAAACGTAAAAGAACGGTCGTTGTATACAGAGATAACAACTGGAGTAGGTAGACCTTTCTCAACAGATTCTGTTCTTGCGTTAAACGCTTTACAGAATTCCATGATGTTCACACCGTGTTGACCTAGAGCAGGACCAACTGGTGGACTTGGGTTCGCCATACCTGCTGCAACTTGCAGTTTGATATAAGCTTCAACTTTCTTAGCCATAATATTTCCTAATTTTGGGTTCAAACGCCATCCAACTGGATTAGCTCCCCGTTAACAAAAACGCGCGAAATTATAATAATAATCCGCGCGTTTTACAATAGCTTTGCTGATTTTTCGATCAGTTTTTTTCTACTTGACTAAACTCTAGTTCAACTGGAGTTGCACGGCCAAAGATAGAAACAGATACTTTGATACGACTTTTTTCATAATCGACTTCTTCAACAGTACCATTAAAGTCAGCGAATGGACCTTCAGTAACACGAACCACTTCACCTGCTTCAAATAATGTCTTAGGACGAGGAGCTTCGCTCGCTTGTTCAAGACGATTTAAAATAGCATCCGCTTCTTTATCAGTGATTGGTGCAGGGCGATCTGAAGTACCACCAATGAACCCCATAACACGTGGAATACTACGTACTAAGTGCCATGATTCATCATTCATGATCATTTGCACTAACACGTAACCTGGGAAAAATTTACGTTCGCTTTTACGACGTTGGCCAGCACGCATTTCTACCACTTCTTCAGTTGGTACAAGTACTTCGCCAAATAACTCTTCCATGTTATGAATTTTAATATGTTCGCGTAACGATTGTGATACACGACCTTCAAAACCTGAAAAGGCTTGAACTACATACCAACGTTTCTTTGGAGCTTCACTCATGATCACTTATCCTCAAACACCTGTGATTAAGCCAATTAGTCTAACCATAATACCATCAATACCCCATAAAATCAGAGCCATTACGATACATACAGCAAGAACAATGAAAGTTGTTTGCGTTGTTTCTTGGCGCGTAGGCCAAACAACTTTACGTACTTCCATTCTTGATTCGCGAGCAAATGCAATTGCAGTTTGACCTTTTGCTGTGAAGGCAGCAATACCACCAGCAGCAGCAATCAATGCAACTACACCGGCAGCTCGAATAACAACAGATAAATCAGCTAGTAAATAATTACCAATAACCGCAGCAGAAAGTAGTACTAAAACTAGTAACCACTTAATTGTATCAACTGCGCCTGAAGTTTCTGTCGTCTCAGTATTTGTTTTCATAAACCAACCTGTGACATAACTAAAATCATTTTCTATCATTAGACAGAAATTCAAAAACAAGAGTAAATATACCTTACTCTCTTCATCCTATAAACCAGCGATTTGCTAATTTATCTGCGCTGTGCTCTGCATTTTCTTAAAATTGTAGAGCAAAAATAAAACAACACACAATACAACGCAGAAAAAGGGCATCGAATGATGCCCTTTTTATTAGTACTTAGTCAAATCTTAAGCAAAGATTTTAGCAACAACACCAGCACCAACTGTACGGCCACCTTCACGGATTGCGAAGCGTAGACCTTCGTCCATTGCGATTGGAGCGATTAGCTCAACCGTCATTTGAACGTTGTCACCAGGCATTACCATTTCAACACCTTCTGGAAGTGTGATATCGCCAGTTACATCCGTTGTACGGAAGTAGAACTGTGGACGGTAGCCTTTGAAGAAAGGAGTATGACGGCCACCTTCATCTTTAGAAAGAACGTATACTTCTGACTCAAATTTAGTGTGTGGGTTGATTGAACCTTTAGCAGCAAGTACTTGGCCACGTTCAACGTCATCACGCTTAGTACCACGTAGAAGTGCACCAACGTTCTCACCTGCACGACCTTCGTCAAGCAGCTTACGGAACATTTCAACACCAGTACATGTAGAAACTGTTGTGTCTCTGATACCAATGATTTCTACTTCGTCACCTACACGTAGGATACCACGTTCGATACGACCAGTTACAACTGTACCACGACCTTGGATTGAGAATACATCTTCAATTGGTAGTAGGAACGGTTGGTCTACAGCACGCTCTGGTTCTGGGATGTAAGAGTCAAGTGCAGCTGCAAGCTCAACAATCTTGTCTTCCCACTCTTTTTCGCCGTTTAGTGCGCCAAGAGCTGAACCTTGAATTACTGGTAGATCATCACCTGGGAAGTCGTACTCAGAAAGAAGTTCACGAACTTCCATTTCAACTAGCTCTAGAAGCTCTTCATCATCAACCATATCACATTTGTTCATGAATACGATGATGTAAGGAATACCAACTTGACGACCAAGTAGGATGTGCTCACGTGTTTGTGGCATTGGACCATCTGTTGCAGCAACAACTAGGATACCACCATCCATTTGAGCAGCACCTGTGATCATATTTTTAACATAATCGGCGTGTCCAGGACAGTCAACGTGTGCGTAGTGACGTGCAGGAGTATCGTACTCAACGTGAGAAGTTGAGATTGTGATACCACGCTCGCGCTCTTCAGGAGCGTTATCGATTGATGCGAAATCTTTAGCAACACCACCGTACACTTTTGCAAGTGTAGTACAGATAGCAGCAGTTAGAGTTGTTTTACCGTGGTCAACGTGGCCGATAGTACCAACGTTTACGTGCGGTTTCGTACGTTCAAATTTTTCTTTAGACATGATAGTCCCTCTAGGTACGGCTATTGGTGGCATATAATATGACCACGTAACCAAAAAAATTCATTTGAAATAATAAAGGAAAAATAGGAGATGGAGCGTGCAGCGGGAATCGAACCCGCATCATCAGCTTGGAAGGCTGAGGTAATAGCCATTATACGATGCACGCAATGAAACTCGACAGAGCTATTTTACCTTGAAATATGGTGGAGGGGGACGGATTCGAACCATCGAAGCTTTCGCGGCAGATTTACAGTCTGCTCCCTTTGGCCACTCGGGAACCCCTCCAAATTTTAATTTCTTTTATAACTAAAACTAGAAATAAAGAAAATGGTGCCGACTACCGGAGTCGAACTGGTGACCTACTGATTACAAGTCAGTTGCTCTACCTACTGAGCTAAGTCGGCACAATTGGTGCGCATTCTAGTTAATCTCGAAATATCATGCAACTTAAAAATCAAATAAAATGCCTTTTTTTACTTTTTCAATGGAATTTATGTATATTCAAGCTAATTCATCGTTGAAAATAAGATAAGAACACTTTTTTCTTATTCTACCTTATTGTATTGTTCACTCTTCATTATCTCCAACTGGTAAGCAATGTGAGTTCTTATTTAACTTTTTCTCGTGAAAACTGGGCTGAATTACGAAATTCGACTCCTTTAACATTAACCGAGCAGGAACTTACACATTTACGAGGTATTAATGAAGAAATCAATATAAACGAGGTTGAAGAGATTTATCTTCCATTAATTCGCTTACTTCAACTTAATATTGAAAACCATAGAGAGAAAAATGCCATTTTAGAGCACTTCCTTTTAAATGACGCTATCAACTCTCCTTTCATTATTGGTATTGCAGGAAGCGTTGCTGTAGGAAAAAGCACAACAGCAAGAATAATTCAAACTCTACTCAATCAACTAATACCAAGCTTAAAAACAGACCTCATAACAACTGATGGTTTTTTGTACCCTAATCAAGTATTAAATGATAAAGCCATAATGCACAGAAAAGGATTCCCAGAATCTTATGACATGCCTTCTCTGGTTTCATTCATTGCCGATATTAAAGGTGGGAAACTTAATGTAGAAGCTCCTACCTATTCACACCTAACTTATGATATTACAGAAGAAAAAAAAATCATTTCTAAGCCTGACATTCTAATTATTGAGGGACTAAATGTTTTACAAAATAGTTATGACTACCCCAATAAACAACATAATCGGTTTGTCTCTGATTTTTTAGACTTTTCAATCTATGTTGATGCATCTAAAGAACAATTAAAGCAGTGGTATGTTGAACGCTTCTTAAAACTTCGAACAAGCGCATTTAAACAAAAAGGGGCTTATTTTTCTCATTATACTGAATTATCTATAAAAAAATCGATAGAAAAGGCGCAATACATATGGGATACAATAAATGGTCTCAATTTAGAAGAAAACATATTACCTACTAAAAACAGGGCTAATTTAATTTTATCAAAAACAAAAAACCATTCAGTTAACCATGTTTCAATAAGAAAATAATCAATCTTTTTGAATTGAGATTTCGCCACCGACAAACGAATGTTGTTGTCCATTAATGTCTAGTAATATAGCACCCTGATCATCAATGCCTTTACAGATACCTTCAATATTAGTAGCACCTAACTGCAGCGTAATACGTTGCTCAATATAATTATCAAGAGCCTTCCATCGCTCAATAAATGGACTTAGTCCATTATTTTCAAACGATAGCATCGTTTCATGCAAAGAGCTTAATAATTCATTTGCTAGCTTATTCCTTTGATTACCTTTTCCTAAAATAGACTTCAGATCAATCCATGGCTGTCCTATTTCAACATTAAAACGGTCATCCAGCTCCACATTAATACCTACTCCGATAACAATATGTGCAGCACCACCAGACTGTGCTGAAAGTTCAATTAAAACACCCGCTAACTTTTTATTATTCCAATAAATATCATTCGGCCACTTCAATTTTAAATTAGAACAACCAAGCTGTTCTAACGCATTAACAACAGCAATACCAACTGCAAGGCTTAACCCCATAGTGGCAGCTAAACCATTCTCAAGTTTCCAATACAAAGAAAAATAAATATTACTCCCAAAAGGAGACACCCAGCTTCGCCCTCTTCGACCCCTTCCGGAAGTTTGATACTCAGCAAAACAAGATTGCCCAGACTCTAAGCCTTCCATTTCATTTAATAAATATTGGTTGGTTGAATCAACAACGCCTAAAAGTAGTGGTTCTGGTAATTTCCTATACACTATTTTATCAGAAGAGAGGAGTTCAATCGGAGCTGATAACGCATACCCCTTACCTTTAACTTTATATATTAACAATCCCCAATTTTGAATAATTGATATGTGCTTACTAATCGCTGAACGAGAGATATTTAAGCAGTTACCAAGATCTTCCCCAGAATGGAACTGCCCATCACTTAACTGTTGGAGTATTGCTAATTTTTTAGAATGCTCTTTCATTAAACAGCTCCGATAACAAAGTTTCTCTTTCTCCTGAGTAAAACCTAACTTCGTGCTCTAATTCTATTTGATACATTTCAAACACTTTAGTTTTTACATAATGAGCTAACTCTAAAACATCCTTAGATGTAGCATTACCATTATTAACTAGAACAAGCGCTTGTTCTTTATGAACTCCCGCACCATTAACTTCAAACCCTTTAAGCCCAGCGTTATCAATCAACCAGCCTGCAGCAACTTTCTTTTTATTTCCAAATGCATACCCTGGAATATTAGGATATTTAATGAGTAAATCGGCATACTTTTCGTTAGATATAATTGGATTTTTAAAAAAACTCCCTGCATTCCCTAATACATCTGGATCTGGTAGTTTGGCACTTCGAATTTTACATATTTTTTCATATACATCTTTTACTGTTACTCCATTTTTGTTTAGACTCGCTAATGGACCATAAGTCAGTAAGGGCTGCCATTTTTTAGTTAAACGTAAAGTAACGGCAGTAATTATCACTTTATCTTTTAATTGTTGTTTAAAAATCGAATCTCTATAACCAAAAAGACATTCATCATTATTTAATCTTTTTAATGTTAACGTAGCCAGCTCTAAATACTCCACGGACTCACAAAGATCCTTTAACTCCAACCCATAAGCCCCTATATTTTGAATAGGAGAAGAACCTACACAGCCAGGGATCATCGCAAGATTCTCTACACCATAATAGTTACGCTCGACACACCACTCAACAAAAGAAGGCCAGTCTTCACCACTTGAAACCGTAATTAAATAACTATCTTCAAGCTCATCAACCTTCTTTCCAAAAAGTCGATTAAGAACGACAATTCCAGAAAAAGATCCACAAAACAAAGTATTACTTCCTCGACCTAGGGGGAGTTTTTTATATTCAGAATATTCGTCACATGACCATATCTGAATTAAATCCTTAATCGTTTCTGCTTCTAAGATCAGCGCTGCATGCTCATTTAAAGAAAAACTATTGTAAGATTTTAAATTTTTAGTAGGTAAAATTTTCATATCAACTGTATTTAAAAGGCTAAATTAAGTACATTCTAACTTAATACAATACAACTATATAGAATACTACAAATGAATCTTACCGTTTCTTATTTAGAAAAAATTCGCCTTCCACTGTTACATAAGTTATATAAAGACAATTACCCGTCTGGAAAACCTAAAGGAAATGAAAAAATAGTGGTATTGGAAACACATAATAAAATCATCGGTTCTATACGAATAAAGACTTATGAAGACTGTCACTTCCTAACAGGAATGATGATAACAAAAGAAATGAGACAACAAGATTTAGGCAGTTACCTTTTGCAAAATCTAACCCCATTTCTGCCATTAAGTCTTTCTTATTGCTTATGCGAACCAACCTTAACTAGTTTCTACCTACAAAATAGTTTTAAGTATGCTGAATACAACTCGGTACCGAATTCAATTAAAATTAAATATGACCGCTACACAAAAGATGGCAAAATCTTAGATATTTTAGTATATAAAAATTCAACTATTTGATATTACTCTCGGCAATAGCCATTTAGTTTGCTAAAATTATCGATCTTATATTGATAATTTAATGATCGGTTATGAATTCAAAACCTCAAGAAAGTAAAGAACAGCTATCTAAGCTCCCAATGTTGTCTCAAAATCCTGAGAATATTAAGACTCTTCATTCGGCTGAGGATTTTCGGTATGAGCTTTTAAAACAAATAGAAAAAGCTAAGCACCGTATCTATATCGTAGCTCTTTATTTAGAGAACGATGATGCTGGGCGTGAGATATTTACGGCGCTATACGAAGCCAAACAAAAACAGCCAACTCTTGATATTAATGTCCTTGTTGACTGGCATAGAGCACAGCGAGGCTTAATTGGTGCCGAAGCCAGTGATGGTAATGCTGCTCTTTATCGAGAATTTTCTGAAAAATATAAACATCCAATAAATGTATTAGGTGTACCTGTTCGAAATAAAGAAGTATTTGGTGTTCTTCATCTTAAAGGCTTTATTTTTGACGATACGGTTATTTACAGTGGTGCGAGTCTGAATGATGTATATTTAGCCCACAAAGAAAAATATCGCTTTGACAGATATCATGTTTTGAATAACGCATTTTTAGCGAATTCAATGGTTTCATTTATCAATAAAACATTAGTATCTAGCCCTGCAGTAAATTGCTTATCACAACAAAACCGTCCTAATACAAAAACTTTACGACCTGCAATAAAAGAGCTTCGAAAACAGCTTAGCTTGGCAAATTACCAGTTCACACCTCAAATGAGAAAAGCAGGGGAAGTGGGCATTACACCTTTGGTTGGTCTTGGGCGTAAAGGAAATAAGTTAAATAACCATATAAAGCTACTACTAGCTTCTGCAACGTCTGAAATTACAATTTGCACACCTTATTTCAATTTCCCTAAACCAATAGCAAAAGAGCTTAGAAAAGCCTTACAGCGTGGTGTAAAAGTAACTATTATTGTTGGTGACAAAACTGCTAATGATTTTTATATATCGCCAGAAGAAGAATTTAGAACGATTGCGGGTTTACCTTATTTATATGAAATAAACCTTAGGACTTTTGCTAAAGCCAATGAAGCATCAATTGCAAACAGACAACTCTCCCTTCATTTATGGAAGCATGAAAATAACAGTTTCCATTTAAAAGGAGTCTGGGTAGATAATGAGTTCACTCTAATTACTGGTAGTAATTTAAATCCAAGAGCTTGGAAGCTAGATTTAGAGAATGGATTGCTATTACAAGACCCAGAACAGTTACTTCTTGATGAAAAACAATCTGAATTGAGCGTAATATTAAAGCACACGCAAGTTATTGGCTCATATAAACAAATTGATAAACTAGATACCTACCCTTCTGACGTAAAACGTTTAATAAAACGAATCAAACGTATCAAAGCAGATCATATCTTAAATCAAATTCTATAACTAAAAAATTAAAGTATGAGGATAGGAGACTACCCTCATACATTCCCCTTCAATCAAAACCTTTTCCAAATTATCATACCAATTCCGTTAATTAACTTGTCAACTTTAACCAATCTCTAAAGCTGATGCTTTTATCTTCACAAAATCGATTCCACGCTCCACATAATGTCTCTACAATATCGTCATAGTTTTCGAAACATCTGTTTGCTACTTCATTTTGACGGAGCCAACTCCATGTAAGCGTTTAACTAACCACACATATCAATATTAAGAATGCTTTGCCATAGTATCTTTTTAATCGGAGGTATTATGGATCAGCAAAGTAAGCGCGATCATTGGACTAATATTTTAGAGCAACAGAAAGAGAGTAACCTATCTATTAAGCAATTTTGTATTGATAATGAAATAAGCTACCAAACCTTTTATTACTGGTCAAAGAAGCTCAGCGAGTCAGAAGTCACAACAAAAATTCACCCCATTATCGTGACAGAGCTAACACAAGAGCAGTCGAATATTGTGGTGCTGACATTAAATAATGGCCTTCGTGCCGAGTTACCAGCAAATCTTAATTTCAAACAAATCAAACATTGGATTGATGCATTGCAATGATACAGTCAGAAAAGGTTTACCTCGTCGTTGGCGTCACCGACATGAGAAAATCCATTGATGGCTTATCACTCATTGTCGCCGAAACGCTGGAAATGGACCCATTCAGTGAAGCCTGGTTTATTTTTTGTAATCGCAATCGAGATAAACTCAAGATCTTGTTTTGGGATACCAATGGCTTTTGGCTTTATTATCGTCGCTTAGAAAAAGGAACCTTCAAATAGCCAACACCCAATATTGATGGTACGCTCCACATTAGCAGGCAACAACTCAACTGGCTTTTATCAGAGCTGACTTTAGATCATGCTGAAGATAAGTTACTTATTGCCAAACAAGAAGAAGTCGCTGAATTAAAAACGCAAGTTGAACTCTTGGTTGAGCAACTAAACCTGAATAAATCTAAGCGCTTCTCATCACAAAGTGAAAAAGTACCAAAAGGTACTTTTAATGAGGCCGAGCAGCAAAAAGCGCTCCCTAAATCTAATGATGAAAAGAAAAAACAGGTCGCAAGCCTCTACCAAAAGAGCTTGAGCGTGAGATACACAAGCATGAACTGAATGCTCCTTACTGTGAATGTTGTGATGAACCATTGCATGAATGCGGTGTAGAAACCTCAGAAGATCTTAAAATCATTCCTCAAAAGGTCAGTGTTATTCGCCACGAGCGCACTAAGTACGCTTGTCGCCAATGTGAAAAAACACAAACCAAATCCAACATTATCACCGCACCAAAGCCCGCTAGCATGATCCCAAAAAGCATAGGAAGCGCTGACGCCTTTGCGGCAGTCGTGACCGCTAAATACGTGGATGCCTTGCCATTGTATCGTCAGGTCGACATATTAAACCGCTCAGGCATTGATATAAGTCGTGCGACGTTAGCCAATTGGTGCGTTCAGTTGGGTAACAAAGTGAAACCAATCATTGATGAAATGAAATCAAGACTGCTTAATGAAAAGCTTATCTGCGCAGATGAAACCACAGTACAAGTGCTACGCGAAGAAGATAGAAAAGCGCAAAGCAAATCTTATATGTGGGTTTACCGGAGTGGTGAATTCATTAAAACCCCTGTAGTTATCTATGATTATCACCCAAGCCGTGCAGCAACGTGTGCAAAAGACTTTTTAGGTGATTACTCAGGATACTTACTCTCTGATGGCTACAGCGTATACGACACATTAGATGCCATAACACAAGCCGCGTGCATGGCACACGTTCGTAGAAAATTCACCGATGCACAAAAAGCGTCACCCTCTAAAAAAGCGGAAAAACCTGAAAAAGCCCTCAACTTCATCGCCAAACTTTACGGCGTAGAAAAAAAGGCAAAGGGATTATCTGCAAATGAGCGACAAAAGATAAGAAAACAGGAAGCAGAGCCTATATTGAGTGAATTTAAAGCGTTGCTTGATGTTCAAAATGTCTTACCAAAAGGGGCATTAGGTAAAGCTATCGCCTACACTCAAAAACAATGGCCTAAATTACTCACCTATCTTGAGGATGGTGATATCAGCATCGATAATAATGTCACAGAAAGAGACATTAGGCCGTTTACCACAGGTAGAAAAAACTGGATGTTCTCGACTTCTGTAGAGGGTGCGAAGGCGAGTGCTAACTTGTATAGCTTGGTAATGACATGCCGCGCTAATGACATTAACCCGTATTATTACTTCCAGTATTTATTTACGGAGTTACCTAAACGTGATCCAGCTGATGATATGTCGGATCTTATGCCGTGGCTCGTTGAAATGAGTGATGCAGAGTAAAGCATCACTAGTTCATTAAGCGCTTACAACTCCATACCTGTTCTATAGGGTTAAGTTCTGGAGAATAAGGTGGGATATGGATTACTGTGAGGTTATTAAATTCATCGGCAAGATACCTCTGGTGCCAACTCGCTTGATCCATGATAACAACAGCATGCTTGCCTACTGGCGTAGCTTGAGAAATCAATCTGAGTTGCTCTTTCATCGCTTCCATATTGCTCAGGGGAACCACTATCGCTTCAGCTTCTCCTGTCGTGACACATACTGCTCCGAAAAGGTATGCATACTCAAATTGCTGTTGTTGTACTACTCTAGGCCGCGTACCTTTTTCTGCCCATATCCGCGTTGTTGTATTTCGCTGACCAAATCGAGCCTCGTCTTGAAACCATATTTGAACATCTTTTAAGGCTACATGGCCAGGGATCTTAAGGATTGTTTCGATTGGGAATTTTTTTAAAAGCTTCTTGAGCTTCGACTGACTGCTTAGGATGTTTAGAGCGAGTAGTAATCCAACTCAAACCTATGTCATGTAATAACAGATAGAGCGCCGACTTTTTATATAATGTATTGAAATTGCTTTCTATATAAAGCCCAATATCTCTCGCTTGAAGACGACCGCCACTCTCATTTACGGCATGTTCGATAACATATTCTTTGAGGTGTAATTTTTGCTCATTTGTTAGGCGATGAGGTCTACCTGAATGTGGTTTCTCTTGAAGCCCTTCAAGACCATTATCGAGATATGCTTTGACCCATTTATTGACGCTTACTCTGCTAACTTTAAGGTACTTAGCTATTTTGGTGCGACTTTTACCGTCAACAAAATAAGAAACGGATAAATAACGCATTCTAAGTCGAGCATTGGATGTGGAATTAATCAAACTCGGAAAATCATGCTTCATAAGGACTCCTTTTAAGAGTCCATATTAGATCATAAAATTAACGGAATTGGTATAACCAACTGAACTACCGCTTCGCAGTGTCTATTCAGCATCATTCTACTTTTATACAAACGTAAAAAAGCCCTAATCTTTCGATTAGGGCTTTCTTTGGTATAGTGGCGGAGTGGACGGGACTCGAACCCGCGACCCCCGGCGTGACAGGCCGGTATTCTAACCAACTGAACTACCACTCCGCAGTGTCTATTCAGCATAAATGCTATTTTTGATTTTACTTTTTATTAAAAAGTAAAATAAATAGGAGCCTGGCGATGTCCTACTCTCACATGGGGAAACCCCACACTACCATCGGCGCTATTACGTTTCACTTCTGAGTTCGGCATGGGATCAGGTGGGTCCATAACGCTATGGTCGCCAAGCAAATTCTTTCTATCTACCTCAATAAGAGATAAATAATAATCTGGAAAGCTGTTTCTCTATATAAAGAGCTGTTCTTAATCACATTCAATCTGTTTCTTGTTACTTCAAATCCGTTCAAAACCCCTTGGGTGTTGTATGGTTAAGCCTCACGGGCAATTAGTACAGGTTAGCTCAATGCCTCGCAGCACTTACACACCCTGCCTATCTACGTCGTAGTCTCCAACAACCCTTTAGGATACGTAAAGTATCAGGGATGACTCATCTCAAGGCTCGCTTCACGCTTAGATGCTTTCAGCGTTTATCGATCCCGAACTTAGCTACCGGGCAATGCTACTGGCGTAACAACCCGAACACCAGAGGTTCGTCCACTCCGGTCCTCTCGTACTAGGAGCAGCCCCTTTCAATCATCCAACGCCCACGGCAGATAGGGACCGAACTGTCTCACGACGTTCTAAACCCAGCTCGCGTACCACTTTAAATGGCGAACAGCCATACCCTTGGGACCGACTTCAGCCCCAGGATGTGATGAGCCGACATCGAGGTGCCAAACACCGCCGTCGATATGAACTCTTGGGCGGTATCAGCCTGTTATCCCCGGAGTACCTTTTATCCGTTGAGCGATGGCCCTTCCATTCAGAACCACCGGATCACTATGACCTGCTTTCGCACCTGCTCGAATTGTCATTCTCGCAGTCAAGCGGGCTTATGCCATTGCACTAACCACACGATGTCCAACCGTGTTTAGCCCACCTTCGTGCTCCTCCGTTACTCTTTGGGAGGAGACCGCCCCAGTCAAACTACCCACCAGGCACTGTCCGCAACCCCGATAAGGGGCCAACGTTAGAACATCAAGCATACAAGGGTGGTATTTCAAGATTGCCTCCACCAATACTAGCGTACTGGTTTCAAAGGCTCCCACCTATCCTACACATGTAGGGTCAATGTTCAGTGCCAAGCTGTAGTAAAGGTTCACGGGGTCTTTCCGTCTAGCCGCGGGTACACTGCATCTTCACAGCGATTTCAATTTCACTGAGTCTCGGGTGGAGACAGCGTGGCCATCATTACGCCATTCGTGCAGGTCGGAACTTACCCGACAAGGAATTTCGCTACCTTAGGACCGTTATAGTTACGGCCGCCGTTTACTTGGGCTTCGATCAAGAGCTTCGACCGAAGTCTAACCCCATCAATTAACCTTCAAGCACCGGGCAGGCGTCACACCGTATACGTCATCTTACGATTTAGCACAGTGCTATGTTTTTAATAAACAGTTGCAGCCACCTGGTATCTGCGACTCCCGGCAGCTTAGAGAGCAAGTCTCATCACCGCTAGGAGCGTACCTTCTCCCGAAGTTACGGTACCATTTTGCCTAGTTCCTTCACCCGAGTTCTCTCAAGCGCCTTAGTATTCTCTACTCGACCACCTGTGTCGGTTTGGGGTACGATTTCTTATAATCTGAAGCTTAGAGGCTTTTCCTGGAAGCATGGCATCAATGGCTTCACTACCGTAGTAGCTCGACATCGTGTCTCAGCCTAACAAGAGTCCGGATTTACCTAAACTCTTAGCCTACGCACTTGAACTTGGACGACCGTCGCCAAGCCCACCTAGCCTTCTCCGTCCCCCCATCGCAATTATAAGAAGTACGGGAATATTAACCCGTTTCCCATCGACTACGCTTTTCAGCCTCGCCTTAGGGGTCGACTTACCCTGCCCCGATTAACGTTGGACAGGAACCCTTGGTCTTCCGGCGAGGGGGTTTTTCACCCCCTTTATCGTTACTCATGTCAGCATTCGCACTTCTGATACCTCCAGCAGCCCTTACAGACCACCTTCAACGGCTTACAGAACGCTCCCCTACCCAGCACAATAAATTGCACTGCCGCAGCTTCGGTGTATAGTTTAGCCCCGTTACATCTTCCGCGCAGGCCGACTCGACCAGTGAGCTATTACGCTTTCTTTAAATGATGGCTGCTTCTAAGCCAACATCCTGGCTGTCTGAGCCTTCCCACATCGTTTCCCACTTAACTATAACTTTGGGACCTTAGCTGGCGGTCTGGGTTGTTTCCCTCTCCACGACGGACGTTAGCACCCGCCGTGTGTCTCCCGGATAGTACTTACTGGTATTCGGAGTTTGCAAAGGGTTGGTAAGTCGGGATGACCCCCTAGCCTTAACAGTGCTCTACCCCCAGTAGTATTCGTCCGAGGCTCTACCTAAATAGATTTCGGGGAGAACCAGCTATCTCCAGGTTTGATTGGCCTTTCACCCCTAGCCACAAGTCATCCGCTAATTTTTCAACATTAGTCGGTTCGGTCCTCCAATTGATGTTACTCAATCTTCAACCTGCCCATGGCTAGATCACCTGGTTTCGGGTCTATATCCAGAGACTGAACGCCCAGTTAAGACTCGGTTTCCCTACGGCTCCCCTAAACGGTTAACCTTGCCACTGAATATAAGTCGCTGACCCATTATACAAAAGGTACGCAGTCACATAACAAGTATGCTCCTACTGCTTGTACGTACACGGTTTCAGGTTCTATTTCACTCCCCTCACAGGGGTTCTTTTCGCCTTTCCCTCACGGTACTGGTTCACTATCGGTCAGTCAGTAGTATTTAGCCTTGGAGGATGGTCCCCCCATATTCAGACAGGATATCACGTGTCCCGCCTTACTCGTTTTCACTGATGATGAGATGTCGGTTACGGGGCTATCACCCTGTATCGCGGCACTTTCCAGAGCCTTCACCTGTCTCATTAAAAGCTTAAGGGCTAACCCAATTTCGCTCGCCGCTACTTTCGGGATCTCGGTTGATTTCTCTTCCTCGGGGTACTTAGATGTTTCAGTTCTCCCGGTTTGCCTCGCTGCGCTATGTATTCACGCAGCGATACTAGCTTATGCTAGTGGGTTTCCCCATTCAGAAATCCCAGACTCAAAAGGTTTTTACTACCTAATCTGGGCTTATCGCAAGTTAATACGTCTTTCATCGCCTCTGACTGCCAAGGCATCCACCGTGTACGCTTAGTCACTTAACCATACAACCCCAAGAGGTTTCGTATGGACCATTTGCTTTCACTTTTAAAAAGTGAAGACAAAACAGCAACCAAGGTTGAACTCGTCATTACGAGTTCTGGTTTTTCGCCGGATTCAAAATACAAGAACACTTGAATGTGTTTTTAATTTGTTTATTTAAGATAAACAAAAGATATTAAGAACTTTTAAATTTTGATTTAGATAACTCGTAAGTTATTTAAATCAGTCAGCTTTCCAAATTGTTAAAGAGCTTAAAGCAAAAAGCTTTAATCAATAATCGAAATCATTAATTAAAGCTCTGTCACTTCAACTTATTAAAACCTAATCAATCTGTGTGAACACTCATAAATTGCAATCTATCGTTTAAGGAGGTGATCCAGCCCCAGGTTCCCCTAGGGCTACCTTGTTACGACTTCACCCCAGTCATGAACCACAAAGTGGTGAGCGTCCTCCCGAAGGTTAAACTACCCACTTCTTTTGCAGCCCACTCCCATGGTGTGACGGGCGGTGTGTACAAGGCCCGGGAACGTATTCACCGTGACATTCTGATTCACGATTACTAGCGATTCCGACTTCACGGAGTCGAGTTGCAGACTCCGATCCGGACTACGACGCACTTTTTGGGATTCGCTCACTATCGCTAGCTTGCTGCCCTCTGTATGCGCCATTGTAGCACGTGTGTAGCCCTACTCGTAAGGGCCATGATGACTTGACGTCGTCCCCACCTTCCTCCGGTTTATCACCGGCAGTCTCCCTGGAGTTCCCACCATTACGTGCTGGCAAACAAGGATAAGGGTTGCGCTCGTTGCGGGACTTAACCCAACATTTCACAACACGAGCTGACGACAGCCATGCAGCACCTGTCTCAGAGCTCCCGAAGGCACTAAGCTATCTCTAGCGAATTCTCTGGATGTCAAGAGTAGGTAAGGTTCTTCGCGTTGCATCGAATTAAACCACATGCTCCACCGCTTGTGCGGGCCCCCGTCAATTCATTTGAGTTTTAATCTTGCGACCGTACTCCCCAGGCGGTCTACTTAACGCGTTAGCTCCGAAAGCCACGGCTCAAGGCCACAACCTCCAAGTAGACATCGTTTACGGCGTGGACTACCAGGGTATCTAATCCTGTTTGCTCCCCACGCTTTCGCATCTGAGTGTCAGTGTCTGTCCAGGGGGCCGCCTTCGCCACTGGTATTCCTTCAGATCTCTACGCATTTCACCGCTACACCTGAAATTCTACCCCCCTCTACAGCACTCTAGTTCACCAGTTTCAAATGCGGTTCCGAGGTTGAGCCCCGGGCTTTCACATCTGACTTAATGAACCACCTGCATGCGCTTTACGCCCAGTAATTCCGATTAACGCTCGCACCCTCCGTATTACCGCGGCTGCTGGCACGGAGTTAGCCGGTGCTTCTTCTGTCGCTAACGTCAAGATGTGCAGCTATTAACTACACACCCTTCCTCACGACTGAAAGTACTTTACAACCCGAAGGCCTTCTTCATACACGCGGCATGGCTGCATCAGGCTTTCGCCCATTGTGCAATATTCCCCACTGCTGCCTCCCGTAGGAGTCTGGACCGTGTCTCAGTTCCAGTGTGGCTGATCATCCTCTCAGACCAGCTAGAGATCGTCGCCTTGGTGAGCTCTTACCTCACCAACAAGCTAATCTCACCTGGGCTAATCTTAGCGCGAGAGGTCCGAAGATCCCCCTCTTTGGTCCGAAGACATTATGCGGTATTAGCTATCGTTTCCAATAGTTATCCCCCACACTAAGGCATATTCCCAGGCATTACTCACCCGTCCGCCGCTCGTCAGCAAATTAGCAAGCTAATTCCTGTTACCGCTCGACTTGCATGTGTTAGGCCTGCCGCCAGCGTTCAATCTGAGCCATGATCAAACTCTTCAATTAAAGTTTTTTGGTTTGTTTCAGCAGAAACAAAACCGGCTCAATGATTAATACTGATTGTTACATAAAAGTAATTTTGTGTAGTCACTCAGTTCATTGATTATTTTGTTCGTCTTACTTCGAGAAGTAAGAGCAAACTAGTGATTATCAACTCACAAGTGCCCACACAGATTGATTTGGTTAAATTGTTAAAGAGCGTTGTCTTTCAACCACTTAGCGCTTCAGCTTCGTCGTTTCAGGCTGCGTATATTACGCTTTCTGATTTGAAAGTCAAGATAATATTTTCAACTTTTTCATTTATTTATGAAAGACTTAAAAACGTTATGTTGACTTGGCTCACAGTGACAATCTGAGAGCGAAATAAAAGCCCGTTCTATTGAACGGGCACTTATTCAAATTCAAGCCTGGCGATGTCCTACTCTCACATGGGGAAACCCCACACTACCATCGGCGCTATTACGTTTCACTTCTGAGTTCGGCATGGGATCAGGTGGGTCCATAACGCTATGGTCGCCAAGCAAATTCTTTCTATCTACCTCAATAAGAGATAAATAATAATCTGGAAAGCTGTTTCTCTATATAAAGAGCTGTTCTTAATCACATTCAATCTGTTTCTTGTTACTTCAAATCCGTTCAAAACCCCTTGGGTGTTGTATGGTTAAGCCTCACGGGCAATTAGTACAGGTTAGCTCAATGCCTCGCAGCACTTACACACCCTGCCTATCTACGTCGTAGTCTCCAACAACCCTTTAGGATACGTAAAGTATCAGGGATGACTCATCTCAAGGCTCGCTTCACGCTTAGATGCTTTCAGCGTTTATCGATCCCGAACTTAGCTACCGGGCAATGCTACTGGCGTAACAACCCGAACACCAGAGGTTCGTCCACTCCGGTCCTCTCGTACTAGGAGCAGCCCCTTTCAATCATCCAACGCCCACGGCAGATAGGGACCGAACTGTCTCACGACGTTCTAAACCCAGCTCGCGTACCACTTTAAATGGCGAACAGCCATACCCTTGGGACCGACTTCAGCCCCAGGATGTGATGAGCCGACATCGAGGTGCCAAACACCGCCGTCGATATGAACTCTTGGGCGGTATCAGCCTGTTATCCCCGGAGTACCTTTTATCCGTTGAGCGATGGCCCTTCCATTCAGAACCACCGGATCACTATGACCTGCTTTCGCACCTGCTCGAATTGTCATTCTCGCAGTCAAGCGGGCTTATGCCATTGCACTAACCACACGATGTCCAACCGTGTTTAGCCCACCTTCGTGCTCCTCCGTTACTCTTTGGGAGGAGACCGCCCCAGTCAAACTACCCACCAGGCACTGTCCGCAACCCCGATAAGGGGCCAACGTTAGAACATCAAGCATACAAGGGTGGTATTTCAAGATTGCCTCCACCAATACTAGCGTACTGGTTTCAAAGGCTCCCACCTATCCTACACATGTAGGGTCAATGTTCAGTGCCAAGCTGTAGTAAAGGTTCACGGGGTCTTTCCGTCTAGCCGCGGGTACACTGCATCTTCACAGCGATTTCAATTTCACTGAGTCTCGGGTGGAGACAGCGTGGCCATCATTACGCCATTCGTGCAGGTCGGAACTTACCCGACAAGGAATTTCGCTACCTTAGGACCGTTATAGTTACGGCCGCCGTTTACTTGGGCTTCGATCAAGAGCTTCGACCGAAGTCTAACCCCATCAATTAACCTTCAAGCACCGGGCAGGCGTCACACCGTATACGTCATCTTACGATTTAGCACAGTGCTATGTTTTTAATAAACAGTTGCAGCCACCTGGTATCTGCGACTCCCGGCAGCTTAGAGAGCAAGTCTCATCACCGCTAGGAGCGTACCTTCTCCCGAAGTTACGGTACCATTTTGCCTAGTTCCTTCACCCGAGTTCTCTCAAGCGCCTTAGTATTCTCTACTCGACCACCTGTGTCGGTTTGGGGTACGATTCCTTATAATCTGAAGCTTAGAGGCTTTTCCTGGAAGTATGGCATCAATAGCTTCACATCCGTAGATGCTCGACATCGTGTCTCAGCCTAACAAGAGTCCGGATTTACCTAAACTCTTAGCCTACGCACTTGAACTTGGACGACCGTCGCCAAGCCTACCTAGCCTTCTCCGTCCCCCCATCGCAATTATAAGAAGTACGGGAATATTAACCCGTTTCCCATCGACTACGCTTTTCAGCCTCGCCTTAGGGGTCGACTTACCCTGCCCCGATTAACGTTGGACAGGAACCCTTGGTCTTCCGGCGAGGGGGTTTTTCACCCCCTTTATCGTTACTCATGTCAGCATTCGCACTTCTGATACCTCCAGCAGCCCTTACAGACCACCTTCAACGGCTTACAGAACGCTCCCCTACCCAACACAATAAATTGCATTGCCGCAGCTTCGGTGTATAGCTTAGCCCCGTTACATCTTCCGCGCAGGCCGACTCGACCAGTGAGCTATTACGCTTTCTTTAAATGATGGCTGCTTCTAAGCCAACATCCTGGCTGTCTGAGCCTTCCCACATCGTTTCCCACTTAGCTATAACTTTGGGACCTTAGCTGGCGGTCTGGGTTGTTTCCCTCTCCACGACGGACGTTAGCACCCGCCGTGTGTCTCCCGGATAGTACTTACTGGTATTCGGAGTTTGCAAAGGGTTGGTAAGTCGGGATGACCCCCTAGCCTTAACAGTGCTCTACCCCCAGTAGTATTCGTCCGAGGCTCTACCTAAATAGATTTCGGGGAGAACCAGCTATCTCCAAGTTTGATTGGCCTTTCACCCCTAGCCACAAGTCATCCGCTAATTTTTCAACATTAGTCGGTTCGGTCCTCCAGTTGATGTTACTCAACCTTCAACCTGCCCATGGCTAGATCACTTGGTTTCGGGTCTATATCCAGAGACTGAACGCCCAGTTAAGACTCGGTTTCCCTACGGCTCCCCTAAACGGTTAACCTTGCCACTGAATATAAGTCGCTGACCCATTATACAAAAGGTACGCAGTCACATAACAAGTATGCTCCTACTGCTTGTACGTACACGGTTTCAGGTTCTATTTCACTCCCCTCACAGGGGTTCTTTTCGCCTTTCCCTCACGGTACTGGTTCACTATCGGTCAGTCAGTAGTATTTAGCCTTGGAGGATGGTCCCCCCATATTCAGACAGGATATCACGTGTCCCGCCTTACTCGTTTTCACTGATGATGAGATGTCGGTTACGGGGCTATCACCCTGTATCGCGGCACTTTCCAGAGCCTTCACCTGTCTCATTAAAAGCTTAAGGGCTAACCCAATTTCGCTCGCCGCTACTTTCGGGATCTCGGTTGATTTCTCTTCCTCGGGGTACTTAGATGTTTCAGTTCTCCCGGTTTGCCTCACTACACTATGTATTCATGTAGTGATACTAGCTTATGCTAGTGGGTTTCCCCATTCAGAAATCGTAGACTCAAATGGTTTTTACTACCTAATCTACGCTTATCGCAAGTTAATACGTCTTTCATCGCCTCTGACTGCCAAGGCATCCACCGTGTACGCTTAGTCACTTAACCATACAACCCCAAGAGGTTTCGTATGGCATAAACAACCAAGGTTGAACTCGTCATTGCGAGTTCTGGTTTTTCGCCGGATTCAAAATACAAGAACACTTGAATGTGTTTTTAGTTTGTTTATCTAAGATAAACAAAAGATATTAAGAACTTTTAAATTTTGATTTAGATAACTCGTAAGTTATTTAAATCAGTCAGCTTTCCAAATTGTTAAAGAGCAATGTTTCTTTCGAAACCATTTTTAAAGATTCTCAAGGAGAATACTTAAAGATGGTGGGCGATACCGGGCTCGAACCAGTGACCCCCTCCTTGTAAGGGAGGTGCTCTCCCAACTGAGCTAATCGCCCACGAAAGTTTTAATTCCTTCGTGAGAAAGAATGGTGGGTCGTGCAGGATTCGAACCTGCGACCAATTGATTAAAAGTCAACTGCTCTACCAACTGAGCTAACGACCCAATGGTATCCCGTAGGGGAGTCGAACCCCTGTTACCGCCGTGAAAGGGCGGTGTCCTAGGCCTCTAGACGAACGGGACACTGGATATTTGAAGGTGTTGGGCACCTTCTATTGCTTCTTTACGTTTTTAACCTAATCAATCTGTGTGAACACTCATAAATCGTAATCTATCGTTTAAGGAGGTGATCCAGCCCCAGGTTCCCCTAGGGCTACCTTGTTACGACTTCACCCCAGTCATGAACCACAAAGTGGTGAGCGTCCTCCCGAAGGTTAAACTACCCACTTCTTTTGCAGCCCACTCCCATGGTGTGACGGGCGGTGTGTACAAGGCCCGGGAACGTATTCACCGTAGCATTCTGATCTACGATTACTAGCGATTCCGACTTCACGGAGTCGAGTTGCAGACTCCGATCCGGACTACGACGCACTTTTTGGGATTCGCTTACTATCGCTAGTTTGCAGCCCTCTGTATGCGCCATTGTAGCACGTGTGTAGCCCTACTCGTAAGGGCCATGATGACTTGACGTCGTCCCCACCTTCCTCCGGTTTATCACCGGCAGTCTCCCTGGAGTTCCCACCATTACGTGCTGGCAAACAAGGATAAGGGTTGCGCTCGTTGCGGGACTTAACCCAACATTTCACAACACGAGCTGACGACAGCCATGCAGCACCTGTCTCAGAGCTCCCGAAGGCACTAAGCTATCTCTAGCGAATTCTCTGGATGTCAAGAGTAGGTAAGGTTCTTCGCGTTGCATCGAATTAAACCACATGCTCCACCGCTTGTGCGGGCCCCCGTCAATTCATTTGAGTTTTAATCTTGCGACCGTACTCCCCAGGCGGTCTACTTAACGCGTTAGCTCCGAAAGCCACGGCTCAAGGCCACAACCTCCAAGTAGACATCGTTTACGGCGTGGACTACCAGGGTATCTAATCCTGTTTGCTCCCCACGCTTTCGCATCTGAGTGTCAGTGTCTGTCCAGGGGGCCGCCTTCGCCACTGGTATTCCTTCAGATCTCTACGCATTTCACCGCTACACCTGAAATTCTACCCCCCTCTACAGCACTCTAGTTCACCAGTTTCAAATGCGGTTCCGAGGTTGAGCCCCGGGCTTTCACATCTGACTTAATGAACCACCTGCATGCGCTTTACGCCCAGTAATTCCGATTAACGCTCGCACCCTCCGTATTACCGCGGCTGCTGGCACGGAGTTAGCCGGTGCTTCTTCTGTAGGTAACGTCAAACGAAGCCGCTATTAACGACAACGCCTTCCTCCCTACTGAAAGTACTTTACAACCCGAAGGCCTTCTTCATACACGCGGCATGGCTGCATCAGGCTTTCGCCCATTGTGCAATATTCCCCACTGCTGCCTCCCGTAGGAGTCTGGACCGTGTCTCAGTTCCAGTGTGGCTGATCATCCTCTCAGACCAGCTAGAGATCGTCGCCTTGGTGAGCTCTTACCTCACCAACTAGCTAATCTCACCTGGGCTAATCTTAGCGCGAGAGGCCCGAAGGTCCCCCTCTTTGGTCCGAAGACATTATGCGGTATTAGCTATCGTTTCCAATAGTTATCCCCCACACTAAGGCATATTCCCAGGCATTACTCACCCGTCCGCCGCTCGTCAGCAAATTAGCAAGCTAATTTCTGTTACCGCTCGACTTGCATGTGTTAGGCCTGCCGCCAGCGTTCAATCTGAGCCATGATCAAACTCTTCAATTAAAGTTTTTTGGTTGCTCTGTCTTTTCTATAAAGAGAAGCAGAAACAAAACCGGCTCAATGATTAATACTGATTGTTACATAAAAGTAATTTTGTGTAGTCACTCAGTTCATTGATTATTTTTATTTGCTTTCGCAAATAGTGATTATCAACTCACAAGTGCCCACACAGATTGATTTGGTTAAATTGTTAAAGAGCGTTGTCTTTCAACGACTTAGCGTTACCACTTCGTCGCTTCAGGCTGCGTATAATACGCTGTCTGATTTGAAAGTCAAGATAATATTTTCAACTTTTTCATTTAATTATGAATGAGTTAAAAACGCTATGTTGACTTGGCTCACAGTGACAATCTGAGAGCGAAATAAAAGCCCGTTCTATTGAACGGGCTCTTACTCAAATTCAAGCCTGGCGATGTCCTACTCTCACATGGGGAAACCCCACACTACCATCGGCGCTATTACGTTTCACTTCTGAGTTCGGCATGGGATCAGGTGGGTCCATAACGCTATGGTCGCCAAGCAAATTCTTTCTATCTACCTCAATAAGAGATAAATAATAATCTGGAAAGCTGTTTCTCTATATAAAGAGCTGTTCTTAATCACATTCAATACGTTTCTTGCAACTTCAAATCCGTTCAAAACCCCTTGGGTGTTGTATGGTTAAGCCTCACGGGCAATTAGTACAGGTTAGCTCAATGCCTCGCAGCACTTACACACCCTGCCTATCAACGTCGTAGTCTTCAACAACCCTTTAGGATACTTAAAGTATCAGGGATGACTCATCTCAAGGCTCGCTTCACGCTTAGATGCTTTCAGCGTTTATCGATCCCGAACTTAGCTACCGGGCAATGCTACTGGCGTAACAACCCGAACACCAGAGGTTCGTCCACTCCGGTCCTCTCGTACTAGGAGCAGCCCCTTTCAATCATCCAACGCCCACGGCAGATAGGGACCGAACTGTCTCACGACGTTCTAAACCCAGCTCGCGTACCACTTTAAATGGCGAACAGCCATACCCTTGGGACCGACTTCAGCCCCAGGATGTGATGAGCCGACATCGAGGTGCCAAACACCGCCGTCGATATGAACTCTTGGGCGGTATCAGCCTGTTATCCCCGGAGTACCTTTTATCCGTTGAGCGATGGCCCTTCCATTCAGAACCACCGGATCACTATGACCTGCTTTCGCACCTGCTCGAATTGTCATTCTCGCAGTCAAGCGGGCTTATGCCATTGCACTAACCACACGATGTCCAACCGTGTTTAGCCCACCTTCGTGCTCCTCCGTTACTCTTTGGGAGGAGACCGCCCCAGTCAAACTACCCACCAGGCACTGTCCGCAACCCCGATAAGGGGCCAACGTTAGAACATCAAGCATACAAGGGTGGTATTTCAAGATTGCCTCCACCAATACTAGCGTACTGGTTTCAAAGGCTCCCACCTATCCTACACATGTAGGGTCAATGTTCAGTGCCAAGCTGTAGTAAAGGTTCACGGGGTCTTTCCGTCTAGCCGCGGGTACACTGCATCTTCACAGCGATTTCAATTTCACTGAGTCTCGGGTGGAGACAGCGTGGCCATCATTACGCCATTCGTGCAGGTCGGAACTTACCCGACAAGGAATTTCGCTACCTTAGGACCGTTATAGTTACGGCCGCCGTTTACTTGGGCTTCGATCAAGAGCTTCGACCGAAGTCTAACCCCATCAATTAACCTTCAAGCACCGGGCAGGCGTCACACCGTATACGTCATCTTACGATTTAGCACAGTGCTATGTTTTTAATAAACAGTTGCAGCCACCTGGTATCTGCGACTCCCGGCAGCTTAGAGAGCAAGTCTCATCACCGCTAGGAGCGTACCTTCTCCCGAAGTTACGGTACCATTTTGCCTAGTTCCTTCACCCGAGTTCTCTCAAGCGCCTTAGTATTCTCTACTCGACCACCTGTGTCGGTTTGGGGTACGATTCCTTATAATCTGAAGCTTAGAGGCTTTTCCTGGAAGTATGGCATCAATAGCTTCACATCCGTAGATGCTCGACATCGTGTCTCAGCCTAACAAGAGTCCGGATTTACCTAAACTCTTAGCCTACGCACTTGAACTTGGACGACCGTCGCCAAGCCTACCTAGCCTTCTCCGTCCCCCCATCGCAATTATAAGAAGTACGGGAATATTAACCCGTTTCCCATCGACTACGCTTTTCAGCCTCGCCTTAGGGGTCGACTTACCCTGCCCCGATTAACGTTGGACAGGAACCCTTGGTCTTCCGGCGAGGGGGTTTTTCACCCCCTTTATCGTTACTCATGTCAGCATTCGCACTTCTGATACCTCCAGCAGCCCTTACAGACCACCTTCAACGGCTTACAGAACGCTCCCCTACCCAGCACAATAAATTGCACTGCCGCAGCTTCGGTGTATAGCTTAGCCCCGTTACATCTTCCGCGCAGGCCGACTCGACCAGTGAGCTATTACGCTTTCTTTAAATGATGGCTGCTTCTAAGCCAACATCCTGGCTGTCTGAGCCTTCCCACATCGTTTCCCACTTAGCTATAACTTTGGGACCTTAGCTGGCGGTCTGGGTTGTTTCCCTCTCCACGACGGACGTTAGCACCCGCCGTGTGTCTCCCGGATAGTACTTACTGGTATTCGGAGTTTGCAAAGGGTTGGTAAGTCGGGATGACCCCCTAGCCTTAACAGTGCTCTACCCCCAGTAGTATTCGTCCGAGGCTCTACCTAAATAGATTTCGGGGAGAACCAGCTATCTCCAAGTTTGATTGGCCTTTCACCCCTAGCCACAAGTCATCCGCTAATTTTTCAACATTAGTCGGTTCGGTCCTCCAGTTGATGTTACTCAACCTTCAACCTGCCCATGGCTAGATCACTTGGTTTCGGGTCTATATCCAGAGACTGAACGCCCAGTTAAGACTCGGTTTCCCTACGGCTCCCCTAAACGGTTAACCTTGCCACTGAATATAAGTCGCTGACCCATTATACAAAAGGTACGCAGTCACATAACAAGTATGCTCCTACTGCTTGTACGTACACGGTTTCAGGTTCTATTTCACTCCCCTCACAGGGGTTCTTTTCGCCTTTCCCTCACGGTACTGGTTCACTATCGGTCAGTCAGTAGTATTTAGCCTTGGAGGATGGTCCCCCCATATTCAGACAGGATATCACGTGTCCCGCCTTACTCGTTTTCACTGATGATGAGATGTCGGTTACAGGGCTATCACCTTGTATCGCGCCACTTTCCAGAGGCTTCACCTGTCTC
Source organism: Aliivibrio thorii (assembly GCF_057368585.1). Lineage (NCBI taxonomy): Bacteria > Pseudomonadati > Pseudomonadota > Gammaproteobacteria > Vibrionales > Vibrionaceae > Aliivibrio > Aliivibrio thorii. The sequence continues at coordinate 144,890 of NZ_CM170654.1, read as the reverse complement.
ATTAAAAGCTTAAGGGCTAACCCAATTTCGCTCGCCGCTACTTTCGGGATCTCGGTTGATTTCTCTTCCTCGGGGTACTTAGATGTTTCAGTTCTCCCGGTTTGCCTCGCTGCGCTATGTATTCACGCAGCGATACTAGCTTATGCTAGTGGGTTTCCCCATTCAGAAATCGTAGACTCAAATGGTTTTTACTACCTAATCTACGCTTATCGCAAGTTAATACGTCTTTCATCGCCTCTGACTGCCAAGGCATCCACCGTGTACGCTTAGTCACTTAACCATACAACCCCAAGAGGTTTCGTATGGACCATTTGCTTTCACTTTTCAAAAGTGAAGACAAAACAGCAACCAAGGTTGAACTCGTCGCTATCTCTGTATAAAAGATAGGGAGTTCTGGTTTTTCGCCGGATTCAAAATACAAGAACACTTGAATGTGTTTTTAGTTTGTTTATCTAAAAATAAACAAAAGATATTAAGAACTTTTAAATTTTGATTTAACTTAATTACAGCCTGAGCTGTTTTGTTTTACTTTTTCAAAAGTAAAAATAAATTAAGCTAAATCAGTCAGCTTTCCAAATTGTTAAAGAGCAATTGTTTTTCAACCTAATAAAAGGTTTCGAAACCATTTTTAAAGACTCTCAAAGAGAATACTTAAAGATGGTGGAGCTATGCGGGATCGAACCGCAGACCTCTTCGCTGCCAGCGAAGCGCTCTCCCAGCTGAGCTATAGCCCCACATAACGTCTCTTTTATTTTTTAACCTAATCAATCTGTGTGAACACTCATAAATTGCAATCTATCGTTTAAGGAGGTGATCCAGCCCCAGGTTCCCCTAGGGCTACCTTGTTACGACTTCACCCCAGTCATGAACCACAAAGTGGTGAGCGTCCTCCCGAAGGTTAAACTACCCACTTCTTTTGCAGCCCACTCCCATGGTGTGACGGGCGGTGTGTACAAGGCCCGGGAACGTATTCACCGTGACATTCTGATTCACGATTACTAGCGATTCCGACTTCACGGAGTCGAGTTGCAGACTCCGATCCGGACTACGACGCACTTTTTGGGATTCGCTCACTATCGCTAGCTTGCTGCCCTCTGTATGCGCCATTGTAGCACGTGTGTAGCCCTACTCGTAAGGGCCATGATGACTTGACGTCGTCCCCACCTTCCTCCGGTTTATCACCGGCAGTCTCCCTGGAGTTCCCACCATTACGTGCTGGCAAACAAGGATAAGGGTTGCGCTCGTTGCGGGACTTAACCCAACATTTCACAACACGAGCTGACGACAGCCATGCAGCACCTGTCTCAGAGCTCCCGAAGGCACTAAGCTATCTCTAGCGAATTCTCTGGATGTCAAGAGTAGGTAAGGTTCTTCGCGTTGCATCGAATTAAACCACATGCTCCACCGCTTGTGCGGGCCCCCGTCAATTCATTTGAGTTTTAATCTTGCGACCGTACTCCCCAGGCGGTCTACTTAACGCGTTAGCTCCGAAAGCCACGGCTCAAGGCCACAACCTCCAAGTAGACATCGTTTACGGCGTGGACTACCAGGGTATCTAATCCTGTTTGCTCCCCACGCTTTCGCATCTGAGTGTCAGTGTCTGTCCAGGGGGCCGCCTTCGCCACTGGTATTCCTTCAGATCTCTACGCATTTCACCGCTACACCTGAAATTCTACCCCCCTCTACAGCACTCTAGTTCACCAGTTTCAAATGCGGTTCCGAGGTTGAGCCCCGGGCTTTCACATCTGACTTAATGAACCACCTGCATGCGCTTTACGCCCAGTAATTCCGATTAACGCTCGCACCCTCCGTATTACCGCGGCTGCTGGCACGGAGTTAGCCGGTGCTTCTTCTGTCGCTAACGTCAAGATGTGCAGCTATTAACTACACACCCTTCCTCACGACTGAAAGTACTTTACAACCCGAAGGCCTTCTTCATACACGCGGCATGGCTGCATCAGGCTTTCGCCCATTGTGCAATATTCCCCACTGCTGCCTCCCGTAGGAGTCTGGACCGTGTCTCAGTTCCAGTGTGGCTGATCATCCTCTCAGACCAGCTAGAGATCGTCGCCTTGGTGAGCTCTTACCTCACCAACAAGCTAATCTCACCTGGGCTAATCTTAGCGCGAGAGGTCCGAAGATCCCCCTCTTTGGTCCGAAGACGTTATGCGGTATTAGCTATCGTTTCCAATAGTTATCCCCCACACTAAGGCATATTCCCAGGCATTACTCACCCGTCCGCCGCTCGTCAGCGAATTAGCAAGCTAATTCCTGTTACCGCTCGACTTGCATGTGTTAGGCCTGCCGCCAGCGTTCAATCTGAGCCATGATCAAACTCTTCAATTAAAGTTTTTTGGTTGCTCTGTCTTTTCTATAAAGAGAAGCAGAAACAAAACCGGCTCAATGATTAATACTGATTGTTACATAAAAGTAATTTTGTGTAGTCACTCAGTTCATTGATTATTTTGTTTGTCTTACTTCGAGAAGTAAGAGTAAACTAGTTGATTATCAACTCACAAGTGCCCACACAGATTGATTTGGTTAAATTGTTAAAGAGCGTTGTCTTTCAACCACTTAGCGTTTCAGCTTCGTCATTTCAGGCTGCGTATAATACCTAGCCAGACTTTTAAGTCAAGGGTTATTTAAAACTAATTTTAAATACTCAAAACTTAATGTTCTTCAGGGTTAAGCTATTACTTTTCCCTTGGGAACGGATGCGCATTATAGGGAGCTAAAAGTGTTTCGCAAGTACTTTTTCAATATTCCAATCTAAGTGATTATTTTCTACACAGATCACTTTTTTTCAAACAAAAGCCCTACAAGAAATGAACAATGGCTTAATTAGTTGGCAATTGATAAATAATATAAGTAGTATCAATGTGATTTTATTGTTAATTCATCACTTTCCATTTATTTATTAGACCTTACTTATCATGAAATCTACTAACTCAAATATTATTATTATTGTTATTGCTGCACTAGGTGCAGGTGCAATGTCGCTATTCCCAACGGTATCTCCCGCTTTTGCTTTCGCTTTTGGCGCAGTAATTACAGGTTTTACATTATTAACTATTAATAAAGCTCCAACTAAGCCAAGTACAAAGACATCTGTTGATGATACTCAAACAACAGATCAAGCAAGTACAACTCTTTATGTTGGTAATTTGCCTTACCGTGCAAATGAATCAGATGTAAAAGATCTATTTGCTGAATTCGGTGATGTATTTGCCGTGCGTTTAATGAAAGACAAACGTACAGGTAAACGAAGAGGCTTTGGTTTTGTTGTTGTTGCAAGTAAAGATGCGGATAACGTTATCGAAAACTTAAACAATAACGAATTTGATCAGCGTACACTTAAAGTTCGTATTGCTAACGATCCTAAAACTTCGGGTAATCCAAATATTGAAGAGGACTAAATTCTAGTTCTCTAAATGTTTTATTTAGTGCCTCTTCATTCTTTGTAGGGGCACTACAATACACTTCTCCTTTCTGTTCACTTTGACCTCCCCTTTCTATCGTCCCTAATAACTGTGTCACTCTTCTTGCAATGGCTTCACCAGAGTCGATAAGTAAAACGTTATTATTAAGTACTTTTTTAATTTCACTTTTTAAGAATGGGAAATGCGTGCAACCAAGAACGATAGTATCTACCGTCTCTTTCCATGGTAATAAAATTTCTTCTAGTTCTTTTAAATCTACGTTTTTTCCAATCATCTTCTCTTCTGCCATTTCAACTAAACGTGTTGAACCTAATAGTTGCACATCGGATATCGGAGCAAAAGATTTGATAAGATCATAAGTATAACTGCGCTTTACTGTCGCAGGGGTCGCTAGCAAACCAATTTTCTTAGATACCAACGCTGCAGGTTTAATCGCAGGGACAACACCAACAACAGGAATAGAAAGTTTTTCTCTAAGAGTAGGAAGAACAATTGTACTTGCAGTATTGCATGCGATAACAATAATATCAATAGGAAACAGGCTACATAGTTGAGCTATTATGTGTGTTGTACGCTCTATCAATACAGATTCAGTTAACTCACCATATGGAAATGCTGCGTTATCGAATGCGTAAATATATTTCTCTGAAGGTAATTGTTGTTGGATCTCTTTATATACAGATAATCCACCGACACCTGAATCAAAAATTAAAATGTGTTTTGGCATAACTAAAACCACAGACTCTATTTAAATCGATATGAGAACTTAAGGGACTTATCATACCGCCTGCACTATTTTTGTAAAATAGAAGCGCTATAACGTAAATGAGTAAAACGTTCTTGTTCATCAACCTTAAGATCAAATAATTGAATAGCTCCTTTAAAACAAGGCGCTTGGATAACTAAAGTATGAAACTCACCATCCTCACCACATGGATCTACTTTCTCAGGTAATTCAATTAAAAGTTCTTTAGTATATTCTCTACCGCAAAAATAGTTACTTAACTGAGTTCCATCTGTTGTAACTAAAATTGTTTTAATTCCACAAGAAATAATTTCGCTTGCCAAATCATAGCTAGATTGACCAACAAGAGGAAACACACACTCCCAACCCGCCTCTTCTATATAACTTTTTCGATATTCTACAATGCCATTACAAAACATATCTCCAAAGGCTACAGCCTCAAACTCAATACCACATCCCTTTAAACCATTAACGACTAAGTTTTGATATTCATTATTGGTAGGGAACACCGTGGGTAGTTCAATCGCAATTAATGGTAACTCAACTAAATCAGCTTGCATTTGAACAACAGAAATAGGAGTTGCTTGAAAAGGTACTTCATTTGCTACATGGGTTGTATATAAAGCAACAACCTCATAATCAGGATTTTGAAGTAAACGGATAAGAGTGAGTGTTGAATCTTTTCCAGAAGACCAACTGATGATAACTTTCTTTTTCATATGAACCTCAGAAAAGAAAAAACCGCCGATGAATGGCGGTTTAAGTAAATGTATAACTTAGAATTTATATGTTGCCGTTCCGTAATAACTACGTTCTTGTGTATTATAACCACCCGCAGTTTCATATTCCTCATTAAACATATTAGCAATTCGAGCGCTTACCGAAAAAGAGTCAGTTATAAAATAAGTTCCAGCAAGATCAAAAAGTGAATACGAATCAAGCATATCACCACCTGAATAATCTAAGCGTTCACCTTGATATAAATAACTCAAATCAAATAGGAAATCATTAATTGCATATGAACTATTCCATTTTCCACTCTTTTTTGCTCTTCGTGCTAAAACCTCACCAGTTTCTTCATTTTTAGGATCCATCCAATCAAAACTCACTTGATGGAAAATTGGTCCTGTATCAAAACTACTGGATATTTCTATTCCTTCAATTGTTGCTTTATCTACATTCTCACTAGGTTTGCCATAAGCAATTAAATCTGTAATTTTATTTTTATATGCAGCTAAACGAACAGTAGTTAACGAATAATCAACAATAAGTGCAACTTCCATATTTTCTGATTGTTCTGGCTTTAAATCTGGGTTACCACTATCGCCATAAATAGGGTTAGTTGAATAAAGATCATTAAATGTAGGAGCTCTAAATGCAGTTCCTGAATTAAAAGTAAGTTTATAATGTTCTATAACTTGGTAGCCAACACCAAATTGCCACGTTATATTGTTGCCATAACGCTGATTATCATCATTTCTTAAACTAGCTTCCAACTGGAGGTTGTCTTTTTGATAAACTCCCGTTACAAAACCGGCTAAATTTGTTCTTGAGGTTTCATCAAATGTTGCAGCATCTGTTGAATTAGATACATCATCTTTATACCAATCAATACCACCTCCAACATTTAACTCATTGGTTAATTGATAAAAGCTATTCAAATAAATAGAGTCGCGCTGAGTTTCAAAAACAGCATCAGTATAAACACCAGCCCAAGAACTATAAGCATGTTCATCATTATGATCCTGATTAGTTGCCACAACTAATGACGTTACCCATTTATTCGTTTTATATTCATTACTCAAAGCTACATTATAATTCTTACTATCTTTATATGACGCAGCTGGATCATAATCTACTGAACCTTCGCTATAATCAATATTTACTCGGCTAGTAAATGATTCTGAGAATTTATATGCTAATTCTAAAGATAAATTATTACTTTCAAATCCATCATTATCACTATCTTTACTGGGATCATAATAACTATTCGATTCACTATATGCAGAAAAGCCATCTTCTTTTTCTTGGCTAACTGCTACTTTTACATATAAATTATCATTTACTTTTGTACTTGTTACTGCACTTAGTTGTTGATATTGATTAGAACCAAAACCACCACTAATTTCTGTATATTCATCAATTGTTGATGTAATTATATTAATTACACCACCAATAGCATCTGCACCATAAATAGCAGTACGAGGCCCTCTAATATACTCAACTCTTTCTACACCATTTAATGAAATAGCATTAATAGCAGCAACGCCTGAAGTTGCACTACCTAATCTCACCCCATTCATTAAAATAAGTACATGATCAGATTCTGTTCCACGAATAAATAAACTCGTTTTCTGACCATAACCACCATTTTTTCCAATTTGAACACCTGGCAGTCGACGTAGTACTTCATCAAGAGATTTAGCTTGCATCGCTTCAATTTCTTCTTTAGTAACCACTTCTACTGGCGCAATGACATCTTTCGCTGACTGCTCAAATCTATTAGCAGTGACAACCATAGTTTCATCAGTTTCAGTTGTGGTGTTTTGGGCAAATACAGGGGAAGTATAGGTGTGAGAAAGCAGCGACACTATTGCAGTCGCAAGGGCAGTTTTTTTCATTTCCATTGTTTCCTAAAATCGCGTTAAGTCCATATAGCAATGCATAATGCATTACTTATTGTTGGCCGGTATTCGGACTTGAGAGCAGTTAACCTACGGTACTCACTTCCCATCATTTTTCTCGATATCCTTTCCATACAGAAAAATAACAGTGTGAATAATAGTTGTACCTTCGTTCTCTCTTACCGCTGCGCGTCAGTTCTGGATTTTCACCAGATTCCCTTTTCAGGCTATTATCAAAAATGAAAATAGCGCACCAACATGGCCGGAATAGTAATGGCGTACGTTATATTTGTCTAGGTTTATGCGCTTAATATCGCAGCACAAATCCAATTAGTTTCGACCAATCACACACAAATACTGGACAACAGATCTCTATCGCATAAAATCGGCGCTCTTATTTTGAGCAGCGCGAGGCAAGACAATGACACAATCCGTCATGAACCCAGAAAATTATCAAGTACAGTTAGATGAAAAAGCAGAAACACTGTCTGCTCTATTTTCTGAATTTGACGTTCCAGAATTGGAAGTCTTTTCTTCTCCTGCTGAAAACTACCGTATGCGTGCAGAATTTCGAGTTTGGCATGAAGGTGATGACATGTATTACGTCATGTTCGATCAAAAAACCAAAGAGAAGTACCGTGTAGATTATTTCTTACCAGCCACTCGTCTTATTAACGACCTAATGCCACTTCTTGCTGAAGCTGTAAAAGAAAGTAAAACACTTCGCTATAAAATGTTTCAGGTTGATTTTTTATCAACTCTCAGCGGTGAGATCTTGGTATCTATGCTTTACCACCGTCAACTAGACGATGCTTGGAAAGAAGAAGCCGCAGCATTAAAGCAACGTTTAAACGATGAAGGATTTAATTTAAATCTAATTGGTCGTGCTCGAAAAATGAAAATCGTTCTAGACCAAGAGTTTGTAATTGAAAAACTAAAAGTTAATGATGATATTTTGACTTATAAGCAAGTTGAAAACAGCTTTACACAACCTAACGGTATTGTAGCTCAAAAAATGTTGGAGTGGGCTGTAGATTGTACTCAAAACAGCCAAGGCGATTTATTAGAACTTTACTGTGGTAATGGTAACTTCTCTTTAGCATTAGCTAAAAACTTTGATCGTGTACTTGCTACAGAGCTTGCAAAGCCTTCTGTAGACTCAGCTCAATATAATATAGCTGCCAATAATATTGATAATGTGCAAATTATTCGTATGTCAGCAGAAGATTTTACTGATGCAATGGAAGGTAAACGCGAATTCAGACGCTTAAAAGATCAAAATGTTGATCTGAAAAGCTATAACTGCAATACCATTTTTGTCGATCCACCACGCTCAGGTATGGATGAAGGCACTTGTAAAATGGTTCAAGGCTATGAACGCATAATGTACATCTCTTGCAACCCTGATACATTAAAAGAAAACCTTGAGATATTAAGCAAAACACACAACATCACTCGTTTTGCTCTTTTCGACCAGTTCCCATATACACACCATATGGAAGCAGGTGTTTTCTTAGAAAGAAAATAATTCTAAACGTTTAAAAATAAAAAAGGCTCAGAACATTATATTCTGAGCCTTTTTTAAAATTCTAATATTAATTCATTTAATATTTATCAAATATACGAGTGATTAAAGTTCTGTCACTTCTTCTTTCTTTTTCAAGACAGCCATCTTCACGCCAATCCAAAGCAGCAAACCTAATGCCGCCATAATTGAAAAAAGGTTTGAACCAATTTCAGGGTATTGTGCTTTGACGAAAGCGGAGTGGCCAAATAAACCAACAAAAAAACAAGCGACAGCAACAAGAGATGTATCGTCATTTTCTGGTTGGCGTAAATACTCTTGATACAACCCTTGAGCAGCTAGAACCAATGCTATAATTGGAAAAATTGAAAATGCGACTTCAGTTACCGTAAAACCAACCCAAACGGCATTCAAACAAAGGCCTGTCACCACAGATAGCGCTAATGTTTTACGTTCATTTCTACTATTTTCATGTGTCATGTTAACCACCTTGTGTAGACATTGGCTCACTGCGACCAATGCATCTAAATTCTATTTTTCATTTTCTTTCCGATACCAATAAGCACCTTTAGATAGCATGCGTAATTGAAAAATTAAACGTCTCGAGAGCTCTTCCCTATGTGGAGTATCAAGATCCAGAGCTTCAGCCCCTGAACTAAAGACTAAGGTTACTGATGCCTCAGCTTGAACCGATGCTTCTTCACGCGCAACACCTGTTGTGGCAATTAAATATTCAGTTAGTTCCGCAACAAAATGTTGAATCTCTCTTGCTACAGCAGCTCGGAATGCTGGAGATGTACCTGAACGCTCACGTAATAACAAGCGAAATACGTTCGGGCTACCTTCAATGAATTCCATAAAAGTTTCCACCGATGTTCGGATAACACTCCCTTCAACCACAATACGTTGTCTAGCCTGGCGCATTAATTGGCGTAAAATTAAGCCACCTTCATCAACTAAAGTTAAGCCAAGTTCGTCCATATCTTTAAAATGACGATAAAATGAGGTTGGCGCAATACCAGCCTCTCTGGTCACTTCGCGTAGGCTTAAACTCGTAAAGCCTCTTTCGGCACATAGTAGGCAGAAAGCTGCATCAATAATGGTTCTGCGTGTTCTTTCTTTTTGTTGTGCTCTCACACCTTTGGTACTTACTGGTCGCTTTACTTCTGATACTGCATTGAGATCATCCGCTTCAAATTCAGGATACATATTCTTTACCGTATATTTCACAATTTAATTAAATGGGCATCACAAACTTTCGCTAACTCACATTATGAATTTCTATCGAGCGATGTAAATAATGAAATCCATAATCACCTAGATTTCCATAAACAACGTGATCCTCTCCACTCTATCTTACTCACTTGATTTACCAAACGAATGAAAAGGTTAATATAGTTAGCTAGCAATGTTGCGAGATTGATAATAATAAGGCGCCAATAATGACTAACTCGACCCCTACACATTCAACCCACTTTGATGCCATCGTAATAGGGAGTGGTCCAGGGGGAGAAGGAGCTGCAATGGGATTGACCAAAGCAAACCTAAATGTGGCCATTATTGAAAAAGAACCAAGTGTTGGTGGCGGTTGTACTCACTGGGGAACCATTCCATCAAAAGCACTGCGTCATGCTGTTAGCCGTATTATCGAATTTAACTCCAATCCTCTTTACTGTAAGAATAATACCAGTCTTCATTCTACTTTTTCGGATATTTTAGGGCATGCGAAAAGTGTTATCGATAAACAAACAAGAATGAGGCAAGGATTTTATGATCGAAACCAATGCTCACTCATTTTTGGTGAAGCCAGTTTTGTCGAAAAAAATACGATTGCAGTGACCGCAAAAGATGGTTCGATAGAAACTTATACCGCAGATAGGTTCATTATTGCAACAGGCTCTCGTCCCTACCGCCCAGCCGGTGTAAACTTCAACCATAGCCGTGTTTATGATAGTGACTCAATTTTGTCATTAAAGCATGACCCGCGCCATATCATTATTTATGGGGCAGGCGTTATTGGTAGTGAATACGCATCCATCTTTAGGGGATTAGGCGTAAAAGTTGACCTTGTAAATACTCGCGATCGCTTACTTTCTTTTTTAGATAATGAAATGTCTGACGCCCTATCTTACCATTTTTGGAACAGTGGGATCGTTACCCGTAATGACGAAACCTTTGAAAAGATTGAAGCCAGTGATGATGGCATAGTGATGCACCTTGAATCTGGTAAAAAAATGAAAGCCGACTGCATCTTATTTGCCAATGGTAGAACGGGAAATACAGATAAATTAAACCTATCAGCAGTTAGACTCGAAGCTGACTCACGTGGGCAACTTAAAGTCAACGGCAGCTACCAAACCCCTGTCGAACACATCTATGCTGTTGGTGATGTTATTGGTTACCCAAGCCTAGCCAGTGCCGCTTATGACCAAGGTCGATTCACAGCTCAAGCCATTACTAAAGGCAAAGCTGAAGCTCAATTAATTGATCATATCCCTACCGGTATTTATACCATCCCTGAAATTAGTTCAGTAGGAAAAACAGAACAAGAATTAACGGCGGCAAAAGTACCCTATGAAGTAGGGAGAGCCTCCTTCAAACATTTAGCTCGTGCTCAAATTGCAGGAATGGATATCGGTAGTTTAAAAATTCTTTTCCATCGTGAAACTAAAGAAATTTTAGGCATACATTGCTTTGGTGAACGTGCTGCTGAAATCATTCATATCGGTCAGGCCATTATGGAACAAAAAGGCGAAGCGAACACTATTGAGTACTTTGTTAATACCACATTTAATTACCCTACAATGGCTGAAGCCTATCGTGTTGCGGCTCTAAATGGATTAAACCGCCTCTTTTAAATCAAAAAATAGAGCTACATACATCAGCAGATAACAAAAGAGATTAAGCATGACTTAATCCCTTTTTATTTTAACTATCAATAAAATAAAGTATTTGGCCTATTATAGGAAAATTGCTTTTTTCCATTGAATAGAAAAGGTAATTGCTAAGCTGATACCACGCATCGCCATAAAAGATAGCATCGCCGCCCACAAAGCATGATTGCCATAACCCTGCATTAACCACCACGTAGTAAAGAACGTCAACATAGCTATAAACATAGAATTTCTCATCTCAGATCCCTTGGTTGCCCCAACAAAAATACCATCTAATAAGAAACACCACATCGACACTAATGGCATCGCAACAAGCCAAGGAAGATAAATAAGTGCTGTTTGTTGTACCGCGTCAATAGAAGAAATCATCGAAATTAATTGATAGCCACCAAACCCGAAAACTAAGCTAAGTATCAAACTAATAATGAAGCTCCAAAAAGTAGTACCTATTAAAGAATCAGATAACTGAGATTTACTCTTCGCTCCGATGGCTTTTCCTACCATCGCTTCCATTGCATAGGCAAAACCGTCCATGCCATATGAAATCATCATCAAAAAGCTCATCAATACGGCATTAGCTGCAACAATGTCTACCCCTAGTGATGCCCCTTGGAAAGTCATAAAAGTAAAACAAGCTTGTAAGCATAATGAACGTAAGAAAATATCTCGGTTCAATTTAAATAAACGCTTAAAGCCAGAGAGAAGATCGGTAAGTGGCATAATAAAACGCGGTAAGTCTAATGTTTTACTTTGCTTAAGAACAAAAAACAGACCAATTACAAACGCTGAATAATCAGCAATAACAGAAGCTAGTGCAGCCCCTTCTACCTTCCAGTTAAATCCGACAACAAAGAGTAGATCGAGAATAATATTGATGCTGTTCGTTATAATCACAAGCCACATCGGATAACGAGCATTCTGCGTTCCGAGTAACCAGCCCATGATAACCAAATTACTCAACGCAGCTGGTGCACTCCATATCCGAATAGAGAAATATTGTTCGGCATACAACTTAACTTCAGGTGCTGCGTCACTAAAAGAAAAAATAGCGTAAGAAAGCGGTTGATGAAAAATAAGAAGAATAAAAGAAAAACAGAGAGCTAAGAAAATACCCTGAGAAAATGTTTGGCTCAGCAGCATTTTATTTTCAGCACCATACGCTTGTGCAGATAAGCCCGTGGTTGCCATACGTAAAAAACCCAACAACCAAAACGTCACGCTGATCATGGTACCGCCTACTGCAACACCTCCTAAATACCATGCGTGTTCAAGGTGACCAATTACAGCAGCATCAATTAAACCTAATAATGGAATAGTAATATTTGAAAGCACCATAGGAATAGCTAGCGCTAATACCTGTCGGTGTAAAGAAAGGTTTTTTAATGATTGCCACATTGGATCATACCGATAGAGAAAAGTAACAATAGTATTACTTACTTTCTTTCAATCCTAAACCTTTGCTTAATTGAATTAATAACCTAGCCGCGCAGTATTATCACACCACTACCAATTCATATGGATTAGCAGCGGAGTCACACGATGCTTAAATAGCGGGAATTTAACCAACCAACGCTGCCACGCTTTCCATCTTCCACAATCATGCTCAATAGGAGATTTTACTGACAGGCTATCTATCCAAGGTAACCACCCAGTAAAGTGCTGTTTAGGTTGATGCAATCCGTGTTTATATTCAATACTCCCAAGCTTTTTTCCTATCACGGTATTACAACGGTCACCCGCCACCACAAATAATGCTTCAGCATGATGAAAACGTCGGCCTAGTAATTGAATAAATTTAGCTAATTGTATTTCATTGCATTCCAATAAAGCATGTTCACAAACAATCATTAAAGGCACCTCATTAGGTACAGGAAGATTATCAACCCAACTCTCTTCTGTCACAGAACCACAACGTAAATAATAACGCTCATTGGTATGAAACAACTTTTGACGCCACAAAAGATTTTCATTGATATCCAGTTCAAGCCAATGACAACGGCCATTATCCAAACGATAAAAACGAGTATCTAGTCCTGCACCAACATTAACGACCCAACCAGAAGGATGGCGCTTAAGAAATTGAGACACTTGTTGATCACATTGAACAGTCAGAGTGGCGTGTAATAATTGCTTTTGATCGATATCTCCAGAGAGGCATTCAGAAGAAAGGTGACAATGTCGACAGGCTGCAGCAGCGATAGGATCATAAATCAATCCATTGTCGATCATACTCTCGCGACTTCTCAACCAAAGAGGTTGCAATAGGCGAGAAGGAATTTTATGGCCGAGCTGTGTCATTATCATCTCCTATGAAAGAGATTAGATGATAATAACTATCATTACCACTTGTAAAGTTCTATTTCAGAAAAACAAGTGATAATGACAATTTAATAATATTCATTCCTAAGATGATCTAAATGAATAGTAATTATACGTAAGTATTACATCCAAGTTGTACTGCGGATAACACCAACAGCAAGACCTTCAATACTTAAACTCTGTGATGTTAAATCTACTTCAATTGGAGCAAATTCTTCATTTTCTGCATGAAGGAAAACCATGGCCCCTTTACGCTCTAAACGTTTAACGGTTACATCATCATCTACTCGTGCGACAACCACTTGTCCATCACGAACATCTTGCGTCTTATGAACCGCTAGCAAATCGCCATCCATAATTCCGATGTCTTTCATGCTCTCCCCATTCACTCGCAATAGAAAATCAGCTTGTGGTTTAAACATGCTAGGATCAACCTGATAGTGACTCTCTACATGCTCTTGAGCAAGAATTGGCTCTCCTGCTGCCACTTGACCAATTAAAGGAACACCAAACTCTTCATTCTCTGCATCTTGTAAAAGAATTCGAATACCTCGAGAAGCGCCAGGAATAATCTCGATAACCTGTTTACGAGCAAGGGCTTTTAAGTGCTCTTCTGCCGCATTCGCTGAACGAAATCCCAACTCACGAGCGATCTCTGCTCGTGTCGGTGGCATGCCAGTATCATCAATTTTTGCTTTGATTAACTCAAAGACTTCTTGCTGTCTTGCCGTTAGCGGCTTCATAAATCACCTGTCTGTTTATACAGTTAACTGTGAGTATATACAGCTGTGCTATGCTTTGAAAGACCTATTGATTAAAAAGGCGGCAAAATTAACGACTTTTATGTCATATTACTCGTACTATTGTGGATTATGTGTTCATTTCTATTAAAAGGTTTGACCAGTTCTGCTATTCTTGCCGTGAAATTGTAAGCAACTATATAAACCGACCGATCGGTACATAACTAAGGCGTTATTGTCATTATGTCTACAGGACACACTATTTATCACTCTTTGCTAAAATTGCCATTATCAGTAATGGTGAAGAGTACTTCGATTCCATCGAACCCAATTGAAGACCTTAAGATCGATCTTGAGCGTCCAATCATCTATGCCCTGCCATTTCGCTCGCATGTTGATTTACTGACATTACAAAAAAGTACATTAGAACTAGGGCTACCAGACCCTCTTTCTCCGATCACGATTGATGATGTGGAATACCCACGCTACGTGTTCACATCTATCGGACCTAAAATGTTCGATACTGATGACGACCTGCCACAAGAGTCTCTAGATCTATTTAAAATCGTTCTAAAACATCACGAAGAAAACAAAGACGCAGACTTTCAACTGATCCCAACCTCAATTTTATGGGGAAGAAGACCAGGAAAAGAAGGAACGAGTAAACCTCATCTGATGCCTCTGAATGGCCCTCAAAAATTTGTAACCTTAATTAAAGCAGGACGTGATTCAACCGTTCGTATCAGCCCAGTGGTATCTTTACGCTACATGGCAGATAACCACGGTGCAGATGAAGCGATTGCTCATAAACTGGCACGAGTGGCTAAGATTCACTTCTCTCGTCAAAAATTGGCGGCCTCTGGTCCTAATCTACCTAATCGCCAAGCGTTATTTAATCGTTTATTAAAATCACAAGCGATTGAAAAGGTCATTCTTGAAGAAGCTAAAACGCGTAACGTCGATGTAGAAAAAGTGCGTAAAGAAGCCATGAACATCATGGAAGAGATCGCAACAAACTTCTCTTACTCACTGATAAAAAACGGTAACCGTATTCTTAAATGGCTATGGAATCGTTTATATCAAGGTTTAAACATTAATAACGCGTCTACTGTGCGTAAGCTAGCACAAGAAGGCCATGAAATTGTGTACGTTCCTTGTCACCGTAGCCACATGGATTACTTGTTGCTTTCCTATGTGCTTTATCATGAAGGGTTAGTACCACCACACATTGCAGCTGGCATTAACTTAAATTTCTTCCCTGCGGGTCCTATCTTCCGTCGTGGCGGAGCTTTCTTTATTCGTCGTAGTTTTAAAGGTAACCGTCTTTACTCGACAATTTTCCGTGAATACTTAGCAGAACTTTTTGCAAAAGGTTATTCAGTTGAGTATTTCAGTGAAGGCGGACGCTCACGTACTGGCCGTTTATTGGAAGCAAAAACCGGAATGCTAGCAATGACCGTTCAAGCTATGCTGCGAGGGTTAAACCGCCCAGTAACGCTTGTGCCAGTCTATATCGGCTATGAACACGTAATGGAAGTCACCACTTACGCTAAAGAGCTGCAAGGTAAGCGTAAAGAAAAAGAAAATGCAGGACAGGTATTACGTACGCTACGTAAACTGCGTAATTTCGGTAAAGGATACGTCAACTTTGGTGAGCCTATTTCACTAAACCATTATTTAAATGAACACGCACCAAATTGGTCTGAATCAATTAATCCAATTGAGCCACAAAAACCAGAATGGATGACACCAGTCGTAAATGGCATCGCGAATAAAATGATGACGCACATTAATGATGCAGCAGCGGCCAATGCATTAACCCTATGTGCAACCGCTTTACTTTCTGCTCGTCAACGAGCACTGAGTAAAGAAGACCTTACTGAACAATTAGAGTGTTATTTACAGCTACTGCGTAATATTCCGTATTCAGACACAGCAACAGTACCGTCAGAAAATGCAGAAGCACTCTTAAAGCACGCCATTGCTTTAGATAAATTCGTAATAGAGAAAGATACATTAGGCGAAATTATTTCATTAGATAGAAACCAATCTATCCTGATGACCTATTACCGTAATAACATCATTCATTTGTTTGCATTGCCATCATTAATAGCAAAATTAGTGGTTCAATCTCGTTCTATTTCTGTAGAGAACATTCAAAGACAAATTCAACAAATCTATCCATTCTTGAAAGCAGAATTATTTCTGCACTATGGTCAAGATGAATTAAATGACGTTGTGAATCTACATATTGAAGAATTAGTTCGTCAAAAGTTGATAATACAAGAAAATGGGCTATTACAACTTAACTCGACTAATATTCGTAAACTTCATCTATTAGCCTACACTATTTCAGAAACACTACAACGCTATGCCATTGCTCTTACGCATCTGCAAGCGTCGCCTGAATTAGATAAGAGTGAGTTAGAAGAGCAAAGTCAAATCATGGCTCAGCGTCTAAGTCGTCTGCATGGAATTAATGCACCCGAATTCTTTGATAAAGGGGTTTTTGGTATTTTGTTTAATAGTTTAAAAACCGAAGGTTATCTAGATAGCGATGGAAATGCTGTACTTGAGAAAGTGGCACCGTTCGCACACGATATCTCGAAATTATTAAGCCCAGAGATTAAATTAACAATCCAAGCGGTGATGAATAAAGAAGACTAATACCATAAATTAAACACAAAAAAGCCAGTATGAGATTTCTTATTGAAAGTTCCATACTGGCTTTTATTTTTAATCAATCAGGATTTAAATCAAAACGCTTGCGCCAATAGCTACAAACACTAAACCACCGACATAATTATTACTTAAGAATGCTTTAAAGCACGCTTCTCTTTCACGACCTTTAATCAACCATTGTTGATAAACAAAAAATCCTGCCGACGCTAACACTCCCCAATAGTACACACTTGAAAGAACCAGCTGAGAGCCAAGAATAATCAATAACGTTAACACACCCAGTTGCAATAAGCCTATGATGAGCTTATCGAATCGACCAAACAATATCGCGGTTGATTTAATACCAATCTTAAGGTCATCATCTCTATCGACCATCGCATACTGTGTATCATAAGCAATAGTCCATAGTGCGTTAATCACAAACAGCAACCATGCTTCAGGCGGCACTTGATTTGATTCTGCTGCATACGCCATTGGGATCGCCCAGCTAAATGCCAAACCAAGAACAAACTGAGGTAAGTAAGTCACTCGCTTCATGAAAGGATAAGCAACAGCTAGAACGATACCAATCCCAGAAAGCATTATGGTCAATATGTTCATGGTTAATACCAATAAGAATGAACACACCACCAAAACAGCAAAAAACGTTAATGCTTCTTTTGATGAGATTAATCCAGAAGGCAATGGACGATTAGCGGTACGCTTTACATGACCATCCACTTTACGATCAGCAAAATCATTAATTACACACCCAGCAGAGCGCATAAATAAAACGCCCAATACAAAAACAATCAGTACATGCCAATCAGGTAGCCCATCTGCAGCCAAAAACAATGCCCACAGCGTTGGCCATAAAAGCAATAAAGAACCGATAGGACGATTCATTCGAGTTAATTGCCAAAACGCTTGTGCTTTTGACGTGGTCATTATTCAATTTCCTTTGAGTAAATAGGTGCACTAGGTAAAAATAATTCCGCTACCAACATAGGTTTTTCATTCATCCATAAACGAGAACGTCGAGCAAATAGCATTCCTTTTTCTGTTTCAATCTGTCCAACTTGTAACTTATCTCTGTGTGCACTTTGAGCACTAAAAACGGTAATACCTAATGGTACATGACCTTGACGAGTTAAATCATGTGGCTGATCTTGAAGTGATGACAATGGAATTAATGTTCTACCATATACCCACGACTTTTGATCTCCTTTTAAAATAACTTTTCGACGCAAACATACTTCATTACCAAGAAGATCTAATTCTACTTCGGTTAATGTGTCTGGGTTCACGTGTGTATTATCTAATACCGATACAGACAACAATTGGCAATGTTGCTCTAAACGGCGTGATAATGAATCTAATCCAAGCAACCAGTATCGCTGCCATTCATTATGACACTCAAAGGTATCGGCATCTTGCCAAAGTACTTTTTTAAGCACAGAAGCACACCAAGAATTGATCTCTGACATATTCTCTATAACATCTCTCACATATATCGATTAAATTGAGAGATCACGGTTAATTTTTTCTCACAACGGCCGACTATTGTAACAAGTAATATAATAAATTGACTGACGAATGGATTAGAAAATGACAAAGAAATCATTATTTGTAGGGTTGCTGCTAATTATTAGCCAACTTTTTTCTCCTGCTGTTTTTGCAGAAGAAGACACGGCCCCCCAAATGGGCTACTTTACTTTGGCGCCGGACTTAACAACCAACTTTGTCACGAAAGGAAAAAAACTCGGCTACATTCAAGTTCGAGTTGATATTCTAGTGGCAGATAACCGTGAGTTACCAAACTTAGAACACCATAACCCACAAATCAGAAATGCATTAGTCGAAGTTCTTGGTCAACAACCAGAGCAACGCATTAAATCACTGGCTGGTCGAGAAGAGATCCGAAAAGAGTGCTTAACAGCAATCAATGAAGTTTTATTAACTGAAACAGGAAAAACCTTAGCCGTAGATTTACTTTTTACTAAGTATATTTATCAATAAAAAACTAAAACCAGAAATAAAAATGAGCGACGTATTTCTACCTCGCTCATTTTCTAGAGATGGCTCTGTGGCTATACTTTCTTCAACTTGCTATCAATAAATGCAATCGCACACCCCGTAATTAATCCTGCAAGATGCGCTGTATTCGCAATCGCCATAAATGGCTGAACATACCCTAAGACCAACCACGCTAACATAAAACCAACGATAGGTTTAGAGACTGAAATACCTTTCTCTGGCGCTAACCAACCAATAAACCAAGAGTAGCCAAGTAACGCATATACAACCCCTGATAAGCCGCCAAAATTAGCCCCCTCAATCCAGAATTGACCTAAACCAGAAAACAGAGCGGAAAACAAAAATAACTGAACAAGTTTTGTCTTACCTAGCCGCAGTTCAATATCACCACCAAGTTGCCACCACCACAATAAATTAAAAATAATATGGGTTGTAGAGAAGTGAAGTAATGCATGAGAGAACCAACGCCACACCTCGATACTTTGCCCTTGATATGCGGGGAAATGTAGCGCTTGGAAAATCGAATTATTCCAACCTAATTGCTGTAAAGCAAAAATAACAATACAAGCAACCATGACCAACAAAGTAAAAGCACCAGCTTTGGCTTTGATCATCTTAAGCAGATTTGGAGAGCCATAAGTAAATTTAGCCGTTCGGGTATCTGCCATTTCCCATGATGCAGACTGATATTTAGTATCATTAGGGTTATTCAAAAAAGCTTGTAGCTCTGATTCAACCTCTAATAAATACGTATCATCAGACACAACCCATAACGCAAATTGTCCCTCGCCTTCCGGCATCATACGAATATCAATTTGACGAGAAGCCATATAATCAATAAACGCTTGCCCTGCTCTTGGGTTAGATAATGCCATTAATCTCTGCATATAATTTTATTTCTCCACAGGCAACCCTGCTTTATGCCAACCTTCAAATCCACCATCTACACTATACACCTCATCATAACCTTGGTTGATAAGGTATTGCGCTGCACCTTGGCTACTGTGACCGTGATAGCACATCACTAATACTGGCTGTTCAAAATCAACGGTATTCATTAACTCCACAACAGTATCGTTAGTTAAGTGAAAAGCACGATCTACATGCCCACGACTGAATGATTGAGGATCCCTAATATCAACGATCACTGCGTTGAGATCTTGATTCATTAATTTTGTTTGTGCGTCTTCGACCGATATATGCTGAAACTGTTCCATTTGAGCCTTTCTCTCTATTTTTTATTCATTGTACTCTCGATTAACCACAAGAAAAACACAGAGTATGTAAGGGTTAAACAAAGTTATTCACAGACTTATTATCCACATTATTTTTAACGAGAATACTTAGTGGTTATTTTTTAACCTCTTGTGGAAAAGCTTGTGGATTACGTTGATAAAGTGTTTTTAATGAATTCGATCCACTACATGTAGTAAAGATCCTTTTTAATGTGTGGATATAAATATTAGCGCCAAGTGTCCGTTTTCCCTAGTATTATCAGAAAAACAGTAAGATCTAAACAGATAATTCCCTACTTATACACAAGAAATAATATCCTAGTATATAAAATTCGATCCATTATTTAAGATAAAAAAAAGGCTGACCTCTTTCGAGATCAGCCTTCTATCGAATTCTATTTAACTAAAACACATCACCAACGGCGTCTTTTAGCTTTTTCATTGCATTCTTCTCAAGTTGACGAATACGTTCAGCAGACACTTGGTAAGTATCAGCTAATTCTTGCAACGTTACCTTCTCATCAGCTAACCAACGAGATTGTACAATATGCTGACTACGATCGTCTAAGGTTGCAATTGCACTCGCTAGACGATTATTGGTGTAATCTTCCCAGTTATCTTCCTCTAAAGAATGAGCAACATCTGACTGCTTATCTTCTAAATAGTAAACTGGCGCCGTAAAGGCCATATCACGGTCATCATCTTCTGCTGGCGCTTCAAACGTAGAATCTTGTGCAGCAAGGCGGGATTCCATCTCTCTCACTTCTGAGGGCGCAACACCAAGATCTTTAGCAACCGCTTCAACTTCACCATTATTAAACCAACCAAGACGTTTTTTATTCTTTCGTAAGTTAAAAAATAGTTTACGTTGTGCTTTCGTCGTTGCTACTTTCACAATACGCCAATTTCTTAATACGTATTCATGAATTTCAGCTTTAATCCAGTGCACAGCAAAAGAAACCAAACGAACGCCCACTTCTGGATTAAAACGTTTTACCGCTTTCATTAAGCCAACGTTACCTTCTTGGATAAGGTCTGCTAAAGGTAGGCCATAACCAGAATAACCACGGGCAACATGCACGACGAAACGAAGATGAGATAAAATTAGCTCTTTCGCTGCTTCTATTTCTTCTTTGTAGTGTAAACGCTCAGCCAATTCACGTTCTTCTGTTACCGTTAGCATCGGATAACTATTAACAGATCGCAGATAGCTATCTACACTATCTTGTGAAATAGCAGCCATTGAATACATCTCTTTCGACATTCAAATCCCCATTTATATCTAGGTGTTACTTAACTTAACCTTGCAATAATGTACTTAAAATAAACAGACTGCAAGTGAAAGGCGGAAAATTATCCACACTTTATGGACTAAATTCTGTTAACTAAGTTCAATTTTTAACAAAATCAATACATCGAGTAGGGTGAGGCTTTTGCCTCATCCCTCTCACAGAACCGTACGTACGGACCTCGTATACGGCTCCTGCAATTTACTATTTCTTAATAAAAAGAAGCGAGTACACCTGTTTTAACTTCGTCTATTGAATACAAGCCTAGATTTTTGCACCACTGATTAGGCATCGCATAGCTTGCTAACGGACTCGCACTGTTTCGCCATGAGTCCATTTTTATGGACTTAAATGGCGGTTTGTACTTTAGTTGCTTAAGACGACGATGCAATCTGCACCGCTTCTTCCACAAACTCATTTGTACCGCTCGCAATCTCCGCCTTATCCAAGCCGCAAGGCTTTTCAGTGTGCTCGTAATATTGGCTATTTTGAAGTAGTTTACAAACTGGATTCAGTTACTTTAGCACTCTCGCTAAATTCAATCCTCCATTACGCTTGGTGAGTTGTCTTACTTTCGCTTTTAATGTTTTGAGCTTCTTTTCTTGAATTGCCGTGTAATTTGTAAAAATTTCCACTCCCAAGAATTTAATACCTGTATCGCTATGTGCTATATGGGTTTTCCGCTCATTCACTTTAAGTTTTAGCGTTACTTCTAAAATATGGCTAGCTACTTTTAATGCATTCTCTGCACCCTTTTTCGAGGTGCAGAATATCAAAATGTCATCCGCGTATCGCACTATTCGATGCTTACGCCTCATCATTTCTTGATCGAATTCATCTAAGTAGATATTAGCAAGTAGTGGACTAATCACCCCACCTTGTGGACTGCCTATTACACTATTCTGCCAGTTTTCACCAACCATGACTCCACTTTTTAGAAATTGACGGAGCAAGCCTAAGATACTGCCATCCACGATGCGCTTTCGCACGAACTTGATTATCAGATCGTGGTCAAGCATGTCAAAGCATTTAGACAGATCCATATCAACAACATGCCGCTTATTATATTTACGTATAAAGAGTGTAGCTTTGCTGATGGCTTGATGACAGCTTCGCCCAACCCGATATCCATAACTGGATGGATGAAAGTTTGGGTCAAATATGGGAGTCATTATATTCGTTAAACATTGTTGAACAATTCGGTCTCGAACTGTGGGGATCCCCAATAACCTGATACCGCCATCGTCTTTGGCGATCTCAACTCGTTTTACGGGCCGCGCTTGATAGCGCTTTTCTTGTAGTTCAAGTAATAGTTTTCTGAGCTCTACTTCCAAATTTTGTGTGAAATCATCGATACGCTGCCCGTCAATACCAGCTGCGCCTCCATTCTTTCTCACTTGTTTGTATGCCACGTAAAGCGCTTGCAGTGATAGCATGCGCCCGTAAAGGCTATAGTGTACTCTCAAATTATTATCTCACATCACCTGCTGCTGACTTTATTTATGTTGGTTAGGTTTATTTCGTTGTCGCGTTAAGTTTTCTAGCAAGGCTACGCCCTTTTATTCGCAATATGCTTAACCGCCTCTATGCCTCTAGTAAAGAGAAACACTTACTCCCCGTGCCCAGTTCTATTCACAGCTTTAGTATCACCCTTAGCCATTAAAATAGAGACTTTACCTTATTTGGTAATTCGTGAACCCATCATAAATTACGTCACTTTAAGGTAATTTATAAATCACTTCCCCCCTTCGCAATCAATAAGTGCTTTTGGCTCAAATTGACTCTATCAGATATATTACTGATAGTCGGCTTGGTTTTGTCCTCCACACCATCACTGGCTTTCACAGGCCTAGCCTTACTCACTACTACGGGTTCATCTGCCACCTCACATCGGCATTAGATCTTGAGTTTCTTCTTGAATCTAAGCCACTTACTGACAATTAAGTTTAGATGCCAGGCTTCCCCAGTTATTGCACTGACTCCCTGTTAGATATGCCACCCTCAAGCACAGAATTGGTCTGACTAAGTATTGGGCTTCGCGCTATTTTGGACGCTTACCCACCAATCCCGCCGAAACAGGTTACGGTTAGTTGTGTACATCTAACTTCCTATGGCTTCCTTCAGACCTCACCGTTAGCCAGTGACGCCCTTGCCATTCAGATTGTCTTCCCCTTAGTCGGGGTGACTCTGCTATCTTGCAAGCAGACGGGTTTGCCAGCTTTGCTGGGCAAACAAAAAAACCGCTAATTCAATGAATTAACGGTTCATAAGATCTTAGTAAACGTAGATACGATCTTTGCTACTAAACAGGCTCTATTTCTTTTAAATGACGTAACACTGAAATACGAGCGGCCAGTAAGCCTAAAAATGACGATAACATCAGAAGCAATAAGCTTTCATCCCAAGTTAATCCTATCAACCTAAATACGCTGTCATAAAGCACAGCTACATTATCAACAGCACCATTTAACGTAATGGTAATGATAGCGGTTAATAGCCAAGCAACAAAACCACCTAATAAACCAAACCACATACCTGTATATAAATATGGACGTAGAATAAAGGTATTCGTTGCACCGACCAATTTCATCACTTGGATTTCATCTTTTTGCTCTAATACATTAAAGCGTAGGGTGTTACCCACAATTAAGAAAACAGCAATAAACATCAAAATCGCCAAGGTAGTTGCAACCACTACCGCTACATGTTTAATCGCATCTAAACGTTGCAGCCAATCATCGTCTAAACGCACCTCACTCACATTAGATTGAAGTTTAAGGCGGCTGACTAACTGATTTACGTTATCGGTACTTTGCCACTCACTTTTAGGAGAGACAATCAATATTGATGGTAGTGGATTAGTATCAAGTAATGTTAGCGCTTGTTCGAATCCTGAATGTTCACTCAGTTCATTCAAACCTTCTTGCGGTGAAATATATTGAACAGCATCAATCTCTTTCCACCCTTCTAGCTCAGATTGTAAGTTCTTTACTTTTGATTCTGGCGTCTCTTGTTGTAAATACAAACTTATTTGCGAAGGCGCTTGCCATTTAGAAGCAACCATCGTTAAATTTTTACCAACTAAATACATAGTCGATGGCAAAGTGAGTGACATCGCAATTACGGCTAACGTCAACATATTACCAAGAGGACGACGCAGCAACTCTTGAAAAGAGAGTTTTGCTTGTTTTTTGTGAGTAGCCCAAAAACCATCGCTTGATGCTCCTTGGGTATTTTTTGGTTTACGTTTAGCCATGATCAGAAACCTCACGCAAGCAACCCTGGTGCAAATCAAAACGACGGTATTTATTACCACCAATTAACGACAAATCATGCGACGCCATTAATACACTCACTCCCACTCGATTAAACTCAGCAAATAAATTAAATACTTGGCGAGATAACTGAGGATCTAAATTACCTGTTGGCTCATCGGCTAACAATAACATTGGCTTATTAACCACAGCACGAGCAATACCAACACGCTGTTGTTCACCACCAGATAACTGCATTGGGTAACTTTTAGCTTTATCTAATAAACCTGTTTTATCCAAAGCAGCAGAAACACGGCGTTTAATATCATTTTCACGAACTGATTCAACACGCATTGGCAATGCAACGTTATCAAATACAGTTCGGTTCATTAATAATTTATGATCTTGAAAAACAATCCCTATATTGCGACGTAAAAAGGGAATGTCTTGATTAGAGATCTTAGTAATGTCATGACCATTAAATAAAATCTTACCATCACTTGGTCGCTCAATTGCACAGATCAATTTCAGCAAGGTACTTTTACCTGCACCTGAATGACCACTTAAAAAAGCCATCTCACCTCTATTAAGGTGAAAGTTCACTTTTTGTAATGCTGGGCGACCACCTCGATAGGCTTTTGATACTTGCTGAAATCGAATCACGCGTTATTCCTCACGACTAAACAGTGCATCAATAAAATCTTGCGCCACAAATGGACGTAAATCATCGATACCTTCACCAACACCAATATAACGAATTGGAATTTGAAATTGATCGGCAATAGAGAAGATAACACCACCTTTTGCTGTACCGTCTAATTTAGTTAACGTAATGCCAGTTACTGGCGCAACATCACTAAATAATTTGGCTTGGCTAATGGCATTTTGCCCCGTACCGGCATCAAGCGTTAACATCACTTCATGCGGTGCTGTTGGGTCAATCTTCTGCATTACACGTACGATTTTACGCAATTCTTCCATTAAATTGCTCTTATTTTGGAGACGACCCGCAGTATCTGCGATAACAACATCCACTTTTCGTGCTTTTGCCGCTTCAATTGCATCATAAATCACCGAAGCACTGTCTGCTCCTGTGTGTTGTGCAATCACTGGCACATCGTTACGTTGACCCCATACTTGAAGTTGCTCAACCGCAGCAGCACGGAATGTATCGCCCGCCGCTAAAATGACTGATTTACCGTCACTCTGGAATTGTTTTGCTAACTTACCAATTGTCGTTGTTTTTCCAACGCCATTAACCCCTACCATTAAGATCACGTGAGGCATGTTCTTTTCATCAATCTCTAATGGCTTTTCAACTTTAACTAAAATTTCCGCCATTTCTTCTTTTAACAAACCATAAAGCGCTTCACCGTCTTTCAGGTCACGTTTATTCGCTTTTTCGGTTAAGCTATTAATGATTTTGACGGTCGTATCCATACCGACATCAGCAATCAATAACTGTTCTTCTAATTCTTCAAATAGATCGTCATCAATTTTCTTGCCGCTGAACAAACCAAAGAAACCCGCACCAATATTTTCTTTAGTACGTTGTAAGCTACGCTTTAAGCGAGCAAAAAAACTTTCTGTTGGTTTTTCTTGTACTTCTTCTATTACAGACTCAGTATTCAATTCAACAAGTGGTTCTTCTACTTTTTCTACATCTTCTTCAGAAATAGTCTCAACAACACTATCGTTGCTTTCTATTAAATCTTCATTAGTTTTACGCTGTTCAAGTTCAACGTCTTCCACTACACTCTCTGCAGCGCTGTCTTCTAGAGATGGTGCTTGAGAAAGAGTATCGGTATTTTCTACTGATTGTTGTTCTACGGTTGGTTGTTCGGCTTTTTCTTCATCACCAAAACCTAACCAAGACAATAATCCGCGTTTCTTTTTGCCTGTCATTGGGAAATCCTAGAATTAAATTGGTACCACTTTCTCGTATACTATCACTTTCTGAGCGGTCAAAAAATCTATGCTTAAACGTAAACAACATTCATCTCGCACTTCTGGCACAAATGGTCGCTCTGGAAGCATTCGTATTATCAGCGGACGCTGGCGCGGACGCAAACTTCCAGTACATGATGCGGAAGGATTAAGACCAACAACCGACCGAATAAAAGAAACAGTTTTCAACTGGTTAGCGCCAGATATTCCTCGCGCTCGTTGTTTAGATCTGTTTTCAGGCAGCGGTGGTTTAGGTTTTGAGGCTGCATCTCGCGGTGCAGAAAAAGTAGTCATGCTTGAATTAAACAAACAAGCACACTCTCAATTAAAGCAAAATGCAGAAAGCTTAAAAGCCGATAATATCGAACTTCACCATATCGATACACTTACCTTTTTAGATAAAGCGGCAACACCATTTGATGTGGTTTTCATTGATCCTCCATTTAGAAAAGATTTATTAGAAGCAACGCTAACAAAATTAGAAAATAATGGATGGTTAGCGGCAAATGCCATGATATATATTGAAGCAGAAAAAGAACTCAGCTCATTACCCGTACCCGCTCATTGGCATTTACATCGAGATAAAACAGCTGGGCAGGTTACGTTTAAATTATATGAAAGAGAGGAATAGATGAAAGGATTGATCATTCTAACCAAAATCGCTCTTGGAGGCGTTTGGTTAATACTATTACTTAACCTATTTATGCCATTTCCAGGAAAAGGGGCAATTGCACTTTATATCCTAACTGCATTTTTATTTATGATGCACGGTCTACAAATGCTTATCTTCATTGGTGCTTTTGGCGATAAAATATCAATGAGTCGATGGGAGAAGTGGTCCATTCTTATCTTTGGTGTTTTTGCACTACTTGATATTAGAAAAAAACATATGATGGATAAATAACACCTCATCAAATGATTCAATTAGGAGCATGTACGGCTCCTTTTTTACGTCTCAACATTATGCTTACTCCTATTTCAATTAATTATCTATGTTATGATCTTATCTTATTTTTATGATTTTAATTTTGGTACTCATTTATGGAAACACTTTCAGCTGCGGTCATGCTTTTTCTAATCATGGACCCAATGGGTAACTTACCTGTTTTTACCTCCATCCTTAAACATGTCGAAAAGAAACGAAGACGTATTATTTTAATTAGAGAACTATTGATCGCTCTTGCAATTATGATGGCCTTCTTATTTATGGGAGAGCAGATACTCAATTTCTTAAGTTTGAAAAAAGAAGCAGTTTCTATCTCGGGTGCGATTATTCTATTTTTAATTGGTTTAAAAATGATTTTCCCTCCAGAAGGAGGGTTAGGTGCTAGCTTGGGTGCTGGAGATGAACCTTTAATCGTACCTTTAGCTATCCCGATGATTGCCGGTCCTTCAATTCTAGCAACACTATTATTACTTGCCCATCAAGAACCAGATCGTATGGTTGACTGGAGTTTAGCGTTATTAGGCGCTTGGTCTTTAACAACAGTTATTTTAATGTTCTCAGAGTTATTCCAGCGCATTGTGGGAGAGAAGGGCTTAGCAGCAATAGAAAGACTGATGGGAATGTTATTACTTATGATTTCAGTACAAATGTTCTTAGATGGTATTACAAGCTACTTTTCGCACGCATAACCTCCCGTGTTACATCGAGTAGGGTGAGGCTTTTGCCTCATCCCTCTCACAGAACCGTACGTACGGACCTCGTATACGGCTCCTGCAATTTACTATTTCTTAATAAAAAGAAGCGAGTACACCTGTTTTAACTTCGTCTATTGAATACAAGCCTAGATTTTTGAACCACTGATTAGGCATCGCATAGCTTGCTAACGGACTCGCACTGTTTCGCCATGAGTCCATTTTTATGGACTTAAATGGCGGTTTGTACTTTAGTTGCTTAAGACGACGATGCAATCTGCACCGCTTCTTCCACAAACTCATTTGTACCGCTCGCAATCTCCGCCTTATCCAAGCCGCAAGGCTTTTCAGTGTGCTCGTAATATTGGCTATTTTGAAGTAGTTTACAAACCCTCTGAGCACTGGATTCAGTTGCTTTAGCACTCTCGCTAAATTCAATCCTCCATTACGCTTGGTGAGTTGTCTTACTTTCGCTTTTAATGTTTTGAGCTTCTTTTCTTGAACTGCAGTGTAATTTGTAAAAATTTCCACTCCCAAGAATTTAATACCTGTATCGCTATGTGCTATATGGGTTTTCCGCTCATTCACTTTAAGTTTTAGCGTTACTTCTAAAATATGGCTAGCTACTTTTAATGCATTCTCTGCACCCTTTTTCGAGGTGCAGAATATCAAAATGTCATCCGCGTATCGCACTATTCGATGCTTACGCCTCATCATTTCTTGATCGAATTCATCTAAGTAGATATTAGCAAGTAGTGGACTAATCACCCCACCTTGTGGACTGCCTATTACACTATTCTGCCAGTTTTCACCAACCATGACTCCACTTTTTAGAAATTGACGGAGCAAGCCTAAGATACTGCCATCCACGATGCGCTTTCGCACGAACTTGATTATCAGATCGTGGTCAAGCATGTCAAAGCATTTAGACAGATCCATATCAACAACATGCCGCTTATTATATTTACGTATAAAGAGGGTAGCTTTGCTGATGGCTTGATGACAGCTTCGCCCAACCCGATATCCATAACTGGATGGATGAAAGTTTGGGTCAAATATGGGAGTCATTATATTCGTTAAACATTGTTGAACAATTCGGTCTCGAACTGTGGGGATCCCCAATAACCTGATACCGCCATCGTCTTTGGCGATCTCAACTCGTTTTACGGGCCGCGCTTGATAGCGCTTTTCTTGTAGTTCAAGTAATAGTTTTCTGAGCTCTACTTCCAAATTTTGTGTGAAATCATCGATACGCTGCCCGTCAATACCAGCTGCGCCTCCATTCTTTCTCACTTGTTTGTATGCCACGTAAAGCGCTTGCAGTGATAGCATGCGCCCGTAAAGGCTATAGTGTACTCTCAAATTATTATCTCACATCACCTGCTGCTGACTTTATTTATGTTGGTTAGGTTTATTTCGTTGTCGCGTTAAGTTTTCTAGCAAGGCTACGCCCTTTTATTCGCAATATGCTTAACCGCCTCTATGCCTCTAGTAAAGAGAAACACTTACTCCCCGTGCCCAGTTCTATTCACAGCTTTAGTATCACCCTTAGCCATTAAAATAGAGACTTTACCTTATTTGGTAATTCGTGAACCCATCATAAATTACGTCACTTTAAGGTAATTTATAAATCACTTCCCCCCTTCGCAATCAATAAGTGCTTTTGGCTCAAATTGACTCTATCAGATATATTACTGATAGTCGGCTTGGTTTTGTCCTCCACACCATCACTGGCTTTCACAGGCCTAGCCTTACTCACTACTACGGGTTCATCTGCCACCTCACATCGGCATTAGATCTTGAGTTTCTTCTTGAATCTAAGCCACTTACTGACAATTAAGTTTAGATGCCAGGCTTCCCCAGTTATTGCACTGACTCCCTGTTAGATATGCCACCCTCAAGCACAGAATTGGTCTGACTAAGTATTGGGCTTCGCGCTATTTTGGACGCTTACCCACCAATCCCGCCGAAACAGGTTACGGTTAGTTGTGTACATCTAACTTCCTATGGCTTCCTTCAGACCCCACCGTTGGCCAGTGACGCCCTTGCCATTCAGATTGTCTTCCCCTTAGTCGGGGTGACTCTGCTATCTTGCAAGCAGACGGGTTTGCCAGCTTTGCTGGGCAAACAAAAAAGCCTCGTTGATGCATATCTTCGAGGCTTTTTATTATCTGGATTGGAATTACTCACTACTCATCATAATGTTTGTTTTCGTTTATTTCATACGGCCAATAATGATGCCCAACACGGATCAATAATGTCGCTGCTGCAAGGATAAAGGCCGCTAGCGCCAACCAAACCACTAATACCGCATCGATCTCTTTCATTCCTAGCGTGATGTAACGAGCAATGGCCATCATGGCGATATAAATAGGATAACGCACTGGGATTTTTCCGTTCATCACAAATTGCTGCACCATGGCCAACACTTCAAGGTAGATAAACATCAATAAAATATCGGTTAACTGAATTTGCTGCTCAACAAAAACATGAATAAATTCATTCACCATCGCAAATAAGGTCGCTAACGTTATCGCAACCAGCAGGATCGCTTCTAAAATATGAAATACTTTTAAGAAAGGCTTACTAAATGATTTAGGCAGATGAGAAGGCATAACTAAAATATCCACTATTATTAAGGTTGAGGATTAATTGAACTTCTAATGATAGTGCTAAGATACGCTAACACAAAATTATTATTTCAATTAGCGTATTTATTTCATTCAAATTGATTCTTGATTGTGCTATTCTTCGCCACCCAATTTTCTATGCTTCGCATCCATCTTTTTTTTACCTTTTAAAGTGTAACGTAAAGAGAAATGCCATAACTCCCAAGAGAACCCATCATGAGTAAAGGTACACTTTATATTGTGTCAGCGCCAAGTGGTGCTGGTAAGTCGAGTTTGATCTCGGCACTGTTAGAAAGCAACCCAACTTATGCTATGAAAGTCTCTGTGTCTCATACTACTCGTGGTATGCGCCCAGGAGAAACAGATGGTGTTCATTACCATTTTATGCAGAAAGAGCATTTTGAAGAACTGATTGAAAAAAATGAATTCTTAGAATATGCAGAAGTATTTGGTAATTATTACGGAACTTCTCGTGTTTGGATCGAAGAAACTCTTGATAAGGGCATTGATGTATTCTTGGACATTGACTGGCAAGGCGCTCGTCAAATCCGTGAACAAATGCCTTTAGCAAAAAGTGTGTTCATTTTACCTCCATCAAATGGAGAACTTGAACGACGCCTAAATGCACGTGGTCAAGACAGCGATGCTGTTATTGCTAAGCGCATGAGCGAAGCAAAGTCTGAAATATCTCACTATGATGAATACGATTATGTGATTATTAATGATGACTTTGATACTGCACAAATGGACTTCCGTGCCATTATCCGTGCAGAGCGCTTAAAGCAAGACAAACAAACTATGAAATACAAAGGCATGTTAGACGCACTATTAGCTGACTAATTTCTTCGTATTTCTATTAGTATCTCGTAACCCTAGCTAGAAACTTATACCGGTTACTTGTATACTTTCTCAACATATAACTATTTTTGTTAATAAATTGGAGTCCTCATGGCACGTGTAACCGTTCAAGACGCAGTTGAAAAAATCGGCAACCGTTTCGACCTTGTTTTAGTTTCATCTCGTCGCGCACGTCAAATGCAAACTGGTGGTAAAGATGCGCTAGTGCCTGAAGAGAACGATAAAACGACTGTTATCGCTCTTCGTGAAATTGAAGAAGGCCTGATCACTAAAGAATTACTTGATGCTCGTGAACGTCAAGAGCAACAAGAGCAAGATGCCGCTGAATTAGCAGCAGTAAGCTCAATCACTCACAATCGTTAATCTCTATAATCTTTTATAGATTATAAATTACAGCAAACCTGACGGGGCGAAATTTGGATTTATTCGATAGCCTGAAAGATGTTGCCAAAGATTACCTGCCAGAGCCTCACATTGAGGCTCTTCGTCGATCTTATCTGGTAGCAAAAGAGGCCCATGAAGGGCAAACTCGCTCAAGTGGCGAACCTTATATCATTCATCCAGTAGCGGTGGCTCGTATTCTTGCAGAAATGCGACTCGACCATAAAACGCTAATGGCTGCACTGCTTCATGATGTTATTGAAGACACTGAAGTTAGCAAGGAAGAGCTAGCAGAACAATTTGGCGAGACTGTTGCTGAATTAGTGGATGGCGTTTCTAAGCTGGACAAACTTAAGTTCCGCGATAAAAAAGAAGCACAGGCTGAAAACTTCCGAAAAATGGTCATGGCGATGGTGCAAGACATCCGCGTTATTTTGATCAAACTTGCTGACCGTACCCACAATATGCGTACATTAGGTGCATTACGCCCTGATAAACGCCGTCGTATTGCCCGTGAAACCTTAGAAATTTTTTCTCCTTTGGCGCATCGCCTTGGTATCCATAACATTAAAACTGAGCTTGAAGAGCTAGGTTTTGAAGCCCTTTACCCAAATCGCTATCGCGTATTAAAAGAAGTAGTAAAGTCAGCTCGTGGTAACCGTAAAGAGATGATCCAAAAAATCCACTCTGAAATCGAAGGCCGTATTGCTGAAGCTGGCATTAAAGGTCGTGTGATTGGTCGAGAAAAAAACCTGTTCGCTATTTACAATAAAATGAAAAATAAAGAGCAGCGTTTCCATACCATTATGGATATCTACGCGTTCCGAGTGATTACAGACAATGTCGATACTTGTTATCGCGCACTAGGTCAGGTTCATAGTATTTATAAACCTCGTCCAGGCCGTATTAAAGATTACATTGCTGTGCCAAAAGCCAACGGTTACCAATCTCTTCACACCTCAATGGTTGGTCCTCACGGCGTTCCAGTTGAAGTTCAGATACGTACTGAAGACATGGAACAGATGGCAAATAAAGGCGTAGCAGCACACTGGTCGTACAAAGAGGGTGATAACTCTAGTACTACGGCACAGATCCGCGCTCAGCGTTGGATGCAAAGCTTACTTGAACTGCAACAAAGTGCAGGTAGCTCATTTGAATTTATTGAAAACGTAAAATCGGATCTCTTCCCGAATGAAATTTACGTCTTCACGCCAAAAGGCCGTATTTTTGAATTGCCTGTTGGTGCAACAGCGGTTGATTTTGCTTATGCCGTTCACTCTGATGTTGGTAACAGCTGTGTTGGTTCTCGTGTTAACCGTCAGCCTTATCCATTAAGTAAACCTCTTAAGAGCGGTCAAACGGTCGAGATCATCAGTGCTCCTGGCGCGCGTCCAAACGCAGCTTGGTTGAACTATGTAGTGACATCAAAGGCCCGCACTAAAATCCGCCAAGTTCTTAAGACAATGCGTAAAGAAGATTCTGTGATTTTAGGTCGCCGTCTACTTAACCATGCGCTTGGTCATAATGTATCGCTTGATAATGTTTCACAGGACAACATCAACCATGTTCTTTCTGATCTAAAACTTGCCGAGTTTGATGATTTACTCGCAGCTATTGGCTTAGGTGAGTTAATGAGCATTGTTGTTGCTCGTCGTCTTCTTGGTGATGCTGATGAACTAACAGAACAAGACTCTTCAAATATCGAAACGTCTACAGGTAAGAAATTACCAATTCGTGGTGCGGACGGTATTTTACTAACCTTTGCAAACTGTTGTCGCCCTATTCCTGGTGATCACATTATTGCTCATGTAAGTCCTGGTCGTGGTCTTGTGGTTCATATGGAAGAGTGTGCCAACGTTCGTGGTTATCAAAAAGAACTGGATAAATACATGGGTGTTGAGTGGGCTGATGAATTTGATCAAGAGTTTGCTACTGCATTAGATATTGATATTCAGAACCATCAAGGTGCACTAGCTGATTTAGCGAATGTAATCGCAGGCACTGGCTCTAATATCCGCGGTATTACTACCGAGGAAAAAGACGGACGTTTGTATACTATAACTATTGAGTTAACAGCAAAAGATCGCAAGCATTTAGCTGAGATTATGCGCCGTATTCGTGTCATGCCACACGCACTTAAAGTTCGTAGACATAAGAACTAGAAGCAGAAAATGAAGGGACGAGGTTCGAGTACGGACTTCGTCCTTTTAGTAGAGCTAGGTTTCAGGTCGCTTCGCTCGCAGGGTTCAGGTGTACTCACTTTTGATCTTCCTGAAACCTGAGCCCTGAATCCTCGCTTATCCTTACTCGCCCCTAGTCCCTCTAACCTATTCCAAGAAATAAAAAAAACATGAACTTAGAACGCTATCAACGAATTACTTCTGTATTAAAATCTCGTCAAACTGACCTTACACTCTGCCTAGAAGAAGTGCATAAAGCCAATAATGTCTCTGCGATTGTTCGCACTGCTGATGCGACTGGCGTACATAAAATTCATGCCGTATGGCCAACAGAGCAAATGCAAATGTTAGGACACACTTCGGCTGGAGCTCGTAACTGGGTTGATGTTGAAACACATAAAAATATTGATGATGCTTTTGCTGTGCTAAAAAGCCAAGGGATGCAGATCCTAGCAACGAATCTATCAGACACTGCGGTTGATTTTCGTGAAATTGATTACACCAAACCAACAGCTATTATTTTAGGCAGTGAGAAAACAGGGATCAGCAAGAAAGCATTGGCGATGGCTGATCATGACATTATTATCCCTATGGTTGGCATGGTGCAGTCTTTAAATGTATCTGTAGCTAGTGCATTAATTTTATATGAAGCACAGCGTCAGCGTGATTTAGCGGGCATGTATGACCGTGAAGAGAGCACACTACCTGCAGAGTATATTAATCACGTACTATTTGAACGTGGTCACCCAGTTCTTGCCAAAGTAGCAAAGCGTAAAGGTCTTGCTTACCCTCAATTGGATGAGACGGGACAGATTGTTGCAGATGACGTTTGGTGGGCAAGAATGCAGGCGGCGGATTAAGAGCGAGATCTTAGGGTTCAGATCGGTCGCAAGCTCCCTTGCAGAGTTCAGGGGTGTTCGTTATAACCACAGCGTTCACAAGACTGTTCCTCCCCTTTTTCACCAATGTAACTTGGTAGAAAGTGCCGATATAAGGGGAGGCTAGGAGGGGTTGTAAGTGATGAGATTTTGTTTGTCTGCATAATAAGAAACAACGTAACCAACCCCCTCTAACTCCCCCTTGTATCAACTATATCGATCTCATAGCAATAGCGATAAAGGGGGAGAACCATTCTTTGTTACTGTGATAACAGCAGATTGCCTCTGAATTCTGCAAGCGTAGCGATCTGAACTCTTCTTTTTTAGCTCTTCCTGAAACCTGAAACCTTTAGGACAAAGTCCGTCCTTAAGCGAAGCGTCCTGCTCTTACTCCCTCATCAACATAAACGTTCCTGAAAACTCGGCCGCAGGCTTATCCCCATTACACAAATCTACAGTTATTTTCACTCTTGCTCGTTTACCTGATTTCAAGCGATCAAAATCCCCTTGTAGGCAATTTAATGACGTAATGCCTTTTGGGTTTTCAGTGATCGGTTGTCGATAGCGAATATGACTATCCACTAACATGATGCTCGTCGTATCTAAACCCCGTTCTTTCAAAAGTAACCATACCATTCCCCATGCAGTTAGCGTCCCCATAGTAAAAATACTTCCTGCAAACATGGTGTTGTGAGGATTTAAATTGGCATTTAGTACTGCACCAACTTCAAAGCGATAACCTGTATATTGGGTAATTTTAATGCCCATTTTATCACTGATTGGAATTTCACTTTCCCAACGCTCTTGTAGTTCTGCACACCAATCTGGACGGCGTAAAACATCTGCTAGAGGATCAAGTTGCTTAAGCATTTGCTGATGACGAATCGGACCTCGCTCATCATTTAGCTCGCCTTGGCTTTCAAACCCATTTCGCACATAAAACGGAATCGCTTCTTCACGAGCATTACATACTAATCGCTTTGCTCCTTCTTGGCGCGCATAAGACTCTAGAGCGACCATTATCAGTGCACCTATACCTTTCCCTCGATAATTAGAAGAAACCGCCATATAGCGAATTTGACCATCATTATCAGGAGTTAAATATAAGCGCCCTACTGCTATCGGTTGACCCCTACCATCCAAAATCATTCGATGCTGACTCATTTCATCATACGCATCACGTTCTGAACCCACAGGTTGGCGCCAAGGCTCACGCAATACTTGCCAACGGAAATGGTAGTAGGCATTAAGTTCAACCTCTGTGGTTGGGGTGATAAGTCGAAACATATAAATCCTTTTATTGTGATTAGGGACGAGGGCGCTACGCTTCGAGATACAAGTACGGACTTCGTCCTCGAGAAAGAACTGAGAGAGCAGGGGGGATCGTTGTGATTTCAGCGTTTGCAATACTGTTCCTCCCCTTTTTAACCAATGTAACTTGGTAGAAACTGCCGATATAAGGGGAGGCTAGGAGGGGTTGTAAATGATGTAGTTTGATTTATCGGCATAATATAAAACACATTACCAACCCCCTCTAACTCCCCCTTGTATTCACTATATCGATCTCACAACTATTGTGATAAAGGGGGAGAACCATTCTTTGTCACTGTAATTTCAGCGAACACCTCTGAAACCTGCAAGCGCAGCGTCCTGAAACCTAAAAACTCACCACATCAACACTCTCGCTCTTATAGTCTCTAGTTTCGTCAGCGAAGCGTCCTAGAATCTCGCCCCTACTTTTAAATCTGCAACCAGAACGTCACTGGTCCATCATTCACTAACGATACCTTCATGTCCGCGGCAAATCGCCCTCTTTGCGTATTTAATTTCTCTTCACAGAGATCTGAAAAATAATCATACAAGCGCTCTGCATCAGCAGGATGTGCGCCTTTAGAAAAACCTGGGCGCGTGCCTTTTTTAGTATCTGCCGGTAAGGTAAATTGTGAAACTACAAGTACACTACCACTGACTTGTTGCACATTTAAGTTCATCTTACCGTCTTGATCTTCAAAGATTCGGTAAGTTAATACTCTTTCCATTAGACGCTTAGCTTTTGCTTCATCATCTTCTTTTTCAACACCTAATAAAATTAATAAACCTTGATTAATTTCACCGGTGATCTCGCCATCAACTTTTACTGCGGCTTCACTTACTCTCTGGATCAGTGCTATCACTTTCTATAAATCCTTGCTGTTGTGTTAATGCTTTAATATCGGATTCCAA
Source organism: Aliivibrio thorii (assembly GCF_057368585.1). Classification (NCBI taxonomy): domain Bacteria; kingdom Pseudomonadati; phylum Pseudomonadota; class Gammaproteobacteria; order Vibrionales; family Vibrionaceae; genus Aliivibrio; species Aliivibrio thorii. The sequence continues at coordinate 107,392 of NZ_CM170654.1, read as the reverse complement.
TACATTGGAGCTAACTTTACCCGCTAACCATTCATCAAATTCACCTAAACTGGCGGTGATCTCTGCACCGATCAAAACAATAATCCAACACAAATAAACCCAAACAAATAAAATAGGTACCGCAGCTAGCGCACCGTAAATCACCTGATAAGAAGGAAATTGCGTAATATATTGAGCAAAACCCACTTTACTGATCTCAAATAAACAACCTGCAGACATAGCCCCGATAAGTGCATGCCTAATTTGTATTTTTTTATTTGGTACCAATAAATACAACCCAACAAAAGCTGAGAATGACAATATAATAGGCAACCATCCTAATAAAGTCCGATAAAAACTCGAGACGATTTCATCTTCCATTATATTTAGAGAGGTTACATACGAAGTCGCTGCAATACTTGCCCCAACCAATAGCGGACCTAAAGTTAGAATCATCCAATAAAGAGAAAAGGAGTACATTGGACGACGCTTTTTCTTCACTCGCCAAATGTAATTCAGGCTACGATCAATTGCTGATATCAGCATCACAGAGGCAACAAATAAGAATCCAGAGCCTACTGCTGTCATTTTTCCTGTATTGGAAATGAATTCTTTTAAACTCCCTTCAACAGCATCACTGGCTGCCGGTACAAAGTTTTGAATCACAAATGCTTGAACCGTTTCTCCCGCCCCTGAAAATATAGGAAATTGAGAAAGCACAGAAAGTAATACGGTAATCAAAGGTACTAATGATAGCAACGTAATGTAAGCCATATAACCAGCACTAACGGTCAGCCTGTCATGAAGGATTCGCTGCTTTAAAAATAAAAAGTATGACCAGCTAATCCTTAGCGTATGTTTAAATTTCTCTTCCATCGATTTACTCTTAAAAAAATATCAGCTTTTACATATACCAATTCAAGTAAGTGTGTGTCCAGATAATTGCGTAGAAAAAATAGATTAGAACAAGCAAGAATGGTCACCAACTTATTTGGGTTGGTATTATCATAGCAGATAAAAAAAATCCCTTCGTAGTTGCCTACAAAGGGATTTTAAATTTTATTCGATTTGTGATTTAACGAAAGCTAAATCTCTAAATCAATAATTATTTAGGTGCACGACCAGCACGCTTACGATCGTTCTCTGTAAGATGACGCTTACGGATACGGATGCTTGCTGGTGTTACTTCTACTAGCTCATCATCATCGATGAATTCTAAAGCTTGCTCAAGTGTGTACTTGATAGCAGGAGAAAGCGTTTGTGCTTCATCTGTACCAGATGCACGTACGTTAGTCAGTTGTTTACCGCGTAGACAGTTGATAGTCAGATCGTTAGCACGGTTATGAATACCGATGATTTGACCTTCGTATACTTCGTCACCGTGCTCAGCAAATAGACGACCACGCTCTTGAAGGTTGAATAGAGAGTAAGTTACTGCTTTACCCATACCGTTCGAGATTAATACGCCGTTAGCACGTTGGCCGATTTCGCCGCCTTTGTGTGGACCGTAGTGATCAAATGAGTGGTAGATTAGACCAGAACCAGACGTCATTGTTAGGAATTCAGTTTGGAAACCGATAAGACCACGAGAAGGCATCATGAAGTCCATGCGAACACGGCCTTTACCATCTGGAGCCATATCTGTTAGCTCACCCTTACGGATACCAATGCTTTCCATGATTGCACCTTGGTGCTCTTCCATAACATCGATAGTTACTGTTTCAAACGGTTCTGTTAGGTTACCGTTTTCATCATTTTTGATGATAACTTCAGGACGAGATACTGCTAGCTCGAAACCTTCACGACGCATGTTTTCGATCAGGATAGATAGGTGAAGTTCACCACGGCCTGATACGCGGAATTTATCTGGATCTGACGCTTGTTCAACACGTAATGCTACGTTGTGAACTAGTTCTTTTTCTAGACGCTCAAGGATGTTACGTGAAGTAACGAACTTACCTTCTTTACCAGCGAAAGGAGAGTTGTTTACTTGGAAAGTCATTGTAACTGTTGGTTCGTCAACAGACAGTGGCTTCATCGCTTCAACGTTGTTTACGTCACAGATTGTGTCTGAAATTTTCAGCTCACCAAGACCTGTGATTGCAATGATGTCACCAGCATTTGCAACTTCAACTTCGTGACGGTCAAGACCTAGGTAACCAAGAACTGTACCTACTTTACCATTACGTTGCTTACCATCAGCGCCGATGATAGTTACTTGTTGGTTTGCTCTTACAGAACCACGAGTAACACGACAAACACCGATAACACCAACATAAGAGTTGTAATCAAGTTGAGAAACTTGCATTTGTAGAGAACCGTCGATGTCTACGTTTGGAGCATCTACGTTATCAACTACTGCTTGGAACAATGGTTCCATGTTTTCGCCAACTTCGCCTTCTTCCATTGTCGCCCAGCCGTTTAGAGCTGAAGCGTATACAACTGTGAAGTCTAGTTGCTCATCTGTTGCGCCTAGGTTGTCGAATAGGTCAAAGATTTGATCCATAACCCAATCAGGACGAGCACCAGGACGGTCAATCTTGTTGATAACAACGATTGGCTTAAGGCCGTGTGAGAATGCTTTTTGTGTAACGAAACGCGTTTGAGGCATTGGGCCGTCAACGGCATCTACGATAAGAAGAACTGAATCAACCATAGACATGATACGCTCAACTTCACCACCGAAATCGGCGTGTCCAGGAGTATCTACGATGTTGATGCGGTAATCGTTCCAGTTAATTGCTGTATTTTTAGCAAGGATCGTAATACCACGCTCTTTCTCGATGTCGTTCGAGTCCATTACGCGTTCTTCAGTCTCACCACGAGATGATTCTAGTGTGCCTGATTGTTGTAATAGCTTATCAACCAACGTTGTTTTACCGTGGTCAACGTGCGCAATAATTGCGATATTTCTTAGTTTATCAATCTGTGGAGTAGACATGGATTCAAATTCACTCAGAGCGTGTAGAGCCACCATTGGCGCTACTTTGGTTTAAAAACGGTCAATAATTTAACAGATTTTAGAGCAAAACCCACGAAATATGTGATTGAAGACACAATTTTTTTTCAATTAATTTAATAGAGCCCACAAAAACGACGAAAAAAAGAACAATTAAGTCATAATTTATTCGATTTTTTTCTTCACTTTATTTTTTGAAACAAAAAATAAAATTTCTTTTATATCATACAGTTAATTAAATTATATTTAATTTAGCATGCATTTTACAAGGGAATTAGATTGACAAATATACGATTTCACTGCTGAATAGCGGTTAGAAGTAAATTAATGACTATTTATTTTTTATTTATCTCAGTTCAAAGCTGCACCAAAACAGTGCAAACAGAGATAAGATTGGTGCAAAAATAAAACCCACCACAGAAGAACTAAATATAAGTCATTAATATTAAAGGATTATTACTTTTGGCACAGTTCTAGCTATATAGTAAATAACAGCTTAGCTGGCCAATATTTATATTATAACACCGGAGGTTATCCTACATGTCAGTAGAAAACGTATTAGCTCTAATTCAAGAGAACGAAGTAAAATTTATTGATTTACGCTTTACCGATACAAAAGGTAAAGAGCAACACATCTCAATTCCTTCTCATCAAGTTGATGCAGACTTCTTCGAAGACGGCAAAATGTTTGACGGTTCTTCAGTTGCAGGCTGGAAAGGCATTAATGAATCTGACATGGTAATGATGCCGGATGCAGCAAGTGCAGTTCTTGACCCATTCACTGCTGATCCAACATTAAATGTTCGCTGTGACATCCTTGAGCCAACAACAATGCAAGGTTACGATCGTGATCCTCGCTCAATCGCAAAACGTTCAGAAGATTACCTGCGTTCAACAGGTCTCGCTGATACCGTTTTAGTTGGTCCTGAGCCAGAATTCTTCCTATTTGATGACGTTCGTTTCAATACTGATATGTCAGGTTCTTTCTTTAAGATTGATGATATTGAAGCAGCATGGAACTCAGGTACGGAATACGAAGGCGGCAACAAAGGCCATCGTCCTGGCGTTAAAGGCGGTTACTTTCCAGTAGCTCCTGTTGATTCATCTCAAGATATCCGCTCAGCTATGTGTTTAATCATGGAAGAAATGGGCCTTGTTGTTGAAGCGCACCACCATGAAGTAGCAACTGCGGGTCAAAATGAGATCGCAACACGCTTCAATACGCTAACAAACAAGGCTGATGAAACTCAAATCTATAAGTATGTTGTTCATAACGTAGCCCACGCTTACGGTAAAACAGCGACTTTCATGCCAAAACCTCTTGTTGGTGACAACGGTTCAGGCATGCACGTTCATATGTCATTGAACAAAGATGGACAAAACTTATTTGCTGGCGATAAGTACGGCGGCCTATCTGAAATGGCTATCTTCTTCATTGGTGGCATCATTAAACACGCTCGTGCAATCAATGCATTTGCTAACCCAACAACGAACTCATACAAGCGTCTTGTCCCTGGCTTTGAAGCACCTGTTATGCTTGCATACTCTGCACGTAACCGTTCAGCTTCTATCCGTATCCCTGTGGTACCAAGTCCGAAAGCACGTCGTATCGAAGTTCGTTTTGGTGACCCAGCAGCTAACCCATACTTAAGCTATTCTGCAATGCTAATGGCTGGTCTTGACGGCATTAAGAACAAGATCAATCCAGGCGAAGCAATGGATAAAGATCTATATGACCTTCCTGCGGAAGAAGCGGCTGAAATTCCAAAAGTTGCAGAGTCTCTAGATATCGCATTACAAGCTCTAGATTCAGATCGTGAATTCTTAACGGCTGGTGGCGTATTCTCTAATGACTTCATTGATTCTTACATCAACCTTAAAGCTCAAGATGTTGCTGCTATCAACACTGCAGTTCATCCACTTGAGTTTGAAATGTATTACTCAGTTTAATTCTGACGTAACAAATTGAAATCAAATCAATGTTTTTAGGCTCGCTTCACAAGCGGGCCTTTTTTATATTGGCAAAACCTCGTTTACGCGCAACACTAACTCTTATTCATACAATAAATAACTGACGTTTTATTGTATTGAATTATACCAATGTAACTAATTAGATGATCTATTTATTACGCAGAAAAATCACTTAAGAGTAAGACAAAAATGCTTATAAGTAGTTATTCTACAATAATTTTTAACATAGCTATTGAGTTATTTAACCAGTAATAATGAGCAGATAATTAATGTATTACATAACCTAAACGAGATTTCATATATAAAGCCGTTTTGAAATCAAATAATAACCATCATCAATGGTGGAACTATGCTTCATACCTACATAATTCTTTTATTTTTTAGTCTTTTCTCTCTTCCAGCAATGGCGGATGCCGTATATACGTGGGAAGACAGTAAAGGCGTTAGGCATTTCAGTGATACTCCACCTCCTAGCAGTGTAAAATCAAAACAACTCTCATTTTCGTCAGAACCCAATGAAATTGAAAATATTCCAACACCTTCTGCATCGAAAAAAAACACCTCTAAAAAAGCAAAAAGTAAATCTAAAGAACCACTAGCTCCATTAGATATTTCTATAACTAACCTTTCTCAAGAAGAAACTATTCGCAGTTCACGAGGCCATATAATGGTACTAACAGACCTTACTCGTAAACTTGTTGTCGGTGAAAAACTTCAATTAATTCTCGATGGCTCACCTTATGGTTTACCTCAGACTTCTAAAGAATGGAAGCTTACAAATATAGAAAGAGGTACTCACATCATTACCGTTATCGCACAAAAAGACGGCAAGAGAATTGCATCATCAAAGATACTGACTGTGCACTTGCATCGACCATCCAAACTATAAGTACATATAGTGAATAAGAGCGTATAAATTCACGTAATTTGGAGAGTCACTGCCTTTTAAGAAAGGTAACAATGCACTAGAATGGTGCATTCAAATGTGATGACAAGGATGTGGCTCGATTATGGATTTTTCAACGCAACTACTGGATAACCAAGTCACTGCTATTTTGCTGCTTGATGACCAACGTAATATTCATTATGCCAACCCTGCTGCTGAACAACTCTTTTCACAAAGCGCCCAGCGAATGGCCGCTCATGTTTTTGATGATCTTTTTCAGCACACTAAGTTTGATCTATCGACGTTAATACTGCCTTTAGATACAGGGCAAAGTGTTACTGATAGCGATGTTTGCATGATCGTTAACAACTGTCCCTTATACATAGAAGTCACTTCAAGCCCTATTGAAATAAAGAAATCATTGTATCTTTTGGTCGAAATTCGCCAAATAGAACAACAACGTCGTTTATCTCAGGAAATTAATCAACACGCCCAGCAACAAGCAGCCAAAGTATTGGTACGTAGCTTAGCGCATGAAATAAAGAACCCATTAGGCGGTTTACGTGGCGCGGCTCAATTACTAGAGCGAATGCTACCAAACCCTGATTTACATGAATATACCCAAATAATAATCGAGCAGGCCGACCGATTACGTAATCTCGTTGATCGCTTGCTGGGTCCGCAAAAGTTGGGGCAAAAAAAGCCTGAAAACCTACACGCAATTATCGAAAAAGTACGTCAATTAATTGAATTAAATTCAAGCTATCAGGTTCGTATTATTCGAGATTATGACCCTAGCTTGCCCGACTTTGATATGGATGCAGAGCAAATAGAACAAGCACTATTAAATATCATCAGTAACGCAGCTGAGGTATTAAAAGATCAACCCGATGGTAGTATTACGCTACGAACTCGTACTGACTATCAAACTAATATTCATGGTCAACGCCATCGACTTGCAGTCAAAATAGAGATCATCGACAACGGTCCAGGTATTCCAAATCATATCCAAGACACCCTCTTTTACCCCATGGTCAGTGCGCGTGAAGGAGGTACAGGTCTTGGACTATCGATTTCACAAAACTTAATCGACCAACACAACGGTAAAATTGATGTCACCAGTTGGCCAGGAAAAACAGCATTTACAGTTTACCTACCACTTAAATAATAAAAATAACCACCACAATAAAGATAAATTTATAAGTGACAACTATCTTGAAAAACACCGCGGAGAAGAATTTATGAGCAAAGGATTTATTTGGGTTGTTGACGACGACAGCTCTATTCGCTGGGTATTAGAAAAAACATTAACAAGCACCAATATGATGTGTGAAAGTTTTGGCGATGCTGAAAGTGTTATCCAAGCATTAGAACGTAATGTTCCTGATGTGATCATTTCTGACATCAGAATGCCGGGAATGGATGGTTTATCTCTCTTGAATCATGTTCAAGAAAACTACCCCGAATTACCCGTAATCATCATGACGGCTCACTCTGATCTCGATGCTGCTGTCAGCGCTTATCAAAAAGGCGCTTTTGAATACTTACCAAAACCATTTGATATTGATGAAGCACTCACTCTGGTTGAACGCGCGCTCGCTCATAGCCAAGAGCAAAAAAAACAAAGTACTAATAAACCAAATAAAGAGCATCATGTTCCTGAAATTATTGGCGAAGCACCTGCAATGCAAGAGGTTTTTCGTGCCATTGGTCGGTTATCTCGCTCTTCCATTTCAGTACTAATTAATGGGGAATCAGGCACCGGTAAAGAATTAGTTGCCCACGCGCTTCATCGTCACAGCCCTAGAGCAAGTAGTGAATTTATCGCCCTTAATATGGCAGCTATCCCAAAAGATTTAATTGAATCGGAACTATTTGGCCATGAGAAAGGCGCATTTACTGGTGCAAATTCGGTTCGTAAAGGTCGATTTGAGCAAGCAAATGGTGGCACCTTATTTTTAGATGAAATTGGCGACATGCCATTAGATATTCAAACAAGATTGCTTCGCGTGCTTGCTGACGGGCAGTTCTACCGTGTTGGCGGGCATTCACCAATTCAAGTTGACGTGCGGATCATCGCAGCAACACACCAAAATTTAGAAAAGTTGGTTTCTGATGGGGGGTTTCGAGAAGATCTATACCACCGATTAAACGTTATTCGGGTACACATTCCTGCCCTACGTGAACGTCGTGAAGATATAACAAAATTAACAGAACATTTCTTACATTTAGCCTCTAAAGAGCTAGGGATTGAATGCAAAACACTCAGCAAAGAAGCGAGTAGTAAACTCAGCGAATGCGCATGGCCAGGCAACATAAGACAACTAGAAAACACCTGCCGCTGGTTAACCGTAATGGCAAGCAGCCAAGAGGTGCTTGCCTCTGACTTACCACTAGAACTATTCACAACCATCACCGCATCCGAACAAGGTACATCAGATTGGCAAGCCCAATTAAGTGAATGGGTAGAAGAGCAACTCGCTCAAGGAGAGGTCGATATTTTAAATAAAGTAATTCCTAACGTGGAACGTATTTTATTAGAAAAAGCCCTTCATCATACTCACGGGCATAAACAAGATGCAGCGAAACTGCTTGGTTGGGGAAGAAACACCTTAACCAGAAAATTAAAAGAAATTGAATAGTACTTTTTAAACAATAAGTTAATCAAACCACTATAACTAATAAAGAAGGAAACGCTCATATAACGCGATAACTCCACTGAAGTTTTCTTTATTGTCGTCGATAACTTACTTATACTTATGTAGATAGAAAGCGATGTAAGTAGATATAACTATCTTTGCATAGAATTAATCGTTCGCAATAAACAAAATTGGATGGTGTAAACAAAAGCGTTATGAATAATTTAACCACAAAAAAACAGTTTTCTTTAAGAACCGCCGTAATGCTCCCCTTCATTACGGTGTTACTGTTAACGCTCAGCGTGGTTTTTTACACCCAAAATAAAAGTTATGAAAAACTGATTGATAATGTAAGCCAAAAAATACTCACCTCTTACACCCAAAATACTCACGCCGACCTTAATGTTTTCTTAAAAGCACCCTATGTCGCGGTTCAAAATATGGTTGATCAAATCCAGCGTTATCAAATGTATCAACCAAATAATACTGAAAATATTCAAGACTACTTAAGACACAGCTTGCGTGAGGTATATACCGATTTAAAACAAATGGATGTACTTTCATTTGGTGGAGAGCAAAAAGAGTACATTGGTTTTCGTCGAAACAGTGATAACGGCCTCTCACTCATGCTTCAGGATGAAAGAACGGATGACGATCTGATTATTTATCATGGTAATCAAGTATCTAACGATATTCGCTCAATTATACCTAATTACGACCCCCGCCAACGACCATGGTACACACCTGTTGTTAATTCCTTAACTTTAAGGTGGTCTCAAATTTATACCAATGCTGACGAGCTTAAAGAAATAACCATCTCTACGATGCACCCTGTCTTTTATAAGAAAAATTTTGTCGGTGTTTTCGCTGCAGATATAAAATTAGACGCTTTTAATGACTTTCTCCAAAAAAAAATAAAAGACACAAAAGGTTCAATTTACCTTATCGATAACCAACAACGTCTTATTGCCCACTCTAATATTGATAGCGTCATTTCTTCAGGAACAAAGCAAAGCCCTTATGGTGCACGATTATTAGCAACAGAAAGCTCCGATATCGCAATACAAAAAAGCGCTGAATATATCCAAAAACACCAATTATTAAACAAGGAAATAGCTAACTTTTTTTATTTTTCTTACAAGGGTGAACGCTACTTTAGTCAAATTACACCATATAACGATAATCACGGCATCAACTGGTACATTATCACATCTATTGTCGAAAGTGATTTACTCGGCAACCTACAACAAGAGCAACGTAAAGGATTACTCTTTGGTATATTACTCGCCTTCGCTGGGTTGCTTGTTGGTATCTACACGATTACTCAAGTCACTCAACCGATCTTTACAGCGGCTAATGCAGCCAGAAATATCGCCAAAGGGAATTGGGATAATAACGTTGAAGCCAAAGGCAGTATTTATGAAACCACCTTGTTAATGAATGCCTTCAATGACATGACCCATAAATTGCAATCTTCGTTTGAAACCATGCGCCAACAAATACTCTTTGATCCTCTAACTCAAGTACTCAGCAGGCAAGGTCTTATCGAACATAGTCGTACCATGCTTAGTGAACAAAAAGAATACGAGCAAGGCTTATTATTAATTGGGATAGACAACTTTAGGGACATCAATGACAGTTTAGGTATCTTAGAGGGTGACCAGTTACTACAACGCATTACTGAGCGCCTAAAAGCTAGCTTCCATACATCAAACATAGCGATTGCTCGTGTTGGTGGGGATGAGTTTGGATTATTCTTTTCCAATTTAAATAGCACTGATCAATTACAACAACATGCGCTCGATGTGCACGCTTGCTTCATGACGCCTTTTCATATCAGCGCAAACCCTACATTAATTTCGATATCAATTGGGCTTGTCTACGATAATTTAAATTGCGATGCCATGACTCTATGGCTAAGAAATGCCAGCATTGCTTTAAGCCAAGCAAAGAAAAATAATTTAGATACCTCTCTTTACGCCCCAGAAATGGCAATCGCTTCACAGTACAAAGCGAACATTACAGCTGAGCTCGCTTCTGCAATAGAAAATAACGAAATGCTGCCTTTTTATCAGCCCATTATTGATCTTAAAACAGGGAGAATTATTGGCGCTGAAGCTCTTATCCGTTGGATGAATCCACGAAGAGGCTTAGTTTCTCCTTTAGATTTCATCCCTCTAGCAGAAGACAACGGTATGATCATTCCAATAGGCACTCAAATATTAACTCAGACCTGTTTGGATACAGTTGAGCGAATAAATAAAGGATTGTGGCCGAAAGATTTCCATATGCACGTAAACCTATCTGTCTGCCAATTAACCCAAGATGGTTTCTTAGATGAGTTAAACAGCATACTCCAACAAACTAAAATACCAGCGCAAAACTTAACCCTTGAGATTACAGAATCTCGCTTAGTGAATCACGATACAAGTACTACCAATACCATGAAAAAAATTCGTGATTTAGGAATACAAATTGCCATTGATGATTTTGGTACTGGTTATTCTTCATTAGCCTACATCCATAAACTACCCTTTGATGTATTAAAAGTAGACCGCACCTTTATTAAAGATCTGACTGCTGAAAATGTTGAATCTTCCATTGCTGCAGCCGTATATAACATGACAAAAGGATTTAATATTACCCTTGTCGCCGAAGGAATTGAAACGCAAGAGCAAGCAGATCTATTAGCAAAATTAAACTATAACCACGCCCAAGGCTTTCTTTATAGTCGACCATTACCATTGACTGAGTGGCCAACAGAATAAGTAAACATCGCAGCGTAATCCCTAAGATTGCGCTGTTTTCATTCGTTTTACTGCTGACATAACCATCACGACTCTCTATACTTATTCTTAATATTTATACGCATTCACGTCTTCTTTGTAGGAATAGTTCAATAATGATAACTAAAACACTCCCTCTTACGGATCTTCACCGTCACCTTGATGGCAACATTCGCATTGAAACCATTTTAGATCTAGGCCAAAAATTTGCTCTTGCATTACCCGCTTATGACTTAGAAGCGCTACGCCCACACGTTCAGATCGTTGAAGCAGAGCCTAGCTTAGTGGCTTTCCTATCTAAACTTGATTGGGGTGTTGCTGTATTGGGCGATCTAGACGCTTGTCGACGTGTTGCTTATGAAAATGTACAAGATGCTATGAACGCACAAATCGATTACGCAGAGCTACGTTTTTCACCATATTACATGGCAATGAAACATAACCTGCCAATTGCAGGTGTTGTTGAAGCTGTTGTTGATGGTGTTGAAGCGGGTTGTCGTGATTTTGGTGTGAAAGCTAATTTAATCGGAATTATGAGCCGTACTTTCGGCCAAGATGCCTGTCAGCAAGAACTTGATGGTCTATTAACTCAAAAGAACAAACTGGTTGCTATCGACCTTGCTGGTGATGAACTCGGTCAACCTGGCGATCGTTTTGTTAGCCACTTTAAACAAGTACGTGATGCCGATTTACGTGTAACTGTTCATGCCGGCGAAGCGGCAGGCGCAGAAAGCATGTGGCAAGCAATCAATGAGCTTGGGGCGGTTCGAATCGGCCACGGTGTGAAAGCCATTGAAGACCCTAAACTGATGGAATTCTTAGCTAAAAATAATATTGGTATCGAATCATGTTTAACATCTAACATCCAAACAAGTACAGTGGCTTCGTTTGAATCTCACCCAATCAAAACCTTCCTTTCTCACGGTGTTAAGGTTTGTTTAAATACAGATGACCCGGCGGTAGAAGGCATTGAACTGCCTCATGAATACGAAGTTTCGGCACCAAAAGTTGGCCTAACTCAGGAACAACTTCGTCAAATTCAAATTAATGGTTTGGATCTGGCTTTCCTATCAGATGCAGAGAAAAAAGCATTGCGTGATATTGCAGCAAAACGCTAATTAAAACAGGTTTCAGGGCGCTACGCTTGCAGGTTTCAGGAGCTTTTGCTTCTGAAATTCCTGAAGCCTGAGCCCTGAATTCTACCTTTCTTCCCTTACTCTTATAGTATCTAGTTAGCGAAGCGCATAGCTTCTCAATACTTACTTAATCAATTCAACCGCTTCTTTTGCAAGTCTCGTCACTTGAGCCCAATCTTTATTAGCTATTGCTTCTTTTGGCAACATCCAAGAGCCACCCACCGTCGCAACACAATCTAACGCAGTATAATCATTAACATTCTGTGGATTAATGCCACCGGTTGGGCAAAATTGAACTTGAGGTAATGGTGCTGCCATCGCTTTTAATACTGATGGACCACCAAATGCACTTGCAGGGAAAAATTTTAAGTGCGCATAACCAAGCTCGATAGCTCGAATTACTTCTGATGGTGTTGCAACCCCTGGAATCAATGGAGTGTCAGCGGTTTTTGCATGTGCTAATAAGCTTGGAGTAAATCCTGGTGAAATAATAAATTGAGCACCAGCCTCAACTGCTTGATCATATTGTTGAGTACTGATCACTGTACCAGCACCAACCAGTGCTTTTGGCATAGCTTTACGAATTGCGGTTATCGCCTCTAAAGCAACTGCAGTTCGTAGGGTAATCTCAAATACATTAATGCCACCAGCGGCTAATGCTTGAGCCATTGGCACCGCATCTTCAAGCTGTTCAATAACCATAACTGGAACAACTGGTGATGCGCTAAATACGTCTGAAGGCGAAAGGTTCCAACTCATATTGCTCTTAGCTCTCTTTGCTTATTTAAATAACCCCACTATTTTACGCTAATTTATTATCAATAGCTCTGATAAAGGTGAATTCCAATCTATTTTTAGTGTCATATGGCATACTAATCTTTATGTTAATCATGCAGGAAAATAGGATGAAAAAATCACTACTGGCTTTGGCTCCTTTATTATTTTTAGCTGGATGTAGCCAACAGTTTTCGGCGGGGACATCCCACTCAGAACCTAAAAATAGCAATGCAAACGAACCAAAAGTCCCTCATACTTTTACACTGCATGGCACTGTTATTATTGGGCATGAATCTCAAAGTATTCAACCTTGTGGCAGTGACCAACAATATTGGGTAAACCTAACCCCAAAACAATGGAAGGCAGGTAATGATATCCAATCTACCCCTTACCAAGCGATGTATGGCGAATTAATTGGTCATTTTGAAGCACCACCTAAAGGTGGATTTGCTAATGATTACCCAGCTCGTTTTGTCGTCTCTCAAATCAACACATTGGTTGCTGGTGAAGGGGCTTCTTGTCAAAAGGGCATTCAACCAACCAAAGCGTTTGGTAATGACCCGTTTTGGAATATTCAAGTAGTTGATGGCTCTTTAGTTTTCTCTGAAATAGGAAAATCAAAGCAGAAGCAGTCAATCACGGACCAAGAATTTTCAGTGAACAAACGTCACTACCAAAGTGATGATTTCTCATTAACGATGACTAAAGGGATCTGTAAAGACAACATGGTTGAATCAATTTACGGATGGAATTCCGAAGTGGTCATTCATGATAAAACATATCAAGGTTGCGCTACGCTTTCAGCTAAAGACACAACACTTAACTGGGCCAATACTTACACTGGATCAAGCGTTTCAGGGTTAACTGTTGGATTAACACTCAATGCCGATCACTCAGCTATTACGATCTATGATTACAATACCGATGAGCCGCAACTCGTTGAAACTGGAGTGTGGCAAGCAACCAATAACGATAAAGTCCATGTTTTAATGAGTCGTCATCAGCGTCAATATATGATTTCAGAACGAACCTTTTCAAAAGATGAAAACAAACTATCCACCAAAAATGAAACGGTAAATGGCGTTACCTTTCCAATTCAATCAGGATTAACTCTCTACTCTACACCGACGGAATTAAATAAATAACAATGGACAAAAAAGATCCTTGCTCAAGATGTGGCTTTATACATAATTGCATCTGCGACCATCAACCTACCTTAAATTCACAGATTGAATTTGCCTTGCTTTATCACGAAAACGAGATGAATAAACTGACCAATACGGGCCGTTTATTATTAAATAGCCTACCTAATGCCAAAAGCTATTTATGGAAAAGAAAAGAACACCCTGAAACTTTAATTAAAAAAATAAATCAGGAGGATACTGAAACTTGGTTATTATTTCCAAATGAGGTTTCTACGTTAAGTGGCGATTACCCAATTCGCCATTCTTCAAACAAAAAACAGCTTTTTATTTTTTTAGATGCTACATGGCAAGAAGCGAAGAAAATGGTCAATAAGACCCCTTGGCTTAAACACTTACCTTGCCTCGAAATACAGGCAACGACAACTTCTTGTTATCATTTACGTCGAAATCAAAGTGAAGGTAATTTGTGTACTTGCGAAGCAGGAATTGAAATATTAGACATGGTCAAAGAACCTGAACATGCTCAAGCGATTGCTCATTATTACGAACGCTTTCTAACCGTATTTCAAGCAGAACGCAGTGGGCATCAATTTCTCGATGCCCATAAAAAGTCAGAAGAGTAGCGTTCTATTATGTTATGACATGAGCGACTTAGGTGCACCTAAGAAGTACCCTTGTAAGTAATCAACTCCCATGTCTTCAACAATGTCACAAACTTCTTTGTTATGTACAAATTCAGCCACCACTTTGGCTTCTAGTGCATGACAAAGCTGTACCATTTGCTGAGATATCAAACGCTGACGCTTATCTTGATGTACATTCTTAATGATCGACCCATCAAGCTTAATCACTTGAGGCTCCAATTTCATGATCTCATCAACGTTAGAGTAGCCCGAACCAAAATCATCAACAATAATACGAGCCCCTAAACGTTTAAAGTGATTACATACCTCAATCATACGGTCATAATCCTGAATTTGTTCTGTTTCTAATACTTCAAACCCCACTCGAAAAGGATTATCCAAACGAATGACAGATGATTCTAACAAATCCAATGTTCGGTCACTCATTAAGTCTTGAGGAGAGAGGTTGATTGAAAAATCCATATTATTCGATTGCATGATTTCAAACGTACGAGTGATCATTTCTCTGCTTAAACGGGTATAAAGATGAGTTCCCTCAACCGCAGGTAAAAACTGCCCCGGAGCAAACACCTGTCCATTTTCACAAATACGCATTAAACACTCTGTAGAAACTAGCTCATGGCTACCAGCACTAAAAATTGGCTGCCCATACACCAAAACGCCTTTCTGAGAGATTGCACGATTGACGCTTGTTAACCAATCTAGCTGACTCTGGCGTAAGCGCTCTTCTTTTAATAAATCACGCGCATTGCACAGATGACGATTTCTGCGCATCGCAATTCGACGAGCTTCTACCGCCTTCAAAATCAATTCTTCTACGGTCGTATTTATAAAGTCTCGACGACTGATCAAGCCTCCAGAAATAGAAACACTGAGATAATCGACATCACCTAACCCATAAGGCTCAAAGCTAAAGTGCTCAATATCTTCTATAAAATCAGTAATGTATTTACGAAGTACTTCACTATTAATATCACTGTTAAATACAGCCCCCCATTCAGCAATACCAATACTATAAAGCTCTATTGGTGCATGAACGGCATCGGCTAAATGTGTAACTAAATAATGACTGACGTCTTGCAGTAATTTATCCCCAACCTGATAACCATACTTTTCATTCACTTGACTTAAATTAGTTAACTTAAAAGACAGTAGATGATCAGTTCGAGTAATACTTTCAAGACGCTCTTTTAAAACCATTCGATTGAATAACCCCGTACGTCGATCCGTACGATAGGTATGCATTAAACGCATGGATTGGTCACTAATCTTTTTCTCCATCGCAAGCGTCATCTGATCAACGTCTTGAATTGAGTTTTTTATTAATGAAAATAACGGCGTTAAATTATGCTCTCTCGGTGAATGAGAATATAAAGAGTCCATTGCTGTTAATTCGGATTCTCTTAATGCCAAATACGTTAAGCTATGGTGCAAAATTAATTGCTTATGAGAGCGGAAAAACTCCCCCATACCATAGATCCCTTGGCAAGGGCCAATATCAGAAAAAGTTTGTAGTTCTGTTGACTCAGAGCTGCTTTCTATTCGAGATTCACAATTATAAATGAAAATAGACTCAGGCTGCTTTTGGGCGAGCCTCATAGCACCTTGATTTACTTGCTCTTGAGTTAGAGAAGGATGGTAATAGCATAACCTCACTTCTTTGCCGACAGGTACAGCTGAAGCAAATTTAAGGTAACCCTCTTCTGTTATTTCTTCAACCGCATTAATGTGACGCGCAGTATCTTCTTCTTGCATTAAAGGAAAGGCTTGGATTTGACTTAGCTGCGTCGATTTTTTATCTGAGAGATACTTGCAGTAAAAGTCATACGCTAAAATATTATCTATCGTTTTTACAACGTTACCTTCTGAGGAAGTAATGCGAAAGCGCTTACCAATTGGGTTCCATTCAACAAACGCCTCAGACCACGCTTGTAACTGCTCACCATGCAATGCAACGGCAACAATTTGGTCATGGTAAAATTGACCATTTAAAAATACCCACGTTCCTTTTCCAGTATCCGCAGCAACACCTCCAGAGACTGGTACTTGATTCTCATGCTCAGAAAAGGCATCAAAAAGAGGGTAATTACTTGCTGAACCATGACAACCAAAAGCAATGATCGCTTTTGTTGCATCACTAATAGAGAGTCGTTTTAATAGATGATGACCGACGCGGTTTTCATCTTGAGAATGGAAGACAGAAGCAGAAGTAAGCTGAGATACATTGAGAATAGAAACACTGATTACGGTTGAATCAGTAAAAATAGAAGCACCAATACTTGAATGAATGACGCTAAGTCCAATCACCTCAGAATTAGGGAAAAAATGCTGTAGGTAAGCATAATATTCATCAACAATCTCTGGTTGTTGAGAAGAAAATAGTTGAATTAAACACGCAGTTCCCAGCTCTATAGATAGGGAATCACACTCCTCTTTAAGTTGTTTAAGTCCTTGAACACTAAACGAGAGAGTTTGCATTGTTAATTAAGCCCTTATTATTGTAAACACCTGTTTAATACGCTGCACAAAAATAGGTACGCACGCACCTCTACTTCCAGAATCAGTCAATATTAACTTAACAATAATTAGATAAGCTTACACATTGATCCCGGCAACGTAACCACTTGACCATGCCCATTGGAAATTATAGCCACCAAGCCAACCACTCACGTCCATCACCTCTCCAACGAAGTATAAACCAGATACTTTTTTTGATTCCATTGTTTTTGATGACAACTCATCTGTATCGACACCGCCAAGAGTGACTTCGGCCGTACGATACCCTTCAGTACCATTTGGTAATACTTTCCATTGATGAATTAAAGAACATAATAATTCTTGCTCTTTATGATTAACTTGCTTTAAAGAGCGTTCTTGAAAAATCGTCTTATTTAATAACGTTTCTACGACTCTTTTTGGTAAAAGCTTAGCTAATGAGTTTTTAACACTTTGATTTGGATGGACTTCACGCATCTTATCTAATTCTTCAGATAAGTCGTCATTAGGTAATAGATCTATTATTACTTTTTGACCTGCGTTCCAATATGAAGATATTTGTAAAATAGATGGGCCAGATAAACCACGGTGGGTAAAGAGTAAGTTTTCTTTAAAAAAATCACCACTTTCTGATTCTACAACAACAGGGATTGCTATCCCTGATAGCTCAGAAAAAGCCTCTTTATCTTCTTTATGAAGGGTAAATGGAACAAGACCAGCCGTTGTCGGTATCATAGCCAAACCAAATTGCTCTGCTAATTGATAACCAAACGGAGTAGCTCCAAGTTTAGGCATAGATAAGCCTCCTGTTGCAACAACAAGAGACTCACATTCGATAGTATCGCTATCTAATTTTAGAGAAAAACCAGAATCTTGCTTAGTAATGTCTGAGATAGCACAACGGTAACGGTAATTAACACCCGCCAATTCACATTCTTTAAGCAGCATATCGACAATCTCTTTCGCTGAATCAGCGCAAAATAATTGTCCATGATCGCGTTCTTCAAATTCAATACCGTACTTAGAAATCAATGAAATGAAATCCCAGTTAGTGTATTGAGATAATGCAGACTTTACAAAATGCGCATTCTTACAAACGTAGTTATGAGCAGTAACATCGTAGTTAGTAAAATTACAGCGACCACCGCCTGAAATCAAAATTTTTCGGCCTGGTTTTTTAGCATGATCAACCACCAATACACTGCGGCCTCTCTTACCTGCTTCTGCTGCACAAATTAATCCCGCAGCACCGGCACCGATAACTACTACGTCTACTTTTTTCATGTCACTCTCAACCACAAATTCAATTGGCAGGGAGTGTACTATTATCGGCGCTAGATGCCCAAACTAATTACTAAGAAAAACACCGCTACACTCACGAGCAGCAACGCACTAGAGAGCATAAATAAATAACGTGCTTTTTCACATTTGAAGACAAAGAGTGTGTCGTAATGATCCAGATACTCTTCTTGCCAGAGATACTGAAATAGTTTGGTTTGCTTGCCGATATTACCGTGAGTAGTAAAGAAACCTCGACCATCCACCTGTTGGTATAGCATTGGATGGGCTTCTTTCATCACAAAAAGGAGTGTTTTTAATGTGCTCAAATAACGAATAATATTGATACCCGTTACTGAAAATAATGCTAATAATATAAGGTCGCCACTTATCATAATCACCTCCGACATACTTGTCTGTGTGCTTAGGAAAGTAACGACCCTATGCGCTTATGTATCTATAGAAGATATTACACGCTTACTACATGTGGGGGGAAACTTACCCAGCAGTGTTATCCATAATAGATGTAGAGCCAGATTTTGCTAATACCGCTAAATCTTTATCGATAAAGAATAACGCTTTACCGTCTTCACCTACCAAGTCAATTTTATCTAAAATACCTTTGAATAATTTCTCTTCTTCATGCTGCTCTGCTACATACCACTGAAGAAAATTAAACGTTGAGTAATCTTGAGAAGTAAAGGCTACATGAGCCAGTTTATTGATCTCTTGTGTGATCATTTGCTCATGCTCTAGCGTGGTACGAAATACATCACCTAAACCAGAAAACTCTGATTGTGGTGCTTCAATCGCTCCTAAAATAGGCATTGCTCCCGTCTCACTTACATAAGTAAATAGACGCTGCATGTGTTCCATTTCTTCTGTTGCATGCGCTCTAAAAAATGACGCAGCACCATCAAATCCTTTATCTTCACACCAAGCACTCATTTGTAAGTATAGGTTAGATGAGAAAAATTCTAGGTTAATTTGTGCATTTAGATGATCGACCATCGTTTTAGCTAACATATTCAGGTTCCTTTATGAGCTATTTACATTCAAAATTCATACAACTATAACATAACTCACGCATGACTTGATTAATCAATAATCATCAATCAGAACGAGATCTAAACGACAAAAAAAGAATAGATCTGGTGCTAATCTATGTTTATGAACAGATTCCATATTGGATTTATAGGAGAAACATCATGAGTTACCAACATATTCTTGTCGCTGTCGATTTAACAGAAGAGAGTAAATCATTGGTCACTAAAGCTGCGGACTTAGCCAAAGCGCTAGAGGCTAAAGTTTCTTTTATTCACATTGATGTGAGCTATGCAGAACTATATACCGGCTTAATTGATATCAACCTTGCTGAAACACAGCACCAAGCGATGGAAGCCTCGAAAGAAGCAATGAAGCACTTGGTTGAGTTTGCTGAGTACCCTATTCATAAAACATTGGTCAGCAGTGGCGATTTAAGTAATGAATTATGTGAGGCTATTGATAATCTTGATGTCGACCTTGTCGTGTGTGGTCATCACCAAGATTTCTGGAGTAAGTTATTATCATCAACCAGACAAGTTATTAATACCTGCCCAATTGATGTATTGGTTGTGCCATTTAAAGACTAAGACTTCATACCTGCATTTACGTACACGTCGAAACGGTTCTTTTTCGTTTCTATTGCCATTGATGGCTTTTGATTATCTAGCCATTCAGCGTAATCAGGTCGTTTAACAACAACACGTTTGGTTGCCATTAATAATGCCGGCGCTAACAATGCATCGGCATCATTATCTGCACCTACTAATGATTGAAAAACTCGCATCTCTTTTTTTACTAATGCGCTTTTCTTTTTGTTTTCTGGGTGCGGGTACATTGGGTCAAGGTAAACCACGTCAGGCTGAACAAAATCATCTTGAGCCATTAATTGAGCTAGAGCATCATGACTCGACGCATGCAACAAAGACATTCGTTCAGAAACCCACACCCCAATATCTGCGTCTTGTTTTGCACGGGCTAACCCATCATCAAGCAAAGCTGCAACCACAGGGTGACGCTCTACCATTTGCACTTTACAACCCAAAGAAGCTAATACAAACGCATCACGGCCTAATCCAGCCGTACCATCGAGAACAATCGGAGTTGCCCCTTTATTCAATCCAACTGCTTTTGCTATTGACTGCCCTTTACCACCACCAAATTTACGGCGATGCCCAACCGCACCTGAAACTAAATCTACAAATATTGCACCGAGTTTAGATTCATCTCTTTTTCGTAGCTCAAGCTGCTCTGTGGTTAATACCAATGCAAAAACATTCTCTTCGTCATGCGTTAACCCCCAGCGAGCGGCAATCGCCTCTAACTCAGGTTTACGGGTTTGGTCTTCACACAATAACGCTATTTGCACAGGGTACTCCAACAGGCTCAATCAATTAGGAACAGCAAGCGCCTATGGTAATAGATATTAATAAAAACGACTAGATAAAGTGCTCGCTGAACGCTTTATCTTAGGGTAGTTTAAATAGTTAGATACTTTTAGGTACAGGGATAAAGCACTTAATGAACAACACTAGTAAAATCGATGATCTTGACCGAGCAATTCTACAAGCCTTGATGAATGACGCTCGAACCCCTTACGCTGAATTAGCTAAGCGCTTTGACGTTAGCCCTGCAACTATCCATGTACGAATTGAAAAAATGAAATCGGCAAAAATCATCGAAGGCACTGAAGTTATCGTGAATCCTAAAACCTTAGGTTACGATGTGTGTTGTTTTATTGGTATTAATTTATACGCCGCTCGTGATTATCACTCAGCTCTCGCTAAATTAGATGCCTTAGAAGAAGTGGTCGAAGCGTACTACACGACTGGCGCTTACAATATCTTCGTGAAACTGATGTGTAAGAGTATTCAAGAGCTTCAATTTGTATTGATTGACAAGCTACAGGCGATTGAAGAAGTGCAATCAACAGAGACGCTGATTTCGTTGCAGAATCCGATCAGTAGGAATGTGAAACCTTAAGAGCAGGGTTCAGATCGGTCGCAAGCTCCCTTAAAGGGTTCAGGGGTGATCGCTGTAATTACAGTATAAAACGAACTCTTGAGCTTATTTCCTGAAATTTAGAACTGAGCATAGTTTCTAGTTGTTCCTTACCAACCCCTCCTAACCTCCCCTTATATCAACATTACTAATCTCATTAGTTTCTCGCCCAAGGGGAGGAATTGTATTGTGATCGTTGTAATTACAGCGCCAAAGATGATTCCCCCCCCTTTAACACTGAATCCTTGAAATCGATCAAGCTAATGCAAGGGGGAGTTAGAGGGGGTTGCTAACACCAAGGCTAAAAATAACAAATCCTGAAACCTTGCTCTAAAAACAAAAAAACCGCAGATGCATCAACACCTACGGCTTCAAATTTTTAGACAAAAAATCAGGCTTTCACAGGACCATAGGACCGCTCTTCCCCGTTTTATCCGCTCTTAGATAACTCTAGAAAACTGCTGCTGACGCGCACGGTCTCGTAAGTACTTATCAAAACACATACAGATATTACGGATCAATAAACGACCGCGTAATTCAACATCAATACGCCCTTCATGCATTGTTACTAATTCATCGTTAATAAACGTTTGCAGTAATTTAATATCTTCCGCAAAGTATTTATCAAAGTCTAAATTAAATTCAGCTTCAATTGCTGTGGTATCTAGAGTGAAATTACAGATAAGCTGTTTAATCACTTCACGACGGATTAAATCATCTTGATCAAGCGCAACACCGCGCCACAGAGCATGACGTTTTTCATCAACCTGAGCGTAGTATTCTTTTAAGTCTTTCTTATTCTGTGCGTAGCTGTCGCCAATCATTGAGATAGCTGACACGCCCATTCCTAATAAATCACACTCACCTTGAGTGGTGTAACCTTGGAAATTACGGTGAAGAATGCCTTCGCGTTGTGCGATTGCAAGTTCATCATCAGGAAGTGCAAAGTGATCCATACCAATGAATTGATAACCGGCACCAGTTAAGTTCTCGATGGTTTCTTGCAGCATCACTAGTTTTTCAGCGGGTGCTGGTAAATCAGCGTCTTTAATTTTACGCTGCGCAGCAAACAGAGTTGGCATGTGTGCATAGTTAAACACAGACAAACGACCCGGTTCCATTTCTAGAACGCGCTTAATCGTTAATGCTAAAGACTCTGCAGATTGCTTTGGTAAGCCATAAATCAAATCAAGATTGGTTGAGCGGAAGCCTAACTCTTTTGCTCGTTGTACCATCGAAATAATGAAATCTTCATCTTGGTCACGGTTAACCAACAACTGAACTTCTTTATTGAAATCTTGCACACCAATACTTAATCGATTGAAGCCTTCGTCACGCAGGTGATCAAGCATATCTAGCTCAATTTCACGTGGATCAACTTCAATACTGATCTCTGCACCTTCTTCAAACGTGAACTCTCCACGTAATAAATTCATAAGACGCGTAAATTGCACCTTAGTTAAGAAGGTAGGCGTACCACCACCAAAGTGCAGTTGCGTTACTTTACGTTCAGTAAATAGAGCTGCACGCTGGCGGATCTCAAGTTCTAATGAATCTAAATAAATATCCGCTTTATGATGATGACGAGTAATCACTTTATTACAGCCACAGAAGTAACATAACTTATGACAAAATGGGATATGAATATAAAGAGACAGTGGACGCTCAGGGTACTGAGTACACGCCATATCAAATTCAGCAGGAGTATAGGCTTCGTGAAACTCTAAAGCCGTTGGGTAAGAGGTGTAACGTGGACCAGAGTAGTTATACTTCTCGATGATCTCTTGATCCCATACGATTTGTTGATTTGACATGACTTACTTCCATCTCTTTATATCTGCATTGACACTATTTCTGCATCATAAAGCATTTGCTTCATAAAGCCGATGACTTCAATGCAGTGATAAATAGAAGTGTCGATCAGATCATTTTAATATCAATTTTTTGATTCAGTGGCTTAATACGATCGTGCAATTGTTGAATTTCAATTTTAATCGTATCTTGCAGACGAGCTTCCGCTTTAGTTCGAACTAAATTATCTTTCATTCGCTCTTGCTTAGCGAGTTCTTGTCTTGCATCACCACGTGGCATGTCTTTAACAACATGAAATAATTCAGATAAGGCCGGGTAATCTTGCTCTACATCAATACGGTCATCTTCTTGTAGATAATCCATAATGCTGTACAAGCGAATAGACAGCTCAGAGTAATCACATTGCTCTTGCATTCCTGCTTGGCAAAGTAAAACCACATTCTCAAAAATATTGGCGTTACGTTTTTGTATCGCCAATTTTCTGTGTTGTTCTTGCAGTTCCTTCTGCTTTTTTAACTTCATCAGTAAGCTGCCAGCATAACCAGCTAGCGCAAGAATAATTGCACCGCCAAGCAGTGCTAACAGGGTTACTGTAGACATAATTATTTAAAATCGTCCATATTGAAGTTATCGAATTCTGCCAGTAGATCATCGTCGCTTTTCGCTTTACGATCTTCAAATTCTGGGAATTCTGCAATCTCTTCTTCTGATTCTGTTTCTTCGTCATCTAATAAGCCTAAACGACCCATTAAGTGTTCGATACGTGCTAATTTCTCATCTACGTATTTCTGAAGACCTGTACCTAGGTTTTCACCATTATCGATACGATCCAGAAGAACCATTAGCTGTGCATCATTTTCTAGCATTGCTAATTCTTGTTCGTTCGTTAGACGACGCTCTTGCTTACTTGTTTTCTTCTTCTCTTCAACAACAAGTTGAATTGGCTTTTTACTACCAATACGAGGATCTTTTTTCTGAGCGAAACGACGCGCTTGTTCTGCATTACTTTCAGCATTACGAGCACCGGCTTTTAGGCCTTTACGTTTTCTTTTACGCTTAATTTCACGACTGTCTACGTCACGATCGGTACGGTTACGTGTAACAACAACTGGCTCACTCGCCATTCCCGGAGTACGGGCTTTTTTAGTACGGCTCATTACTGGGTTTTCCTCAGTAAGATGACATCATTTCCAACAAACTCTAAGTCAAGTTGGTAGCGCTTTGCTACAAACTCAAACGTTTCTCTGCTGAAAAAGCTGACATGGGTTAAATCATTCTTGTAATGCCAAGTGGCAAACGCGCTTTCGTCCCTGGCTAGTTTCGTCATGATACCTAACCAACCACCAGGTTTCACCAAGCTCAATAACAATTCCAATTCGTTTTGAGGTTGGTAAAAATGCTCAATCGCTTCTGTACAACTGACGAAGTCATACTGCTTAGTAAGCACGTGCTTATCTGGGGCGTAATAAATATCATAGAGTTCGACATGGTGACCCGCTTCTCTCATCATATGAGCAAGCAATGGTCCAGGGCCACATCCAAAGTCTAGTCCCTGTTGAGGTGTCTCACCAACACGTAACAACAAAGGCTCAGCAAATCGTGATAAGAAGGTTCTATATCCTTCATCGTCAAGATTGTTTTCATGGAGATCGTAGTGAGCTTTCTCTGTCTCTGGGTCTAAACGATCCGCCTCATCCACATAAACAAGATAACATTGCTGACAACGATAATAACGTCGACGCTTATCTTGATGGAAGTCATCAGCCTGTGAATGCTGACACAAAGGGCAAGATTGCATATAAACTCACTCCACTGCCTGAAAATTCTAGGGCGGGAAGTATACCCGATACTGGTGCAAAGATAATCGTTTTAACGCCTTTTTCATAAAAAAAAAGCAGCTACGAGAGCTGCTTCTTCAAATTTGGTCTTAATTATCGAGCTTACATTAGCAATTAATGTAGGCCACCAACATATTTAGATAGTGTTGTAATATCTTCATCAGTCAGCTTTTTCGCGATATCGCGCATCATGCCATTCATATCATTTGCACGATCGCCCGCTCTGAATTTTTCTAACTGCGCTTTAACGTAATCAGAATGTTGACCTGAGATCTTAGGAAATCCTGACAGTGATGTACCATTACCACGAGGTCCATGACACGCAACACATGCTGTAATACCACGCTCCATATCACCGGCTAAATACAAAGCTTTGCCTTCAGGAATAGACTCTTCAGGTGTCGTATTATCTGCCATTGGTAAAGAGGCATAATACGCTGCGATGTCTTTTGCTCCTTGCTCATCAACACCCATTGCCATTGCCCCCATAACCGGATCCATACGGCCTTGTTTACCTTGAGTTTGCATACCCAATTTAAATTCATTGATTTGCTTTTCAAGATAGCCTGCATGCTGGCCAGCTAAATTTGGATATTGGGTCAAAGTACTGTTACCTTCTTGACCATGACAAGCTGTACATGTTGCAGATTTTTGCTTTCCAGCTTCGATGTCTCCTTGAGCCCATGTTGAGCAACTAGCTAGGAGAGTTAATATCAGCGCTAATTTTTTCATGACATTCCATTTTATTATTATCGTTCCCTCACAATGAGTTATCCTTGTAAACAGGATTTATTTACATTGTGTTGGATATTAAGCTTCCAGTACCGCTCTAAATTGGCTACAGCATGGTACAATGAGCGACCTTTACCGTTTTTATTACAAGTTTGTCACTATAACGTTAATTATGACATCCTTACTGCGGTTATTTTACACATTTTCACAAAAAAGTAATCAGCTGACTACAATAATCCTACTTGGATCATTATCTACAGCTTGGTTTCCTTCGAGACGGAGTTAACAGTGAGCAAAATCATTCACTACCAAAAGACGCACTTCATTACCAGTGCACCAGATATTCGCCATCTACCTGAAGATGAAGGTATTGAAGTTGCCTTCGCTGGCCGTTCGAATGCGGGTAAATCAAGCGCATTAAACCGCTTAACAAACCAAAGAGGCTTGGCTAAAACCTCTAAGACTCCGGGTCGTACACAGTTGATTAACTTATTCAAAGTTGATGAAAACTGTCATATTGTGGATTTACCAGGATACGGTTTTGCTCAAGTACCGATTGAGATGAAAAAGAAATGGCAGAAGTCTTTAGGTGAATACCTACAGAAACGTCAGTGCTTAAAAGGCTTAGTGGTATTGATGGATATCCGTCACCCGTTAAAAGACATTGACCAACAACTTGTGTTTTGGGCTGTTGATCAAAACATCCCAGTACAAATCTTGTTAACGAAAGCTGACAAGCTGAAAAGCGGCGCGCGTAAAGCTCAAGTACTTAAAGTACGTGAAGCTGCAGTTGATTTTGGCGGTGAAGTGGTCGTTGATGCGTTTTCTTCATTAAAGGGCATTGGTGTTGATATTCTTCGCGCGAAGCTAGACACTTGGTTTGCTCCTGCTTTTGAAATCGATGAAGACCTCATTGAAGAGCTAGACGCTGAATAATCTAACCTCAATCTGTATAAGCATTGTCTATATAGATTGATATTACAGGTTCAGCCTGTGACAAAAAATAACCCCACCTTAACTGGTGGGGAAATGGGAGAGATAAAGAGGTGTTATTATTTTTCTGCCACGCATCATGCACCAAGCCCTCTTACGAAACAAATATCACTCCTAGCAATTCTCTCTCTAATGTTCCAAAACCTCACACTGTCTTTAAACCCATCTAAAAGTTGATACAAAATACAGAATCAATCCTTTATAAACAGATAGTTAAGATAATAATGTAAGTAAATTATCAATATCGCAACGTGTAGTGAAAATTACATTTCGTGGGAAAATTACAGAAAGACGTATTTTAGAAGAAAGTGAGAACGTATTTTTTGAAGGCCTAGAAAGAAAAAACGCCCCAGTCAAAAAGGTTGACTGAGGCGGCTGAATTTAGCCAAATCCAATAACGTGAAACAAAAGGTCTGAAAGATAGAACATCTTTACCTCTGTACCCTACGCAGATAAATGTACAACAAACGAACAGTTTTGAAAACCTTTTTTTGTAATTTTTTTTCAGTTTTGTTCATAAAAACACAACAAACACCTGACATAGCTCACTTTATTTTAGGCAAAAAAAAGCCAACGCGTGCGCTGGCTCATAGTTTTAATTTCAGGTGTAACTGAATTACAATCTAATCAGTAACACTTTACTCATCTTTCATGATTAGCACTTTGGATTAATGTGCTTCGTCCCAGTTATCACCAAAATCACTATCTGCAATTAATGGGACATCTAACGTCACTGCTCCTTCCATTAATGCTGTCACTTGTTTAATAACTTCCTCTAATGCATCTTCTTTCACTTCGAATACTAATTCATCGTGTACTTGCATTAATAAGCTAACTCGACCATTACCTTCCGCTTCAATCCAGTTATCCACTAGAATCATCGCTTTTTTGATAATGTCCGCTGCAGTACCTTGCATTGGCGCATTGATTGCTGCACGTTCTGCAGCTTTACGTCGCATCCCATTACGAGCGTTAATTTCAGGTAGATGCAGACGACGCCCGTATAGGGTTTCAACATAACCTTGCTCCGTTGCTAGCAAACGAGTTTCTTCCATATACTGCATTACACCAGGATAACGCTCAAAATACACATTCATGTAATCTTGTGCTTCACCACGAGGGATGCCTATTTGCTTCGCAAGGCCAAACGCACTCATGCCATAGATTAACCCGAAGTTAATGGCTTTTGCTCGGCGACGATCTTCCGATGTCACCTCTTCAATCGGTACACCTTTTACTTCTGCAGCCGTTGCTGAGTGGATATCTTTACCTGCTGAAAACGCTTCTAGTAACGCTCTATCTTGAGATAAATGCGCCATTATACGAAGTTCAATTTGAGAATAATCGACTGCTAAGATTTTCCAACCATGAGGAGCCACAAACGCTTGACGAATACGGCGACCTTCTTCGTTACGAATTGGAATATTTTGTAAGTTTGGATCAGTCGATGATAAACGCCCCGTCGCTGTTACCGCTTGATGATAAGAGGTATGTACACGACCCGTAGACGGATTTATCATCTTCGGTAGTTTATCTGTATAGGTTGATTTCAACTTGGCTAAACCACGGTATTCTAAAATCAGCTTAGGAAGTTCATACTCTAAAGCCAATTCTTGCAGTACTTCTTCATTGGTTGATGCAGCACCTGATGGCGTCTTTTTAATAACTGGTAGTTCCATTTTCTCAAATAGAATCGCTTGAAGCTGTTTTGGAGAATTCATGTTGAACTCTTGTCCTGCAACTTCATACGCCGCTTTTTCTAACTCATCAAGACGCTGGCCAATCTCAAGTGATTGTGCAGAAAGCAGCATGTCATCAATATAAACCCCTTTTCTTTCCATACGAGAAAGAACAGAAATCAAAGGAAGCTCAATATCAGTAAAGACGGTATTTAATTTTTCATCCGCTACTAATTTTGCGTGCAATACATTATGTAGACGCAGTGTGATGTCAGCATCTTCCGCCGCATAAGGTGCCGCTTCATCTAATGCAATTTGGTTAAACGTAAGTTGTTTCTTACCTTTACCTGCGATCTCTTCAAATGAAATCGTATTATGCTGTAAGTAACGCAGTGCTAGGCTATCCATGTTGTGCTTACCAGCGACGCTGTTATAAACGTATGACTCCAACATGGTATCGAATTTAATGCCTTTCATTTCGATATCATAACGCGCCAATACACTTGCATCGTATTTTAAGTTTTGACCCACTTTTGCTTTGCTGTCATCTTCTAAATACGGTTTTAATTGCTCAAGAACCCAATCACGATCAAGTTGCTCAGGGGCATCAAGGTAGTCATGAGCAACAGGCACATACGCCGCTTCACCTTCTTCGATGGCAAATGACAGACCAATTAGGTTAGCCACCATGTAATCTAGACTGTCAGTTTCTGTATCAAATGCAGCCACTTCAGCATTGTTTAATTTTTCTAACCACGACAAGAAAGCGTCTTGGGTCAAGATAGTTTCATACTTTGAGCGATCAACTTGAGCTGCAACAATTGTTTCTTCTTCAGCTTCATTAGCGCTGTCTGATGATGAGCTTACCGCTCGATTTGCTGATGTTTCATGTGAAACGATCTTGCCATCACTGCCGTCCAGCATTTCCGTAAGCCAACGCTTAAAATTCATTTGACCAAACATCTGAATTAACTCATCCACATTTGGCTCTTGTTTTACAAGATCTTCAGGGGTTTGCTCTAATTCAACATCAAGCTTAATCGTTGCTAATTCATAAGAAAGGTAAGCCCCTTCTTTATTCTCTTCTAACTTCTTCGCCATGCCTTTTGAGCCACGGAAGCCTAATGGTGCTATATCATCAAGGTTGGCATAAAGCGCATCTAAGCCACCCACACCTTGCAATAGTGCTCTTGCTGTTTTGTCACCAATGCCAGGAACACCCGGAATGTTATCTGAGGTATCACCCATTAGTGCGAGATAATCAATAATCAGCTCTGGTGGAACGCCGAACTTCTCTTCAACGCCTTCAGGCCCCATGATCACATTTGTCATGGTATTAATAAGTGTTACGTTTTCATCAACCAGCTGTGCCATATCTTTATCACCAGTACTGATCAGTACTGGAATACCCGCTTTCGATGCTTGAGATGCTAATGTACCAATCACATCATCGGCTTCTACACCTGAGATAGAGATCAATGGTAGGCCCATTGCTTTGATCAATTTATGTAAAGGCTCTATTTGGCAACGTAAATCATCTGGCATTGGCGGACGATTTGCTTTGTATTCTGGATACATATCATTACGGAAGGTTTTTCCTTTCGCATCAAAAATAACCGCAACACGATCCGTTTCAAATTGTTTAAGAAGACTACGTAGCATGTTGATAACGCCATACACCGCACCCGTTGGTTGGCCGTCGCCATTAGTAAAATTAGGCGCTGCGTGATACGCACGGAAAAGATACGAAGAGCCATCCACTAAGATGAATGGATTATCAGGAATTCTTGCCATAGTCGGTATTATCCAGAAGTTATTATGATCAATGAGTTTCATTTTATACCCAAGCCACATCAAAATGCTGCTCTTCATTCCTTTTTTCTCATTTTATTTATCAAAAGTTCACATTACATTTATAACTCATCTGTGGATAACTCTGTTTGTAATTATTTTTCGCGCAATTAATAACTATTTTATCATTTCAAAAAAAGCAGATTAAAAACTAAAAAATCAAAAGCTTAGTTCAACTAAAACGATCAACAAAGAGATCCTCACTTGATCATCCCTTGTGGACAATAATATTAACCATGACATTTTCTATTAAAAAACTGATCATTTAAAAACGTATGTTTTTCTAAAAAATGGGCTAACAACTCAAAAAAAAGACAAAAAAAAGCGGCGTCTTCGTAAAGAAGCGCCGCTCAGCAAAAAGAGAATAATGGCAGTCGTTAACTTAGAAACGTCACCACTACTCATATAGCTGATTTACACTGGAAGCAATGTGAGCAATGTCGTGCCTTCTTGAAATAGTGCGGGGTAACTTGTGTTTGCGTTATTCCCTGAAGACAAGGTAATAATAACCATTCTCACTTGTATTGCAATGGTTAAATGAGAAAAGATCTCACTTAATTTTTCAACACATTAATAATCAATAAGATAGAAAATAAAAAAGGCCAGCAAATTGCTGACCTTGGTATACATTTTAGTGAAACTCTACGACTGAGAAGGCTGAGTTGCTAATTGATGCCCTTCTGACGTTAACTTACGAATCAAGTAATTCAGTAGCACACCATACATTGGAACAAATAAGCCTAAGCTAATCACTAATTTTACACCGTAATCAACCAACGCAATTTCAGTCCAATGTTCTGCCATGAAAGCATCAGGGCTGTGATAAAAAGCAATAGCAAAGAACGCTAAGGTATCAATCGCGTTACCAAATAGAGTTGAACACGTTGGTGCTATCCACCACTGTTTTAACTGACGAAGACGATTAAACACATGAACATCTAATATCTGCCCAAGTAAATAAGCCATAAAGCTTGCTATCGCAATACGCGCAACGAATAAATTAAACTCGCCAAGCTGGGAAAAACCTTGATACTGGCCTTCAAAAAAGACAACAGATAAGAAATACGATACCGCTAATGCTGGCAACATAACAAAGAAGATGATACTTCTTGCCATTTTTGCACCAAAGATCCGAACCGTTAAATCCGTTGCTAAGAAAATAAATGGGAAGGTAAATGCACCCCACGTGGTATGAAATCCAAACAAAGTGAATGGGATCTGAACCAAATAGTTACTTGATGCAATAATCACAAGGTGGAACACAACAAGGAAGGATAAAGCGTTGCGCTGTTGCGCGAGCGTAAATGTACTCATACAAGTACCTTTTTGTCATTGGGGGCGAGGGAACCCAAATTAAACACAAAGCTAAAATCACCGTTTATTTACGTAATGACTCTAGCCAATTTTCAGGGCGGTGATTATACATTAACCGCTTTTGATCACAAGAACAGCTTAGAACAAACCCGCAATAAATGCTAACTCTTCTTGATGCTCAGTTCGTGCTAATGCCTCTAACCACACTGAATTAGAATAATGCTCAGCACGTAACATAAATTGTGCACCTTCAAAATCAATCAACCAAGAATGAAGATCGGCATCCATTTGTTGTTCCACTATTGTAGCGTCCATTGCTGTAATTAATTGCTTACCAATGACTTCAAATGAGTCAAAATGAAATTCAGGTACAGAAAAAATAATACGCCCAGCTTCTTCATCAAACTCCACCACTGAAAATAAACTCATGACTTATCCTTGTCCGGTAATGTGCATTTCTATTAAATCCAAGAATGGATCGGCATATTTTTCTAACTTCTTCTGCCCTACGCCATTCACAGCAAGCATTTCACCGTATGAGGTTGGAGTTATGTCTGCCATATCCATTAATGTCGCATCACTAAAAACGACATAAGGCGGTAAGTCATCACGATCTGCAATCGATTTACGCAATTTTCGTAACTTGGCAAACAGCTGTTTATCATAATGACGATTATTTAATTTCTCTGATTTAGCCGTTTTCGCAGCAGTATCTAATCGCGGAACGGCAAGTTCTAACGCTTCTTGCCCCTTTAAAATTGGGCGAGCTTCTTCGGTTAATTGCAATGTCGAATTTCGGGTAATATTTTGAGCTAATAAGCCTTTATGAATCAATTGGCGAATAATACTAACCCAGTACTCATGACTGTGTTCTTTACCAATACCATAAGTCGATAACTTATCATGGCCATGTTCACGAATACGGGCGATCTTTAGCCCTCGTAATACTTCCACCACATAGCTAACACCAAAACCTTGGTTTACTCGATATACGCAAGATAATGCTTTTTGTGCCGCTTCTGTACCATCAAATTGTTTTGGTGGATCTAAACATACATCGCAGTTACCGCAAGGCTTAGCGCTGTATTCTCCAAAGTAGTTTAATAGTACTTGGCGACGGCAAGTTTGGGCTTCAGCAAAAGCGGTCATGGCATTCAGTTTATGGCTTTCTACCAATTTTTGAGGACCTTCAGGCTTCTCTTCTACCAGTTTTCTTAGCCATACAATATCCGCAGGATCGTATAACATTACCGCTTCTGCTGGCAAACCATCACGCCCTGCTCGTCCTGTCTCTTGGTAGTAAGATTCAATGTTCTTAGGAATATCAAAGTGTGCGACAAAACGGACGTTTGATTTATTAATCCCCATACCAAAAGCAACCGTAGCGACTACTATCTGAATATCGTCTCGCTGAAACGCTTCTTGTACGTAGTTGCGCTCATCCAAATCCAAACCAGCATGATAAGCCGCCGCTCGAATATGATTGTTGCAGAGCTTTTCCGTCAGCATTTCTACTTTTTTACGACTGCCACAATAGATCACACCACACTGGTTTTTCTGTGTGGCAAGATAACGAACAATTTGACTTACTGGCTTGTGTTTTTCTAATACCGTATATCGGATATTTGGGCGGTCAAAACTGCCCAAATATTCATGAGGATTCGGTAAAGAGAGACGATTTAAAATGTCTTTACGCGTAGCATCATCAGCTGTCGCGGTTAAGGCCATAATAGGAACAGCAGGAAAGCGTTGTTTGATTTGGCCAAGAGAGGCGTATTCTGGACGGAAATCATGCCCCCATTGTGAAATACAGTGCGCTTCATCAACAGCGATCATACATAGGTTTAAGGACTCTAAACGATCCATAAAATCACGCATCATCACGCGCTCAGGAGAAACATACAACATTTTCACCTGACCCGAATTCACACGATTCCAAATCGCTATTTGTTCTTCGCGATCAATGGTTGAATTTAAACACTCCGCTCTTACCCCATTGGCTTTAAGCTGATCAACTTGGTCTTTCATCAATGAGATTAAAGGAGAAATAACCAAGGTTAGCCCGTCAAAAACCAACGCGGGAATTTGATAACACAGCGACTTACCACCACCTGTTGGCATAATAACGAGGCTGTCTTTACCATCAAGGACGGCATTAATGACTTCTTCTTGTCCAACACGGAATTCTTGGTAGCCAAACACGTCTTTTAAAACGGTATAACTTGGCGATACCTGTTCCATTAACTGCTCTGCGATAATGCTGGACATAAAAAACTCATCAATACTATGGGAGGCTCATTCTACCTATGGTTATTGGTGAGGAAAAGAGCAATAGGAAAATACTAGGCACATTCGACACTCCACTCTATACTTCGTCGCATAATAACGCCTACAAGGTGTGATCATAAAAACACCTTATCTATTACAATACTTCATTAAGAATTTGCTTATGCCAGCCACAGAACTCGAACAACAGCGCACTCGCCAGGGTGTTTTTTTTGCTCTTGGTGCTTACACCATGTGGGGCATTGCACCTATTTATTTTAAAACCATCAGTGAAGTTTCGCCTTTTGAGATTTTAAGCCACCGTGTAATTTGGTCTTTCTTTTTTCTGGCTGGATTACTGTTTCTATCTAAAGGCTGGAAAACCGTTTCTAACACGTTAAAAGATAAGAAAAAAATGGCTTATCTGGCAACCTCAGGATTATTAATAGGGACTAACTGGCTCATCTTTATCTGGGCTGTTACCGCCGATCATATGTTGGATGCCAGTCTCGGGTACTTTATCAACCCTATTTTTAACGTCATGCTAGGAATGGTTTTCTTGGGTGAGAGGCTACGCAAACTACAGTGGCTTGCGGTTACTTTTGCCGTCATTGGTGTGGTTATTCAGCTAGTCACTTTTGGCTCTATCCCTATCGTTGCATTAGCACTAGCTTGTAGTTTTGGTTTTTATGGCTTATTACGTAAAAAAGTAGCGATGGATGCACAATCTGGCTTATTTATTGAAACCTTAGTTCTATTGCCGATAGCTACAACTTATTTATTATTTATCGCAAATTCTCCGACTTCTGATTTCACAACGAATTCCACAAACCTAAATTTGCTATTAATTGCTGCAGGTATTATCACAACCGTACCTTTACTTTGTTTTACTGGTGCTGCGACTCGATTAAAACTAACCACATTAGGTTTCTTTCAATATGTTGGACCAAGCCTAATGTTTATTCTTGCGGTTGGTTTATACGATGAAGTTTTTAGTGCAGATAAGGCCACTACCTTTGGATTCATTTGGTGTGCATTAATCCTCTTTACTAGTGATGCATTTATCATCAACAAAAAGAAAAAACAAATACAACCCTAGTGCAAAAACAATAAGCAAACAAAATTACAGCATTTACACTGTGTTTTTTCGATTTATGTTTTATTTTTGTCATTTTAACAAAGAAAACCAAACCTAGTCATGAAGTTTATTCCTTAATATGTGACACTAAGCCAATAATAAAATTATAAATAACTGACAATATTGTAAATAGGTTGGAACTATGGCTAGGTGTAAAAATTGTAAAGCGGAATTACCGTTATTACCATCTAAGAGAAGCTTTGTAGAAAGACATATAACACAACGCAACACAAAGAAATTTAAATGTCATGAATGTAATGAATTACAATTTACGAGTCCCTTTGATTCAGTAAAAACAGACATGGCAAAATAAAAAAAGAGAGCGAATTCGCTCTCTTTTTTATACTCTATGTATAACTTTATATTACATTGACTCTAACTTTGCATATTGAGTAACAAGCCATTTAATACCTTCGCCATTAAAGGCAACTTGTACTCTACCTTGTGCACCTGCACCTTCAAAGTTAATGATCGTACCTTCACCAAACTTAGGATGTTTAACTCGTTGACCTAGTGCATAACCGGTTTCATTAAAGTTATTATTAATCGCTTTTTGACCAAACCGACTGTCAGATGACCCTTCTTGAGAACCATAGCTACCATAAGATCCAGTTCGACTTACTTTGGCCTTCATACGAACTTCTTCAACACAAGTAGTTGGTAACTCTTTAATAAAGCGCGACGGTTTGTGGTATTTCTCTTGGCCATACACTCGGCGTGTTTCTGCATAAATAATATACAGCTTTTCCATCGCTCGCGTCATACCGACATAACAAAGACGACGTTCTTCTTCTAAACGCCCCGCTTCTTCTGCTGACATTTGGCTTGGGAACATGCCCTCTTCAACACCTACCATAAATACTAATGGGAATTCCAACCCTTTGGCACTGTGTAATGTCATCAGTTGAACCGCATCTTCAAACTCATCTGCTTGACCTTCACCGGCCTCTAATGCTGCATGAGTTAAGAAAGCAGTAAGATCGGTCATCTCTTCTGCTTCTTCAGGCTTATCAAACTGACGAGTCGCCGTTACCAATTCTTCCAAGTTTTCAATACGTGCTTTTGATTTTTCGCCTTTCTCTTGCTCATACATGGTAAACAGTCCTGAGCTTTTAATTACTTGGTCCGTTTGTTCATGTAAACGACAATCACGAGTATCGTCTTCTAATGCATTAATTAGTTCGATAAAACGGCTTAGCGCCCCCGCAGCACGACCCGGTAATACTTGCTCTTCAATCAAAGCAAGGCTGGCTTGCCACATGGTCGCCCCACGTTCACGCGCTGCAAAACGTACCGTTTCTAATGTTTTATCACCCAAGCCACGCGTTGGTGTATTTACAACACGCTCAAAAGCCGCATCATCATGGCGATTGTTCATTAAACGAAGGTAAGACAAAGCATCTTTGATCTCTTGTCGTTCGAAGAATCGCATACCACCATAAATTCGATACGGTAATCCTGCTTGAATTAAGGCTTCTTCTAATACACGAGATTGGGCGTTATTACGGTATAAGAATGCAGAATCTTGCAGAGTGCCACCGTTATCGCGCCACTCTTTAATTTTACCTACAGCAAAACGAGCTTCATCCATTTCGTTATAAGCAGAATAAATAGAAATCAAATCGCCATCAGCATCTTCAGTCCATAACTTCTTACCCATGCGCTCAGTGTTATTACTGATCAGTTCATTGGCGGCGTTTAGGATGTTAGCTGTTGAGCGATAGTTTTGCTCTAAGCGAATGGTTTTTGCTCCCACAAATTCATCTAAGAATTTCTGAATATTTTCGATCTGAGCACCACGCCAACCATAGATAGACTGATCATCATCACCCACGATCATCACTTTACAATCAGCACCCGCCATCATACGTAACCATGCGTATTGGATGTTGTTGGTATCTTGGAATTCGTCGACCAAAATGTGCTTAAAACGCGCTTGATAATGCTTACGAACGTGTTTGTGATCACGCAGTAATTCATGAGCACGAAGTAAGATTTCAGCAAAATCAACCAGACCTGAACGATCACACGCTTCTTGATAAGCGGTATATACTTTTAACCATGTTTGAGCGATAGGATCATTAAAGGTATTAATCTGATGAGGACGTAATCCTTCGTCTTTCTTGCCATTAATAAACCAAGCTGCTTGACGCGCAGGCCAGTTCTTATCATCCAAGTTCTGAGCTTTGATCAAACGTTTCAATAAACGTTGTTGATCATCAGAGTCTATAATTTGAAAGCCTTCAGGTAATTTCGCATCCAGATAATGTGCACGAAGAATACGATGACAGATACCATGGAAAGTACCGTTCCACATTCCGCCCGCACTGCCATGCATTAACTCTTCAATACGACCACGCATTTCTGCTGCCGCTTTGTTAGTAAACGTCACTGACATAATAGAGAAGGGAGAAGCTTGCTCGATTTGCATTAACCATGCGATACGATGAACAAGTACTCGAGTTTTACCACTACCAGCACCCGCAAGTACAAGCATGTTTTCTAACGGAGCGGCTACGGCTTCGCGCTGTTTGTCATTAAGACCATCAAGAAGAAAAGAAACGTCCATCACATCACACTGGTTATTTATACATGTGAGTGAAGTATATACTGAAATGAGGTGAGACCCAACCTAGAGGTCAGATTTGCTTTTGAATTGAACAAAGCTAAGACTGACTCGCAACCTAACTTTGTTTATTTTATGCTTTATTTAGAGATAAATTACACTTGCTTTGATTTACATTGTTGCTGTCCACTGCGGTAAGAAAGCACTGACGCTTCTTTTATATCACTGTAAACCACTTCATAAAATTGAGGTAAATTAAAGTTCACTTTATCTGGGAATTCTAAATCAATATTATTACGACTTGAGGTGTAGTAATGATTAATACTATTCACCATGTCATCTTTGCTGCCGTAGCACTCATGATAAATTTCAATCTTATTATCTTCATCTAAGACGTAAATATTAAAACCATCATCATTATAGTCTGAGGCATCAAAGAAGAACTGAATGAGTCCTTCACTCGCAAATGAATCCACGACATCAGGAATAACAACACCACTATTATCACCTAAAGGTATTGTCGTTGAACCAATCGCTTTATTAGTTGAAATACTTGAATAAAATTGTACTGAATCTTCTAATTTCTGAATAGATACACCACGACGCTCAAAGAACAAGCCATACATAGTCGATCCAATTTTAATGCCCTTAAAGCGACGACGCTTTTCGTTATTTTCGACAGGTTTTAAACGAAGTTCGATACATTCAGCCAATAGTTGGTAAATGTTGTTACGGATAATGCCACGCATTTGTTTGCTATAGCAAAAAACATCAACCGATTCAGGACGAGCTGCATCTTGATGCATTTTGCATAATACCGTTTTCAGAGCATCAAGAATTGCCGTCTCACCACTAAAATTAAGCGTTCTAACTTCATGCCATGAGTTTCGATATACTAAATCCACGCTACCAATAAGATTGTTCTGCTCGCTACCGCAACTAAAGATATCTGCATCCGTCTGATTCATACGCTCAGGCTTCATCTTCAATGTTTCAGTAGGATCACTTTCTAAATTGATAAATATTGATAATTGGCGAACCTCACATGGGCTGCCTAACTCTTCTTTGGTCGGCTGTGGCATATGCACAGAAAATGTATTTCTTAAGTCGCTTACCATTTGGTAAAACTTATCAATATTCAGATCGGCTTGGCGTACAACCGCATCTAATCGTGTTGATTCCGTCAGCAGGCCATTAAAGAATGCCCACGCCACCAATTTACTTAAGTATCTATTATGCTCTAATTGCTTTGCACCCATCAATTCTTTAGCGATTAGTGGTTGTTTATATACATACCAACCCGCTTTATTAACGCCAGTATCTTGCACTTCAATAAAGCTTAAATCAGCTTCATGCAGATCAGGGGAAATTTGTGGATTAAGTAAAGTAACCTTACCAGGAAGCTCTTCAAATGCAGCGTAAAGCTTACGAGCAAGAATACTGATATCCTCGGGGCTAATCGACGATGTTATGTCATTATTACGCGCAAAACGGATCAAGTTACGGTAACTTTGCATTAAGGCTTCAAGCAAATCATTATGTGATTTTTTAACTTGCTCAACCTTCCATGTACGACGAGAATCAAGCTCAACTATCGTTGCTTGAGACCACCCCCATTGTGATGTTAGCTCTGTTAACACCTTACGACGCCACTCAACTGAACCTTTTCCTTGCTTACGAGACAGTTTCTCATGAGTTTTTAAATAAAAGCTACGACGTACAAGTTCTAAACGAGCCATATCATTGGTTCGCTCAAGGTACCGCGTTACTTTTTCCAGCATTAAATAATACGCATCCATACCATAGAGATCTGGCTCATCGGCAAAAAAACGACGTTTACTATCAATACTTAATAATTGAGTGTGTGGGTATTCCCAAGAATAGGCTTCCAATAAAATCGCTTTTAATACCGATTTGAACGGTGAGTCGATACTTTTATAAAGTTGCCACAAGCTCGACCCAAAATACTCTTCAGC
This sequence comes from Aliivibrio thorii, assembly GCF_057368585.1. Classification (NCBI taxonomy): domain Bacteria; kingdom Pseudomonadati; phylum Pseudomonadota; class Gammaproteobacteria; order Vibrionales; family Vibrionaceae; genus Aliivibrio; species Aliivibrio thorii. The sequence continues at coordinate 67,487 of NZ_CM170654.1, read as the reverse complement.
AGGGATATGATTTAGACGACCAAAGTCAATCCACTCTTCTTTTCTAATTACACCTTGCTGACAAAGCTGATCAACATATTCGTCATAGCTTTCTTCCATTTCTGGAGGAATGATCTGCCATAATAATTGTTGCCCACCAAGACATACTGCGGTTCGATAAAACTCATCAAGTAACAACAGATGCTGTGAAGACCCACAGTTATCTCCTGTCATTTCTTCAGAATAAGTGTCACGGAAACGCGTTTGTTCCATCAAGAAAAAATTTGCTTCAATATAAAACTGCGCAGCCCACTCAGTCAGAGCATCGCATTTTTGTTGCAAGAGGTTTTTTTTCTCTGCTGGAAGGTGCTCTGGTATACACACCCAAATATCAAGATCACTGGTGACAGTTTGTCCGATAGATGAAGTACTGCCCATTGAATACAAACCAAGAATATTGCCTTGGTTAGAAGTAGAAAGAGGATAACGAAGCGTCAGTTGAGCCATCCACTCACGCTGTTTCTTATTTGCATGAAATTGTTTAATACCACTAGGTGCACCTTCAATAAACCCCGGAAGCTCCGAGTGATTGAAATGCAGCAGCAATGGCAATTGATGGAAGATCTCTTGCCCAAGTGGTTTCATTAATGCTAACGCGCGATCTATACGCTGTTCAGTAAGACGCTGTTGTCGGGCGATTAATGTTTCAATATAGGTTTGCAAATAGAAAGCCTGGCTCATCTTTGTCATCAATGATGACGATTCATATTGAACATAACTCGTCCAATACCGACTATAAAACGTGATCAAGATAACACTTTTCATTACTGGCGTAAAGTTTACGCATTAAGCGCAATCCTAGGTCCCCTAGTAATTGCGGTGTTGTTTTTAACCTATAATCACACTGTTGTCATCCTGTATTTTCACCTCACCCTCAAGTAGTGGTAGGATAAGGTAATTATTTTGATCGGATACTACTATGTCACAGCAATTACCAGTTCGTATTGCCACTCGTAAAAGCCCTTTAGCTCTATGGCAAGCTCATTTTGTTAAAGACGCGCTACAGTCTCTTCACCCTGGTTTGGAAGTAGAATTAGTTACCATGGTAACTAAAGGTGACATCATTCTTGATACACCATTAGCAAAAGTTGGCGGAAAAGGATTATTCGTAAAAGAACTTGAAGTTGCGATGCTAGAAGGTCGCGCTGATCTTGCGGTTCACTCAATGAAAGACGTGCCCGTTGAGTTTCCTGAAGGATTAGGTTTAGTCACAATTTGTGAGCGTGAAGACCCACGAGATGCATTCGTCTCTAATACTTATACTTGTATTGAAGACTTACCACTAGGTTCAGTTGTTGGTACTTGTAGTTTACGTCGCCAATGCCAGTTACAAGAAGCACGTCCAGATTTAATTATTAAAGAACTTCGCGGTAATGTAGGTACTCGTCTAAAGAAATTAGACGACGGTAATTATGACGCGATCATTCTTGCCTGTGCAGGTCTTATTCGTCTTGGTCTAGAAGATCGAATCAAAAGCTCAATTGAACCAGAGCAATCGTTACCTGCTGTTGGCCAAGGCGCTGTCGGTATTGAAACTCGCCTAGATGACACTCGTATTCGTGCTCTACTTGAACCACTTAATCACCCAGAAACCGCACATCGTGTATTGTGTGAGCGAGCAATGAACAACCGTCTTGAAGGTGGCTGTCAGGTTCCGATCGGTAGTTATTCATTAATTGACGGTGACCAGATTTGGTTACGCGCTTTAGTTGGTGAACCGGACGGCACTATCATGGTTCGTGGCGAAATTACGGGGCCAGTGTCAGATGCTGAAGCATTAGGTACGCAATTGGCTGAGCAACTACTTAACGATGGCGCGAAAGATATTTTAGATCGCCTATACGCAGACGCTTAATATGACCATATTGGTGACTCGCCCTGAGCAAGAGAGCCAAGCATTGTGTGATGCCCTAAAAGCATTAGGGCATCATGCTATTTCTCATCCTCTTTTAACTATTCACCCAGGAAAAGAACTCCCTCTGTTACCATCGCTTTTTTCTTCTTTGTCTGATGGTGATTTTATCATCTCAGTCAGTCAACATGCCGCTGAACACGCACAAAACTTCCTCGAAAAACAGAACAAAAAGTGGAAAAAAGGTGTTAATTATATAGCGGTTGGTCAAAAGAGCGCTCAACAGCTCAAAACCTATATCTCAGATCCAGTACACTTTCCAACACCAAGCGACAGTGAACATTTACTCGCACTTCCTGTCTTAGAAAACGTTACTGGAAAAAGAGCTATAATTCTAAGAGGCAATGGTGGACGAGACCTTATTTATCAAGCACTCGAAGGCCTTGGGGTAAAAGTTACTTATTGTGAAACTTATCAACGACAACTTACGTCATTTAATGGTTCAATAAAAACCAAAGAGTGGCAAGTGAAAAACGTAGATACATTGGTGGTAACCAGTGGTGAACAACTCACTTTTTTCACTTCACAATTTACCAACACAGACTTAAATTGGGTATTAACGTGTCGATTATTAGTGCCTAGCGAACGAATTAACCAAATTGGACAACAGCTTGGTTATCAACATATTGAAACGGTTGGCGGAGCCTCTAATTCCGACTTGCTGCACTATCTCAGTGAGCATCATCATGATGGGACTTTCAAATGACAAAAAATAACAATAAGCCACAGCCTGCCGAAGAAAACGCAGCGCCGGTTATCGCGTCTTCTTCAGTTGCACAAGAGCAGAAAAAAACAGAACCAACTACGTATTCAACTTCTGCCGCAACACCTAAAAAACAAGAAAAACTTGTTGATAAAAAAGGACGTCGTTTAGGCACTGTTGCGATTATTATTTCGATCTTATTAAGTGGTGGTGCCTTTTTAGCATCGCAACAGCAAGTAACTCAGCAACAGATTAAAATTGCTCAACTTGAACAACAATTAAAAAGTGCAGACAGTACTTTTGATGCAAAATTAGTCACAGCAGAGCAACGCATTACAGATAAAGCAGATGAGACTGTTCGTAAAGCAACGGTACTAATGCAACAACAAAATAAAAGTATTGCCAGCCTCCAATTGGCAATTGCCGATATAAAAGGCCGCCGTCCTAATGATTGGTTGCTAGCAGAGGCTGATTACTTAGTAAAAATCGCAGGTCGTAAATTATGGCTTGAACATGATGTCGTCAGTGCGACGCGTTTGATGGAAAATGCCGATCAACGTATCTCCGCACTTAACGATCCAAGCCTAACGCCTCTTCGCCGTGCTATGGCAGACGATATTGCTACGTTAAAAGCGATTCCATTAATTGACCGTGATGGCTTGGTGTTAAAACTGAATAGCCTAGAACAACAGATTAATAAACTGCCTCTTGCTAGTGCTGTACTCCCTGAAGCTGATGCAGTAGAACAAAAGAAAGTGTCAACTAACATTAATGATTGGCAATCAAACTTAATGCAGTCTCTGGATGACTTTGCTGGTCATTTCATTACTTATCGTGTCCGTGAAGGCAATGTCATTCCTTTGCTTAGTCCCGAACAACATTTTTACCTAAAAGAGAACATCAAAGGAAAACTACTGCTTGCTTCTAAAGCGCTATATCGTGAACAAAGTGAAGTTTATGCGACCTCACTAGAGAGTGCTAAGCTATGGTCTTCTCAGTACTTCCAACAAGATGATCCCGCGGTTAAGAGTTTCATGGCGCAATTGGACTCACTAGCAAAATTCAAGGTTGATGTTCGCTACCCACAAAAAATGGAAACACAGGCTTTATTATCAGACTTCATTTCTGAGCGCTTACGCCGAAATGTTCAAGCCGTTGGGTCCGATCCAGTCAAAGCAACGCCAACAAAAAAAGCTGAAATGGTTGAAGGAGATAAATCATGATCCGATTACTTCTTCTGGCAATAGTCTTAGTCGGTGGATTAATCGTGGGAACGACGTTCGCCGATCAACAAGGTTATGTATTAATTTCAGTCGCAAATACAACGGTTGAAATGAGCTTAACAACGTTAGTTCTCTTTATCGGTGCGCTAATCGCCGGATTATTCTTATTAGAAATAGTAGTTAAACGTATTCTCTCTGTCAGTAATTTTACTCGTGGTTGGTTTAGTGCTCGTCATTTACGAAAAGCACGCTACAACACGTTCAAAGGTATGATTAAACTGCATGAAGGTGAATGGAAAGAAGCTGAACGTCTAATCACTAAAGGCGGTCGCCACAACGACTTTCCATTATTGAATTACCTTGCAGCAGCAGAAGCCGCACAAGGTCGCCAACAAATAGAACAACGTGATCGCTACTTACAATTAGCCTCAGAGCAAGCTGATAGCACACTCGCTGTTGCGCTCACTAGTGCTAAACTGCAAATGCGCGAAGAGCAATATGAATTGGCTCTTGCTACACTCCAATCTGTAAAAGTCGATTACCCTCGCAACCCTGTTTTATTAGAGTTGCTTAAAGAATGTTATTTAGCCCTAAATGAATGGCAAGCATTGAAAAACATCATCCATCCATTAACGAAAGCAAATTTGATTTCAGATCAACAAGCTTTAGAGTTAGAAGAAAAAGCTGAATGTGGATTGATGGCCTTTATTACTTCGAACAAAGGCACTGCTGGCTTATTAGAACATTGGAACTCTTTACCTAAAAAACTAAAGAAGCACATTCCTATATTGATATGTTTAATTAAACAATTACATGCTCGTAAAGCCGATTCTGAAGCGTATATTATCTTGCGAGATAACCTAAAAAAACGCAGTGATGATCGCTTAGTTGAATTATTACCGACTCTAAATCTTGCAGATTATCACCCTGCAACGATATTGCTTGAAGACATGGCAAATTACGATATTCGTAACCCTGTGATTCAAAGTACACTTGGCCAGCTTTATATGCGGACGCAAAAATGGCAGCCTGCGCGTGAACATTTCGAAGCTGCATTGGAAGTACGTGAAAATATGTCTGATTACGCCTACCTTGCACGAGTGCTAGATAAACAAAACCGTAAGCAAGCGGCGGCTGATCTTTCTCGTAAAGCATTAACTATGGTTGATGATAACAACTAATTATACTTAAATACTGTTCATAAAAATGCCACTTCAAAAGTGGCATTTTTATTTGTATTAACTAAAGCTAAAATTAGATAAAAGCGAATGCATCACCAAACAATTGCTCTTTCTTCGCTTGTTTCTCTGTTATGAATTGTTCACGCGCAGCGCCTGCCATTTCAAAACGACCAGCAATATAAATATCCATTTCCGCTAAAGAATTAAAATCGGCTTTTACCGCTTCAAGTACATTACCTGTTTTTCCTGCCCAGTTTTCTGCTTTCTCAACAACAGGTACAAACGTAATGTGTTCATGTGCTGCGGCAATCGCTTCAATCTCTGCTTTAGCATATAACTGACATTCATCACGGCCACCCCAGTATAGGAAGATTGGCTTTTGAATGTTTTGGCTGATGCTATGATCTAAAATTGAGCGCACATAACTGAAACCTGTACCGCCAGCAATTAACAGCATTGAGCGCTCACTGTCTTCACGGATCCATGCTTCACCATGAGGCGCATCAATTTGAATATCTCCGCCATTCTCTAGCGCGGCTTTCATTGATTCAACCACTTCTCCCGCATAAGCATTGTGCTCTGCTGCACCAATATGAAGCTCAATTTCGCCTTCATGGCGGCAAGGGCTACTAGCGATTGAGAATGGGCGTTTGTCTTTCTCTCCCATAACAACCATTAGATATTGACCCGCTTTAAAAGCAATGGGCTGTTCTGGGTGAAGTAATATTTGAAAAGTATTACAAGCCAATGGCTCGATAGACTTTACTTTGCAATTGATTGGCATGACTTTCCTTTTTCAGCTGATACCTATTTAAAATGGTATTTATACGCTGTAATTATTATGTGTATTGAGCATTAAGCTCTAATTATACGGGGAGGATTTATTCTAACAACAGCACTAAATCACTTTTTGCTGTTGCCTGACACGCAAATACCCACCCTTCTTGTTGTTCTTTGTCGGTTAGAAGCGGTTCTAAATCGTATTCTATTTCCCCTTCTAACTTTTTACATAAGCACATGGCACATGCACCTACTTGGCATCGATTTGGGTAGTTTATCCCCGCTTCTAATGCCGCATCTAAGATGGTTTGCCCTTCTTCGATGTTGAATTCTTTTTGCTGTGGGAGTAAGGTTATTTTTTTCATCACACCTTTCTTTATCTTTTTCAGAGCTTAATGAAATACCTTTTCGTTTACTTTATCCAGTGAAATGAAATGTCTTTCCGCAAAAGCAGAATGGATTTAATTAATGTTGATAGCTTATCGATAACAACAGCTGTTTTGCTACAAGACATTACACTTCACTAAAATATGTAGTAAACCAATACTTATTTGAAAATACCTAATTCATCCCAAATGGCATCGATTTTAGCAACAACTTCTGAGTCTTTCTTGATTGGTGTACCCCACTCACGAAGGCACTCATCTTCCCATTTATTGGTCGCATCAAACCCCATTTTTGAATGACCAATTCCGTTTTGTAAGAACAGCGTATCTCTTGCTGGATCCATTCGAGTGGTGACCGCCCAAATAATGTCGTTCCAATCACTCACATCAACATCGCCATCACATACAATAACAAACTTATTCTCATCAAATTGAGACCAAACAGCCTCCATGACCTTTTTGCCATTACCTGAGATTTGTTTATCAATAGACACCACTACCATGCTCGCATTGTCATTCTGCAAATGAATATCAATGATTTCAGGGCACGTTTTAGTAATTTCAGCCAGACAACCTTCAATATTTTCTTTATTGGTTAGTAAGCATTCAACATCTGGTGACAGTGCTAATTCAGCATCCCATTTCTTAGTGATATCTAAACCCATTTTTGAGCCTAAACCAACGACTGGCGAAGCAAAATCTAATGAATCGATTGGTGTGTTCTCTATCATCAAACTATCACGTGATGGGTCCATATGCTGAGACATTGCTGCTGTTACTTGTGACCAATCTCGAGCATTTACTTCTTCGTCGCATACTAAAACAAATTTAGTGTACATGAACTGGCGCAAAAACGACCACACTCCCATCATCACGCGTTTTGCGTGTCCTGGGTACTGTTTCTTCATCGTCACTACCGCCATGCGATACGAACAACCTTCTGGTGGTAAATAGAAATCAATAATTTCAGGAAACTGCTTTTGTAAGATCGGCACAAACACTTCGTTTAATGCCACACCTAATACTGCTGGCTCATCTGGTGGACGGCCTGTGTAGGTGCTGTGATAGATAGGATCTTTACGCATGGTGATATGCGTTACGGTAAATACGTGATGCTTTTCAACTTCGTTATAGTAACCGGTGTGATCGCCATAAGGACCTTCATCGGCAAATTCTGTTGGGTCGATATAACCTTCAAATACAATTTCAGCACTGGCAGGAACTTCTAAATCATTACTAATAGACTTGGTGATCTCAGTTCGACTACCACGCAAAAGACCCGCAAATGCGTATTCAGATAAGGTATCAGGGACAGGCGTTACTGCGCCAAGAATAGTGGCAGGATCGGCTCCAAATGCGACAGAGACAGGGAAAGGTTCACCGGGATTGGTTTCCATCCAATCACGTAAATCAAGCGCACCACCACGGTGAGCAAGCCAACGCATGATGACTTTGTTTTTACTCAGTTTCTGTTGACGATAAATACCCAAATTCTGACGTTTCTTATTTGGGCCTTTAGTGATAGTTAAACCCCAAGTTAATAGCGGGGCAACATCATCTGCCCAACAACTCATTACGGGGATTTTATCTAAATCAACCTCACCACCTTGCCAAACAATCTGCTGGCAATTTGCCTTGCGAATATTCTTAGTTGGCATATTCAATACTTGCTTGAATACAGGCAATTTATCTAGTGCGTCTTTAAAACCCTTTGGTGGCTCAGGCTCTTTTAAATACGCCAGTAATTTACCCACTTCACGCAGTTCAAGAACGTCTTTACGTCCCATACCTATCGCAACACGTTCAGGTGTACCAAATAGATTCGTTAATACAGGAATATCGTAACCGATAGGATTTTCAAACAACAATGCTGGACCACCCGCACGTAAAGTACGATCGCTGATCTCTGTCATTTCATAATGAGGGTCAATGGGGTGTGAAATGCGTTTTAACTGCCCGATCTCTTCCAAGTGATCGAGAAAATCACGTAAATCCTTATATTGCATCGCTATCTACATGTAGTGAAGTTTGGATAGATTATACCCAAACTCCCTCATATCCCCAACCTACTTCAAAGCCATTAACTGGAGTTAAGTCTAATTACACTAACGTTGTGATAATGCTAAACGTACATGTTGTTGGCGTACCTTGTTTCTCGTTGTTGATAAACTCTCTAACCAAGGAACATGACCGTAATTCGCCAGATGCATAGCAACCGCACCACCATCTTGTATATGATCAATCTTAGCTAATAGAAAAATTTGAACTTCCTGAGGAAGCGGATGAAGCTTTGCAAGCGAGGCAAACGCACTTTGTTTTAACTAAGGGTTATTCGTTGCAGCCATTAATTGTTGAGTCGCAAATGGATCTGGCGCGGCATTCGATAAACGCTCCAATTCAGAAATACTGTATTGATCTTTACGCATCTTCCATAAGATTTTATACATATCATTACTTTTAGATAACTGTGCCAAACGCACCATCACCTCTGTCGTTGGTAGCCATACTGATAATGGATCACCAGTAATTTGAGAAACTAAATTGTCCAATGCTTCAGGCGTTAAACTGTCTAACTCTGCCAATACAATAGATTGACGAACTCGAACCTCATGGGGTTCACCTACTAGCCATTCAGACAACACTAAACGATGCTCTTCTGCTGCAAGAATAAAATCTAAAACTTGTTGGTCTTTCGACATTTGGCTTAACACACGAGAAGCTATACTCGAATAATCAAAAGCCAGTTTAGTCACGACATACCCATTGCCTTGCTCTTTAATTGTATACGTTGGGTGAATAGATAATTGTTCTTTTAGCCAGAGAGTGCCTTTGGGATCTAAAACTAAATTTTGTTGCTCTATTTGCTGTAGCAACATAAAACGAACCGCTTCTTGTTGCGGCATTGAAAGGCGGTTAAGAGAAAAGTTGAGAGTAATGATATCTCCATCAATCAAATATTGATGTAGTTCATCCACCTTCTTATTAAGTCGCTGATCAACTAATAAACTTTGTGCAAAGTTAGGTTGAATTTCTGACGCAGATACGTGACCAACCAGCAAACTTGCAGAGAGGAGGATCGATGCTAACAGTCCTTGTCGCATATGTTGCTCCTTTAGATAAACTAAGCGGACATTCCTATTCCAAAGCTTAGTACAGATGATGATGCCGTCAAATTAACAAATAAGCAACAAAAAACGCCACCTAAGTAGGCAGCGTTTTATTATTTATAGAACTAAGTATCAATTACTGAGTAAAGACTCAATTATTGACGACGCATCGCATCAAAGAACTCATCGTTCGTTTTTGTCATTGATAATTTATCAATTAGGAATTCCATTGCATCTGTTTCGCCCATTGGGTGAACAATTTTACGCAGAATCCACATTTTTTGTAGCTCATCCGTCTTAGTCAGAAGCTCTTCACGACGAGTACCTGAACGGTTAAAGTCGATTGCAGGGAATACACGTTTTTCCGCAATTTTACGGTTTAGATGTAATTCCATGTTACCAGTACCTTTAAACTCTTCGTAGATAACCTCATCCATTTTAGAGCCAGTATCAACCAATGCCGTTGCAATGATAGTTAAACTACCACCTTCTTCAACGTTACGAGCTGCACCAAAGAAGCGCTTAGGACGGTGCAATGCGTTTGCATCCACACCACCAGTAAGCACTTTACCAGACGATGGAATAACGGTGTTATAAGCACGAGCAAGACGAGTGATTGAATCCAGTAGGATAACCACGTCTTTCTTGTGTTCAACAAGACGTTTTGCTTTCTCAATAACCATTTCAGCAACTTGTACGTGACGAGATGCAGGCTCATCAAACGTTGATGCAATTACTTCACCTTTAACTAGGCGTTGCATCTCAGTTACTTCTTCTGGACGTTCATCGATAAGTAAAACCATTAACTCACACTCAGGGTGGTTATAAGCAATACTTTGAGCAATGTTTTGAAGTAGCATTGTTTTACCCGCTTTTGGCGGAGCAACAATCAAACCACGTTGGCCGCGGCCAATTGGTGATGCTAAATCAAGAACACGTGCTGTAATATCTTCAGTTGAACCATTACCACGCTCCATACGTAAACGATCGTTCGCGTGTAGAGGAGTAAGGTTTTCAAAAAGGATTTTATTACGAGCATTATCAGGACGGTCATGGTTAACAGCGTTTACTTTAAGAAGGGCAAAATAACGCTCGCCATCTTTAGGTGGACGAATCTTTCCAGAAATCGTATCACCTGTACGCAAGTTAAAGCGACGAATTTGGCTTGGAGAGACATAAATGTCATCCGGGCCAGCCAAATAAGAACAATCTGCTGAACGAAGGAAACCAAAGCCATCTTGAAGAATCTCAAGAACACCATCTCCAAAGATGTCTTCACCGCTTTTCGCATGTTGCTTAAGGATGGAGAAGATGATGTCTTGTTTTCTTAGACGAGCTAGGTTTTCTAGGCCCAATGATTCGCCAAGAGCAACAAGATCCGATACAGGTCGGTTTTTAAGTTCAGTAAGATTCATAGTGGTAGGTAGTTGTTTAGTCAAAATCAGATTCTATCTTTAGTTGATTTAAGAATGGATGACCTTCGAGCTCGGTCAAGAAATGAGATCGTATGAAATACGCCCGATAAATTATCACTTATTCGCATTTGAGTCTAGGGCTTGGCCCTGATTTCTAAGCTTAGCTTAGCTCAGATAAAACAAAACCGCACATAATTTCTCATTATATACGGTTCTATCTGACTTAATTTCACCCTATATTATAGGTTTGCATCAAGAAACTCTTTAAGTTGAGTTTTAGAAAGTGCACCCACTTTCGTTGCAGCTACGCCACCATCTTTAAACAAAAGAAGCGTTGGAATGCCACGGATACCAAACTTTGGTGGTGTTCCTGCATTCTGATCGATATTTAATTTACCAATCGTTAGCTTACCTTCGTACTCGTCTGCGATTTCATCCAGAATAGGAGCAATCATTTTACAAGGACCACACCATTCTGCCCAGAAATCTACTAATACTGGGCCTGCAGCATTGATCACACTTTCTTCAAAACCGCCATCTGTAAGCTGCAAAATTTTGTCGCTCATCGTCAACTCCAACGTTAAATTTAAAGGCTGATTTGATGATAACCAGCAAATTGATGCCCTATTTGAATGGAATACGTTTCGTATTGCAAGCTTTAACTGATATTCTATAGCAATGAAAAAGACGCACATCACAGAGCAAAAGTTTGCCGACCTAGGTTTAGAGCCTCAGGTCCTTGATGGTTTGAATGCAAAAGGGTTCATTAAATGTACTCCTATTCAAGCTAAGGCATTGCCGGTACTGCTCGCCGGCCAAGACATTGCAGGCCAAGCCCAAACGGGTACAGGTAAGACGCTAGCGTTCCTTACTGCTACTTTTAATCACCTATTAACGACACCTGCTCCTGAAGGTCGTAAAATTACGCAACCGCGAGCCATTATTATGGCTCCGACGCGTGAACTTGCGATTCAAATCTTCAATGATGCAGAGTCACTGATCGCAAGCACTGGCCTAAAAGCCGCGTTAGCTTACGGTGGCGAACGTTATGAAAAACAACAGCAAGTCATTGAACAAGGTGTTGATATTTTGATCGGTACTACCGGTCGTATCATCGACTTCTATAAGCAAGGTCACATTGACTTTAAGATGATTCAAGTGGTTGTCCTTGATGAAGCCGATCGCATGTTCGATCTCGGTTTCATTAAAGATATTCGCTTCATCTTCCGTCGTATGCCAGCGCCAACAGAACGTCTAAACATGCTGTTCTCTGCAACGCTATCTTACCGTGTACAAGAGCTTGCTTTTGAACACATGCAAGAGCCAGAGCACGTTGTTGTTGAACCAGAACAAAAAACAGGTCATCGCATCAAGGAAGAGCTTTTCTATCCTTCAAATGATCACAAAATGGCATTACTTCAAACGCTTATTGAGGAAGAATGGCCAGATCGCGCGATTATCTTTGCAAACACTAAACACAAGTGTGAATCAGTTTGGGGTCACCTAGCTGCTGATAAACACCGCGTTGGTCTTCTTACTGGTGACGTTCCACAGAAAAAACGTGAGCGCATTTTAGAAGAGTTTACTAAAGGTGATGTCGATATCCTTGTTGCTACTGACGTAGCCGCTCGTGGTTTACACATCCCACAAGTAACTCATGTATTTAACTTCGATCTACCAAACGAAGCTGAAGATTACGTTCACCGTATCGGTCGTACAGGTCGTGCTGGTGAAAGTGGTAACTCAATCAGCTTCGCGTGTGAAGAATACGCAATTAATCTTCCAGCAATCGAAGAATACATTGAGCATTCAATCCCACAATCTGATTACGACTCTTCAGCATTATTAGAAGATTTGCCAGCACCATTACGTCTACAACGTCGTCCGCAGCAAAATCGTCGTAACGGCAACAACAATGGTCAACGTCAAGGCGGAAATCGTAAATACTCTCGCCCACGTCAACCTCGTAGCCCTCAGGCATAATCTGAGTTCTACGGAAAAATAAAAAGGATGTTATGAAAAGTTCAACAATATCACCTATGTATGCCGCCATTGATTTAGGGTCCAATAGCTTCCATATGCTTGTTGTGCGTCATATAAATGGTAGTGTGCAAACCATGGCCAAAATTAAACGTAAAGTTCGTTTGGCTTCTGGATTAGATGAAAACTACACACTCAACCATGAAGCTATGCAGCGTGGGTGGGATTGTTTGAGCTTATTTGCAGAACGCTTGCAAGACATCCCAGTAGAAAACATTCGCATTGTAGGCACCGCAGCATTGCGCGTCGCTACCAATGTGGATGTATTCTTAGAAAAAGCCAATAAAATCTTAGGTCATGACATTAACGTGATCGAAGGTGAAGAAGAAGCTCGCACTATTTACCAAGGAGTTGCACACACTTCTGGTGGTAATGGCCGTCGCTTAGTTGTCGATATAGGCGGTGCAAGTACAGAACTTATCATTGGTGAGGGTTTTGAGGCACAGGCACTCACAAGCCTAAAAATGGGTTGTGTTACTTGGCTTGAAGGCTACTTTAAAGACCGTGCATTAACCAAAAATAACTTTGATGCGGCCATTGCTGGCGCAAAAGAGACGTTAGCTCCAATTTTACAGCAGTATACCGACCTTGGTTGGCAAACCTGTGTTGGAGCAAGTGGTACGGTTCAAGCATTGCAAGAAATTATGTTGGCGCAAGGCATGGATGAGGTTATTACCTTAGCCAAGCTTAAGCGCCTTCAAAAGCAAGCAATGCAATACGAACACTTAGAACAATTAGATATTGATGGTCTTACTCTTGAGCGCGCCTTAGTGTTTCCAAGTGGTTTATCCATTCTTATTGCTATCTTTGAGTTATTAGATATTGATTCAATGACACTAGCAGGTGGTGCTCTGCGTGAAGGATTATGCTATGGCATGATCGAAGCACTTCAATACGATGAAGTATGTAAAAGAACCATATCAAGCATTCAACAGCGTTATCAACTTGATACTGATTACGCTCAACAAGTGACTGAATTAGTAGAACAACTCGTCACTCAATGTGGTGAAAACTGGTTCAGTGAGCCACAAGCTTTACCACTGTTAAAAGCGGCAGCCCAACTGCATGAAATTGGTATGTGCATTGATTATAAAAAAGGAGGCGAACACTCTGCCTACTTAATCAATGCCTTAGGTTTACCAGGTTATACTCGCGCTCAGAAGCACTTATTAGGTGAGTTACTACGCCGTTATCGCGAGCAGTTCTCTACGATGCCAACTCAACACGCGGTATCTGATTTATCCGCTCAACGCATGCTACGTATTTTACGTTTAGCGATTATTCTCACTCATCGTCGTGATGTGAATTTAGCACCTACTGTAACGCTATCAGAAAAAGATGATGTTTTGTCATTGTCAATTGATGGGGCTTGGTTGGCGGCGAATCCTCTAACGAGATCTGAGTTAGAGATTGAAGCGGATAAGCAGACGAATATTGGTTGGGATTTGGTTATAGATGCTAGGGACTAGTATTTAGGAACGAGTAAGAGCCTATACGCTGCGCTAACTAGAGGCTAGAACGCTTCTATAAGAGAAAAAGCAAGTGCCTTATTGGTACTAGTTTCAGGATTCAGGATTCAGGATTCAGGATTCAGGATTCAGGATTCAGGATTCAGGATTCAGGATTCAGGAAAAATAAAAGCATGATGATTAACTAAAATCATCATGCTTTTTTGTTTTTTGAATAAAGAACTTACAGCATTCAAAATTCTTGCTTTTATAGTTTCTAGTTAGCGCAGCATATAGTCTCTAGTTAATACCAAAGCTACCCCTTAAAACCTTTAAGCGAAGCGATCTGAACCTTGCTCTTATTTCTCTTCCGCCAACCACTCAGCGACATCTTTCGCAAAGTAAGTCAAAATGCCATCAGCACCTGCACGCTTAAAGCACAACAGAGATTCCATCACAGTATCTCGCTCACTCAGCCAACCATTCATAATAGCGGCTTTGTGCATCGCGTATTCACCCGATACCTGATAAGCAAACGTAGGCACTTGAAGTTCAGTTTTAACACGACGAACGATATCCAAGTAAGGCATTCCTGGTTTAACCATAACCATGTCCGCACCTTCATTGATGTCCATTGCTACTTCATGAATGGCTTCATCACTGTTTGCTGGATCCATTTGGTAGTTCTTTTTATTACCGCCTTTTAAGTTAGACGATGAACCGACTGCATCACGGAACGGACCGTAGTAACAAGACGCATATTTTGCAGAATACGCCATGATTTGCGTATGAACATAACCCGCTTTCTCTAGCGCTTTACGGATCTCACCAATACGGCCATCCATCATATCTGACGGAGCCACCACATCAGCACCTGCTTCAGCATGCGATAACGCCTGCTTAATCAGAACTTCTGTCGTTACGTCATTCATCACGTAACCATTTTCATCAATAATGCCATCTTGACCGTGAGTCGTGAATGGGTCTAATGCCACATCAGTAATCACACCTAGCTCTGGTACGTGAGCTTTTAATTCTTTCACAGCACGCTGAACTAAGCCTTCAGGATTGTGAGCTTCTGCTGCACATAAGCTTTTAGCATCTTGAGAAACCACTGGGAAAAGTGCAATCGCAGGGATGCCTAAATCATATAAACGCTGTGCTTCTTCAAGTAGTAAATCAATCGATAAACGCTCAACACCTGGCATTGAATCTACGGTTTCACGACGATCTTTACCCATAAGCACAAACATTGGGTAGATTAAATCATTTACGGTTAATTGGTTCTCAGCCATTAGACGACGGCTAAATTCATGCTTACGCATACGACGCATACGACGGTTTGGAAACGCACCTTGAATGGATACAGACACACTGAGCTCCTTTTGTATTTATGATGCGATCAATATATACCCATCGCCTTTTGAATCCAAATTTTCTTAGAGATCTGATTTTTACGATTAACTTGGTATGATAGAAAATATAATTTTAATAAAAGAGCCTTAATTATGATTGATACTCATGCTCACATATACGCAAAAGAATTTGATGAAGACCGAGATTTAGTGGTTCAACGCGCCTTAGCACAAGGTATTGATCTAATTTTATTACCAAATATCGACTTAGAATCTATCGAACCTATGCTAAAAACCGAGGCTGCCTACCCTGATATTTGTCGCTCGATGATGGGATTACACCCTTGCTATGTGAATGCTGATGTTAAGCAAACCCTAGCGATAATCCACTCTTGGTTTAAGAAACACAACTTCATTGCGGTAGGTGAAATAGGCATTGACCTATACTGGGACAAAACCTTTAAAGCTGAACAAGAGATGGCTTTTATCACCCAATTAAATTGGGCAAAAGAGATGAAACTGCCTGTTGTTATTCATACTCGTGATTCTATTGAAGAGACATTAACCCTTCTTGAACAAGAGCAAGATGGCTCATTATCAGGCACTTTCCATTGCTTTGGTGGCTCAGTTAATGAAGCTAAAGCGATCAATGATTTAGGCTTTCACTTAGGTCTTGGTGGTGTTTCTACTTTTAAAAATGGCGGTATGGATAAAATCATTCCACACCTTAATATGGACTATTTAATCTTAGAGACCGATTGCCCATATTTAGCACCAGTACCTCACCGTGGTAAGCGTAATGAGCCTGCATATACGCAGTTGGTTGCTCAACGTGTAGCGGATTTACGTGAGATGAGTCTGGCGGATGTTGATGCGATTACGACGACTAATGCGAAAAGACTTTTTGGGATTTAAGATCAAAAAATAGACGGCTTCACCTTGAGAGCGCTTCGCTTAAGACGCAACAAGTTGCTTGAGAGGTGAAACACTGAATAATTAAGCCCTGCATTCACAACCCCTCCTAACCTCCCCTTATATCAACAGTAGTGATCAAATAAGATAATTACTCAAGGGGAGGAACTGTATTGTGATCGCTGAAATAACCACAACAATGAAGGTTCTCCCCTTTATCTATGAATTACTGGGATCGATAATATCAATACAAGGGGGAGTTAGAGGGGGTTGGTGATACCATATTTCATCACGATTCTGAATCAGCTTTTGCTCTTATAGAAGCGAAACGTCCTCGCCTCTAGTCCCTGCTCTTTCACTTTGCTCCAAACAAGAAAAACCCCGCTAGACTCTCGTCCAACGGGGTTATAACTTTACTCGCAGCAATCCGGCTACTAATGGTGCTCCATGCATCAAATCCTTGATAGTATACTGATTCCTTCAGTGCATTCCTTTCTCGCTATCCTAGCGGTGTCCTTGATCTTATCCTGATCCGTTAACAATCCGTAGTTAACTCTCTTCACTTGTTCCTTGAGCGGTGTCCCTTACATCATCCTGATGTGCAATCCATTTTCCTCAATCCTAGAGGTGTCCATCGTCTTTCCTTAGTAGCAACCATCCTAGTTACTATTGCGTCCATTCAATGTCCATTTTGCTATCCTTGCCGATTACTAATCCTAAGTAACCGAGTGCCTCATCCTGAAGCATACCAAATCCGTGGCTAGTTCCTGTTCCGTGTCAGCATCCTTCCGACATCAATAAGACTACGCTTTTCATTATTTTCAGCAATAGACTAAATTCAAACTTTTGCAAAAAGAATTCCCCCCTTTACCATAAACAAAAAAAAATACCATTTAATATCAGTAATTTAATTTAAACCTAGTTATATTTATCCATAAATAAAGCGAAAAAGCGCACTTGTTTGTGAGAGATCTCGCACACGGGTCATGGTGTTTTGGGAATAAGGATTAAGATCGCTTCGCTTGAAGGTTTCAGGAGTGAACGTGATAAGTGGTAAATACAGCTAGAAACGATACGCTTCGCTAACTAGAAACTATAAGATCAAAAGATAGACGGCTTCGCCTTGAGAGGTAAAACAATAATTAAGCCCTGCATTTACAACCCCTCCTAGCCTCCCCTTATATCGACATTAGTGATCACATGAGATATTTACTCAAGGGGAGGAACTATATTGTAAGCGCTGAAATATCCGCACCAAAGAAGGTTCTCCCCCTTTCTCTATGAATTACTGGGATCGATAATATCAATATAAGGGAGAGTTAGAGAGGGTTGCTAAAAAACATCAATAAAGACATTGAATCACTAAAGTCTCTACTCACAACCCCTCCTAACCTCACCTTATATCGACAACAGTGATCACATGAGATTATTTACTCAAGGGGAGGAATTGTATTGTGATCGCTAGAATAGCAACACCAAAGAAGGTTCTCCCCCTTTCTCTATGAATTACTGGGATCGATAATATCAATATAAGGGGGAGTTAGAGGGGGTTGTTGATACCATATTTCATCAAGATTCTAAATCAGCTTTTGCTCTTATAGATGCGAAACGTTCTAGCCTCTAGTTAGCGCAGCGTATAGGCTTTTACTTTGCTCCAAACAAGAAAAACCCCGCTAGACTTTCATCTAACGGGGTTATAACTTTACTCGCAGCAATCCGGCTACTGATGGTGCTCCATGCATCAAATCCTTGATAGTATACTGATTCCTTCAGTGCATTCCTTTCTCGCTATCCTAGCGGTGTCCTTGATCTTATCCTGATCCGTTAACAATCCGTAGTTAACTCTCTTCGCTTGTTCCTTGAGCGGTGTCCTTTACATCATCCTGATGCGTAGTCCTTTTTCCCTCAATCCTAGAGGTGTCCATTGTCTTTCCTTAGTAGTAACCATCCTAGCTACTATTGCGTCCATTCAATGTCCATTTCGCTATCCATGCCGATTACTAATCCTAAGTAACCGAGTGCCTCATCCTGAAGCGTACCAAATCCTTGGTGAGTTCCTGTTCCGTGTCAGCATCCTTCCGACACCATTGAGATTACGCCTTTCACCTATTTCAGCAATAGACTAAATCCTAATTTTTGCAAAAAAAAAATGAGAAATTCACCAATAAAAATAAAAACAATAAATTACAATAACTTATAGCAATCACTACTATTTTAGACTACAAATAAAGCGTTAAATCTCACTCTCTTGTAAGAGATCTCGCACACAGCTCTTCCACTTTGTCTCTACTCTCTCTTATTTCTTTAAAATCTAACCGTGATGCTGATCACTCAATATCTGAGCAAGGACAAATTACGTGATATTTTACGCTCTAAAAAAGAATAAAAAAAAGCGCCGATCGTAAGATCAGCGCTTTCAATTTTATTTATTCTAACAAGTATTATGCTTCGTCTTTTTCCATATAATCTTCATTTTCTTCTCTTACGTAAAAACGAGAGAAGAACAAACCGAACTCAAACAGAATACACATAGGTACAGCCAGTAAGGTTTGAGAAATAATGTCTGGTGGTGTTAGCATCATACCTACCACAAACGCACCAACAACAATGTATGGACGCTTTTGCTTTAAGGTTTCAGGCGTTGTTGCTCCTGTCCAACATAATAAAATGATGGCGACGGGAATTTCAAACGCGATACCAAAGGCAAGGAATAAAGCTAAAACAAAATCAAGATAACTGGCGATATCCGTAGCAACTTGAACGCCTTCCGGTGCAATGTTTGTAAAAAAGCTAAACACTAACGGAAAAACGATAAAGTAAGCGAAAGAAACACCGGCATAAAACAACATTGAGCTTGAGAACAATAACGGCATGATCAGTTTCTTTTCATGCTTATACAGTCCAGGAGCTACAAATGCCCATACTTGATAAAGAATCACTGGAACAGCGACAAATATCGATGCCACCAAAGTCAGCTTTATAGGCGTGAAAAATGGTGACGCGACATCAGTTGCTATCATCGTTGCACCGGCTGGTAATCTTTCTACCAACGGCGCTGATAAGAACTCATAAATGTCATTAGCAAACCAGACCAGACCTAAAAACACCACGATTACGGCAATTAATGCCTTTAATAGACGGTTTCTTAGCTCTAATAGGTGAGTTAACAACGGCTGAGAGTGTTCAACTGATGACATAATTACTCTGCTTTTGTTTTAGAAATTGAATCAGATGCTACCGGTGTCTCTGTATCTACTTTTGGAGTGTCTACAGTTTCTTCTGGTTTTGCATATGGGCGAGTGACATCAGCTGCCGCTTGTTTTAACTCTTCTACTGACTTTTTAAGATCAGGAGATAAGTCATCCATATTCATCTGCTCTGCTTTACGCAGATTTTCTTGTAACTCTTGTATCTTCAGCTCTTGTGTCAGCTCATCTTTAACGTTATTCGCCATGCTTTTTGCTGCCCCTACAAACTGTGCTACAGAGCGGATCGCTTTTGGTAAACGTTCCGGCCCTAATACAACGAGTCCAACAACAGAAATAAGTATCAGTTCCCAAAAACCGATATCAAACACGTGTTATGCCTGCTCTTTGTCGTTTTGTTTTTGTTTTTCTACTGTCTCTGCTTCTTTCTTCTCTAAGTTTTGAGGAGCAACAAAATCAGCGTCTTTTTTCGCATCTTTTGCTGTGTCTTCTTCACTTATCGCTTTTTTAAAGCCTTTAACTGCAGAACCCAAATCACTGCCTACACCGCGTAATTTCTTCGTACCAAATAACAGAACGATAATTACTGCAATAATAAGAAGTTGCCAAATACTAATACCACCCATGCTTGTTTCCTCAGCGTGTTAGGGTTAAAAAATTGCTAATAAGAATAACGCTTATCGACGATATGCTCGCCAGCTTAATAGCCAAAACGTGATTCCTGTAGCAGCACTAATTGATGCTAACGCAGTAATGTTACTGGTTAATAACACCGCAGAACAAATCAGCAGAGTTGCTCCAACATTAAATAGGAATTGTCCTTTCGCTTGTTGACGCTTACTTTGACGATACCCTGCGTAGAGTTTATCCATTCGTTGATTGAGAACTTTGCCCTGGCGCAAACTGTCATAAACTAAATCTGGTAGTTCTGGCAATTTTTCAGCCCAAAATGGCGCTTTCTCACTCAAAGCAGTCACGAAGGCTGCAGGTCCAATTTGTTTTGCCATCCACGTTTCTAAAAATGGTTTGGCAGTTGCCCATAGATCCAATTGAGGGTACAGCTGTCGCCCTAATCCTTCTACGTACAACAATGTCTTTTGCAATAATACCAATTGCGGTTGCACCTCCATATTAAAACGGCGTGCTGTATTAAATAAGTTTAATAACACATGTCCAAAAGATATTTCACCTAATGGCTTCGCAAATATTGGCTCACACACCATGCGGATCGCAAATTCAAATTCTTCGACATTAGTGTCTGCCGGAACCCAACCTGAATCAACATGTAATTGTGCAACTTTACGGTAATCACTATTAAAAAAGCCTAATAAGTTTTCAGCTAAATAGCGCTTATCTTCTTTATTGAGTGTTCCAACAATACCACAGTCTAATCCAATCCATTGTGGATTATCTGGATTATCTGGATTGACGAATACATTACCTGGGTGCATATCCGCATGAAAGAAGCTGTCACGAAACACTTGAGTAAAGAAAACAGACACACCACGTTCTGCTAATAGCTTCATGTTGGTGTTATTTCTTTCTAATTGTTCAATATCAGACACTTGAATGCCGTAGATACGCTCAGACACCATCAAGTTTTCAGAGCTTAAATCTAAAATAACTTCTGGCACATACAACTCTTCACTGCCTTCAAAGTTACGGCGCAGCTGCATTGCATTACTGGCCTCTCTTCTTAAGTCTAGTTCATCAAGTAAGGTTTTTTCGTATTCTTCAATAACTTCAACGGGCTTTAGGCGACGAGCCTCAGGAATATGCTGCTCAACCAACCCTGCCATTCGATACATTAATCGAATATCTGCTTCAATAACTGGACGAATATCAGGACGAATAATCTTAAGAACTATCTCTCGACCTGACTCTTTTAGTTTTGCAGTATGTACTTGAGCAATAGAGGCAGAGGCTAATGGAATAATATCAAACTCAGTAAACCAATTCTCCAATGGCCCACCCAGTGCCATTTCCATTTGATCTTTAGCAAGTTGACCATCAAACGGAGCGACTTGATCTTGCAGTAACGCCAGTTGGTCAGCTAAATGAGGAGGAAAAAGGTCACGACGTGTCGACATCATTTGACCAAATTTAATCCACACCGGCCCCAACTCTTGCAGCGCTAAACGTAAGCGCTCACCTAATGGTTTCTCTGGGTATTTATTTTTTATCCAGAAAAGCCCTCGGCGTAAACGCTTTGGCAATTGAGTTAAGGCATGATCAGGCAGCAGTTCATCTAATCCATACTCAAGCTGAACCTTGGTAATATGATATAAACGCTTTAGCTCTGATGGTGTCATGCGCGCTCCATTGGATAAGCATTTAATAGTCGTGTTAAACGAGCATCAAGCTCTGCGAGTTGAGTATCAACCTCAAACACTTGATCGCAAAAATGCGCTATTTCTAACGGCGCAGGTGCAATCTTCCATTCTTCAGTTAATACTTCTGCCGCGTGACGTGTTTGACGAGTAATTTGTTTCTTTACCCAGCACGCACTGCTTTTTACACCACTCACTAAAGTATGGGCCACAATATCACCAGTGTATTGGGAAAGTTTCTCTTCCACATCAGGTTTCAGTTCAGTTAATAACGCAGAGAATTGTTGTCCGAGGTTAAGATCACCTTCAAGCACCAACTTATCTTGTTTTATTAATTGAGTAATGTTGTTTTGCTCTCGCAGTTGCGGCAAAACAGAAAGGTTTAAAGCAAGGTAACAATCGACCTCACCTTCAAACTTTGACAGGATATCCACTTGCTGCTGACTAAAGATAAAATAAAAATCTTTGTTCACTTCATTTAAATGAACATGAATAATTTTGCCTTTTAAGCGCAATAAAGCAGCTTTACTATCTGGTGATTCTTTTAACAGTGTATTTAACCCTGTTTCCATCACGCCTGTTACAAACGGTTCTAATGGCATTAGTTTTATCCTTTAAAACTTGTAACCGCGGTGCAGAGCAACAATACCACCCGTTAGGTTGTAGTAGTTTGCTTGTTCAAAGCCCGCTTCTTCCATCATGCCCTTCAATGTTTCTTGATCTGGGTGCATACGGATGGATTCAGCAAGATAACGATAGCTGTCTGCATCATTTGCAATCAACTCACCCATTTTTGGTAATAGGTGAAAAGAGTACGCGTCATAAATTTTTGATAATGGCTCAAGAATTGGTTTTGAAAATTCCAGCACGAGTAGACGACCACCCGGCTTAAGCACGCGGAACATCGAACGTAATGCTTTGTCTTTGTCTGTCACATTGCGAAGACCAAAACTAATGGTAATACAATCAAAGTGATCATCTGGGAATGGCAGTTCTTCCGCATTTGCTTGTACGTAATTCACGTTACCAACAATACCCATATCGCGTAATTTGTCGCGACCAACGTTCAACATTGAGTTATTGATATCCGCTAAAATCACTTGGCCTGTATCACCAACAATACGCGAGAATTTAGCAGTAAGATCACCAGTACCACCGGCTAAATCAAGAACTTTATGACCCGGACGTACGCCACTGCAATCAATCGTAAATCGTTTCCAAACACGATGTACACCACCAGACATAAGGTCATTCATGATGTCGTATTTTGCTGCTACAGAGTGAAATACTTCTGCAACTTTCGCGACTTTTTCGTCTTTCGCGACTGTAGTGAAGCCAAAGTGTGTTGTTTCTTCAGCAATATTCATCTTGTCCGTCATTTTTCGTCCTCTAGAGATTGTTCGCTGAATCCCTACACTCTGAATTCAACAGCGCTCTAGTCTACTTTATCCAACCCATTATCACCAAGTGTTTGCATAGTATCTGCTTCAAAAGATTGCTCAATAAGACGACGATTTATATCTCGCTTTACCTCAACACCCAATTCTTTAAAACTTTCAGCTTGACGAATAATGTTACCTCGCCCTGTTGCTAATTTATTCATTGCGCCTTGGTAGCTTTGATTTGCTTTATCTAACGCCCCCCCAACAGCCTCCATATCATCCACAAACAAACGCATTTTGTCGTATAACTTACTGGCTCGATCGGCGATAATTTTTGCGTTCTGATTTTGTCTTTCGTTACGCCATAAATTACTGATAGTTCTTAATGCTACAAGTAACGTCGTTGGGCTTACGATGATAATATTTTGCTCCATCGCATCCGAAATTAATGATGGGTCCGCTTCTATCGCAACTTGAAATGCCGGCTCTACAGGAATAAACATTAATACATAATCTAAACTGCGTAAGCCATTTAACTTGTGGTAATCCTTTTTACTTAACCCACGTAAGTGAGCTCGAATAGCCATTAAATGCTCATCAAGCGCTTGCTCTTTTTGATTAAAGTCATCACTGTTAAAAAATCGCTCATAAGCAATCAAGGTCATTTTTGAATCAACCACGACATCTTTCTCATCAGGTAAGTGAACAATCACATCGGGATAAAAACGTTTGCCGTCTTCATCATCCATACTGACTTGTGTATCGTACTCATGACCTTCTCGTAATCCTGATTCTTGTAACACACGAGCCAACACAACCTCACCCCAATTGCCTTGTTGTTTGTTGTCACCTTTGAGTGCATTGGTCAGATTTACCGCCTCCTGTGTCATACGCTCATTCAGCTGTTGTAAACTACGAATTTCATGCACTAGGGTATGACGTTCTTTTGCTTCAAAGCCAAAGCTGTCATTGACCTGCCTTTTAAACCCTTCTAACTGTTCTTTTAGTGGTGACAGCAAACCTTCTAAACTGATTTTGTTTTGCTCATCAACAGTTTTAGTTTTATGTTCAAACAATTGATTGGCTAAGTTTTCAAATTGTTGCTTTAAGCGTAGCTCTGCTCGCTCTAATAATTCCATTTTTTCTAAACTGGCTTTGCGTTCTTCTTCATGACGCGCTTCTTGCTCTCGTAATTCAGCTTCAATATTTGAATTTGCCTGACGAGAAAATTCCAACTGTTGTGTGAGAAACTCTTTTTCTTTTTGAACGGCATCAAAATAGCGAAGCTTTTCCATTGCTGCCATCAAGCGACCATGTGATTGCTTTTGTTCTTGTGCTAGCTGCTCTCTCTCACCATCTAGCTCATTTAATTCTGCTTGCTGCTTTTCTAATTGCTGGGTTAATTGGCTCAATTGATTATTACTGAGTTTTTTTTCTGATTCTAATTCATGCTCTAACAATGCTAATTCTTGCTGATTTCGACTATTAACCAACACATGAGCGACAGCATACGCAATGCTTGCTCCAACAAAACCAAACAATAAATGGCCACCAAATTGATTCAAAAATTCCATAACTCACTCAATACAAAAACTTATTCTTATAGGATATTTTGATACTGGATAAATGTCCAGTTAACACTATTTTACAAGCACAGGTAAACTCCTGCCTTAAATGGATTTCTAAATTGAGAATAATAACAATGAACGAACGTCGCGCTTTAGGATTTGGCATCGCAGCGGTTCTATTATGGTCAACCGTCGCCACCGCTTTTAAAATCACATTAGAATACTTTACCCCCACGCAAATGCTCACCATTGCAAGTGCCGTTTCTATCCTTGCTTTAGTCGCTGTTGCCGCTTATCAAAAAACATTATCGAAACTGGTCAATACTTTTGTTGCCAATCCTTTGTATTACATTTTACTTGGTGCAATTAACCCTCTGGCTTATTATTTGGTGTTATTTAAATCTTATGATTTATTACCAGCCTCTCAAGCTCAACCCCTAAATTACAGTTGGGCAATAACCCTTACACTAATGGCTGCCGTTTTTCTGGGCCAAAAAATTAGAAAACAAGATTGGGTTGCTTGCGTTTTAGGCTATTTAGGTGTGATTGTAATTGCAACTAAAGGCAATGTCTTTGCACTGGAGTTTGATAGTCCACTTGGTGTGGGATTAGCGCTATTTTCAACGCTGCTTTGGGCTGGTTATTGGATATTAAATACGAAAAACAAAGCTGACCCAATTTTAGGGTTACTACTTGGTTTTTTAATTGCACTTCCGGTTGCCGTAGGTTTGAGTTTTTATGAAGGCGCATCTTGGGCATATATCCCAATGAATGGTTGGCTTGCGGTGTCTTATGTTGGACTGTTTGAAATGGGGATCACGTTTGTTTTATGGCTATCTGCATTACGCTTAACTCAAAATACCGCCCGTATTAGTAACCTAATTTTTGCATCTCCTTTTATTTCTTTATTATTACTGGCAAATATTATTGGTGAAGAGATACATCCATCAACTCTGATTGGTTTAATCATGATTGTATGTGGCTTACTGATACAGCAATTCTATGGTAAGAAAAAGAACAAGCTAAAATAACAGAAAAGATAACACCATCCGAACTCAAACGTTAGGCATAAAAAAGCAGCGATCGCTCGCTAATGCCAGTCAGTTAAGCTGACTGGCTTTTTTCTTTTTCCAGCAAGGGTACTTCACGGCTTTAGCTCGAACTCTCCTTGGATAGCGCCTATCTTCTCTCTTTGGCGGTAAAATGTAGTGAGCGGTATTTGCCTGTAAAGAGGCGATAGTCTTCGGGATATTACCTGCACTATTTAGTGACATTGTGTACAACATATTTATGATTGCCAGCGAGCATGATGTGAAACTTAATTGGTTTGCGTGAAGCCCCTTCACCGTATGTGACATCTTAACCATTTGATATCTAAGTAAGTTATAACCAAGTAATATCCCCCATAATTCTTGTCTAATCATCTCAGGCTTTTTACTTCGAAGGTGATGCTCACTATTTAGAAGCGTCTGTTTCATTTCTCTATAACCGACTTCTATCTCCCAACGCTCACTGTACAGCTCTACCATTTCAGACGATGGAAAACGCATTGGATCAACCATTGAAGTTAAAATTTGAGTCTCTTTTCCTTTCACTTTTTTACTCACTAACCGAGCTTCAATATATTCCGGCAGATCAAGGAACTTCTTTCTAGCTTGTGGCGATGTTTTTAAACGCACTAATTTATCTTGTCGACCTAAAGTTCGTACTTCCTCATATATTGTTCCTTTCTTCACAGGAAGCAACCAATGACGTTCCGATCCTGTTGTAGACCATTTATGAAGTAAGCCAAGGGAATAAAATCCTTTATCAAACAAAGTTATAGAGTTATCTGGAGTGGATGAGATAAGTTGTTCAGCTAAAACCATTTCACTGACTTTTGTGCTATCAAAAGCACTATTGATCAATAAATGGCTAGTGAGTTCCATTTGGCATACCATTCTGATTTGAGGGTAGCAGGTTTCGCCATGCTGATTACTTTTAGGTTCAAATACTTGAAGGTTTTCTTTTGTGTCAGGCGCTCGCCAAACTACGCCATCAACACCTAATAATTGTAAACCGTTCCATGTTGGATGGTTTGCTTCGGTATTCCAGATTTCAGCTGTTGATGTGAAAATATGTCTTACTGCTTCGCTTCCAAGTCTTTGTCTCGCTTGAACTACTGCACTCGGAGCCACTAGTGGCCGCTTTCCTGGCAGCATAAGCTGCATATTACTGGTAATGTCCCAGACTGACTCATCTCGATAGAAAGCCATGCCTAACACAACCCAAATCATCATATCTAATGGTAATCGGCGCTTACGGATCGTAGCTATCCCAGCCTCTTCTAAACATTGATTAATAAATTCAGGAGGTAATATATCACTGAGTTTTCCGAGAGAATCAGAATCAGGGACGAAATCATTAGCCAGTGTTAGAGCTTTAGTTAGTTGCATAAAAAATCCGATATTGGTTACCCAATATCGGATTTTGAAGGTTTTTAACGATCAGTCAAATGATCTGGAAAATTTCTTAACTGATCGGCATTAGCGATCGCTCGCTGCTTTTTTATTTATACCAATGTAATTAATTAGATGATCTATTTAACCAGTAAAATGAACAGATAATTAGTGAAATTGGTATTACTAAAGTAACTTATTTGCTTGCTAGATAAGCTTGGAAGTCTTCTAAAGAAACCCCTTCTTTTGCCATCTCTTCAGCTAATTTTTTTGTTGTTTCGCCTTTGCGCTCTTCAATTACCACTTGAAATTGGTAAATAAGATCACGCAATGTAGGAACAGACACTTGGCGCGCAGCACTTCTTACGCGCTCTTGGCTTTGGTTTCCTAATTCAGATAAGAGCTTACCAAACATTAATTTTTCTGGTGACTCTTCCATCTGCTCTAGAACACGAGCCATTTCAATAATAGACATCGACATTGCGTGTTTTGCCTTTCAGTCGTCAATATTAGTAATAGTGCTGAATATACACTGAAAGTCACATTAACTGAATATATTAAGAAACAAAATTGCTCCTTTTCTGTTCAATTTATAGGAATTACTTCTCAGTAACACCTGAATGCCAACGTTGACCTGTTTTCGTCAATAGGATCAGCAAGCCTGGGATAAGAAGCCACATCATTAGCGTTAAGAGTTGTGCAGAAGGGAGTGCTAATCTTTGCATTGTGCCAACAATGACGCCTGCACCACTCATTTGAAATAACCCTAATAATGCCGCGGCTGTACCCGCTCTATCACCAAACGGTGCTAACGCTTTGCCTGCCGCAGAACCTAGCACTGATGCATAGCCTACAGAAGCAAAGAATATTGGGATCATAAATGCCCAAGCTTGCTGAATATGTTGAAAACCTAACATTAAGCCACCAGAGATGACTAATACAAATAAACCAAATAATAAAACATTCTTCGTGCCAAATTTGAGCATGAATTTAGGCGCGATAAAACACACAGCAATGTTAATCACAGCATTAACCGCGAACCAATTGGTAAACTCTCTCATTGTTAATCCTAATTTATCAATCAGGAATACAGGAGCTGAAGTTACATAGGCTAAAATAACGCCCATCGATAACATGCATAATGTCGCGTGCAGTAAGAAGGTTGGATGTTGTAATACAGACCAATAACGTGATGGGCTGATCAAGCGCCCCGTTTGTACTGTCTCTTTTGGTTTTGTTTCTTTGTAATTA
Organism: Aliivibrio thorii; assembly: GCF_057368585.1. Classification (NCBI taxonomy): domain Bacteria; kingdom Pseudomonadati; phylum Pseudomonadota; class Gammaproteobacteria; order Vibrionales; family Vibrionaceae; genus Aliivibrio; species Aliivibrio thorii. The sequence goes on along the minus strand of NZ_CM170654.1, from coordinate 38,811 downwards.
ATAACGATCAACGCTAAAGCCACTAATGCGAAACCAGCCATAAAACTAAAGTTTGAACGCCATCCAAAATGAGCTGTTAAGTAACTGCCTAAAATTGGGGCTAATGCAGGAATAAAACAGATTGCACCATTAAGGTAGCTGATCATTCGTCCACTTTTCTCTGCACCAAATGAATCACGAACCGATGCAAATGCTGCAACTGCTGTCGCACATGCACCGAAACCTTGCAATAATCGAGCAATTAATAACATTTCCATTTCTTGAGCCGAGTACGCTAACGCAGCACTCAAGCCATAAATAATAATCCCCGTTAATGCTATTGGTCGACGGCCATAACGGTCAGCTAATGGGCCTGCAAATAACTGTCCAAGACCCATACTAAACATGAACCACGTAATAGTATCTTGACCTAATGTTGGTTCAACTTGAAATTCGCTGACCATCATAGGCAAAGCAGGAAGATAAATATCAATGGCTAATGGACTGAATAAAACCAAGATAACCATTAGAGCGATAATCTTTTTATCTGATTGTTGTGTTAGCGATGTAGCTGATTGAGCTGAAACTGGCGTGTGCATGTGTAACTCCTAAAATAGTTTGAGAAGTGTACTTAATTAGAGATATGAACAGAAATGGTTTATATTCAAATCTAACATTCTAATTTGGAATATCTCTATGTTCTTTGAAAAGTTGGCTAAGATCGATCTCAACTTACTTTTGACTCTGCACCTATTATTAGAAGAAAAAAGCGTTACTCGGGCATCTCAACGTTTATGTTTAAGTCAGTCCGCAGTCAGTAAAAACTTAGCGAAATTACGAGAACAATTTAATGATCCCTTATTTACTCGTACCGCTTATGGTCTGCAACCCACTGCCAAAGCGCGCAACCTGCAAGGTCAACTGCATACATTATTAAGTCATTTAGAAACCATTACTGAAGCATCCAGTTTTGAACCTCAGAACAGCCATTATCGATTCCGATTAGGGCTAGTGGAGAGTACTTATCCATTATTACTGCCACACTTCATGTCTTATATTTTAAATAAAGCCCCTAATGTCATGTTAGATACTCACCCTTGGGACATGACAACCTTAAAAAAATTACAATCAGGTGAGATGGATATTGGAATTACGGGGAAAGACCTCGACCCTAAATACGCGAATATCACAATGCAGATGCCAGAAGATATTCGAGGGCAAGAGATCTACCGAGACAGTCAGATGTGCTTGGTTAGACCAAACCATCCCGTATTAACTCAAGAGTGGACCTTAGATGCTTACCTTCAACAGCGCCATGTTCAAGTTCGCTGTGATGGCAAAGATCAATGGTTACTTGACTATAAATTGGCTGATAAAGGACTTGAACGCAGTATTGGTATCATTGTGCCTGACTTTAATAGTGCAGCAAGTTTATGCACTCATACCGATCTCATTTTCACGGCACCTAGTCACTTTATTAAGCTGATAGCAAAACAACTTAATTTGGTTGTTTTACCTTTGCCTACCGAGTTACCGCAAATGGCTTATACGCTTTTCTGGCATCAACAAAAAGAGAGTGATGCTGCAAATTGCTGGCTGCGCAATACCATAATTAATCGCTGTAAAGATTTATCAGCATCAACAATTGCAGATGCGTGATAAAAACGCTAGGTTATAACTCAAATAATAATCCCGCTTTCTGCCTTGCCATATATGGACAGAACACTAATAAGGATACTCAGATGCACCCACAGACTTCTCAACGCATTGAGCAACTTCGCTCATGGCTTGTTAAACAAGATTTTGACGCACTTATCATTCCACATGAAGATGAGTTTTTAGGCGAGTATATTCCTGAACATAATGAACGTTTATTATGGGCAACAGGATTTACAGGCTCTGCTGGTGCAGCGGTGATAACCAAAGATAAAGCTGCAATTTTTGTTGATGGTCGCTATACAGTTCAGGTTCGTAAACAAGTTCCAGCGGATGTGTTTGAGTACCGCCATTTACATGAAGAACCATTATTAGAATGGATAAAAGATACGCTTGCTACTAATTCAAAAGTCGCTGTAGATCCTAGAATGCATACAGCGCAATGGTTAAAAAATGCAACGATAACGGTTGATGGTTTTGTTTCTTTAGAAGTAATTACAACTAACCCTATTGACCTTTCTTGGGCAGACCGCCCAGAAGTAAAAGTGTCAGATGTTCGTTTAATGCCTATTGACCTAGTTGGTCAATCAAGCACAGATAAACGTAAACAAATCGCGCAAGCAGTCGCAAAGAAAAATGCTAATGCTGCTTTATTAACACAATTAGATTCAATCTGCTGGTTATTGAATGTACGTGGTTTAGATGTATCTCGCCTACCGGTACTTCTGTCTCACGCCATCATTCATGCCGATGAAACTGTCGACTTCTTCTTAGATCCAGCTCGTCTTCCTGTAAATTTCAGTGAGCATGTAGGCCAAGGTGTGCGAGTTCATCACCCAGAAGCACTGCAATCAATTTTAGAATCACTAACAGGTAAAAAAATATTGGTTGATTCTGCAACCTCAAACGCATGGATGTCATTGGTATTATCTGATGCGGATGCAGAAATCATTGAAGCGTCAGATCCATGTTTACTACCAAAAGCCGCTAAAAACGAAACAGAAAAGGCTGGCATGAAAGCGTGTCATATTCGTGATGGCGTTGCGATGGTGAAATTTTTAACTTGGTTTGACGCTGAGATCGAAGCGGGCAATTTACATGACGAAGCGGTACTTGCTGATAAACTTCAAGGTTTCCGAGAGGAAGATGCAACCTTAGCTGATTTAAGTTTTGACACCATTTCAGCAGCAGCCGGCAATGCAGCAATGTGCCACTACAATCATGAAAACCAACCTGAACCAGGTAAGCTACAAATGAACAGCTTATACCTTGTTGATTCAGGCGGTCAGTACCCAGATGGCACAACAGACATTACTCGTACCTTGCCAGTAGGTACACCAAGTGATGACATCAAGCAGCAATTTACTTTGGTGTTAAAAGGTCACATTGGTTTGGCTTCTGCTCGCTTCCCTAAGGGAACTTGCGGTCATCAACTAGATATCCTTGCTCGCCAGCATTTATGGGCTCAAGGCTACGATTATGATCATGGTACAGGACATGGAGTTGGTCACTTCCTAAGTGTTCACGAAGGACCTCAACGTATTGCTAAAGTAGTCAACAACACCGCTCTTATCCCAGGAATGGTGTTATCTAATGAGCCTGGTTATTATCGTGCAGATGAGTTTGGTATTCGTATTGAGAACTTAGAGCTGGTCGTTGAAATCGAAACTCAAGGTGATTTCTCAGTTCTTGGTTTTGAGTCTTTAACTCGTTGCCCTATCGATAAGCGTTTAATCAATGTTGATATGTTGAACCGCCCAGAACTTACTTGGCTAAACAACTATCACCAGAAAGTGTGGGATGATGTTAGTCCTCTTGTTGATGGTGAAGTAAAAGAATGGCTTAAACAAGCGACTGCTGAATTAAGCTACGAAAGCTAATCAATTAAAGCGCAATAAAGAAAATGCCACGTACCTATCGTATATAAGAGTAAATGTATAGAAGAGCAAACGTGGCATTTTTATTTAAAAATCTATTAAGGGACAAAACAATCATTTATCCCTTGATGTTTCACGTGAAACATCAACTTGAATAGCTTCTATCCCAATCTTTCCAAACCGGTTCAAATCCCCTCGCTTGTACAGCTAAAGAAACAGATTCAGCAGATCGTTCATCACTAATAGAAAACTGCTCAAGCTCTTGGTCATCATTTGCATAACCACCCGGTTGTGTTTTCGATGCCGCTGATATTGACGTTATCCCCAAAGGCAACACATTATCTCTAAAGTGTGCCGACTCTCGAGTAGACAATGACAGTTCAACCTCTGGGTTTAACAACCGATAAGCACAAATTAATTGCACCAGTTGTTTGTCACTCATGATTGATTTAGGTTGGAGTGCACCTTCACATGGTCGCAATCTTGGAAAAGAAATAGAATAACGCGTTTGCCAATATCGACGCTCTAAGTAGTCCAAATGCGCCGCCACAAAAAAACAATCCGTTCGCCACTCTTCTAAACCGATAAGCGCACCAATACCTATTTTGTCTATGCCCGCTTTTGCTAATCTATCTGGTGTTTCTAAGCGATATTGAAAGTCCATTTTATTTCCACGAAGATGATGTTCTGCATACGTCGATGGATGATACGTTTCTTGATACACCATTACCGCATCCAACCCTAAGGTTTTTAATTCTGCATACTCTTCTTGTTCAAGAGGCTGAACTTCCATCGCAAGGTAATTAAACGACTGCTTTATCTGTGGTAGTGTTTGACGAAAATAATTCATTCCAACTTTAGTTTCGTGCTCTCCTGTAACCAAAAGCACACTATCAAAGTTCATCGTTTTAATTGCTGCCATTTCTTGTGCTATTTCATCTTGATTAAGTGTCTTCCTCTTAATTCGATTCTCCATTGAAAAACCACAATAAGTACATGCGTTGGCACATAGATTAGAAAGATACAGAGGAATATAAAAACCAATCGTGTGACCAAATCGCTGACGAGTTAAACGGGCAGATTCTTGAGCCATTTGTTCAAGGTATCTTTCTGCTGCTGGAGAAACTAATGCTTTAAAGTCTTCTAGATCCCGCTTGGGTTTATTCAACGCCCTTTCAACATCATGATGAGTTTTGCTATAGATGGAGAGTTTAACCTCATCCCAATTTAACTTTTTCCATTCATCAGTAAATGTCATTTCATTCACCTTAATCAAGAAATGCCGTTAATGGACTAGAAGCAACCGCTTGGGTATTTACGGGCGCTAAGCCATTCTCGTAAGCTAATCGACCAGATTGCACCGCTAACTTAAAGGCGGTCGCCATTGCGATTGGATTTCTTGCAACTGCAATAGCCGTGTTCACAAGAACAGCATCAGCACCAAGTTCCATTGCAAAAGCCGCATGTGATGGCGCACCAATGCCAGCATCAACCACAACAGGCACTCGTGATTGGTCGATAATAATCTCTAAAAAATCGCGACTGACAATGCCTTTATTTGAACCAATCGGCGCACCTAGTGGCATTACCGCAGCGCAACCTACTTCTTCTAATCGCTTGCACAACACCGGATCAGCATGACAATAAGGCAAGACAACAAACCCTTGCCTCACTAGCTCTTCTGCTGCTTTTAGTGTTTCAATTGGGTCTGGCATTAAGTACTTAGGGTCTGGATGAATTTCTAATTTTAGCCAGTTTGTTCCCAATGCTTCACGCGCCAGTTGTGCGGCAAAGATTGCCTCACGAGCATTTTTAGCACCAGACGTATTGGGTAATAAGTGAATTCCAGCATCTACTATGGGTTTTAAAATATTGTCTGCTGGGTTATTCACCTCAACACGCTTTAACGCCATGGTTGATAATTCAGAACCAGATTCGATGAGTGCTTTTTGCATGATCTCTGAATTAGGAAATTTTCCTGTCCCTGTAAATAAACGCGAACTAAACGTCTTATCTCCGATGGTTAATAAGTCACTCATGTTAGCCCCCTGCGATAGCTTGAAATAAAGAGATGGATTCACCCTGCGATAACCCACGCTTTTGCCATTCCGATCTCGGTATTATCTGATTACTGATCGCGATAGCACACCCTTGTGTATTAATGCCATGGTGTTCTAAAAATGAAGCCATAGTATGGGATGCTTCAACTCGGTAAGTCACACCATTAAGTTCTATTGAAATTAAATCACTCATGACAAGCCTCTCCCGTTGAGTATGTTTCACGTGAAACATCATTGCTTACTGTTGAAGAACAGATTGAACATTGATTGTCTTTTGGAATTTTTATCGATGTCCAACTTAAAGAACGACCATCAAACTGATGAATTGAGTCCCACTTCATGTAACTCGGTTGTGTAAGATATTTAATGGTTTCTAATGCCTGTAGGTTTCCTATCATGCCAACTACCGGACCTACAATTCCGAACGACTGACAGTTTTGTGTTTGGTGGCTTTCGGCAAAAGGAAATAAGCAGTGATAGCAAGAGGTGTTATTTTCCGTAACCTGATTTGAAAACAGCATTAACTGCCCTTGCCAACCAATTGCTGCACCTGAAATAAGAGGAACATTATGCTTCACACACGCCGCGTTAATTTCATGTCGTGTCGGCAAATTATCAGAACAATCCAAAACCACATCCACTTGGTTAATAAAGCGAGATAATTCTGGCTCTGTTAGCTTGTGACTGATCACTTCAATATGAGTGGTACCGTTCAGCCCTTTAAGTTGCTGCGCCATTGCCATCGCTTTATTTTGGTTTAGGTTGTTATCGCGATAGACCACTTGTCGCTGTAAGTTGCTTAACTCAACCTTGTCTCCATCGGCAATAATTAATGTACCGATACCAGAAGCGGATAAATACATTCCAACTGAAGAGCCTAGTCCGCCACAACCGACTATCAGAACCGTACTATTTCTTAATGTGACTTGCCCTTTTTCACCAATGTCCGGCAACATAATTTGACGGCTATAACGCAGAAAATCTTGGTCACTTAATCCTTCCATCAGCAGATTACTCATGAATAACCTCCTGTTGGTTTACTTTTCTTGGTTTCGCAATAATGGCGTTAAATTGAGATATCGCTTGGTGAATATCTTCAGCTTGAGTTATAGCGCGAACCACAGCAATACTGTCTACACCGGTTTGCCAAACATCTTCAGCTACGGATAAATCAATACCACCAATCGCAACGGTCGGTATGCCTCCTGCTAATAATTGATTCTTAGCAAGATTAATTAGGCCTTGAGGTTGTGATGGCATATCTTTCGTTGGTGTCGGGAAAATATGACCAAGCGCTAAATAGCTTGGATTTAATGCTTTTACTTTTAGTAACTCTCTATCATCGTGTGTGGATAATCCAAGACAGATACTGGCATCAGAAATAGCCTGTAAATCGGCAATTTCTATGTCTTCTTGTCCCAGATGAATACCAAATGCCTTATGCTTAATGGCTAATTGCCAATAGTCATTGATGAACACTTGAGCATCGTATTCTCGTCCAAGTTTAATCGCTTTGATAATCTGTTGCTCTAAATCGGTTTGTTCCGGATTCTTAATTCTCAGTTGGATTGTCTTTACATCAAGTTTTAATAACACCTCAATCCATGACACATCATCAACCACGGGATACAAGCCAAACTTACTTTTATCAATTCTAGGGAACGCAAACATCGCAGTCTCACTTCAATTCCGTACACAAAAGATAAGAGATGTTCCACGTGAAACACCCCTTACTATCTCGTTATTCAGCTTCTACCGCTGGATGATAAAGTTCAGAACCTGACGCTTTAAACTCTTCTGATTTCTGACGCATTCCCTCTAGAGGATCATTAATCATTTTGATCTCAATCGCTTGGTCTAATGCGACTTGATCGATATCTTTAGCGTACTCACGAACCTCTTGTGAGATTTTCATTGAACAGAATTTAGGCCCACACATTGAACAGAAATGAGCGACTTTGCCCGACTCTTGCGGTAAGGTTTCATCGTGATATTCACGTGCAGTGATAGGATCTAGTGATAGATTAAACTGGTCTTCCCAGCGGAATTCAAAACGAGCTTTTGATAATGCGTTATCACGAATTTGTGCCCCCGGATGGCCTTTGGCTAAGTCACCTGCATGAGCGGCTAACTTATAAGTTATTAATCCCGTTTTAACATCGTCTTTGTTTGGTAATCCTAAATGTTCTTTTGGCGTTACATAACACAACATGGCACAGCCATACCAACCAATCATGGCAGCACCAATACCTGAAGTAATGTGATCATACCCAGGTGCAATATCTGTCGTTAATGGACCTAATGTATAGAATGGTGCTTCATGACAATGTTTAAGTTGCTCGTCCATGTTCTCTTTAATCATGTGCATAGGAACATGGCCGGGGCCTTCGATAATGACTTGAACATCGTAATCCCACGCAACTTTAGTTAACTCGCCTAACGTTCTTAATTCAGCAAATTGCGCTTCGTCATTAGCGTCAGCAATAGAGCCCGGACGCAATCCATCACCCAAGGATAAGGCTACATCGTATTTAGCACAGATTTCACAGATCTCACGGAAATGGGTATATAGGAAACTTTCTTGGTGATGAGCCAAACACCACTTCGCAATGATTGAGCCACCGCGCGAAACAATCCCGGTAACGCGTTTTGCTGTCATTGGTACATAACGAAGCAGTAAACCTGCGTGAATGGTAAAGTAATCGACGCCCTGTTCTGCCTGCTCGATTAAGGTATCTCGCATCACTTCCCAGTTAAGATTTTCGGCTACACCGTTTACTTTTTCTAGCGCTTGGTACATAGGAACCGTGCCAATTGGGACAGGGCTATTACGTAATATCCACTCACGGGTTTCATGAATATTTCGACCCGTAGATAAATCCATAACCGTATCACCGCCCCAACGCGTTGACCAAACTAGCTTCTCCACTTCTTCTTCAATTGATGAACTCACCGATGAGTTACCAATATTGGCGTTAACTTTAATTAAGAAATTACGGCCGATAATCATTGGTTCTGCTTCTGGATGGTTTATGTTTGATGGGATAATTGCGCGCCCTTCAGCAACCTCTTTACGCACAAATTCAGGTGTAATTTCTTTTGGTAAGTTAGCTCCAAAACTATGGCCGGGGTGTTGATGGTTTAACTGCTCATCAGCGAATTTCTGGCAACCCATATTTTCACGGATCGCTATATATTCCATTTCAGGAGTGATGATTCCCTGACGCGCATAATGCAGTTGAGTAACACATTCGCCTTGTTTAGCGCGACGAATCGTTGGGAGGTTTCCATAACGAAGTTCATCAAGGGTTTCATCCGCTAAACGCTCTTGCGAATAAACGGAACTAACGCCATCAAGCAACTCGGTATCATTTCGCTCTTCAATCCAACGCTCACGAAGTTTTGGCAATCCTTGGTATACATCGATATCGTAAATTGGATCGGTATACACACCCGAAGTGTCATAAACTTGAATCGGCTCATTAGGCTCAAGAATTGGCGTTTCTTTAGTTCCACCAACTAAGCTATCTGCCAGTGAAATTTCACGCATAGGTACGCGGATATCTGGGCGAGATCCTTCAATATAAACTTTTTTTGAGTTTGGGTATGGTTGAACCGATAAAGATTCTATATTAGTTTTAGCATCTAAACGTGCTTGTTTGCGACTTGACGACATAGCAAAATTCCTTGATAAAAATAGAATAATTGCTTGTCGGATTTGAGTTGTAGAAAGAGGTTCTTAGTATGAGATACAACGAGAGTAAGCCTGCGTATTTATATGCGATGAATTAAACAAATAAACTAAAGCTAAAATTCAGCTGCGGTTTATCATTAAATAATTCGATTAGTGGCTAACATACTAAGATAAAAATTATCTCTTGTTCCCTTCGCAGGTATTAGCCTGATCAGGTTCTACGGATCCCGCAATGCGGTCTCAGCTCGTACTTTAAAAAGCACTAAGCACTCCGACAAGTTTCTTTCAGATCTTTGAATCAAAATCTGAACGTCTTCAGAGTATAAAGAAAGTATGTAAGAAATGAAATGGAAGAGAAAAAAGTTATCAAGTGGTTGGCTGAGTTTGTGAGTGAGCGCATATAGAGTTTTACATATCGACAATCCATATTAAACCTTGTGTGCTTCGTAACAAAAAACCACCTTTGTCATCCGTAGCTCTTACACCAACAAATACAGTGTTCTTTTTTGTGGAGAAGCACATTAGGTTTAAATACTCTCAACAAGGTTTTAATCTACATTCGTTTCACGTGAAACTATTTGTCATTTTTAGTTAGCTTATTCGCTAAATGTTTTAACCATGAAGAATTATATTCACGATATGACCCAATTTTATTAGAGCCATCATGATCACGTCCATGCACTAATGTTTTAGACACCGCAACGCGTTGTGAAGAATAAATACCCGTATGGCCACTAAAGTAATATGCGGTATAACACGCTAAGGCAAAGTAAGGTAAGTAATCCGCACCAAACAACTCTACCCCCATTATCGTACACGCTAATGGCGTATTGGTTGCCGCAGCAAATACGGCTAAGAAACCTAATGCTGCAAACAAATCAACTGGAGCACCCAAAACCCAAGCAAGGAAATTACCCAAAGTCGCACCAACAAAGAACAGAGGTGTTACCTCACCACCTTTATACCCTGCCGCTAATGTGATCGCCGTTAAGAGTAGTTTTAAAATCCAACTATACCACTCAGCACCACCAGCACTGAATGCCGAAGTAATACTCACTCCACCATCACGACTTGGATAAACACCAATACCAATGTAATCGTAATTACCAATTAACTGCGTAATGGCAATAACCATTAAGCCACCTACAACTACGATTAAATATGGGTTTTTAAGCGTGGCATTAAATAGATCTTTAAAGCCGTGAGTTAACTCACCAAATAAATAACCCGCTAAGCCAAAACCAATCGCAGCAATGATTACTTTAGCCATTAATACCAAATCAATATCAACCGCATGACCAAACAAGGTACTAACCTGATCAAAGCTAATTAAATAATGGGTGTGATGAGCACCCCAAGCAGAAGCGACTACATTAGCTAAGATAGCGGCCAATAACGCAGGAATAATCGCATTAAACTTAATACGACCAATAAACAACACTTCAAGCGCAAAGATAGCGCCAGTAAAAGGCGTTCCAAAAATAGACGCAAAACCCGCAGCCACACCCGCAGTTAACATCATTCGTCTATCATCTTCAGACAGCTTAAATACTTTAGATAGCCAATCCGTTGTAGCACCACCGATTTGAACTGCCGTCCCTTCACGACCTGCTGAACCACCGAATAAATGGGTAATAACCGTAGTAAATAACACCAGTGGTCCCATTCGAACCGGTACACCCTCACCCGCTTGATGAATTTCATCCATGATTAGGTTATTACCGCCCGCAGAATTCTTACCCCAATTACGATAGCTATATACAATAACCAAACCAGCTAGAGGTAGAAGATAAATAAGCCAAGGGTTAGCAATACGGGCTTGAGTTGCTTCGCTTAATAGCCAAAGAAAAAAAGCATTAAATGAACCGACCAATAGAGCAACAGGTAGAATTAATAATGACCAGCGTGCGACTTGAAATAAGTTTTGAAAATTTCGATTAAGTGGATGTGCCATGAATTTCTATCTTTTAATAATGGTTAATCAAAAGGATAGACGATCTTAGAAGAGAAGAGAAATAACAAGCAGCTCTACTATAGACAGATCTATCCCAATACGATCAAAATCACTGATCAGGATAACGCTACAGTAGGAATCATTATCTCTAAATTAGAGCGGTTAAAGGTGGAAATCCATCACCCGTAATTAGAATAAGATCTAATCAACAAAAGAAATGTTACTCCTATCGTTTATAAATGGCAAATAAAAAGGCGCTCAATACTTTAAGCGCCTTTTTTCATTTTCGTAAATACTTACCAAGTAAGTACTGGAGTGTAACTACTCACAATATTAACCATTTTAGTATTTACGCTTTCGAATCCTTTCCAAAGTTTTTTCATTACCGCTGTTTTTTTCTTTCTTGATTGCTGTTTACCATACATTTCTTCGTTTAGCATATTCTTTGCAGCAAGTTGACCAAGATATACAGCACCTAAATCGTAATTCATTGTTATAAAACCTTAGAGATTAATTAAACAGCAAATTGTACTGCTTACACCCCAAAAAACAAGATATAGATCACGTTTTTTTTATTTTCATAACAAAGCAAGAAATTATCGAATTGTTGGCGTTGCTAGATATGTTGACTTGCGAACCCCTTCTCCGAATGTGCTCTGAATTAATGCAGTCATCTCCTGTGAATGTATCGAATCTGCCGTCTTTTGAATATTCAATAGCGCATCAATTCCATAACCATATATTGTGTATCGCGTAAATAGCCAAGCTTGTTGTGATGAGTTATTTTTCATCGGAGATAAATCAACCACTAACTGTTTTGCAGCAGAACGGGTTTCCTCCTCAGATACCCCCCCTAATAAATCGCTAATCACTTTGTCTATCGCTGATTCAATAAGCTCTGCATTTTTTGGAGCCACCTGAGCACCAACAATCCAATTGCTTCGTAATTCACCATCAGAGTTGATAATTTCGGCATAAGGCGCATAGTCTAAGCTTAACTCTTCACGCACATAAGACATCAAACGTTTAGAAACAATACGCTGCAGCATATCTTCCATAAACAAGGATTTTGCAGATTGATTCTCATCAACCTTATTCGCAATAAAATGAGCGATATAATGACTATTATTTTCGGTATTAACTGCCATTGTAAAGCTAGGTTTAAATGATTCTTTATAGCCAGCAGCATAGTTAACAGGCTCAGAGTTAGCTAATTGGATACTCGCAACATACTGACGTAATAACGGTTTTAACTCTGTGGGTTTAAGATCAGCAACAATCACTAATTGATAATTTCTATTCTGTTGGAATAATAATTGGTGAATTTTTTTTATTTGTTCATCAGTTACATCAACCACCCCATCACCTTCCTGTAATCGATGACTGCTCGTTACTACATACGTATTATGGTTAATCGCTTGAGTAAATTTACCCAATGGTGTTTCTAGGTATGCACTGCGATTTTGATTAAACTCTTGTTTTACCGTTTTAAGCTGATCTGCATCGACTTTAATCTCAGACATCAATGTTGATAAAACAGCAAAACTTTCAGCAACCCCTTCTCTATCAGTGAAAATCTCAATACCATGATGAGTAAAGTTAATATATGGATAAAGCTCAATATCATTACGTCTTAAATGTGCATCTAGCTGAGATCCAGTAAGCTTGCCTAACCCACTACGACTAGCAACAGGAATTGCAATGTTTGCTGCCGGAATAAGGTTTGGAGTCAATGCTGCCATTCCCCCCTTACTCGCTAACGAAATACTGATGTCATCCCCAGAATTTACATCTCTTAAATACAGTACGTTTATGCCATTATCTAACGTCCAGCTTGTTAGGTTTCTTTCACTCGGTATCAATTCTTCAGAAAGAATGCTTCCAGCCGTAGCAGGAACAGGGAAAGCAGAGGTTATATTATTAAGCAAAGGTTTATTACCCTGCTTATTATACAGAGACCTTAACTCAGGGATCCTTAGTTTCGTGGCATTAATACTTTCACTCGCACCTAAGCCAATACCAAACTGGTAAGAACTTGATAGGAAATCATGCATATGTTGATTAACAACCTTAAGGTCGACCATAGAAAGAAAAGCCTCCAAACTTTCCTTATAATCTAAAATAGACTGACTTGGTTGTTGGTTAACAATATTCATTGATTTAGTTTCTGCATGATTAACAGCGTTCAAATTATCTTGGTTTTTAACAATATAATCTAATTCATATTGATAGTATTTTACTATGTCTTCTAGCTCATTAGCCGTTGCACCAAAATCACGCAAAGAAGCCAACACCTCTAAAAATTGCGTTTCGCTTTGATCTCTATAACGTGCCGGGAATGATACTGAAGAAATGGAGTAACGACTGTCTGAAACAAAATATTCCGTTGAATAAATCCATTGAGCAGGCATTGCTGCATCTAAAAATGCAGCATTCATTCTTTGTTTAATTAATTCTTGAGAAATATAATCTAACCAAAGTTGATGTTGCTGTTCTCTGCTTTGAATATTCGAATTTCCACGATCAATAACCATGTTAATACTTGGAGCTTCACCACCCGCAATATAACCAATAAAATCAGAGGTATTTAATACTTCCTTTTCCATTGTCGTTACCGTGGTAGTTCCTTTTTCCCATGAAGAGAAATGTGTTTTAACGAGCTCAGTCGCTTGTGCTAAGGTAACATCCCCCGTAATCACTATTTCTGCTAATTGCGGTTGATACCATTTCTTATAAAATTCTCTTAATGTTTCTGAAGACGCTGAAAGAACAGATTCTTCATTCCCAAGAGGATCATAAGCATCATATGAATTGTTAGTCATATGCTCATAAAACTGTGTCGATACATCTTTCTCTTCAAGTCTAGAATATCTAAACTCACCAAGAATAACGTCTTTCTCTTTTTCTACTTCTTGGGAAGAAAGCTCAATACCATCTCCAATATCTCGCATCCAAGTGAGTGCATTATTTAATTCACTATTATTGGGAAGATCTAGTTTATAAACGGTTTCCTCATAAGAAGTATACGCATTAATATCAGCAGCAAAGCTAAGCCCTACATTTTCAAATAAAGAAATAACGTCATTTTGAGAAAAATGTTCACTTCCATTGAAAGCCATGTGCTCTACAAAGTGTGCATACCCTTTTTGATCTTGTGTTTCTTGAAATGAACCAGCGTGAATAATTAGCCTCACAGAGACCTCTTTTTCGGTATCTGGATAGATATGATAACGAAGCCCATTATCAAGTTGTTCACTGACCCAATGAGGGTCTGCTTTTATTGGTGTAACGGAGTGAGTTGCGCAGCCTGTAACGAATAAAGAAAAAGCTATTGGTAACCAATAAGTTTTCATAATACATCCTAGTAATTATATTTATATTTTATAAGATTCTGATCTAAATATAAATAATGTATAAATGCAAGGGTATTATCTAAATGATTATTATTCTCAATGTTTTTTTGTTACTTGCGAAATTAACCCCACTTTTCTAAACCCAAAAGATCATGCTTTCTAAATATGGCAAAGGTAAAGAAACTCAAACTCCCAACACGCGCGTTCTTATGGTGGGGGAATCCGCGGCTCTTTTCTCAAAGCGCAGATAGCAAAAAGGCTCATACCTTTCGATATGAGCCTTCTCTAAATATGGCAGGGGTGGAGAGATTCGAACTCCCAACACGCGGATTTGGAATCCGCTGCTCTGCCAGTTGGAGCTACACCCCTGTTGTGCGTGCTATTGTAATGACTTCCACAATAAAATCCATACTTTGCACGCTAAAAATATGAATCTAAACTAAAAATTCTACTTCTATCGCACTATTTTACTGAAAACGAATAGAATTTAACCGAGTTTTATCTTATCAACAAATTGATCTACTCGTTTCCAGTTCGTATATTCAACTTCTTTCGTCGGATCGGTCTCTCCACCGGTCATTCTCATGATTAGTTGAATCATAAATCTATCAAAGAAGTTATAACGAGGATAAAACAGCGCCCCGGCAAAGGTATCTTGTAGGACAGGAACCCATGGTGATTTTAATAAGAACTTCTTAAAATAAGCACTGGTTTCTGGTGTATCTTTCCCTTCTTTTCGAGCCGTCAAATTCACAATAAAAAATGAAGCCTTGGCTTGCTCTAAAGCCACTTGATGCTGAGCGATAAATTGATACAGTTTCTTGTTCAAATGACCGTAACGAATAGAAGCACCAATCACAACACGATCATAATCTGAAAATGATACCGTTACTGGTTGATGTAAATCAACCAACTGGCAATCAACATTACTTCCTAACTTAGTCGCAATGTAATCTAATATCTTAATCGTTTGACCTTCACGGCTTGAGTGAAGAAGTAATACTCTTTCCACAGTAACCTCTTAAATCTTTTTAATACTAAAAACTAACTACGCCAAAACGTCGGCGTGAACAAAATAAGTAACGTAAATACCTCTAAACGACCAAATAGCATTGAGATAATTAAAATCCATTTTGCTGAATCATTTACTTCACCAAAATGTACCGCAACCTCCCCCAATCCCGGGCCTAAGTTATTTAGTGTCGCAGCCACCGCTGAAAACGCGGTTAATTCATCAATGCCGGTCGCAATTAATGCCAGCATACAAACAACGAACACCAATGCATAAGCAGAGAAAAACCCCCACACAGCATCAACTACTCGTTGAGGTAAAGCTTTTGTCCCAATCTTAATCGTAAAAATAGCTCTTGGGTGAATAAGGCGCTTTAGTTCACGCATCCCCTGCAAAGAAAGTAACAATATACGGATAACTTTCATCCCGCCACCAGTTGACCCAGCACAACCACCAATGAACGAAGAAAATAGCAATAAAACAGGTAAGAATAATGGCCACTCAGAAAAACTGGTTGTCGTAAACCCTGCCGTTGTTGAAATGGATACGGTTTGGAATAATGCTTGGTCTGCTGCTGCGCCAATTGAATCGTAAGTACTGTGCTTTAATAACAATAAAAAGGTAACTAAAAATAATAATACTTGGATAAAAATAAAGGCTCTAAACTCTGGATCTTTCCAGTAATATTTTGGATGAACACCGCCGGAAGCAAACGCTGCAAAATGCAGCGAGAAGTTACAGGCCGATATAAGTAAAAAGACAACCGTAATAGCATTAATTACAGGACTGTTAAAGTATCCCATACTCGCATCATAGGTAGAAAAGCCACCAATAGCTATGGTTGAAAAGCTATGAGAAATCGCATCAAACCAATCCATTCCCGCCGCCCAAAACGCTAAAGTACAAGCAATAGTTAACGTTAGATAGATATACCAAAGCACTTTTGCGGTTTCTGCAATTCTTGGTGTCATTTTTGAATCTTTTACTGGCCCCGGGATCTCTGCACGATAAAGCTGCATACCACCGATGCCTAGCACCGGAAGAATCGCAACAGCTAAAACAATAATACCCATACCGCCAAACCATTGAAGAAGTTGACGATAAAACAGAATCGCTTTAGGAAGATGATCAAGACCAGTAAGAACTGTTGCACCTGTTGTCGTTAACCCAGAAAAAGATTCAAAAAAGGCATTAGTTACCGAAATATCAGGTGTTCCTGATAGCAAAAATGGAAGCGCACCAGCACTACCGATTACCATCCAAAAGAGAACAACAATCAGAAAACCATCACGAGATTTTAACTCTTGTTTATGTTGGCGGTTAGGGAACCAAAGCGCACCGCCTCCAGCTAACAATAGGAAAAAGGTAATAACAAACGGCACACCAGCACCGTCACGATAAATAAACGCGACAAGAGCCGGAGCCAACATAAAAAAACTAAACACCGCAAGTAAGATACCCACGATTCGAATAATTGAACGAAACTGCATGATTTATTGGACGCTTTGCGTCATTCTCATCCTAAATAATTGATGTTATATGAATTTCATTCTTGCGATAGAAACTCTATTTTTGCGCCACTTTTATTAATCACTGCGGTTTTAAATTCATTAATAACACGCTTTTCTAACTCGACAGTCATGATAACTTTATCACTATAATCCGCCATTACTTGTTGCCCTTCAAATTGAAGTAACAAGGTTTCGACCAGACTCACTAAGTTATAATCACAATGTAAAACCAGCGTATCTGTAATGCGTTTCTCTTCTGTTTCAATGAGCTTTAATGCTTGTTGAACACCGCCACCATACGCTTTAACAAGACCGCCAGTACCGAGCTTGATACCACCTGAATAGCGAGTCACTACCGCTGTAATTTCACCAATACCACTGCCACTTAATTGAGCAAGTATCGGTTTACCCGCTGTACCTGAAGGTTCACCATCATCACTAAAGCCCCATTTCATCGAATCTTCTGGCCTTCCAGCAACAAAGCCCCAACAATTATGTCTAGCATCAGAGTGCTTCGCTTTTATTTCTGCCACAAACGCTTTTGCCTCATCAATCGATGCGGTTCTAGCAAGGTAAGTAATAAAAACGCTCTTTTTTATCTCTTCTTCAAATACTGCCATCGCTTTTGGGACTTGATATGGCTGATCACTCATAGACTACACTGATACTAAAAACGGAACCTTAAAGTGTATCACTTCTGGTGACATTTACGCTTTCTATGCTGATATTTATTCGCCAACCGAAGAAAGAAAATTTGTGATCAACCAAGATAAACGTAAATAAAATGTTAAATTTAATTTGATATCTGTTTACTTTAGCACCACTATTAACTGGTCAAACCAGATTATTATAATAACGAATACTCGGATCTGATTTTTATTTCATGGAGATAGAAAATGATTTATCAAGGTGAAAACCTCTCTGTAGGCTATATCGAATCAGGCATTGCTCACTTAGTGTTTAATGCGACAGGCAGTGTTAATAAGCTCAACCTTGCCACTATACAATCGCTTGGCGAAGCCATTGATGCACTCTACCAACAAAAGGACTTACAAGGCCTCTTACTATCATCAGGTAAAAGTGCCTTTATCGTTGGTGCAGACATCACTGAATTTCTTGGGTTATTTGATACTCCGCCTGAAGAACTCAGCACATGGCTTCATCAAGCCAACGTTATCTTTAATAAACTAGAAGACCTTCCTGTCCCTACGCTAACCGCAATTACTGGATTTGCTCTTGGTGGCGGTTGTGAATGTGTACTTGCTACCGATTTCCGTTTAGCGGATGAAACCGCATCGATCGGATTACCTGAAACACAACTCGGTATTATGCCTGGCTGGGGCGGGTCTGTTCGTTTACCTCGCTTAATTGGTGCCGATCCTGCGATGGAAGTCATCACGACAGGTAAGCCAAAACGTGCTAAAGACGCATTAACATTAGGTATGGTTGATGGTGTTGTTTCACGTGAAACCTTGATAGACGCATCTGTTTCTATGCTTAAGCGGGCGATAAGTGGCCAACTAAATTGGCAACAACGCCGCGAACAAAAGAAAGCCCCGTTACAACTATCACCATTAGAAGCTGCGATGTCATTTAATGTCGCTAAAGGCATGATAATGAAAATGGCAGGGAAACATTATCCAGCGCCAATTACAGCGGTTAAATCGATAGAACAAAGTGCTGGTATGAGCCGTGATGAAGCTCTAACGATTGAGAACAAGCACTTTGTTGCTCTAACTCGTACTGATGTTGCTAAATCACTCGTAGGCATTTTCTTAAACGATCAGTTCGTGAAAAGCAAAGCCAAACAAGCGGTTAAAAACAGTGAGCCAGTTGCTAACGCTGCTGTTCTTGGTGCTGGGATTATGGGCGGTGGTATCGCTTATCAATCGGCATCGAAAGGTGTGCCTGTTCTAATGAAAGACATTGCTCAAGAATCATTAGATCTAGGAATGAATGAAGCCTCTAAACTGCTTAATAAGCAATTAGAACGTGGCCGTTTGTCTGGTTTAAAAATGGCACAAGTACTCTCTTCTATTACTCCCTCTTTAAATTATGGTGGTATTGAGAGCAAAGACGTCATTATTGAAGCGGTAGTAGAGAACCCAACAATAAAAGCGGCGGTTTTAGCAGAAGTAGAAGGCGAAGTTAACGAGAATGCGATCTTAGCGTCTAACACTTCAACCATTCCTATTTCATTATTAGCGAAATCATTAAAACGTCCTGAAAATTTCTGTGGTATGCACTTCTTCAACCCGGTACATCGTATGCCATTGGTTGAAGTTATCCGTGGTGAGAAAACCTCACAACAAACCATTGATCGCGTCGTTGCTTACGCCTCTCAAATGGGTAAAACCCCAATTGTTGTTAATGACTGCCCAGGGTTCTTTGTAAACCGTGTTCTTTTCCCTTATTTTGCAGGCTTTAGCTTATTACTCCGTGATGGTGGTGATTACCAACAGATCGATAAAGTGATGGAAAAAGAATTTGGTTGGCCAATGGGACCAGCTTACTTACTTGATGTTGTCGGTATTGATACAGCTCATCACGCTCAAGCGGTGATGGCACAAGGTTTTCCAGAGCGCATGGCTAAAAACGGTCGTGATATTATTGATGCGATGTTTGATGAAAGCCGCTACGGTCAAAAAAATGGGACTGGATTTTATGCTTACACCGTAGATAGAAAAGGTAAACCAAAGAAAAGTGTGAATGATGGCACCAGTGCGATCATTGCAACAGTAACAGACACAACTCAACCTTATACCTCAGAGCAGATCAATGCTCGTATGATGATCCCGATGATTAATGAAGTTATTCGCTGCTTGGATGAGGGTATTATAGCCTCACCTGCTGAAGCCGATATGGCTCTGGTTTATGGACTCGGTTTCCCTCCATTTAAAGGCGGGGTTTTCCGTTACCTTGATTCCATTGGATTGCCGACCTTTTTAGAGATGGCAAAAGAGTTTGAGCAACTTGGCACGGTTTACCAAGTACCAGAAAGCATCAAACAAAAAGCGGCGGCAGGAGAATGTTATTACCCAGCCGCTAAAGCACCCTCTGTATCGGCATCACTCTAAGGAAGGATTTATCATGAAAAATGTAGTTATTGTTGATTGTATCCGTACTCCGATGGGTCGCTCTAAAAATGGGGTATTTCGTCATACTCGCGCCGAAGATTTATCAGCGCACTTAATGAAAGGCTTAATAGAGCGAAATCCAAACGTCGACCCGAATCAAATCGAGGACATTTACTGGGGTTGTGTTCAGCAAACGTTAGAGCAAGGCTTTAATATTGCTCGTAATGCCTCGTTATTAGCAGGCCTACCAAAATCTATTGCTGCGACAACAGTTAATCGCTTGTGCGGCTCATCTATGCAAGCACTGCACGACGCTTCACGCGCCATCATGGTTGGTGATGCTGACATCTGCATTATTGGCGGTGTTGAACATATGGGCCATGTACCTATGAATCACGGGGTTGATTTCCATTCTGGTTTATCAAAAAGTGTGGCTAAAGCCTCTGGCATGATGGGGCTAACGGCAGAAATGCTAGGTAAGATGCACGGTATTACTCGTGAGCAACAAGATGCCTTTGCACTAGCTTCACACCAAAAAGCATACAGAGCGACGGTTGAGGGTCATTTTGATTCTGAAATATTACCCATTGAAGGTCACGATGAAAATGGTGCTCTCACCTTGGTAAAACATGATGAAGTCATTCGCCCTGAAACCACTCTTGAGGGGTTAGCTGCACTGCGACCGGCCTTTGATCCTGCGAATGGTACCGTAACAGCAGGTAGTTCATCCGCTCTTTCTGATGGCGCTTCAGCAATGTTAATCATGAGCGAAGAGAAAGCTAATGAACTCGGTTTAACCATTCGTGCTAAAGTCCGCTCAATGGCGGTATCGGGTTGTGACCCATCAATAATGGGTTATGGACCGGTACCCGCAACTCAAAAAGCACTAAAGCGAGCAGGTTTGTCGGTTGATGAGATTGATTTGTTCGAATTGAATGAAGCGTTTGCAGCTCAATCCCTACCATGCATTAAAGATTTAGGCTTAATGGATGTAATGGAAGAGAAAATTAACTTGAATGGTGGGGCTATTGCACTAGGGCACCCATTAGGTTGTTCTGGATCTCGAATTGCCACAACGTTAATCAATAACATGGAACGTACTGGGGCTAAACTTGGTGTTGCGACTATGTGTATTGGTCTTGGTCAAGGTATCGCAACGGTATTCGAACGGCCTTAGACAAAACATTCTAAACCGTAAAAACTAAAAAAGTCGCCTTCTTGGGCGACTTTTTTCGAGTTGATACCTAATTTGGTATCGCTTTTATCATCTTATTTTTTAGAGATGATTTTTGTATCACGCGCTTGGTGGAACCAAAAACGCTTTCTGCCTGTTGATTTAGACATGAGATATCCTTCTTAACTTTAGTATAAACATGCATCAATACGATGCGCTTGTTTAGCCTGAGAAGAGATATTTATCTTATGTAATTTATACATAGAGAAGTTGTACGTTCTTTACCTCATCAATCTATTTATCTTTAGAACAATAGATAGCCCAATAACGATATTAGGTATAAAGCCAACGCATTTTCACAACTTCGATAGCACACGGTCATATTACATTATAAATAGATCCAGTTAGGCTTATTCGTTGCTAACGATCTGCTGAAATGTTCAATTATTAATGATTGGAAAAGTGAAATGAAACACGGAGATAATAGCTTTTTCGAAGATATTTTTCTGAGGGTTTTACTTGTACTTATTGCTTGTATTAATAACTCTATACATCAGAGCAAGGATGCAAAATAACACGATCCAATGAAAAGTAAAGATCTTATTTGCTCTTTTTAAAATTTTTTTAATAACACCATCTATGCATAGAATGCATAGTTTCCATGTTTAAGTATCATTTTTTTTCTAAAAAAGCCTCGCCTATACTTAACTCATCAATCAAATGCAGAATTTGATTCTCTATTTAATCTCATTGGAGTTTATTATGTTTAAAGCACTCGTTTTAAATCAAGAAGAAAGAAATACTATTGCTGCTGTTACTGAGATCGATGAATCTCAACTGCCTGAAGGTAACGTAAAAATCAATGTTAGCTACTCTTCTTTAAACTACAAAGATGGCTTAGCGATTACAGGTAAAGGGCGTATTGTTCGTAATTTCCCTATGGTACCAGGTATTGATTTAGCCGGTGTTGTTTCTCAATCAGACGATGCTCGTTATAAAGCTGGCGATGAAGTCGTACTTACTGGCTGGGGCGTAGGTGAAGGTCATTGGGGCGGTATGGCTGAAAAAGCAAGCCTAAACGGTGACTGGCTAGTTCCTATGCCAAAAGGCTTAGATGCTAAAAAAGTAATGGCTATTGGTACTGCAGGTTTTACAGCAATGCTATGTGTTCAAGCAATTGTGGATGCAGGTATTAAACCAGAAGATGGTGAGATCTTAGTAACAGGAGCAAGTGGTGGTGTAGGCAGTGTATCGATCACGCTTCTTAACCAACTTGGCTATAAAGTTGCAGCAGTAACAGGTCGATCTTCTTCAAATGGTGAACTACTTAAATCATTAGGCGCATCACGCATTGTTGAACGTAGTGAGCTAGAAGAACCAGCAAAACCATTAGAAAAACAACTATGGGCTGGCGCAATTGATACTGTTGGTAGCAAAGTATTGGCTAAAGTATTAGCACAAATTGATTACAACGGTGCAGTTGCTATCTGTGGTCTTGCGGGTGGATTTGATTTACCAACAACGGTAATGCCATTCATTCTACGTAATGTACGCTTACAAGGCGTTGACTCTGTAATGTGCCCTCGTGAAAAACGCATCAAAGCATGGGAACAACTTGCCGAACTTCTGCCTGAGTCGTTCTACGCTCAAGCGACTAAAGAAGTCTCTCTTGATGATGCGATTCAAGCAGCAGAAGACATAACTAACGGTCAAATCACGGGTCGTGTAGTTATCAAAATTTAGTCTTACTCGCTAAAAGAATTTAATGCTGAGCCCTACCTAGCTTAGCGTTAATGTGAAAACATCAGTAAACCAAGGCAGCTTAATCACTGCCTTTTTCTTATCTAAAGAATAAGTTATACAAACCCAATATCTTCAATACGTTTTTCAATTAACTTACCGCATTCTTCTTTTACTACGCGTCGAAGCCACGTTTGTGCTGGCGAAGAATCACAACGAGAATGCCAAATTAAAGAATAATCAAATGGGGTAAATTCAAACGGTAAAGGCTTAATCACTAAGTCATAACGATCTGCCATTAAATAAGCGAGATCTGCAGGAACGGTAATCACTAATGGCATTTTATCAACGATAGCTAATGCCGCTTCTAAATGATACGCCCTCAATACTTGCCTTCTCTCTCTCTGCCCTAATAACGCATTATCCAATAACGCTTTTACACCATCACTAATTGCAATCATCGCATGAGGTAATGACAAATAATCATCTAAGGTTAAGCGAGAGCCTGAAAGCGGATGATTTTTTGAAAGTAAGCACAGTACCCCAACTTGGCCTAACACATCCTGTTTTAATGGAGACACAGATCCTATCGGACGACAGATCGCCATATCCACCTTTTCCGTACTCAGTTGTTTAAACAAATTCTCATGATTTAGAGAGGTAAATTCTAATGAAATATTCGGCGCTTGCTCATAAATTTTAGGTAACGCATAAGGCAAGATAGTTTGCATTGCGTAGTCAGTGGTTGCAATCAAAAAGTGTTGTTCACAATGCATTGGTGTGAAATCACTTGGAGTAAGCAATTGGCGAAGTGACTCTAATGGTTGATTAATTTGAGTATTAATCTCCAATGCTTTTTGTGTTGGGACTAAATGTTGTCCCTGACGTGTAAATAGTGGGTCACCAAGCAAGTCACGTAATCGACCTAATACTCTACTCATTGCCGATTGACTTAAATTCAATCTGATCGCGGCTTGGCTTACGCTGTTTTCTTCTAATAAAACTTTGAGTGCGATAAGTAAATTTAAATCACGGCGATACACTTCTTCTAGTTCCATTACCTAACCTATATCTGAAATAACCGAATGGTCGAATAAGTAGTTTAACGGTTTTTAAAATAAAAAAATCCCGCAATTTATTCACTTCTTAGTTTGGGGTTAAGAATGATAAAGAGACGGGAAAATTAAGTGTGTGTTATCTTTTATTGTATTAATTCTGAATTAATAATCTTGCTCTTCTGCTGCTTCACTTTCTGACCATGTTTTTAGTTCGATAGTAAGAGCAACCATAACGGAGGCAAGGCTAATTAAAGGGAAAAGGTTAATATCTTCTGGTGTGCGCAGCACTAACGAACAAATCGTAACAAAACAAAGAACACAATAAATAGTTAAGCGATCTATTTGAGTAAGCATAATGGCGATCCTTCTATTACTTTTTCTATAACCAAGAACATTTAAAACAATACGTTAACCGTCCAATGTTAATGTGTTGTTAATAAATAAATTACTCTCTTTTCAGTTCTTTGCCAATGTGTATTGATTATTTTTTTTACAGCAGTATGATCTTGGTCGCCTTTAATTGTAAAGAGATACAGCAATGACCATCAACTTTGATACAGCAACCCAAACACTAGAAGCGGAAGGATTACGCTGCCCTGAGCCTGTCATGATGGTTAGAAAAACAATCCGACAGATGCAAGATGGCGAGACTCTGCTAATTAAAGCAGATGACCCATCAACAACTCGTGATATTCCAAGCTTTTGCCGCTTTATGGATCATGAGTTACTTGCAGAAAAGACAGATACCCTCCCTTATCGATTTTTGATCCGAAAAGGATTATCAGTTTAAGAAGCAATAAAGGCGATCGCATTGGTCGCCTTTATTCTATTTATTGAGTTTGCGTACTGATGTCTCGAACTTGCTTTTGAATGCTTTCTATTTCGTGTTGCAAATTGCGCATTTCTTTTTTCATTGGCAATACATAATGAACACGGACCCAAGCATCAACAGAAAGCCCTGTTGTCACAATAGCCCCAACCACCATAGGTACCCACATATCAGTTAAT
Organism: Aliivibrio thorii; assembly: GCF_057368585.1. NCBI lineage: Bacteria > Pseudomonadati > Pseudomonadota > Gammaproteobacteria > Vibrionales > Vibrionaceae > Aliivibrio > Aliivibrio thorii. The sequence continues at coordinate 13,658 of NZ_CM170654.1, read as the reverse complement.
ACCATACCCAATAAATTAAGTCCTAACGCTACGGTAAATAGATAGCACTGACTTTGCGGTGAGATAGCTAAAAAACGAGTCATGATAAGCTCCTATCCTTTAAGAAACATCTACCAATACAACTAATTCTAGCTCTAGATTATCACCTCTACATCAAAAGCTATGTGTCTAGTATCACACTCTGATCCTGATGTTATTAAACTTTGATGACACAAGAAATACAGCATGAGAGTTCTACTCTCCCGTATAAACAACCATCACTTTATCAGTATCGTTTTTACGTATAAAAGCATAGTAAGGCTCTTGCTTAATAACCTGGCTTTCACCTTGTGAAATAGAGGAATGATTGCTTCTAAATGTAAGTAACTTCTTCCAGTGAGCCGCTAATGTCCTGTTTTTTCCTGTCATTTCATCCCAGTTCATCATGCTATACAAATCTCCAGCTTTAGCGCTTTCATCACCATACCACACAGAAACACGGCCTTTAGACAACAATAAGGTTGATGCAGCATCGCGATATTGAGCGTAATTCTCAGAGCTTAATTCTGGTTTTTTATCTTTATCAAACCATGTTAATGTTGATACATCATTTTCCTCTGAAGTACCAAGTTGATAATTTAATGACGTTAAACATTGTTTTTCAGCAGGATTAATTGACTGTTTTTGATGGATAAAATGGTTATTATTTTCTAAATCGACCACAATAAAAGAAGCCCCTTCAAGCGCTTTATATTGATTGTCTTTCTTCCATGCTTCAAATGCCTTACTGCCTTGTTCTTCAAATTGTTTTGTTAACTTAGGCGTTGATTGAGCTAAAACAATGCCATCAATACCAAACTTGGTTACCCATTCAGTCACCCATTGTGTTAATAATGTGTATTTATCCTGACTGACTTGGCTCACTGCAGTTGTCGGTTTATTAGTAAAGAAAATTGGTGTTGACACTACCCCTTCATAATTTGGATTAAACCAATCAGAAGACCACCATTGTGGGACCTGACCATCTTCACCTTTAAATGCATCTAAATAATGCGTTAGATTCTGATCTTCTTTTGGATGCCAATCATTCCAGTAACTTGGCAGTTCACTGCTGTCTTTAGGCTGAATAGAGAATTGCTGTAAATCGGCAAGGCTTGGTTGAGAAGGAACGGTATCAATACTCCATATCACTCGCATTCCCAATTGATGAGCTGAATCGATAAAGGTTCTCATCTCTTGCTCTGATCCCATATTTGTATCAAGCTGTGTCCAATCTAATGTGGCACCACCTGCGTATGGGTATTCTGGTGTATTGCCATTTTTTCCAGGAAGCCAGCCATGAACTTGCTCTAATGGTGTCGAAAGCCAAAGTACATCAACGCCTAGCTCAGCTAAGTAATCCAGTTTTTGCGTTAACCCTGCAATATCACCGCCTTTAAAACCTTGTGCTGAGGTTTGACGACCATAACTGTGGTCATTCCAACTGTTTCCATTATAAAAACGATCAGTTGCGATATGATAAAACGTGGCACTCTCCCATTGGAAATGGTTCTTCTTTACTTCAACTTCCTGTACCGAGTTTGATTCTAATAACAGTAATCCACCACTATGACGGCTTGGTGTTAGTGTTATCTGACCATCCTTCACTTGAGCAATGCTGCCAGAGTAAGCATCTGTGACGACCGCGCCTTCTGACCACAATTCTGAAACGGTAACCGTCACAGGTTGAATGCCCAATGAAGGACATACACTGACTTGATTCGTCGAATCACTTGAGACTACAGGAGTATTCTGTGAAGAAGAATTTGCATTATCCGTAGATGGTAATAAGGTACTTTGACACCCAACCATAAGAGAAAGGGAGATAAGCGTTGCGCACACAGATAATTTCATCGAAATCAGCAGCCTAATATAAAGAGAAGAATGTCAATTGTAGTCACTGTTCGCTATATAATTAACCTCTAATTTTCGAAAATTCGATATTTAGACAAAAAAATACCTCGCCAGAGCGAGGTATTTCATCAGATATATGAATTTCTATTTTTGAAGAAGAGAAATATCAGCAATATCTAAGAATAAGTTACGTAGTTTGTTAAGCAATGTTAGGCGGTTAATCTTAAGCGCTTCATCATCAGCCATAACCATCACACCATCGAAGAACGCATCAACAGGCTCACGTAGCTCAGCTAGACGGCTTAATGCTTCTTGATAATTACCAGCAATAAATACTGGCTCTAGTGCTTCAGCAAGGATCTCAACTTTCTCAGCTAATACTTTCTCTGCTTCTTCTTGTAGAAGAGCCAGATCGATTTCCTGAGCCAGTTCGCCATCGAATTTCGCAAGGATATTACCTACACGCTTATTCGCAGCCGCTAGAGATTCAGCAGCGTCTAGTTCACGGAAGTGAGATACTGCTTTCACACGCTTATCAAAATCAGCAGGCTTAGTCGGACGACGAGCTAGTACCGCTTGGATGATGTCCACACTGAAACCTTCATCTTGGTACCATGCACGGAAACGACCTAGCATGAAATCAATCACGTCAGTGTCTACGTTTGCATTCGTTAGCTTAGTTGACCCATCTTCTAGAGCAAATAGAGATTGCGCTTTAGCTACTAAATCAACTAGGTCTAAGTTGTAATCTTTTTCAACGATAATACGTAGGATACCCAGTGCAGCACGACGCAGTGCAAATGGGTCAGAACCTTTTGGTGCTTGACCAATGCCGAAGATACCCACAAGTGTATCTAGCTTATCTGCCATTGCTACTGATGCAGATACGTCAGTACTTGGTAGATCATCACCAGCGAAACGAGGCATGTATTGCTCGTAAAGCGCTAATGCTACTTGAGAATCTTCACCATCATGTGTTGCGTAGTGCATACCCATAACACCTTGTGTATCTGTAAATTCAAATACCATTGATGTCATTAAGTCACATTTAGCCAGTAGACCTGCACGTTGAGATTTCTCAACATCTGCACCGATTTGCTCAGCGATGTAGCCAGCAAGTTCAGTAATACGGTCTGTTTTATCTTTGATTGTGCCCAATTGCTTTTGGAAGATAGCTTGCTCTAGTTCAGGCAGACGGTCGATAAGCGGACGCTTACGGTCTGTATTGAAGAAGAATTCAGCATCAGCAAGACGCGGACGAACCACTTTCTCATTACCTTCGATAATGTGACGAGGCTCTTTAGATTCAATGTTAGTAACAAAAATGAAGTTAGGAAGTAAGTTCTTCTCTTGATCGTATACTGGGAAGTACTTTTGATCACCCTTCATTGTGTAAACTAGCGCTTCTGAAGGAACGTTTAAGAACTCTTGCTCGAACTTAGCCGTTAATACAACAGGCCATTCAACCAGGGACGTTACTTCTTCAACTAATTCATCTTCTAGATCCGCAATACCACCCACTTCTTGAGCTGCTTTTTGAGCATCAGCAAGGATGATCGCTTTACGCGCATCGTAGTCAGCCATTACTTTACCGCGCTCTTCTAAGATCGCAGGGTATTGGTCAGCAGAATCAATCGTAAACTCGCTTTCACCCATGAAACGGTGACCACGGATAGTACGAGCAGAAGCAACACCTAGGATAGAACCTTCAACTAATTCATCACCCAATAGGATAGTCAGTGTTTTCACTGGACGAATAAATTGAATGTCTGAGTTACCCCAGCGCATCGCTTTAGGAATTGGTAAGCCAGCAAGTGCTTTTACTGCTAGTTCAACAATAAGCTCTTGTACCGGTTGACCTTTAACTGCTTCTTTATGAAGTAACCATTCGCCTTTGTCTGTTTTTAGACGCTCAGCTTGTTCTACAGTAATACCATTACCACGAGCCCAACCTTGGGCTGCTTTAGTCGGATTACCGTCAGCATCAAATGCAGACGCGATTGCAGGACCACGTTTTTCAACGATTTTATCTGCTTGGCCTTCGTCTAATTCAGCCACTTTAAGCGCTAAACGACGAGGGGTTGCGTACCATTTAACACCTTGGTGTGCTAAATCTGCCGCTTTAAGGCCTGCTTCAAAGTTAGCAGCAAACGCTTCAGCTAATGAACGAAGTGCTTTTGGTGGAAGCTCTTCAGTACCTAATTCGATTAGAAAATTCTTCGCCATGATTACTTCTCCTCAGTTGCTGTCGGTTTATTAGAACGACACATGGGGAAGCCTAGCGCTTCACGTGATGCATAGTATGCTTCTGCAACCGATTTAGTTAGGTTACGAATACGAAGAATGTAACGCTGACGCTCAGTTACTGAGATCGCTTTACGAGCATCTAACAGGTTGAATGCATGACCTGCTTTTAGAATGCGCTCGTACGCTGGAAGAGGTAGCGGCTTTTCAAGCTCAAGCAACTCTTTACACTCTTTCTCACACTGATCGAAGAAACCAAATAGGAAATCAACGTCTGCGTGTTCAAAGTTGTACGTTGATTGCTCAACTTCGTTTTGGTGGAAAATGTCACCGTAAGTAACCACACCTTGAGGACCATGGTTCCATACAAGATCGTAAACCGAATCTACTTCTTGGATGTACATAGCAAGACGCTCAATACCGTAAGTGATTTCACCAGTAACTGGTTTACACTCAAGGCCACCAACTTGTTGGAAGTAAGTAAATTGCGTTACTTCCATACCGTTTAGCCAGATTTCCCAGCCTAGACCCCAGGCACCCAATGTTGGGTTTTCCCAGTTGTCTTCTACGAAACGAATATCATGTACAAGAGGATCGATACCAAGCACTTCTAAAGAACCTAAGTACAGCTCTTGAATGTTATCTGGAGAAGGCTTTAACGCTACCTGAAATTGATAGTAGTGCTGCAGACGGTTAGGGTTTTCACCATAACGGCCATCCGTAGGACGACGAGATGGTTGAACATAAGCGGTAGCCATTGGCTCTGGGCCAAGTGCACGCAGACATGTCATTGGGTGAGACGTACCTGCGCCCACTTCCATATCTAATGGCTGTACAATCGTACAACCTTGTTGTGCCCAATAATCCTGCAGCGCGAGGATCATTCCCTGGAAGGTTTTGATATCGTATTTTTGCATAATTTAATTCGCGCGATGGTTGATAAATATAACCAAGAAGTATACCTCGCAGACCCCTTTGGGAGTAGCAAAAATAAGCACTTTCTCAAAATTCACTTTCAGTTTACGGCCTAAGCAATGAAATAAGGGCCTATCTTGGCTCTTTATCTCTGTTTGGTGTTGAGGTATGTTGTTAAAACAATCAATACATCCACTCTCTAATTATCACGGTAGTCGTAATGAAGTTTACTCAATTTGGCGAAAAATTTACTCGTTACAGCGGGATCACCCAATTAATGGATGACCTAAATGATGGCTTACGCACCCCTGGCGCGATCATGCTCGGTGGCGGTAACCCTGCAGGCATTCCCGCCATGCTCGACTACTTTAAAAACGCCTCACAAAAAATGCTCGATTCTGGTGAATTAGTAGCAGCAATGGCCAACTATGATGGGCCACAAGGCAAAGACAGCTTTGTAAAGGCATTGGCGAAACTACTTAAAGAGACCTATGGTTGGGATATCAGTTCCAAAAACATCAGCCTAACTAACGGTTCTCAAAGTGCCTTTTTTAGCTTATTCAATTTATTAGCGGGTACTTACGCTGACGGATCTAAAAAGAAAATCCTATTACCTCTCGCGCCTGAATACATTGGTTATGCCGATTCTGAGTTAGAAATTGATAGCTTCATTTCTTATCGTCCAGAGATTGAATTGCTCGACAACGGTTTATTTAAATACCACGTCGATTTTAGTCTGCTTAACGTTGATGATTCTGTTGGCGCTATCTGTATTTCTCGTCCTACAAACCCTACAGGTAATGTAATCACTGATGAAGAAGTGATTAAGCTGGATAAACTAGCGCGTGAAAATAATATTCCATTAATTCTCGATAATGCTTATGGCACCCCTTTCCCTAATATTATCTTTGAAGACGTCACGCCATTTTGGAATGAAAACACCATTCTATGCATGAGTCTTTCTAAGCTTGGTTTACCTGGGTTACGTTGTGGCATTGTGATTGCCAGTGAAAAGATGACGGAAGCGATGACCAATCTAAACGGCATTATCAATCTTGCTCCTGGTAGCGTTGGTCCAGCAATGGGATTACACATGATTGAATCCGGTGATTTATTGCGTTTAAGTGAAAACGTAATACAGCCTTTCTATCGTGAAAAGTCGCAAACAGCAGTGAACATGCTACAAAAAGCGATAACTGATCCACGTTTCCGTATCCATAAACCTGAAGGTGCTATTTTCTTGTGGCTATGGTTTGATGAACTGCCAATCACGACAATGGAATTGTACAAGCGCTTGAAAGCACGCGGCGTATTAATTGTCCCTGGAGAGTATTTCTTTATTGGCCAAGACGACAGCTGGGAGCACGCTCATCAATGCTTACGTATGAACTACGTTCAAGATGAAGATATGATGCAAAAAGGAATTAATATTATTGCAGAAGAAGTACTGAAAGCGTATTCAGAGTAGATAAAAAGCGGTGAGTTGTGGTACTCATGATTCATTGCTTTTGTAATTAACTCAAATAATGGTTTGTTGCTTTGGAATCAACAATTCTGTTTGTCATCGCTAAATTAACCACTCCTACCGATGCCATCTATTGATGATGGAAAAGCAATAATCTATTAATTAACGAATAATCTATCAGACATAAAAAAGGCGCTATCACAGCGCCTTCATTTCAAATTTTTACCAATCTACGATTAGCTTTCCAGTAAGTTATTACCGTTAATTGTAATCTTACGAGGCTGCATCGCTTCTGGAATTTCACGTTCTAAATCAACATGCAGTAAACCATTTTCCATGGTTGCGCCCACCACTTTCACATAATCCGCTAATTGGAATTTACGCTCAAAGTTACGCTCTGCAATACCTTGGTATAGGTACGTTTTCGCTTCATCCGATTCAGGACGCTCACCGCGTACAATCAGCATATTCTCGTGTTGAGTTAAATCGATTTGTTCATCAGAAAAACCCGCCACCGCCATAGTTATACGGTAGTTATGTTCTGATTTTTGCTCGATGTTATAGGGAGGGTAACCACCATTAGTTTTCGCTGAGTGGCTTTCCATTTGATTGAAAAGACGATCAAAACCAATTGCTGAACGGTACAGTGGAGTGAAATCTACATTACGCATAATACTATCCTTTACTTTAAGCAATAGTGAGTACAACTACCCCAAACTTGGGTCCTTAGTTGCCTCTATCAAATTATAAGACTTTCCGTTTTGGACAAGTCATGTTCAGAAGACCCTTTCGGCATCCTCTTCATAACTAGATATGTGGTTCAGTGATTTTACTTTCAAGAGATGCTGGCTATTTATTTTTCGATTTAAACCAAAAGTACCGCTAACCCTCTGAACAATAAATAAAAACAAACCCCAAATTCCAGACAAAAAAAAGCACAGCCAACAGCAGTGCTTCCTCATATATCTAAATTCTAAGTTGAGATAAATTGCCGCTGTAATCGCTTAGTTCAAGGAGAAGGCGCGGAGCTTATGAATATAAGCGAGCACCTTCGACGCAGAAATTAGTGATTACAGCAAATATTTACTCAGCTTAGACGTCTAAGTTAGCAACGCGTAATGCGTTCTCTTCAATGAAGTTACGACGCGGCTCAACTTGGTCACCCATTAGCGTAGTAAACAACTCATCAGCACTTACTGCGTCATTAATGGTTACTTGCATCATACGACGAGAATCAGGATCCATTGTTGTTTCCCAAAGTTGCTCAGGGTTCATCTCACCTAGACCTTTGTAACGTTGTAAGTAAACGCCACGACGAGAGTCTTTAATTAACCATGCAATCGCTTCATCCAGTGTTTCTACTGGTTGTTTACGTTCGCCACGTTGTGCATAAGCACCTTCTTCAATCAAACCATTAAGCGCTTCTGATAGCTCAGCGATACGGCCGTACTCTTTCGAGTTAAGCAGATCAGCACTTAATACGTATTCATGTTGAACACCGTGAGTACGAACAACAAGCTTAGGCTGATGAATGTTTAACTCTTCGTTAAACTGCAGCGCCGCTGTGTACTGGCTTGCGCCTGTTTCATTCTCATTTAGATCAGAAACTAATGCTTCAGTCCATGCCTGAACTGTCGCTTCATTAGCACATTCATCTTGAGTTAAACGAGGTGTATAAACTAAGCGATTTAATAACGGTAATGGGTAACGACGACTCATACGCTCAATCAATTTCATTACACCGCTGAATTGCTCAATTAAATCAGCAAGCTCTTGACCAAAAATAGATTCATCTGGGTTAACAAATAACGACGCGTTATCTAACGCTTGTGTGATTTGGTATTCACCCATTGCTTCTTCATCTTTAATATACTGCTCTTGTTTGCCTTTCTTCACTTTGTAAAGTGGTGGTTGAGCAATATAGATGTAGCCACGTTCAATCAACTCAGGCATTTGACGATAGAAGAAAGTCAAAAGAAGAGTACGGATGTGAGAACCATCGACATCGGCATCGGTCATGATGATGATATTGTGGTAACGTAGTTTATCTGGGTTGTATTCGTCGCGACCAATACCACAACCTAATGCAGTAATTAACGTACCAACCTCTTGAGAAGACAACATTTTATCAAAACGTGCTTTTTCAACGTTTAAGATTTTACCTTTCAGCGGAAGAATTGCTTGGTTTTTACGGTTACGCCCCTGCTTGGCTGAACCGCCAGCAGAGTCCCCTTCCACAATATATAGTTCAGATTGTGAAGGATCTTTTTCCTGACAATCAGCAAGCTTACCTGGAAGACCTGCGATATCTAACGCGCCTTTACGACGAGTCATTTCACGCGCTTTACGAGCAGCTTCACGTGCGCGAGCCGCATCAATGATTTTTGAACAAACCATTTTCGCTTCACCTGGATTCTCAGCTAAGAACTCAGACAGTTTTTCGCCCATTGCAGATTCAACCGCAGACTTCACTTCTGAAGAGACCAATTTATCTTTAGTTTGGCTTGAAAACTTAGGATCAGGCACTTTAACCGAAACAACCGCTGTTAGGCCTTCACGCGCATCATCACCAGAAGTTGATGCTTTTGCTTTCTTAGAAAAGCCTTCTTTGTCCATGAAGGTGTTTAATGTACGAGTTAGCGCAGAACGGAAACCAGCTAAGTGCGTACCACCATCACGTTGTGGAATGTTGTTGGTATAACAGAAAATATTTTCTTGGAAAGAATCATTCCATTGCATTGCCACTTCAACAGCAATGCCATCTTCTTCACGCATGAAATCAAAATGGAAGATTTTTTGATGAATAGGGGTTTTATTACGGTTTAGATGATCAACAAACGCCTGAATACCACCTTCAAACATGAAGTGATCAGATTTATCTTCTTCACGCATGTCTTGTAAAATAATAGACACACCTGAGTTCAAGAAAGAAAGTTCACGTAGACGTTTCGCTAGAATTTCATACACAAATTCAATGTTTGCGAACGTTTGGTCACTAGGCCAGAAACGGATTTTAGTACCTGTAGTATCTGTTTTACCAGTCACCGCTAGAGGAGCTTGAGGTACACCGTGACAATATGTTTGTTGGAAAATCTCACCTTTACGATTAATCGTAAGTTCAACTTTCTCTGATAATGCGTTTACTACTGAAACACCAACACCGTGAAGACCGCCTGATACCTTATAAGAGTTATCATCGAACTTACCGCCTGCGTGAAGTACCGTCATGATAACTTCTGCAGCAGATACGCCCTCTTCTTCGTGAATTTCAGTTGGAATACCACGACCATCATCGCTTACAGATACCGAATTATCTTCATGTATCGTTACAATAATATCTTTACAGTGACCAGCAAGAGCTTCATCGATTGAGTTATCGACAACCTCAAACACCATGTGGTGAAGACCAGTACCGTCGTCGGTGTCGCCGATATACATACCCGGACGCTTACGTACCGCATCCAGACCTTTTAGTACTTTAATACTCGATGAATCATAATTTTCTGACATGAGTTACTCTCGCGTTTTTATCCTTGGGCTATTTTGCCATGTTCTATCTCAAACATCTTGCTTTCTTCATCATGCATATCTGCAATCTGTTCAGCAGTTATTGAACTAATAAACACCTGCGCCTTTGTCTGTTTCAAATATTGAGCCAACAATTGGCGGCGGTGGCTATCCAGTTCAGAAGCAAAATCGTCTATTAAATAGATGCACTGCTTTCCTGTTGCTTCTGTTAAATGTTGTCCTTGTGCTAATCGTAACGCACATACCATCAACTTTAGTTGACCTCTAGACAACACATCTTCAACAGGAGTGCCTGCAACTTTAATTCGTAAGTCGGCTTTATTTGGGCCGCCGACGGTATAACCCAGCTGCTTATCTCGCTCAAAATTTCGTTTAAGCAATTCCGCGTAAGGAGTATCTTTCTCCCAACCTCGGTAGTATGACAGCTTTATGTCGAATTCTGGTAAGAATGCCTGACATATTTGTTGAGTTGCTTCAGATATGTGATTGATATAATCCACTCGCCACTGATCAATCTTCTCAGCTAACAGTGCAAGTTCCAAATCCCAATAACTCAATTCTCGATAACTTTGTGCCGTTTTTAAGAGCGCATTTCGTTGTTTTGTTAACCGCTTCACTCTACTCCATGCATCATAAAATGCAGGTTCCACGTGAAACACTCCCCAATCAATAAATGCTCGGCGAAATTTAGGGCCATCAGTAACTAATTCGAACCCTTCAGGGTGAATTAATTGAAGCGGTAAAACCTTAGCTAATTGTGCCAGTTTTTGCCCACTTTCTCCGCCTATTTTAACCTCTGTTGTGCCATCGCGCTGCTTATTTATACCAATGGGCAGTTCAAAGTTTTCTGGTGTGGTGAAACGACCATGAATAAAAAGCTCGTTACAGTCATTTCTAATGATCCGACCGGTTAACGAGCTCTTAAATGAACGGCCATGTCCGAGCAAATAGATCGCTTCTAGGACACTGGTTTTGCCACTGCCATTGGCACCCGTAACAAAATTAAAGCCTGATGATAATTGAATATCACACGTCTTTATATTACGAAAATCATTAATGATTAGGCGTGATAATGGCATTGATAGTTAAAATCTACAGACGGATTGGCATAACAACATATTGCGCTTCATCATTAGCGCAATCTTCAACTAACGCACTCGCATTAGCCGTTGTCATCGAAATACGTACACGTTCGCATTTTAAAGTATTCAGCACATCTAATACATAGCTAACGTTAAAACCGATTTCGATATCATCGCCTTGGAAATCTACATCTAAGATCTCTTCTGCTTCTTCTTGCTCTGGGTTATTCGCGGTAATACGCATTTGGTTATTAGCTAAATTAACACGAACACCACGGAATTTTTCATTAGATAAAATAGCAGCACGCGCAAATGCTTGACGTAGTTCATCACAATCTGCTTCTAATGTTTTATTACTGCTTTGTGGCATTACACGGCGATAATCAGGGAAGCGACCATCAACAAGTTTAGAAGTGAATACAAAATTATTCACTTCAGCACGTACATTTGAATTACCAAACTGTAAGGTAACACTCTGATCTGGCGAGTCAAGAAGACGAACAAGCTCTTGAATACCTTTGCGTGGCATGATCACTTGTTGCTCAGGTAACTCCGATTCAACAGGCATATTACACACAGCCATTCGATGGCCATCAGTCGCAACAGAGCGGAAAATATTTCCTTGAGTTTCAAACATCATACCGTTGAGGTAATAACGAACATCTTGGTTCGCCATTGAAAATTGAGTGCTTTCAATTAGTTTGCGAAGCTGTGCTTGAGAAAGGGTAATTTCTACCTCACTCTGCCAACCTTCAATATTTGGAAAATCATTAGCCGGTAATGTTGCCAATGTAAATCGGCTACGGCCAGAGCGAACTAAAACACGATCACCCTCTAATGCGATAGTAATGTTGGCGCTGTCTGGAAGACCACGACAAATATCAAGAAACTTACGAGAAGGAACCGTAATAGTACCCGCTTCAAAATCCCCTTCTAACGTGATTTTACTGATCAATTCTACTTCTAAATCGGTTGCGGTCATAGACAGCTGACCATTTTCTACCTGAAGTAAAATATTGCCTAGAATTGGCAATGATGGACGGCCACCAAGGGCACCAGATACTTGTTGCAGTGGTTTTAATAACAGACTGCGTTCAATAGAAAATTTCATAATACTCGTTTATTTAAAAGTAGATAATGACTTACGATGACAACGTTCGAATCAAGTTTGAATAGTCTTCTTTTATATCATGACTCTCTTCACGAAGCTGAGCTATTTTACGACAAGCGTGAAGTACTGTTGTGTGGTCTCGACCACCAAACGCATCACCGATCTCAGGTAAACTATGGTTAGTTAACTCTTTTGACAGCGCCATTGCAAGTTGACGTGGACGAGCAACCGAGCGAGAACGGCGTTTAGATAATAAATCCGCCATTTTAATCTTGTAGTATTCTGCTACGGTTTTTTGAATATTATCAATCGTCACTAGCTTTTCTTGCAGAGCTAATAAATCTCGTAATGCTTCCCGCACAAAATCAATCGTAATTGCGCGACCAGTAAAGTTTGCATTAGCGATAACACGGTTAAGTGCACCTTCTAATTCACGTACATTCGAACGTAAACGCTTTGCAATAAAGAAAGCAACTTCATCTGCTAGGTGAATCTGATGATCTTCTGCTTTCTTCATCAAGATAGCAACTCGAGTTTCTAATTCTGGCGGCTCAATCGCAACCGTAAGACCCCAACCAAAACGAGACTTAAGGCGATCTTCTACGCCATTAATCTCTCTTGGGTATTTATCTGACGTCAGAATGATTTGCTGGTTACCTTCTAATAGTGCATTAAAAGTATGAAAGAACTCTTCTTGAGAACGCTCTTTATTCGCAAAGAATTGAATATCATCGATAAGCAAGGCATCAACACTACGATAATAGCGTTTAAATTCTTCAATCGCGTTATTTTGCAGTGCTTTAACCATATCTTGAACAAAACGCTCAGAATGCATATATACCACTTTAGCATCGGGTTTACGTTCAAGAATGGCATTACCAACGGCTTGTAATAAATGGGTTTTACCTAAGCCTGTGCCACCATATAAGAAAAGTGGATTATACGCTGTTCCTGGGTTATCAGAAACCTGACGAGCAGCAGCTAAACCAAGTTGATTTGATTTACCTTCTACAAAGTTAGTAAATTTATGCTTAGGGTTAACATTAGAGCGATGATTTAAATCAGCAGAAACCGGTTCTGAATTCTGGGATTCCCATGGTTTATTCACTGATTGTCGAGCTTGAAGTTGTGCTGGTGCAGAGGTTGAAGCAGCAACATCTGCAGCCGTTCTTTTAGGCGCTGGTGCAGCAGATACCGGTTTACTTCCCACTTCAAAGCGTAATGTAGGTACATCACTACCACAGAACTCATTTAATAATGAGTTAATGCTATTTAGGTATTTATCACGAACCCAATCCAACACGAAACGATTCGGCGCAAATAGCGTAAGGGTATTGTCATTTAATTCAGCTTGCAGTGGTCTAACCCACATGCTGAATTCTGCGGAAGGTAATTCTTCTTGAAGGCGCTGTAAACACTGCAGCCAAAGCGATGAAGACAC